>JAKCFM010000001.1 GCA_025041195.1 Halobacteriales archaeon YIM A00013
GCGCACACGGATTTCTCCAGCAACGATTCCGGCGCTGGCGATCGACGCCGACGTCGGCGTTGGTCGCTATCGATACTGGAAGTCGGCGTTTGACTGCAATGGTGACCGTGCGCGTGCAGTGATCGACCGTGCTGTCGAGTGTGGCTTTTTCGAGCGCGAGCGCCGTGGTGGTCGGACGTACATCCGCCAGACTGCTCGCTATCCCGACTGGATTGGAACGGTGCGAGCTATCGAGAACAAACCGGATCTCGGCACGCCTGGAGCACTCGAACGCCAGCTCCAGTTTGATGTGAGCCTCGGCGTCTGTGATGAAGTGGTGTTGGCGACGAACTCACACGTCACCGGTGCCCACCTCAATCGAATTCCCGAGGCGGTCGGCGTCTGGGAGTTCGACCCCGACAGCTCGGAGTGCGACGTAATCCGTTCGCCGACGCCACTTTCTGACGGGCCCGGCGTTGAACCGACTGATCGCACCCCCGCTCATACGGCGATCGAACTGGTGAGCGAAGCCCAGAAACGCAGCCTCCGCCGGACGATCGCAGAACGCGCGTACGGCAACGGCTGGCGCGTCCCGTTTCCAGCCTGTCCCCACGTCGAAAACCACTCCGTTGGCGGAGTTGATGGGATTCCGTTCTGTACGAACTGCGAGGCAACCGTTCGCCCAGCGACTGCGTGCGAGTCGGCTGGTGGCTTTCCCCACGCAATCGATCTCGACGAACGCCGCAACGCCCATTCTCCGTGGGTCAGACGGCCACCGGACGCCCGCACAGAACAACGTTCGCTCGATGCGTTCTGAAACGACCCGTTCCGAAAGTTCTATGGTGTAGTTTAGGCTATCCAAAAACAGAACGCGCGGTGTTCGCAACTGCGTGCGGGAACCGAACGGCACACTGACCATGGCGAGTACAACGGAGTCTCTAACGGGCGCAATCGAAGAACAGAGCGACGACACTGAGCGTGACTCGGGGCGTGTCCAGTCGAGCATGCTGTCTGGCACCGGGCTGTCGCTTTCGTATGCGACGAGCGAGCAGCCGGTCGTAGAGTGTGAACGGATCGACATTCCTGAGGGAGAGATCACGGCGATCGTTGGTCCGAACGGCAGCGGCAAATCGACGATGTTGGCCGCACTCTCGGACCATCACACGCCGGATGCGGGGTCGGTCGTACTCGATGGCCAGACGATCGAGGAGTATGGGAACAAAGAGCTCGCCCGAGCGCTCGGACATCTTTCTCAGGAACACGATTCACCCGACAGCGTCACCGTTGCGGATCTCGTTGCCCACGGGCGCTATCCCCACCGCGGTCCGTTTGAATCGCTGACGGAAGCCGACGAGGCGGCGATCGAGCGTGCGCTCACGCTTGCCGGCGTCGAGTCATTGCGCGAGAAGCCGGTCGGTGATCTGTCTGGTGGGCAAAAACAGCTGGCGTGGATCGCGCTCGTGCTCGCCCAGGAGACTGACACGCTGTTGTTGGATGAGCCAACGACGTATCTCGACCTCCACCACCAGCTTCGGGTGATGGAGACGGTCGAACGGCTCAACGAAACCGACGACGTAACCGTTGCCGTCGTGCTGCACGACATTGCACAGGCGGCCCGGTTTGCTGACAATCTCATTGCGATGTGTGATGGCGAGTTGTACGACTGGGGCCCTCCTCGCGACGTGTTGACGGAGTCGCTGCTCGCAGACGTTTTCTCCGTGAAGGCGACCGTCGTGTACGAACCGGCCCTGCAGATCATCCCCGAACGTTCCATCAGCGACTGAAGATTCATGACGACAGCAACAGGCGAAAAGCGGAATGAACCGACCAGTAGTGAGTACGACGTGGCGATCGTCGGTGGTGGCGCGGCGGGTCTTTCGGCGGCCGTCTTTACCAGTCGATACGACTGCTCGACAGTGGTGTTCGACCGGGGGCCATCGGCGATCCACCGGTGTTACAACATCGAGAACTATCTCGGCTTCGTGGGGATCGATCCCCAGCAGTTCCTCCAGCTGGGTCGTGCCCACGCCCAGTATGAGGGCTGTGAGATCGTCGATGATCTCGTCGAGACCGTCGAGCGCCCGGAGGCGCTCGACGGCGAGTTCCGGCTCGAAACACAGCAGAGCGAAACCGTGACGGCATCGCGAGTGATTGCGGCATCAGCGTACACGGCCGACTATCTCAGCTCGCTCGATGATGGTGCGTTCCACGAACCAGGAACACATCCCGTCGACTGCGACACAGCAACCGGTCGAACGTCGATCGAAGGGCTCTACGTGGCGGGGTGGCTCTCAGGTGAGCCCCACCAGGTGATCATTAGCGCTGGCCACGGCGCACGCGTTGCAAAATCGCTAATCACCGATCTACGGGTCGAAGCGGGCTTTTGGGACGAGGTCGCGAGCTACTGGGACTGGCGGGTTGCGGGTGGAACGTACGGCGACGCTGGCTGGAACGAACATATCGAGGAGTGGGTTGCTGAGACGATCCCCGAAGAAGAATCAATCGCAGATGAACGGCGCGAACGCGTCACAGAAGCGATCATCGAAGAGCGTCGTTCCTTCCAACTTTCTGAAAAAGCACGCGAGCAGCGAACGGCTGATAGCCGCCAGTTGCTCGAAACGCATCTTCTTTCCGACGAGTAGCTCGGTTTCAGGGTCGAGCAGGCTCTCGTGTGCGCCCACTGCGGTAATACGCAAGGGCCGTCACCAGCGTTCCGAGGAACCCCATCGCCGTATACCATTGAATCACGCCCATCGGTCGTGACCATCCAAGCGAGAGCATCCAGCCCCCGACAACCGTCCAGAGCGCACAGACCGCCCCAAACGTCAGCTCACCAACGCCAATCGCCGACGCGTTCGTCTGCGCTTCGAACTGGTGTTCCATCAACAGTGGTGCGATTACCAACAGCACCAGCAGCATTCCCAGCGCCACCCTGGGAACCCAGGTTTCAACTGCGTCTCCCCCAACCGCCACTCGAACGCCCAGATACGTCTCGATACTCCCGTAACCGACGACAGCCAGCTGTATTGCACGGAGTCGAACCGAAGCGCCCATCACACGCTCGTTATATTCTTACACCATATAAAATTATGCAATAAATAGGGTCATCGGGTGGGGACCGTACAGATTTGCACTGCATCGTTCGTGTAGAGCACATCTGACCCACGGGGGCAGACAACCGCCCGTGAAACGCGTGGCGAATGTGCCATACTCGAATTCTGATGAAAGAGTCCGAAATAGGCCGCGCCGCGCTGTTGATAGCTCCGATGGATTCTGGTCTCGGCGGGTCGAATCACGGTTGTTGTTGTCCCACTGACGTTTCGTGTCGAGCGAGCATATCCAACGACGGTATTGGACTCGGTGCTAATCGTTGCGCTCTCCATGTTGTGCGCGAGCGTTCGATTGACCACCACCGTGTACGGATGGTCAGTAATCCAGTTCCTGGATTTGTTTTCGGCGTATTGATCAATCGCCTCAACAGCGGCCAGCTCCGCGTGCGTGAAGCTGTATCGGACCTGCGTGTTCGCAAACGGTGGGCTGTCGATGGTGCTGTCGCTCGCCAGCATCGAGGTGGTCGGATAGCAGAGAATTATCACCAGAAACACGGTGACAGCAACTCTGGGAGACGTGGTTGAGCTGAGATGTGCGAGTCCAATCACTGCGACAATCGCCATCGGTGCGAGCATGAACGCAAACCAGCGGCCAGGAACGAACGTCCGGATGCCAAACAGTGGAAAGCCGAACACGAAGATGGCCATCATCCCTACGCTGAACACCGGCGTGAAGGCTGCCTGCGACCGATTCTGTTGCTGTAACACCCATAGGCTCCCAACGATAGCGAGACAAAACACCAGTAGAAAGCCAGCCACATCGAGATACTCGACGATACCCTCCATCGTCGTCTGGGCAGGGACAACGGTTGCGGGCAATCCGCCAGCGTCAGCAGTTTGGCCCAGCCCCGCGGTGATGAGCGTCTCCGAGAAGTACGTGCCAATCGTCGTCAGGAAGGTGGCACCCTGATAGGGTGTCAGCGACCACATGAACGTGATCAGTCCCAGATCGAACACCAGCAAACCGGTGAGATTCACGGTTTCCGTGGCATGTGCCATCCGCCAGCGCGTTCTGGTGGCGGTGAGTATGCCCGAACTGATCACGAGCGATGCGAGCACGGCACTGCCTGTCAACACAAGCATGATGAACGAAGAAACCTGGTGGGTCAGAATCACTGCAACACTGAAAAAGACGACGAGAAAGAAATCCCGCGGCGTATAATCCACCTTGAGCATTCGTTCGAGCGAGTAAAACACACTGAGGAAAAATATCAGTCCCAGACTCGTCGGAATGATATGCAGTCCCCATTCGATCACTGCCGCGCTCATTGAGTAGAGTGCCGCCGCGAGGACGGCCCAGCGCTGGCTAACGAACGAACTCGCGGTGGCGTAGACGAGCACCACAGAGAGCGGCATTGCAATCCCAAGGACGAGATAGAGTGCGGATTTGATCGACACATCGAGCAAGAGACTCGAACCAACGACGAGCAGGTGATAGAGCGGTGAGGCGTAGTATTTCTGGCCGCTGATCGGCTGGAGGGATCTGGCGGCGTGGATGTCTGCTGTCCAGTGGGCCATGTGGGTCCACACGTCAATGCCGATGTAGCCTGGCGTGGTGTACAGTGCCACCAACCGAACGATCACACCAAAGACGATGATCAAGAACAGCCACAGCGTCGGCGAAATGTCCTCCTCGTCGGCGAAGATGATTAACACGAGAATGGCGGCCCCCACCGCACTGCAACAGAGATGCCAGGCGAGCGATCGTTCGCCCGCAATTCCAGCAATGAGAACCAACACCGCCATCCCAATCACGATCACTGACGGAAGCAACCGCACAGCCGTCCGTGTGAGCCGTGGGATCGCTGTCGCGCGATTAGCGCTCACCGAAAACAGATACAGTGCTGCCGCACAGCCCGTTGCAAGGGGGAGCGTCCGCGCGAACACGTCAGTGAGAACCAACTGGAGTGGTAGCAGCACAATACCCACCAGCAGGCCCGCACCAGCAACCAGCACATCGAATGGAACGTCCCTGACCTTGTCCATTGGCGATTGCTGGATACGCATTCGGTACTGATCCGAATCCAGAATTGTCAACCGTATCAGTTTTGTGGTTCCGGAGCAACCAACTGGCAGTTTACGTCTCGACGGCCGAATCGCGACCCGAAGCTATTACTCGGTCGGAGTTTTAGGCTAACCTAAAGAGCATGCACCAGTTATGTACACTTCGTCGACAGATTGACGAACTATCGACGGTTGCTGGGGGGTATCGTGTCGTCTGTGCCCAGTGTGGGATGGGGCCAGTCCCGGTTTCGGGATGCGCGTTCGAGACACCCAGTGGGGCCGATCGGGCACGACAGTTGACGGTTGCGTATCGTGCTCGACTTCGGGAGTTTGATCCACAGACCACGGTCCACGATCTCACCGTCCGGGCTGCGCTGTCAGGGTGTCCAGTTGGGGCTGCGAGTTGTCGAACCCACAGCCACTGAGCGATCGCTCGGGTGGCTTTTTGGGATCTCACGATTACGTTCTGTTATGGAAACACGACCGCTGGGCAGTACTGCCATTACTCCGACGGTGATCGGACTCGGGACGTGGAACGTAGGGCCGGCCTGGGGCGCGGTGAGTGATTCACAGATCACCGCGGCGATCGAGACGGCACTGGATGCGGGGATAACGTTTCTGGACACGGCAGAAGTGTACGGTGATGGCCGGGCGGAGCGATTGCTAGGCTCCGTGCTCGCCGATCGTGATCACACGTCGATCGACGTGGTGACGAAGGCGAAACCTGATCCGGACGGTGGCCACTCCAGGGATGGGCTCCGTGCGTCGGTAACTGGCTCTCTGGACCGGCTCGGCGTTGACTCGCTAGATCTGGTGCAGCTTCACTGCCCGGACACGCCGGCGTACTACGACCCCTCGGTTTTCGAGACGCTCGAATCACTGCGTGCGGAGGGATTGATCGATCACGCCGGTGTGAGCGTCGAACTCGTCGAACAGGCACAGAAAGCGATCGAATACCACGTTATCGAATCGGTGCAGATCATTTTTAACCCGCTCCGGTTGCGCCCGCGAGAGCGGTTTTTCGAGGCCGCAGCAAAGCGCGATGTTGGTGTCATCGTTCGCGTACCGCTTGCGTCTGGCCTACTGGCCGATGCGTTTGACGACGCAAGCACGTTCGATGCAGACGACCATCGACGCGATGCGATCGAGGAAGGCGTGACTGCGGGTGTCGGGACGAAAGGCGGTGAAACGTTCGCTGGCGTGCCGTATGAAGTCGGCATCGAGGCAGTCGATGCCCTCAGAACGCACGTTCCCGAGGAAATGACGATGGCACAGTTTACACTCCGCTGGATTCTGGACCACGATGCAGTCACGACAGTCATTCCTGGCTCTACCTCCCCCGAGCACGTCGCAGAGAACGCGGCCGCCGCGTCGTTCGACCCACTGTCACACGAGGTCCACGGCGCAGTGACCGACAGCTACGAGGAAACCGTCAAAGCGCACGTTCACCACCGCTGGTGATCACAAGGAGAACTGTTCACCGTCGACGGCGGCTTCGGGTCTGAACGCCTCCTCTGGCGTTGGAAAGTGTGAAACGTGGACCAGTCGCGTCTGCGCAGCGCGCAGCTCCGACGCCAGATCGAGTGCCCCCTCGGTCGTCATGTGTTTGGTGCCGAACGTTCGGGGGGTTCCCGACGCTGTTTTGTGCGCCCCGCCGAGCGGATGGTGTGAGCAGAGTCTAGCAGGAACGATCGCGTCGGCAAGCAGCAGGTCGGCGTCGGCGAGCTGTTGTCGCGACCGGTCGGGAATGGCAAAGTTCGTGTCGCCGGTAATAGCGAGTTTCGCATCGTCGGATTCGACGGTGAGGCCATAACAGAGCAGCGGTGGATGCTCGACAGGAACGAGCGTAATCCGCAGTCCGCAGACCGCAACCGTCTCGAACGGCGGTTGTGGATGCACGTCGATCGCATCGAGATAGTCAAACCGCCGTTCGATCGTCTCGGCCACGCTTTCGTCAGTTTGTGGATCAGTTTCGTTGGCCGCGTACACCGGCACGGAATCGAGGAGTCGATAGGCGTTGCCGAGCCCATCGAGATGATCGAAGTGAATGTGCGTGATGACGACCGCGTCGGGCAACGACAGCTCATCCCGCAGGAACTGATAGCGAAGATCTGGACTCGCATCGATGAGGACCGACTCGCCGGTCTGCTCGTTCGTGACGTGCACCGAAAACCGGGTTCGCTCCACACCTCGGTCGTTTGCGGCCGTACACGTCGGACACGAACACCCCGGCGTCGGCGTTCCCGTCGTATCGCCAGTTCCGAGCAGTGTAACCTCCATTAGTCGTCAGTGTGCTGGTGATTGTGGTCGTGGCCACTATCATCAGAGCCTGCAATGAGTGCATCCGGATCTCCGTTGATCATGTCCATGTTTTTGAGGTTGTCGCGCTCTTCGAAGCCATCGACCGCTTCCAACAGATCATCTTGCGTGAGCGTGGTTCGCTCTTCGGTGAGCGCGTTCAACACCGCCTCGCGCATCACGAGACGAAGATCGCTGCCGGTCAACCCCTCGGTGCGACCGGCAATCTCCGACGGTTCGAAGTTCTCGATCTCCATTCGCTGGGTGATCACTCGCAGAATGTCGGCGCGCATCTGATCGTCTGGTTTTGGGAAGTTGACAATCTCGTCAAACCGACGCCAGGCGGCAGCGTCCAGCTGGTCGGGGTGATTCGTCGCGCCGATCAACAACACGTCATCTCGGATCAGACTCACTTCGTCGATCGATTTGAGCAGCGTGTTCACCGCCCGTTTGATGGCGGCGTGTTCGTCGCTCGATCTGGTTTTGGCGACGAAATCGAACTCGTCCATGAAGAAGATACACGGTGCGAGTCGCTTTGCGACCTCGAACGCTTTATCCACATTCTTCGCCGTCTCACCCAGATACTGGCTGGTGATCATCGAGAGTTTCACCTCGACAAATGGGAGTTCGAGCCCGTGTGCCAGCGCGCGGGCAACGGACGTTTTCCCCGTTCCGGGCGGCCCAACAAGCAGGAGTTTCCCAATCTCTCGGAGGCCGATCTCGGCGAGATACTCGCGGTGTTCGATCGCTTTGACGATTTTCTGGATTTCGGCCTCCTGATTCTCCGTGAGGACGAGATCATCGAGCGTCATCTCCATCTCCTGTGGCGAGCGGACTTCGACGAGATCAAGCATCTCCTCGTCATCTTCGTCGAACACCTGCTCAAGCAGGCTGTCGATCCAGACACGGTCTGCGTGTATCGGCCGGTTCATCGATTGTGCGGTCTCATAATCGACCGCCTCGATTTCGTCTTCGAATCGCCACGCGAGCGTTGGATTGGTGAGCAGCCGCTCGTCGTCGGTTCGTTTCAAATACCACTGCTCTGCCATCTCTTTGTCGGAAAACGAGAGCTTCCCCGTAAACTCCTCGCGCTGTGTGAACATGAGATCAGAGATCGCATCCCAGGGGTGTGAGATTCCGGTTGCCTCGGAGATGCGCGTGTTCGTCACAGTGAGCGGTCGCTGGATCGTTCCGGGAACGTGTCGGTCGTCTGTATCCCTGGTTTCGGAGGCGGCGTCTGCAGTGCCGTCATCCACGTCACCCGAAGCCGTGCGCCAGAATGCACGTCGATACGACGGCGGTAGATCGCCCGGATCCAGAGCGTGCTCCTCGTTGTAGATACGGGCGGTTAGCATGAGTTCAATAACGTCGAGCGCCGGGCCAGTCATTCCCCAAACAGTTATCGTGGAACGCGTATAAGATCGTCGGACCGAATTTTCACGCCACGCTATGACATGTCTCGATGTATCGATAAACTCGTTTCCAGTGTGAACCGAAACTGCCGTGCGAAAAGTTGTTAGCGGGCTGTTTTAACACGCTGAAGCAGTATATGAGGGTATGGTGGATACGACACCAGTAGTGGTTAAGGCGTACCGAACTCCGCAGGGCAAAGAGGATGGCGTGTTTGCGGACGTTCGTAGCGAGGACCTTTCAATTCCATTGATCAACGAGATCTTGGCAGAGACCGGCCTTTCGGGCGAGGATATTGACGATCTGATGTGGGGCTGTGCCCAGCAGCGTGGCGAGCAGGGGAACAATCTGGCCCGTGTGATCGCGTTGCTCTCCGATCTCGGCGAGTCGGTCCCGGCAACGACGGTCAACCGCTGGTGTGCGTCCTCGGCGCAGTCGGTCATTTCGGCAAGCGACGCGATCCGTGCCGGCCAGCGTGATGCGATCATCGCCGGCGGTGTTGAGAGCATGTCGCGCGTGAAGATGGGGCAGAACACGCAGAACGCCCATCCCGGGATGAACGATGAGTACAACATCGCAAAGCTCTCGATGGGAATGACGGCCGAGGAGGTTGCTGACCGCCATGACATCAGCCGTGAGCGCCAGGACGAGTATGCCGCTCGTTCACAGCAGCGCGCCGTCGAGGCGACCGAGGAAGGTCGGTTCGACGACGAAATCATTCCGATCGAGACCGAAGACGGGACGGTCAGCGAGGATGAGGGGCTTCGTCCGGGGACCACCGCGGAGAAGCTCGCCGGGCTGCCAACGGTGTTCAAAGCCGACGGGACGGTCACGCCAGGCAACGCATCGCAGGTGTCCGACGGCGCTGCGGCGTTGCTCATCACCTCGAAAGCGTTCGCCGACGAGCACGATCTCGACGTGATGGCAGAAATTGGTGCCAACAACGTTGCCGGCGTCAACCCCGAAGTGATGGGAATCGGTCCAGTTCCGGCCGTCGAAGGGATGCTAGAGCGCAACGGTCGATCGATCGAGGAGTACGGACTCGTTGAGCTCAACGAGGCCTTTGCCAGCCAGACCCTGTACTGCCAGGAGGAACTCGGCTTTGACGACGACATCTACAACGTCAACGGCGGTGCAATAGCCATTGGCCACCCGCTCGGTGCCAGTGGCGCACGACTGCCGGTGACGCTCCTCCACGAGATGGAAAAACGCGACGTTGAGCGCGGTATTGCGACCGAGTGTGTCGGCTTCGGACAGGGTGCGGCGATCGAGTTCAGCAGGTAACGCCGAACTCGACTGCGGCCATGATTGTACTGCGACGCTCGCTGTTCGCGTGCCTTGAGTGCGATTCCTTCAAGCCGATACAGCTCGCGACCGAGGTCGCTCTCTTCGTTTAGCGTGTAGTAGGGGTTTCCATTGTGGCTGCTCGCATTGATCACACCCATTTCTTTGAGCGTATCGAGATGGTTGTAGACGGTGCTCCGCGACACGCCGGCGAGCTGGGCGGCGTAGCTCACGGTGATCTCCCGTCCGCGTTCGCCCACGAACGCGGCGAGAACCTTCGTTCGACCGGGAGTTCCGAACAAGTCCATGAAGGGATGGGCTTCTGCGAAGGCGCCTTCTTCAGTCGTCATACTAATGCACCCTACTAGTACAGGTATTGACCTATACAAATAGTCCACAAACGCTATTCTCTGCCAACACGACGATCGTCCATGGGACGGACGACAATCCGCGATATCGAGGCCAAACACGACGCTGGCGAGCAGCTGACGATGTTGACCGCCTACGACGCGCCGATCGCCCGGTGTGTCGATGCTGGCGGCGTCGATATGATTCTGGTTGGTGACACTGCCGGTCACAACCACCACGGCTACGATGATACGCTCCCAGTGACAATGGACGAAGCGCTCTCGAACACTGCCGCCGTCGCCAGGGGGACCGAGGAGGCGATGGTGATCGCGGATCTGCCGTTTTTGAGCTACGGCACATCACTGGAAACGTCGCTAGAGAATGCGGGGAAATTCATGAAAGAGGCCGGTGCGGACGCCGTCAAACTTGAAACACCACCAGAGGGTGGAACGACGGTCGAGATCATCGATCGGCTCACAGAGCTGGGAATCCCCGTGATGGGACATCTCGGGCTGACGCCCCAGCGAATGAACGAGATCGGCGGGCCGGTCGTACAGGGTCGAGACGGGCCGGAGAGTGCTGTTGCCGATCAGTTCGTCGAGACTGCACAGGAGCTGGTCAGCGCGGGCGTGTTCGCGCTCGTCCTTGAGGCCGTCACGGAGCCGGTAGCCAAACGCATCACCGAGTCGATCACCGTTCCAACGATCGGGATCGGTGCTGGTCGGCACGTCGACGGTCAGGTACTCGTGATTACGGATCTGCTCGGGCTTGGCAACGAAGGCTATCGGTTCGAGAAGACGTACGCGGATCTGGAAACCGAGATCACCGATGCAGTCGGGGCGTTTGTTGATGATGTCAGCCAGCAGGCGTATCCAGCGCGAGAGCACGTCTACGAGCCGATCGATGAATAAGTGAATATCTCCGATCTGAACGAGTCCACTCCAACCTCATTCCAATTGTATTATTTCCTGTTCGTGATTGCGGTATCGAACCACGATGGACGCGCAACGGTTGTCGAGTTAATAGTCGTAATTTGGACGGTATGGGTTACGTCGACTGATGTATTCTCGACCGTAGTCGCTTCTGGTGGGGGATTTTTCAGCATGGCGTGATACTGTGCTGTATAGTTGTAGATCCGTCCCTGTGGACCAACGGCGGCTGTTGTGTAGCTATCTGCTGGTGCTATCAGTTCGTCAGTAATGACCGTACGTGGTGGCTGTCCCGTCGCTTCAATAACTGTTCGATTTTCTCCCTGGAACGCAACGACGCTCATTTCGCTTGCAGCATATGAGGTGGTGAATCCTGTCCGTGTTCTGGTCCACTCTTCGATGACATCCGAGCGATTTCGTCGTGTGTCAGTCCGATAGCTTGTATTGGACGAACTATTCCGTTGGGAGATTGTTTGGGTTCGATTCGCCCACAGTTCGTATGTAATTGCGGAGCGTCCGGAAGTAGCGTGTGCACTCTGGGTAATGCTGATGAAAATACGACTGCGGTCATCCGTCACGCGGGCTGTAAGATTGAATCGATCTCGTATAGTTCCGTTGGCAAAGACGGCAGTCACGGTTTCCGTCCGTGTGTACGATACATTTTGCAGACTCTCGTGGTGCGCTGTTGAAAGTGCATTGAGATCGGTGACGCCGTATGACGCTACGCCTGGTGCAAGCTGAGCGGGCGATGGTGTTTGTGTGGTCTCTGTCGGAATCGGTGCAGGCGTCAGTTCCGTTGTGCCACCAGATGACGGCCCATTAGCGGGGAACGCGTTGCAGCCTGCGAGGATAAGGAGTCCGACAACCAGGATATGAATGATTATTCGTCGGTACATCCGAATGGACTCCAATCATTGTCTCAAATAGTATTAATGTTGACTGTTTGCCTGGTGTACTCCTGTACTGCGCACGCACGTCTTCGAAGCAGCCGAACCGACTCGGATTTTCCGAGACAGTAGGTGGTCGGCACCATCGGTTATGCGCCTGGAGCGTCAATCGTACTCTCAACTGTGATCACACCTAATGGGTGAACGCTTTCACCACTGCCTCACTCCTCGGTTCGACCGGACGCCAGCCGCCGCAACTGACTGCGAACCGTTTTCAGTCGCTCCGTGAGCTGTCCATCGGGATCACGTTTTGCGGGTGCGCTTTCATCGTCGGAGAAGTCGGGCTGGACAAAGAGCAAGACGACTGCCACGCCGATTTCGACGCCGATCACGGCCATCAACAACACCACCATCACCGAGCTTTCGACGCCGTGGAGTCGGCTTTCGAGCAGCGCGACGAACAGCCCGGAGATGAGAAACACGCCACCACCTCCTCGCAGGACCGAATCGAACAGCGAGTGCTCACGACCGCTATGGAGGCTGTACACGAGCATTGCGCCGCCAACGAAGTGGAGGCAGAACGCCCAGAGCCACGCCGGGACGACGGTGGGAAGCGCGATGTTCAGCCCAGCAAACGGGCTGAGAAGGACCGACACGAGCCCGTCGATGAGCAGCTGACTCAGTTTTAGCCAGGCCGCCAGCATGTCGTCGTAGAAGCCCACTCCCCAGCCGGCGACCGTCAGCTCGATCTCGAACAGTATCGTCCCAAGCCGTCTCCAGATCTCCCAGCCCGTTACCTCGCCGAGCAAAAACAGCAAAAACACTGGCAGTAACCCGAGGACCCCGAAGATCATCGCGAGGGTAATCCACACGCGACGAGCACGCCAGAGGACGACCCACGTGCAGTACAGCGCCGGTAACAGTGGGATGACCAACAGCGGCGTTTCCAGCACCAGGTCGATCGTTGTCTCAAACATCGGAGGAATACATCTGGAGGCGATCCAGATACGCAGGTTCGCTCCGAGAGCTAAAAGATTTTGTGGGATTGACAGTGCCGGGCAGATCGAGCGCAGCCACGAGCGCTCAGAGGGGCGTTCGCGTGTCTCACGCAGAGTGGAAATACGACGTTCTCCAAGGATGGACTATGGGACTGGACGAGGACGCTCTGGCGTATCACAGCAACGAGCCGCCCGGAAAAATCGCCATGGACACGACGAAATCGACGAGCACACAGCGTGATCTGAGTCTGGCGTACTCGCCCGGTGTCGCCGCACCGTGTCTGGAGATCGCAGACGATTCGTCCGACGCCTACCAGTACACCGCCAAGGGTAATCTCGTGGGCGTGGTCTCCAACGGCTCTGCGGTGCTTGGTCTCGGTGATATCGGCGCACAAGCTGCAAAACCCGTGATGGAGGGCAAGGGCGTCCTCTTCAAGCGCTTTGCCGACATCGACGTCTTCGATCTCGAACTCGATGAATCGGATGTTGGGGCGTTCGTTGACGCCGTGGCGGCAATGGAGCCGACGTTCGGCGGGATCAACCTCGAAGATATCAAGGCGCCAGAATGCTTCGAAATCGAGCGCCAACTCCGCGAGCGAATGGATGTGCCGGTGTTTCACGACGACCAGCACGGCACCGCCATCATCTCCGGGGCCGCGCTGTTGAACGGCGCCGATATTGTGGATAAACCCCCCGACGAGCTCGAGGTCGTCTTCGCCGGCGCGGGCGCAGCGGCCACTGCGACGGCCGAATTTTACGTCTCTTTGGGTGTCGATCGCTCGAAAATCACCATGTGTGATATCGATGGCATCCTCACCGAACGGCGAGCGCGTGATGGAGACCTCAACAAGTACACCGAACCGTTTGCCCGCGACCTTCCCGATGGCGAACTGGCCGACGCAATGGCTGGTGCTGACGTGTTCGTGGGATTATCGGTCGGTGGCATCGTCACCGAGGCGATGGTCCGCTCGATGGCGTCCGATCCGATCATCTTCGCGATGGCAAACCCCGACCCGGAGATCGATTATGAGAGCGCAAAAAACGCCCGCGATGATGATGTTATCATGGCGACTGGTCGCTCCGATTACCCGAATCAGGTGAACAACGTGCTCGGCTTTCCGTTCATCTTCCGGGGTGCACTCGACGTCCGAGCTACGGAGATCAACGAGGCGATGAAGGTGGCTGCCGCACGCGCGCTCGCCGATCTTGCCCGCGAAGACGTGCCGGACGCCGTCATGAAAGCATACGGTGATGATCCGCTGCAGTTTGGCCCGGAGTATATCATCCCCAAACCGATCGATCAGCGCGTGTTGTTCGAGGTGTCTGGGGCGGTTGCGAAAGCGGCGATGGAAAGCGGTGTGGCACGAGAGGCAGTGTCGCTCTCGGAGTATCGCGAGGCACTCGAAGCGCGCCTTGGAAAATCTCGTGAGCTGATGCGTGTCGTGTTGAACAAGGCCCAATCATCCGAAAAACGGGTTGTACTCGCGGAAGGAACAAATGAGAAGGTGATCAGGGCAGCCCACCAGCTGATTGAGCAGGATATCGCCCAGCCAGTGCTCATCGGCGAACGGCGGGTGATCTGGGAACGAGCGGCCGATCTCGGGCTCGATATGGATCCCGAAATCGTCGACCCGACCGACGACTCGCTTGAGGCCTACGCTGACCATCTCTACGAACGGCGCAAGCGCAACGGCCTCACGCGTCGTGAAGCAGACGAGATCATCCGCGACGGCAACTATCTCGGCAGCGTCATGGTCGATCTTTGTGATGCGGACGCACTGCTAACAGGGCTTACCAATCACTATCCGTCGGCGTTGCGCCCGCCGCTTGAACTGATCGGCACCGCAGCAGATGCCGACTACGCGGCCGGCGTCTATATGCTCACGTTCGACGACCGGGTGGTGTTCTGCGCTGATGCGACCGTCAATCAGGATCCGGACGAGGACGTGCTCGCCGAAGTGGCAACCCACACCGCCGAGCTGGCGCGGCGGTTCAACGTCTCCCCACGGGTGGCATTTCTGTCATACTCCGATTTCGGCAGTGTCCGCACCGAGGGAACCATCAAACCACGCACAGCAGCCAACCGACTGCGTGCGGATCCAGCCGTTGACTTCCCCGTTGACGGCGAAATGCAGGCAGACACTGCGCTCGTCGAGGAGATGCTACGCGGAACGTACGAGTTCAGTGAGCTCGAAGCACCGGCGAACGTGCTGGTGTTTCCGAATCTTGAAGCCGGAAATATTGGGTATAAACTCCTCCAGCGACTTGGTGGCGCAGAAACGATCGGCCCGATGCTCGTCGGAATGGACAAACCCGTTCACATCCTGCAGCGCGGCGATGAAGTGGCTGATATCGTTAATCTTGCCGGCGTTGCTGTTGCCGATGCCGATGCAACCGAGCGGTAGAACTACTGCATCCACCAGCGAGCGTCGTGAATGCGGAGCTTCAACCGTGCCGGAAGCCCCCTGACCGCGTGATCGTCTGGGAACAGTGACTCGTCGAGACGATACCGATCGTACAGTTCATCGCGTGGCGGCCAGGCCGGCTCGAACGCATCAAGAAACGGCACCTTCCGTCGAAGGAATCGCTGGATCTGGTTCAGTCGAACGGATCCGAGCGGCTGACTCTGTGGTCGGTGCGCGAGTATATCGTCGTCGATGGACCCAACCGCTTTTCGGAATGTATCGTAGCGTCGGTACTCCGGCGGTGTTTTGAGATGCCAGTCGAGCAGTTCGCTGTCGATGGCAACGAATCCCTCGTAGTAGTGGTCGGCAAGATGCATGTGCATCGGCATCACGGGCTGATTTTTGATGACGAGCAGATCCATCGCATTGTGGACCGACTCGGCACGCTCCCAACAAGTTTCGAGTTCGGCTTCAAGCTGTGATCGCAAAAATGCCGTTGGTGACGCGTCAAGCGTGAGATCCACATCGAACAGCGCTTTGGCCGCCTCGGCAACCCGCTCGCTCTCTGCGGGGAAAAATCCAAGCGTGTCGAGCAGCGAATCGATCGGATCGGGATCCGGCGCAAGCCCTTTCGATGGCAGTTTCATCCCGAACAGTTCGAGCCCGTCGCGTTCGAGGAAGTAGCCCTTGAACAGCGTATCGAACAGCGTCCCGTGATAGACGGAGTCCATCTCGAAGCTGTCGTTGAAGCCGGCGTGGTGGATGTGCAGTGCTTCTTTGATCCCCTGGGTGTAGCGACTCTTCTCGTCAGTGGGCAGCAGATATCGCTCGTCGGGTTGCAAGACCGTGTGCGATACGTCGTACTGGTCGGCAAGATTTTGTGCCACCGTGACCTCCCGGGAGTTTGGATTACCGATCGTGTAGCTTTCTGCCATCGACGGTATCTCAGTGAGAAAAATACGCGAATCGTGGCCTCCCGAGAGCAACAGTCCGGCGGGACGAGGCGACGTGGCACGTCGATCCACGGCCCGTACCAGCCGCTCGGAAAGCTCACGCGCGTAGTCGAACGACGCCGGCTCATAGACGAATCGGTCGAGCTCACCGACGTGATCGGCGTTGAGATAGCCGTCAAAGGGCACCCTGTCGATCGACTGGAGGAGCGTCCGTTCGCCAAGGACCGTCCCGAGATGAATGTACTCCAACAGCGAGTCACGTCGGTAGGAGAGTGAGGAGCGGCGCTGGGTCAACACGGCGAGATCGGTACTGAACAGGCGGTCGCCGTCGATATCGGTGTAGAAACACTCCCAGGATCGGACGGGATCGGTGACGACGGTCGCTTGCTCGTCGGTTGCAAATACTGCAAGAAACGAGCCGTTCAGTGCCCGAACAGCGTCGATTCCCTCGCGGGTGAACCGCTCAAACAGCCACTCGGCAAGCGATTCGGTTTTTTCGAGCTCGTCGTCTGCGTAGGTATCGCGGGGATAGAGCTCTCCCCAGAGACAGCAAAAGCCATCGCCGTCGTCGTACACCGAACTTCGACCGTCAACGGCGAGGCCCGGATCACGAACCCCAACTGTCATCGTCGACGTGCTACAGATCGTATCGAACGCGTCGGCGTTGCGGTGGCGGTCGAACAGCGACCGATCACCAAAACAGCCGAACAGCTCTTTGTTCATTTTTCGACTCGAAGCAACTGCGTCGTCCTGTGTTCTGAGTGTGTACGTCATCACGGTTCTCCTTCAGGAACGGCTGGTTTACTCTCCGAATCTTCATCATTGTTCATGGGTCTGTCGATCAGTTCCTCACAGACCGCGTCAGTGACGTCCATTGAAAGGAGCGTGAACAACGAGTAGAGAATCGGTGTGTTGTCCTCACCGTCGAGATGTTCGTGGTAGGTCTGCCAGGCCCCAGGTCGATTCAGTGACGGAAGCGTTTCGAGCACTGTGGCTCCGGCACGGAGGGTTTCGATCGGGAACGACTGGGCTCTGATGAGTTCGGTTCGATTCGGCCACGGCGAGTGGTCGTGTGATCGCTGTCAGCGCTGGATGTTTTCCCCAGAAATCAATCGGGAACCGGCCAGTGTGTGCGTGAGGAATCTCGGCGAGCGTCGGTTCGATCGCTTCGATCGCCTCATTGACGAAGTTCCGGCGCAAGAAGAATTTCGCAGGAACCTGTTGCTGGAGATCAACGATTCGGTTGTCAAGAAACGGCGTCCGATACGGACGCATGTGGGCGAGACTCTCGGAGAAGATCGCGTCAGTATCAGCACTCAGTGGATAGAAGCTGCTGTACATCGCCATATCCCGGAGATTCTCAAAGCGGACGCCGTGGTTGATGTAGCCATCACCGTCGGCCGTGATGTTCCGCTTGAGCACGTCTGCAATCGAGAAATCATCGGCGTCGTTGAAGTACGAAAGCGGCTCGATCGTCTCGCTCAGCTGTGCCGAGACGTATTCGTCGATCGTGTCAACAGACTGTGCGATTGGTAGCGTGAGCTTTCCGATGGCGTTGAGCGAGAGCGTTCGGGTTTCGAGTGGGCCCCCACCGAGCAGCGTGTCGGCGTACAGTCCAGAGACGAGCACGTCTACGTCGTTGCGGATCTCCTCGTCGAAGCCCAGAAAGTAGGCCTGATCGAACCAGCCGCTGAAGTTCGAGAGCTTCGGGCCGGTTTCGAGCAGATCGGCGTCGTAGGAGTCACCACGTTCGAGCAGTCGGAACGTGTTTCCGGTTGCGAGCGCCGACCGCTGTGCCACTTTCGCCTCCCGGCTCATCCAGTCGGCGTTGTGGAACGTCGTCACCGGCTGGTCGATCGCTGCGAGTGCGAGCCGCGAGTCGCTCCCACCGGAGAGCAACACGCCGTACTCCAGTTCATCGTCCGTCCATTCGGAGAACACCTGTTGGATCGTTTCGGTGAACCGATCCTGGAAGTATGAAAACGGCTTGTCGATCGGATCGTGGTGGGGTCGCCAGTACGTTTCTGTCGTTCGCGAGAGCGCCTCCAGGTCGATCGTGACGATTGAGCCGGGCGGGAACTGTCTGACGCCGGCGATTGGGCTTTCGATTCCGCCGACGCCACGGAGTTCTAGATACTCATACAGATACTCCTCGTCGAAGCCAGCCGGCAGCGCTGGGTGTGTCACCAGCGACTGCGATTGTGAGGAGACCAACATGGTGTCCGATTCCGGCTCGGCGAAATAGAGCGGCCGTGTGGCGAATCGGTCGGTTACGAACGAGAGTTCGTTCGCCGACTGATCGTAGATCACGAGCGCGAAGTTTCCGTTGAGTCCACGGACGAAGTTCAGTCCGAACAGATCGTACAGGTGGGCACAAAATGCGGCACTGCCGTCCGGTGGGCCGTTTCGTGGTGAGTAGTTATCCGTGGCGCCGTAGCCGTAGATATCTCCCCAGACCCAGATGAGCACGTCATCGCCAGCCCGCGCCGGTTGGTCGCCGGCCAGCACCGAGTGCATCGACCCCCTGAGATCGAATCGGTCGTCCTGGTATTCGATGGACTGTTCGTTTTCGTGCCAGCCAATGGCCGATTCCATTCCTGCTGACAGTTCATCGTCGCCAAGTACTGCGCTGATTCCTACCATCTCCCTCCCCCAGTTACACACCGCTCGTGCCCAGCGATCCGGTTGGTGGCCCCCTCCCCGGGGCGTGCCCATCCGGACATCGTCGCTGCTGGGGCACGAAAAACGGTCATCGAGTATGTGTACACCCTGACGTTATTTATACGATACGCAAGCAAGTCGTCGGTTTGCGCACCCCCGTTGATTGAGGTGTGCCAGTGCAGTGGTGTGCTTTTGTGTTCGTCGAACGCCATTGAGCAGGCAACACAGTTCCCTCCACGAGCAATCATCGAGTAGATATTTCACTGAAGGGTGAGACGTAGGGGTGATGTTATCGACACACCGGATGCGAGATTTTGGATCCATCTTGTGCACGCTGTTGTGTGCGGTTTTCGCCGCGGGTGTGTTTTTCACTCCGGCAATTTCAGTGGCGAATGATCTCGCTGGCACGCCACTCATGGAGTCGACGATCACGAATCGCTCGCTTCTTTTGGCGTTGCTTGTTGGGCCACTGTTTGCTGTCGGCGTTCTCTCGCTTGATCACCTGCTGGATCTGTGTCTCGTTCTCTATCTGAGCAGCGTCGGGTTGTTCATCACGAGCGAGATCGTTCTGTCTGTGTTTCAGTTCGAGGGCAGTCTGGGCCCTGCGTCGCCGTTCCTGTGGGGAGTGGCGTATGGAATCTGTCTCGTGGTTGGGATCGGGTTGTACACGCCAATTGGGTGGGTGGATTCGACACCATAGTGTTGGCTGGAGTGTTGATCGATTACATATCAGAAAATTAATTTACTCGGAATCTGAGTCACTAATCGTGAGGACGAACCCCGAACGCAGGCTCCGGAACCGTGGGCCGGACGGTGTCGTGTATCCCGACTACGCTGGCCACTGTTTTACGAACGTTCCAGGATCGATTGGCAAGGCGCTTGACGTGGAGCTGGGTCGCTCCGTCCCAGGGGAGACGATTCCCACCGACGATATTGACACCGTCATCTGTGTGTTGCTGGACGGGCTTGGGATCGAGCGGTTTCGACGGGACGGCGATTCGGTGTCGTTGCTCCGCCGGCTGTCGGATGCTGGGACCGTTTCGACGCTGACAGCCCCGTTTCCATCGGAGACGGCGGCCGCGATCGCGTCGTTTCACACCGCCCGGTCGCCGGCCGCCCACGGTCTGCTCGGGGGTTTGCTGTGGTGTCCGGCTGGCGGACGCGTGCTGAAAACGCTCCGGTTTGCAGTACCCGGTGGCGAGCCTGAGAGCGGGATCCAGCACGGCCTAGATCCCGGGATTTTAAACGAGGGCGACACGATCCACCAGCGACTGACTGACGCAGGTGTCGCAAGTCACTGCGTTCAGCCGACGCCAACGACGACTGGCACCTACACCGATGCGTTTCTTGCTGGCGCGACCCGTCACGGTTACGACGATCCCACCGAAGCGGGTCGCCTGCTCCGCCGGAGTGTCACCGACGCTGCGGGCGGGCCGTCGTTTACCTACTGTTATCTCCCCCACGTCGATATCACCTCACACGCGCACGGTCCTGCTGACGATCGCTATCGAATGGCGATGCGCGACGCGTGCGCCGGCGTCGAGTCAGGACTGGATGCGATCCAGGCGAGCAACGCCGTTGATGCCGATCGGACGCTTGTGGTGTTGCTCGCGGATCACGGCCACGTGAGTGCTGACCCGGAGCGATTCACCCGGTTCGATGCGGATCCGGTGATCGCAGATGCGATGGCTGCGGGACCCCCTCCCGCCGCGCTCACCGGTGGCCCTCGAAGCGTGTTTTTCCATCTCCCATCGGAGCGTCTCGACGGGGTTCGCCGTCGGCTCGAACGGCGATACGACGGCCACGTGTTCACCAGGACGGAGGCGCTCGATGAGCTCGGGCTGTTCGGCCCCGATCCAGGCGTTCGTGCACGGGCGCGGTGTGGTGATCTCGTCTTCGTTCCCGGGGCTGATGGCGCGGGTGGGGAGTTGCTCGCGGGTGAGAAACGAAGTTATCACGGCGGACTCAGCGAACGCGAGATGCTGGTGCCACTCATCGCAGCGCGGCTTGGGGATTTCGACTGAGATGATTGTCAGAGCTGTCACTGCGTGTGTCTTTCACATTTATTTCAACACAACTTTATAAGCAATCGGGAAGGCATAGCAACACGAGAGCACAGGTGCGCCATGCGGGCGTTGCGCGTTCGTGTTGAATGCGCCGGGTGCTAGGGGCACCCGACGCTGGGCTCTCGTCAAGGAGATACCCATGCAATGGGAGAACACACGCGACCGTAATTGTACCGACTCACTAACCTACTACAGTCACAGCTGTGTCGTTTGTCGGCGGCAGCTTCGTGGCCACCGTGATCATCATCTTGGTTGTCCGCTGTGGGGGCGACGATGACACTGCCGCTGTTTCTCTTTCGTGACGAGGATCGCAACTGTGTGAACCTCTCGACGGTCGATTCTCGGGGCGAGCTGTCTGAGGCTGAGCTCTACCACGTGGTGGATATCGGCCAGGGAACCTGGTGTCGGCCATGCCAGTCGACGGGCTGTCCACACGCCACCAGAATCGAGCAGATTCTGACAATGGCTGATCTGGCGAGCGAGCGGACGAGCTACGAGCACTTGCCTGGGATTGAGCGGATCACGCGCTATCGCGCAACGGGCGAAACCGTCGTGGCCGCGACGTTTGATACGGGCGCAAAAGTTAGATACCACGAAACCAACACTGGTGAGATTCATCAGCTCACCTTCTCCGCTGAAGATCCGCAAACACCGCTTGAACGGATCGACCGTCCGGGCTGTGCGAGTGCGGCGGATGGCTTGATCGATCTGCTTGATTCCTATGGTCGGTATCGAAGTCTCGGCTGTCCGACTGGGCTTGCAGATCAGCACCCCGCCGTTGGACGGATTACGATTGAGTAGGGTGAATGGGGTGGGATGTGGGATTCGACCTCCATCTGGAATTTTATCATAATAAAATCTTTCGACTGTTCAGAAGAATAGCGTGCCAGGCGCACCATCTTTTGTGATTCGCTGATTCACTGATGGGAACTTAAGTAGTTATAGCGCAGCCATAAACGATCATCCCGACAATTGAAGGAGTGATTAGGAATCTTCTCGGGACCGAATACAAAGTAGTAGTAGAATATAACTATTAGCCAATGAGTCGACTGCTGTCTGCTGGTCTTCTGAGTGGTGAGTTTGGAGCGGGTGGTATCGAATGGAACTGACGGTTCGTCGTGTTTCGATTATACTGATTACAATCGGTGTGGTGACGAGCGTAGTGTACGGGACTGGGGCGTTCGATAGTATGCTCGCCTCACGAACTGCGGACGTCAACGTCGCGGGTGATGCCACCGGCTACGTTGGGTTCCATCCCGCAGAGGGACCGAACGGGGAGTACGCAAGCACGGAGAGCGGGAAATTGCAGTTGCAGCTCTCGAAGATGGCCAAGGGTGGTGGAACGGGAGTGAATGCGGGTTCAGAAACGACCGTCGCGAACGTGTTTACGATCAGAAACCAGGGGACTGCGGCGGCGTCGATCTGGCTGGATGATACCAGCGATGTCGTGACCTACGAACGCGGGCGCTCGGGTGAGTCCCTTGAGTCGAAAGCAGGCGCGGTCCGTCTCAAACCCGGTGAGGATGTGTCTGTGTCGGTTGTTATAGATGCCGAGTCAGTCGGAACGGGCGAGACGCTCCGCCCTGCGATGACCTTCCACGCTACGACAGCACCAGTGAATGGTGAGAGTGCGCCACCGACCGAGTCAGAAGGAGTGCCACCGGTACAGACACCAACGACAGAATCCTCAACAACGGAGGAGCAGCAATCGACGACCCCGACGCAGGATACCGAGGACAATCCACTCTCTGGAGAAAATAAATCGACGTTTGAGAGCATTGTCTCATTTATTGAAAAACACAATGGATTCTTCAAAAAGCATCAGAAAAAACTGACGGGGGCTACTTTGCTAACTCCCGGTATAGTTGATGATCTGCTCTTGCAGGCGCTCCTCCATCCGCAGATGGCCTACGAATTATTGGTTGGAGCGGTTATGGGTGGCGTGGGTGTAGAGGGCGGCGAAAAACCAGTCAAAGAAGCAACAACGATTCCGTATTTCGTGGGGTGGGTTGGCGGATCTTTCGTACCATTCTTTGATATTTTTGCAGATGTTCGGGATACGATCCAATCTGCGCTCAACGGCGATATGATCGGCGCTACGTTGGGAGCCCTTTCGGCAATCCCAGCGATCGGTAAAGTTGCGGATGTTGGGCAGGTGCCGCTCCAGGTGACTAAATGGGTTGGAATGGTTGGAAACAAAGCCAGTGATCTCATCTCTGGAATCAAGCGTTCGGCGAGTCCGCTTTCGAAGATTCCGGGGAAGGCAAAGGAGAAAATCCTGGAGGTGCTTGGCCATGGTGACACAGCAAAGAAAGCTGACGTCATTTCTGGCTCCGAGCTATCACACTATGTCGATAAGGGGTACAGTAAACAGCGGATCAAGCAGCTCCAGGATGGGCCATTCAAAGGCCCAGATGTGCGTCGATTCATCGCAAAGACGTCAGTCTGACCGGGTGCGTACGCTTCAGAACCGGGGATTCCAGCGGAGGATATTCGGTACTACGTCGATAATGACATCAATCTCAACAAGATTGCTGATCTACAGAATCAGCAGCTCTCGTCGTCCCAGATTCGGACGCTAACGGACAAGGGAGCGAACGTTGATGAGATACCACAGATGAAGCGCATGGGCTTTACCAACAAGCATGTCACGACGCTTGCTGAAAACGGAATGGAGTATAAGAAAGCCCGAAAGCTCGATTACTCCGATTTCGATGCGGAGCAAATCACAACGCTCGCTCAAAAGGGAGCCGATCCAGACGCTGCGACGGCCCTCAAACACGAGGGGGTCGGGACGGATCAGGTGACGACGTTGGCTCGTGAGAAGGCTGACCTCAAGATGGCCACCGAATTGAAACGCACCGGCTGGAGTGGTGATGAACTGGTCGACATCACAAAGAAGGGCAATCGAAAGTATATCGCCCGTATAGATCCCATGAAACGCGATGGGTCGTACCTCGGCCACGGATCGACGCTGCGCCAAGTCAAAAAGTTACAGGCTGATGGGATTCCAAAGAAGGATATCAAATATTATGTTGATGAAGGAATGAGCCTGAAAGTTGTTGATAAGCTCAATGGTCGTTCCATCTCTTCCGACAGGCTCAAAAAGAATATCCAAATGAACTCAGGATATGTCCGGGAGTCAATGAAATATGGCAGATTTATGAAGGGCGTCACTGTAACCATTGGAAATATATATTGGAATGGGAGATCTTGGGCAAATCAAAATAAATCTAGTAATGAAGAAAGTCCTTCATAATCTGTCGGGTAAGAAAATCAGATAACATAATTCTATAATTTATACATCAGTTCTGTTATTGCGAATAAAAGAGGATGAATCTATCTAATTAGATTGTAGTTACAATGCCTCAATCTTTAATAAACTCATATTTTATTACTGTTCTTACAACTGCCCAAGTTAATGAAGTACATAAAAAAATACCTATATATACCAACCCTGCAACAGAATTCGGATATCGTCCGGAAGATGGGCTTGAAGGCATTGCAAACACACTATGTATATCACTTAAGAATGGTTGTATAAAATTAAGATAGAAGTATAGAACTATAATCCCAATTATAGCTACTTCCACTGTGAGAATGGCCTTCTTTATAGTGCTCACCATATAATACATTTATCCACTACAAACTTAACTGTCACGATCATACGAGACCTATATTCCGTCTATTCACCTGGTTTGTGAGAACAAAAACCGATTATATCAGCACGTAATTAAAGGTAACTGCCTTTTAGACAGATTTCGATCAATACGGTCTGTACTAGATAATCGAAAATTGGATGGCCGATAACGAGGAACTTGACCGCTTTTGTACCGCATTCCTTTCATCATCTCATATGCCTCCGTGTTTATTAGATATTGTATACTGCTTTCCAATCAACGACGCACGCTAGCCCCCCTGTACAAACTGGCTCGTCATCGTTTCACCAACAGTGCCTCAAGCCCACTCCAGCGGTCCACCATCCGATGGAGGATATTCGATGTGCAATCTGAAGCCGCTACGCCAAGGCACCGCTTCAGAACATCCAGTCCATACCAATCGCCAGACGCACCCCATAATATATGGTTTACTGACATCTAGTACTGTCTCATAGCCCACACATGACACCGCCATGCGCTTCTAACTATCACTGATGTATAAAGATACGGAAATATGAGAGATATTTTCAGCCATGCGAAGAGATAACCGGCTCCGCTGCTCTGTGAGAGTATGCCATCGTCCAAATCAATCAGCGGACAGACCCAGCAACGGCTGGAACTACTTGGAGACCGCACACGCCTCGAAATTCTTCTCGTTCTCGCACAGTCTCACCGCCGTGATCCGCTCTCACCATCGCTTTCCGAGCCCGATCTCCGTCGTCGCGTTGGGGTCGCGGATCCAGGGAGTTTCGGCTACCATCTCCAACAGCTCGCTGATACGTTCGTCGATGAGACCGACTCGGGCTACCGGCTGACGCCACTCGGAACCGATGTTGTCGGCACGGTTGTCGCCGGACTCGGCCAGGGGCCGACAATCGAACCGACACCCCTGGGCATTGACTGTCCGGGCTGTGATCGTCCGATTCAACTCTCACACGCTGACGGCCGACTGCAGATTGGCTGCGCCGACCATCATCTCAACCACCCGATCCGACCGAATCTCCTGCGCGAGCGCTCACCCCACGACCTGGCGGCGACGGCGGTGCTTGGACTGCTTCAGGAGACTGAATCGATGCGACGGGGTTGCTGTCCGCACTGTGCCGGCCACTGTGCCACCACGATCGAATCCGATGACGGCGATACACCGATTACCTTCGAGGCGTCCTGTGATTGCTGTGGCAATCACACGACGCAGCCGCTCGGCGTGCTGCTCGCTCGCCAGCCAGCGTCGATCGCACTCGCGGAGGCCTCGGCCGTTGATCTGACCGGACTGGAGCTGGTCAGCTGGACGCTTCGTGGCGCTGTCGCGCCGGTTCAAACGCCATCGACCGATCGCAACGTGGTGACCATCGAAACAGAAACGGGCGCGGTGACGTTCACGCTCGACGAGAACGCAAGAATTCTCGATGTCGATTCGTCGGTTTGCAGGGCCACACCGAACTGATCGGCAGTGTTCTGGACGTGCTGTCCGAACGCGATACTGAATGACAGCAGTCGACCGCGATATGGTTCGTGACCGCTGCGCACGGCTCCCTGCTGGCGAGTTGTTCAACGCACCACCCACCGACGACGCAATTGTTCGACTGGAGGGCGGGGTCAACGAGGTGTTCGCCGTCACTACATCCACTGACGCCCAGCTGATCGTCAAGTTCGGCACGCACCACTCGGCCAACCACCCCCGTGCCGGCGTGGCCGCCACCGAACTGCTGGCCCACTGGACGACGCTCCCCGTTCCGACGGTCCACGCCACGGCGTTCGAGGACTCACCCCCGTCGGTCATCATGGATCGCTGTCCGGGAACACCGCTCGCCGACGGCTTTGATGACACCGAACGGCTGACTGCCCCCAGCGCGGTTCGAACGCTCGGGCGCGTGATTCGGGACTGCTGGACGGTGCCTGCTTCGGCACTGGCGGGCTACGGACGCATTCGATCGCTGGAACGAACTGCAGATGGCCCACGCGTCCGTGGCGAACACGACGATTTCCAGTCGTGGGTGCGTGCGTACGCCAACCGCTGTTATGGGAGTCCGGCCGCACACGACGCGCTCGAAACCAGTGCTCAGGACGTCCTGGAGTATCTCCGCGATCGCACGGCGGCGCTCCCCGAATCACCACCACAATCGCTCATCGTCACGGATCTTTCTCCTGAGAATCTCCTGACTCTCGATGGCATGCCACCACCGTCATCCACCGAGCTCACCGGATTCGTGGATCTTGACGGCGCGAAAATCGGCCCGCTCAAATTCGCGGCGGTCAACGTTGAGTATCTGCTCTCTCGCGGCGTGGCCGACCCCCAACTGATTTGTCGCGCGCTGTACGACCCACTGCCGATCGACCCGGGTAGTCCAGAACGGGACTGCTACCGGCTGCTCGCCATGGGTCGGTCTGTCACCGCGCTCGATCGCTGGTACGACCCAACCGGTGAGCTGTTTCAGCAACGTGGAACGACGATCGCCGCCGAACTCGAACGAATTATCAAGTAATCACAGCCGTTCACAGAGCGCCAGCCCTAATTCGCCCACCGTCGAACGCTCACGCGGACGCACGTCACAATATGAGTTCTGTCACCAATCACCCGCTCGTTCGACTGGAAACGCTCGTGTTGATCGCTATTGGTGGCTTTGCCGGCTCGAATCTCAGATACGCCGTCGGATTGTTGCTCGCTCCCCAGGCGATTGGTGCCACGCTGGTTGTGAACGCGCTGGGGAGTCTCGGTCTGGGATTCATCCTCTATGAGGCCGAATTCACGGGGCTGCTTTCCGATCGAACCCGGTTGATCGCCGCAACTGGCTTTCTCTCATCATTCACCACCTACAGCACGTTTGCCGTTCAGACGGCACAGCTCGGTGATCCATTCGCGATGGGTGTGAACATCATCGCAACCCACGGACTCGCCGTTGCTGGCGTTCTGAGTGGTCGCTGGCTCGCCGCGAAAATCCCACGGGGTGCGCAATGACGACGCTCGATCCCGCACACATCGTCGGCACTGGCGGTGCGCTCGGTGCAGTGTTGCGATACGAACTCAGCATGCGAATCGACACCGAAGAGCTTCCACTGGGAACGCTCACGGTCAACGTGGTGGGAAGCTTCGTGCTCGCACTGCTGGCGTTTATGAGCCCATCGGAGTCGCTGCAGCTGTTCTTCGGAACGGGTGCGTGTGGCTCGTTCACCACGTTCTCCTCGTTTTCGTACGAAATCGTCCGGTTCTGGGAGACAGGCGAGAAAATCAGAGCGATCGGCTACAGCGTCGGGACGCTCAGTGGTGCGGGCGGAGCTGTCGGACTGGCGTGGTTGCTCGCAACCCTCGTTTGAGCGGTCAATTTTCCGGCTTTCGTGGCTTTTTGGTCGAACCAGTCGAACGGATTTGCGTGTCGCGTAGCATTGTGTCGATGTTGGGCAACCGAGAGTTTCTCGCGCTCTCGGGGACGGCATTTGCCCGTTCGCAGGCGTATTCAACGATTCTCATCGCGCTGGCACTGTATGCTGATCAGTTCAACACGACGGGAGCCGTCGAAGGGCTGTTCGGAACGGCAATGGCGGCCGCACAGTTGCTGATCGTCCTCCCCCTCGGCCGGTATATCGACACACACAACGCAAAACGCATTCTCGTCTTCGGGCTCGTGTTCAACGTTCTCGTGTTCGTGGGCTACGCACAGGTACAGACCGTCGCTCACGTGATTATCATGCGCGTTCTCCAGGGCTTTGGCGCGTCAATCCTCTGGATTACCGGCTCAGCGGTGGTTGGCACCGTTGCTCCCGACGGCGAACGCGGCCAGTGGCTCGGCTCGTACAACCAGGTCGGGGCGTTTTCCTCGCTGGCCGGCGATATGATTGGTGGTATACTACTGGCCGTGTATGGCTTTCAGGCAACCTACGCAGTGCTCAGCGCAATCACGGTTCTTGCAGCACTGTTTGCGCTCTGGTTTCTCCGTGATAATCCCGGTGGGAAAAAAGACCCAGAGGAATCGACCGGCGTCGAAACGTTTCGCCAGCTTGGCCGTCGGCAGGCCATCCGCGCGCTGGTTGTGTTTCGCCTCGGCATGTCGTTCGGGAAAATGGCCGTCATCACGTTCGTCCCGATCTACGCCCGCACCGCGTTCGGGATGTCGCCAGTTCTTGTTGGGGGCATTCTCGCCGGCGGCAAGCTAACGAAAGCCGCCACACAAGGGATCGTCGGCGGATTCACCGATCAGTTCGGACAGAAACACCGCTTTATCATCGCGGGGGCGTTCGTTTATGCGATCGGCACGGCGATGATCCCGTTGGCCGGTGTTGCGTCACAGTTTGGCTCGGCGGTGACGCTTCACACCGGCGGCTTCTCTGGGCTTCCATCCACGGTGACCATCGTTCCGGCGTTTTTCGTGCTGTTTGTCGCGTACGGCATCTGTGGAGTGGCCGATAGCATCCGGCTTCCAGCGAGCATGGCACTGTTCGTCGAAGAGGGAGAGCAGTTCCAGGCGGTGGCTGGGGCGCTCTCGCTCCGTTCGATTGCCTGGAAACTCGGTCAGGTGATTGGTCCCGTCGCCGTGGGTGTGATCTGGGATCTCACCGACGTGGTAACCGCATTTGGGGTGGCTGCAGGAATCATTGCCGGTGCGACGCTGGTGTTCGGACTGCTGTTCCACGGCGAACCAGCGGCGACCCCAACGCCAGAGTGAGCGCCACCGAACGGTTCAACACGTTGGCTAGTGAACACACCCCATGGATGATACGCACACTGAATCCTGCGGTCGATGTTCGATGAGCGTTGTGGCTACAATGGGTGATGGCGAGCCAGTAATGTCCGAAAATCGCATTGAATGCTCCGCAGAGGAACTGCAACGTGTAACGTGGCCACAGCGATTGATCCAGCAGCTATCCCGTCGGCTGAACAGCGTGGCAATTCGGTTTGTTTATGGGTAAAAGTGATGCAATACTATTGATCGCGGCTGCCAGAGGAGTTTTTGCCGTCGATACCGAACTGATGGTTGCAGATGGAAGAAAGCGTGACCGGGTTTATTGACCGGGGGACGTGGGGAGACGTTGTTGAATTCGGCGAGCGCATCACGCTCGCCCTCCAGGACAACGGCGTTTCCGGTGGTGATTTCGAAGAGTGGGACGAATGGCGACCGAAGAGTCACGAACGACTGGACGTCGATGTCAACGAAAAAACCGCCCAGCAGGCGAGCATCGACGAGAGCAAAAGTGAAAAGGAGGGGACTGGACCTGACGACGACATCAAAACGGCGGGTGAGAAGCTCACGGAGTCGTATCAAAAACTCGATGAGGATACGGGCGAGGCGGTCGATAAGTGGAACGAATCGATCGACCACGTCGCCAGAGCGGCGGATTCGGCTGGCCGGAAGGCAATTCGCGCCGTCGAAGGTGCAGTGTACAAAAAGGTGATGACACAGCTCGGTCCGTACTACTTCGATAACGAGGTCGTCAGTGCGAATCTCCAGCGGATCGACGACGACGAACCCACCTACCGACTTGAGGTGAACATCAACGACGACGACCTCCGGATTCACATCTCCAATGCGCTTGCGGATTACGAGCGAACTGTGGATCGCTGGCACGTAGACTGTGAAAAAGACACCGAGGCACTCGAAACGGTCGAGGGGGTCGAAGTACCAGAAACTGCCGTTGATTCGGAACCAACGACGAATTAAATTACCACAGAATGTTACGATATCTGTATTATTTTGTTCGATTGAATCCCGCTACAGTGATCGACTCATAATAAATCTGATTTATTCTCCTACGTTTTCCAGTTCAATCGAACGGCAAGTCAGAACATTCACAACACTGGCGGGAGTGACGTTTGGTATGCCAACCGACACCGCTGTGGTTCTCGCGGCGGGAGAAGGGACTCGACTCCGTCCTTTGACCCGTAACCGCCCGAAACCGATGCTTCCGGCGGGAAATCGTCCGATACTGGAGTACGTATTGGACGCACTCATCGAAGCCGGCATCGAGCAGCTTTGTTTGATCGTCGGCTACAAACGCAGTCGCGTTCAGGAGCATTTCGGCCCGACTTATCGCGATGTACCGATTGAGTACGTCGTCCAGCCAAAGCAGCTTGGAAGCGGGCATGCCCTCCAGCAAGCCCGTGGGAAACTCGACGGCTCATTCGTTGTGGTCAACGGCGACCGCGTTATCGAACCGTCGCTTGTTACCGACGTGCTAGAAGCGTCAGAATCGGATGACGCCGCAACGCTTGCCGTGCTCGAACGACCAGCAGCGAACCGGTACGGTGCGGTTGTGATGCGTGATTCGTCGATCGTCGAGCTGATCGAAAAGCCAGAAACGGAGTACCAACTCGTCAACGGCGGCGTCTACGTCTTCGACGAACGGATCTTCGAGGCACTGGCCGAAACGCCCCGACGGAACGGGAGTTTGTTGTTGACCGATGCGGTTGATATGCTCATCTACGAAGCGACCGTTCGCGGGGTTCGCACGGAAGGGCTGTGGGCAGATGCCACGTATCCGTGGGATCTGCTGACCGTTTCGCGCGCGTTGCTCGAACACCAGCTCGTCGATCCGACGGCGCATGAGTCCGACGTCTGGATCGCTGAGAGTGCAATCGTTCACGAGAACGCCACGCTTGAGGGACCGGTCGTCATCGGACCGGACTGCGAACTCGGACCTGGAAGCGTAGTTGGCCCGAACGTTGCGATTGGTCGCAACGTCACGGTCGGGGCGAATTCGACGCTTGCCTCAAGCGTGATCGACACCGACACGCGCATCGGTCCGCAGAGCACGCTGCTTGATTGTGTTACTGGACAGGATGTCGATCTCGGTGCTGGAACGATCGTTCCGGGCGGGCCTGCAGACGTACAGGTCAACGAGAGCCTGTTCCGTGATGAGGACCTCGGAGCCGTGTTCGCCGATCGCGTGACCTGTGGTGGCGGCGTTCGGTGCGAGCCGGGCGCGCTCGTGGGAACGAATGCGACGATCGGAACGGGTGTTGTTGTCTCCGGTCACGTGCCGGAACGAGCAGAGGTGATACGCTAATGTGTGGAATCATCGGCTGTGCTGGTCGTGGCGATTCGACGCTCGACACACTGTTGCACGGCCTTTCGAAGCTGGAGTATCGTGGATACGATTCGGCTGGCGTCGCGCTTTCGGACGACGATCTCACGGTCCGACGCAAAGCCGGGAAACTTGCGGCCCTGGAGACGTCGCTGGGAGCAGATCCGCTGCAAAACGGTGCGGGATCTGTGAGCGACAATCCGGTTGGAATTGGCCACACTCGCTGGTCAACCCATGGCCCGCCAACCGACGGCAACGCTCACCCACACCGTGACTGTACGGGGCGGGTGGCCGTCATTCACAACGGCATCATCGAAAACTACCAGGAACTGCGTGACGATCTCGCAGCCAGTGGGCACGAGTTTAAAAGCGACACTGACACCGAAGTGGTGCCGCATCTGATTGAGACGGCACTTGACTCCGGGATGGCCCCCGAGGAGGCGGTTCGCGACGCAATCGACCGCCTTGAGGGAGCGTACGCCATCTGTGTGGTAATCGCCGGCGTCGATCAGGTGTTCGCCGCACGAAACGACTCGCCACTCGTGCTTGGCGTCAGTGATGATGCGTATTTCTTCGCCAGCGACGTGCCGGCGTTTCGTGAGTTCACCGATAAGGTGATCTATCTCGACGACGGCGAGTTCGCAGTCATCAACCAGAACGGCTACCGCGTTACCGACAGCGGCGGAGCGGTCGTCGAAAAGACCGTCAACACCATCGAGTGGGATCCAGAAGAGACCGGCAAAAGCGGCTACGATCACTACATGCTCAAGGAGATCCACGAACAGCCGCGTGCACTCCGGCAGTGTCTCCAGGGGCGTGTCGACGAGCTCGCCGGTGAGGTCATTCTTGAGGAGTTGGGTGATGTTAATCCCGATGCCGTTCAGTTTGTTGCCTGTGGGACGTCGTATCACGCAGCACTCTATGGCGCACAGCTGTTCCGATCGATCGGCATTCCCGCGCAGGCCTATATCGCCAGCGAATACGCCACGAGCGTGCCGCCGATTGACGACGATCTCGTGATTGGCGTCACCCAGAGTGGTGAAACCGCCGATACGCTGAGCGCACTCAGGGAGGCACGGCGGCGTGGTGCGAAAACAATGGCTGTGACGAACGTCGTCGGATCGACAGCAGCACGCGAGTGCGATGAAGCGCTCTACATTCGGGCCGGCCCAGAGATCGGCGTTGCTGCGACCAAGACGTTTGCCTCACAGCTCGTGACGCTTGCGCTGCTCAGTCTGTGGATCGACGGCGACGAGGATAATCGCGACGTGATCGCCGGCTTCAGGGATCTGGCAAGCAACGTGCAGGCGATCCTAGACGACACCAACGCCAGGGAGATTGCCGAAGAGTACCACGATTCCGATGCGTACTTCTTCATCGGTCGGGGGCTTCACCATCCGGTAGCGCTTGAGGGGGCGCTCAAATTCAAAGAGATCAGCTATGAGCACGCCGAGGGCTTTCCGGCTGGCGAGCTCAAGCACGGCCCACTGGCGCTCGTCACCGATAACACGCCAGTGTTCGCCGTCGTCACCGGTGAGGGTGAGCAGGCACGCAAGACCATCGGCAACGTCAAAGAGGTTGAGGCCCGGGATGCACCCGTTATCGCCGTCACAGACGGCCAATCTGATGTCGAACGCTACGCGGACCACGTCCTCGAAATTCCCGAGAGCACGCCGCGGACCGCGGCTGTGCTGGCAAACGTCCAGCTCCAGCTCGTCTCCTACTACGCAGCAGCGCAGCTAGGACGCCCAATTGATAAACCGCGGAATCTGGCCAAAAGCGTCACCGTCGAATAGCACCATCGCAATCAGGCTTTTCTGGAGGTAGTATCTGCCCTGTTGAGATGCCGTTGCAGGTCGGGAGACGCAAGTATAATTACAAAAAATTCATTCAGGGAATTATTTTCTATCCGTCTCCCGAACACAGTAGCATGGCAACCAGTGATTCGGAGTTCGTAGCGGTCGCCGCGCTATCGGAGCTCGAACGAGAGACACAGACCGTCGTTAGCGTGTCGGGACAACCAATTGCGCTGTTTCATCACGATGGAGCAGTGTTTGCCGTCGACAACCGGTGTCCGCACATGGGATTTCCGCTCACTCGCGGAACCGTCGAGGACGGCATTCTCACCTGCCACTGGCACCACGCTCGGTTCGAACTTGAGGAGGGGGATACGTTCGATCTCTTCGCGGGCGATGTCCAGACGTTTCCAACAGAAATCAGAGACGACACGGTCTATCTAGATCCAGACCCAGAAAGCGACCTCGAACCGGCGGTTCGGTGGCGCAATCGGCTCGCCGACGGGCTCGAAGAGAACATTTCACTGGTGATGGCAAAATCAGTCATTCATCTCGATGGTGTCGGTGAGGGGTACCACACTCCTCTCGAAACGGCGCTCACCTTCGGCACCCGGTATCGCGAGCAGGGCTGGGGACGCGGACTGACGACGCTTGGCTGTATGGCGACGCTCAGCGACCACGTTGGCGAACGTGATCGCCGGCGGGCGATGTTTATGGGTGTGCGCGAGGTTGCCGACAACGCAGCCGGCGAACCGCCTCGCTTCCAGCGATACGCGTTTGAGAATCGGGAGCTTTCGAAATCGCGGCTCAAGAGCTGGTTCCGCGAAACGTGTGAAGTTCGTGATACTGATGGTGCAGAGCGCTGTCTGCTCACAGCAATTGAGACGCTTGAACCAGCAGCTGTGGCAGAGATCGTTTTCGCGGCGGCGACCGACCATCGCTATCTCGACAGCGGTCACACGGTCGATTTCATCAACACGGCGTTCGAAACTGCGATGGAACTCGGCTGGGAAGAACACGCTCAGAGCGCGCTCGCGTCGACAGTTCCGCTCATTACCGACGCAACACGCTCGGAGGAGCTGTCGTCCTGGCGCCAGCCGGTTGATATCGCTGCGCTCTGTGCGGACGCCAACGATGAGCTCGACTCGCTCGTGGCGGCCGGCACAAACCAGGCGTGGACACGGCCAGAGGATTTCATCGAGCGGTTGCTTGGAGATGATCCATCGGCCATTATCGATGCCCTGATGGACGCGATTCGAGCTGGGGCAACGACGACACAGCTCGCGGATGCGGTTACCCGTGCAGCCACACGGCGCGTGCTCTGGTTTGCCACGAACAACGAGTTCAGAGACTGGAACACCGTTCATCACACGTTCACCTACGCGAACGCCGTGCATCGGGCCACCATGAAAACGGCTGCCCCGGAGCTGTATCGAGCCTGTTTCGACGCGGCGATGTCGGTGTATCTGGATCGGTTTTTGAACTCACCGCGCGCACCGGTTCCAGAGCCTGGTGACAGCGATCGCGACCCAGATGCTATTCGCACTGATCTGCTTGCGACACTCGACGAACAGGGGGGCGTCAATCGAGCGGCCGCGCTCGTCGGCGAGCATTTCGACGCGGCCGGCGATCCATCGGCACTGAAACACACCCTCGGACGGGGACTGCTTCGTGAGGACGCCACCTTCCATACGCTCCAGAACGTGACCGCCGCGTTCGAGCGATTCGAGGGTCTGGAGGACAGATCAGCCCAGCGGCGCGCGCTCATGGCCTGTGCTCGGTATATGGCAGCCCACTTTCCAACGCGACGGTCGGCAGAACAGACGTTTTCGATCGCAACGCGCCTTTACGACGGCGAACGGCTGCATGAGGTGGAGTGACGGGATTGGCTCACCACCCAGAAACCGACGAGCTGAGTTTCGAACGGAGTCGTTCCACGGTGGTGGATCCGTTTGGGTTTCGTCGTCGACAGCCGACTTCGGGGTCGTCTGGGATCGCTGGCCCGTAGCTGTTCCGTTCGCCGATTTCGAGGCGTTGAAACGGGTCGTCGATCCCCTGTCTGACAGCGGTTCCTCGGCTGCCGTCCGGCGGAGAATCGTGTGCGAACCAGTTTCGATCAACGAGCGATTGCGCAGCGGTTACGCCACGGAGATCGACCGCTTCCTGGGGCCGATCGAGCGTATCGTGTGTGTAGGCGACCGTGTTTCGGACGATTCGGACTGTCTTTCCTGCGAGCAGTTCGTCCTCGCAGGTGATGTTCTCGGACAGGCGGTGCATGTCGAATGCGTGTGAGAGAGGATGCTGCCCAACGAGGTTGTTACACGCCACAAAGCCGTTCGTGTCATGGCCAAACGCGGTGACAGCGTGGCGATTGTAATCGAAGTAGTTTGCGTCGATTCGTGCCCAGCCGTCGTAGAGTTCGACGCCATACCCCAGGGTTTCCATGCGGTTGTGGTGGATCGTGTTGTGATCAGCGCGGGCAGTGATCGCGTGGTCTTTCGCGCCAAAGGCGATTGCCGCGTGTGGCCACCCCCAGAGCTCGCAGTTGTCCACCCGAGGATTGGTTCCAAAGAGGTGGAGTCCACAGCTGTAGTACTGTTCGGCGGCTCTGGGTCCCTCTCGGGGATCGAACTGCTCGGTTCGGGGGCCACGGATCCGCAGGCCGGTCACTCGAACGTCGGGTGCGCGCGATCGAAACAGCCATCGCTGGTGGTCGTCGGTGAACACCAGCGCTCCGTCCGACCGCCCGCGACCAGAAGCGAGCGTCATCCCTGCCGGGAGGTGGATCGTTTCTGCGCTCGTCAGATCGATTTCGGCGTCATCGCGCACATAGATTGTGGCGTTACGGTCGGCGGATTCGATGGCCGTCTGGAGTTCACTCGCGCAGCACACCACCTGGTCTGCGCTGGCTGGATCGACGGTGGGCTCGACCGGCCCACCGATCTCCGGGTGGACATGTTCGAGCATCGATTGGGGCATGGTATGTAATGGGGGTGGTAACCGAAACCGCTGTGGGTCGGCCGTATCGTAATGGTTAGTTGAAAGGGATTCGCTTGACGAGTATGCAGTTTGTCTCGCTGTCGGCGACAGAAGCCTCCGTTCGCCGGTTCATCGAGGAGCTCTGGCTGTCGTACGAACGTACGCTCGAACAAACGGTCAAGCGCTTTGCGTTGAACGATGACGACGAACTGATCGATGCCGAGGTCGAGTTCCGGCTGGATCGGCTCACAGAGCCGGAGTACGAACTGCTCGTCGTTCTCGACACCGACGATCCGGTGGAATCGATCGCCAGCACTGACGCCGAGCTGGTGGGTTTCATCTCAACGGAAATTGAGGACTCCCCAGCGGTTTTCGACACGCCGGATTCGCTCCGAATTGGCGATTTCTTCGTCACAGAACCGTTTCGTGGTTCGGGGCTTGCGACGGAGCTAGTGGCATGGGCCGTAGATCGGGCTGACCGTGAGGACTGTCCAGAGCTCTCACTGGAGGTGGACATCGATAATGAGCGTGCGAAGGCGTTCTACGACCGGCTGGGCTTTGAGACGGTCAAACAGACACGAGCAGTTTCGAGAGCGACGGTCGAAGCACGAATGGAGTGAGTTTCAGGCGAGATCGCTGTTTCGGAATCGCCAATAAGCGTTGCTGATCACGCAGCTGAACCAGTTGAGGGAGAACGGATGGATGTTCGCCCGATCTGAATGGAGTTTAGAGTGATGGCAATCATCATTTGAATAGCCAATTATCTATCTCATCAGGGACATAAAATTCTATCAAAAACAATTCTAATGTTTTCATGACATCTAGTGGATTGGTATGATCTAAGAGAGAAATTTTAATTATTATATATAAATAGCAGCCAAGAATACCACTGATGTACAACACAATAGTTCCTGCTGGTTTTGAAACCCGGCTAAACATTGGATGGATACTCGCCAATGCAGGGTGAATCAACAAATTAAAGACATATAGCATCATAATCAGGACTATTCCAAATTCGACTGCAAATTTTATATTTCCTAATTTACCTTCGTACATAGCATATTATAGTTGACATCGACAATATGCTTGTTGTTTAGTAATTATTTACTGTCCTGCAACAGCGGTGCAGACCGTCCTATGTCGATGGATCCAGCACACAAATTGCGCATAATTCTCACACGAGCGACCGGATTTCAAATGATACGCCAGTGATGTCTTCGTCAAATGATTCCATCTTGACTCTCACGGGCTTTCAGACGACTAATAAGCCAATGATCGTGATCCTCGTGGCAATCATGTACAGACTACTCCGATGGTATCGATCGCCAGCACTGACGCCGAGTCAGTGGGCTTGCTCATGAGGGATCTTGAGGATCCCCGGCAGTCTTTGACGCGCTGGATTCGCTCCAAATCGGGGGATTTCTTCGTCACAGAATCGATTTGTGGCGCTGGATTGGCAGCAGACCCGTATTACCGTGGGGAAGCTATGATTTCGTCCCCGTTATCCAGGTCTCAGAAAACGGAGCAAGGCGATATTTGTACTCGTCATCGTGGAGAATCCCAGAGGGGAACGTGTTCGTGGTGCTGATCGTCGTCTCGTTTCCAGCTTTGACGGTTCTCTCGAACGCGTACGTTGTGGCCGAGTCAAGGGCTTTCCAGTCATTTGTGCTTTCATACTGCAGGAGAGCTCTCAGAGTGCCGTCGCCCGCTCCGGTGTTTTCGATCGTACAGGTGATATCGTATTGTTGTCCCGCTGTCACAGTCCGTGGTGTATCCACTTTTTTGAGTACGAACTCCGGGAACGAGCGTTCGGATTCGACGGCAAACGGCCATCGAAACTCTGGAGTCGCACCACTGTTTGTCCGCTGACCGACGAGCGGCGTTTTTGTAGCTGCAACGTCCGTAGGCAGTAACGCGATTAAATATCCAGAGACCGAGTCAGCGGCCGAAATTTGACGTTTCGTGTTCAGTCGCTCACCGCTATTTGGTATGTACGGAGCGGTATCGCCATACATCTCGCCGTCAGGAACCGAGACAAGACCTGGCCCCCACGTTACCGATTCTGTTCCAACATTCTCAACAGTAATATCATAGATGACGAACACTTTCTCCGTTGGAGACGTTGTAACGCTCGATATCCCCCACCGACCCGTAGAAAACACGGATTGGGTTACGGTGACACCGTCCACCGTGACGAGCAAATTGTTCCCGAACGTGACACCTGTGCCTGGCGAAACTTCTTTTGGCGTCACTGAGACGGTCGTTTCAGCCAGTATTGTACCGTCTTCGATTGCGTCTGTTGGCTCTACGGTTTCCTTTCGAAGTACTATTTGAGTCTCACCAGCTTCGGTTGGAGAAACGTTCTCCGTTGAGAATTCTTTTGCGTCGTTGGCTGGGATCGTCGTATCGATATCCTCTCTGATCGTTCCATCACTTGATTCGAGCGAGGCGGTAAGCATCACTTCTGTTCCTCCGTTGTTAGTAATTGTGACAGATGCGGAGTATGTATCCCCTACAGAGACGCTTTCAGGAGATTCCAAATCCGACACAGAAACCTTCGCCGAACTGAACCCCCCACATCCTGTAACCACAGCTGAGAGGGGCACTACAGCAGTTCTGAGAAATCCACGGCGATGCATTGCTACCATGAAAAATATACATAGCTGTATATAAAATATGGTCATACGATATAGTGTATGGCAATTATTATCTACTATTGACAAATAAACTGTCTAGATTGAATGGGTGATGGCTAGACGTCGGCAGATGAGCAATCAATCGATTGCTGTGCACTTACAGTGAGTTTCAGGCGAGATCGCTGTCTCGGAATCTCCAGTAGGCAATCGCGAGCGGAACGACGAGCCAGGCGATGATGATCACCCAGCCGAACCAGCCTTCGAGATAGAACGGTCTGGGTGGGGCGACTTCGTATTGTGGGCCCGTATAGAACGCCTTCCGTGGATTGAGTCTCGGGAGTACGAAGAGCCAGTTCGGTCCCGGATCGGGTCGAAAAACACCGGCATCTGGGAAATATTGGGGTGGATCGAGATATATAGTGATGTATCCGATCACGATATCATAGAAAAACGAAAAGACGATTGTCAACCCAAGTGCGCCAATCGCCGCCTTCATCGAGGAGCGCATGGCGGTGGAAAAGGCCACTGCGATCGCCACGAAGACGACACCGAACAGTGTGATCTCGCCGATGGCGAGGAAAAATTCGGTTACCGAAAAAAGATCAGTGAACAGGATCGTCTGCACGCCAACGAGCGCAAAGCCGATCCCCATCGTCACGAGGACGATCGCAGCCCGGCCGATGAATTTCCCGAGAAGAATGTCTCGTCGGCTGTGTGGCAACGTGAGCAGCAGTTTGAGACTTCCCGACTCTCGCTCGCCGACAACGGTCTTATAGCCAGCCATCACGCCGAGCAACGGTATTATGACGCCGAGCTTGCCGAGAATCCCATCGTAGAGATCGATAAAGGTTCCCCCCGGACCGAGTCTGGAGCGATGGTAGTGGAAGGTGAGCGTCGTGAATCCCACGAAAAATGCCACCAGCAACTGGAGTGTACGCGCCCGAATGGCGTCCTCGAAATCTTTCTTCGCGATCAGTAGCGTGCTCATCTGCGATCCCTAGGGGTGGTGTGTGGTATCTGAAATCTCATAGGTTTCTCGTGGTGAATCGTATCGTCCGCATGTTCCTGGGTTCTGTCGTACTGCTTGGATCACGGTGGGTCTCGACGGCGGGATCCTGCGCCGGCAGTGGCCACGCGAGTGGAACCGCGTACAACAACAGACCAACCAGCAACAGGACAGCCCAGAGGGACGGGCGTTTCACGCGAGATCACTCCGTTTGAAGCGGAGATACGCACCCCCGAGTGGAACGACGAGCCACATCACCAGAATGACGACGCCAAACCACGGTTCGAGATAAAACGGCCGGGGTGTGGCGATCTGGATGGCTTCGGGCGTTTGGAAAGCTTTCCGTGGATTCAGTCTCGGGAGTATGAAGAGCCAGTTCGGTCCCGGGTCTGGACTGCCGTTGATCGGATGTGGGTCGATTATACCCGTTACTGTTAAAATCAATATATCGTACAGGAACGAGAATAGCACAGTCAAACCGACTGCCCCAATCATTGCCCGTCGAGCAGACTGCATTGCGGTGGAAAACGCCATGGCTATTGCCACGAATATGATCCCGAACAGCGTGATCTCACCGACTGCCAGTAGCCACTCTGTTAGTGAAAACAGCTCAGTGAACACGATTGTCTGGAGCCCAATGAGAACGAAGCCGACGACTGTCGTCACGACAATGATTCCACAGCGGCCGATGAACTTGCCAAGCATCACGTCTCGGCGGCTGTGTGGCAGCGTGAGCAAGAGTTTGAGACTTCCCGACTCTCGCTCGCCCACAACGGCCCGGTAGCCAACCATCACTCCCAGCACCGGAACGATCACTCCGAGCTTGCCGAGAATGCCATCATAGAGATCGATGAACGTCCCACTCGGACCGAGCCGTGAGCGATGGTAGTGGAACATGATGGTTGTGAAGGCGACGAAAAAGCCCACCAGCAACTGCAGTGTTCGTTTTCTGACCGCGTCTTCGAACTCCTTTTGCGCAATGATCTGGATGCTCATCTGCGATCACCAGTGTGTGTCAGCTGTGTCATCGTATGTACTGTGTAAGCCATCGCTGGCCAGCGATACCGAAGAACCCGATCGCTCCACAGATCGAACCAAGCCGCCAGAGCACCGCCTGAAGTGGGGGATGTGGCGTGATTCGTATGAGAACGATGGTATGATATCGGCCGTTGTCTTAGCTGGTCCACTCTCGTTCGTGCCGTCTGGCACAATCGATTGCCAGGTCTCTGGTAATCTGTCGATCGGTGTGCTCGCCGTATTTCTGCCTCCATCGCTCTGTGGAACGCTGTCGAACCACTGCTGGGCGTCTGGAGCAAGCTCTTCGTAGTGAATTGTCGTGTCACTGGCGTCGTGGGGTGTTGCGGTGCTGTTCAGATTCCGCTGGGCATCGACGGTAGGATCCATCGCTGGCAGTGGATTCACGAGCGGGATTGCATACAGCAACAGACCACCCACGAGCAGCAGCATGATCACAGTCCGCCGGCTCATGCGAGATCACTCCGTTGGAACTGAAGACAGGCGAGATTGAGTGGGCCGACCAACCACACCACCAGTATCACACCGCCAAACCACGGTTCGAGATAGAACGTGCTGGGGTCGTGGGGAGTAACGTCTGTGAACGCGTGGCGCGGATTGAGACGCTTGAGCAGATAGAACCAGTCAGGCTGGACGACTCGCCCAGAGTGGGTGATATTTTCGGACGACTCCAGAAACGATTTGACGAGCGTGAGCACCGAATCCCAGAGGAACACGAACAGGAGCATGAGCCCTGTCGCACCCCACATTGCCATCATCGACGATCGCAGCATTGCGGAGAAGGCGACGGCTATTGCCACGAACATGATCCCCACGAGCGCCGTTTTCAGGGCAGCAAACGCATACACCGAGAGCGAAAACAACGGCGAAGTCATGGCGAACTGGGTCCCAACGACGGTGAACGCCAGAAGCACTGCGACAACGACCACTGCTGATCGTCCCACGAACTTTCCCAGAATGACATCGCGTCTGCTATGTGGCAGCGCAAGCAGCAGTCTGATACTTCCCGACTCTCGCTCCGCAACGACTGTTTTGTAGCCGACGAACACCCCAAGAACGGGAATGAGCAGGTACAGCTGCTTGATGATCCAGCCCATAATCCCGTGGGGTGTCACGATCGCTTTCAGCTGGGTCTCTCGAGAGATATGTAACTGGAAATACAGCAACATCAGCAATGTTACCGACAACAGGAGGGTCATCCCCAGCAACGTAAGCGAACGAATGGCGTCCTCGAACTCCTTTCTGGCTACCTGCACTAAACTCATAGTCGATCAGTTCGGCCTCCGATGGTCATCCTGCGACAGATCTGTCACTACTATTTGGTGATAATGCAGCTATAATGAAGTTTATGATGGCGGTTACAATTTTAATGTCTTTACGTACCGGCAATGGATGTGGAATCACTATCTCCCAAACCTGTGCGCCGTAATTACTAGTTAATACAATAATATGAGTTACTCTTCATCCCAGTATTTGAGTATCTTGTCTCCAATCCTACCGGGAATCCTGACTACTATCTAAATTATCACCATTGCTTTTAAAAGTTCCAAAGGGTTTTCTCCACTCATCATTAAAACTCCGAAATATAAATAAATGTAATAAATTAATGAGATAGTAAAAAATACTGCGATAAGATTTGGAATGAATGATCCATGATTAAATATAGGATGGATATAGGACAGCAATGGTTGTATTATATAAGCATAAATATATAATGCCGACACGCCAATGATAAAAGATATCAGTTTAAATTTGAATCTATCTATGAATTTCCTGAATATATCCATCATAATGTCTGTTGCATTTTATATAATTTTCTTACACAGGACTATTTCAGATATATAGATTATATTTGCTAAAGGCTGATAAATCTACTCCTCTCTCAGGGATAAGGGTTCTTGCTAGCACTCTTATCGCCCTGGATCTTCGGTTCCCTCTAGAAATTACGAGGGTGGAACCATCGGACAATAGCACGGTTGACATCGTGCTAATATTCGCTGAATGCCACAATAAGCCGTAAATAAACCATTCAGACGCTGTCCTCCCGGTGAGCACGGACCGAGATGGTTTGCCTCCACACCCCACAGCGAATGCGAAACGTTGTGGTAATTTTCGACGCTCTCTTTACGTGTCGATTGGTTACCATGACCGATCATGTACACGCTCAACGCCATCCGATCACGGGCACGGGGAACGGACTAACGATGTGGCCGTGGACACACGCAGCAGTTGGCTATCTCTGTTATTCGATCGCGACACGCCTGACTGGTCGGCGACCAACTGGTGGCCAGACCGCCATCGTCCTGTTTGGTGCATTGGTCCCGGATTTGATCGATAAACCACTCTCGTGGGTGTTCAGTGTGTTTCCGCAGGGATACGCCGTTGGTCACGCCGTGGTGCTTGCCGCTCCGCTGGGAATTGCGGTGCTCGCCGCAGGGAACCACTACGGCTACCGCTCACTCGCCATCGCCTTCGTTGTTGGCAACTGGTCGCACCTGCTCGGTGATCTCCTGTTCGGCTGGCTGCGATCGAGTCCATACGCGCTCGATCGCGTGCTCTGGCCGCTGGTTTCGTTGCCGCCGTACGATCGCCCGGTGTTCGTTCGCCTCGAAGAGTACGTCTCCGTCTTCACGGGCTTTCAGACCACCGGCGAAGCGCTGATCGTCATCGTTGGAGCCGTCATCGTCTATGCAACACTCGGCCTCTGGGTTCTTGATGGCCGACCCGGAATAGGGCCGCTCAAGCGCATAGTGGAACCGTCCTACGAGGAGTACACCGACCGCTCCGAATGAGGATCAGTGGGTCGCCGCCGGCGGATCGTTCGTATTCGTGTACTCGGCGAACAACGCCTCAAGCGACTGCTCTTCGGTGCTGAAATCCTCGACAGTGGCCTGCTCGTGAATGGTCGTCAACACCGCGCTCTTTGCGTCGTCGGTGGCCTCAACGGTGACCGTTCGATCATCAATCGTCACGGAGCCGACGCCATCGATCGCAGCAACTGCTGATTCGAGCGACGACGGAACGGTTTCGAGCTCGAACGCCAGCGTGGTCTCGCTGTCGAGCTGCTCGCGTAATCCGTCGATCGAATCCTCGGCCACAAGCTCACCTTCTTGGAGAATGCCCACGCGATCGCAGACGGCCTCAACCTGTTCGAGAATGTGACTTGAGAAAAACACCGCCGTGCCGCGTTCGTTTTCGGTGCTGATCACCTCGCGGATCTCCTGTGCGCCGTTTGGATCGAGTCCGGTCGTCGGCTCGTCGAGAATCAACAGCTCCGGTGACCCAACGAGCGACATCGCGAGCACGAGACGCTGTTTCATCCCTTTCGAATACCCTCCGGCTGGACGATCCCCGGCACCGTCGAGACCAACACGGGATAGCAACGCATCGGGATCGTCGTCACTTGCTTTCGAGTCGATCGCAAACTGGAGATGCTTGCGCCCGCTCAACCGGTCGTAGATGTCATAGCCTTCTGGAACGACACCGATGCGCTCACGGATCGCTGTCGAATTCTCGTTTGCGTCCTGACCAAGCACCCGTGCAGTTCCTGCGGTCGGACTGATCAGATCCAGCAGGATGTTGATCGTCGTCGATTTTCCAGCCCCATTCGGCCCAAGAAAGCCATAAATTTCACCAGCTTCGACTGTCAACTCTACGCCATCTACTGCCGTCACGTCATCGTACTCCTTGGTTATCCCACGGAGCTCGATCGCTGACATATCTCTCCCTCCAGTGGATGGCCTCTAATACTTTCGGATCTGGATATAATTCTTGATTGTCACTCTGTCCGATCCTGGAATCGAGTGTGACACCCAGCGACGGCGTACTGGACGGCTGCAAGCACGCCAGTTGCCACGAAGATGTAGGCTATTGAATCGGCTGGTGAGATGAATAGCCCTGGGAGTCCAACCAGGTCCCACAGGCCACCGATCCCGTAGATGGCGATGGCTGCAAGGAACCACGGCCCAACGAGTACCAACAGTCGACCGTTTGCTCTGAGCACGGCTGCAGGGGAAGTGGGATGTGGCTCGGAGTGCTGTTGGTCTGCTCCCTGGACAACAGCATAGTAGAGCCCGATAACCAGCCCGGTGTATTTGAGCCCTCGACCGACGATGGGAACCCACGCAAACCAGGAGAGCATCGTCCAGAACCCGATGACAGTAGCGATCGAGATCGTATCTGGACTGCGATCAAAAATATCACCTGCTGTGGACATGGTACGGTATTTGGTGGCAATGCAAAGTGTGCAACGATTCAATAGGGCTACAGCCGGTTCGATCAAAATCGCTCAGGCGTCTCGACCATCTATCGGATCCGACACCAAGTTTCATCACCAGCCGAGCTGCTGTCGCCTCTGCTCTGCGCGTTCGATTGCGGCCGCTGTCCAGGGTGGTACGGCTGAATGGTCGGTGAGTGTGGCGGGTTCGTACCAGTCAACCCGAGCGAGTTCGTCTGGCTGGGCTGCGACGGCGGTCCCAGTTTCATACCGACAGAGAAACTCCACGTTCATCACACGATCACCATCGTCTGTTTCGAAAGTCCGACTCGTGAGATACACCGGTTCGGCTTCGATCTCGATCGTGGTTTCCTCACGAATTTCACGCTGGAGCGTGGATTCGAGGGCGGCCGTCGCTGGGGCATCCGATTCGACGGTGCCACCGATCAGACTGCGTTGGCCCCCAGCGTGAGATTCTGCCATAGCACGCTCACCGATGAGATAGGCTCCATCACGATACACTGCGCCCTCGACGTTGACACAATAGCTGTCAGCCACAATGTTTGATAGCACGCCAGTGCAGGAAATCCCTTCTGCACTCGCCGACCGACGCGGAGTCCACACAGGCTAAGTGGATGGATCGTGGGACTCCAGCTATGAAGGGAACGGGAGCGCCGGCCGCGATGGCCGAGTGCGAGGACGAACTCACGCCGATGATGAGCCAGTATTTCGAGCTCTGTGCGGAGTACGATTCGGCGATGGTGTTGTTTCAGGTCGGCGATTTCTACGAGACGTTCTGTGAGGCGGCCGAACGCTGTGCACGGCTGCTTGAGATCACGCTGACGAGCCGTGAGGATTCGACGGGTGAGTATCCGATGGCCGGCATTCCCATCGACAACGCGACCTCCTACGTCGAAACGCTGCTCGATGCGGGCTATCGCGTGGCAATTGCAGACCAGATCGAAGATCCCGCAGAGGCCTCTGGGGTCGTCGAGCGCGCTGTTACGCGGGTGATCACGCCGGGGACCGTTCTCGACGACGCCCTGCTGGGTGCTGACAACAATTATCTGGCCTGTGTTGGCGCTGACGAGAAGGGGGCACTCGCTGTCGCGTTTCTGGATCTCTCAACGGGCTCATTCCGAGTGGCCAGCGGCACTGAGCGGGTCATTCAGAACGAACTTGACCGCCAGCAACCTACCGAACTGCTCATCGATCCATCGCTCGAAGGAACCGTTTCGATTGACGGCGTGGAGACGGTCGACGACAGCATCTCGTTCGATTCCGAGTTGGCAAAACAACGGGTTGGTGAGTACGTCCCCTCACCGGAGGCAATCTTCGACGCTAGCGCTGAGCTGATCGCGTGTGGTGCGTTGCTATCCTACGCCGAATACACGCAGGGTGTCTCCCCAGGCGGTCTCGCGTCGGTGACACGCATCAGTCGGTACGCTCCAACCGAGACGATGGGACTGTCGGGAACGGCTATTGAATCGCTCGAACTGTTCGAAAACCAGCACGGTGACGACGACCACACGCTGCTGGCTGTGCTCGATGAGACGACCACCGCGATGGGCAGACGCATGCTCGCTGACTGGCTCCGCCGGCCGCTCTGTGATGAATCCGCCATCCAGCGCCGGCTTGATGCCGTCGAGACGCTGGTGGCGACGCCGCTCGTCCGAGAAACGCTCCGGGAGCTGCTGGCCGACGCGTACGATCTTGAGCGGCTGATCGCTCGCGTCGCTGATGACCGTGCGAACGCGCGTGACTGTCGCTCGTTGCAGGCCACACTGGAGATTCTTCCGGCGGTCGCTGGAGCGTTGGCTACTATCGACTGCCAGCCACTCGCCGATCGCCGGGATGCGCTGCCAACACTGGACGGGGTCTGTGAACGCATCGACGCGGCGATTCAGCCCGATCCGCCGATCGAGCTGACCGATGGGGGAATCATCACCGATGGCTACGACGAGCAGCTCGATTCGCTCCGTTCCACACAGCGCGAGGGCGAGCAGTGGATCAACGAGCTTGAGGCAACCGAACGCGACCGGACCGGTATCGACTCGCTGAAAGTCGGCTACAACGAGGTGCACGGCTACTACATTGAGGTGACGAATCCGAATCTCGATGCGGTTCCCGAGGAGTACACCCGACGCCAGACGCTGAAAAACGCCGAACGATTCTACACGCCGGCGCTCAAAGACCGGGAAGATGCTATTCTCGGGGCGAGCGAACGCGCTACCGAACTCGAATATCAGCTGTTTTGCGAGCTCAGAGCCGACGTTGGTGATCACACCGATCGGATCCAGCAGGCTGCGACGGTGCTTGCAGAACTCGACGCGTTGACGACGCTCGCAACGGTGGCCACCCGCCGTGATTACGTCCGACCAACGTTCGACGGCACCGGCCACAATGGTGCGATCGAGATCGAGGGCGGTCGCCATCCGGTCGTGGAGACGACACAACCGCTGTTCGTTCCCAACGATACCACCCTTTGTGACGACCGGATAGCCATCATCACTGGCCCCAACATGAGTGGGAAATCAACCTACATGCGCCAAATCGGCTTGATTCAGATCATGGCGCAGCTGGGGAGTTTCGTTCCGGCGGATCGGGCACGGCTGCCGATCGTCGATCGGGTGTTCACCCGAGTTGGTGCAAGCGACGATATTGCTGGCGGACAGTCCACATTCATGCGGGAGATGAGTGAGCTCTCGACGATTCTCCATTCGGCCACGCCGTCATCGCTGGTGATTCTCGACGAAGTTGGCCGTGGGACTGCAACCACTGATGGACGGGCCATTGCCCGGGCAACGACGGAGTTTCTTCACGACGAAATCGGTGCGCGCACGTTGTTTGCAACGCATTATCACGAACTGACCGAACTCGCAGACGAGCTGGCGGCCGTCACCAATGTTCATTTCACGGTCGATCGCGACGGTGAGGAGCTGACGTTCTTACACACCGTGCTCGATGGGGCCGCCTCCGGATCATACGGCGTCGCCGTTGCACGACTGGCTGGCGTTCCCGATCCCGTAATCGACCGCGTTGAGTCGCTTCATGGTGAGAAACGTGATACTGATGCGAATCAATCTGCAACGAGCACCACTGTAACTGACGATTCAATCGACAGTACTACGACGGTAGACGATAGCAGTTCTGATACAATCGAGACGCACGTCGGCGATCGCTCGCTTCGTGAGACGATTGCGGAGCTACCGATCGCGGACACGACGCCACTCGAAGCACTGCAGACGCTCTATGAGCTCCAACGCCGAATCGACACCACCAACGGTCAGCCGCCTGGACGCGAAAACGGTCGCTCGCATCGCAGCCGGTGAGGTGATCACCCGTCCGGTCGATGTCGTTCGTGAGTGTATTGAGAACGCGCTCGATGCCGGTTCGAGCCGGATTCACGTGGCCGTGACTGATGGCGGGCTTGCGACGATAACGGTTCGTGATGATGGTCACGGCATGCGTGGATCTGATGCAAAACGCGCCGTCGAACGGCATACGACGAGCAAAATCAGCGATCGGACGGATGTCGACAGCGTACAGACGCTCGGGTTTCGTGGTGAAGCGCTCGCCAGCATCGCAACAGCCGGTCGGCTCACGATAACGACACGGACGGAAGCGGAGTCGATCGGCACACGGGTGATTGTTGACGACGAACCGGTTGTCGAGCGGGCTGGCCACGACGAGGGAACGACGGTGTCGGTCTCGGAACTGTTCGCGACGATGCCTGCCCGACGAGCCACGCTTGATGGACCGCGCGGGGAGTTTGCTCGCGTCAGTCGGCTCGTGGGACGCTATGCCCTCTGCCAACCGGCAGTTCGATTCGAGCTTGAGCACAACGGATCGACGGTGTTCTGTTCGCCCGGAACGGGTGCGATAGACGCCGTGATGGCGGTGTACGACCGCTCAGTTGCAAGTCATGCGACATCGGTCGAGCCCGTTGAGTCCGCAGAGTGTACGGTTTCTGGTCTCCGCGTGTCTCCGGCGGAAAATCGATCGAGGCGCCATCACGTTGTCACCGCCGTCAACGGCCGACCGGTCGAGCACGATGGCCTCGAAACTGCCATCATAGCCGGTTACGGCTCGACGCTCTCCGGTGATCGCTATCCAATCACGGCGATCTCGGTGTCAGTACCGCCGGAGAACGTCGATGTTAATGTTCATCCGGCGAAGAAAACGGTCCGGCTCGCCACCGTCGATCGGGTGACGTCGGCCGTCGAGTCGACAGTCGCGGCGTCGCTGCGTGAGGAAGATCTCTCGGCAGCAATTGATTCGGAGCTCTCCGTCGAACCGATCGGTGGTGAGCGCCAGCCCCCGTTTGATGAACTCACCGTCATTGGACAGTTCCGGGAGGCATATCTGCTCTGTGAGACTGACGAACTGCTGGTTATTGATCAGCACGCCGCCCACGAGCGGATCATTTTCGAGCGCTTACAGCGAGCGCTTTCGGATTCGATCACGTCGCATGCCCTCGATCCACCGCAGACGGTGTCGCTCTCGCCCGGCGATCGATCGGAACTTGAGCGCAACCGGGCAACGATTGAGGCGTTGGGTTATCAGCTCGCTTCGTTCGGTCCGACGTCCTATCGCGTCACGGCAGTTCCAGCGCCGCTTGGTCACACCGAGTCGGCTGACTCCCTCTTGGAGCTCCTTGATGCGTTGCGTGCGGGAGACTCAATCGATGATCCGAGAACGGAGTTGCTTGCAGAGCTCGCCTGCCATCCCGCTGTCAAAGCAGGCGATCAGCTCTCGACGGCGACGGCAACCGAACTGGTTGATGCGCTCGGGCGGTGTGAGCAGCCGTTTGCCTGTCCACACGGTCGCCCAACGGTGGTAACGATCGACGAAGCGACGCTCGCCCGAGGATTTTCACGCTCTTCGATGCGATTCGAGTGAGAAACTATCGGTGGATTGTGACTGATTCGAGCAGCACGTCTTCTTGTGGTTTGTCGTTGGCGTCGGTTTCAACGTCACCGATCTCGCGTACTACGTCCATTCCGTCGGTCACTTTACCGAACACTGAGTGGCGACCGTCGAGGTGGGGCTGGGCGTCAAGCGTGATGAAAAACTGCGAGCCGTTGGTGTTCGGGCCAGCGTTGGCCATCGAGAGCACGCCGGGGCCGTCGTGACTGAGTCCGTCGACGAACTCGTCGTCAAACTCGTAGCCAGGTCCGCCGCGGCCGGTGCCGGTCGGGTCGCCGCCTTGGACCATGAACCCCTCGATGATCCGATGGAAGAGCACGTCATCGTACAGGGGCTCGCCCTGTTTCGTCTCGCCCGTTTCCGGGTCCGTCCACTCCGTTTCGCCCGTTGCCAGGCCGATGAAGTTCTCGACGGTTCGCGGGACGCGCTCTTCGTACAGTTCGACCTCGATCGTTCCAAAGTTGGTGTTGAGTTTCGCGTGCGGATTGTCACTCATACGCTTCGATCTTATCCGGCGGATGGAAAAGACTCCCGGTCGGGGTTGCTGAGTGATTTGTTGCGGTGGTCCGTTGGTGATCTCACAGAAGCTGGATAGGTTGCTGGTTGCGTTTCTGTGCGTCTAATCCTATTGTAATTGAGATGCTCATTTTCGAAAGTATAAAGTGAAGTAACTATAATCATGTGATAACAACGACGCTCGCAGTTGGTTCCCTGGCGGGTGGTTTGAGGAAGTCAATGATCTCAGTACGTCGTCTTGGCATTGCGTTGGTAGCGATCGGGGTGGTGTTGAGCGCGGTGTACGCGACGGGCGCGTTCGACAGCATGACAGCCAGCCGGACGGCGACAGTAAATGTCGCAGGTGATGCGTCGGGCTACCTCGGGTTGCAGCCAGCGCCGGGTCCGAACGGGAAGTACGCCACCGACAAAAACGGGAAGTTACGGGTAGCAGTGGATGAGACGGCAGATGCAGCGGGGGCGGGGGTAAATGCGCATTCGACGGCGCGGCTGGCGAACGTTTTCACGGTTACAAATCAGGGGACAGCGCCGGTAGCGCTTTGGTTTTCGGAGACAGATGACGCTGTCACATTAGAGCGGGGCACGACGAAGAAGCCGATTGAAGGGTCTGGAAATGCGGTTGCACTGGATCCTGGCTCGACGGTGTCGGTGACGCTGGCTATTGACGCGAGCGAGACGGGGCCTGAGACGACGTTTCGGCCGTTGCTATCGTTGCACGCGAGCAGCGATCTGAGCACGGTTTCAGCAAATAGTAGTGGGTCGGGACAGGTGAGCGGGCCGAGTGGTGATCCATCCGGTGGTGAGGGAACGGCTCGTCCAGAGTCAGTGGATCCGGTTGCCGGCAATGGCTCAAAGTCGTCCGATTCGAAAGCGACGCCACCTCCAGAGGAGGAGACGGTGTCGTTCGGGCCCCTGGAGATCAAAGAGTCGGACGCACAGGCGTTCGAGGACGGGCTGTTGTACGGTGAGGTGGGGATGCCTGGTGGTGTGGCTCCGAAGGACACGGCGTCGTCGCCGTACTACATGCTGGCGCAGTTTGCGATCGGGTTCGTGCCTGGGCTCGGTGATTTTGCGGATGCTCGTGATGCCATCCAATCGGGCCTGAAAGGCGATGTAGCTGGGATGGTGCTCTCCGGAGCGGCAGCGATTCCAGGGCTTGGATTTGCGGCCGACGGGACAAAGCTCGTTGACTTTACGAAAGATTGGATCAAACGCTTTAGCTCGAAGACGAAGGCGCTCTCGAAGGCGTTCGCGAAACACGTCGCCACGCACATGCCCGACAAGCAGGTGATACAGCTGCTTGATCTGTTTTCGGGTGGACGAGCGAGCGAGCTTCAGGAGAGCGGCAAATCCGTCGATGAGATCATCGAGTTGGCGGAGAACGGAGCGCTGAAGAAGGATCCAAAGAAAAAGAAAGAACTAGTGGCTGATGGGGGTCAGCCTATCTCCACAATAAAGGATAAAATTGGGAATGGAAAATTTGTAGATGACGATCTCACTGATGAAAATTACAAACATATTAGCGAACATGGTGATCCGGACAAAACTATTCTCGCTACAAGGCCAAAAAAACAACGCATAAAGAATGGCCAAGTTGTTTGGTTAGAAAAAGGGTCTAATGATGGTGGCTGGATGCATATTAAGAATCGGCATATAAAGGGAGAATTAGGAATAGAAGATAAAAAGATCACTTCATTATTCCCTATGGGACAAACTGTTAAAGGAGAGAAAATGCCTGATAAAATCTCAGAAAATAAATTAAAAAATATGGTTATAGATGCTGTCAAAAATGAAAAGGGAAAATCTGCCATATATGATAATATCGAATATACATTCTATCCATCGAAAAATGGATATCCAGACAGTGGTATTAAGGAAATGACAGTGAAAGTGGACGAAGATGGCAAAATTATCAGTGCATATCCCGAGGAAGGCCCTGCTGTCAAGAAGTGGGTTGCTGGGCTAAATAATGGTAATGGTGGGTTTCTTAATGAGTAGGGAGCCAGCAGATACAGCTACAATTACGCTCGTTTACGATGCGAAATTCAAGAAGTTTGTAACCGAGGATGGAAATTCAGGTATGTGGATAACGACTGAGATCGAAGTTGGTGGAACTCCCCTCTGGAACTTTGACCACAAAATGGATGGTCTAGCAACTGATATAGTTATAAAGTTACTTGAGTCAGTACGAGCGGCTATTACTGACGAACGGTATTATATTACGTTCGAAGACGGGCCTACCTGGATTGTAGTTGAACCACATGGCAAAGACTCCGTCAATATCGTTGATTGTGTAAAAAAGGACTCTATCAGGAATCCAGATGATCGACTCGATATAGAGAGTCAAATGCCTGTCACGAAACGAGCGTGGGCAGAGGCTGTTTTTGATATGGCGTATGATTTTCAAAAGACAGTCATCGATCTAAATCCGGAGCTACGAGATAGTAGAAGTATGGGTATCATCGATAAAAAGATCACAGAAATTAGGGGGTTTGCAGCAGCTAACTGTGATGAGATTCAACTATAGGTGTCTGCCATTTCATTCACAGTAACAATATCAGTTGGCTTCTTATTATCCCCTGATTCGGCCCCTTTATCAGGATTTCTGGATGGGGGCATTCGGATAACGGTAAATGGAACTGATCTTACTCGGTATACAAATCGGTCTGATGACTGTGCGAGGTAAGACGTGGATGGTAATCCACTTTCAGATCCAGATGCCTACGTCGGTGAAGAGGTGACTACCGACCTTACCAAGTTGAAAGAGGCAGCGGTGAAATTCCGAGAGGACGAATACAATCGGTTTGAGTCAATTCCAAGTGTTATCTGGGGAGAGCCGGGGATAGGGGTCGTGACGTTATCATTTTACGATGATGAGCATGCGCGAATCGCATTCGAACCACGTTCAGCTGAATATAGTGACTATTTTCCGACTGCTGTAACAGTGGGATATGCAGTTGATCCAATCGAACTGTGTCAGGCACTCATTGCGTGCTTTGAAGAATGTGTTATTTTTGCTGAAAGTACATATGGGATGTATGATGATATGGATGAAGAAATGAATGAGGTACGTGATTGGTCCACCACTCATATCCAGCCGTTAGAGGCCGCGATTGATTCACCCGCGTAAGTAATCACTTCGTTCACCTACAATTCCGAACACCCCAACGGTGCGTGGATCCTCCCCGAGATAGTCAGCCCAAATCCCAAGAATCTGTTATTTGAACAGTCATTCACAATTATTCCAAAATAACTTTATAAGCGATCGGGAAGCCATACTATCACGAGGACTTCGGTTGCGCCGTACGGGCGTTGTGCGTTCGTGTTTGAACGCGCCGGGTGGTAGTAGCACCCGACGCCGGGGTCCTCGACTAGGAGAATCCCATGACAGGGAACGATTCATACACACGTAACAGTACCGGCTTGAACAGTCACTACAATCACACGTGCTTGGTCTGTCGTCGCCAGCTTGGGTCACGTAGCGATCACGCGCTCTGCTGTCCGCTGTGGGGTCGGCGATGACGCTGCCACTGTTTCTGTTTCGCGACGACGATCGCAACTGCGTGAACCTCTCGACGGTGGATTCCCGAAGTGAGCTCTCCGAAGCTGAACTCTACCACGTGATCGACATCGGCGAAGGAACGTGGTGTCGGCCGTGCCAATCGACGGGCTGTCCGCACGCCACCCGAATTGAGCAGATTCTGACGATGGCCGATCTCGCGAGTGAACGCACCAGCTACGAGTATCTCCCCGGGATCGAACGGATCACGCGCTATCACGCCACCGGCGAAACGGTCGTGGCGGCATTTTTCGACACCGGCGCAAAAGTGAGATATCACGAGACGCGCGATGGGGAAATCCACCAGGTGACGTTCCCCGCTGAAGATCCAAAATCGCCACTGGAAACGATTGACCGCCCCGGCTGTGCGAGTGCAGCCGATGGCTTGCTCACGCTCCTGGATTCGTACTGTCGGTATCGGAGTCTTGGCTGTCCAGCCGGACTCACAGATCAACACCCAGCGCTAGCCAGAATCACCACTGATTAGAGAAATCCCACTGCTTTCATGCGCTAAATGGTGTTAATCATCACCCCCTGGGCTGTCGATACAGGTGGAAGGCTCAGAGCAAACCGTCTTCCTGTGCTATGAGCAACGCCATAAGCGTCATGCCATTTGCGGGTGGCGTGCGCGCTACGTCGATAGCGTCCTCGATCGGGACCGTTCGAAGTTCGATGAACTCGCCCTCATCCATGGCCGACTCCCCTGGAGTAAGTTCCGACAGCCAAACCACGTGCAACTGGTGTCGAAGCAGCCCAGGAAGTGGATTGTGCGTGTACAGGTGCGTTCCGGTGTCGGCCCGATACCCTGTTTCCTCGCGAAGCTCACGGATGGCGGCCTCCACCGGTGATTCGTCCGGCTCGACGATACCGGCCGGACACTCAAGCACCTGATCGTTTGCAGGAGGGCGATACTGTTCTACGAGAATGATCTCGTCTGCTGTTCGTGCGACAATCACCACGATGTCGGGCACTGAGATCCAATCGTACGATTGTGTCTCGCCGTCAGGCCGTCGCACCCGATCGTGCCCTGCAGAGTAGAGAAACCCTTCGTGATCGACAGTTGAATCGAGTGTTGACCACGCGTTTTGATTCGTCATGCTCAGAAATCGGCTAAATGAAATTTTCCCACCTAACCCTGTCGATTGCTGTCGCGTGGTCCTGATCGACAGATATCCGCTCGTCCCGATGCGCCTGCGAGCCTCCGGGTGGCTTCTATCTCGAAACAGGAAGCAGAGATGGATTATCGCGCTGTCAATCGCGGGCTGGCAGTGTCAGGCTGTCTGTGGAGCAGTTGCTGGTTCTTCAGACCAGCAGGACGAAATAGCATGAATGGCTATTTGCAAGGGAACAAGATATTTATGAATTCCGTGTGATTATACCATCCATGTCATATACGAACTCGCCGGTCCTGTTTGGACGCGATAGCCAACGGACACGACAGACGCTGGCGATTGCTGGTCTCGTGTTTCTCGCAAGCCTGGTTCTGTACACCAGCTTTCCGGTGTACGACGGTGTTCCGTACACGTATCTGCTCATTTTGCCCTCAATCCCGCTCATAGCAGCTGCAATGACGGTGGCGAGTGCCTACCGGAACGAAGGCCTCATCGTGAGCGCGCTCATCCCAGTGATGGCAGTGTTCGGCCTGGAACTCTCCCTTGGTATCTGGCTCTATTTCAACCTCGTACCGAGCTATGACCCGTCCGGATTTGGATTCGTTCCACTGTATCCGATTGTGGCGTTCGTCATGGGGCTCGTCCTGGCCGGGGGCGGTGCAGCTGTCCGGCGATTGAGACACGCGATTCGTTCGTGACACCGCCCGCAGTATGAACAGTCCCTACCGCGTCGATTCGGCCCCTAGAACTCCTGGGCCGCTTCGAGCACCGCACTCGCCGATCCATCCTCAATCGCCACCTGGGCCATCCTCAACCCCTCATCGATCGAAGCAGCGTCATCGCGCGCGAAAATCCGCAACGCAGCGTTGAGCGCGATCGCATCCGCGAACGCATCATCGCGCTCGCCGCTGAGAACCGCCTCGGTGATGGCCGCGGACGCTTCGGCAACGTCATCCACCGCGAGATCGTCTTCGGTCATCGCCATCCCGTACTCGGCGGTCTCGATCGTGAAATCATCGAGCTCGCCGTTCGCTCCAACTGCGACCGTTGTCGAGCCGGGCCGAACGTCGTCGTAACCCTCCATCCCCTGGAACATCACAACGCGATCGATCTCGTAGCGCTCGCTGGCCCCGTACGTGTCAATAATCCGTTTAGCATAGGGCAAATGATAGAAACTCCCGAGATGAACGTTCGCACCGGCGGGATTGGCGAGCGTCTCGATCGTGTTGACGAACGTCCGAACGCCCATCTGATCGCGTCGATCGTTCAGCGCATCGATCCCCGGATTGAACGCCGGTTGGTAATAAAATCCGAAGCCAACGTCATCGACCATCGACGCGCTCGATTCGGGTGAAAGCTCCGTCCGGACGCCCAGCGCATCGAGCACGTGCTTGTAGGCGACGCCCTTCTGTGTCGGGACGCGATCGCCGCTGTGGGTGACGACCGGCGTACCGGCCGCCGCGGCGAGGAGTCCAGCACCGACACCGAGCACTGCCGTCCGAGATTTCCCATCGTAGTTCGCCCCACAATCGACCGGATCAGCGTCGGGTTCGGCAAATTCCACCGACTGCTCCGCCATCACGTCGATGTACGCACCAAGTTCCTCGGGCGTGTTTCGCTTCCAGCGATTTGCCAACCAGAACGCGCCGAGCGTCGTCTGATCGGGCTCGCCAGCAAGGATCCGCTCGAAGGCTTCTCGGGCCTGCGCGGGCGTCATATCGTCCGCGGATTTGTGCCCGGAACCGACGACCTCTGTCATGAGCCGCTTGAGTGTCCACTCACCTGTCGCCATGATGGAGCGTTCGAGTCCACTGCGCAAAAATATCCCGTTCGAGCCGGCTCACGCCTCGGGGGAGTGCTCCTGTTGTTCCGGTGGATTCGGGCGAACGTTGTCGAGCTGTTCGGTGATCAACCCGTTGACGCGTTCGGGATTGGGAACGTCCGTCAACACGATGTCAGTGCCACCAGTTCCTGCGGTGTCGATATGCACCGACCCGAACGTCATTGCTCGCTCCGGTAACGACTGACTGTACGAGGTGTTCTGTATTCGATCAAGCCGGATATTGGTCACATTACGGGAAATAAGCCCGGATTTTTTATACACCTCCTCGCTGGTTAGAACGTATTGGGTGCTCCGATAGTTGACGTACGTCGCACCAACCATCAGAATGCCAATTCCGACGAACACCAGCGCGAGCACGCGCGCAAGGCCGTCATTGAAAATCCCAACACCGATCCCAGTAACGACGAGAATGAATCCAACGAGAAACGAACCACCGGCCGAAAGCAAACTTGGATGCCCACTCCAGACGAGGATTTCCCCCTCAGTCAACGTAACCCACGACGGTGCGTCTGAATTTTCCTGCATATACTAGTACTATGTTTTGGATCAACTTGTCAGTATCCCTCATCTGAGTGGAAATTTACACACGGTTGGTGCGAACTGAAGTGGACGGACGTGAGTGGTGGTTCGCGTGGCGACGCTGTGGACGATCGAAACCGACAAAGGGTAAATACCGGATCACGTAGTTATTGCGATGAGTAGCCTGGAGGGTGACTGGCGAGTGCCCCTCGATAGCGTGGACGCGAGCTTCATCGATAGTTTTCAGAGCGGCGTCCCCGTCGAGCCCCGTCCGTTTCAATCGATCGGCGAGGCGCTCTCGATTTCGGAGACTGCAGCACTCGACCGTCTTGAACGGCTGCTGGAGCTACGAATCGTCCGTCGGTTTGGTCCGGTGTTGAATCCGCCGGTGATCGGGAGCTCGACGCTCGCGGCGGTGCAAGTTCCAGAGGACCGGTTCGATGCGGTGGCCGAAACGATCAACAGCTACCGGCAGGTGAACCACAACTATCGACGCGATCACGAGTGGAACATGTGGTTCGTCCTGACGGCCGGTACGAAAGCCAGACGCGACGCGATTATCGATGAGATCGAAGCGGCGGCCGGTCCAGTGCTGGTGTTGCCGCTGGTGACTGATTACTACATCAATCTCGAGTTTCCAGTGGTCAACGGCGATCAGTTCGCCACGAGCACAGCCACCCGTTCAACAGTCGAGCCGACGCCAGTGAGCGAAACGCGAATGGCGGATCTCTCCCCGCTCGAGTGTGAACTGCTGCTGGCGGTTCAGGACGGCTTTCCGCTCTCTCTGACGCCGTATCAGGACGTGGCCGAACGGATCGGTTCGGACGTCGAGACCGTCGTCTCAGCGATCAAGACGCTCCTCAAAACGAACTGCATCAAACGCATTGGCTGTATCGTGAACCACGTAACGACAGGGTTTGACAGCAACTGTATGGTCGTCTGGAAGGTGCCACTGGAGGCAATCGACCGCTATGGCAGTCGGGTTGGGGCGCTCCCGTACGTGACGCTCTGCTATCACCGACCTCCACGACCGGAACAGAACTGGCCGTACACGCTGTTTACGATGATTCACGGCCGCGATAGTGCCGCCGTTGACGAGCGGATCGATACACTGGCGACAGAACAGCTACCGTTTGACCACGAGCGACTCTATTCGACGGAATCACTCAAACAGACTGGTGCTCGCTACGACGAACTGATCAGCGATTTTTGAGCCTACCGGTCCATGATGACGATCATCGGACCGACGAAGATCAGGCCGACGCCCAAAAAGTGGAGCACCCATTCGTTGCCCATCAGGCTCAACGGCGTGATCAGAAACAGAAAGCCGAACGTTCCGAGAAACAGCCCGGTAACGGATTTGCTCCGCAGGGGCAACGTCCCCAGCAGCCCCAGTACGAGCACGAGCACCAGCACGTCTCCGAGGTTGTAATTAAGCAGGAAATTGTCGATTACCTGTAGTGGGAGCGCGTACATCCTTATCCACCATTCACGACGGTGCGGATTTTAAGGTTCCGTTACTCGGCGGCTGGATGCTCACTGTGCGTGGTGCTCGCCGAAATTTATCGGTCGGATCAGATACTGCCAGCCGATGACCACCGTCAGGCCGTAGCCGACGATCCACGCAAGCTCTGGTGATCCTGCGGGGCCGGCGTGCGTCAGATAGTTGGCCAGCAATCCGGTGGCGATCAGTCCGAGCGCACCGGCGATCACCCCCCGTATCACCTGTGGTGAGTCCGTCCCGCGGTCGAGCCCTTCGTCTGCCATACTGCGGATTCGTGCTCCAGTGCCGTGAACGTCCCGATCGGTGGACTCGCACGCTGGGACCACGAAATGTCGAGCGTTTATAGGGCATGCCACACGATGGTTGGACGTGACCCGCGTGGCCGACCAGTCCGTTCCACGCGATTCGATCGCCGCGTCGTGGGCAACGCTGTTCCCATTTGATCCGTATCCACAGCAAGTTGATGGTGTCGAGCAGGCACTGTCGACCTGTGGCGGAACTGACCCCGGCTATCTCCTCCTCGAAGGGGCCTGTGGAACGGGCAAAACGTTACTCGCACTTGTGGCGGGCCGAGAGCTGTTGGAACGGGAGACTGCTGAGCGACTGCTGGTGGTAACGCCCGTGAAACAACAGCTCGCACAGTTCGTCACCGATCTGCGCGCACTCAATGAGCGTGCCACGTCCACCGAGTACGAACGAACGAACGGTATTGTTCTCGTGGGCAAACGCGATCTCCTCCCGTACGCACGCACGAACACGCTCGGGACGGACGACGGGACCAGCGTTCATGACGCGGCGAACGTCCTTCGCGAGACGACGGTCGAGCTCGTTCGTCGCAACTCCGTCTACGAACTCGCCGTTCAGCCGGGTGCCCTCGATGGCCGCGTCACAGTCTGTACCGAAACTGACTGTGGCCGAAACGCCTACGATGGGCCCTACTGTCCGGACCACCGGTCGTCGAGCGATGATGACGACGAGTCGTGGTACGATCCCGTCAGGGCAGCGGTCGTGACGGATCTTGTGGCGGCGCTTGACGGTGATCGCCTCCAGACGGCCGGCGTTTCGGCCCCGTTTCCAGAGCGCCCGCCCACGATCGCAGACGTCGTTGACGACTATGGTGGTTCGTTCGAAGATGACCGACAGTTCGATCCGTTTTATGCCAGTTACTTCGCGAACGAGGAGTGGATTCCGTTCGGATTCGATCAGGGCTCCCACGGCGTCCTCGACAGCGACGCAGTGGTGGCAACTGCGGTTTCACGGGGGCTCTGTCCCCATGAGGCGATGGCGTCGCTGATGGCCGATGCTGACGTGCTGATCGGCAACTACAACCACGCGTTCGATCCCGTAACTCGACAGCTAACCGACGAGAAAGCCGGCGTGCTCGATGAGAACACGCTGCTGGTCGTGGATGAGGCGCACATGCTCGAAGAGCGAGTGAGGGACCTGCTCTCCCAGCAGCTCGGACTGCACACGCTCAGAACTACCCATCGCGACATCGTGCTGGCCAGATCGTATCTGGCGGGCACGGGCGGCGACGACCCCGGGACGGACCCGACGTTGCACAAACAATCTGCCCAGCGCGTGCTCGCCGACTTCTCGAGCCTCACCGACGGTGATCTCTCGCGCACACAGTCGTTTCTGGAATGGCTGATGGAGGCGATCGACGAGCACGTCAGCGACTTTCTCGATGCGCAGTACACGGACTGGCAGCGGAGCTTCAAAGACCGAACGCTCCCGGAGCTAGACCACGAAATCGGACTCCGTCCGCCACAGAGCGACGAACGATCGACGCTCACGAACGACGCTGTCGCGGCGTTTGACGAGGATATTTTCCAGACTGCAGCGACAGCGTGTCTTGCGACGGCAACGATCCACGAGGAAGACGGCCAGACCGAGCGCACACCAGCAGCCGATGGGGCTGGGACATTTTTCGATGCGTGGCATCGAGCCGACACCGCCACCCATTTCCGTGAGATCGAACTCTCCTACGCACCGAAACCGAACGTCGATACGAGTTTGCCCGACTGGGCTCGTGCGTACAACGCCAGCCTGGGGCTGTTCAACTGCTTGCCCCACGATCCACTCGCGAATATTTTCGACGAGCTGGGCGGAGGCATCCTGATGTCGGCCACGCTCGCACCGTTTGACGTCTACGAACGGGTTAGCGGCCTTGAACAGCTCGCCTGTGAAACGGAAACGACGCAGTATGGACTGTCGTTCCCCGCAGACAATCGGGCCAGTTGGGTCGTTGACTGCCCGGCGTTCACCTATCGCAACCGCGGCCCGCCCGACACTAGCTACGACGCGATGTCTGCAACCCGGCAGGCACACGCCGCAGCGATGGTCACGATAGCCCGGAGTCCCGGAAACGTCCTGCTCTGTTTGCCGTCGTACGCCGAGGCCGACTGGGCAGCCACCCTGCTTGCGGAGGCGATCGACAAGCCGGTCTTGCTGGACCAATCGAGCGACACGGCGACCACGGACGCGATGCTCGAACGATTTTTCGACGACGATGCAACCGATCGCGTGCTCGTGAGCAGTGCCCGCGGGACCGTCACAGAAGGCGTCGATTATCGGGGCGAGCGACTCCACACGGCGGCCGTAATCGGCATTCCGTACGCGAACACGTCCACACCACGAATGCAGGCGGTTCAATTTGCCTATGATTGTGCGTTCGACGGTGCTGGCTTCGAATACGCGGTGGCGATTCCCGCCATCCGCAAAGCACGCCAGGCGATTGGGCGCGTCTTGCGCGATCCAGAAGAGATCGGGACGCGTCTACTGGTTGATGAGCGATACGACCCATCCGCTCCACGGTCGGTGAACGCGCCGATTGCGACCGACCAGGAATCGTTCACGACGGTGAGCACCGACATGCTCGAATTCGCGCTTGAGCAGTTCTGGGACGATCACGGCTCCAGTGCTGGCTCGAACTGACGAATTCGATCGTGCCACTCCTCGGGTATCGACCGCGGCTTGCCGTTCTCATCGACGGTGACCAGCACGGAAGCGCCCGTCGCCACAACGCCCGCAGCCGTGGCGAGTTCGAACGACATCGTAACTGATGAGTTCCCGATTTCGGTCGTCTCAACCGTGATTGCAACCGATTCGTCATCCAGTGTGATCGGCTGTCGATAATCGATCTCCAGATGTGCGATCACCATCCCGCCATCAGTGACGGAATCGCCGATCACCGCATCAATGTAGTTCGATCTGGCGGCCTCGATGTACGTGCCGTAGACGGCGTTGTTGACGTGATTTTCCGGATCGAGATCTCGATACCGTATCGGGATTTCAGTCTGAAATCGAGCGTCCTCAGTCATCGGTCTGGCTACGGCGAGCGGACAGATGGGAATGTCGATTCAACCCATCGAGTTATCAGAGTGAAATGTCGATACTTTTGGTCTGTGTGTAGGCATCGAGCGTCTCTTTGCCGCGCTCGCGGCCAATTCCAGACTGTTTATAGCCACCAAACGGCATCCCTGCGGGGAAATCGTTGTACTGGTTCACCCAGACAGTGCCGGCTTCGAGATCGTGTGCGGTCTCATACGCACGATCGATGTCGCTCGTCATGATCCCCGAAGCAAGACCGTAGTCCACGTCGTTCGCAAGCTCGATCATCTCGTCGTACTCCGACCAGGTGAACACTTCGAGAACGGGGCCAAAGATCTCCTCCTGAACCGCTTCGTGATCGTGATCGATATCGCCGATCACCGTTGGCTCGACGAAACAGCCGTCCGAAAGCGCTGGCTCGTCTGGAACGCCACCGCCAGTCAGGACGGTTGCCCCACTCTCGCGGGCGGAGTCAACGTACGATAATGTTCGTTCACGCTGATCTTCTGACACCTTCGCCCCGAGCTGGGTGTCGTCATCGAGCGGATCGCCAATCGTTAGCGATTCGGCGGCCCCAATGAGCTGGTCGATAAACTGCTCCTCGATCGATTCGTGGATGAACAGCCGTGAGCCGGCAGAACAGCACTCGCCGGTGTTGTAGAAGATCGCAATGGCCGTCGATCTGACGGCGGTTTCGAGATCGGCGTCCGGATGGACGATGATTGGATTCTTGCCGCCGAGCTCGAGTGTCACGTCAGTAACTGTGTCGGCGGCGTTTTTCATCACTTGCTTGCCAATGGCCGTTGAGCCAGTGAACGCGAGCTTTGCGACGTCAGGATGTTGCGTCAGCGGCTCGCCAGCGTCGGGACCGAACCCGGTGACGATATTGACGACGCCATCGTCGAGCACGTCGTCGATCGTTTCCAGCAACAGGAGTGCAGATAGTGGCGTCTGTTCGGCCGGCTTGAGAACGACGGTGTTGCCGGCTGCAAGCGCTGGTGCAAGTTTCCAGGCGGCCATCAACAGCGGAAAGTTCCACGGGATGATCGCGCCGACGACGCCGTAGGGCTCTTTGAGCGTTTCTACCCGCCGGGAGCCATCAGTCGGGACGCGTTCGCCTTCGTGACCGCGGATGAGGCCGGCAAAATACCGGAACTGCTCTGCTGCCAGATAGACGTCACCGCGTGCCTCGGTGAGTGGCTTTCCGTTGTCGAGCACTTCGAGTCGAGCGAACCGGTCGAGATTATTCTGAATGCGATCAGCGATCGTTTCGAGGGTCCGCTGTCGCGATGCCGGTGACTCGCCTCGCCACGAAGCAAACGCCTGGGAGGCGGCTGCGACGGCCGCGTCAATGTCAGCGGCCCCACCGGCTGGAACGGTCGCCAGCGTCTCACCGGTCGTCGGATTCGTCGTCTCGAACGTTTCACCCGAACTGCTGTCCTGCCATCCGCCGTCGATGTAGAGCTGCTGGTGGTCGGGCAACACCGAGGCAGCGGTCTCACGATGGCGCTGTGCAATAGACGTGGCAGCCGTCTCCGAATCAGATGCCATACCCTACGTACGACGGCGAGCCCAAAAGAGTACCTGAAAATGATCAGATAGATTATAATTCATCGGGATTACTGACGGCGACCCGATCGCCGGCAGTTATCTCCGGAAACGTTCCATCGACCCTGACGATGGTGACGCCGTCGGTCACGTCGAGCACCCTGCCAGTCTGTCGGTCCGATTCGAGCAGTTCGTTCTGGATGGTTTCTTCGAGCCGGTCGATCCGTTCGATGAGCGATTCGATTGTATCCGACTGGGTTGGTTCGGTCTCTGATTGTTCGGTGAGGGACGCTGGCGCCACAGGATACTTTCCGCCCTGGAGATTCTCTCGGTCCGATCGAACGTCAAACGTTCCGAGGGTAAGTCCCTCGGCGGGCAAATCCGGAGATGGGTGCCGTTCGATCGTTGGAAAGTCGAGTGCAGAGTCCGTTACCGTTCGATGGGCGTTTCGACCAGCAATACGCCAGCTGTGAACCATCTCCTCGGTGTGTTCGGAGACCCACCCGGGTGGCATCCAGGCGCCGTCCTCAAGGAGGGTGTGTTCGAATTGGTCTGCAGTCACCCAGACGTAGCTGTGATATCTGTCCTTATACCGATCGGCGTTGGGACCCGTCTCGTGGAGCACGACGAGATGGATTGGCTCAAGCGTTCGGACGACGGCATCGATCGTCTCGTGTGTGGGATGATTCTGCACCCGCTCGGTGTGTACCGTACAGCCTGCCCCGTCGATCGGTGGGCCATCAGTCGGCACCTGGATGAGCGTTGCACCCGGATCGTCACGAATCTGCTCAAACAGCTGGGCCGCTCCAGCAGCGGGATTTTTCGCTGGAGTGCCCGGATTGGCGACGGTGATCGATCCCGGCGCAAGAACCTGATCGGGCTCGAACGTTGTCGCCGTCTTACAGTTTGGAATCGAGTAGTCGAGTCGCTCTGCCAGTTTCGCCGACTCGCCAGCCATCGTGACCGCCGTCGCGAGCTCCTGGTCGTCGATCGTGTGGCCGAGTAGATAACCAAACTGGAGCCCAACCTGTCCGCTGGCCGTGACGAGCACTGTCGAGCCATCGAGTGCCCGCTCGATCGACCGTTCGATCACGCCCGTCAGATCCGACTCGTACGTTTCGCTTGCAGACGCTGAAAGAAGACAGATATCGACATCCACGGGTAGCTCCGGATCGAAGCCAGGATAGCCGGCCGCCTGGCGACGGGTAAAGTCGCCAGTTGCCAGCACGGTTCTCTGGGTGGTGCCGTCATCGATCGCCAGCAATAGGCTGCTTGCGCCTGGTGCATGCCCCGCTGGAAGCGCACGAATCGAGACGCCCTGGACGATGGGTGTCCACCCATCGATAACCGTCGTACTATCCATCACCGTCTCCGTTTCCCCCCGTTCGGGTGGAACGCTGTCGTAGACGGCCGACAGCAGCTCCTTTGTCTCGCCCGTCATGTACACAGACGCGCCGTGGCGTAAATTCTCAGCAAGACTCTGATAATGGTCGTAATGAGCGTGCGTGAGACAGATAGCAGTCAGATACTCGTCCTCTCGTAGCAACTCATCGACGTTCACTCCCTCCCCTGCGTCGATGAGGATACAGATCGTCTGGTCCTCAAACACCCCCGAAATCCGAAGCAGCACCGACTCCCGCCCCGAAAATGGGTTTGCATGCTGATACCGTAGTTTCACGGTACAGTCACTCTGTGACACAAACCCATCAATCCCACTGAACCAATCGAGCGTCGCTGTCGCGACAATTTTCACAATATAAATTGTGGAATAAGGCTACCGTCCGTCGAATTTGTGATTCGTTCCGAGTCTCTCAACCCAGTCGTGGCATCCGGCCGTGGTTGACGACAACCGTTTTCGTCTGTCGGTAGCTGTCGAACGCTTCCCGGTCGAGTTCACGGCCGAGTCCGGACTGCTTGTAGCCACCGTGGGGAACGTTGTCGAACAGATCGTTGTAGGTGTTGATCCAGACGGTTCCAGCTTCGATCTTGTCGGCGGTTTCGTGTGCGGTGTCGAGATCAGTCGTCCAGATGGCAGACGCGAGCCCGTATTCGGTGTCGTTGGCCGCTTCGATGACTGCATCGCGATCGCTCCATTCGTGGACGGAGACCACGGGGCCGAACACCTCTTCGCAGGCGATCGTGTCATCCGGGGCAACGTCTGTGAGCACTGTCGGTTCGAACAGGGGGGCGCCCTCCAGCGAGGGGTCGTCGGGGGCTTCCCCACCAACAACGATGGACGCGCCCTCATCGAGGGCGGTGTCGACGTACTCGGTGACGTGGTCAAGATGGGCGTGATCAACGAGCGGGCCGATATCCGTCAGCGGGTTGAGCGGATCGCCGACGGTGAGCCGTTCCATCTCTTCGGTGAACAGGTCGAGGAATTCGTCTTTCACCTCGCTGTGGACGAAAATGCGCGACCCGGCAGTACACTGTTCGCCCTGGTTGAAAAATGACCCCACGAGCGCGCCCTCGACTGCTTTCTCTATATCGGCATCGGGGAAGATGATGTTGGGGTTGTTCCCGCCCAGCTCGAGTGAGACGGCCTTGAGATTCGACGTTGCACCCTCCATTACAGCTTTCCCCGCGCCGGTTGAGCCCGTCATCGACACCTTTCTGATCTCCGGATGATTCGTAATCCGGGCGCCAACGTCCGCACCGGTTCCCGGCACGACGTTGACGGTCCCGTCCGGCAGGTGTTTCGCCATCGTTTTGGCCACTTCAAGCGTCGAGAGGACGGCTCGGGGGGACGGCTTGAACACCAGCGTGTTGCCAGCAGCAAGTGCCGGTGCCATCTTCCAGGCGACGAACATCGACGGGAAGTTCCAGGCGCTGATCTGCCCAACGACGCCGTACGGCTCGCTTGTGGTGTAAGCGAACTTTTCGGTCGCCGTCGATGGCCGTCGACCCTCGTCTGCGGTTCGCGCCACCGATGCGAAGTATTTGAACTGCGAGAGCATCATCGTCGTGTCGACGAACAATGAGTGCTGATTCGCTTTGCCCATCTCAAGGGAGTCAATGCGCGCGATTTCCTGCTTTCGCTCCTCAAGCTCCGTAGCGATCGCGTCGATCGCGTCGGCGCGCTGCATCGGACTGTAGTTCCCCCAGGTGTTCTCGAACGCAGCTGTTGCGGCCGAAACCGCCGCATCTACGTCCTCGGCGGTCCCCTGTGTGTATTCTGCAAGCGTCGCACCGGTCGTCGCATCAACGGCTTCTTTGACGACGCCGCTCTCGCTCTCAGTCCATTCTCCGCCGATCAACACGCCGTATGGCTCATCTGGAAAGATCCCTGTTGCAATCTCGCGATGGTTCGCTTGAATTTCCTCGGCAATACGTCCTCGGTCGGAGTCGAAGTTTTCTCGTTGCATGTGTCCTCTGGGAGAAATTCCCACTCGATATGCTACGGACACCCATGTTGTTTACCAACATATAATTTTGTGAACGAAAATGAACGGGCCAGTCGTGGGCCGCCATCGGCGCGTCATTTTTGGCGATTGGTTCCATCGGTGAGATATGAGCCAGCAGATGGGTGATGGGAGTTCGGAGGGGCCAGGGGCGTATCTCGATCGAGTGCTCGACCGGCTGCGACACAGCTACGATCTCACGGCCGACCGAACGGTCGACGGTCGGACGTTCGACTGGTACGGACTCTGCCGGGTCGAACACCAAAAATCGTTCCTCCATCCGTCGATCAGCTACGGTGATCATTCGTCGCTGGACCATTTGTTCGTACAACAACGCGATGGCGTTGAGCAGTCGGATCTGACCGAGCTCGCCGAGCTTGCTCACTCGATCGCCAGCGACTGGATTGCGCCATCACCGACACATTATGAAACGTCGTTCACGTTCGCAGTACTCGTTCCGGAGCTCTCTCCTGAAGTGGATTCGTTCGTTTCAGAGTTTACAGACCGGACGCTGCTGCGGTATGGACTGCACGGTCGCTACGACGTGGCGTTTATCGTGGTCGCGCCGAGCGACACGCAGATTGCAGCAAGCCCACGAGCAGAGGTGGCGCGGGCGTTTTCGTTTTCAGAGCCCGATCCGCCGGAGAAACCGACTGGCCTGCGTGGACGACTCAAATCTTTGTTTGCGTAAGTGACTCAGTCGTCTGCGGGTGTCTTCCCACTGAGCTCGTCCATATCCCGTTCTTCGAGGATGTGCTCAATGCCAATTTTCGCCACGACGAGCGCAAGCGCGACGAGTGTGAGCGCCAGAATGGACTGGACGATGAGCGAGATCTGCCCGAACGTCGTTGCCTCGCCGAGTCGGCCTGGATTCTGAATGAGAGCGAGCCAGAGGAGTGCGACGACGGTCATTAACAACATAAAGACCATCGGAATGCCGGTCGAGAGCAGCTGTTTGGTGTCGTCCCAGTTGACGAGCCAGACTGTGGCGGCAAGCAACGCGAGCGCGGCGAGCGTCTGGTTTGCGCCACCGAACAGCGGCCAGAGTGACGCCCAGGTGCCGCTGGCTATTAGCACATACGCCAGAATGCCCTGGATAACGAACGCGTTGGTGTAGCGATTCACCGCGAACGACTCAAGCTTCGCACGGAGGTCGCTGTCGGTGTCTGTGCCGGGGGTGCCGACGATCTCTTCAATCATGTAGCGGCCGAGTCGAACGGCCGTGTCGGTGCTGGTCAACAGGAAGCTGACGAACACCAGCCCAATGAACGGCTGGCCGTACTCCATCGGGAGTCCGAACGTCGAGAGCATCACTGCACCACCGATTGGAAAGTTTGCGAGCGCGCCGCCGACGCCGGAGCCAAACTCCGTGACACCGACGATCATCAGCGCTGCGACGGCGGTGGTGGCAAGCAACCCCTCACCGAGCATCCCGCCGTAGCCGATCATCCGGGCGTCAGACTCCGTGTTGAGCTGCTTTGCGGTCGTTCCCGAGGAGACCAGCGAGTGAAAGCCACTGATCGTTCCACACGCGATCGTCACGAACAAGAACGGGAAAATCGGCCCGAGATCACTGGTCAGCCCCATGAACGGATCGAGCTGTGAGGTGAGCGTATACTGTGCGCCATCGACAGTGACGGGCTCAAACAGACCGAACGTGCCGACAATGGTGGCGAGCAACATTCCACCAATCCCCGCGTAGAGCAAAAACGAGGAGAGAAAGTCGCGTGGCTGGAGCAACGTCCACACCGGTAACACCGCGGCGATCACCGCGTAGATGATGATTACTGGTGCCCAGCCCGCCATGTTCGGGTTCTGCGAACTCGCCAGCGGTAACCACGAGCCACCCTCACCAAACAGCACGATCACATCGCTTCCGAGCCCCGAGTGCGCAAACAGCGCGATCGGATACTGCACGCCGAGATAGACGCTCGCGAACACGCCCGTAACGAACACGACCGTCCCCGGAACGAACGGTAGATCCAGCTGATACAGATAGACGCCGAACACCAGCGCCAGTCCGATGTAGAGGAAGCTCGCCGTCGCCGCGCTCGGAAACTGATCGAACACGAGCGCGACCACATACGCAAAGACGGCGAGCACGAGAATGATCGTCAGGAAGGCAAACCACAACAGCAGATTCTTCCCGCGATCACCGAGATACTCACCGATAATGTGTCCGATCGAGCGGCCATCGTGGCGGAGACTCGAACTCAGCGACATGAAATCGTGGACCGCACCGAACAGCGGGTTGCCGATCGCAATCCACAACACCGCCGGCAACCAGCCAAACGCCGCCCCCGCTGTTATCGGCCCGACGATGGGCGCACCGCCCGCAATCGAGGAGAAGTGATGGCCCAGTAAGACGGATTTTTTCGCCGGCACGTACTCCTGCCCGTCGTTGTGTTCGTGTGCCGGCGTGGGGGTGTCGTCGTCGAGCTCGACGAACTGTGCCAGATATTTCGAGTAACTCAGATAACCGATACTGTACAGTAACAATACACCAATGATGAGCCAGAGTACCTGTACCATGGGTTCGAATAGCTATGATAAGTTATCCACTATAAACGTTAGTATCAACTGCCACGTTCGGACGACCAGATTCACTCGAAGGTGAGTGTGGGTGCAAGCTCCTCGAGCTGGTCGCCAGCGGGTGGCTCGCGCTGTGACTGGACGGTGGCGACGATCGGTGGGCCGATAGATTTGATGGTTTCGAGACGCTCGCGTTCGGTCGCTCGCCGTGATCGTAAGAAGGCAGCACCAGCACCACGCTCCGATTCGTCTGGCTTTGGCGTGAGCTTGTTGACGATGAGCCCGTCGACGCCGAGTTCGTTCGCTGCTAGCCGGTCGCTTGCCCGCTGGGTTTCACGAATGGAGAGTTCGTCTGGCGTGACGACGAGATAGAACGACGTCTCCGTTCGGAGCGTCCTGGCTGCAAACTCGAATCTGTCTTTTCGCTCCTGCAATCGTTGGACGATCGGATCGTCACTCATGGTTCGACGAGGCGTGCGATCACCGATCGCTGCGGATTCGAACAGGTCGATGGATCGAGTTCGCTTTTCAAGCAGCCGATCGATCCACAGCTCAAGCGCGTCCGGCAGGGCGAGCAGTCTGAGGGTGCCGCCAGTGGGTGCGGTGTCGAAGACAACACGATCGTACGTTTCGGCGGTCTGGAGAATGTCGATGACGCGATCGAACAGCGCCGCCTCGTACGCCCCGGCAGAATCGTGGGCCAGCTTGAGCTGGGGCTCGATCGCGTTGACGATCGCCGGGCTCACCTGATCTGTGAGTGCGCGCTTCGTTTCCCGGAGATGATTCTCGACCGCCGCGTCTGGATCGATCTCGATCGCATCGAGCCGATCGTAGCCGTCGATCGGCGTCGGCTCGTCGCCAATTGACTGTGCAAACAGATCGCTCGTCGAGTGCGCTGGATCGCTTGAGACGACGAGCGTCCGCTCGCCGGCCATCGCCCGCTGGATGGCGGCTGTCGTTGCCATCGTCGTTTTACCAACACCACCTTTCCCACCGATGAAGAGAAACTGATTCATCAGAAGTGATACTGTTGACCTTTCCGTTCCAGCAGCGATGCCCGGTCCCAGAGGCGTCGTTCAAACGCTTCGAGCTCGCCACCAAGATACGGGAGCAACTCGGCGGTGTAGTAAGCGATTGGACTCGGTATGCCAAAGACGTCGGGGAAACAGGCCAGCAAAAATGCATCGTCGATATCTTCGGCCTCCTTCTCGATCAGTTCGTAGGCCGGATGCTCGACCATCCCGTGATACAACCCCGCAAGCACGGTCCGCAGCTCTTTCCAGTAGCATTCAATTCTGCTGGCCAATGTCATGTGCTGGCGGTCACCGATGGGTCACCAAAAACGTGTCGGCACGGATCGCGTCAATACCGGCTGGCTGATGTGCGTGCGCGTTCGATAGTAGCGTATACGTATGGCTATCGAAGATCGGGATCATGTCAAGCTACTAACACACGCGCTCGCACGCGATACGCTCTCGTCGCTCCGTGACCACGAAACCGAGCAGGTGACGTTTCGTAAGGGGCTCGTCAAGCTGGGGCGGATCTGTGGCTACGAAATCATTGATGGGTTGATGGAAACCGAATACGTGCCAGTAACAACGCCACTGACGGCCATGACCGGCGAGCGGCTCACCGGTCTGGACGACGTGGTGATCATCAACGTGTTGCGCGCTGCGACGCCGTTCGTCGAGGGATTGCTGAAGGCGTTTCCAGAGGCCCGCCAGGGGATTATCAGCGCTGGCCGCAACGAGGCGGCCGGTCGCGATGCCGATGGAGTGTTTCCGATCACGGTCGATTACGTGAAGCTGCCGACGATCACGGAAGACGACACGGTGATCGTGGCGGATCCGATGCTCGCCACCGGATCGACGATGTGTGCGGTACTCCAGCGGGTGCTTGATGAGCAGCCAGACCCCGCGGAGCTGTACGTGCTCTCAGCGGTGAGCGCTCCGGATGGTGTCCTTCGCGTTGCGGAGTCGGTGTCGGATGCGACGATCTTGACGGTGGCGCTCGACGACCATCTCGACGAGAACGGCTTTATCGTTCCGGGGCTGGGCGATGCCGGCGATCGGGCGTTTGGAACCGACTGACTCCGTCGGTTACGCCTCAGTCAGTTGTACACAGAAGCGAGCCAGCCACTCGGTGTACGGCCCCCAGTCGCTTTCGCCGCTCGTCTCCCGTGCGGATTGGTCGAGGGTGGCCCAGACGGTGGCGAGCGAGAACCCCCCGAGCACGCGAAAGAACCGCTCGTTCTCGATCGTTCTCCCGGTCTGGCGTTCGTATCGTTCAATGAGTGCTGCTCTTGATGGACTCCCCGGCTGGCTCGTGAACGGGGCGAGGCCATCGGTGGTCATCGACGTGATATCCTCGCACACAGCATCGCTCGCGTTCTCGGTGTCGATCACGCCCGGTGCAACCGTGGGATCGCCTGGGTCGTGCCATCGAAGGCAAAGATAGCCCAGATCGAGCCGTGGATCACCCAGCAGTGGCGTTTCCCAGTCGAGCACGCCCGTGAGTACTGGTGTCTCAGATCCCTGAAAATGGATGTTTCCGGGCCTGAAATCGCCGTGATTCAGCACGTGATCCATCTCCGACGGTGCGTGTTCTGACAGCCACGCGCCGACGGTCTGGAGCCGTTCGCACCCCTGTGTTCGCTCGTCTGTGACCCGATCGCACTGCGTGCGAAGCAGTGTTACCTGATCATCGATCGTCCGTCGATTGCAGAGCGCTTCGAACGGCTCGGTCGGGTGCGCGTGGAGCGTGGCGAGCTGCTCGATCAGCAATCTTCCGATCGCACGTCTTGCAGATGGATTGTGAAACCGATCGGGGAGCCGGTTACCCAGCGGTAGGGGGCGCCCGGGAACGAACGTCATGAGCATGAACGGCGCATCGATCGGCGCACCGACAGATCCGTACGCAACCGGCTTCGGGGCTGGAATGTCTGCTGGGAGCCGGTCGAGCAGGTCGTACTCCGTGCGGAGATCACAGACTCCGGGAAACAGCTCCCGGTCGATGGGTGTTCGCAGGATGTACGGCTCGTCTCTGGCGGCGGTTTCGATCGTGTACGTTCGATTTAACCGGACCGAGAGCAACTCCACGGCCGTCACCGACATCGGACACGCTCGTTCGATTGCCGTCGTAATCGCTGCCGCCTCGTCGGCGTCGGCATGCATACTCGAAGTTCCGAGAGCCCGGAGCGAAAACCATTTTGAAGGGCGATTGCCATCCGGCCAGCAGGTCTTTGCCATTCACTGCCGAAGGGTGTGGTATGCACAGACGAACGGTGTTGCGACTGGCAGGTGGCGGACTCATGAGCATGAGCGTTCTTGCGGGCTGTATGGGGCCGGGGGAGGACGACGGTGAGGACGACGAGGGCGATGATGGAGACGACGGAGGCGATGACGGTGATGGTGGCGGATATGGCGATGGCGACGAGGAAGAACAACTCGCAGACGAGCGAGCGAACGCACTCTCACGTCCGCAGCGCTGACAGACAACGTGTCTGGCGAGGCTCGGCTCTTACTCGCCGTTTTTGCCGGAGTGACGCGCAGCAACCCCTGCGCCAACCGCAATTCCGATCGCAGCGCCCACTGCGATGTTGTCCATGGCAACGCCAATTCCAACGCCAATACCCAACCCGAGGGCTATCCCCATGGCTGAATCGCCGATTATGCCGTCAGGAACGTCGGATTTCATATATTCACTACGATTTGGTTGTATATCAATTACTGTGGTGCGGGGCTCCTCGCGTTTCAGTTGTTTGTCGTCTGTTGTGTGCCAGTGGTGTGTGGCACCTATCGATCCGTTCGGCCGTCGTCTGATGGCGCCCCCTCCAGCGTCGCCCGGCCGCTCGTCGCGCTCTGGAGGCGATCGGCGACGCTCGCGAGTTCGTCCGTCGGGACGCGAACCACAAACGTCACCCGCTCATCGTAGTCGGCATCGAATTCGACGCTTTCGCTCTCAAGGACGGTTCTAACGACACCGGAGTCGTCGTAGTCGACGGTGATCGACCGCTGAGCGTGCGGGACGCGCTCGGTGACGCCGGCCGCTTCGATCGCCATCGTGGTTGCCTGGGAGTACGCCCGCACAAGCCCGCCAACGCCGAGGTTCGTGCCTCCATAGTAGCGAGTGACGACGACAGCCACGTTTTCGAGCGATTGTCCGTCGAGAACGTTCATGATCGGCTTTCCCGCCGAGCCGGAGGGCTCACCATCATCGTTCTGATACTCGCGGAGAAACTGCCCCGTGTCGTCAGCGTGGACACGATAGGCGGGCACATTGTGGGTCGCGTCCGGATACTGCGCCCGAATCCGATCACAGAAGCGTTCGGCCGCCACGACCGATGCAACCGGTTCGACTGTGCCGATAAACGCCGAGCCCTGGACGGTAAACTGCGCACTCGCGTCGGTTTCGACGGTCAGAAACGAATCTTCATTGGAGCCCATTTCACAGGCGCAAAAGCTGGGCGTGACGCGTGCCATCGAGATCCAGCACCGCACCTTCGTCGACGATTTCGTGTTCGATTGCGAGTTCGACGGCCTCCGTGCCGACGATGTTGGCAATCGCTGCTCGTGAGAGCGCCTCGACGACGACATCGGCGTCGACGGTTTCAGCATCCTCGGCGTAAAACCCCTCCTCGACGGTCAGCCGAGCGCCGTCGCCCTCGAAGGTGTCGCCGACGACATCGTCGTCACAGACGGCGACGAGCAGTCCCTGTTCGGTCTGGTGCTGTGTGAGTAACATCTCACTCCATCAGTCGGCTCTCGGCGCGCTGCCGTAGTTCTTCTGCTTCGGCAGCCACCTCCTCTGCCTGTTCGTCCTCGCCGATCTCCTCAAGTGCTCGTGCTTTCTCCTCAAGGAGCTCTGGCGTGTGCATGCCAAGTCGCTGTGCATTGTCGAAACACTCGACAGCCGTCTCAGAGCGCCCTCGCTCGGCGAGGAAAAAGCCCCGATTGTACCACGCCTGTCCGAACCGTGGATCGAGCTTAACGGCACGCTCTGCGTGTTCGAGCGCCTGTTCGGAGCGTCCGGCCTCCCAGAGGGAGTAGGCCAGATTCGTCTCGGCCGACGCGGCGTGCTCTGAGTCGTCATCAATCCGAAGCGCTTCCTGGTAGGCACCGATCGCGGCGTCGTACTCTTCGAGCTCGGCGTGTGAAGCGCCCTTGTTCACCCAGGCCTCCTGTTTGAGCCGGTCGTCGTCGGCGAGTCTGGCCGCGCGTTCGAACGTCTCGGTTGCCTGTTCGTGACGATTGATATGTATATACTCAATGCCAACCTCGATGAGTTGTTCAACGTCGACCTGCTCTTTTGGCAGGTGATCCATGTCGAGATTGTCGGTGAGCACTCGCGAATCCACCGGATCGACCTGTCCGGGGTCGATCTCGAATTCGGGATCGAGATCGAAGCCCTCGTACGGATCGTCGAATCCCTCACCGTCGGAGAAGTCGTGGGACTCCGCACCCTCATCAACCATACTTCAGATAGGTAACTAACACGGTTAAGGGCTGCGCACCGGAGAATTCACCCATGCGACTGTTCATCAGCGTCAACATCGAGCCCTCTTCGGAACTCGACGCGCTTCAGGCACCGTTCGCGGATCTTGCGGGGATTCGACTGATCCCGCCGGAGCAGGTACACGTGACGCTGCAGTTTCTGGACGAACAGCCAGCTGAGCGGCTGTCAGCGATCACTGATGGTATTGACGTGGCGATCGAGTCGGTGCGTATTGAGCCGTTTACCCTCTCGCTTGCGGGCTATGGTGTGTTTCCGGATCGTGAGTATATCACGGTGATCTGGGCGGCGATCGAACAGGGCGCCACAGCGCTCAGTCGGCTCAACGAAGCGATCGAATCCGAAATGAGCGCGCTGGGGATCGAGCCAGAGGATCGCGCGTTCGTTCCACACGCGACGATCGCCAGAATGGACCATGCAGCGAGCAAACCGACCGTCCAATCGCTGCTCGAAAATACGACCGAAACCCACACCCAGCGTGTCACAGCGGTCGAACTGCTCGAAAGCACGCGCACTGGGGCTGGCCCACGATACGATCGCCGGTACGTGCGCCGGCTCAAGTCGGCCACAGCGGGGTAGCGAGTGGCGTTCGCACGAAAAGGAACAACCATTTAACCACCGCAACGAAAATACCGACACTATGGGTAAGAAATCGAAGGCCAAGAAAAAACGGCTGGCGAAGCTCAATCGTCAGAACTCTCGCGTCCCGGCGTGGGTCATGATGAAAACTGACCGAAACGTCATGCAGAACCCGAAACGCCGCAGCTGGCGTCGCGGTAACACCGACGAGTAATCCATGAGCACGAGCGATTTCGAAGAGCGCGTCATCACGGTGCCGCTTCGCGACGTTTTGGCACACGCAAAACACGAACGCGCTGATAAGGCAATGAGCATCGTTCGCACCCATCTGGCGAAACAGTTTGCAGTCGACGAAGACGCCGTTCGACTCGATCCATCGATCAACGAGGCGGTGTGGTCTCGCGGACGCAAGAAGCCACCAAGCAAGCTTCGCGTTCGTGCGGCTCGATTCGACGAAGAGGGCGACCAGCTCGTCGAGGCTGAAACTGCGTAAGCGTGCTTCGCGCGACCCTCGCGGGCTCGTCGTACGTCGGCGTTTTCGCCGCTGTTACCGACGACTGTCTTCTCATCCGCCCGGACCTCGACGCGGAGCTTCAGGACGCGTTCAGTGCTGAACTCTCCGTGCCAGCGATTGCCACGTCGATCGGCGGTTCAGGTACCGTCGGCGCACTCGTGACTGGCAACTCGAACGGACTGCTTGTGAGCAACCGAATCGAAGATCGCGAACTCGAACACATTCGATCGGTCACCGAACTGCCGGTTGTGAAACTCCCCGGCGCGATCAACGCGGCGGGCAATGTCGTGTTAGCGAACGATTCCGGTGCGTACGTTCACGCCGACCTCGACGACGAGGCACTCGAAACGATCGAATCAACGCTGTCAGTGCCGGTTGAGCGCGGTGAACTCGCCGGCGTGCGGACGGTCGGAACGGCAGCCGTTGCGACGAACGAGGGCGTGCTCTGTCACCCGAAAGTCACCGACGAGGAACTGGACTTTCTCGAGTCGTTGCTCGACGTTCGAGCAGATATCGGCACGATCAACTACGGCGCTGGCCTGGTTGGCTCCGGGCTCGTTGCCAACACGAACGGTTACGTTGCCGGCGAGGATTCGACCGGGCCAGAACTGGGCCGGATCGAGGACGCGCTTGGCTACATCGACTAGCAACATTCTTCCCGCTCTAAGCCACACTGTAGCGTATGAGTACCTTCACGGTTAGTGGCCGCTTCCAGACCCGCGATGGATGGCAGTCGTTCGAACGCTCCGTTGCTGCACCGAACGAGTCCGTTGCGAAAGAGCATACGTACGCCAACTTCGGCTCGGAACACGGTTTGAAACGAACGCAGGTATCGATTGACGGTGTTGCACAATGAGCGCCGGTGGGGGCGGCATGCGCCAGCTCCAGGAACAGCTTGAAGCGATTAACTCGGAGGTTGCCTCGCTCGAAGAGGACATCGAGCAGCTCCGCACTGAGAAAACGAAGGCCGATGAAGCAATCGATGCGATCGATCGGCTCGAAAGCGACGATGTAGTGCAGGTGCCACTGGGTGGTGACGCCTACGTTCGTGCCGAAATCCAGAATATTGACGAGATCGTCGTTTCGCTCGGCGGCGGCTATGCGGCCGAGCGCGATCAGGATGGTGCCGTCAAGAGCCTCAACGCCAAAAAAGAGACGCTCGATGAGCGGATCGAGTCGGTGCAATCGGAGATCACCGAGCTGCAGGCCGAAAGCGACGAACTCGAACAGCAGGCCCAGCAGATGCAACAACAGCAGATGCAGCAGCTCCAACAGCAGTTCCAATCTGACGAGTAAGCGATCGCATGTTCGAGGGACTCAAAGACACGCTCGGTCGTTTCAAAGACGATGTCGAGGAACAGGCAGACGCCGACGCGCAAGCTGATGCTGCGGGCGACGCTGCCGGCGACGCTGCCGACAGCGAATCGACTGGGACTGCTGCTAGTGAGCCCGACGAGAGCGCTAGCTTGGGCAAGCGCGCCAAAGCGTTCGCCACTGGCGGGGTGATCATCCAGCCCGAACATCTCGACGAACCGCTCGAAACCCTCGAACTCTCGTTGTTGTCGAGTGATGTCGAGATGGGCGTTGCAGAGGAGATTCTCGCTGGAATTCGTGAGAATCTTGAGGGCACGATCCGTGCACAGGTGCAATCGACGGGAATGGTTGTCGAGTCTGCACTACGCGACGCACTACTGGATGTAATCAGCGTTGGTCAGTTCGATTTCGATGCGCGAATTGCCGAGATGGATTCACCAGTTGTGATCGTCTTTACGGGCGTCAATGGCGTCGGTAAAACGACCACGATCGCAAAGCTGAGCCAGTATTTCGAACAGCAGGGTTTCTCAACCGTGCTTGCCAACGGCGACACCTATCGGGCTGGTGCCAATCAGCAGCTCCAGGAGCACGCAGACGCACTGGAGACGAAGCTGATCAGCCACGAACAGGGAGGCGATCCGGCGGCCGTCATCTACGACGCCGTCGAATACGCCGAGGCTAACGATGTTGATATCGTGCTTGGTGACACGGCCGGTCGATTACACACGAGCGATGACCTGATGGCCCAGCTCGGGAAGATCGACCGTGTTGTCGACCCCGACATGACGATTTTCGTCGATGAGGCCGTAGCTGGCCAGGACGCCGTCCAGCGCGCCACGGAGTTCGATGACGCCGCAGCCATCGATGGCTCGATCCTCACAAAGGCCGATGCCGATCCACAGGGTGGGGCGGCGATTTCGATCGCGCACGTTACTGGCAAGCCGATTTTGTTCCTCGGCGTTGGCCAGGAGTATCACGACATCGAGCGGTTCGATCCAGAGCAGATCGCCGACCGTCTCCTCGAAAGCGAGGACTGACGCTCAGCGGCAGGTTTCATTCTATTCATAGACGTAGTCCGCACGCAGACCAATGTCCAGCAATGGATTCCACCGACTGGTATTCTTCACTGGGATTGCTCGTAAAATTCGCTTACTGCACCGGCCGGGATTTGAATTGAGTAAGACGGTCGCTCACTTCGTTCGCGCTGCGTCTTACGTATTCAAATCCGGCTCGGCATCTCCTCACTGCGTTCGTCGATGGACTCGCCGGAATTTGAATTGAGTAAGATGGTCGCTCATTGCGCTCGCGCTGCGATGTACGTATTCAAATCCGGCTCGGCATCTCCTCACTGCGTTCGTCGATGAACTCGCCGGTATTGAACTGAGGAAGATGGTCCTCATTGCGCTCGCACTGCGACGTATGTGCTCAAATACGGTTTAAATAGTTCACTCGCAAAATTCGCTTACTGCACCGGCCGGGATTTGAACCCGGGCTGTGGGCTTGGAAGGCCCAAGTCCTACCACTAGACCACCGGTGCCTGCCGGTACTTTCGTCTGCGTGCCGCCACCTAATAAGGATGGTCATCCATCGTCGTCTCCCTCGACGACGGCATAACAGTTACCGTGGCTCTCGAATCGATCCACCACGGCGAGCCCGACGGCCTCTAGATCCGCATCGAACTCTCCAGGATCGTAGATGTGATAGAATCGATCTACAACCGTTCCGTCGGGGAGCGTCCAGTCGACGGTCGTGTCGAATCCGCTCGTTCGATCGAACGTCGGATGTGTGGTTGCCCAGACGCTGATGAGGCCGCGGCCGCCAGCCCTGAGAACACGATCAAGCTCTGCGAGACTCTGTCGTCGCAACGATGCTGTGGGAAGGTGATGCAACGCGGCGATATACACGGCTGCGTCGATGCTGTTGCGTTGTAAACCGAGTGCGGCGCCGTCGACCTGTACGTAGTCGACGGGTGCCGATTCGAGTCGTCCCCGAGCCGTCTCAAGCATCTGCCGACTGAGATCAGCACAGATGACGCGATCGCCCCGTTCGTAAAACAGCTCAGCGTGTCGCCCGTTGCCGCAGGCGAGATCCAGCGCAACGCCGGTTGGAGCGGCCCCTACGAACGATTCGACATCTTCCCAAGCGTGCGCTCGCGTCTGTGCGAAATGCTCGGCGATACGGTCGTACGTCGCTCGAACCTCGCGCCGGCTCATGAATTTCGTAGCGTATCAACCGCTATGAGCGTGTGGATCCAATCGGTGGAACCACTCGGTCACCACTTCGAATAACAGACCCGAACAGCCAGTGATTGATCTTCGTAGGAAATTCCTTCTATTTTCGACAGTAGTGTGTATTACATTAAATCAATATCGATACAAGAACTATATCATGGCTCCGTAGTTGTCGTTGATCACTGCCACCACCGAAACCCGTCTTAAAATCATCATTTGTGGAAGGGTTTTTGGTATCCACTCCGTATGCTCTGGTATGATCGTCGCCCAGCAGGGGATTCGACACGCAGAACAGGTGTTGTGTCAGAGCGGCGTCGCCATCGGAGAGGTAGTGGTTCTCATTATCGCGGCAATTTCGGCGTATTTTCTCCTCCGGGCGTTTTACCGGCTGGTGAACCGAGAGCTCCGTGGCGGGCTCTACTCGTTCATCGCCGGTGTGTTGCCCCTCCTGATTCCGGCTGGGCTCACATTCATTGGGATCGAGACGAGCTGTCTGCTCATCTGAGGTAATCCGTCACGCAAGCGGGTGACAGACGAGGACTGGGCGTTCTGTGCTGGCGATCACGGACTGGGTGACGCTGCCAAAAATCGCCTTGCCGGTCGGCGTTCGCGACCGACTCGTCAGACAGATCCGGTCAACGTCGTGTGATTCTGCGGTTTCGAGGATCGTCGTCGCTGGGTCGCCCCGAACGCTGACCAGCTCCGTAGCAAAGCCAGCGCTCGCGAGCTGGGCTTCGATCGCCTCGAAAAACGGTGGTTGCGAGTCACCGACGTGTAACAGCCGGGCCGTCATCCGATCGCGATCACCAGGCATCCCCAGAAGGGTTTCGATCTGTGCGTCTGCGCGGGCTTTCTCGTCGTCGATGGTGAGCAGCAGTTCGAACATCCAACGGTGACGGTGCGTTCCCGAACGCCTTGAATCTCCGCCCACCGGGAAACGTTTAGGTGTGATGGGTGGGTGAGTCACAGTATGGCAGCGGACTGTATCTTTTGTAGTATTGTCGATGGATCGATCCCCAGTCGGACGGTGTATGAGGATTCAGAGACGCTCGCGTTTCTGGATGCGAACCCGCTTGCGCCGGGACACACGCTGGTGATCCCGCGCGAGCACTACGCCAGACTTGATGATTTGGACCCCGCTCTTGCTGGATCCGTGCTTGAGACCCTCCACGAGCTGGTGGCTCCGGTCGAGTCGGCCGTTGGGGCTGATGGCTCGACCGTTGCGTTCAACAACGGACCGGCCGCCGGCCAGGAGATCGACCACGTTCATGGACACATCATCCCCCGGTTTGACGATGATGGCGGCGGGCCAATCCACGCCGTTGCTGGTAGTCCCCCGGAGCTCGAAGAATCTGAGCTCGATTCGATTGCCGAGGCGATCACCAACAGCCACGGCGGCGAATGAGTGACAGCACGTCACCGTTCGAACTGTTCGACGAACTCCGGATCATCGCAGAGAACGGTCTCGAATATGCAGACGACCCCTACGACAGGGAACGCTACGAGCGCCTGGAGGAACTCACGAGCGAGTGGTATGGCCGGACGCTCGACGTGGATCCAGAAACCATCTCGGAGCGCTTTCGTGCAGAACTCGGTCATATCACGCCAAAAGTGAGTGCGGACGCAGCAATCATCAACGAGGACGACGAGCTACTGCTCCAGCGTCGGATCGACGACGACTGCTGGTGTCTGCCAGGTGGTTACACCGAGCCAGGTGAGTCTCCGGCCGATACCGCCGTCCGTGAGGCGAACGAAGAGACTGGTCTGCTGGTGACAGCGGAGTCACTGGCGACGGTGTACACCCGCCGGCCGGCAGTATACACTGGACCGCACGGTCTCGTTGGCCACGTGTATCTCTGTTCGGTGACGGGTGGCGAACCGTCGGTCTCCCATGAGGGATCCGCGCTGGCCTATCGTGATCCGGCGTCGGTCGATCGCTGGCACGCAAACCACGCAACGCTGGCGACAGACGCACTCGCGGCGGCAAACGCGGATCGTCGGTAGGTTTTGGAGGCTCCGGGTTCGACAGTGAATCATGGTTGGGAAAGTTCCGCCCTCGGTGCTCGAATCGCTCGTTTTCGAGCGATTTTCCGGGACGGATCCGACGGTGCTCCAGGGGCCGGCCTACGGTGAGGACGCGGCCGCCATTGAATTCGACGAATCAGTCCTCCTCGTCAACACTGATCCAATTTCGATGGCGATCGAACGGATCGGCACGATCGGCGTGACGATCGCCGCAAACGATATCGCCGCTTCGGGTGGCACGCCACGGTGGCTGACGCAGGTGTGTCTGCTCCCCGAAGACGGTGTAGCGCAACTGGAGACAATCACCGAACAGGTCGCAACGGCCGCCGATGCGATCGGCGTTTCCGTCGTTGGTGGCCACACGGAAACCAACGCTGAACTCGATCGGCCGTTGCTGTCGATGACCTGCCTGGGAACGACAGATTCCGTCGTCAACACTGGGGATCTCAACCCCGGCGACCGGATCGTGCTCGCAGGCTATGCAGGGACCGAAGCGACGGCTATTGCAGCCTCCGATCTAACAGCTGAACTGGGTGCTGTCGACCGATCGGTGATCGAAACTGGCCGTGACTGTTATGCAGAACTGTCCGTGCTTGCGTCAGCAGACGCGGTCCGCGATCTCGCGACGGCAATGCACGATCCAACCGAGGGTGGGGTACTCGCCGGGCTTGACGAGCTGGCACGCAGTAGCGCGCTCCGGATCGACGCCGAACGCGACGCGATTCCAATCAGAGCTGTGACGAGAACGATCTGTGACGCGCTGGCCGTGGATCCACTGCGAACGTTCGGTTCAGGTGCGTTACTCTTTGGTGTCACCCCTGATGCGACCGAACCTGTGATTGAAAGGCTCGACGCAGAAAATATCACCGGGACCGTCATTGGCACCGCCCGAGCGGGTGCGCCAGGCGTCACGCTTGATGGACGCCAGCTACAGTCGCCGATCGAAGACGAGCTGTATCAGTTCTGGACCTAGATGACGCCCATCTCGTCCAGCCGAGTGGGAAGATACTCGTCGGTGACGAAATCGAGACCGCGTGCGGCAAGCGCCTGCTGCTCTGCCTTTTTCCCGATATCGAGCTGGTGTTCGATCTCGGTTGTCCAGAAGTCGTCCTGGAACCGCGGATCTTCGAGTTCGTTCTCAAGTGCGTTGATGTCGGAATCCGAGAGTGGATCGGTCGGCAGATCATACTCCTCGATGTCGGTGGGCTGGATGCCGATATACCGGGCATCCGGCGTGGCTAGATACTCCGAAAGATGGGCGCTCTTGATGGACCCGTAGGCCACCGAGGCGAAAATGCGATACGACCAGGGGTCGCCGTCAGTAAACACGACGACAGGCAGCCCAAGCTCGTCGTGGAGTCGGCGGGTGATTCGTCGGGTCGCACGCGCGGGTTGGCCCTTGAGATGGACGATGATCGTGTTGTACTCGGTATCGAATCCGTTCTCGACGAGCCGATCTCGCATACCACCGGTCTCTACGCAGAGAACGAAGTCGGCATCATTATCCAGGAATTCGATCGTATCTGGATTGTTCGGAATCTGATAGCCGCCCTCACCGACGTCTTTCTGACAGTGAATATCCCGTTCGCCGCGTCTGGTCTGCTCGCGCAGCTGCAACGGTCCCATCAGCGTCGCTCCGGACTCCTCTGGGCGCATGTGGAAATCCTCACGACTGACATCGGAGACGATTTCCAGATCCTCAATCAGCTGATTCGACTCGTTCTGATCGCTGAACTGGGCGATCTCGTGATCCCACGATTCGCTGAGATAGTAGAGCTCACGAAGGGTCGACGAGCGGTCTTCATCGAGCTGCGTGGAGAGAAAGTCGATGACGTAGGTCGCCTTGAGCAGTTTTTTCGCCCCGGAGACAGTTTTTGCCGACCGCGTCGAGTGCCGATCGCCGTACACCCAGACTTCCGAATCTTCGTCGTATTCGATGTTGGATTTCGTCCGTGTTGGGATCTGCATCGACGGGACGGCACCGTCTGCGAACTGGTCGTAAAACTCGGCTGCGAGATCGAGCAGTTGCTCGCGGGCCATCTCTTCGGACTGGTTGGTTGTGTCTATTGCCATAATCAGGCGGTTACTGAGAGTTTCTCGGCTTCAATTCCTTCGATGGAGATATCGAACTCGGCCTCACCATCGAGATCGTACTGCAAGCGAGCGGTCGCACCGCTTTCGACCGTTGGCTCCCAGGTGACGAACCACTCGCCGTCCATCTCGACGACGGTTGCGTCCGCTGGCGAGCCGGGATCAACGCTCACGATATCGGTCACCGAAAGCTCAGCGCTGGTGTCGGTGTGGTTCGTGATGGTGAGCGCAACCCCATCGTCGGTCGTCGTTCGCTCGACGAGCACGTTGCTCATGATGCGTGCGAGTGAGTCCTCAATCATGAGCGACTGCTGGTCGGTCATGTTGGCGAGCTTTTCGGCCATCGTCGGCAGAATATCGGCGATAACGTTGCGCTTTCGCTTTCTCTGCTGGAGCGAGCGTCGCTTTTTGAGATAGCGCTTGAGATCACGCGCGGCATCACGAATCGCGAGCTCGATTTCGTGTTCGATCTCGGGGACGTTGGCGATAGCGTCTTTCGATTCGCTGGTAAACGGCACGTTCGTCGACGCGACGTGAATCAACACGACTGCCGGTCCGTTTGGCGTCCCGCTTCCACCCGGTTGATCGAGCCCGTAGTTTCGCCAGTTGATCGAGGTGATCACGTCGGCCGTCGCACACGCGCCACGCTGATAGACGAGGGGCACCCGATTGGCAAACCGGAGCACATCGATCGAGCCGTCGGATAGAATGTCACCACCGTAGGCGATCCCTGCCTCAACGATGAACGGATCGCCGCCGTGAACCTCGGCGTCGCGTGTCGTTGCCGCGTAGAAATCCGCGTCAAACTCCTTGCGAAGGCCCTCCTCGACGAGCTCGTCGGTAATCGGGGCGAGACAGTCCGTTGGTGGGGCAAGAATGTCGGTCTCGCGCATCGCCTCAAGGAGCTCGCTCGCGAAATCACGATCGTTGCTGACGGCGGTAACCGACGGCGGATCGTCTGGAACCGAGCTACTGATCGACCAGACCCCTTCGGTAACCTTCTGTTGGGCGGTTTCACCGAACGTTACGTCGTCGCGCTGCTCGGTCTGTGTTGCAGCACGCTCGACGAACGATTCGATGCCATCGTGTGTGAGCCGATGGCGATCGACGCCGTTGAGCTTCGTGACGAGCCGACGAGCCATCCCGTCAATCGTTTCGTCGGATTTTCTCGCGGTCGTCACCTCATCAATCAACTCGGTGAGCTCGGATTCAACGCCATCGAGGATGAGCTCCCAGATCGCTTCGACGGTGTGTCCTTGCACCGTCGAGCCAAACGTTGCACCGGTCGTGGATTTGACGTGTTCGGCTGCGTTGGCAACGATCGCCCGACACTCGTGGTGGGCCAGTCGTGGCTGTTCGGAGACGGCCCCCGCCACGCGCTGTGCGAACGTGGCGGTTGCGTCGGGAGATTTGTTGTTGACAACGTCGCTAACGGTGGATTCGATCACTGGTGCGGGTGCCGGCTTCCAGGCAAGTTCACGACCAAAATGTCGATCCCGGAAGGCGGTGACGATTGACTCGGCGGTTTTCTGCCCAACGCGGGTGAATTCGGACTGCAGAAAGCCAGACAGCGAGTGCGACGCGGATTCATCCAGGAGTTTGATCAGCGAGCCCAGCTCGATCCCGTGTGGATGCGGTCGGATCTCTTCGGTCTCGGCGGGCAACTGGTCGGTCACGCGCTCGAATTTGAGCCGCTCGCGTGGCTCTTCGAATTCGATGCGCGCGTGCGGATTGACGACGGCCGTGTGTTTGATGTAGTCGTGGAGCTGCTGGCGTGCCCGCATGTTCGCTTCCATCTCGAGCTCGATGCGGGTGCCGTGTGGGCGCTCCCAGGACGTGGTGGTGTCGACGGAGATCTCTGGCTCGTTCGAATCGGTATCAACGATCAGCTCGAAATACTGCGCATCAGAGTCGCCATCAGTCCGAGAGGTGATCATCGCCGGCTTTCCACTCGTGAGCTGTGCGTACAACACGGCCGCGGAAATGCCGATTCCCTGCTGTCCGCGTTTTTGTTCACGAACGTGAAACCGCGAGCCATAGAGCAGCTTACCGAACACTTTTGGTAGCTGCTCTTTCGTGATTCCTGGCCCATTATCTTCGACGACAAGCCGATAGTAATCGCCAGCCTCCGTGATACTCACGTATATATCCGGAAGAATGCCTGCTTCCTCGGTGGCATCGAGTGCGTTGTCTACTGCTTCTTTGACAGCGGTGACGAGCCCGCGTGCACCACTGTCGAATCCCAACATATGCTTGTTTTTCTCGAAGAACTCGGCGATGGAGATGGAGCGCTGACTCTCAGCCAACTCCTCGGCGACGTTTGAGCGCCCCCCGAGCTCCGATTGATACGAAGTCATGCTACGCTGGCGTACTGCACCCGGGGTTAAAACAGCCGCGACACCGGAGTGAAAGTGAATTCTGTACTGTGGTTCGAGCCGAGAATCTAGTGTTCGGTCTGGTTATGAAATTTACTTGGGAATCTTCGCGCGCGTGCGAGGGGTTTATAGGGAAAACGCTGTTAACTGTAGCAAGTAGTTTATGTCGAAGAACTCTGAATACGGGGCCGTCGATATCCAGGTTCTCGAGGGGCTTGAAGCCGTTCGAAAACGGCCTGCGATGTACATCGGCTCGACCGACGCGCGTGGGTTACATCATCTGGTGCATGAGGTGGTCGATAACTCGATCGATGAGGCGTTGGCGGGCTACTGTGACCAGATCGAGGTCACGATCCACGAGGACAACTCCGTCACCGTCGCCGACGATGGGCGGGGGATTCCCGTTGATGAACACCCCGAATACGGTCGCCCTGCGCTGGAGGTGATCATGACGGTGTTGCATGCCGGCGGAAAGTTCGACAGCAAATCCTACCAGGTGTCCGGCGGGCTTCATGGCGTCGGCGTCAGCGTCGTCAACGCGCTGTCTGCGAAGCTGACCGTTGAGGTGAAACGCGACGGCGGGGTCTACACCCACCGGTTTGACCACGGCGAGCCGGTTCGCGACGCGTTCACTCGCGTGCGCGATCTTCGTCCGGATGAGGAAACCGGGACGGAAATCCGCTTTTGGCCCGACGACACCATCTTCGAGACGGTCGAATTTTCGTTTTCCACGCTCGAAAACCGACTCCGCGAGCTTGCATTTTTGAATTCTGGCGTGGAGATCGCTATTCGATCGGTTCCTGAAAACGAGCAGTCAACGTTCGAGTATGCGGGCGGCATTCGGGAGTTCGTCGAGTATCTGAACGAAACCCGGACGGTGCTCCACGACGATGTGATCTACTTCGAGGCCGAATCGCAGGAGATCCAACTCGAAGTGGCGATACAGGCGACAGACGGCGTACAGGGATCGATCCATGCGTTTGCGAACAACATCCACACCCGAGATGGTGGCACGCATCTCACGGGTTTCAAGACGGCGCTCACGCGGTTGATTAACGACTACGCCACCGAAGAGGGCTTTACTGACGATATCGAGGGCAATCTGAAGGGGGATGACATTCGAGAGGGACTCACCGCGGTGATTTCCGTGAAACACCCTGATCCGCAGTTCGAAGGCCAGACGAAAACCAAACTCGGCAACAGTGAGGTTCGGGGCATCGTCGAGAGCGCGGTCCACGAACATTTCGGCACGTATCTCGAAGAACACCCCGACACCGCAGCGACGATCGTCTCGAAAGCAGTCGAGGCGGCAAAAGCTCGAATCGCTGCGAAAAAAGCAGAGGAGCTAACGCGACGAAAGAGTGCGCTTGCGAGGACATCGCTTCCAGGCAAGCTCGCCGATTGTCAGACGAAAGACACGGATCGAGCGGAGCTGTTCGTCGTGGAGGGCGACTCTGCGGGTGGGAGTGCAAAGCAGGCGCGCAATCCCGAGTTTCAGGCGATTTTGCCGCTGTTCGGGAAGATTCTCAACGCCGAAAAACGGCGGCTAGACCGCGTGCTCGAAAACGAGAAGATTCGGAGTCTCATCACGGCGATCGGGACTGGGATCGGCGAGGAGTTTGATCTCGCCAATCTGCGCTACGATAAGATCATCATCATGTCCGATGCTGACGTTGATGGGGCTCACATTCGAACGCTCTATCTGACGTTCCTCTATCGTCACATGCCTGAGCTGATCGAGGACGGCCATGTGTATGCCGCCCAGCCGCCACTCTATCGGATACGAAACAAGGGAACCACTTACGACGCGATGACCGAAGCCGATCGCGAACGGATCGTCGAGGAGGATGCAAACGGCAATCCAGATCAGGTCCAGCGGTTCAAAGGGCTCGGCGAGATGAATCCCGAACAGCTCTGGGAGACGACGATGAATCCCAACAACCGTATCTTGAAGCAGATCACCGTCGAGGACGGTGCTGCGGCCGATCGGATGTTTTCTGTGTTAATGGGCGAGGCGGTCGAACCCCGAAAGCAGTTCATCAAAGAACACTCCACTGAGGCCGATTGGGTCGATATCTGAGTAGTTAGCATGGATTTTGACGACACACCAGCAGAACGACAGCACCGCACGGACGAACAGCCACAGCCGAGGTGCGATATTCGATGAGTTCTGACATTCCGGACACGACTGATCAGTTACGAACGGTACGCATCGAAGACGAGATGGAACAGAGCTACATCGACTACGCGATGAGCGTCATCGCTGGTCGTGCGCTCCCGGACGTTCGAGACGGGCTAAAACCCGTTCAGAAACGGATTCTCTATTCGATGGGCGAAGCCAACATTACGTCGAACGCCGGCCACCGAAAGTGTTCGAACATCGTTGGCGACACGATGGGGAAATATCACCCCCACGGCGACAGCTCTATCTACGACGCGCTTGCCCGGATGGCACAGGAATTTTCCCTGCGCTATCCGCTCGTCGATGGACAGGGAAACTTCGGCTCGGTCGACGGTGATCCACCGGCGGCGATGCGATACACTGAGGCACGGATGAGCCCGGTCGGCGAGGAGATGCTCGCCGACATCGAGAAGGAAACGGTTGATTTTCAGGCCAACTACGACGACCGGCTCACCGAGCCGCTCGTCTTGCCGACGAAGCTGCCGAATCTGCTGTTGAACGGCTCATCAGGCATTGCGGTCGGCATGAGCACGAACATCCCGCCACACAATCTTGGCGAGGTGGTCGATGGGTTGATTCGGCTGATTGAAACGCCCGACTGTACCGTTGGCGATCTGATGGAAGACGTGCAGGGCCCTGATTTCCCAACCGGAGCAAACATCGTCGGCCGCTCGGGAATTTATGACGCCTACACCACCGGTCGTGGGAAAGTCCGCGTTCGAGCAGAGATCGAGCTCGAAGAATCCGAGGGCCGGATCATCGTCACCGAACTGCCGTATCAGGAGAACAAAGCCCGTCGGATCAAACGCATCGCTGATGACGTGAACGATGGAACGATCGAGGGCATCCGTGACATTCGTGATGAGTCCGACCGTGATGGAGTCCGCGTGGTGATTGAGCTCAAACGCGGTGCGAACCCGGATGTGGTGAAAAACCAGCTGGTGAAACACCACCTCGAACGAACGTTTTCGATCATCATGCTGGCGCTCGTGGACGGCCAGCCTCGAATTCTTGATCTGAAGCAGCTACTGAAGTCGTTTCTTGACCACCGACGCGACGTGGTTCGGCGTCGCTCACAGCACGAACTCGATGAGGCCTCAGAGCGTGCCCACGTGCTCGAAGGACGGTTGCTCGCGCTCGAAAACACCGACGAAGTGGTTGAAATCGTTCGCAACGCCGAGGATCGGGACGCGGCGAAAGCCGGACTCAAATCGGCGTTCGATTACACCGAGCGACAGGCAGACCACATTGTCCGCATGCAGTTGGGGAGCCTCACCTCGATGGAAACCGAAGCGATCGAAGACGAGTACGACGATCTCACCGTGGAGATCGAGCGCCTGGAGACAATTCTCACCGACGAGAGCGAACTGCTCGGCGTTATCAAAGACGAACTCCGCGAGATCAAAGCAAACTACAACGACGACAGACGAACGTCGATCGTCGAGGACGTCGGCACCGTGACCCACGAAGACCTCATCCCAGAAGAGGAATCGATCGTGGTGCTCACCGAATCGAACTACGTAAAGCGGATGTCGCTGTCAACGTTCGACGCGCAACACCGGGGTGGCAAAGGGATCATCGGAACGAAGCTCAAAGACGGTGATCGCGTGAGTACGGTGTTCCACGCCAGCACCCACGATTATCTGCTCTGTTTCACCAACCATGGACAGGTCTATCAGCTCAAGACGTACGACCTTCCGAAGATGGGACGGACCGCACGCGGAAAATCGGCGGTCAACGTCCTTGATCTCGCAAGCGACGAAGACGTGACCGCGATCGTCAACACCGACGCGTTCAACGGCGATCAGTGGCTCACGATGGTGACAAAACAGGGGTATATCAAGCGCACGCCGACCGACGATTTCAACAACATTCTCTCGACAGGCATCCGGGCGGTATCGCTTGAAGAAGGCGACGAACTCGTCGATGTGACCGTCACTGATGGATCTGGTGACGTACTGATCGGCACCGAATGCGGCTGTTCGATCAGATTCAGAGAGGACGAACTCCGACCAATGGGCCGTTCCGCGCGCGGTGTCAACGGAATCAAGCTCACGGATGACGACCGTGTGGCCGGACTCGTTTCCGTCGTCGATGACGACAACACACTGTTGACAGTAACCGAAAACGGCTACGGCAAACGGACACCGCTTGAGGACTACAGCCCTCAGTCACGATACGGAAAAGGACTCGTTGACATCAAAACGACCGACCGTAACGGAAGCGTGGTTGCCCTTGAAGCGGTCAGCGAAGAGGATGATATCGTCCTGATGAGCGGCGACGGCCAGATCGTCAGAACGCACGCAGACGAGGTGTCAGTCCAGGGACGCAACACCATGGGTGTTCGTGTGATGAAAACTGACGGCGACGACCGCGTTTCGACTGTCGACGTCGTTCCCCAGTGACCGCTCTTCGACGTACAGTGTAGTAGCAGTTATCGTATCAATTTACACTTATAAAATTCAACGGCATACCTGGCCGTGTTTAGACACACTTCTTATATTTTTCAACACTAAATATATAAGATATTACATAGCCGTTACGTTCATGGTATTTGATCGCATAGCTCTATACGGATGATGCGAGATTATTTCGCTCTCGATGTCACCGCCGAATCCACCACTACACCCGTCATTCGCGTCACGTTCGACGGACCGGTGTCGTCGCTTGTGGGGAGTGACGACGACGGAACAGCAGTGTTCGATATCGACGATCCAGAACGGCTCGACATGTCGTATCGAATTCACGATACGGCGATGACGGACGACACATCGGGAGTGCTCGCGGTCACCGACAGGGTCACCGGTGATTTCATACTGGAATGCAACTGCAGCGCGGAGAAAATCGCTGCGCTCGTTGGTGCGGCACGCGAGTCGGACGCACACCAGGGCGATGGACTGTACCAGTTCACACTAACTATCAACGATGAAGATATACTCAGTGTGGATCGTGATCTGTTCCTGGTCTACAACGTGGACGGGGATCTGTTGCGCCAGCACAGTTTGATCCCGAGTGGGGTTGAGCTGTAGGCTCGGCTGATCTCTGTGCCGGTCGATGTGAACAGTTTGCTCACGCTGTGGCTCGTAGTTGAAAGAGGTAAATATCGACCGCTCGGAAGCTGAGGTATGGACGTGTTTGGGACCGCGGGAATCCGCGGAGACGTGCGTGACCGAGTGACGCCGTCGCTCGCGTTGTCTGTCGGTCATGCCGTGGGCGTTGATGCAGAGACGGTGGTGATCGGCCGAGATGGCCGAGTCACCGGCCAATCATTGGCGGCGGCTGTCGCGGCCGGGGTCACCAGTGCGGGTGCGCGCGCACTCCGTGCTGGCATGCTCCCTACCCCCGCGCTTGCAAACGCTTCGGAAGGCCGGCACGGAATCATGCTCACGGCGAGTCACAACCCACCATCTGATAATGGTTTGAAATTATTTGTTGACGGTGAGGAGTATGACAGTGCGCGTGAGGCGATGATCGAGGATCGACTGGCGAGCACGCACGAACCAACCAGCTGGGATCGGTTCGGTTCGGTCGAACGGATTAGTCCGCTCGATTCCTATCGAGCGGCGGTCGTCGAATACGCCACCTCGATCGCAACGCCCGGTGAACTCTCTGCGCTCACGGTGGTCGTGGACTGTGCGAACGGGATGGCCGCACTGGGAACACCGCAGGTGCTACGCTCGCTCGGTGCGCACGTGATCACGCTCAACGGAAATGTCGATGGCCATTTCCCCGGCCGGCCGAGCAAGCCAACGCCGGTGACGTTGTCTGACTGTCGAGCGATGGTTGCATCGACTGAGGGCCTAGTGATTGGAATTGGCCACGACGGTGACGCAGACCGGATTGTCGTTATCGACGGGGAGGGCGAGATCATCCACGAGGATACGATTCTTGCGGTGCTTGCAGAACACTACGTTCGACGGAGCGACGCCGACGAACCAGTCGTGCTGACGACCCCCAACGCCTCCGACAGGATCGATGAGCGCGTCAGCGTTGCTGGTGGTCGAACGGAACGAACCCGGCTTGGCTATCTCCACGACGGGATCGACCGACTCAGAAACGCGGACGAAACGGTGGCGTTCGCGGGCGAACCGTGGAAACACGTCCATCCTGCTTTTGGACCGTGGATCGACGGCGTTGTCAGTGCAGCCGTGCTCACTGCGCTGATCGCAAGCGAGAGCGACGGTCTTGATGGGATTCGCGAGCAAATAACCGAGCGACCGTATCGAAAGGTGAACGTTGACTGTCCGGATGCGTTGAAGGGCTCTGTCATGGACCGACTTGAAACGACCATGCCTGACGCGTTTCCGTCTGCCACGATTTCAACCGACTACGGCGTCCGTGTTTCGCTGCCGGACGGCAGCTGGACGCTGGTCCGTCCAAGCGGCACCGAACCATACGTCCGCGTGTATGCGGAAAGTCCAACGGTGGACGAACTTGTTTCGACAGTTCGGAACGTGGTTACCGAAACCGTGGAAAACGTTGACGCATAACCGACTACAGAGGGAAACGACGTTTTTATCGTTATAAATCTCTGAACAATCCATACGATCATGGAGAGACGCACTTTCTTGCGTGCCGTCGGCTTGTCCTCAATCGCAGGACTCGCCGGCTGTACGGGTGGCCCAACCGAGAGCGGTAGCACGACAACCACGACCAACGGGAGTGGGACGTCCGTGGCGATGGTGTACGCCACGGGTGGCCTGGGTGATGGCTCGTTCAACGACCAGGCCCAGACCGGTCTCGAACAGGCCGAAGGGGAGTTCGACATCGCCAGTGAGCACTCACAGCCGGGGCGGACCTCGGAGTTCAAACAGCATCAAAGCCAGTACGCACAGCAAGGCGACTGGGATCTAATCAGCTGTATCGGCTCGTTGCAACACGACGCGCTGGCGGAAGTGGCCCCTGAATATCCCGACCAGAAGTTTATGGTCGTGGATACCAAGGTCGATGCAGATAACGTCGAAAGCTATCAGTTCCGTGAGGAACAGGGATCGTTCCAGGTTGGCTATCTCGCCGGCCTGGTGACGACGGAGGGCCTTTCGACCGCCAATGCGGAATCCACCGACCAGAAGAAAGTCGGATTTGTAGGCGGCAGTAAAATTCCGCTCATCGAGAAGTTCGAAGCTGGCTACCGCGCCGGAGTAAAACATGTTGATTCGTCGATCACCGTCTCTAGCAAATACGCCGGATCGTTCAACGATATCGCGAAGGGCAAAGAGGCGGCGCTCTCGCAGTACAATTCTGGGGCAGACGTGGTCTATCACGCGGCCGGGAACACCGGCACCGGCGTGTTCGAAGCCGCAACGGAGGCCGGGCGGTTCGCAATCGGTGTTGATAAAGACCAGTCCAAAACGGCTCCGAAATACGCAGACCACATCCTCGCGAGCATGGTCAAGCACGTTGACATCGCCGTTTACGATGGCATTTCGAACGTCGTCAACGACGAGTTCGAGGGCGGCTCTGCAACCACGCTCGGACTGGAAAAAGACGGCCTCGAAACCGTGTATGGCGACACGCTCGGCTCGGAGATCCCTGATTCATTCAAATCCGAGCTCGAATCGACAAAATCGAAGCTCACGGCGGGAGACATCTCCGTCCCGACCGACCCATCGAACGTCTAAGATTGTATCAATGTCTCGGCATTTGACTCGCCACCTCTCACTGAGCGGAGGCAGATGACGACAGCCGTCCAGTTGGATGGGATTACAAAGCGGTTTCCAGGCGTTCTCGCGAACGACGATGTCGATCTAACGGTCGAGCAGGGGACGGTCCACGCCCTGCTCGGCGAGAACGGCGCTGGAAAGACGACGCTGATGAACATCCTGTACGGACTGTACGAACCGACCGACGGCCGGATCGTCGTTGATGGCGACGAGCGGTCGTTTGAATCTCCACGCGCGGCCATCGATGCCGGCATCGGAATGATCCACCAGCATTTCATGCTGGTGGACCCGATGACGGTTGCTGAGAACGTCACGCTCGGTGCTGAGCCCCGGAAGTGGGGTGGACTGGCAGTCGATGCCGACGCCGCCGTTCGGGACGTTGCAGCGCTCTCAGAGCAGTACGGACTTGACGTTGATCCCACTGCTCCGATCGAAACGCTCAGCGTTGGCGTCCAGCAACGGACAGAGATCTTAAAAGCGCTCTATCGGGGTGCAGAGGTGTTGATTCTCGACGAGCCAACTGCCGTGTTAACCCCACAGGAAGTTGAAGAACTGCTGTCGATTTTTGAGCAGCTCACCGATCAGGGAAAGACGATTATTTTCATCACGCACAAGCTCGGTGAGGCGATGGCTGCGGCCGACGATATTACCGTCCTTCGTGATGGGCAAACGATCGGCTCGATCGCAGCTGCTGACACCTCTCGCGAGGCGCTCGCAGAGATGATGGTTGGTCGTGAAGTGTTGCTAGAAATCGAGCGCCCACCGGTTGAGCGGGGGTCGACGCTCTTAACTGTTGAAAGGGTTTCGACGCCCAGTCAGCGCGGTGTGCCGGCGGTGTCGGACGTTTCGTTTTCAGCGCATGCGGGTGAGATCTTCGGGATTGCTGGCGTGGACGGCAACGGCCAGCGCGAGCTGATCGAGCTGCTCACTGGGCTCTCGACGCCGGCGTCGGGGTCGATCGTCTTCGATGGCGAGGTCATAACGCACACCAGCCGCCGTGACCGAATCGAGCGCGGCATCGCGTACGTTCCCGAAGACCGCCACGCTCAGGGGCTGGTCATGCCGTTCGATCTGGTTGAAAACGGTCTGCTCGGCAATCAACGTACCAGTTCGTTCACGGATACAGGTCGCATCGACTGGGACGCGTGTCACGAACACGCGTCTTCAATCATCGAGGAGTACGACGTTCGCCCACCGAATCCGTCGGCCAGCGCGGAGTCGCTTTCCGGCGGGAATCAGCAGAAGTTCATCGTTGGCCGTGAGCTTGCACGTGATCCAGCGCTGCTCATTGCGACACATCCAACCCGCGGCGTCGATATCGGCTCAACGGAGTTCATTCACGAGCAACTGCTCGCACTGCGTGAAGCCGGCGTCGCCGTGATCCTCGTTTCCTCGAAACTCGACGAGGTTCGCGGGCTCTCCGATCGAATGGCCGTGATGCATGATGGGACGTTCGTCGACACGGTTGATCCCGACGCTGTCACCGAAGAGGAGCTCGGGCTGTTAATGGCCGGCGAGCAGCCAGCAAGGGGTGAGCAGCAGTGACAGATTCGGATTCGCGCTGGCGGGCACTGCTCCACCGGATCGTCTACGCATCCGCGTTCGAACGGATGGTGATCAGTCTCGCTGCGCTGGTGCTCTCGATTCTTGTTGGGGGTGTGCTCATACTCGTCTCCGGTCGGCTGACAACCTGTCCGACGGCTGCGACGACCTATCTGGGCGTTGGTTTTTGCTATGATCCGATCACCGTGTTCGATCGCCTGTTTTTCGGCGCGCTCGGTGATCCAATGAATCCGTTGTTCAAGCCGTTCGCTGGTGAGTTTGCGGCCCCGTTCCGTGCGGGCTGGAGTCCGTTCAACGCCGAAATGGCTGTGACACTCCGTGAGACGACTGTCCTCATCTTCACCGGACTCTCGGTGGCGGTTGCGTTCCGAGCGGACGTGTTCAACATCGGAACGCAGGGCCAGCTCGTGGTTGGTGCGATAACGAGTGCGGTGTCGTTGACCGCCCTCGGTCCAGTTGCTCCCTCGGGAATCGCTGGATCGCTAGTGTTGATTCCTGCAGGGCTCCTCGCCGGTGCAATAGCCGGCGGGCTCTACGGAGCAATTCCTGGTGCGTTGAAGGCGTACGCCGACGCCAACGAAGTGATCACGACGATCATGCTCAACTTCGTCGCTGCGAAGGTGGCGCTCTTTCTCGTCTCCGGGCCGCTCCAGCGCGCCGACAGCCAGATCGCACAGACGGAACCAATTCCTGCGGCGGCATCCATCCCGTCGGTGCTGTTCGACGCTCGCACCGGCTTTTCGCTGGTGGCGCTCGCCGTGGCGGTCTGTACTGCCCTCGCCTGCTACTATCTGTTGAATCATACGACCCTTGGCTACGAGCTGCGCACCAGTGGCTTACAGGCCGCAGCCGCTCGGTACGCCGGCGTGAAAACTGATCGAACGATCGTCGGCAGTCTCGTTTTGTCGGGCGCACTCGGTGGGCTCGGCGGGGCAATCTACGTGATGATGATTGTCGGTGATTTCCAGACGGGGGTTCCGTCGTACGGCTTCGATGGGATCACCGTCGCGATTCTGGCTGGTTCGAATCCGCTCGGCGTGTTGCTAGCCGCACCGTTGTTTGGCATCATCCAGAGCGGCTCGATCGTCATCGATACCACGACGAACGTGCCACCACAGCTGGTGGACGTTCTGCGGGGGCTGATCGTCTTGTTCGTGGCGATGCCGGAGTTCTTCCGCCAGTTTGGCCGTCGCTTTTTCGATGACGACGGAGGTGAGATCGATGGCTGAGATTGCCCAGCGTCTCAAGCGCCGCTGGCTCGAACTGGTGCTCGTGAGCGCCCTGTTGCTCGCACTGGGTGTGTTGTTCTCGACAACCGGGCTAACGCTCGGTGATGTGATCTCAAAACGATTCCTTGGGGCAACGCTGCGGCTTTCGGTGCCGATTGCGTTTGCCGCGCTCGGGGGGATTTTCGCCGAGAAAAGCGGTGTGATCAACATTGGGTTGGAAGGCCATCTGATCATCGCCGCATTCGCTGCGATCGCTGGCGTCATTATGACCGGCTCGGTCTGGGCTGGCTTTCTCGCCGGCATTCTCGCGAGCACGCTGTTTGCCGTGTTGTTCGCAATTGTCTGCATCGAGTTCCAGGCGGACCAGGTGATCGCCGGGCTGGCGATCTGGCTGGTTGCGCTCGGTCTCGGGCCGTTTCTCTCGACGGTGTTGTATGGAAGCGTCAACACGCCACAGACAGGGAGTTTCCAGACAATCACTATTCCAGGACTGGCTTCGCTCCCCGTCATTGGCGCGCTGTTTGACGTTACACCGCCGGTGTATCTGTTGTACGTGGCGGTGATCGGCTGCTGGTACGTGCTGAACCACACGGCGTTCGGTCGGTGGGTGAACGCCAGTGGTGAGAATCCACAGGCGCTCGACACCGCCGGCATCGACGTTATCCGCGTCCGGTATGTGAGCGTCATTCTCTCGGGCGTGCTCGCCGGTATTGGCGGCGCTGGCTATGCGCTTTCGATCGGGCAGTTCACTGGCAGCGGAGAGACCATGATCGGCGGCCGTGGATTCATCGCCGTGGTGGCGTATCTGCTCGGTAACTACAACCCGATCGGGGCGTTTCTCTCGACGGCGCTGTTTGCTGGCTTGCAGACGCTGCAGATCCAGCTTCAGACGGGTGTTCTTCCCGCTTCGCTCGTGCAGACGGTGCCGTACATCACGGTGATTGTCGTGCTCGCCGCGGTTGGCCACACGCGAACGCCTGCAGCTGCGGGCGAGCATTACGAATCCGGCGACGAGTAACCATTTTGCCGTTCCGGCCGTCCGTTCGGTATGACCGATCCACTGATCGCGCAGGCACGCACGGCGCTCGAAACCGCATACACACCGTACTCGACGTACGCCGTCGGTGCGGCGATTGAAACGGCCGATGGTACCGTATTCACTGGCTGCAACGTCGAAACAGCGAACTACTCGAACACGCTCCACGCAGAGGAGGTTGCCATCGGAACGGCCATCGCGGCCGGTCATCAGTCGTTCGAGCGTCTCGCGGTCAGCTCGGCCGCTCGCGATGGTGTAACACCCTGTGGGATGTGCCGGCAGACGCTCGCAGAATTCTGTGGAGAAGCCTTCGAGATTCTCTGCGATGGGAAGTCCACAGTCGATCGGTACACGCTCGGTGAGCTGTTGCCCGCAGCGATTTCAGAATCGACGCTCGAAGGCGCAGCTGAGAACGAGGATTGAGGGCGCTGGGGCGTGAACAGCTGGTATGGAGGGAGCCGACGACCGACAGTATCATCTCGATGTCGCTCCGGGCGACGTCGCCGAAACCGTTCTGTTGCCCGGCGACACCGAGCGGGTCGCGAAGATCACCGACGAGTGGGACGACGCCACCGAGGTTGCATCCCACCGGGAGTATCACACCGAAACGGGGGCAACGAACGGAACGCCAATCTCGGTCACCTCGACCGGTATTGGGAGTCCATCGGCGGCAATCGCCGTTGAAGAGCTTGCAGCGGTTGGCGCAACGACGTTCATCCGTGTGGGTTCCTGTGGCGCGATCGACCCCGAACTCGAGCTGGGTGACGTCGTCATCACTCGTGGGGCAGTGCGCGTCGAAGGAACGAGCGACGAGTACGTCCGCGAGTCGTATCCGGCCGTCGCCGACGAACGCGTCGTCACGGCGCTCGTCACCGCCGCAGAAGAACTCGACATTCCGTACCACGTTGGAATCACTGCTAGCACTGACAGCTTCTACGCCGGACAGGGTCGCCCAGGCTTTGGTGGCTATCAGTCCGCCGCGGGAATCGATCGGTTCGAGGCGCTCAAAAACGCGGGCGTGCGCAACTTCGAGATGGAAGCCAGCGTTCTGTGTACGCTCTCATCGCTGTTCGGGCTGCGCGCAGGGGCGGTCTGTACGGTGTACGCCGACCGGGATGGCAACGAGTTCGAGGTGACTGGTCAGCGCCGAGCGGTGCGCGTCGCAAACCGTGCGGTCGAGATTCTCGCCGCTATGGACCAGGCGGTCGCCGACGCCGACGCTGATCGCTGGCACGCCGGGCTCTCGATCGAGTAACTATTTGTTGGCACGGACGACCAGCTGATCTGCCGTCTGATCGAACGGCTCGCCCGTGAGCGAGCCAAACACGGAGATCGTATCAAAGCCAACGCGTTCGAGCAGCTTCGTGAGCTCGTACGCCGAATAGAGCCGGTGTGAAACCGAATACTCCGAAACCGTGCCGTCGTTGATCACCGTCCATCTGTTCTCAATCCAGGAGAAGTTGTCTTTGATCGTCCGCTCTTCGAGAAAATACGTTCCATCGACCTCGCTCCAGCCACGCGGTTCGAAATCCGCACTGATCGTCTCTTTGCTCGCCAGACTCATCAGCAATGTACCACCAGCAACGAGCGAGTCGTACCAGTTCTGTGCGGTTCGTTCGTCGTCTGCCCGCGATTCGAAATACCCAAACGAGGTGTACAGATTGAGCAGGCAATCGAACGTCTCCGGGCGGACGAACTGGCGCATATCGCCCGAGAGAAACTCACAACGCTCCTCGACGCCCGTTTCGATTGCGCGCTCTCTCGCTCGTTCGAGGTACTCCTCGGTCAGATCGACGCCGGTCACCTGATGGTCCCGATCGGCCATTTCGACGGCGTGTCTCCCCACGCCACACGGGAGATCACAGATATGTGCCCCAGTAGGCAGCTCGAGTAGATCCACGAGCTTTGCCACCTGCTCCGCTGCCGACTCAAGATGGCCTGGAGAGAACACGAACGGCGCAACGGTCTCCCAGAACGATGCATCCTCGTGCCACGGTCGATCCATAGTGACACGTGACAGACAAGAGATAAAAAACCAGCTGATCAGACGGATTCAGCTGCCGATCTCACATGTCGGGCCATGCTTTGATGGCACGCTTGTAATCGGTGATCTGACTGATCCATTTGGCGGCAATTCCTTTTTTGAGCGCCTTGGCGCCGTATCCACCGAACGTGTCGAAGGGAACGCCGACAACGTCGCTGGCAACAGCGGAGTTGCCGACGGAGATGGCCGTTCCCTTGTCGTCGTACGTCCAACTGCGGAGTGGCCGACCTTCGATCGATCGGCTGATGTTCTCTCCGACAACTTCTGCGGCCTGCCAGGCAGCTTGCGCGGTCGGTGGGGCACCGTCGCCGGAGGGCTGCTCGATGAGTGCGGTATCGCCGATGGCGAAGACGCGCTCATCACTGGTCTCGAACGTGGACTCTGCCTGGAACCGATGGCTGCGCTCGTCCTGGTCGAGATCGACCGACGCTGCCATCTCCCGACCGGTGATGCCGCCGGTCCACAACAGAACGTCGTAGTCGAGCTCCTTTTCGTCGCCGATATAAACGGTCTCGCCGTCGACTTCGGTGATGAACTCGCCGGTGTGGATCTCGATGTTCTTCTCGTTCAACAGTTTCGTGAGCTTCCCCTGCACCTCAGGGTCGCCCGGTGGGAACACGCTGTCGAGCCCTTCGACGAGATGGATGTCGATCGGCGCCCGATACTGATCACGGAAGACGGCGATTTCGCCCGCGCTCTGGATTCCCGACAGTCCTGCACCACCAACGACAACCTGGGCGGGCTCCGTTCTGGAGGCGTCTTTCGAGGCGCGTTTGATGTCATCGTGAATGTCGAGCGCGTCGCGGAGGCTCTTGAGCGTGTGTGAGTGGCGCTCAAGACCGTCAATGCCGAAAAAGGCCGTGCTCGATCCGATTCCAACGACACAGTAATCATACGACACGTCGTCGTGGTCAGACAGCTCAACCGTGCGGTCATCGAGATCGAGACCAGTGACTTCAGCCTGGACAAATTTGGTCTGCGACCCCTTGATCTCCTCGATTGGAATGCGAACCTTCTGCTGGATTGACGGATCGCGAATACAACGGTGTGCCTCGTGCAACACGAGATGGTGGTCAACGTCCGAAATCCACGTGATAGTTGCCCGATTTCCGACCTCCGCTTCTACACTTTTGATCGCACCGGCACCGGCATACCCCGAACCAAGGACGACGACGTTCTCCGTCATATTCCTCTGTCCGGTTCCCGGAGATACAAAGCCTTTGAAACGGATGTGGAGAGTTTAATCGTGGAAACTCCAATCTGCGTCCGTAGAGAGCAAGAGAGCTGTCGCTATTGCGAGCAGGAGCTGGGCGGTCTCAGTGGCTCGGATCGCCGACAGGTGCCTCCATGCTCGTGGTGGAGACGATCAGCACGTTATCAGTCTCATCCTTCCCGTCGATCGTGCCTTCGATGAGCAGCCCGGATCGTGGTGTTGGTCCGATTGAGACGGCATCCCCCTCATGAAAGCGATTGATCGATCCGTGAAGGCGAATCTCCGCCCGGCAGAGATCTGGGTGGTGGACGCTCGTCAGGCCGATCTCCTGGACGTTCGCGTCGTCGACATCCTCACCGTTGTGCGCGAGCGGGACGTTCGCCGGTTCGTCGAGATTCTGTACGCCAAGCGCTTCGTACGCGTTCGCGGTCGGCTTGTACCCGCCTTTTGGACCGGGTACGCCCTCAACGAGCTGTAGCGCCTTCAGCGACTGCATCTGGTTGCGAATCGTCCCCGGATTCCGGTTGACTCCCTCGGCGATATCCTCCCCTTTGATCGCTCGCTCCGATTGTCCATACAGGTTGATCAGCTCCCGAAGGATGTCTTTTTGACTGGTCGTAAGCTCGATTGACGACATGCCAAACTATTTGATACCGTCTTTGATAAGTCTCGCGGTGGAAGAGCTCGTTCACGCTCCGTCCGAGTCGGAAGACCCCACTCAAACAGATCGCAGAGAACTCAGTTGACAGGTGAACGGTGTTCGTCGCACCAGGTGGTGCGTACTGTCGCCGCCAACGCACCAATCTTCACACCCCGAGAACGGTTTTTCCGTAGCAGCCGACTGGATCGAGATCCCTTTATTATTGTAACGGTTACCATGAGTAATGCCAGATTCTATTCGAACCATCGGCGTCCCGATGGATCTGGGGGCAGACAGACGGGGTGTCGATATGGGTCCGTCGGCGATTCGCTACGCCGGGCTTGCGGACGAACTGACGGAACTGGGCTACCACAACGAGGATATTGGTGATCTGACCGTCGCCAACCCCGCAGACGGTTCGCACGAGACCGACGAAACCGGCTCGGTAACGGCGAAATACATCACCGAGGTCGAAGACGTCTGTGAAGAGCTCACCTTCACAGTGGCCTCCTCGATCGAGGACGGAGCGACGCCGCTCGTTCTCGGTGGGGATCACTCGATCGCCATCGGATCCGTCCGCGGGAGTGCTCGCGACGGGGAGATTGGCGTCGTCTGGTTCGACGCTCACGGCGATTTCAACACCCCCGAGACCTCTCCGAGCGGGAACGTTCACGGCATGCCACTCGCCGGGCTGTGTGGACATGGCTGGTTCGAATCCACCGACTGGACACAGGCAGCGATCGATCCGGAGCGAATCGTGATCGTCGGTGTCAGAAATCTCGACGAACAGGAGCGGGCGGCGCTCCAGGACAGCCCAATTACCGTGTTTACCATGAGCGACATCGACGAGCGCGGCGCGAGTGCTGTCACGCAGGAGGCCCTCGACATTGCGACTGGCCCCGATGGCGTTCACATCAGCCTCGATCTCGATTGGCTAGACCCCGACGAAGCACCAGGCGTCGGGACCCCCGTCCGTGGCGGTGTCACATACAGGGAAGCCCACGCCGCAATGGAATCGATCGACGCAGCGTCAATCAGATCATTCGAACTTGTCGAAGTGAATCCCATTCTTGATTCGCACAATACGACCGCCGAACTCGCCGTGGAACTCGTTGCCAGCGCGTTCGGGAAACGTATTCTCTGATTGCAACAACTTTTCAATATTTCTGTATTATTTGACAACAGTTTGGGAAAGTATTAAATTACATCCCATAATCTATAAAATTGCATGCCAAAAACTTGCGATGCATGTGGTAAAGCGATTCAGAGTCCCCAGACGAGTTGTTCCTCCCATGGTGGATCATACCACGATGGGTGTACCTGTCCGGAGTGTTAGGGCACACGCTGTGGTGTGACCGTTCCTCTGGTTTGTCCCTTTTTTAGCGGAGCTCTGTAGCGATCGCAGGAGCGACGCTGACAGTACTGACAGACCGTTCAATTGTATCAGTACCGAACAGTTTGGTTACGCCGGCACCACCGAGCGTCGCCTGCGCGTTATCGGCGAGCACTGGATGAATACAACCGGCGTAAATCGACCGTGCAGCCTGGCCATTGAGCTGTTCGATTGCCCTTGCCATCGTTGAGCCGGTTGCAATGATATCATCGGTGAGGATGACATCGCGGTCGGCGACGTCGGTGTCGTGTGGTTCGATGCTGACGGCACCGGTGTCTCTGTCCCTGTGTTTTTCGAAATAATCGGTTTTGCCGGATCCGTACGCGTCTCTGACTGTGCTCGCGAGTGTCGTTGCTCCCTCGTCTGGCGCAAGAAAGAGCGGGTCTGTGAGCCCCTCAGGGAGCCCTTCGGCGAGCCGTGGCGCCCCATCGACGATTGCACACGGCACATCGAACAGCCCGGCGATGGCCGGCTCGTGTGGACTGACCGTGAGGACGCGGTCGGTCGTCGTCGAGATCGCCTTGGCCATCGCCCGTGCGGTCACTGGCTCGCCGTCGCGAAAGGCGCGATCCTGTCGGGCGTAGCCCATATATGGAAGGACGGTGATCACCTCTTTTGCCTCGCGAGCGGCCACCTCCTGGAGCTGGAGCAACTCGATGTGTGCGTCCGCGGTTGTCGTTGCGCAGACGATCACGGCGCGGTCAGCAGCTGTTGGTAGCTGGAGCTTGAATTCGCCATCGGCGAATCTGGTGATCTCGGGGACCGCAAGCTCTTCGTTCAGCTGCTCTGCCAGTCTGGTGGCGACAGACTGGGCCGTCGAAGCGGGTATGATCATGTCCGTGGAGTACAGATCGGTGGATAAACCGGTTTCCGTTCAGCGAACGGCCAGTCCGGCGACAGCTGGCACGCCGATCGAGCGGGTTCGCCACCCATCGTCGGTGTCGATACAGATCGTTCCATCGACGGTCACGACGTAGATCCGCTCACCTATTGCGACGCCGGCAAGCGGGTCGTCGACCGGTAGTTCTGTTTCGATCCATTGGGTTCCCTGCGACTGCACGTACAGACAATCCTCGGTGATTGCAGCGATTTTCGCTCCGTTTCGAGCAATATCCACCACAGTACCCTTGAGCAGTCGGTTCCAGCCGTTTTCCAGCCGATAGAGGCCACCGCCCGTCCCACACAGCACCGAGCTATCGACAGAGATTGCCCGGATATTGTCGAGTCCAACCGGGGTTGGCTCGCCATCGTCAAGCCGAAAGACGCCGGTGGGCGTCCCAATGAGTCCACCACCGACCGCCGTGATCGATTCCCAGGGGGGTGAATCCGATTGATAGCACGGGTGCCACCCATCGTCGGTGTACCGTGCGATTTGATCCGACCGAGCACCAACTATCTCAGCATCGAGCCCCAGAGCCGTTGCCGGTCCAAATCCTGTGGACACGACCCCTTCGTCGTCGAGTCGAAGGATATCATCAGCTGTCGCGGCCATCACTACCGATCGGTTCCCTTCGATTGCCGTTGCAGCGGTCCGATCGAGCAGTCCGAACTCTCCAACTAAGCCACCGGAACAGTCAACGCGGACGATACCGACCGCCGAAGCCACGAACACCGTGGTGGTTCCCGTAGAATCGCTGAACACGCGTTTCTCGTCGATGGTGCTCATAGTGAAACAGGGCGCCCTAGCCCCCTACGTATTCCGAAGCAGGCCGGCCCGAGACGCGTTCTCACGGCTAACTATGTAATATATTTGGTGTATTAGTGGGGAACATGATCGGGATGGGAATATGACCGTCGCTACCAGGTACCATGCACGTAGACGGATCGGCACTCCCCTCCTAAAAATATCATATAAGTTATTGGTAGGGGGTGTGGGCCGTAACTGATTTTAGTACTCGATTGGAACCGAACTGTCGTGTGACTCGTTCGTTTCCAGGCCGGCAGAGTCCAGCACCGTCGTCCGCACACGCCACCAGTACGCTGTCCGTCTGAACATCTATGGAGTCGCCGATACGAGTTCTGGTCTATGACGCCACTCACGCGGGTGCTGAATCGATCGCCCGTCACCTTGCGGCGTCTGACGACGAGATAGCTGCGCAGGCGGCGACAGCCACTCGGGCAGTGACGACTAGACCGGTCGACTGTCTGGTTTGTGCCCACGGTTCGGAATCTCACGATGCGATCGAATTGATCGAAGCGCTTCGTTCACAATCAGGCTGTAGCGCCATCCCAGCGATCATTTTTCCCGAGTCTACGTCAACGACACTGCTACAGCGTGCGCTGTCTGCGAATGTGGCAGACTGCGTTGTGCAGACGAACGATGACTCGTGCTACGAGGCGTTGGCAGAGCGTGTGCGAGCGGCGACTGCCACATCGCGATCAGTGGACAGTTCCAGTGGATTGAACGAGCCGTCGCGCTCGCCGATGGACGCAATCGATCTTCGTCGACTCGCGGAGTCGAATCTGGTTGGGACGGTGTTGATTCAGGATCTCGGGTTCGAATACGTCAACGACCACGTTGCAGAGCTGTTTGGATACGACCGGACGACACTTCTTGAGGAGCTATCGGTGACGGATCTGGTGTATGAGCCTGACAAGCCACATCTCGTGGAGTATCTCCAGCGCCGAGAGTGGAATCTGGCCGAAGAGAGTCTCCACACGTTTCGTGGCGTCCGCGAGGATGGAACGATACTCCAGGTTGAACTCAGGAGCGACCGGATCAATGCACGCGGCAGTCCGCAACTGCTCGGACTGCTCTCCGATGTGACTCCACGAAAGCGTCGTGAAAAAGAGCTGAAACGCTACCGATCGATCGTCAACACGGCGGGTGACATCGTGTATGCGCTCGACTCTGAAGGGAAGTTCACGTTCGTCAACGATCGGGGGCTCGGTCTCACCGGCTATGATCGCGGGGAAATCATTGGGTGTCACGTCTCGAAACTGCTCGACGAGCAAGCGGTCGAAAAGGGTGAAACCCACATCAGAGAGCTCCTCAAAACCGAGGGACAGACCCAATCGAACAAGACCTATGAAATTGCACTGCGGACAGCAGACGGCGAGACAGTTCCCTGTGAGGCAAACATCACCATTCTCACGCACAATGGTGAGTTCAGTGGAACGGTGGGTGTCGTTCGCGACATTTCGAAACAACAGGCGCTCGAAGCCGCACGACGTGCCGAACGCGACCAGTTTGCTGCGCTCTTTGAGAACATCACCGATCCCGCGGTCCAGTATGAGATGCGCGATGGAACGCCACACGTCATTGCGGTCAATCCGTCGTTTGAAGCCGTGTTTGGCTACTCACAGGCAGAAATTGAGGGCGAGTCGCTCGACGATGCGATCCTTCCCGACGGCGCGGATGACGCCCAAACCTTAAACGAACACGTTGACGCCGGCAACCAGATCGAGGTGGAAGTGACGAGAATGGCTACCGATGGGCCGCGCGTCTTCCGGCTCTCGACAGCCCAGATCGTCTCCACTGCCACGCCGAAACGAGGCTATGCGATCTACAGCGACGTGACCGACCAGAAACGCCGCCAGGACGAACTCGAACGACAGAACCAGCAGCTAGAGGAGTTTGCCAGCGTCGTCTCACACGACCTTCGCCAGCCACTCGGCATCGCGATGGGCAAGCTCAGCATTCTCAGCGAAACGTCCGATTCGCCGCATATTGACGATATCGAGGATGCACTCGACCGGATGGAGTCGCTCATCGAGAACGTGCTGACGCTTGCTCGGCAGGGTCGTATCGTGGACACGCCGACACCAACATCGGTGGAGAGCGTTGTCACTGGCGCGTGGGAGATGGTCGAGGGCGACCGCGCGTCGCTCACTATTGACGCGCCGCTCGGATCGATCGATGCGGACCAACAGCGGCTGCAGGAACTGTTCGAGAATCTCTTCCGGAACGCGATCGAACACGCCGGCGCGACGGTAACGGTCACTGTTGGGGCGCTCGAAGGTGGTGGATTTTACGTCGCCGATGACGGCCCCGGTATTCCCCCCGACGAACGCGATCGCGTGTTCGATCGTGGATTCACTACAGCAGCCGACGGCACTGGACTGGGACTCGTCATCGTCAAGACGATCGTTGATGCCCACGGATGGGAAATAACCGTCACTGAGTCAGCAACTGGCGGCGTCAGATTCGAAATAACGGATCCGTCACCGTTTCGCTGAATCGACGCGCTCAGTCTGTTGCACCGCCAATGATCCATCGAGCTCGACGAGCAAGGTCTGCTCAGCCGCCGACAGCGCGACTTCGATCCGCCAGGGGTCTCTCTGTACAACCGTCGTACAGTCATCTGAGACACACCAGTCGAACCGCCAGTACGGCGTCGACGAACAGTCGATTCCATGATCGGCGTAGAAGGAGACGACATCCGACTGATCGAGCAGCCTGAGCCCAATCGCAGAGCACAGCTCGTGATTGCAGTTGGCACAGCTGTGCTCGGCGCGCAGTCCGACGCCCAGACAACAATCACCCTCGGGAACGATCGTCGTCTCCATGCGCCCGCTACAAACCGGGCAGACGCCATCAGCTGCCAGACAGTGCCGGTGACGAACGCGCTGGTCGAACGCCCTGAGCAGTTCCGACCGACTCCGGTCTGACAATCCCCCCGGCGGAAACGTGTACGTCCCGTGGCCTCGACCACAGTCCTCACAGGAGATTGCGAGCTGTTCGTCTTCATAGCGCACCGAAAGCGGGGTTCCACAGTTCGTGCACGGATCCGAGAGCGTGAACGGCTCAACGTACGGATGCTCGTTGAACGATCCCGAGAGCACTGCCTGGACCACCCGTTCGCCGGCCGTACGGAGGTCGTATCCGGCGTCGGTTCGCACGACAAACTGGGGCGTCAGCTTATCGAGATGGTAGTTGAACTGTGCACTATCGCGCAACCCAACCGTCTTTCGGAGCTCGGAGAACCGAACCGGACGCTCGCTGTGTTCGAAGAGGGCCTCAAGGATCGACAGTCGAGTCTCATTGCCGACGATCGAAAACGCCTCGGCGGGGGCCACACAGTCGTCGCTCACCTGAATGTCCGCGCGACTCATTGGATCGGTATTGACCGTCCGTCAAGTAAAGTGTTCTCTCAAATGGTTTTTTGTAAGGATTAGTATGTATCGGCGGATGGCTTCGAAGCCGCTAAGTACGAACCGCTCGAACGAACGATATCTCGCTGGCTATGACGGGCACCAGTGGGCACCTGTTCTAACAGGTCGGGATGTGACCGCTCGACGGTTGAACCATACAACGCCCGTCGGTGATCGAAATGGCACGAAGCTTCTATTCACACATACGTGAGGCGTGGAAAACGCCAAAGGAAGGAAAGCTCGCAGAACTGCAGTGGCAGCGCCAGCAGGAATGGCGCGACCAGGGAGCGATCGAACGGATCGATCGACCGACCCGACTCGATAAGGCGCGATCGCTCGGTTATAAAGCAAAACAGGGCGTCATCGTCGCTCGCGTGAGCGTCCGCAAGGGCGGTGCGCGAAAACAGCGATTCACGGCCGGTCGTCGATCGAAGCGTCAGGGTGTCAACCGCATCACGCGGCGCAAGAATCTCCAGCGGATTGCCGAAGAGCGCTCACAGCGCAAGTATCAGAATCTCCGGACGCTCAACTCCTACTGGGTTGGCGAAGACGGCCAGCAGAAATGGTTCGAGGTCATTTTCGTGGATCCGGAACACGGCGCAATTCAGTCGGACGACGATCTCAGCTGGATCTGTGACGCCACGCAGAAAGGACGCGCGTACAACGGCGCCACCAGCGCTGGTAAGCGCGGGCGTGGGCTCCACAACCGTGGGAAAGGCGCAGAGCACGTTCGTCCGAGTCTGAACAGCAACGACGGCAAAGGCAAGTAATCCACACGCACGACTCCGACGGTCGTGTGGTCATTTTTGAGAAAGAGAACGTATTTTTGACGTTCAGTTGCACCACTCAGTACGACTGTTTCTGGTAGGCCTTGGCCGTCGGTGAAGAGAGGACACCGGTCGAATCGACCGTCTCAGTAACCTCTGCGGTGGTGTCGGTGACGACCGATCCCGAATCGGAATTACTCAGTGCGCCCGTTGGATCAACGACGTTTGTGAGCGTCTCGGCCGTAAAGGAGTCGCCGTCGCTCGTCGTTCCTTCTGCCACGACCGGTAGCGACTGGCCGTTTTTGAGATCATGATTCGTCAACAGATCAAAGACGCTGACCACAGCGGTCGTGGCGTCGGTTTCTGTGGCGTACATCTGCACCGTCGATGTCGGCTTTCCATCGACCAGCACGTCGAGTGATTCGACCTCCTTTGGCGCGAGTTTATCGAACGTCATTGTGAGGAATTTGTTCGCCGGTACGAGTCCGTCTGCAGTGAGTCCTGGTTTGTCCATCGTCTTCGAATCCGTCGATGCCGCGTCTGCGGTGCTACTCAGCGAACCGATTCCCGCCGTTGCCACGCCGGTTCCTGCAAGCAACTGCAAGAACGTCCGTCGCGTGTTATCTGTCGTGTGTTCTGTGTGAGACATCGATACTACGGTTTCACCCATCGATACGAACTTGCGATATCGTAAAAATCCTTTTTGTTGTGAGGTTTTACTCTGCTATATTATTTAATGAGTGATGACTGTTATATAAATAATTGGTGGCAACTACAGCATTCCAAATTCGCCGAGAGAGTTCCTCTACCCTCAATATCACTACTATTAGATTCTCAAACAGAATAGTTACCAAACCAACAATTTTGCCAGTTGCCGGCGCACGAGCGATTTAGATGAGATAAAAACAACAGTTTACCGGGCCGGTTCTCGAACTGAGGCGGTCAGGCAGGGAGATCCTGTTCAGCTTCAAGCAGTTCGTGATAGCGATTGCGGATAGTGACTTCAGAGATGTCTGCCACCTCGCTGACGGCGGCCTGGGTGGTTTTCTCGTTCGTGAGCAGTGCAGCGGCGTAGACGGCGGCTGCAGCCAGACCAACGGGACTTTTCCCCGAGTGGACGCCCTGTTCTTTTGCGCTGCGCAACAGCTGCCGCGCACGGTTTTCTGCCTCGTCGGAGAGTCCGAGCGAGGAGGCAAACCGTGGGACGTAGCTCTCGGGATCGGCCGGTTTCACTTCCAGACCGAGTTCTCTGACCACGTACCGATACGTTCGGGCGATCTCGCTTTTCTCAACGCGTGAGACGTCTGAGATCTCATCGAGACTCCGTGGGACACCTGCCTGTCGAGCGGCGGCGTACACCGCAGAGGTGGCCACACCTTCGATTGATCGACCCGGGAGCAGGTTCTCATCGAGTGCTCGCCGGTAGATGACACTCGCGGTCTCCCGAACCGTTTCTGGAAGGCCAAGCGCAGAGCTCATTCGGTCGATCTCGCCGAGTGCTTGCTTTAGGTTTCGCTCTTTGGAGTCGCGCGTCCGAAAGCGCTCGTTCCATTTGCGCAACCGCTGCATCTTCGCACGCTGTCGTGAGCCAAGGGAGTTGCCGTAGGCGTCTTTATCCCGCCAGTCGATGTTGGTGGACAACCCCTTGTCGTGCATCATGTTCGTGGTTGGCGCCCCGACGCGCGATTTTTTGTCCTTTTCAGTCGCGTCGAACGCTCGCCACTCCGGACCACGGTCGATTTCGTCCGTCTCGACGACCAGACCACATTCGATACAGACCGTCTCGCCGTGTTCACTGTCCGTCGCCAGCTTGCCGCCACACTCGGGACAGTCTACTTTCTCTCCAGTGTCCTCCGTCTCCTGTTCCTCTGTGCGTTCTCGGATTCGTGTGTTCGAATCACTCATGGTGAGGGCGGGTGCTATCCGGGATAAACCACTCCCCATACCCCCGGATGTCCGCTTAGTATTTTTTATGTTCGGTCGAAACCTTCTTAACCGTTCCGGTATCCTTTGTATGGGTTATACACTCCTCACAGAAGAAACTCCGTTCGAACGGTGTGGAGTTTAATCGATGGATAATTCGTTACCAGTTCAGTCTGATTCGCTCGCCTGAATATCGCGACTTTCCTGGACGGCGGTTGTCAGCGACACGTTGAGCACCCATGTCGACACCACGCCACCGACCATGGTCGCAACGTTTTTGATAAAGTGATCAACGACGGCAACCGCGACCGCCATCGATCCGGGAACCGGCGTAAACACCGTCACGATGAACGCAAACGCGGCCTCGTATAAGCCGACGCCGTTGGGTGAGAGCGGTAGCACCTTCGAGAGATTACCAACACAGACGGCGAAAAATCCCACTGAGACGAACGTGACGAACGAGATGGATTCGATGCCAAAGGCCCCGAACACCAACAGTGCGGTCACCACGTCAAGCACCCAGATTGCGGTGCTTGAGACTCCAACCTTCACAAACGAGCGTGGTGAGTTCGTCACCGTCTGAATGTCACCGGCAAACCGTTCGAACACGCTCGCCACGTGGTCGGCGTAACTGTCGGAACTCAGCCGCGTGATCAGCGTTCGACCGATGTTCGTCTCAGCGCGCGCACTGAGAACGATCCCAATGGTGACGACGATCGCAGCGATTGCCACGCCGACTGCGACAATCAGCGCGGTGTGTCCCTCCTGTCCTCCTGAACCAGCCGTGGCCGAGAACAGCTTGCCAACGTCGAGGCTCGTCATCGCCAGCATTGCGAACACGACACCGGAGAGGACGGTGATCGTCAACAGATCGAAGACCCGCTCGATAGCAAGCGAGGCAAACCCGGAGGTGTACGGGATGTTCCGGCGCATTTTCAGCACGTACGCACGGACCGCATCACCGATTCTGGCTGGGATCACAAGATTCCCTGTCTGACTGATAAACACCGCCCCGGTCAGAAACCAGGCGTCTTCGGTGTAGCCCTGTTCTGCGAGAATATCTCGATATCTGATGCCTCGCAGTGGCCAGGAACAGAGATAGACAGCACTGGCGACACCAAGCAGCAGCGGGTCTGCGCCCTGGATATGCGCGAACGCTTCCTCGAAATCGATGTAGTGGTTCATCAGCAACAGTGCCAGCGCGACCATCACCACACCGCCGGCAATCGTCACCGGGCGACTGATCCGTGGCTGGACGGAAAACGTCCACCAGCACCGCACAATCTGACTTCCCATACCGAACACATCGCGGACGAGATCCACTTTGGTGTCACCGACGGGCTCCCACTCGACGGGGAACTCCTTGATACGGTGGCCGCGTTTCTGTGCCGTCACCAGCAGTTCGGTGTCCCAGAACCAATGTTCGTCCTCAATGTCATCGAGCAACGACAAGAGGACGGTTCGATCGAACGCCTTGAATCCACACTGATGGTCTTTCAGTTCAGAACCTAGCAACAGCCGAACGAGACCGTTGAATCCGCGGCTTGGAACGCTCCGTTTGATGGGACGGTCGGCTACCGCTCCCGGAAGCCACCGTGAGCCCGTCGCCACGTCGTATTTACCCGACCTGACGCTCTCGACGAGCTCTTGGAGGTGGGACATATCAGTGGCAAGATCCGTATCGTAGTAGACCAGCGTCTCACCGTCGGCCCTCCGAAACGCGTACTCAAGCGCTCGGCCGCGACCGAGCCGTTGCTCGCTGTGAACGTGTCTAACACAGTCGTTCGCCGCCGCCATTCGGTCAGCGATCTCGGGGGTTGCGTCGTCACAGCCGTCTTCGGCCACGATCACCTCGTAGCTTCCGTCGGGAAGAAACGAGGCCAGCGTGTCGAGTGAGGTTTGAACCGTCGCTTCGATGGTCCCTTCCTCATTATACGCTGGAAGGACGACACTGACCGCTGCACTCATTAGACAGTTTTGCAACAGCCATCGATAAAGGCATTCCGTATTCGTTCCCTTCTGAGAATACGTACCGAAGAATGATCCACCTGCCAACTGGACGTCCTACTCCATCGGAGTGAACGGTTCGAGATCGCCACTCGTTTCGTGTGGGAGCTCTCCGAGCGTGTCGTATGGGCGATTCACAATGATATCACCAGCACGGCGCTGTCCAACGCCAGGGACGGCTTCCAACTCGTCTAAGCTCGCTGCATTGGGGTCCAGGGGAAACTCCACGCCGCTCACTGACCGGTAGCCGTGATCGGTGACAGCCACGTCGATCGTTTTCCCGAGGTTTCGTTTCCCAGGCACGGCCACGAGCAGTGGATACGTTCCAAGCTGTCTCCCGAACGTTTTCCCGTCCTTGTGATATTCCAGGTGAAGGTCGGGGAGAACCGTCCCAACGGGTGCGACCCGCTGTAACATCGGATTGTCGATCGTCTCACGAACCTCCCGTTTGTAGCGCTTGAACTGTTGTTTGTGATCGCGAGCGATCGACGCGCCAGTGTCACTCATCTCGGTGCCATCGAACGCCATCACCTGCCGAATGTTCACCCGTCGGACCATCAGGCCGGCGTCGTACACTCGCTGGAGAAAATCGAGATTGTGGTCGTAGGTTTCTGCTCGCTCGCCTTTCAGCCCGTGGAGAAGGTTGATTCCAGGCAACAGCTTCGGCAGTCGAGACGGTCCGTGAGTGTCGTCTTCGGGTCGCCAGCCGGCTGCCTCGTTGACGATCTGCACCGCTTCGAAACACTCCTGGGCGGAGACGTTGAGGTTGTTCTGCTCTTGAACACGGGGATCCGCGCTCTCCAGTCCGAACGCCGCGGTATCGCCGGGCGTGTTGTGGTTTGCGATGATACGAATCCCCTCCCGGGCCAGCTCTGGCCATTCGACGATCGTAATCGGATTCATGTTGTCCAGATGGATCGTCCGTGGGCTGTCGTCCGGAATTGCGGCGTCAATGCCGCCGTAGAGCGTTTCGAGTGCGTCGGGATTTGGTCGTTCGCCGTCACCGCCGTAGGCGAGAATGTCTGCCTGCCGTCCAAGTCGCACGTTTGTGACGCCACAGTCAACGAGTGCCTCGACCTCGCTAATGACCGTTTCCGGTGGTCTGAACGTAGGTGTTCCGTACAGTGGCTCCGTGCAGAACGAACAGCGATACGGACAACCACGCCCGGTTTCGAGCTCGGCGATCAGATACTCGGGATGATTCGGATGCTGTTCGACGACAAATGCCCCCTTTCGTGCCCAGCGGGTCACTTCCTCCGTGTCACGCATCCGATTGCCAAACCCTTCGAGCCCGGACGCGACGAGATCGTGAGCAGCAGCCTCGATGTCTCCTTTGGCGACGAAATCGTAGTCGAGGTCGTCGCGTTCGGTTTCTGTGGCGCCTGCGTTCTCCTCACCCACGCCAAAACGAACTGGCCCACCCACAAGCGTCGTGCCGTTTGCAGCCCATGCGAGGCGCCGAACTTCCTCCGGTTCGGCCGGCGTGCCACCGACGTAGCTCCCGGGCACTGTCATCCCACCGATGTAGACGAACAGGTCGGCGGCTTCGACGGAATTCCAGTGGTTCTGATCGTCACGGAGCGCGTCAATCGTAAGATAGGTGATCCGTTCTTCGGGAACTCCAGCGTCGATCAGCGCACCAGCGGTGTACCGAGGATACGTCGAAATGTACGGTGGAACGCCAAAGTGGGCCGGCTCGTCGACGTAGCCATCGACGATCGTTACGTCGAGTGTTGCCGGATCAAGCATGGTCGAACGGAAGAACTCAGGCCGTATAACGATGTTCTGTTCGAACCGAATGGAAACGATTTCCTGTCACAAAAAGATGGAATAAAACGCATTTATATTAATTGAATTATTAATTATAATTGACAATAGAATTATTGTCTGGCTATACGATATCGAATCAAAGGATGCCATCAGGCCATAAAACTTATTATTATGATATGCAATTTCACCCATACGAAATGGATGAAACTCATCATATCGATATAATGTTGTTGTCAAACACCCCGCAACGCTGTGATTACAGTAGCCGTATATCACAGTATAATGCAGGTAATAGCGGTGATAGACGTCAAAATCTGGACGAACAATCTCAAACTGAACCTGTGAATCTGTTGTTGGATTGATGGTTATCAGGTCTGTGTTCAAAAAAATACTATTAAATAGTCATTGTCGGGTGATCGGGCGTGGCGATCAGTGATGCCATCGAAGTGAACGAATCGTCGCGGGCGGACGGTCTCACGAAGTTCGACATCCACGATGTGCTCAGAAACGAGCGACGAACGCGCGTTCTAGAGCATCTTCACGGCCGAAATCAGCCCATTCCACTCCGAGAGCTTTCAGAACGGCTTGCGGCGCTCGAAACAGGCGAAGATCCCCCACCGCGAAACATCCGAGAGAGCGTGTACAATTCGCTTCACCAGACGCATCTCCCCAAACTCGACGAAATGGGGATCGTTTCGTACAACGTCGATCGAAAGCTCGTGTCGCCGGCAGCAGGTTTCGAGCAGGTAACGGTGTACATGGAGGTCGTTTCTGCGGACGATGTGACGTGGTCGACGTACTATCTCTTGCTTGGCATTCTCGGGCTCTGTGTGGCTGGACTGTCAAGTCTCGACGTGTCGATATTTGGACTGCTGTCGGTGCCGGTATGGACCGTTTCGTTTCTGGTGATCCTGTGTTGCTCTGCGATACTTGAGCGATACCGGGGCGACACCGTGTTGGTATCGCTTCGGTGATCTCACAGCAGGGTCCCAACGACAGATACTGCTCCGGCAACAATCATTCCCAAGACAAATCCAACGAACAAAACGACAAGCACGTTGCGCTTTGTAGCATGCGGGCGCAGTCCTGGGAATGTGAGGATCACGAGCTGATACAGGCGTCCAGTGCGTTCGATCATTTGGATAGCGGCCACACCTCAATTGTGAGTACAGGTTGTTTGTGAGTGGGACTACATAGCTATGCATACCACCAACGATTTCGAACGACCGATTACTGTGCCGTAATCACCCGGTAGAGTGTGTAGATCGGATGAACGACCGGCTCCTCTTTTATCGCACGTGGGCGTATCATGGCACGTATGCGGGTTGCCTACGTCCTTTCACAGAATCAGGGTGGATTACCTCATTATGCGGCTGAGCTGGCGAATGCCGTGAGCGAGCATGCCGAAGTTGCAGTGTTCAAACCGACCGATACGACCGCTGATACGTTGTTTTCCGACACCGTTGAAACGATTTCCGCGTTCGATAACATGACACTCTCGATACCGGATCTCTATGGTGGCAACGTCGACGTGGTGGAGAACGTGCGTGCGTTGTACTCCTACCGAAATATCGACCGGATACGCGAGTTCGATCCTGACGTGGTCCACGATCCGACCGACTTTTTCCCCCAGGTGAAACTGTTTACCAAGCTCCACGGAATCGATCGAGAGTTTCCGTTCGTCGTAACGTACCACGAGGTTCCACCACCGGTATTCTCGCCCGGTGATCCGTTCGCCACGGTCGAATCGGCGCTCGACCGTCTGATTCCAGATGTGGACCACGACCGGTTGATCGTCCACTCCGAGGCCCAGCAGCGAGCGTTCGGTCGTCGGTTTGGCCGCCCACAGACGATCGATGTTATTCCACACGGCGCATACGATTTTTTCACCGACCAGCCCTACACTCCTCAGCCCGAAGAGTCTGCCACCGTGTTGTTTTTCGGCAATATTTTCCCGGGCAAAGGACTGGACGTGCTCGCCGAGGCGATCACGCTCGCCGCGGAGTCGATTCCGGAGCTCACGCTGGTGATCTGTGGAGATGGTGAACTCTCCGACCAAACGCGATCGATCATCGACTCGAACCCTGATCGGTTCGAGGTGCACAACTACTTCATTCCGAACGACAATGTTGGAGAATTTTTCACACGCGCAACGCTCGTTGCTCTCCCGTATCGACCAGCGGCGACAGACGGCACGAAAGGCCACAGTGGAGCCCTCTCGACGGCGCATGCCTTTGGCAAGCCAGTCGTTTCAACCTCGATCGGTGACTTTCCTCGGTTGGTCGGTGACGCCGGAGCCGGTCGCGTCGTCGAACCCAACGATCCCGACGCGCTCGCCGAAGCGATCCTCGAAGTGCTCTCTGACGACGAGTTGCGATCGTCGATGGCAGAGTGTAGCTCTGTGCAGGCAGACAGACACTCCTGGGAGTCGATCGCCCGACAACACCTCGATGCGTACGCCGCGGCGATCGAACGATTCGAACGCCGTACGACCTCTAGTGAGTCGTTGGGCGCGTCGAACGAATTAATAGCTGAGTAGGTCGAGCGGAAAGTCATCGTATGGACTCCGCGTCGCCAGAGCAGCCACGAGCACTGTCGTCGCTCGCCGCTACCGATTCGGTCGAGAACGTCGTCATTTTCGTCTCCGATGCACTCCGATACGATTCGGTCCCCGAACAGATTCGTCGGCGAGGCATAACGGCACGAGCAATCGCCCCAAGCACCTTCACGGCCAACGCACTTCCTTCCATCACGAGCGGGAAGTATCCAGCAACCCACAAAGTCTGGCGGTTTCAAGACGACCGTCTCGCCAGTCGACCGGCCCTGTTCGACGAGGCAGCGGTGGATGTCGGCTTCAACGCCGAAACCGTCTGGTTGATGGACGATTCGTCGGCCAAGCCACCACTCCGCTGGAACCATCTCACTGAAGAGCGCACGATCGCCGAGTTAGAACCGCCGTTCGTTCATTTCATTCACGACGTTGGCCCGCATGCGCCCTACGGCGTCGACAACACCGTCTGGGACTCTACGCGTGAATTCTTCGCGGCGACAAACGATCCGATGACGCTTTGCGATCGCTATCAAGACGACTGTGTCAACTCGGCTGATCGATTCGAGCCCATCTACGACTATCTCCAGTCGTCAGGTCTGCTTGAAGAGACGCTCGTGATCTACACCTCGGATCATGGCCAGGTCCTGGGTGAGTCCACGTACGGTGGTCAGTTTGGCCACGTTGATCCGATGTGTCCAGAACTCGTCGAGATCCCAGTCACGTTCATGGGTGCTGGTCTGCCGACAGATCACGAGTATCCTGGCCTCGTTTCGGGCACTGACGTTGCTCCCACCGCGCTCGCTGCACAGGGACGGCCGGTACCAGATGAGTGCGATGGCCAGCAGCTCTGGACGGCCACACCAGGGGCCGATCGCACCGTCCGGTGTGATGCGTGGGCATACAAACCCATTACAGTACGCGATACGACCATCCCGATCACGGCCTACGCGGCGGCAGGCGTCTGGGATCGTGGAGGCGGTCACGTGTTCCAGCGCCGGTCTCGTCTCCTGCGCTGTGCGTATCTGGCACACAAGCTGCTCCGCGGAACGCAGGCCCCCGTCTGGCGACCGAATGCGTCATTCGAAACGCTGGCTGGACTCGCACGAACGTATCTTCGTTCAGAACACAGTTATGGTAGCCCCTCCGTGACGGCTGACGCCGCGAAGGCTGCCGTGCCAGAACAGTTCACTCGTGCGTCCGATCGGTCGTTCGACGCGAGCGACGATGCGCTAGAGGAGAAACTCGCTGACCTCGGCTATCTCTCGTGAGCTGTTACTTTCCGAACCGGAACCATCATGTTTGCATTTATCTTCACCGATGCTGTTCGATACAATGATGGGTAAGAGTCCCCCCAGTCCGTTCACCTGTCCAGGGTGTCGTGTCAGTACTCAATCTCTCCGACCCTTTCATAGACTGTCCACAGAATTGGAATGAGCTATCGCCGCATACTACGATCGTCGATCGGGACGTTTGCAACGCGCATCGGCCTGTCTGTGACGGTGTTTGCCGGAACGTTCTATCTGGCCTGGGCAACGAGTGCGTGGGTACTTGGCGTGTTTTCGTTGTTTGCTGCGCTCGTTCGAGTCGTCGATATCGTCACCAACGTTGGGATGAACGAAGCCGCCAAAAAGCGAATCAGCGAGGGTACCGACCAGGGGGCGTATTTCACGGCCACCATTCTCGTTCGAGCTGCGCTGTTCGTCCCGATCGCAGTGACCGTCTATGGTCTCAGTGGAACGATTGAGGCGTACGTCGGATACGACATTGCACACTACATTATCGCTGGTGCTGGCTGTTATCTCCTCCGTCGCGTGCTCGAATCCGGACTCATCGGACAGAAACGGGTCGCGAGAGCTGGGCTCGTCCAGTTTCTTTACGGCATCGTTCATCTGCTCTCCTGGGTCGTGCTCATCTCCAGCGGGTTTGGCGTTGAGGGCGTGTTTATTGGGTATCTGTTCGGCCAGATCGCAGCGCTGGTTGGCGGTCTGGCGCTCACATCACTCCGGCCAGCCAGACCATCGAAACGACATTTCTGGAGTCTGTTCGAGTACGCGAAGTTTGGTTGGATTGGAGCGATGACAACACAAATGTGGGTCTGGACGGACACGCTTGTGCTGGGTCTGTTTGTCACACCGGAGTTGATCGGCGTGTACGAACTTGCCTGGCGAGCAACCGGCGTGCTCTTTTTGCTCGCGTCTGCGATCGGCTCCACGCTCTTTGCAAATGTCAGCGAACTCGCGGCAGATGGCGCCCGCGATCGTGTGACGGAACTGCTCGAACGGTCACTCGCGTTCACTGGTGTGCTCGCAATTCCGGGTGCTATTGGGGGAGCACTGCTCGCACCGTCCTTGCTCGGCCTGTTTGGTCCTGTATATCGGGTTGGTGGCACCGTGATGACGTTGTTGATCGTAGCCCGTGTGTTTCACAGCTACGAGGTGATTCTGAGTAAATTGATCAACGCTCTCGATCGTCCGGATCTCACGTTCCGAACGAACAGTTTGTTCATTCTCTGCAATCTTGGCCTGAATGTTCTCGCGATCTGGGCGATCGGCTGGACGGGTGGGGCTATTGCGACGATGTCGGCAATGATTCTCAAGTTTGGGCTCTCCTATCGGTACAGTCGGTCGCTCCTGTCGTACTCGATTCCGATCAAGACAATCGGTCGGGAAGTGGTTGCAGCCGGCGTTATGGGCGTGGTGCTGGTCGGTATGGTCCTCACCTTCAGTCCCGCGACGGATCCTCTCATGACGACAACGTACGTCACGATCGGCGGAGTAGTGTACGCTGTCGCCCTGTGGACACTGATCGGTGAGCTACGGACGATCGTCTTGCGCTTTGTGGGCTCACAGGTGTTCGAGTGACTCATTCGCCCGCGACGAGCGTGTCGTCCCGAGAGCCGACCGGCAGCTGGTTTCGGATGGCAGTGAGCAACGGGCGGGGATCGTCGAGCCGGACGAAATCGAAATTGGGATCGGTGACACAGGAACGTGCGACCGCACCCACCGCCGACCGGAGGTCGGGCGGTTCGATATCAGGATACTCATCGCGGACGATACTCAACAGATACTGGAGCTCCCCGAACAGGAGATGATTTCCGGTATCAACCGTGTACCCCGTCTCAATCGCTCGCTCGCCTGTCGTCGCGAGTTGCCAGTGCGCCACGGGGAAGTTCGCGCCCGCACACACGTCCATCTCTAAAGAGGCCCAGACCCGTGGATTAATCTCCGTGAACACATAGTTGTCCAACTCCGGGTCGTAGAGATACTGGACTGACGCGAGACCATGCCAGTCGAGATGAGACAGGAGCTGGCGACTGTACTCGTCAATTTTCTCATCTGCCATCGTTTTTCGGTAGACGCTAGCCCCGCCTGCGTAGCTTGTCCCCCGTATTTGGCGCTTCTGACAGGCCAGCGTCGTCTGGCCGCGATCACAGAGACCCCGAAAGCCGTACTCTCTCGCCGTGTGATCGACGCGCTCTTGAACGACCGGAATATGATCCGAGATCTCCACCCCTGCAGGATGCATCCGTTGCTGGATGTCCGCGAGAGTGGGCCGTTCACCACGTTCAAGATAGACTGGTTCCATCTTCCCGATGCAGTCGTTTTCGTCCAGTGAATCGACGTGACCGCCCGTGAGAAACGCATACCGTGGCTTGACGATCAAGGGGCGATCCCAGTCCGGCACGGCATCGAACGACCAGGTGTTCGGCGTTGGAACTGCTGCATCCTCTGCGGCATCTGCCATTGCCAGACTGTCTTGTACCGTCTGCACCTGCTTGAACGATGGCCACAGCGGAGTGACGTGCTGGGCGAATTCGTCGTGGTATTTCGCGAGGAGATAGCTGTCCATCTCTCGGTGTGGGATGATTGTTGCAACGCTCGGACGACGCGCCCCAGCAAGCAGTGCGTCCTTATACGCGAGTAGGTCCTCGTACGGCGACGGTACGACCATCTGTTCGTCACAGAATCTGGAGACCAATCCGGGACAGGTCACATGCTCTGAAACGGCAACTGTCCGAACGCCGTGCCTATGGAGGGACCTGAGACACGAGAGACTGCTTCCAGAGTGATTGATCGGAAGCAGTACGGCGTTTTTCTCAACGGTAGTGTCTTTCATCTGTCCGTTTATCCGTGTGGTCATTGCTTGAAATTACTGGTTTCCATGTTATTATAAGATGTTGATAAATTCACTACAGCCATCGAATCTGATTATCGCTGGGCGAAACAGAGATACACGGATCCTCGTCCGTTGGTTGGTTCGCCGCAGTTGACGAGCGAAAAGCCGGCCCCACGAAGCAGCGATTCCACTTCGTTTGGAGTAGCGTCGTAGCGCTGGAGCTTTGTGGGATGGATTTCGACGACACAGGTGTGGACATCCTGCAGCAGATCACCACAGCCACGTAACACGGCGAGCTCTGCTCCTTGCACGTCAATTTTCATCACGTCGGGTGCGGATACGTCGCCAGCCTGGACGAGCGAATCACCACGGCGAGCCTCGATCTGGGTGGCAGTTTCATCGGTTGTGAGAAAGTGATGGCCAACGCCGGCCTCAACGTACTCCGAATCGAGAAACAGCGGTTCATTTTTGTCCCACAGCGCGACCGGCAGAATCTGTTGGTTCTGTGTGGTTCCGTTCCGTTCGAGATTCACCGTTAGCCGGTCTCGATTCGCGGGTTCGGGTTCGAATGCGACGAGGTGGCCGTCTGGAAGTGTCTCCGCGAGAAAACAGGCGTAGGTCCCGACACAGGCACCAATGTCCCAGACGGTTTCATCGCCCTCAAGCGTCGAGAGCAACCGCTGCATGACGGTTCGCTCGCCACAGAGATCGCTGGCGCGTCGATACTCCATTCGGGTCGAGAGATCGAACGTCGCCGTCACGTCGTCGACCGTCACGCGCCGCGTTCCACCGCGTGCGGCGATCTGGAGCTTTCGTACGAGCGCATCGAGTCGCCAGATCGCGCTCGCAACGCCAAGCCGGTTTGCGATGGCCGCCGCCAGCTGTCTGTGTGTGGACTGACTCATTTGTGAACGCCACGCGGTTGTGTCTGTACCGCCCTGTCTGTGAGCTCGTCCCCAACCGAGCGACAGACAACCTCTAGTTCGTCGGTGTCGTCCGCACCGGTCCCGCCAGTGGCGAGCTGGTCTGTTCCACCGGCACCACCGCCCGCATGGTCGGTGATTTCGCGTGCAATGTCGCTTGCGCTGTAGTGATCCGTGAGCTCCTGACCGACGGCGACCCCAAGCGAAGCGTCAGCACCGCCGACCAGAATGGCGATCACTGGTTCGTCCATCGCTTGCTTTGCGAGTACTGTCACGTCGTCGTGATCGCCTTTCGGTAGCGTGGCGTGAACCACGGACGGCCAATCGTCCGTATTGTCGTCGGGAGCGACTGTGTGCCACCATTGGGCGGCCCAGTGTTCTCTCACAGTGTCGATCTCGTTTCGTAAGGATCTGCGCTCGTCGTCAATCGCCTGGACACGGGCTGGAAGCTCCGAAACGGAACAGCTCAGCGTCCGTGCGGCGGCAGTGGCTGCCTGGCGGGTTTCGGGCGAATCTGCCGTGCGCTCGCGGGCGTCAAACATCTGGCTGGTGGTGAGCCCCTCGCGAACGATACGTTCGCGACGCCGCCAGTAGAGCGACGTGGCGAGGAGTGCAATCACTGCAAACAGTCCGACGATGATGGTGTCATTCATGGAGATATCGTTTGAGGGCAGGTCCGATGGTGGAATTGGTCAGAATCGGTGCGAAATACGGGGTGATCGAGCCAATGCGGCCGTACGCATCGAGCGACGCTCGGCCGGCCCGATGTGGTGGCGCGACGAGGCTCACGAGATCAGCCGACGTTCCGCCAAACTGTGCTTTAAACTCGTGGACGCTCGATCCAGGTCGTGAGCGGCCAAAATCGACGATCGATCTGCCGGCCGAACACGCCCGCTTGATCGCTTCGAGATAGAGGAGGTGATTTGGCCGGTGCTCCCAGTGAGCAGCGAGCGAGGCTGGCGTCCAGATCGTGGTCGTATCGCCGTATTCGTAACAAAAGACGCCAGCGATGGGCTGCTCTTCAAGCCAGGCGATGAGAATCGTGGCTGCGTCTCCGAGCTCGTCTCTGAACGCTGAAAACAGCCCTGGTGGAAATTGTGGACTGCCAAGACGTTCCATCGTCGCGAGATAGAGCGGATAAAACGTGTCGACGGTCCCTGGCGTAACGGTCACGCCGTTTGCGCGTGCGGTTCGCACACAGCGGCGAACGTCTTTGTCGAATCGTTCGTGCCACAGCGCATCGAACGACGAGGTGAGTCCGAGTCGTATCGCCGTGCCCGTCTCGGTGCCACCGAATCCGGCGCTGTTGTAGCCTCGAACGGAGCTCCAGGAGGCGTCTTTGATGATCCGGGTGCCACCGCGTTCGGTGATGGCCTTGAGGAATGCAACTGGATCAACCTCATCGGTGAGAAGTGGAAAGCCATACTCGGCAAACGGAACGACGATGCTTTTCCCCAGCCCATCTCGGACGGTGACGCCAGGCACTAGCCCGGTGATTTTCCCGTCTGGGCTTTTGCAGACGAGATGATTCGGTTCGTAGCCGAAGGTTGCTTCGATCGCAGAGAACCACTCCGGGGTGTGAAAGACGGTAGCGTTCTCGTGGTCGGCGACGAATGCGGCCCAGTCGCTGTCGGTGACTGCGATTGGTTCGAGGGCGACGGTCTCGTTTTTGCTCATTCGGTCCTCCTCGCGTTCGTGATCGTCTGATCGTCCGCAGCCGTATCGGACCGTCCGCCCGGTTGTGCTCTGGCAACCGACGCAGCCGTCGTGAACGAAAACGTCTCCAGAAGCGTCCTGAGCGTCGCAGAGAGCCCATCGATACCGTGAAAGCTGACAAACCGCTTGTGTAGCCCTGGTTCGTCGGTGGTGACGGCCGGGTTAAATTCCCAGGGATGGAAATAGAGCGTTGCCGGAATCCCACGGGCGTTCAGCTGTCGGATTCCTGCAACGAGCAGCCGCCTCGGGAGCAGCCGTGCGTAGAATCCACCGGCGATGGGAATCCTGAGTTTCGGGTGGGCAACGGCGAGTGGTAGCTCAACGAGCGGACTGTTGACCGTCCCTCGTTCGAATGGGCGGGCTGGATCGAGCCGGTACGGTTCGAGTGGCACTCCATTGACGCCATACATCGGTGTCCGGACCGGAAACACGCTGGAATCGTATCGATAGCCTGCCTCATGGAGCACTTCGATCGCCCACTTCGTTTTCGGTGTCACCGAGAAGTTCGGTGCTCGAAAGCCGATCGGCTGTGTTCCCGTTGCCGTCCTGATCGCCGCAGTCGATGCTGCGATCTCCTCTCGAAATGACGCTTTCGAGAGGTCGAACAGCGGTTGGTGGCTGTGACCGTGCGAGCCAATTTCGTGGCCCGCCCGATCAATACGTGCGATCAGCTCCGGATAGCGCTCTGCCACCTGCCCAACGACGAAAAAGGTAGCCTGTACGTCATAGTCAGCCAATATTGAGAGCACGCTCTCAACAGATTTTGTGAGATGGTCGGTTGGATCGGACACTGAATCACGAACTAGCGTGGCCGAGTACCAGTGTTCGACATCGAACGAGAGAACATTCGTGGGTGCCGAACTCATCTGACCCTCCGTGGGGTGGTGTCGGGTGGGAAGTACGTGCTGAGCGCGTGCAACACGATGGCGGTAAAGCAGGCGAACACGCCGAGTACCAGACAGATGGCCGTCAGCAGGCCGTGCCCGAACGGGAACGTTCCCGACTCGACGTAGTTCGAGACAGTCCAGTAGCCCGCCGTGAGCCCAAACACACAGAGGACGATCCCGGGCAGTCCGAGAGCGGACAGTGGTCGTTCACGTTCGACCGTTTTCAGAATGTTTCGTATCAGGACGATCGCGTGACGAACCGGGTGGATCGTGTTGGCGTTCGAGACGGCGTAACTCATCGAGACCGAAATCTCCTCGATCTCATAGCTGTGGTGGTGAGCGTGATACAGGATATCCGTGCTCGCATCCATTCGATTGCCGATCGATCGGTCATAAGCGAGTGAACGAATCATCTCCCGGTCGAATGCCCGGTATCCGCTCTGCGTGTCGCTCACTCGTGATTCGGAGCGAATCACCCCCATACTCAGGTTCGTTAGACCGTTGATGATTCGTATTCCAAGTCGACGGGACCACGGCACAGAGAGGTGGTTAGAGTCCAGGAATCGACTCCCGATCACGAACTCTGCATTCGACTGATCAAGCGCGTTCGTAAGCCGCGGAATATCGGCTGGATCGTGTTGCCCGTCGCCATCGATGAGGACGAGCTGTGACACGCCAGCCGTCACTGCCGCTTCAAACGCCGTTTTCAGTGCGGCACCGTAGCCGAGATTCTGCCGGTGCTTGATCACGGCCGCCCCACACGATTGGGCCCGGTCCGCGGTGTCATCATCGCTTCCATCGTCGATGACGACGACCTGATCGGCATGCTCGAAAGCTCCCTTCACTACCCGCTCGATCGATTCTGCTTCGTTGTACGCTGGAATTGCAACTAGACATTGACACTGGATGATCTCAGCCAGTGCTTCTGATTCCAGTTCTACTGGCTCATCGGATTCGGACCGCCCAGCGTCCGTCCCGATGTGCCGGACAGATGGACGAACGGCTCCGCGGTGTGGCCCGGCGGTTGCCGTTCGACTTCCGTCGATCGGTTCCTCTACGTGGGCGTCATCTACTCTGCCAGTCATCGATCTTCATGCGAGGGAATTATCGGTAATCGGTGGTAAATATCAAGGGGTTAGGTGTGTCAAATTCAACATTATCCTTTCCGGCCCATCAGACTTTCTTCGTGTATGCACCAATTAGACTGTTTTAACAGAATAATAGAGGAATAACTTATTAATTATTAATTATTAATTTTATTTATAAAGTATTAAAAACAACTTGTGGAGAGAACGATTTAGCGGCAGTGAATCGAATGAACTGTCCATAACTTCCGATAGTGATATGTGGATGGGAATCGTACCTAAATAGCTATAATCGATAATATATCTATTGGCTATCATGCATATTGAAATTGTCAATTTTGGCGAGTGGGAAGCTGCGTTGCCGGCTTCTGGATTCGGATGGGCGCATACTCCAGAAGCGCTTCGTGTACTTGACGATCACACCCCCGGCTCCCTTCGTCTGTATGGTGGATTCAAGGGCGAACAGCCGATCGGGCTCTGTCCTGTGGTTGAGATTGATGGGCCGGTCGTGACGGCACAGGTGTCGCCACCGCCTGGGTTTGCGATCCCACAGCTTGGCCCCATCGTGTTTCCTGCAAGTCCGAAACAGCGCATGCAAGAACGGGTCAATCGGCGGTTCACGGAGGGGCTTTTGGAGCAACTTGGGGCATCACGACGGTCGACGATCGTCGGGTTGGCGTGTCATCCCTCCTACGGCGACCCCCGACCGTACGAATGGGCAGACTTTGATGTCTCCACCAGATTCACATACCGGCTTTCGCTCGATTCGGTCACGCTTGATCAATTGCAACGCTCCTTCAGTCGAGAGACGCGCCGGGCGATCCGAGACGCCGATTCGTCGGGACTGCGGGTTTTTACGGGAGGAGTGAACGGCGCGCGGCGAGTGTATAAAGCGCACGAACGGCGTCGTGACGAGCAGGGCGATGACTTTCCAGTCCGATGGTCGTATATCCGGGATCTTGTTCGGTCACTCGGTGATCGGATACGTGTTTACGTCGGCGAGGATGCAAGCGGTGACTTTCGGAGTGGACTGATCGTCGTCTACTCGAACGACGACGCCTACTGCTTGATCGGTGGGACACGATCGGAGTCGACCGGTAGTGGCATCAACGAACTCCTTCATTGGCAGGCAATCACGGATATCGTGACCGATCCTGTCCTCGATTCGATCGCCAGATACGATTTTGGCAATGGAAATCTCGAATCGCTAGCGTACTACAAAAGCCAGTACGGTGCCACTCCCGTTCCTCATTACCTCATCACTTCGGGAATGCTGATGGAAATCGCAAAATCACTGTACGAAACAATCGTTTACTGATGGCTACTCCGTTGCAATCGCGTATAATGAGTCAATACCCATTTCGACTGAGACAGTTAGGTGAACCAGTATGACCTCACCGTCGATGTCGATAGATCGGCGGACGTATCTCGCGCTCGTTTCGGGTGCGGGCGTGTTCGCTGCCGGGTCGTTCGATACTGGTATCGGTCGGTTTGGGGTCGAACAAACTGCGCTCATGACACTCGATACTGTGTATCAGATCTCACCCAACTACTACGTTGGACCGAAGACTGAACGACCGCCTGCCTCAGAGGCCAAAGGAACGATCTGGGAGGTGACTGATCCTGATAGTAGTCGTCCAACAGAGCGAACGCTCTCCGATGGCAATCGGTGGCTGTCGATATCGGTCACCGATGGTATTCGTGAACCGGGTGAGTTCTATCTCACGCCGGATGATGGGTTCGAGGCGATGCAGACAATCATCGATCAGCACGCTCCGAACGTGCTGATTCGACTCGCACCAGGAACATACGAGGGGAGCGATCTCGTCGTAGAAAACGGTGTGAGCATCGTTGGCTCCGGGCCAAACGCAACCACACTCAAGCTTGCACCCGGTGCCAACACGGATTTGCTCACGACGCCCACGCCTGCACGCCGCAATGTGATGTCCTGTTGTGTGCGTGATATCACGTTCGAGGGAAACAGCGACACAAATGACACGGGGACGCTCGTGTACGGTGCGTTCTGGAACAGCCGGTTCCAGAACTGTTTTTTCCGGAACAGCCCCGAAAACGGCCTTTGGCTCGCCGGCTCGGAGTCCAGCACGGATGACAATTACGTCAACCAGTGTCAGTTCATCAATAATCGTGGCGACGGTATCCGCGGTGGGTCAAATCGAGAGGCACATCCTGCGGTTGGCGTTGTTCGGGTGGATACGAACTGGTTCGGCCATAACGATGGACCGGCGATCAGGGTCCGCGGCAACGCCTGGAAGATCACAAACTCGAAGCTGTATCACAATGCCAAACAGCGCGGCACGTCGATTCAGATCGACCGATCCAAATTCACGGCAGTGAGTGGCTGTGACAGTTACGTTTCTCGCCCGGATAGAGCTCACATTGCCATTCGTGCCCATTCCGGCGTCGACTGTGCTAGCATCCAGATCAAGGACAACGATTTCCGTGGTGAGTTCAAGGCCGGTGTACGGTGTGTCGCAGATGGTGACGATCTTCGGGCAATCCAGATACGTGGCAACACGATGTATACCGACGCTGGCACTCCCCGTGGCGTACTCGCTGAGGGAGACGGCGTGTATCAATCATGTGCGTTCACTGATAATATTCTCAGCAAAGAATTCGGCTCACGGATGCTCGATTTGCCTGATGGCTGGATGATTCGAGACAATCTGTGAGTACGGTCTGATTACAGATCAGGACTGGATGTGGTAGATCGTCACTCGTTCATTTTCGTAGACTACGGATGCGTTGGCGAGCTGATTCTCGTGGATGGTCGTATTGGTCGGATCGATGTAGTCGGAGTCGCTTTCGAGTGTTCGCATGGGTTTATGACTCACGTAGACGTATGCGTCGGTGGTGAGTCGCTCTCGTTCGAGCCAGATTGGTTCGATCTCGTGGACAGGAACGACTTCGCTAACGAGCAGTCCATCGCGGCTTTTGATGTGCTCCCATTCGTTGATGACGGCCACCGTGTCGCTGGGATCGGTGTGATCTTCGAGCCAGCGCGTGGCGGAGACTTCTGCGTCGGTGTAGGCCGGCCACCCGGCGTTTTCGTTCAGATTCAAGTTGTACGGTGGAACCGGCGCTCCCGTGGCGGTGAACGCGACGCCAGAGCTAAAGACGAACAGAATGGCAAGCACGACAGCAAACAGCTGATCGCCGGATTCTGGTCCCCATCGATTGTCAAGCTGTGGTCGCACGCGATGTGCAATTTCACTAATGAGTTCGATGGCTGTTCTAGCGCCAATGACGGCGAACGGGCCGAGGACGAACAGCGCGATCTGCAGCGTTCGGTCGAAGCCCATCCCGAACGTGAACACGACGGACGCACCGAGAAAGCCAAAGACGCCACATGAGAGCAAGACGTATTCGGTGGCAACGGTCTGGCGATCGAACCAGCTGTCGAGCAGCGAGCGCAGTAATCCGACGCCGATCAGCCCGACCAGCACGAAATACAGCAGTTTGTACACCACCCACACCGGCGAGCCAAAGCCGGTGGTTGCGTAGTCCGCACCGCTCCGATCGGAGGCGGGGAGGGGCAATGATTCCAGCAACACCAGTCCCGCACCGACGACGCGTTCGAGATTGACTCCTCCGGCGGTTATCCCGTACCAGCCAATCCAGAGGGTGATGAGCGAGACAACGATCCAGGGGCGGCTCACACGCGTTGCGATCGGCTGCTCCTCGAGCAGTTTTGTTTGATCGAGGATCATTCTGGCGAGCAGTGTGGCACCGAGAAATGCCCCAAACAGCAGACTCACGCCGTAGTGGCTTCCAACGAGTCCGAATCCCATGACGAGTCCGAGCAGGATCCGATCTCTGCGAGACAGTCCGTCGTCGAGTAAGACGACGAGCAATAGTGTCGCGTAGAGTCCCCCCAGCAGCTGTTTGTCGGGCATGTCTTTGAAAAAGCCGTAGTAGAACACCAGCGCGAACGGTGCCAGGGTTGCGATCCGGCGATCGCCGGTAGTTGCCCGGACGATATACCAGATTCCCACTGGGAGTAGTGCCACCATAATCGGCACGAGTAGTTTATACACCCAGACCAGATCGAGTCCCGTCACGGTGGCGTAGTTCGCTCCCAAAAGCGTTACCATGACCAGGGAGTTGCTCGCCGACTCCATTGTCGGGTTCCAGTGGCTTCCGAGGAGGATTTCTCGTGCGGCGTGGAACTCGAAGTGGATGTCGAATCCCCAGATGTGATTCGAGACGAGCGTCATCTGGAGCAAAACAGCCGCAGCGATCGCCCAGATTCCGTAGCCGGTGAGTCGGTCGTTGTCGGCCCACAGCAGGACCATTGGAAGCACGGCGATCACGCACAATACCACCGAAAGGAGCCACGTCGGCCCGGTGCGCGTGAGTACGCCCGCAGCGAGCACCACCATCGTGAGCAATCCAGTTCCGAGCAGTACTCGTGTGGATGGAATCTCTGGGGCGGTAAACTGGTGAATTTCTTTCTGGCGGTAGTAGTGGATCAACAGAAACACCGCGGTGAGCAGACCGGTCGTGGTGACGATCGACAGCGGGGTGAGTGGTCGATCAATTCCCAGCCAGCCGAGCTGGTTGAGGACGATAGCACCGGATACCATCAGTACCTGGCTTGCTGTGAGGCTATACAGTCCAACGCGTCCCAGTGGTCGGTCGTCGAGATTGAGCAGGACCAGGAGTGCGTAGCCAGGGATGACGCCCAGCGCGAGCAGTCCCAGCGGTACGCGAAACACGTCCATCCCCGGCAGGCTGCCCTCAAGGTAGATTATGAGCAACAAGAGTGGATACAGTACACCACACACTACTGGGAGCGAAAAGAGGATCCGACGGTCCATTGGTCCTCATACAGTTATGGGCGAACCGTGATAACAAACATGGGGATAGGCGAGCGTAATCGGTGATTAGGTGGCAGTTTCCAAATCAGTATCTGTTACGATTTCAAAGTTCTACACATGAATCGGCGTCTCTTTTGTCGGTCGCTTTCAGTTTGTGGCTCCGTGATTTTGACGGGTTGTTCGGCTCTGCCGTCGTTTCGACGTCGTCTCGATTCAGATTCCGTATTCGAGAGCCATCGGTTCGATGGCACCGACCTTCTCGTGACGTTTCGAGATAGTGTCGACGTTACGTCGGCTTCAACGATCAACGGACGAACTTCAGTGGTGTATGAACGGATTGATGAGCCAGCTCGGACCGTTCGGTTTCAGGTGATTCGCCCGACTGCGCTTGAGACGGATGTCGGACTGCAGTTGCATGTGCGAGCTACAGTTGGCGAGAAGACGGCGTCAAAACGAATTCCGTGCCACGTTCACGGACACATCCACAACTGCGAAATTCTGTCAGACGGTCGTGTTCGATTCGATCTCGAAAACCAGGCCATAGCGCCGTTGCTCGTCCGATTTATTTCCGTCTATGGTGACGTGCCCAATCCGGCGGTCGATCCAACAAGTGACTCGTTCGAATGGTCGGAGCTTCCTGCTACGCCGGGGGTGGTCGGTGTCGAATCGGATCGTCCAGTAAGTCCGATGCGGTCCGATCTGGTCATCGAAGCGGGCAAGGTGAGAACGTTCGAGACGACGTATGCACCGTTTGCCGTCCCTGGTGGGGCTGGATGTGAAAGCAAGGAACGCTATGGATCGATAGCGGTCGTTCATGGGAATGAGAGCACTGCAGCGTACGATTTGCAGTATCGGCTGGGTGGTATGCCAACGGAGGTGGATGGTGCAACCGTTTGCCCGGAAGCGAGCACGATTGAGCAGTGAGTGATCAGTAAATTTTCTTTGTCTGGAAGGGAAGCTGATGAATCACCTCCCCTTCAAACATCCTATTCGGTCGTAATCCGCGCCACGGCAGCATGCTGATCCGCGAGCCCCGTCGGACAGCCGAGACTGCGATAGCGACCATATGAGTCGAGCAGCTCGATCAATCCGTCCGCAGCACTCGCACAGCCGGGTCGGTCGATCCGTTCGAGTGGTGATTTCGGATCCGTTGCTGGGAAGGTCAATTGGTGAATCTCCCCATCACGCGTCTCGTGGTAGCGGACTTTTGCACCTGTATCGAAGGTTGCCGCGACGACGGTTTCGCCCGTTGCGCGATAGCGCGTGATTCGCTCAATCCCAGGCAAATGCTCGTAGCTCGTTCGTTCACTCGCCAGATCAGCCATTGTCAGAATCTGCTCGATTCGCGTTGCGTGTGGACAGCCGGTCGATTGACACGGCCGACACCAGGTTCCCTGACCGATATCCACCACGTGATAGAGCTCAGCTTCTGAGAGCTCATCTCGTGAATCAACCGTCGAGAGGTTCACACAGTTGCGATCCTCGTCGCGAAACAGAAACAGCGGCAGTGTCATCGTCGTCCCCACAGCGGACAGCCAAGATGGTGATCGCGGTGGCCACGAAGGTGTCGTCGACAAACGACGCAGCTGTGGCTGTAGTAGTTCATAGAGCCGGTACAATTACGTGCGTCTGTGTTCTCCCATTGCATGGGTGATCAGCTCGTTGAGAGCCCAGCGTCGGGTGGTTCCAGCACCCGGCGCATTCAACACGAATGCGCAACATCCGTATGCTATCGCTGTGCCCTCGTGTTGCTATGCCTTCCCGATCGGTTATAAAGTTATTTAGGAATAATTGTGAATGACTGTTTGAGCAATAGGTTTCGCTCGTGAACGAGCATACGACCGCGCACTGAGCGAACTGACCGTTCCACCCTCCGAGTCAGAGAGGTGCCCCGCACCACGCTGATCGGTACCGACATTCATTAAGTATTTATTACAATTGCGGTGTGGTAGTTTGCTGTATGGCAACACCATTTCCTCGCGCGCTGGCTGACGAGGTTGCCGGCGACCGTGACGCACCGCTGTACGAATGCTGGGGCGCAGATCGATCCGAACACGAACAGCTCGAATCGCTCTATCTCCAGCCGTTCACCCCCGACGAGCCCGAGGACGACTGGCTATGCGAGCACGTCTCCTCCGGACCGCTGCTGGACGTTGGCGCAGGTGCTGGTCGTCATACGCTCTTTTTCCAGGACCACTTTGCGACGGTCGCTATCGAGCCGGATGCGCCGCTGGTCACCGCCATGCGCGAGCGTGGCGTCCACGACGCCCGCCAGGTGGATATGTTCGACCTGCCCAGCGCGTTCGACCGCGATCAGTTCGCCACTGCACTTGTAATCGGAACGCAGGTGAACCTCACCGCATCGATAGACGGTTTGCGCGCGTTTCTGGGTGACCTGGCACGGATCACCACCGAGAACGCGACTGCCATTCTTGATTCGTTCGACCCAACGCACCCAGACGTAACGGAACTGCCTGGCTACCGAGCGGATCCGACGCCGGGGCTTGCTCACCGAACCATCCAGTTCGAATACGAAACCGAACGGGGGAAACCACTGCTGTTCCGGCTGTTCAATCCCGACCGGTTTGCAGAAGCCACGATCGGTACGGATTGGAGTGTCCACGACCGATTCCAGGCGGAGTCGCCTTATTACCGAATTGCACTAACGAAGCAGTGATCACAAGGAGATTCCGATGTTGGCGGGAGCCAGTTGGGGCGGTTCCCCATCTACTTCATTCTCACCAATAGAATCCAAATGAAGGACAAATCGGGAGGGAATGTTCGCGGTGCTGTTCCAGAGTATCGCACCGCGAGCGGAGCGAGCGGCCTTTTTTGGTCCAGATTTTTTGCTTGAGTGGTGCACGGAGTGCACCCGAAATCAAAAAAGGTGGAGTGTAGCGAGCGGCATTTTTTCATCAACGTTTTTTGCGTAAGTGGTTCGCGTAGCGAACCCGAGCGGAAAAAAGGTTGGTTTACAGCTCGATCCGTTCGAGTAAGTCGTCTTCGCGGGTGTTCACCGCCACGATTCGAATGAACTCCTCAATGCGCGAATCATCGAGTTTTGCCTTTAGCAGTTCGTCCACCTGATAGACGCCGGCGGCGTCGGACATGGTGATCTCGACGAGTACCGGCTGTGTTTCACCCTTTCGCAACGCCACGTTGGTGATTGCTTGACTTGAGAGGGTGTCAATCCCGCGACCACCGCGTTCGTACGGCATGCGCGAGCGGCCGCGTTCCATATCCAGCGCGTCAGCGACGCGAACCACGCCAGCCTCGCGCGTCAACGGCTGTTCTGGCGTGTGATGACAGATGATCGCGTGGAGTATCTCACTCTTCACGCGCACATGATCTCCAATGTCGTAAAACTCCGGCAGGATGCGATCAAGTATGTCGGCCGCGATCGGGATGGAGTAGTACGGATGACGATGCCGATGGACGACGTGGCCGACGTCGTGGAGGATCGCTGCCAGAGCGATGATCACCGGCTCGTCGGCTTCTTCGAGTCCTTGCTCGCGCGCGCCGTTGAACCCGATGCCACCCGCCTTGAGCAGATTGAACAGCGACAGCGCCCGATTTTTCACGATGTTCACGTGCGTGGCGCCGTGATCGTTGTAGCCTTTGCGCGCAACTGGATTGACGTTCTGTGCTTCCAGATACGCAGTAATCTCTGTGTCGTCCTCGACGTATCTGAGGATTTCATTGACCCGGTGTGATGGAAACGCGTGCTCACCGTTAGGGTTGTACGTGTGACCGCCATCATCCAGCAGATCGTCGTCCATACTACCGGCTGCGTTGCGTGAGCAAATAAAATATCGCGGAGGGAGTGCCCCTAGTTGGCGACGCTGACGGCTTCGATAACTTCCTCGTACTCCGGTTCGACGCCGGGATCATCGCTGACCCACGTGAACGAGATGTCGCCATCGGAGTCAATAACGAAGACGGCGCGTTTTGCCACGTTGTAGACGCCCAGCGCGTCGAAATCCATTGCGACGTCGTACTCTTCGATCAGCGATTTTTCGGCGTCGCTGATGAGATCGAAATCGATTCCGAGCTCGTCGCGGAACGCGTTGAGCGCGAACGGTGAATCGACGCTGACACCGTACAGCGTCGCGCCATGCTCGGAGAGTTCTCCGAGCCGGTCATCGAACGTGGACATTTCGTGCGAGCAAACGCTGGTGAACGCGCCTGGGAAAAACGCCAGCACGAGTGGATCATCGGAGAGCTCCTCAGAGAGCGTGAACGAATCGACGTCGCCATTTGCAAGCGGTGCCGTAAAATCGGGTGCCGTATCGCCAGTTGCAGGCATCACTAACCGCTAAAACTGACAACAGTAAATACCTCTCGTCGTCGAATCTGTAAGTATGGGTGGCTAAAGAAGCCGAGCAAAAGGCCTATAGTTCGGAATTCACAATTCTGTAGTAGTGATGCCAACCAGCTTAGTACCCCTGTTCCCGGGGCTCCCCGGCGGGCCGGAGATGATCGTCATCCTGCTGATCGTCGTCCTGCTGTTCGGGGCTAACAAGCTTCCGAAACTCGCGCGCTCCAGCGGGCAGGCGATGGGTGAGTTCAAGAAAGGTCGAGAGGAGATCGAGGACGAACTCAGCGAGATGCGTGGCGGCAACAATGACTCCGACACAAACGACTCCTTCGATTCGGACGATGACGAGGAGTTCGAATCCGAGGACTCGTTCGGAAGCCAGGGCGGCTTCGAGCAGGCCAACACTGGCCAGCGTGGCGGTAGCAATCAGCCCGGCGGTAACCAGCCAAATCGCGGCGGCAATCAACCAGGCCGTGGCGGAAACCAGCAAGACCGCGGTGGCGGCCAGCAGAACTCTGGTGGCGGCTGGGGGAACACCGACACCAATCGAGAACGCTCCCGCCGATAACCCGCTGTGCCCTCTGGAGAATTGGGAACGCTGCAATTTTTCCGCAATCGTTTTCATCTGTACTTGAATGTATTCAGTGTAGGGCGTGTGGCCTAGCGGACAGGGCGAGAGGTTCCTAACCTCTCGATCGCGGGTTCGAATCCCGTCACGCCCGTGTATTTTAGAAGTAGAGTGTGGGGTTCGAATGAGGGAGGTCGCGCGGAGCGGAGCGAGTGAAGTTACAGGGATTATTCGTCTTCTTCCAGCCCCTCGGCCCGGCAATCGTTTCGATACCGATACGGCTGTCGGAGACGGGAAGTACGAGAACGACACGTGCGGAGCCGAAAAGGTCGGTGATCGTTTCGGTGATGAGACACTCGAGTGTTATATACATTTAAATAGTAAAGGGGGGAAGCAGAGGTAAGAGATGAAGGGGCACGTCCCGACACCGTCGGATCTCGCCGACAAGATGGTTGCCGAACTGTTCGATGGACACCCGCCTGACGGCGGAGACCGGATCCTCTTCCCGGGGACGGGAGATGGCCCGTTCGTAGCCGCAGTGGAGCGGTACTGCGAGGGACACGACCTTTCCGTCCCTGAGGGTGTGGCCATCGACCGTAACCCGGAGTTGCTCGCCGAGGCCGAGGAGCAGAATGGGAATGTCCCTGTCGAGTTCCTTGAAAAGGACTTTCTCGCGGTTGATGCCAGCGACTTCGGACAGTTCAACTACGTGATCGGCAACCCTCCTTACGTTCCCATCGAAGGACTCAGTGAGGAGGAGAAGGCGCGGTACAAGCACGAGTTTCGCACCGCCGAGCAACGATTCGACCTCTATATGTTGTTCTTTGAGCGGTCGCTCGACCTTCTCGCTGACGATGGCCGACTCGTGTTTATCACTCCCGAGAAGTTCGAGTACACCCACACGACTGGTGAACTTCGCCGGCTGATGACCCAGTACCAGGTCGAGCGTATCGAACACGTCCCAGAGGACTCATTCGCTGGGCACGTCACCTACCCGACAATCACGACCATCCACGACCGCGACGGTGAAGAGACACACATCGTCCGTCGGGACGGAACCGTGGACACGGTAGAGTTGCCGGGAGACGGGTCAAGTTGGGCGAGCACGGTTCGCGCCGGCGACACCGATGCCTACGACTACGACACCGGCGTCACGCTTGGCGATGTGACAAAGCGGATTTCGTGTGGGTTGGCCACCGGGCGCGACTCGATCTACGTACAGTCTGCGGGGGAAGTGCCGGAGCAGTTCGTTGAAGAGGGCTGGTCGTACCGGACGACCAGCGGGAAGCAGCTCACCGTGAACGATGGGCCGGATTCGGGAGATGTGATCATCTGCCCGTACGACGAACACGGGAACCTCGTTGCCGAGGACGAACTGGGGGTGTTCGGTGACTGGGCCGAGCTACATCGCGAAGAACTGGAGAGTCGGTCGTGCGTCGAGAAGGGGAAGGTGTGGTACTCGTGGCACGAAAACCCACCGATGGATGATATCTACGGCGTGGAAAAGATCCTCGCCAAAGACGTGTGCGACCCGCCAGAATTTTGGGCAGAGCGCACGGGTGCCGTTATCCCTCGCCACTCCGTCTATTACATTATCCCTGAAAATCCCGATGATCTCGATACGCTCCTCGAGTATCTGAATAGCCCCAAGGCGCGGGCGTGGCTGGAAGCGAACGCACAGAAGGCGCACAACGACTACTACCGGATGCAGTCGAAACTCCTGAAAAAACTCCCCGTCCCCGAGACGTTCGGCGAGAAAAAGCAAATGAAGCTCATATAGATGCTTCGGAAAAATCCTCTATAGGGATCAGCAGAGTAGGAATTAGTTTACTCCGTCGTGTGGATTTCGTGTATCTCATTTCCCCCGTGAGACTCTCCGACCATCAGTGATGATTCCCATCTGGCTCTCATTCCACATGCTATATTACCGTTTAATTAACAACCTGTACACAGTTCGCGCGTATCCTCGTAGTAACGCTTCGGGACGGCAAAGAGCCTCTCTCTCGGGTAGATCAGCGAAACGGAAGCAGACGACGTTCTTTTGAGTCAGTCGTTGACGTTGAGCTTGGTCTGTCTGTTGTCGATCTGCATCTCAACGTGCGCAACGAGGTCATCAAGAAACTGCTGGAACGACAGGTCCGGGTTCGGTTCCTCGAACCCGCCATCAATTCCTTCGTCTTCGCCCGACGTGAGGAAGGCAGTTGCGTTTACGACATCTTGTCGTACCAGACGCTCGCAGAGCAGTCTGGCACGATCGATATAGGACGCGTCGCGGTAGTCGTCGTCGACGTTGATGTTCGGTTCGTGTACTCGGACGGAACTGCTGGAGTCTTCGGTGTCAGCCATCAGAATAAGGTACCCAATCCACGGTGGCTTCGGCTGTTCGATGACACCGTTTTCGTACGCCATGTGGACGTCGATGTTGTTGCCGATGGCTTCCTCGACGCGATTGTTGAGGTTGTTGCCGAATGAGCTGGCGATGGATTTCAGTTCGATCGCAGCGAGCACCTTACCATCGTAGACGACGGCGATGTCCCATCGCTTCGTCGCGCGGAAGTATCCGGGGAGTGTGGCGTCGTGATCGTGGCAGATGTCTTCCCGCGGGAGACCGGCTTCGACGAGTGCGTCCTCGATAAGACCGGCGAAGCCGTCCATCTGTGCCCCACCGAGTACCTGTGCGCGACGACCGCGGGCGGTGTTCTCGGAGTCTTTCTGGTCGTCTTCCTGATCGGAGAGCGTTTCCCAGTACCACTCTACGGCGTCTGATACCTCATTCCTAATATCTACCATACGACTACGGGGCAATGCATCATGTGTAAATCTATCGTACCTGCCGCCTTCGACAAACGTTGGCTGTGGCACGAGTGCGGGGATCAACGCCTGGGTAGCTACCCATTACGATTGCCGAATTCGTTGAGCAGCTTCGAACGTCTGACATCGGCCGCCTCGGCCTGTGGGATCGTCGTGTAGTGCGCCTCCAGTGTGTCGGGCTCTCCATTAGCTGTCTCGACTTGACTTGCGTATCCACCGCTTCGCGCAAGCACCACGAGATGGAGCTCTGAACCGATCACCACGTAAGCCATCCCTACCATATCGACGATTGTCGAATTCTCCGTCGTCAAACACTTATAGGAGAATTGCTTTGTTGCCACTATGGTAACTGTCGGGATCGATGCACTCGAAATACACACCGGTAAGCTCGCCCTAGACCTGGGAGAGACGTTTGCCCCAGCGCAGGGGGAAGATCCGGACAAGTATCGGAAAGGGCTCGGACTGTACTCCAGTTCGTTCCCGGACGCCCACGAAGACATCGTCACGATGGGTGCGAACGCGGCCTACCGCCTGCTCAAACGTAAAGGACTGGAGCCAGCGGATATCGGCCGCATCGATGTCGCAACCGAAAGCGCGTTCGATAACTCAAAGCCGGTCTCGACGTACATCGCCGGCTGTCTTGAGCAGGTGTTCGACTCGAACTTCCACCACGCGAACAAGGGCGAGCGAAAATTCGCGTGCATAGCCGGCACGCAGAGCCTTGACGATGCGTACAACTGGATCCGTGCTGGTCGCAATCGCGGCCGCTCTGCGCTGGTGATCGCAACCGACACGGCGCTGTACGCTCGTGGCGACGCCGGTGAGGCTACACAGGGAGCCGGTGCGGTGGCCATGCTGATCAGCGAAGACCCATCGCTTCTCGAACTCAGCCCAGAACAGGGCTTTGGCAGTGCCGACGAAACCGACTTTCTCAAGCCAAATCAGCAGTTCCCGAGCGTCGATGGCAAACGCTCCGTGCAGGTGTATCTCGCCCGCATGCGTGAGGCCCTCTCTGATTTCGAATCCGTCAGCGGATCGATGCACCCGGACGATTTCGCATACGTGCCGTTCCACACCCCATTCCCCGGGATGGTCCGCAAAGCAGCGCTGCTTGGCTACCGACACATTATCCGCGAGACGCCGATCGAAGCGGAGCTGGCGAGCGAAATCGGCCGCCAGCCACGCCCTGAAGCGTTCGATGACGAATCGACGTATCTCGAAGCCGTCCGAGAGTACACCGACGAACTCAAAACGACCGACCGCTACCAGCAGTGGTACGAAGCCGCGATCGAACCGACGCTCTCAATCTCTCGATCGGTCGGCAACTGGTACACCGGTTCGGTCCACATCGCACGAGCGAGCGCACTGAAACACGCAGCCGAAACTGATCGCCAGCTCACCGGCAAACGACTGCTCGTTGCCTCCTACGGCAGCGGTGCGCAGGCCGAAATACACGCCGAAACGGTCCAAAGTGGCTGGCAAGAAGAGATCGAGTCACTCACGATCGACGAGCAACTCGACAAGCGCCACGATATCTCGTTCGAGGAGTACGAACGCATCCACGACGTTCACAACCACGACCTGAGTGCCTCCGACGTGGACTCATTCACCGAACCAGCCGACGAATTCATCTTCGACGGCTGGGGTGAAATGGGCGAACGACAGTACACCTACGCGGAGTAATCGTTCACGGCCAGCTTCCGGCCTGTTCGAACGCGCTGGCGACGCGCTCTATGGCGACTGCATAGGCCGCGATTCTGAATGTGGGAAGATTTCGCTCTTCATATGCTGTGACCAGTCCATCAAACGCTTCGGTGATCACTCGCTCTAGCTCCTCGTTCACGCGCTCTTCAGTCCAGTAGAACCGTTGTCGGTTTTGCACCCACTCGAAATACGACACCGTCACACCACCGGCGTTCGTCAGAATGTCCGGAAGCACCAGCACGTCACGCTCTGCGAGCACATCATCAGCATCTGGCGTGACTGGCCCGTTTGCAGCTTCGGCGATCACATCGGCCTGCACATCGGATGCGATCGTCGTGTCGATCGCGTTTTCCAGCGCAGCAGGGACGAGCAGATCGACATCCATCGTCAACAGCTCTTCGTTCGAATACTCCTCGACGGCGCCACCATAGCCGCTGACGCTCCCGGTTTCGTGTTTGAACTCCTTGACGGCGGTTGCATCCAGCCCATCGGGGCTATAAATTGCCCCACTGGAATCCGAGACGGCGACGATCGTCGCACCGAGCTCGTCTTCGAGCAGCTGTGCGGCAATCGATCCAGCATTACCGTAGCCCTGCACGGCAACCGTCGCATTCTCGATCTCGCGACCAAGATACGAAAACGCCTCCCGTGCCGTGAGCATCGTCGACCGGCCTGTGGCGGCAACCCGGCCTGCACTCCCACCACTGTCGATTGCCTTTCCGGTCACAACGCCGGGCTCGGTTGTCCCTTCGAGGGACTCGTAGGTGTCTTTGATCCAGTTCATCTCTCGCTGCCCGGTGTTTACATCCGGAGCGGGAATGTCCTGGTCCTCGCCAATGAGGGGTCTGAGCTCCGTGGCAAACGACCGCGTAATCCGCTCTAGCTCGCTCTCCGAGTACTCCCGGGGATCGATGACGATCCCACCCTTACCGCCACCGTATGGGATATCAACGATAGCACATTTGTACACCATCCAGCCTGAGAGGGCTTTGACTTCATCGCGGGAAACGTCGGGATGGTACCGAATCCCGCCCTTGTACGGCCCGCGGTCGCCGTTGAACTGTGATCGAAACGCCGTGAACACCTCCAACCCCCCGTCGTCCATCTCCACCGTCAAATTCGTTTCGAGGACGCGCTCTGGACGCTTCAGACGAGCGATCACGTCGTCGTCCAGCGTCGGCAGATACGCCGCAGCGTCGTCGACCTGCTCCTGTAGGTGGAAAAACGGGTTCGCGGAATCTGACATACTACCACCTCACGGAGTCGGCTGTTAAATGGTTCGAAAAACAGAGGTGCCGAATTGGCCCACACAGTCTGTCTCTCCTCACAAAACAACCACATTCGGATGTTGCAAGTATCGGTTCTTAGGATGTCTCGTCGGAAATTTCAGCGCGATTGAGGATGGTTTTTGCCTGTTCGATCAGTGGACCGTCTATCATTTCGTCGTTTACTCGGAAGACACCGTCGTGGGTTTTGGCAGCCTCGACAACGGTGGTTGCCCATTCAATCTCCGATTGCTCGGGGGTGAACGCCTCGTTGATCGGTTCGACCTGCGCAGGATGAATGGCCATTTTTCCGTCGTAGCCCAGCGTCCTGGCGGTACTCGTGGCTGCTCGGAGGCCAGCAGTGTCTTCGAAATCAGTGTAAACCGTATCGATCGCCGTGACGTTTGCGGCGCTTGCCGCGAGAACGACTCGCTGGCGTGCATACTGGAGCTCTGTGCCAGCCGCCGTTCTGGTAGCACCGAGATCGGCGGCCAGATCCTCGCCACCAAACGCGATCGCAGTGGTTGGCGGTGCATCTGCAATCTCACTCGCATTGAGGACTCCCCGGGCCGTCTCACAGAGTGCGATAATCGGACAGTCCAGACCGTTCGTGGTGAGCGTCTCTGCGAGCGATTCAACGGCCGTTGCTGACGCAGCTTTCGGGAGCATTATCAGCTCCGGCGACAGCTCTGCCGTCGAAAGGATTTCACAGTCGGCCGCAGGATCACGGCTGACTCGCACGCAGATCTCCGGATCGGGATCGAACGACGGATCATCAAACACGGATTTCACCGTCGTTCGAGCCGCGGGCGTCTCCGCAGGGCCGACGGCGTCTTCTAGATCGAAAACGACGATGTCGGCACTCGTGTTGGTGGCCTTATACAGCAGTTCTCGCTGATCGCCCGGTGCAAATAGGATGCTCCGTCGTGCCATAGTGGTCGTTTGTCGGCTGTGTTTGAATCGGCAGCGATCGAGATGGGGGGTGTGTGTCACCGTATCAATAGACCTACAAACGAGGCGACCAAGTAGTAGATCCAGACGGTCCCCACAACCATCTGGAGATCACACATGACGGATTCGAAATCGGCTGCTGTGATGCATATTACCGCTGCGATCTGTTTGATACTGCTCGGCCTCGCGTCGAGCTCGATCGCGGTAGCAACGGTCACGTCTGCTGGAGCCGGCCCTGCAGATCACTCGATGGCACACTGTGTGCTTCCCGGGGGAGAGGGGCCAAATTCGCAGGCGTCGATCGTCGACCGGCCAGATCTCCTCTCGATGTTCTCTCCCGTACAGCCAACGCTGTTTGTGCCTGGTGGTGACGCTGGCGACGGCGTGGCACCACCGCTGTGGGCGGTGGTGTTGCGGTATAGCCGACATGATAACTCCGACCCGCTCGAACACGACGTTCGCGAACGCATCTTCCAGTCAATCGAACGCTCGCCAGGAACGTATATCACGGAACTGAGCGACGAACTCACCGTGACGCGCTCAACCGTTCGATATCACGTGCGAATACTTGAGGACGAACGACTGGTGGCGACTGAGCAAACGGACGGCAAACACCGGCTGTATCCCAGGAATTCCACGGAAAACCCCGAACTCGCGGCCGCGTTGAACGATGACGCCTCGGCGCGAGTGCTCAGATCCGTTGCGCGCATGGAACCCGTCGACGTTTCGTCGTTGGCCAGGGCGATCGATCGGTCGCCCGGGACGATCTCGTACCATCTCGACCGACTCGATGAGGCGGGACTCATCGAACGCGAACGCGTTGGCAACGCCGTCCATACGCGACTGGCTGAAGAAATCGATCTTGAGACCACTGGCGCATCGATGGCGCTCAACGCAGACTAGTTCCAGGATTTACACGATTCACAGACGGGACCGTTTTTGCTTACCCATCGGCGCGAGACTGTCGTTTCACAGAGAGCACACGGGCTGGGATCTGGACGAAACTCCAGCGTTACTGACGGCGTCGTACTCATCTCATCCCCTGTGAATGAGTCGAGCGAGCGATCTGCCATGATTGGGCAATCGGTGGACATCCACAAAGCGATGGCGGAAAGACACGCACAAATACGCGCAATCCAAGAATAGCGTATGACAGCGATTCTTCCAGAATTGATTGCAAGTATTCCGGAGATGGCCCAGGCGTTCGCCGAACTGTTCGGTGCAAGCGCGCCACAGGCGGCGTTGATGGCCGTTGGCGGTGTTCTCGTGGGTGTTTCCGTTCTCGTGTTTGGCTATATAACGCTCGGTGCGGTGTCGTCGATGTTGCTCCCGACACCTGGCCGCGGCCGAACACATCAGTGATCGAGCCGGTCGCCGAGCGCGCCGGCGAGTAGTTCGACAGCCTCGTCAGGATCGGGACCGAGCGGCGCTGCAATGACGATACTGTCGGTGATGTCGGTGAGTGTATCGAGCTGCTCGCGGACGACGGGGGGCGTCCCAGCGACAGCAAACGCCTCGATCATGGCTGGCGTCACGAGTTCGAAGGCCTCACTGAAGGCGCCGCGTTCGATTGCCGTTCCAATCGCCTCGGCAGTGGACTGATTGAGATCGTGTCGTTCAAGTACTGGCGCTGGTGCGCCGGCGGTGATGAACGCGACCGGTGGGCGTACAGCGGTGGCTGCCCGCTCTGCATCCCGAGCGATCGAAACGGGGACATAGGCGGCGAAATCGAACGGGGAATGTGTGGCTGGTCGCTCTTTGCGTCCGATTTCGACCTGTTTCTGTGCCCAGCGTAGATCGTCCGGATGTGCGCCGTTGAACAGTAACCCATCCGCGTGTTTTGCCGCCATTCGACACATGTGCGGGCCCTCCCCCCCGACGTACACCGGCGGAGAACTGGCTTCGTAGTTCAATCCGGCGTTGTCGGCTGTAAAACTCCCGTTGTGGTTGACTCGCTCGCCATTCCAGAGCTTTCGTGCCGTCGTAAGTGTCTCCAGAACCGGTCGCAGTCCCCGCTCGTCGGCCAGGCCAAGATTTGCAAGCGTCGATCGATCACCGGGGCCGATGCCGAAGACGGCACGACCGTCGCTTGCTTCCGAGAGCGTCGCCATCGAAGAGGCGAGTCGAACTGGGTGGATCTCAAGCGGATTGATGACGCCCGGACCGAGTCTGATCGTCTCCGTACTCTCTGCGAGCTGTCCGAGCAATACGAACGGATCCCTGTTGTTGTAATGACAGCTTGTGAACACCGTATCGAAGCCCGCCCGTTCTGCAGCGACGCCACGGTCTCGGAGAGTCGCTACCGGCTCCTCCGGCGTGAGTTCAATTCCGATCATGGCTGATACTCCCACTGGCTGAGTGCCTGCCCGACGAGATCGGATTCAGAATCGCGAAACAGCTCGTTACTGCCGTCGTGGTCACCAAATTCGAACGATTCGATGATGACCACCGGCGTGCCGCCATCACCTTCGCCGCTCAACAGATTCGCCGTCGCGGCGAGTTCGTCCACGATCGATTCAACGGTTACCTCGAGTTCGTGGCCGTTTCTGTCGGTTTCGCCTCGCCAGTCCCGGCTGGCTGGGAGCCCGGCCCAGCCGATTGCCACGCCGCGCTGGCCGTGACGGAACGGCCGGCCACAGGTGTCAGTGATAATCACCGGTGCATTGAGCGCGTCTGCTAATCGGCGGGCGCTGGCCATCGGATCGTCGGGCAACAACAACAGATCGTGATTCGGAACGTTCGAGCGGTCGATTCCAGCGTTTACCGTCACGTGGCCAAACTGCGTTCGAGTGAGCAAAAACGGTGCTGTGGTGAGTAGCTCACTCGATTCATCGAGGACGACCTGTGCGAATCGGGGATCTTTTGGCTCATCAGCGATCGTCGCCAGCCGGTCAGCGATTGCTTGTGCACGCTCACCTGCCGTGACTGATTCGAGATCGATGAACCGGTTTTCTGCTTTCGAGACGATCGTGCTCGCGACACAGACCACGTCATCCTCGGCTATCTCGGCCTCCTGGGAAAGTACTGCCCCGAGCGACTCGCCGGGATGGATCTCCCCGAGCCCTTCCACTGTCCGGACGTTCATGTCACTCCGAACGGTTGGCGGGGCTAAAAATAACCCAGGTAGCGGAGATTGGCGCCGATCACTGTGTCCCTTTTGTGCTGATCGAACACGAGCCATCCTCGACGGTCGCCACCATAACCGTTGTGGCGCTTGCCGGTGAGGCACCAGTCGCACTGCCTGGATTCAGTAGCCGATTGCCGTCTACGGTTCGGTCGTGGACCTGGTGAGTGTGTCCAGAGACCCCAACTGTCGGTCCGTCAGCGTGTTCGGCGACGGTCTCAGCAACCCGCTCGTCGTACGTTTCCAGCGGTCCCGTGCCGTGGGTGACGACAAAGCGAACGCCAGCAAGATCAACCGTCGCCACCTCGGGGAGATCCAGTTCGCCGTCCATATTTCCAGCGACCGCTGTCAGCTCGGTTGCGAGGCGCGCAACCGTTTCGTAGGCAGCTGGTGTCTCAAAATCGCCGGCGTGGATGACGTGATCGGCTCGTTCGAGTGATTCAACCACCCAGTCGGGGAGTTCCCTGGCTCGTGACGGAATGTGGGTGTCACTGAGCAGCAGTACACGCATACTACGACGAAAATATGTTGCAAATGAGATAGCTGTTCCGGTCACTCATGGCCATTCGGGTGGAAAGACGTCTGTGTCCCCACCAGTCGTCGTTTGTCTCGTTCGGAATCAGTCCTCGATCCTTCGGGTACACTCGCTGTCGGATGACACCACGCCGTGGGGGTCGATCGCAGCCGTCGGAACGACCGACCCGGAAGTGGTGTTTGACGCGTTCCCCGACATTGCCGACAGCGTGCGTCTCGTTCGACAGGGTGACCCTTGCGATGTCGATCGTGGGCCAACGGGTGGTCCTGCCACGCTGCATCCCTATCTCTACGACAGTCCCCACCGGGAGCCATTGGCCGATGGCGTCGCCGAGTGGATTTCTCCGGTAGTCGCTCGTCGGTCACAGGCCACCAGGTGGGTCTGGAACGCGTACGAACGCGTTTGGCCAACGCCCGAGACGATCGCGGCGGATGAAACCCACGGCGCGTCGTATCTCTCCTGCCGTGCGCTTGAGGTTCTCCGCGACCGGGCTGGTTCGGGTGCAGATTGGGATTCGCTCGAACCGATTGCCAGACGACTCCGAGCCGTGCGGCCGTCGATGGCTGTTGTCACAAATCGCATCGATCGCGTGATGTCGTCGAATGGCTCGGTGACAGCGAGTATCCACGATGAAATCGAACGGGCACACTCGCTCATCGATCGAGCCGCGGCGACCGCGAGTGCGCATATCGAGGCCGAGGCGATCTTGACGATTTCTCGATCTGGAACCGTCAGATCCTGTCTGGAACGCTGTGATGGATCGATATTCGTGCTCGAATCACGCCCCGGCGGTGAGGGGTCCGCGGTCGCGGCGGCCCTCGATGGGACCAACCTTCCGGATGCGGCCGCAGCACACGCGCTCGCAACGTCGATCGATGCAGTGGTTGTCGGTGCAGACACCGTCTATCCTGACGGATCGATCGAAAACAAACTCGGTACGCGGGGCGTCGCAATCGCTGCCTCGTACGAGTCCGTCCCCGTGTACGTGATTGCAACCAGCGATAAGATCACATCGTCATCGCCACCTACCGGAAATGCATCCCTCACACTCGAGACTGTCCCCCCGTTCGATCACACCCCCGCAGATTGCGTTCGGATTCTCACTGAATCTGGCGAACAATCCCCGGCAGAGATCAAATCAATTGCTGACCGACAGGCCGATCGCGCGACGTGGCTCGAAGACTGAGGCAGGCAGCTTCCAACGACGTTCACGCTATTCGACAACACTTACGTCCATTGTTCAAATATCCTCTAGCAATGGCTGTTCCACTCGGCTCGCAACTGCGCCGAAGCTATCGACGAGTGGTTCGCGATTACCGGGCTGATCCGTATTTACGGTACATTCTGCTCGGTGCACTGTTGCTCAGTGGGTTTTTCTTCTGGCATCTGATCCCGAACTTCGCCACGCGAGACGAGCGCGACCGGATTTTCGACGTGCTCTACTGGTATGGCTCCGTCATCGAGACGCCGACGATCGAATCGGCTCGCGCGGGCGTCGTCTGGGGTCGAGTCCCGTTCGGCCCAACGTTCTATCTGTACGGACTGTTGTTTCTCCCGATCGTCGCGATCGTCGTGCTGACGGGCAATGAATCGATACTGACGGCGTTTGCCAGCCCGGATCCGTATTTCATCTGGCATTCGACCTGGAGCGCAACGCCTGAATGGTTCTGGATGGTGACGATCGGAATCGTTCGCCTCTCGTCAGTGGCATTTTCGGTCGGGATCGTCTATCTGGGCTATCGAATCGGGACGACCGTTCGGGATCGCCCAACTGGTCGGCTCGCAGCCATCTTTCTCACGCTCACCCTTGGCATTCTGATGCTCGCACACGAGGGTGGCGAGGACATTCCGGCACTGTTTTTCTATCTGTTGAGCACCTACTGTGCGATCTGGTACGTCTCCACAGGCGATCGTGATTCGTTCATCGCGGCGTCCGTCGCTGGTGGGCTGGCCATCGGGTTCAAGCTCACAACCGCACCGGTCGTGGGTGTCATCGGCCTCGCGTTTTTCCTCCGTGGAGTCAATCGGGACGGAGACGTTCGGGAGATTGCCAGACCAGGACTGCTTCTCTCAGGTGCGCTCCTTGGCTGTCTCACCATCGTTGCAAGCTATCCAGATGTGTTCGCCGTTGGACCGGAGCCGCTGGTCAAACGGATTCTGCACGGTGCCTCCGTTGGCCCGAGTCGTGACTTCGGACCGACTGCCGAACGCTGGTGGTGGTATGGCCGTGCGCTGTTCAATGGCCAGGGACTCGTGCTGTCGATTGCCAGTCTGAGCGCGCTCGTGGCGTTACCGTTCAGCTGGCGGGATCGATCGTTCGAAACGCTCTCTAGCGCCATCGTCGTCGCAGGAGCCGTGGGATCATTGCTACTGTTTGCTGATTGGCATGATTTCCGGATGCACCATCTCGTGCCGGCGATGGCGCTGCTCGCGATCGTGCTGGCAATTGCACTCGCGCGCCTTCGATCGAGAGCGCCGGCGGTGGGGCGGGTTATTCTCGCCGTTCTCGTGCTAACAAGTGGTGTCTACGCCACGGCTGGCGTGCTGGGCTACGGCTCACAACCTCGTGGCGAGGCTGCCGACTGGCTCGCTGTGAATGCTGACGAGAACGAGACGGTAGAGCTCTACCGTCACGACTGGCAGGAGGCGGGGCTTGCCCTCGACACGTCGGTTTCGAGTCCTAACGGTCGGGGAACGTACGGCACTGATCGAACGAGTGGTTGTCCAACGTACATTCAACTGGGCTATCGAGATCTGTACTATCTCGATTCGGATACGTTCCGGAAAGACGATCCCGAGCGCAGTCAGTACATTCGAGCGCTTCTTTCGAATCGAACGCAGTATCGGACCGTTGCGACGTTCGGTGAACGACCACCCGTGGCCGAGATTGCGCCGTCGAATCCGAACTCCGTTCGCGATCTCATTCGTGTGGGGTTGACGCCGCTGGTTGCCCAGTATGGTGATGAACAGGAGGTTGGCACAGAGCAGTATATCGTGATTCTCAAGCGCCAGGGCTCGTGTCCATCGGTCTGGAATCCGCCGTTCTGAGTGTAGCTGCGGTCGGAGGATTTACGGCTCCTCGCGGCCTGGAGTCGATAGGAAGTGGGGTCGAACACCCTGGTGGCAATGACGAGGTGTTACCCCCGCTGAGCCCCTTGTGATGAGGGAATACAACGACCGAGCCACCGAAATTTTGACAGTACTGTACACGTAGTCGAACAGTACATGGAGCTTGCCGTCCACGAATCGATATCGTTCAGTGTCCCACCAGATCGACTCGCGGCTCAGCTTGAACGGCGTGGTCACGAGACGAAATGCATTGGTTCGGGCGAATCGGTCACCTCATACGATGGCGTGGTGACGTTCGACCACGAGGAGACATTGTACGACGCACCCTGGGTGCACTGCGTTCGAGCCGGCTACGATGAATTTCCGCGTGAATCCTACGCTGACAGCTCAACGATACTAACACACAGTCCCGGCATTCACGCGACAACAGTCGGCGACACTGTGCTGGGGTTCATGCTCCAGTTCGCCAGAAATCTTCACACCTATCGCGATCTCCAGCATGACGGAGCGTGGGCTCCCCAGTCCTACGACGATTCGTTCACGCTTGATGGCGAACGAATCACGATCGTCGGGCTCGGCACGCTGGGTCGGGGAGTGCTCCGGCGGGCAGACCGACTTGGCATGCACATTGATGGCGTTCGCCGGCGTCCACAGCCAGTTGAGGGTGTCGAGACGATCTATCCGCCAGCAGAGATTGAGGCGGCCGTCGCAGAGTCACGGTTTGTCGTCCTGTGTGTCCCACTCACGGATGACACCCGGGAGTTGATCGATGCGTCGGTGTTTTCGGCGATGGCAGAGGACGCCTATCTGATTAACGTGGCGCGTGGCGACGTCGTTGCACAAGACGCCCTTCTCACTGCGCTCGAAACCGGACAGCTCGCGGGTGCAGCCATCGATGCACACTCACAAGAGCCGCTCCCGGCCGACGACCCGCTGTGGTCGTTCGAGAACGTGATCATCACGCCGCATGCGGCCTCGCTCTCTGAGACGTATCCTGAGGAAATCGCTCGGCTGGCTGATCGAACGGCCCAACGAATCGCGGCCGGCAAGGAGCCGTTCGATCGCGTGGCCTGACCCCAGGACTATTTGTCGTGCTGTTCAACAATCAAGCATGCTCGACAGTTCGATTGCTATCGAACCCACCGACGGCGTGACGTTCGTCCTGACAGTCCACAATACTGGCGACGATCCCGTTGAGATCACGTTTCCAGACGCCTGTCTCGCAGAATTTGTCGTGTCGTCGGACGACGAGGAACAATGGCGATACAGCGATGGACGTATGTTCGCACAGATGGTCCAGACGCAAACGATTGCGCCCGAGGATGCGCTGACGGTCCGCGCCACCTGGGACGCACCCACTCCGGGTGCCTACACCGTGCGGTCGTGGCTCACTGGTGATGTCGACTGCAGCGCAGCATCGGAATTTCGCGTGCCGGCCTGACTCAGAGCTCCGCAAGGAGCTCGCGGGCGACGCGACGAACTGATTCATCGGAAGAGAGTTCGTTTTTCCAGCCCAGCTCCAGCAGCTTATCGATCGGCAACAGGACGGTAGAAACGTCACCTTCCCAGCCGCGTTCGCCGCCAGTGTAGCTGTACTCTGGGTCGAGACCCATCTCATCGCTCACGATGTCGGCGATGGTGTCGACGTCCGTCGTTGTCTGTGTGGCGAGATTGAAGGTGTTGACCGGCTCATCAGCGTGTTCGACGACATAACACATCGCATCGACGCATTCGGTGACGTGCATGTAGGATTTCGTCTGTTTTCCGTTGCCAAGGATCGTCAGTGACTCCGGATCGTCATCGAGCTTCTCGACGAAATCGGGCACCACACCGGCACCAAAGCGTGGGCCGACGATGTTGGCAAAGCGGAACGTCCAGACGGTGAAGTCGTGTGTGTTGCCATACACGGAGAGGAGCGCCTCTTCACCGAGCTTGGTTGCCCCGTAGACGCTGATCGGTTCGAGCGGGCCGTACGATTCTGGCGTTGGCTCCCCGGCTTCGCCGTACACGGTGCACGAGGAGGTAAAGGCAATATTGCTCACGCCAACCTCGTCCATTCGTTCGAGGATAGTGTGTGTCATCGAGCTGTTGGCCTCGAACTGCTGGCGTGGGTTGTCGGTGTCGACGTATTTGTCGGCCGCTGCGAGGTGGAACACGATATCGATCTCGTCGGTGATGATGTCGGCGACGACGGCTTCGTTCGACAGGTCGCCCTCAACGAATGTCGCCCCTTCGGGGACGGACTCGCGCACACCGTTCGAGAGGTCATCAACAGCGATAACGTCGTTATCTGTGGCAAGCTGTTCGACCAGCTGTGAGCCGATCAGCCCAGCACCGCCAGTAACGACGATCTGTTTGCCGGTGAGTTCCATATCGGGTGTGGTGGCGATCGGCGTAAGTGTATTCCGATCGCTGGTGCAGAAGGTGTTTGGTCGCCCACGACAACGGTCTGTATGGAAGATCGTACAGTCAGCGTGTTGCGGCTGGGTCATCGCCCCGGCCGCGACGATCGCATGACCACCCACGTGGGGTTGACTGCGCGCGCGCTGGGCGCCGATCGGGTCTATCTTTCACCCAGTGCGTCGCATTCAGAGCGGACGATCACCGACATTACCGACCGGTTCGGCGGTCCGTTTGCGGTGGAGCTGACCGACGAACCACGACGCATTCTCAACGAGTTCGATGGGACGATCGTTCATCTGACGATGTATGGGCTCCCAGTACAGACCGTTGAAGCGGAGATTCGCGACCCCGGCGACGATCTGCTCTGTGTCGTCGGCTCACAGAAGGTTTCGTTCGACGTGTATGAGCGTGCCGATTACAACGTCGCCGTGACGAATCAGCCACATTCGGAGGTTGCGGGGCTTGCCGTGTTTTTAGATCGGCTGTTTGAAGGCGATGAACTCGATCGGGAGTGGGTCGATGCCGACCGGCAGGTCATCCCGAAGGAGACGGGCAAGAAGGTGGTGCCCACAGAGTCGCTCGATGAGTGATGGAACGGAGTGGGCTCAAGCAGCTGGCTGCTGATTCGCGCTCCGGTGGCGAGCGGTATTCGCTCGGCGATTCGCTGGGGACGGAGGCCTGTGCGATAAACTGGTATGTGATCGAGGCGGGGGAAGAGCTCCCCGGGGGCGTTCACGCTCACGGCGATCAGGAAGAGCTGTTTGTGGTGCGTTCGGGAACGGCAACGTTCGAGACGTTCGACGGGCGCGTTTCCGTTGGTGCTGACGAGGCGATTCGATTCGAGCGGGATGAGTTTCATCACGGGTACAATGCTGGGCCGTCGACGCTGGAGCTAGTGGCAATTGGTGCACCGAAAGACACCAGCGAGATTTTTGTGCCGTTTGCGTGTGCCGACTGTGGTCACCAGTGGCTGCAATTGGAGACTGACGGGCGGATTACCTTCGAGTGTAACGGCTGTGGAACGACGAAAACGCCGCTGTTGCGCTGTCCAGCGTGTGAAACAGGTGGGCTCTCGTGCCGGCTTGATGCGGACTGTGCGCCGATCGTTCGGTGTGATGAGTGTGGAGAGACGTTCGATCGTTCGAATTTCGATTTGGGGTTCTAGAATACTGGACTGTTTATTCATAAGCAGTGATCAATAAGACGATAAGGAAACAACCGGCTGCAATGAGAAAGAGTAACGAATCGCTCCCGGCTATCTCACCGGACCGTAGCACATTTCGCAAGCCGATATACCCATTCACAACAAATGCGATAGCGATCGCAAGAATTCCAAGCGCATCTTTTGGATTCTCAGCAACGATGTATTTCTTTCCATCCACTATACATCAACTAGCAATTTTAATATAATAAGAGATTAGGATATAATTGGGCACTAGAACAAACAGCACCGAGTCTTTCTGGATTGCTAGGGTGAACGTTCTACAGCTCCGTGACTTGGAAGGTTGAGCTGTTGGTGTTCATCTGAGGTCCGAGAATGGTGACAAACAATGGTTCTATCATGACCAATCCGAGTCAATCGTTGAAGATCCCCTCAAAAATATCTCATGGAGGAATCGATATTCCTGAATCGTCGTGTACCCTTTATATATCAGACTGAAATCGTAGCAATCGGCGCACCGAAAGACACCAGCGAGATTTTTATGTCGCTTGCGTGTGCCGATCGTTCGAATTTCGACTTGGAGTTTTAGCGAGAGATGGAAAATAATAGAATATTGGAGGGATGGCGTGTTTGAGCTACGTCTCAATATCTGGATTTCATGTGCAGCTGTACACTGAAATTTCGTCTTGTGCAGTCCAATTTCGGGGGACTCGGAGACCAGTGACGTCTAGCATCCCGATACCGATTTTAAAGTTAAACTGGGTTATGATATCTCTTGCCTGTTTCCATGTGTGAACGTAATCTGCATAGGCGACTGGAGCAGGGCTTTCTGGACCATTGTGTTGTACCTCGATAGATATGCTCCCTGTAACATGGCTACTGCTCCGTTCTTCCATCTGTTTTCTATCATTAACTTTGAAAATAACGCCTTCGGGCTTTGTATCTTTCCCGTATGAAAATTCGAACCCTTTGGCTGAATTTGGGACCATTTGCAATTCAGAGGGATTGTAGGTGATAGAGACTCCATCTTCTGGTGCAGAAAGGGCACCTTGCCACTCGTCAATCGGCCGCACGTCGAACCCCCAACTGAGGGTTATCCCGATAGCGTTCCCACCGCGTACACAGTAGCCACCAAGTCCCATATAACTAGCATCCGGACCTCCTGGAGGGTTGTAAATATCCTGGGGAGAGGGTTCACTCGTGGTTTGTGGTTTCGTACGAATGCTTCGCTGTGAACCTGGGACTGTTCCCCCATCTTCTGATTCCGTTGGATCTACTGCTATCACTGATAATGAGAATGGTAATTCATACTCTGCTGCGATTTCGTATGCTCTGGTAAATTTGCCATTACGGAGCGCTTTCTCTATTGTGGTTTCAATTTTGGGATTTGTTTCTTGGTTTTCTCGATATTGTGCTGTTGTGACTCCTGACGGGAGGGGCAATGCTGCTGCACACATTGCTCCCTTCATAAGAGACCTCCTCGAAATTTTCATACTCTGCGACCACAAATATTAATATATATGGCAACTATATAAAATTATCTTACACTATATTAAAATACAGAATAGAAGTGATTTCACTTTATAATTTTATGGTTTCATATCTGGTGGTCCTGTAGAGATTATCTCTTCTGTGATAATTAAGGGTGGGTGAAAATAAAAATTCGGAAATGTCGCTGCCCCCTGCTCTTAAGCGGCTAATCTCCCCGATCTATTTTGAAACTTATAAATGAAAATTGACATACAGCAAATGACAACACCAAGGATAAACACGCCAGTAGCTATTTCTCCAGGAGCGAGAACGTGTTCTTGCTGTCCGGTTACAAGAATATATCCTTGCGCTAGCTGGGCTTGAATGGAGGTCACAAAGAAGAATCCAGCAGCACTAATAGTTCCAACAATGACACTCCAACGGAGCTGTGCGTTCCGAGGAAGGTTGAGACGGCTTGTGTCAATATAGACGAGACCCACAGCCAACAGCACAACGATGGGGGAAAGGGAGAGTGGATTGATGCTCATGTGTACACTATGCGACTAAAACAATATTACTATGTCTGTTAGGTTTTGAGAATATCAAAACAACCAGAGGAAAAATTGGTGGTGAGTTGACTAATCACGGAAGTAGAACATTTGAGTGCTCGCTCGCAAGTTGCCACCGATTTTGTTTGCTTCTCTCACTCAGCCAATCCTTGTCCCACACCGAGCGCGACGCCGAGCGTAAGCACGGTGCCAAACGCCCCAGCGACGAGCGTTCCGGTGGCGGTTCCTAGTCCAGGCACTCCATAGTCAGTGAACAGTCCAGCAACGATCACCGTCGCGTGATCGCTCGCTCCAGTGAGTTCGGCGGCGTGTTCGAGTGGTTCGATGTAGCCAACGGCTCCGGCACCGATCGCAAACAGCGGCGACACAGCCACCAACAGGGCAAGTCCACCGATCGCTTTGATCATCCAGTCGCGATCGATCTGCGAACCCTGCACGTTCATGCCTGTGCCCCCTGTCGATTCGCGTCACTTGCCGGCGATCCAGTCGTCTCTAACAGCCACACGCCGAGCAGCGTCAGTAGCCCTTCACCGACGCCGAGCAGCGCGTGACCGCCACCCATGACGACGACCGTCGTCACCAGCTCGTAGCCAAATGCGGGGCTGAGTCCCAGTTCGATCCCAGCAGCGAGTGCCGCAAGCGTGATTGAGCCCCAGCCGGCGGCGACGATAGCGGTCGGCCGGTGGTAGCCAGCGAGCAGCTGATAGATCGCATAGCCACCAAGCGTCTCAACGATCGCCATGTTGAACACGTTCGCACCCAGCGCGAGCACGCCGCCATCACCGAAGACGAACGCCTGAATGGCGAGCACGATCGACACCGACACGATCCCGAGCCGTGGGCCGAGGACGATCGCCGCCAGCGCACCACCGACGAAATGCGCACTGACGGGCGTGGGAAGCGGCCAGTTGAGCAACTGCGCCGCGAAAATCCCCGCGGTAACGATGGCAAACAGCTGGATGCGCGCCGTCGAAAGCGTGCCACGAAGTCTGTGTAAACACGTTCCGACGACGAGACTCGAAACGACTAGCAACGCGCCAACCATCCATGGATGTAAAAATCCGTCTGGTGTGTGCATACGTCTGATCTGTTCGTGATCACTAATAAACGCTCGTCCGCGACTGACGCTTCACCTTCATACCGGTCTCCGCAAGAGAAATGATATGAAAAATCACGACGCAATTTCGACCCATGTCATGGTTTCCCTCGATGAGGTTCTGGAGCAGGCAACGTGGTTCGTCGGGGAGTTCGTAGGCTGGGAACCGATCGTTCACCGTCTCAGCGTCCAAAAACCACCGTTCGATGTCATATCCGGAGAGAATGACAGAATGGCCATCTACAACTCGTCTTCCGGGACCAGACTGATCTACTCCCTGTTGGGCTATTTAATGGAATTGGATATATGATGTTACGTTTGGAAACTCCCGAAACGATCCCATCTGTTGATCTCTTGGAATAAGTGCAATAATATCATAGATATCGGCAGGATTTTTCACTCTTAAACTTTATCATTGTCTATGATTATCCGTAGTGACCGGCTCGATACCCTCACAGCTGCTTGCGATGGTATCAGCTCACGAGATCATCTCACGGCAGCGTCGCAGTCGTCACGCGGTTTCACGTTTTTTGTGAATTCGGAATCCACCGACGATACGCCAACGTACGTGCTCAAACTCGCAAAGATTGGCGACGACGATTCCGAGGTGAGCGAAATTTATCGCACAGCCCTCCCTTCTGACGCAACTGCTGTTCGGAAGCTTGCGGTTGAAGCGAGTGTACTACTGCAACTTTCAGCGACGGCTGTGCCAGTTCCTGCAGTATGTAATCGCGTTACTGACCCAGGCGGTGAGTTTCCACGCTATATTTTGATGGAATATGTCGACGGGATCGTGTTAGTGGAATTGGGTGACTTACTGTCCACAACACAGAAATATGATATAATCGAACAGCTTGGTCGGTATCTCGCAGTTGTTCACGAGACTTTTTCGTTCGATCGATTCGGGGAGTTGGAAGTGATCAATGGTGAGTTGCGGGTTGCAGACGGGGCTAATCGTTGGGTAGATCTGTTCGATATTGAGATAGCGCAAGCGATCAAGCGCCTAGAGCAGACACCGCTTGCAGATTTGGCGCGACCGGCCCGAGAGTGGTACAACGATCGACGGGGCGAATTAGCCCACGAATTCAATTCAACGGCGATTCACGAAGATCCCAACCCACTGAATATTCTCATAGAGAATAATTCGACGCCAACAATCAGTGCGATTGTCGATTGGGAAGATATCATGGCCGGACCACCGGAACTGCAAATTACAATAGCCACCATCATGCTTGATCGACAGCTTGGAGATCTTGAGAGGCCCACGATCAGGCGTAGACTTTTGACCGGCTATGAAGCAGTTCGGGATCTTCCAACAGGCCATGAACAGCGTGTTGCGCTGTATACATTGAGACAGTGGCTCCAGTCATTCAGCAATCTTCAGCCCGGTCTTGATACCACTGAGGGACGTGGGGCGGCCGTCGAACGGCATGCACGATCCGTGTTCGAGGAGCTCGTAGGAACCCCTTGATAGAACAGTTCGTTACGGCATATTCGGCGCTTGACCGCCGGGAAATGTCCAGCGCGAACCCTCTCGCTGCGGCAGCCTCAGAAAGTGACGCGCAAGGATTGTCTTCCGGGTGAAGATCCGCTCTGAATACGTGGAGTGCGCCTATCTTGAATCCCCCAGCCGGGGTTCTGGCATGCCGTAGAAGCTCCACCTGTCAGTTACATCCATCACGCACACCGGTAACGACGAGAATATTGAAAACTGATAGTGGATCGTAGACGATCCATTTTATAAGCGATGACCGTAGTACTCAGCTATTGTTCTATAGTGTACTCAATCCGAATAATCGGAGAGCTCTTCGAGACTCCATCGAGTTGCATACTCATCGACTGTCGTTCGAATCTTTTTCCCGCTTCAATGGCCCGTTTTAATCCCCCAATTGTAGCCTCGTTCCGTTGAGGAATATATGCTATATACCGGAATCAGCGTTGAGGCGTTTCCTCAACATTCGAAACTGGCCGATGGAACTCCTGGCTGAGTCCAGCTGTGAGACCTCTATCGACGGAAAACTCCACCTCTGTTACGAACGAACTGTGTGAGGAAGCCAAAAACAGGACGGTGTCTGCGACCTCTTCGGGCCAATAGGATGGTACTTCTTCTCATTCACTATGCAGATCTTGAGGATGTGTACGACGTATCCGCGGCCCAAGATTCATGATAATGCAACTGTGATATCGGTGAAATTCTGAGACGACCAAGTGAATAGATTATGAAAACACCACTACTTTGATGTGTATAATAAAAGAACCTATTACGAGTGGGGTGGAGTAACTATCATGACTTCTTTCAGAGCCACATTCTGTCCAGATTGTGGTAGCAAGCTCGGCACACAATGGCTTGAACACAAAGAACGACCCTATTGTGAGTCCTGTGATCGGATTATTTTCCAGCGGCCGATTCCATGCGCTGACGTTGCGGTCATTGATGGCGGTTACGTCCTTCTTATCAAACGGACCAACCCACCTCATGCTGGAAAATGGGCATTACCTGGTGGCGTTCTTGAAGCTGGCGAGCCACCGGCAGTCGGTGCTACCCGCGAACTCGAAGAAGAAACGGGGCTTTCCGTCACTCCAGCAGACCTGACAATCATTGGTGGCTATACAGCGACTGCGCCTCAGGGATGGTACAATGCTGGTTATATCTATGCTGTCCTATACGACAATGTAAGCGGTGAACCATCATCTGGTGGTGATGCAAAGGAGACACGCTTCTGGAATCTTGATGAACTCCAGTCGTCTGAGCAGGAACTCCGTCCCGAGCCAGATGATGAATCACATATTAAGAAATCGGTCAATGAACTTTACGAGGATCGATAATATTCTCTACAGATTAGAATAAAATATAATACCAACAGTTATCACACTTCACATAGGTTTGTATATCTAATGCCGGACAGATCTGCGTTCTGTATCCGACCGGGGGCATCGCTCACATCGATCCTTCTTAATATTCCATGTTTCACACATTTTTCGAATGGCTCTCGTCCCATCATACTCATGGATTCATACGATTACGAGCGGTTGCGTGCACGAGCAGTGGGAGAAAAGGGCGACCAAAAGGACCACTATCTCGTGATGGCGTTTGACGAGCTCCAACGGCAAGGAATCGTGCATTTCATCGACTATGCAGCATTCTATTCGAACCACATCCAACAGCAGTATCTCCGCCAAAACCGAGCTTTGTTAGAGAATCTTTCCAAAGAAGTCCACCAGCAGGCGGCGCTAACGGGTATCGAGGAATGGACCAGATACGCTCGAGGTTCCTACCAGGAATCGTTTCGGACCGGGCTTGGCGAAGATGTAGACTCGTTCACCGATCTCCGACAACAGGAACAGAATCTTCGGCAGAATATCGAACGGGGAACTAGTGATCCTGTCCGATGGAATGAGAAATTACTCAACAAAGCAGTTGCTGCGCTCGCGGTTCGAGAGGCAGCAGATGACGCGTTAGATTGTGGCGTCGACCGTGTCGTTGCTGGCTCTGAGCATCAGATCCTCCAAGATTTTCTCGATACGTGTCAATCAAATCGAAGTGGGTCGAAGTACGATAAGGGAGCTAACTCCCATTTGGAGCGTCTGAGTCCTTCTACCCGGATAGCTGGGATAGATCCAACACTAGCTTCCCAGACCCGCACAACGCTCAATACCGTTGGCGAAATTGCTGTCACCATCACCGGAGTCCAACACGATGATTGGATCGTCCTTGGTCCGACGTTCGCACTACCACAATACTACGATCTCTTCGAGGATTTCGAGCAGATTCAACGGGAAATCCGGCGAGACATTGATGTTGAAACGCTCGCAGCAGAGACGAAAACCGTTCTCGCCACGCTCGAACAGGAGACAGATGAGTTACTCTCGCCAACGAGGTTCCAATATGAAGTTGGCTGGGTTGCAGAACAGACAGAACTGTTCGATAACGATTCTCAACAGTCGCTTTCCGATCTGGTTGAGTACACACTCGGCCTGTCGAACTACTCGCGTGAGCTACGAGCAATGGCCGATCGAGGAGATCTCTCACAGGCTGCAATTTTCCTTGGAGCCAGTATGGCTAGCAATCCGATCGTTCGAAACCAAAATACCGATATCCACCGTCGTGCACTGGAACTCACGCACCGGCTTGCTCCATCGTCAATCGATGGGCAAGCGATCGAACCATTTCGCCAAGAGCGAAGTGCCAAGACATGGAACGACCACACTGACTGGTATGAGACAATGGATCGAGTTCGTTGACACCGTCCTATCAATATCATGACTTTCATCCGAGTCGTATCGAGGAACACTATATACCCGGATCAGCGTTGAGGCGTTTCCTCAACATTCGAAACTGGCCGATGGAACTCCTGGCTGAGTCCAGCTGTGAGACCACCATCGACGGGAAACTCCACCCCTGTTACGAACGAGCTGTGTGAGGAGGCCAAAAACAAGACGGTGTCGGCGACCTCTTCGGGCCAGCCAAAGCGCCCAAGCGGGTACTCATTGAGAAGTTCCTGGTGGGTCTCTGTTGGTGGATTGTTCATACGCTCCTGACGCTGTTTGGTCATAATCGTCCCCAATGAGATGACGTTCGATCTGATGTCGTGTGGCCCATAGTGGACAGCAATCAGGCGTGAGAGGGCGTACAGCCCGGCTTTTGCGGCGGAATAGGCGCTCGCGCCAATGCCAGTGAGTGCATTCGCAGTGCTTACATGTACGATTGATCCGCCGCCATCCGCTGCCATTGGCGGAATAACCTCGCGTGAGCAGAGATACGGCCCGGTAAGGTTTACTCCGAGGCTTTTTTCCCACGTCGTTGTATCCACCGTATGCACCCTCCCGTCCTCACCGAACGACCCCCCAGCGTTGTTGACGAGGATATCGATGCCGTCTAACTCATCGAGCGTGCCGTCGACCAACGCACGCACGTCAGATTCATCTGTCACATCGCACTCGATTGGATAGACATTTCCTGGACCCTCATCGACCATTCCGTTGATTTCCGCTGCGGCGGTCTCGATTCGGTCGGTCGAACGCGAGCATATCACTGTCTGTGCTCCTTCAGTCGCAAATAGATGGGCGATCACTTTTCCAATTCCCCGAGATGCACCTGTTATGATGGCTGTTTGTCCAGTGAGCGAATACTGCTTCATACCATGTACTACATAGTTCTGTCCCTAATAGGTCACTATTCTTAAAAAGATAGTATTACAGTACGTTATTTTGTCTATCACATACCTAGTGCCACTCGTCAGATGGAAGGGTGGTAAACTAAAGCAATGTCTCCCAATCCCCACAGATAGGATGGTACTTCGTCTCATTCACTATGCAGATCTTGAGGACGTGTACGATGAGCCCGAGCACATTGGTCGGATCGCTGGCCTGATCAAACTGTTACGGGACGAACAGACAGTGATCATCGGTGCGGGCGATAATATAGCGCCGGGAGGTCTTAGTTTGACAACGAACTGCCAGCACACGCTCCCGTTCTTTACTGCCGCGGATGCCGCCGTTGAGACGCTGGGAAACCACGACTTCGATTATGGGAGAGAGACGCTCTTATCGGTGATTCGCAATACCCCTCAGACGTGGCTCTGTTCGAACGCCTACGATGGTGATGCTCTGTTCGGTGGCGACGTTGGCGTCGCTCCATCGACGATCCTTGAACGGGATGATCATCGGATCGGCCTATTCGGGCTGGCTAATCCCAAGACCGACACTCGATCGCCTGGAGCGCGATCGGTGTCGTTCACTGACCCGATTCAAGCGGCCACCGAAGCCATTGAGACACTCACGGACCAAAACATCGATCACGTTCTTTGTGTATCTCACCTCGGTGAACGGGACGGACACACAGATGAGATCGATCTCGCCCGAGCAGTAGATGTCGACGTGATCCTCGGCGGAGATCTGGACGATCATCCTCGGACCGACTGGGTCAGTGATACGCTCGTGGTGCGGACTTCTGGTAAAGGCGTAGATCTGAGCGAGGTAGTTTACGATGGAGCATGGACGGCTACCCTTCATTCGGTCGCCGAAGCGCCGGTCGATCGATGCGTCGAACGGCAGTACCGTGATCTCCGTACGAGAGAGGGATTGGATCAGGTTGTTGGGACTGTTGATACTCCGATTATCTGTTCATTAGAAACGCTATTTCAGGGAGAATCCCGTCTCGGGAACTTCATCACCGACGCCTATCGGTGGGTGACCGACGCGATGGTGGCCCTCCAACACAGTGCTGGAATTCAAGGAGTAACGCTTCAAGATACGGTGACAGTTGGTGATCTCATCCGCCTTGCTCCCTTCGATATGTCGGTGGTTCGGACCAAGATCTCTGGAGCAACACTCCGCGATATCATTGCTAGTGGTGGTGATCGCGTCTATCCAACCTATCCGGAGTTCTGGCACCTCCATTTGAGCGGTGGCACGGCAACGTTCGATTACAACGAGCGAGTGCTGACTGAGGTGACCGTCGATGGCGAACCGATCGATCCAACAGCCAGCTATAGCGTCGCTGCACCGGAGAACCTCCTTCGGTCACACGGTGTGTCACTTCCATCGGGCATACCGTGCTATGGTCTCCAGTATGAGACACTCGTCACTTACGCGCAGGAGATAGGTATCGCTCCACAGCTTGAAGGCCGAATTACACGCCATGGCCTTGAAGAGACACATTCATGATTTACATTCCACCACGATTTCTTATAAGAAGTTCTTCTCCTTTTGATGTGTTCGAACGTGCTACTCGGTGAATCCGAACTGCGGCTCGTTCAACCAGGCGGTTAGATCCTCTACCGATGCCGTCGGCCCAAGGAGGGTTGTTGCAGCTGTTTTACACGCTGTTGGCAAACACTTCGCTATCTGCGTCGTTGAAGGAATAGAAACATTGAATACTGAGCTTTCAGCAAGTGGAGTCCCCTGAATGACTTGCTCTATGGCTGCTTCTCGTTGGGCACGGAGATTATCAAGCCCACTTTCGACACCGAATACAGATAGAAACTGTCGACGGAACAACGCCCGTCGTACAGCAAGAAAACTGCTCTCATTGTCAACATTTGGATTCAGCGAGTACCATGCTCGTTCGAGCGTGAACGTTCGGTCGACACGTTTGAGACGAACCACTTCGATGACATGTCCTCGCAGTCGCTCGCACATGAAATCAACGTACATGGATCGTGTCTCATCATCGGCAACGATCGAGTCGTATGGTGTTGCGGTCGGTGGGCAGTCATGATAAAAGTCGGCTGCAGTAATCTCTTCGAGTGAGCGCCCGGCTCGTAGCTCCCCGATAATGTATGCAAGCCAGAGATCACAGTACTGTTCCCCGACCGGTGACCGGAGCTTTGCTTCCAACTGATCGAGATCGACATGGTGATCTTTCAGGAACTGCCAGAGTGTCGCTTCGGTGCCTCGTTGGGCCGCTACACGGGACTTAACAGCCCGTTGGATGGTCGGGTCAGTCGTCGTATAGTCTTCAGCTAGCATCCCAAGTAGCTCAACGGTGAATCGACTTGGTATCGCGTACAACGCTGCGAATCGCTCAAGGAATCCTGAATCGGTCCATGTACGTTTTTCGGCACCGACGAGAATCGACCGCACGTATAGTTCGAACTCCTTCCACAGTGCTGTGTCGGGATCCAGCAGACACTGAACGTGCTCATGTTCATGCCGGCGAATCTTCTCTTTCAGAAGTGCTGTTGCCCGAGCAGCGGTTGGCTCGTCGAACGATTCGTACAATTCTGGCACGAGAAGATCACGCTTGAGAGCAGCGAGACTCTCGGAATCAACAGTGACCTGGCTTTGGATTACATCGATGAATGACCGCTCGTCGATGTCGGTGAGGAGTACCGATCTAGATAACGAATCCACACTCATGGTCACCTGTCCATGCATCCCTAGCGCAGTACGAACATGGACATCGGGGACAGTCCCCCGAACGGTCGGCTCACCATCAGGAACAAACGTCAGCATAGAGGTAGGTGATGGAGAAGATGTATGAGTTCCAGCCGATTGACTCACAGCTACACCAGCTATCTCAAGGGATAGCTCAATAGCGAAAATCGGTGCTTCAGTCCGGATCAAGCCTTCTATTTGACTGATCTGGTTGTTTCGAATCTGAGAGACATTATCGTGGGACGAGCCAAACATTGGGCCGAGTTCGATCGTAATAGGTTGAGACAACTGCTGTCGATTGTCTGTTGGCATGAGTTGCTTACGACGGAATTCTACGACTGGCCGTCCTCTCGTTGATCTGCTTGTCGGCTTACTCCGGAAAGCAGAGACCATGGGCTCACCGTATCGAGGGACAACTCCGCCCCTTCCAATGGATGAAGTTCGTCCCCCATCTGCAACGTCCAATATGGGATTAATTCCGCATCAGTGCCATGCTCTTCAAGTAAGTGGGAGGCTCGTTCTACCAGTTCTTTCGGCGTCATCGAATTAAGTGGCAGCACGGCTGTAGATTGTGTTTCTGTTTGCTCTGTCACTTCCTCTGTGTCGGAAACCAGCCAGTATGCCGGAATCAGGACGGGCGTTTTCTCTGCATCGGTCGACGCAGCGGTGTGCGGTTTGCTCCCTCCCGTAAACTGCCGCGGATCGATCTGATTAGCGACCCTGTCAGTGACGGTGGTAGCAGCCGGAGCAGACGATGGTTGTGAGTCTGTCCGGGCTGCATCATCTGACTGAGCGTTCTCAATGTGTGTATCCCGATCGTCCGGTTCCTCAAGCAGATCCACGATCCGGTGCAACAGACAGGCGTGTTCTTGTCCTTTCTCCGTGAGTGTGCAGTTGTCGCCATTGAATTCGATCGCATCTGCATTATCAAATCGCCGCAAGATCGTGCGAACCTGCTCGGTGGTAGTACTTTCACCTCGTTCGCTATGTCGCTGAGAAACATTGTTAACAATTACCTTGACTGAGACTGAACGCGGAGTACCAAGGAGATCAACGATACCACTCCGATCACGAAGTGCCTCAAGGGTGAAAATGGGTGTTGCAGTACGAGAATCGCAGAGTGGCGTGAGACAGTCTGCAACCTGCTCTACATCCGTGTCGGTCTGCCAGTCAATTGTTGCCAGATCAACACCAAATCGATCAAACATCCCATCGAACAGTCCGATCATCGTTCTGCCAGTATCCGTTCCGGTGTAGCGTTGTCGGCCCTTCATAACCAGTGGGAGTGGGAGCTCTTCGAGAGAAAGCAAGTACTTCGAAACAGTGGATCGCGCGCTCCCGATCATCTCCGCGATATCGCCCTGTGTTTGGGGATCCTCATCGACAACGATTAGCAACGTCGCAAGCGTCCGTGGAGTTAACGTCTGCAGGATCTCACCGGCTTGAGCGAGCAGGTCAGTCGGTGGATCCATTGTGGAATTTGGCTGTGGCACACTCGAAAAATGTTATCCTCAATTGTAACTGTTTCTATTGCATGGATGATAGAGTTACAGTTCTCTTACTGTTCCAATCCCACTGTAACCAAACGATATCACACTAATCCAGTACCACTAACCGTCTTCCAGCACCATCGTTATCACATCATTGTTCCAAATACGCCATCATAGCTAGAACATTTTTATAGTTGTAGCTAACATAGATATGGTAAGTACATGGTTGGTCGAGAACCAATGGATTGCAAGCCTCTGTCTAGTGCCACGCAAGCAGTGTGGTGGAGATGGGAAGTCATAAGATGGAGTCTCCAATGAACGCTCGTACTTCCCCCGTACAGGATGTATCAACGTGTCCTGACTGTGATGGAGCTATCACATCCGGTACGGCCTCTGATGAAGTCGTCTGTGATACGTGTGGGCTCGTTGTTACCGAGGATCGTCTTGATCGTGGCCCAGAGTGGCGCTCGTTCAGCTTCGAAGAAAACCAACAAAAATCCCGCGTCGGCCCGCCAACGGATCGGTCACTCCACGATCGTGGCCTGTCGACCACGATCAGCTGGGCTGACAAGGACGCGAACGGGAACGTGCTACCGGCGCAGAAGCGCCGGCAGATGAACCGGCTTCGAACGTGGCATCACCGCTCTCAAACGCCTGACTCAAAGCACCAATACCGCAGACAGGCACTCGGAGAGATCGACCGTATGGGGTCAGCGCTCGGTCTTCCAACGGATGTCCGCAAGACAGCTGGAGACATCTTCCGGCAGGCACACCAGACCGGAATCGTGGTTGGTCGATCGATTGAGGCAGTGGCAGCAGCTGGGCTGCACATCGCCGCCGCAATAACTAGCCTCCATCGAACGCTCGACGAGATCGCCCACGTTGCGAGAGTCAACCGGACAGCCATCGCACGGGCGAAGCGGGCGATCAACACCGAATTCAATCTCGCAATCGAACCCAGTCATCCATCGACATTTCTGGAGCGGTTCGGATCGGAACTCGATCTGAAAGAAAAATCCATCCAGAAAGCACGGGCGGTGCTTGAATCAGCTCCTGAGGAGTATCTCGGCTCAGGAGCCAGCCCCGTCACCATTGCGGCCTCTGCACTCTACCTGGGTGACAGACTCACTGGCGGACCAGCAGTCACCCAGAAGGAAGTCGGAGACTGCTGTGATATCTACGATAGGGTGATCCAGGACCACTACCCACTGCTCAAAGAGTTCTACGAGGTGCGCTGAACATGGCTGCGTACACAGGATTCACCGATCTAAACGCACCGAAGCGAGATCTACTAACCGTCCTTTCGCACGGAGAGCCGGTGAAAGAGGCGGAAATTGGGACCAATCTCGAAGAAGAGACAGGGAAAGTTGTGAGCTACGCTCGCATCTACGACCAGCTCAAAGCGCTCGAAGAACGGGGATTCGTCGTCCAACGAACGGGCGACTGGGTCACCTATCAGATCACACCGCTCGGCCGAGCTGTCGTACAGGAATACTACAATTTACTTTGGGATTTTCTTGGTGAACCCGATCAGAAGGGTAGCGAGTTCGGTCTTGTGTATTCCGGTGGCGGAGCATGCCGATCGATTCCACCAGGAGGATCAGACGATGACTAACCACAGCAACACAACGCAATTCGACGAAACGCATCGCTGTCGAACGATTACGACCGACCATCGGATGGTTAGAACCTGCGAGTCAGTGTTTGGCGCTGCAGTCTGTCCCCACAACGGCTGCCGGACACCGCTCCATGGAGATTCATCCGAGTTTGTAAACACACCCTTTCGCTGTCTTGGATGCAACTGGATCGTCGTCATTGACAAGGAGGCCATCGATGGCCTGTGAGCACGAGCCCCTACGCATCAGCATCGTCGAAACCTCCGGCACAACGGTCGAAATCGAGGCCGAGTGTCGTCACTGTGGGACACAACTATGGACAGCAGCAGAATTGATGGCCGTCGGTAACTACTCCGTCGGAGATCAATTTGAAGGTCCAGAGGGACGCCGCTGGACGATCCTCAATCCTAGGACACCAGGTCAGGCTGGATCAGCAGGATTAAAAATCGAACAGCTCCGTGATCCGCTCCAGGATCGGGCTGTCGGTGTCCATCTGAGAGCGAACGACGGCGATGAGCAGTGGTTTCAGCAAGCTCAATTTGAGTCCATCGTTGGTGACATCCTGGTGGAACTCTGACGAGTCCGAACTGTGATCACCAGTTCGAGGTGGAGGATGTCCTCAAAATTCGACAACGCGGCCCTCAAACAACTGAAGCCTCGTGTCGGCGGTCTCAACCATGTTTCCCAGGGCGATTCCACAAGAACGTATCCACCGTCCGCCACAACCCAAGGGTCGAGCGTTCGTTACCGTCCAAGACGGCTTAGGATCGGACAACTGCGCCTCGAAGGCGGCGTCTGCTATCAGTTTCGAGAGATACCAGACGGTACCGTCAAGGAACTGCACGGCGACTGATAGTTGTCTTCCGCGATTCTTCTTGAAATTATTGATAAAAAATAAATCATATTTATGTGCAGTCGGAGCTAACAGAGAGCATGTTCGAGCCAGTGGCATGCGCTCCCGATCTACCAAGCGAGTCAAAGGACTTGCTAAGCGACTTTCTGAGCCGATTTAGCGATACGGAGGTCATGGATTCCATGCCGGCATTGGTTTTCGTTGATGTGTTGGCTGGAGAAAAACCAGCGATGATTTTCCAGCCCAACGAGAATCAATTTCCCAACCATCGCTTTGCGCCACACCAGGGGCTTGCTGATCTCTGTGATCAGCTTGGATTACACGTGTCGTTCCGTGCTGGCACGAATTTCGTTTTTGTTGCTGCCAGTCGTGGACGCCTTGATCTCGTCCCAACCAATGGCCGTCGCAAACGGTCACGAGGATGGGCCAAGCGCCTTGGCGTGATCCTCGGTTATCCTCCGTCAGCGGTGCAGACCTTCATGAATCAGGACCAGCCATGGACAGAACCAGCCATGGACAGAACCAGCTGATCACGTTCGGGATGGCCATTTCACACCCGAAGAGATTGCTGATGTGGGGTTTGTTCCATATCGTATGGATGATTCCGTGCAAGGCTACGAACGGGCGATTCGACGCGGTCAGCGCGCACGTGCAAGGTATGAAAAGCTCGCGGAGGAATGGGACTTGCCGCAGCTCGCCGAATGTGTCGAACAGCAGCGCGAAAAATTTGTTGAGAATGCGACTCCCAAAGTCGTACCTGCAGATGACTAACCGTAGACGAACTGATTACAGCCCTCACTACGAGGGTTGCCATTCTCTCCAGGATCAATCTCCACGGTCCGTCCACAGTTTTGACAGGAAACTTTTTCCCATATTCCCAAAAATTGGCTGATAGGTAATAAATCATAGGTGAAACGTTAGTGGACTCATATAGGTGAAAATGAAAATGATATATTCTGATTACAGCCCGAGTTCGGACATGAGATAGACACCGAAAAAGGCGGTAAAGACAGGCAAATGTCCTATCTGTGGGAAGCAAATACCTTTGGGGCCATCCATTTACCGCTAGATCGAATCCAGATATAGTTACAAATCTATAATATATAAACTATTAGTAAATAAATTCACAGAAAGTTTGATTAGGTTTAACAGCCATCATACAGATGGCAGCGAGCCATTACCTTTGCACCTGTGGTAACACAGGTGCCGCTTCAAGATACACCGAGTAATAATTTTCATGGGCAGTTACTTCCTTCATTTCTTCGAAAACTATACTCGAATTGATGCGTTTTTCACAACGAATTAGTGGTGTGGGGGGCCACGGGCTGTATGGCAGCGATCTCCGCAACCGATGTCGAGCTGGTGTACGCTGATGGCACCCGCGCCGTCAGGGGAGTGTCACTCGAAATTCCGGAGGGTGAGTTCTTTGGCTTTCTCGGTGCCAACGGTGCGGGCAAAACGACGATGATCAAAACGCTGGTGACGTTATTGCGTCCCACCAGCGGGACGATCACCGTCAACGGCTACGATGTCACCGACCAACCACGAGCGGTCCGCAGTTCAATCGGTTATATGGCACAGGAGACTAGCATCGACGAAGAGTTGACCGCACGAGAGAACATTCGATTCGCGTGTGATGCCTACGGCGTTCGGTCGGCTGATCGCTCCGAGCGAATCGACACACTGCTCGATCTCGTCGATCTCCAGGAAGAAGCCGATGCGCTCGCAAAGAGCTTCTCAGGAGGGATGAAAAAACGCCTCGACGTGGCGACCGCGCTGGTCCACCAGCCCCCGGTGGTGTTTCTGGACGAACCGACGACGGGCCTCGATCCGGAGGCCAGAAACCGCCTCTGGGACTACTTCCGGACGATCAACGATGACGGCACGACCGTCTTTCTGACAACGCAGTATCTTGAGGAGGCAGACCAGCTCTGCGATCGAATCTCGGTCATCCGCGATGGCACTATTGTCGCGGATGGCTCACCAGCAGCGCTGAAATCGGCGGTTGGCGGCGACGTGATTGACATCACCCTCGCAGAACCGACGCCGGAAACGATCCAGCGCGCCAGGGCGACAATCGACGCGATCGAAGAGACGGACCTCTCGGTCGAACCGACCGAATCGGGGATCGCTGTCACTGCTTCGAACGCGCACGCACTCGGCCCTGAGCTGATCACGACGCTGGCAGAATCGTTCGAAATCGCCGGCTTTCAGACCAGATCTCCGACGCTCGACGACGTCTTTCTCGCGCTCACTGATGAATCGAACGACCACGGTGACACGAACAGCGACGCGCGATTGGACCTGGAGGCCGACCAATGAGCACCCCGCCCGCTGGAACTCGAAACCGATTCGTCGTGGACTGCTGGATCAACCTTGAGCGATGGCTCCGAAAAACCGTCCGAAATCCCTTCGTCGTGGTCTCTTCGCTGTTGAATCCGATCATCTTTCTCTGGCTGTTTACGGCCGTGTTCGGCTCGGTCACGGGCGACGCACTGACGAGCACACTCGGCGGGAACGTCAATTACATCACGTATCTCGTCCCAGCGATCGTCATCCAGACCGCCCTGATTGCCGCATCATCATCCGGGATTGGGCTGGTTGACGACATCGAGAGCGGAATGTTCGAGAAGGTGCTCGTCAGTCCGATGCGCCGATCGGCCGTCTTCCTCGGCAAAGCCCTCTCGGAGGTGTTGCGAATCGTCGTCCAGGTGACGATCGTGCTGGGGCTTGGCTACGTGTTGCTCTGGGCCGACACCGGCGGTGCGGTGGGAACGTACGTTGCGACTGGCTGGCTGGGCGTAGTTGGCATCTTTTTCATCAGCATCTGCTTTGCCGTCTGGTTTACGGCGCTGTCGAATCTGATGGCGCTGTGGACGCGTGATCAGGAGTCGACGATCATTGGCGCGAATTTGGTCCAGCTGCCGTTGCTGTTCGTTTCGAGCGCATTCTTGCCGCTTGCGGTGTTGCCGGGCTGGATTCAGACCGTCGCTCGCTTCAACCCGGTCACCTACGGGGTAGACGCGGTGCGGGCGCTCATGCTCGGCCAGGATCTGCTCACCGTCCTTTCAATCAACTGGTTCGGCGGCGTCTGGAACACGCTCGTGCCGGCGCTGGGCGTGCTCATCGGCCTCGATCTGGTGCTGGGTGGAATTGCTGTCTGGTCACTGAATCGCGCGACGAGCGCCGACGTGGAATAACCACTCAGCCGATCGTCTGATAGAGCGCAGCGAAGAGAATGGCGTTGTACAGCCCGTGGACGAACGCGGGAACGACGAGCGTTTCGGTGTACTCATAGAGCGATCCGAGCAAGAGTCCAAGGACGAACGTGGTGAGAATGTAGCTCCCCACGCCGGCCGGACTGTTCGCGATGATCGCAGGGATGTGCATCAACCCGAACAGCAGACTCGCCAGTACAATCGCCGCTGTTGCTCCGAACGATTCACGGAGTCGACCCTGGACGCAGCCTCGAAACAGGAGCTCCTCGGATGGACCGATGAGAAAGAACGCAATCGGAATGAGCGCGAGCAACAGCTGGGGATTGCTCCGAGCGATCCGTTCGATCTGGTTCGTTCCCCCGGGGACGCCCAGTTCCATGAACAACCAGCCGAGCAGCTGTGCGAGCCCGAGTAGGGCGACCGTTCCGAGAACGATGAGACCGAGGTGTCGTATCGTTGGCCGACGAACCTTGAGCGAAACGCCACTGTAGCGACTGTACGCGACTGCCACGCCGATAAACACGACTGCCTGTGTGAGAAACTGCAAGACATAGCTCGGCGCGCTGGTGAGGCCGATCTCGGCAACCCACAGCGCGCCGACCACCACCAGACCAACAACGTTCGTGAGAATCCACGTCACCACGATCAACCCGATAACGGCACCGAGTGCGCGGAGCAACTCTCCGTTCGAGCGATTACGCTGCATGTCCGACGAGATTCGCCTGCCAGGTGAATATCTCCACCGGTGGTCTGGCCCAGGCTAATCGCCGAGATCCCGTTCGTCTTGGAGGTGCATACTTACCAGTAGAGCGTTAAGTATGGGTATGACCTTCACCGATCGGACGGACGCCGGCACCCAGCTCGCTCGGGCGCTCAAAGCGCAATCGATCGACGGTGATGTCGTCTGTGCGATTCCCCGGGGTGGGCTTCCGCTCGGCCGTCAGGTGGCGGATTCACTCGAACGGCCGCTTGATGTGGTGGTGGCCACAAAAATCGGCGCGCCTCACAATCCCGAATACGCGATTGGAGCGGTGGCAAGCGATGGGAGCCTCTGGCTGAACGACGAGGCGATCGAATCACTCGGTGTCGATGATGCGTATATCGATTCGAAGACCGAAGAGCTGGCTGGGGCTGCGCGTGAGAAGGCACGGCGGTATCGCGGCACGGAGGTGCCACGATCGTTTACCGGGAAGTCTGTGGTTCTCGTTGATGATGGGATCGCAACCGGGGCGACGGTTCGTGCGTGTCTCAAACGGCTCGTCAACGACGACGTCTCGCGGGTTACACTCGCCGTTCCGGTCGGTTCGCCCCGGTCGATCGCTGCAATCGAGGCCGACTTTGAGGCCGTCGTCTGTCTCGAAACTCCCGACTCCTTCAGGGCTGTCGGCCAGTTTTACGACCAGTTCGAGCAGGTAAGCGACGAACGGGCGATGTCCTATCTGGACTAGCCCTTCACGTTGCAGACGGGAAACAGCCGGGCCACTGGCGTTCCGATCCCCAGTGACTCGGACACCGCCACCACGTCGTCAATATCTTTGTAGACGCCTGGCGCCTCCTCTGCGATCGTCGCGCCGCTATCAGCCTTGACGAACACCTGATTTTCCTGTTCGAGCTCGTCTTGCACGTCGCCGCCCCAGTACTCCTGTTTGGCCTGCGTGCGACTCATGATCCGCCCGGCACCGTGGGCGGTCGAGCCGAACGTCTGGAGTGAACCACCAGCGCTGCCACAGAGGACGTAGCTTCCGGTGCCCATGCTGCCAGGGATCAACACCGGTTGGCCGACGGACTGATAGGCAGCTGGGATTTCGTCTCGACCGGCCGGGAATGCACGCGTCGAGCCCTTCCGGTGAACGAACAGCTCCCGTTCTTCGCCATCGACCGTGTGGGGCTCGAGTTTCGCGCTGTTGTGTGCCACATCGTACAACAGCTCAATCTCCATCGCTTCCCAACTCCGCTCGAAGACGGATTCGAACACGCGCCGGGTTTCGTGCGCAATCACCTGTCGGTTCACCCACGCGAAGTTGATTGCCGCACACATCGCCCCGTAATACTCGCGCGCGAGTCGGCTGTCGGCCGGTGCGGCTGCTAGCTCGTCGTCAGGCAACTGCTCAAGGAGATCGGCGTGTTCGGTTTCGATCGCCTCCAGGTAATCAGTGCAGACCTGGTGGCCGAGCCCTCGACTACCGGTGTGAATCAACACGACGATCTGGTCGGTTGTCAGCCCAAACTGCTCGGCAATCGACGGATCGAACACGTCGGTCACTCGCTGGACCTCCAGGAAATGATTGCCACTGCCAAGACTCCCGACCTGCTTTTTCCCCCGGTTTGTAGCGGTCTGAGAGACTGCGGATGGATCGGCATCTTCGCGCCGACCGTGATCTTCACAGTGAGCCAGATCAGCGTCCACGCCGTAGCCTTCGTCGATTGCCCACTCGACACCCCGCTCAAGCACCGCCTCGATATCGACCGCACCAGCGTCGATCACGCCACCACTCCCAAGCCCGCACGGAATCGCCTCGAACAACGAGTCGACGAGCTCGCGCTCGTTGCCCTGTAGATCATCATACGTGAGATTCGTCCGCAGCAATCGAACGCCACAGTTGATGTCGTAGCCGACGGCGCCCGGCGAAATACAGCCCTGTTCGGCGTCGATGGCAGCCACACCACCGACTGGAAAGCCATACCCCTGATGGCCGTCGGGCATGCACAGGGCGTGGGTCTGTATGCCGGGGAGCTCAGTCGTGTTTCGCAGTTGCTGTAGCGTCCGGTCGTCGCTGATCTCATCGAGCAACGACTCGTTTGCCAGCACGCGCGCCGGCACGTTCATCGAGCCCGTCTGCGGAAGCTCCCAGACGTGCTCTCGCACCTGTTCGAGCGTGAATTCGCCTGTTTCGTAGGTGCGCATTGGTGATCAGTTCACCTAGGCGTCCCATGCCAATATATCACAGGGTGCGTCTGCGAAGACGACGATGGCGCTCCCCGATCACAACCACTCCGTGCACGTCTCGCACAGCCACTCCAGGAGGGCAGACACCGCAGCTGGGCCCGACACCTGAAAATCAGCAAGCGTTTCTGCAGCACCGACATGCACCCCGATTCCAGCCCTCCTGGTGACGCTAAAGGCGTCCTCGTCGGTCGTGTCGTCTCCAATGAACAAGGGAAACACACTGGCCGTTTCCTCGTCGATGAACTGACTGAGTGCCCTGCCTTTGTCCCAGTCGATCGGGGGTCGTAACTCGATCACGTTGTGGCCGGTCGTTAGTCTGAGCGTCCCGTCGCCGGTAGTGGCATCGCTGACGACCTGGTCGATGAGTTGACACAGCTGGTCGGGTTCGTAGTTGTCCGTATCGACAGAGCGGTAATGGATCGATGCGGTAATGCCCTTGTTCTCGATCTGCACGCCGTCGATTGAGGCCAGCTCTCGCGCAAGCATTCCACAGACCCGTCCGATCGTTGACCGCACCGAATCCGGCGAGTTGAGCGGTGAATTCGCATCCATCTCAAGGCCGTGATTGCCCGCATACCGAATGCCATCGACATCGACACGCGACCGTAGATCTGCGAGCTCACGACCACTGATCACCGCAACGGTGAACTTCGGGTGAGCAACAAGTCGTTCGAGCAACTCGCGATTGCCCCGCCGCAGTGTGGCACGGGTGGGATCGTCAACGTGTGGGGCGAGCGTTCCATCAAAATCCAGCCCAACTAACAGCCGCTCAGCACCACTCGTTTCGAGACAGTGGCGAAATCGCTCTTTTCGGTTGCACAACAACGGAGCTGGCGTTGGCGTGGGAGCTGGCGTGCGGTTCGTTTGCGTCGCATCGGCAACACTGTCGTTCGTGGAGTTTGTCATTTGAGTGAATGTCTCTTTGTCGGTGCGGTCAGGTTTTGTCGGATTTACAGTCAGAGACGGTCGAGAACACGTCTTCGAGCCAGGCGGTGAGATCGTTTTCGTGGACGCTTCGTCTGAGCCGGCGACAGCGGTGTCGCCGTTCTGCTTCTGGCATCGTCAGCGCCCGCTCAATGGCGTCAGCCTGTCCCGAAATGTCGTAGGGGTTGATCGAGAGAACGGCATCGCCGAGCTGCTCGTGCGAGCCGGCAAGTTCGCTCAGGATCAACACGCCATCATCATCGACCTGCGCGGCAACATACTCCTGGGCAACGAGATTCATCCCGTCTCGAAGCGGTGTGACGAGTGCCACATCGCTGTATCGGTACAACCCGGAGAGCTGCTCTCGCGAGAGTGCCGCGTCGATCAACACGACGGGCTGCCACTCGTCGGTTCCAAAGCGCTCGTTGATTCGCGCGCTGATCTCGCGGACGGTCTGCTGGAGCTGCTGATACGCCTCGATCTGTGAACGGCTCTCAGAGCCCTTCTGAACGTAGGTGAATCTGCCACGCCACCGTGGACGCTCCTCCCACAACCGTTCGAGCGATCGGAGTCGCTCGGGAATTCCCTTGGTGTAATCGAGGCGGTCAACGCCAAGAACGAGCCGAACGTCCGGATCGATTCCCCAGTCCGCCTTGAACGTCCGCCACGCCGATTCGGCAACGTTCAAACTCCGGCGCTTGATCCGTTCTGCGTCGACACCCATCGGATACGCACGAACAGCAGTCGTCCGCCCGTTGTAGGTGATCTCACCGGCCGCAACGTCGACCGAGCTGTCTTCTAACAGCTCAGAGACGCAGTTACAGAAGTTCCGACAGTACTCCGATACGTGAAACCCGATGAGATCGTTGCCGAGCAGCCCCTTCAGGAGTGCCCGCGCCTGCGGACAGATCCGAAACACCGGCACGGTGGGCCACGGAATGTGCCAGAAGTGTAATAAAAACTGCTCGTCGCCACACTGCTCGCGAACCATTCCCGGAGCACACGCGAGGTGGTAATCCTGGAACCAGATCACACTCTCGGACGTCGTGTGTTCGACGATTGTTTCGGCAAACGTCTCGTTGACCGCCCGATAGCGCCGATACTGCTGGATATCGAACTGCGTATTCTCCAGTGAAACGTGACAGAGCGGCCACAATGCCTGGTTGCTGTAGCCATAATAATACGCAGCAACGTCCGCTTCGGAGAGCCACACCCGTTGGAGCGTGTACGTTGGCTCTTCGGGTGGCACACGAACCTGTCCGTCGCTATTAGAGACCGTTCGGTCTGCATCGCCATCACCCCACGCGATCCAGGTGCCGTTCAACCGCTGCATCACTGGATCGAGCCCTGCGGTCAGGCCACCCGTTGGCCGATCGACAGCTACGGATTTCTCGCCATCCGCTGTCGATTCGAATCGGTGACGATACGGCTGTCGATTCGAAACGACGATGACGGATTCCGCCTCTAACGAGGACGTGATCGTTTCGTCTTGTTCTGGTACGTCGGCTTCCTGGGAATGGCGCTGTCCCAGCCCGCTGATTGAAGACCACCAGTCGTTAGACATGTTGTTGAGGGTGAATCACTTTACTCGCCGGCCAACTACACTCTGGTCGGCCTTTTGTATACCGCTGATCCGCCGGTCGTGAGAAACGTTCGTCATCCTCTCCCTAATAATTATTTGGCTATCGAATCATAAATTAGTATTGGATTTCTGTACGAAACGTCTCGACGGGCGGTTTCCACCTGAGACTTAACCCAAGCGCGGTCGAACACCGTGCTATGTCGAATGGTGGCGTTCACCAGCCGCTCGAACGCTACGGAATTATTGGTAATCTCGAGACCTGCGCGCTGATCTCTGCGACGGGGTCGATCGACTGGTGGTGTGTCCCGACGCTGGGGGCTGAAAGCGTCTTCGCCCGATTGCTTGATGTGGACGCTGGTGGCTGCTGTCGGGTTCAGCCAACGACCTCGTTCGACGCCGAGCAGTCGTATTGCGGGCGAACGAACGTGCTTGCAACGACGTTTCGGACGGCCGACGCCGAGGCGACGGTGACGGATTTCATGCCGGTCGCTGGCAGCACTGACGCCGGACCAACGGCGATCTATCGACGGCTTTCCTGCGACCGCGGCGGATTGGCGCTCTCCATCGAGATTACGCCTCGATTCGATTACGCCCGGGCAACGGTGTCGATGCAGCCGACGAGCGGCGGGGTGATCGCCAGGGCTGATGACACCGATCTGTTCGTCCGGACGGAGTATGGGCTGTCGATCGAGTCGGCTGCCGACGGGAGCGACATGGCGACCGGAACGATCAGACTAGCGCCCGGCGAAACGAGCTGGCTTGTCCTGCAGTACAACCGGCGTGATCCGTTACCGGACGCAGCGTGCGAAGCAGAACTCGGGGCGACGCTCGATTTTTGGCGGGACTGGTCCCACGAGTGCACGCATCCGAACCGCTGTCTGTTTGCTGGCCCGCACCACGAGATGTCCGTCCGGTCAACGCTGGCACTGAAACTGCTGAGCAACTGGCGCACTGGCGCGCTGGCTGCGGCCGCGACAACATCCATCCCTGAAGTGGTCGGAGGGACGCGCAACTGGGACTACCGATTCAGCTGGATCAGGGATTCGGCATTCACGATTCAGGCGTTGTACGAGCTCGGACACGTTCGCGAGGCCAGACGTGTGTATGACCGCTGTCTCGCACAGTGTCACGCGGCCGAAGAACCCCGGCACAGCCAGCCACTGTTTGGACTCACAGAACGTGAGGAGACGACCGAGCGGACGCTCGAACACTTTTCCGGCTATCGCGGCTCCACACCGGTCCGGATCGGGAATGCGGCGGCCACACAGCTCCAGCACGACATGTACGGTGAGCTGTTGTTGTCGATCCACCGTGCGTATCGCTATGGTGAACCGATCTCCGAGGCCACCTGGGAGATGATCCGTGGGGTGGTTAATCGCGTCTGTGCCGTCTGGGAGCAGCCGGATCACGGAATCTGGGAGATTCGAACGGCCCCCAGACAGTACGTCCACTCGAAGGTGCTCTGCTGGGCTGCCATCGACCGCGGGATTAAAATTGCCGCTGATGGGGGCTTCGATGCACCCATCAGTCGCTGGGGGCGAATCCGTGATCGGATTCACACGACGGTCATCGATCGCGGCTTCGACGAGGACCGGAACAGTTTCGTTCAGTCGTTTGACGACAGCTCGCGTCTCGACGCCGCCACGTTACGGATTCCGCTGGTTGGCTTTCTTGATGCGACCGACGGACGCGTCGTCGGAACGATCAACGCGATCGAGCAATCGCTCACCACCGAGGAGGGGCTGGTGTATCGGTATCGAGGTGGTGATGGGATCGAATCGACCGATCATCCGTTCATCGTCTGTACGTTCTGGCTCGTCGACTGTCTGGTGCTCAGAGGAGAAATCGAGCGGGCACGACAGCTGTATGAGACCGTCCTGGACCATGCGAGCCCGCTCGGACTGCTCGCAGAAGAGATCGACCCAGAAAGCGGAACGCTTCGGGGGAATCTCCCGCTCGCGTTGAGCCACGTGGGGCTGATCAACGCAGCGCTCTATCTCCGCTATGCAGACGGTGAAGCCGGCATTCGCCCGCCGGGTGTTTAGGGAAGGCGCAGTGTGGCTGGCTGTGGGAGTAACAGTGGAAACGACCCCCTGCCTGTGCCAGCAGCAGCCCGACGAGACAGAATTTTATCGTCACCCCGACTACCAACAGCCGTGCAGATCGTCGGCTATCGAGCCTCGTCGGGCACGCTCATGCTCGCACAGGATGGCGAGCCACAGCCACTCGCGCTCACGCCGGGCACCGAACTGTCGTACGCACTCGGCGAGCGCCACTGTGCTGGCGTGCTGACGGCAGACCGCCACCGATTCTGTGAGAACACGGACGCACCGTACTGTCAATTACACGATCAGACCTGGATCTGTGCCCGCTGTACCGGGACGTGTTTGAAAGACGAAATGGACTGTACGGTTCCGCATGCGGTGTATCTCGCGGCATTTGCGCCCACGACGTTCAAGGTCGGCGTGACAAAGCGCGATCGGCTCACGACACGGCTCAAAGAACAGGGCGCAGATCGGGCGGCGCATCTCGAAACGGTTGCAGACGGCCGCATTGCCCGACAGCACGAAGCCGATCTGGCAACCGAACTCACCGATCGTGTTCGGATTGATACGAAGATCGCCGGGCTCAACCGATCCGTCGACGCTTCGGCGTGGTCGTCGGTGCTGGATCGCCATTCACCGATTGAAACGTTCTCGTTCGAGTACGGCCTCGAACTTGAGCGCCCACCGGTTCGTGAAACCATCCTGAGTGGGACGGTTCGTGGACGAAAGGGCCGGCTCGTGGTGCTTGACCGGGAAACAGAAACGTACGTCGTCGATTGTCGATCGCTGGTTGGCTATGAGCTCACCCGTGGCCGTCCAGATCGGCCACTCCAGCGATCGATCGGCTCGTTCTAATCTTCGAGGGCGTCTGCGATACGTTCTAGCTCACGGCGGGCGTCGTGGACCTCATCGCGAAGCTTTCGGAGCTCGCGGACCATCTCTTCGTTACTCTCGCCACCACCAGCACGGCCGCCTGGGCCACCACCCATGCCACCCATGCCGCCGGGACCGCCACCGCCGCCCATCATCCCGCCCATCATTTGTGCGAATGGGTTGCCACCGCCACCACCACCCATGCCGCCGGGTGCGCCGCCGCCGCCGAACGGATCGTCTGGGCGCTCGTCGCCGTCGGATTCGCTCTCGCGACGCTCGCGAATCTCTTCGACGCGCTCGCGGAACGATTTTTCCTCCTCGGACGACTGATCTGCGTCGTCGTCGGCCGGTGTAGATTCGTTTGACTCCTCAGATTCGTCGTTCTCGGACATAATCGCAGTTTTCGCCCGCCTCACAAAAGCGTGGTGTCTCGATTGCGTGACAGGCTGAGAGCGGGGGCTTTTTACCCGAGCAACACCCCTCACAGCACAATGAGCGAAACGGTAGCAGCCGAGTCGGACAAACGAACTGGGATCGCAATGATCTTTGGCGTGCTCGGTCTCGTCGGCGCGCTGGTGATGCTTGCGATGGGATTCCAGCACGAGCAGCTGTTGGCAGCGTGGGGCTTTGCAGGCGCAATGGTCGCTGGCCTGCTCTCAGTCACGGCCATTCACCTGTCCGGATCGTCCGAAATCATTAATCCATAGAGCACATAGGTACTTCCCATGGCCACCCTCACCGACGAGGATCAACGCATCCTCGATTATCTCCACGAGAGCGTCGAGTCCGGCAAACGCTATTTCAGGGCCAAGCGTATTGCCGAACAGCTCGGACTCTCATCGAAGCAGGTTGGGGCACGGCTCCCACGGTTGGCCGATTCGGCCGAAGAAGTCGAAATCGAAAAATGGGGCCGTGCTCGCTCGACGACCTGGCGTGTGACACCAGAGTAGGTGTGCTTTTTGCTCGGGTCCCGAAGGGCACATATGACCGTGGAACTCTCACAGACGATTGAAATTGCAGCTGCACCAGAGGCTGTCTGGCGATTTATTGCCGATCCCGAAAAGCGCGCACAGGCAATTAGCGTCGTTCGGGAGTACGAAACGATCGGTCCACAAAAAGCCATCTGGCACGTCGAACTTCCGATTCCGCTCATTCGTCAGACCATTCCGATCACCACCACAGAGACCGATCGCGAGCCACCCGACTACGTCAGATTCACGGGTCGGTCCTCGGCGGTAACGGTGATTGGTGAACACGAACTCGAACCAACGCCGACGGGTACGACGCTCACGAACACGTTTTCTGTGACGGGGAAGCTCCCCGGTGTCGAACGATTTTTCAGACGGAATTTGGACCAAGAGCTCTCCAACATCGAAACGGCACTCCACGACGAACTGAACCGCTGCTGAGTTGGACGCATCCGAATGTAGCGAGGAGAACATTTATAGCGTGCCGAAATGTTACGGTAACTGCCGGCACGGCGCTTTTCTCGTCGGACCGGCGCAATCCGCTCGTCACCGTCGCCTCCTCACCCCTCGGTTTTCCTCAGTTGTCGGTTGTGATGTCTGCCGAGAGTCCCTGCGCCATTTCGATATCTTTCGAGTTGTTGAGCGTCCAGGCGGTACGCTCGGTGACGGCTTCGATCACTTCACGCGCGCTCGGGTAGCCGTTGCCCGACTTCTTCACGCCACCAAACGGGAGATGGACTTCGGCACCGATACACGGGAGATTACCGTATGAGAGCCCAACTTCTGCGTGATCGCGGTAGTAGTTGATCTGGCGGTAATCCTCTGAGATGATCGCGCCGGCAAGCCCGTACGGGGTGTCGTTTTGGATCTCGACGCCGCGTTCGATGTCGCCGGAGTATTTCAGCAGTGCGACGTGTGGGGCGAACACCTCTTCACGGATCGAGCGCAGCTCCCCCGCATCATCGTAGTCGATTTCGTAGACGAACGGCCCGACCCAGTTCCCGTCCTCGTGGCCATCGGGAATCTCTGCAGGGTCGAGTTCAGCGCGGTCGACGAGGACGGTTGCGCCCTCATCGCGTGCGAGCTGGTTGTACTCGACAAATCGCTCGACTTGGCGCTCTTCGATCAGCGGTCCCATGAACGTGTCTTCCGCAAGCGGATTGCCAACGGCCACGTTTTCGGCGAGCTCAACGTAGCGCGATTTAAACTCGTCGTAAACGTCTTCGTGGACGATCAGCCGCTCGCTCGAAACACAGCGCTGACCGGTCGTCTTGAACGATGACATCACGGCGCTGTGGACGGCAATGTCAAGATCTGCCTTCTCGGTGACGAGCACGGCGTTTTTCCCGCCCATCTCACAGGCACACGTGGTTCCGGGTTGTTGTGCGACTTTTCCGGCTATCTCGTGGCCAACCTCTGCGCTGCCGGTGAACAACACGGAATCGATCGCTGCGGAATCGACGATCTCCGCGCCAGCATCGCCAAAGCCCTGGACCATGTTGAACACGCCGTCCGGGATCCCCGCTGCGTCGAACATCTCGGCGATAACCTGCCCACAGAGCGGCGTCTGCTCCGCTGGCTTCCAGACCACGGTGTTCCCCTCGACGAGCGCAACGGCCATATGCCAGAACGGAATGGCGACCGGGAAGTTCCAGGGCGTGATACAGCCGATCGTTCCGACCGGCTTGCGACGCATGTAGGCGTCTTTCGATGGAATCTCACTCGGGACAACGTCGCCGTGTGGGTGGCGGGCGTCGCCGGCAGCCCATTCGACCATGTGGGCGGCCTCGACCACGTCAGCACGCCCCTCCGAGATCTCTTTCCCACACTCTTTGGTGACGATCTCGCCGAGCTCGTCCGTTCGCTCTTTCAGCTCGTGGTAGATCTCCCAGAGATATTCCGCCCGACGAATGTGTGAGAGATTGCGCCACTCCTCGAACGCCGCGTTCGCGCTCTCGATCGCGCGCTCAATGTCGGCTGTCGTTCCCCGTTCAAAGGTGCCGAGCGTCTCCCCTGTCGCCGGATTCTCCGACGTGAACGACTCGTCTCCCGTCCCAGAGACGAACTCACCGTTGATGTACTGCTGGTGTACAACCGTTGACTCTCGACTCATGTGGCAATACTTGCACTAGGCGGGATAAAAACCAACCGACTGTGTGTCTCTGTCCCGTTAGTTCTCCTCGGACTGCATTCTGACGAATCTGACGGCACCGCCACTTGACCGTGTCAGTGTTCCGTCCGCTCGTTTTCGGGCGATAATGAGTTCCTGAGCTGTCGATCCGACGGGAGCCACGATCGTCCCACCGGTGGTGACCTGTTCGATGATCGCGTCGGGAATTTCGGTGGTAGCACACGTGAGATACGCTGCGTCGTAGGGGGCGTGTTCGGGCCAGCCTTCGTGGCCATCACCGTGTTTCACTCGCACGTCGTAGTCAAGCCCGTCAAAGCGTCGCTGGGCGGCCGTTGCGAGCGGTGCGATCAGTTCCACGCTTGAGACTGGTCCGTCGACGAGGGTGGCCACGACTGCCGCGTGATAGCCACATCCCGTACCAATTTCAAGGACGCGATCGTCGGGAGCGAGTCCGAGCGCGTCGGTCATAATAGCCACCATATGCGGTGCGCTGATCGTCTGGTCGTGCCCGATCGGGAGCGGTCGATCGTGATAGGCGTGGTCTTGCTGGTCGTCGGGGACGAACTCGTGTCGTGGAACCGATCGGAGCGCCGAAAGGACGGCCTCGCTGTCGATTCGGCCGCTGCGTTCGAGGCCATCGACGAGCCGATTGCGAGCCGCGTCGTGTGTCATGGGTAGTTACCAGGCAGACCAGGCCGAAGAGGTTTCATCGTCGGCGTAGATGCGCAGCACGTCCTTTGCATACGCGCTGTCACCGCTGAAATCGAGTTGATCGTGGTCGTAGCCCGTTGTGTCGTCTCGCAGTTTGATTGATTTGATCGTGAACTCCTCGTCGGCCATTGACCGGGTGCTTCCAACCGCAAACTCCTCGTCACCGGGAACGAGCACCTCAAAGCTCCTGGTGTCCTCGTGACGGCCGTCATTGGGGTTGACGGTAACGTTCACGGAGACGTTGTCGACCGCGCGTGTCCAGATCGTCGAGACCGCATCCGCCTGCGCTTTCTCTTCTCTACCGTCAGGGAGCTCCAGGGAGGTGATTCGCACGGTCATCAGCGCCATCTCGCTGTCGACGACGAACTCCTCGCCGACGGCGATCGTCTCGGAGGGCGGTGCTTCGACGCGCGCATGGAATGATTCGCCATCCTGTGAGACGATCACATCGCACTCTATCGTTGGCTCGCGTTCGATCGTCGTTTTGTGGACGTGATCGCAGTCCGTACACCGGACGGTTGGTTGTCCGCCTGGTGAGAGCACCTCGTGGGCGGTCTCGTGTTCCGGAGAACAGGCCGGACACGTCGCTGGGACGTGACTCGGCGTCGTATCGCTCATATCACGACTACTGGCTGGGAGCGTATAGGCGGTTCGGCACGGCTGTGGCCCGACTACTCGTCCGCCGCCGGTAATGAGAGTGTCTCGCCGTCCACCGTCACGGTGGGGTCGGTGATGATCCCATCGAGATGCAACGGCGCGCTCACGTCGCCACCGATGGATGCATCGTCGCCAATGGCGATGTGGACCGTTTGCGCTGCCTTTTCGTCGAGCAACACTGAGCCCACCAGCTCAGTGACAGCGACGTTCGTGCCGATCCCGAGCTCTGCGAGGTTGTACGCCGCCTGGCCAACCTCCTCGGCCGCGGTTTCGATCTGCTTGCGGATTTCTGGATCCTCAATCTCGGTCACCTGTCCGTTTTCGACGGTGAACGCGAGCGTCTGGTCGTCTTCGAGCAGTCCGTGGGGCATCATCGTGCCGTCAACGACAAACGTGCCGGTGGCCGAGACGGGGCTGACGAACGCTTCGCCGGCCGGCAAGTTCGACATTTCGCCCGCCGTGTGGACGATGCCCGTGTCCTGTTGGAACTGTCGTTCGCCGATCTCGAACGTGATGTCGGTGCCAGCGGGCGCCGTGACTCGAATGGTCTCAGCATCACAGACCGCGTCGTAGACGTCCTGCGTGTGGCGCTCGATTGCAGCGTAATCAACATCTAGCCCGGTGGTGAACACTCGTTCGGTGATTCCTGGGAGCGTTGCGACGCGGGCTCCGGCTTCGTTGGCGTCCGAACGCGCACGGGTGTGGCTCAGACTTTTCGTCGTCGGTGCAAGAACCACATCGGCCGCCGCCATCGCCGCAGCGACGGGTGCTGGTGGCTCTTCGCCGTGCTGGTCGCCGGGGGGATACCGGACGATCGAGGTGTCCGCAGAGATCGTTCGGGCAACGTTGTAGAGTGCTTCGCCGATCCGTTGGGTCCCATCATCGGCGACAATCACACACCGCTCGTCGGCCGTCAGTCCCAAACACTGGGTGACGGCGGTTTCTGCGGCCGTTTGCAGTTCGCTGGTCATGATCTACCCTGGGTGGAGCTCGAAAAAGCGTTTGTCCTTCCAGTCTGTCTGCTCAGTTGAGAACTCACTCAGAAACGAGTAAACGGCAGATAGAGCGCTCGACAACCTCGAAACGTTTACCCACGTCGGTAGAGCACACTCAGACATGATCAGCGTCGGAGTGAATGGCTACGGCACGATCGGCAAACGGGTTGCGGATGCTGTCGTCGCGCAACCGGATATGGAGCTCGTCGGCGTCGCAAAGACGCGACCGAATTTCGAGGCAGAAACCGCGGTCAAAAACGGTTATCCCCTCTATGCGGCCATCGAAGAGCGGATCGAGAAATTCGACGACGCCGGCATTGAGCTTGCCGGCACTGTTGACGAGCTGGTCGCAGCCAGCGACGTGGTCGTTGATGCCTGTCCGTCCGGGATTGGTGCCGAGAACAAATCGCTGTATGCAGAACACGACACGCCTGCGCTCTATCAGGGCGGCGAGGACGCCGATCTCGTTGATGTGAGTTTCAATGCGCGGTCGAACTACGACGCCGCGATCGGCGCGGACCACGTTCGGGTTGTGTCCTGTAACACGACGGGGCTTTCCCGACTGCTCGCGCCGCTGGAGTCGGCGTATGGCGTTGAAAAGGCGCGCGTGACGCTCGTGCGCCGTGGTGGCGACCCGGGACAGACCGGCCGCGGGCCGATCAACGACATTCTACCGAATCCCGTGACGCTGCCGTCTCACCACGGACCGGATGTCAACACGATCTTCCCCGAGCTCGACATCGACACCCTGGGGATGAAAGTGCCGGCCACGCTGATGCACACCCACAGCGTCAACGTCACGCTTGAGACGGTGCCGGACGAGGCGGACGTGCGGGAGCTTTTGGCGGACGAATCCCGGCTGTTTTGCATCAAGCCGTCGATGGCGATTGATGGCTCGGGCAAGCTAAAGGAGTATGCCCACGACGTGGGGCGTCCGCGTGGCGATCTCTGGGAGAACTGCATCTGGGAGGAGTCGATCAGTATCGAGGGCGACGACCTCTACTGCTTCCAGGCGATCCACCAGGAGAGCGACGTCGTTCCGGAGAACATCGATGCGATCCGTGCGGTCACCGGCGCAGCCGATGCAGACGAGAGCATCGCGCGGACGAACGAAGCGATGGGAATGGGGTTGTAAGGCCTCAATCGCTGGCCAACTTCTTCTCAGCACGTGCTCGTTTCAGTGATCCACGCTCTAAGATCGTTGATGACGGTTTCTGTGACGTTCCCACCGAAATAGCAAATTAGATCAGAGTAAGCGAAGCCAACAACGAACCTTCCCTAAATTCTCTGTTGCCTTAGTCCATATTCTAATCGGTGGATGGAATCCCACAGCCAATCACGAGCGACCAAACGGCGTCAGACCTGCGCTAATGAGTTAATACGAAAAAATTCATAGCGGGCACAATTGCGTGTGACACCCCTGCAGTGCACGAGGCCAGCGCATCCCTCGTGCAATTAATCCATGAACCACATGTGGTATAAATCTTATGAACTTATTTTATTAATTTTATATTTTAGATGAAACTATTTGCTAAAGGGCTATCACTGACGTTGCTCAGTTGAGGAGCACCGCCGCTAAATGCGGTCGCTGGAGTCTGAATCCAGCCACTGTGTACTGTGATAGTAGAACTTCTTCACGATGAAGTCTCTCCTCAATGGATTCAATGGGTTGACCCCTGAGCTGGGCCTCAAACGACTCTATCAGATTATCATCAGCGATTACCTGCTCAAGGGTTCCACCCTTACTCTCACTAAATTGATATATAATACTATCTTCAAACAGCAGTCGTCCTGTGGTATTTCCGTCTTCTTTGATGATCGACCGACCTTGCGGCTGAGGTGGGCGATCAATTAAATTTGGAGGTATTGACTGGTGGAACATGACCCGACACCGACGACACGATACCTCTGTTGTATGAGGTCCACGCTGTCGGATTCTGAGGGCATCCGTTAGATTAAACGGGTATTCGCAATCCGGGCAGACAAAACCTAGTGGGGGAACTATTCATGAAATCTCCTTCAGGATATCTCCAATTATATACTCAAATTGGTCGTTTCGAAACCACTGCTCGTCTCCGATTGTGGATTTCAGATGTACACCAACTGAACGATTCTCCATTGGATCATAAAGCTGATCGATTTTGAGCCCTGCCTTTCTAGCCGGTCCTGGTGTTCTGTTATTGAGGATTGTCCACCTGTACCCTTCAGATCCTTTAAATCTATCACCGATCGCATAATTTACAACAGGCATCAACTCCACTGATCCCCAGAGCTGTTTTCCGCAATTTCCACATTCAGCCTCGATTTCAACCACCGATTTATCCAACTTGACATCACTAATTCTTTCGGCCTCGTGGTCACAGGTCATTGATTGCCTCCTGGTCAATCACGACGATCCAGTTGCAGCCAATACATCGAAATACCGTGTTTTCGAAATTCCTTGGATTGCCATTAAGGGGGGTCCGACAACCAAAATGAGGGCAAACTGCTGCACCAAATACAGTATCATGGTTTTCAACCATCGGGTGGTCAGTTGTAATCGTTCGGCAGCGATGCGCTTCGCTGATTTCTGTTCTGATAGTGTCACTACTCATTGTCAAATTCTTCTGGAGGGATGGCCCGGCATGATCCACCACCAATATGATTGATACCGAGATTAGCATCCAAATTGGCGGATACTGACAAATTATCACACGATTCATTTCGGATTGGTACCGTCATTCTTGTTTCACTATCCTACACTCGACGGTATAATACAAAAGTATTTCCTAGCAATTCTGAACATTAGAGTATATTTGGCGATATAGTAGAATTTGAGAAATAACTCTAAATATTCAGTCTACACACAAAATTCTTCAGTGTGGTTGTCATTGTCCCAATATGGCCACGCCTCCGGAGTATCCGAGTCAAGCCATCATCAAGGCTGGGGAGATTACCCAATCCTTCAAACCAAAACGACTAGCCTCATTGGCATTTGTGGAAGACAACACCTTAGAAACACAACGAGAGATAGCAACGGCTCTTGATTGTTCCCCTCCAACGGTGTCGAATCATCTCAAGATGTACGCCGAGCTTCCGATCCCAATAATCAACCGGTCAGGACCGTCAATTACTCCGGCGGGTCATCAGCTCATAGGTTATCTAAATGATTACATGGCTGAACTCGGGACAGACTTTGATACTATCGACTGGAAAAACCCCGATGACTTGGCTACGATCAATGAGTGTCTAGTTCCCCTCCATAACTCGCGCGGACCATTGCTATCTCTTGTTATCTATTCTATTGGGGTTCGAAATTCAGCTGGAAAAACACTTGATCTCTTGCATGCTCCAGAACCTGTACGTATCTCCCCTGTCGTCAACGATGTGAAAAACATCCAACAGAAGAGAGGAGAGACAGCTTCTCGCGAACAAATTCGGTGGCGTTTAACCAATTTAGAGAACGCCGGATGCATCACAGTTAGCGACAAGACTATCTCAATCACTGATAAAGGGGAAGCCCAGGTTCGGCTTTTCGAACATATTCTGGGTCTCCTAGAACATGACAGTGAGGACGGTGACCCATATATTGAATCACAGCCAAATCATGCTGCATCGTCCAATAGCATCTCTATAGATGATGGAATCCCAATTAACTTTGAAGTTAAATCTAATGCATCCTTTGTACCAGAGTATCAGCTAGCAGATAATGTGTCCATTGCACTCAAAGAAACAATGACCGTGGACGAATTTGTAGAGATAGCGGCTCAACTCCGGAGACAGTACCACGGAAATGAACAAATGCAATTACGGTGGCTTATCCAAGAGCAAGAAAGCGAATTGGAAGATCATAAGTTATTAGAATAGTTCGTTCGTTCCCGATTAAGAACTTGATACCATCCGTTTCCTTCGCCACCACGCCTGAAATTTCCACGTTTCCTGAAACCCAGGATCTCTGGATCAGGGATAGAGACTGGTTGAAGTCGGCGTTGAAGCTTTACCGCTCTATGGTAAATCCCATCTTCATTATATCGATGATGGGGGTCCATTTTGACAGTCGCCGCAGTAAACAGTGCAGTTGGAGAGAATCGGTCGGATTCAGCAAGTTCTCGAAGATCTCGTGAATAGTTAGATAGATCTGCAGCTCGTTCAAGTTGATTTACAGTATCAGTAAGTGAAGTTGTAACTTCTTCAGTTTCTTCGATTAAACGCTCAGCTTGATATTGAATATGTTCAGGTCGATTGTCTTTTGATTCCTTCTCAAGATATCCGAGAACTTCTTGAGTTTCCGCGACGATCGAATTGGGGTTCCAACGTTGACCGTTTAATCCGTGCGTTCCTGTTAGGAGATTCGGGAATAGAGGGGCGGCTAATCGACCCCCGAGAAGATACCAATCCTCATTCTGTATTCCAGTTGTTTCCTTCGCAATTGTAGTTATTTTAGATAATTTTTCATGAATTATATTGGCTCGTTTCCGCGATGGTCTCACAATTTGATGGATTGTGTTACTATTTGATGATACTCTAAGTTTATCCTCATCAATGTCGAACTTACTTGCTTGAATAATTTTACTAATACCCTCTTCCTCGCCCTGGCCAAGTACTCCAACAATATTACTATCGGAGTGTCGATCAAGGGAAGCTCTCACTTCTAAGGCAGCAATATATTGCCCAAATGCGTCCTTATTAAACTGCCTCGGATCTTCAACTCCCTTACTCATCTTTCGGTGATAGGTGGATAGCTCTTGACGTTTTTCAAGATTTATTCCCCAGCTGCCGAGTGCAGATCTAAGCGACCGTTGATAATCTCCCCTTGTAAACTTTGAGACGTTATCAAGCGCAATCTGTGTGGACTCACGATTACGGTGGTCTGGAAGGTTCTTCAACTTCGTTTGATATCGGTGTAGATTCCGTTTCTGAGAGGCAATCGAATAGTGTCGAGTATAATCAATTTCCTGAATTATCCCCCGCTGAATGAGAGTTTCAGTGATTGACTTCCGTATTTGAACTTCTCGGTTATCGCGTTCTCTCACAGCTTGCCCTCGTAATCGTTCGAGATCGTAGATGTCAATTAGAATTAATGGGGGGTTAGATTGGTTAAGAAGAGTTGAAAGATGGATAAATAATGTTGTGAAAGCCAGACCAGGAAGCGTGACGTATGCATTTCTTTTCATAGTTGTATGTCTTCTATCGATACGTTGCTTTTGTCCTCCTTCAGTATTATCGATATATGATTTTGTCTCTGCGAAAATTGTTCGCCTAAGCTGAGTGATGCTATTTGCACCTATAGTTCCGCCCAAAAAATTTTTGATCAATTCTCTGCGAGTTGATACCATGGCAGATTATAGCACAAGAATATAGATAATGATAGCGGTAATCAAAGCAATAAGCAAATGTATTTTATACTTTTAGAATAATAATGTAGATGTTCAATGGGATCGATTGTTTCAAAAGATATAACTAAATTTTTACAAAGAGTAGGCCCAGATCCAGATAGCGTAATAAAGGACATGGAAACGTATGCTGACGAGAATGACTTTCCAATCGTTGGTTCAGCTGTGGGCGGATGGCTTTGTCAACTCACACAGCTCAGTGAATCTCGTTCAATATTTGAGTTTGGGTCGGGCTTTGGCTATTCTGCCTACTGGTTTTCACGCGCTCTTCCCGACAACGGTCAAATCGTACTCACGGACCACGACGCACAAAATCTCAACAAGGCAGAGACGTTTTTCGATCGAAGCGATTTCGAGGGCAGCGTCCATTTCGAGCACGGCGACGCGATTGAGACGGTCCAACAGTATAGCGGTCCCTTCGACATAGTACTACTCGATAACGAAAAAGATCGCTACAAAGAGGCATTCGAATCTGTTCGCGAGAAAGTCGCTCCCGGTGGCCTCGTCATCACAGATAACTCAATGATGACGACAATAACGGTTGACTTTGAAGAACTACACGCCCTTGTGCGAGGAGAGGACATTGAGACGCACAAAAACACAACAGGGATTGCTGAACTATACGAAGCAATTGGACGTGATCCAGCTTTCGACACTACTGTACTGCCAATCGGCGATGGTGTAGCTGTTAGCTACAAAAACAGCTGAGATCGAGAGCGATTGTCACCGCGATAGGTGGCAATTCCAAGTATACCACGTCCGGTGTTCCCACATCTCATATATTTTATCCAAGCAAAATTTATTTTAATTTAATGGGGGCGGTTGAAAGGGTCGCGTTCAGAAGGCTTTTGATCACACGGAGCTTCAGGTTTAATCATGGGATCGCGCGACCGGGACCCGTTCGACGACATCTTCAACGAGCTCAGTCGGATGATGGACGAGATGATGGGTGGCAATTTCGACATGCATGTCGAAAATGGTGACTCAGGCTTTGGGACGGACGTTCACCTCACCACCCAGACCGACGACGACCACGTCTACGTCATCGCCGATCTGCCAGGAATTGACAAAGAGGCGATCGACGTGAAATGCGATGGGAAGACGTTGACCATCTCGGCCAGCACGGAGCACCGGGAGTATGAAGAACAGCTTCGTCTCCCCGTCTCGGTGGATGAACACGCAGCCAGCGCAACGTTCAACAACAACATCCTGGAGATACAGTTCGAACGCAACGACTCCTCGGCCAACATCAACGTGGAATAACGCCTACGACAACTGGAACTGTCCGTTTTTGAGCACCGTCTCACCATCAATACTGAGCGATGCATCCGTGCTCATATCCACGAGCATATCCACGTGGACCGCGCTGTCGTTGCCGTCTTCATCGGCCGGAAGACACGCATCATACGCTCGCCCGAGCGCCAGATGGATCGTCTCGCTCATTTTCTCATCGAACAGGATGTTATCGGTGAACTGGTCGATTCCGTCGTTCATTCCAATTCCCAGTTCGCCGAGCCGTCGCGCCCCGGGATCAGTTTCTAGAATCGTCTCAAGCAACTCGACGTTGTCCGCGTCGTAGTCGGTCACCTCGCCGTCCTCGAACGTGAGCTCGACGGTCTCGAACCGCTCGCCGGCGTAGGTCAACGGCAGATCGAACACGACAGTCCCTTCGGTCGCCGTGGGAGCAGTAAACACCTCCCCTGACGGAAGATTGTGGGAGTCATAGTCCACCGAAGCCGCGCTGTTGATTGCGGTCCGGTTCGCAATCGAGAGAGTGAGGTCCGTTCCTGCGCCCGTTTGAATGCGGACGGTCTCGCCCGCATCGAGCGCGGATTTGAGCTGTGCCATCTCGGAGGCGAGTGCTGCCCAGTCGCGCAGAATGGCGTCGTAAACGAACTCCTGATAGGCTGCAAACGACATCCCGGCCTGTTGGGCGAGCGCCCGCGTCGGATGGATCGTCGACACCCAGTCGGTGTCGAGCCGCGCTTCTCGAATTGGTGCCCTGGCGGTGGCGTAGGCCTGCTGTGTTGCATCCGTGATATCGCTGGCCTCGCTGGTGTTCGTCGGTCCGCGGAGACTCAACACCACGTCTGCGTGTTCGTACAGCTGCTGCTCGTATTCGGGCGCAGCAGCGAACTCCTCGTCATGCGCACGGAGATACGCTCGGGATATCTCGCTCGATGCGGCGAGTGTGAGCATGTTTGCGCCGCGCTCGCCGAGCTCGTTCGCCACAGCAACCGCCAGCTCGTGTGCCCCATCGCCAACCAGAACGACAACGTCATCGCCGGCCTCGACGCCTGCGCTCCACTCCGTGAGTATCCGTGCGTGTTCTCGAATTCGCTCGTCCATGACGGTGTGAGCCGATTGCCCGCCCTAACGATTGCGGATCGGACTGCTTGTGCTGGTGTGATGGTCGCGTGATGGCTTGGCAAACGCTGAAGAGGACGGCAGCTGATTGGGGGCATTATTATGCGTAACAACTCCACACAAACGGTCTCTCGACGCCGGTTTGGGGCGATTATCGTCGGTGGTGGAACGATTGGCTCGGGCGCTCGTGACACCATCGCACAGCTGACCGAAACGGAGCCGCCACAGAACAGCTCCACTGGTGGTGATGACGACGCCGTCTCTCCGAATCTCCAGTTGATGCTCGTGGCGGTGGTTGCTGGTGTGCTCTCACCGATCGTGCTCGGACTGTTGCTCTGGCGCGGTGGCACCGACACACCGGCAGACGAATCTGATGGGTCACGACGGTGATCCATCAGTTTATTTCGATGCAAACCAACTGACGGGTATGGTGGCGCTCGATCTCGATGCGACGCAGCTCGACCGGTATTCTCGGCACCTGATTATGGATGCTGTCGGACCGGAGGGCCAACAACAGCTGCTTGACAGCCGTGTCCTCTGTGTTGGTGCGGGTGGGCTGGGTTCGCCGGCGATCGAGTATCTCGCTGCGGCGGGCGTCGGAACGCTGGGGATCGTCGATGATGATGTCGTCGAGCGATCGAATCTTCAGCGCCAGGTCCTTCACACCGAGGCCGACATCGGCACACCGAAAGTTGAGAGTGCAGCGGCGTTCGTCGAAGCCCAGGCGCCAGATGTGACCGTCGAGCCGATCGAACGGCGACTCACGAAAGCAAACGCCCACGAGCTGGTCGCATCGTACGATATCGTCCTCGACGGCTCTGATAACTTCCCAACTCGGTTTCTGCTAAATGACGTCTGCTGGCTCCGTGAGACGCCGCTCGTTCACGGGGCTGTCCTCAGATTCGAAGGCCAGGTCACGACGATCGATCCACGCGGCGATGGTCCGTGCTATCGCTGTCTGTTCCCGTCCGCACCGCCAGCTGGCGCCGTTCCCGGCTGTGCAACGGCGGGCGTGCTCGGTGTACTTCCGGGGACCATTGGCTGTTTTCAGGCGACTGAAGTCTGTAAACTCATCATGGAGATTGGCGATCCACTCGTCGGTCGGCTACTCAGCTACAATGCGTCCGGAATGACGACGGATACGGTGGCGTATGCGGCCAATCCGGACTGTCCAATCTGTGGAACGAACGGCATTGACTCGATTGCAGGAATAGACTACACGGAGACGTGTTCGATCGACGATCACCGCGCCGGTGGCAGCTGATCAAACCCAACCGCGAGCGCTTCGTCTGGCTCCCCACAGAGCGTTGGATGCAACAGTTTCCCCAGCTGTTCGGCTGTGTCTGCGAGCATGGTTCCAGGGCGATGGAGCAGTTCGTTGCCGTCCATGGCGTAAACGCGATCGGACTGGACGGCTTGCAGCTGATCGTATCCGTCTCGACTCGTGAGCTCATCTCGGTTGGTGGCCGTTTGCTCGATCGAAAAACCACACGGTGCGATGACAAGCACTGCCGGATCCGCGTCGACAATTGCATCGAACGTCCGTGGAATCGACCGCTCGGCCTCGAATGCGGGTACACCGCCAGCGATCTCGATCAGTTCGGGCACCCAGTGTCCTGCGGTCATGATCGGTTCGAGCCAGTCGAGCACGGCGACCGTCGGTCTGTCGGTGGCGTCGGCAGTGGTGGCGTTGATCCGCTCGATCCGCTCGTCGAACGTCTCCTGGACGGTCGCTGCGGTCTCGGTGACGCCAACCGCTTCGCCAATGCGCTGGATGTCGCTACGAACGTCATCCAGGCTATGGGGATCGGTAGTGAGCACCGAACAGTCTAATCCGAGGGTTTCGACCGCCTCGGTAACGAGTACGCGATCAACGGCACAGACATCACAGAGTCCCTGTGTAACGATTAGATCCGGTTCGAGCGCTTCGAGACGGTCGAGATCGATCGCATAGACGCCGCCGTTTCGTTCGGCCTGCAGCACCTGTCTATCGATCGCGCGGCTTGAGACGGTGGCATCGATCCGGCTCTCGGTTACGGCCGGCGCTGGGTGGTCACACTCGTGGGAGACGCCCACTGGATCGACACCAAACGCAGTCACGATGTCGGTCGCGGACGGTAACAGTGTGACAACGCGCATGGTAGTCGTCTAGCCAGTCAGCCTATTGGTCGTTGCGTTCTACTGGTGCGCATGAAGCGTGTCCTCAAAGCCGGGATCGTCGAGACGTACACTGTGATACGCGTCGCGCTCGATCGGCGGTCACCCCACCAGCTTCGGCTCGTGGCCATTCTGCTGTTTGTTGGCGGATATCTGCTCTCACCAGTCGATGTTGTTTCGGATTTTCTTCCCGTGCTGGGGCTTGGCGACGATCTGCTGGTTGGCGTTCTTGCTCGGCGATTTATCTACGGCTCTGCTCCCGCAGAGCTGATCGAAGAACACCGAGCGGTGGCTCGATCGCAGTTTCGACTCGCGGCGATCGTCGCCGGGCTAGTGGTGGTAGTGTGCGTTGTGATCGTCAGCCGATCGGTTGGACTGGTGTAACTTCAATCGACAGGATCACCGCAATCGAGCGCAAACCCCCCACTATGAGTACTGGCTCGTATCGCGTCCTCGAGAGCACTCGCGAGACAGACGAGCTGTTATTGCTCGAAACCGCGGATGCAGACCCTGTCTACGTCAGCACAACTGGCTACGAGCAACCGCTGGCCTCGACAGTCAAATCGATCGATCCCGGCAATTTACTGTCTGTTTCGTTCGACTGGTCGCAATCACGACCCAGATTTGAAACCGTCACCATCGACCGCGAGACGACGTTTACGTTCGTTTCCAACGCGACGAATCTCTTCGAAGCTGCAATCAACTGCTGGGAAACCGCCCGAGCGAGCGGTGAGCCGATGAACTCATCGCTAACCTACGATACGGATCGAAATCCCAATGGCGTCGTGTATGCGTTTGCCGAACAGGCCGGTGAGCGATCGCTGTTTGAGGAGTTTCGCGACGGAATCAAGCCGCTCGATCCGCTGCTCGAACCGATCGAGCGCGTTGGCCCGCCGTACGCCCTGTTCTGTCTTGATCCCGCAGCGTATTCCTGTGTGATCGTCACCATCGCGTTCGATCAGTCGGGGCTGTTTGCGAATACAATGTGTGATACGTACGTCGAATGAGCCGAATAGTCTCCACGGCGTAAGAACTATACGCTCACCGGGCGCGCTACGACCTATGGGGTTTATGGATCGATTGCTGAGCGAAGGCGGGGGCCGAAGCCATCAGCACACCGTCGACGACTACGTCGAGATCGATCTCGACGCACTGGACACGGAGGTTCCAGACGCTGGAACCAACATCCACGTCGCAAAACTCGACAACAAACAGGACGTGATCGTCATCAAAGACGCGATCTACGACGGTGACATCGTTATCGCCGATATCACGCGCCACTCGACGAGCGATCGGACAATGGAACACATCACTGATGAACTGAAACAGGTCGCCAATGAAGTGGGGGGTGATATCGTCCAGAAAGACGACGATCAGCTCATCATCACTCCGAGTGGAATCGGCGTTAGTCGAAAAAAACTGGGGCGGTGAGCTCGACGGCCCGCTACCACACCGCAACGACGGAATCAGGAGAGATCCGGCTCGTCGCTGTCTTCGACCGACCGCTTCATTGAGTCCCGTCGACTTTTTGCATCCCGTCCGGTTGCCTCGAGTAGAAAGTCATTTTTCGCGTTCACTGCGTTTTCAGCCGCATCGATATGTCCCTCGGCGATGACTTCCTCTGCAGGGCGCTCTTTGAATTCAACAGCTAGCTTGTCTTTTTTCCCTGAGTACTCAACGGTGCCGGCAATGATCCGCTCGAAGACGGGGTTTTTTGGCTCGGCGATCACGAAGAGATCGCTGTTTTTGAACGATTTCGTCCCGGTTATCGGTCCAAAATACTCCTCGACCGTCGACTCCATGTCCGGGATGCGTTCGTCGAGATGCTCTCCCCGTCGCATCTTGTATTCGCGCATGGAATGATCTTATCGAGAATCGGTTTAGGGTTTCCGTTCACCTGGTCGATTCGTTATCGGTTGACATCCGCCCTGGCGAAGAGAGATACGTCTCATGACAGTGTGGACAGAGATCGCCGGCTCGAAATGGACTGTCTCGGTTTCTCACGTCGAACGAACAGTGTACACATTCGAGGACGGCGACAGGCTGTGGCGCGGATTCTTCGTCGGGGGTGGTGTCGGTGGGGGCTGTCGGTCCAGTAGTGATGATTTCGCCGTCGTCGGTCGCGGGACTGATTGGCTCTGCAAGCTGTGTCTCTCCCATGCCTGTCTGACCTGTGGATCCATCGCCCGAGATCGCAATCTCAGCCGGTGTTCCCCGGTCGTGTGCCCACTGATCATCAGCGGGCGTGGTGTCACTGGAAAGAATGACAGCGTCGTCGTCGGCCGGTGGAGTGGGCTCTTCAGGCTTCGACCAGCCGCCCACTGTCGGCTGGTCGGTCTCTCCAGTGGCCGTCTCGTCCACCGTTGTTTCGCTGGTATCGTCGGAGTCGGACGTGGGCGTCGACTGTTCGGTGTCCGCTGGCACCGTCGCTGGGTCAGTCGAGGACTCCTCATCCGCCGCACGTGTCTGCGATGTGATTTCTTTTCGTTCTGCGAGGATCCGTTGTTCGCCACAGATCGAGCAGTCCATGACCCGGCGTCGAACGGTGATAACCTCGTTTCCCCGCCGCTCACGCTCTGTTATGAGTTCCGGCTCCTCGAACCGGTGGCCAAGAACCGAGCACTTGAACCCCATTGGTGGTATTTGTCACGCTTTATCCATAAATGCTCCCCTCGATTGGGGAACTGGTATAGTGGAACCGTGAGTACGCAATAACATGCGCGCGAAGGAGGAGTATCGGAATCGAGACGCGACGGAAGTTTCGATACTTGACGCGCTGGTCGAGCGTTCTGAAGAGGGAATGACAATTTTGGAGCTGCGGACCCGTGTTGGTGTCGATATCGACGATCTTGAGGCGGCATTGGCGTCGCTGAACAACGATGCGCTGCTCGAAACGTCCCGAAGGGAAGGGCAGTTGTTGTTGCGGCCGGCCGACCGGGTGATTCCGGGGGCGCTTGCGGACGAGCCTGGAGACGCATCGCTGATCGATCGCCTTCGTGACCGGCTGTTTGGTGGCCGGTAGCGACCGGGTGGTTCATTTACACGGCGCGTCGACTGTCGTCCATGAACGGGCTGGAGTCGGTTCACAACGAGTTCGGGGCGACGTTTACAACCGTTGGCCCACAGCGCGTCGTCGCCGATTACGGCAAGCCAGCACGGACGCACCGTGCGGTACGCAAGGGCGTTGGCGTCATCGAGCACGCGTTCGATGTCATCGCGGTCAGTGGCGACGATCGCGTGTCGTTCGTGGATAACGCGGTGACGAATCACGTTCCACGTGACGATGGCACGGGTGTGTACGCACTACTCTGTGATCCTCGGGGGGCCGTCGAAACCGATTGCTACGTCTTCGTGTCTGACGACCAACTGTTGGTCTTGACGCCGCCCCAACGAACCGAGTGGCTGGTCGAAGAGTGGCGCTCGAAGGTGTTCATCGACGACGTGACGATTACGCATCGATCGGAGCTGGCCGTGTTCGGCGTCTACGGGGGGACGGCGACGGAAAAAGTCGCCTCCGTGCTCACGGGTCCTGGTGCTCCAGCAGAGCCGCTTTCGTTCGTTCGTGGCTCGATGGACGATGTGGGCGTCACTGTCGTAGCCGACGATTACTGCATCGGGGATGAGGGCTATTTTGTGGTCGCCGATGCATCACGGAGCGAACGACTGTTCGATATCCTCCTCAATATTGGACTGAACGCCGTGCCGTTCGGACGCACCGTCTGGAATGGGTTGACGCTCGCGGCTGGAACGCCGTTGTTCGAGTCCGAACTCCAGGGTCGGATTCCGAACGTCACCGGCGTTCGAAACGCCATCGATTTCGAGAAGGGATGTTTCCCGGGCCAGGAAGTGATCGCTCGGGTTGAAAACCGCGGTGAACCGTCACAGACGCTATCTGGCGTGCACCTTCCAGCAACGGTCGCGGCCGGGACCGAGCTGACACACGAAGGATCGACCGTTGGAACGATCACCAGAACGACAGCAGATCCAGAGTCCGATGGTGCGATCGGGATGGCGCTTGTTGACGGTGATTCGCCACCAAATGCCGTCTCTGCTGCTGGAGTCGACGCGACGCTTTCGGCACTCCCGGTTATTGAGCTGCCACATCGTTCGGCTCGCTGTCCACGATACGAATAGTACGGTAGAAAACTGACTCGAATTGCGTTCTTATAAGAGACCTGACTTCTGGAGCTTCATGAGATCCTCGGTGTCGAGGGTCTCGCCTTCTTTGAACTTCTGGTAGATGTCTTCGGCTTCTGCACGCGCCTCTTCGCGCTTTTGTGCGCGCTCGTCGCGACGCTCTTTTTCCTCTTCTTTGTCCAGCTCACGGAGGCGTTTCTGGACGCGAACGAAGTCCTCGTGGTGTCGGTCGGCAGACTCCTGGGCCTCGACAAACCGCTCGTGGGCCTCGTCGGCCTCATCACGGATGTCGTCGGCTTCTCGATAGGCTGCGATCATCTGGTTGTGGTGCTCCTGCGCCTTATCAGCCAGCTCGGTCACCTTCTGGTGGTGGGTTGAGGCCTCCGATCGAATCTCCTTTGCCTCCTCGCGGAGCTCCTCAATGTCACCGCCCTGGTCCAGCTTTTCCTTGCGGTTCTGGTACTGATCGCGCTTTTCTTCGATCTTCTCGATGAGTTCGCGCTCGTCCTCCGAGGAGAGCACCTCGGTCTGCTGGCGGAATTCGAGCTGCTCGATCTCCTCTTCGAGCTGGTCGAGACTCTCGCCGTCATCGAGATCTAGTTCGGATTTGGTCTCGTCGACCTTAGAGAACAGTTCGTTGGCCTCCGCGTTGAGCTCGTTTCGCTGCTGTTTGTGCTCCTGGACCTGGTTGTTGAGCTCGTCGCGTTTTTCGCGGTGATGCTGGGCCTCATCGACCTTTTCGCGAGTTTTGGCGTTGAGTTCATCACGCGTTGAGGCGCGTTCTGAGGCCTTCTGATTCAGTTCGTTGCGTCGGTCTCGCAACTGTCCGGCGCGCTTGATCAGTTCGCCTTTGGAGTTGTTCTCGAGTTCGTCGTCGGTGAGGTCTACGTTCTTGGATTTATCGATTGACTGTGCCATAGTTGGTTTGAGTGCTATCCATTACCGCCTCTGGCGATAGCGGGAGCCGGCCGTCTGTAACAACCATCGAATAAGCAGTGTTCCGTTTCATTCTGGTCGCCGAACGATGCTCCTCGAAACGCTAGAGGCGTTCTGGTGCTAGAACATACTGACACAACCCACTTAAACCTTTCTCCACTGTGAACCGTCGAAACCCCCCTCAACGGGGGGTACACGCCTCGTTAACGGCTAGCACAATTGCGCATCGATACTTAAATTCTTCGAGCCCGCAGAGAATGGACCGACACCGAACGGGTGAAGAGCGTGAGTCCGCCAGGATATGCTAATGAGCGGAGACGAAACCACGATTGTGATTCAGGCGCAGGGACACGAGCACGTTCGTGCAGAGCATGAATCGACGCTTGAGGTAACGACTGATGACTGGCTGACCCCCGCTGGCGACTGCATCGTTGGTGTTGAGGCTGACACGACGCTCGCGTCGTTCGACCCGGCGGTTGTTTCTGCCTGTCAGGAGCGTGCAACGGCAATCACTGCGACGCTTGCGGCTGGTGGTCACGAAGACACCGTCAGCGGCCATGGCCATCCCGAGCTCACGTTCGAAGACGACCGGAGCATGGTGTTGCGCACGAGTGAGTACACTGACGAGCGGACGCTGCTGGTTGGTGCGGACAAGGCGGCGTCGGATCTGGACCGTGAGCTCATCGCAGCGCTCGCTGATGGTGCCGATCTGACGGTAACAATCACCGTGGCGTAACGTTTTGTGGTCACCCTCCATCGATTCGATCATGCCAACGGAACCGACCGAGAACATCAGCCCCAATGGACAGCACGATACGTTCGCTAGAGCGGCGAATCCAGCCCCTGCTGAGCGGGTGGTCGACCGGCTTGGCGAGCTATACTGGGAGAAAACGTACGGCGGTCAGGACGCGTTCGTCTGTCTTGTTCGGACGATTCTCAGTCAGAACACCACGGATGCGACGAGCCAGCCGGCCCACGACGCGTTGATCGAGCGCTACGAGGATCCCGAACACGATCTCGCGGTCACACTCGCCTCCGCTGATCACGACGCCCTCGCCGAGACGATCGCGCCGGCCGGGCTCCAGCACCAGAAGGCAACGTCGATCATCCAGGCTGCCGAGCGAATCAGGGACGAGTTCGACACCGCAGCCGAATTCGACCGGTTCGTCCGAGACACCTCCACAGCAACGGTCCGCGAAGCCTTACTCGAATTCCACGGCGTCGGTCCGAAAACCGCCGACTGCGTGCTGTTGTTTGCCGGCGGCCAGACCGGCGTGTTCCCGGTTGATACCCATGTCTACCGGATCTATCGGCGACTCGGTGTCGCGCCGCCAGACGCCGACCACGAAACGGTTCGTGCGTCACTCGAAGCCGCGATTCCACCGAAAAAGTGTGGTTTTGGACACACTGCGTCGATTCAGTTCGGTCGCGAGTACTGCACAGCACGCAAGCCGGTCTGTGTCGATGATCCCTCTGCGTGTCCGCTATCCGATCTCTGTGAGCAGGTTGGCGTCGAAACCGACCGGACTACTTCTCAATAATTGACTCTTCGACGGATTCGCCGAAGTGGCGCGCGACCTCCTCGTGATAGACCAGCACCTCATCGCCAACTTCGAGCTCGGTCACTGCTTTGCGCCCCGCACTGGTGGCCACCTTGATCGTCTCTGCGTTCTGGAGCAGCGTTTCGATCACGTCACCGTTGACCTCCGCCTGGACCCTGAACATTGGTCGGCGTTCGATCTTCACGCGGCCAACGATCGCTTCGCGAGTGTTTCCGTCGGTGTCCACGACCTGGATTTCGTCGCCACTGCCGAGCTCAGAGAGATATTTCGTCGTTCCGTCGGGCGTTCGAGCGTAGGCGTGAACGGCACCGGCGTTCACCCGAAACGGGCGCGAGGCCACGTACGGTGAGTCTGCGGTTTCTGCGTGGACGAAAAAGAGGCCACGACTCATCGATCCGACGAGCATCCCCTCATCGTGTTCGAAGAGGCTGCCGGTGTCGACACAGACACGGTCGGCAGAGCCAGTCTGTTCGATGTCGGTGACGACTGCTGACGTGAGATCGACCGTCTCTCGGCCGATTGACTCCGAGACGGTGACCGTTTCTCGGATCGCGTCGGGGTCGTCGCTGTCGAGCAACACGGCGTCAGCACCCTGCTCTAAGGTTTCGAACGCCGTTCGTGCTTCCTCGGCAGTCTGCACGCCGGCGATGAGCGTCGTCTCCTCGCCGATCCGGGCGATCAGATTCTCCAGTGGGATGATCGTCCAGTCCTCACCGATCACGATCGTGTACGCTCCGAGTTCCGCAGCCGATTCGGCGAACGATTCGTACGATTCGCCCAGAATACGGATGAACGCGCCGTTCGTGTCGGTGTCCTCGCGCTCTAGAAGATTGCAGTCTGCAGAACCGGAGAGTTCGGCGGGAAGATCAAGCGTACCGTCGCCTTCGCTGTTCTTGCCGGTGATGAGCGCATCAGGTTCGGCGGCCGTTCCGCCGTCCGTGTCGGCTGCTGGTACGGATTCGGACGAGCTGACGTGGACGCTGTCGTTGCCAAAGGCCGCCACGTTTACCGAGCCGAGCTCACGGACGCGCGCTACGTCCTCGTAATCGACGAGTACCCAGTCGACACCAGCCTCAAGCCCTGTCGTGATTCGCCTGCGGCGGGCGTCCCAATCACCCACCTCGTCGTCGGCTTTGAGCCAGACTTCTCGAGTCATTATCTGTAACTGAACGTGAGACCCCTTGAGTATGCTGAAACAGTGTCGTGATACGGACTGACAGGATGCCGTGAGGTTTTTCTCACATCGTACCCATTGCAGTGAATGGACGTCGATACCGTACTGTTCGATCTGGATGGGACGCTGTGCACCCATACCGTCTCGCCCGACTGTCAGCTCGCAGAGCTGTTCGACCGGACCGGTGTCGAACCGTTTTTCGATCTTTCAGACGTTCACCGGACTGCAGCCAGTATCGATGCTACCTCACGAGCGTCGTTTCAGCGCCAGCTCTACACCCGACTCACGGCCGAGAACGAGAAACCATCAGGTGTTGCCGATCGGTTGATCGCCGATGAACCCCCGTACGATCCGACGAATGTGGTGTTTCGCGATGGCGCCAGGGAACTGCTTGAAACGGTCGCCGGCTCCCATCGAGTCGGGCTCGTCACCAACGGTGACGAACGGACGCAGCGCCAGAAACTCCAGCAGCTCGATATCGTCGATCTGTTCGACACGACGGTGTTTGCGGGCGGTGACTTGCCGACAAAGCCCGCGACGGACCCGTTCGAGATGGCGCTCGATGGGATCAATACTCCTCCCACCGAGACCGTCCACATTGGCGATTCGCTCTATGCCGACGTGGCTGGCGCCCACGCGAGCGGGCTCGAATCGGTGTGGACGCCCCTCGCACAGACCCCACCAGAGTCGCCTGGCGACTACGAGACCACACACGGAGTGCAACAGCCAACCGCGGCCGTCAGCGAGCTCGCTGGTGTGCAGTCGTTGCTACAGTGAGTTCGACACGTGAGTGAATGAAGATCGAGCCGTTAGGTCCTACGCTTCGATCGCGAGACCGGCCTTCTCAAGCGCCGTCTCGGCATCGAGATCGTCGTGGACGACGCCGGCGACTGCTCGCGTGATCGCGGCCGGATCGTCGTGCTGGAAAATCGTCCGCCCCATCGAGACACCGGCCGCTCCGGCGTCCATTGCGCCACGAACGGCCGCCAGCGACTCGTGGTCCGAATCCGGAGCCCCGCCCGCGATCACGACGGGCAACGCCGTTGCCGCACAGACCCGCTCAAAGCTGCTCGAATCACCGCTGTAGGCCGTTTTCACCAGATCGGCACCCAGCTCCTCACCGAGCCGGACGGCGTGGCTCAACGCCGCTGGATCGTGCTCGTCGACGCCCGGTCCGCGGGCGTACGTCATGGCGAGCACCGGAATGCCAAACTGTTGGGCCTCCTCGGTAATCGTCGCAAGATCCTCGATCTGTTTTGGTTCGTGGTCGCTCCCCACGTTGATGTGAAGCGAGACGGCATCACAGCCCCGACGGATTGCGTCGGTAACGCTGCCGGTGATTCGCTTGTCGTTCGTGTCCGGACCTGACACCGTCGAGCCGTTTAGATGAACGATATACCCCGCACCGTTCGTGTTGGCGTGAACTCGGGGTGAGATACCCTTCTGTGTCAACACGCTGTCTGCGCCACCGCGCGTGACGGCGTCGATCGTCGATTCGATCGCTTCGAGCCCATCGACTGCGCCAAGCGTGATCCCGTGGTCCATCGGGACGATAACGTATCGTCCAGCCGTTCCGATTCGTTCGAGTCGTGCCTGTCTGCCTGTTTCAATACCCATGTTAGTAATCACCAACCCTTCCAAAATGCGATTGCGGTCATGGCTGTTGTTGCAGCTTTGTGATAGCCGTTGTAATTTCTCTCGATTTAGCTTCGAGTCTCTGTGCGACGCTCTCTGGTGATTCGTCTTCGCGATGGCCCTCGCCGATGATCTCAACCAGTGCGCTCCCGACGATCACGCCATCAGCCCCGCTTTCGACCACGGTGCGGGCGTGCTCGCCCGATGAAATGCCAAAGCCGACGGCAACCGGGAGGTCGATGTCTGAGAGCCGGTCCAGACTCGCAGCCGTCTGCTCGCTCACGTCGGATCGGGCACCAGTGACGCCGAGTCTCGCCTGGACGTACAGATAGCCCGAACAGAGCGAGACGAGCCGTTCGAGACGGTCGGTCGTCGTCGTTGGAGCAACGATCGTGATTAGATCGAGTCCGTGACTCTGACACGCGCTGTGCAACGGGCCGGCCTCTTCGGCGGGGAGGTCCGGAACGATGATTCCATCGAGCCCCGCTGTGGCCGCCCGTTCGACGAACGGTCGTGGGCCGTCGTGCGTTCCGTACTGGTAGATGAGGTTGTAGTAAGTCATACAGACCAGCGGAACCGTCACGTCGAGTTGCTCGATAAATTCGAAAAATCGAACGGGCGTCATTCCCCCCGCAAGCGACCGGCTGATCGCGTTCTGGATCGTTTTTCCCTCCGCTATCGGCTCAGAAAACGGCAAGCCCAGCTCGATCACGGACGCGCCACCCCGCTCTAGCGCTTCGACATACTCGAGTGAGGCTTCAAACGTCGGATCGCCGGCCGTGAGATAGGGAACAAACGCTGGGCCACTGTCGAACGCGGCAGTGATCGCGCTGTTATGCATCGGTGCCTCCATCGGCTGGTGGGTCAAACACGTCCATATCTGGTGTTTCGGGGATATTTCGTCGAGTTGATTCTTCGAGTACGGTCTCCAGATCTTTGTCTCCTCGCCCGGAGACGGTGAGAACGATCTGCTCGCCGAGTTGCGATTCGGACGCCTCTTCTAGCCAGCCCACGGCGTGAGCGGTTTCAAGCGCTGGGATGATTCCCTCCGTTTGTGAGAGTCGGTGGACGCCTGCGAGTGCCGTTCCATCATCGACGGTGTGTGCACTCACTCGACCGGCGTCGACGAGATGCGCGAGTTCGGGGCCGACGCCGGCATAATCGAGCCCGGCAGAGACGCTGTGACTTGCCATGATCTGCCCGTGTTCGTCCTGCAAAACACGTGTTCGCGCGCCGTGGAGCACACCCTCGCTGCCGGTTTGCAGCGTGGCCGAGTTCGGGGCCACCCCCGCATCGGCGTCGACCGTCAGCGACTCGCCACCGGCCTCAACGGCGTGCAGGGAAACGTCATCGCTTAGAAAGGCGGTGAACGATCCCATTGCGTTCGATCCACCGCCCGCACACGCCACCACGCTCGTCGGCAACGATCCCGTCCGATCACGGATCTGTCGACGACTCTCATCTGAAATTACGGACTGGAACTCTCTGACGAGCTTCGGAAACGGATGCGGCCCGACAACGGAACCGATCACGTAGTGTGTCGTCTCAACGCTCTGGGCCCAATCGCGCATTGCCTCGCTGATCGCCTCCTTGAGCGTGCAGCGACCGACGTCGACCGGTGTCACCGTCGCGTCGTTGAGTCGCATCCGGAACACGTTCGGCCGCTGTCGGTTCGTGTCCGTACGGCCCATGTAGATCTCACACGGCATATCAAGATGGGCGGCAGCCATTGCGGTTGCCGTTCCGTGCTGGCCAGCACCGGTTTCGGCGATAATCCGCTCTTTGCCCATGTATTTTGCGAGCAGCACCTGCCCCAGCGCGTTTGTGAGCTTATGCGCACCCCCATGAACCAGATCCTCTCGTTTGAGATAGACATCCGTGTCGTATCGCTCCGAGAGTGCGTCGGCACGCTGGAGTGGTGTCGGACGACCGCCGAACGAGCGCATCCGCTCGTGAAACTCGTCCATGAAGCCGTCTGCGTTTTCGAGCACGTACTGCTCGTAGGCCCCTTTCAATTCCGTCAAGGCGGGCATCAGCGCCTCAGGAACGTACTGCCCGCCGTATCGGCCGAAAGTTCCGGTCATTGGGTTGGAGTCGTCAGATCCCGCGTAGTCGTCGTCACGTCGCCGTTCATGATCGCCGTCCCGATCAACAGCGCATCTGCGCCAGCTGCTACCATACGACGACAATCGGCGGGGGTGCTCATGCCGCTTTCGGCAACCACGAGTCGATCATCAGGAACGGCAGGCGCGAGTCGTTCGAACGTCCCGAGATCGACCGTCAGCGACGCCAGATCACGATTATTGATGCCGATGATGGACGCTCCTGCCTCGATTGCTGATCGGAGTTCCTCGCGCGAGTGCACCTCGACGAGCACCTGAAAGCCACGCTCGCGTGCTGCGGCTACCATCGCTGGCAGATCATTACAAAAGCGTGCGATCAACAACACGAGATCGGCTGCAACGGCATCGAGCTGTGACTCACGGAGGATGAAATCCTTCCGCAACACCGGAACTGCAACCGCGTTGCGGACGCGTGTGAGCGTTTCAATCGAGCCACCGAAATGATCCGGCTCGGTGAGCACAGAGATCGCGGCCGCCCCGCCTGCAACCATTTCCTGTGCCAGCGCCACCGGATCGTCAACACGAGTTCCGTCCGTCGTCGGACTCGTTGGCTTTATCTCCGCAATCACCGGCCGCCGGTCGTCACCCAACGCCGCCAGTCGGTCAGGGAACGACCGGGCGTCTACTGACACGCGACCGCCATCTCTCGATCTGGTGCGCGCGCTGTGGAGAATCGATCGCACCGCTGGTGCAACCGAAGACTCCACAGGCGGTGTTCTATCAACCATTGTTGTACGCTAATGAACTCATCTGTACATAAGCCTTGCGTCGTTGGCTCCGATGACCACATCGTTGATGGCGACGATCGCCCTTGGTGAACGTATGGACGCGCCAGGGGAGGCAGGCATTTTCGCACGCGAGGCACCAACGCTCGATCGAACCGTGCAGTGTGGAGTCGCTGGCAGCAGGCTGCTTTCGGTCAGCTTTCCAGCGGCGCCCGATGCGTCGGCCAGCGGCTCACACCAGATTCTCGATCGGATCTGTGAGTACCTGGAGGGCGCGACCGATTCGTTCGACGACGTGACGGTCGGGCTGACCGTTCCGACTGACCAGCGGGCGGTGCTTGAGGCTACCCGGAAGATTCCATACGGCGAGACGGCCAGTTGCGAGCAGCTCCGCTCGATGGCTGGGCTCGATGAGGATGAGACAGCGACCGTTCACACGGCGCTGCGTAGTAATCCGATTCCGATCGTGGTGCCGGATCATCGCGTTTCCGACGGACCGAGTGCCGTGCCGTCCGCAGTCGAACGGCGCCTACGATCGCTCGAAGGCCTGTAAGGCCACGGGCACACACGATTGGGCTCGTTCAGTTCCGTTCAGCTGGCGATTCGAAATGGTTCTCTTACGCTACGTCCAGGAACAGATCCAGAAAGTCGTTGTCCTGGCTGTTATCGATTACAACGTTGTTCGAGTCGTCGATATCAACGCCATCGTTGTCGACACCACAGTTGTCGTCGTCGTAGGTCACGTCAGTACCACTTGCAGCCGCTGGTGCTGCGCCAGCCCCGGCGAGGAGGCTAACCAGCACGAGTGCGGCCAGTGCAACGTTGAGTACTCGTTTCATGGGTTCTTTCGGCTGGGCTGTCGCTATCGGGTGACCCCCGCCAGGGTACCCAGATGACGGGTCCACCCCGACGACGTCCCAGTGAAATGGTCTTCTTGGAGATGTATTATAAACATTACTATTTATTGTAGATATAGATAGAAAATTCACATGTTTCTGAAGGTATCTTTTTCAAACTGGATTATGCTGATAGATTGATTGAAACTGCCGAATTCTGCGGATTTACAGGGTTCTCAATTGGAGATGTTCTGATGACATTTCAACTATCCTATCATTTCATCAGTTCGGCGAATCGGATGACTGCTCCGCTTGTCCCGGTGTCTGTGCATCCCAAACCCCTTTGTTGGTTGTCCCGTATCTTGGCGTAATGCCGACGTGTGATATCTGTGGGGAGCAGGTCAGCATGCCCTATCAGTGTCACCACTGTGGTGGCACGTTCTGTGGCAACCACCGGCTTCCCGAGAGCCACGACTGCTCTGGACTGCAAAATTGGGGTGATCCGGGCGGAGTGTTCGATAGCGGCTTCGACGATAGCGTTGCGGACGAGCAATCCACGCTTGGGTCGCGGTTCTCCGGTCCGAGTGCGATCATTGGCTATTTCCGTGGGAATATGTCGATGGTCTTTCTGGCCGCGATGATGATCGTGTTCCTGTTCCAGTTCATACTCTACCCCGCGTTGTCGATTCCTCCCGGCTCACGGCTGTGGAATATGTCGTTCACGCTCGATTCACAACACCCGGAGTATCTCTGGACGTGGATCACCTCGATTTTCTCTCACGGCGGTATCTACCACATCTTCGCCAACGGCCTGGTGTTGTTCTTTTTCGGTCCGCTCGTCGAGCGCAAGCTTGGCTCGCGGGATTTCACGCTGCTGTTTCTGGGCAGCGGGCTCGCGGCCGGGCTCGCGCAGCTACTGCTCAGTTACGCAACCGGTGACCCGGCGTTCTTGCTCGGTGCCAGTGGCGCGATCATGGCCGTCATGGGCGTTCTCACGGTGTTGAATCCGGATCTCAAGGTGTTGTTGTACTTCTTCATTCCCGTCCCGATCTGGCTGCTCACGGTCGGCTATGCGGCGCTGTCGGTGCTCGGCATGCTTTCCGGATTCCAGGGTGGCGTTGCACACGGTGCACATCTTGCCGGGCTCATCATCGGGCTCATCTACGGAAAACACGAGAAGAACAAGGGCGTCAGCGCGCCGGGCGAGCTGCAGTTCGGACGACGGCGCGGACCGGGTGGTCCCGGTCGGGGTCGGTTCTGAACGGTGCAGCTCGACGACCAGTTCCGACCGGATCCTGCGCTGGACCGCGAGGCAAAGCTCGCCCTCCAGGCGGAGATCGCAGACGCTGCGACGTTCGATGATCGGCTGTCGTTCGATCACAAAACTATCGGCACGGGAGTTGATGAGCCGCTCATCGCTGGTGTGGATCAGTCGTTCCCCGACGATCGAGTGGTGAGCGCGATCGTCGTCCTCCGCGGTGATACCGTCGTCGAACGAACGTATTCGGTCACCGAGCAGTCGTTTCCGTACGTCCCCGGACTGCTGTCGTTTCGCGAAGGCGGGCCGATCGTCTCCGCGCTCGAAACGCTTGCGACCACGCCCGATCTTCTCGTGTTCGACGGCAGCGGCCGCATCCATTATCGAGAGGCTGGCCTGGCCGTTCATCTCGGTGTGGCGTACGATCTACCGGCCATTGGCGTCGCCAAATCGCTGCTCTGTGGAACGACCGACCGATCTACTGATAGCCTCGACGCCGGCGAGAGCGTCCCGATCAGGGCCAACGACGAGATGAGCTCCCCTGACGGGACCGTCGTCGGACATGCACTCCAGACGCGCCAGTACGAAAACAACCACCGGATCAATCCGGTGTACGTCAGCCCCGGCCACCGGCTGTCGGCGGTCACTGCCACGGAAATCATCGATCGGTGTGGCGGTGAGCATAAGCTTCCCGAGCCGACCCGGCTGGCGGATCGATACGCCGATCGCGCAAAAGAGTTGGAAATTTAATAATTGCAATCGAAAAACGTAGGGTACGTAGGACTCCAGTGTGAGCACACTGTATGGCAAAGACGGTGTTACTGACGGGCTGTTCGTCCGGTGTTGGGAAAGCGACTGCGAGTGCGTTTTTGGAAGATGGCTGGACCGTGTTCGCGACGGCCAGGGATCCGGCTGATATCGAAGCGCTTGGAGAGGCCGGCTGTCGGACGCTGGCGCTGGATGTGACGGATGACGACTCGATCGACGCAGCCGTCGAGACGGTGTTCGACGCGGTCGAAACGCTGGACTGTCTCGTCAACAACGCAGGGTACGGGCAGTTCGGGCCGATTGAAGACGTCCCAGTTGAGGAGGTACAAGCGCAGTTCGACGTGAACGTCTACGGCCCCCACCGGCTGTTGCGGGCGGTGTTGCCGACGTTGCGCGAGCAAGAGTCAGGCACGATCATCAATGTTTCAAGCGTCGCTGGACGGGTTTCCCCGCCAGGGATGGGTACGTACTCGGCCTCGAAGTTCGCCCTGGAGGCGATGAGTGACGCGCTTCGATCGGAGCTTGCGCCGCTTGGCGTGGACGTTGCGCTCGTCGAACCGGGGCCGGTGGCCACCAACTTCGCGGATCGAGCGGACGACGAGTTGGCACAGCTCGAACGCACTGACGACTACGACACGGTCTACACCTTTTACGAAGACACCTCGCTGTTCGGTGGCCAGTCACCCGTGGCTGTCTCCCCTGATATGGTCGCAGAAACGATACTTGAGGCCGGCGTCTCGCCGAATCCGAACGCCAGATATCCGGTCGGTCCGATCGCCTCAACGCTGCTCAAAGCGCGATTTCTCCCCGACAGCGCCCGGGACTGGCTGTTTACGCAGCTGCTGCGGTTGCTGTGAGCCAGTTTACGTGAGACAGGCCGCGACGAGCCGGAGCATCGCCGGCCCGCGCACTTCCGAGCCAAACAGCGGCACCCGCTTGATCGACCGACCACGGAACACGTCTTGCGCCCGCTGGAGCGCCTCCTGCTGGCTCTCCCAGCGGTGTTTACAGAACTCACAGGACTCAACGTCCGGGGTGACAACCTGGTCGGGATCGATTTCGGTGAGCTGGTCGGCAGACTCAGTCACCCGGTTGACGATCAGCGTCCCCGTGGCGATTCCGAACTCGTTCAGTCGATCGAGCAGTCGTTCGGACTCCAGAATGCTCAGCTGTTCGGGCACCATCACCACGCGAAACTCCGTCCGTCCCGGGTCGCGAAGCACGGTGCGGAGGTGTTCGATCCGCTCGCTGAACGTTTCGAGCTGACTCGTCGTCTCGTCGGTGCCAGCACCGAACGGGCCGGGCATCGAGCCCAGCATACCACGCATTCGCTCGCGGAACGAGAGCAGCCGACCCATCATTGAGTCCATGATGTCCGGCAGCTCCAGCAATCGAAGGGTGTGTCCCGTTGGGGCGGTATCAACGATGACGCGATCGAAGCGTGGGTCGTCGAAGTATTCGAGCAACAGCTGCAACGCGGCGGTTTCGTCGCCGCCAGGCACGGTCCCCCCACTGCTGGCTGCTGGTCCCCCTTCGAATGGGGCGTCAATGCCGTCGAAGCCATCGAAGCCCAGTCCGTCAGCGTCGAACTCGTCGAACAGGTCGTTCATCTCTGTTACGTCGGCGTTCATCGATGCCGGATCGATTTCGACGCCGTAGAGTGGATGGGCATCGCTGATCCGCGCGGGCTCGTCCGGCACCGGTAGCTGTAAGATATCAGACAGCGAGTGTGCTGGATCGGTCGACACGATCAGTGTCGGGGTGCCGTCGTTGGCGCTGGCAAGCGCGGTCGCAGCGGCGCACGTCGTTTTCCCGACGCCACCTTTCCCACCGTAGAGAACGAATTCTGGCGCATCGACGCCGGACGGCTCGGCGATCTCCGTCGCAACGTCGATAGTTTCGATGGAATCGACCGGTTCAACCTCGATGTCGCTCATACAGGTGGTTTTCCCGCGAGTCATGTGTACCCGTCGATCTATCGGTCACCAGAGCCGTTTGCTGGCCGAGACGGACTGTGCCACGCCAGGGTACAAGTCGGTTGCACTCCAGAGCAACTGTATGGCAACGACCGACGCTGACATTGAGCACGCGGTCGGGACGGCGCTTCGAGAGACAAACACCACCGTAGCAGTGGCAGAATCGGCCACTGGTGGGCTGCTTGGCTCGCTACTCACCAACGTTTCCGGTTCGAGCGACTATTTCGATCGGGGGGTTATCACCTACTCCTACGGCGCAAAGCGTAAGCTGCTCGGCATCGCCCGTGAGCATCTCGACAGCCACGGGGCTGTCAGCGAACCGGTCGCAAAGCAGATGGCCAGGGCGGTTCGTGACACTGCTGGGACCACCTGGGGCGTCAGCACGACCGGCATTGCCGGCCCCGAAGGTGGGTCGAGTGAATCCTCCGTTGGCACCGTCTACATCGGCGTTGCGTACGCTGGCCCGTGGGGGTCGAACCGATCGAACGCAACGGTTGAGCGCTACGAGTTCTCGGAGCTAGACTCTCGGATCGAACGCAAAGAGCAGTTCGCCAGACAAGCGCTTGAAGATCTCTACGAGCGGATCGAGGCCGAGCGCGAGGAAACAAGCGACTGAGGTACAGATGACTGTCGATCCAGAGCAATCGTGTGCGTTCTGTGGGGCGCGCGTGATCGACCACGATCCGATCAGCGTTCGTTCTCATCCGCCAGCGACCGACGAGCCGGCGTTCTACTGCAACTACGCCTGTCTGTCGGCACGGATCGAGAAGGAGGGACTCCATCTCGGCGATGCGTGTGCGTGGAAACCCGAATAATGGAAACAAATCAAGGAGAGTAATGGAAACAATTTATGTGTAAAGTGGGTAGCCTAAGATATGAAACCCAGCGATATTTATCATGTATTAAATACGATAATGAGCGCTCTGTTGGTTATCATTGCCTTGAATGAATCGAATGGACTGTTATTCGCATTGATTTTTGGCGGTGCAGTGGTGACCACCGTCGGTTCACTTTATCTTTTGTTTAACGATTCTGGAAATGAAATATATATTACGCCGATAAAACTCCGTATACAGGCCGTTGGGGTGCTGCTTCTCGCCTGTGGCGTCGGACTCACGTTCCTGTGACGGACGCGTCGAACGGCAAACGCTAACTGCAGTGACCCGGAACCAATCTGACAATGAATAAGGATGGGCACGTACTCAACGGGTTGTTGTTCGGCATTGGCGTTGGCTTCTTGCTGGACCCATCAGGAAAGGAGACGACGATCATCTCGATCATCGAGGTGACGATCCCCGTGACGCTTGGCGCGCTGGTTCCCGACATCGACACGGAGTTCGGCCGTCACCGAAAGACGCTGCACAATCTCCCAGTGTTAGGGCTGTTCATTGCGTTTCCATACGTGTTCGGGAATCTCCACTACGTCTGGCTTGGGGTGTTGACACATTACATTCTCGACATCGTTGGTAGCAAGCGTGGCATTGCGCTGTTTTATCCCTACACGCAGGAGTATGGCTTTCCGACCGGCGTCGCGACGAAAAACAGCTACACGAACGTAGTCACGCTGGCGATAACAGCCGGCGAGCTTGTCGTCGTGTTCGCGGTGGTGCAGGCACTCGCTCGCTACGGACTGCCGGTCGCCTAAACGACGCGAACGTCCTCGAAGCGACCCTCGTAGGCGATGTGACCCGGATGCGTCGGTTCGGTTCCAGAAAGGAGCTTGCGGTCGATCTTCCCCCAGCTGTTCTCATAGCCCAGATGTGCAAATTCCGCCAGACAGCGAAGATCGTGCTCAACACCGGAGCGATGGAGCACGCGCCGGTCGGCGAAACTTTTGAGCGCGCGAACGAGATCATCGGTCGTCTCGATCGGTTGCTCGAACGCCGTCCAGGCCTCGCCGATCGTCCCTGGAAGATGTGCATACGATGAGGTAAATCCGGGGAGGCCGGTCTCGCGGGCGATCGCCTGGGCGCGCTCGTTGTGCATCGATCGGTGTTTCGGATTGTACGTCTCGACGGCATGCACTGGATAGCGTCTGATGTCGGCGATCTCCAGTCCAACCGTCAGAAACTCCGGATGGGGTGCGAGAATCGCTGCGTTCTGGCGCTTGCACTCCTCGATCGCTCCCGAGAGCGTGATGAAATCCGGAACCGGTTCGTCAAGCCCGACCGCGAGCACGTGCTTGCGGTCGTGCCAGGTGCCGGTGAACAGCTCGCGAGCGGGGAACACCGTGAACTCGTCGTCCGAGTACGCCCGCGCACGCTGCGTGATGGTATCGAGCCGCACAAAATGGGGCGCATAGACGAGCCCGTCCAGCCCGCGCGCTTTCGCTCGCTCGACGACTGCGTCGGTGAGAATCTTCACGTGCATGTCGATGCGAGTCTCAGTCGCGTCCCCGGCTGTCGTCACAGCTGACGGTACTCGGAGTCGATAGAAAACGATGACGCTTGGCGCTCAGCCCGTTTGGTAGCAGCTATCGGTCTTCGCTGTCGAGGACGCGGATCTGATCGCCACGCACCGTCACTGGGATCGGCACTGTCGCCTCGTACAGTTCGACTGTCACCTGGTCTTTGCCCTCGTCGATTCGCTGGACCTGTGCCTTCTCGCCTTTGAACGGCCCGGCGATCAGCTCGACGATGTCACCCTCTGCAATGCCCTCAACGTCAGGCTTTGGCGAGAGAAAATGCTCAACCTCGGCAATCGACGACTCGCCCTGAACGAGTCCGCGAGCGTGTGGAATCTCATCGAGAATCCGCTCGAAAACGCTCGCATCGTCGGCCTCGACCATCACGTAGCTCGTGAGTGAATCCGGTGCGAGCGCTGCGTGCACGGACTCTTCTTCGCGATTAATGATCATGTCGGCGACGGTTCGCTCCTGGCTTGCAGTGGTCTTGACGGCGTAGACCGACATCAGACGCCACCCACGAAGAAGCCCATGACGGTGAAGATGAGAAAGCCGAGCAGTCCAACCAGCACAATGCCCGCACCAGCGACGAGCGACACCTGGCCAAACTCCTGCTGAGAGGGAGTGCTCGCCAGTTTGAGCACCCGAATGTACGAGCTGAGTTCTGTCGGGATATCCATAGCGCCTCTTGACGTGGCGTGTTTTTCACTCTTTCTTTCGAGCAGTCGCCCACCGACCGATCTCCCGCACGACGCGCCCAACAACGGACGGGATTAGTCGATAAAATCGATCGATTCAGCGGTGGATGACCGCGTTCGAGCCTCCTTGTCGGCTTCGCTCCGACCGTAGATCTGTGGGGATTCGACGCCGGTGACGACGACCATCGTCTCCATCCGGTTTTCGAACGTCGGATCGACCGACGCCCCCCAGATGATTCGTGCGTCCTGATCGATCCGCTCGTAGATCTCCTCAACGACGCCTTCTGCCTCTTCGATCGACATTCCGGGCCCACCAACGACGTTGATGAGCGCGCTGTTAGCGTTGGAAAACTCAACATCGAGCAACGGCGATCGCAGTGCCGACCGGATCGAATCCCGGGCTTTATTGTCCGATTCGGAATCGCCGAGGCCGATCATCGCCACGCCGCCGTTCTCCATGATCGCCTTGACATCAGCAAAGTCCACGTTCACCAGTCCGGGCTTTGTGATCAGCTCGGTCATTCCCTTCACCGAGCGCATCAACACGCGATCACAGATTTTGAACGCGTCCTGGAGCGGGAGATTCGGCGCATAATCCAACAACCGATCGTTGGGAATCACGATGACCGTGTCGGCGACCGAGCGGAGCCGTTCCAGCCCAGCATCGGCGTTCGACCGGCGCCGTTTCCCTTCTGCGGTGAACGGAATCGTGACAACTGCGATCGTGAGCGCACCCGCTTCCTGGGCCGCTTCGGCGACAACCGGCGCAGAACCGGTGCCGGTGCCACCACCGAGGCCGGCCGTGATAAACACCATATCGGAGCTCCCGATCGCGGCGTCGATGTCGTCTCGGTTTTCGAGTGCTGCTTGCTCACCAATCTGTGGGACCGAACCAGCACCGCGTCCGCCCGTCTGTTTGCGACCAATGAGAATCTTCGAATCCGCAGTGACCTGCTTTGCGAGATGCTGAGCGTCCGTGTTGGTGGCAATCAGCTCCGCGCCGTGGATCCCTTCCTGGGCCATTCGCGTCACTGTGTTCCCGCCCGCTCCACCACACCCAAACACTGCGATGTTCGTTTCGAGCTCTTTGACGATATCTGCGAGCTCGTCATCGGTCATCGTGCCGGACGTCGAAACCGTGGCATCCTCGGCCGTCGTGGTTCCATTGGCCTGGGGGTGCTCGACGCCCCCGCCGCCGCCGTCAGGGTCGCCCTCGGCCTCGTTGATCGCGTCCTCGATGATCGAGTCCATGCGTGCGTTGGATTTCAGCAACGCTGGATAACTATCTTTCGCCACTGGTATGACGTGTGTCAGACAAACATACTGAGGAAAACATATGCGTCTGTCGTTCGCGAACGTCGTCCGGGTTGATAGTTTCACCATCGAGGTCGATGGCGTGACCGTTCGCGAGGCGACCAAACGCCGGTCCATCGGGAACGCCCAGTTCACGGGCGCGTTCCGGGAGGAACGCAGTACGGTGGACGATCAGTCGATCGTCGTCGCGTTCGACGGCGTCGTATTTACGTTGTAAGAGTTTGGTAACCAGATCCATAAGATCGTTTCGGTCGACCGCCTCGTCGGTCACGACGAGTTTGCCCGCCGTCGCCCCATTGTCCGTGGTTGTTAACGCCACCGAATGCGCCGCAAGCTCCGTTCGGAGCTGTTCGCGGTCGATGCCGTTCAGTTCGGCCAGTAGCTGTTCGGGGATCTCAAATTCGGTGAGCGATGATGGATTAGAAACGGCTGCTGCTCGCTGGCCGAGCCGGAGTCCGTTGTCGATGGCACAGACCGTCGATTCGAGCCGTTCGACGAGAGAACGTTCGACGCCGTCGGTTTCTCTGAGCCAAGTTTCGCTCACCACGCGATAGCCCAGCGACTCGATCACAGATTGGAGCGCCGGCTCGTCGTCGAGCACGGCACACGAGGCGTTCGACTGAACGAACAGCTCGTCGATCACGTCGACGTTCGAGTGGGGGTCGCCCATCGCTGCAAGCGCCCAGTCGACCGCGATGTGTCCGACGGCCCAGTCAGTTTCACGGACGATTCGTTCGAATCGTGGCACGTAGTGGCCGCCGCCGAATCCGACAATGGCGCGATCGGTGTCCGGCTCGACGCCGCGGAGGTCGAGAATTGCGCTGGCGACCGCGCGAGCGCCTGCTGGGTCATCCCATTGGTCGGGCCCGCTACCGAGCTCGACGAAGATGGCGGGCGTTGAAAGCTCGGACGGCCCGTGGTGGGTGCCTTCGAGTCCCGTGTCGTACGGTGCTGGTGCGTGCCGGTCCAGCGCCCCGAGCGCGGCAGCGATCGCGTTTGGACTTGTGCGTGCGAGCGAACCGTCTGTCCCGCCGTACTCGGCCGGCCCGAGATTTCCCGTGGGATGGACGCTCAACAGCGGCCCAGTCTCTCCACGGTGGCGAGAGGCGAACACGAGCAGATCGCAGTCCGGAAACTCGCTGTCTACGCCATCGAGCTCGATATGCAACGAATCGAACTCGCGCATCACTGCGCCGTCAGTTCGGACGCCGCCATCGATCGGCTCGAACGCCGCGAGCGACCGGAGAGCGTCGCCAATCAGAACGCTCGCGGGATCCGCTTTGCTGATGACGATTCCTATCACATCGGCCCTCGGCGAGCGGACGGCTAAAACGCTCCGGCTCACCAAAAGTTGACCGACCGGTCGGTAAATAGCACGGCTTAACTGGAACAGGACGATAGCCGAGATATGGTTGTCTCAAGCGCGATCGCGTCGGTCGCGCTGGTGAGTTCGACGACAGCGGTTCGGGCTGTCCTGCTCGCTGGTGCATTCGTGCTGTTGTTGTTCGGCGCAGAGTTGTTCACGAACGGGGTGGAGTGGTTAGGCTACCGCCTCGGATTGGGATCGAGCGCGACAGGATCGATACTCGCAGCGGTTGGCACGGCGCTTCCAGAGACGATGATTCCGGTGATAGCGATCGTGAGCGCGCATCTCGCGCACGATACGTCCGGCCGCGCAGAAAGCATCGGTGTTGGTGCGATTTTGGGCGCGCCGTTTTTGCTCGCGACGATCGCCACGTTTCTGATCGGCGTGAGCGTCTGGTGGTTTCGGGACCGGCGCGACCACGGCGATCGGTTTGTCATCAATCGGGCGGCCACCAGCCGTGATCTTCGATTTTTCCTGTTGGGCTACGGGCTGGCCGTTCTCGCCGCGTTCGTTCATGTGCCGCTGATGGCAGACGCGATCGCCGTTGTGCTGGTGGGACTGTACGGGGTGTATCTCTACCGCTCGCTTGCTGCCGATGAGTTCGTTGAGGAGGAGTCCGATCTCGACGAGCTCCTCGTTGGCAGGCTCATCGACGCTCGGAGTGAGACCGACTCGAATCATGGGGCCGATCCAGGCCTGGGAATCGTCGCGCTCCAGACGGCGATCGCACTGGCGTTCATCATCGGGGGCGCGGATCTGTTCGTCTCCGAAATCGAGTTTTTCTCAACGCAGGTGTTACACATTCCTGGCGCCGTTCTTTCACTGCTGTTGGCACCGCTTGCCACCGAACTGCCCGAGAAGTTCAACAGCATTCTCTGGATATCACAGGATAAAGACACGCTTGCACTGGGGAACATCACCGGCGCGATGGCGTTCCAGGGGACGCTCCCGGTGACCCTCGGTATCCTCTTTACGCCCTGGGATCTGTCGATCCGCTGGGGGACGACGGGCTTTCTGAACGCCACGTCGGCAGTGCTTGCGATCGTGAGCGGGCTCGTGCTCTATCTCCGGGTTCGAAAGCTCTCTGGAGCGCGAATGCGCCCGGCGCCGTTTCTGATCGGTGGGGGATTCTATCTCCTGTTTATCGCCATCACGCTGTATCACGTTCTCGTGCTTGGAGTCGCGACCGTACCAGGCCACTGATACTGACTGCTTCACAAACCGTACCATGGACGTGTACGGACTGCTCGGCAATCCAGTCGAGCACTCGCTCTCACCGCCGCTCCACGAACGAGCCTATGAACTGTGCGGTCTCGACGCACGCTATGTCACCTTCGAGGTTGCGCACGGACAACTCGAAGCAGCAGTTGAAGGCGCACGCGCGCTCGGCATCAACGGACTCAATGTGACAATCCCGTTCAAACGCGATGTCTGTGCGTTCGTCGACCTCGACCCGCTCGCCGAACGGATTGGCTCCGTCAACACGATCGATCTCAACGCAAACGTCGGCTACAACACGGATGCGATCGGGGCAGTGCGTGCGCTCAGCGCTCACGGTGTCGATCTCGACGGCACAGCGGTTGTCGTTGGTGCTGGTGGCGCGGGCCGGGCGATCGCCTTTGGCCTCGCAGACGAGGGCATGCGGGTCAGGATCGCCAATCGGACGACCGAGCGCGCCACGAACCTTGCTGGGGCGGTCCCGGGTGCCGATGGGCATGGTCTCGATGCACTCCCCGAACTGCTCGAAGACGCGTCAGTGCTCGTCAACGCGACGAGTGTCGGCATGGATGAAGATGCAACGCCAGTGCCACAAGGCGCGCTCACGTCGGATCTCGCCGTCCTCGATGCGGTGTACTCCCCGATACAAACACGCCTGCTCACCGAGGCAGCAGCCGTCGGCGCACAAACCGTCGATGGCGCCTGGATGCTGTTGTACCAGGGCTGTGCGGCGTTTGAACAATGGACGGGGAACGACGCACCTGTCGACGCAATGAACGAAGCCCTTCGCGAACAGTTGTAGATTAAGTATCAAACCGATCTAATCTGGTGCGTATTTAAGTACTGTGACTCACTATCACCGTCCATGAACCTGCTCAAGAAGATCAAATCGATCCTCAACGTGGACGAGCGAGGATCTAGTAGCGAAAATGACACAAATGACGTTTCCATTCCATCCGTTGGGGCCGACGAAGACGGGGCGGAGTCGACGAACGGCGCCGATGGTTCGTCGAGTACAAACGGTTCATCGGACGGCGATGGGCTCGTAGAGGTCGAAGAAGCGGAATCTTCCGGGGCTGCTACGGGTGAAGGTGTCGAGAAATCCGCAGCGGAGACGCCGGTCGATTCGTCGGATGCCGGTGGCGGCGGCGCCCAGTTGACAACGGAAACGCAGTCATCCTCATCGGTCTCAACGACGGAGAACGGAACCCGAGCAACGGTAGGAGCGACCGACTCGGCGAGTGCCGCCGACAATGGCGGGGTGCAGACGGAAACGACTGAAACTGCGGCTGACACGAACGGGACGCAGACGGAATCGGCTGAAACGGCAACCGAAACGAACGGGATGCAGACGGAATCGGCTGAAACGGCAACCGAAACGAACGGGACGCAGACGAACGCAACGGATGCAACGGCCCAAAGCGATGGACCGTCCGCGTCGAGCGAGCCAGTCGATACGATCAAGGGCGTTGGTTCGACGTACGCACAGCGACTCGAATCGGCCGGCATCGAGACCGTCGACACGCTCGCGGCGGCTGACGCCGAGTCGCTTGCCGAGGAGACTGACATCTCACCCAAACGGCTTGAGCGCTGGATCGGGCGCGCACAACACCGTTGAACTTTCGCAAGAGGAATATCGACGCAGCGATTGGAACTGGTGATGAGCACCGTCGTGACCGACCGTGAGACGTACCGTCAGCTCGCCCGTCCGGGCGTCCGCGTCCCGGTTGAACGGCGGCTGACAGTAACGGATCCGTTCGTCGCGTATCAACGCGCCAGAGAGGAAACCGGCGGCGTCTTTCTCGAAACGACGGGTGGACAGAACGGATGGGGCTACTTCGCCACCGACCCCGAGGAATGGCTCACCGTCGACAATGGAGAATCTGGTGCGCTCGACCAACTCCTCGACCGACTTTCTCAGGAGACGCTCGTTCGCGGCGACTGTGACGTTCCGTATCCGTGCGGTGCGTTCGGCTGGCTGTCGTACGACATCGCCCGGGACCTCGAATCGCTCCCGGAGACGACGACCAACGAGCGAGCGTTGCCACGGCTTGAGATTGGGATCTATCCGTGCGTCGCAGCCTGGAAGGCGACGGATGATGATGCGATAACCCTCCGACTTACGGCGTGTCCGCACATTAGCGATGGAGCGTCAGTGGATGCGGCCTACGATCGGGCTGTTGCGATGACGGCCCGTCTCGAATCGGCAATCACCAACGGCGACCCATCGCATTCGGCCCCACCGGCGACGAGCGAGGCGTCGTTCACGAGCGAATGCGGCCGAGGAGCGTTCATTGAGCGTGTTGAGCGCGTGAAGGAGTCGATTCGAGACGGCAACACGTTCCAGGCGAACATCTCACAGCGGCTCAGGGGTCCGGCGTCGGTGCATCCAGTCGCTGCATACGAATCGCTCCGGCGGGTCAATCCGGCGCCCTACTCGGGACTGCTTGAGTTTCCGAGCTGTGATCTCGTCAGCGCCAGTCCTGAGCTGTTGCTTGAACGAGATGGCGACCGTCTCCGGACCGAACCAATCGCCGGCACCCGTCCCCGAGGGGAGACGCCTGAGGAGGACGAACGACTCGCAGAAACGCTTACCACCGATGACAAAGAGCGAGCCGAACACGCGATGCTGGTTGATCTCGAACGCAACGATCTCGGCAAGGTTAGCGAATACGGTTCCGTGGAGGTCACGGATTACCGTCGGATTGATCGCTACTCGGAAGTGATGCATCTCGTCTCAGAAGTCGAAGGGACGCTCAGAGCGGACTGCGATCTCGCCGATGCGATCGCGGCTGTGTTTCCCGGCGGCACGATTACCGGCGCTCCAAAACCAGAGACGATGGCGATCATCGACGAGGTGGAACGCTCACAGCGCGGTCCGTACACCGGGAGCATGGGCATTTTCGGCTTCGATGACCGAGCGACGCTCAACATCGTGATTCGAACGCTCGTTCGATCCGGGTCGACGTACACGCTCCGTGTCGGAGCCGGAATCGTCCACGACTCCGTTCCCGACCAAGAGTACGAGGAGACGCTTGCAAAAGGAAAAGCACTGCTGAGAGCGCTTGAACTCGTCGCGAAACCGTCCAACAAATGACTACGGAGAACATTCTCGTCATCGATAACTACGACTCGTTCGCGTACAATCTCGTTCAGTACGTTGGCGAGGCCATCAGCCCCTATGAGGACGTTTCGGTGGTCGTTCGTCGCAATGACGCGGTTGATGTGGCCGGAATCGAACGGCTGGATCCGGCCGCCATCGTGGTGTCACCCGGCCCGGGGAAGCCTTCGTCGGCAGGCGTCTCAGTGGCGGTGTTTGCCGACTGTTCGTATCCGACGCTTGGGGTGTGCCTCGGCCATCAGGCACTCTGTGTTGGGGCCGGTGGGACGGTGAACCATGCACCCGCTGTGGTGCACGGCAAGCCCTCAACGATCACTCACGACGGCCGCGGCATCTTCGAAGGCTGCCCGCAGGAGTTATCTGTCGGCCGATACCACTCGCTGGCGGTGACCGAATCGCTGCCATCAGCCCTGATCGAGACGGCAACAACGACGGACGAACAAATCGTCATGGGTGTGCGACACCGGGATCGACCCCACGTCGGCGTCCAGTTCCATCCCGAGAGCATTCTAACGCCAGAGGGATATCAGCTAATCGAAACGTTCTGTGATCGCGCACTCGCGGATGCACCATGTTCATTCACGTAAACGGGGAGCTCTGTCCGGAGTCAGAGGCAACCGTTAGCGTCCGTGATCGTGGTTTTCGGTACGGTGACGGCGTCTTTGAAACGCTGCGGGCCTATGGGGGCTCGATTTTTGAATACGAGGCCCATCGAGATCGGCTCCACCGGAGCGCGAGCGATCTTGGAATGGCAGAGGCGATTCCAGCGGATCTGGCCGAACGAATCGACGACACGCTCGTGAAAAACGAACGTGAGGACGCCTACGTTCGAGTGTCAATCACCCGCGGCGTCCAGCCAGGCAAGCTCACGCCCCGCCCAGCAACCGATCCGACGATCGTCGTCGAATGTGCCCCGCTGAACCGCGGTGGCGTTGCGGGCTCGCCTGTCTGGGAGGGGCCGGCCGTCGTCCAGTCCGTCCAGACCCGCCGTGTTCCAGACAGCGCCCAGCCGGTTGGAGCAAAAACGCACAACTATCTCGATGGCATCCTGGCCCGCCTCGAAGTTGCCCAGGCAGCGACCGAGGATTATCAGGCGGATGAGGCGTTATTGCGCGCCACGGATGGAACGGTTGCCGAGGGCGCAACGAGCAACTGCTTTTTCGTCGATGATGGGACGCTCAAAACGCCCGCTGAAGGAACGATTCTCCCGGGCATCACGAGAGCGGTCGTCCTTGAACTCGCCCGCACGGAGGCATTTCCCGTGGAAACGGGTCGGTACACGCTGGAGGACGTTCGTTCGGCCGATGAAGCGTTCTTGACGAACACGACCTGGGAGCTCCGTCCCATCGAATCGCTGGATGGCATCGCGATCGGTGGCGGGCCGATCACGGCATTGCTCACTCGTCTGTTCGACGAACGGGTCGAACGGCTCTACGACGACTGAGTTGGCTTCATCGCATCTCGACGGACGACGCCGTCGAACGAGAGCACAAACTCCGGGCCAAACGCGTTCGCTGGCGTCTGGTAGCCGACTGGCACGTCACCCGCAAGCGTTCGTTTTGCACACTCGACGGCAGTTTTAGCGGTGAGCGCGTAGCCGTTCGGTGTTTTGAGCCTGGCGACCCGTTCGGTGGTCCCGTCGGTGACGCGCCCCCAGAGCCGTGTGACGCCCGATTCAAGTTCGTCCTCACTCGGTCCCGACACCGTCCGTCGGAGTACTGATTCGAGCGTTTGTTTCACTGGTGGAGAGTCAAGCAGTGGTGTCAGTCGGCCAGCGAGCGAGAGTGCGCGGATTACTGCCGGCGGGAGTGCCATGTAAAACTCGACCGATTCGATGCCCGTCGTTCGGTAGGCCGTGGAGACGTCACCCCATGGAATCGTGACGGCCGCCCGATCGCCCTCGCCAAAGTCAATCGTTTGACGGCTGTACGCAGGACCGACCGATTTGAGCGAGCCGCCTTCGCGAATCATGCCTCCACCAGCCAGCCCGTCGAGGGTTGACAGCGCCGTCCCTATTGTTGGCGAACCGAGCGAGTCGAATCCGAGCTGGAGCGACGTGGGATCATCAAGCGCGCCGGCTAGATGGGCCCCCAGACAGTCGGATGGAACGACATCGAACCCAACCCCCGGTAACAGCGTCACGCCGGCGGCCGCCGCCGCTTCGTCTTTCTCTGCGATCGCTTCGAAGACGCTGATCTCACCGGTGATGTCGAGATAATCAGTTTCGGTTTCCAGACAGGCGTCAACGATGGGCTCGTAGGTGGCTTCAAACGGGCCAGCGCAGTTGAGCACACAATCTATCGATTCTAGTTGGCGAGCGACAATAGCTGCGTGTGTGGTCTCAAACACACGGTGTTCGAGACCGAGCTCGTTGGCCTGTGTTTCTACCTTCGAGACGTTGCGTCCTGCGATCACCGGCTCCAAACCGCGTTCGATCGCTTCTTCGACGATCAGCCGACCAGTGTAGCCGTACGAGCCGTAAACGAGAACTGTTTCCATTGATGAAACTGTCGCTGCTCATCGAGTAAATAATTGCGGGCGAACGAAATTTCTATACACACTGTGGGCCACGAAATTGATTACGCTCCCAGCACTACGTGCAGTCATGCCAAAAACCGTTGAAGCAAAATGCACGAACACGGAGTGCACACTCGATATGATGGAACTGCATTACACCTACGAGATGCCAGACGAAACGACCGTCAACGACTTCGTCTGTCCGTACTGTGAGTCCGCAACGCTCGAAGAGCTGGTTGTGTAAGATCGAACCCAAACGACTTCCTCATTCGATGATGTATATTCAATTATGTTTCAGGAGTACGTGACGGCGGCCGGACGAGCGATGGTCGATACGCTGGGGCGCACTGCAAGCCGGCTCCAAGCTCGACGACCGCTGGCGGTTGATCTCCTCGAAAGCGAGGATGCGTTTCTCGCCATCTTCGATGCGCCAGGCGCCTCGTCAGATTCGGTGGGCGTCGAGTACGAGAACGCAACGATCACGGTGACGGTCCATCGCTCACGTGAGACCCCTGGCGAGGTGCGTTTTGGCGGCCGACCACTGGCCCAATCCCGGTCCGTGCAGTTGCCAACGAGTGCAGTGGATTTCGACGGTGCATCGGCTACCCTGTCTGGAAACGGGACGCTCCACGTTCAGATTCCGAAAACAGAGGCCGGATTCGACGAGCCGATTCGGATCGATCCGACTGCGGGCGACGACTAGGCAAGCGTCGCAGCCGCGGGATGACAGATTACCTCCGTCACGCCACTCGCTCGGAGCGATTCGATTCGCTCGGCCACAGCGTTTCGGTCGCCGGCAATGCCAAACTGGTTTGTGGCAGTTCGCAAGATCGATCGCGCCTCGCCAGTCGCAGTGCTGTCGGTGTTATACGGCCGATCGAGGGCGCGTAGTGCCGCACGAACGGGCTTTCGTCTGGCCACGTACTCACCCAGCGCATCGAGCACCACATCGTCGTCATCCGAGAGAACGGTTGGCGCATACACCGCAATCGGGGCGTCGTACCCAGCACTCCGGAGCGCGCGTACCGTCGGGGCAGTGGATTTTGAGAGGAGTTCGTACTGGACGCCGCCGATCGCCATGGCAATCCGTTCGACGCTCTCAGTTCCGATCCAGGATCTGTGGGTCGAACTGTCGGCCGCGACGGCATCACGGAGTCGTGGGGCGATTGCCCGCGCTGTTTCCGTGGAATCGAGATACGCCGGATGCCCGGCGACAACGACCCGGCCAATATGCGACGGCAACTCCTCGACGATCGAATGATCACCCAGCGGGTCGAAGCCATCGGCACGGACGGGTGTCGTCAGAAACACCTCGTGGTGCTGGGCAAGCGCGTCAAGCACGGCGCGCTCTGGAACGTGTTCATGGCCCTCAAAATCGATCACCAGCCGATCAACATCGAACGAGCGATCGGTGAGTGCTGGAAGCTCGGTGGCGGTCGGTTTGAGTGCCAGCCCGTCACAGGGAATGTCTGCAACGGTTGAGAGTTGCTTACGCTGTTGTGCCATCGATGAACACTGTCAGGCCGTTGTCGATCACGTTGGCGACCATGTGACCGATCAGTCGGCCGGGCTCAAAGCAATGGCGCCTGCGGCAGGTGTTTCGTCGCTCAGACTGGAAAGTCAGCGTCTGGATCGACCTGGCGGTCGGGCGTCTCGGGGACGGTCCAGTCGGTGACTAACTCCAGAAACTGGACGAGCATGCGGGCCGTTGCACCCCAGACGGTGTAACCATTGACACGGAAGTAATGGAGTCGGATCTCGCCCTCGGCCGGATGGTCGCGCAGTTCGGATTCGTAGTTTGTTGGATCGGTGAGTGCCCCAATCGAGAGGGGGACAATCTCGGCGACTTCTCGCTCGTCCGGTTGGTAGGTTCGGTCGGGGACCCTCGCGACAACCGGACAAATAGCATACTGCGTGACGGTCTGAATACAGTCGAGTTGCCCAAGCACGGTCGCCTCCGAGCGAACGAGTCCGATCTCCTCGTGGGCCTCACGGAGCGCTGTCGCGGTCAGATCCTGGTCAAACGGCTCGACACCACCGCCTGGAAAACTCATCTGGCCAGGATGCTCCTTGAGATACGCAGCCCGTTTTGTAAACACCAGTTTGGGACCCACAGCAGCGTCAATAACTGGGACGAGAACTGCGGCGTCCCGCCCGGCTGAACAGAGGGGGACTGGATCGTGATCGGAGACCCGTGACAGATCCATACACAAACCACTCGCCGGACGGATATATTTCCCGCGGTCACGGCCATCGGCGTTCGCCCGTGCTCACACGCTCTGTGTCGGCTCTGGAAGGAGTGATCGGACCTCCTCAAGGTCGACGGCCGTCCAGGTTTCGAGATCGTAGCTCACATCGAGCAGTCGCCGAATTGCCTCCTGATCGTCAGCTGCAACCGCCTGTGCGGTTTCCTGTCGAAACCGCCGCTCGACGGCGTTGCCGATCGTATCACGGTCCACGGCTCGCTGCTCGATCTGTAGAATGTGTGGAAGGTCTACCGCGTCAGCTGGAAGCGTCGGAAACGCCGTCGGGCCGACGACGAGCAGGTCGTCGGTTCGCACGAGGTGATACGTTGCGATGGCGTCCTCGACGATCGACGCCGGTGGTGGGGCAACACCAGCTTTGAATGCAAGCTCTTCGGTTGCCTGGTGTAGCTCCGCGTCGGTGAGCGCCCCAAACAGGTCGACGATTCCGGCCAGTTCGTCGGGCGTGAGCTCGAACGTCATCAGTCGGCTCAGTGATTCGTGCTACGAACGCATAAGCTACCGCGTACCAGATATCAGGAACCAGCTACTGGCCGACTGGTGCGCCAACGCCTGGGAACCGTCCGGTGGCGTACAGCCCCGTCGCGCCACACATGACGAACAGTATAACGCCAGCTAGTCCGAGTAACACCGTATCGAACGCCACACCAGAGCTGAGGAGCGAGCCAATGACGGAGCTGCCTGGTGCCTGAGCGATCATCATCCCGCCGCTGTAGACGGCATACGCACTGGCGCGATGTTCGTCAGGGAGCGATGAGAGCATGAACGTATCAACTGTCGGGAAGAGCCCATGGATGACGTAGCCCATCACGAATGAGATGAGAAACAGCGGAACGTAGCCAGTTGTGTGGGTTAACACGACCAGACAGCCGGCAAACAATCCACAGATACCGAGCATGAGCGGACCGTTCGGGAGCCGCTCGGCGAGATAGCCCGTGATAACGAACGCTGGAATGCCAGCGCCGAACAGCACCGTTAACAGTCCCTGAGCAGCCGACTGAGAAATCGCCTTCGTGGTGACGAGATAGGTGACGTAAAAATTGAACAACCCGTTCCAGACGAAGCTCGTGACGCCAACGATCACGACGGCGACGAGGATGAGCCGCCACTGGTTGCGAGCCGCTCCCAAAAAATCACGGTCATCGCCGCCCGCTTGCGGGAGCTCCGTTCGGAGCGTTGCCAAAACCAGCACGATCGTCGTCACCACACCAACGACAGCGAGCAACAGGAATGTGACCCGCCAGGAGCCAGCGAACAGCATCAGCGCGATCGCCGGTGGTGCGACGACCGCGGCGAACTGGCTCGCCATCCCGTGGATTCCGATCATGTCTCCGACTCGGTCGGGAAACAGCTCCGTGATCAGCGGATTCGCGGCGGTGAAATACGCCCCACTGGAGATCCCCAGACAGAGTGCCGCCACCATCAACACCTCGATCGTTCCTGCGGTGGCTGCAAACAGTGCTGAGCCACTCAACACGCCGCCGGAAAGCAACACGATCGTGTGCCGGTCGACGCGCGTGAGCAGATAGCCGACCGGAATCCGCGGGATGGCGCTGCCAAACCAGACGAGCGTCGCCAGCAGGCCAACCGCTGCATCCGTGACGCCAAACGTCGCTTTCAGTGGCTCAAGTAGCGGGGAGAAGACGACTCTCCCGAAATTTACCAGAAAGACGAGCGAACAGAGTGAGCCGAACAGCTGACGACGTGACACAGCAGTGCTCCGTGGCCAGTCCCATCAACTCTTTTGGATCCGCTCTAAGAATGTGTGAAAGTAGCGTGCTAGGCTCACTCGAACGTCTCGTCGAACGCGGTTGCTCCCATTGGCTCGAAGCGCCCGGCATCAATCGCGTCGGTGGCGTGAGCGACTGATTTCGTCCCGATGAGCGCGCTCGTAACGCCGGGGGCGCTGCGAGCGAAGTTGATCGCTCGTTTGGCCGCGGTATCCCCAGCGAGCCGTGCGTCCACGGCGTCGGGAATGGCCCCCGCTTCGGTGAGCGCTCCCTGCTGGAGCGAGGCGCTGGTGAACACCGACAGCCCGGCGTCGTGCGCAAAGCGAAGCGCGCTTTTCGGTCCCTCGGGTGATCCATGCGCGGCCACGGTGAACGCGTCGGCCATCTGCACGTTGAACGGCAACTGAATCGCGCGGAAATGTGTTGCAGTGCTGTCAGCAGCTCGCGCTGCCCGTCGGGCCCTGTCGACGACGGTCGACACGGAGAGATACGACTCATGCGTTGGTGGGACGCGGAAACAGTCCCAGGAGGCGATTCCGTAGTGGCGGATATCACCGTTTTGTGCCCGCTGTTCGAGTTGCGTAAACGTCGCCTCAAGCTGGTCGTAGACCGCGTCAGCAGATTTCGATTGCAACTGCGTCTCCGGATTGTGGACGTAGTAGCAATCGATCGTTTCGAGCCCAAGATTCTCCAGCGAGCGATCGAGCTGATCGTCGATAAACGATGGCTGGATACAGTTGCCTCGAACCAGCTCGTCCGGATCGATCAGACCTGGATCGAAATACTCGCGCTCGATGAAACCGTGTGGATCCTCGGGCCGTGTGCGATCAAACGGCACGAAGCCGCCTTTCGTTGCCACGAGGACGCTTTCCCGGTCAGTCTGGCACGCATCGAGTGCCGACGCTACCGCTCGTTCGCTGCGCTGGTGTCGGTAGGTGATCGCGGTGTCGATGACGTTGCACCCCCCGTCAATGGCGGTCGTGATCGCCTCGCGGTAGGCATCATCCACCGCGTCGGTTGGTTCGCCGAGATACGTACCGATGCCGACCGAGGAGACGATGCTCTCGCCAAACCGTCGGAAGTAGGTTCGCGCAAATTCGTCGTGGTCGTCACGATACGCCCAGGTTTCGCGTTTTCTTGCCATGGTTACTGCTCCTCAATCGCTCTGCGATAGCCCGACCGAAAGGTTGGATGAACGAACTCGTAGCCAGCGGTGCGGAGCCAGTCGTTTGAGCACCGCTTTGCGGTGGTGAGCCGTCGCTTTGCCGGCACGGAGAGATCGCCCTGCGCAAGCCGGTCGGCTTTCGTCTGGAGCGGTGGCGTTGCAGTATCACACTCGGCTGCGAGCCAGCGGGCCAGCGTCCATTTCTCGACCGGTTCGTCGTCAACAGCAAGCACGGTGTCGACATCCGGATCCGTTTCAAGTAGCCATCTGAGGATGCCAGCCGCATCGTCACGGTGGAGCATGTTCAGTATCCCGGCCGTGACCGGACCGCTCTGGTAGCGCTCCAGTCGGTACCGGCCTGGCCCGTAGAGCCCAGCAAAACGAACGACGGTGCCGTCGATGCCGTGTGCCTCCGCCGTCTCGCGAGCAATCCGTTCTGCGGTCGCGAGAATCTCTGTTTTTTCTGTTGTTGGCTCGATCGGGGTTTCTTCGGTGACCCAGTCGCCGCCGTGGTCGCCGTAGACGCTCGTCGAACTCGTATAGATCAGGCGCTCGGGTGATTGCTCGCGGTCGGCAAACGATTCGATCACGGTTTGGAGGCCCTCTACGTACGCCCGTCTTGCGGCCTCACCGCTTCGTCCGCCCGCGCTCACCGCAAAAACGATCGTATCGACGTCAGGAATCGCTTCGAGCGACTCTGCATCAGTCACGTCCGCCTGGATCGGTGTTGCGCCTGCATCCTCAATCGCCGCAGCTCCCTCGGCCGATCGTCGAACGCCGTACACCGTGGTGTCATCGAGCGTTTCACAGAGCGCCAGCCCGACGTAGCCACAGCCGAGCACCGCGACGGTCATCGTTTGTGCGCCTCGATCGTCGATAACAACAGCGCGAATTCGCCGAGCGTCATTGGCGCTCGGCCCTCGATTTTCTGTTGAATTGCTCGTGCTTCGATGCGGTCGTTGATCTCGCCTTCGAGCGTGTCGACATCGAGCACGGCCATCGTCATTCCGAGCAACAGGGCATCCCTCGCTTCGATCACCACGGTCTCACTGTCTGGCGCGCCGTTTGAGAGCGCGTAGATCGCCCCCGCTTCATCGAGATCGATCTCGGCTTCGCCGCTCGTGATCGCCTCCAACCGCTCGGCATCGATCGCCGTTGTGTCGGTAACTACCGACGGACCAACGTCTTCAACGATCGCAGCAAGCCGTTCGACGTAGCGATCGCGGAGCGTTTCGGGGGGCAAGCTGGCTGGCTCCTCGACGAGCGTCTGTAACATACTACTGCGTAGTTGCGCTCGCTACAAGTGTGGCTCGCTCTCTATGATAGTGAACGTCTCATCAAGCACCAGCTCAAGGCGATCGCCGTCGAGGTCGATCCACACGTCGATCACCAGTGGCTCGGTTGATCGAATCGCCGCGTGTGGTTTGAAGGGTCACGAGAGCTCCCACAACGGCGTTGTGGTGCTGTCAATCCCGTGTTCGTGGTGGAACGAAATGACAGGTGCTGATCCAAGCACCAGTCCCCCCACGACTGAGGAATACGTCGTGGCACACCGCTCACACGTCAGTTTGACCGGAAGCAGATCGACAAACGCGTCGGGAATGGCCGCACGATCCACCAGGGATCTGCTGATGGGGCCGTCACAGCGCCAGCAAAAGCCGTTGCTCACGTGTTCGTGTGTTGAACGAGCCCAGCGCTCAAACGTTGCTGGCAGATCGTCGTGGCTGGTTCGTTCGATGAGCGCCGGTGGGACGCCCGCCGAGACGAGTGGATACGCACACTGTTACACGCTACCGAGAGCTGCTCGGATTCATACTGCAGTTCGAGCTGGGTGTCACAGCGCACACAGCTGGCCGCGAGGACCTGCGACTCGACCGTCAGATCTCGGGTGAACGTTCCCGATGCACACGCGCCAATAATCCGGTTGCCAGCGTAGCTGAGGGTGTAACCGGTCGTCCCCTGCACTGATTCCTTTCGCACGAATGTGCCCACGAGCTCACCGAGATGATAGTTGAACCGCCCAGAATCCGCCACCCCCGTGTGTGCGCGGAGTTCAGAAAACGCACATGGGTCGTCCCGATCGAACAAGGCCAGCAGAATCTGCACGCGCGTCTCATCTGCAAGCAGCGAAAACGCATCGCGAACGGCCACCGGATCGAAGCGTTTCTCGTGGGTCACTTCCAACCGTTCACGGCACACAGCAAAAATCTGTCGCTCAGACGAGACTTGCGCCGTCGAACGCGCTCCGGTCGTACTCGACGTCCATCAGATCGAGAAGCGTCGGCGCGATGTCGAACAGATCGACGCCGTCAATGTGCGCCGACGGATCATCGACGAACAGACAGGCGTTCTCGAAACTGTGCATGCCGTTGCGCGGCCCGTGGTCGAACACGTCCGTGTCGTCTTTGAATCCGGATTTCAGATCGAAGCCGTGGTTCGGAATGACAGTGAGATCCGGGGCGATTGCGTCGTGCTCGCCACGGAATGCGTCCTCATTTTTCACGATCCGCTGGGCAACTGGCTCCCCGTCGGGGCCTTCGAGTCCCTCGATCAACTCTCTGAGCTCCTCACGAGTTGCCTCGTACTCGGACTCTGGAACGGATCCACGCGGCTCACGCCCTTCAAGATTGATGTAGAATCGGCCGGGAATGAGCGAGTACGCACGGGTGTCGTCCGAAATGTCGCCAAGCTCGCTGTGATCGTCGCCGTCGAAGTCCAACCAGCCCTCCTCGCGGAGCCACGTGTTACAATGAACCTCCCAGTCTTCGCTGGTGAAGCCGTGGTCGCTGGCCACCACAAGCGTCGTGTCGTCGTCGAGCTGCTCGCGAAGTTTTCCGATGTACTCATCGACCTTCTTGTAGAAAGAGAGGAACTCGTCGTGGTTCTCGCCGTTCTCCTCGTAATCCTTAAAGAGGAAATGGTTGACGCGGTCGGTGGTCATGAACACGCCAAAGAACAGATCCCAGTCATTCTCGGCGAGATACTGACTGAACGCCTCATACCGGGCGTCAAGCGTCTCGTGGGCATCAGCCATGAACTCGGATTTGTCGTCCTGGTGGCCGAGCTTGGCGTTCACGTCGATGCGATAGTCGAGCGAATCGAGCGAAGACCCGAGCGCGTCGGGATAGGACGCCTTCTCAACGTCTGGTGAGAGAAAGCCCGACACCATCCGCTGGACGTTTCGCTGTGGCGGGAACGTCACGGGAACGTTCATCACCGTCGCGTCACGGCCGGCATCGGTCACGCGGTCCCAGACACGCGTCGCCTGCACGTCCCGACCCATTGGAACGTAGGTGTCGTACGAGCCGACTTCTCGGTCCTGAAAGCCGTACACACCCGTCTCGCCGGGATTAACGCCGGTCGTCAGCGATGGCCAACAGGCGCTCGATTCCGGGGGCACGATGCTGTCGATCGCCCCGCCTGAACCGGCGGCCTCGATCGCGTTCAAATTCTCGAATACGTCCGGATTGTCCGCAACGAGGCTGTACGGCACGCCGTCGATCCCGATAAAGGCCACGCGCGGTCCGTCGTCACCTCGGAGTCGGTCGAACAGTCCCATACCGCCGACTGCGCGAGCGATACACAAGAACCTTCTTTTCGACGCCGATTACCCCCGTTTGTGCTCACTGTCACCCGCTTCGTCGCCACGCTCGCCCTTCCTGTTCTCGGGCACGACTGTCAAGTGGTCGATGCCGATTGGACACGCCTGTGCCATACTATACGAATACGGTTCCAGTGAAGAAATAATTACCCATGCTCATAATGCATCACGGTGGCGCTCGTGATGTTTCGCGGGCATGCCCGCGTAGACGATCAGTTGAATTTTTCGTCGTAGAGCTCCTGTGCGTGCTCGATCGCGTCAAACGCCGCGGCTTTGTCCTCCCAGCCGAGCGTTTCGACTTCTTTGCCGGCTTCGAGGTTCTTGTACGTCGTGAAGAACTCGTCAATCTCGTCCTGTTGTTGCTGTGGGATGTCCTCGAGATCCTGGATGTGATCGAATCGTGGATCCTCTTCAGGGACGGCGATCACCTTATCGTCCTGTTCGCCGTCGTCGTCCATCCGCATCAACGCGACCGGTCTGGCTTCGATTACACAGCCAGGGAACGTTGCGTCTTCGACGAGGACGAGCACGTCGAAGGGATCTTCGTCGTCGTAGTATGACTGCGGGATGAATCCGTAGTCCGATGGGTAGTGGACGTTGCTGTGGAGCACGCGATCGAGCACGACGCCTGGCACGTCCTTGTCGTACTCGTATTTGTTGCGTTCTCCCTTCAGACACTCGATAACGGCATAGATCGTCTCCGGCGGATTTGGTCCAGTTTCGAGATCCTCCCAAAGGTTTGTCATCGACGACACTGCGGGTGATGGCCAAAAGTTTCTTTCGACATCCAGCCTGCTGGCTACAATTTTTCAATCAAACAAAACATCAGGAACAAAACAATATCATTTTATAATGCCATGTATGAATGGCAATTTATAGAAGCAAATCGCATGACGTGACGCAGCTATCAAAATAATCACTTGATGGTTGAAAAGTTTTAAATAGAGTGGTGACATTTGTATAGGTCATGTCAGAGGCACAGTCAGTCTCCGGCGTATCGCGCATCGAACGCGACCTCACCGCGTTCCAGCAGAACATCCTGGTCATCCTCTCGGAGGATGCCCGCTACGGCCTGGCGATCAAACGAGAGCTAGAGCAGTACTACGGGTCGGAGGTCAATCACGGTCGACTCTACCCCAACCTCGATGATCTGGTGGAGATGGGGCTGGTCGAAAAGAGCGAACTCGATAAACGGACCAATCAGTACGCACTGACCGATGAGGGACACGACGCTGTCATCGATCAGTTGTCGTGGATCTTCTCGCGATTTGCAACGAACAAGAGCCGTGCCGACGAGATTCGGGCACTCGTCGAGTCGGCTCAGCAGCACTGACCGATATCGCGCTCACTGTCGGGCACAGTCGAGCGCGATCCTGATCGATTTCTCAACGACTGTTCTCTGAGCGTCGCTTGGCCAAGCGTTGCGTGGATAGTACTCCGTGAGAAACTCCTGTGTGTGCGTGTCGGAGCTCTCCGCGATCGTGACGCCATAATGATTCGAGCAGAAATCGGCGAACGCCCTGACGTTTTCGCCGTGGAGCGGCCCCCACTCGTCAGTCACCTGCTCGACCACCTCGCGGTTGCGAGCATCGATGGGTTCCCAGTCAGCGTTTGAGGTGAGCAGCGGCCGTTCGATTGCCCGATCGGTGTCATCGATCCGGTCGATTTCGACCGTCCCATCGACGATCCAGTCGTCAGGATAGCAGACGAGCGTGTCGTCCGCATCGCGCTCTCGTGCGACGTAGTCGTGTTTGGCAAGCAACGCCTCCCGTCGTTCACGGGCGGCGGCTGCCACCTCGTCAGTGCCATCGCGTGCAACGCGCGTGAGCCGAGTGACCTCCTCGATCGTCTCCTCAGGAATCATTGTCGAACGCGTCGTTGGCGAGGCTATCGGCCCGTTCGTTCACTTCCCGAGGGACGTGCTGAAGCGACCAGCTATCGACCGAAGCAAGCAGTTCACGAACGCGAACCCGACGCTCTTTCAGCCCCGGATCGTTCGTGTTCCAGGCGCCAGTCACCTGCTTGACGATCAGCTCTGAATCGCCGCGGATCTCAAGCTGGTCGAAGCCGTAGTCGATTGCTACTTCGATTGCACGGATCAGCGCTTCGTACTCCGCCCGGTTGTTCGTTGTTTCACCGATTGTTTCACCCCCCTCGGTGACGATCCCGCCGTCGGTGACGATCACCCAGCCGATCGCTGCAGGCCCCGGATTGTTCCGCGCGGCGCCATCGAAATAGACGTGTGCGCGGCCGCCGTACTCACCAAGGAGCCCAACCAGGCGATCCACGTCCTGTCCCTGAATAAGAACCTTGTCGTCGTAGGCGACAGCCGTCGCGTTCTCGGTGGTGACTCGCCAGCGTTCGTGGTCGGTGTTTCCCGACGAAACGTCGAATCCGGCGGCAACGAGCTCCGCTTTCGCCTCATCCGGGTCACACTCGATGACTGGCATATCAATCGCTCGCCCGTGCGCTGATAAGTGCGTTCCGGTCGATTCGCCACAAACACGTGGATTGCTCACAGGATGCGTTCGTGATCACTTTCGGGCACCGAAAATGCGGCAGATTACTCCAGGTTACGGAAGTCCTAAATATGCTCACCGAGGTAGTATAAAAATGCGATGACACGGTCCACCCGTACGCGGGAGCGCGAGCAGGAAACGGAAAATGAAACGGAAAGCACGCGAGAATGTCCCGAATGCGGGTCCGACCAACTGATAAAGAGTTCGGATCGTGGTGAACTCATTTGTGACGACTGTGGGCTCGTCATTGAGGAGGAGAAAATCGATCCTGGTCCGGAGTGGCGAGCGTTCAACCACCAGGAACGCCAGCAAAAATCCCGTGTCGGTGCACCGACCACGCAGACGATGCACGACAAGGGGTTGACGACGACGATCGACTGGAAGGATAAAGATGCCTACGGGCGGTCGATCTCCTCGAAAAAGCGGAGCCAGATGCACCGACTGCGCAAATGGCAAGAGCGCATTCGTACGAAAGACGCTGGGGAACGCAATCTCCAGTTTGCCCTGTCCGAGATCGATCGGATGGCCAGCGCACTGGGCGTTCCCCGGTCAGTGCGTGAGGTGGCGTCAGTGATCTATCGTCGCGCGTTGAATGACGATCTGATTCGCGGGCGATCGATCGAGGGGGTGGCCACGTCTGCGCTGTACGCCGCCTGTCGGAAAGAGGGAATCCCACGGAGTCTCGAGGAAATATCGGAGGTGTCGCGGGTCGAACGCAAGGAGATTGGCCGTACGTACCGATACATCTCACAGGAACTCGCACTGGAGATGGAGCCGGTCGATCCCAAAAAGTACGTCCCCCGATTTTGTTCGGAGCTTGACCTTTCAGAAGAGGTCAAAGCCAAAGCCAACGAGATAATCACCACAACCGCAGAAGAGGGCCTGTTGTCGGGAAAATCGCCGACAGGGTATGCGGCGGCAGCAATCTATGCCGCGTCGCTGCTCTGTAACGAAAAGAAAACGCAGCGGGAGGTCGCAGATGTCGCACAGGTAACCGAGGTTACCATCCGCAATCGCTACCAGGAGCAGATCGAGGCGATGGGCATTCATAGCTGAGACTGGGTACGGTTTCGGATCTCGTTCTCCCCGCTTTTGCTCAAGGTTAAAATCTGTCGAGTACCTTCACTACACCAATGAATCTCGAGGAGTTCATCGACGACTTCGAGCGCGACGAGGAGGCACAGCGCCGTCGTCTCGCCGCAGAGAAGTCATACGCGATCACTGAACATCTCGAGGACGTCGAAGACAGACTCGAGGCGACGTTGCAGGGCGATTCGCTCTTTGGCTCGACTGCGCCTGACATTTTCGTCGGTCGCTCTGGCTATCCCTCGGTTTCTGCGGGCGTGCTTTCGCCGGTCGATCCGGACACCGATGCCAGTCGCTACGTCACCAGCAGCGACTGGTACGAGCGTGGGCTGTCAATCGATTCGGTGTTTCAGGCCCGATCCGGGCTGTTGAACGCGAACCAGCCGACGAACGTCCACGTCGCTGACGCCTGGAATGGGTTCACCGGCGTTCGGCGCGAGGTGGCTATTGCAGATCGGCCGGTCGACGTTGAGGTGGAGCTCGCGAATCGGCCAACGGTCGATCTCTCGGTTGATTCAATCGCCTCGCCGAGCGGTCCGCGGGCGACGGCTGATGACGCCCAGCTCGCGGAGAACCCCCACGTTCCCCGTGCGGTCGAAAAGACGCTCTCGGACGACGATTGGCGGGCCACGGGAGCGATGACGTATCTGTACAACCGAGGATTTGACGTCTACGAGATCAACACGATTCTTTCGGCGGGGGCACTGGGCCAGACGAGCCAGCGCAAGCTCGTTCCCACCCGGTGGTCGATCACTGCGGTGGACGATACGGTTTCGCAGTATCTCCGCGGGACGATTCGGAACGCCGGCTCGATCGATCAAACCGAGGTGCGCTACGCCGAGTTTCTTGGCAACCAGTTCTGGGTGATTCTCACGCCAGGGCGCTGGGAATTCGAGCTGGTGGAGATGAAAGCCCCGCAGAGCGTCTGGAACCCGCGCGGTGGTGACCACTGGATTGGGAGCGACCACGAGTCATTCGAGGGCCGGACGGAGTACGTTGACGAGACCGCTGGGGCATACTACGCCGCCAGACTCGGCGTTCTTGAGGCGCTTGCAGAACGAGACCGACAGGCGACCGCGCTCGTGTTGCGCAACGTGACCGATGCGTACTGGGGCCCGGTTGGCGTCTGGTTGATCCGCGAAACCGTTCGTGATGCCGTCTCGAACGATCCGGCGATGGCGGAGTCGTTCCACGGTGCGATCGAACGGATCACGAAGGAACTCCCGATCAGCCATGACAGACTCCAGCGTCACTCGGTGTTGACGGCCGGTCGACAGACGACGCTCTCGGCGTTCGATTAGTGAAACACTGAGAGTATCGCCACGGTTGGTGACATAGCTTGTACTAGTTTCAACTAGGATCACTTCGAGATTCACCGACAAACCTATCCGAGTAGAGTGTGGTACTAGATACCATGATAGCAATCTGTAGCCAGCAGTTCTCCATTGAACCGTGTATAACTACCAACAAAACTAACAGAAAACCCGACCCAATTCCGTCCCATGACACAGACACGTAGATCGATACTCGCACATTTCGCTGGAGCTATCGCTGGAGCTTCCGTTATTGGAACGTCAGGAGGCGTATCGTCCCGAGGAACTAAATCCTATCAAAATGAAGTGGGTGTCTATGATAGTATGACTATCCGACACACATCAGCTCCCGACATGTATCTCGCCCCGCCTGGTTTCTCGCTCACTTCCTTTATTATGAATGTCCCACAGCTGCAGTGGGAAACTGGAACAACGCCGGTCGTAATAGATCGATACGACTGGGATCGACTCCGTGGTCGCATCGTGACACGGCTACAGGGTGATATCGACTCACCACACCAATCGCACTCCCAGCGGCTGGGACTGATGCTGACGCAACTTCGACAGCAGGGATTGATACGGTGTGTCGATTATCGGGAATATTATCCACAGTCGATTCAACGACGGAATATCGCGCAGATCCGTGCGGTCCTTTCGTCACTCGACACCCATGAAAAACAGCAAGCGGCAGTTGCTGCTGCAAAGGGATACGGTCGTTATGGCTTTGGCTCGTATCAGGAGTCTCTTCGGCGCACCTTGGACAATCTCGACCAGTATCTAGATAGTCGAAAACGAATCTCGAAAGAGGCAGATCGGCTCTCTCGGGGGGTTGGTGACGAGGACCTGTGGCTCGAACGGGTGATGAATCAGCACATGGCTGCGCTGTCTGTCCGCCAGTCGCTCGAACGCAAACGAGGTGTGACTATCAGCTGTCTCGGTCAAAACGAAATTGCGGCCGTGGCGTCGCTGATCGACGATCCTCCATCGAAGCAGTTACCGCCAACGCTCCGAGACATAGATGGCACTCTGACGGACACCGCCGTGGAGTTCGACATCGATGACACCACAAAGCACCGGGAGGTTGCCGATCAGATCAGCAAGATTGCTCAGGAGATTGTTGGAATTGATAACGACCATTGGTTCGTGTTTGGGCCGCGGTTGGCGATGGTCGAAAGCGGAGACACCTACACTCGTGCCAGATCGTACATTAGATTTGGATCGGCAGAATCGATCGCTTCTGAGGCCGAACAACTTCTTTCGCGTCTCAACGATCGGCGTGAGGAAAACAGGTCAGCCGAGTTTATCAATCACGAGGCAGAGTGGCTCGCAGAGCAGAACCAACTGGATCCAATCGAGCGACGCCACATTGTGAACCAACTCCGTGCGGAGACGCGGCTTTCAAACTACTCCCGAGACCTCAAGGCCCTTGGAAGCGAATACTCCGACGGAGCGAAAGCTGTAGTAGAAAGCGTAGTGATGGATCCAGTGAATAATTACGTGTCGAATGATATCTTCAAAGAGACCATAGACCTCCTCCGAACCCTGGAACCAACAACGATGACTGACGAGCAACTCGAATCTTTCCTCTACAGGGGTTCGTTTCGGGTCGGCTACGACGACTGGGACTGGTATCAGGATCCACAGCGACAACCGTCTATCTCGTAGCTGGGGGCACTAAGTTTCGGAAACTGGGGTTCTATTGTCATTGGTCACCTCCAGTTCGAGTGTGAGATTGAGCACTGTGTCTCTGAAATCGATCCGGTGATTCAGCAAGAAGTCTCTACAATGGTTTCGACCTACTCTTCGGCCGTGAGAACGGGCCCGTCGCCGATCACCGAACGAATGGCGTCGGTGAGATCCTGTTCGCGTGGGAAGTACGTCTCGTCGATGTCGGCGAGCACGTCGGCGAGGTCCTGTGGGCCATCGGCAGTTCGGATCGCCGAATCGCCCTCGCGGCGAACGACCTCGCTTTTTGGAATACCGTAGTGGAGTCGTGACGTGATCCGGGCAAGCGGTGCCCCTTCCACTGGTGGCCCCCCGCCGAGCTCGACGGCCGGTTCGGACTCCTCGTCAGTGTCAGCCATGTCGGTATCTCCGGCCGGTTTACGATTAATACTGTCGGTTCAGCCGTGCGGTGTTCCTATTGTGTCCGAGATCCTACGCGGATGTATGGAACCGTTCGAGCGAAAGCAACTTCTCGAGCGTATCGATCGCGACGGCGCCACCGTCGGCCGGCAGATCCCGGCCGAAATCGACGTGCAGGGCGAAACCGTCGAACTGCGATCGTTCGTGTTCGAGACCAAGCGCCTGGCCACCATTCCCAGCGAACGCCGCGAACGCATCGAGACGCTGAAAGTTGCGCTGCGCCGCGAGCGAACCGAACGCGTCGAGCGCATCGAAACCGAGGCCCTCGATTTTGAAACTGCAGACCAGCTCGCAGACAGCGTGATCGGTATCGATCGTGCGCTGTCGGCGCTTTCACAGCTCGGGCCCGTCGATCTTGCGGCCGAAATCGCGGCCAAAGAAGCCGCGGATTCGAAACGGTGGCAACAGTTCCTCAAGCAGGCGCTCGGAAAGGATGACACCACCACGCGAGGCCGGAGATGACGAGCAGCAACGACGAACTCGCGAGCCTGTTCGAAGAGCTCGCCGACCGCCTTGACGCCCAGGACGTGGCCTACAAACCGACGGCGTACCGTCGAGCAGCGGAAAACATTCGTGAGTTTCCCGACACCGTCGCTGCGCTGGCCGAAACCGATGGCGTCGAGGCCGTCCAACAGATCGATCGCGTGGGCGAAGCTATAGCGGAGAAGATCGTCGAATACGTTGAAACCGGCGAAATCGAGGAACTCGATGCCCAGCGCGAAGCGTTGCCCGTGGACATTGCCGGGCTCACTAGCGTCGAGGGTGTTGGCCCGAAATCCGTGGGAACGCTGTATTCGGCGCTTGGCATCGAAACGCTCGCTGATCTCGAAACCGCGGCCGAAGACGGACAGATCCAGACGGTCTCCGGATTTGGCCAGAAAACTGAGGCAAATATCCTTGAGAACATCGAGTTTGCAAAACGCGCCCAACAGCGACAGCTCCTGGGCGAAGCGCTCCCGATTGCGACCGATCTCATGGCCCATCTCGATGGGATTGGGGCCGTTGGGCGGTGTGAAACGGCGGGCTCGCTCCGCCGGTGGCGTGAAACCATCGGTGATGTGGACGTCTTGATCGCAAGCGACGAGCCAGCCGCGGTGATCGACGCCGTCGAATCCTGGCCTGCCGTCGAGAGCATCATTGAGGCCGGCAGCCAGAAAGCAAGCGTTCGAACGGCGGGCGTTCGTGTTGACTGTCGCGTGGTCGATCCGGCGGAGTTCGGTGCGGCGCTCCAGTATTTCACGGGGAGCAAAGAACACAACGTGCAGCTGCGCAATCACGCGATCGATCGCGGGCTGAAGGTGAACGAGTACGGCGTTTTCGACGTCTCCGCGATTGACGACCCCGACGATGGCCAGCGAGTCGGCGAACGAATCGCCGGAAGCGCTGAACCTGATGTCTATAACGCACTGGGGCTGTCCTACGTGGAACCTGAGCTCCGTGAGGGCCGGGGCGAGATTGAAGCCGCAGCGGCTGGGGAGCTTCCGAATCTGCTCACGCTCGACGATATCCGTGGCGACCTTCATATCCACACCACCAGCTCCGACGGAACGGAATCGATCGAATCGATGGTTGCAGCCGCCACAGAACGTGGCTACGACTATCTCTCCATCACCGATCACGCAACCGGCCCTGGCATGGTCGGTGGCGTGGGGCTGACTGATGACGAACTCGAGTCACAGCTCGCCACGATTCACGAACTCGATGACGATGCGGCTATCACCGTCTTTGCCGGCGTGGAGGCAAACATTCACGCAGACGGCGAAATCTCCGTCGGTGATGAATTGCTCGAACAGCTTGATTGTGTTGTTGGCTCACCACACGCGGCGCTTGACGGTGATGGCACTGACCGACTGCTTGCGGCCGTGAACAATCCGCTTGTCGACGTGATCGGCCATCCAACCGGCCGGCTGCTCGGACAGCGCTCCGGGCTTGACATCGATAGCTCTACGCTTGCCACTGCGGCGGCCGATACCGACACCGCACTTGAGGTCAATGCGAATCCGCGCCGCCTCGACCTCGATGGCAGTCGCGTCCAGGCCGCAATCGACGCCGGTGCGACCATCGCCATCAACACCGACGCACACCGCTCGGAACGCTTCGACTACGTCAACTACGGCGTGCACACCGCCCGCCGTGGCTGGGCACAGTCTGATGACGTGCTCAACTGCCAGCCCGTCGACGCGGTCCGGGCGTTTTTCGATCGATGAGCAACGAGCGACTCCTTCTCGATGTGATGTGTGGCGATCTTCGAAGCTATCTCCGAATGTGTGGTCACGACACCGTCTATGCCCTTGATCGAGGAATCGAAGCCGATGATCGCATTCGATCGATCGCACGGGCAGAACACCGAACGCTGATCACCCGGGATCGACGGCTGGCAGAGCGCGTCTCCGATGCAATTTTTCTCACCGCAACTGAGACCTCCGACCAGCTACGAACGCTACGGTGTTCGGGGATCGAGCTTGCGATGTCGGACCCAGAACGCTGTGGACGCTGCAACGGACCCCTTGATCGGGCCACGCCCCCACAGGCAGACTCCATTCCTGCGGACAAACCCGTCTGGCAGTGTTCTGTCTGTGGACAGCTCTTCTGGAAGGGATCTCACTGGGAGCGAGTACGGGAAACGCTCGATTCACTGTGATGAGTGCCGGCGAAACTAGAAACGGAACTGTCGTATCAGACTGCGAAATTTAAAATAGTAGTTCTATTGGCATTACTCCCATGTGTGAACCATTCGTATCACGGACACCACTCGTGAAAGCGACAAACCGGTAGGTAGGGCGCATATTTGATCTACATTGGAATTACCGTAAGTATCAGTATATCACATTACAAACCTATAATAAAACTTCGAAAATCTATTTTAGGAATGTGACAGTACTCCAATTCGGATGACGGAAGATGACCATGGCCGTCCGGCAACCGACAGGGTACACAACGAGCTGTCACCGGGGATGAGTCGCCGCCGCCTGCTGTCCTCGCTCACCGGGCTTGGATTCTCGCAGGTGACTGCCCAGTTTTTGACACAGGACGATCTTGCGGGGGCCGCATCGGACCAGGTGCCGATCGTATGTGGCATTCACCGTGACGATCAAAATTCGGCGTACGATACGCACACTCGAAACGTTCCAGCGGACTGGTACAACGACTATCGCCACGCGACGACGGTGAAAGAGAATCTCGAACCGAAGCTATCGAAACAGTCCGGGGTCGTGAGCGTTGGCGTAGAGCCTGGCGAGCTCGGTGGGGATAACTCCCGGCTCGTCGTTCGGATGGCAGAGTCGAAGATCAACCGAATGATGGGTAACGTGCCGACGGAGATAGAGGGCGTCGAAGTCGACGTCGAATCGGTCTCTGGCTACCGCCGACTCGGCTGTCGCAATGATCTCCGGAACTGGTCGTCCTCGCGGCGGACGATCCACGGCGGCTATGAGGTACAGGGCAACGCCTCCGCACCGATCGGAACGACCGGCGCAGCCGCGTTCAAGAACGGCCAACGCTATCTCGCCACCTGCCAGCACATTTTCAGCGGCAAGAACGTTTCGGGTGCCACATTAAAACATCCGAACGGGACACCGCTCGGCACAGTGAAGATGAATCGTTGTATGGAAGATTATGCGATGGTGAAGCTCAACGCCGACTATCGCGTTGACCGGTCGATTCGACACTCCGGATTCAACGGCATAACCGGCCATTTCACCTACGATGGGCTCGGTCGGCTCAAAAGCCAGGGCGCACGGACACAAAAGGTCGGTCGAACGACCTGCCGGACGAGCTTTGCGAAAATTCAGACGACCGCAGAAACGATCTACACGGCCCCTGGCTGTGTCCCAAAGCCGTACTCAGTGTTTCACAAGGATGATTCCGGTGGGAGCGACCTCAAGCGAGGAGACAGCGGCTCGATCAGCTTTCACCAGTCGCCGAACAATTCAAACAAGTGTTGGCTCGTGAGCTTCATCAACTACGAGGACAGCAACACGAACGACGTGTTCGGCATCGGCATGTATCGGCTGAACGACTTTGGGTTTGGCTTCTAGATGGCACTCGTGTGCCGTCCGATCAGGCGTTCGATTCGGTCAGTACAGAGGAATTCGAGCGCGTTGACGAGATAATGGGCGACCACAACCGCGAGGAGGCTGTTCGAGATGATGAACACGACGGCGAGTGCAAATCCAAGCACGCCAGTGACGAGCACGCCGAGACGGCCCTGTACGCCGTGACCTACCGCGAACACCACTGAGGAGCCACCCGCAAACAGCCAGGGTGATACGCCCGTCCCGAAACTCGTTACCCCAATCAGAATGGCTCGAAACAGGAGCTCTTCGAAGACGGCGATGATGGGCAAGACGCCCACCAGGAGCAACACCCACGAGCGACTGGAGTCGGGTGTGAGCTGCTCGCGAAGCCTGCCGTCGAAATCAATGCCACTGGCCTTTGCCCCGATCGAACCGGCAAGGTTGAACAGATACAGTATCAGGCCCGCACCGATGCCAACGTGTAGCCCTGCGAGTCCAACGCTCGTCTGATTCGAGAGCTCAACACCGAGCGCAACTGGCGGTATCGACGTGATCCAGATCGCGATCACGAGCACTGTCGCGAACAGCCCCTGTGAGATCGCCACGTTCGCCAGCAACACCGCCGTCGATTCGGTGGCGACTGACGCACGCTCTGTGCTGTCGGTGATGGCTCCAGAAGAAAGTCGGGCAAGAACGAGTAACAACACGAGGACAACGCCGGCGATTGCGAAGAACGTCGTCCAGTCTGGCACGTTACTGCGGGCTTGGGCTGCTTGGGCCGGTTGCAGAGCCTGACTCAAGTGCCTGCCCGGTGATCGATTTGAGGCGATCGACGAGCGAATCCTTCTCGGGCTCGCCAGCAAGCGCAATGTCAAGCACTTCGCTGATGTGCGTGACCGGAATGATCTCGATCTGATCTTTGAACTCGTCTTCGATCATCACGTCCTGCTCGTTGGCAGCCGGAATGATCACCGTGGAAATGCCGGATTTTGCCGCCGCCTCGATCTTGTGCGTCACGCCACCCACTGGCAGCACGTCGCCACGAACCGACAGCGATCCCGTCATTGCAACCGACTGATCCACAGGGATCTCCTCAAGCGCGCTGATAACGGCCGTTGCCATCGTCACGCTCGCTGAATCCCCGTCAACACCCTCGTAGGACTGGACGTACTGGATGTGCACGTCCTTCTTTGAGATGTCCTCGTCGGAGAACTTCTTGATGATCGCCGAGACGTTCTGGACCGCTTCCTGCGCAATCTCTTTGAGGTTACCAGTGGCGATCACTTCGCCAGGACCCTGTGATGGGGCGATCTCTGCCATCACTGGGAGCAGGATACCGGAGTCCTCACCCATCACGGCGAGCCCGTTCACACGGCCGCTCACGTCGCCCTGTGAGACCGTCATGTCGTAATCCTTGCGGCGATCGATGTAGTCGTCAGCGAGTTGCTGTTCGATCGACCGTGACCGACCTTTTGCCTGCAGGACGTGATCGCGAGTGGTGATCTCTTCGCCGCTTGCGCGGGCGATGTCGCCAGCCACACGGACCAGTCCACCGAGCGTCCGGAGCTCTAGCGTGAGGTGGCCTTTCCGACCGGCCTGACGGCGAGCCTCCAGCACCATCTCTTTGGCCGCTTCGCGGCTGAAGTGTGGGAGTCGGCCGTCGCGCTGGACTTCCTGGGCGATGAACCGAACGTACTTCCGGCGCATCGATGGGGAGTCCTGAATGGTGTCGTCCATGTACACCTCATAGCCGTATCCCTTGATCCGGTTGCGCAGTGCCGGATGCATGTTCTCCATCGCATCCAGATTCCCGGCCGCAACCATAATGAAGTCAGTCGGAACGGCTTCGGTCTGCACCATCGCCCCCGAAGAGCGCTCGGACTGACCAGTAATCGAGAACTCACCCTCCTGAATCGCCGTCATCAGCTTTTGCTGTGAGCGAATGTCGAGGGTGTTGATCTCGTCGACGAACAGAACGCCTTTGTTGGATTTATGAATCGCTCCCGGTTCGACACGATCGTGGCTAGGCGTCTCCATGCCGCCCGACTGGAACGGATCGTGTCGAACGTCGCCGAGCAGTGCACCAGCGTGGGCGCCAGTGGCGTCCTCGAACGGTGCCGTCTGCTTGTCTGCGTTGTTCACCAGGAGGTTCGGAATCACCGCCTCATTCCCGCGGTTGGTGTAGCGGAAGAAGATATAGACCGCTATAGCCGCGATGACGCCGAGCAGAACCTGTCCACGAATGATCGCAAAGCCAAGCACCACGATAACCAGAATCCACATCAAAAACGACCGCATCTGGTTGTGTTTTCTGGCCTCTTCTTTGTGGGCGTCGATGATCTGCTCTCCTTTGCCCGCAGGAACCGTCCGGATTTTCGGCTCGTTGCCGTCGTCCGGATTGTGATACACGAGGATGTCTTGAAGCTCTTCCCGCGGCAGCAGCTGACTCATCGCCTTTGCGAGCATCGACTTACCCGTCCCGGGCGAGCCGATCATCATCACGTGGCGACGCTGCTTGGCTGCTTTCAAGACGATATCGCGGGCGCGATCCTGGCCGATAACCTGATCGACGAGTCGGTCTGGAACCTCAATGTCGGCGGTCGTTTCGATGGTTAATCCACCGAGAAGATCCTCCGTCGACCCCTCATCGATCTGATCGTCGTCGATCTGCTCCTGACCGAGTTCCTTTACCACCTCGGCGGAGCTGTCTCCCGATGGAGACAGCCTCTCGTCTGTCTCCTGTTGTTCCGGGAGCGCCTCATCTTGATTGTTGTCGCTCATAGAACCGTGCTCTCAACGTATACGACGAGATGTTTACTGATATACTTTCTCCCCTTGGGACGGAACCCTCAGTAAAAAATCGCCAGCAAGCAGCTGTTATGACAGTAATTATATCTGAACGTGCGGATCACTGTTCTTAATAAGGAACCGGCGAAGATCTATGCATGCGTGGATTCTTCATCGGACGGTTCCAGCCGTTTCACGCTGGCCATCAGTCGCTCGTCGAAACGATAGCGACGGAGGTGGACGAACTGGTGCTGGGCATCGGGAGCGCTGACCAGTCACACACGCGTCACGATCCGTTCACCCCGGGTGAGCGGATCATGATGATCACCAAATCACTCGAACCACTCGATTTGACGACATATGCTGTGCCGATAGAGGATTTAAATCGGAATGCGGTGTGGGTGAGTCACGTCCAGAGCATGACGCCTGAGTTTGACGTAGCCTACTCAAACAATCCACTGGTGGTGCGACTGTTCAAAGAGGCTGGCGTCGAGGTCCGCTCGACGCCGATGATTCGCCGTGAGAAGTTCGAGGGATCGGCCGTTCGTGAGCGGATGAGTCGCGGTGAACGCTGGGAGCATCTCGTTCCGGATCCAGCGGTTGGTGTCATCGAAGAGATCGGTGGCGTCGAACGGCTCCAGCAGGTGAGCGACTCCGATTCGAACGGCCGATGATCACGCTCGCCTCGGATTTTGGTGCCCGGTATCCGGCGGCAATGCGTGGGGTGATCGCACGGATGACAACGAGTCGAATCATCGATATAACGCACGATTTCCCCCGACAGGACGTTCGCACGGCGGCGTTCTGGCTCAAGCAGCTGCTCGTGACGTTTCCGCCGTCGGTTCATTGCGCGGTTGTCGATCCCGGTGTTGGAACGGATCGAGCGGCGCTGGTGATCCGGGCCGGTGAGCACGCGCTCGTCGGGCCGGACAACGGACTGTTGCTTCCAGCGGCGCGAGCGCTCGGGGATACGATCGAGCCGTTCAAATGGGCGATTGAGGACCCAGACAGCGCAACCTTCCACGGAAGAGACGTGTTCGCGCCGGCTGCAGCACGCATCGATACCGTTGGTGTTTCCGCGATCGAGGAACTCGAACCGGTCAGCCCAGTCGATTCAGTCGTCGACTATCAGTTTCCCGAACCGACGATCGATGACGGCCGAGCCAGCGGTGAGATCCTCATCGTGGACCGTTTTGGCAACGCCGTGACGAACGTTTCTGGGGAGACCGTTCCGATCGCTCCCGGGAGTTCGCTCCGGGTGAACGACCAGTCCGTGCCGTTCGAACGGTCATACGCACACTGTCCGCGAGAAACGTCGCTAGTGACGGTTGGAAGTCATGGCAACCTCGAACTCGCGGTGAATCAGGGGCGCGGAGACGAGGCGTTCGGCGTCGAACCGACGACGCCGGTCACAATAGAGTGGACCGCGTAATCGGCGTCGTTAGCTTGCCGAGATCACGTCGTCAATACGCGTGATCATCGTTGCGGCTTCGGTGGCGCTCTCGATCGCTTCGCGTTTGACGGCTGCTGGATCGAGCACGCCGGCCTCAAGCGGGTCAGTCACACGGCCATTCTGGCCCTCGACGATGATGCCAGCAATGCCGTTGCTGTCGTGGGTCGAGCGGAGTTCGACGAGCGCGTCGATCGGATCCATTCCGGCGTTCGTCGCGAGCGTCCGTGGGAGCACATCCAGGGCGTCGGCGAACGCCTCGACGGCGAGCTGTTTCCGACCGGTAACTGAGGCTGCTTCCTGACGAATCGCGTCGGCGATGGCGATCTCGATCGCACCGGCACCGGCGACGACACCGCCATTCTCGATAGCGGCAGTGACGACATCGAGGCCGTCGTTGAGTGCGCGCTCAAGTTCGTCAGTGAAGTGGTCCGTACCACCACGGACGAAGACAGTCACTGCCTCGGCGTTGGAACCGCCCTCGATGAACGCGAGTTCGTCTTCGCCAAACTTCTCGACGCGGACACGGTCTGCGCTGCCGAAGTCGTCGGCTTCGAGATCGTCGATCGTCCCGACGAGTGAGGAGCCCGTCGCACGGGCAATCGACTCCGCTTCATCGTCCGAGACGCTCTCAAAGGCGAGCACGTCTTCGGTGGCGAGTGAGGAGCCAACTCGGTCGTCCACGTCGCCGGTGATGAAGGCCACGTCGACGCCGCTGTCGATCAGGGTGTCAGCGTACTCTCGAAGCTCGTTCGATTCGGCATCGAGTGCTGCGTTGAGCTGATCGACGCTGCTAACGTTGTACTCGGCGTCAATGTTCGACTCACGGACTTCGAGGTCAACGTCGAGCACGGCTATTGAAGCGTCCTCGACGGTGGTTGGCATGTTCTCGTGAACCGGCTCTTCCTCGGAGATGATTCCTTCGATCAGCTCAGTTGCTGAGGAGGATGCACCTTTCTGCGTGCGAACGTCCACGCTGTCACGGTCAACGCTGTCGGTTTCGACCATCCGAATCGCGTCGACAACCGTTTCGGCGAGCGGCTCGGCACCGATGTCGCCGGTGCCCTTGCCGGTCATGCTCGTCACGGCGACCTGGGTGAGCTGCTCGTCGTCAACCGTGCCGTCGACGACGTGCTCGTCGATCGTTTCCTGGGCGATCCGGGACGCTTCGTGGTAGCCCTCGACGATTGCCGTCGGGTGTACATCGTCGTCGAGCAAATCCTCAGCTCGCGAGAGGAGCTCGCCGGAGAGAACGGCTGCCGTCGTCGTCCCGTCACCGACTTCCTCTTCCTGCGTGCTCGACACTTCAACGATCATCTGCGCGGCCGGATGCTCGATGTCCATCTCCTCAAGAATTGTCGCACCGTCGTTGGTGATGACAACGTCGCCGGAGTCAGACACAAGCATCTTGTCCATCCCGCGCGGACCAAGGGTCGAACGTACCGTGTTACTCACGGCCTTTCCAGCCTGAATATTGGACGACTGCGCGTCGTCGCCCTGGGTTCGCTCGGTGTCCTCTGCCAGAATAAACATCGGTTGTCCTCGCTGAGCGGGTTGTGACATAATCATAGAGAGATGGATTGCGATTCTATATAAATCTTCCTGACTCTCATCGAATAACCGCACAACACAACGGCTTGCTGATTGGTATGCCGAGCTGTAACATCCCTTTTATCGAGACACGACAGTCCGCGTCACTCTCGTTCGTCGTAGACAGCAACCGCTCGATCGGCGCGATTCGATCGTCCGTTGTGGTTTCGCCGCGGCGATCGATCACGAAGGCGCGCAAGCATGCCATCTTTGAGCCCCGTGGCCGTGCCGTGAATCATCGATTTTGAGCTGTCGACCCAGTCGGATGGCCGGCGCGTGCCGCGTGCGATAGCAAGCGTAGCCGTAACGCCATCACCCACTGCGTGGCGACCAACCCGCCAGAGCGAAGACGGCCCGTAGTTTTTCACGAGTCGGTAGGTGAGCGCTCGATACCGCCAGTTCCAATCGCGGCCGCCGCTGGTCGCTGCAGGATCCTGTGGACGAAAGCCGAGCGGTTCGGTCGTTTTCGAACTGTGCGGTGTCCGCCGTTGTTCTGTCGCACAGCACCGTTGATCGAACGCAACTTCGTAGCCGAGACGGGCGAGTCGATGCGCACAGTCGCGTGCTCCCCCGGTAACGAGATACTCGTCGAAGCCGTCGAGTGCAGTCAGCGCACTGCGACGGAACGCAACGTTTCCACCTTCAAAGTAGGTCACTGACTGCCCGGCGATCGTCCGTCGGTCGGCATGCTGGCGCTGTTCGTGTTGGTGGGGATGATGAATCGGCCCCGTGATCGCGCCGGCAACCGGTCGACCGTGGCCGCTGTCTCGATGAGCTATGCCGGGACGAGCAAGCGTCTGTTCGATTGATGTAACCCACGACGGCTCTACACAGACCCAGTAGTCGACGAACGCAATCACCGATCCTGTGGCACGATCGAGTCCGGCGTTTCTGGCAACGTTGACGTTTCGGTCACCGATCTCGACTAACACGTCAACGTCATCGCGGCGTCTGACCATTCCGGTCGTTCCATCCACACTCGGCCCGTTCACGACAATGATCTCTGCGGCCGGTGCGTGCGTTGACAACGCGTCGAGACAGTGAACCAGGTGCTCGCGACCGTTTAGCGTCGGCACGACCACCGAAAGCTCCATACAGAGAGTCTATTGATCCCTGGGCGATAAAACGATTGGAAACGGGCCTGGGTTTACTCGACCGATGCGTTCCAGTACGAGACTGACGCCAACAGATTGCCCATCTTCGTTTCTCCCATAGTCGTATCTGCATCCCTGAATGTTGAGGCAATTTCGCCGGGGATCTGCCGGTAGAATCCGTATGGGAGGATGAAGTCGTGCGACTCGTCGGTCAGCGAGAGATCCGCGCGACCGAGCAAGGATTCGACCTCGGATTCGGAGTAGAGCCGCGAGCCCATCGGTAACAACCAGTTGTAGATGGTTCGCGTGCTGTAGCGGTTGAACGTGTCGAAAAACACCTGCGTGCGTGAGACACGGCTCATCTCGGCGAGAAACGCCGCTGGTGTTTCGGCGAGATGGAAAAACCGCATGGCAAAGACCGCATCGAAATGATTGTCGGGAAACGGCAGTCTGGCGGCATCACCTCGCATGAACTCGATATCCTTTGAGACGCCGTTTTGACGAACCTTCTGGCGACCTTGCTGGAGCATGGCCGACGAGATGTCGAGGCCGATGATGTCGGCGCCGTTGCTGGCGAGCATCGCCGTAAACCGCCCAGTCCCACAGGCTATCTCGAGGATTTTCTTGTCTTCGACCGGTGAGAGTGCCTCTAGGACGGCCTGTTTCTCCCGTTGGTCGATGAGCTGTCCTCCCCGGGAGAATCGCTTCGAATCGTATTCATCGGCGATCTCCTTCGCCTGATACCACTCCTGGCCCTTCACACTAGCTCACCAAATTCATTGTGGAAATAAAACGATACTGGATCAGTATGCACATTGGTACCGTCTCTATTCGGCGCTGTTGACCCCCGCTCAGGCTTCGAGGGCCCTGACCTCATCGGGATGGATCCGCAGTATCAGTCGCTCGTTCGAGGAATCGAGATTTGGATACTCCTCGACACCCATATAGCGACCGGCGAGCGCATTGATGTGCTCGACGGCACCGTCCGGAGTGATCTCCGTCACGGTTCCTGTCACGGAGAGACTCCGGTACTGATTGTCCGGATCAACCATACTGATCCCGACGACCGGATCGGATTGAACGTTGCGGGTTTTTCTGCGCCCTCGGGCTGTGTTAATTAACAGCTCATTGGCGTCGCTGTCGTAGTCAACCCACACTGGAGTGACATGTGGTCGTCCATCGGGAAGCGTCGTTGCGAAGTGAGCGAACGTTTTCTTCTCGAACAGGTCTTCGTAGTCGGCTGGAACGTCCATACGAACGCCTCCATGCTGGCTGTTACCAAAAAACTCCCGGCGGATCACCTATCGAACTGACGCCATCTTTTTTTGTGTGTGTGGGTACGGGCAATACCTGTCGAGTATCTATGTATAAGGGTGACAATCATACATTGTAGTGTACGTATTGTTTTGTGGAGGTTATAGCGAAGATTTACAGTCTCGTTCGACTGACGGCCCGTTATGAGTACGAATGCGGAAAATCAGCCCGCCGAGACATTCCTCACTAATCCCGATTTCCGGGACCGGCTCCGTGAGCTTCCACCGAGTGCAAAGCTCGTGGCCAAGGTACTCGACGACGAATCACCCCTTTCACAGGGCCAGCTTGCACAGGAATCGTTGCTCCCGGACCGGACCGTTCGCTACGCGCTCAATCGCCTTGAGGAGGAGGATCTTGTCAATTCTCGATACAGTTTTCACGACGCGAGAAAGCAGGTGTATTTCCTGATCGAGTAGCCGTTGTCCTGCGTGCAGGTATGGATATGAACCCGTAGTGAGTAGCCCCCAGCATGGATATCGTACGCATCCCCGTTCCGGTAGCGTCTGCACCCACTGGATCGACGAACGCCTACGTTATTGGCGCTGAGGAGGCGCTGTTGGTTGATCCGCCGAGCGACTCCAGCGCCCTCGATGTGGCACTCGAACGCCGAACGATCAGCCACATAGCGGTGACCCATCACCATCCAGATCACACGGGTGGCGTCCGTGCGTACGCAGAGCGAACGGGCGCGACCGTCTGGGCACGGTATGGCCGGTCGTCATCGTTCGAGGCGGCTACTGACTGCACTCCCGATCGGACGTTCCGGTCTGGAACGACAATACCAACCTCTGCTGGTGCGGTTCGGGTGATCGAGACGCCTGGACACGCCCCAGAGCACTGTGGGTTCATCGCCGGGTCGACGATGCTCGTCGGTGATCTCGCGATTCAGCACGGGAGCGTTGCAGTGGCTACACCGGACGGTGATCTCCGAGCGTATCTGTGCTCGCTCCGTCGGCTCGGACTGCTCGCACCGGAACTGCTCTACCCTGGCCACGGACCGACGATCGACGCCCCCGTCGAGACCTGCCATCGGCTCTACACCCATCGGCGTGATCGAGACCAACAGATCCTGTCTGCGGTCGCTGCAGGCGCCACGACGGTCGAAGCGATCACCGACGCGGTGTACGACACGGAAGCGCTCGAACTGCGGGCGCTCGCTGAAGGGACTGTTCGCTCGCACCTTCAGAAGCTCGCGGTTGAGGGCCAACTCAGCTGGGATGGAGCGGTTGCAACCGCATGAGCAGGGCTTATCGGTAGTGATCGTCTGGAACTCTGCATGGACGATCGCCAGGCACTTGCGGACGAACGGGATCGTGCCAGGGCGCTCTCAACGGCGGAACTGGCCGATGCAATCGAAGCCATCGGGTTTTCGTGCACTCGATGTGGAGCCTGTTGTACAGCACACGACGATGGGGAGGACCACACCGCGACCGTCTTTCCCGAGGAGGTGCGGACGCTTCAGGAGACAACCGAGGACTCCTGGAACGACGTTGCACGGCCGATGCCGTACGGAGTCTCTGAAACAGGCGGTGAGACGTTCGAATGGGCGTTGCAGACGACCGGCTGTGGGGACTGTGCGTTTTACACGGAGGATGCAGACGGCACCGGTGGGTGTACCGTCCACGAGGATCGACCGCTGATCTGTCAGACCTATCCGTTCAGTCTCGCCCTGTCAGGAACCAGCCAACCACTCGGTGAGCCGGTGGATAGCGATGGACTGCTACGCGCCCACGATTGTGAGGGGCTTGGTCGATCGATCGACCGGGATAAAGCGCTCGATCTGGCAGCGACGCTCAAAGAACGAGCGATCACCGAGCTGACGGAGGCGATCGAGCTCCTGGAGCGGTATGAACGTGCAGACCCACCGGATGGGAGCGTTGTTGTCCACGATTCGGAGGGCGCAAAACGACCGGATGGCTCGAAGATATAACTCATTTTACGATCCCGCGGTCACGATACAGCACGGGCCCACCCAGCAGATAGGCTACGGCCACGATGACCAGCAGGCCAGCTAGGGGACGACTGACCGGCGGCGGGAGAATAATAGCCAGCGTCTGGACGCTCCCAACGCCGATGGCGTCGATTCGCCGTAGCCCCGGATACGGCGTTTCGGTCACCATCAGATAGGCGAAGATCCCGGCCAGCACGGCAAGTGCCAGGGGGTCGGTGAGCCCTGCCAGAAATGCGCCAGCAAGAATAACTGCTCCCAGGGTGTTCGGGACGCCACGACGAAACGTCTGGGCGCTCTCCGTGGTGTAGATTGCCGTTCGGACGATCGCCCCCACGACGTACGCGCTGGCGAGGCCGATGACGAGGAGTCGACTACCAGTCGCTTCGACTGATCGAGTGGCCAGGGTGACAACGAACAGACCGGGTGCCACCCCGAACGTGACGACATCGACGACCGAATCGAGCACCGGACCGATCTGTGAATCGGAGCCATAGCGTGCGAGCAGCCCGTCGACTCCATCGGCAATCGCCCCGAGCAGGATGGCTCGTGCCCCCAACGAGTGGCTGTCGAATCCGCCAACGACTGGCTCTGTGAGCAGACAGATTGCCCCAAACCCAATCAGTAAATTCGTGATCGACACGCCGTCGGCGAGGCTGATTCGACAGAGTGGATGGGGACGCACAGTTGCGATCGCTTCTTGCCAATATTATAGCTTCGCAACTCGGCGTTTGCCTGTTGCTGTGGTGAGCAATCGGGCGTGAAACTCGTTCTGAGCCGATACCTTCTTTACCTCGTGCCTGTGACAACGTTTTCAGAGGTCTACCATGGAAATCTCAGAAAAGCTCCTGTGTCTGTTTAGCGCCGAGGTGTCCGACGAGGGTGACAGCTACACCGTCGAGATCCCTAGCCGTGAGATCGAAACCGGTTCGGTTGCTCCTGGAGACACGTATCGCGTCGCGTTGATCGCGGGGTCGGAGGGTGAGCAGTCCACACCGTCAAGCTCGCCAGCGTCCGACCAGCCACAACCACCCGTCGAGACCGGCGAAATCCGATACGTTGAAATCGAAGATCTTGGCAAACAGGGTGACGGGATCGCCCGCGTCGAACGTGGCTATGTGATCATCGTTCCGGATTCTGAAGTCGGCGAGCGGGTGAAAGTCGAAATTACGGAAGTGAAACCCAACTTTGCCGTTGGAGAGATAATCGAGTGAGTAGCCCCCTGTGGGCATGTCGGCTCGATTTGCCGTGAGTAACTGGCCTGAGTTAGCTGGCCGTACCAGACCCACTCTCTATTCGACCACTTTACGTGGGTGCGATCGGGAAAACCGCAAGACGGCGTCGTGTTATCTCACTGTACCAAACTCACTATAAGGATTTCTCCCGTGTGACTGAGCATGAGCGTTCGAACCCAGTCAACGGTTGATCTCACGGAAAAACAGACGGCGATACTCCGATATCTCCGCGAGCATTCTGAGACGAAAACGTATTTCAAATCCCGCCTTATCGGTGACGAACTCGGCTTGAGCGCGAAGGAGGTTGGCGCGAACATGCGCTCGGTACAGAAGGCGGCGTTCGATCTGACGATCGAAAAGTGGGGCTACTCCTCGGGGACGACCTGGAAAGTCACCCAGTAATCAGGGATCGTAGGTGACGAGCGAATCGGCTTCAGCTGCGAGGGCGGTAGCAGCAGGGCCGAACGAATCGGCGTATCGGACGAGCAGCGTGAGCACGGTTTCGGGCTGTTTCACCGTGTAGCCATTCTCTCTACTCAACAGCCCTGCCCCTTCGAGCTCTTTTGCGTACGTACTCACGGTTGGTCGAGAAACACCAACCGTCGTGGCGATCGTGCTGCCTGTTGCATCCGGTTCACGAAGTAGCGCGATCAACATCCCTCGGGGGGTTTCTCTGCGAAGATAGCCCAGCGCGACGAGTTCAAACTCGCTAAAGCGACCCCCCTCAACGTATCGCCGATACTCTCCATCCCGAAAGCTATCGATTGCACCTGACTCCACGAGCCGGCGGAGGTGATGCTGGGTTTCTCCCGTTCCGAGCGATAGATCGTCACGAATCTTCGAAAAATGCGCACCTGGAGTCGTCGACAGGTAGCCGACGATCGCATCGCGAGTGCTGGATGATGGCCCATCAACCAACCGAGACAGCGGCCCGGCCGCTCCGAGCGCGGCGAATCGACGGAGCGTCGCCCGTTTTTCCGTGTCGACGCTCTCCCCCACCTCATCACTCATTGCACCAGTCTTATACTGTCTATGTAAAATAAGTTGTCGTTTCGTGCAGGTGTTTGGAGATATCTGGATCGCTTCGAGGAAATTTTCAGGCGATTTTCTCCATTACTACACTGCCTGCGGGCGGTTTGAAAAATACGTCGGGCAACTGCGGTTTGTGTCAGTTCTATTCTTTTTCCAGTTCCATGTCGGCGCGCTCGTCCATCTCTTCGATCACTTCGTCGGTGTCTTTGATGTCTGGAGCGGTGTCGCCCTCACGGATGGCCTGGGCCTGCTCGTCCATATCATCGACATCGATCTCTGCGGTGTCATCGATCTGGCCGAGAATTTCTTCGATATTGTCGAGACCGAGCAGCTCTCGGGTCTCAGCATCGAATTCGAGGCTGTCGAGGTCGTCGGTGTCGAGCGCAACGTCGCTGTCAGTGAGGTGTTTGCCGTACCGTCCGACCAGCGAGGTGAGCTCCTGTGGGAGCAAGAAGGTCGTCGATTCGCCCTGGCCAATCTCTGCGAGCGTTTCCATTCCTTTATCGATGACAGCGCGTTCGCCCATCGATTCTGCGGATTTCGCCCGGAGCACGGTCGAGAGCGCATCTCCCTGTGCTTCGAGAATCTGTGCCTGTTTTTCACCCTGTGCACGGATGATGTTCGATTCTTTTTCACCTTCTGCGGTTTCGACGGCACTGCGTCGTTCACCCTGTGCTTCGAGAATCATTGCACGGCGGCGGCGCTCTGCGGAGGTCTGTTGTTCCATTGCCTGCTGGACCTCAGGCGTTGGGTTAACTTCACGCACTTCGACGCTCTCGACGCGGACACCCCACTCGTCGGTCGGCTCGTCGAGGTCTGCTCTGATGCGACTGTTGATCTCCTGGCGTTTGTTCAGCGTGTCGTCGAGGTCCATGTCGCCGATTACGGCCCGGAGCGTCGTCTGTGCGAGATTCGAAACGGCGCGTTTGTAGTCGTCAACTTCGAGAAACGCCTTTTTCGCGTCCATCACTTTGATGTAGACGACGGCGTCGGCTGTTACCGGGGAGTTGTCCCGAGTGATCGCTTCCTGGCGAGGCACGTCCAGCGTTTGTGTTCGCATATCGAACGAGTAGGTTGCCGACACGAACGGTGGAACGATGTTCAGCCCAGGCTTGAGCAGTTTCCGGTACTCACCAAGCACGGACAGCGCCCGCTTTTCGTACGCCCTGACAATCTCGACCGATTGCCAGAGCGCGAAAATCAGCAACAACAGGAATGCGATTACCACGAACCCCAGAATTTCTGATTGTAACAGGAGGGCCTGCATGAGATTGCCTTAGTACACTGGCATTAAAAGGATTCCCTATGTCAACTATCGGAAATGGCGTCAAATCCCTTGCTCTCTCTGTTTTTTCTTCACAACTCTGTATCTCCTCGTGGTGAGCTCATATCAGTAATCGTGACGCTCTCGATATCGATCCCCCACTCTCTGAGGGGTGCATCGAGCTCGCCTTTGCAGCGATGCGCGATCATTCGCTCGCCGGTCACCACGTCGTCGTACTCCATATCGCCGATTTGGGCCCGAACCGTCGTCATCGAGACGTTCCTGACGGCTCGTTTGTAGTCATCGACCTCACGAATCGCTCGTTCGGCATCGAACACAGAGATCGATACTTCGGCGACAGCGGTGACTGGTTGATAGTCCTTGGTGATCGCCTCCTGACGGGGAACGTCGATCGTCTGGGACTGCATGTCGATCGATTCGGTTATCGAAATGAACGGGGGGACGAGGTTCAAGCCCGGCCCGAGCACCGTTTTGTACTCTCCAAGCACCCACAGCGCTCGTTTTTCGTACGGTTTCACGATTTCGACGGTCTGGTGAACACAGACACCGAGCACCACCAGCACCAGGATGCCAGGCAAATAGACCTGCAACGGGAGGGCGTGCATAGCAACAGTTCCGACGAGTGGAGTAAAAATGTTCTTACGAAGATTCAGGTTCGCGTTCCTCGCGTGAGGAGCCAAGCCCGAGCTCGCCGTCAATGTCGTCTTCGATCACGGATAGTGCTTCGACCTGAATCACGTTTCCACCTCCGGGATCGGTGACGATCACTTCAGCGCCAACCGGGATGTCTCCCGTGAGCGTCCGCGCCTGGTAGTTTGGATTGAATCCGCCGTTCTGGAGTTTGACCTCACCGCTGGATGGGGTGACACGTTCGGTGACGCGGCCGGTTTTTCCACGGAGTGCATCCGAGTCACTCGTCGATTCCGCCTGGCCACTGGCGTACAGATCGAACTCTCGGTAGGCATACAGCGTCAGTGCGCCGCCAACGAGCACGGTTGCCCCCATTCCGAGCGTCACTGCAATCGCACCGAGCCCGATCGCGTTGAGACCGACACCAACCAGCCCGGCGAGAAAAAGCGCGATCCCGACGACGATGAAGTGCGCACCGGGAGCGAGCGCTTCTGCGAGCAACAGACCGGTGCCGATCAGCACGAGCAAAATTGGGAGCGGATACGGCAGCCCCTCAAGGAGAAGGGGGATAATCGTAGTCATACGTGGCGATTGGTGTGTCGGTGTGTTAACCCTTCGGGCGTGTGGCTCACACCACGCCAATCAGCAACAGAAACACCCAGAGCGTCGCCGCTATGCCCAGCCCAAAGAAGATCGTCCCTTCGACCGTGGGCTGGCCGGGCTCTGGGTCTTTTTCTCGCAGTGCCTGGAGTTTGGACTGCTGTTTGTCCCGTTCGTGTAGCTCGTCGACCTCTTCGACAGTATACCGCCACTCCTCCTCGTCGTCCGTGGGCTCCTGATTCATGTGCAGGTTTCCTTACCGGATTTTTGTCCCAGGGTCGCTTGCTTCGTGCGTGGTGAGCAGATCGGCCTCCTCACCCGCAGCGAGCACCATCCCGTTTGATTCGACGCCGAACAGCTCGGCCTGTTCGAGATTTGCGACAACGACGACGCGAGTGCCGGAAAGCTCGGACACGTCGTGAAGCTGGGCGAGTCCAGCGACGATCTGGCGCTCTTCAGTGCCGATATCGACTGTCAGCCGGAGGAGTTTATCCGCTCCCTCGATCGACTCTGCGTCGAGAATTTCGCCAACGCGTAGATCGAGCTCTTGAAACTCATCAAAACTGATGCGGTCGTCGTCAACGTCGTCGGTGGTGGTCTCTGTCTCCATGGATTCGTCGTCAGTTGTTGCTTCGAGTCGGTCGGTAAGCGTTTCGACGTGGTCGTCTTCGATCGGCTCGAACAGCTCCGTCGGTTCGTCGAACGACGCTGGCGGTGGCGAGTGTGCGTCCTCCAGGTTGCTCTCGGTGACGGCTGTCGATTCTCCGAGCTGTTCGAACAGCCGTGTGGCGATCCCGGGCGTCGTCGGATGGCTGAACACCGCAATCGCTTTTGCGAGCTGTACACAGCCACGAATCACCCGCTTTGCCTCCTCTGGGTCCTCATCTACGAGATTCCAGGGCTCGTTCGACTGGATATATTCGTTGCCAAAGCGTGCGAGTTCGACCGGCACCTGGCTGACATCGCGGACCGAATAGTCGTTGACGCCATCGGCGAACGCGTCGATCGACTCGTCGATCCGTTCGGTGACACCGTCCGGACATGGTATCTCTGGCGTTCCGCCGTAGTTGCGCTGTGCGAACAGCAACGATCGGTAGACGAAGTTGCCGAGCGTCCCGATGAGTTCGCTGTTGATCCGTTCCTGGAACTGCTCCCAGGAGAAATCCAGATCCTGCTGGAAACTACTCTGTGTGGCGAGGTAGTACCGCAACAGATCAGGATCGAACCCTTCATCGAGATACTCTGTCGCCCAGACGGCTCGGTTCCGGCTGGTCGAAAAGCCTGCGCCGGCAAGCGTCACGAAGCCACACGCCATGACAGCCCGCGGCTCGGTGTATCCAGCGCCGTCCAACATCGCCGGCCAGAAGACGGTGTGGTGCTGGATAATGTCCGGCCCGATCACGTGCACGATCTCTCCGTCTTCTTTCCAGACGGTCTCCCAGTCGTACTCGTCGGCTCCGACCTGGTCTGAAAACTCCTTGGTCGCTGCGATGTACTCGATCGGTGCATCCACCCACACGTACAGCACGAGATCGGTGTCGCCGCTCTCGTCGGGATAGTCGATCCCCCAGTCGAGATCGCGGGTGATACACCAGTCCTGTAGTTCACCCTCGATCCACTCGCGGGGCTGATTTCTGGCGTTATCAGTTCCATCAAGCCGGTTGATAAACGACTGGAGATACTCCTGGAACGCAGACAGCGTGAAGAACTTGTGCTCGCGGGTGCGGTACTCCGCCGGATTGCCGGTGATCGTGCTCCGTGGAGATTCGATCTCGCCCGGCTCAAGATGACGGCCACAGCCCTCATCACACTCGTCTCCGCGAGCCGTTTCACCACAGTACGGACAGATCCCCTCGACGTACCGGTCGGGCAACGGCTGTCCTTCCTGTGGGTCCCACGCCACGTCGATCTCGCGTTCGGTGACGTAGCCCGCATCGTCCAGTGTGGAGACGATCGACTGCGTCAACTCGACGTTCGATGGCTGATGCGTGTGTCCGTAGTAGCCAAAATCAACGTTGAATCGCTCGAACGTCTCCTCGAACTGCTCGTGGTAGGATAGGGCGAGTGCTTCGGGTGTGACACCCGCTTCGTCCGCATTCACCGCAATAGGGGTGCCGTGCATGTCGGAGCCACAGACGTAGGTGACTGGCTGACCGAGCGCATCGAGCGCCCGTGCGAATACATCTGCGGCGAGATTTCCACGGAGATGACCAATGTGGAGTGGACCGTTTGCGTATGGCAGCCCACAGGTCACCACTGCCGGTCGATCCGTGGGAAACGGCTCGTGGTGCTGGCTCATACCAGTCCTCTGCCGTCGATCGCTGTAAACCCGCCGATACGATTTGACAATCGTGTGTGGATCAGAACACGAGATAGACGATTTTGGCCCCTGCAATCCAGATGAACAGCCGACCAGCGCTCCCGACGAACGTCGCGATCGCAAATTTCAGATTGTCCTTTTCGATCACCGTGAAGGCATAAATCGAGAGCGTGTCGGGAAAGCCAGGAATCGATAACACCACTGCGAGCCCAAGATAGCCGTATTTCTGGGCTATCTCGACGGCCGTGCGCTGTGAGATGCTCACTAGGTCGATTCCAAGCCGGTCGAGCGCGCGCAACACCGGCCCAGAGGTGGTGGCACGGTCGCCGATCTGCAGGGCGACGACGCTACCAAGCGCCTTCCCCAGGCTGCTAATCCCAATGATGAAGGCAAACGTCAGCCAGTCTGGAAGCCCGAGATCGATCGGCGCGAGAAGAACGATCTCACCGGGAAACGGCAGGATAACGGCGATAAGAAAGGAGTAGACGAATATCACACCGAGTCCAACGGGTCCAGCGGCGTGCTTGACAGCATCGGTGAGGCCAAGGGCTCCAAGAGATATGAGTACAGCTGACAGTGAGCCAAGCTGATCCGCAATCACATCAGATACTGCAGAGGCTGCACCCCTAAGTGTTGCGAACCTAATAACTGAACTGGCATTAATAAATGGACTATCTGGGCCGTATTGGCCCGTTCACTGCCACCAGCGTGACGTCCTGACGGATTCCGGTTGTGAAGAGCGCAGTGGTGTTGGGAACTCACCGATACTGGTGTAGCCCAGCGCTCCGATGCCGATCCGTCGGGCAACATACCAGCCAACGGCATCCGGATTCGCATCGGAGACGGATATCTCAGTGAACGCGTAGTTTTCGAGGCGATTGTCGTGGTCAGGGTCGTAGCCGAACGGCTGTGCACAATCGCCAGATTGCGCACAGTTACTCGACGAATCGACCGTGATTTTGATGTCAGCATCCTCCATCGAATTAACCCGCGTGAACGAGGCCTGTCCGGGAATGTGATTGTCTCCCTTGCTGTTGTAGTAGTTGATTGCTTTGTCGACCTGGTTGGAGACCTTCTGCTTGTTCTGTGGCGCGACGCTACTCGTGTCCACGGCGACGGTGAGCGGCGAGTGATCCCATGCCCAATCCTTTTCGTGGGCATCAGTTTTCGGAATCGTGGTGAAATCTGATTTTGCGGCCATGATCTGTTTTGGCGCATCACCATGACGAAGTCCGAGCGTGTGTCCCAGTTCATGGATGACCAACAGTTTTGTCGAGGTCTCGTTGTACGTCCCCTGGATCTCCACGTTGGTCGGTCGCTTGATCTGGTCCTCTGAAACGTACAGCGGCGCACAACCCTGCACGTTCTCCTTGGTGTTACACGACTCAATATTCGGGACGAACGAGATGACGAGATCTGCATCATCCGCGTCCGATCCGACTTCATACTCGATCGGATAGCCCGCATATTTCTCGCTGTTTTCATTCCAATATGAGAGTGCGTTCTCGACGATCGACTCGTACGACCGACCGTCATTCATCTGGTCGTCGATCGCAACGGTGAGTGTGCGTTCTCCCCAGGGATTCTCTTCTGAAACCGGCTTATCGCCCGTCGAGTCTGCTGGCGTGTCGATGGGCGTTTCCGCTCGTTCGGTTTCGTTTTCAATCGGTCCTTCTGTCACCACAGTGCCGGTGGGAGGGGTGTCGTCAAGCGTGTCGCTCCCATCATGTGGGCCAGCGGTTCCCGTATCGGACGGACTGTCGGTGAGTGGATTCGTTACGCCCCCCGAGCAGCCCGCGAGAACCATCATCACGATGATGGATAGAATGGTGAGACGGCGTCGCATTTGGTGGAAGATTGGACACCCCGTAGAAGACACTTTTGATTAGCAACGGCAAAATGGATAGTAACAGTGATTATCAGGTAGTCATCGGCACAGTATTGCTCGGTATCTGATGCGGATTTCTCAGTGAGCCTCGTGAAAATTGAAGGAACGTGGCTGTGGGCCGTAAGCCCCCTTCTGTTCTATCCAGCATTCGGCTGAGCACCCGTTTCGTGTCCGGGCTACCATAGTGAAACGGGCTTGCACCGGTGAGGATTCGCCGTTCCATCCGTTCTCCACCATCGGTCCTCGGTGGGTTAGCTGACCAGCGTTTTGGCTGGCGTCGCACACCTCATTGGTCCGGTGGAGTGGTCTCGTTTCTGTTCCAGAGCCGACGGTCTCCCGCCCCGGGCTTGCACCCGGTCACCTGCCCAGACGGTGGGGGGACTTTCCTCGCTTGCGCGGCAGCTGAACACCCACTGCCACAGAGATAGTAGCAATTCACCGTGGGTAAGTCGTTCGATCACGACTCATCCTGCAGTGGGTCGAATCCAACGAGGGATGCGTCGTCGCGCGCCCGCATCGCGGCCTCGTCAATATCGAACGTCTGGACGATCTCGCCGTCATCGACGAGCGGTTCGAGCAACGACTGCTCGCCGGGTGTGTCCTCGGTCGCCGGTTGGACGACGTGCTCGCCGTTGGACGTTCGAATGACGGTTTTTGGGCCCGGAAGCTTGCCGCGTTTCCCGATCGTCTCGCCATCAACGGCGACGATATCGAGCGAGAAATCGACCGGCGTGGCGTTGCTCACATAGCCACCAACGCCAAAGCCCTCGGCCAGCTCGCGGAGCTCTGTGAGATCCGCTGGGGTGAGCCCGCCAGACAGGAACACGCCAACGTCGTCGAAGCCAGCCGCATCGAGTCGCCACCTGATTTCAGAGACGATCGCTTGGAAATCACCACGCCGTGACCGTGGGGTATCGAGCCTGACGCCGTCGAGATCGACGGTTTCTGCGGCTCGAAGCACTTCGATGCCCTCGTCGTCGAAGGTGTCACAGAGCAGTATCCGTGGGACCGACTCGTCGACGTGGGTGTCGAACGCCTCCCAGGCTGGCTCTTGCTCGCCAAAACAGAGCATGAGCGCGTGTGGCATCGTTCCCGATGGCTCTCGATCGATGAGCGATCCGGCTGCCACGTGTGAGAAGCCATCGAACCCGCCGATCAGTGCCGACCGCTCGACGACAGCCGCGATTGCTGGGTGGACGTGCCGAGCACCGAAACTCAGAAGGTTAGACTCGGGTGCGGCCAACCGTGCCCGCAACGCGTTCGTGGCAATTCCACTTGCCTGCGAGAGAAATCCCAACAGCGCCGTCTCCAACCGGGCAAACTCGGTGTACTGGCCCTCAATCCGCATCACGGGGCCGCCATCAAACAGCTGCCCCTCACGGAATGCATACACGGTCACGTCTCGTGTGGCGAGTAGTTCGGCCGCGTCGTGCAGCCCCGCGAGCACCTCGAACGTGCCGGTTGGAAACTGGTCGGCACTGACTTCTGCGACGACGTGTGGATCGCGATCCGCACCCGTGAGCGCATCGAGCGTCCGATCGAAGTACGCATCCGTCGCACGACCCTCACGGATCGCAGCAGGTGAAACGATATCGAACATGGACTCTCTTACGCCGGTTGGGGGAAAAAGGATCCCCTCAGCGTCACGCGGTCGCTCACGAGACCGACGCCAGCTCCGAGACTGTCTCTGGCGTCGGACCGTTGATGATTCTGACGGTGGTTCCCTCCCGTTCGAGTACAAATGCGTCGGCGTACGGCCCTTCAGCGACGGTAACAACGCCATCGTCAGCACGCTGGCCTCCATGGCGCTGTAGCAGGGCTCGGTACGCCGTTGCGAATTCTTCGGCATCGGCAGGCGACTCCCAGACCGTCTTCCAGACGTAGCCGTTCGCACCGGTGGGCTGTTCGAACGGCACCAGCCGATCACCCGCCCAGCCATCGGAGAACTGGCTACTGTAGTTTCGCGCTCCACTGTCGGTTGATTCGAGCATCCCGTTCGACCGACCCATCGTGTAGATCGCGGCTTCGCCGACGGTTTCACCCTGTGGGTTGGTGTCGAATCGACGCCACTCCCCATCAGGCGTGCCCGTCAGGCTGACCGACGCCGGCTGGTCTTCGGGGTAGTCGTCCGGATGAATGATCTGTTCTGTGCTGTTGGGGGCGCGATCGTACGCGCCGTTCACGGCCGTCCAGTCATCGCCTGATCGCAGCGCGTCGACGAACTGTGGGCCCTGCACGTACGGCATGATGACGGTATCGTAGATGCCGTCGTTCGGCTCGGTGGCGCCGACTGATCGCTCCGGCCGGCTGAGACAGTCCCACTCGTTTCCACACCGTTTTTGATATTCACGTTCGACGACGTTCGCATCGCCCTCGATCAATCCGTTGGTGGCGAGCTGGCTGTCGAGTGTCGGTGTGGAATAAGAAAGCGAGAGCTGCTGATCCTGGAGTGCGTGTGTCAGTTCGTGAGCCAGCGTGTACGGATCGATGCGTGGCGTCTCGCTGTCGGAGACGATAACGATCTTTCCGTCGCTGTAGTAGCCAAGAACCCCGCTGGCGTAGACGGCATCGATCTCCTCGCTTGCGTTGGTCCGCTCGTCCACAACCCAGAGCGCTTCCCACACCTGATTCGTCCAGCCAGCGGGCTGTCCACCAGCAAGCGGTGCCACGACGGATTCGTTGTGGTACGTTTCCCGTGAAATCACCCGTACTGGGACGTCTTCTGTGAATTCGAGGCCACGAATCGTCTCAACGCGTGCCATCGTTCGGTGGACAACCTGTTTACGTTCCGACTCGTTCAGCCCATCCCCGTCGGTGATCGAGAGGGTGTCGGTCGCGCTTGTGCCGCCCTCTCGACCGATATCCTCCATCTGTGGCACGAGCGACGAACAGCCCGCACAGAGGAGAATACCGACGAGTACGACCGCTCGAACTGCGTCGTTAGCCATCTACTTCGGGACGGATTTCGGTGAGATCCGCCTGTGATGGCCCGTTTACGATGACGACGGTCGATCCGTCCGTTCGAATCGAAACGGCATCAGCAAACGGTCCATCGTCGATCACCCAGGTGTTTGGTGCAACCGAACTGCCGCCCCAGTGTGAGAGCAGCCGTTCGTAGCTCTCGACGAACTGGGTGGCGTTTTTCTGATCGTCCCAGACGAGCTTCCAGACGTAGCCCGTCTGGCCGTTCTTCTCATACACGTGGAGCCGGTCGCCATCCCAACCGTTTGTCATCGGGAGATTGTAGTTGAGTCGCGTCTGGCCGTTTGCTCGGGTGATGATATCGTTACGCGTGGCCACAGCCGAGTTGTTGTACGAATCGAAGCCGGTCTGCGCGAACATCGCGGTGAGGGCGGACTGACCCATGACCGCATAATCGGGCCGATCTCCGCCACGAGCATCGGGATCGAGCGTGACGCGCTGCCAGCCCGCAGTCGGTCGATCCTCGATTGTAACCGCTGTTGGCGGATCAGTTTCGAGCGCACTGGGATTGATAACCTGCTCGGCACTCTGTGGTGGATTCTCATAGAGGCGATCGACGCCGTCCCAGCCCTCGCGCTCGTAGACGTCAGCGACGAGCGCTTGGCCCTCCCCATACGGGAAGTAGTTCAGCAGATGGACACCCCAGTTGGTGGGTCCGTCACCGGCGTCCCCTCCGCTAGCTGATGGGAGACAGTCCCACTCCGTGCCACACCGATCCATATACTGGCGTTGGACGACGTTTGCCTCTCCCTCGATCAGTCCGTTGACCGCGTTATACTCGTCGCGAGTTCGCTTTTGATATGATGAAAGATTGAACCGCTTATCCTGAAGTGCGTGTGTCAGTTCGTGTGCCAACGTTGCCTCACCGTCCAGCGTTGGTGTCGAGCTGTCTGAGACGATAACGATTGATTGGTTCTCGTAGCTGTAGTAGCCAAGCACACTTGAGCCGCGGCTTTCCCGCTGGACTTCGAGCGAATCGTCGTCCTCGCCGATCAGAAACAGCGCTTCGAACTTCGCATTATCAAACCGTCTGAACGACTCCGTCGTGGTCGCGTTCTGATGGGTGTCCTGGAACGACTCCCGTGATTGGATTCGTACCGGAACGTCGTCCGTGAGGTCCACACCGCGAACCGTTTCGACCCTGGCGATCGCCCGGGAAACGGCCGCGTTCAGCTCCGATTCATTGTATCCGTCCTCTGGATTGATTGCAAGCGACGTGTCTGCCGTATAGCCATTGTGTCGACCGATAGGGCCGCTGGTAGTGGCGGAGGCGTCCGTCGACACGTTCGAACCCGGCCCACCGTTCGAATCGGTCGACGAGTTGGGCCCCCCGAATGGCATCGCAGTACACCCCGCCAGAACGACCATACACAGCACCAGAACCGGACGGACTCGCATACGTATCCGTACGCGGCAACTGGGAAAAAACCACGGAAGAAGCGTTTTGAACGCTGCTACCAAACCATCTGGTATGGAGTTCGATCCGTCGACCACTGCGTGCGTCGTTGTGGACATGCAAAACGGGTTCTGTCACCCCGATGGGAGCCTGTACGCACCGGCAAGCGAGGCGGCAATTGATCCAGTTCGAGATGTCATAGCCCGCGCCAGAGCCGCTGGCGTGCAGGTGGTGTTCACCCGCGATGTCCATCCACCCGAGCAGTTCGACGACACCCACTATTACGACGAGTTCGACCGGTGGGGCGAACACGTCCTCGAAGACAGCTGGGAGGCCGATTTCGTGGCTGAGTTGGCCGTCGAGGCCGACGATCACGTCGTCACGAAACACACGTACGACGCGTTCTACCAAACGGACCTCGAAGGCTTTCTCGAATCACACGGAATCGATGAGCTGCTCTTCTGTGGGACGCTCGCGAACGTCTGCGTGTTGCACACGGCTTCCAGCGCAGGGCTTCGGGATTATCGGCCGGTCGTGATCGAAAACGCCGTCGGCTGGATCGAAGACCACCACCGCGAGTACGCCCTTGAGCATATCGACTGGCTGTTCGGCGAACGAACGCAACTTGAGGATATCGAGTTCGTTTGAGAACGGATCGACGCATCGCTTCCGGTCGCCGTTTTGTTCTGCCTAGTCCTGAAAGAGCCGATAGGCACCCTGTCCGACGGCAACTGGCTGGACGCCATCATCGGGCGTATCACTCTCGACAATGACGCGGCTCACGCCCACGGACCCGCCAACGCGAACGACCTCTGCGGTTGCGGTGAGCTCACCCGCTGCCCGACGGAGATAGTTAACGTTGAGATTGATCGTTGCAACGCCATCACTCACGGGATTCGAGAGATGCGGTCGGAGCGCGATTCCGCCGGCAGTGTCGATGAGCGTAGCGGCAATCCCGCCGTGCATCGTTGGGGGCTGTGTCGGATTGGTTAGCTTCTCATCGTAGGGAATCGTCATCGTCATTCCATCGAGCGTAAACGACTCGACGGTGACTCCAAGCCAGGAGAGATAGCCGTGGTGTTGTTCGATGAATGATTCGACCATCTCCGTGACGTCATCCGGAAATTCCTCTGCCATGGGTAATTCTCACAGACGAGCGGGTTTGTACTCACCGATCACCGTCACGGCGGCTGAATACGCACGCTCACCGTCTCTCCGACGGTAAACGTCTGTTCGGGACAGACGAGCTTCACCTGTGGGTTCGACCGCGTAAGAAAACACGAGAGGCCAGTGATCGGCTGTCCGTTTGCCACCACGGTGAGTGGATCCCACTGAAGCGTTCGATCGTCGCAGGTTCCGATTTGTCGTCCGAGAAACGAGACGGAGGCGTCTCGGGTCGGCGGTTCGCCAGCGAGACGACACCAGCCACCGTTCGGATAGTGAGCAAGCCCGCCATCGATCACCATTCGCTGTCCAGTGGTCGATCGCATCGTGAGCCCAACGAATGAATCGGTAGCCGGAGTCTCGCCCGCAATAGCCAGTCGTGCGGCCGTCTCTGTGGTTTCGATAACCGTTCCGGTTCCATCCCAGTCGAGTGCCCGCACAGCAACATCGAGATCGATCGGCTCTGACCCGCCGGCTCGATACGGATTGGCGTTGTGCGACCGGAACCCCAGATGGATATGCTGGGCCACCCAGGGATCGAAGAATCCAGAGCGCACGTACTGGCCGAGCGGATCGCCAACGGCGACGGTTATTCCTGGTTCGACGGACGGCTCAACGTGGAGTATTCTGGCGAGCCACGCGCCAGTGTCGATCACCACCAGAAATTCCGGTGTCGGTTCGGTGCTCGAAGCCGGCCCAGCAACCGCACGAACGTCGGTGACCGTGCCAGCCACTGGACTGTGGGCTATCCCCTCACCAGCCGGTGGGTACAGATCGATCGCACAGCCCCGATCGTGGGCGGGATATGGCGAGTTGTATCTGGAAAACCGCTCGAACGGCTCCAGGGCCCTCGCTCCGAGCGTTACCATACGGAGCGTTCGAGCGCGAGCTTTTACCGTCGTCGGTCGGTAGCTGACCTATGCTCGTGCTCAGGGTGCGAGGTGAATCGATTGGGGCGGACCGAGCAATCACGCAGCGGCTCCGTGAGCACACCGCTACGACCGACGAGCCAGGTCTTCGCGTCTGGCAACCACCACGGCAGCTCACGTTTGGCCGACGAGATCGACGCCGCTCCGGCTACGACGATGCCCGGGCGATCGCCACGCAGATGGATTTTCCACCGGCTGAACGCCCGGTTGGTGGTCGTGCCGTCGCCTACACCGGGACCACGATTGCCTTCGCTCGAACCGAACCCGTCGTGGAGGATCGTACTGGCATTCAGGATCGGTATCAAGCGATCACCACCGATCTCCAGGTGGGACTCGGTGAGCTCGGCGTGCATGCTTTGCCGGGCGAACCACCGGAGTCGTTCTGTCCAGGAAGCCACTCGCTCCAGGCCGAGGGGAAGATCGTGGGGATCGCCCAACGGATCAGCAACGGTGTCGCACTGACCGCTGGCTGTCTGCTCGTCGCCGACCACGATGCGATCGCATCCGTGCTTACCGACGTCTATGCGGCGCTTTCGGTGCCGTTCGACCCAGAGAGTGTTGGCAGCGTCTCGAAGGCGGGCGGGCCAACCAATCCAGCGGACGTTCGATCGACGATCGAACGCGCACTCATGACGACGCCAGCACCGTCGATCGAGTCCGTCTGAACTGGATCGTCGCAGTCAAGGTTCTCATCGGAGTACTGTCGACCATGCTCATCACCAACGCGACGCTCGCGGATGGCCGGCGCCGTGACGTTCGTGTGGACGAGGCGGGCCGAATCAGTGCCGTCGAACCACGCATCGACCCAGCCGGCGGCGAACCCGTTCGCAATGTCGCTGGAAAGCTGCTGCTGCCGGGAATGATCGACGCACACGTCCATTTTCGCCAACCGGGTGCTGCGCACAAAGAGAGCTGGAAAACCGGCTCACGAAGTGCCCTGGCCGGTGGTGTCACGACGGTTGTTGATCAGCCCAACACCGATCCGCCGACGATCTCCGGACCGGCGTTCGAGCAGAAGGTTGCCTGCACGACGGACTCCCACGTCGATTTCGGACTCAACGGTGGCGTAACTGACGACTGGGACCCAGAGTCGCTGTTTGAAAAACCGCTGTTCGCGCTTGGTGAGGTATTTCTCGCCGATTCAACTGGCAACATGGGTATCGATACCGATCTGTTCGAGGTCGCACTCAAGCGTGCGAGTGCGAACGACGTTCCCGTGACCGTCCATGCCGAGGATGGATCACTGTTCGACGACTCAGTGACCGATCGAACGGATGCCGACGCCTGGAGTGCGTATCGGACGCCGGCAGCTGAGGTAGCGGCGATCGAACGCGCCTGTTCACTCGCAACTGACCACGACAAATCGATCCACATCGCGCACACCAGCACGCCTGACGGCATCGATATCGCCACCACGGCCGGAATGACGTGTGAAGTAACACCTCACCACATGCTCCTCAGCCGGGACGATTATCCACGACTGGGTACCCACGGACGAATGAACCCGCCGCTCCGGTCGAAAGAACACCAACAGGCCGTCTTCGATCGAGTGTGCGACGGGACGGTCGACATCGTAGCCACCGATCACGCTCCCCACACCCGGGCGGAAAAGGATGGCTCCATCTGGGAGGCACCCAGTGGCGTTCCAGGCGTTGAAACCGCCCTCCCACTGTTGCTTGCGGTTGCAAAGGACGGCCCGCTTTCGATACCGGCCGTCCGTGATCTCACGGCTCGCACGCCCGCAGAACTGTTTTCTCTCGAAAAAGGCCGCATCGAACCCGGTTACGAGGCCGATCTCGCCTGCTTCGATCTCGATGCCGTCGAACCGATCCGAGCGGAGTCGCTCCACACGAACTGCGAATGGACGCCGTTCGAAGGAATGGATGCGATCTTCCCCGAGTGGACCATGCTCGGTGGCACAATCGCCTTCCAGGACGACGAATTCGAAACACCTGGTGGCACAAATGTTCGCCTATAACCACAATAACTGGTAAAACCTTCTTCCAATTCCTGCTATCTATTGAAGTATTCGAGATATCTCGTATTCAGATTCACAAAACACATTTTATCTTAACTAGCTTTATTACGACTGCCGCAATATTTTCTACCCGACTATGGCGGAAAGTAACTTCACACGTCGGAGTGCACTGCGGACGATCGGGGCAGGAATTGCAGGAACTGTCGCTCTTTCCGGAACAGGGTCGGCTCACTGTCTCGACATCTCGGACGATCGCACGTCGTATCGACGGGCAGCAAGTACGCCGCTGTTCACGCCACGCTGGGAGTTCGATACGTTCACAATTAACGACGCGATCGACGGATGGTCGTCGAGTCGGACGCAGTCATTGCCGGAGTGGTCACAGCAGTCCGGAATCGAGTTCGACCAGTCTGGCGATTCGGTCTCTGATCGGGCAACCCTGCAGCTAGATAAACGGTATTCGAACGTCTGGGGGTCGGTATCACAGCTTTCGGTCGTCGCTGCGCCGGTACACATCGATCTCGACGAGCTTTTGGAGGGCGAGGCCACCCTGTCAATCGATATCGACGCCAGCTATGCGGGTGCAGTCGAACTGTCGGGCAGTTCGAGCGACACCACCCAGGTTGATATCCGCGGTGCGATCGGGTTTGGCCCGTATACGGACGTTCGCCAGCAGACGAAAGCGCCGGCGCTGTCAAGTTCGTTTATCGCCGCAACGGGCGTTGAGCGGCCGTTGTTCGATAAGCGCATCAGTGGGTCCAATCAGCGGCGGTTGATCGAGGAGTCGCCCTCGATGTCGACGCTCACGACTGAGGTGACACAGTCGGACACGTACGTCGTCTACGGCCTGCTTGAGTCGGTCGCCGACATCGAGTATGAAAACGACGCTGCAAAAGTTGATTTCAGTCCGAATGGGCCCGACGTTCGCGGAGCAGGCTTTGTGGACCAGGAGATCCCATTCGGACTCTCGCTTGAGCAGATTCGCATTCAGGCAAACGAACTCCGCTGACATTCTGACTCGAACCCGATTGCACCCCGATTGCCCACCACAGTGGCTGGTTTTTCCGTCAAATCAACGATTCAATCGCCTGCCCGACGACAGTCACCGCGCCCATGATCCCGCCACCGAAGCCGGCAACCCTGGCCATGGCGCGCCGGGAGCTGGCTTCTGTCCAGTCACTCTCTCGGTCGAGATGGCGGTGGACCGTTTCGATTGATCGGCCCAGTAACACCGAACCGGACCAGCCGAGCAGCCCAAAGCCAAAGACGAGCGCCCCGACGGCGAACAGCTTTGTCGTGACGGTCTGGAGCTCATAGTGGAGCAGTCCACCGAGCAACCCAACTACACCGATGGCGACTCCGGCGAGGAGGCTGCCTCCAACAATTCTGACCCGTGATTTGAGCCAGGTGGATTCAGCCATCAGTCGATCGCATCGCGCATACGTGGGTCGAGTGCATCACGCATGCCGTCGCCGAGAAGGTTGAATCCGAGGACGGTCAGTGCGAGTGCCAGGCCGGGGAAAAACGGCCACCACCAGGCTGAGTGCAGTCCGTTTTCCACGCCAGCCGAGAGCATCATTCCCCAGGACGGTGCCCCTTCTTTGGCACCGAATCCAAGGAACGAGAGTGCCGCCAGATCGATGATGGCAAGCCCGAAGTTCAGCGTGCTCTGGACGGTCACTGGTGCGAGACAGTTCGGAACGACATGGCGTGCGAGCACCCTGAAGTCTTTCGCGCCAATCGCGATCGTCGCGTCAATGTACTCATCTTCGAGCACGGCAAGCGCAGCCCCCCGAACAACGCGGGCGAATCGTGGCGTATACACCAGTATCAGTGCAACAACGGCGTTCTGTAGTCCAGTGCCGAGGATTGAGACCAGCGCAAGCGCGAGCAACAACGACGGGAACGCGAGCAACACGTCCATTGTTCGCATCACGACGTTGTCGACGAGATCACTGTAATATGCGGCAATAACGCCGAAACTGACGCCGAGGACGGTCGAGACCGCAACCGTCACGGTGCCCCATTTCAGCGCGAGCCACGAGCCAAACAGCACCCGTGGGAAGATCGAACGCGCCTGGCCATCGAGACCAAACGGATATTTCATGCTCGGTTGCGCTTTTGCCATCTCAGCGTTCCCAGAGAGGTTCGAGCCCATGATTTCGCCGTAGTATCCTTCGATCGGCCCGACACCCCCAATGAAGATACGGGCGTAGAGGGCAATGACAACCATCAACGTGATGATCAACAGTCCGATCATTGCCAGCCGGTTTGCCGCCAGATTCGAGAGGAACCGCGAGTGTCGCAACCGATGGATAAAGCCGCGAATCCCCCGCCGCCGCCGTCGTTGTTGTGTTTGTGTGCTCATTGTTACTGCTGAATTCGTGGATCGAGATACGAGTACGTGATATCGACGGTGAGGTTAACCAGCGTGAACAGCATGGCAAACACGAGCACCGCCGCCTGTACAACCGGATAGTCGCCAGCCTGGATTGCATTCACCAGAATGACTCCAAGTCCGCTGAAGCCAAACACCGTCTCGGTCAGCACGGCACCGCCGAGCATCGTGCCGAACTGAATCCCAATCACTGTGATCACCGGGATGAACGCGTTTTTCAGCCCGTGTTTTAGCATGGTGATCTTTTGTCCCTGCCCCTTTGCGCGAGCGGTCCGGATGTAGTCCTGCCGGACGACCTCAAGCATCGACGAGCGCATCATCCGCGAGATCAGCGCCATCGAGTAGATCCCCATCACTGCTGCCGGTAACAGGAGATGTTCAACCGCTGAGAAAAACGCGTCAATGTTGCCGAGCAACAGCGTATCTATCGTCATTAACCCCGTTAACGGCAACTCATTGCCCATGAACACCCACGGCCCTTCGATGAAATACTGCGTATCGATTCGACTACTGGCAGGTAACATGCCCAGAATGTTCGCAAACAGAATGATGAGCAGTGGGCCGCTCCAGAAGATTGGCACGCTGATTCCCGCAAGCGCACCGATACGCGTGATGTGGTCGGTCAACGAGTTCTGTTTGATCGCACTCAGTACGCCCAGTGGCACGCCGAGCAACACGCCAAACAGCTGCCCGTAGATCGCGAGCTCGATCGTCACTGGAAGCTTATCCACAAGTATCGAATCCCACACCGGTTGCCCGGGCTTTAACACGTAGGATTCGCCAAAGTCGAACTGCGATACATCGCTTAGAAATCGAGTGTACTGGACCCAGATCGGATCATCGAATCCGAGCTCAGTTCGGATCGTTTCAATCTGTTCCTGTGATGCCCCCTGTCCGGCCATCACGGCAGCCGGATCGTTCCCCCCAAGATGCAAAATTGCGAAAACGACCGTTGATATACCGATCAGTACCGGTATCAACAACAAGAGCCGTTTGACAACGAACCATTTTGACGCCATCTACCCGATGGCAGAGTCGAGTGTTGAAAAAACCAACTATTCGCGACCCCTGTCAGCTCACTCCACGGAAACGAGGTGCAGGAACGGTCCGCCGACCGGTGCGACCTTATAGCCCGAAACGGCGTCTTTCACGCCACGGAGCTCGTCTGCGTGATCGAGGAACACCCACGGCGCTTCGTCGTGGGAGATCTGATTCGCTTCGTTGTAGAGCTTCAGTCGAGTCTCATCGTCGTCGATGATCGTCTGTGCCTCCTCGACTTTCTCCATGAACTCCTGGTTAGCCCATCCAGAGGCGTTGTAGACGTTGTAGCCTTCAGCAGAGAACGAAGCCCAGTCCTGGCCGTCCGGGCTTTCGATACCTGGGTGCAACAGCGGTCGCAGGAAGTTGTCCGGATCACCGTTATCGGCGTTCCAGCCAAGGAAACACGCGTCGTGTTTGCCAGCGATCGTGTAGTTCAGGAAGTCGTTCCACGACTTCTTCTCGATCGTGACGTTGATGCCGACTTCTTTCAGGTCCGTCCGGACTTTCTGGGCTGCCTGTGACGGTGACGGGATGTACGGGCGCGGGTTCGTAAACGTCGTCAGCGTAAAGTCGAAGCCGTCACCGAAGCCGGCCTCCTCAAGCAGGGAGGTCGCCTTCTCCTGATCGTACGGATACGGATCGAGATCTTCGTTGTGTCCCGGCACGGCCGGTGGAACTGCCTGACTCGACTGCGAGGCAAAGCCCCTGAAGATCGAATCGACGATCGCTTTCGTGTCAACCGCGTAGTTCAGGGCCTGGCGCACCTTCGTGTTCCGGAACTCTTCGCGCTTTTCCAGGTTCATCGCGAGATAGCCCGTAACGAGTCCCGTCATCTGAACCAGCTCGACGCCGTCTGCGTTGTCGATCCGGTCTGCTCCCTCCGCATCGATGCCGTCGATGATGTGGATGTCTTCGCTCGTGAGCTTTGAGACTCGCGTTGAGTTCTCACCCACGGCAAGGAAGATCACGTACTCTGACTTGGGGGCGTCCCCCCAGTAGTCGGGGTTGGCCTTCAGCCGGATCTTCTCGCCCTCATTCTGCCACGCATCAAGCGTGAACGGCCCCGTGCCAACGGCCGAGCTGTCGAACTGCTCGCCGGTTTTGATCTCCTTTTCGGACATCACACCGGCGGCGAAGACGGCAAGGTTTCGCAACATTGGGGCGAACTTCTTTTTCGTCGTGATGGTGACGGTCGTTTCGTCCGTCGCCTCGACGCTTTCGACCTGTCCGAAGGTGTTGCCCGCGTACGATGTGGCGTCTTCCTCACCGATGTAATATTCGTACTCCGGATCGGTGAACCGCTTGTACGTCGCGACGAAATCTGCTGCCGTCAGATCCTCACCGTTGTGGAACGTGACGTCGTCGCGAAGCGTCAGCTCGATCGTTTTCCCATCGGTTTCCCACTCCGTCGCCAACGCCGCTTCGATCTCGTTTTTACCCGGAACGAACTGCACCAGCTTATCGTAAATCTGGTTCGTGACCTTCACTGACTCGCCGTCATCAATCTTGTGAAGATCGAGCGATTTCGTTGCGGCCCCGCGCGCATAGTTGATCGTCCCCGACGCTTCACTATCGCCGCCATCACCGTCAGTTCCACCGCTCTCGTCTGTCGACCCCGAACAACCCGCTATAGATACTGCCGCGATCGTTCCCCCAGTGGCTTTCAGGAATGACCTACGACTGTGATTACCATCCACGTCCATACCCACACAGCATGAATGGTTTCTTATAAGGTTGACGAATTGGAAAACTGACGCTAATTATTGCCGTGGTCTGGCTGGTTGTAAAGATGGCAGGCTGCCGGGTGGGGTTCTTTTTGTAACACTGGTTCAGACCCCTCACAGATGCTGGCAAACCGGTTATCAAGCGTCGCTTCGGCTTCGCCCCATTTGTCGTTGCTGATGAGTTCGATCACGTAAGCGATCGTCATTCTGTTTTCTCCGCCCAGGGTCGTCTCAAACAGCTGGTCGACTAGCTCCTGGGGTGAGGCCTCGCCACCCTGGCCAGTCGACTGCGGTGTCGCCACCCTCGTCCCACCATCGGTTGCGTACGCAGCATCTTGCATCGCCTCGATATCGATGGCTCGATCTTTCACCTGCTGGCGGAAATGCATCACCTCGCGGTAGGCCTCCTGGTTGATGTCGATATCATCTGGCGGAATAATCGACGGACAGCGGGTTCTAAACGAACAGCCAGATGGCGGATCGACAGGGCTCGGGACGGTTCCCTCAAGGATGATTCGGTCGGTATCACGCGTTGGATCCGGAACCGGAATTGCAGACAGTAACGACCGAGTGTACGGATGCTTCGGCTCGGCGAACAGCTCATCCGTTGACGCGATCTCAACGATCTTGCCAAGATACATCACCGCGATACGGTCGCTGATGTGGCGCACGACGGACAGATCGTGTGCGATAAAGAGGAACGTGAGTCCGAACTGTTGCTGGAGATCCTCAAGCAGGTTGATGATCTGGGCCTGCACGCTCACATCGAGGGCGCTCACAGGCTCATCGCAAACGATGAAGTCCGGGTCGACGGCAAGCGCGCGCGCAATGCCGACGCGCTGGCGCTGCCCACCAGAGAGCTCATGCGGGTAGCGATCCCGCTGGGTGGGATCAAGACCGACAGCACTCAACAGCTCCGTGATACGCTGATCACGAACGTCCCATTTCTCTCGATCGATCTCGACTGACAACGTGAGTCCCCGGTGACTAGAGGTCAGATCTATGTCGAGATCTGCCTCCGAAAGGATCGGCGTTCGGATCTCAAGCGACCCGATTTCGTCGTTTCGAATTGTCACTGCGATGTCGCTGTCGTCCCGATCGACGAGCTCTCCAATCAACGATTCCGTGCCAGTGAGTTCGATCTGCTTTCCACCGACAACGGTCGCTGAAATGTCAAACCGCGGCCGATCGTGAATCTGTAATGGCTCTTCGATCGTCTTGCCGACCGTCTGTCGCGGATCGAGACTCGACAGTGGGTCCTGGAAAATCATCTGCATGTCTCGGCGTGTTTTGCGCAGTTCTGTCCGGCCCAGATCGTCCAGTGGATCGCCTGCGAACAGTACAGAGCCGTCAGTCGGCTCGATCAATCGCATGATCGACCGCCCAGTTGTGGATTTTCCACAGCCCGACTCACCAACGAGCCCCAGGGTTTCGCCCTCGTACACGTTGAGGTCGATCCCATCAACCGCTTTGACCGTTCCATCACCGAAGAGCCGACCCAGAATGCCACTCTCCTGTGAGAAATGCTTGGTTAGCTGACGGGTGGAAATCAACGGCTGTTCGGTCGTGTCCACGTCTTTCGTCGAACTGGCGCGAACTCCCTCCGGTTGATAGCGCGAGATGTCGTACTCGGGGAGGATGCATTTTGCGCGATGATTGATCTCGTCGCTACCATGCTGGAGGAATGGGATCTCCCCGTGTTCACACTCGGGTTTCGACCACGGACATCGGGGTGCAAAATGACACCCTTCAGGCATATTTATCAGGTCGGGAACGTTCCCCTCGATCGGTGTGAGTCGATCGGTTCCTTCGTGTGGGATCGATTCGAGCAGCGTGTAGGTGTATGGATGCGATGGATTCGTGAAGATCTCCTCGACGGGGCCTTCTTCGACGATTTCCCCGGCGTACATCACTGCCACGCGGTCACAGGTTTCGGCCACGACACCGAGGTCGTGGGTAATAAACAGCACCGACATTCCGATCTCCTGCTGGAGATCTTTGATCAGATCCAGGATCTGCGCCTGGATTGTGACATCGAGCGCGGTGGTTGGCTCATCGGCGATCAACAGCTTTGGTCGACACGCTAGCGCGATGGCCACGAGGACGCGCTGGCGCATTCCCCCGGAGAATTCGTGTGGATACTCGTCGATTCGCTGTGTGGGTTCTGGAATACCGACCTCATCGAGCAGCTCGATCGTTTCCTCTCGAATCTCTTCGCTCATCCGCCCTGGGACGAGCGATTCGAGGATTGCGTTTGGCCAGCTGTCCTTTCGTTTGCCCCCATAACGGTGGAGACGAAGGCTTTCGGCGATCTGCTCGCCAATCGTGAGTGCAGGGTTCAGCGACGTCATCGGATCCTGGAACACCATTCCGATGTCGCCGCCCCGGATGTCACGGAGAAGGTTTTCTGGCGCTTCGCTCAGATCGAGCCAGCCGTCATCGATGGAGAGACAGCCCCCTTCCGAATCCGGGGTGATGATCTCTTCGGACTGGCGTCGCGCCATCGAGGCGAGTCCATCAGCCCGATCCGGTGGGGTCTGTCCCGACGGTATGGCGTTCGGATCGATCGATGCGTCGTTAATATGGATGAATCCTTCGTGACGAGCGGTGACGATCGCTTCTGGATAGTCCCTCGCAATTCGACTGACAGTCGCGGAGTCGTGAAATGCAACTTGACCAGCAGTCACTTCCCCCGGTGCGTCAACGAGGTCCATCGCCGAGAGTGCCGTTACCGACTTCCCGGAACCACTCTCTCCCACGAGTCCGACGGTCTCACCCGCTTGTATGGTGAGGTCGATATCGTTCACCGCCTCGACGACACCGCGATCGGTGTCGAACTCTGTTCGCAGACCTGACAGCGAGAGTAAATCGGGCACGGTTGAGAGTCGTTAGAATAGGACAGTTAAATCATTTAGGAACTTCGCCGTCGCCATCCGGCGAGTACGAGTGCGACAGCGCCGCCGAGCAGGCCGAATCCACCGCCCTCAGTCGATGTGGTCGGAGTCGTTCCCGTTCGCTCGGGTGGCGATCGATTATCGGTCGTGGCAGAATTTGGCTTCGTATTATCCGACCCTGAATCCGGAGTAGTTTCGTTGCGAGTGACTGTCGGGTCGTCGGTGTGCGCAGGGGCATCGACAGATTCGAGAACGTGAATCGACCCCCCGTGGAAGTAACACCGCTTGTCAACGACGGCGGCCAGTTCAAGCTCACCGATTTCGGGTCGGGAGATCGCAGTCACAGAGGCAACCGTTCCATCCGTGGGATCGAGCATGCTGCCCCCAGCGTACAGCCGAGATCCCACCCGTGCGAGGCCGGCAGTTGGCACCTGTCCAGCTGGTGCGCGAGTATCGGTAGCCGGTGTTTCAGGGAGCGGTTCTCGCCAGAGTTCGGAGCCATCCAATCGATCGAGTGCGATGATCGTGGTCGCGTTATTCATCGAGAGATAGACACGCTCGTCGTCGATCGCCTCGACGGCGACGATGGTTTCTCCGCCGTAGGCTGTTTTCCACAGCTCCGTTCCCGTTATGACATCGAGGGCGATCAGCGTCGACCCGGGATAGGCGGCCTCCCAGACGATCAGCGTATCGTTCCAGACGGCTGCGACGTCGCGGGCATTAACGTCAGGCAGTGCATCCCACAGCACCTTCCCACTCGGTGCATCGATTGCCCGCACGCCTTCGGTTTCGGCGACGAACACACGACCATCGGCAACCAGTATCGTGTTCTGCCCAGGGGTGTCGAGATCGATCGGTGCTTGCCAGAGGATAGCGCTGCCCTGTGCGTCGATTCGGTAGACGTAGGACTGATTCGATCCGGAGCGGGCTGGCCCACAGCAGAACACCGAATCTCCGTGCGCTGTCAGCGACGAAAACGTCTTTTGGCTATCGACGCCGAGCTGCCATCGCTTTGCGCCACTGTCGGCTTCCACGGCGACAATTGTCGTGTGTACCGTCTCATTTTCGTTGCCGATACGAACCGGAGCCAACACGATGTCGTTTACAACAGTCGGGACGGCGATGTCAGCACGCATTGAATCGCCGTACGCAGATTGTGGGACCGTCGCCTTCACCGACCATCGTTCGGCTCCATCGGCTGCGTCGTATGCCCGGAGCGCTGAATCGGCGGCGTACACCGTTCCGTTCACGACCGCGCCAATCTCCGTTTTGCTCCCATCGCGAGTCTCCCCCACGTTCCACGAAGTTGTCAGCTCACCGGTGGGTCCAGCTCCACCTTGCAGCCACGACGTTTTTCCCGCTGTTGCTCCGGGTTGTGGCCAGCTACCGTCGGTGTTTGCCCCCGCCGACACCCCACTGCCTGCTGTCACCACACCCAGCCCCGTGGCGGTGACAGCAGAAAGAAACCCCCGCCGAGAGATCGCGTCGATCGAACTGGTCATCGATGATGGGTTTTAGAATTGCGCGTAATGTGTCTTCTGTCCTGGCAATGCAGTTACCGCCGTCGTCGCCAGCCGGCAACACCGAGGGCAGCAATCGCCGCTGGAATGGTGAAACCAGGGCCATTCGTGGCGGTGGTTTCATCCGTGGCAGATGAGGCGTGTCCTCTGGAGTCGGTAGCTGACGGTACAGAACTGTCGTCAGTCCCAGTTGTTGCAGTCGGTGCAGAGGAACCCTGCTGCGGATTGGTCGTTCCCGTCGCTCCGTCACTGTCGGGGTTTTCAGACCCTTCTGTTGCTGGTGGCGTACTGGTCTGCTGTTCTGCTCCGTTCACAGCGAGCAGCCGCTGGCCGCCGAAAAACAGTTTTCCTTCCGCTACAGCATTGAGCCGATACGGTGCGGTCCACGGCCCATCGACGGCAATGGTGGAGTGCACCGACCCATCCGCTGGATCGAGTACGAACCCTCCCGCATATAAATACGATCCTACACGAGCCATCCAGGTTGGATTTGGCTTTCCCTTCAATGGTTCATTCTCTGCTGTATCTGGCCACTGTGTGAGCTGTCGCGTCCAAAGTTCCGATCCGTCGGTTCGGTCAAGTCCAACAACGGTTGGGGCTTCTTTGCCCACACCGACCCCGACATACACCTGTTCTGTATCCATGGTTGCAACACGGATGCGAATGTGCTCACCAGCGTAGGCCTGCTTCCACCGCTCTTCGCCCGTTTTCGGATCAAGCGCAATCACTGTTGCTCCTGGAGATGTGTCTTCGCTTACCAGCAGTAGCTCACTGTCGACCATATCAACGTGCGGTTGTTTCACGTTGGGCAATTGTTTCCAGATCCGCTCGCCAGTATTCGTGTCCAGGGCAACAACGCCGCTTTGTTCGGCGATGAAAAGCCGGTTGCCAGTGATGGCAGGTGTGTGATACTCAGTACGGTTACCGAGCGATATCGATTGTTTCCATCCAATTTCTCCATCGCTGGGAGCGAACTGATAGACGTATTCGGCGTCGCCGCCGGCCAGATCTGGCCCACACATGTAGCAAGTGCCGTCCTCTGCTCTTATGTTTGAGAACTCGGATGCGGCTTTGGTCCCTTTTTCCCAACGCTTCTCACCGCTTTTTGCGTCCACACCCATCAATTTCGCATACTCGGCACCGTCGCCATCAAAGACGCCGATGCGAACTGGTGCAATTACCACTCCATTGACGTATGTAGGGCGCTCCACGTCGAGTACTGCTCCATCGGGATTCTCGATATCCGGGATTTTTGTTTCGGCACTCCACTTTGTTGTGCCAGTCTCGACGTTCTTTGCCACGAGGACACTTCCTGACGCGTACACAGTTCCATCAACAACTGCGCCCACCTGTGGATCGCCAGAATATCCTCCTATATTACCTTTCCAGTCGACAGAGAGCGCTCCGGCAGGCCCCGTCCCCTGGAGCTGTGCATTTGTCCCGCCGGCGTTAGAGCCCGGCTGTGCCCACCGGTCAGCTGCGGGGGCTCCAGTAGCTGGGGCTGGGATCGTTCCAGTTAGCAAACCAGCAGAAAGACCACCGGCAATGCCGGTTAGAACTGTCCGCCGAGAATATGTAGATTGTAGCATTCCCATTCAGATTTGAATTACTAGCTACGAGTAAAGTGTCTTCTGGCAATCGCACCTACTGATTGATGAATCGTCGCCAGCCGGCAACCCCCAGCGCGGCGATGGTGGCTGGAATGGTGAAACCAGGGCCGTTCGTGGCGGTGGTTTCATCTTCGGCGGGTGTGGTTTCGGTTTGGTCTTCGGGTGGATCTGTTGTCACTTGGCCGGCATCCGTGCTTTTGGCCGTCGAACTTCCTTCCGTAGAATTTGGTGTGGTTGCTGTTTCTGTGGCCGTCGGTTTCGGGGTCCCTTGTTCCGTCGTCTCGCCGTCGACGACGATGAGATCTCCACCGCCGATGAACAGCTTCCCGGCTGCGATCGCTTCGACTTGGTACGTTGTCATCACGTCAGCATCGTGTGTAAACGTCTGTTTGATTGCGCCCGTTGCCGGATCGAGAATGGCCCCACCGGCGTACAACAGCGACCCAATCCGGGATAAAACTCCGCGAGGGACCCGTTCAGTGGACGCCTCCTCGTGCACTCGATCGATTTCGCTGGTCCGCCACTGGACGCTGCCGTCGGTGCGGTCGAGGGCGATGATGGCCCCATTTTCCGCTCTTTGATACACGTCCACATAGAGATGGTCTGCATCGGTTGCCATCTCAGTGACGTAGCCGTTCTGGGAGAACGCCTGCTTCCATCGTTGGTCACCAGTCTCTGCGTCAAGCGCGATAATGGTGATACCCGGATCAGTGCTTTCGTGCACGTACACGGTATCGTCTGCGATGGCTTCTATCGAGAGCTCTCGCACCCGTGGCAGTGCCGACCAGAGCGCATCGCCAGTACTGCGATCGTAGGCAGCAATCCCGCGTGCCCGCGAGACAAACAGTCTCCCGAATATACTCTCGTAACTGTTGATTGGTGTCTGCTCTGGGTTGACCGACCAGACGGTTTCGCCAGATCGTGAATCGTATGCTGTGACCGTTTCGGGCGCTATGGCGATCACGAGACCGTCTTCAACGAGTGGTGCCTTTCGTATCGCGTGTTCCTTTCGCTGTATTGGCTGTCGCCAGCGAACGGAGCCATCCTCGGCCTGGAGACAGTACAGATAGAACGCTTCTCCGCCGTCGATATCACCTCCCGTGACATAGCACAGCTCATCGACAACTGTCACGGGCGACAGCTCCGCTTTGACCGGGAAGTCGACCCGCCAGTGTTTTGCTCCAGTTTCGGCATCCAGTGCAACGAGCGCGGCCTGGACGTGATCGAACGCATCAAACACGCCGTAATGGATCGGTGCGTACACCGTTCCGTCGGCAACCGTCGGGCGGTCAACATCAGGATGATCAGCTTCAGGATTTGGTTCGGGCGGTGGGCCGCCGGTGAAGATCCACTGTTCGCTCCCGTCCTCGATATCGAACGCCCCGAGTCGCTCACCCGTTGCGTACATCGTTTCATCGACGATCGGTCCCACCTCGACCCCGTTTCGCCACGCGCTCACACCGCCACTCCAGGCCGCAGAAAGTGATCCTGCGGGGCCAACCGCCCCGCTGGCACTGCTTTGCAGCTGGCGGTGATCCACTGTTCCCCTCGGTGAATCCGCCGTCATGGCTGATCCGGTCCCACCAGAACACACCACCCCAGCCGCCGCCGCTCCGAGAAATGTCCGCCGAGATAATTCTTCAGAAGTATAGTTCATTGTCGGGTTGAGACCCAGTTCTGGTAAGTGTCTTCTGGCCTGCGCCCCAGGATTCGATTTCTGCGGCTGAGGTTCCGTCTGCCATACAATGACAGAAAACAGGCTGTTTCATGGGTGGGTAGACAGTATGAACTGTGGTGTGTGTACAGTTGACAGCTTTCTGCTCCCGGCATTTGCAACGAATTGCTTCTCGATTTCTCTCTGTACGCACGTGTGTATCTTTTGTTCCGTTCGGTGATAGGATGCGATACACCCGAGGTTTCAATCCACTGTGCGGGCTGCTGGACGGAGTCTCCTACCCGTGCGGGGTATTGTTTCCCCTGCGATTTGCACTCGGCATTCATCAGTTAGGGATCTTGTATCTCTGCCCCGTGGAGCGCCGCTATCGAGCTGGTAGTCTCGCTTTCTCATCGCGTTCGGTTTGCTTGTGGAATCGTGACTGCTATAGGGCTCGTACTCTCCGATTTGAACCGCGTCAGACGGTCGCTCACTTCGTTCGCGCTGGGCAAGACTCGCTGATCCCCCGCTCGCATCGCTCGCGGGGACGGGGGACAAGTCGATCTACAGCCAACTGTGAATCGTCCGAAAAACGAATCCACTCTCCCCGATTTGAACGGGGGACAAGTCGATCTACAGTCGACTGCTCTGCCAGACTGAGCTAAGAGCGGTATCATCTCGTATGGCAATCCACAATTTAACCCTTTCCCTTCATCAGCGTTGAGTCACTCGGTTTCACACACCATTCAACCCAATTCCACATTCATACACTCTACCAACAGATCTCGGCTCAGTACGCGTTAACACCAGCACTCCCACCAATCGGTCCTACATACCGGAATCCCGTCGACGATCATGGGTGGGACAGACAGTGTAAGACGCGTAGTACGGATACACCATCTCCTAAAAAAGAGCCGATTACACCATACATCTCATCGTATCCCCGTAAACCACCGTATAAGACGTTTTTACGGCAAATCTGGCGAGGATGCCCATCATTAGATTCGACAAAATAATCGAACTAATTTGGAATTTTTGGCCACAATAGAGGCTCTACACACAGAATTCGAGAAATACGAAACAAATCCGTCTACACTAAATCTCTGTAAACGCAAATTTGCCGGGATAGATGGCCTCAATTCTGTGTTCCGTGCTGAGTTTTCACTCGTGTCATACACAGGGCAAAGATTTATTATACCGGCGATAATGCACTCACCTGCGTAAGACGAACGTCTTACACGGCAGTGCGTGCGTAGAAAACCGGTCGGATGCTGGCGATTTCGTCGTGTAAGACGCCCGGCGGAACGCTGTCCGCCCACTACGTCTTACCGGAAAAGGGGAAAATCATGGAGCGTGTGACACTACGGATTCCAAAACAACAGATCGAAGCAGTTGAACAACTGGTCGAGACGGGTGAGTTTCCCAACCGGAGCGAAGCGATTCGGTCGGCGGTCAGGGAAATGATCAACGAGGAAGACCCAGAGCGCAACCGACGAGAGTCCAAGCGTCAGTGGGCGCGTGTGTGACGATGCAAGACCTCGTCAACGATGCGCTCGAACACGCCGAAGCTGAAGAACGCAAGGCGGCCAACGTCGAAAATATCGACGAATTCGGCGATCCTCGGATCGTCGTGGTCGGCTGTGGCGGTGCCGGTAACAATACGGTAAACCGGCTCTACAACATCGGCGTTGAAGGCGCAGACACGGTTGCGATCAACACCGACAAACAGCACCTGCAGATGATAGAAGCCGATACCAAGGTGCTCGTCGGAAAGTCGCTCACACAGGGTCTCGGTGCCGGCGGTGACCCTGCGATGGGCGAACGTGCAACGGAGATGGCTCGTGGAACGATCAAAGAAGTGCTTAGCGGTGCAGATCTGGTTTTCGTTACTGCCGGCATGGGCGGCGGAACGGGAACCGGTGCTGCACCCGTGATCTCAAAACTGGCCAAAGAACTCGGTGCGATCGTAGTGGGCATGGTGTCGACGCCGTTTAACGTCGAACGCGCCCGCACGGTCAAAGCCGAGGAAGGCCTCGAACAACTCCGAAATGAGGCCGACTCGATCATCGTTCTCGACAACAACCGCCTGCTGGATTACGTCCCGAATCTCCCAATCGGCAAGGCGTTCTCGGTGATGGATCAGATCATCGCCGAAACAGTCAAAGGGATTTCTGAGACGATCACCCAGCCATCGCTGATCAACCTTGATTATGCGGATATGACCGCCATCATGGGTCAAGGCGGTGTGGCTGTCATGCTGGTTGGAGAGACACAAGACAAAAACAAAACCGAAGAAGTGGTTCGCGATGCGATGAGCCATCCGCTGTTAGATGTGGATTATCGAGGCGCAACGGGCGGACTCGTCCACATCACTGGCGGTCCGGATCTGACGCTCAAAGAAGCCGAGGGCATCGCACAGCGAATCACCGAACGCCTCGAAGCCGATGCGAACGTTATCTGGGGCGCTCGAATCCAACAGGAGTACAAGGGCAAGGTCCGCGTGATGGCGATCATGACCGGCGTCCAGAGCGCACAGATTCTCGGCCCAACCACCCAGAAACAGGCCGACGCATCTCGCCGTGCAGCACTCGACCGGGTCGATACGGACGCCGAATCGGCATATGGGAGCGCCCAGTCCGACGGAGGGCAGGACTCGATCGAGAAAAACAACGGTCTCGACGTTATTCGGTGAGATCAATGCATAACATGCCCAGAACAGTTCGTATTCGCGTATAATTTTCATCCGACATCGTTGATATTCTATAGGATGAACGTATCTATCCGATTGTAACTGCACAGTACCAGGAGCACGGGCTCACGCAGCGTGTATCGATTCGACAAGTTGACATTTTCTGCAGATATCACCGGTTGTTGGCGATCCACATCGTTCACAGTCCTGCAGGGCCGGTTGTTCGTCAGTGTCGTACTGGTCGGCAACCACGTGAGCGATCTCCTCATATCCAGCCATTATCGAGTGTCGCGTTCCAGGATGGTTGGATTCGAGACCGAGCAACAGCTCCTGAATCTCGCCGCGGTACGCTTCGCTGGCGTGGGGGCACTCAGCCATGTGAACGGGGAGCTCTTTCAGATGGGCGTACAGTGCGACCTCCTTTTCGGGGATGTCGCGGAGTGGTTTCGCGCGTGGGACGAACGGCTCATCGGTGCTGCCTGTAGGGCGATCAGGAAATGGCCCGAGACTGGCATCGAAATGTTTCGCGATCTGTTTGATATCCCCTTCGAGAACGTTCATCAGGGCGGTTTGTGCCTCATCGTCCAGGTTGTGACCGGTGAGGAGCTTATCCGCCCCGAACTGCTCGGCATACCGGGAGAGGATATCGCGCCGGAAGACGCCACAGTACGCACACGGCGCCATGTTTTCGGGGTCAGATTCGGCGACTGAGTCCATCTCAAGGTCGAATTCGTCGGCATAACTCACTACCTCGTGGGGGAGTTCCATTCCGTCGGTGAGTTCGACACACGCATCGACAGAGGCGTCACGATAGCCCTCGATCCCTTCGTGAATCGTCAGCGCAACCAGTTCGATCCGTGGGTCTTCAGCGAACGTATCATACAGTAACTCCGTGAGAACGACGCTGTCTTTGCCCCCAGAGAGGCCAATCACCCACGTTTCTGGATCATCGGGTGTGGTTCGGTTGTCGATGAGTGCGTCCTCACGAATCCGACGCTTGACGCGCTTTTCAACCGACCGGAGGAAATGGCGCTCACAGAGATGCAGCCCGGAGTACGCAGCGTGCATGACTGCAGACGCTCCGCACTTGTCGCAGTCCATGACTGTCGTTATGGGGAGAGCCGAATAACGGTTCCGTCACTCACCGCCGAGCGTGGCAGTTTTCGCCGTCGAATCAAAACCATCCCTATGGCGCAGTATTCCCGCTCGGCGGCCGTCGATCGACTCGAACGACTGATCGATCAGGTCGAGAGCGAGCCAATGGCAGTGCCCGTACGCGAGCTGTGGGTCTACGGGGATCTCGTCCTCGGCGTCGATCCGGTCGATCGGCTGTCGGTGTACTGCACGAAAGATCTCCTGTTCGACAACGACGACACGGCGGCGGCTACGTTCCGGGACTCTCACGGCATCGATGGCGTCGGAAAAACGGTGAGTGCTGAGTGGGCCCGCGAGTTTCCCGAAGCGCTTCGTGCGAACGCAAACGGCCACGCGGCCCCCGAAAAATGTCTCGCGGCACAGTTGGTCGACGACGAACCCATTCATCTCGAGGTGTGTAACACCGGCTTCGAGCGCAACGTAACCCAGCGGTTGAAGGGGGCAATGGCCCGGTCGAACTACGAACAGATTCTCGATCCACGGGGGGTCTGTCTCTGGGTTGATGGTACTCGCTCGACCGAGGCGTTCGAGAAGCTCAGGGCTGGCGAGCTCGTTTTTCCAACGCTCTCTGAGTCGCTTACGATGCTTGGAATGGATCAGGAACAGGCAACAGAGGCCGCCACTACTGTAATGGAGTATCGAGAGCGCCAGGACGGCGCGACTGTCCGCGGCGACATCGTTTAGAACCGTCTCTGTCAGCGAACGCGAAACGCTCCGTTGAGCGTTTAGTTTCCGGTTTCGATCGGTGCGTCCACGAGGTTGCCCCACTCGGTCCAGGACCCATCGTAGTTGACGGCGTCCTCGTAACCGAGCAGTTCGTGGAGCGCAAACCAGGCGATCGAGGACCGCTCACCGATGCGGCAGTAAGCAATGACGTCGCCATCGCCGTTGATGTCCTCGGCACCGTAGAGCGCCGCAAGGTCGTCTCGACTCTTGAATCGACCGTCGTCCTGAACGACTGCGGCCCAGGAGACGTTGCTTGCGCCGGGGATGTGGCCGCCGCGCTGGGCGGTCTCCTGCAGCCCGGGTGGCGCAAGGAGCTCGCCACTGAACTCTTCGGGCGAGCGAACGTCCACGAGCGGAACGCCGTCACCGAGGGCGGCCGAAACGTCGCTCCGGTAGGCACGAATCGACTCGTCGGGCTCACCAGCGGTGTAGTCGACGGCCGCGAACGATGGCTCCTCGTCGGTCAGCGGGTAGTCGTTGTCGAGCCAGTAGTCACGCCCACCATCGAGGAGTCGAACGTCGTCGTGACCGTAGTATTTGAACTGCCAGTAGGTGTAGGCAGCGAACCAGTTGGAGTTGTCACCGTAGAGAACGACGGTGGAGTCGTTGGCGATCCCGTGCTCGCCGAGCAGCGACTCGAAGTCGGACTGGTCGAGCAGGTCGCGTCGCGTTTGATCCTGTAGCTGCGTCTCCCAGTTGAAGCCAATCGCTCCGGGTGCGTGTCCATCGCCGTAGGCCTCCGTGTCTACGTCGACTTCGACAAGTCGATACGAGGAATCGTCGGACTGAAACTCATCGAGGTGGTCTTCGACCCACTCCGCTGAGACGAGAACATCATTCGCGTACTCACTCATGATACAGTTGAACTCACAGGTCCAGCGATATATCCGTGTTACTGTCGGCTCCTTTCGCCGCTCGTTTGCTTTATCGGAAACAATTGCCCCTACGACTGGTGACGTAAACGACTCACAACGGTGGGCTGGTGGAAGCAGGTCCCATGGACCGCTGGCACCCCACAGTTCCGGGTGTATTTGCCGCGAACTCAGAGAATGTTGAGAGTAAACAATTCAAGGTCGATCACACGTAGACAATGACATGGACACAGTGGTTGGGCTCTCAACGGTCGCGGAGTGGCTTGGAGTCGACGGTGGGTCGGCCTCGACTGACGATGTACGCGTTGTCGACGTACGAGACGCCTGGGAGTACGACGGGATCGGTCATCTCCCTGGCGCGGTGAACGTCCCGTTCGACTCGTTCCGTTCGGCTACAGGCGGTGACGATGGGATGTTGCCGGGAGCGGACGCCTTCGCTGAACTGGTCGAATCGGTTGGGATCTCTTCGGACGACCGGCTCGTCGCGTACGACGACATGCACGGGGTGTTCGCCGCTCGGTTTCTGGTTACGTGTGAGCTCTATGGTCATGATCCTGACCGCCTTCATCTCCTGAACGGCGATTACAGCGCCTGGAATCGGTCGTATTCGGTCAGTCAGGACACACCATCCGAGTCGAACGGGTCCTACGACGCCACGGCGCTTGCGGAGGGTCCGCTGGTGGGTGTCGAAACTGTCGAGCAAGCGATGGACGATTCGTCGACCGTGCTGGTTGACACGAGAGAGAAAGACGAGTACGCTGCTGGACACATCCCAGGGGCAGTACGATTGAACTGGATGGAGCTGGTCGATGAGACGGATCGCGGGATAAAATCGGATGCCACACTCCGTTCGATACTTGAGGATGCCGGCATCAGATCGGATCAATCGATCGTCCTCTACTGTAACACTGCGCGGCGGCTGAGCCACACGTACACGGTGTTGCGCCATCTTGGCTATCCAGCGCTCTCATTCTACGAAGGCAGCTTGACCGAGTGGCGAGATCGTGATCTTCCGCTTGCAGCGGACGATTAAGCGTGCTCGCCGGACGTGGCGGGCGTCGTTCGTGATCGGTTCGTCGCGTGCGCCACGAGGACAATAAACAGCACACACCCGACTGCGCCGGCGGTCCGAACAAAACTGCTCCCCGTGGGTGCGACGTACGTCGCATATCCCAGAGCGGCCATTCCATAAGTGAACGCGTCGAGTGCGTTATCGTAGCGGGCTGCGAGCGCACCGAGAGCGAGCAAGCCAACCACGAGACCCCCATCGAGCAGTTGTGGCGTCGGAACGCCGACTACTGTGGTCGAACCACTGGCCGCGAGCGCGCCCGTCAGTGTGAGAAATGTTACGAGCGCCAGCAGACTCGTTTGCTGGTACGATCCGTTCATATCTGTGTGTGCAACGGCGGTTCCCTTACGGGTTCCGACGATCCCTATTCGATGACGATCACGGCGTCTTCGAGCTCTCGCACGTCTCCCGTCGTGTCGAACGTTCGGTCGATGACGGGTTCGTACAGCTCTGAATCGAGCTCCAGGCTGGCAACCGAAAGTGTGCCGTCGTTGATCGAGAACGCACCCTCTGCGATTGCCTGCTCGATATCTGCGAGCTGTTCGCCGTACATCGGACCGACCGTCGAATATTCGAGCTCGATGTCGACGATCCGTTCGCTAGCGGTCGGCTGTTGTTCGAGTCGTTCGAAGGTGTCAATTGTCATCGTCTGTGCGATCGCTTCCTCGAAACCATCGATCGGTCCGTACACCCCAACGCGGTCGAGCGGCGCATTCAGTGCCATCCCAGCGTCGGATTTGTAGCCACGAAGTGCACTGAGCACGGCGGTGGCCGTCGCACCGGCTTTTCTGTCGGAACTCCAGCCATGCGGTGTCGGCCAGGACTGCACGAACACCGACTGATCGTAACAGCGGTGATACAGCTCATCCGACAGATGTGGAACGAGTGGCGCAAACAGCTCCAGCAGTCGTCGATGGACGGTTCTGAGGGTGAACGCCGTCGAGTCAGTATGATGGTGTTTCGATATTTCGAGATAATCATCACAGACGGTTCCCCAGAAGAACGTTCGGAGCTCTGTTCGTGCACGCCCAAATTCGAAGCGCTCGAATGCTGATGTGACCCGTTCGATCACATCGTCGAGTTCACACAGGAGCCAGCGATCCAGTTCGGTCAGTTGTTCGGGTTCGGTAGGCGCTCTCGGTGTGCGTTCATCGATCAGTTTCGTTGCGTTCCAGAGTTTCCGACAAAGTCGTTCGCCGGCCGCCAGCTCGGCCGTCTCGTAGGCGAAATCTTCGCCAACGCTTGTTCCGGCCGCCCAGTATCGGATTGCATCCATCGGAAAATCTGCCTGAATCCGCTCTGGGGCGATCGTGTTACCCTTCGATTTCGACATCGCCTCGCGATTTTCGTCGAGGACCATTCCATGGATGAGCACTGCATCGAACGGCGGTTCACCGGTGTGTTCGACACATTTCACGATCGTGTAAAACAGCCACGTTGAGATGATGTCGTGGCCCTGCGGGCGGAGGTCGGCCGGATACCGATCTGGACGGTCCATTGTGAACGTGTCTGTCGGTTCGTCGTAGCTCCAGTCGGCGTGATGTAGCGGCGTCATTGCCGACGTCGCCCAGGTGTCGAACACGTCGGTTTCGGGGCTGAACACGTCGTGGCCACAGCTGGCACATTGCTCTGTTGGCGGCGCGTCGGAACGGGGATCCACCGGCAATGTGTCAGGATCAGCGAGCAGTGGGTCGTTGCAGCGCTCGCAGTACCAGACCGGGATCGGAACGCCGGCGTCTCGTTGCCGTGAGAGACACCAGTCCCACTCAAGTCCCTCGACCCAGTGTTCGAAGCGTGCGAACAGTGATTTTGGGTACCATGCCATTGAGCGGGCGGCCTCGAGATACTCGTCCGTTCGATCAAGCAGCCGGCAGTACCACTGCGCAGTGAGCTGAAATTCGATCGGCGTGTCACACCGCTCGTGAACGCCCACGGACTGTGAAATCGTTTCGCTGCATTCGATGACGCCAAGGTCCGTTCCGGTAGCGACGATTGCCTCTCTGGCGTCGTCGACTGACTGACCCGCATACTCGCCTGCCAGCTCGGTCATCACGCCGCGTTCATCGATCGCCCGTCGGAGTTCAAGGTCGTGCGCTCGATACCACTCCACGTCGGTCTGATCGCCAAACGTACAGCACATCACGATTCCCGTGCCGGTGTCGCGGTCGACCCGTTCGTCGCTGTGGATCGATACCGTGTGTCCGAACAGTGGCACTGTTGCCCGTTTGTTCTCGAGTTCGTCGGCGCGTGGATCCTCGGGATGGACGAACAGCGCAACACACGCGGGCAGCAGTTCTGGGCGCGTGGTTGCGACGGTCACCGACGGTTCGGTCTCGAGCTCGAAAGTCACCTCGTGAAACTCTGCACTCCGGCGTTGCTCTTCGGTTTCGGCCTGGGCGATCGCCGTTTCGCACGCAGGACACCATAGGGTTGGAGCCCGCTCGCGATAGACGCGGTCGTTCGCTAACAGCCCCAGAAACGACGCCTGTGAGAGTTGCTTCAATGCTGGCTCGATCGTCTGATACGGTTCCTCCGTGTCGATCGACAGCCCAAATGCCTCTAGCTGCTCGACGAACTCCCGTTCGTACTCGCTACACACCTCACGGGTGATCGACTCGAACGTTTCGCGGTCATACGCCGTGCGGTCGATTTCGCGCTTGCGTTCTGCGAGCCGTTCTGAGGCGATCCCATTGTCGTCGAAGCCGAGTGGGAAGTAGACCCCGCCGTCGGTCATCGAACGAAATCGGGCGACGATGTCCTGGAGGAGCGCCATATACAGGTGGCCGATGTGGAGCTCGCCCGAGATCGTCGGCGGTGGGGAATCGATCGTGTAGGCGTCGGTGGTGGGTGTCGATCTGTCGGTTCGCCAGCGGGTTCGTGCTCGCTGTTCGATCGCTGTCTGGTTGTAGCGACCGGCGAGCGATTCTGTCGTGTCTGTAAGTTCGTCCATAATGGAATCGAAGACGCAATATTAGTCGGCAACAGTTCAGGCAATCTCGAAAAGAAAGATGGAGTGGCCCCTATTGGGGGCCTACGAAGACACCACTACCCGTTACAGGACAAGCGAGCGTTCCTGGAATCGATCGGGTTGACACTATCTCCTGATTTTCGACGATATTGTAAAACTCCTTCGCTAGGTGGATGGTATCGAAAACTGATCAGCAGCTTCAGGTTGCTTCCGTGGATTTATTGTAAATACATAACACCATCTATCATGCCCAGAGACAAGTTTCTTCCATGGGATACGCATATCTTATTAGTTACGTCTCCATTTCTGTTTCTTCTGGCGATCGTCCTGTTTCCGGTGATGTTGTTGTTGCTGTCGTGGCTCTTCATGCGAGGAAACGACTGGCACTCGAAGAATCCACCCCTGGGTCGGAGATCTAGCCAATTGGATGCATTGAGGTGAGGTCGGCGTCTCCCGCATGTTCGCCCAGTGTTGATGGCAGCAGCAAACCCTCTGAACGGCACGTGAACTCGCTGACGGCTACGAATCTATCAGTTCTCTCCACGGCATCGGCGATTGGTTCCGACACCGATCAACTGTCATCGCTTTCAGTTTCATCAGGATCGTCGTCGTCCGAGTCATCACTGTCATCTGGTCCGTCTTCATTCTCTGCATCGTCGTCTTGGTCAGCTGCATCGTCGTCATCACTCCCGTCAGCTCTGGCATCGTCCTCGTTCTCGTTGAGCTCGTCACCCACATCGGAGCCGGCGACGTTTGTCGCAAGTTCGACCATCTCAGGTGTCGTCAGTGACTCAATCCGTTCGCGGAGGGCATCGAAACGCTCCTCCGAGAGGTTGTTCGACGAGCGAACGGCTGCTGAGAGTGATTCGACAGACCGATTGACACGCTCGAATCGTCGTTCGAGCACGTGGCTCTGGGCGACAAACGACGTAATCTCCGTGCGGTTTGCGTCGTCAATTGCAGTACTGCCAGCCCGTTGCGTTTCAAGCGCGTCCAACGTCGCTTCGATACGATCCGTTTCGGCTGCAACGATCGCTGCCCGAGATTCGTTGCTCGTTGCCGTCGACAGTCGGCTCTCGAACGAGCGTGACTGATACGCCCCGCGGAGTTCGGCCTCCTGTGCACCGACAATGCTACCATAATCGTTGCCAGCCCCGTCAGGGGTGTCAGATCCGGGCTGATCGAACGGCTTGGTGTCGATATCGAACGCCAGTACGCCGGCTAGTGCTCCACAAACGACCCCGAGAGTGATCAACATCGTTGCCATCGTTCTCATGGAAACTGCTCTCATGACGACTCACTTCCATCCGCGCCGTCTACTGTGAGGACGTTCTCGTTTCCAAGCCGGAACCGTTCAATTTCTCCGCTATCGCGCAATGTGCTGACGCTGCGACTGACTTTCGAATCGCTCCATCCGAGTGTGGCCACAAGCTCCTGCTGTTTGACACGACCACCGCGCTGTTCGATCTCCCAGAGAATCCGCTCTTCGTTACTCATCAGGGCTGGATCCATCTCCTGGGTGGTTGGGGCAATTGACTCGGCTTTGTCTGTGTCTGACGTGTGATCGTCAGTTGGTTCGTTCATCGGAAGCCACTTCAGAGGTCGACCGGCGCTGTGCCACCAAAAGACCGCACCGCTCATGAGACAGACCAGCCCAGCGACGAACAATGCCACCGGAGCGGTGCCGTTCCAAATACCGTCTCTGGCGAGCACGACCCGAGGCCCCTCGCGGTCGAACCATGTTGGTCCAGTCCAGATTACCGATTGGTCTCGTGCTTCGCTGGCGCTCTCGTGGACAGTTTTGGTGTGATAGCCGTCCGGCCAGGAGATTTGCAATCGGCTCCCGTCATCGAGATGGAGCCCCCCGAGTGTATTGCCAATGCTGATCCGCCCGTTATCGATGGCTGCAAATCCATGCCAGGTGTACGAATACGTCACGACGCCATAGGGGCGTGGGAGCTGGCGCGTTTGTGCACGGACGGTCACATTCTGGACACGCATCACGCGTGGTGTTGCGTTGTTTGCCGACCGGACCGTTTGACCGATGCGCCGCTCGAAGCGGTCGAGATACGCCGACCGGTTCGTTTCGATGTCGCGCTGGAGGGTTTCGAACGCGCCTGTGCGATTCGACCGATTGAGCATGAACCGATATTCTACTGAAGCGGTTGCACTGCCATCATCGCGGACGTCGAACCGGAGCAACACACGATCGGCATCGAGTTCGGAGTCCTGCAGCTGTGGTGTCTCGGCGTGAGTGAGTGCAGAGTTTGGAACTGCCCCCCCGACGGGGGCGGTGAGGACGGCGAGTACAATCGAGACGTGAATAGCCAGTTGCATGCGCTCTTGATGTCAAATTACGGTATCGATGGGGAGAATAAATGGCTATCGATCGTTTCGAAGGCCAGTCGCTTTCAGTGGATTCCAGCGGTTGCAACTCGATGAAAACCCGTGCAAATGGCCCACAAACTGCCGAATTTGGCCGTAACGACGTTGCGGGTATATGGGGATGTGTGGCGTCCAGATGATTGCAACGATGCGACAAAAAATAATAGCACTCCTGATTGTTGCAGTGCTGTTGATTGGCGGCGGTACCGCAGCTGCGCTTGATGGAACCCAGACGCAGATCGTTGGTGAGGCTCCCTCACCATCCGAAGATGATGCGGATGGTAGAGACGACCAGGATGACGTAGACGACCGTGCTGAGCAAGATGAGACGGATGATAGAGACGACCAGGATGACGTAGACGATCGTGCTGAGCAAGATGAGACGGATGATAGAGACGACCAGGATGACGTAGACGATCGTGCTGAGCAAGATGAGACGGATGACAGAGATGACCGTGATGACGTGAATGCCTGAGCCCAAGCCGAATCGGCCAATCTAACGCGGCCGGCCGTTCACGGCCGTTTACGAGTTACTGATCAACTGAAAAATAACGCATCCGCTGATTAGAACTGGCTATTCTGCTGCTGTGGTCGATGCTCCGGACCGTCCTGCAGTCGACGTATTTCCAACGGCTTCTGCAAGCAGTTCGGAGAGCCCGACGATCTCGATGTCGTCTTCGAAGCCGCCGGTTTTGCGCCCGTCTTCGTACATCGTCATGCACATCGGACAGGCGACGACGAACGTTTCGATCTCTGCGCCGGCGTCGGTGTCTTCGAGCGCCTCACGGAGCCGCTCTTCGCTCGGTTTGGTCTCCTCTTCGAGATCCATCCAGAGGCCACCACCGCCACCACCACAGCAGTATGAGTTGGCGCGGTTGCGCGGCATTTCATGGAGCTCACAGCCGGTCTGGCGGACCAGCTCGCGCGGTGCCTCGTACTCGTCATTGAACCGCCCGAGATGGCACGGATCGTGGTACGTGACGGTGTAATCCAGCTCGCTTCCGGTGAGACCGAGTTGCGGAACGAGCTCTTGCACCAACTGGGTGTAATGATAGACGTCGATCTCGCCGTCTTCATTCCAGCCGAACTCTGGATACTCGTTCGTGAACGTGTTGAACGAGTGGGGATCCGTACAGACGATCGATTCGAACTCGCAGTCTTCGAACTGCGCGACGTTGTCCTCAACGAGCATCTCGTAGAGTCCTTCTTCACCAACACGACGGATATCGTTGCCGTCGTTTTGCTCATCATCGTAGAGAATGCCGTAGCTCACGTCGGCTGCCTCCAAGATGGTCGCCAGCGATCTGGCCACCGCCTGATTGCGCTCGTCGTAGCTCGGATAGTCTCCAACGTACCAAAGATACTCGACAGGCTCATCGCGGGCGTCTGGCACCTCGAAATCCAGTTCGTCCACCCAGTCCGGACGCTTTCGCTCGGGATCGCCGAACGTGTTTCCGTTCTGGAAGACGTTCATCATCGCCTCCTGGACGGTTTCAGTCATCTGGCCGGATTCGGTGAGCCGGCGGTTCATCTCCGTGAACTGCGTGACGTGCTCGATTTCGACGGGACATGCGTCCATGCAGGCCATACACGCCATACACGAGTCCATCGTCGAGCTGTCGATGACGCTCGTGCCACCATCGGCGATGATCGGCTTTGATTCCGTCCGACCAGCGTCGAGATCTTTGCGATACTCTCTGAGATCGAGGATCACGTCGCGTGGATCGAGCGGCCGACCGGACGCTTTCGCCGGACAGACCGACGAACAGCGACCACACTTCGTACAAGCGTCGTGATCGAGCAACTGCTTCCAGGAGAAATCCTCGATGTCGCTCGCACCGATCTCGTCGGGCGAGGCGTCTTCTGGGACGCCAGGGAGTCGAACGCCCGCCTTCTCATCGCGGGTGACGACGTTGGCGAAACTCGAAATCATGTGGAACGGCTTGGCAAGCGGGATCGAGGCGATGAAGACGAACGCCAGCAAAGCGTGTGCCCACCAGGCGATGGGATAGATCGACGTGGCCATCGACGTAGTGACACCTGCGAGCCCGAGCACGTCGGCGGTGAACCAGCCGACGAAGCTCACCGTCTCAAACTCCGGAAAGCCGCTGGCGAGGATGCGAACGCCCTCGACGAGATAGCCACCAACGCCGAGCAAAAACAGCATCCAGACGAGATAGCCGTCTTCAGCACTGGTGTGACGTCCCCAGAGCCGCTCGTTGCGGGTGACATAGCGCCGATACAGCGCAACGCCGAGTCCCACGACGAACAACAGCCCCATCGCGTCCATCACGAACGAGTAGGAGAGGTAGAACGCTCCCGTGAAAAAGGACTGCTCGGACCCCATTGCGGCCGTAACCTTCCGGTAGAAGTCCATATCGATCATCAGGATCGTCGTCCCGATGAGCAGGGTCAGAAAGCCCCAGAGGATGAATGAGTGCATGAGGCCGCCGACGAAATCTCGGTTGAACTGCTTTTCATTGGAGCCGACGATCTTCGCGGCGCTGACGATTCGTTGTGGAAGGTCGTCGAGTCGCTCGAACGGGTCATCAGTACCATCCGCGTAGCGTGCGAACCGCCGGTAGGCAAGCGCTCCGAACACCAGAATCGTCACGACAGCGAGGTAGTAAAACACTGCCTCGCCTATCGGTCCAATGAGCCAGAACGTCTCACGTGTCGGCGTTTGTGCCTGCAAGAGGCTCGTCATGGATTATCAGGATAGAAGGAGAAGGTTAAGTCTTACCAACAACCTTTCCACAGAAAGGAGTTGTTTTGGGGGTGAAACTCCCGATATTCGCAATTATCGCCAGGACGTGTTCACGAGCCACTCGGTGAGCTCGCGCTGGGCTTTGCGCAGATGTTCGGATGCTGTTCCAGTCGCACAATCGAGCCGCTTTGCAACGTCGTCGATCGAGGCTGTTCTGGGGACATCGAAGTAGCCACAGTCGTTTGCGACAGTGAGCGCGTCGTACTGTCGGTCGGTCAGTGCTGGACCAAAGCCACCGCGCAGGCGCTCGTAGTTTCCGACCCGTGCGATCGTCACGCCCATCTCCTCTGGAAGGTGGTCGATCGTCGTTTGCAGTCGTTCGGCCCGTCCGACCACCGTCATCCTGGCAGTTCCGTCGCTCCGGAAATCAACGGGTGGTACGACGATCACTCCCGTTCGTTCGAACACCGCAAACAGCTGCTCGTCAGGAGTGATCGGTTCCTGCTCGATATACGCATAAAATGTCCCCGGCGAGCTGGTTGTGTCCGGGTTGCTCAACTCGTAAAACGAGATCTCGGGCACGTCTTCGAGTGCTTGCTCGTAGAGCTGCCGGTCTCCCTCCACCGCAAACAAAAACGTGTCCGGCCCGGTCGTTCGGGTGCCATAGAGCAACCGATCTCGTGCGAGCCCATCGTGTTCGACGATGCGTTGGTGGACAGGATGGATAAATTGGTCTGAAAAATCAATGGCCAGACGAACGTATTTCATTGGCTGTGGCCACTCATTACGGCGTATAAACGATATCGCATCTCTGTGACACTCTCCGTCATTACTCCGGCCGGTCGATTTCAGTATAAACTGCCGCACAGCTTCGCCAGCAGCTGTTCAGTCTGCGGGTTTCTATCGGAGGTATGGCCGTTCAACAGCGTTTGTCTGAAGCGATTGTTTCTCTCGACGGTGTGATTGGTCGCGAGGAGCATCTAAATGCTCCAGCGATCGTCGTTCGACCGGATTCCCTTCAGTCGGTGCTTGAACAGCTGCGTTCGCAGTACGATCACTGTGCTTGCGTGACGGCACAGGAGTATGTCGACCGCTTTGAGACGATCTATCACCTCCGGCGCTACGATGAACCGACGACGGAGCTTTCGGTCGTTGTCCCAACGACGGTCGATGGTCCGCACAGCCAGAGCGCGTCAGCCGTGTATCCAACTGCAGCGTGGCACGAACGCGAGGCCTACGACCTCCTCGGGATCGAATACGACGGCCATCCTGATCTGCGCCGAATCCTCCTCCCAGAAACGTGGGTTGGCCATCCGTTGCGATCGAGCTACGATCAGGAACAGCCACAGATCGTCTCACTCTCAGAACACGAGAACCCCCTGGAGGACGATCGTGCGCTGGAATCGGACACGATGGTGATCAACGTCGGCCCGCATCATCCAGCAACCCACGGCGTTCTCCACTTGCTCGTAACGCTTGATGGTGAACAGGTCATGCGTGTCGACCCACAGCTCGGCTACATCCATCGCTGTGAAGAGCAAATGTGTCAGTCCGGGACGTATCGCCACCAGATCATGCCGTATCCGGACCGCTGGGACTGGGGTGGTGGCGGACTCCTGAACGAATGGGCGTACGCGCGTGTGGCTGAGGAGCTTGCGGACCTCTCCGTTCCAGAGTACGCCCAGGTGATCCGGACGATGAGCGCGGAATGCTCACGGATGTTGTCGCATTTTCTTGCCATCGGGACGTACGCGCTCGACGTGGTCGGTGAGTTCACCGCAGTGTTCATGTATGCAATCCGGGATCGAGAGCAGATCCAGACGCTTCTCGAAGCGCTCACCGGACAGCGATTGATGTTCAATTACTTTCGGCTTGGCGGCGTAGCGTGGGATCTCCCCGAGCCGAGAGACGAATTTTTTGAGCAAGTTCGAACGTTTCTTGGGACGCTCCCGGAAAAAATCGAGGAGTATGACGATTTGCTGGCGCACAATGAGATCTACCAGCGTCGCTGTGTCGACACCGGCGTACTCGACGAATCGACGGCGACGGCGTTTGGCTGTACGGGACCGGTCGCCAGGGGTTCTGGAATCGACTACGATCTCCGGCGTGATGATCCGTACGGCTACTACGAGAATCTCGACTGGGACGTGGTGACGGCGAGTACCGGGGACAACTTCGCGCGCGTGCTCGTCCGGCTTCGAGAGATCGAACAGAGCGCACGGATCGTTGAGCAGTGTGTCGAGCTGCTCGAATCGTGGCCTGCAGCCGATCGAACGATCCAGTCGAACGTTCCCCGAACGATCAAACCCCCCACCGATGCCGAGTGTTACCGCGCTGTGGAGGCTGCCAAAGGAGAGCTCGGCATTTACATCCGCAGCGACGGGACTGACACGCCGGCGCGGTTCAAAATTCGGGGGCCGTCGTTCAGTCACCTCCAGGCGCTCGATTCGATGGCCACTGGCGAGTATGTCGCCGATTTGATCGCCACGCTCGGAAGTCTCGATACGATCATGGGCGAAGTCGATCGCTGAACGATTAGCGTTCGGAGTCTGGGATGAGTGGCTCCTGGTACATCGATACGATTGACGAACTGACACATGCCTCCCTCGCTCTGGCAGATACAATTGTGCTCCGGAGTTAGTGATCAGACTATAATAGTCTCAACTATAATCGTCCGAACTATAATACTCTGATTCCTCCTACGGTGAGTCACTCCTCTATTGGGTTTCCAATAGACAGAGCTGAATATCCCGTCAGTCGTCGTGAGAGTGGGTTTCGCTCACCAGCTGTTCAAGCCAGCAGAGGATCTGTATACGCCGTTGCCGCGCGTTCTATAGACGCCTGCAGCGTCTCACATCGTGAATCCTTACGGAGCCAGCATCGGTGAGTCGAGTATGTTCCCGTAACCCGGGCCAGAACTGCGTTCACCGTCTCTGAAAGGATACAATCAATCACTGAGAAATTCGAGTTCGGAGACGGGCACGAACGGTTCTGGATCGTCAGTCTGGGTGCGTATCGTCCGTTGCCAGTGCCCAACGTCGTGCCACGTCCCGTGTTTGTAGCCCACATTTTCGAACGCGGCCACGCGTTCGAACTCCATTCGTTCGTGAAACGCGACGCTCTCTGGATTGGGGAGTGCGATGATCGCAATGGTCGAGCAAATACCTTGGCGTTCGAGGACGGAAAACAGCGCCTCGTAGAGCTGCTGGGCGATCCCCTGGCGCTGTGCTGATGGGCTCACGTAGACCGACACCGTCGCGGTCCACTGGTACGCTGTCCGTTCGTGGAACGAACTGGCGTAGGCGTATCCGAGGACCTCTCCGTCGAGCTCACAGACGAGCCAGGGATAGCGCTCAGTCGTTCGCTTGATTCGCCCTTCCATCTCGGTTACGTCGGGTGGCGTCGTCTCGAAGGTGACGTGTGAGGATTCGACGAACGGTGCGTAGATGGCTGCGATTGCGGGTGCGTCCGCGGCAGTAGCCTGCCGAACGAGCCGGGTCATAGGAGAGTTCACGAGCGGAACCCTTTGGCGACTCCGATCCGAGCAGTCCCGTCGATATAGCGTGTCACCTGCTTTCGTCCCACGTGCCAACGAGACCTCACCGAAAATATTCCTCACACAGGAATGACCCATTGGCGCTGAAGATGCACGAACGACGATCTATTCGCGTATGGATAGATTACTGTTATGGGTGGAGGTCTGAATACAACCCATTCTATTCGAGTTCGTTGGATGGTTGTTTCGAGTAGATTGCCGGCGTTGTGCATGCCGGGAACAGATTCAAATACTCGTGCGCTCTGTGCATAGTCCAATGAATGAAAAAACCGCTGAGCTCCGCGATATCTTCATGGAGGTCACCGATGATGACACCATCACCGAAACCCAGGAGGAAACGCGGGGATCGCTCGCCGAGGACGAACAAGAGATCGCAGAAAAACTTCGTGGAGCGATCGAGCGCATGCGCGATGATCTCCCATTCGATACAGACCTGTCTATCGATGAGTACGAATCGGTTGTTCGAGGGTTCTACGACGACACTGGCGACACGGCAATCGCCGATCGGCTGGCGATCGACCAGGAGACCGTTCTCGAAGCCCGCCATGATCTGCACCTCGTTCGCGACGCAGAACTTGCGGTGGAGTTTGATGACGAACAGTTCCGTGACCTGTACACCGCCGATGAATCCATTGCGGAGATAGCGTCTGCAGTTGAAATCGACGACGAGACGGCACGTGAGTTCCGTGCGGTGCTCGAAACGCAGATGTCGAGCCGGCGGGTGAACGGCCGGTACACCGACGAGTTCGAAGAACTGCTCACCGATGCTGACCTCGAAGAACGGACCGATGATGTCACCGAAACTGGCCTCGATGAAGCCACCGAGGGGATGGAGACGAACGTTTCGATGTGAGAACTCCCGTTACTCGTTTTCGAAGGCCTCCTCCAGGCCAAACGTTGTGGCGGTCATCCCATCCACTGATGGGAGCCGACGGAGTGGCGTTCTGAGTGCGTAGTAGCACCCACTGAATCCGTAGCCACAGCCGGCGAGCGCCATCGTGAGCTCTGGACCGAGCGTTGCCCCAATGATGCCACCCAGAAGCGAGCCGAGTGGAAGCGTTGCGCCGGTTGCCGCGCCTTTCGTTGCGCTGATTCGTCCGAGCAAACGCGTGGGAAACACCGACTGATTCATCGTCGCAACCAGCACGCCGGTGAGTCCCGCCGGAATCCAGGCGAGCCCAAACAGGGTGACGGCGAGTTCGGGCGTCCCGGCGAACACTGAACCGACCCACAGACAGGCAGCGACGAGATTCGTGCTAGAAAGCAGTCGGCCAAAGCCGACGCCGGTGAACCAGGATCCAGCCAGCGAGCCAACCATTCGACCAATGCCGAGCGCTCCGAGCAACAGGCCATACACCGCTGGCCCGTACTTGCTGGCTGCGAATGCCGGCAACACGGCAAGCGCCACGCCTGTCGCAAAGTTGAAGACTGCCGTGCAACCGATCATCTCCACGAACAGCGTCCCGCGGAGGATCGACACTCCATCCCGAAGCCCTTCGACGTAGCCAGAAATTCCCTCGTCAGCAGTCGATGAACCGGCAGATGGGATGACCATGCCGGCGAACAACGCCGACGCTACGGCAAACGAGAGCGAATCGACCACGAACAGTGTTGTGGTTCCGACGAGCGCAATGAACAGCCCGCCGGCCGCCTCGAACGCCATATCCAGTCCCAACGTCACGGTAGCAAGGGCAGAATTCCCCGCTGAGAGCTGCTCTTTGCGAACGATTCGGGGAAGCATCGAATCCACGACCGGCTCACAGACAGTCGTCAACAGCGCGAGCACCGGAATCACACAGAACAACAGCTCGATCGACCGACTGTTGAACAGTGCTGCGATCGGTATAATGAGCACGACGAGCCCCTGAAGCAACTGTGCGCCCACCAGCAATCGCTTCGTTCGCCAGCGATCAACCAGTGGCCCAGCAAACAACTGCAACAACCACGGTGAGAGCAACATCGCGTTGGCGATCCCCGTCAAGACGGTCGAATTTGCCTCGGTCTGAATCACCCAGAGAATCGCGACCGTGTAGAGACTATCCCCTGCGTTGGTGACGAGCTGTCCGGAGAGAAACCGGACGAACGTCCGGTTGTGCCACAGCGACCTCTCACTGGGTGTTGTGGGGGTGGAGGAGTCGGTTTCGGTCATCGACACCACCACCGTGCAGATGTCGGGTGAAGCGGTCGATCAACTGGTCGGTACGATGAACGGCAACTCTGGTGGCCTGTATGGCCATACCACTGTGTTTTCATTTGCGTGATTGGCGACAAAAATGCGAACTACGGCCAGCCGTAGCGAATCGATCCGATAGCTGTGGCTATCGGACCGCAATTTTCGCCGTGATCACCAGCGGAATGAATAGCTGGCGACCGACACGCAGTGGAGACACGACTCGGTCTGTCGGGGCTTATGGCTGATCCGGCAAATATCTGCTGCCCGTGTGATACATCTTGGCATGAGGAGGGAATTCAAATACCAGGAGGTGAGCACCGTGTCACGTGATCGCGTTCACGGAACTCGCACTGGCGACGTACTGTCCGCGAAAACTCTACTACCGCCGTAAAAACGACGACTTCGAGGCGCCAGACCAGCCGGGATTCGAGCTCGCGTTTCGGTATCCGTCGCTGCTGGACGCAGCAACCGATCTCACCGACGAACCGATCGCCATTTCGCCCGCCTCATTTCGTAAGAACCTTCGGCGAACACGCCGGCGTGTCGATCGATTTGACGAGCTGTGTTCACCCGCTCGCCGGTCGGTCTATCTCGCCGGTCGGGACGCTCACGGCGTGGCTCACAAGCTACTGGCCGATCCTCCAGCGCCGTCGATCGTTTCGGTCGGGACGCCACCGTCGACGGGTGTCTGGGAACCACACGCCGTCAGGGCCGTTGCAGCGACGAAGGCACTCGCTTACGAGCGAGAAACGAAGATCGAAACGGCGTACGTCGAGTATGCGACCCACGGACTGATCCGAGAGCTGGAGATCACCGGCAGGCGACGAGCGCAGTACCGACGGGCAGTCCGGACAGTCGAAACGCTGGGTGATCCACCGCCACGGCTCCAACAGCGGACGAAATGCCGCTCGTGTGCGTATCGCGAGTCCTGTGGCGTTAGAACGGAGTCACTGTTCACCCGACTGTTCGGTTAGCCAGGCGTCGATCGAATCGGCGAGCGCACCACGTCGATGGATCGTTCCGGTTGCGGGATCGACGACCGTGCTTTCAGTTCCCGGTAGCTGACCGTTATCGACCACACAGTCGACGGCCTCACGAAACGTTGGATCAATCTCCGCGACCGTTCGAGCGCTTCCCGCGCCGCTCAGATTCGCACTCGTCGCGGTAAGCGGTCCCACTTCGTCGAGGAGTTCGAGCGCGAGCGGGTGATCGGGGATCCGTATCCCAACCCGATCCGCACCGGCAACGAGCGTATCGGGAACGATCGAGCGCCGTCTGAGGAGAACGGTCACCGGTCCCGGGAGAAACCGCTCCATGAACGCCCGTTCGCGGTCGCTCACAACCGTATACTCCGTGGCAGCCGCCACTGATGGGACCGCCATCGAAATTGGCTTTGCACGCTCGCGTTGTTTCAAGGAGAACACCCGTTCGACCGCATCGGGGTTCAGTGCATCCGCACCAACGCCGTAGACGGTTTCTGTCGGATAAACCACACAGGCGCGCGCGTTGGAAATGAGCGCATCAATTGCAGCCGCCAGAGTCATAGTGCAGCGATGGCGTCCGCAATGGCGTCGTACTCAGGGAACTCTGGCCATTCCGAGGCGACCCAGTCGTACAGAACCGACCCGTCAGTGTCGATCAGAAAGACCGCCGGCCGTGGCTCGCTGATCCCCGCCATCCCGTCGAGATCATTGACGATGTCGAACTGCTCAGCAACGCCGTTGGCTGGATCAGAGAAGAGAGCTGCGTCGATTTCGGTGGATCGAAGGAGCTCCGCGTGCGCATACGGCGTCGAGATCGAACAGCCGACGAGCTTGATCCCAGCATGGGAGTCAATCCCCCGAGACGCGAGCGTATCATACATGTACGTCGACGGAAAGGCACCGTCCATCGGATGGAAAACGAGCAAGACGGGCGAATCCGCATAGATCTCAGCCAGCGAGCGATCCTCCCAGAACTCCTCCGTGACGAGCGGTCGCGTGAACGATGGCACCGTCTCGCCAACGGTCGGATGATCTGTGTCACCGAGTGTCACGACGTCAAACTCCGTCATTGCGACTCACCGTACGTTGCTTCGAGATACTCGACGATGTTCGCACTTTCAGCCATTGTCACACCCGTTCGGTCGTCGACGATCGCTGGTACCGTCCGCACGCCACACAAGCGCTTGACGGCCGTTCGCCTGGAGTGTAACGGCTCGACAAACCGCGACTGGTAGGAAAGGCCGAGCCCATCCAGCGTCCTGATGACACGCTCACAGAACGGACAGGCCTGCAGCCGATACACAGTGATCGGAGGCTCACTCGACATTATACCGAACAGTACGGTCGTGATCGCCTAAACAGTGGCGTCCGACACGGGTGGGATCGCCGCGCTGACTGTGTTGCTGCTGGATTGAACGGTTTGATCAACAGAGTCGGCGACAATCACACAGGAGTCGGGATAAACAGTGGGGTATCGTCCAGTATTACTACGAGTTGATGGCAACGTTTAATCTCCCAGACCTGTAATGAGGAACGCGAATGGGTTTATCAGCCGCGTATACACTGGTTTCCGTGACGACGGACGCAACGATCGTCTCGCAACTGGCCCTTGGCGATGGTGTTTCTATTGGTACGGATCTCATCGCAGCTCTCGGAGCGGCCAGTCTTATCCTCCTCATCGGTCTTTCGGCATTCTTTTCTTCCTCTGAGATTGCGATGTTCTCAATCGCCTCCCACCGGGTCGAAGCGCTCGCACAAGAGCGCGCGACAGGGAAAACGCTCAAAGCACTAAAAGACGACCCACACCGGCTGCTTGTGACGATCCTGGTGGGGAACAATCTCGCCAACATCGCCATGTCGTCGATCGCCACCGGCGTACTGGCGATGTACACCGACCAGGGAACGGCCGTTGCAGTGGCCACGTTTGGAATCACCGGGCTCGTCCTGTTGTTTGGCGAGAGCTGGCCGAAATCCTACGCGATTGAAAATTCGGAGTCGTGGTCGCTCCGGGTGTCACGCCCGCTCAAAGTCGCCGAATATCTGCTGCTGCCGCTCGTGGTGTTGTTCGATTTTCTCACCCGACAGATCAACCGGATCACTGGCGGCCAGACGGCGATCGAATCGTCGTACGTCACTCGCCAGGAGATCGTTGACATCATCGAAACCGGCGAGCGTGAAGGTGTCCTCGATGCCGAAGAGCGGGATATCCTCCAACGAACGCTTCGATTCAACGACACGATCGCGAAAGAGGTGATGACGCCCCGGCTCGACATCACGGCGCTCGAATCGAGCGCGAGCATCGATGAGGGAATCGAACGCTGTATCCAGAGCGGCCACGCGAGGCTCCCGGTGTACGATGGCAGCCTCGACAACATCGTCGGCGTCGTTCACGTTCGAGATCTCGTTCGTGATCGCACGTACGGCGAGGGGACGGACGTCGACCTCGAAGATCTCACGCAGCCAGTCTTACACGTCCCAGAGTCGAAAAACGTCGACGAACTCCTGCGTGAGATGCGCGAAAATCGCATGCACATGGTCGTCGTTATTGACGAGTTCGGCACCACTGAAGGGCTAATCACCATGGAAGACGCCGTTGAAGAGATCGTCGGCGAAATCCTTGAAGGTGGTGAGGACGAGCCGGTCGAATTCGTCGATGATGAGACAGCCATCGTCCGCGGAGAGGTCAACATCGAGATCGTCAACGACGCACTCGATATCGAACTCCCCGAGGGCGAAGAGTTCGAAACGATCGCTGGATTCGTCTTCAATCGCGTCGGTAGGCTCGTCGAACCCGGCGAAGCTGTCGAGTATGAGGATGTTACCATCACGATCGAACAGGTTGACAACACGCGCATCATGAAAGCCCGCATCGTCAAAACACCCACAGACCCAGCTGTGGAGGCTGACACTCCAAAAACGATAGAATCGTAGCATTAGTTACAGTTTTTCGACGATGGGGATGGCCCGGTATCAGCGCCCGGCGACTGTTCAGACTGTCATTCTGTGCCGTTTCTGACGGTGTGGAAGATCGCAGCACCATCGGCGACTAATATGGTCTCGAAATCTTGATGGGTCCGGAACTGGTAGCGATGCCCAATGAATGAGCGGGCCACGAAACGTGGGTCTGTGAACGTCGTTGGGACGGCACACGTCTCAGCAGAGAGTGCAGAGCGTGTTGAGCAGGTTATTGACGAAGAACAGCCCGATGTCGTCGCCGTTGAACTCGATGAGGGCCGCTACCGACAGCTGAAAGGCCACGAACCGGAGGATCTCGACGCCGGTGATCTCCTCCATGGCAACACTGTCTTCCAGTTTTTGGCCTACTGGATGCTTTCGTACGTACAAACCCGGCTCGGTGAGCAGTTCGACATCGATCCCGGTGCGGATATGCTGTCGGCAGTGGAGACGGCAGAAGCCAACGACATCGACGTCGCGCTCGTCGATCGAGATATCCAGATGACGATTCAGCGGTTCTGGGCGCGGCTCACCGTTCGAGAGAAGATCCGACTCGTCTGTGAGCTTGGATACGGTCTGGTTGGCGGTCCGATGGTTGGATTGTACGTCGGACTGTTCATCGGGATCACCGGTGCCGTCGTGATCTCTGGATTCGGCGGCCCGTTTCTGCTGGGCTCGTTGGGAACTGGCATCCTGATCTCGATACTGGATACAGTGGCGTTGGCGCTGTTGATCGGTGGGACGCTCGGTCTGCTCATCACCACCGTCGTCACCGTCGCCGTCGAACCGGAAGAGGAAGACATAGACGAGTTCGACATTGAGCAGCTCACCGAAGGTGATGTCGTCACTGCCATGATGGAGGAGTTCCGGCGATTTTCACCCGGTGGTGCCGAGGCACTGATCGATGAACGCGACGCGTTTATCGCCCACAAACTGGTTGCGCTTCGTGAGAGCGGTCGGGATGTCGTCGCCGTCGTGGGTGCCGGACACCGCGCGGGAATTGAGTCGTATCTCAGACAGCCCGAGTCACTCCCACCGATGGAGTCGCTGGTTGGCGAACAACAGAGCAGTCGGTTTTCTGCCTACTCCCTCGTCGGCTATCTGCTCACGATCGGATTTCTCGCCTTTTTCGCACTGATCGCGATGGCCGGCGTCGGCAACGCCTTTTTTCTGAAGGTTGTTGGCGCGTGGTTTCTGTTCAACGGGCTAATCACACTGGGACTCTCTCGACTCGGTGGTGCACACTGGCCAAGCGCGTTCGTCGGCGGGGCGCTCGCCTGGCTCACCTCGTTGAATCCGATGCTCGCGCCCGGTTGGTTCGCCGGCTACGTCGAGCTGCGCTACGTGTCGGTCAACGTGACGGATATCGCCACGCTGAATGAGATCCTTAGCGACGAAGAGAGCCCGCTGTTCGATCTCTTCGCCCGCATGCGTGAGGTCCCACTGTTCAATCTCATCCTCGTCGTTGCGATGACCAATGTCGGCAGCATGATCGGGACGTTTCTCTTTCTCGGTGCGATCCCGCATCTTTTCGGAGATGTGTCAGTCGTGCAACTAATGGTGACGGGCGCCCAAGAGAGCTTTAGCATGGTACTGGATGCACTCCAGGGGATCGTATGAGCCACGAGCGGCGATCGATTCGGTTCAGCGGTCGCGAGATTCAGGATCTGTTGATCGCGTGGATCGCACTGGGCGTTGCGTTCGCGTTTTTGCTCAACCGGCAGTTGGTGAGCGCGCTGTTTGGCGCGACCGGCATCGTTGCCGTTGACGACGCCATCCTCTCCGTTGGGGTTAGCATGGCGACGGTTGGCGTTGGTTTTCTGCTGCACGAACTCGCCCACAAGGTCGTCGCGATCAAGTTCGGCCGAGTAGCGGAGTTTCGGGCGGACTACTCGATGTTGTTGCTTGCGGTCGGTGCTGGGATCGCTGGCTTTCTGTTCGCCGCTCCTGGTGCGGTGTATCACGCCGGCCGGGAGATTACGGCCAGGGAGAATGGCCTGATCGCAATCGCTGGCCCGGTGACGAATCTGTTGCTCGCGGGGCTGTTTTTCCCGCTTGTGGTGCTCGCACCGTCACCGATCGTCTATCAGGCCGGACAGCTCGGCGTGACCGTCAATCTCGTGCTGGCGGCGTTCAACATGATTCCGTTCGGGCCGCTCGATGGGCGAACGGTGATCAGCTGGTCGGTCATCGTGTTTGCGCTCGTCTTCGGACTCTCGGTGGTGTTGACCTATCTGTCGTGGACACGAATTGGACTGGGATTCTAATCACCACGTTCGGGTTGGTAACAGGGCTGCCGGGGTGACACGGTGGGGGATGCCCTCAATTGGAACGATCACGTCGATTTCGTAGTCCATGAGTAGCTCTCGACACGCTCCACACGGCGGAACGACCACAGGAACGTCCGAATCGAATGCGACGGCGACAGCGCATTCGAGCGCATCGTGGGCGTTCCCGTCCGCGATCGCTGTGCCGATGGCAGATGGCTCCGCACACTGTGAAACCCGTCCAATATTTGCTGGAAGACTAACCCCATCGTAGAGGTCGCCAGCTGCCGTCCTGATGGCAGCAGCGACGATGTGCGCCCCGTCAAAAAAGTCTGGATCGTACGACTCGGTACACGTCCTCCGCGCTCGATCGAGCAGCCGTTCGTCTCGGTCAGTGAGTGGCTCTGCGTCCATGACAACAGATCGCCTTTTGGAGTGCATGACAGTGACCTTTTGCCCACAGGGGGCAGAGCGTCTCGTATGACCGACGAGGAGGGGATGACGTATGCGGACGCAGGTGTCGATATCGATGCCAGCGAGGCCGCCACGGCTGCGTTGCTCAATGCCATCAGCGCACAGGTAACCGACGAAACGGATAGCGACTACGCCGGCCTGATTGATATCGGCGATCGGTATCTGGCGCTCGCAACCGACGGCGTCGGCACCAAACTGCTCGTTGCCGAGGCGCTGGACGATTACTCCACTGTTGGCATCGATTGCATAGCGATGAACGTCAACGACCTCGTTGCGGCCGGTATCCAGCCAGTGGCGTTCGTGGACTATCTTGCGATTGATGAGCCCGACGACGAAACTGCCACCCAGATCGGCGAGGGGCTTGCGGCTGGTGCCGAGCGCGCCGAAATGGCGCTAGTTGGTGGCGAAACCGCGGTGATGCCCGACGTGGTCAGTGGCCTCGATCTCGCGGGCACCTGTGCCGGATTGGCTCCAAAAGACGCCGTCCTCTCTGGGACGGCAGCACCCGGCGATCGACTCGTTGGCGTTCCATCCTCGGGAATCCACTCGAACGGGCTGACGCTTGCTCGAACGGCCGCCACGAGCGACCACAGCTACACCGATCCGTTTCCACACGACACTGATCGAACGATCGGAGACGTGTTGTTGGAACCCACCCGTCTCTACACCGATCTGCTTGCGCCGATCTGGGAGCATGCTGTGGACGCGGCCGCGCACATCACTGGTGGTGGATGGACGAACCTCCTGCGGATGGGCGAATTCGACTACGTCATCGACGATCCGTTCGACGCACACCCAGTGTTTGAGTTCATCCAGTCCGAAGGAACGGTTAGCGACGAGGAAATGCACCGAACGTTCAACATGGGCACTGGCTTCGTGATGGCGGTCGATAGCACCGACGCCGAACAACTCGCCAACGCTGTTGATGGTCGGGTGATCGGCCACATTGAAGATGGTGATGGCTCAGTTTCCATCAGAGATCTACAACTTTCCTGAACGGCGGTAAACAATCCTTTCCCAGATTGACTGCAGTATCTGCGGGGATATTTCCACCACATTAATAAAATGTGGTATATGGATAGACGGAAAATATGGGCGTATGAGTCGCAAAGCGGTGTTGATGGTGGTCGTGCTGCTGGTGCTGCCGATGCTGGCAGGGTGTAGTGGTTCTGAGCAACCACCAACCCCGGGAGAACAATCAGAAACGGCGCCCGAAGCCGAAAGTAATGATCCAGTGACAGAGACAGACGCAGACGCTGATACAGCTGGGCCACAGACCACGATGGGGCCGACGGATGAACGAATGGAAATGCTCAGATCCGAACTTGAAGATCGCGGCATTATGGTCCAGCGGATCGAACACGACGGCGACCGGATTGATGTCTGGTACCGGACGATCAAGCGAACCCGATCACATCACCTGCGAACGATGGACGACTTTATCGACGAGTATGCGAGTCTGCTGCGAAACGGTGGCACGGCAGATCGACTTGAGGTTCGAATGCAGAACGGTCACGGAGAGCCGATTGGCCGATTCCACATCATGGGCGGCTGGATCGAGTCGTTTGACAACGGCGGCATGACAGAACGAGAGCTGGAAAATCGAACCGTCGAAACCTTAGAGCCCTCGGATCCCGAGTTCTTCCAGTAGAAAACAAACACGGGGTTGCTATCGTTTAAATATTCGTTCTTCTATCGAATAAAATGAGGTTAGTGAGTGTGGGTACACTAGGTGTATATGCACCGAAAGTCGATTGTCGTGGTGTTCGTGTTGATCAGTGTCGTTTTTGCGGGCTGTAGCAGTCAACCAACTGAAGGACCCCAGACAGAGAACGTACCGGCGACGATTTCTGAGACGCAAACGTCGGATTCATCGACGTCTCGAATGCCGGCAACGCCGACGGCGACGACCACTGCGGAAGAATCGTCGCCGGAGGTCCGGGCGCTTCAAGACGAACTCACCGACCGAGGAATCTCCATTCGCTCGATTGAGCAGTCGGGCGATCGCATTGCGCTGACCTACGGAACGATCGAAACGCGACTTGCGGAACACCGTCACGAACGAGCGTTGGTGGTCCGATCGTACTACCAGGTGTATCGAACGGGGGGCTCCTCCGAGCGACTCGACGTCCGAATAGTCGATCAGAACGGCGAAGCGATCGGGAGCTATCACGTCGACAGTGATTGGCTCTCGGCGTACAGCAACGGCGGGCTAACCGACAGAGAACTCCTCGATCGAGTGAGCAGCACCGTCGAAACGTCGAAACCATCCTACTTCCAGAACACGAGTGAATCAGTCCGGACGATGTCCATCGAAGCCACCGGGGAAGCTGTGCTCAGAAAATAATATCAGATTTCTGGTGTCAACACAGTTCTGAACGGTGCAATCTGCCGATAGAATGCCCGTAACGCAAAAGTACTGGCTCACAAATAACGGAATATGACTATCAATAATTTGGTATCTAGGCGGAAATTCATCATGGCTGCCACAGGGTCAACGGTGGTCGCTTCCGTCACCCCGGTGGCAGGCCAAGCGGGGACGAACAACACGACTGACAACGAAACGGAGGGAAATGCGACGGGCAACGCGACCGGCAATGGGACAGGGAACGCCACAGGAGGCGACGGTCAACAGACCGGCCCGATCGATTTCGGTGGCTATCTCGATGATCTCACCTACTGGAGTGGGCAGGCCGTCGATCTCACTGGACAGGACACTGTACAGATCACCGTCGGCGCGAGCGCGAACAACAGCCTCTCATTTGAGCCAGTAGCGGTCCACGTTGATCCTGGGACCGCTGTGACGTGGGAGTGGAGCGGCAATGGTGGCGCACACAACGTCGTGTCCGAGACGGATGCGTTCACCAGTGGCAGCCCAACTGGCGAAGCCGGCACGACGTTCGCTCAAACGTTCGAAGAAGATGGAATTTTCAACTACTACTGCGATCCACACCGTGCATCGGGGATGCTGGGATCCGTTGCCGTTGGCTCTGTCCCACGGACTGCGCCGGTAACACCTGCCCCTCCAGCCGTCGATACCAGCACGAAACAACTGGCGGTCGGTGTGGCTGGAACAATGGCTGGCGTCCTCGGACTGGTGTTTTTCTTTCTCAAGTATGGTGGCGATTATGAATAGACATAGCTAAAAGTGAATGAATTACTGAATTTCATATAGTAAAATGACATCTAAAAAACGATGTTTTACCCCTACAAACGCCCATTTTACGATACAACTGAACTACCGTTAATACATATGTATCCATGATTTTCTACTAATTTTATCATTACGACTGAGGACAGCTATAAGATGGGAGAATTCGAACAGCAGCTATGCCGCTGACCAACGGTACTGATGAACAGTGGTCGATGGATCGTCGGACGCTCTTAAAGCGAACGGGCGTCGCTGGAATTGGGCTTGCTGGGACGGCGTCTGCGATTGAGCGGACAGCTGCACAGCCATCCTGTGGTGAGCAGTCGTTCATGGTGGCCTATGAAGAGCTGCGCCCCGACCGAGCCGACTGGGACTACAACGACTTCACACACGAGGTGCACGTGGCGTTCAACGAACCGAATGACCGGGTGAAACTCACGGTCAGTCCGATTGCTGCGCTCGCTGGTCTCAAAAGCGACCTTGAGATACACCTCCCGAAATCGCTCATTCACTCCAATGCATCGTATCGCGTTGAGCGACGAGATCTCCCGACACAGACGGTGACGAAAGTCCAGGAAGGACACGTCTCTCGGGGAACGAGTCTGAACACACGGCTCGTAAACACGGTCGGTGATGCGGTAACGAGTGGGTCGGCCGAAAGCTGTCCGATGACTCGCCACGAACTCACGCTGACGATCGATTTCGAACGATCGTTCCCCTCGGATGCTGCGTGTCCGTGGCCCCTCCCTTCCACGGACGACTTTGGCACCCACGCCAGCGAGCTGTTTTTCTCTCCAGCGCTGCGAAGACTCGACACTGGCAAGCGGGTGATGCCTGGTGACGACCGATTCCTGTTGCTGCCCTCCCCACAGGACGACTCCAGCTGGGCGCGTCCGAAAGAAGGTGTCCACGTTGCAGACGCATATGAGAGCGTCTCACGAACCGATCAGAGCAATGTTCCCTCGTTCAATCGTTCGGACTGGTTCCGGCGGGAGTACGCGAACGAAAAATTCGTTGTTAACTGTTAATACGAATCACTCGATCGATCGAGTGAGCCCCCGTTTCTTCCATCCGAGTGCGTCTCTCCGTGAGCAGGCTGTTCTGCAATCGATCACCCCTGCGCACGCCACCTCCAGATTGCATAATTTCACAATAGTCTATATTAATAACAATAATAAATAGCAACAATTATTAATAAATATATCTCAGTTAATAATGAATCTGGTGTGATTACGAATATGTCCGAAAGAGTACGTTCACGGCGAGCAGTGTTGGGAGCAATTGGGACGGTGGCGGTGGGAGGGATACCTCCGATAGCGCAAGCGACGACGGCTGACATCGACACGTCGTTCGACCCAGCCAGTGAGTCGGCACTCCGTTCGTTCGCCACGGAGTTTCGAGCACTCAGTCCGGAGCGACAACGAAGGGTCTTTGAATCGCTCACGAACGACCAACGGACGGCGACGAAACGAGCGTTCGCTCCCGACCGGATCGAATTTGAACGGAATCTATCGCCCACGATGACGGCACAGGCCACGAACGTCGTCAGAACGGCTAGCGCGAAGGGCTGGTCGTTGCTCGGCTTTCATCTCTGGACCTGGAATCATCGGGTGACCTGGTCGCACGAGCCGGGCTCCGTCTCTGATGTGCAATCATCAGATTTTGCAACGGTTCACGATCCCACGTGGGCGTACAAGGGGACGGCGGCGCAGTCGAAAGACGTTGATGGCGACCATTTCGAGGTGTTTCGACAGGGTAAACTCACGTTTCTGGGGGGACGGTATACGCTTTCGGCGAGTCCACACGCCCGCATCCGAGGCAACGCGGACGGGAGTTCGACGGTCGTTGCGGTGGACGATGGCTACTGATCTGCTCGACTGGAGGGGGCGACTCACTCGTCTCAGAACGGCGGTTGGCCCCGTCTCAGAGCTGTTCCTTGTCGGCTGCTTTCTTCTCCTCGCATATTACTGGGAAGCGACGGCGATTGCATCGGTAACACGGGCAGTGCTCGGCCCGGATGCGCTGGTATTGTCCCTTCAGATCCCGCTTTCAATCGGCCTGCTCGTGGGTGGGCTCGCAATCGGTGCGCGATACGACGGCGCTGGCGCTGCGATCATGGCTCACCACTCGCTCGCTTCGAGAGCGTGGCTGCTCACGGCTGCGCTCTGTCGGCGAGCCGTTGGGCTCTGGACGCTCACCGTTCTCGCAATCGGTAGTGGTGGAGTGATCGCGCTTCGCACTGGCTCATCCCCCTCGATCGTGGCACTCGGCGGGTTCGTGTTCGTGTCACTGTTGTATGGGTGGTTCTGGATCGCGATGGGAGCGTTCTGTGCGAACGCTGTCGGTGGGCAACGGCGAATGCGGAGTGTGGTGGTACTCACCGCCGCGGTTGGACTGCTATGGAAACACCTCGCAACGGGTGTCTACTCGTTCGTTCGATCGGTCTCTGTGAACCCGTTTTTTCCACCTGCGGATGGTCCGTTGTTTCTGCTTCGACGGATCGATCCCCGGGGTGCGTATCTGGTGGTGACAAACTGGCTGTATGGGGTGGGTAACGCAGCCGGACCGTACCAGGCAGTGGTGTTCGAACTCCACGGGGCCGGGCAGTCGCTGACGAACGTGCTCGTGGTCGAAGGCACGTTTCCAATCCCACCCGCCTATCTCCATCCCCTCCTGGCCGGGGTGGTTCTCCTGGGCTGGTGCGCGTTCGTCTGGGTGATCGTTCTCAGTACGCTACGAGCGCATCCCATCAGTCGGTGAACGATCAGGAGATGTGGGCGGCGACGTCCGCCTCGGTGATGATCCCGATCATCTCTCCGCTTTCGATCACGATGATCGCATCGTGGTGATTGAGATGGGTGTCGACTTCTGAAAGCGTTGCGTCGGGTGTCACTGTGGTGATCGACTCTCGCATGATCTCGGCAATCGGGAGCGCACCTGGCTCAGAATCATCGTCGATCTGGCGAATGTCGCTGTTCGAGATGATTCCAACCGGATAGCCGTCCCGGATAACCGGGAGCTGGGAGTAGCCCTCTGGCGTCATCTGTTTGGTTGCCGCTTTCACGCTGTCATCGGGTGCAATCCCGACGACTGGACTGTGCATGATATCACCGGCACGCCGAACTGACGCACCGGCCTCGTTGAGTGCGGTAACGATCCGGCGGAGCGTCGACAGCCGCGGGTCAACGTCGCCCCCCTCGATGCGTGCGATCAACGGCTGGGAGACTGAAGCCATTTCCGCGAGCTCGCTCTGGGTCAGATCCAACTCATGGCGGCGTTCTCGGAGGTCCTCCGGCGTCGGAAGTTCCATGTTCGAGATAACCACTAGTTATACAAAAATGTTGCCGATCGGCCGATCACCTTACTGATCGGCGTCGTCCTCGATCTTGGCCGTGTGGATCACTTTCAGTGGGACGTTTTTGAGCGCGCCACCGATCTCGCTTTTTGCGACCCGCTGGGCGTGCTGTTCGCTGTCGACGTTGAAAACGTCCATTTCGAGGATAAGCCCGACCAGCGCGGTGTCTGCGGCGATATACGCCGAGTCGAACGCTTCATTGCAGACCGGACACTCCGTCGCACCGATCTCGACTTCGACGTAGTCCATATCCGTCTCGTTCAATCGTTTGCCGGCTTCGCTAACCGCGACACCAATCGCATCGTTTATACTTTCGACATCTCTCACAAGCCACGCAGCCTCGACGGCGACGAGATAGTTGCTCATGCACCGTCTTAGAATTCGAGGATATCCATCTTTGTGGTTCGACAATGTGATTTTAAGATTACATCTAGGGACGAAATGGTATATAGATGGTTCTTATGTCAATGTAAATGGTAATTAAGTGGAACGCAACTTGCCGAATATGTTGGAAATTCGCAGGTGATATGCGTAATAATGGTGCGTATTATGCTCGCACCCCACTGTTCGACTCGGTTCGCGGATGACACAGCTATCTCGCCCATAGGTTATGGTGAACCAATGAATCAGGAATGTGTCATCTCCCTCGTTGATACGTTCGTGGCTCCGTTGGGTGCATCGTGAGCACCGTCGAACGCTCTCCAGGATAAAACCACCAGACGACAGCGTGGTTGCCTGATTTTGCCTGTCGGAACCCTTTTCTGTCTCAAGTTTGTTCCCGGCAGGTGAGGACATGTTGAGACGGCTTCGGTCAATAGGCCTGTTCGCACTGTATCAGATCATCATCGTCACGGGGATTGTGCTGCTTCCGTTTGGAATGGTGGCCACTCGAATGGGTGTCCCGTTCCCATTCCAGCGGCTCCTCCGTCTATTTGCACCGTCGGAGGCGTCGACTGACGGTCGGTGAACTGCTCGAAGGAGTGCTTTTATCAGCACTGGGTGGGTACGCGCTACTAATGCGCGAACACCAGCTTTCGGGGCAGGTTTCCGTCCCAGATCGGCGTGATTACCTACCGCCAGTGCACGAACCGGAGCTCGGTTCACTGCCGGACGTATCGACTGCCGATATGGATTCGGTGAACAAGACTGGAACGACGACGATCGGCATTGCTGCCGAGGATGGTGTCGTCATCGCGACCGACATGCGCGCGAGTCTTGGTGGTCGATTCGTTTCGAATAAGAACGTCCAGAAGGTCGAGCAGATCCACCCAACGGGGGCAATGACCCTCGTTGGGAGCGTTGGGGGCGCTCAATCGTTCATCCGCAACATGCGTGCGGAGGTGAATCTGTACGACGTTCGCCGTGGTGAGGAGATGTCGATCCACGCGCTCGCAACGATCGCCGGCAACTACGCCCGTGGTGGGCCATTCTTCCAGATCAATCCAATTCTCGGCGGCGTTGACAGCGATGGCTCACACGTCTACTCGATCGATCCGGCCGGCGGCGTGATGGAAGACGACTACACCATCACTGGTTCCGGTCTGACGGTCGCCTACGGCACGTTAGAGCGTGAATACGAAGACGATCTCTCGATTGCAGAGGCAAAATCGGTCGCCGCAAGCGGTATCAAAGCCGCAGTTGAGCGTGACACCGGCTCCGGTAACGGTGTGTATCTCGCCGAAATCACTGACGAAGGCGTCGAGATTGCGGGCCACAAGGCGTTCGAGGACGTCCTGTAGCGCTATCTGTGTGGCTGGGGTAGCTCTCCGTCGTCGGCCGCCGGTAGAATCGCTCGCATCGCGGTTTCTCGCAGGAATTCGTCTTCCGTTTCGAGCAACCCAACCAGCTTCTCGATCGCGTCGGTGATCGCGGCCGGATTGGCTTCGGCGATCGAAGCGATCGCGGCCACGGCGTTTTTCTGGATGATCCCATCGTCGGCGTCGAGCAGCGCAACCAGGTTATCAACGGCCGCAATGGCCGCATTTGGCGCGTAGTTCGTTATCTCTTTGATCGTTCTGACGGCGAGCTCCTGTGTTGTCGGCTCGCCGGTTAGATGGCCAACCAGCACGTCAATCGCGGGTGCGGCCGCACCGGGTGTCGTGGTCGCAATCGCTGCGGTAGCTCGGGCAGCCCGTCGCTGGACGGCTGGATCCGGATCGTCGATCATCGCCCCGAACTGTCCAACCGGTGGGATCGAAAGGCCTGTTGGAGAGAGCGCGATCGATTCCAGCGCGGTGATGGCCTGGCGTCTGACGTACGGATCGTTCGCCCCAAGACAGCGTTGCAGCTGCGTTTCTGCGGTGAGCGTGGCGTCAGGATCGTGTTCTGCAGCCCTGGCGATCGCATAAATTGCCGTCTTCCGGACGAGTGCTTCTGGGCTGTCGAGAAACGAGGCCAGCGATTCCGTCGCTGGAACGGCGACTGCTGGATCACTTTTTGCGATCCAGCCAATGCCGATCACCGCACCGTGCTGTAAGTAGCGATTCTCGTCGTCGAGCAGTTCAATGAGCGAACTGACTGCCGGGAGTGCAGTGGTCGGCGATCCGTAGGCAATCAACACCGTTGCCTGTACCGCGAGCTCTTTCGTGTACGGATCATCGACCGAGAGCAGTGGAATGAGCGACTCGATGGCCGTTCCCACTGTCTTCGGGGCGGTATCTGCGAGCACGGCCATCGCCGTCACGGCGATCGACCGCCCGATCGTCGCTCCGGAGCCAAGCAGCTTGGCGAGCGTGCGAACGGTCGATTCGGATAGCTCTTCGTCTGGCTCGACGCGTGCGAGCGCCTCAAGTGCCCCAACAGCCGACCGTTGGGCATCGAGGGCGTTGGCACCGAGTCGTGGCAACAGCGCATCCACTGACGGCGTCGATGTGGGTGGAAGCTGGATGACAAACGAGACGACCGTCCGTGTGGCCGCCTTTCTGATCGGCACGGCCTCGGCAGCGAGCTGTGGGACGACGATATCGATGACGGGAATGATCGCCTCAGGGATCGACGTTGCAATCTCAGCGATTGCGTACAGCGCGTTTTCCTGGACGGTTTCGGATGGATCGCCGAGCATGGTTTCAAGGAGCGAAACCATTCCAGCGATCGATTCCGGTTCAACACCGCTAATCGCGGCGATTGTCCCGGCGGCGTGCTCTCTGACGCCCCGTGGGGTGCTGTCGTCCGTGAGGGCCTCGGAAACGACATCAGTGGCCGGAACGACCGACTCCGGGTCAGCGGTTACGATCGCCTGGAGCGCTGCTGCGCTGTGTTGCTGGAGCAACTCGTCATCGGCAACCAGACACGCAGAGAGCTCATCCACGACCGAACTCGCCGCTGTTGGCCGCACGGTCGTGATTTCAGCGATAATTCGCACTGCTTTGGTCTGGAGCGACCGCCATTCGCTCGACAGCAACGGCGTGAGCGTCTCGACCGCACCACAGGCAGCACTTGGCGCGACAATCGCCACGTCGCACAGCGCACAGATTGCTTTCCACCGGATGAGTCGCTCGTCGCTTTCGAGACATTCGATCAACGACGGTGTCGCCCCAATCACTGTCCGTGGCGCCACCTCCGCGATGGCGGCGACGACACGCGCTGCGTTGGCCCGAACGCTCCGGTCGTCAGCCGCAAGCATCGGAATGATCGCCGGGGCTGCTGGAACGACGGCGTCGGGCTCCTGGATGGCTATTTCTGCGAGCGCACGGACGATGAGCGCATCAGTGTCAGAATCCTCGCCGAGGAGCGTCGTCAGCGGTCTGACAGCCGGCGTGGCCGCCCGTGGAGAGGTTGTGCCGACGACCATGATCGCTGCCGCAACGTATTTTTGCACAATCTGTCGGTCGGAGTCGAGCAAGAACAAGAGCGGATCAACCGCGGGCACCGCACCGTCTGGAACGTCCGAGGCAATTTCAACGATCGAGCGCAAGGCGAGTTGCTGGCCGATCGATTCATCGGCGTCGATTAGCGTTGCCAGCGCGTCGACCGCCCTGATCGAAGGACGGGTAGCCCCCTCAGTCAGGGCGGCGATCGTTCGCGCCGCCTGTTTTCGGACGAACGACTCGTTGGTGTCCAGTGGCGCCAGTAACGAATCCACCATCGGCGTCACTCGATCGGGCATGCTTGACGTGATAGCAATCACCGCCCGGATCGCAGACCGCTGGATGGCAGAATCGTCCGCAGTCAGCAGTCTGAACAGTGGATAGTAGGCGTCGATAACGGCTTCGGGAGCGTGCTGTGCCACAGCGGCGACGATGTGGACCGCCGCACTGCGGGTGATCGAATCGTCGCAGTCGAACAGCTCGACGGCCGGATCGACCGCCGGAATGACCGCTTCTGGGTCGATATCGGCAATTTCTGAGAGCGAGCAGATCGCGATCTTTCGTTGATACGGCTTCTCTGCGGTGAGTCGTTCGACGAGCGCGTCGATCGCTGGGCGCACCGCAGTTGGAGATGAGAGCGTGATGCCGGCAAGCACCTCCAGTGCGGCCTGCTGGCCGCTCGAATGGCTGGTCTGGAGGATTGTAACCAGGTCAGTGACGGCCCCAGCCGGAATCTCGACCGCAGTCTCGACGATCTGTTTCAACGAATGGACCGCCAGTGTGCGGAGTGAATCCGATTTCTCATCGAGCAGCGTCACCAGCGGTTCGATTGCGGACTGACAGCGGGCAGGCGACGCCTCAGCCAGTGTCCCAATCGTATCGAGTGCCTGGCGAACGAGCGCATCGTCTGTTGATACCAGCACCGAACAGATGCCGTCAATACCCTGCAGTGCGCTGTCGGGGGCCTGCTCTGCGGCGACGGCGATCGCACGGAGTGCTGCTCGCTGGATGACGGGTTCAGAATCATCCAAGAGTCTTGACAATACGGGAACGTGTTTGATGAACTCGTTCGACACTGGAGACGGCGGACCGTTTTCGAAGATTGCGAGCACGATCTGTGCGGTCTGTCTGCGCAGTGCGGTGGAGTTCTCGGCTGGCTGTAGCCGATGCACGATTGGCTCGGCGTGGGCTGCGATGACATCGTGAAAGCCGTTATCGGCGAACAGACAGAGGCGAGTGGCCGCAAGGAGTTGATTCTCGTCGGTGTCGCCGCCGGTGTCGGTAGTTCTGGACTCCCGTGTTGCTGCCACGAACGGGCGCGCAAACGGGGTCACCCCGCTATCGAGTATCGTGATGAGCCGGGGAATTTCGGTGGCAGCAACGTCCTCGGGATCGGGATAGATCTGATCGAGTGAAGTGACAAACGGACCAGTGTCGCATCCCGGTTCCATATCTGCTACTATATGGTAAATGTGATAATCGTTTGGGATGCGACCGCTCGACACAGTCGCGCCACCCTTACAGGGGAGGCAGCTGGATCACTGCGCATCGAGTGCTCCCGCAACGGTTCGAACGCGTTCTATCAGCGTTGCTGGTCGCTCTGCGAGCAGTTTGATGATCGGCTCTTTTCCGTGTGCGCCATCGTCGAGGACGGCCACCGGCGTTTCTGCGACCGACTCGTAGGCCATTCGTGCTCCCCAGCCCATCGTGGCGTTTTCTTCGTGCTTCGTTGGCTCATCAGCGCGGTCATACGCCGCAATCGGTCCAGAGAGCGCTTTGACAGCCTGTTTACTGGCGTCTGTGTGCCGACAGTTGATCGCGAATCGGATCGCGGGATCGCGCTCGCGCATGGAGAGGAGAAATCTGGCCATGTGACTTGAGGCGCCGAATCTGACGCCGCGATTGGGATGGATTCCGTCGATCGTTTTCGTGATTCGCCCTTCGACGGCGGCGATTTCTGTCGTCGTTTCCGCGTACGGTGTTGCGCCAACAACGTTCATGCCGACTTCCGGGACGAGGTCACGGACGCCGATCTCAGAGAGCGTTTGGACGAGCTCCGTGACGGTCTCCTGGAGTGGCTGTCGGTGTGCGGTCTCTCGCAGGCCGACGAGATGGTGGACCGCGCCTGGGCCGTCCCCAACGTCGTTGTGATAGCGAATCGCCCGCCGCACCAGATCGCTGGCCGAATCGATGGCGCGCTCGATTGAGTCGCCGGCTGCCAGTTTTGCCGTGATCGCACTTGAGAGCATACAGCCGGTGCCGTGCGTTGCTGTCGTCTCCACTCGCGGATGAGAGAGCGTGGTGGTGGCGTCGGCAGTCGCTAGCACGTCGATCACGTCGTCCGTGGGCAGATGGCCGCCGGTAAGGAGGACGGTCTCTGCTCCATGTGCTCTGAGAGCTTCTGCGACGGAGCGAGCGTCTGCGGCGGTCGTTGGCTCGGTGTCGGTCAGGACGGCCGCCTCGTCAGTGTTGGGCGTAATGAGTGTCGCGTGCTTGAAGAGTCGGTCGTACGCCTTGACTGCGGCGGGCGCAAGCAGTCGGTCGCCGCTGGTGGCAACCATCACGGGATCGACGACGATCGGGCCATCGAACGTGCTGGCGAACTCGGTGACCAGATCGATCACCGGCTCACTCGCTAGCATGCCGGTTTTCACGGCTCGTACATCGAAATCGTCAGTGATGGCCGACAGCTGCGCAGAAATTTCTTCGGTGGGAAGCACGTGTGTCGACGCAACGCCCTGCGTGTTCTGTGCGGTCACCGCGGTAATGATACTCGTCGGGAACACCCCACAGGCAGCCATCGTTTTACAATCCGCCTGAATGCCAGCGCCGCCACCGGAGTCGCTCCCAGCGATGGTGAGCGTCACGGGGCGTTCGTCCGGCGCGGGTTGTCGCGTCATTACTCGTCCACCTCCTCGCTCATTGCTGCGACGGCGCCCCAGTACGGATCCACCCGTGGGTGTTCGATTCGGTCGCCATCAGTAACGACACCGGAGCCATCGGTGACGCGACCCACGTCAGCAGCTGGAATCTCCTCTCGTTCGAGTGCAGCGAGTACGTCGTCAACGCCGGACGGATCGACGGTCGCGATAAGCGTCCCCTCGCTGATCGCCGCCCACGGGTCGATTTCGAACGCCTCACAGACGGCCATTACGCCCGGTAGTCGTGGGACGGCTTCTGGCGTGAACTCGATACCGACATCACCTGCTCGGGCGAGTTCGTACAGCCCGCCGTGAATGCCACACTCGGTCGCGTCGTGCATCGCCGTCACGGGGCCGGCCGCGGCCGCCGTCAGTGCATCACGCACGGGACTCATGTCGTAAAACCGGGACTGGGCGGCTGAAACCGTCTCCTCGGAGAGCTCCGCACGAAGATACTCCTCAAACTGATAGGAAAGCAACCCCGTCGCCTCAATGGCTGGTCCTTTCGTGATTACGACGCGATCACCAACCGTCGCGCCGTCCGGCCGGACCACGTTCTCGTGTGCCCCAACCGCAAGCGTCGTCGCGCCACCCACCATCGGATATGAACAGCCTTCATACCGAGCGGTGTGACCGGTCACAACGCTGACGTCCAGCTTCCTCGCCTCCTCGTCGAACGTGGTCCAGACACGTTCGAACTCCTCGTTGGTGATCTCCGGTGGCAGATTGAAATCCACGCTCAGATGCGTCGGGGGAAGCCCCGACACTGCCACGTCGCTCAGCAGAATGTGAAACGCAAACCAGGCCGCACGCTCGTATCCCAGCGACGGCAGCAAAAACACTGGATCGGTCGCCATCACCACCGCCGTGCCGTTGACATCGATCGCACCGAAATCCACGCCGTGATTCGGCCAAAGCACCACGTCATCCCGCTCTGCACCGAGATTCGGATGGATGTACTCGTCGAAAAACGTCCGATCAATTTTTCCGAGGTCTGCCATACTCGGTGGTACAACCCGGTGGTGTATATGTTGGCTGGTTCACACTGTGGGTTTCAGGGGCGTGCGAACCATTCGACCCGGTCACGTAGATTGGTGTCGAACCGCTGGTCGACGCCAGCCAGCAGTTCGAGCTCTCGTTGGTCAATCCCGACCCTGAGACTGAACAGCAGATAGCCCCCACCGAACAGGAACACGGTGAGTGCCAGCGCCCTGTACGGAGCGGAGAGCAGCCAGCCGAGTGTCCCCACCACGATGGTGAGCAACAGCGTTGCGCCCAGTGCGATCGTTCCAAGCGATTTCGACAGCGGATGCATTCCGGTTGCTCGATAGAGCTGCGTGGTGTAGAGGACGTTGAGAGTACCGTAGGCGACTGCTGTTGCAATGGCCGCACCGAAAAATGAAAACCGGGGGATCAACAGCAGATTCAGTCCCATGTTCAACAGCGCCACCACCAGATCGTCGACCATGACAAGTCGTGTCTTTCCGATTGCGGTCAAGCAATCGAGATTCGGCCCAGCGATCGCGTGTGTGAAAAATGCCAGCGCAAGCACGCGGAGTGCCGTCGCCCCGTGCGTGTATGCGCCTCCGAACGTGAGTCCGATGAGCTCCGTGGGAAAGCAGACGAGCAGCCCGAAGATCGGAAACGCTCCGAGAAAGATCCATTTCGTGGTGCGCTGATACAGCGTCGCCATGGTGTCGGTGTCACCACGCTCGTGGAGTCGTGAGAGCACTGGCATCACGATGAATCCAACCGAGCTCATCGGAACGACGAGCAAGTGGGCCAACGGATACACCGTATTGTACGTCCCCACATCAGCCGTTGGCGAAAAGTAGCCAAGCATGAACGTATCAACGTCTGAGAATATGAACGTCATGGCAGCAGAGATCACGAGCGGGAGCGAAAAGGCAACGAGCGTTCGTTTGTACGGCGTCGGCGAGATCGCTCGCTCGAACAGCGAGGTTTCTCTGGCGACGATGACCAGTCCGACTGTCGCCGCACAGAAATACGCCACGCCGTAGGCCCACGCCACCCCGACAGCACCAAAGCCTGCAACGATGACGACGGCGATTGCCACAAAGCGGGTGAGTGGCAGGATAATGTTTCGAATCAGCACTTTTGGCCGTGCAGCTTCAAGGCCCTGGCTCACGCCAACATCGAGTTTCAACAGCGCAGCAATCGGGATAATCGGGCCGAAGACGCGCAACACCGGGGTCACAGCTGGATCGCGAAAGAGTTCCGTGGCAATCGTCGGCGCGAACATGACGACGAGCCCACCGGCTGCGACGGCAACAGGCATGGCGATACCAAACGCCGCGATGAGCACGCCCCGCCGATCGCTGGCATCGTCGAATCTGGGGAGAAATCGAGCGACACCGATGTCGAGGCCACCGAGAACGAGCGTCGAGACGACGATCATCGTCGTCACACCGAGCGAGACGACGCCGTACTCCAGTGGGCCGAGGACGCGTGCAATGACGAGTTTGGCAAGAAAGGAGATGCCTAGCTCGATCACGAGGCCGAGAAATACGATCGAGCCTTCGGAGGCGACCGTCGAAAGCGCATCGTCGAGATCGTCAGACACGGCGCGTAGTTCAGTCCCGTGGTGGTAGTGCGTACCGGTTTTCGTCGGTGGCGTACGCTTCGAGGGTGGATGGAACGGGCACCACTATCTCCTCGTAGGTTGGCCGGGCGGACATCTCGGTTATCTCTCGCCAGGATTTCTCCCGGGCGGTGTACACTCGGCCGTCGATCGCGCCAGCAACAATCCCGGCCGCGTAGATCGGCGTTCCTACAATAGCGAGCGCCAGCGGATGGTTCGCGTACAGAAAGCGGCCAAGCTGTGCGGGTGAAAAGCCAATCCGGTAGAGCGCCTTTGCGGACCGAAACGCCCGCTGTATTCGCGTCCGAACTGACCGCTCGTCAGCATTGACGGGTGCCGTGTTCGCCACCGGAAGATATCTGAGAACCCCAGCATCCTCCAGCCGGTCGGTGAGCTCGTGGTCTTCGCCGCGCATCAGCGGCTTATAGCCACCACGTTCGAGCAAGAGCGCTCGCGGCGCGATAAAGAGATTCCCTGCTGTCCGGAGCGCGATCTCTCCCTCGGTCGCAGTCAGCTCGGAGTACACCGCAAGAATGGAATCAAGAAGCTCGCCGTACTCCTGATCGAGATCGTAGTTCGAAATGATGTGCGTCCCGCGCGCCGCTTCGAGCGCGCGCTGGCGACCCTCTCCTCGATTCGCCCCCGGTTCGACGAGCACGCGGAGCCGTTCGGACTCGGCCGTGAGCGCCCGCAGCGTTTCGAGGCTCCCGTCGTCACTCCCGGCATCGACGATCACGACTTCCATCGACGGACCGAGCTGTGTCAGAATGCTTTCGAGGCTCCGTTCGATCGTCGCGCCCTGATTGTAATGCGTAATACAGATCGAGTACGTTGGCGAGTCTCCGGCCGCTTCCATTGTGTGTGGCTACTGCGTCGATTCCCCTGAAAGGTGTGGTCGAATGGTTGTGTTAGATCCTGACACAATTGCGAAGTACTCGCTCGTAAATTGATGCAACAGCCTCGATGTCGTGGTCGGCTGCCCGTTCCCGGAGTTCGTCTGACGGGCCGCTCTCGGTTGCTTGCCTGACGGCCGTCGCGACGGATTCGGGGGTTGGATCACAGAACGTTACCTGCCCTTCGAACGCCGTACGTGCACGCCCGTCGACCTGCACGACGGGCAGTCCAGCCGCGCCGTATTCGAGGACTTTCAGCGTGTGGGGGTCGTCCACCAGACTGATACCGACATCACAGGCGTGCAGGTAGCCGGCGAGCAGCTCGTTGTCCACGAGCCCCGGAAAGATGATGTTCTTTCTCCGCTCTGCAGCGCGTTCGACGTCGTCTTCGAGACGCCCAGCACCGAGGACAACGAGCGTCCAGTCAGTCAGCTGCTTCATTGTCCTGAGCAGGGGTTCGATCCGGTAGATTGGCGCTAAGCCACCGACGTACACTAGCCGTCTGTCGGGGGTGTCGAATTCGTTGAGATGGGTGCGCGCTCGTTCGATGACGGCCGCTTCTGGGCTCGCGAACCGGTCGAACTGGATCGCCAACCGACTTTTCGTCACGTTGCGATCCGACCGATCGATGCGCGTTCGCTCACGATCATAGTGGTAGATCACGTGATCGGCGCGGGAAAATGCGAGTCGCTCGACGACATCGACGGTGCGGGCGAGCCACCAGGGAGACGTCGCTGCAAACTGCTCGATCGGATCGACGTGATCGACCACGAACGCCCCATCGAAGCCCACTGACCCGACAAGCCCGAGTCCCGCACCCGCGCGGGTCGTCCCGACGATTACATCATAGTCGTTGCGATTGCGAAACACTGCTCCGATCGCGTCGGGCGTGGCCACACGCTGTGTCACAGACAGCCCGCGCGCCGAAAGCGCCGATGCGATCCACGAGCGCCCCTCGCTGATCCCGTCAGGCGTGTGCGGGGCCAGCCAGAGGACGCGAACAGGAGTTTCGGTGGACACTACCGACACTGTCGATTCCAACCCGGGAAAAACGACCGATCCACTCTCACACCAGTTACTCACCGATCAGTGGGGAGTGAATTCATTGCTGAAAGTATTGAATGCCAATGAATATTATGCTGGCAACTGAACGGTCGACCATGGCGACGCCTGGGATACTGCGGTTGTTACAGACAATAGCTGACGGCTCAGTCGAACGGTTCTCGCCGTCGATCACCGACGATGGGGGGGTGAACTATCCGACGGTTGAGCGCGAGCTTCCGCCGTCGGACGGCGATCCGGTTGAAGCGCTCGAACGACTTGCGGAGATGGGAGTGTTGTTCCGTGAATTTCAGGAAAAAGCGTACGTCTGCCCGGAGTGTCGCGCTGACGGCATGCGCTACACGACGGTGTGTGCAGACTGTGGCTCAGAGCACACGATCGAACGCCAGCAACGGGAACACCCACCGTGTGGCGTCATCGCCCCTGATGCGGAGTTTCAAACGGAAAACGGTGGTGCGTGTCCACACTGTGACCAAGGCGTTGCAATCGAAGATCTGCCCGTGGTCCACCAGCACGTCTGTCAGACCTGTGGGAGCTACGCCGACGGAACGGTTGGCGCGTTGCGCTGTCGTGAGTGTGCGGCAGTGTTTGACCCGCAGAATGCAATCGAGTGGGTGCTCTATGGCTACGGTATCGAAGAGTACGGCCATCAGTGGCTCACCACCCAGCTGAACGCACGAGCAGCACTGCAGTCGATGCTGGCCGATCGCGGCTTTGAGGTAGACATTGATACGGCCGTTCGAATGGATGACGGCGACCGCGACGTGCATCTGTACGCCACGGAGGAACTCCTTGATGACCGTGTCATCGGTGCCGTCCACGATCGACCGGACGAAACCGACGTTGACCGGTTGCACCGGATTGCATCGGCCGCAAACGCCCGGGGCGTGCTGGCAACCACATCGGGATCGGTGACCGAACGCGCCGATGCGCTCGCACAAGAGTACGACATCAAACTGCTGCGATACACGCAGGAGGGCACTCTGGCCCCAGATTATACTACTGACTGTGAGCAAGCAGACCGCTCACGTTCGTCCGTGTTTGAGCGACTCACCGCGAGTTTCAGGTAGTATTTCGAAGATTCTCGCTGGCAATGACGGCAGCGACACCTCCACCGACGACGGTTGGAATAACGTAGATCACGAATCGGTGGATGAGCACGGCCGCGAGGATCGTCGGTCTCGCGATTGACACCAGTGCGAGCAAGACGCCCACCAGCACCAGGTCGATTGCACCCAGGCCGCCGGGTAACGGTGTCACCCCGGCGATCGCCCCGATTGGAATCGCGATCAACACGACCATTGGTGACACGGTGTGTCCGAGTGCGAGCAATGAGAGCCAGAGCGCACCCACCTGTGCGATCCAGCCAAGCGACGAGAGCAACAGCGCGATGAGGAGCGTTTTTGGTTGTGTGCCGATCCGTTCGATCGCCGAGAAAAAGCCACCAATCCGGCGCTCGATTGCGCCCGTTGTGATCGTCTGATTGCGAATCCGCGAAAGGAGCGCAACGATTGGTCGCAGTGTGATCACGACTCCTCGCTGGAGATACTGTCGGTACTGCCAGCTGATGACCCCACAGAGTGGCACGAGCACGGCCAGCGCGAGAAACGTTCCGGCCACAACCGGGAGCTGAGCCGTGTTGGGTGCGTCAATACCGAGTATCAGCACGCCACAGAGCGCGAGCCCAATCGAGGGAATGAAGTTCAACGCATCAACGCTGGCGATCGCGGCCAGGCCACGCTCATACCGCTGGTCGGTAATCCGTGCGATTAACAGCCCGCTGATCGGCTCACCACCGGCCTGTCCGAACGGCGTGACGTTGTTGGCAAAGAGCACGCCAGAGAATATGGCCGTAGACTGTGCCACTGAGATTGATGCCCCGAGTTCACCGAGCACCGTTCGGAGCGCAAGTCCCCAGGACGTCAGCCACACCACGCCACACAAAAAAACGAGTCCAAGAACGAGAGGATCGGCCGCATGGACCGCATCGATCGTCGCCGACGGATCGACGCCAGCGAGCCAGTAGAGCACGCCAAACACGAGCAGCGAGCCGACAAACCCCAGGGCGATCGATCGGCCGTTGATCCTGTCCATACGCTGTGAAGTCCTGGCAAGCGCTTATACGCACCGTTCTATGCTCATCGGCGTGTGGCTTGTTGGGTCTTGATTGCGGCGACCGTCGCTTCGGCGTCGTGAACGCGAACGATATCCGCACCGCGCTCAGCGGCGATCGTCGAGGCTGCGACGGTTGGAATGTGTCGCTCGTCGGGCCCGTGGCCGATCAGCTCGAACATCGATTTGTGTGAGTGACCAATCAACACCGGACAGCCGAGCGCGTGAAACTCGTTGGCCCGGCCGAGCAGCTCGAAGTTCTCTGCGGCGGATTTCCCGAAGCCGAGGCCGGGATCGACGATGATTTGCTTGCGATCGAGTCCGGCTTTTTCGGCGCGGAACACGCGTTCTCGCAGGGCATCGATCGTGTCGCTCACCACGTCGTCATACTCGACAGTCGTGGTCGGATCGACCGGTGTTTCGTTGCTGTCCATCACCACCACCATCGCGTCGTACTCGGCGACAACGCCCGCCATTGCGGGATCGTCGAGTCCGGAGACATCGTTGACGATGTCAGCACCGGCCGCGAGTGCTTCGCGGGCAACGGCTGCCTTTCGAGTGTCGACCGAGAGGAGACACTCAGTTCCGGCGAGCTCCTCGATTACGGGAACGACTCGGTCAATTTCGGTCTGGACCGGAACGGGCTTTGCCCCCGGGCGGGTGCTCTCGCCGCCAATATCCAGAATGTCGGCGCCTGCCTCGATGAGCGTCTGCGCTCGCGAAAGCGCGTCAGTGGTGCTGTCGTACTCGCCTCCATCGTGGAAGCTGTCCGGCGTCACGTTGATAATCCCCATCACGGCCACCCCATCTTCCCAGGGGTAGCCGTGGTTCGGTGATTCTGTCTGGATTGAAAGTGCTTGGCGCAGATCCGTTCCGAGATGATCGAGACCGTGTGGCTGGCTTTCGAGCTTTCCGATCAAGCGCTTGAACTGGAACAGCGTGCCCAGCAGGACCACATTTAGATACCGTGGCTCGTGCGTGTGTGATGAGAGACCAGTGATCGAACACTCACCACCGAGACTCAACAGCTCTTCTTTCAGAAAGCGGGCCTGCCGGCCGAGCACGCGAAGCGAGACGGCGCGGTGGACGCCTTTCGCTCGCATTCGCCAGACGCCTTCTCGCGTGACATCACGCTCTCGCAACAGAGATTTGGCATCGTCGAGCGTTTCGGGCTGTGCAACGGTCGGGGTGGCCGTCCATCGGTCGCGCGCTTCGGCGACGGTATAGAGTGAGCCGGTGATGAGCACGCAGTCGTTCTCGGCTGCCCGTTCAAGGGCGGTTTCGACTGCCGATCGAACGGACCGGACGACGGTTGCGTCGCTCTCAGTGGTGCGCTCGACGGCGCGAACGAGCACGTCTGCGTCTTCAGCCCGCTCGGTAGCGGGTTCGCACGCGATCACACTCGTGGCGGTCGGTAGCGCAGCGAGCGTCCCAGCGTGGTCTTTCTCGCTCATCGCACCGTAGATGAGATGGCAGTCGTCGTAGTCGAACGACGAGAGCGTCTCGGCCGTCGTCTCTGCCCCTCCGGGGTTGTGTGCGCCATCGAGGACGACCAGGGGGTTCTGGCTCACCACTTCGAACCGACCCGGCCAGTGTGCGGCTTCGAGTCCACGAACCAGCGTCTCTGTACTGATGTCGGCAACCTGCTTGCAGAGCACGCTGGCAATGCCTGCATTACGCGCCTGGTGTGCGCCAAGCAACGAGAGGTTGGGGGTGATCGTCCACGATGGCCCCGCAATGGTGACGGTCGATCGCAGTCCGTCCCGACCGCGGTGTTCGACCGAAACGGTGCCATTGCTGTCAGGTCCGCCGACAGCGATCACTGATCCGGCAACGTCGGTGATCGCCGACTGCACGTCGTCGGTAACGGCCGTCACGAGGGGATTCTCACCGGCGACGTGGGCTTTGTCCCGGGCAATTGCCTCGCGCGTGTCGCCCAGAATGTCCGTGTGCTCTAGCGTGACCGCCGTCACGGCGCTTGCAACCGGATCGACAACGCTCGTGGCGTCGTGTTTGCCGCCAATACCGACTTCGAGAACGGCTACATCAACGTCCTGTCTGTCGAACTCGAACAGCGCCAGCGCGGTGAGCGTCTCGAAGAACGTTGGCGCGTTCCCATCGCTTGCCGCCGTAAGAATGTGGTCGTGCGCCTGCTCGACAAACGAGGTGACGGCGGCCTTTCTGATCGGTCGTCCGTCGATACGAATCCGCTCGCGAACGTCGGAAAGATGCGGCGACGTGTAGAGTCCGACGGAGAGTCCTGCCTCGCGAAGCACCCGCTCGACCATTCGTGCGGTCGATCCCTTGCCGTTCGATCCGGCGATCTGGATGCACGTGAGCTCGTCGTGCGGATCACCGAATGCACCCAGCAATGCGCTGGTGGCGGCCGTTCCCTTGCGAGAGGGGTATCGATTGAGGTCGAACAGAACGTTCGCGGCCTCGTAATACTCCATACAGTTCGTTTTCTCAGGGTTCGCTTTACGCTGTCGAACGCCACGCCGGGGTGAACGCGCCGTATCCATACATTGAAACCACTCCACAGCAAACCCAAGCGCACGTGTATGCTGGAAGTTCTACGTGATCGTCTCGTCGAGGAGATATCGGCGATTCTACGCGAGTGGGGCTGTGCGTCGGCAGTGTCGCCGGTGCCCGTGGAGATCAATGAGTATGACGACGCCGAGAAGGGGCTGCTCGCCTCGCCGGTGGCGTTTCAGCTCGCTGGTGAGCGCGGTCAGCCGCCGGCAGAGATTGCAGCCGAACTGGCAGAATCGCTGTCCGGTCGGCTTGCTGAGGGCTGGGTCGACCGAATCGAATCGACGGGTCCCTACCTCAACGTCTACGTTGACGATGATCACGTTGCAACCGAGACGATGGCTCGAATTCTCGATGCGGGGACGTCGTATGGCGTCGTCGATGATCGCAACTGGTCGGCCGTGTTCGAATTTTCCTCGCCGAATGTGGCCAAGCCGATGCACATTGGCCATCTCAGAAACACCGTTCTCGGCGACGTGCTCGCGAACGTTCTCGACGCACAGGGCTATGAGCTGATTCGTGACAACCACATCGGCGACTGGGGTGTGCAGTTCGGCCACATGCTGTATGAGTACGAACAGGCCGACGACACCGAGCGCTTCGAAACCGAACCGATTGCGTATCTTCTCGATCTCTATCAGCGCTATGGCTCCCAGGAGGCCGAACTGGCTGATGCTGGCGATGACGACGCACTCGAAGCGCTGCGTGACACCGGCCGGTCGTATTTTGCACGGCTTGAAGACGGTGATCCGACGCTTCGAGAGCGCTGGGAGGCGTTTTCTGCCGCGAGCATCGAGCGATTTACCGAAACGTACGACCGGCTAGGCGTCGAGTTCGATACCTGGCACGGCGAGAGCTACTACGTCATCGAGAGCTGGACGAGTCAGATCAGATCCGAAGCACTGGACCGATCGATTGCCGTCGAAGCTGACGATGGCGCACAGATTATCCCGGTGTTCGATGACGAACTCGACGGCGTCGAATCACCGGAGACCGCCGACGTTCGCACCGGTCCAATCGACGAGCTCCCCGAGGATGACGACAGCTACGGCTCACTCGTCCTCGAAAAGCGCGACGGAACGACGACCTACGGAACGCGAGATCTTGCCACAATAGCCTACCGCGTCGCAGAGGGGTTCGACGAGCTGATTTACGTGGTCGCCGAAGAACAGCGCGAGTATTTCCAGCAGGTGTTCGCCGCCGCTCGGAAGCTTGGCTTCACTGATGTGACGTTTACGCACGTTGAGTACGGAATGGTCGATCTCCCCGAGGGAAGCATGTCGACCCGTGCTGGGCGGATGATTTCTGCGGTCGATGTGCTCGATCGCGTTCACGAGGAGGCGCTCTCTGTGGTCCAGGAAAACTATCCGGAGCTCTCAGAAGACGAGGCGTCCCAGATCGCCGAAGGCGTCACGCTCGGCACCGTCACGTTCGAGAATGTCGACAAACGCCGCACGAAAAACAGCACGTTCGACATCGAGCAGGCAACGTCGCTTGAGGGCGATACCGGCCCGTACGTGCAGTACGCCGCAACCCGTGGCGTGAACATCCTCGATCGTGTCGAACAGCCGGTTCCAGAGCCAGCGTCGGTTGCTGATGAGGCGTTCAACGAGTACGATTATCAGCTCGCCGTCGAACTCGCTCGCTATCCGCTCGTCCTTGAACAGAGCCGCGACCGGTACGATCCATCGCCGCTCGTCCAGTATCTCCTCGATCTCGCCAGGACGTTCAACAAATTCTACCACGAAAACCGTGTCATCGACGACGAAACCGTCCGCGAACGACGCCTCACGCTGGTCGCAGCCGCCGTCACCGTCTTCGAGGCTGGCTTCGAGCTCGCTAACGTCCCGATGCTCGATCGGATGTAATCCGACGCGTTGCTCATAAGATTCCATAGAAGAAGCCAAAGACCGCCACAGCCGATGGGATGACGAGCGCGAGCGAACGCCTCAGACGAATTGCTCGGGCTCGACTGAGAATCACTGCCCACAGCAGCACGCTCACGCCGAACAGGACGTTCGTCCCGATTCCAACCAGCATGAACAGTGGAGACGCCCGAAACGCGGTGACAGCTGCGGGAAGATTCCCAACTGAGGCGGTGGTTCCACTGGAACCGGCGATACCGGCGATGACCGTCACAACCGTGAGCACCACACCGGCCACACACAACGGGAGATAGCCCCACCCGAGCAACACGAGCAGCCGTTCGAACGAACCAGCACGGTCAAACAGCGCCGAAACCGCCTGAAGAACCCCTGTGAAGACGAACCAACTACCGACCGTTCGGATCGTCCACTCGACCACCACGCCAAACAGCCCGCTGGTCAGCACGAACCAGCCATCCGAGAGAACGAACGCAAGCAACACCAGCTGTGAGAGGACGGTGCTCACGATCGTTCCGACAACGACGGCGACCGATCCCCGTGTCGATGGCTCGCTGAGCTGTTTGCTGAGGAACGTGTCGGCAGCGTTGGACACTAACCGCACGTGATCTATCATCTATCCACACAGTACGGGGCAGCCAAAAAGAGTGTTGTGGGTGATCAATCGACCTGTCTGCGGAGATCGAAGCCGACGAAGAGACTCACCAGCACAACTGCCGCTGCCACCGAGGGCTGGTGACTGACGACCATCGGCGTGGACACAGTGTACACACCAAGGACCAGTAAGACGACAGTAACGAACATCAGTCCGATTACGTAGGTGGTTGTTCGGAGGGCCATGAGCTATATATTATGCACTGAGACAATATTAAAGTAACTATAATATATTATAATTTACGTTATTTCCAATCAGGTATTAGTTCAACGATGCAAGCGACCTGACGGATGCAGAAACTGAACAGAACCGTTCGAAGCCGTTGTCGGTTCGTCTGCAAATCGATCCGTCGTTTGTGCCTGCAACAAGTGTGTTCTCGGTCGCTTCGAAGGCGAGAACGAATTCGTTGGGCTCGCCGGGATACGGTAGTTGCTCGAACGTGTCGCCGCCGTCCGTCGATTCGAACAGCGCACCGTCTGTTCCCCGAGGGCCACCCCAGCTCCCTGGCGGGTTGCGGGTAGCGCCCGCGATCAGTCGGTCGTCAGTTTCGTATGATTCGCGGAAATAGGAGTGCTCGAATCCATCGTCGATGCGATCGTATTCGGTGCCGCCGCTGGTTGTCCGATAGAGTCCGCCGCCGGTGGCAACGATGAACCGGTCGGGCGAACTCTGCAAGACGTGGTGAACGTCATTGCTATAGGTGCTGTCGAAGGCGTCGAGTCGTCGTTCTGTGATGGTTTCTCCTCCGTCGTCGCTCAGATGGACGCCGCCAACCTCGATGCCAATGACCAGTCGATCCGGTTGCTCCGGGTGTGTACAGAGCGATCTGACGTGCGAAACGTTGCGGTGGCGTGGCGTGTGCCAGTCATCTCGTGAGGGAAGATCCTGAAGCGCGGTTAGTTCCCGCCACGATGGGGGTTCGCCACCTGGCATGAACGATTCCGTGACGTACAGGTGCGATGGATGGGTGCCGGCGTAGAGGCGATCACCGGCAGGCCCTGCCACAACGCTGTACACCTCCGTCTGTGGCACGCCGAGATCGGTCCACGTCGTTCTATCCATCGTGTGATAGAGCCCGTCCTTTGTCGCTGCGAACGCACCCGGAACAGCTGAGAACGTCCGCACCCGCATCGTTCGCCCACAGTCGAGTACCTTCGACTGCTCGATTGTACCAGTGCGCGCAGTTGGATCGGTGATCTGGTAGACGCCGTCGTCCGTTCCTGCCAGAAGCATACCAAACGCTATGTGATGCACCGGGTTATTCGTTTCCTGAAGGGAATTATAGAATAAAAGTTGATATTTTCGCTGTCAGTCGTGGCGGAACGCTCGCTGGCCCGTGAACACCATCGACATGTCGAGTTCGTTGGCCGCCTCGATGACGGTATCGTCATTTTTCGACCCACCGGGCTGGATGACGGCCTCGATTCCGTGTTCGGCGGCCGCTTCGACGCCATCAGGGAACGGGAAGAAGGCGTCGGAGGCCATCACCGCTCCATCCGGTGATTTCCCCTCTGCGTGTTCGGTGGCCTTCATTCCCGCCAGTCGGACGGCATCCACGCGCGACACCTGCCCCATGCCGATCCCAACAGTTTCGGTGCCGTCGGCGAAGACGATCGCGTTTGATTTGACGTGTTTGATCACCGACCAGGCGAACAGCATCGATTCGAGCTGTTCGTCGGTTGGCTGGCGGTCAGTAACGACCTCGAGATCGTCGATCGTGAGCGCCCTTTCGTCGCGTTCCTGGACGAGTCGACCACCGACGATCTGCTTTTCGGTGAATCGTTCGGTCCGCTCAAGTTTCTCTCCCACGTCGAGCACGCGGAGATTCGATTTCGTTTCGAGGATTTCGAGCGCTGGCTCCGAATAGCCCGGGGCGACGACGACTTCCTTGAACGAGTCAATGATCCGTTCGGCAGTAGCCTCGTTGCACTCGCGGTTGAGCGCCACGATCCCGCCGAACGCGCTCATTGGGTCGGTCGCGAGTGCCTGCTCGTACGCCCCAGAGAGCGTCTCCGCGCTCGCACAGCCCGCCGGATTCGTGTGCTTGATCACCGCTGCAGCGGGCTCGTCAAACTCCTTGATCAGATTCAACGCACCGTCTGCGTCGTTGTAGTTGTTGTACGAGAGCGCTTTGGCTCCCTCGTTGAGCTGGGGGGCACCCACCACACTCGCCTCACTGCACGACCGATCCGCGTAGAGAGCCGCTTCCTGGTGCGGGTTTTCCCCATAGCGAAGCGACGCCACCCGATCGCCGGTCGTGTAGCGGCGAGCCGGTAGCGCTCCATCGTCGTCGCCGGTAACGGTGACGTCGTCGCCATCGAGTGACACTCGACCCTCGGCAATCGCCTCAACCGCACGCGGATACGCGACGAACTCGCCGTCGTAGAGCACTCGATCTTTCAGCTCTGGGGCGGTGTCGTCCTCGAACACTGGGATGGGCTCCTGGGTGACGATTGGGCCTGCATCGACCGCTTCGGTCACCACGTGGACCGTACAGCCGGTCGTTCTGACGCCGGCATCCAGCGCATCTCCCCACGCGTCCATCCCCTTGAACGTGGGCAACAACGACGGATGAACGTTCAGCGTCAGCGGCGCGTCATCGAGAAACGTCTCCGTCAGCACACGCATGTAGCCATCCAGACAGATGAGATCCACATCGTACGACGAAAGCCGATCGAGAATTCGCCGTTCGTGCGATTCACGCGATTCGTCCGCGTCTCGTTCGACGACCTCGGTCGGAATGTCACGCTCGCTAGCAGCTGAGAGCACTGGTGCCGACGCGTCGTTCGTGAGAATCACCGAAAACTCCGCTCCACCCGGCGATCGATCCGCAATGTTGCGTAGATTCCGGCCGCGATTACTGGCCATCCCCGCGATCTGTACCATATCTACGTGAGACGGATCCGCTCCCAAATGAATATCGATTCATCCGCAGAGACGTGTATCAGTCTCCCATGAAACGATGATATGTATGCACGTCTGTGTATACTCTGGGCCATTCCGTGGGGCTGGCTTCGATACGCTTTTTCGGTGGCTCCTCCGAGCACCGGTATGAGTAGTCCGTTGGCAGCCATCTCACCGCTCGACGGCCGATACGCCGATCGGACGGCGGTGCTGGCACCGTATGCGAGCGAAATGGGATTAATGCGAGCGCGTGTGCACGTCGAAGTGGAGTATCTGATTGCGCTTGCTGATTGCTCCGAGATCCCGCTCGAAATCCCGCCGGAGGATCGCTCCGCACTGAGAGCGCTCTATTCGGAGTTCGAAGAGTCGGACGGAGCCATGATCAAGCAGATCGAAACGGAGGGGTACGGCGAGTTTCCAGCCACCAATCACGACGTGAAGGCAGTCGAGTATTTCATTCGTGATGCGATGAGCGAGTACGGTCCGTGGATTCATTTTGGACTCACGAGCGAGGATGTGAACAATCTGGCCCACCGCCTTTTGCTCAGCGATGCGCGCGAACAGGTGATCCTCCCGGATCTCCGCGCGGTTCGAGATCAGCTGACTGACCTTGCCCACGAGCACGCCGATCTGGCGATGCTCGCACGGACTCACGGCCAGCCGGCAACACCAACGACGTTCGGCAAGGAGATGGCGGTGTACGCCGCCCGCCTTGGGCGTGCGATCGGCGACATTGCGTCGGTGACGCTGTCTGGAAAGCTGGCCGGCGCCAGTGGCACGTACGCCGCACACTCGGTGGCCTATCCCGAGGTTGATTGGCCTGCGTTTGCCGAATCGTTCGTCGAATCGCTCGGTTTCGAGCACGCAGGACTGACCACGCAGGTGAATCCGTGTGATGATGTGGCGTCGCTCTTTGACGCAGTTCGTCGGGCCAATCAGATACTCATCGATCTCGACCGGGACTGCTGGCGCTACATCAGCGATCGGTATCTCGGCCAGCGCGCCGAGAGCACCGAAACCGGATCGTCGACGATGCCGCATAAGGTCAATCCAATCGACTTCGAAAACAGCGAGGGGAATCTCTCGAAAGCAAACGCGGATCTCACATTTTTGGCCGACTATATCACCACGTCCAGACTCCAGCGCGATCTCTCCGATTCGACCGTCAAGCGGAACAACGGAACTGCGCTTGCCCACTGTCACATCGGCTACACAAAACTCCAGGCGGGACTTGAGAAGGTCGTTCCCAACGAGCAGGTGATGGCCACCGCATTGGCGGACACACCAGCAATCATCGGCGAGGCCGTCCAGACGATTCTTCGGCGCGAGGGCCACGACGATGCGTACGAACGCGTGAAGGAACTCACGCGTGGACAAACTGTGACGATTGAGGATTTCCACGCGCTGTTCGGCGAGTTGGACGTTTCCGCCGCCGTTCGTGACGAACTCCAGGAACTCACCCCCGCGGGCTACACCGGCCTTGGGGAGTCGCTGGCCCGTGGCGTCGGCTCACCCGAGGAGTGAGCCAATCGCGCGTTCGAGTATCTCCGTCGCCCCACGGATGGACTCCTCTTCGATGTACTCCCGGTCTGCGTGTGCAACCGGGCCGTCGTCGTCGAAGAGGACTCCCGGACCGAAGACGATCGTCGGTTCGTCGGCAAAGTAGGACGCCTCCGTGGCCGCACCGAAGGGCCGTGGCTCGCCAGCGCCCGCCTGCACCAGTGCATCGACGAGTGGTTCATCGTGCGCAGTCGCAAAGGCCGCAAGAAACGGGCTTTCGCGATCGGTGAGCGCAAACGAAGCGTCGACACCAGTCGTTTGCAGCTGCTCGTTCAGCTCGCGCTCGAATTCGTCTGCGCTCTCTGGCGGGACGCTCCGGCGATCGATGGCGATCGAACACTCTGCGGGGAGCTGATTGACCGCGTCGCCACCCTCGATCACCGTTGGGGTGAGCGTTGGCGCACCAAGCATCGGATGTGTTCCTGGGCCGTACGTCGAGTCGAACGTTTCTAGCGCCTTGAGAACTGGGGGAATCCCCGAAATTGCATTCGTTCCGGCGGTCGGATCGGCCGCGTGTGCGTTCGTTCCATTGATGGTGATCGTCCCTTCGAACCGGCCACGGGCACCAGTACAAACGTCGAGGCCGGTTGGCTCGCCAACGATGTAGCCATCAGCATCGAGTGTGAGCGCGGCTGCCCCGAGCGAGCCGGTCTCCTCGTCGGGCGTCACGGCGAGCGTGAGTTTGCCACGCTCAACGGCGACGCTGTTGAATGCGCCAAGTAACGCCGCAAGCGGCCCCTTTGCGTCACACGCGCCCCGACCGTAGACGGTTGATCCCACGCGTTCGAACGCCACCGGTGGACTCACCGTGTCGAGATGCGTGTTCAACACGAGATGCGGGCCGTTGGACGCGCCCGTGCGTGAGACGATCGTGTTCCCATGCGAATCCACTACCGGCTCGAAGCCGAGTCCGTCGAGCGAATCGACGAGTAGCGATCGCATCTCGGCGACCGAGTCGTGTGACGGCGTTTTGACTGCCGCGGTGTGGAATTCAAGGGGGTCGAACGCCATCAGCCGATGACTCCTGGCTCGGCAACGGGGAGTTCGGTGCTGTAGGACCGCGTTGCCGGTCCTCGCATGATTGCATCATCGCCCCGCCAGTCGACCGTCACGGTGCCGCCGGGGAGTGAGACCGCTGCAGGGTCGGCATCATCGATCAGCCCGAGCCGTCGGGCAACGGCAACCACTGCCACGGCACCCGTCCCACAGGAGGCCGTCTCACCCTCGACGCCGCGTTCGTACGTCCGCTGATCGAACGCGGGCGGCGCTGCGTTTCTGAGCGATCCGAGCGTCAGATTCGCTCCCTCGGGAAAGACGGACGCATTTCGAACGATTGGACCAACGGCTTCGAGATCAATCGCATCGACGGACTCGACCATCGCAACCGCGTGGGGAACGCCGGTGTTGACGGCCGTCACCGACAGGTCGCCGATTTGGCCCTCGATCAACGGCGAAGTTCCCTCAAGTGGAACGATATCGGGATCGAACGTGGGGACTCCCATCTCGACATGGACGGTGTCGTCTTCGATACGCGCGTGTCGGGTTCCGGCGAGCGTATCAATCATCAGCTCGGTCGCGCCAGTGCGGCTTCCAGCCCAGTGGGCTGCACATCTGACGCCGTTGCCACACATCTGTGCCACGGACCCATCCGGCTGCACAAGCGTCATGATCACTCGTGGTGGCGAGTACTGCTCTTCGAGTGCGAGAAACAAGACGCCGTCTGCGCCCCGCTTTCCGGTCTCTCCTGTGGGCGGTTCGATGCCATCGGTTCGATCACAGTATCGTCGTGCGAATGCTCGTCGGTCGGGAACGGATCGCTCTGGGCCAACAACGATGAAGTCGTTGCCAGTGCCGTGGTACTTCTCTACGTGAATCATCGGTTCGTGGTTGCTATGGAGTGTTCGAGTCTGGTGCAGTCCGCGACGGTTTCCCGGCGGACGAGTGGTGTGCCATCGATCGAAACGACGGCCGGACGCGGTCGTGAGTTGTACTGGCTCGCCATTTCGTAGCCGTATGCGCCGGCGTTGCCGACGGCGATCGTCTCGCTGCGGTCGGGTTTCGGGAGCGTTCGATCTCGACCCAGCACGTCGGCGGTCTCACAGATCGGGCCGGCAACGAGACAGTCGATTGACGGCCGTGCGTCGTTGCTCGGGTTCAACAGGCGGAGTTCGTGGTGGGCGTCGTACAGCGCCGGGCGTGCGAGCGTCGTCATGCCGGCATCCACCCCGACAACGGTCGTGTCTGGTGTTTGTTTGACCGTGGTTACGTCGGTGAGCAAGACGCCAGCATCAGCGAGCAGGTAGCGACCTGGTTCGATTGCAAGCTGTGCGTCGCACTCACCGAACGCGTTTCGGGTTGTCTCTGCCACAGTCTCGAGATCGAGCGGGGGCTCAGACGGTCGGTACGGGACGCCAAAGCCCCCACCGACGGAGACAAACGAAAGCCCGCCGATCTCGCCGGCGAGCGAGGCGAGCCCTTCGACAAGCGCACGGTGAGCTTCGTAGCCGTCGCCACTGATCCCGCTGCCGGCGTGCGCGTGGAGTCCAGCGAGCGTCAGTGTTTGCTCTCGCTCACGGATTCGGTCACAGAGCGCCGGGACGCGATCGAACGGGACGCCAAACTGTGGTGCGTCGCCGGTGCGGACCTTTTCGTGGTGGCCCGCTCCGACGCCAGGATTCACCCTGACGCACACCGATCCCGCAAAGCCTCGATCGAGCAGCCGATCGAGCGTGTCAACCGCACCGAACGTCACGGTGAAATCGTGGTCGGCGGCCAGTGAGGCGATCTGATCGAGGTCAGCCGCTGGCGGATTGACTGCTGTGTACCGAATGCGATCGCCAGGGAAGCCGGCTTCGAGCGCCCGCTGTGTCTCACCGGCCGACGCACATTCGGCGTCGAGCCCGCTCGTGTGGATCGTTTCGAGCACTGCACGCGTGCTGTTCGCTTTCACGGCGTAGCTGCAGTGTGCGTCCGGAAACGCCGATTGCAGTCGCCTCGAATTCTCGCGAACGCGTTCGAGATCAAGCACGTACAGTGGCGTTCCGTGGCGGTCTGCGAGCGCCAGCAGTCGATCAGCAGGCCAGTCCGACAGTCGTCGGATCGGTGGTCCGTGGTTCATGGGTGGCTACGATCGTAACAGCGCCTCGCGCTCCGTCCCAGAGAGCGTCGTCGCCTCGATGTCGGTCGCCACGACGGCTGGCTTAAACGCTCTGCCATCGAACAGATCGTGCTCACCAACGCTGGATTCGACAAAGCGGGTGAATGCACGGCGTTCAGCTGGGAGGCGCCCATAGTAGATCTCCTCGTCAACAAGGTCATACACCGGAATTCTGGGTGTCAACAGCGTGTTCTCGCCAATCACACAGCCCTCACCGACGACAAACCCGGACGTGATCCGACAGCCTGCGCCGACGGCAACGTCATCCTCAACAATCACGGGTGCGCTTTCGACCGGCTCAAGAACGCCACCGATCAGCGTGTTCGCCCCGAGCTTCACGTTGGCTCCAATCTGTGCACACGAGCCCACCGTGTCACAGGAGTCAATGAGCGTTCCGTCGCCGACGTGTGCGCCAACGTTGACGAACGCGGGGCTCATCAGGATCGCGTCGCTTCCAATGGCGGCGCCGCGGCGGATCACGGTCCCGTCAGGCGTGTTTCGTGTGCCGCGTGCGGGGAGGTCGTCGGTTGATCGGAGCCCGAGCACGTCGTGATAGTCGACGGCGCTCGAATGCTGCACGTCGATAGCCCGACAGACGAAGTTCAGTAAAATCCCGTGTTTTACCCACTCGTTGGCCACCCATTCGCCATCGCGCTTGTGCGCCGCTCGGACGGAGCCATCTTCGAGCGCGTCGAGAAACGCATCGAGCGTGGCCAGCTCCTCGGTGCCGGCCACCTCGGCAGAGAGTGATTCGGTTTCGTGTCGATTCCACAGTGCTTCAATGTCAGATTCGAGTGTACTCATTGCTCAGCTACTACCTCCGAAAATTCATACCGACCAGCCGGTCGATCGGCCAGCCAGAGCGCGCTATCGAGTGCGCCCGCCGCGAAGACGCGTCGACTTTCTGCGCGGTGTGTTATCGTCAGTATCTCATCATTTCCAGCGAGCAGGATCTCGTGCTCTCCGTGGATCGAACCCGCCCGACGAACGTGGACGCCGATCTCGCCGTCGGATCGTGGTTGGTGACCCTCCCGGCCGAACACTCGCTCACCGAGCTCGCGTTCTCCGTCGATCGTTTCGAGCAGGCGCTTTGCCGTTCCGCTCGGGGCGTCGCGCTTGCGGTTGTGGTGGGTTTCGGTCAGCTCGATGTCGTACGATTCGAGGCTGTTGACAGCCTCGCGGACGAGGATTTCTAACGCGTGGACGCCACGCGCAAAGTTGCTCGCTTTCAACAGTGGAATCTGTTGGCTCGCGCAGTCGAACCGTTCGGCTGCGTCGGGGTCAAAGCCGGTCGTGCCGATGACGAGCGGTGTTTCGGTTTCCACACAGGCGTCGATCACTTCGTCTGTCCGCTCTGGAACCGACACGTCGATCACGGCGGTGGCGGGGTGGGTGTCGAGGTGGCGCTCCAGTTCGGGGGGATCGATCCCCCCATCGAGCGAGCGCGAGCACGCAATCGTTTCGATATCGCGCTCGTCGGCTGCGTCTCGGATGGCGGTTCCCAGCTTGCCACTGGCTCCAGTGACGACGATTGTCATCGGCTGCTCTCCTGGGGCTGTTCGAGTGGTTCGAGCGAGTCGAGTGCTGATTCGAGTGCCGATCGGTGTTCGTCGGAGAGTGTCGACAGCGGCGGTCGGACGCGCTCGGGGGCGTGTCCACAGTAGTCCATTGCGGCAACGACTGGGATGGGATTCGTCTCGATGAACAGCAACCGAAACAGCTCGCCGAGCTCGTGGTGGTGCGTGCGTGCCGTCTCGAAATCACCGTCGAGTGCGGCGTGGACCATCGATGTCAGTCGTGCTGGGACAACGTTTGCCCCTACGCTGATACAGCCGCTCGCACCGATCGAACAGAGCGGAACCGTCATGGCATCGTCACCGGAGAGCACCGCGAAATTCTCAGCACGCGTGTGCTCGATGATTTCGGTGATTCGGTTGGTATCCCCGCTGGCCGCCTTATACCCCACCACGTTTTCGTGGCTCGCCAGCGATCGAACGGTTTCGATCGCCATCGATCGGCCCGTTCTGCTGGGAACGTTGTAGACGATCTGTGGGAGATCAACGCCGTCGGCAATCGTTCGGAAGTGTTCTTCCATGCCAGCCGGCTCCGGATTGTTGTAGTAGGGCGAAATCAACAGCAAGCCATCTGCGCCGGCGTTGGCCGCACGCCCTGCGAGATCGAGTGCTTCGTGTGTGGCGTTCGATCCCGCGCCGGCGATTACTGGCACGTCAGTTGCTGTTTCGACGACGGTTTCGATCACGGCCACGTGTTCATCGTGGGTGAGTGTGGCGCTCTCGCCGGTCGTTCCGACCGGAACGAGACCGTCGACGCCGGCGGCTTCGAGCCGTCGAACGTCGTCGGCAAGCTGTTGGTGGTCAATTGCGAGCGATTCGGTAAATGGCGTCGTGAGTGCTGGAAAGACGCCGGTGTATGGTGTGTGTGACATTCGTTCGGTTGGTGGCAGCTGTGGCGGTCGCAGTACTGTTCGATCGATCAGAAAATAGCCCGCGACGGGGTCCCAACCCGCCACCGACCCATCTCAGGGTCGTTTAGTTTTTGTCCGCCGCACCAGCCGCTCACACCCGCCTGTAGTCCAGGATGTGACGGCGTCCATGCCCCATCATTTGTTATCACCGGTATTAGCGATTGCGTCATCCCCCAAAAGCTGCCACTACCCGCATCGCGTGTCACAGCCGGTGATAGTCACCGATTCAGAGCCAAATACCAAGGACTAACCACCTCGCCAAGGGAGTCTGAATATGGCGCCATACCATTCGGGCCAGCGCGTTGCCGTCCTTGCAGACGCGCAGAATCTCTATCACAGTGCTCATAGTCTCTTCTCGCGGAACGTTGACTACGCTGCCGTCCTTGAACGTGCCGTGAACGACCGCGAACTCGTCCGTGCAATCGCTTACGTAATCCGCGCGCATTCGCCGGACGAAGAACGGTTTTTCGAAGCGCTCGACGATATTGGCTTCGAGACCAAGATTAAGGATCTCAAGACGTTCGAAGACGGCACGAAAAAGGCCGACTGGGACGTTGGGTTGAGTCTCGATGCGATCACGCTCGCCTCGCACGTCGATTCGATCGTGTTGTGTACCGGCGATGGGGATTTCACCCGTCTTTGCTGGCACCTCCGCCACGAGGGCGTTCGCGTTGAGGTGATGAGCTTCGAGCCCTCTACCGCCGAAGATCTCATCGATGCTGCCGATTCGTTCGTCAATCTCGGTGAGGAAGAGTATCTGTTGTGAGTACGGAGTGAACTGCTCAGTCATAGCCAGTTTTCGGGTGCTCAGGTTTTAATTATCCAGCAGAATCGTCGGCGGTGACATGATAAATCAAGCTTGGAGTGGTTTTTAGCGTCATGCGACGGTCATTCCGTTCGTGAATGCCTTCGTTGGTGGGTATGTTTCAATCCCGTTCTGAATCTAGGGTACTGCGACCGTCAACGCGCTCCTCGTGGTTGTCTCGCACGAACATGTTTCAATCCCGCTGTGGGTTTCTAGGGTCCTGCGACCGCCGACGGCGATCCCGATGAGGAACGAATGCCACTCGTTTCAATCCCGCTGTGGGTTTCTAGGGTCCTGCGACGTAGCGTTTGGCCTGATCGTAGGACGGCCCAACCGTTTCAATCCCGCTGTGGGTTTCTAGGGTCCTGCGACAATGGCCTCGGCTTCATGGTACTGCTGACCATCGTACCGTTTCAATCCCGCTGTGGGTTTCTAGGGTCCTGCGACAGATGAAACTGCCCTGATGGCGGCGGTCCTGATCATGTTTCAATCCCGCTGTGGGTTTCTAGGGTCCTGCGACTTGTCGATATCGAACGTTTCCGTGCCGGAGCCGTCGTTTCAATCCCGCTGTGGGTTTCTAGGGTCCTGCGACGCGACCGAGATCCCGTTAATGACGGCGATGATGATGTTTCAATCCCGCTGTGGGTTTCTAGGGTCCTGCGACTCAAGAGCAATCCGGACCGTGGGGATGCAGTAAGATCGTTTCAATCCCGCTGTGGGTTTCTAGGGTCCTGCGACATACTTAATCCGAGAGAAAACGGATCTGGACAAAGGGTTTCAATCCCGCTGTGGGTTTCTAGGGTCCTGCGACTCCAAAGCTTCGAATAGCCAATAAATCGCTATCAAGTTTCAATCCCGCTGTGGGTTTCTAGGGTCCTGCGACGGTAGGAGTGTGTTATGCTCTGTCGAGGCGACGACGTTTCAATCCCGCTGTGGGTTTCTAGGGTCCTGCGACGAGTATCACAGCGACAACTATCTTAACTTCAACTGGGGTTTCAATCCCGCTGTGGGTTTCTAGGGTCCTGCGACGATTCGTCGGAATAGACGCTGTCGTACGTGATTTTGTTTCAATCCCGCTGTGGGTTTCTAGGGTCCTGCGACTTTTTCCCTTGTTCTGTTCTACTTCTCCTATGCCGTGTTTCAATCCCGCTGTGGGTTTCTAGGGTCCTGCGACCACTCATTGTTATCTTCCTCCAAATTGTATTCCGCAGTTTCAATCCCGCTGTGGGTTTCTAGGGTCCTGCGACTTGCATTGGCATTTTGTGGTCCCTCCATACTACATTGTTTCAATCCCGCTGTGGGTTTCTAGGGTCCTGCGACGGAGCATCACCATCGGCCGAATAGACGGGGATACCGTTTCAATCCCGCTGTGGGTTTCTAGGGTCCTGCGACATATTTGGAACAGTCATTGTACGCACTCGATTGCTGGAGTTTCAATCCCGCTGTGGGTTTCTAGGGTCCTGCGACGATGCATCTAGCGTATCGTCTATGGCCCGTATTGCTTGTTTCAATCCCGCTGTGGGTTTCTAGGGTCCTGCGACGATACCAACGAGCCAGCAGAGACTCACCCTGTTTCGTTTCAATCCCGCTGTGGGTTTCTAGGGTCCTGCGACGTCTCGTATTCTGTTACTGTGTCCTTCATGCTTTGGTTTCAATCCCGCTGTGGGTTTCTAGGGTCCTGCGACAGGGGGTGATAATTGGAGCATAGGCCCTATAATCGTTTCTGCAGCGGCGAGAATCAGGACCGTCTTCGTGGACCCCCCCTGTACACAGACTTTATAAAGGTCCACGAAGGTCACGCCGCCATTCTACCGAATCTACATCTAGACTCCGAATTCACGTCTATTCTCCCCGCCCACCACACCTCAATGTTTCGTCGATGCTGGTGAACCCAACCGGTCTCCACCCCGGTACAGTGTTCTGTACTCTTTGCCGACGTACACGACATACCTGTATCCAGTCGATCAGGCTCGTTATTTCGTCTGATATCAGCGCAGATATTGAAACTTATTTAACACACTGACAGGACGTGCTTACTGAGCGTTTAAAGCCGGGTCGATACATTAGACGAGTCCGTCGATGTTCGAAATCGAAGCATCAGTACTGCGTTGATATCGCGTTGCTCGTAGTGGTGGACGGCCGACGTGTCCTTGAAACTTTCCGGGCGACAAATCTATCCATCCTCATCATGTAATTCATTACCATGAAACAAACACGCAGACAAATAGTGAAAACCCTTTCTGGACTTCTCGCAGGGGGTGGTATACTCGGCCAAGGAGCAGGACAATTCACTACTTCCGACAGCTCTATCATATCTCAAAATAAAGTAGCATCCAATACTAATACGACACCACTCGAAAATATGAATGGATCAACATATCTCGCACTCCCCGGCGCGTCATTGACCTCCCTGATGGCAAATCTGCCACAGCTACTTTATGATGATTCTCCTTCTGTTATCTATCTCGATTCATATGATTACGCTCGGCATCGCGGTCGGTTTTTGACTGAACGGGGGAACACCAAGATCCAGGCCCTCGGAATGGCCTTCGAAGAATTACGTCGCCGTGGCAGACTTCGAACCATCAATTACGGGGAGTACTATCCACAGTGGATTCAAGAACGGAACGCGGAGCAGTGTCAAGCATTGCTTGATGCCGCGTCCGACACGGCAGTGCAACACGCTGCAGTCCAGGCTGGGAACGGATACTTGGACTACTGTCTCGGTTCCTATCAAGACACCCTCCGAGCTGGATTAGACGATGGATCACCGTTCACTAACCGACGGGAAAGTGTGGCTCACCAACGTAAGAAAATGGAACGAGGAGGGGGAGATCCGGAGACCTGGCACAAGCGAATCTTCAGCCAATATCTGACTGCACTTGCAGTTCGTCACTACGTGAACCGCGACCGTGACGTGCACATCGACGGGATTATCGGCCAGGGAGAAACAAAAGGTATCGACGCACTCCTTCGCTCCTCTGATATCGATATGAGTGACTTTGGATCACCTGGGTATCCTACAGACCATATCGGACGAGTCAACACAAAACGCAGCGCAGCCCTGAACAATCGACTGGATATGGTTGGTACGCTAGCGAGAGAGATCACAGGAACACAGCACCATGATTGCTTTCTGTTGGGTCCACGACTCGCTTTTCCTCAGCTCTCGGAGATATTCCCCGAAGCGTGGCATTCGCTCCAATCAGACTACGATATGTCTGAATTGGTCTCTGAGACCCACGAAATACTCTCACACCTCGAAACAGCGGATGAGGACAATCGGTCTGTGGCTGCGATTGAGGCCCAGGCTGATTGGCTTGCAGAGGAGAGTGACCTTTCCTCTACTGATACACAAGATTTGGTCGATCAGGTGGATTCCGCTGTAAGTCTCTCAAATCATTCCCGGGAACTGCGGGAGTTTGTCGCTGAGGGAAGGTCTCCAGCAGCAATTTATCTGGCTGCTTCGATCAAACAAGATCCACAGTATCGATACAACGAAGATTCAATATTTAGCAGGGTCCAATTTTTGAAAAGTCGTCTCGAACCAATGGCAATCTCCAACTCAGAGATTGATTACTTCAAAGATCGAGGGAATTTCCGACGAGGAGAATCCGGCAAAGACTGGCATCAAAATTCTATCTTCCATCGATAGCTACTGTTGCAGTTTCTTGTATTGATCGAGACCGTCGGACTGTTGGTCTGTTTGGAGGGTCCATTGAAGATCGAGTGTCTGATCGGCACCAAGTTCTTGTCCAAGAATTCCTACCTTCTGTGCCAGTTCCTCAACCGTCATCGATGATGAGAGCGTTAGCATGGGTTCATCGTCCACACAATACGCTGGATTGAGAGAGGCTGCCGTCGAATCACCGTCTAAGTTAACGACAATCCCTGTTTGGCACTCCTCGTGAGCGGATTGTGAGATATCGGCTATAGATGACTCAGCCGGGGGATCGGTTGTTTCTCTAGAGATTTCACTATGCCGCTTAACGAATTTGAGTATCTGTTCGAACAGGCGAATCTGTTCCTCGCCTTTGTCAGTAAGTGTGATTTCTTGCCCCGCGAATTTAATAGACCCAGCAGTGTCAAACTGATCGAGTCGGTACCAAACCTGTTTACTGGTCACTGTTTGGTACTGTTCCACATCGGCTACGATATCGGATTTTTTGAGTTTCTTCGAAGAGTATAACAAATTAAATTGAGTACCAACGGAGCTACGACATCCAATCGAGTACAGGACAAAGAATATCAACGGACTACTCGATGTGTGAAGTGGATCGAGACACTCAGATACGGCTGATATATCCGATTCGTCATCCCAATCAATGTTGTAGAGGTCAACACCAAAGGTTTCTGTCGTCTCCGATAGCAGTGCGAGAATCTTCCGTCCCTCCGGCGTGATTTCATAATTTGATCCGTCCTTGACGACGATCGGGATAGGCAGCTTCGAGAGCGTTTTAAGATGATTTGAGACGGTCGTTGGAGAACAATCGAGTATTGAGGCTAGCTCCCGCTGCGTTTCGATGTCACTATCGGGAAAGAAGGCTGTTGCTAGGCGATTGGGCGTCAATGATTGTAATATCTTACCCGCTGAAACGATAGTTTCCGCATTTTCCGATTTCCTCTCTGGCATTTTAATGACCTAGGTATCTATTGCGGCATGTATTTTGTGTCGTTAGAGTGAATCCAGAATTATTCGAACTTAGGCACCAGAATCAACCTATAGAGAATTAAAGCGCCAATAAATCATCTTATAGAAGAAAATATTTAGTAGGATTAGATATAACTGTGGAGTGGATCGTATGAAGTCATCCTCAAAAGCAACCAAAAGGCATCCTACTAATGCTGAAGATAGCATAGTAGATTATGTAAGGATTCAGAATTCTTGTCCAGAATGCAACGGGAAAATTCGAACTGAATCGAGTAGCGATGAACGAGCCTGTGACGATTGTGGTCTTATAATCAAGGAAAACTCAATCGACCACGGTCCTGAGTGGCGCGCGTTCGATAGTCAGGAGCGAGGCCGAAAGTCCCGCGTGGGATCGCCTGTAACCAACACAATTCACGACAAGGGTCTTTCGACGAATATCGGTTGGCAGGACAGAGACGCGAACGGAAATTTGCTGTCGTCCAGGAAGCGCGAAACAATGAAGCGACTGCGGAAATGGGATCTCCGATGCAAGTCCCACTCCGCGAAGGAGCGAAATCTGAAACAGGCATTCACTGAGGTCGATCGGATGGCGAGTGCACTCGGACTCCCTCAATCAGTGCGAGAAACAGCGAGTATGATCTACCGACGAGCTGTCGAGGAGGATGTCCTGGTTGGTCGATCGATCGAGGAATTCGCGACGGCTGCGCTCTATGGTGCGGCACGCAAAGAACAGATTCCACGAACGCTCGATGAGGTGACTGCTGTCGCACGAGTTGGACGGACCCGAATCGCCAGGGCCTATCGAACGATCGTTGGAGAACTGGGCCTTGCCATCGAACCCTCTGATCCGACCGAGTACTTGCCGCGATTCACTTCAGACCTCGATTGCTCACAGGCAGTCCAGCGCCGGGCATACGATCTGCTTGAGACTGTTGCTGGGACCACCTTCACCAGTGGGAAACACCCCGCTGGACTGGCGGCTGCGGCGCTCTATGCGGCGACGTGTCTCACTGGCGAGCGCGTCACGCAAGAGGAGATTGGCGAGGCTTCCGATGTCACTCCGATGACGATACGAACACATTACCGAGAGTTGTTGAGGATGTATTCATGCGAATAGAACAAGGTGACGGGAAGGCTGAGCGGATTCGACACCACACTGTGCCCTACCAATTACCAACTATCCTTCGATGGGGCCGGAGAGGAACGAGGTGGTGGCTGTGACCTCCCAGCAGTGTGATTTCCTTGAACACTTCGGCGGTGGAGTGTGCCGATCCATTCCACCTGGAAGATCTGACGGGGAAAGTCATACTCGGTTACGAGATCGGTGCGATGCAATCACCACCGACCATCGACTAGTCCGCTCGTACGAACACGTCTTTGGGGCAGCAGTCTGTCCCAAATGCGACCATCTGAATCCACTGCATGGCAATCCTATCGAATTCGTTGATACAGTTCTTCGGTGCATGGGGTGTCGCGGAATCATTACTATCGATCTGGAATCGGTTGAGAATTTTCGGGAACGATCACATACTGAATTCCTTGGAAATCTATGACCTGTTCTGATCACGACCCACAGGACATTGAGACGCGTACGACAGAGGGGGGTCGTGTCGAACTTGAAGCGACATGCACTGACTGTGGAACTCATCTGTGGGCATCAGCTGACCTGAAATCAGTCACTGATGTGGCGGTAGGAGACGACTTCAGAGGACCTGATGGCATATACTGGTCGATTGCGGATACGACAAGACCTGGGAGATCAGATCAATCAGGGAGCAGAGCTGAAAATGTTAATAATCCATTAGAGGCTCAGTCGATTGGCGTTGTTATGAAATCGAGAGAAGAAATGTACTGGTTCGAAACGTCGCACTTTGAACGCGTTCGAAAAAAGCTGCTCACGGCGATTCGATAGGTCTTGTAGTTCAGGGTAACACGCCACAGTGCATCCAGCAAAGTCAGAGTAGATCGAGGACGGTCCATCAAGGAGTGAGCAGCTGACGGATATTAGATCTCAAACTATAGTTATAAATTACTATTACTTTGTATAATGATTAATTTTCGAAAACAAATGACCCATCTTGCTGTATCATCTCACCATCGACAGTCACAACACCACCCTCCCGCATGTCAATGAGCATATCGACGTGAATCGTGCTTTCATTCCCTCTCTTCGGAGCAGCTCGGTCGCTCGCACTCCCGAGGGCGAGGTGGACAGTCCCTGCCATCTTCTCATCGAAGAGGATGTTCTGAGTGAACTGGTCGATGCCACGATTCATTCCAAATCCAATCTCACCCAGTCGTCGAGCACCGCTGTCAGTATTGAGTAGTGATGTCAATGTGGATTCGTTTGTGGCTGCGTGGTGCTCAACTACTTCTCCTTGCTCGAACGTGAGAGTCACGTCTTCGATAGTCTGACCAGCATGTTGTACCGGAAAATCGAACTTGACTATACCATTTATAGAGTCAACAATTGGTGCGGTAAACACCTCACCGTCTGGAAGGTTTCCGCGTCCATCTCCATTAATGGCGTGCATACCATTAACTGACATCGTGAGATCGGTGCCTGTTGGGCGGGTTAGATTGATCTCACTTGCGGATTCTAGATACTCGACCAACTGTTCTTGAAACTCATGCTGGGCCTCCCAGTCCTGATTGATAGCATTCCAAACGAAATCTTCGTACGCTTTGGTGCTCATTTCAGCCTGCTGTGCATTACCTGGTGCTGGATAGACTGTAAACACATCTCTATCAGGAACTGCTTCCTGGACTGGTGCACTCGCACGTGCTACAGCTTGTCCAACTTCGGCGGGAGTTTCGCTATGTTCTGCAGTGTTTGTATGACTTTGAATAACAATATGAACATCTGTTTCCTCCATCGCTGCTACGGTATGCTCAGCTGTAACAGCATCCTCCGGGGCGAGTGCTTGAAGATAGGCTGCATTGGCACGGGAATTGAGCCACGTGAGCCTCGGACGTGCACCGATCTGTCCAAGTTGTTCATTCAGGGCGATAACCAGCTTCTCTGCAGAGGTCGGTGCCTTGACCTCTACCATATCGCCTTGCTCGACACGAGCAGAATGGTGTATTAGAATTGACGCATGGCGTTGAATTCGTTTGTCCATATACTGCTGATAGATCTCAAACTGATAAATAACGTAGTGACTAACCTTAGCTAATTCACAATGGTCACTATATTCTATACTGGTGATATAATAAATTAGCGATTTTGAATTGGTTAAATACCATGTCAATGTACTTTTTCTTGGATGATTGAGAAATCACCACCCGATCTGAAGACGGGCATAGAACACCACTATCGACGAGAGGACCTTCCGGTTGAAATCGGGAGATTGGACGAATCTGGACAAGGATCTGTTCCAGCTCCACAGTGCTAAGGAGGGACAATAGATTCTGATCACGGGACACAGCAATCCCTTGTATCGAATCTAACCGACACTAGTTATTTACACAACGTGAAAATGGTGCCAGCATTATCGACGGAAGAAAAACAAGCAATTGCAGGTCGTGCACGAACACTGCACGAACGTATTGAGATGTCCTCCGCCAGTGGAAAACCGGTTGACAATCCAAACGCCTGGATGGATGAGTGGGAGGAACGGGTTGTAGACGGGGACAAAGCACAGTTCACTATACGACTTGATCAGCTTGGATTGTCATATGGAGATTGTCGTGAACGACTCCAAAACCATGGATGGCCAGCAGAAAAATCGCTTCCTGAGTGGGTTCATCAACTTGATGACCTTATCCAATACGTAGCCACAAAACCAACTGAAATAACCCACTCCGATGCTGAACAGCCCTTCGAACATATACTTTCAGTTATCGTTGCGTATGCGACTGAGAGGCTTGATATAGACATTCCTCGATATATCTCTGAGAGCGCCGTTGATGGGTCGAAAGATGTACTCTATTCCCGTCTCGATCTGTTCGTTACTCATCCTCTGTTTATTGAGTTCAAAACCTTTTTCGCACAGCGAGATGAATCGCTGATCTTCAGCGAAGATCCTACACCTACCGGAGATCCTCACCAGTATTACGACCAATTTGTTGGCGCTGTGCTAGCTGACGGGTTGAAATCGTTCTTCATCGAGTATGCCTTTCTCGCACGACTAATCACGACATTTATCAACCAATGGTTCACCACTATCGAGGAGTTTTGCAACCGTCTAGAGAGTGACTACCTACAATTGGAAGCAATAACTTCGAAAGATGAGCAACTTGGAACGCTTATCGACATTGAACCCAAAGGCGATTGGCATGAAGGCGGCAGACAGGTATTATGCCTCACGTTCGAAGATGGACGAAAGATAGCCTATAAACCCAGAAATCTCGATCTCGAAGCAGGACTATTCGAGCTCCTCTCCTGGATCAACAAATCTGGCGAAATGATAAATTTCGAAAGTATTGCAGTTATCCCCCGAGACGAATATGGTTGGGTTGAGTGGATTGATCCTGCCCCTTGCTCTGTTGAAGAGGAGGTAAAACAATACTATCACCGCGCTGGCGCACTCACGTGCCTTTTGTATCTTCTTGGATTCTCCGATGGTCATCTAGAAAATATCATCGCAGCGAACGAGCACCCCGTCGTCATAGATGCAGAGACACTCGCCCAACCCCAGCCAGATCCGTCACATCTTCCGGTGAATCGGACACTCAGACGTGTAATGCATGAATCTGTTCTGCGTACGGGATTGGTTCCAATGCATTGGCCGGACAGCGACTCCACGGACAACAGTGGATTTGGACGGAGTACGATGCATTCGGAGGTGCAAAATCGAGAATTTCGAGATATAAATACTGATCTCATGGAGTTGAGCTATCAAAGTGAAGCAACGCTAGAGGGAGATAATCTTCCCACACTGGATGGACAAAAGGTCAAAGGAGATGATTATGTGTCTGACATCATCCAGGGCTTCGAAGGGATGTACGATTTTCTCCAGACTCACAAGGAAACACTTCTAGCTGAGGAGACGCTCACCCACTTTCGGGATGCAGAAGTTCGGTATGTCTTTCGGCCGACCGATAATTATGCCCGCATTCTGACTATGATGACCACACCGCAGTATCTCAGAACTGGCCTTAAATTCGGCTGTAAGGTCGAATCTCTCGCTCGACCGTTGCTCTCCGGAACTGAGTCAACTAGTGTTTGGAAGTTATATACAGCTGAGAGAGTCGCTCTTCGAAATGGAACGTTTCCCCGTCTCTCAACCACTACTGATAGCACTGAATTGCGGGTGGGTACGACTATAATCGAGGAGTTCTTCGAGAAAACCTCACTATCTCGACTCAACTACTCAATTAATCGTCTCTCTGATACTGACCAACAGGAACAGCAGCGATACCTCCGGTGGGCACATGGTGGTTCACTTCACTCAAATCACCGCTCAACCACTATGTCCTCCACCCTTCATGATCCTCACACAATCGTCAATGAGAACGCAGCGACCTGCGCACGCGACATTGGCGAACGAATTCTCTCGAACGCAAATTACACTCACACGGGAGAATTGACCTGGATTCGACGAACTCTCGGCCCGAATGGTGGAGTTCATCTTCATACTATTCCTCCTGGATTGTATGCCGGATGGATGGGACTGGCTCTGTTTATGGCAGCGCTTTACCGGGTTACTGAGGAAAAGAAGTATGGAGCGGCCATTGAAGAAATTGTAGATCCGATAGCAGATCCGAAGACAGGAGGTTTTCAGCCGAGCGAACAATCTGTCGGTGGCGGCACTGGTCTGGGTGGGATAGTGTACGGTTTCACAAAACTCGGAACCTTCCTTGCCGACGATCGATACTCCGAAATCGCCACTAGGTATCAGTCAATGCTCACACCAGACCGCATTATTTCCGATGACGCATTCGATGTAGTGGATGGCAGTGCTGGAGCGATACTTGGGCTTCTTGCACTTTACGAGGCAACTGGACATTCACAGTCGTTAGAACGAGCAGAGATAGCTGGTGATCACCTACTGAAACACAGCACGGAGATCGACGGAATACCAGTCTGGATACCGAGTACTATTGAGCAGCCGCTTACAGGATTCGCTCATGGGACCTCTGGTATCGCATACAGCCTCACTCGACTTTCCACCGCTACACAGGCTGACCGATTCAGGGAAACGGCTCTGAACAGTCTCGCGTATGAGCGACACCAGTACGTTGCCAGGGAACAGAATTGGCGGGATCTTCGTCCGGATTCGTCTTCATACATGGATGCTTGGTGTCATGGACGAAGCGGAATAGGTCTCGCACGACTCGGAATTGCCGAACACGGAGATTTGGAACAGGTACAAGACGAACTCAATCAGGCACTGGACGGGGTGACAATGGCCCTCGCAGATGACGACCACCTCTGTTGTGGTACCTCCTCCCGTATTTCGTTTCTTCTCCAAGCAGCTCAGGTGTTGGACGAACCAAAGTATCGCGAGCAAGCCACCCAGCTGCTAGCAGCGAGTATCGAACAGTCAGCCACGCGAGGACGGTTTCGTACGAAGTGGCAAACTCAACACTGGTATGATCCCGCGTTCTTCCAAGGGGAGGCCGGGATTGGATACATCTTGCTCCGTTGGCTCGATCCAACGCTACCATCTATTGCGCTTTTTGAATGAGCGTAACAGTCTGGACTTCGGCGTGATTCGTGAGGTTGACTAAGCTATCGAGCGTCTTGAACAGATACCGCTCGCAGATCTCGCGCAACCGACCTAGGAGTGGTACAACGACCGACGGAGTGAATTGGCTCACCAATTCAACGCAACGATAATTCACGACGATCTCAAGCCACTGCATTTCCTTGTGGTGACTGATGAAAAACCAACCATCAGTGCCACCGTCGATTGGGAGGATGTGATGGCCGGCCCACCCGAACTGCAGGTTACAATAGCCCTCACATTATTCGATCGACAGCTTGGGGAACTCGATAAACCGACGATCTACGATCGGTCTGTGAACGGCTATCGATCAGTTCAAGACCTCCCAGCAGGCTATGAACAGGGTGGCACGCTGTATGAGCTCAGACTAGTCGCCTAGTCAGCACTCTTCAGCCGGATCTCGGCACCAGTGACGGTTATGAAACGGCTGTCGAACGCTATGCTCGAACAGCCTTCTATCAGGGCATTGAAGATAGAGAACTCATTTGGTATTAATATAATTAGTTTTTATCATGAGTAGATTTATATAATATTATAATATTTTTAGAGATAGCAGAAGAACAGCATGGGTTCGAATAAAAATTTGAGATGAGTCTCGTAATTGGTGATTTAGGGTCCTGCGACTTAGACGAATTTCTTGCAATCCAAACACCATATCCCGTTTCAATCCCGCATTGGGTTTCTAGGGTGCTGTAACGATTGACCACCTCAATATTGATGAAGCCGACCGCGTGTTTCAATCCCGCATTGGGTTTCTAGGGTGCTGTAACGATTGACCACCTCAATATTGATGAAGCCGACCGCGTGTTTCAATCCCGCATTGGGTTTCTAGGGTGCTGTAACAATACAGTAAACGAGTGTGAGACAGTCGCAATGATAGTTTCAATCCCGCATTGGGTTTCTAGGGTGCTGTAACCCCATCGGGACTACTGCAATCTCAAACGTTCAGACGTCGTTTCAATCCCGCATTGGGTTTCTAGGGTGCTGTAACAGGGGGTGATTGTTGGAGTATAGGCCCTATAATCGTTTTTGCACCGGCGAGAATCAGGACCGTCTTCGTGGACCCCCCCCCTGTACACTGATTTTATAAAGGTCCACGAAGGTCACGCCGTCGTTCCACCGAACCCACATCCAGACTCCGAATTCACGTCTGTTCTCACTGTCCGATGTACGTCAATGTTCCGCTGGAACAGGTAAATCCAGCCGGCGTTCACCCCGGTGCAGAGTACTACAGCCACAATTCCGTGTACACAACGCACCTGCGTCGAGTCGCTCCGTTATCCCATCTGTTACCACCGTAGACGCCGTCACTGATGGTTGATACTGACAGGACATGCTCACTGAGCGTTCGAAGCTGAATCGATGCTCACCACTGCGTCGATATCACGTTGCTCGCAGTGGTGGATGATCGACGCGTCGGGTCGTCGTATCGTCGAAACGTTTCCAGCACTGCATAGATCTCAGCTGGCTCAACGACGAGGACCTCGAACCCCTCCGGGAGCGAATCCTCATCGAACTGCTGGCGAGCAATGGTGTCTGCTGCGTGGGATGTTCGTCCGCGCCCGCGTGAGGGTATGACGATCTCGTCGAGAAACCGGTTCAAGTGTACTTCTTCGTTTAAGTGGTTCTGGCAATAAGGTAGAGATATAGACGGAGTTTCTGGGACTCTTACTCGACTGATTACTGGCCTGTCGAGGAGTCGTCTTCGAGCACTGTTTCCGGTGCGACGCCACCGTGGTCAAGAAGTTCCCCATCGAAGGTTACCAGTGTTGCGTCTACATCGTCCGCTAAGGCAAGCAATATACAGTCCATGGCATAGAGTAAATTGTCTCGTTGTAATTCGTAGGCAGTGATGTGATCGCTTATTTCGGGGGCATAGATATCGACTCGGTTGTAGATATCCGATAACACTTCCTCAACACGCTCTTGTTCAATGTACTTTTTCTTTGTCAGCACAGATCGAAGCTCCATGAGGTTGATAATCGATGTACAGAAGTCGTGATCCTCGTTAAGCAATCGTGTTGCAATTTTCCCTCGTGACGGTTCGTCAGTTAGACTGGCAACAAAGATATTAGTATCAACAAAAAGTTTCATTCTGGGTTCCGTTCGTCGCGCACTGCCTCCACTGAATCAATGTCAATATCTGCGAATTTGCCCGAAAGCACGTCTCCGAGTTGTCGCCCGTCACTCTCGTTCGTATGCTTATCGTCCCAGCTTGGCGCTCTTGCGTAACTTCCCATTAGTGGCAGTTGCAGAGCGACCTGTAAATCAGTTTCTCCGCTCTAGCATTCTCTATAGCGGATCCGGTTGCCGATGAACAGATGACCTCTGATCTACCCTCGTCCAAATAGCCCTCCCTCCGCTGGTTCCGCACATTCGAGCCACCAGCTTCGACCCTGTGTGGTAACGCAGGTATCCTTCAACACCTACTTCAGCATACTGTCTGGAGTGCTATCTCGAATAGTTGCAGCCATCTCCCATTGTTTCAAACCCGTTCTGTCTAGGGTACTGCGACAGGGACTCCGGAGTGAAAACGCACGTAGGCCGCTCAGTTTCAATCTCGTATTGGGTTTCTAGGGTCCTGCGACCGAACGCGCAGCAGTTGGATTGGGAGGAGTGGGAGGTTTCAATCCCGTTCTGGGTTTCTAGGGTCCTGCGACAGGTTCGGCAGCAGATAGACGACGCTGTTCGCGAGTTTCAATCCCGTTCTGGGTTTCTAGGGTCCTGCGACGAAGCGCGGCCCAAACGGACAATCGCAGTCGTCCTGTTTCAATCCCGTTCTGGGTTTCTAGGGTCCTGCGACGAAGCGCGGCCCAAACGGACAATCGCAGTCGTCCTGTTTCAATCCCGTTCTGGGTTTCTAGGGTCCTGCGACATCCTCTTGCTTAGCCCAGAAAGGCAGATTCCTATCGTTTCAATCCCGTTCTGGGTTTCTAGGGTCCTGCGACAGAATAGGTGTCATCGGTTGCATCGCCATCGACATGTTTCAATCCCGTTCTGGGTTTCTAGGGTCCTGCGACCCGACGGCCCGGTTGCGATCGAGATAGTCGAATAGGTTTCAATCCCGTTCTGGGTTTCTAGGGTCCTGCGACCATTCAAACCCATTCGACGGAACGTTTCGATGTTGTTTCAATCCCGTTCTGGGTTTCTAGGGTCCTGCGACGAAACTGAGTCCGTTGGAGTCTGAAGCCGCGTATATGTTTCAATCCCGTTCTGGGTTTCTAGGGTCCTGCGACGTCGTCGTTTGGAGGGCTCGTCAGTCATCGATAGTTTCAATCCCGTTCTGGGTTTCTAGGGTCCTGCGACTTCGTACACTGCGCGTGTGCCATCGTCGGCAGCCGTTTCAATCCCGTTCTGGGTTTCTAGGGTCCTGCGACTTCGCAGCATCGATATCGATGAAGTCTGTGGTAAGTTTCAATCCCGTTCTGGGTTTCTAGGGTCCTGCGACTTCGCAGCATCGATATCGATGAAGTCTGTGGTAAGTTTCAATCCCGTTCTGGGTTTCTAGGGTCCTGCGACTCGGCGTGCGCAAGAATGGGGTTCTGTACGTCAAGGAGTTTCAATCCCGTTCTGGGTTTCTAGGGTCCTGCGACAGGGGGTGATAATTGGAGTATAGCCCCTATAATCGTTTCTACATCGGCGAGAATGAGGGCCGTCTTCGTGGACCCCCCCCTGTACACAGACCTTATAAAGGTCCACGAAGGATGACGCTACAGAACGTTCGATTTTTGCTCTGGTGGTGAAACACCGAGATCCGTAATCGCATCACAGCAGGCTCCACACAGTCGATAAACTCGAATACGATCTCCGTCGGTAGGTTCTATCAGAGACTCCAGCTCCGATTCCAACTCGACTCGCTCGGTTTTCGAGATGTCCAGCTCGAACACACTGTACTGCTGCCAGGCTCCGTATCGCTCAAGCGTCCGATACACCTGCCGCCGATTCCCGTCATCACTCACGTCATAGGTCACAGCGAGTCTCATCGGTTCACCGCCAATGCATGGTATGCATCCAGCTCTCCGGTGATCGCTTTTCGCAGGAGTATCACCTGCTGGCGAATAGCGCTCCGGCGGCTCACTTCATAATCAAAGTGAGGATGAGTGAACGTCTCTTTCATGTAATCGTCGAATTTGTCGAGATACACCTGGAACGCATCATCGGTGAGATGGTTGTTCTTCTTGAACTGATCGTGGGTGAGCGTCCGTCGGTTCACTAACCGCATCACGAAGGCGTCACAGAACAACGGCCGAAACTCTTCCTGCAGGTCTAACGCCAACGATGGACGCCCATGGCGATCAGCGTGGAGCACACCAAGGAACGGATCGAGGTTGTAACACCGCAACGCACTCAACACCTCGTTTTTCATCATCACGTAGGTTAACGAGAGAAGTGAGTTGATGTGATCCTCCGGTGGCCGCTTGCTCCGTGTTTCGAACGTCCATCCCTCTATGAGTGTTTCATCAAGACGGCCGAAATATCGCTCCGCAGCTTCTCCTTCGACGCCACGAAGATCATCCTTGTTCGAGACTGAGGTACCTCGATCGCCGATCGCTGCAAGATCATCAGTGCCGGTGACTCCCTTTCGGGAGAGCAGTGTTCGTGCGTTTCGGATCTTCGCGTCGATCATTGCCGATGCGATCGTGAGCTCATCTTTCTCCGATAGTGCATACTGTGCCCGCCGAACTTCTGCTATCGTGTTCCGTTCGGGAACGAAACTTCCGCGGTAGTTTCCGATCTCGGTGAAGTAGTTGAGCACGATTCCGTGTTCATTGGCTTTCGCGACAAACGGCGTCGTGAAGTTCACACCACCGAAGACGTTGATCGTATCCACCTTTTCGATCGGGAACGTTCCCAGTGCTCCCTGCTCTCCATCAACGTCATAGACAACGATCTTCCCACCGTCGGTCTGAATTTGTGCACCCTGGGTCGTGACGAACAACACCGAATCGGTGAACAATCCATCGCTGGCTTTCATGGGGGCTCCTCCGGTGAGACACCTTCCCAATCGGTTCCTACTGCCTCATTAGGGGCGAGAACTGCTGTTTCACCAGGCATACAGTACGTCCGTGCGGAACAGGCATCGCATTTCGATCGATTATCAATTAATGATGGAACGTTATTGATAGACATAGTCTGTATTTGATCGATTATGTTCCGAACAGCATCACGGTGTTTGGGTGTAATTCGGACTGCGTGCCTGGTGTCTGTTGAGTAGAGATAGATATAGCCAACGGAAACCGGTTCTTCGAGGACGGCTTCGAGTAACATACAGTATCCAGCGAGCTGAAGTTCGTCACTCGCGTAATACGATCCACTCTCAGCCCGCTTGCGCTCGACTGGCGTGAGTGTCCCACTGTCCGTCTCGATGAGATCGATCTTTCCATGGAGTCCGAGCTCGTCAGACCGGAAATACCGTTCTTTGATCCATCCCCCACGTCGGGAAGAGGTATCATGTTTTAACCGTCCGTCGACAAGTTCGTACGGCTCGCCGATTTCATCGTAGTAGCGCTGGTAGTAGTACCGTCGTGGACAGTAGACATATTCGTTCAACGCACTCACGTATACTAGCTCGTCTTTGAAACTCGATCTGGTAGGCATCTCAGATATCCATTCCGAACTGTTCGAGGTTGATCGATTCGTGTTCTTCCTGCACGGCGCAGTGGAGATACAGAGCATCGGTACCGATGGCAATCGACATCATTTCATCAGCAACTTTTAATTTAGTGAGGAAGAAGAACGCACCCAAATCGTAGTAGTTCTTCGCTTCCCTGGTAGTCTCTTTAATAGCGTAACAAAGGATGTTCTCCTGGGCCAATCCCTCACGTAAGTGCTCAATGCTCGTGATTCGTTTCGAACCGTCCGTAACATCGAGATCGACAGAGAGACCACTCACAATCTCTGGGGAACGGGTACGTCTATGTTGTCCATCATCGCTTCGTAACCACGCGTATATATCAGTACCAGCTTCCAGCGCTACGTCGCGTCCGTATCCTTCGTCGTCGGTGTCTATCGTGCCATTGTAGGTACAGTATCCCACGACGTACGGCTCTGCTTGTTCAATGTCGTCGTTGTGTTCGTCCGGAACGACTTGTTTGAATTCGTCATTTGAGAGGAATTCGACGTCTCCGTATCGAAGTAAATAGAACAAGTTGTACGTTTTGACAGGGTTTTCAGCGTCAGTTCTTTGATCGTACACGAGCACTGAAATCGAATCACCACGATACCACCTCAGCGTTTGATCAACCCGCTCGTTGATGATATCTACATATCGCTCGATATCTGACCGGTTAATGTGCTTTTCTTCCGAGCCGTAGTGCTGAGTAATGCGTTCCCAACCTTTCTCCCGGATCTGAGTTGCAACTTCGGAGTTTGCGTTTCGGGCTCGCCGCTGAATGTGGTGGTATGCCTCGGCAGCCGAGTAACGCCAGTCGAACGATGCTGGGTCGCGTGGATCATGATACGCCTCGGAGAGAGTACCGGTAAGTTCGGCGCGAGAGATTCGTGTGTCACACCTTTTATCCATCAGAGCGTCTGCCACGACCGGAGGGACGTAACATCGTGCTTGTTGGCACTCTGATTTCGTTCGGAGTCGGCCAAGTCGTTGGAGAAAGCTTGATCGGTTATGAGCCGAGAACACGAGCCGATCGACATCGAAATCGATCCCGACTTCGACAGCCGAGTTGCTTACCAGCACATCAAAGTCCTCAAGCTTAGCCTGAAGATCACCACGATGCAACCCGTCAATTCGAATGACTTCGGATTCATCGAGTTCCGCGTTGAGCTGTTGATAAACCTGCTCTACCTCGTGAAGTCCATCGAGAATGAAAACGGTTCGACCTGGACGGACTGCAAAGTCGAATGTTTCTTCCCAATCTGCATCGAGTAATTTATCTACAGTCTTGAATGTTGGAGCTGATCGAATATCAAGATCAACAGGTGGCATCACGGCCGACCATCCGTCTGTCGGCGTTTCACTGTACGCTTGCTGCTCGTTAGATTCTCGAAGACCTGTAATGCGCGTGTACGATGCACTCATTGCTTGCTCGAATCGCTGTTCGAGCCGTTCGGTCGGTGTGGCACTCAATAGTATGATCCGTGAGAGTGCACATTGATACTCCGGAAGATCGTACATCTCGTCAAGCAGGAATAGTAATGTATTCTGCTCTTTTCGTTCAGCTCGATGAAATTCGTCAACGACAATTGTGTCAAACTCATCCAAAGCACGAATGCGTGCCCCTGAATCACCTGAACGCCCATACAGATGTCGGCGCATCATCACGAAGATGTCTGGATTAGTGAGGACGATCACCTGTCCATCCCCGTTCCAAACGTTCTGGCTCAAAAGCCTATGAAGACGCTCTCCATTCGAGTTGGCGTTTGGATACGCCTTTGCGTGTTCCGTCCGAAGCGAATCAGCAGTGATCGTGAGGATTTCTGTATCAGCGCTGTGGCTAGGAAACTGTGAAGCAAGCTCTCTTTCGATATTTTTCTCTTGATCGTGAATGAGTGCGTTTGTTGGGTAGATGATAAGTGTGTGGTCGCCGCTCTCAATGATCGGTGAGATCCATGACATCGTCTTGCCTCCTCCGGTTGGACTGTCGTTTACTGCCAGAAACGAGTCCTCGTTCACGAACAGGTCACGGAGATCTTGTTGATGAGCATATGGTTTGAATTCTGCACTCTCGGCTGGATATTCGGGATCTTTGTGCTGACGAAGTTCAACGCCGGACAGATGAAGTGGATCATTCATCGTTATCGTTTCATTTTAAGGAATTCCACGTCTGATGGGAGTCGGATGGCATCTTCTCTATCCTCCTCATTGTGTTCGTTCGCGCCGTCTGTCCGGCGGAGTACTACGTGCTCGCCCTCATAAGTCGCCTGCACAATTAGAGGAGTTGGACGCATTCGCTTGGTGATCAGATTCCCGGTTGGCATCCGATCGGAGTCATACACCCCGATCGGGTGACCGAGTGAGAACTCACCGCTGTCACTGTCGACATTCAGTCGTTCTATCGCTAGCTTCGCCTTGCCGCGTTTTTTTCCAAGGCGAATGTATCCAGGGACGCTATTTGCGAGCTCGTCGGTGGGTATGCCACGGCCCAGCAGCAAACACCGAAGTGCGTTTCCGTGACCGAGGACCCGGCGGCGACCGAACGTCGGCAGGTTTTTCCCTGCATCTGGATCCTTTTCTGCAGAGTAGTTGACAGTCGCGTAGTCGTCGGTGTTCGTGTTGTAAGTGGAGGTGATTCGGTTTGCAGTACCCTCGCCTCGGCCTATTGGAGCTGCAGGTGAGACGTATACCGTTTGTGCGATCTCCGCAGTGTCATCCAGATACGTCGGGTTGAATGAACGATCTATATACCGGCCTGATGCTAATCCAAACGCATAGTAGAGCGCTGTGTTGAGAAAGTACGACTCCGTATCTGCAAGCCGACCGAGCTCGCGGCTTGCAAACCAAATCTCACCTTGCGTTCGGATCGTTACTTCGAGTGCAGACTCCATAGGCTACTCGTCGGCTTGCTTGATGAACGCCTGTGAGGCATCTCTCTGGGTTTCTAGGATCTCTGCGAGCGAATCTCCCGAGGCAGTTCCAATCAGTTCTGAAATCGTCTCTTCAGGCACCCGTTCAATGTCGAGCCCGCCGTGTTCTCTCTCAATTCGGTCTTCGAACGATGATTGGAGGTGCTTACTAACAGTCTCAGGATCGTGGGCAGAGGCTGTGATGACCTCCTGAATGGATTCATGAGCGGTGCTGCTGTCATTCCGAAGGCGTCGAATGATGTCTCGTGTCAGTCCAAGATTCGCAGGACCTTCTTCGCTGCCTGTATACACGCCGAGGATGTGGTTCTTCACTCGGCCGAGACGAGTGGTAGCAGCACCGTACCGCTTGTTTTTAACTGTTACACCGAGCACAAACGCGAGTTCTTCTGGCGTCGCATCCCGGAGGGTTACGACCGTCGGGAACAGCGTACCAGGTTCGAAAAAGTCGGGCTCTCGAATCGTCGGCTCAGCTTCTTTCGCGTAGTCGTCACCAGGTGCGTTCTGGAATTTGTCATCGATAGCAACTGTAGCGTCCCGAAGGGTGTATGCAGTGTCGTACATCACTCGGGACGTAATTGATAGGGAGCTATCGGCATCAGAACTCGCAGCACTACCGTAGAGCACGCACTCAACGCACTCTTGGCACATGCTGTTGACCTGCATCGTGCAGTCGGTGTCAAGGAGATCTCGTTGGAGTGATTTTCCGAATCGGCGGTCACTGCCGGTCTGTTTTCGCATGAACAGTAGTCCTGGTGAGTATGTTTCACGATCTTCACCAGATCCGACAGCAACACTTGCAAGATCAGCATTTTCACCATCGGTCGTGAAAATTGCGTGACTCTCCAACTCTCGAAGTACGAGAATACTCGTAAAGTTGCTCTGTGGAGCGATACTCATCTCGTCACGGTGAACGGTGCCACGTTCTAGTTCTGGGTAGGTATCGTAGTCGATCATTGTATTGTCAGTTGTCTTCGTTGTTTTCTTGTGTTGATTCACGCTGTAGTCTCAAAGTTGCCGCGTAAAATCCATCCGCAAAGTTGTTTTCCCGCTGTTTCAACAGCGAGGGTTTCCCTTCACAGCGGTCGGCAAGCAGTCGGGTGGCAAAGGCCTTGGCATAGCGTTCGATCCGTTCATCGAGATAATCACCATGCTCGCTTTGCTCTGCTGGGACGCGGTACACCTGATCACTTCGTTTAGGCAGTTTCTGGAGTCGTCCTGTGATGCGTACTTCTGCTTCACTGGTATCCATTCGAAGTTGTTTCGTGTCTTTGACTGCTTTCACTGACTCTCGAAATACACGTTCGATAGTGTGGGGCTTTTTATTACCGTACACTGGACGGATCGCGTCGTACGCGAGTTCTGCGAGCGTTGTGATGTCGTCTTTCTCGTTTGATGTCATTAGTTGGTCATTTTCACTATTATTAGCTGTTACACTCTGCTTGGCAGTCATATACCCATCAAGGTGATTCGTTTCTTCAAGCAGATATTCGGAATCTCCACCGCTATCTGGGTTCTGTGCGATCCGCTTCAGGAGATACGATCCTGGGAGTGGTTTGTTCCGTGTTGCACGGAGATATTTCGGGAACAGTGCATCCTCTCTCTTCAGCCCATAGCCGAGTTGGACGAGTGCTGCTGCCGCTCCGAGCCGACCGCTAAGGTGTTTGAGTGGGATATCATGGCCGTAGAACTCTGCAACTGTAGTGAATCCGGCATCTAATTTCACCATTTCGTGGAAATCGCGTCCACGCACATCCGGTAATGGGGAGTGGGAGATGTACGCTCTGAGTCCTATCGTGGACGCAACTGCGATCCCGATGAAGACACCGAAGAACTGGAATTCGGTCTCGTTGTCCTGGGGTTTGTAAAACGAAAGTATCCGTGTTCCGAATCCAGTGTCAACATCGAAGCCCTGACTCAACTGTTCGACCACCGACCGGCCCCCAGAATCATCTGCGCGCGTCGCTTCCCGTAGTACCGTCGCCAGCGATGCCGAGAGTTCTTGGGTATTGGGATCGAGTGGATTGAAGTCGTCATCGATTTGTTTGGTAGCTTCGAACACGGCTTCAGCAAGCCGACCAGTTCGAGTCATTGCCTCGCCGGTAAAGCGGGCGAACACTTCGTTGGCGTACATCGACCACATTGCCGGTGTGTAGAAGTAATCCGGTACGAGGTGGATGAACAGCCGACCATCTTCCCTGCGTGTTGCACCCGTCTCTCTGAGCGAGAATTCTACCTGACATGGAATACACACAAGAAGATTGTCTGGTTTTCCCGCATCCGCCGGAATCCGATTGGAGTAGCCAGCTTGGAAGGTTGTGAGCGACTTCGGTGCCTTCATGTCATCCTTTCTGGTACTCGTCGTTCCCCGGTTACAGAATGTACACGTTTTCCCGCGTCTGACCGTGTGGTGCTCCTCAAATGGATCGGTGAGTGCTTCCATCTCCTCTGTTGGATCAACTGCCCGTCCGCCAATGCGGAGGATGTCGGCAATGTATGCGCGAAGTTCGGTCTCGAATTCGCCAGTGTGTTCTTCCATCACGACTTCATTCCATTCTTCCGAGATATCGTTCAATCGCTCAGCGAGAAACCCAGCCAGATTCGGAGCGGCAGGTGACCAGCTTTTCCGACGAACGAGATCAGCGATATGCTGTCCGATGGCGTAACTGTAGTCCCACTTACCACCGGCAGTAAGACTAAGTTCATCATCTTCGAGCGCACACAGTCCCTCCATGACATCATCGTCAACGCCAAACAGCCGACAGGTCGTGGTGAGCGCGTCATCTGCGAGATCTGCATCGACGAGTGGATCGACATATGAGCGTTTTACTGTGTATGCCAATCGCGCATATCCGGGTGCAACACGAGTCGTTGTATCGATCTCAATGGGGAGGCGTTCGTTGAGCGATTCCATTGTCTCCTGCATACTATCGGTCGGATCGGTGGTGGGATCTGCGTCCTGTTTCGCTTTTACTGAGATCGCGAGGAGGACATTGGGCGCGCCGGCGTAGAAGAAGTCTTGATTGTTGATCCCATAGAATCCCTGTGACCGCGTTGCAAGATTCTCTGCGAGCTGTTCACGATTCTTATACGCCGGATGTGCGTCGTTGATTTCCGTTTTGAGACGTTCGTAGATGTCTCCAATCAGTGGCTCATCTAGCTGCATGTCAGGAGCATCACTGTCTGTGAGGTACACACACCCATCCTGATAGATTAAAAACAATTCATATTCGTTCTGCTCTGCCAGCACCATGTTAGTGACGCCGTTGAGAATGTTGGTGAACTCGCCTTTGACGTCGTCGAGTGTGTGATGGCGGAGTTCAAGGTTAGCACCTGGGTACGCGGTCGCAAGATTCGACAGATTACGGGTTCCTGCTGCTTCCTCGGGCGTTGCACACGATGCGAATCCGTCTGCGACCCGAACGAACGGCCTAAGTTTGTTGTAGGTCCGGGTGGAATGCTCTGGATTGGATTTCCAACTATTTTCATGGTCTACTGCGCATGCGTGGAAATCCTCAAGCCGAAGTGACGGAGCGAACTCCCATAGCCCGAGGCGTGTAACGAGGGTGTCTACGGTTGCTTTGTCTATGTCGTATTCGGTGTGAACGGTAGTGTCATCTCTGAGTTTGTGAAGATCGTGGATGACAAACAGCGCTAGTGTCTGCCGGAGTTCTGTGTCTGAGAGTTCGAATGCCCCAAAAGTGGGCGCGATCGTGTTGAGTCGGGTAATAGCGAATGCCCCACTCCGGACATGGTTCGCCATCGATTGATCGGTCAGTTCGTATTCGGCGAAGTCGATGGCACATTTTGCAGGAATGAATCCCCATCCCAAATCGATCAGCTTCGGATCAACCTCAGAAAGGAATTCAGAGAGGACATCAGTTTGAACATCCTCAAAGAGACCGAATAGATCTTCACCATCTGATGCACTCATCTTTTTCCTCCTGTTCTGACATTTCGATTACGATGTACTCGGACGGCCAGATCAGTCTTCCCGAAATTTGAAATCTTTTCCCTCTTTTGGAGATTTTTTTGTTGGAAAGGATGATATGTGACTGTCCATCCTGTGTTTCCAACTGGTGAATATATCTCGGTTCTTTCGGATATCTTGGATTTTTTGACACCCATTCTACTTGTTCGATGTCCACGATCACCTCGACTGGATTCGGTTGCATATTGATGCCAATTATTACCACTCGAAGTTACTTGGTCTTTGGGCCTATGTAGAGATCGACGCAATTCGCGATAAGCAAAATCGCAGTATTGATATGATTTTCCGTCCCATTGGTTATTGGGAATCCAATACGGGATTGAAATTATGTCGAGATAGAAATCGTCACTAGGAAACCCATACGGGATTCTCATTTTTCTACCACCACATCAATAGTTCCGCAGCCACGGGCAACGAAGCCACCTACACCAGCATACTCTCCGAACAACGCAAGAGCTGTTACCGCTGTCCGGATTGCCTCGCTTGCACCTTTGAACTTATAGGTGCATTGTCCAGAGAAGCCCTGGCGTTGGATGGGTCTACCATCTTCACCCCGGTTCACGAGCACGCTATCGGAGTCAAGCGTCCGAAAGTCGGGTTTCTCGATGAGGTTCTGCTCGAAGTCCTCTCGAACCAATCCCAATTCGAGTTCATCGGCCTTCTCTGCTGGAACTGTCTTATTCCATCTGCGCAGTAGAGAACGGAACGTGCTAGCCCTGTGTGGGAACATCGTGGTGATCTCAGGTGTTTCTCGGATACACGTTGGCGTCCGGAATTCCATTTCTATCTCGAAGTTCGGCGGGAGATCATCCACGACCTCAGCTGCGTCGGTTAACAGCTCCTCATGTGTTCTGTTTGTGCTCGCGAAATTGCGCACCTGGAAAACCCCGTTATAGAGTTCCAGCGAATCGCCGCTGAATACGAATGCGTCAGCGAGCGCTTCAAACACCTCTTGGTCACGAGGATCTGTGACACCCAGGGTGAGTTCGTAGGTTTCGTCATTCACCACCCGCTGGTGGTGATCCCGATCGCTCGAAGCAAACGTTCCCAGCAAGCCACTATTATGGAGGCTTCCGATTGGTGAATCGTGAATGTGCGAACTCAGCGAATCAGATACGTCACCGAGCTTTGATAGGAGCGCACCGTACGTCTGGTACCCGTTCCATGTCGGGATGTGAAACGGTCGTTCTGGCTCCAGTTCGAGGGTGATATGTCTCATCAGTAGTTGGTCTCACCTCCCTCCGATTCCACTTGCCCTCCCACATCCATCCAGGGCGCAGCAGGTACCACGCACACTGAATGTCGGTGGTTGACGTCAGGGTGGATCGGCCACAATGATTTAGTTGGTTTACTTCTCATCTACTACACACTCTCCCAACGACTGTTTGTAACTAAATTGTTCCGGTTCTCTGATATGATTCCAATTGAATGGAATCGTACTGTTGCGATTACGGAGATGTGAAACGATATTGCTTTGTTAAATGCGAAAGATCGTCTTGTTGTGAAAACGTTCATTTCGCCGATTGGGTACAATAGTACGAGCGTTACGCGGTCGGTGCTCGGTCATGGACTGACGGCAGGCGATACGGTGATTTTGATTCGTCCGCTGGAGGAAACCGACGAAAGTCGATCGGATGAGGCACTCAATGACGTGAGGCAGGTGTTGCCGGATGTCGTTCCTGGTGTTACGATCGAATTGCGCCGAATTCCACACACAGATCTGGAGGCCGCTCTAGATTCGTATCAGCAGCTATTGCAGAACGCAGACGGTTCGGTCGTCGTGAACCTCGGCGGTGGAGCTCGGGATCTCCTGTATCCATTCATGGCGGTCGTGTTCAAAGAACACGAAATGGTCGACACTGTGTTGCAGTTCAGTGATATTGATGGGCAGGTGCGCGAGTTTGCACTCCCACGCATCGATCTCGGCGTTTCAGAGAGTGTTCTTGAGACGCTCGAAGCGGTTGCTGATCTCGAAGACGAAACCACAATTCCATCGATCACCGACCATACGGGTCGTCCCAAAAGTACCATCACTCGTCACATTTCGCGGTTGGATGCCTGTGGTGCGGTCGAGAGCTGGAAAGAAGGAAAGGTCAAGTACGTCTCGCTTACAACAACCGGCAAGCTGGAGGTTCGATCTTTCACTGGTGGCTGAGTTGGAGCACGTCGGTTTCAATCCTGCATTAGGTTTCTACGGTCCTGCGACATTTGCACGGCTCAACGGCCGGAACACAGATTTTCAGTTTCAATTCCGCACTGGATTTCTAGGGATTCTGCAACCGTGGATATTCACTGGCATATAGGTCCTATAATCCTTCTCTACCGGTGAGAATCGACACCGTCCTTCGAACTTCCAACAGGTTGCGTCTACCAATGCTGATCAACCGGTTCGGTTAGTTCTAATAATTTTCATGGTTAGGATAGTTTGATCATCAAAAGACTATGGCCAACTGATGGAGCCCGACGGCTGCTAAAAGGAGGAAGCGACCGATTTTACCCATTCATAAAACAAGTATATTTATGATGAATGAGTTTAACAATAAATATCGTGTCCACACCAATCGATTTCAGTTACAGCCGGAAGCAGCGCGAACTCGGCGAGAAACTCACCATTGAGGAGGTCCAGAAGCGGATGGCTCTCGTGCGATCACTTCTCGAAAGCGGGCGGGCAGACGGTACCATCGAGAAAACGGAGGAAGAGATCCAGCAGGCCATTGGCGACATAGCGGCTGCGACTGGGTGGATTAGCGCCCGAGGAGCGAGCACAGCTGAACAGCAGTTGGCCAAGAAGCTCGAATGTGATCAGTGCCAGGAGCTAAGCTTCGATTTGAGAATCCAGTCTGTGGGCGCAGACGACTCGTTAGAATCCGCGCTGTGTGCTGACTGTTGGGAGCAAGAAAATTCAGTAGATAGCCGGTTTTAGGCCCGATTGTGGTTGTTTCAACCACCTGCTAAGTGTCGCAACGGTTTTCACCTCTTCTGCAGTGGTTTTCCTTGGCTTCAATCACCGTTTCGAGAAGTCACGGTCGACTGTCGTCAGCAGTCGCCCACTTTTGATATGGCTACGCCTTCCCAGCTTCAATAATACGGTTTCAATCCCACATTGGGTTTCTAGGGTCCTGCGACATCTCGTCCTTCCAGCCATCACGTTCACGGATATCCGTTTCAATCCCGTGTTGGGTTTCTAGGGTTCTGCGACTCGAAAGGTCACGAAGCGCGTGATGTGATCGTCCAGTTTCAATCCCGTGTTGGGTTTCTAGGGTTCTGCGACTCGAAAGGTCACGAAGCGCGTGATGTGATCGTCCAGTTTCAATCCCGTGTTGGGTTTCTAGGGTTCTGCGACACTGCGGCGAACCCGATCATGGAGTCACATGATCCTGTTTCAATCCCGTGTTGGGTTTCTAGGGTTCTGCGACGAGGCAACGCCGCAAGGGTGCGGTGCGGTGGTGATGTTTCAATCCCGTGTTGGGTTTCTAGGGTTCTGCGACTCAACACAGTACAGCGCCGGTTGTCCTTGATTACGTTTCAATCCCGTGTTGGGTTTCTAGGGTTCTGCGACAAGCCTAATCACGCTGGGGTTTGTATGGTATGATAGGTTTCAATCCCGTGTTGGGTTTCTAGGGTTCTGCGACGGCCGGTCACTTGTTGGCGGGTCCGCGCCAGAAACATGTTTCAATCCCGTGTTGGGTTTCTAGGGTTCTGCGACATAGCGCCGAGAATCTCGTTACTCGTGCGCTCCAAGTTTCAATCCCGTGTTGGGTTTCTAGGGTTCTGCGACCCTACTGGACGATTCTAACGCTCCTCACGTTGAAGTTTCAATCCCGTGTTGGGTTTCTAGGGTTCTGCGACAGCGCGTACCATGGTTCGGCAACGAGCTGGCTTTGGTTTCAATCCCGTGTTGGGTTTCTAGGGTTCTGCGACTTATCGAGCTGCTCAGCAAGAGATCCAGTAGTTTCTCGTTTCAATCCCGTGTTGGGTTTCTAGGGTTCTGCGACGTTGTCGTGTTCTGTGTGTCTGTTGCGTCAACAGCGTTTCAATCCCGTGTTGGGTTTCTAGGGTTCTGCGACCGAAACTCCATCTTCCGGACGAATCGGACGATTCGTTTCAATCCCGTGTTGGGTTTCTAGGGTTCTGCGACTCGGGGATTGTCCTAGCACGAGGATATCATCGCACGGTTTCAATCCCGTGTTGGGTTTCTAGGGTTCTGCGACGGGTGATACTCGGTTAGACAATAACTAACGATTCGGGTTTCAATCCCGTGTTGGGTTTCTAGGGTTCTGCGACATCACCGCGGCGAAGCTCTTGCTGGGTGCCGACGACGTTTCAATCCCGTGTTGGGTTTCTAGGGTTCTGCGACGGGAAATGGAGAAGATCGCCGACCTGTTGGATGACGTTTCAATCCCGTGTTGGGTTTCTAGGGTTCTGCGACAGGGGGTGATTATTGGAGTATAGCCCCTATAATCGTTTCTGCACCGGCGAGAATCAGGGTCATCTTCATGGACCCCCCCTGTACACAGACTTTATAAAGGTCCACGAAGGCCATCACTAGTTCACCGAGAATCTACATCCATATCCCGTGTGTAACTCTCTCCTCACTGCCCGACGCCCGTCAATGTTCCGCTGAAACTGGTGAACTCAACTGGCCTACACTCCAACCTTTTAGATTCGTGTTCGCTCCGCGCACCCTTCCGAAACAAGGCCGATCGCTGCGCTCGTGGTAAGCAATACTGGCCCCTCGCGGAATCAAAAATTCCGATGTTGCGGTTAGTCGTCCTGTTTGATCTCGGCCCAGTCCCATTCGTTCGAAGCGCGATACAATTCGAATTCTGCAATCCGTTTGTGCAACTCCGCAGTTGTCTCGCACTTCTCGGAATGTACTGCCTCCAGTTTGCCGATTCGCTCGGGTAGCTGCTCGATCGTCTCCAGTAACCCTGCTTGCTGAACGTGGAGATTAGCAATAATCGCGATGCCATCGCTGGTTTCAGCAGTGTAAACAAGACTCCATCCGTCGATTTCATTGGGTTTGAACTTCATTCTCAATCCAATCCATCCTCGGACGTGGTGCTACACGTATGGAGAAACTGGGCAACCGATATTGTCCCTGTCAGATATGTATGCCTCCCCATTCTAATTATTAATATAATATCTCTGGTAAAACCATCGAAGAATCTCACTGTATTCTCTGAATGCACTAAATTTGGATTATTGAGAATTTGATGGCCGTAGCGTTCCGCAAGAGTAGTCTGTCGTAAGATTTGGCTGTGTTATTACAACTGGATAGATTAGTACGACAGAATCATTTATCCACTATCAACGCATACAGTAATACAGTAATGTCGAGTAATACCGAAGATGGGGAGATCATCCGCGTGTCCAAGAAAGGACAGGCAACGATCCCAAAGGAGCTCCGTGACCGATTTGGTATCGAAACGCCGGGGAAGGTCCACATCCACGAGGAGGAGGGAAAAATCGTGGTTGATCCACTCCCCTCAGTCGACGAGATGCGAGGAGTCCACGCTGGCCGTTACGAGAAAGGCACGGTCCTTGACCAGTTGCAAGGGATGAAAGCAGCGGACAAGCGACGAGAACGCGAGCACGATGCACAACTCGGTCAGCACGAATGACGGACTACATCTTCGATACGGAGCCACTCATTGCGTATTTTTACGATGAACCCGGTGCAGGGACGGTGGCAGAGCAGCTTCAGGAAATCGATAGCGATCAATCAACCGGTACGATCTCCCACGCCACCGCAACAGAGCTCGTCTATAAAATTGCGCGGCTTGAAACTGGTTCCCCGAATCAGATCGAACCTGGTGACGACGAGTTCGCTATCGGAAACCAGGATCTGCGTGTGCTCCGGGGCTTTGGCGTAACGATCGAGACGCCCCCATGGAGTACCGTTGCCCGCATCAAAGGGGCAGGTGGTATCTCTCTTGGCGATGCATACGCCGCGGCGCTGGCACTTGTAGAGGATGCTCCCCTCGTCGTCGGCGCAGATCCCGAGTTTGACGAGCTGTCAGTCGATATCGACGTCTATCGAATTCGTGACGACCCCGCGTGATCGCATCCAACCTATTTTCCCTTCGGGTGGGTTTCGCCCGCTCATCAGGGCTTGCGAGACGGTCGCTCTCTACGTTCGCGCTGGGCGAGACTCGCGGTGCTCGCGAGAATAAAAAACGTTGATGAAAAAGGCTGCGAGCGAAGCTCGCGGTGTGTGCGATGAGGTGGATCGCTTCGAACAGGTTTTCAATCCCGTTCTGGGTTTCTAGGGTACTGTGACAAGAGGTTGAATCGTGGTGTTATCGCCACGGCGGTGAGTATCAATCCCGCTGTGGGTTTCTAGGGTCCTGCGACCTAACTCTCCTTTCAGCCACGCTATCGTATCGCGTTTCAATCCCGCTGTGGGTTTCTAGGGTCCTGCGACAGCGGGTGATTATTGGAGTATAGCCCCTATAATCGTTTCTGCACCGGCGAGAATCGGACCTGTCTTCGTGGACCCCCTGTACACAGACCTTATAAAGGTCCACGAAGGTCACGCCATCGATCTACCAAATCGACATCCAGACTCCGAATTCACTTCTCTTCTCACTGCCCGACGCACGTCAATGTTCCGCTGATTCAGGTAACGCAAATGGCTCCATTCCATCTTTTTAGACAGGGGTTCGCTTCGCTCACCACTCATCCCTGGCGAGACGGTCGCTCACTCCGTTCGCGCTGGGCGAAACTCTCTGGCTTTCACTCGCTGCGCTCGCGGTGGGTGATTCTAGCCACATGCGGTTTCAAAAGAATCCGTCATAGAGGTTAGCTTTCGTGCGCTGGAGAAACCAACAGTTGGTGGATCACGGGAAGTTCCTTGATTGATATCCAGAAATCGGAATGACCACATCGAACAGACAGCTGGTGGAATCTCGTGTTGGGTCGGGTGAGCCCTCACCAGTAGTTCGCTCACGATCGTCGTGAGCTAGTTTCTAGATAGGCGTTATTCGACCAGGAATGGCTAGCAATATCCAGCGTACGACTACTGAACAAAAGGTCATTTCCTCACACCTGCTGCTACTACCGAATCGACCGTCATTCGTGCTGAGATAAATTCCCTGTATAGATTCCTATCGGAGGGCGCTTGCTCACACCTTAGCTGCCCGTTCTGGGAGTAACGCTCACAACGTTCGTGAGGACACGATCAACAGCATCCGCAGTGAACTGTTCAGCGGTTGTGAGGCGTCTAGCAAGCCAGTCGTCGAAAATGACGGCTTTTCCTTGACCTGTGTGGACGACCTCCGTTCGATTGCCACCGAGGCGATCAAGGAACGACATCACTCGGGCGACCGTTTGGTCGTGTGCCGATCCGTACTCCCGTTCGAGCTGTTCTTTGATTGTTGTCGAATCCAGTCGCTTTCCTTTCGGCACTGTCGTGGCCAGTCCGCCGATCTCCATGGCAATCGCTCGGGCTCGTCGCTGATTGGCCGTCAGCTTCGCTTTATGAATAATTTCCTCCGGCAATCGAACGACTTGCTCCAGCGGCGTCCGTTGCTCGCGTCCATCAAGCGTCTCGACCTTCCGCGCAACGGCCTCGGTGTGTTTCTCCGACGCCTCCGTCTGACGAGCGTTCTCCGCCACGTCCTGTCTGATATCGGCCTTGTCCAGTTCATTCGATTCGCGATAGGTTTCGAGCTCGTCTTCGAGTTCCACAATCCGTTCGTGCAACTCTGCGTTTGTTGCTTCCTTCTGGGTGCGCTCTGCTTCCAGCGTGGCGATTCGCTCGTTTTGTGATTCGATCGTCTTGAGCATCGCTGTTTGCTGGTCGCGAAGGCTTGATATCGCGTCGAGGCACGTCTCGACAACTTCGCTGGTTTCATCAGTGTTATCTATACTCCGTCCGTCGATTTCGTTGGGTTTCAGAACCATTTTGATCCTGACCCATCCTCGGACGTGATGGAACACGTCTGGGGAAAACCGGGCAACCGGTTTTATCCCAGTCGGATGCGTATACCTACCACATCGAAATACCACTATTAATATGTGATGGAATTCAGATAGAAGTGTTCGGGGATGTTACAGTCGTATTGGTTGAAAGCTGTGCTAGAACTCGTGCTAAATCTTCTCTGAAGGTATCTAACCTACGCATAGTCGAAGCTCAAATCTGTTTAGACCTGATCGGTCAGCGGTCGGTTGGATTCTGCGGGGGTATCGTATGGTCATCAAACGGATATGTACCACAGACCCCCGGGAGTACAGGGGTTATTGAGGGTCTGTGGTCAAACCACCTCGGCAGTACTAAGTAGAGGGGCTGTATACCGCTGATTGGCAACGGTTACAGCACCACCCTAGTAGGATTGAAGCCGCGATCGTCGTGCGGGCGAGGTCCATCGATTGAGTTACAGCACCACCCTAGTAGGATTGAAGCTTCTACCCCTTCCCGATACCAGAGAGATACCACTGGTTACAGCACCACCCTAGTAGGATTGAAGCACCCAACTGTTCTACTCGCATGAGACTTCCTCCAAGTTACAGCACTACCCTAGTAGGTTTGAAGCGGACTCCAAGCGACACTATCGCGATGGGCGGAATGCAGATGTTCCATCTGGCCGTTTTCGTCTCATTTCGCGAATCATACACTGCCCTGACCGTTGCAATAGCCGCGCTGACACCCTTTTCACCCGGGCGAAATGGTTTAGCGTCTCAGGCGCTTACCAATGGTAGTGATGGGCCGCAAACGGAACGACCACGGACAATACGTTGAGACGGTACCGCTGGACCGTGTGTTAGCCGAATTCGAGACGGCAGCGGAACCACTCACTGCGACGGAGATCAGTGACTCGCTGGGGGTTTCGAACCGTTCAGTGTTGAACAAGCTCAACACGCTGCATGAGCGTGGCGAGATCGGGCGAAAGGAAGTTGGCGCGAGCGCAGTCGTTTGGTGGGCTGATGGGGAGTCCGAGGAGGTACCAGCATGAGCGTTCAACATCGAATCACACTCGTCGAGGATGCAGATGGTTGGTGGACTGCTCACGAAAAAACACACGGTCTAACGACCCAGGGAAAAACCCGCGATGAGGCACTTGCTAGCCTTGATGCGGTGATTGATGCGGTGGAAGACGGTGCTGGCACCCCACCGACAGACGAGGAACTCCGTGCGCTCGGAATTGATCCAGACGACAACACGCCGGGTGGCGAGTTGCCTGAGGTCCTCCGCTAGGTGTTCTCGTGTGGTCTCCCGTGATTTCTCCGGCGACGATATTGTGAAGGTACTCTGTAATACGGGCAATTTCTGGGTGGATCGCATCGCTGGCGATCATGCTGTGCTCAAGTACGCGCACCCAGTGACAGACGAGAAGCGAACGGTGAGCGTTCCACTGCACGATCGCGTAAAAACGGGGACGCTTCGTAGTATTGCCGAGGATGCCGGTGCAAAAGATTTCGAGAAGTTTTGTCAGTGGATCGACCGCAATCGATAGCGTGGAGGGTACTCGTCGTGTGCTGGAGAGACTAACAGCTGGAGAATCACGGGAAGTTCCTCGATCGATCGGGCCTCACAGAACGGAACTACAGCCCAACCTTTTTTAATCTCGGGTTGCCTTCGGCAACCGCTCGATCAAAAAACGTTGATGAAAAAAGGCCGCGAGCAAAGCTCGCGGTGGGTAATTCTAGCCACACGTTGTTTCGAAAAATTACTCCGTAGAGGTTACTCGCAGTTCGCTGGAGAGATCAACAACTGGAGGATCACGGGGAGTTCCTCGGTCGATCGAGCTTCACAGAACGGAACTACGGCCTCTAGCAAACAACTCGCGGCAGACACAGCCTCGTCCTGTGTCTGCGCCCGCGCCGGATCCTCCGGACGATCGGGAGAAAACGCCAACAAAGTAACGTCACCGCTCCGTTGCTCGTGCGCGCGCAACCGAGCATCATTGTCGAACCAGGCGGTGTAGATCGTTTCCCCCTGCGAGCGAAACCGAGTAATCCGATCGAGCGACGGAAGCTCATCAATCCCACCACCCGAACGCTCGCTCAGATCAGCAATCGCCAGCACCTCCTCCACCTGACGGCTATGCCGACACTCCGTCGATTGGCAGGGCCGACACCAGCAGTTCTCGGCGATATCCACAACGTGGTGCAACTCAGCACTCGACAGTTCTTCACGATCGTCGATCCCTTCGAGCGTGCTGACCTGCCCATCTATCGTCCGGAAACTGAACTGTGGGAGACTCACGAGCCGACCCTCCACGATGGACACCCAGTCGCGTGTGCGCGTGGTCGAGCAACCGGTTGACCACAGCGAGCGCACTGCGTGCTAGTCATTGACGATACGACAGGATTACAGTACCGCAGCGTTATTCCCTTCATGGGTTTGCTTCCGATAGGGAACCCAGCGTCGGGTGCGTCACCACCCGGCGCGATTTGATACACCGCGCACCCCGCAACGGGGACTGGTGCTCCCTACTTTCGTTGGCAACCGCATGGCTTATAAAATTTCGTATGTGTTGGATTTCTACAGCGATGTGTGATCAACCAGAACCGTCTTTATTGATGGTGTGTCCTGCTATCCAGGGCACTTGATCGAGAAAACAAATAGTAGTTAGTAATTTTTGACATACTGGAATAACTAACTGCCATACGTGAGTGACTTCAAAGTCATCACTCATTGAACGAGAGTACCACCTCCACGAACGCCCAGCGTGGCCGAGAGGAACTTACGTCACCTCGTCGGAGGGGATTCGACAGTGCTGGATAGACGGTTTCGCTGCGGAAGAGACAGAGATCCCCGATGCTGACATCATGGATACATTGGAATCGGCTGCTGGATCCGTTTGATGGGGGATAATCCATCAAACTCAGAATCCCATACTAATTGAGCCATCTTAACCAATTTCCAGTATCCATTACTATCTCTACTACTGATACTATCCTATGAAACAGTCTCGTCGGACATTTCTCGCCACAGTTGGTGCCACAGCAGCAGTTGCTGGCTGTGTCAATTTTAACGATTCACAGCCACCCCCTGGACAGATCATCGCTGGAGAACAGGTCCGATCTCCAATTAGCGATGGGACACTATCCGGGATCAATCAATCGTGGCCGACAGCGCAGTTCAATGCCCAAAACAGTGGCTGTAATCTAGACCTATCGAAGCCCGCAGTTACCCATGCACAGGTCAAATGGCACAACCAGGTCGCTGATGAAGAGGACGCCCTCGTTGACTCGCCGAGTCTCTACGATGGATCGGTGTTTGTGACAACCGATCGTGCGCTCATCGTTTTGAACGCGTCAACAGGCAAAGAGCAATGGTCAGTATCTCTTGAGCAGGAGGGAGTTACAACACCGACGGTGACTGAACGTCACGTTTATCTCGGAACCGTAGATAAACTCGTCGCGGTCAACCGGCACACGCAATCAATCGACTGGGTTAGAGAGATGACCACCAACCAGTCGTACCTGGGGGCTGCACATCCTCGCATCAATGGTGCGCCAACAGTCGCTGATGGAATTATACTTGTCACGACATATTATGGTGTGTTGTATGCCTTCGAGGCCGATACTGGTCGCCAACGATGGGCCACAACAGTCACGACACTGCCGGATGACACCGGAACACCAGGCGCGGACAATACTCCGTTCTTTGAGGGGCCGCCTGCCATCGCACACGGGCATGTGTATGCTGCAAACGTGAACGGGTATCTGTACGCGTTCGATGCAGTAACTGGTGACCAGCAGTGGCGGGTGAAGAGCACTGGAGGATTTCAGCCCGGACCAACGGTCATTGACGACACGGTGTACGCCGTGTCCCAGGTTGAACTGCTGGCCATAGATGCAATCAACGGGACGGTCCGGTGGCGATTCAGGGAGGACTCTGGGTCAATGAAAGAGTCTGCCATCGTGCTTTCCGATACCATTTACGTTGCCTCCGGTGACAGCTACGGCTCGCTTGCGATTACGGCACTTGACCGCCAGAGTCGATCGGTACACTGGCGCGTTGAAGGACGGCCGCAAGCGAGCTTCAGCGCCGGTCCTCACCGACTATACGTCCCATTGTACGGTAATCTCGTTGCGATTGACCGGAACCAGGGGACAGTCGAATGGGAGATGCACACAGAATCGGTCATCGGTGGACCACCGATCGTCACCGACGGAGGGGTTATCACTGCTGATGAACGTGGCTCCATCTACGGAATCGGTTCCGCAAACAGGAACTGATCACTTCATTCGAAGGGTACGAGTGAGCGTGGTGTCACGTTCCCCAGCGGAGATCACTGCGACCGTATGGCTGTGGATTGGTGAGCCCACGCTCGATGTTCTCTTTCGAAAACGGTTGCGTCGGTCGCACCGCCTCCGGAATCGGATCGCACACTCGTTCTGGAGCTGGCGTTGTTCCATCCTCTGCGAGAATTGTCACCTGTGTGGCTGTCGTCAGTGGCGTGTCTAGCACTCGCTCCTGTACCCAGGCGAATCCATAATGAGCCCGAACAGGAATCGGCACCATCAGTGGCGACCGATCGAGCACATCGCCAACGCGTTGGATGATTTCTCTCAGTGTGAGCTCTTCTGGTCCCATAATACCAAGCGTTGTCCCAGTGAAACGGGATTCAGAAAGCGCCGCGACCATACATTTGACGAGATCTTCGATCGCGAGTGGTCGCAATCGCCGTTCAGAACGGCCAAGCAACCCAAACACGGGAACTGTCACGAGCGCACGCGAGATGTGACTCAGCATATGATCTCCACGGCCGTACGTGATCCCTGGCTTGAGAATAGTGTACTCCAGCTCTGACCGACGGACAATTTCTTCGGCGGCCCATTTCGATTCGTGATACGCTGATCCACACTCCGGACGAGCCCGAAGAAAGCTACTCAGAACCATTGTTGTCACGCCCGCATCCTTCGCAGCCGCTACAACGTTCTCAGTCCCCTGGACGTGCACGGTGTCGTACGTTTGACTGCCTCGCTCAATGTTAATGCCTGCAAGATGAGCAACATGGTCACAGTCAGCAAACGCTGTCCGTAATGAATTCTCATCACTGATCGAGGATGTAACAAATTCGGTCCTATCTAGGGCACGAAGTGTCGACGTTTCGTTGGCGTGGCCACGGGACACAAGGACGACGTGGTGGCCATCTTCGACGAGCCTCCGTGTCAAGTGTGATCCGATAAACCCAGTTCCGCCAGTAATACCAACTTTCATTATTAAAACCTATTACATTCCAGTTACTAAGAAGATGCACCCAATAGCCGACCGTTCCGTATCCACTGATTGCAATACGAAGGAGATACGTCACAGCATTGGTCGCAACAGGAGAATGAAATTCGACCACGTAGCGTGGGGAGTAAGATAGGATTCGATCGACTTGGGATTGCTCATTGAATGGGTCTATCTCAACGAACGCCAAGCGTAGCCGAGAGGAGGTATTGTGATCCAACTTAATTCTATTAGGCTATATCTGCAAACTCGATAGTGACACTTAAGAATCAATAGCATATCAATTGTTAATGGAAATGGAAGATAAAGAGATATACAAAGTATTATTTGCAATTATTATATTTTCAATAGTTATTGGAGATAAATTGGCATCTCTTCAACTAAATGATGGCAACCCAACGAGTGCCAAAATAGTAATTCTCGCGGCGACCGTAGCCGTAATTATTGTATCACGCCGACTAGTGAAAAATGTGTGACGTTCACTACTTCAGGTTACTTTGAGATGTATTCATTCCCCGCAGAGCAGTCCGTACTGGATGGAATCACAGCTCTCTGTTGATGAAGCGCTCTGTTCGAATATGTTCCTTTCTGACAAAGTCTGCATATGTTATCTTATCTTCTATAAATGGTCTCATTGGTTATGGAATTTATCTATACAAGTGTGATGTAGCGGGGTCAACAATCCGAACAGTAGAAATAAGTTGTTTTAGTCAAAATTACATGTATGAATAATACAACGAGTGATAATTCTCGCTTGACTAGCACATCAATGTGGTGGATCGGTATTGCCATTCAACCATTCGTAGTCGTTTTCTTTACTATTTTAATGGGTTTGCAAACTTTTGGGCTCGAACTACCGTTATTCGGAATTATAGCATTCAAATTCCTTCCGTACATCTATCTACTCTGTTCTATATCCTATATATTTGATGCTGGCTCCATTGCAAAGTATGATGGTTGCGATTGGAATCCAGGTAGAATCAGTTATTTCATCTTTGGATTCTTGTTTGGAATCATCGTTTCACCAATATATCTATACAAACGTAGAAAGTGCGTACAATTTTCCAAATATAGTTATACTTGAAGAGGCTTTGTAGGAGTATAATCCTAACCTGGCTCAATCTAAAAATAGGATTCAATCACATGCATAAAATTCAATCGAAAATAATATCTGACGCTGCAATTCGACTTTGTAATCAGTCAACCAAACTCACTTCAGCTCGTACGATTTTGATACATAAATCATGGCTGAGGTGACGATCACCAACACAACTGTGTAGACGATCCAGATGCGGTCGAATCCGAAATAATCGATACCGCCCGTCAAAACCGTCAGGAGCGCAATCACATACAGGCCAGTTCCAATGACGGTCGCCAATCCCTCCTCATCATACGTTTTCTCTGCGTCATACCCGGCAATGAGCTCCATCGAATGCTTCTCACGTATCAAATATCCAAACACACCGACGACCACTGCGACCATCCAGACAATACCAACTACCAATTCGCTCATGGAAGCCGTAGTTCCTCTAATATCTTTCTTCCTGTGGTAGCAGAGGGTAGATTGTCTTGGGGGGATGCGGTGACCTGCCCATATATCTGCAGTCATCTTGTTCTCTCAGGAGAGAAACGAAGACTCACATTACGAGGGACCGATTTTGTAGGGAAGCGTCGGTAATTCATACTCGGTGGCCGTCTCTGTGGTTCCAATGCGCACAGGATCGGATTTTGCTGTTTTGGAGGTTCCAATGGGAAACCAACCGCGGCCGTTCTCTACGACGATAATCAATCCGTGATCATCTCCGAGGGCCGCGAATGATGTATCGTCAGTGATCGGCGTGGAATGATTCCCTTCGGGGAGTCACGCCGACGGTATTGCTGATCGCCTCGACAGCGCGTCCCACATTCGGAACTGCCAGCCCGATCTCGCTTACTCGCAGGAGGCTGTCGCTCCCAAACGGACGGTCTGAATCGTTGGAGAGGTCGTGGCGCGCAATGAGTTCGAACAGATTGTTCGCAGGATCGAGCCCGTAGACCGCATGAGCATTCCAGTCCTCGAAAAAGATTTCCTGCTCTCCGGTTTCAGGATTTGTGAGCAGTTCAACTCGATCGGAGAGCCATGTAACGGCGTCAGCAAACTGATTCTGTGGGACGGTAATCGCGAAGTGATAGGATGGATCATTTCCACCATGTGATTCTGAAAATGTCACATCTGTTGCCCCGATGGTGACAGTGAATCTGTTGGCTGAGCTATTCGCGAGTGAACATTCCATGGTGTCGGTGTAGAATGTCTTGAGTTCGGTGAGATGAGCTGTTTTGAGATGGAGATCGTCAATCTTCATAGAAGCGTTATCGTGTGAGTGCACGGAATATGTTTCGTGAACTACATTTTGGTAGCTTTTTTGTCAGCTCACACATTCTGGGTGTCGGGATGGTTCGCTCTGTGCGATCGATTTTTCATAAAGCAGCTGCGTTCGTTCGACTTCATCGAACCGGATGGAATGTCGTCGAATGACTTCGTAGCCGTTGGACTCGAAACAAGCTCGTGCTGGCTGTTGGGTCTCCATGGTGTCCAGCACGATCCGATCGAATTCTAGCTCACTGGCTCGACGCTCAAGCGCCTTAAGTATCGCCTGACCGTATCCAGAGCGCTGGTGATTCGGATCGACGCGCAGTCGTTTTAGCTCTGCTGTCGCACCGGCACAGTCGATCTGTTCCCTGAGCCGCCCCATCGCCGGGCGAATCGCGCCCATCGCAACGATTCGATTGTCGAGCTCGCCAAGAAGGAACGCTCCATTTGCGCAGTACGTCGTCTCGATCGCGTCGAGATCTGGTTCTGGCACGCCTTCGATGTATCCCCCTGCAGCATCCAGTGCCGCTCGATGCAGTTCGAGCACCCGATCGTGATCTGTCGGACGGTAGCCACGGATCTGGAGTGTATCTGTCATAGGCGACCATAGCTCTCTCAGTACAAAGTGGTGGGAGATACCGGAACGCTGTGAAAGATGCAACCCAACCTTTTTTCCCTTCGGGTGGGCTTCGCCCACCCATCAGGCAAAAAACGTTGATGAAAAAAGGCCGCTCGCTCCGCTCGCGGTGGGTGATTCTAGCCACATGCGGTTTCAAAAGAACCCGCCGCGGGGGTTAGTTGCAGTTCGCTGGAGAGACTAACAGCTGGAGGATCACGGGGAGTTCCTCGGTTGAACGAGCTTCACAGAACGGGACAACAGCTTCGAGCAAACAGCTCGCAGCAGAGTCAGCCTCGTCCTGGGTCTGCGCTCGCGCCGGATCCTCCGGACGATCGGGAGAAAACGCCAACAGCGTCACGTCACCGCTCCGTTGTTCGTGCGCCCGCAACCGAGCATCATTATCGAACCAGGCGGTGTAGATCGTCTCACCCTGCGATCGAAATCGTGTGATCCGATCGAGCGACGGAAGCGCATCCGGACCACCGCCAGACGGACGCTCGCTAAGATCAGCGATCGCCAGAACCTCCTCAACCTGGCGGCTGTGTCTGCACTCCGTTGACTGACAGGGTCGACACCAGCAGTTCTCGGCGATATCCACGACGTGGTGCAGCTCAGCAGAGGAAAGCTCCTCACGATCCTCGATCCCTTCAAGCGTGCTGATCTGTCCGTCCGTCGTTCGGAAGCTGAACTGGGGGAGACTCACGAGCCAACCCTCCACGACGGACACCCGGTCGCGTGTGCGCGTGGTCGAGCCACCGGCTGTCCACAGCGAGCACACTGCGTGGCAGTCATTGACGATACGACAGGATTACAGTACCGCAGCGTTATTCCCTTCATGGGTTTTCCATTCCAGGGAACCCCAGCGTCGGGTGTTTTGGCCACCCGGCGCGCCTTTCGATGACGCACACCTTACACGGGGCTGGCGTCCCCTACTCTCTGTGCCTTCCGCTTTCGTTATAAACTTTCGTATGTGTTGGATTTCCATAGAATTATGTGATTGCTCAGAACCGTCACTGTCGTTGCTGCGTTGAACCGGGATATATCACCCTGTAGCACCGTATGACTGCTGAAACTCGGTGGCGGCTTCGACCCGATCTTTACCATTATCTGCTGTTCGATTCAGAAAAATGACTGGTCTTCTACCATCCACTCGGCGGCCGTAAATGAGTCAGAACAGTACCAACATGTTCATCGTATATCCATTCAAATAGACTGCTGTGGATACACGTGAATATTCGATCTGGTGGTATGGTATCACCATCCCGGTTTTCCAAGCAATAGGCTGGTTGGTTGCAATTCCATTTTTGCAACAGCAGAGCCTTGCACTTTCCGTGATTGCCATTCTCTTAGTTGGAGTTCTGAGTATCACGGCTTTCTTTCTTATACCAGTGTTCGTCTGCTGTTTGTGGCTTGACGCCCGGGAACTCAGTCGCAGTGATGCTCCCTGGTCGCCGAATCAGTGGCTGTGGGGTTCGTTGGGTGGAATAGCAATCCTTGTTGGTTTTCTCTTCCCGTATCAAGGCCCGGAGGTTATAATTTCCCTCAGCTATCTCATTCGACGATATCGCCGTATCGGTTTCTTAGGAGACACCGATGTTACACCAGAGCAACAAGTGGGGTAGCTTTGTAGTTCCTACCCCTCGGTAATTGGCGTTTCTCCAGCAGGGACGATCGTAATATCACCGTCCTCGAAGACATTGATTGCGTTCTCTAACTGTTTATCGCCACCGAGCTTCTGATGCGATAGGTGTACTGGTCGCGATCTCATCTTTTTTGGACCTGTTACCATTATAGTGACCTTGGGGGGCGATAGCTGCGATCCGGTTGTATATTCAACACGATCGACTTTTTCCAATTGAATTTCTGGAGATATATTAAGATATTTCTCCTGAAGTATCTTATGTGCATATGAAATCGCAAATGCTAGTAAAGCGAATGAAAAGACAAACTTTGCCAAGGTTCGGCGGTATTGATCTTGAGAAATTACCAATACTGTCGCCATAAATAATAGCGAAATCATGATAATATAAAATAATATTTTACTTTGTTTATATATTATTTTAACAGCCCCAATTACGCTAGTATCTATCTCAATATAACTATCTGTAATACTCACAGTACCCTTACGACATTCAAATGAACCCCTTGATGTACTATTGCTCATAGTTTCCTCTATTCATATGTGCTTGCAGTGGTTAACCAACAATATAGTTCTATATTAATTAGTTTTTATCAACCGATTGAATATCTCACTCCTGAGAGATCACTCAGCGGAGCCACTTAGGTCCTGTACTCCCGAATCAGAAAGCGACACGATAGATGGAAAAGAGTTCCAAAGGCTAATATATGAAGTGTGTGGACCAAATTCGGAAAATCAATAGAAATATTGTAGATATGCATATCTCGACATTTCGAATAATATCATAGAACACATAAAGCCCAGTGCAGAAATGAATAAATAATCTGGGGAAAATACAAAAATATAGGATGCAATAAAGAGGCATGTCATAAGCATAATAATCAGCGTTTCATACAGTTGCGTCATAGTAGACCACCAATCTACAATAATTGCAGGCAGAGCAATGGAGCTAAATTTAGTATATATCAATAACGGGCTCGTAGTAGTGTATATAAGAACACCACCTATGAAATGTGTCCATATAATGTCTGCCCCATCAATAACTTGGCCATACAATATGAATACATAGAGAATCCCAGATCCAATATAATAAAGAGGAGCTCTCCGTGACGCAGGATCAAGTGACAGTAGTGAATCTTCCCCCATACCTACCCATCTAAGTTGAACTACATATTGTCTGTAGTGCTTTCACCCACTTTTTAATTCATGGGTGAATTTTCCACTATAGGTCTATTCGAATGTTCTCCACGACGGTCAAGCAGAACGCAACGTGAGCAGATTGGCTCCCAATCCGTTACTGTGAGGCGGAGTTGGACTTATCGGAACTGGAATAAAAGCACTCACAATTACAATATTTCTAGTCTCGATAGCAAGTCTCCATTTGGTGCGTTGATGCACACAAGTTAGGCTGATTGAAAGTTACCGGCACCTGGTGTCTACCGGCGGTACCTGGTATTCACGATCGCCAGAAACGTTGGCCACCGCAAAAGCAGTCGAGTAGTTAGCTGTTCTCATCCGGTGTTTCATCAGCTGGAACAACCGTAATTCCGGCTTCTTCAAACGCTTCGATTGCGTTCTTTAGCTCTTGGTCTCCCCCGAGGCTTTGTAGGGATAAAAAGACTGGTCGCTTCTTCGTCTTCTTTTCCTTTTCAACGACTATGTACAACTTTGGGGCGAGCAGCTTCGACCCTGTCGTATATTCTATATGATTAATGGAACTACGGGAGATTTCTGATGTATTTTTTATACTGTTGCTAACATGTTTGTATATGTATTCGAAAGTTATTGCTGAAATAGCGAAGATAACTACAAACTTACCCAAATATTGAATTGGTGAAGAATCCGACATCGAAGTGTCTATAGCTAATAGCATTCCGATACTCAGGAACGGAATAATGAGTCTATTTTGCTCATGGAGCCGTTTTAGGGCACCAAGTGGACTTGTATTTAACTGAATAGTCCCATCAGAGATTGTTACTGTTCCAGATCTGATTTTAGTGACAATCATATTGTGGTGAATTAGTTTGTCTTCTTAGGCCATCAAATACAGCCAAATTAAAAGTTGCTTATACAAGGGTGGTATTAACCTAACCCAGCAATACCTGATCCTACTACACCTCTAATCATGGCAATATCTGAAGCATTAACTGTTATTATTTGAGGGCAGAATATGCAAGAAGTGGTACTTCGAGCGATGTATTTGGATTATGGGTCTGTTTGAAATCTATTAACGACGGTCAAGTAGAACGCAACGTGAGCAGATTGGCTCCAAATCCCCAACAGTGGATAGCGTTGATATCGGAGTCTCACTGCAGTATAGCGAATAATGGCAACACAATCGACTTCGGTCGTCCCTCCGTGAGTTCTCACTGACGGCGTCCACGAACCACTCCCCGTTCAGTCCGTGTGGAGAATCCGCTCACCGTCCGCTGCAGTGATCTCCATCGAATCGAGTTGAACGTCGCCACTCGCATCGACGACGGCGTTGGAATCGGTCCCGTTCGCATGAATTCCGTCGTCCACGTGCAGTGACCCGATCTCGCCGTCCACATGGAGCGTATTGACGCCATCACCCGTGGTTAGCAGCTGCCCACCGATCGATAGCTCATCCACATGGCCCTCTCTTTGATACTCATGGCGACCGCCTTCAGCGGCTGGACGACACCCTTCACGAGACTGTTTGCTTCGCCACCCTCGGTCATCACGTCACCGTCGACGCTGAGTTTCGGGAACTGCCGACTCACCTGAATCCCAATAGCGCCGTCTGCATGCGTTTCAATGCTATCGAATGCCGCCTCGTCCAGCGACCCATCGTAGAGGTTGAACCCACGGGCACCGTTTCCATACGTCTTGATAGGTGCGTTCACGCGGAGCGTTCCTAACTCACCGAACTGCACGAACCCGATCGCGCTCGGGCCGTGCGTCGTAACAGCTTGCTCAGCAACCCATTCATCGACGTGCCCCCAGTTGTCGAGCGCCATATCATTCGGTCCATACGTCGTGACTGGCCCTTCATTCGTGACGCGCTTTACATAGCCGCCGTAGCTGACGAACACACCCCCACCAATGAGATCAGGCGTATCCGTCACGATGCCACCATCAGTATGGATCGCACCGGTGCTAAGCTGTGATACGTCGACCCGACCGCCCGTTGATTTTCCGTCTGGCGTCCCCTGTCCACCGACGAACACACCCCACCCTCGAATGGGATGGCCCTGACTGCCGGCGCTGATATCCAACAGCTCGGCCGTCAGTGTCGTGTCGGCCGTTTGCATATTCCACAACGTGAACGCGCCCTGCATCGCGTCAACGCCATAGGCGTGGGGTCGCCTCGTCCGGCCACGGAGATCGGCGCGCTCAATGTGAAGATCGGTGACTGTCACCGTCCCGCTGGTGATGGCGTCGTGAGCGAGAATCTGCACCTGCCCCACCGTCTGAACTCCGGAGAGTTCGAGCGTTCCCAGGCTATCGACGGTTGGATCGTTGAGAATTGCGCGTTCAGTCTCAGCTGTCTCAATGCGAATGTCGGTGAGCGTGTTGTCTCGTGAGAGTCTGACACCGTTGGCACCGAACTTCACCGTGCCGCCACTCAGTGTCTGTCCCGGCTGGAGTGAAAGCATACCCAACGCCGTTACCTCACCCTGAACGGAGATCTGATCGGCTCCAGTGTCTACAGCATCCGCAAGTTCTTGTCCATTACTAACAGTAGTCATTATACGATGGATATCTCCTGAACCGTCCATAAAGACTCGTTCTGTCGGTCGAAACGAACCTGCGACACCGAATCGGTGGGGGCCAACCGAGACTGGAACCACAGCTACGCCAATCGTCGCAGCCAGTACCGAATCCTCGAACTAAGACGCGTACTCCGCCGTGCAATGATCACGGTGCTGTCTGCGTTCTGCGTTACCTGTTCAGGCGTTGGCCCGACAACGAGCCGCTGTGTCCAAGTCCGATCAGTCGCACCGAGGACTGTCACATCGTGCTCATTGGATTGCTGGCGCAGCAGATCGGTGACGGAATCAGTCGTTTCAACCCGCTCAGTAACGGGAACCGACGCGCCGATCGTCTCGACGACTGCACGAACACGCTCGTGGGCCTGCTCTCGATCGTGATCGGTGGCGTCCGAATCGATGAGTCGGCAAACATCGACGACGCCGTCGTTGGCACGGGCGATCGCCCGGGAAACCTCCGCAGCGAGCGTCGTGTTAGGACCCTTCCCCGCCGGTAGGAGCACCCGATCGACACCATCAGCCTCGTGACCGATGTTTTCGACGAGCACGTCACAGGGCGCATGCGTGACGACCCGATCGACGTTGCGTCCCAACACTGACTCTGTCCGCTTGCGATCGCGCCACCCGAGCAACACGGCGTCGCAATCGAACTCCAGGACGGCACCGTCAATTGCCCGTGAGACGTCCGGAGCAACCAGCAATCGACCACGAATCGGAACTGAAGAATCCTCCCCAAGTTCGAGCGCTCGATCGAGGATCTCCCGACGATCACCACAGAACTCACGCTTGATAAATTCATCTGCAAAAATTGAAAAGGGCGAGCTCCGCTCTTTGGTGATGACACTGAGGATTAACACCTCACCGTCGTGGTCCGCTGCCACATCGAGTGCCGTCCGAAGGAGCTGCTCGGTGTTGCGGGGCGCATCAAGTGCGACGGCGATGCGATAATTGGCCGACGGGAGCGGCCCAGCCTCCTCGGGCGTCGCCTCAAATGCGGCGCTCGCATCGTCACCCATTAGTGATAAACGTTATCACCAGACAGTCAAAAGCCTTCCCACCCATCGGTGTCACAAGGCATATCCACCGACACCACCTTCGAGAACACATGACAGTCGATCTCACGTTTGCGGATGGGCTCATGCCGGCTGTCGCACAGGACGCCGAGTCGGGGACGGTGTTGATGTTGGCGTACGTCTCACCGGAAGCGCTCGAACGAACCGAAGAGACCGGACTGGCACATTACTACTCGCGGAGTCGCGATGAACTCTGGCAGAAAGGAAAAACGAGCGGCAACGTCCAGCACGTCGAGGAAATTCGTGTGGACTGTGACGCCGATGCGCTCGTATATGTCGTTCGTCAGGAGGGTGGTGCCTGCCACACTGGCCACGAATCATGTTTCTATCGAACGATCGATGCGGTGAGCGATGGGGGAGAACGCGTCACAACGACGACGACTGGCGAGCGGGTGTTCGATCCGGAGGCCGTCTACGACTGACCGATCGATGAGCGACTCGATCGATCAGCTCCAGACGGTTGGAACAGAGTACAAATCCATCAGCTCGCAGCTCGACGCCGAGGGCGAGGCGTCGGTTATGGCAGTTCGGTCGGCCTATGAATCGATACTCGATCTATTCGATCGCTACGAGGAGCGCGCAACCGACTGGGACGACTTCGAGGGCTACGTGGAGTTTCAGAATCAACTCGTCGAGTTCATCGATGGCCTCCCAGCGGAGCTTCCCGAGCGAGACGCGTTTATCGCCGCTGACGACCGATTAGACCAGCGCAATCTCTCCGAACGAGATTTCGAGCGAGCCCGCTCTGCGCTGGGGCCAGCACGGGAGCTGGCCGAACTCGCCGATCGCCACGACGAACTCGAACGTGCGTACCGTGAGGCCTATCACGCGGTTGAGCGCGAACTGTCGACTCTCGACGATCGGATCGATGAGCTTCGACGGCTCCAGTCCTACGCCGATCTCGATCTTGAGCGATCGCTCGACCCGCTCCAGTCGCCAATACAAGCGTACAACGAGGCGATCCGAGACGCATTCCGGACGTTTCGTGCGACTGCTCCCGCAACCGAGCTGCTAGACTGGGTCACCACGACGACAGCGTATCCCTTCGTCTCTGTCACCCAGCCACCGGATCGACTCACGACGTATCTTGAAACCCATCCGGTTGGAGCAGAGCCGATACCCACGCTGCTCGAATACGCAGACTACTCTCGCTCGAAGCTAGCCCACTACGTCGACGATCCACGGGCGTTGCTCGGTGCGATCGGTTCGAGCCGAACGTATCTTGAGCGCCTCGATCCGTCGCCACTGACGATCGACTGGCCCCCACCGCAGGCCGGCTACCTCCGCTATCGGATCGACGAGTTGATTCGCGTGATCGATGCGATGGCGGACGCAGAGACGATCGCCCAGCTCAGGGAAATTGCGCAGCTGACGCGAACGCCAACGTACGAAGGGCTGCGAGCAATTGCGGTGGCGAACGGCCGCCTCGATCCGGAGTCGCGTCGTCGTCTCCAGGACGGCTCCATCGACCGCGAACTCGACACCACAACCGATCGGCGTGACCAGCTTGCGGCCGCGCTTTCTGCGCACAATCCGCCGTAGGCCCAGATTTTTTGTAGTGCTCACACAACAGCACGCCATGCAATCGATCCGACAGGGGTTCATGCTCGGTCTCGGTCTCTCGTTCGAATCGAGTGTTGAGTGGGCAACCGACGTTGGCTACGAGTTCGTGGAGGTGCTATTGGACGGTCCATACGCGCGCGAGCGCGTGAAAAACGTCAAAAAGAAACGCGACATTCTGGACGAAACGGGCGTTGGTGTTGTGATCCATCTCCCCTTTGCAGCCGACATTGGCTCGCCGTTCACGCCCGTTCGGCAGGGCGCAATCGAGGAGTGTCGTCGAGGGATGGATCTCGCCGCGACGCTTGGTGCCGACCGCGTCGTGTTTCATCCATCGTCTGACGCCTGGTCAACCGGCTGGGATGTTTCCGAGTGTCTCCCATTCATCCACGAAAGCGTTCGCGAACTCATCGACGCGGCCCACGAACGCGATCTCACCCCCTGTCTCGAAAACATCATCACAGGCTACTACGACGTGCATGCGTTTCCCGAACTGCTCGATCGGTTTCCGGGTGCTCAGATGACGTTCGACACGAGCCATGCGCTGCTGGCGGGAATGGACGAATCTGCGATGGCAGCGTTCATCGAGCGTCACGCAGACCGAATTGGCCACTTCCATCTGGTTGACACCCGGGGCGAGGATGACGAACATCTCCCGATTGGAATGGGCTCGATAGCGTTCGAAACGATTCTCAACGGCATTCGCCGAGCGGACTGGCACGGAACCGCGACCCACGAGGTCGGAACCGAGAACAAAGCGACGATCGCGCTCTCGAAACAAAATCTCGATAGCCTCCAGGAGGTGCGCTGAACCGGTCACCCGAGCTGCCAACCGCCATCAACCCAGAGCAGCTCGCCCGTGATGTAGCCCGCCGCTTCGCTGGCCAGAAAGAGATACGCACCGGCAACGTCTTCGGGAGTGCCCGCTCGGCCGAGTGGAACTGGCTTCTGAAACGCCTCGGTCTCGGTTGCGTCCTCAGTCCAGCCCTCGATGAACTCCGTGGCGATCTGTCCCGGCGCAACGCCAGCAACGCGAATGCCGTGCGCTGCTAGCTCTAGTGCCATCCCGCGCGTAATCATCTTCACTGCGCCCTTCGAGGCGTCGTACTGAACCTGGCCGAACTGTGCAAGTTCTGAGCTGATCGAGGCCGTGTTCAAAATCACGCCTGGATCATCTCGATCGAGCATATCCAGTGCTGCGAGCTGACAGCCGAAGAACACGCCCCGAACGTTCACCGCGTGAATCCGATCCAGTTCGGTTGGTGTGAGATCCTCCCACGATGACTCAACGAACAGTCCGGCGTTGTTGACCATCACGTCGACGCCACCGGCCGCCCGCGCCACTCCGATGAGCGCCTCGACCTCGTCGGGATCGGTCACGTCCGTCCGTTCGAACGTCGCCACGCCGCCATCATTTTCAATTAGCTCGTGCGTTGGCGTCGTGGCGTCCGTGTCTTTCGGATCGACGCGCACGTCACCGATGACCACCGTGGCACCGGCCGCGCCGAACTGCGTTGCAATAGCCCGTCCAATCCCCGAACTGCCACCCGTGACGACGACCGTTTCGTTCGAGAAATCGTACGACACTGTTCCCATAGGAACTACCTGAGTGCGCATGATGGTAACTGTTGACGGTGGGTCGCACAAACACGCTCTCCCCCCGCTCGAAATGACCTCAGAACAGCTGTGAGAACACGGTTCGTTCTGCCCGCCGGAGTCGTTCAAGAAACGCAGACTTCGAAATGTTGAGCGCGTCAGCAACGTCGCTGGCGTCCGCATGACGGGGCTGTTCGAAATAGCCATGTCGCCGTGCCGTGCGAATTGCATCGAGCTGCTTCGGTGTTAATCCCCATCGCGTTGTCACCGACGTGGTGGAGCTGCCGCCGGCTTTCAGCGGAGAAATGCGCTGGATGGAGATCCCCACCGTCTCCTCGGCGCGGCGACGAACGCCGGTGAGAACCGTATACCCGATGACTGCACCCCGAACCGTTGCAGTCCCCCCGTCATAGTCCAGCGACTCAACCAACAGCCCTTCACGGACGAGTTCGTGGACGACACAGGGCTGCTTCGAAAGACAGCGAAACGTTGCCCGGTCGTCGTGGTCGACCCGGTGGAGATACCGGAGCCGGTCATCAGCGTCCAGCGGGCTGGTGAGCGCGTCGGCGGCCGACGTCGTCGCAGAAAATCGAACCAGTGAGTTCCCGTCAGGGCGCAACTGCGGCGGCTGTGCCGATATCACACCGCTGGTCGCTACGGTAGCGTCCGCGAGCGGACAGCTGTCGTCGGTGATCGCGAACTCGACGATGAGACACTCCTCGATCATGGGGGCTGGTCACAGCCACCACTTGTAAACCCCGTACATGTGGTGGGCTACGGGTATGCGGACTGCTCACGTAGCACGAGAGCACAATGGAGCTCCATGAGTGTAAAACGCGGGCTGGTCCTCGCGAGTTCGGGCCCCACGACGACCTTCCCAGGGAGTATCGCGAGGCTGCCACACGGATGATTCAGTTCCACGCCAACTCAGAGATCATGGGCGCGTATCTCGAACGGCCGTTTATCCGGCAGTCGCCGAGTCTGGATCGGAAGCTGGCCTTTTCTGCTAAGGTGCAGGATGAGATCGGTCACGGACAGCTCCTCTATCGAGCGGCCGAATCGCTGGGGATCAAAACCCGCGAAGAGATGCTCGATGAACTCGCCAACGGCGAGGGGAAATTTCTCAACTGCTTTCACTACCCGATGACGGAGTGGTGGGAGACGCCGATGATCGCGTTTTTCGTCGACGGTGCGGCGATGCGCCGCCAAGCCACGATCAAGCGAACGAGCTGGGAGCCGTATGCCCACGCCATGGACAAAATCTGTTTCGAGGAGGGCTTTCACATCAAACACGGCGAACACATCATGCGCGAGCTGGCCACTGGCTCGCGTCGAGAACAGCAGCTGCTCCAGGACGCATTCGAGGAGTGGTGGCCACGCATTTTGCAGTTTTTCGGACCAACTGACGACGAATCGACCCATCACGATTTCGCAGCCGAGGTTGGGCTAAAAACGATGAGCAACGACGAGCTCCGCCAGGCGTTTCTCAACGCGTATCTCCCCAAAGCCACCGAATACGGCCTTGAAATCCCCGATGAACCACGGATTCGCGAGGAAGACGGCCGCTACGTCGTCGAGGAAGACGACCTCAACTGGGAGGAGTTCTGGGCGGTCGCGAACAACGAGTACGCCGGCAGCCACGAACAGATTGGCTCTCGTGCGCGCGCCCACGACGCAGTCGCATGGGTCAGAGGGACAATTGCGGGTGAGTCAGCATGATCTGGGAGGTGTTCAGACAGGACGAACCTGGTGGCTATCACACCCACTGTGGCAATGTCCACGCGCCGGACCAGGAGCTAGCGCTGTTGTTCGCCGAGATCCAGCACGCCCGGCGCAAGCCAACCAACAGTCTCTGGGTCGTTCCACAGGAAGAAATCGCGAGCCAGACGGATGAGGACGACAGATTCGGCGGGACGACCGATAAGACCTACCGCTGGGTGTCGGCGTACAACGTTGATGTGGAGTTCGCACAGGAGATCGAAGACTCCGATCGCGAACAACGATCCGCGGCGGGTGATTCCGCATGAGTGCGTTGACTGGCCCAGACGTGCTGTCGGCGGCCGAACGCTCGGCCGTCGAAGCGCTCGTGTTCCCGCTGGCTGACGACGAGTTCGTCATCGCAGAGCGCTACACCGAATGGCAGGTCCGTGCACCAACGCTGGAATCCGATCTCGCCCTGGCGAACGTCGCACAGGACGAGTTCGGCCACGCCCGACTCTGGTACGACGTGGTGGCCGATCTTGGCTACGATGAGCCCGAACTGCTGTTTGAGCGCGAGCCCGACGAGTTCTACCACGCATCCCTCTGTGCGCTGCCGTTTGATGCGGGCGACTGGGCGGATGCGGTCGTTCGAAGCTATTTGTACGACACCGCCGAAGCGCTCCGCCTCGGCTCGCTGGCTGGCTCTGCGTACGCGCCAATCGCCAACCGGATCGAGCGGATCACCACCGAAGAGGAGTATCATCGCGAGCACGCAACCACCTGGATCGAGCGGCTCTGTGTGGATGCAGAGGGTCGACAGACGGTCCAGAACGCGGTCGATCGGCTCTATCCCTACGCGCTCGCGCTGTTCGAACCCGGCACACCCGAACAGACTGATGCGATCGAGTCGCTCAACCTCAGAACGGAGTCGCTGCCCTCGCTCCGAGAGCAGTGGATAGAGACCACGAGCACGTTCTTCGAGTCGATCGACGTCTCCGTCCCCGTGGTCGAACCGCTCCCCGAGGATCCCGGTCGCCACGACTCACATGTTGAGGCCTGGCTCTCGCTGTACGAGGAGTTTACTCGCACGTATCGCGAGCTCGATCGCGCACACACCCCAACCATCACGAGTGAGCACAATGACGGCTGAGGATCCCTGTCCGTATCCATCGTACGAGGAGACGGCCGACGGCGAGATGCCAGTGCCAGCCCGTGGCGACAGCGCGACCGGCATCGAACGGCGTGTCTTCGAGGCGCTCGAAACCGTCGAGGATCCGGAGATGCCGATCAGCATTGTCGATCTGGGGCTGATCTATGGCGTCTCAGTAACCGACGCGGTGGCGACAGTGGATCTCACGCTCACCTACAGCGGCTGTCCGGCCCGCGATCTGCTGTGTGAGACGATCGAAGCGCGCGTTGAACGACTCGATTCGATCGAAACCTGCTCGATTCAGCTGGTGTGGAATCCGCCGTGGTCGATCGACATGGTCTCTGAAAACGGAAAATCCGAACTCGAATCGTTCGGAGTGTCGGTACAGTGACTCCGGATCCGAGCGTCGAGGCAGGTGACAGTTCGGCGGCCGCACGCTGTCCGTACTGCGGTTCGTCCAACACCGAGCTCGAACATCCCAAAGGGCCATCGCTCTGTCGATCCATTTACTTTTGCAACGACTGTGTGGAACCGTTCGAAACGATCCGATGACGACTGTGAACGACTATTCCTCGCACACACGGATGTAGAAATCAATAACGTAATACAGCCCGATCGCAAACGGTTTGTAACGATGAACGGGCGAACGCTTTCCCGTCGCCGTCTGCTCGCGGCGACTGGCACGTCGGTGGTCGTCGGACTCGCCGGTTGTTTGAAACCGAACAACTCGGATGGTGGAACCGACGGTGGTGGTGGCGACGGCTATGCACCAGATTCCGTGACCGACGGCGAGACAAACAGTTCCATGAACGCCAGCACGGAGGAGACCACGGCCAGTGATGAGCCGGCAGAACCAACCGCAGCGGTCGTCAATGGCTATCAGACGAAACTCGAAAGCGGTGTGGAAGTCCCGCTCGCACCGATCGATGACGTGTACGCGTGGTATCAAAACAAAGCAGTTCGAGTGGTTGACGCACGTGGCGCCAAGCAGTACGGGAAATCCCACATAGCGGGGGCGGTTCACAGCCCAGCAGAAGACGGAAAATCGAACAACGATCCCGCAGAACAGTGGCCCAAAGACGCCTGGATCGTCACCTACTGTGCCTGTCCACACCATCTCTCGTCGATGCGAGCGGCAAATCTCATCAATCAGGGCTACGACCACGTGATGGCACTTGATGAGGGCTATCTCGAATGGCAAGATCGAAACTATCCGCTCGAAGGAAACGACGTTGACCAGCAAGCGAACGTCAGAACGATTATCGGCGAAACAGCCACAAAGTTCGCCGGCGAGAACGCCTGGGCGTTCCATCGCGACAGCGGACAGAAAGAAGTCACCGACATCGGTGAAGATGGCAGTTACCAGCTTGATCTCCCGTTCTACGACGTCACCGATGATTCACTCATCGAGATCGAAACCCCGGCGTACACCGTCGAAAAGCCGCTTGGTGAACTCACGACGGGCACGCTCACTACCAGCGGTACGCTCCGCGTCAACAGCCAATAACGCGAATGGGTAGTTAAAGTTCGTCCTGGGAACCATTACCATTCGGGACGAATCGGTGCCGTGACGGGTTTGGGCTCTCCTGTTTCGGTGCATTTATGTAGAAGCACAATCAATCATTGACCGATTATGGCACAACAGATGGGTAATCAGCCCCTCATCGTTCTGTCCGAGGAGAGCCAGCGAACCTCGGGTCGCGACGCACAGTCGATGAACGTCACCGCCGGGAAGGCAGTAGCCGAGTCTGTACGAACCACGCTTGGTCCGAAAGGGATGGACAAAATGCTCGTCGATTCGACGGGCAACGTCGTCGTGACGAACGACGGCGTCACCATTCTCGACGAGATGGATATCGAGCACCCAGCAGCCAACATGATCGTCGAGGTCGCACAGACCCAGGAAGACGAGGTTGGCGACGGAACGACGACAGCAGTCGTCCAGGCCGGTGAACTGCTCGCGAAAGCAGAGGACCTCCTTGAGCAGGACATTCACGCCACAATCCTCGCACAGGGATACCGACAGGCCGCATCGAAGGCCAAAGAGCTCCTCGAAGAGATGGCGATCGACGTCTCCGAGGACGACACGGAGATCCTCGAACAGATCGCCGCTACAGCGATGACGGGCAAAGGTGCCGAGTCCGCCCGTGATCTCCTCGCTGAGCTCGTCGTCGAGTCCGTCCGCTCGGTCAGCGACGACGACGGCATCGACACGGACAACGTCAAGCTCGAAAAGGTCGTTGGCAGCGCTATCGATGAGTCCGAGCTCGTCGAAGGCGTCATCATCGACAAAGAGCGCGTCCACGACAACATGCCGTACTTCGCCGAGGACGCCGACGTTGCGCTCATCGACACGGCGATCGAGGTGCAGGAAACCGAGATCGACGCCGAGGTCAACGTCACCGACCCAGACCAGCTCCAGCAGTTCCTCGATCAGGAAGAGGCACAGCTCCAGGAGATGGTTGAGCAGCTCGCTGACGCCGGTGCCGACGTTGTCTTCTGTCAGAAAGGCATCGACGACATGGCACAGCATTACCTCGCCCAGGAAGGCATCATCGCCGTCCGCCGTGCGAAAAAGTCCGACATGAAGCGTCTCGCCCGCGCAACGGGCGGTCGCATCGTCTCGAACATCGAGGACCTCACCAATGACGATCTCGGTTTCGCTGGCTCGGTCGCCGAGAAGGACATTGGCGGTGACAACCGCATCTTCGTCGAGGATGTTGAACAAGCACGCTCGGTCACGCTCATCCTCCGCGGTGGCACCGAACACGTCGTTGACGAAGTCGAGCGCGCAATCGAGGACTCGCTCGGCGTCGTTCGCGTCACGCTCGAAGATGGGAAGGTGCTCCCAGGCGGTGGCGCCCCCGAGACTGAGCTCGCGCTCGAACTTCGCGACTACGCTGACAGCGTCGGCGGCCGCGAGCAGCTGGCCGTCGAGGCGTTCGCTGATGCGATCGACGTCATCCCACGAACGCTCGCCGAGAACGCTGGTCTCGATCCGATCGACTCGCTCGTCGATCTCCGCAGCCGCCACGACGGCGGCGAAGAGAGTGCCGGCCTCGACGCCTACACCGGCGATGTCGTCGACATGGAAGACGACGGCGTCGTTGAGCCGCTGCGCGTGAAAACCCAGGCTGTCGAGAGCGCCACCGAGGCGACCGTCATGATCCTCCGGATCGACGACGTCATCGCTGCTGGCGACCTCAAGGGTGGCCAGGGCGACGACGACGAAGACGACGCACCCGGCGGCCCAGGCGGCGCTCCAGGCGGTATGGGCGGTATGGGTGGCATGGGCGGTATGGGCGGCATGGGCGGCGCGATGTAAGTTCGGCCACCGCCATAACCATCACAGAGCAGACCGATCGCTTGCGGATTTTTGTTTTTTGAATCGAATGCGGAGCCGTTAGTCGTCAGCTGTCACTGGCGAGGGTGAGCTCTGGTGGCTGCTGGAGAAATACGATGCCAGCGCGGGGCCCGTAACGTTGTGCCAGACGCTAAACAGCGCAGCGGGCAGTGCGACTGCTGGTGAAAAGTGTGCCGTCGCGAGTGCGACAGCCAGGCCGCTGTTCTGGAGTCCGACTTCGAACGCACAGGTACGTGACCGGGCTTCGGACATTCCTGTGAGCCGTCCCACGCCGTAGCCAGTCCCGAGCCCGATCGCATTGTGTACGACGACGGCCAGTAGCACGACGGCTCCGACGGTGAGGATCGTCGATTTGCTCATCGCAACAACCGCGGCCACAATGGCCACAATCGCAGCCACGCTCAGCAGTGGGAAGATATCGACGCTTTTGGTTGCCACCCCTGGCGCGCGTCGATCGAGGACGTATCGGAGCGTAGCGCCGGCAATGACGGGAACGAGTACCACCTGCACGATCGACCCGAACAGCGCCGCGAACGTAACGGACAGTTGTTCGCCAACCAGGAAGATGACCCAGGCCGGCATCACCAGCGGTGCTGCAATCGTCGTGACGGTCGTGATGGCGACAGACAGCGCCACGTCGCCATCTCCAAGATACGCCATCACGTTCGAGGCGGTCCCGCCCGGGGCCGCGCCAACGAGAACGATCCCCAGCGCCAGCGAGGGGGGTACCGAGAGCACAACTGTGAGTCCGTAGGCGGCGACCGGCATCACTAGCCACTGCGTGAGCGCACCGATGGCAACGTCGCGCGGCCGTTCAAGCAGCCGCTGTAGATCCGCAGGCTGCAGCGTCATTCCCATTCCGAGCATGATGACCCCGAGCAGCGGGGTGATGTACGGGTCGATCCAGGTGAACGCCGGCGGATAGAGCAGTGCAATCCCCGAAAAAAGGAGCACCCAGACGACGAACAGCCGATTCGCTATCGCACTCGCTCGTCGCACGGTGGCGAATGCGCTCATCGGTGGCCTCCAGACAGCCTGTGGACAGTGTGATAGTCCATGCCGTGGGATTTGCCAGCCTGAACGTATCTCTGTCGGAACAGGAAGGATAGGCGACGATCGATGTGTGGGCGGTTACTGCTGTTCTCCTGTGATTTTCGTCGGCTCGTGGTGGTCTCGGGCGCTGGCAAATGGAGAGATGCGCCACTGAATCACGCCACCGACGACGAGTACGGCGACACCGAATCCAGAGAGTGCGATAAGCGGCGAAGTGTGAGAAGCAAGCAGTCCGCCTGTCGAGCGGGCACCGAAGAAAACGAACGCATACACCATCGAAACGCCACTGAGAGCCGTTGCACGGCCGTGCGCAACCAGCTGGTCGTTGCAGAACGTGGTTGCGAGCGTTTCTGTGGCGGTGTTGTATCCACGGGAAAGGACGAAGACGGGAATGGCAACCACCGGAAGGACGACCGCAATCGCGAGCGCTCCCGCCATCATCACCGGACCGATCGAAAACCACCGTCCGGTTCCGATCGTTTCTCGGAGCCGACTGGCCTGTGACGATCCGAGTGCGGCTGCACCCATCAACACGGCGTAGGTTGGGCCGAACAGCCCAGGCTGAATGCCCATTGATTGCATCATCGGCTGCACGAAGATCTCGACGGTTTCGGGAACCGCGAGAACGAGCGCCGACAGCACAACGAACGTCCCGAGCCGTCGGTTCGAGACGATCGTTGAGAGCGCTCCAATGGCCTGTGTGATCGAAAACTGATCGTTTCGTTCGGTGATTGGTGGCTTTGGAAGCGTTGCGACGACAATGGCTCCCAGTGCCGTCCAGACGGCCGCCGCCAGAAACGGCAGCGATGGTGCGATCTCGTACAACAGCCCGCCCACCAGCGCGGTCGTCGCGGCAGAAGCGTAGAATATGCTGCTCGCTCGGCCGCGATAGGCTGTAAACTGCTCCGTTGCGTCCGTGGTAGCGAGTGTATCGTATAACCAGGCGTCAGCACTCCCCGAGCGAAACGTGGCCGCCACACCCCAGAACGCATAGAGTCCGACGTACGCCGTCGCCGTCTCCGTGAACGCAAAGCCAATGTGTGTTACAGAGAGCAGCGCGGCCCCAACGAATAGGCTGTTGCGCCGGCCGATGCGATCGCCGAGATAGCCGGTCGGCAGCTCCCCGAGCAGCGTCCCCAGAAAAAACGAGCCCGTTGCAAGCCCGATCATCGAGAGCGAAATTCCATTCGCGAGCGCGTAAATGGTGATGATTGGATAGACGAACCCCTCGGCGACGAGCGCGCGATACAGATAGAATCGACTGATCGGAGAAAAATATCGGGTCATAGTACCACCACTGCAGGCGGATTCATGTCACTGTTGGATCCGGATCACTGCTCACGCTCAGTGTGTGGCTTTGATTGAAACCGTGAACGGGAGCTCATACTCCAGCTCCGGGAGCCACCATCGGTCATTCTCGTCGGCTTCCATCGCCTCGAATCGCTGGAAAAACGACCACGGATGCTCGTGCACGAACGAAATCTGCAAGCCAGCATCGACGAGTGCCGTGATGATTGCCCCCAACGAATGGGAAAATCCATGGGAGCGTTGATTCTCCAAGCCGAAATCGGTGCCGGCGTAGCTCCCGTCGAACTCCAGCGTCGTCACATCGGTGTTGAAATACGGGTTGTGCACCCGGAGATCCGTCGCCGTGCTCTCGTGGTGAAACGGCTCGGCAAGCGGATGTCCATCAGCGATGTAGAACGTCCCACCAGGGTCGAGGTGTGTTGCGATTACCTCGGCCCAGCGGTCGAGATCCGGGAGCCAGTGGATCGTTCCGTAGGTGGTCACCACGATCTCGAACGTCTCGTCGAGAACAGACGGGAGATCGTAGATATCACTCTCGATGAATCTGGCCGCAGCTGGAGTGAGCCCGATTTGCTCGCGAAGTTCGCGTGCCGTCTCGATGGCTGTGGGGGCGAAATCGACACCCGTAGCGTGGGCTGCCCCCTCGTTTCGGACCCACGAGAGCGTGTCCATCCCGAAATGACACTGCAAATGCAACAGTTCAGCATCCACAACGGCCAACTCCTCGCGTTCGAGGCGTCTGATGGTGGATTCACCCTGAAGAAATGACTCAACGTCATAGCTGTCGGTGTCGGGATGGTGTATTGCGAGCTCGTCCCAGTACGCGCGATTTTCTTCGATATACTGCTGATATGAATCCATATCACGATTTCAGCAAACTGATGTTTATACGTTGGCCTCACCAATAATCACAGCAAAAACCGCGAATTCCTCGTTCGTCGATGCGTCTTTCGCGAGCGCTTACTCCGAAACGTCGAGCGGGAACTGCTCGTTTTCACAGACCGTGTTCAACACCACGCTGGTGTTGGTTTCTTTGACGTTCGCGTCGTTGAGCAGCTGTTTGATCTGCTCGTTCATTCCGTCCGTGTCTCTGAACTTCGCAATCGCGATCACGTCGTGGTCGCCCGTCACCTCATACACCGACACCATTTGTCGTGCCTCCCGGAGCGTCTCTGCCACGCTGGAGATCGCGCTTCCCTCGATCTTCAGCTGGATCACGGCGGTAACATCGTATCCGAGCGCGCTGTAGTCGACCTTGGGCGTGTATCCCTTTATTACGCCGGCTTCGTCAAGATCGCTAAGGTGGTTCGAAACGGTGGTCACCGAAACGTCGAGCTTTTCCGCAAGGTTGCGTAGACTCGATCGACCGTCGTCGAGGAGGGCGTTCACCAACTTCTCGTCCAGGTTTTCATACGTCATTACATCACTACACTCGATGGACACACTATAATTTTACGAATATCCAGTTATCGGCTGAGAGACGGCCTGCTTGCGGGAACCAGTATGGTTTTAACCATGTGGATGATTGAGTAGTACGTCAAAGAACAATGGGAAATGAAAGTATTGCCACGGATGGTGGCCTGAGCGTAGAAGCACAAAACGTGCTCGATGCGATCGAGGAAAACAACGTCGATTTCCTTCGCATTCAGTTCACGGATATCCTTGGCACGGTGAAGAACGTCTCCGTTCCGGCCAGTCAGGCGGAGAAAGCGTTCACCGAGGGGATCTACTTCGATGGCTCCTCGATCGAGGGATTCGTTCGGATTCAGGAGTCGGACATGCGGCTCATGCCGGACCCGAGCACGTTCGCAATCTTGCCATGGCGGTCGCGTGAGGACGGCACCGCAAGCGCTCGGTTGATCGCAGACGTTCACGAGGCGGCTGACGGTGGTCCGTTTGCCGGCGATCCACGGCAGGTGCTCAAGCGTGCACTCAAAAAGGCTGGCGACATGGGGTATACGCTCAACGCAGGCCCCGAACCGGAGTTTTTCCTCTTTGAGGAAGAGGACGGACGGGCAACGACGAAGACCCACGACGCCGGGGGCTACTTCGATCTCGCGCCGAAGGACCTTGCCAGCGACGTGCGCCGAGACATCATCTACGGCCTCGAACAGATGGACTTTGAGGTCGAAGCCAGCCACCACGAAGTCGCTGAAGGCCAGCACGAGATCAACTTCAAATACGGCGACGGCCTGACCATGGCGGACAACATCGCCACGTTCCGGGCCGTCGTGCGTGCCATTGCCGCCGAACACGACGTTCACGGCACGTTCATGCCCAAACCGATTTCGGGTATCAACGGCAGCGGCATGCACACGCACCTGTCGCTGTTCACCGAGGACGGCGAGAACGTCTTCCACGACGAAGACGACGAGTTCAACCTCTCGACCGAGGCAAAGCAGTTCCTCGCCGGCGTTCTCGAACACGCCCCGGCGATCACGGCGGTCTGCAACCCAACGGTCAACTCCTATAAGCGACTCGTCCCAGGGTACGAGGCTCCCGTCTACATTGCCTGGAGCGACGTCAACCGTTCGGCACTCATTCGCAAGCCAGCCGCACGGACGCCGGCAGCGTCCCGTGTCGAGCTTCGCTCACCGGATCCATCATGCAATCCGTATCTCGCACTGGCTGTTATGCTGCAGGCCGGGCTTGACGGGATCGAGCGCGGGCTCGAAGCACCCGACCCGGTTCGTGAGAACATCTACGAGTTCGACGAAGCAAAGCGTGAAGAGTACGGCATCGATACGCTTCCGCCACACCTCGGCGCGGCGATCGACGCGCTCGAAGCAGACGATCTCGTCATGGACGCGCTGGGCGAACACGTTGCTTCGAAGTTCATCGAAGCGAAACGTGCCGAGTACGGCGACTACCGCGCGGCAGTTTCGGACTGGGAGATCGACCGCTATCTCGAAACGTTCTAAAAAAACCGATTTCATCCGGTTTTTTTTGAGTGGAATTAGCTTTACGAGAGGAATCTGTCTCTGAGACGGCCCGGAATTCCAGCGAGCCCGAGTCCGAAGCCGACGATAAGCATGAAGACGTACAGCCCGAGCGTTGAGAGCCAGATGACGAGCATCGACAGCACCGCCCAGGGTCCTTCGAGATAGTAGAACGCCCCGATCGTCATCGCGGTCCCGTACAGCAAGACGAGATACGGACCCCAGCCCCGTGCTTTCGACCGCCGAGCGCGCCGTCGAACGTAGCGTCGAAGCTCTCGTTCGAGTTCATCGCGGTGCACTGTCCGGTCGTCGATATCGGCTTCGAACTCGTCCTGTCGGTCACGGAGAGACTGCAACTCGGCTCGCAACTCCTCCTCGGAGGCTCGCTCGTCGCTCATACACCCACAAATGGGTGGCCCTACATTGGAGCTTCCGTCTCCGTATCGTCGAGTCCATCAGATGAAAGCTCGCCGGCGAGCGCCGCATTGATCACAACGCCAATCAACAACACGAGCGCGCCAAAGTATAGAAACGTAACGAGCAGCAAGACACCGCCAAGAACGCCGTACGCCGCGTATTTTGAGGTGTGTGTGGCATAGATTCGAAAGACGGTCTGCAACAGCGTCCAGCCCAGTGCCCCCCAGATCGCTCCTGGGAGCGCTTCGGTGATGGAGATTTCAGTCGCTGGCAGGAAATAATAGAGCGGCAACAACACGAGCGTCAGTCCGAGCAGATTGACGATCCCGCCGGCCGTCCCGAGAAAGTCGATGCCAAACAGCGTGATCGAAGCGTTCGCGGTTGCGATTACAGTTCCAAGCGCAACGGTGAGCGCGATCCCAACCGCGACGAGCACGAGGGTGACGAGACCGTTGAACACTTGTGAACCCAGCCCTGGATTGCTATCATCGTCGTACACGGTTGCGAACGCAACGGAGAGCCCACGGAACAGTTTCAGCGAACTCCACAGCAACACGATCAGTCCCACGAATGTCGCACTGGCGTGGCCGGACTGGGTGAGCGCAGACGAAATCAGCGTCCCAGCCCCTGGCCCAACCGCGTCGGTGACCGGTGTAGCGATTGCGGATCTGAATCGGTTTCCACCGAGTGCAGTCCCAATCGCGATTGCGAGCATCAACAGGGGGATTAGTGAGATAAAGGCGTAGTAAGCGAGACTCGCGGCGATGAACGTCACTTGCGCGTCGCTGACGCCACGAACGATCGTTGTAACCGTCCCAACCAGCCGACGGTTCTCTAGAGACACGTACCATTCGTTCGTGAGCGACCGTCAAATAACTGCGCTCGGCTACTGCTCGTTACTAGTAATTCGTCGCGTCCTCGATCTCGGCGACGGTGGCGTCGGTTTTGAACGTTGTCCCACCGAAATGAGCGCGCGATGCCTCGTAGCCGGCGTCTCTGAGTCGATCCAGAAACTCGTCCATCCCGATGGCTGAAATCCCCCACTGCTTCGAAAGCTTGTGCTGGTCGTAGTGCGTCGGCCGGTGGAGTTCGCCAGCAAGCGTCTCAAGCAGTCGATCTGCACGCGAGTGCGTTCCGAGCTCTGGAGTGAGCTGCGCTCGAACGCCCGCGACGGTCTCTGCGTCGTGTGCCGGACCGAGCCAGAGTGGCCCGGCTGTCAGCAGCCGTTCGCCACCGCAGTTCGGACAGCTATCGAGCGGATCGGCAATCAGTCCCGAGGAACTCGTCCGGTAGAGACAGTCTTCGCAGTGATAGACGTAGCCCAACTCGTCGATCGCCGCATTGGCATCGGTGGCCCGGTGGTCGAGCGCGAGATACGTTCGGACGTAGTGGCGAGTGACGTGACTGAGCACTGGCCGGACACCAACGTCAAAACGAGCTGCCGTCCGTGCGAGCGCCGACAGCAGGATACGGAGGCCCATCTCGGGATGATACTCAGTGTTGCGCGGAATGGCGCTGTACGATCGAACACCGCTTTCGAAATGCGCGCCACAGAGCGGTGCGGTGTCGGTTGCGGTCACACAGAGTAGCGATCGCGTTGCCCTGACAGCACTGTCAGCAAACGGCATCGGCGTCCCAAACGGATCCAGGTCCACGACATCGAAGCGGTGCGCGGACATGAACGCGTTTCCGTCCCGGTGGTGAACGTCGCCTGTGAGCTTGTTCCGATCGAAATTGTCGCGACAGCGCTCGACGGCGCGTTCGTCGTGATCACAACAGGCTGCCGTCCAGCCGTGGGCACTCGCACGCACGCCACGAATTCCAGACGCTGCAGTTGCGTCCAGATAGGACTGCTCCTGGGTGCGATCCGCCCAGTAATCGAGCATGGCAACCGTCAGATCCCTGTTGAGCTCCTGTTTCGGGTTGAAAAACACCGCATCACCAACACCGTCCTCGGGCTGTTCGGGAACCGATACGGTGACCCGACCCTCCGTAACGTCCATACCAACTACCGGAGACGCGCCCGAAAAACGACACCGATCGACGGCGTCGGTCCTTCGAACGTATTTTGGTTCTAGCAGGCAAACCAACAGGTGTGATAGCCGTCGAGGAGTACGAGCAGGCGCTCGAAGCTGCCGGTGAGCTCTCCCCCGATATCGTCGATAGCATCGTGGATATCCACGGCTCACGAGGGATTCGCGCGATCGAAGCCGTCGGCGAACGCCGCGTCAAGGATTATCGGGATTTCACCGTCGTTGTCGGCCACACTGACGAGTACGTCATCGAAAACGGCGCGTGCACCTGTGAGGACAGCCGTTACAACCTTGAACACGATGACCCTACAGAGCGGTGCTGGCACGAACTGGCCGTCGAGATCGCCACCCGAATCGACGCCGTGGATCACCACGACATGTACTACTCCGAAGTCCGGGAGTTTCTCTGATTCACGGTACGTCGGTGATCGTGTAGTTGGTGAGAAGATGGTCAACGATCCAGTCGACCGTGCCCGGATCGTACGTCCAGAACCCGTAGAAACTCCCTGGCTCGCGCTCATGGGCCATCAGTGCGCATTTTTTCTCATCCATCCCGTTACCGTCGAACACGACAAACCACGTCGATTCGATCTCCTGTGAGCGCTCTAGCTGTATGACGACATCGTCGTGGTCGGGGAGCTCCTGGTCCGGAACAGCGTAGAGCTGCACCGACAGCGACGCGCGACTGGCGAGTCGTTCGTACCGGTCGAGCTGGAAACAAAGATCACTGACCGTTCCGAAACCGGCAAACACCGTGCCAGCACCAACCCGCCAGGCACGGTCCTCGATTTCGTTGGATGCAGCCGCCATCTGTTCGGTGTCGTACGAGGTGAACGTCGTTTCATCGAGATGGTCCAGTATCGGTCGAGTCTGTCCTCCGTCGGGTGTGTCGATGCCCTCCCCACTGAGCACGGTTTCGACGCTTGCGGCCGTGAGAAACGTTGCCCCGTCACGCAACACCACGAATCGCTCGGGACCGTCTGTCGCCTCTCCTGCAACCACGTCGATGTTCCGGTCGGCAAAGTGGTCCCGTAGTGCAATCGTCTCAGCCGACGTCGCGTTGAACACCGTGAGCGTCTTTCGCTGGGCTTCAACACCGGCTATCAACTCAGTCAACGTCATCCACAGCTATCTCCCGTGGCGATGGCTAAATAGCCGTGGGCCAGTCGTGCTCGTTGCGCAATTCGTTCGAAATACAATCATGAATCTGATACGTATGATCCACCAATCGGTGTTTGACCGTCCTTATGGTCATGATAGACCCTTATTCATCATAATCGATGTGTGCTAACACATGATAAACATTTTAGTCAGCAGACCCTGTTGAAGAAGATACAGGCCTGATGGGCCGTGATTACGCATGACAAATGATGAGCTACTCTGGCGAATTGCTGGTGGGTCCGGCGACGGGATCGACTCAACCAGTAAGAACTTCGCCAAGGCACTGATGCGGTCCGGTTTGAATATTTTCACCCACCGACACTATCCGTCTCGAATTCGTGGTGGTCACACGTACGTCGAAGTTCGTGCGGCACAACACGAAGTCAAATCCCGGGGTGACGGCTACAACTTCCTGCTTGCACTCGGCGACAGCTTTGCCCGCAATCCACAGGAAGACGCCTACTACGGCAATGAGGAGGTAAAGCCGCTAACCGAGAATCTCGACGAACTTCGCGAGGGGGGTGTCATCGTCTACGACGAGGGGCTGCTCGGCGATGACGATCTCGCAGACCTTCAGGAACGGGCGGAGGAGAACAACTGGCACGTCTACCCGCTCGATCTCCGTGGCCTTGCCCGCGAGCATGGTCGTGAAGTGATGCGCAACACGGCCGGCGTTGGTGCAACGGCCGCACTGCTGGGGATGGATCTCGCTCCGATCGAAGAGCTGATGGAAGAGCGAATGAGCGGCGAGATTTTGGAGCAGAATCTGGAAATCCTCGAAATCGCCAAATCGGAGGTCGAATCCCGAGAGTTCACACACGACCTTCGCATGCCGGACGCAGGCGCCGGTCACGACGAACAGCAAGTGCTGGTCTCTGGAAGCACGGCAATCGCCTACGGCTCGATCGATGAGGGCTGTCGGTTCATCTCTGGCTATCCGATGACGCCATGGACCGACGTGTTCACGATCATGTCACAAAACCTCCCCGAGTTCGGCGGCATCGCCGAACAGGTCGAGGACGAGATCGCCGCCGCTGCGCTGGCAATTGGGGCCTCTCACGCCGGCGCGAAGGCGATGTCAGGTTCATCCGGTGGTGGCTTTGCGCTCATGTCCGAGCCGCTTGGCCTGGCCGAGATCGCAGAGACGCCACTCGTACTCGTCGAGGCGATGCGTGCCGGTCCATCGACCGGAATGCCAACTAAACCCGAGCAAGGCGACCTTGAGCACGTGTTGTACACGAGCCAGGGCGATTCGAACCGCGTCGTCTTCGCGCCAGGGACGGCCGAAGAGGCGTACGAACAGACGCGGTGGGCGTTCCAGCTCGCGTACGACTACCACATTCCGGCGATCGTGCTGTACGATCAGAAGCTGGGTGGCGAGCTGAAAAACGTCGACGAGTCGGTGTTCGACCGCGAGCCGAACCCGTCACTCGGCTCGGTGCTAACCGAAGCCGAACTCGCAGATGCGCCACACCACGCCTCCGGAAAGTTTGAACGCTACCGTCACGACGGTGATGGTGGTGTGAGCCCACGGTCGATCCCGGGCCAGGAGAACGGTCGATTCCTCGTCACCGGTAACGAGCACAACCCATCCGGACACATCAGTGAGGATCCGGACAACCGGATCGCCCAGATGGACCGCCGGATGGAGAAGCTCACCTCGATTCGAGCGACGCTTGATGGGGCCGAAACGTCGAATCAGACCATCTATCCACCCGAAGCGGAAGGTGAGGACCGGACGTACGGCCTCATGACGTTTGGCAGCCAGCAGGGAACTGTCGAGGAGGCTGTCGAGAAGCTTGCCGAGTCGGGCTATTCGGTCAAGGCACTCGGAGTGAGCGATCTGCTTCCGTACCCCGAAGCAGACGTTCGGTCGTTCCTCGATTCCGTCGATCACTGTCTCGTCGTCGAGATGAACGCAAGCGCACAGCTCCGCGGACTGACGCAAAAAGAGCTCGGCGACGTTGGGTCGAAGCTCTCGAGTCTGTTGAAATACAACGGCAACCCATTCGAACCGGAAGAAATCGCAGCCGAGTTCGAAACGCACGTTGAAGGTGTTGGGGACGAACCTTCGAAAAACACCAAATTCGTTCCCGCAGCAGGTGACTGATCATGAGTGCATTCAGCGCGATCGGCGATGAGCGTGACGTCGATCAGAACGAGTTTACCCCCGGTATCGAACCCCAGGCCACGTGGTGTCCCGGCTGTGGCGACTTTGGCGTGTTGAAAGCGCTGAAGGGTGCAATGACGGAGCTCGGCAAGAACCCAGACGAAGTCTTGCTCGTCACTGGCATTGGCTGTTCAGGGAAGCTCTCGTCGTATTTCGACAGCTACGGCTACCACTCGATTCACGGCCGTTCGCTCCCGATCTCACGGGCCGCAAAGCTGGCCAATCCAGAGCTTGAAGTCGTCGCCGCTGGCGGAGATGGTGATGGCTATGGCATTGGTGGCAACCACTTCATGCATTCGGCCCGAGAGAACCACGACATGGTGTACATCGTCTTCAACAACGAGATCTTCGGGCTCACGAAGGGACAGACCTCTCCGACGAGTCCGAAAGGTCACAAGTCGAAGACCCAGCCACACGGCAGTGCCAAAGATCCAATTCGTCCGCTGTCGATGTCGCTCTCGGCTGGTTCGTCGTACATTGCGCGCACGGCGGCCGTCAACCCCCGCCAGGCAAAGGAAATCCTCGTGGAGGCGTTCGAACACGACGGCTTTGCACACATCGATTTCCTCACGCAGTGTCCAACCTGGAACAAGGACGCAAAGCAGTACGTCCCCTACACGGACGTGCAGGATGCTGACGAGTTCGACTTCGATCTCGGCGACCGGCGTGGTGCCGGCGACGTGATGTACGAGGCCGAAACGCGACTCGCTGACGGTGAGGTCCTCACCGGGCGGTTCTACCAGGATGACCGCCCATCGTACGGCCAGGAGAAACGACGAACTGGTGAGATGCCAGAGCAGCCGCTGGCCGAACGCTACTTCGACGATGACTACGACTGGGAGCGCTCGGCTGATCTCATGCACCGACACCGATAGCGGTCCACTGTCGTCTCTTTTGCTAGTTGTCGCTTTCCGTGCCGCCGAAGACGTTGTACGCCCAGAGTCCCACGCCGAGAACCAACAGGATGACGCCAATCACAGGAAATGAAAACTCGTTTCCGGTCTGTGCTTCCCACTCGGCAGCCCGTCGGTTGAATCCGAGCATTGCAAGTCCCAGCACAATGAACATCGTTGGCAACCGATTTCAAAACTGTTGTACAAATCCATCTGCCATTTCGTCTCTGCGTCTTCACAGAAGTTAGTAAGTCGTTTCCATTTTCATATCGAAAACGTATGGAACTGATCACCACTGTGGGGACGCTCGGGCGGTTTACTGATTCGGAAGGTATTTTTTCTCCGATACAAAATATAGATCTATGAGCACGGACACGACTGAGGACCGTATTCTCTCGGTGTTAGAGGAGGATGCACAGGCCTCCTACGCCGAGATTGCAACACGGGCAAACGTTTCGAAGCCAACGGTTCGTAAATACATCGACAAACTCGAATCGGAGGGGGTGATCATTGGGTACTCCGCAGATATCGACCCGAAAAAGCTCTCTGGCCGCTCGATCGCGCTCGTTGGTGTTGACGTCGAGAGCGAACAGTACGTTGAGGTAACCCGAACGCTCCAGGAGCGAGACGGGATCGAGGCGCTGTACACCTCTTCGGGCGATCACATGCTGATGGCCGAGGTCCACGCTGCTGACGGTCACGCCGTCGGTGACATCATCAGCGAACAGATCGAATCGGTTGCTGGCGTCACCGCCGCCCATCCAACGTTTTTACAAGAGCGACTCAAGTGAGTCTCACCAGACAGTGTAATGTCCACTATCGACCGACAGTGTCGTGTCCGTGCCCCGATCGAAGTGGTGTGGACGTTGTACGCCAGCACTGATGGCCTCCGTGCTCTGACGCCATCGGTGTTCGGCCTCCGGGTTGAATCCGTTCGCTCTCCGACGGGATCGTCCCCTGACGATCTCCCAGTTGGGTCGGAGCTCACGCTTTCCGTTCGACCGTTGCTCGTTGGCCCACGAATACGAGTAGTAACGACGATCACCGAACGCGAGCACAGAGGGTCGGCCGCGTGGTTCGTTGATTCGATCTCCAGTTGGCCGTTCGAGCAATGGGAGCACCACCATCTCTGCTACGGAGATGGTGCGTCGACGATCGTCCGAGATCGTATCGACTATCGCCTCACTGAGACCATGGCCTGGCTCGACCCGTTTGTCCGGGTGATGCTCGCCGTGGGGCTTCGCTATCGACACTGGCGCACGCGACGGGAGTGTTCACTGTGAACGAGGTGCGCTCCCGGGTTGCGCCCGTCGGGCTTGCGGTTGCCATCCTTGCCGTGAGCACGAGCACGGTGCTCGTTCGTGCGACGACCGCACCAAGTATCATCGCGGCGCTGTATCGTGTCACGTTCACCGTGCTGTTGCTCGTTCCGTTCGCGATCGCGCGTCCTGGGACACCGATTGAAGGAATCGATCGCCGGGCGGCTGGTGGTGGCATACTCGCCGGCGTGGCGCTGGCGTTGCATTTTGCAACGTGGTTCGAGAGTCTCGAATGGACATCGATCGCGGCGAGCGTAACGCTCGTCCAGTGTCAACCTGTGTTTGTCGTGATCGGCGCTGTCGTGGTACTCAACGAGCGCGTCACTCGCCGGGCGGTCGTGGGCATCGCGGTGGCGCTCTGTGGGATGGTGATCCTCTCAGGAGTGCCCACAACTCAGGGCTCACTGTTCGGCAACGGACTGGCGATCACTGGTGCAGCGCTCGCTGGTGGATACGTGTTGGCCGGCCGATCACTCAGGCAACGCGTCAATCTGATCGGCTACGTGCTCGTTGTTTACTCGGCGTGTGCCGTGGTGCTCTGTCTGTTGGCGATCGCGAGTGGCTACCCGCTGGTCGGCTACTCCGCTACGGACTGGCTGCTGTTTCTCGCGATGGCGGTTGGGCCCGGTCTACTCGGGCACACGGTGATCAACTGGGTGCTCGCCCACGTTCGATCCACCGTGGTGAGCGTCGCACTGCTTGGCGAGTCGGTGGGGGCGACGCTGCTCGGACTGCTGGTGTTCGGTGAAATACCCACGGCGATAACGATTGGTGGCGGTGTGGTCGTGCTCTGTGGAATCGCAATTACGGCACTCAGTGCGTAACAGACAGCCGTCGGTCGCTGAGCAGATCGAACACCGCTTCGATCGATTCGGTGAGTTCTCGCTCTGGCTCCCAATCGAGGAGCGATCGTGCGGTCGTCGTGTCGACCGAAAAATCGGAGACCAGCGTTTCAGTGCGCGGATTTTCAACCCGCTCGATGCCCACAGTGTGGCCGCGTTCTGCAGCAATTTCCTGAACGAGTCCCGCAATGTCAAGCACGCTCGGCGCGTTGTCGGCCGCGATCTCGAATTTTTCAACGCCAGTGGTGCCGTCCGATCGGCGCTCTAGCACGGTCTCGATGCTCCGAACGTAGGCCCGCGCCGCGTCCGCAACGTGGAGATAGTTGCGCGCCTGCGTTCCCGGTTCGTAGACGGTCAGATCGTCGCCTCCGAGCGCCCGCTCTGAAAACAGCTGGACGACGTTGTTCCTGGAGACGACCTGATCGTTGATCTCGTGGGCGCCAAAGAGATTCGCTTTGATAAAACAGTGTGCCGGAAACGCCCCTGGTGCCATCGAATCGACGAGCTGCTCGCCAATAACCTTCGTTCGTCCGTACCAGTTTACCGGCTGGCGTGGATGATCAACCGTGATTGGGAACGACTGTGGATCTCCCACGATTGCCATACTCAGGGGAAACACCAGCCCAGCTCCCGTTTTCTGACACCAGTTGACGACGTTCCCCGTCCCGACAACGTTGACCTCGTAGGCCATATCTGGGTCCGATTGACAGTCATCCACGCCGCTGAGCGCTGCCAGATGGACGACGACGTCAGCACCGTCCAGGACGGACTCGAGTCGCGTTCGGTCGCGAACGTCGACATGCTGTACAGGAACGTCACCGATTGAACGAACGCTCCCTCGATAGAAATTATCAATGGCGACGATCGACCACTCGGGGTGGCTCGCAGTCAGCTCACGAACGAGTCGACTGCCGGTAAAGCCGGCCGCTCCAGTGATGGCCACGGTTGGCCGAGCGCTTTCTGCAGCTGTCATATATCTGATCGTCTCCGAAGGATTTGTTCACTCACCATGCTCAAATGTGTCATTCATAACTTTGTACACTTGGATGATAACGATTCGGATATCCAGCCAGATCGATTGCGACCGGATGTACTCCGTGTCAAACCGGAGTTTCTGATCCGGATCGTGGCCCGTAACGTCTTCGATCTGTGCGAGTCCCGTCAGTCCGGGTTTCACGAACCATCGCTGTTTCCATTCGGTGACATCAGCGGTGATTTCACGGTCGATCTCGGGGCGTTCTGGCCGTGGACCAACAACGCTCATATGGCCCGTGAAAATCGACCAGAGCTGTGGGAGTTCATCAAGATGTGTTCGGCGAAGGAACTGCCCGATGCGCGTCACCCGGGGATCGACGCCCCCAGCGTCCTCTTCGCTGATGACGGCGCCGGTATCGGCCTCTGCGTTCTCGATCATGCTCCGGAACTTATACACCGTGAACGTCCCGCCGAAGGTGGCCGTCCGCTCCTGTGCGTAAATGGTTGAGCCGGGACTGTCGAGCTTGATCGCAATGGCGATGGCGATCATTACGGGCGCAGCGACAGCGAGTCCGATCGTGGCGAACAAAATGTCGAAGCCACGCTTTAGCAACCGATCCTGCAGATCCCATGGCTCAAGGTCGATATCCTCTAAGATGCCCGTTGTCGGCGTCTGTCGAGTGAGCACGTCGTTGCCGAGCTCAGGGTGGACCTTCGCGGTCACGCCATGCCGGTAACAGGTGTTGAGCACGCCGAAAAACTCCTCCCTGTCCGCGTGAGAGAACGCAAGCACGATCGTATCCGGATTGTGTTCCAAGATGATGTCGCTCAGCCGAGAAATCCCACCAAGATACTCGAGCTGGTCGTCTGTGTCAGTCGCTTTGAGCTGTACGCCGCCGTCGGTGTACGGCACTGTCGTATCCGTGCCGAATTCGACCGTCTCAGACGACGTTGAGTATGGCTGATTCAACGAGACGAAGCCAACGAACCGGATCGTCGCCTGCTCAACAATGGCAGCGATCGTCTCCTGGTCGTTGCCAACGATGATAGCACGATCGCCTGCCTTTCGCTTTTGGTTCCGAATGAGAATGAACCAGGACGGAAGGACGATGAGCAACCCGATCATCGACAGGACGAGCGTCATCCGCGACATACGGAACGAATAATCGAAATACCCGATTGTCGCGAGCCCGAACCCGGCGAGCAGCACGCGACGCTGTGTCTCGGCGACGACATCGATGATTCGCAACGGCTGTGGTTTAAATAACGGACCAAGCGCCAACAGAATCAATCCAACGGCAGTGCCAACAATGAGCAGTTCATTATGAAACTCGGGAGGATGGGGGAGTCGAGCGAGCACCGGTATCGTGTCTGCAACAGCTACAATAGCTGGATGACCCATAACAGTCACCGTGAGCGCACTCAACACTGCCGTTCCGCCGATGCTCAAAAGTCGGTAATGCCATCCAGCCACGACGGCATCTAGTCTATTATCTGACATTAGGTGTATCGTCACCTTCGTTCATCCTGCTAGAGAGCCAACCGATCTTCGCCAGACGATGGAATGCGTTCGACAGTTCATGAGATATTCGCCCGGTCGATGGTTGTGAACGTATTCTCGAATCGGCAGGGACCATATTAAATTCCTGGGATATCAAATTCAACACGTTTTTTATAGAATCATAGATATTGTTAGTTTCCCAATGCATGAATATTGATATCTTTTTCGCGTTCACGTGCGAGTTGGTTGTCGATTTATAGTGGAATGGTTTGATGGTGTCGATTCACAGCGTGAGAAACAGTCCACCGCCACCGATGATGGCGAGCAGACCAAGCCCATAGCAGATTTTTTCAAATGAAACTCTCTCGACGATTCGCATCAGTGCATCGATCGTGAGATAGCCAACGATGGCGCTGACGGCCACCGCAAGCAGCGCCTGTGTGATGGAGATGTCGGCGAATCCCTCTTCGACTGCGGCGACTACGCCGGCACCGAGTGCCGCCGGAATCGATAGCAAAAACGAGAGCCTGAACGCGGATGGGCCGTCGTGGCTCCGGAATAAGAGTGCGCTCGCCGTGACGCCAGAGCGTGAGATTCCCGGCAGGATAGCAACTCCCTGGAGGCTCCCAACGAGGATTGCGTCGGTGAGATCCGGGGCGTCACGATCGCCCATGGACAGATCTCCGGAGATTCGTTGTAACAACCCAGTGATAAGCAAGAGAACGCCGATGAGAACGACGAAGAGGCCGCCATCTAGCTCTCCGACTGCATCCTCGAACAGCAGCTTTGCCGGAATGCCGACGACGCCGGTCATGATCGTAGCAATGACGAGATAGGAAAGCTCTGCGGAGGAGCTATCGAATGCAGAGCTGAGCCGCCAGGCTGTGGCCGAGGACAACACCGTTCGGAGCTCCGATCGATAGTACGCCATCGCCGAGATGGCTGTCCCAGTGTGCAAAAACAGTGCGTAGGCAATCGCCGTCTCCGGCGAATTTCCGAGTGCGGTGAGGGCAATCGTGATATTCCCCTCACTCGAAATCGGTAACCACTCGAATATACCCTGCAAGATTCCGAGTAGTACGGCGATTACCGCCGACTGATCACTCATTGCCGGTCGTACTGGACTGGGGACCTAAACGATTTGGTTATTCTTTTGGGGAGTCCCTTCGGCCCCACAGTAACATATCTAGATTTAATGCAAAATAATGGATTGTTGTATGATCAGATTTTTACCCGCCTGCGTCAACTGGATGACTGATGAGTCGACTCATACGCAGCATTTTGAGCATCCTTCTTGGATTAATCCTTTTCGGGTTCGTCCTGACCAAAGGGGGCCTGATAAATCGGGTTCCGCTACTCATCGGCCTCGTGGCCATCGGCCTCGTAGGATTTTTGACCTACGGCTACCAGGTGTATGGTCTGACCGGGCAGTTCGGGACGCTGGCCGTTGTCTACGGATTTTCGGGACTGGTTCTCATCGGTGTTATTCTCCGGATTAACACCGGTGGATTTTCTGATCCCGGCCGGGGTGCCAAACTCCTGTTGATCGGCCTATTATTGTTGTTCTTCATCGCGGTTGCGCCTCGGCAGCGGCGATATCTCAAACGAACAGGAATCTTTCTGTGTGCCTATCTTCTCGTCTGGTTCGTCTATTTCAGATACGGGTCGAATCTGTCCGTAGCAGGTTCTCCGGCCAACGCTGCCTATTTCATGGCAGCCACGTTCATGTTTGCGCTGTTTCTTTTCATTATCCCCCGGTACGTCTCTCGGAACGCGTTTCTGTGGTGTGTATCGCTTCTTTCGGCCGTGCTCGTCGTGCTGGGATTACAGGCGTATACAAATCCATTTACGATCTTTGGGCTTTCCGTCCAGAACACGGAATTCGTCTTCACGCCGATGTTTTCGGATGAATCCGTGCACGCACTCACGTCAGTGTTCGGGAATCCAAACAGTATGGGGGTCGTTGGGTTCGCCGGTACCATTGCCGGAGCACTGTTGGCGGGTGAGTATTTCCCGCGGAGTCGGTCGGAATCCCAGGAGTCGGACTCTCTGGCGACCGACGGTGGGACCGACGCGACGACCACACTGCCGACGTGGCTCGGCGTCGTTCTCTCGTTCGTCGCGGGCGTGTTGTTCGTGCTCAACGGCTTCGGGACGTTTCTCACGAACAGTCGGGCGAGCTTTCTCGCTGTTGGCGTTTCGCTTGCCCTCTACCTGGCGTATCTCCTCTTCGGACGGCGAGTGCTCCCGTTCGCCGTTGTCGGCTTACTCGGAACGATTCTCGCGTCGGTGTTCGTCCTCCCGATGATTGGAATCACCCTTTCGGGACGGCTTGCGCTCTGGGAAGCCGGGCTGAAGGCGTTTGGCGACGGCAACACGCTGTTTGGCCGTCCGTGGTACTGGGGTGAATCACAGGGCGTTTCGGCGATGATTGAGCCGTATTTGAGCTCTCATGCCGGAAAAAGCATTCACAACTCCTATCTCGAGATCTTACTTGAGACCGGCGTCGTTGGCCTGGGTGGCTATCTCGTCCTGGTAATCGGCCCGCTGTTCCGTGGCGTCGTCCAGCGTGCGACCGTTGACGTTCCGTCGCTTGTCCTCGCGCTTGGCTTTGGCGCCAACCAGCTGTTCGAATCGTACACCCTCTTTCACAACAACATCCTCTCGGCGCTTGCAGCGTTGTCGGTGGGTTACATCATCATGAATGGCGCCTGGATGGACACCGCAGAAGCCCCGACCGAGGGCAGGAGTCGATCGCGTTCGAAATCCCGGCGCGATCGTAGCTCACCGCGGCTCGGTTCCGCCTCGGATTCATCAGATTCCTGGTCCCGCCCGGAGTGGGGCGAGTAACTACAGTCGGAACTTTTCCTTTGATTGACGGTGCTGTTGGTCGTCGTGTGCGATGGACATTGTCCCGCTCGTATCATCGAAGACGAGATGCGTGTGCGGGTAGGCAAACGTCACATCATCGTGTTCGGAAACGGCCTGGAAGATCTGCTGTATGACACTCGATCGAACCTGTTTGTGTCGCTCGGGCTCGTCGGTCCAGTAATGGAGCTCCAGATCGACGCTGTTTGCGCCGAATCCTTCGAACAGACAGTTTGGCCGGGCGGGAAAGCGCGTCGTTCCCACGCGTATCGGTGGGCCCCCGCTTATCACGCCGTCGCAGTCCGCAGCGACCCGTTCTATCACCGACTGTGCAGTCTCAAGATCGCTTTCGTAGGTTACTCCAATCGGTAGCTCCAGCCGTGTTCGACGGTCTTCGGCAGTGTAGTTGCGCACGTCGCGCTCTCGCATTTCGCCGTTGGGGATGATCAGAAACGTGTTGTCAACCGCTTTGATCTTCGTGTATCGAATCGTGATATCCTGGACGTAGCCACGTTGATCGGTATCAACGAGTTCGATCATGTCGCCAACCTCGTACGGTTGATCGGCAAGGACGAACAGCCCGGAGACGACGCTCCCCACGATCGGGGCCAGTACCACACCAGCCATCGCGGAGAACGCAGCCACGGAGATCGTCAGATCCGGCCCGGAGACCTTGAACACGCTGATCATCACGAGCAAGGCGCCGAGTCCGAGAATCCCCATTCGAATCGACCGAAGCACGGTCCGTGCGACGCTCGGTCGATCGAATCGCTGGTGGACTCGGTCTTCGAGCACCCGGATAACGGCGTTCGAAATGTACCACGCCACGCTCATGATGATCAGCACCATCAAAAGCCCGGCAATATCGTTGGGAAGCCAGTCCGTCAGGGTGGCCAACAGCCAGTTGGTCGCCGAGGTGGCCTCGTGAAACAGCCGCTCGTACACTGGGCCCTCCGTGATTGGCCCCTCGGGTGTCCCATTTGGGGCCGCCAGCGCACCGCCAGACGACGACTCGTTCGTCGCAACTGGCGTTGACTGTAGTAACCACTCCCCCGTTCTCATGTGCTATCGCAGACGACCCCGTTGTAAAAGTATGCCGATAGTTACACTGCCTTGATACTAGTTCCCATTCCGCCCACTCTGTGGTTCGACTTCTGGGTCACCGGAGTAAAACGAATACTCATTGAGGAGCCGTTCGACGCGAGCCGCGCCTTCGGTTCCTTTCTGCTCGGTGTCGTAGCGAACCCACTGTGTGGTGCCGTCGTGGCGGCTGTAGCTGTACAACTGGTAGTTGCTTGGTGTTTCGATCACGAGATCGACGACTGCGCTCGCCGCAACATCACCAGCTGCGATCGATGGCCGCTGGACGTCTGCAAACGTTGATCCCCAGATCGCCCGAACGGGTCGGTCGATCGGAAGTGTGTCGATCGCTTCGGGTGGATGCTGTTCGTCGAGGAGGCGTGCTTTTTCGACCGGGTGGTCGGGCCACTCAGAAGCTGGCCGGGGTGGCATGTCTGATCGTACCGCATACTGTCTCTTCATTGTTCGCGTTGCAGTCGCTGTCGTGACACACCAGCGTGCTCACGAACAGAGCGAGACGAAGTTTTCGAGGATCGTCAGTCCGGTCTCACCGCTTTTTTCGGGATGGAACTGCGTCCCGAACACGGTGCCGTCCGCGGAGGCCACGATCGACGGGAACGGCGCACCGTACTCTGTGCTGCCAACGATTGCGTTCTCCGCAGACGGAACGGCGTAGTATGAGTGAACGAAGTAGGCGTACTCGCCGTCAACACCATCAACGAGCGGATGATCACGTTCGATTGTGAGTTCGTTCCAGCCCATGTGTGGGACGGTGAGTCCTGCATCGAATCGGACGTTATCACCGGGAATGAGATCGAGGCCGGTAACGTCGCCCTGACCGACGCGTTCGCTTTCTTCACTGCTCGTGAGCAGCATCTGCATCCCCAGACAGATACCAAACAGCGGCGTTTCGCTCTCGGCAATCGACTGCAGCGTTTCGCGAAACGGGCCGGCGTTTTCCATCCCTTCGCTGAACGCCCCGACACCGGGGAGGATGACGCCGTCAGCTTCTTTTAATGTGGCCGGATCGTCGGTGATCACCACCGTTGCACCGACGCGCTCTAACCCGCGGGTTACGCTTTTTAGATTCCCCACACCGTAGTCCACGACGGCGATCTCTGGCGTAGCCATGGTTGGGCGTAGGAGTGGCCCGACTTTATCCCTTGCCGTAGCCGCTAGAAATCGCCCAACCGTGCCTGTCCACCGACATCACCACCGACGAGCGAAACGGCGGTGTCGATGGCGCTCGCAAACGTCTCCTCCTGGCTCCGATCGTACAGCGTGGCCGCTGGATGCACGCAGATGACGATCCGTCGTGGCTCGCCCCCAATCCGTCGTTCGATGACATCACCGGCTTCGTTCGTGACGGTCACATCGCGTTCGAGGAGATGCTCGCTTGGGACACGGCCAAGCGTCACGATCACGGTGGGATCGACGCCGTCGATCTCGCGTTCGAGATGTTCTCTGCAGTTGGCGAGCTCGTCGGTGTGTGGATCACGGTTCTCCGGTGGTCGGCATCTGACGCAGTTGGTGATGCGAACGTCACGTCGAGCGAGGCCACGGTTACGGAGCGCCTCGTTCAACACCGTGCCGGACCGCCCGACGAACGGTTCGCCCTCGCGGTCTTCAGTCGCACCGGGAGCTTCACCGACAAACAGGATTGGCGGTGTCGTCGTCCCCACACCGTTGACGATCTGCGATCGAGCGTCACAGAGTGCCGGACAACGGGTGCACTCAACCACCTCGACGCCGTCGATTCGTTCGCTCATATCCTCTGGGCGAGCGATGGGAACTACAATGTTTTGTTCCGGGGCTGCGCATTCACCGCGCGAGCAGCCTGTCTGGCGACGCGGAGTGGCTCCGGACGAGTTCCTGTTGGTGTGAATTCTCGGACGATTCGCGTTGCCTCGTCCCTGTCGACCCCAACCGCACGGATGAACAGGTGGCCATCGTTCACTTCCAGTGGCCACCGCTCTGGAAGCGAGCGGTATCGTTCAAGCGCCATCGTTCGCTGGTGGCCATCACGCGCCGACCTGATCGCGGATTCGAGGCCGTTGGACTCCTCGAAGGCGATAGCCAGTGTTGGCCGACCTACGTGCTCGGCAAACGCACTGAGAGCAAGGATGTTGTACTGGGCGGGCGCAATACCGGCGATAAAAACGTACTGAACGTCAGGGCGCTCTAGCCGGTCGACCAGAGTGGTCAACGTTGCGGTGCTGTCCGATCCACCAACGGTGAGCTCGCCGAAGACGAAGCCGTCCACGACGCGGTCGGCGCGCACCACCACACCGGCCACCGTGGCCAACGCAGCACCTGGAGCGTACGATGTTGCAAGCCCAAGCGCCCGTGCTCCTGATTTCACTCTTTCATATCTTCAAGTCGGTCCAACAGCTCCTCGTTCGACGTGTCGAATTCGAAGGAGACGCTCCCGTCGTGTGCAATCTGCGATTCGATCGCGTCGTCGTCCTCGTAGTCGGTGTCAATCTCCCTGTTCTCCTGTTCGGATTCATCGTAGCTCCCAAAGCCCATACAGTAAAACGTAGGGAACAATCATTGAAAAACGTTGGCTGCAGAGCCGTCTGGCGGTCGATACAAAAAACAGGTAGGATAAAGTGGCTGAGAAGAGCGTATACCGCATGGAGGTTCGAAACGTCACCGACACGGCCGAGACGTTCACCAGCAACGTGTATCTTGTTCCCGAGCCAGTGCCCACTCTGATCGATGCTGGCGCAATGTCCGGGGTTGTCGATGCAATCACCGATTCCGTCTCCACCATCGATCGTGTGTTGCTCACCCATCAGCACGGCGACCACATTGGAGAGCTCGATGCGATCGTGTCGGCGTTCGATCCAGAGATTTACGCGTACGATGCGTTCGACGCTCGGACCAACGAAATCAAGGACGGCGATTTGGTTTCAATCGGCGGGGAGCCGTTCGAAGTGGTGTACACCCCCGGTCACGCTGGCGATCACGTCTGTTATCTGGGTGCAGACGTGCTGTTTTCGGGCGACGTTGTGGTCCACGATGATGGCGCGTTTGAGGGGGGTAGCTTCGGTCGCACGGATTTGGCCGGGCAGTCTCGCGAGCGGTTGATCGAGAGCATCGAGACGCTGCTCGATCGGATGGGTTCGGATGTGTCTGAACTTTACGCCGGACACGGCTCGACCTTCACGGGTGAGGTTCGCCAGATCGTCGAGACGGCACTCGAACGCGCCAAACGCAGGGAGCCGAAATATCCAGAGCAGTGAGCGCTACCGAGACGATCGAGCTTGCGGACGGCCGACAGTTGGAGTTCAGCTCGATCGGGCCGGAATCGGGCGAGACCGTAGTGTTCTGTCACGGCACGCCGGGGAGCTGTCTGCTCGGCAGGCTGTTCGAGGAGTCCGCAACCGCGGCGGGCGTTCGGGTTCTCACGCCGTCGCGTCCGGGCTACGGTAGATCGACGCCTCCAACGTCGGGATTCGAATCGTGGGCGGCCGACTGCGTGCAGCTGCTCGATGCGCTCTCAATTGATCGAACGACTGTCTGGGGTTTCTCTGGCGGCGGTCCGTTTGCGCTTGCGCTGGCTGCGACCGTTCCCGAACGAATCCAGCGCGTCGAGCTGATTGCTCCGGTTGTCCCCGAAACGAGTGGCGGTCCGTTCGAGTCGCTTTCGCGAGTTCCCCTATTGCTCGGCGCTGTTCTGCGGCTCGTCGACTGGAGTACCAGGATTCGTGGCCCAGAGATGATCACTGGGCAGCTCACCAACACGTCGGTGAGCCCCGCGCTCGCGGAGAGTGTCGCGGCTGATTTTTACCATGCAATTTCGGAGACCACGGCCGGTGCTATCGGCGAGAGCCAACTGTTCGGGGACGAATGGGCGCTTCCGACCGTCCCAGAATCCGTTCCCCTGGAACTCACCCACGGACGGGCGGATTCAAACGTCAGAATCGAACCCGTGCTGGAAACGCTCAGCGACCGCTGTGACAGAATCACCACGCCGAAAAATGATCATCTCGGGACGCTGCTCACTCGTCGGAACTCTCTCGTGAGTGGGTTATAATAATAATCAAGCCCGACAGCGATCTGGACTCGGACAGGAACTGTTTTCGACAGCCCATGCGACCCGTCTGGACACCCAGTTTCTCGAACGCCAGTTGCCTGACGTCCGGTAGTTGGTCTTCACACACCTCCGCTTGCACGGAGACGTTTCGGGCTGTGGCGGTTTTCCATCGAGGCGTTCACCTCGGTCCCTTCTTACGGAGGCTTTGGTTTTTACCTCGCATCTACACCGATCGATCCCGATGACCGATCCGTCATAGATTGTCCGATTGGCCCTCGCTGTCGTGCTGTATCTCTCTGTATGGGGGCTGTCTGAATAAACATTGTTACGAGTTAACTAGTAACGCATCCTTCGTTCCGTCGGATCACATGAAATCGCCGAGCGTCGACGGTTTGTTGTGATCGTTTTCGAAGACACTCTCAAGCTGTCGATCCAGGATTTCGAGACGTTGTTTCGTGTACTCCCGACAGCCAAACTCGTCTGCAACACGAATGGCGGTGTCGAGATACTTGTTCACTGAGCCTTCATGCACCGTGAGCGCAACGCGTCCGCCACAGTCGAGACACTCGCCCGCCAATGGGACGCGCCGATATTTGGTGTTGCAATCCAGACAGCGCGTCTCCTGGCTGGCAAACGCCCGCAGATTGCCGATCAGATCCGGCAGGAAATGATACTCGATGATACGCTCTGCCACGTCGGTTTCGTCGACTGCACGGAGCCGTCTGGCGAGCGCCAGCTGTGCGTCCATCTTTTCGAGCATCGAACCCAGGGTTTTGTAGGCCGAAAGGTCCGGTCCGGCGGCGATATTTGTGGTGTCGTGCGTGTGATCGAACCCTTCGTACTGGTGGTCGGTGCCGAGCGTGTCTTCGGCGATCGTGATGTCAACATCGCCTGGATCGGCCATCTCACGAGTGGCCTCGTAGAACGCCAGGGGATACGGGCCATGAATGTCCACGTTGTGCGCTTCGTCATCGATCTCTGTTGGATCGATTCGTGAGGACATCACCAGCGGCGCGTCCATGGAGTTGTGCGCGTACAGCCAGTTGGCGGTGAAGATTGGCTCCCCACCAACCTGGAGGTCGTACAGATAGCCATCGTACTCGACACGCTCAATGTCGGTGATTTCGAGATAGACGAGATCTCCCTCGGTTAGCACTCGAAGCTCTTCGAGGAGCGTCTGGGTTGCTGGCTCAAGCGAGCGTTGATCGAGCGTTCGAACGAGCTCGGCCAGCGTCGACAGCGCCACTGTCTCACCACGAATTGCGGCGCGATCAATGAGCTGTGGCCCGTCATCCAACGTTTCACGAAGCGTCGTGAGTGCGTCGGGAATCGTCACCACGAGCTGTCTGGGATCGTCACCAGATCGTGGCTGCGACGGACGTGTCGCAGTGAGTTTGAACCCCATGTCCGTCCGTTCAATCGAGGGGACGAGCCCCAGACGCAGACAGAGAAACACGAGCCCGTTTGTGACGGCATCGGTGGGCGCTATGAGCGAAAGTGCCTGATCGGCAGTCTGTCCACCGCCGTTTTCGGCACTCATGTAGCCGCGCAAAAAGGACTGAATGACGGGCTCGGGCGCAGTTCGAATGACGGCTGGAATCTCTGTGTGCGCACCCAGCGACTGGAGCAGTTCGCCCACCACCGGTGGTAACCGTGCGCTGGAGCCGTCCATTTCGAGCGCACAGTCGAGCGTTTGGTCAACGACGGTTTCGAGTCGCTCACGGACGGGTTGTCTGTCGACCGAGACGGTGCGTGCGTCCTCGTGGGTGTCGTCTGCGATAAGGAGCCCACACAACCAGCCAAACGATTCATCGACGTCGAACTCGCGTGCGATCCCGCGGTCCTCGCCACGTCGTGCAATCTCCATCGAGCCTTGCTTGCCACCGTTACTGGGTCCTCCGTCGTCGACCATCGACAGCGGGAGCGTTGAACTCCCGCTCGGGTCGTCGACGACAACGTGGGGCACATCGAGTCGGTCAGCCAGATCAATCGTCGTCTGCTCGCCATCGATATCGAAGGCTCCTGGCGCGACGAGCAGCTCACCAACAGAGAGCTCATCGCCGGCAACTGCCTCGATAGCGCCATCGTATCGAAAGAGGCTGTGATTTTCCGTGATCGTCAGCGTCCGACCACACTGAGTGGTGATTGTGAGCAGCGGTTCGTCGCTCACGCGATATCTGATGGCCTTCTCAATCGGCCTCGGACTGGCGCTGTGATCGTCTGCGAACGCGAACGTCGTCCAGCCTTCATCAACACACGTTTTCTTCTGGAACTTCCCATCGTACTCGATCGGACAGTCCAGTTCGTTCCAGAACGAGTCGAACGAGAGCGTCTTTGGCGTCCCATCGGCGTCGATCGCACAGAGCTCTGCGTCGGCGACGACGCTGCCCCCACGCTTATCAGGCAAATACAGCTTGCTGAAATTCAACAGCCCGTCCATTAACAACATCACACAGTCTTCGTCACCATCACACTGTCCAACGTACACGTCATTTGCCAGCAGGGTGTGCGTCTGCTCGACCGTACAGCAGTAGGTGTGTGAAACGTCAGCCTCGACGAATTGAACGGCAGTTACCGTCTCGAAGCTCGGCGCACTCGCCTGCTCGCTGTCGGTCGTTGACGGCGCACCCGGCAGTCGATCGCCGACAGCAATCTCGCTGGCTTGCACCTCCGCAAGTGATTCGCCGCGATAGAGCGTGTGATCGGGCGTCAGTCTGAGCGTCGACCCGGCTGCCGTCTCGATGGCGATGAGATGCTCCGGTGCGGGGTGTTTCGAGACCGTTGTAATCGCACTCGTCGTGGGCGTTCCATCTGCCGCAAGCGATGGAACCCTGATTGGCGCATCGAGCTCGACGGTTTCCGTCCCGAGGGCGTCGCGTTCCGGTGACTCCAGGCGCGATTCTACCAGCTCATCGATTCGCTCTCGCTGCCGGTCGCCCGAGCCATCGATGTAGGGAACCGTTGTCGAGGGATGGAAACAGTTCCGACGCTTCGCGGCGTGGAAGTACGGATGGGCGTAGCCAACGGCGGCCGTGGTGAATCCGACGATCCGGCCAACAACCGCCGCTGACGTGTGGGGTGCCATTCCGAACACCAGCTCGCCAACGAGATCGTCGCGGCCTTCAAGCTCGTAGAACGGCTCCATATCGTAGTAGCGAACCAGAAGATCGTCGACGAAATCGGCCGTCTTGAGCAGGTGTTCAGCTGCCCCCATCGACAACACCACGTCCTGTACGCGCAGCTCTACGAGCTGGTCGGCGTGTTCGAGTGGCTCGCCGTCGATATCCTCCTCATAGCCAAGCGAGCGGAATTGATCAACGGTGACTGACAGCTCCGATGGCCGCACTGCCGTCACCGGGAGATCCGTCATGTCGTACCGGATGGTCCCGTCTTTGAACGCCGACACGCCGTGCTTTGCCCGGAGAATTCCCTTCTCCATCGGCTCGGGCACCTTCTGCTCGGAAGTGAGCCCCTTGACGCCCTTGAGGATGTCAAAGCCGTGCGCACGCTCGGAAAGCGACGCAAGGGCGTCGTGATATGCTTCGTCGATATCGATCGACTGATAGGTGACTGGCGAGGCGAGCGCCTCACAGCGTGGACACTCCGCCCGGCCGGATTCATCCGGCTCAACGCGGATTTCACAGTCTCGACACTCATACACCGGCACCGTCACCGTTTCGCAGTCCGGACAGGTGGCCTCGTACGTCCGAGTCGTGCAGTCCGGACACTCACGGCGGGCGATCTGTACGTCAACAGTGCCGACAGACGACTGGAGTGAGTCAGCGTGCGAGGCGGCGGCGCTCACGTCGCGCTGGCTCCCACCAGCCTCGCCGATCGGAAAGAGCGTGTGGACTGCCGGACTCAGCTCACGACTTTCGGACTTTTCCGGCCGGCCCATTCGATTCCCGATCCTGGTCGGTGCGCGCTCGCGAACGGTGAACGGTGCGACCTCGTTGACAGCCTTGATGGCGTTCGTCCCCGGTGGATCGTGGACGGCGTCGTCTTCTGACTCGCTCCCCCAGGTGAGGGCCTGCTCGGACAGCTCCTCGATCGACCAGGATTTCTCAAGCGACGCTCCCAGCCCGAGCGTTCTGACGAACGGCTGCGCATCCGGAATTTCGATCGTTTCATCGTGTTGAATGTGTTCGACCAACAGCGTTTCGAGCGCCGTTGTAACCGGTTCACTCCGATCGAGGCGAACGGTGTCACCGTCGAGCTCGCCATCGGCAACGCTGCTTGCGAGATGGTCGAACTGACCGACGGTGAGATCGTGCCAGAGATAGGTGAACGCGGGATGAAGCGGCGTGTCGTACGTGTTGACCCACGAAAGCGCCTGCTCTGCGGTTGGCTCCTCGATCGAAACGTGTGGGTCATCGCGCAGCGCCTGGAGGTCACCCCCATCGCGCTCAAACGCCTGTGCCCACCACTCGACGGTGAACGAAGCCGGGACGAGCGGGTGATTGTTCTCAACGAACTCGCCGTAGTTGACGAGATACTCGCCGAGATCCAGAACGGCCTCGACGCCGTTTCTGATCTCGATCGCCTCCTCTGGATCATCGATCCGTCTAACCTCGCCGTTGGCGAGCCGTACCGTCGGTCCTTCGATCGTGTCGACAGGAACGACGCCGGCGGCCTTTCCGGGCCGTTCCGTTTTGATCTGTGTTCCTGTTGCCAGAAAGTCGTCGACCAGATGCATCGTTGCCGGATGGACGCCAGCGGTGGCAAAGCCGTGATTTCTGGCGCGTCCATACCGCAGTCGAAAGCCGCCATGGCGTGAGGGGTGTGAGAACACCGGCCGCCCGGCGATGAGATCGCGCAAAAACTTTTCTTTCGGATCCGCACGTGGCGGTCCCAGTGACTCCTCGCTGGCGGTGTCTGTATCGTCACTCTCTGTGGCGTGCTCGCCGTTGTCGTCAGCATCGTCGCTCGAATCGCCGATCGTCCCGTCAATCAGATCGTCGAGCCATGGCCAGGACAGCTCGTCGAGCTGCGTGGTGTAGCGCTTGATCTTCGGGGCTTTCTGGGCAATTCCTTCACCGAGAACGAGACACATCCCGCCACGTGGGCTGTTGGTGTCGACGCGCTCTAGATCACGTGTTGCAGACACCTCTGCGTCGCCGGTTGCCTCCCCGTCGAGCATGATCGGGGAATGCTCGGCGATGAACTTCGTCTCCTTATCTTTGGGCGAGTACTGCAGCCCGGTTTCGTTGTCGTAGATCCCCAACTCCTCTGCGTATCGCTCAATCTCTGCATCACGGGGCTTGTATCGATCCAGCCCCAGCAGCGTGCGTGCGTAATCAGCAACAAGCACAGAGAGTGCCTGTGCCGTTCCGCCGGCAGAGCGGATCGGGCCCGCGTAAAACACCCGGACGAACTGCGAGCCATCGTCATTATCGAGCACCTCCACCCGATCGATCCCTTCGATCGGCGCGGCGACAACGCCCTCGGTCAACAGCGCAACGGCAGTCCGAACCGCCCCCTCGATCTTACCGGCCGTGGTTTCGTAGCTGCCGACAGTTCCGTCGGCAAAATCCTCTGCCAGCGCAAGCGCGGCCTCCTCACGGCTCATCGTTGCTTCGAGCTCGCGAACCCGATCCGCAACGCCCGGAATTCCAAGGATGTTCTCGACTCGGTCGGCCATGTCCTTTGCAACCGGAATCTCGACCGATGTGGTCGGGTCACCACCTCGCTCGCGGGCGGCCTCAGCGGTCTCGAACGCGTCGTCGAGCTGCGATTCGATCTCCGCAAAGTACTGGTCGATGCCGGTCACAGCTCCCACAGCCCGCTCGGGGTATTCGACTCGCTGTCAGCTCCACGGCGGGGACGCCGGGAAACTCGCCACTGCTGGTCGGACTCGACGCTCCAGTGATGCATGACTCTGACTCTGAGCGAGCACTGCAAAAAAGTTCCCGAACGGTCCAATTGAGTGAGCAGTCCGCACGCGTGTGTTATTGCCAGTCAGCAAGCGCAAGCGCGTCACCAACTGGCATCGAAAGCCAGGCCCCATCGCGGCAGATGTCGGCAATGATGACATCGCCCGAGTCTTCTGCCATCATTACCTCGTGGTCGACGCACGACTTCGACGCCGGGGCCGTATTAGGCACCATAATCCCAGTTGGATCCTCATAAATATAAACGTAACGAAGACGTCGATCCATGGTACATGTGTGGTACGTATATCAGCACTGAGATCCGTTGGGGATCCTCACGTGAGTGGATAGCAACGAACGCACAGTCGTCTCCTCCTGTGATATTGACGCCCTACTACCACCCAATTTCTGCATTTTAAATTGGACACATATGGTTTGTAATCTGAGTGATGATATTTGTATACAGTACACATGGACTGGCGTAAAATCGCAATACAGGGCTGGATTCGGCCGAACCTGTCGATTCGAATATTATCGAAAACAATATAGCATACCCCAATTACAACGGCAAATTTATCACCAAGGATCATTGAGGTGGTGATGGAATGACAGACAATACCGGACTCTCGCGTCGGGGGTTCCTGAAGGCGACAGGTGGTGCGGCGGCGGCGGTGTCGGTCGCAGGCTGTATCGGTAGCGACGACGGCGGTGACAGCGGTGATTCACAGACGCCACAGAAGGGTGGAACGCTGCAGCTGATCAACTCAACGATGAGCACGTTCGATCCGGTGGCGGCTGACGACACCGCATCTGGTCGGGTTATCCAGCAGCTTCACGACCCACTCGTGAACTACCCACACGGTGAGGTTGAAGTGCAGAACCTGCTGGCAAACTCGGTTGAGACCAACGAGGACAAGACGGTCTACACGTTCACGCTCAAAGAAGCAACGTTCCACAACGGCGATCCAGTGACCGCGAGCGACGTGGTCTACTCGTTCGAGCGCGTTGCGGGCTCGCCGCACTCGGTCCGGAGCGATTTCATCCTCAGCTCGATCGGTGTCACCCACGACACTGACAGCGACGGCAACTACCAGTCGGGCTCGCTCGGCGTCACTGCTGTCGATGAGAAAACCGTCGAGATGGAGATCGAGCAGCCGTTCCACGCGGTGCTCGAAGTGCTTGCATACAGCGCATTCGCGATCGTCCCCGAGGGGATTGTCGGCTCGCTCTCCGATGAGGGCTCGCCGGACAGTCCGTCCTCACAGTACGACGAGTTCGCGACGTCACAGCCTGTTGGTGCTGGACCGTTCCAGTTCGACCACTGGGAGCTCCAGACCGAAGCAGCTGTCAACCGGTTCGATGATTACCACGGCGAAGTGGCGAAAGTCGACGATGTGCTCTGGCACGTCATCGAGGACGACTCGGCCGCCTTCAACAAGGCGATGGGTGGCGAAGCGGACATCTTCGCCATTCCGACGGCCAAATACGAGAAAAACAGCGTCTCCGAGGAGGAGACCGACGACAAAAACCGTGTCACCGGAACGTACGGTCCGGTGCGGGGCAAGACGCTCGATTATCTCAAATTCCCAGAGGTCGGCACGTACTACATTGCGTTCAACGAGCAGAACGTGATCAAGCCGGTTCGCCAGGCGGTTGCCTACGTCTTCAACCAGGAGAATTTCGTCGACAACACGATGAAAGGTCGTGCGGATCCAGCATACCACCTCACGCCTGAGATCATCTATCCTGGTGGCACTGAGGCTGCAGAGCAACACGCCGAGCAGTATCCATACAGCCCGGGAGAGAGCGACATTGAGTCGGCAAAGCAGGTGATGCAGGATGCCGGCTACGGTGAGAACAATCGCTACCAGCTCGAGTTCACTCATTACGAGTCGAACGTCTACGCGAAGCTGGCCCAACAGCTGCAACAGCAGCTCCAGGGGGCGTTCATTGATCTCTCGATCAACCAGTCCAACTTCCAGACGCTGCTCCAGCGCGGTGAGAACGGCAGAAACGAGCTCTACTCGCTCGGGTGGATTGCCGACTGGCCGCGTCCGGACAACTTCATGAAGCTGCTCTACCCGCCAAACACCGTCACGGGTGACCCCGCGTCGTACACGTATCTCGACTGGGGCCAGACGGACGAGTCGTCTGCAGCCGGTGCGGCAAGAACGGCGTTCGAGACGATCGAAAACAACCTCACGCCTACGCAGGAGTCCCAGGACACGCGGAACGCCGAGTACGTGAAGATGGAAGAGGCAAACTGGGAGGACGCAATGATCATCCCAACCCATCACAACGTCGAAGAGCAGTTCAGTTTCCAGGATGTCCACATCCCTGATAAGTTCGGCGGAATGGGACGCTCTCGTAGCAAACACAATACGATCTGGAAAGAGCAGTAAACGCGGAATAGATCGTCTATAACCGCCATTTTTCAGTGCGTACGCAGGCGTCTAAGCGAAAGAAATAATTGCCACAAACAAAAATGCAGCAACGTATGTTACCCGTACACCAATGCGCACGGAGGGGTGAGCAGCCGTGAGTCGGTGGAACTACTTCCTCCGGCGATTGGTGCTTGCCGTCCCGGTGGTTTTCGTCGCAATGTCCGCAGTGTTTGTTATCTTGCGGGCAGGGCCACTGGATCCGGTCGCAGCGATTTTAGGACAGAGACAGAACCCAGTACTCGCCCATCAGATTCGACTACAGCTCGGGATCATCCGTCCGGATGGCTCCCCCGTCCCGCTGTGGGAGCAGTATCTCGAATTCATGTGGGGACTTATTACGCTCGAATTCGGTCAGTCGTGGGTGATTAGTCGTGGGACGCCGGTGATGGATCTCATCGTCGCCCGGGCACCGATTACGATCTGGCTGGGCTTTTGGTCAGTGATGATCGCCCTACTCATCGGCATTCCGCTGGGCTTCTACGCAGGACTGAATCCAAACACCTCGTCGGATTATCTCGCCTCCTTTGGCGGGATCGTCTGGCGGGCAATGCCGAACTTCTGGCTGGCGATCATTCTCTCCAGCGTGCTCGTGAGTTCGCAGTTTTTCACCGAATCCCTGTTCGGTGTGGCCCTCTCCTGGCGAGAGTGGCTCTGGGACACCGGCGTGATTGGTGGGCCACCACTCGACAATCTGGCCGACCCAGAGCAGCTGTTCGCGGCGATCAAATGGATCATGCCGGCCGCGATCGTCCTGGGCTCGTCCTCGATGGGCAACGAAATGCGAATCGGCCGGACGGCCGTCCTCGAAACGATCAACTCGAACTACATCGAAACCGCTCGGGCAAAAGGGCTCACGGGCCGGGTCATCGTCTGGAAACACGTCTTTCGTAACGCGTTGATCCCGCTCGTGCCGATCATTTCGGGTGAGGCGTTCTTGCTCGTCGGCGGGTCGGTGCTCGTCGAGCTCGTGTTCGGTATCAACGGCCTTGGCAAGCTCACGTTCGATGCGATCAGCTCCGCTGATCTCACGATGGCTGGTGGAATCCTGTTCATCTTCGCCGTGTTCTTACAAATCATGAACATCATCCAGGACTTTCTCTACACGCTAATCGATCCACGAATCGGGTACGAACAATAATGAGCAAAACAGTTACACAGACGAAGTCGCTTGGCGAGCGGATCCTTGCACAGCCCGGCCCGGCACTCGTGTGGGTGCTCGGCCTGCTGCTACTGTGTGCGCTTGAGATGGGCGCGATTGCGGAGATGACAGTGGCGATCGTGGGTGGGCTCGCAAGTTCGTTCGCCGCCGTCGCAACTGCCGTGCTCGGTGGGCCCGTGATGCCTTCCATAGCAGGGACGATCGCCGGCGGGCTAGAGAGTGCCACAACCATTGCCGCCGGCTTGCCAGATCTGGTGAGCCGATCGGTGATTCCGAACCAGGGATATCAGACGCCTGATGGCGTCTGGCACGGCACGTTCCTCGGTCTGGAGCCGAAATACGCCTGGTTGCTCAGGGTGGCACTCGTGTATGGCTACATCTTCGTGTTTCTCTGGTGGCTCTGGCGTGGCTACCGCGCGTACGTGGACCACTACCGGACGGCCGATTGGACACCTCGTGACGACATGGTCCGCCGGCTTCGCTCGCACAGCTGGGGGAAGTTCGGGCTGGTCGTCGTGATCTGTTTCGTCGGGATGGCGATGTTCGCGCCAACGATCAGTCCGTCGACGGGCGAGCAGAACATGTACAACATGAACGCCTACGACATCCAGTACTACAATTCCGACGCCGGATCTGTCGAGGAGATCTCCGTTCTCCAGGCGAACTTTCAGTCAGCTTCACAGGGGAGTGGCTCGCAGAACGTCGGCCTGTGGCAGTATGACGATTTCGACCGATTCCACCCGTTCGGAACGCTCACGTCACCCGGACAGGATCTGTTCACGTTCATGGCCTACGGCGCCAGAATCTCGTTGCTGGTTGGCTCCGTTGCGATCGGGATTGCGCTTGCCCTCGCCGCTGGGCTCGGCATGATCACTGCCTACTACAAGGGGCTTGCCGATCTGACAGTGGTGTTCGTCAGCGATACCATTCAGTCGCTGCCGTCGCTACTGGTGTTGATGCTCGCATCGATGGTCTTCAGTCACCACTGGCTTGGGAAGATCTATAACGGTGGCCTCCTGCTAGCAGTTATGTTTGGTATCGTGTACTTCCCGAATATGTGGCGGTCTATCCGTGGTCCGGCGTTGCAAGTGGCTGAAGAGGAATGGGTCGATGCAGCAAAAAGCTACGGCCAGCGCTCAAGCACGACGATGCGGAAACACATGTTACCGTACATACTGGGCTATCTGCTGATCTACGGGTCGATGTCGATCGGTGGTGTCATCATTGGAACTGCCGGCCTGACGTTCCTTGGCTTTGGCATCAATCCGCCAATCCCCGAGTGGGGACGGGCGATCAGCATGGGTCAGGCGTACGTGACGACGCCCGCGTGGCACATTTCGTTGCTGCCCGGGCTGTTGATTGTGGTCGTCGTGACGGGCTTTAACGCGCTCGGTGATGGCATCCGAGACGCAATGGACCCCGAAAGCGAAGGTGAAGATACCAGTGCCGGTGTCGGCGCCACCGGTGGAGGTGCGTAAAGGAATGGCAACACCAGTATCACAGACGACGACGGAGTCACCACTGCTGTCGGTGAGGGACCTGCAGACCTCGTTTTTCACCGACAAAGAAACGATACGTGCGGTCGATCGGATCAGCTTCGACATTCATCGGGGTGAGACCGTTGGGATCGTCGGCGAGTCCGGATCCGGAAAGAGCGTGACAGCACGCTCAATCATGGGCCTCGTCGACTCCCCCGGTCGCATTGTCGGTGGGAGCGTGCAGTTCAGCGACGCGGATACGGTCGAACGGCTGGCCGAGGAGTATCCAGACCAGACGATCGATCTCGCCGATATTCGTGCGGAGCACGATCCAGCAACACTCATCGAACAGCTACAGTCCCGTGGAGCCGATCTCACACGACTGAACGGTCCGGAACTGGCCGATCGTGATCCAGTTGAGCTCGTCCGGGAAAAAGCAATCACAATGAGCGACCTCGTGGCCGGTGGCTACACCGACCAGCTCGGCATCACCGACGAGGACGAGTATATCGTCCGCGAGGCAGACGGCGGGGGCTTTGTGGACATCACGGGCGCATCGGAGGCAGCCTATCGGAAGATCCGCGGTCGCGGCATCGCGATGATTTTCCAGGATCCGCTCACCTCACTGAACCCGGTGTACACGGTTGGAAATCAGATCAAAGAGGCAATTCGCCTCCACCAGGGATTACAGGGCGACGAAGCCCACCAGGAAGCGATTCGCCTTCTTGAGTCGGTCTCGATCCCGGATGCCCATCGACGCGTCGATGAGTATCCACACGAGTTCTCCGGTGGGATGCGCCAGCGAGCGGTGATCGCAATGGCGCTCGCGTGTAAACCACAGCTCCTGATCTGTGATGAGCCGACAACGGCGCTCGACGTGACGATCCAGGCACAGATCCTAGAGCTGCTGATGGAGATTCAGGAGGATCGCGATCTGGCGATCATGTTCATCACACACGACATGGGTGTGATTGCCGAGATCGCGGATCAGGTCAACGTGATGTACTCCGGCGAGCTGGTCGAGAAGGCGCCGGTTGAATCGGTCTTTGGCGCTCCGAAACATCCCTACACGCAGGGGTTACTGGAATCGATTCCGGGTCGTCACCCCGACGAGGACCGCCTGCGGACGATCGAGGGCGACGTTCCGACACCGAACGAAGAACCAACGTACTGTCGGTTCGCCCCACGCTGTCCGAAGGCCTTTGACGCGTGTGATGTTGTCCATCCCGTCAACGTTGACGTAACCGATGATGAAGACGATACGCACACGGCGGCGTGTCTGTTGTATCCGGAGGAGCTCTCCGAGAACGATGCGGTAAACCATCACCGCGAGCGCGGTGATGGAGGTGATGAACAATGAGTGAGCTGCTCGAAGAAGACTCGCCAACGAGGACAGATGACGGCCCGCTCGTCGAGGTCAACGGGCTGAAAACGTACTACGACACCGGTGGGCTATTCGGCTCGAATCCGGTGAAGGCTGTCGATGGCGTTGATTTTGCCATCGACCGTGGTGAGACGCTCGGGCTGGTCGGCGAATCCGGCAGCGGAAAGACTACGCTCGGCAGAACGCTTGTCCAGCTCGAATCGGCGACCGAGGGCGAGGTGCTGTTCGATGGTACCGACGTCACGACGCTTTCTGGCTCCGATCTCAAAAACTGGCGTCGTGAGGCCCAGATCGTCTTTCAGGACCCGGAATCGAGTCTGAATCACCGGATGACGATCGGTGAGATCATCCGCGAACCGCTCGACGTTCACGGCTGGCCCAACTTTTCGGTTGCCGTCAACGATCCAGACGACCGATCCGTCTCGGTGTCAGGCGACGGTACGCGCGCTGAGCCGAACGACGCAGCTGACATCACGGTTGAGCTCGCCGGTGCAGCGCCGACGATAGCAGTTCGTGATGCGCTCGCGATGACCGCCGATTCGGTGGATGTCTCGGTTTCCGAGCAGTCATCGTCGGTCTCGGTCTCGGTCTCGGTCGCCGTCTCGAAGGACCAGCTTCGGCGCGCCCGCGTCAGAGAGCTGCTCGAAACCGTTGGCCTCCGTGAGGAACACTACTACCGATACCCACACCAGTTCTCGGGCGGACAGCGCCAGCGTGTCGGCATTGCCCGATCGCTTGCGCTTGAGCCGGAGTTCGTCGTGCTCGACGAGCCAGTGAGTGCGCTCGACGTCTCCGTGCAGGCAAAGATTCTCAACCTGCTTGACGATCTCCAGTCCGAGTTCGGACTGACGTATCTGTTCATTGCACACGATCTCTCGGTGGTTCGCCACATCTGTGACCGGGTCGCCGTGATGTATCTCGGACACATCATGGAGATCGGTGAGACTGAAGAGCTGTTCCAGAACCCTGAGAACCCGTACACCTACTCGCTGTTGTCAGCGATTCCGGAACCGGATCCGACGGCTGACCGCGAGCGGGTCACCCTCCGTGGAACGCCACCGAGTCCGCGTGATCCCCCGTCTGGCTGTCCGTTCAGCACGCGCTGTCCCGTGAAGATCAGGCCCAAGGAATTTCGGGATGTCGATGAGCACACCTGGGAGAGCGTCGAGACGCTCCGAGAGATTCTCCGCGAACGAGAGGATCGAGAAATGGGGGTCAGAGACCACGCGAAAGCACTGCTGGGACTCGAAACCGGCTTTGAAGACTTCGTTGATGTGGCCGAAGAGGTGTTCACTCGCAATGGAAGTCTCGACGCCAAGGGCGTTGAAACTGCAGAGCGTACCGACGCTGCCCGCATCGATGGAGCGCTTGATGATGTCGATCCCGTCGCTCGTGAGCCGCTCAAAGAAGCGATCGAACTCGTGCTCGCCGACAAGGAGACACAAGCACACGAGCTCCTCATCGAAACGTTCGAATCTGACTGTGGCGAACAGTCGCCAGAACACCACACGGTGAGCGACTCCGGGAGAACGAGCTACTGTCACCGTCACCGAACGGAGTTCGATGACACGGCGGTCGCCTTCGACGACCTCCTGTCGAGCGCTGAGTGATGGCCACCGGATCTTCCGTTCGGTATCGCCAGCTCCTCGATCTGCTCGTTTACGACGCGGCGATCACGACGGTCGTGCTCGCCGTCGGGCTGCTCATCGGTCTCATCACCGGTGGCGGGCTGGTGACGGCGAAGTTTGCCCTGTTCGTCGGGGGCTTCGTGCTGCTTGCGATCGGCACGTTCAAACTCCGACCGCGACCGCCGTGGAAAGGCGACTCTCGGATTCCATCAATGGACGAACAGCCGCTTCAGATCTGGCTGTACGACCACTGGCCGCTCGACGCACACGGCTGTCAGGCCCCCGATCGGCTGCCGATCGGACTAAAAATCATGGGTGCGGGCTTGCTCGTGCTCCTGGTTTCGTTCGTCATGGAGTCCGTCTTTGGCGTCGTTCGGTGACCGATTGCCCGAAACATATTAACTACTTTTTTCATACGTGTTATTTTTGATCAGTCAATGGACGAATACTCGCTTCTCGTTGCTGTAGAGAGTGAGGTTTAATGCCTGGGCGTCCCAGCTGTCAGTATGACCGAATTCGGTGACAGTGAGGACCCATCCGACCGAATTGCGGCGTCCTCCGAGGAGGCCAAATCTGCCTGGCAAGCGACGATCGAGGACATGAACGGCATGGCCGACGAGCTCGCTGAACAGGGGTGGACGACGACGGCAATCGCTGCCGAGGACACGGCTCCAAATCCACCAGACAGTGAGGATGCTGAACGGTTCGGATTCATTCACGTCATTCCGGACAACCGGGCCACGGAGTTCACCGCGGCGTTCGATCGCGGGCACGGTGCCGGCGGTGGTTTCCAGGAGTATGAGGTGTATCGTTCGGAAGCAGCCGATCGCGCCTTTCAGGTGACGGTGATGTACGATGAGCCGTCTGCGAACGTCATTTTACTCGCTGGCAACTACGATCTCCGCAAAGCCGACGCGCTGGCGACCGCCGCGCGAAAGCGTGGCGAGATCTATACCCACGTACAGACGCTTGATCAGACCGTTCTGGGCAGTTTCAAACACGAGAGCTGGGAGCACTTCTTCCCGGAGTGAGGTGCACTCACAGCGGTGCAATCGCGCGAAAGAACATGCACAGGCCAATTCCGGCCGGAAATCCGCTCAGCAACCGACGAGCGGTCGTGCTTTCGTACTCAAACAGTTGCTGCCGTGTGCCGTCGATGGCCATTGGAACGAGCAACAGCAGCCACCAAATAGCGACTGAGGGAGCAATCCAGAGGAGTTCGAGCAAAACACCAGCTATCAGTCCGGCGTAGATCGCCAGACAGCGTGCACAGACCGGCGTGGTGTATCCCTTGATCGTAATCGCTCGATCAGGGCGCCCATGACAGAGCATCCAGCGCGCGCTCATCGTCTGACACCGGCGGTAGTGAGTGCTCGATCTATGGTGGCGATGGCGGCAGCTCCACAGAGGAGTTCGATTGACGGCTCTGCGGTAGTCGGGACCAGCCGGATCGTCTGCTGTGAATCGCATAGCCACTCATACACGGCGGTGAACGACACAAGAAGCAATGGACCGACGAGCAGCCACAGCAGAGCGGTTCGTGGTTGTCCGAACAGGGCGGTAATTCCGGCCGTCCAGAACGCACCGAAACAACAACAGCCAACAAACGAGGAGGACCGTTCGTACTCGATATCAATCTGGCCGGTTCGCTTGAACTCAAGCTCCGTATTTTCACCAGTGTTTGTGGTGAGCTGTACGCTGTGGTCGGTAATCGAAACTCTGGGAGTGACCCCATCAGCGGGCGACGACGGCTGTGGGCTGTCGGTTGTGAACACAGACTGTGCGGTAACCGATTGGATGGCTGATTCAACTCTCCCTGGAGTACCAGCAGTCGGTGGAGGGCACATAATTGGTACTGGTGTCTTGTTTACCAAATATTTTGGCGAGCGACGCGTCTTGCAGCAGAGTCCATTCTATGAGTACCGTCTGCACACATGTGTAAGGCCTTTGTAGTCCGACGGCGACGGGTTCGATATGGACGTTACAGATGCGATGACACCACGTGACGAGCTGGTTACGGTGTCGATTCCGGGGTCGCGAGATGGTGCCCTGGAACACCTACGTAGCCGGGAGTTTTCTTCCGTTGCGGTTGTCAAAACGGAAGACGGGACCGAAACGTTTCGTGGGCTGATCTCGCGAGAGACGCTGATCGAGAATCCAAACGAAGACCAGCTCGCGTTGCTGGTTGAGGAAGGCCCAACCACGACCGCGGACACCTCACTCACCTCTCTGAGTGAGATGATGGCAGACACCGGTACACGTCGCGTGCCGGTTGTGAGCGACGGCGAGCTTCATGGTATCATCACAATCACGGACGTAATCGATGCGATCGCCGATGGGCGGGCGGACGGCGACCAGCCCGTCGAAGGGTTTGCCACACAGACAGTCAACGCAATCTACGCGGAAACGCCCCTGTCGGTTGCAGAACGTGAGCTTCGCTTTGCCGATCTGCCGTATGCGATCGTCATCGACGATGCGACCGAGATCGCCGGCATTCTCACCGATGCTGATCTGATCGCCGTCGCCGAGATCGTCGAAGGCGAAGACGACACTGGCGGCGCAATGGCGGGCGACGACGACGAATGGATGTGGGAAGGGATCAAAACCATTGGCAACCGGTATTATCCCACGCGAAACGTCGAGTTTCCGGACGGAACGGTTAGTGATTACATGAGCGATGAGCTCGTGACGGTTTCACGCACACAGACGGCCCAGGAGACCGCCCAGCTGATGATGCGCCACGATATCGAACAGGTTCCGCTGGTCAGCGGTGGCGAGCTGATCGGCATCGTCCAAGATATGAATCTGCTGGAGGCAGTATGAGCGAGCCGCTCACTGAACTGGCCAAACGCCGTGGGTTTTACTTCCAGTCTAGCGGCGCCTACGGCGGGACCGCCGGATTTTACACCTACGGTCCCCAGGGCGCAGCACTCAAACGAAACGTGATTGACGCATGGCGCGAGCGATTCATCACCCAGGAAGGCCACATGGAGATCGACGCGCCGACCGTCATGGGAGAGCCGGTGTTTGAGGCGTCTGGCCATCTCGACACGTTCGATGATATGATCATCGAATGCCCGGCCTGTGAGCGCAGTTTCCGCGCCGACCATCTCGTCGAAGACGAAACCCCGATTGAGGACGCAGAGGCGATGTCGTTCGAAGCAATCGAGGAGACGATCGCCGAGAACGAGCTCAGCTGTCCGTCCTGTGGGGAGTCGCTCGCAGACGTTGCGGTGTCAGCGTTCAATCTCATGTTCGAGACGAACATCGGGCCAGGGTCGTCCGCACCGGGCTATCTCCGTCCAGAGACCGCACAGGGGATCTTCGTGGAGTTTCCTCAGCTCAAGGAGTATGCGCGCAATCAGCTCCCGTTCGGTGTGGCCCAGGTCGGGCGAGCCTATCGCAATGAGATCAGTCCACGCCGGTCGATCGTCCGCGTCCGTGAGTTCACACAGGCAGAACTCGAGCTGTTCATCGATCCCGAGCGAGACACGCCACCGATCGATCGAGTCCAAAACGTCACCGTGCCGTTGTATTCGGCCACCGCACAGGAGGGTGACGGCGACGTCGTCCGAATGACGATCGGCGAGGCTGTCGAAGATGAGCTCGTCGAGGAGTGGATCGCGTACTATCTCGCAATCGCCGCAGAATGGTACGAATCGGTCGGGATCGACATGGAGCGATTCCGGTACCGACAGCACCGACCCGACGAACTCTCGCATTATGCCTCCGATACGTGGGATGCAGAAGTGTCGGTCGATGGCAACTGGATCGAGCTCACCGGCTTTGCCTATCGTGGATCGTACGATCTGACGAAACACGACGACCACTCCAATGAGGAGTTCACCATCTTCCGCCAGTACGACGAGCCGGTTACCGTCGAGGAGCCATCCGTCGATCCAGAGATGAGCGTGCTCGGGCCGGAGTACGGCTCTGAGGCCGGCAAAATCGCCGACGAGCTGGCGTCGCTGGCGGAGTCCGACCCCGACGCGTTCGACGCAGAGTCCGTGACGGTCACCGTCGGTGGCGAATCGTACACGATCGACACCGACGTGACGAACTTCTCGCGAACGGCGACGAAAAACGGCGAACACATCACGCCACACGTCGTCGAGCCGTCGTTCGGCGTCGATCGACTGCTGTACACGATCCTGGCGCACAACTACCGCGAGGACGAGGTCGAGGGCGAACGCCGTCGATCGTTGTCGCTGCCATCGTCAATCGCGCCAACGACGGTTGGTGTCTTCCCGTTGATGACCAAAGACGGTCTCGGCGATCGTGCCCGAGAGCTCGCACGCAAACTCCGCGTCGCGGGCTTTACCGTCACGTACGACGACTCCGGGCAGATCGGTCGGCGCTATCGACGCCAGGACGAAATCGGAACGCCGTTTTGTGTCACTGTGGATCACGAATCGCTCGAAGACGATACGGTGACGGTTCGCGAGCGCGATACGATGGCCCAAGAACGCGTCCCCGTGGACGACCTCAAGGACTATCTCACAGACCGGACGTAGATGGATCCCGAGTTCGAGCGACGACTCGTTCACTGCTCCGGCGCGCTCGTGCCACTGGGCTATCTTCAGGGGGTGCTCAGCTGGCAGGCTGTGCAGCTGTTATTTGCTGGGTGTAGTCTCTGCGCGCTCGGTATCGAGTGGGCGCGGCTCTCCGACCGAGTCGACCTCGGGCCGTTTGCAGCCATGTTGCGCGAGTACGAACACGATGGACCGGCTGGCTATTTGCTCTATTTTCTCGGTACGGTCGTCGTCGTGTGGACCGTTTCGCCAACGATCGCGGTCCCATCGCTGCTGGTGTTGATGGTCGCTGATCCCCTGATTGGCGTGGTGTGCTCCGGGGGAACGCCACCAAGCAAGCCACCGCACGTGCTGGCGGCGATGTTCGTGGTGAGCTGGCTGCTCGCAATTGCCTTTGTGGGCCCGGTGGCGGCGATCTGTGGCGCGATTGGGGCCACGATTGCAGACGGAAAGAAACCGGTCGTGTTCGGACACGTCATCGATGACAACCTCTCGATTCCGCCGCTCGTCGCGGTCGGTATTATTGTGGGTAACTGGACTGTCGGTGTTGTGTGACCTGGCCGCGCCCGCCGGACGGGAACGCTTAAGCTGCCGTGCCGGGGTAGCTACCACAATGGCGGCCGGAACGTCAGCGATCGATCTCGACCATCCACTGCTCACCCCAGCGCTACTAGAGCGACGCGAGTATCAGCTCTCGCTCGCAAACACGGCGCGCTCCGATCACACGCTCGTGAGTCTGGCGACCGGACTGGGGAAAACGACCGTGAGTCTGCTCGTGACGGCCCATCGACTGGGGGCAATCGAGGAACAGCCCTCGCGATCACTGTTGCTCGCACCAACCAAACCGCTGGTCGAACAGCACGCCGCGTTTTATCGCGAGGCGCTGACGATCGATGACGAACGGATCGTCGTCTTCACCGGTGGTGTGTCGCCCGACGACCGGGCCGAACTGTTCGAAGATGCCCGGGTTGTCGTCGCGACGCCTCAGGTGATCGAAAACGATCTCATAGCCAACCGAATCTCGCTTGAGACCGTCGTTCACTGCACGTTCGATGAGTGTCACCGAGCGACCGGCGACTACGCCTACAACTATATTGCAGAGCGCTATCACCAGGACGCCGTGCATCCGCTGGTGACGGCGATGAGCGCCTCGCCTGGCGGCACGAAAGAAGAAATTCTGACGGTCTGTGAGAATCTCGGCCTATCCGATGTGGCCGTTATGACCGAGGACGACGCCGACGTGAGCGAGCACACCTACGAAACGACGATCGACTGGGAGAAGATCGAGCTTCCAGAAGCGATCATCACCATTCGGGATTCGCTCAATGACGTCATTCGTGACCGTCTTGAAGCGCTGCGTGAACTCGGCGTCACGAACGTTTCGAGCCCGGACTGCTCGCAGAAACAGCTCAACGCAATGCGTGGAAAGCTCCAGCGGCTGATCGACGCCGGCAACAGCGATGGCTACGAGGGAATGTCGCTCCACGCCGAGCTGATGAAGCTCCGTCGGGCGGTCGAACTTGTCGAAACACAGAGCGTCGAATCACTCCGGCGGTATTTCGAACGCCAGCGCAACGCGGCCAAATCCTCCGGGGCGTCGAAAGCTGCCCAGCGATTCGTGAGCGATCCAGCCGTTCGTTCGGCGATGGACGCCGCCGAATCGTTTGATGATCTGCACCCGAAGTTCCGACGCGCCCGCATCTTGCTCGCCCAGACGCTGGGCATCGACGATGGCGAGCGCGTGATCGTGTTCACCGAGTCGCGCGACACCGCAGAAACGCTCACTTCGTTTTTCAACGATCATTTCAAAACCCGCAAGTTCGTTGGCCAGGCCGACACGGATGGCTCAGAGGGGATGACCCAGACCGAACAGCGCGAAACCTTACAGGCGTTTCGCGAGGGCGAATTCGAGGTACTCGTTTCCACTTCGGTCGCTGAAGAGGGCCTCGACGTGCCGGAGGTGGATCTGGTGTTGTTCTATGAGCCGGTTCCCAAGGGCATTCGCTCGATTCAGCGGAAAGGCCGAACCGGCCGTGGGCGCGAGGGCCACGTGGTGGTGCTGCTCGCCGAGGACACCCGCGATGAGGCCTTTTTCTGGATCTCTCGCCGGGAAGAAAAACGCATGCAGTCCGAGCTGGAATCGCTCAAGGAAGTGGCCGGTGCGGTTCGATCAGAGCTCTCCCAGACGATCGCAACTGACCCGTCAGACGGGCAGTCGACACAGCCCCAGTCCGGCCAGACCGCGCTCGATGCGTTCGAGCAACCAGCGGAGCCAGCCACTGAAGCGCCGGTTACGGATGATCCACCAACCCCCAGCGACGACGACGGTGTCGAAATCGTCATCGATCAGCGAGAGCTCGACGCGACGATCGCCAGATCGCTCTCGACGCGCGATCAGCTCACCACCCGGCTCGAAACGCTCGATGTGGGTGATTACATCTGCTCGGATCGGGTCGTCGTCGAACGGAAATCGGTCAGTGACTTTCTGGATACGATCGTCGAAGGTGACCGATCGATGTTCGAGCAGGTCAGCGCGGCAACCCGGAGCTATCAGCGCCCGATCGTCGTGGTGGAAGGCGCACAAGACGCGCTCTTCGAAGGGCGAAACATCCATCCGAACGCCATTCGGGGCGCACTGTCCTCGCTCGCGATCGATTTCGGCGCAAGCGTGCTGTTTACGCCAGACGAAGACGGCACCACTGAGCTGCTGGCCACGATCGCCAAGCGCGAGCAGCTCGACGATGACCGAACCGTGAGTGTTCACGGCGACAAGCACAGCAAAACCGTGGCCGAACAACAGGAGTACGTCGTGAGTGCGATCGCAGAGGTCGGCCCCGTCACCGCCCAGGCGCTCTTGAGCGAGTTTGGCACCGTCGAGAACGTGATGACCGCCACTGAAGACGATCTCCAGACCGTCTCTGGGGTCGGTGAGGTTACCGCGGCCAGAATTCGAGACGTTCTCACTGCCGAATACTGAACATATCAGCACCGAATATTTATTACGGTAATTAACCAGTGTACAGCTGTATGAGTCAGAGTAACGCGATCAGTCGATCGGAGTTTCTGGTCTGGAACGACACCTCCATACGCAAACGCGCGATTATAGCGGGCGCAATCATCGGAGCGTTGGTGAACCTGAGCGCAATGGTCGTTCCGCTGTTCACGACGATTGGCGGCGGAATTATCGCGGGAATTGTGGCAGGCTACTGGATCGGTGGACTGCGCGGATGGATCCACGGGCTACTCGCGGGCGTTGGAGCGGGTCTCGTTGGCGGCTGGGTGGTTGCGCTCATGGGAGCACTCCTCGGCATGTACATCGCGCCACCGCTGCTTGTCTTGCAACTGGCTGGCCTCCAGTCGCCCGTCTTCTCTGCGTTTGGCGGGTCGGTGTTCCTGGGGCTGGTGGTCGGACTGTTCATCATCTTCGATGGGATCATTGGGGGCCTTCTTGGCGCCGCCGTGCGGTCGGGTGTCGATGCAGTGCTCGGTCGATAGCTGATCGATTCCCGATTTGACGACTCTGACTCGATGATTTCGACGATGGTTTTCAACGACCCGATTATTCTCGCACGAGCTTTTTATCAGTGCAGCGATGGTGCCGTGGTATGACACGATCGGTCCGTTCGAAGCTGTACGATCTGACTGGCATTGAAGGCGAAAACATCGAGGCGATCGTAATTGCATCGCTGTTCGGTGCGTTCCAGGCGATCATCGTCTTTCATTTCGGTGACGTGACGGGAATAAAAATGATTGGGGCATCGGTTGGCCACTGGGATACGATCACCGGCGGACTCATGGTAACTGTTTTCAGTCTCATCTTCGGTGGGATCTTCCTTGGTGTCATCGCTGGATCGGTCAACCCGTTCGTCACACGCGTGATTATGCTCTCGCGAAACTCAGCCGTGTTACAGAAGGTTCTCGTCCCACTGCTTACGCGATCTGCACTCGGCGTTACACTCGCGGGGATCGGCCAGCTCTACGGGATTATCGTTGGGCTCGTTTTCCACGGCGTCATCTTGCAGCTGTGGCTCGAATCGATCGGAGCCCCCGCTCAGTTCCCGGCGTTCGGTCTTGCCTCGACGGTGGCCTGGATGGCCTACGGCGCGACGATGGGACTCGTCTACGGACTACTGATGGAACGGTAACGAAGGGTTCCATAACTGATTTTGATCGTTCAATCGCTGTCATCTAATGAATAAAGGATATTCCTTCCTACCTGCCGTTTTCGGTCAATAGAGGCCGTCTCCCGAATTCCATGTTAAATGCCCACGTATAGCCGGGTAAAAGTTCTCACAGAGTGACATAGAACTCTTGCCCGGGCCGACGCGTCCAGGGACGGACGGCGTCAGACCCTGCGTCTGGCCGGGAAGCCAGCTGAGAAATGTCGTCAACAGTGCCACCGAGTGAACAGACTCAATTACGATATGTTCATTTCGGCAGATATATATGGTTTCCCGACATCGGCCACTTTGGCACGCACGACATTGTCAACCATGTACGATAAACGCACGTTCGGTAAGGGAATGGGTGCATCGATCGCGGTACTCGCAGTGGTGGTGTTGGTGATGCTGTCTACGACGGCATACGCCGTGCCACTCGCCGGTATCGGCGGATTCAACATTGCGGCCGATTCTCTGTCGGCCGATTCGGCGTACATCTACCCTGGTGCTGACGATACAAGCAATCAGGATGGCTACCCGATGGCGGTGATTGAGCAGGAAGGAGTGACGATTGAAGGAATGGAGCTCACCAAGACGTTCGATGTGAGTTCCGTTCCGACGCTGTCCGGAAACGCCCGCATTATGATGTCGGCAAGCGACACGGTGACTGCTGACCAGCAGATGGTCAAGGTGAGCTCGCTCTCGGCCGATACGGCGACGTTCAACCAGCAGGTCATCGACGAGTCGAACTCTCAGGATCCATCCCAGCAGTTCGGAATCTGGGCCGGTGATGCCTCGACAGAGCAGGGGAAGCTGACCGAAGGCCGCATCATCTCGCTAGAGAACGATGGCCCGGCACAGACGCTCGAAGGCGCTAACATTCAGGCGCACTACCTGGCGTCCAGCTCAATCAGCCTGCCTGGACTGAGCCTCGACGTTCAGTATGATTCGGACGGAGACGGAACCTACAACGAGTAGATCCTGACACCGTCTTCGTGAATTCTGCTAGGCATCCCAGCTATAATGTCAAACTCAAATCATAATTCGAAGGAGAGCCGACGACAACGGTTCACCGACTGGCGACAGCGCCGTCCCGTACTCGGTGGGTTGTTGGTGATACTCGGGAGCGTCCCGATGTACTACGTGTCGATACTCATCGCCAAGGATGTCATCTTCCTTAAGGGAGGATCGTTCATCATCGCGGGGCTGGTCGTTGCCTCCGGGATCTTCCTGGCTGGGGTGTTCACACTGACACGACCCGAGTACACCACGATCCTCGGCTACGTTGGTCTCGTGTTGCTCGTTCCAGCACTCGTGTTCACGCTTGGCGGTCTCGTGATCGGTGCGTTGTTCGTCTTGCTCGGCGCGAACCTCTGTCTCGCGTGGGAATCAGAGGTTGTCGAACAGCATTCACCCCGAGAGCTGCTCTCGAACGATGACGAATCGTCAGCTGAATCGGCGGGATTACTCGACCGGTGGCGATAACAGATGTCACTGAATATTCTTACTCGACTTCGCACGATCCGACCACGGACAGTCGCCGTTGGCGTTATCACGACGATGTTGGTGGTGAGCGCTGGCTTTGCGGTCGTCTCGTCCGGGCAGGAATCCCCGCCTGGTGCTGACGACCGAGTCACGTATACGATCACGACGGGCGGGATTTATCCGGACAGCAGTCTTCTGGGTGGCACTTCGGGACATATTTGTGCCGAAAAGCTCTCAGAAGATGTTAATCGAGTCAAAATCGATGATGCCAGGCTGGAAGATGTTGATATTTACGTCGGCCAGGAGGGCTCGATTCAGTCACACATCCAGTTTGACTCGGCCGAGGTAAATCGGAATCTCGTGTTGTACACGAACGGCGAGAGCGCGCTCGTGGACACGCTTGCCGAGCTCGGCGACCTGGGTGGTGGTGAGCTCTGTCTTCCGGAGGGAATCCCGAATCCAATTCCGACGACACTGGAAGTGTACTGGCTTGGTGTGTACAATCTCAACCCAGAGAATCTACAGATCAGTTCCTCGGGAACGGTTCCGGATAACCTTCCCGACCCCACGCTCGATGACGTGTTGAACGAGACGAACACGACTGAAGACGATCTGGTCTATGAGAACGGAACCACCAACGAGTCGACCAACGAAACGACGAACGAGACGGTGACGCCAACGCCTGTTGCGACAACGTCGGGATCCTCGACGCCACCGGCCACCACACCGGGATCGTCACCAACACCGACAGCGCCACCGACTGAATCGTCAACGCAGACGTCTGCAACGACGGCAACCAGTTCGGAACCCCAGACCAACGCAGAAACTGCAGCCGGCACTCCAACGCCGACAACATCACCCACATCCGCACCGGCAACGCCTTCTGAACCATCCGCTGAGGTTCAACGAGTACAGTCGACAGCGACGCCGACTCCGAGTCCCTCTGTGGAAACAGAAACAACGACACCGACGGACAGCGAGGACGAAGGGCTCCTCGAAGGGATCGTCTCGTCGCTCTTTGGCTGAGCACCCTCCGTCGCAGTGTCAGTTGTTCATTTTTTGCAAAACGAGTGCATTACCGAGCGTAACTGGTTAGCCCTCGGGAAAGTGTATGTGTGTTCAGTTGTATGCATAGACATACACACGACCAATGACGGACAATGTCACTGCTGAACCTGCAGATGGAGAACGGGCACAGGCAATCGCCCAGCGGATCGTTGACAACGTCGAGACCGTCATCGTCGGTCACTCAGACACCATAGAGCAGATCGTCACGGCAGTTCTGGCCGGCGGAAACGTTCTTCTGGACGACGTTCCCGGGGTAGGAAAAACCATGCTCGCCAGATCACTCGCCCGATCGGTTGCTGGCTCGTTCAGACGCGTGCAGTTCACGCCGGATCTTCTTCCTGGTGATATCACTGGTGTGAACGTATTCAATCAGAAAACACGAGAGTTCGAGTTTCAGTCCGGACCGATTTTCGCGAACGTGGTGTTGGCCGACGAGATCAATCGAGCGCCGCCAAAGACACAGAGCGCCCTGCTCGAAGCGATGGAAGAACACCAGGTCACCGTTGACGGCGAAACCCACCCGGTCCCGGCCCCGTTTACGGTGATCGCCACACAGAACTCCGTTGCGGCGGATCAGACGTATTCGCTGCCGGTCGCAGAGATCGACCGGTTCATGAAACGACTGCAGCTCGGCTATCCAGGTGCGAGTGAGGAGGCCGAACTGCTCGACCGGATCGTTGGCGGCCATCCGATTGAGTCGCTCTCGCCGGTTGCGACGGTCGAAGAGATAAACGCAGCACAGCGTGTGGTGTCCACCGTCCGCGTCGAATCGTCAATACGAGAGTACGTCACGGCCATCGCGGAGTATACGCGTGAACACGCGAGACTCGGTGTGAGTCCGCGTGGTTCCATTGCACTGGTTCGTGCCGCACAGGCACGCGCAACACTCGATGGGCGATCGTACGTCCGCCCATCCGACGTTCAGTCAGAAGCACTGGTCACGCTCGCACACCGAATTCGGCCAACAGCAGAGACGGACTCCCAGGCGACTGTCATCAAACGCGCGCTTGACTCGGTTCAGGTATGACTGTCACCCGCCGCGGCTGGGTTGTCATCTGCAGTGGCGTGCTCGCGATGGCAGCCGGAAGTATGCACGGTGCACGGGCACTCGATGCAATTGCCGTTCCTGCACTGGTGTGCTCCGTGCTCGCGTTCGGATGGGTGTACAGTCTCGACAGACCGACGGTTGAGCGTGTTGGTCCCGATCCTGGACCGGTGGGGACGGACCATGAGATGCAACTGCGTGTAACCAGCGGTGGTCTCGTTTCGATCCAGGAGGAGCTGTCAGGGACGGAACCGACCAGCGTTGACCAACCAATAGCGACGGAGACCTGGATTAGCTATCCGATCACCTACGCCCAGCGCGGTCGACATTCGGTTGGCCCCCTGCATGTCACGGTGAGCGACCCGCTTGCGCTGTTCACTCGCACGTTTCGATACACGACAGGGGATCCCATTCTCGTCTATCCACAGCTGTCGCCGGTCTCACCGCCGCCGTCGCTGTCAGCGCTCACAGCCACGTCCGGAGTGATCGAACGACAGGAGTTCGAGCGGCTCAGAGAGCACGTTCCCGGCGAGTCGTTGAGCTCGGTCGACTGGAAAACGAGTGCAAAACACGACGATCTGTTCGTTGTCGAGTACTCACACGCCGACTCTGGTGGCGTTACGCTCGTTGCAGAAGGCGTCGGCAACAGACAGAATGTTGATGCGATGGCCCGGGCGGTTGCGAGTCTTGTGGCCCATCTACGCACGCAGGGCGTCTCGGTGACGGTGATCCTTCCGAATGGAACCGTTTCGACCGATCAGACGGCCTTTTTCCAGCGCCTGTTGGTCGCTCTGGCGACGGCCTCCCCCGGGCGAGTTTCCACGACCGCGCTGGAATCCGCGGATATCTCCGTGGTTGGCCGACGAACAACGGCGATGGTCACCATCGATGGCATGGAGTTTCCGTTTACGGCCTGTCTCGAACCAAATCGTGACAGCGCACACACGGTGGCCACTCCGGCGGTGGGACACTCATGAACGACACCACTCGCCAGCAATGGCTGTGCCGTGCGCTTGTGGTGACTGGCCTTTCGATACTCGCGAGCAGCTATCTGCGAGTCTTGTACACGGCGGTCGATATCGACGGTGATCCACGGCTCTTTTTCGGTCTCGTGGCCGGCGCAGTTATTGCGGGCCTCATTGCGGGCCGGTTTGTTCCCATCAGTGGGGCAATCGTCAGTGGGGCGATCATTACGGCACTCGGCTCTATGCTGTACATCTCTACGATACCGCCCGAGTACTCGCTCTCGTTGACGATCAGTGGACTCTGGGGAGACACCACGGCGTTACTCACCGGCATGTCGATCCTCAGAATCATCAACGCGGGAATGTGGGCCGTAGCCGTAGCCCCAATTCCGACGTTTCTGGTGTCGTATTTCGCCACGCGGCGCCAGTTTGGCTACAGCACGCTCATTGGCTGTGGAACGGTTGCGTTCGTCGTTCTCACCGGCGATATCTCCGGAACGGACGCATTACTCGGTGTGCTCGGTGGCGTGTTCACCCTCGGCGTCGATGGCGTCGAACGCCGTGGGGCGCGAGTGATGAAAACGGATCGCGTGCTCGTTGTACTCGCGCTCGTGCTCGTGGTGACGGCCTCGATTAGCATCGTTCCTGGTGGGTCTGCACCGCTCGGGGCGGGCGGTTCGACCGGCTCTGGCGAAACCGTCGAGGCCTCGCTCACACGCTCGGACGATGAGCTGTCAGTTGGCGGCTCAATCAAACTCAGCCCAGACGTTCGATTCACTGTCGAGAGCGATCGCGAGTCATACTGGAGAATTGGGGCGTACGACCGATACACCGGTGATGGCTGGGTCAGAACGGCCGACACGCACGATCCGAACGATGAGCTCACCGGTCCAAAAAGCGGTGGCTCGAAATTCACCCAGACAGTTTCACCCCGAGCTACGCTGTCGGTGATGCCGGCCGCCTGGCGACCCATCAGCGTCAGTGGGCCCGCAGCGGACGCCACCTCATTCGGTGGGCTCAGGCCAGAGGGGCGGCTCCAGCCGGGCGACAACTACACCGTCGAGAGCATTGCGCCACGCCATTCGCCCAGAGAACTCCGGAACGCATCGGGGTCGTATCCCGACGATCTACGGGATCGATACACGCAACTCCCCGATAGCACGCCGGATGACGTCTCGCAGTACACTGAACAGCTCACTGCCAACGCAGAGACGCCGTACGATTCTGCCAGGGTCATTTCCACGCATCTCAAGGAACATTGGAACTACTCGCTGTCCGTTCCCGAGCCCGACGGACAGGTGGCGTCGACCTTCCTGTTCGACCGCGAGGCCGGCTATTGCACCTACTTTGCGACGACAATGGTGACGATGCTCCGATCGCAGGAGATTCCGGCCAGACTCGCCGTGGGCTATGCGCCCGGGCAGCGCGTTGGACAGAATGAGTGGGTCGTACGCGGGCTCGACGCTCATGCGTGGGTTGAGGTGTATTTCCAGGATGTTGGCTGGGTTCGATTTGATCCGACGCCAGCCGAGCCACGACAGCAAGCTGAGCAGGCTGCAATTGCGGCGGCACGCGAGGATGATGCCGCAAACGTGGACGTTTCGAGTTCTGATCCGAACGAGACCGACACACCCACACCAACGCCGACCCCCGAGCCAACAGCGTCGACAGCAACTGAAGCAGCCGACCAATCAACTGCCACACCAGGTGATGAAACCACTCCCGAAACCGGTCCAGCGTCAGCGTATCGACCGGAAGCGTTCGCTAACGCCTCTGCTGCCGTGTCAGATGACGATGGTGGTTCGACAGTGGAACTCCCGCCGGCAAGCACCATTCTGTTCGGGATAACGATCGCTGGCGGGCTCCTGGCCCTCCTCAGGCGGTGGGGGGTGTTCAGCGGACTCCGTCGATTGGTCTGGCTGTGGAACCTCTCCCGGTCGGATCCAAAAGCCGATGTTGCGGCCGTCTACGATCGGCTTGAGTATCTCTTGACGCGAGAACATCGGCCACGTGAGCCTGGAGAAACCAGACGCGAGTACGTCCGAGACGTGGGAACGCGTGAGGATCGACGACTGGTGGCAATCTACGAGCAGGTGATCTACGCGGGTGATCGCTCAGATTCACTTGTCAGTGAAGCAATCGAACTGTTCAAACGCCGGCGATGGACGCTCGTTCGGTGGTAACAGCTTTCGATATTCCTGACTGTTGTGCGCTGAACGGTCGATAGTGTTTAATAGGGCCATCGAGTAGTTCTGTCTGTAATGTCGGAAGTCTGCTCGACGTGTGGATTGCCCCAGGAACTCTGCGTCTGCGAGGACGTCGCCAAAGAGTCCCAGGAAATCACGATTCACATCGACGAGCGCCGATACGGAAAAGAGGTAACGGTCATCGAAGGGTTCGATCCGCGTGATGTCGACATGGATTCGCTCTCGTCGAACCTCAAATCGAAGTTCGCGTGTGGCGGCACGGTCGAAGAAGGATCGATCGAACTCCAAGGAAATCACAGCGGTCGAGTCGAGGACTTCCTCCGCGATCAGGGATTCAACGTGGCCTAACGAAGTAGTTCTCAGTCGTCGGTCAGTACACCGTGAGTAGCGACTGTGGTCGCTAGAACGGAGCGTTTTCAGAGTCAGCCGCTGCTCCGGTCAGTTCGTACTCCCAGCCACGGAGGCCGCCGTTCAGGCTCTCAACTGGGCCCTCGATTCCTTCGTATGAGCCAATCAGCCGGGCCGCTTTGATCGATGATTTTCCCAGTGGACAGACCGTGACGATGTGATCCGTCCCCGCAAGCTCCTCGACCCGCTGGGGGAGCTCTGCGAACGGTAGATTTTTGCTGTCGGGAATGTGCCCCTGTTCGAACGATCCTGGGTCTCTGATGTCGACGACTGCTACGTCGTCGCCGCTTTCGAGCGCTGTGTGTAACTCAGCAGCGCTGATCTCGCCGTCCATACTCGTTCAATGCTATGGATCGGGAAATATCGACCGTTCTCAGAAAGCCCATCCAGCAGAAGTCATTTTTTCTGTGAAAAGTGATGACAGCTATGGACGACGACTTCGTTCGAACGCGCATCAATCAGCTGTACATTCTGGGACTGATCTGTTCGAGTTCACTGTTTGGGCTGGTGTTCGGAAGCCACTACCAGGACCGAATCAATCTGACGATCATGTGTTTTTTCGCACTCGTCGTGGTCGTACCCTTCATCACGACCTACGTCGTTTCGGACGGCTGAGTGGCGTTGTCGGTGCTTTTGCACTTAGAGCAGCCCCTCGTGGTCGGCGAGCAACAGCCCCTGGATCGTCGCCCCGTTTGATGGGCTTTCACGAGCGACGGCGAGCGCATCCGCAATCGGAATTTTTCGCACGGTGATAAACTCGTTCGGATCCAGCTCTCGCGAAGTGGATTCGAGATCGCTCGCGAAGACGTAGCCTCGCTGATGGGTCAGGAGCCCCGTTGCGATCCAGCTGTCCTCCAGAAATGTGGTTTCACCCGCAATGAGTCCCGTCTCTTCGCGAAGCTCACGTCTGGCTGCTGTTTCGTAGGCTGCAGGATCGATTGTGGCAGTCTCTGCGATCCCTCCCGGCGTGTTCGCTCTCTCGACTGGTTCCGTACTGTCGCTTGCGTCGACAATGCCAGCGGGGAGTTCGAGATCGAACTGGCCGATCGGTGGCCGGAACTGCTCAACCATCACCAGCTCATCGCGGTCGCGAGCGACGACGACGACGGCTGGCGCGAGCCGCGCCCAGTAGTAGCGCTTTTCGGAGCCATCGGGCTGTCTGTACCGATCATACCCGCCCGTGTACCAGCCCGTTTCATATTCGGTGACAGAGTCAAGCAACTCCCACGCTTCAGCTGGCTCTTCAGTCATCGCTCTGGATGACTGGCCGGTAGTACTTCCCGAATACGTGTCGACGCAGCGTTTCGATAGCCGCACGCTCTTTTTGTTGGTAGGTTGCGCCAACGACGACGGATTCGAATTCGACCGGGTGGAACACGACGTTGTCGACCGACTCGTTGCCAATCAGCTCGACCTCGTGGTCGTGCTCGTCACACCAGCGATCGAACTCCTCGGCAGTTCCAACCGTCACTTCGAGCAATGATCCGAACAGCGCCTCGTGCGCCGTAGAGATGACGTCGGTCGTCACCCGCTCGTCGTACTCCGAGCGATCGAACGACATCGCCTTTGCCGTCGATCTGACGACGGTCTGGGCGGTACCACCAACTGCACCGTACCGTTCGCGCACTGCGGGTTTGGTGGTTGGCGTGAGTATCCCATCAGAATGCATACCCGGTGCTTACGAGGCCGGATAAATAGCAGCCTCGGTGTTCGTCGTCAGGACTGCTCGTGCTCTCTGGTCAGGTTACGTGCTTTGTCGAGCACCGCCTGGGCCTGTGCGTCGAGCGCCTCACCGCCTGTGACCATCGAGGGATCGACCGCGTGGTCGTGGTCGTGATCATGAGTCGGTGTCGTATCCTCGAACAGCTGTGGAAATTCGGTTGTCGCGACCACATCCGAGAGTTCCGCTCCAAGCTCGTCTTCGCCCATCGATCCCCACTCCGGTACCGTTTCCTCAAGATACGTCTCGTGGTCGTCGCCATGAACCATCGCACGAAACGCGAGATGATTGGCCAGATGCGACTCGTCCGCCTGCGGTATCGAACAGACCGGACACTCATAGCCCATACCTGACAGTCGCAGGGGGGCGAAAATATCCCTTTCGCCGCGGGTATCGATTGAAACTGTGTCACGATGTACCGTCGATCGGGCAGATGTGTTAATATAGCATATATGGATTAATATTATATAGACTGAACCGCTAGTCACGGCAATGATTGCGAGTAGCCGTTCGATTGCATCACGTGGCCGAGAGCGCTTGACCAGCTGGGGGGATGTCTGACGATGGCAACCGGAGCGTCCGTCCCGAAGGATTCCACCGAAGAGCCCACTGAGGAGTCAGCGCTCGAAACTGCCCGCCGGCAGCTCGACCAGGCGGCGACGCTGCTTGATATCGATCCGAACGTCGTCGAACGGCTAAAACATCCACAGCGGGTCGAGCGGGTTTCGGTACCGCTCGAACGCGATGATGGTTCCGTTGAGGTGTTTACAGGGTATCGGGCCCAGCACGATTCGGTCCGTGGGCCGTTCAAGGGTGGGCTCCGATACCATCCTGACGTGAGCGAGGACGAATGTATCGGACTGGCAATGTGGATGACCTGGAAGTGCGCGGTGATGGATCTCCCGTTCGGCGGTGCGAAAGGCGGGGTCGTCGTCGATCCGAAGACGCTCTCGGACGAGGAAAAAGAGCGGCTTACCCGACGATTCACCCAGGAGCTTCGCGACGTAATCGGGCCGATGGACGACATTCCGGCCCCAGATATGGGAACGGACGCCGAAACGATGGGCTGGATCATGGACGCCTACAGCATGCAAGAAGGCGAGACGACGCCGGGCGTCGTCACCGGCAAGCCACCGGTGATCGGCGGTTCCTACGGTCGAGCTGAGGCACCTGGTCGGAGTGTTGCGATCATCACCCGTGAGGTCTGTGAGTACTACGATTACGACCTCTCGGAAACGACGGTTGCAGTCCAGGGCTTTGGTAGCGTCGGCGCGAACGCGGCCACGCTCCTCGATTCGTGGGGAGCAAACGTCGTCGCCGTGAGCGATGTTGATGGTGGCGTTTACGATCCCGAGGGACTCGACACCTCGGCGATCAAATCCCACGGCGAGCAGCCAACGGCGGTTGGTTCCGCTGAGGATGCAGAGCGGATCAGCAACGATGAGCTCTTGACGCTTGACGTTGACGTGCTCATTCCGGCAGCGATCGGCAACGTGCTCACCGAGGCCAACGCGCACGATGTTGATGCATCGATCATCGTCGAAGGCGCGAACGGTCCGACCACCTCAACAGCAGGCGCGATCTTTGAGCAGCGTGGCATTCCGGTGATTCCAGACATTCTGGCCAACGCGGGCGGCGTGACCGTCTCGTACTTCGAGTGGCTCCAGGACATCAATCGGCAGGGCTGGACGCTCGAACGGGTTAACGAGGAGCTCGAATCACGAATGCTGACTGCCTGGGAAAACGTTCAGGAAGCCCACGAACTCGATGCGGACGTGTCGTGGCGGGATGCTACCTACGTGGTTGGACTCCAGCGGATCGTCGAGGCCCACACCTACCGCGGACTCTGGCCTTAGAGCAGATCCGTTTTCTTGAACTGGTAGTAGCCAAATAGCGGCGTTATCACCATCCAGGCGAGGAGGACGATCGCCGCGACGGTTGGTGTTTTTGCGATCGTCTCCGTATTCGAGATTATCTCCATTGACCCGTCTACCCAGACCCTGTCACTTGGAAAGAATAAGAATGGATGTTCGCGCTGCATCGTTGCGAACAGCGATGTGAGCGTGATGTATGCGTTGAACGGATTCAACGCGGCAATCCAGTAGAACCACTCCGGATGCGGTGGGTTGGTTTCCCAGACCAGCAGGAATCTGATCGCTGTCCAGCCAATCCGCAGCGTGGCCAGCGCTGTGACCACGATGGCGACAACCTGGTAGATCGAGTTTCCGTACGTTGATGCGGTGAGACCCAGGCCAACGAACATCAGCGCGTACGGCACGGACACCGCAGCCAGGCCGGCCATGGCCATGAATGAGCCTGACTGGTAGGTCAGCTCAACGATGATTCCTGCCAACAGCAGTCCCAGAACGAGCGGGATGACCACAACGAGCGATCGGCTGATGAATTTTCCGATGAATGCATCCGATCGGCTGTTTGGCAATCCCACCAGGAATCGAATGCTACCCGAATTTCGCTCGCCAATGATGGTTGCGTAGCTCGAAAGGAGCGCCACGACAGGAATAACCAGCGACAATACGCTTCCAATGCCCACCACAGCCGCGCCCATTGGTGGCCGCATTGAAAGTGGCCTACTGTACCCTAGTGCGAGACCAATCGCAATGGCGGTGAACAGTCCGGTTGTGATGGCAATCTGCTTCGGATCGCCGAGAAAGACGAGTGCGAGGAGAATTCCAACAGCAAGCAACCCGCCCACCAGTCCAACCACCGGGCCCGGATTCAGTCCAACCAGACCGATAATAACGACGGTGCTCAGTGCGGTGATTGCGGCCACCGCCGCGCCCGTTCGAGAGCGATAGACGCTGGTGAGATCCCGTCGGAGCACGTCCTCGACGGTCATTGTGCAACCTCCGTCACTGCTGAGAACACGTCGTCGAGCTGTGAGTCGTTCGTGGTGAAATCAACGAGCTGGCCGCCTTCAGATGCGGTGTTGAGCACCCTGAGCTTCGTTTCGGCGTCGTCTCTGCATTTGATCCTGATGCGGTTGTTCTCGGTGCGCACGGACCTGACGCCCGCAAGCCCGCGAAGCAGTTCGAGGAGGTCATCGGTGATCCGTTCGAGCTGCAGTTCGAGTCGGGTTCGACCACCAAGTTTGGACTCCAGTTCGTCGATCGGGCCGACGGTTTCGAGCCGTCCCGATCTGAGAATGCCGATCCGATCGGCAACGGCCTCGACCTGCGAGAGGATGTGACTCGAAAAGAACACCGTCGCTCCGCGGTCGGCCTGCGAGCGGACGATGTCGCGGAGCAGCCGCGCGCCGTTTGGGTCGAGTCCCGTCGTCGGCTCATCAAACACCAGCAGATCGGGCTCGCCAACGATGGCCATGGCGATGGCCAGCCGCTGGGCCATCCCCTTCGAAAACGTCCCCGCACGCCGATCAGCGGCGTCTCCCAATGCGACGCGATCCAAGAGCTCGTCTGGATTGTCGGCTGCGTCTTTCGTCGCGATCGCGTGTTCGACGTGTTCGCGCGCGGTCAGGCGCGGATAGACGCCGTATCCCTCCAGTAGAAGCCCCGAGCGCTGACGGACCGACACGGAGTTTTCGTGGACATCCTCTCCGAACAGCCGAACCCCACCGCTCGTCGGACTCGTGAAATCCAGCATCACGTTGATCGTCGTCGTCTTTCCCGCACCATTGGGTCCGAGAAAGCCAAACACCTCTCCACGCTCAACCGACAGTGAAAGTTCATCAACGGCCGTGACGGAGCCGTATCGCTTCGTCAGGTTGTTTATTCCGATCGCTGGCATTGTCGCTAGATTGGAACTGCCATACCGTACGGCATAACTCTTCTGTCTGACAGGTACTGCTGGTGGTTCTGAACGAATGTGTACCGCTTGAGACAGGCAGTTCAGCCACCAACCAGCAACTGCAGGATCCGTGTTTCGTTGGGTGTTCAGATCGTTGTGAACCGATTCATCGCTATCAAGTTGCACCAAAATCACCAGTAATATCGTTTGGGTAGTGGACACCACATACCAGCGACCGAATCCGACGAGTGCGACGAACACACCCAACGGTGTGGCTGTGGTTCGAGCCGGTGATCCGTTGATAGCTGCTACGAAGACAGCATACAGTACGAACCAATCGGGAACTATTTTTTGAATAGCATGGTATGAATTGCATACATGACTGCATTGACAGCTGAACCTGTCTGGTATAAATCAATCCCAACCACCTGTCTCATCTTGGGACCCGTCTTCGTTGTACTCTGGGCAGTTTCTGGCTACATCGGATTTCTCTCGCCACAACCGCCTATCGTCGGTGGGTTCATCCTCACGATCATCCTGGGCTGTTTTCTCGACCGGACGGAACGCCGGGGGGTGGCACGCATGCTATCTGGCATAACCCTGATTTTCATGGGTGTGGCGGTCGTCTACGGGCTGCTCTTCGCGGAGTCGTTCTGGGTGTCAGTCTACGATGAAGTCGTGGCAATTGTGGATATTCTCAATTTTTTCGTCGGGATCGGCTGGATCACGGTTGGTGAACCGCTCGTAGAAAACGCTCAATTCGTCCTCGGACGGCCGGCACCGTTTGTTGGTGTGCTCGGCATCGTTTGTCTCTGTGCGTCCATTCTCATTGGCGCCGGCCTCCGAACTATCCGATCGATCTCGTTGCTACTATTGGGTGGGAAAATGGTCGTGTTGCTGGTGGTGTTGTTTTCACTGACCGTCATCATGGTCGTCGCGTTCTGGCACGTCGTCAATACGCCAGTGAGTCTGGTCTTCTATTTCGTTGCGTCGAACGCTCCCAACTACGTGATATCCACCCTGTTCGTCGGCCACCATCTGCTGGGCGAGTTCAATTGGATGCGTTCGTTTCCCGACCACGTAACGCCAGAGCAACGCTCCTGTGAGCAAAATTCAGTGGTTAAAGAGATCGTCGGGCGAATCGCCACGCAGTACGACATCCCAGCGCCCACAGTCGCCAGTATTGACGGCCAGGAGCCGGTCGTGTACACGGTTGGCTACCGACCAACGACCACGACGCTGGTGATCTATTCATCCGTGCTTGACCGGCTCTCAAGACGAGAGTTGGAGGCTGTGATCGCTCACGAACTCGCGCACGTCGCTAACGGCGACGCGATGGTGATGACGATTGCATCGCTTCCCATGTCGCTCGTTTCCCGACTCCATTCACAGGCCACGACGAATCCGTTTTTGTACCGTGACGGGTTTCTCGGGTGGATTGGCTCGAAACTGTGGAACGGGGGATTGGTCCTGTTTGGCGTGTATCTCAAAATTGTCGCTGAACTGATCACACTACTCAGCCGACCGTTCGTAACGGCCGTCACTCGTGCCCGTGAGCGAGCAGCCGACCGGGCTGCAGTCGCCGTGCTGGGAACACCAGCGCCACTGGCGAGCGCACTCAGAACGCTCGATTCAACCCGGCCGGGGACGCTCTCAAGTGAGCTTCGCGACGTCTCGATGCTTGGAATCGTTCCACTCGATGGGAATCAACAAACGGCGGTCTTTCCGTCACATCCATCCGTTGCGGACCGGATTTCGGCGTTCGCTGACACAGACGAACTTCCTCCCGGACTCATGGAACCATCTCGCGAATCATGATCAACGCATCCTCACCGTCGTGATAGTAGCGAGGAATCGTCTGATGATAGACGAACCCGTGGGATCGATAGCAGTTGATGGCACTGGTGTTCGACCGTCGCACCTCAAGTTTGACGGTCGCTGCACCGCGCAACCCGAGATCGGAGAGCGCTCGCTGAAGAATTGTCGACCCGATTCGTTCTCCCCGGTGGTCGGGATGGACGGCAAAATCCTTGATATGACCGATTGCTTGGCCGTGATTCGGCGTTATATCGGCAACGATGTAGCCCACGATCGTTCCCGAACGCTCGCCGACGAGAAACGTAGGCTCACCAAGAAACTGCTCGAACGCCTCAAGGTTCCAGGGCTGTGCGAACGATGCCTGCTCGATCCGATACACCGAGAGCAGATCTGCGCGCACAGCCTGACGAACGGCGCAGTTGGTGTCGGGAACGATTGCGGTCACACCTGGTGGTAGGTGGGGTTCGCTCATAGGTCTGCCGTCAGACGCGAAAAAACCGCAGTCGCAGTATCCTCAGTCGTCCGCCGGGGCCGCGCCGTCGGAGCCAAAGGAGTGCTGCTTGCGGGTGTGGGCTAGCTTGCCGCCGTCAGCAACGATCTCACGCTCGCGCTCTGAAGCGTTGAGCGCTGCAGTGAGCTCCCAATCGTCATTAATGCGGACGGTGAACGTCTCTTTGCCGTCACGCACGCCCTGCGCAACGTCGTCGACGATCTCGATCTGGTCGCCCTGTTCGATCCGCTCGTAATCCGCATCGTCGATTTCGAGCGGGAGCAGGCCGAAGTTGAACAGATTCGCCTTGTGAATCCGGGCGAAGCTCTGTGCAAGCACACCTTTCACACCGAGGAACATCGGACAGAGAGCTGCGTGCTCACGCGAGGAGCCCTGGCCGTAGTTCTCACCGGCAACGAGGAAGCCACCGTCGGAATCGAGCGCCCGTTGTGGGAACGACTCATCAACACGGGTCAGCGTGAAGTTGGCGTACTCGGGGATGTTCGACCGGAACTTCAGTGCCTCTGCGTTGGCAGGCGTGATGTGATCGGTCGTGATGTTGTCGCCCATCTTGAGGAGATTTTCGCCAACCAGGCGCTCGCCCATCTCGTCTTTCAGGGGAACATCTGCGATGTTCGGGCCCTTGACGAGCTCGTTGTCAACGGCTTCGTCTGGCGCGATGAGATCGGTCGTCGAGCCATCGTACTGCTCTGGCATCTCCAGTCCTGGTGGCTCAAGGTCGCCGAGCTCCTCTGCAAGATCGCGTGGATCAACGATTTCGCCCTTGATTGCGGCCGCAGTGGCCACCTCCGGCGAGCACAGATAGACCGAGTCGTCCTCAATACCCGACCGACCCTCGAAGTTGCGGTTGAAGGTACGCAGACTCACTGAATCGCTTGCTGGCACGTGACCAATGCCGATACAGGCACCACAGGTAGCCTCCGAGAAGTTCACACCAGCGGCCATCATTTCGGCGGTCCAGCCCTGTCGGGCGAGGATCTCCGAGGCCTGCTTCGAACCGGGTGCGACGATCAGGTCCGTCTTCATATCGACTTCACGGCCTTCGAGCATCTTCGCTGCCGGGAGGATGTCTTCGTAGGCACCGTTGGTACACGAGCCGATGATGACCTGCTCGACGGACTCGCCGGCGACCTCACGAACCGGCACGACGTTGTCCGGCATCGACGGCGTCGCAATGAGTGGCTCAAGATCCGAAAGATCGATGGTGAGCTCGTCGTCGTACTCGGCGTCCGCATCCGGGCCGATCTCGACGTGGTCGTCCTCGCGACCGAGGCGGCTGAGATACTCCTTCGTGTTATCGTCAGTCGGGAAGATTGAGGAGGTTGCTCCGAGCTCCGTTCCCATGTTGGTGATCGTCGTCCGCTCCGGAACTGAGAGCGTTTCGACACCGGGGCCGGTGTACTCGAAGATCTTGTCCACACCGCCCTTCACGGAGAGCCGGCGCAGCATCTCAAGAATGACGTCCTTTGCGGTCGCCCAGTCCGGAAGCTCGCCCTCAAGTCGAACGTTGACGATCTCCGGCACGTCGATGTAGTAGGCGCCACCGCCCATTGCGACCGTCACGTCAAGCCCGCCAGCACCGATCGCGAGCTCGCCGAGCCCACCAGGCGTCGGCGTGTGTGAGTCGCTGCCGAGCATCGTCTTGCCCGGTGCTGCAAAGTTTTCCTTGTGCACGTTGTGACAGATGCCGTTGCCCGGCCGTGAGAAGTGGGCACCGTACGTTCCGGCCGCCGACCGAAGGAATCGGTGGTCGTCCGTGTTCTTAAAGTCGAACTGATAGGTCTGGTGATCACAGTACTGTGCAGCCAGTTCTGTTTGCACTTCGTCGAGCCCAAGCGCTTCGAACTGGAGCCAGACGAGCGTCCCCGTCGTGTCCTGTGTGAGCACTTGATCGATCTCGATGCCGATCTCCTCGCCCGTTTCGAGTTCCCCTTCGACGAGGTGATCGTCCAGAATTTTCTCAGTGAGCGTCTGTCCCATATCGTCTCTAGTTCCACAGCCCATCGGTATAAACTCCACGTGTTCGGCCCCTTTTGCGCTCTCCGTGGGGAAATTGGCCGTTCGAGGGCACGAGACATCAAAATATAATTAATTTACAATAATGTTAGTTTGAAATACGCTATCGGGTCAGTATGGCTCGTTTTTGAGCCCGAGGTGAAAGGCGACAACGTTGAGTCCGAGATGCAACAGCGGCGTGATGACGAGCACGATGAGAATCACTAGCGGGGAGAAGGTGTCGAAAAACCATCCTGGGGCGAGAATGGGGGTGCAGATGAGTGCGCCAACGACGAAGTCGAGTTGATCCAATCCAGGGACGGGACTGCCACGTTCGCGATTCAGTCGGCGTTTCACGAGCGAAGCGCCGATGTCACCACCCATTGCTCCGCCGGCCAGTCCGAGCAGGGCAAGCAACGGAAACGTTGGAACGAGCCCGTCTATCGGTAGCACAACGGCGAGCAGGTTGAGCAGCACTCCCGTGAGAATTCCCGAGAGCGTTCCGCCGACCGTTCCCTGCCAGGTCTTGCCGTCACCGAGCAGTCGGCGGCCACCGACCGTGTGCCCCCCATCAATCGGGCGACCGCCGCCCACGACGACGGCGGCGTTGTTGGGAACGTACGCCGGCAGCATCGCCCAGAGTGCGACGATAACTGATTCAAACATATCCACAGTGCAGAGGGGTACTCCCTTAAGAACACGCAATCGTTGCCCAGCGAACGAAATGGGTTTGGGGCCGCCGAAGTGAACTGCACTATGACAGGGCCCTACACGCGTCGGTCGGTGGTATCGCTCGTGGGTGGGCTGCTCGTTTCGACGGCTGGCTGTGTCGATGTACTGCAGCAGTCGGCCGACGAGACCACGACAATCGAGTTTACGGAATCGTCTCCCGTCCTCACCCGAACGGCATTCGAACGCGTAGTGTCTCGCCAGGCAGAGCGGTTTGGTTCTCACGGCGTCTGGGGATCGAGGGCACCAGCGTCGGCATGGCCGCTCGATGCGGAGTTCGTTGGTGGCTGGAGCCAGTCGTGGACGGTCACCACGGAAGAAAAGTCGAAAGATGGGCTCAGGATTCCGGGTGGGGCCGTCGCTGTTATGAGCAGGCCGCAGTCTTCGTCAGACTCCCCTGCTCGGCGACAGCTGTGGCTCTGGGCGTGTGGCGCCCCGGATCAGCTTCCTGACCGGATCGGCCAGGCCACGCTGTCCGTGTTGCGGCTGTCACTGTCGATCGATTCGGGGACGATTGATGGAATCAGCCCGCAGACGGCGGTTGGACCGGACGATGCACCGGTTACCGTCGGCGTTGGGGAATCACCGAGCATCGATCGACCGATACCAGCCGGGCAGATCGTCCCAAAACGTCCAGAATCGAACGATAGTCAATCCATCACGTTCGAGTGGGCTGGCGTTCATAGCGGCCCACTCTCCGTGTTCGGCGCGTGTGCGATCACGACCGATCACCCACTCTCCGGTACGCTAACGATCGAGGCGGCCGGGTCGGCGGGAACGGTGTGACTACTCCTTGTAGCCGAGATACTCGAGGCGTGCGGTGGCCTCCTCGCTCATCTCCCCGAGGAGCTCATCGTCGTCTGCATCGACGGGCGAATCATCCCAGGTCGTCGCAATCTCCGATTCGAACGTTTCGAGGGCGGCTTCAAGCGCTTCGATCTCCTGATCGGACGCAGCAACCAGATCGGTCCGTTCGTCGGGGTCCGTATCCAGCCGGTAGGCCTCGTCCGCAATCCGTTCGTTCCGAACGTACTTGCCGTTGGGTCGGCGGGCGCTCCGCATCCGTGAGTAGAATCGCGACGCTTTGGGGAGCGTGATGTCTGCAGCTTCGGCCTTTCCTTCCAGCTGGTTCAGCTCGATCACGGGTCGTGAGTATTCGACGAACGCCGTGTCGCCGCTGTCGATCAACGACTCGTCGTCTCGATAGCTCGCCGAGAGCAACGATCGTGCTGGATTGAGGCCGACGGCGTCGGCGTCGCCTGGAGTCCCTGGGTCGACGCCAGCGTGCTCAAGCACGGTGTGATACAGATCTAACAGCTCGACCTGCGTCTCGTCGGTTCCCGCATCGATCTCCGGATGGTGGACCATAAGCGGGACGTTGATGATCGGATCGTACAGTCCGAACTCGTGGCCGTAGAGGTCGTGCTCGCCGTGGAGTTCGCCATGATCTGCACAGACGACGATCATCGTCTCTTCGAACTCGTCGTTTGCTCGCAGCCAGTCGAACAGCCGCTGTAGTTGGTCGTCGATATGACGGATCTCTGCGTCGTACAGCCCACGTATTGCGTCCCATTCCGTCTCGTCGATCTCCCGTGCGCCAGCGTTGTACTCCTTTGAGTTCTGGCACACGTCGGTGGAATCCACACCTGGAGCGAACTGGTCGCGATACGCAGCGGGCGGGTGATACGGCAGATGGGCGTCCATCAGGTTGAGGAAGGTAAAATACGGCCCCTCAGCAGCATCGATGAACTCGATCGTCCGATCGATCACGGCCGGCGACTTCGAATCGGCGGTTTCGTTCGAGGCGAAATGCTCGTGGACGGTGTTTCCCGCTTTGACGAGCCAGTTGGCGATCGACCGGAGCGCTTTCCGATCGTTCATCTCCTTCCAGACGCGTGCGAGCGGCCCAGAGAGTACGTCGCTTGGCAGCGCCTCGAAGAAGTTGTCGTGGTCGTCAAATCCACGTGTCAGTTTTGTGTAGGGCGTAATCCACGTGTTTGACGTGTAACAGGCCGTTTCGTAGCCGTTATTGCCGAGCGTTTCGGCGAGCGTCGTTCCCCCTTCGAGATACGGCCGTTCCTGGCTCGCGCCGTGTTCGCTAGGATACTGCCCGGTAAAAAGTGAAGTGTGCACCGGGAGCGTCCATGGCGCAGGAGCCACGGCCTGGTCGTACACGCGGGCTGTGTTCGCAAACTGCTCGAGTTCTGGCGTCGTCTCGCGGTCGTAGCCGTAGACAGAGAGATGGTCCTTGCGGACGGTGTCCATCACGATGACGATCACGTTCCGATCGGTTCGATCGCTCATCGATCCCCCCGCTGTAGAGACGAACCGCTCAGTAGCAGTGACATCGTTAGGTGTATCCATCAACCGTTGAAATGAAGGTGTTTCGTTTGCCCAGTCGACATCCCTGCGATATGTAAAGTGTTATATTGGACGCTTGATGTTGGTTCCAACAGCAACTGCGATGTCTACACCAGCACTCACTGAAGTCGTCAGTGGACTCTTCAATCAGTACGGCTTACTCGCCCTGTTTGGAATTTTCTTGCTCGAAGGTGCGATGTTGCTCTATTTCGCGCCGAGCGAATCACTCGTCCCGGGAGCGATCGTGCTGCTGACGGAACAGACCGTGGCTGAGATCGCCGCTGTGATAGCGATTGCGACCGTTGGGGCAACGATCGGACAGACCGCGCTCTTCGTGCTAGTTGATCGCGAAGGGCGTGACAGGGTGGTCAACTCGCGCTGGTTTAGATTTTCAGAATCCAAACTCGAACGATTCGATCGCTGGTTCGACCGCTGGGGACTGGTGGTTGTCGTCGTCTCGAACGCGCTCCCGTTCACGCGTGGGATGTGTACAATTCCCGCGGGCTTCTCGAAACTCTCGTCCGCCCGGTTTGCAGTGGCCTCCGCTATGGGCACGATCCTCTTCGAATCTGCCCTTGCTGCCCTTGCACTCGGCATTCTCGGGTTCCTTTAACGTGTCCTCCAGAGTGACGATTGGTGGGGAAGTTCGGCACACTTATCAGATAGCAGTGTTAGTAGGATAATACTAACAGACCTGGCGATCGGTTCGCCAGCGACCTGAGTGGTGATCTATGGGTGTACTAGACCGTTTGTCACGTGGGATACCGAGGCATAGTCGTGCCGTCATTGTTGGCATGTTGTTGGTTTCAGTAGCGATGGGTGCAGGGATGCCGATGGTGTCACAGAGTTCATCGCTGGATTCGTTTCAGAGCGGATCGAGCGATGCGGCACAGGCACAGACATATGTAGACGAGAATTTTTCGAGCAGTGATAGTAACACGACCGCGGTGCAGATAATCGTCACTGACGACAACGTGTTATCGAAGTCATCGTTGCTCGAACAAATTCGACTGCAGGAGTCGATACGTTCGAATGAGACGGTTGGGCCAACGCTGTCAAACGATTCGACGGTTGGGGTCGTTTCTGCCGTCGCTATGGCTGCCGATCGGATGGAACAGGCAGAATCGTTGCAAGCACGCGGTGAGAATCTCACAGAGCGTGGTGAGGCGCTCAAAGCACGCGGTGAGACGCTCCAGCAACGCGCAGCGTCGCTCAATGAGAGCAAGCAAGCACTCGAACAACGGGGTGCTGATCTCAAAGCGCGCGGCAGTGAGCTCGAACAACGCGGTGAGCGACTCAAAGAGCGGGCTTCCACGCTCAACGAGAGCAAGGCCCAGCTTGAATCGGACGCCGAGGCGCTCACAAAGCGCGCCGACGCATTGAACGAGAGCAAGGCCCAGCTCGAAGCGGACGCGCAGGCGCTCAAAGCACGCGCTGATGCATTGAACGAGAGCAAAGCACAGCTTGAAGCGGACGCGCAGGCGCTCGAAGAGCGTGCACAGCAGCTCAACGAGAGCAAAGCACAGCTCGAAGCAGATTCACAGGCGCTCGAAGAGCGCGCACAGCAACTGAATGAGACCGAACGAGCCCTCGAACAACGCCGTCAGGAACTCCAGCTCAGGGCAGAGGAGATCAATCACACGAAAGCGGCGCTTGAAGAGCGCAGGGCGGGGATCGAACAGCGAGAAGCCGAGCTCCAGACTGCAATCGAGTCGGGGAATCTCACTGACGCCGAAATCGAACAACGCCGTCAGCAGCTCGCGGCTGACAAAGCCGAGCTGGCAAGCGATACCGCCGCACTCGGTAAGAAGGTTGTCGAGCTCAAAGCGGACCAGCAAGCACTGAAAGAAGACGCGAACGAACTCGAATCGGACGCTGCGGCGCTGGAGGCGGATAAACAGGCGCTCAACGAGCGCGGCGCCGCCCTCGAAGAAAAGGGCGAGACGCTGAAAGCCGACCAGCAGAAATTGCAAGAGCGCGGCGCCGCCCTCGAAGAAGAGGGGAAGGCACTGAAAGCTGACCAGCAGAAATTGGAAGCGCGTGGCTCCGCCCTCGAAGAGAAGGGGAATGCGCTGAAAGCTGACCAGCAGAAATTGGAAGAGCGTGGTGCTGCTCTCGAAGCAAAGGGTGAGGCACTGAAAGCAGACCAGCAGACACTCGAAGCGGACGCACAGGAACTCAAAGAAGCGCAAGCGAGCCTCGAAGCAGAATCACAGGAACTGAAAGAGCGTGGTGAAGCGCTGACGAACGACTCTGAGGCGTTGAAAGCAGACCAGCGCGCGCTTGAGAACGAGAGTGATCGACTGAAAGCAGACCAACGCGAGCTGCAGAATCAGTCCACATCGCTTTCGCTTGAGAAACAGCGCTCGATCATCGAGTCGTCCAACGAATCGGAGATTGAGACGGCCATCGAAGCGGTGCTCGGTGGAACGAATAGCTCCACGGATCGCTCCGGTGCGTTCGCGTTCATGCCGACATCGTACGAACCCGGTGACACGACCGCGAACGCAACGATGCTCATGGCCACCCAGAATGGCGAAGGTGGAATGGAAGGAACCGCATCGGATCGGTTGATTAACTCACAGAATGCGATTCAGGCGATCGCACACGAGCAGTTCGGAGCGGATGCTGCGCACGTGTTTGGCGCTGGAATCATCGCCGACGAAACGGAGCAGTCGATGACTGACAGCATGATCATCGTGGGTCCGCTTGCACTGCTGTTCGTGCTTGCAGTGTTGATTTTCGCCTACCGGGACCTCCTCGACATTCTGATCGGCCTGATCGGCATTGCTCTGGTGCTCATCTGGACGTTCGGCTTTATGGGCTGGGCGGACATCGAGTTCAACCAGCTGTTTATTGCCGTCCCAGTGTTGTTGATTGGCCTCTCGATCGACTATGCGATCCACGTGTTCATGCGCCATCGCGAAGAACGCGAACGGGTTCGCGGCGTTCGACGGTCGATGGGCAGCGCACTGAGCGGGATCGCCGTTGCTCTCGTGCTTGTCACGGCCACGGCGGTCATCGGATTCCTATCGAATCTAACGAGTTCGGTTCCACCGATCCGAGAGTTCGGTATCGTGAGCTCCGTCGGCATTACGGCCGCACTGCTCGTCTTCGGGCTGTTCGTCCCGGCGCTGAAATCCGAGCTCGATAGCTTCTTCGAGAATCGTGGAATCTCTCGGCAGAAACCTGCTGTCGGGACGGGCGGCGGCATCCTCAGCACCGTCCTTTCAGGTGGGGCGACGGCCGCGAGAAAAGCACCGTATCTGGTGGTGCTCATTGCGGTGTTGATAACCGCAGTCGGAGGCATTGGCGCGACGCAGGTTGATACGAGCTTCAACCAGGAGGACTTCCTCGCCGAGGATCCATCCGGCGTCATTGCTGACCTTCCCGAGCCGTTCGCACCGAGCGAGTATCACGCCAAATCATCGCTGGATTTCGTCAATGACCAGTTCCTGCGTGAGGACTCCGGTGTGACAATCCTGATACGCGGTGATATGACCGATCCACAGTCGCTTTCGGCTATCGATCGGGCAGCCGAGAATGCGAGCGACCAGCCAGCAGCCGCGACGCTTTCAAACGGTGAGAGCGACATCCAGAGTCCGATCACGGTGATGCAGACCGTTGCAGCGGAGAACGAAACGTTCAACGAAACCTACGCCGCAGCGGACACCGACGGCGACGAAATTCCTGATCGAAACGTCGAGGCCGTCTACGACAGCCTCTACGCGACGGCACCGGACCGGGCAGAAGCCGTGCTCCAGCGGACTGATGACGGCTATCAGGCGGCCGTCCTTTCGGTCACTGTCTCCGGCGACGCAAGTGGCCAGGCAATCACCGACCAGTTCCGTGGCGTGGCCGACGTGGTCGAATCGAACGATGATGACCTCTCGGCAACGGCTACCGGACAGCCGATCGTCTTCAACATCGTCCAGGATCAGCTGATGGACACGGTGATCGAGAGTCTGCTGTTGACGCTCGGTGCCACATTCTTGTTCCTGATGTTGATCTATCGGTATCTCTATGGGAGCGCTACACTCGGGTTTGTGACGCTGTTGCCCGTGTTGTTCAGCGTGGCCTGGATTCTTGGAACGATGTATCTGCTCGGGATTTCGTTCAACGTGATCACCGGGCTGATTACGAGCCTGACGATCGGGCTGGGCATTGCCTACTCGATCCATCTCTCCGAGCGGTACAGCCTCGAACTCGGACCAAACGTCTCGGCGTGGGATGCGCTCCGGACGGCCGTCACTGGCACCGGTGGCGCACTGCTCGGGAGCGCTGCGACCACCGTGGGTGGCTTTGGTGTGCTTGCCGTGGCGATTCTTCCACCACTGCGACAGTTCGGGATCATCACCGGGCTGACCATTGTCTACGCGTTCCTCGCGAGCGTGGTCGTGTTGCCAAGCCTGCTCGTGGTGTGGACACGATTGTTCGGTCCGAGTGACGCGTTCGAAGTCAAATCACGAACCACCTTTGGGAGTGGCGACGAGGGTCCGATGATAGATGACTGAACTGCCGACGAAAGCAGAGGCAATCGCGTCGCTTCAGCAACTTGGCCTCTCGACGTACGAGGCTGCCGTGTTCGTGGCCCTACAGCGGTTACGAACCGGCACCGCAAGCGACATCGACCGGATCACAGATGTTCCCAGATCGCAGGTGTACGGCGCGGCCGATCGACTGGCCGAACTCGGCGTGATCGACGTCCAGCAGTCGAATCCGATCCAGTATCGGGCGATCGAACTCGATACGGCGCGTGATCGCCTTCGGAGTCGCCTCGCAAATGAAGAACGAAACGCGTTCGAGTTTCTGCGATCGGTGCAGGGCGAACACGCAACGGACGCAGAGACGCAGGTTGACGTGTGGACGGTGACCGGTCGTGAGACGATTGACGATCGGATTGGCGTGCTGGCCGAAGGCGCGACTGATAGAATCGTCTACGGCGCTCCTGATCCAGAATATGTGGTGCCCGTCATTGCGACCGCGCTCGAATCCGCGAGCAGCGACGTTTCAGTCACGGTTATCAGCGAATCACAGGCGGTCTGTGATATGTTCGAGGACACCGCCATCGAAACGTCACTCATCGATGAAGAGCTGTTGCTGCTCACCGAGGGCTATCACGGACGGTTACTCCTCGTCGATGAGGACACGGTACTGTTGAGCTCGTTCGAAACGGAAGGGTCAGAGGCGGCAATCTGGAGTGCCAGCACGACGTTCGGTGCGATCTTTGCAGGACTGCTCGACGACTGGATGGAGCAGTTTCTTTCGATAACTGAAGAGTAATTCCAGCACGCCGTTCTTCGGCAATCGACAGTCAGATGCAACTACTTATAGGCTAATCGACGTTACTACGCTGATATGAGCAGCATCGATGCGGAGTCCGTCACCAAACGGTACGGATCCACACGCGGTATTGCTGACGTTTCGGTCCGCGTCGGGTCAGGTGAGGCCGTTGGCATTCTCGGCGACGAAAAAAGCGGCAAGACAACGCTCGTTCGCACGCTGATGGGTGTTCAGCGGCCGGATGCCGGCGCAATAACGATTGCAGGACACGATCTCAACGATCGCGCAGCACGAACCGAGATGAAACGCTCGGTGGGCTTTGTGCCCTCCTCGCCGTCGTTCGATTCGTCGCAGACCGGTCGAGCTGTCCTGTCTCACCACGCCACGCTCAAAGAGGCCGACCGGAGCGGCCGCCTTCCAGTCAGACTCGACATATCGACAGTGCTCGACGATCCGATTCGAACGTACAACGCTCGGGATCGCCGATTTCTCGCCGTTGCACTGGCGTTTATGCACGATCCCTCGCTCGTGATTCTGGACGAACCGTTTGCAGACCTCGATAGAACCGCCCGCGGGGAGCTGCAGTCGTTTTTGAAACACGAACACGAGCAGGGGACGAGTCTGTTGCTCGCCACGTCACGATTGGACGTTGCTAGCCGTCTCTGTGACCGGGTTGGGGTGTTACGAAACGGCCATCTGGTCGATATTCGGCCGGGGGACTCACTCCCGGCGGATGGTGGCCGTCGCGTCAGATTCACCACTACTGCTGACATTGACAGCACCGATTTCACCCACGTCGAGCGGGTTTCAATCACCGAAACCGGATTGCCAACAGAAAATGATGGTCGGAAGACAGTTGAGCTGTTGTACACCGGCCCGGTATCGGAGCTCTGCGAGCGGCTCAGTTCGTTCCCCATTGAGGATCTGACGGTCGAGCAACCAACGCTTGGATCCGTGCTTGCGGAGTGGTATGGTGTTCGGCTCACGGCCAGTGGAGGTGAACAGTTTGCTTGAACTGACCCGCCAGTCACTGCGTTCGTGGGGGACGGAACAGGCTGGCATTGCGCTTGGGTTTGGCGGCCTTCTGGCCGTTCTGTTCATGATCGGCACCGATCCGTCGCAGCTTCGCGGCGTGGCAGCCCCGCTCGGTGAACGACTCGCATCCAACACCACCCGGAGTGGACCGCTTCCGGTGTACGTTCCGGATCTGTATCAGTTTGGCTGGACAGCCGTTGTAGGCGTCTATGTTGCCACTCGGGTGGCGTCAGCGACCGCACGAGATATTGGCGATGGAACCGTCGAGTTGCTGTTAACGGCACCAATCTCTCGAATGCGAGTGCTCAGGGCGCGGTTGTTCGCCATGGTGCTTGGATTCGTCGGTATGACCGTCTTCGTCGGGCTCGTGTTCGGCGGACTCAGTGCACTCACCGAAATCACAGTCGATCTGATGGTCGTCTGGATGATTCACGCACTCCCAATTCCGTTTTTCCTGTTGTGTGTCGTCCTCGGGCTGTTCATTGGGACGACCACGAATCGCGGCCGTCTCGCCGGAGCTGTGAGTGGGCTTCTCGTCCTCTGCGTGTTTGCGGTCGGACAGCTCTCGACTGGCTCGCCACTCAAACGTATCAGTCCGCTCCACTACTACGATCCGGTGGCCATCCTGCACGGGACGTCCGTCACGCCCGAGCAGCTCGTCGTCCCGATCGCCGTTGCCGTGGTCGTCGCCGGACTCAGCCGACTTCGATTCAACCGTCTCGATCTCTCCTGAGTGCTGGCAGAATTTTTTGGAAGTTGTCACGAAGGCGGCGTGTAACATTGATCAGTGCCGGTAAGCTGTGATTATGGCCGAAGTGACGGTCCAGGGACGTGAGTCGTTGCAAGCGACGATTGATGACGCAGCGCCTGGATCCACTATCACAATTGGGGAGTCATACGAGGAATCAGCCGACAGTTGGCCTGTACGCGTGACCAAGTCGTTACTGTTGCAATCGAGCCAGGGGAATCCGATTACCATTCCCGAGAACAGTACTGCGGGGTTTGTTCTCGATCTGGGCGGTTCAAATCGACCGCCTGGAATCACCCTCTCGAATCTGTTCATCGATGCCAATAGCGCGGCCGTTGGCATCCGCGTCCAGAACGCCAGATTCTGCCGTCTCGTGGGGTGTCTCGTAGAGCATGCCACAACGCATGGGTTCTCACTTGCCCTGCGGGATGCTGCGCCAAACAGCAACGTGCTGTTTTACTGTGAGGCCCACGACAACGCTGGGAACGGTTTTTTTCTCGATAACGTCGCCCATTCGACGAGTCTCGTCGGGTGTCGAGCGATCAGCAACGACGGCCGGGGCCTCTGGACGAAAAACACCTACGGATGTGGCTGGATCGGTGGTGGAATGGAGTTAAATGGCAAGGAAGCCGTCTTTGTTGACGGTAGTGAGGTGTTCAGTCTCTACAACGCGTACGTTGAGGGGAACGCAAAGCAGGCTGAATCGCAGGTGTCAGTGGAACGATCACAGACGGCGACGATTGCCGGTTCTTACATCAATGGGCTGCGCCAGGACACAACGTTCGGTGTTCGATTCGACACATCAAATAACTGCTCAATTCGTAACTGTGAGTATCGCGGGCTCGACAGTCTGGTGGCGAATGTGGCCTCACGCAACACGGATCTCCACCGGAATAGCCACTTTGCCCTGGATGACACACCAATCATCACCACGGACACTGGAACCAAAACTCGCAATCGTGGTGTCATCGAGCCGACTGATCTCAGCCAGCTTGATGGCTCTCACACCGGTGAGCTTGCCATTAATAACGGAACGACTGGGCCGTTTGGACTGGCCGTGTGGAACGGATCAAGCTGGGTTTGTATGACGTCTGGTGAGTGTCTTTAGCCGGCTGTCCGGGTTTCAAAGGCGATCACTGATTCGCCGCCGAAACAGACGATATCCCGTGCGATCGCTGGCGAGCCGGTAGCAAGCCCAGCAGGTGCGTGCCATCGAATCGTTCCATCCGCCGTATTGATGGCTTCTCTGTGAGTGTAGAGCGTCTCGTTAGTGACCGCAACTCCCGACCGTTGGGGCGAATTCCGTTCGAAACTGGCTCGCCAGCATTCGGCTCCATCACGAACTGTGAGAGCGGTGATGGTTGTGGATTGGTGCTGTTCAGTAGCGTACCCCACATACACCCTTGTTCCGTCGACTGCCATCGGTGTCAGTCCGCCAGCAAGCGCTCTGTTTGGTTCGTCTTCGAGTGTTACTTGCCACAGGAGGGTGCCGTCATCGAGATCGTAACATTCGACCATCAGACCAGCATCCGTGTGTCGAGTGCAAAACACCCGTCCCTTGGCAACCGATGGTGCCGTCGTCCCGATCGTTTTGAATGATGTAGGTGCTGACTGTGACCAGTGTACATCTCCGGTGGTGGGATCTACTGACTGGAGTGCGTCTCCGGCGATAACCACGCTTTCATCGTCAACGGCAACGCCGGCGGTAGTCTCGCGGGCAATACCAGCTGGTCCCGTCGATCGAGACCAGCGGATAGTTCCGGTTCGCGCGTCCAATGCATAGAGTTGGTCGTTTGTCCCGGCACCGAATCCGTAGCCAACTGCGTAGACGACCCCATTCGAGACGGTTGGTGGAGAAATTCCTGTCAGAGGGGTTGGCAGTGTAGCGGTCCATTCGGTCGTTCCCGATGCGGTGGTGTAGGCCCGGATAGTGGCTGCCCCGTCACTGGTGCGAGCGCCGACGATAATGCGCCCGTCGCTGATTGCTGGTGCACTCACCTGAGTGTGATCATGCATAACTCGCCATTCGAGCGTGCCATCCGATCGCCGTCGTGCGTACAGCTCTGAGCCGTCGGTTGCATAGACCGATGATCTGTCAATTGCAATCGCGTCTGCTCGGGTAGAAGCCGGCGTTTGCCATCTGCGTCGCCCCGGTGCAACCGGGCCTGACAGGTCGACAAGTGCACCCGTGTTCGCTTCTGTTGCCCCGAACTGTGACCAGCCACACGGCTCGGTGCCATCGTCTGTCTCCGTGGCCGTCGCTGCCTGCACTGTGGGCGGCAAGCTCGAAAGCGAGCCACACACAGCAGCCGTTGCGGTGGTCTGGATGATCCCACGGCGTGTAAACGTTGCATCCCCCATACCGTGCGCATTCACTACTACTGCACATAATTATACAGTGTAAATACAGAATAGGCAATCATTTCTCGCACGCAGGTCAGTGTGTGATACTCTCACCCGAGAGTACAAATATATGGAGCAGTCAGTAGAGACATGGATCGACACGGACATGTTGGAATAAATCTGCTGGTGTTTACACCGGTTGCCTGTTATTTACTCATCGAAAACCAGCCCTTGCTCATTGCGATGGGATTCATTGGTCTGATGGCGATCGAACCCGTGGTAGATTTGGATACCTATCTCCCGGGGATGTCTCACGGTGGGACGAGTCATTCGTTGTTTGCGGTCGGTCTCGTGGGGGCGCTTTCTGCGGCAGCCGTCTACGTGTTCACGGGCTATGCGATAACCTCGCTGACGGAAGCAGCCTTTGGTCAGTCGATGTTACTGGGTGGAGCCGCTCAAGAGAGTCCGTTAAATCCGATGTACAATGCACGACATGCCTTCTTCATCGGGGCTGGTGCGGTGTGTTCTCATCTCCTGGGGGATCTTCTCAGCGAATCTGGAATTCGGCCATTAATGCCGCTTCTTAGCCGGAACGTCTCGTATCCGGTCATCCAGCTGACTGGTTGGGGTCAGTATATTCTCTTTTTCGCTGGCGTCGTCTCGTTGACTGCAGGCATGCTCGTATTTTGGTAACGGACCCAGACCACCGTGGGCCGTGGGATAACCATTGTTGTCACTCGAACCGTTCGGTCGATACCGGTGAGTTGGATGTCGATCCCAACAGCACGCAGTTGAACGGCCCCTCCGGAGTGGTTCCGGACGACCAGCCCAGAACTGACCGAACAGTTCGAGTGACAGCGTCTGCTTGCCCATTGCTGTGTCGCCGATTCGTTCATCGAAACCCGGATGGCGGTTTCACCCGTGGGTGTCGAGCGCTCTGCTAGCAGCGTCTCCAGTTGGGTTCTGAGACCAGCAGGGGTCGATGCTGAGATCGCTGTCGTGGCACTCTGGAGTTCCTGTGCCGTCGTTCGGATGCGATCACGATCTGTTGTGAGCTGTTGTGGCTCGCGTTCTGTAGCTGTCCGGTGCTCGATCATCGCCACACTCAGACAGGCGATCACAATGACGATCGCACAGAGCAACACGAACTGTCCGCGATCAGTCACGCCATCCACACCTCGATTGTCCGGCTTCCGTGGGTCGTCCAGATAGCAATCTGAACACGAGCGCCGACCGTTCGGTTCGATCGCTCTGCTCGTCGCAACTCGATGGCGATCGGAATCGCGTCGTTTTCAGTAATCCGTTCAGTCGCGTTCGTCGGAGCCGCCATCAAATACGGCGACGTGAACAGCACACTGGTGTCACCAGCAAACTGGACCGACTGATGATCTTGTTCGTTCGACTGAAATTCGCTCCCATCAATGAGCGCGATCGCTCCCACGATCACCATGACGGCGATTGCAAGCTCAATCAGGGGGAGTGCGAGCTGTCCCCGGTCGTCATCGGGGGGGCTACGCATCGACGGCCACCTCTAGCATCACTGGTCGCGTTTGAACACGTCGTTGGCTGATCGTAACGGATCCTGTGGCGTCAAGTCGGATGATCGAGTGATCGGTCAGTGGATGGGCAATCGCTATCGTCCGAGGGTGTGGCTCCGGAGTGGTGTACAGCTGTGTCTCGTTGATCCAAATTCGTCGAATCCGACCGGAAACCGTAATCCGATCCGTTCCGGGAGGAACGGGTGTTTGAGTCGTACTCTCAACAGTTTGTGTTTGTGTCTGCGCTTCGAGAACGAGTCGTCGAACGACTGCGCTATCACCGTGATGGGGGTGTCCGTGGATCGGTGTTCCTCCCAGCGTGATCTGTGTTGACGGTGGGCACGCGGGTGGCGGTGAGAATGTATCGGCAGTAATCACGCCGTGATCGAACACGTTCGCATCGAGTGTCCAGTTTGCCTGCGGGTTTCCGAGCGCGTCTGCACAGGCGCTGGCATGCACTCGATCTGTCGAACTATCGCGGGGTGGACCACCATCGATTGCTATACTGACTGCACCAGTCAGCCCAAGCAAAATGATGATCGCCACCAACATCGACAGCAACGTTCCCAGTGCACGCGAACCATCGCTGTCACGAAGTTGGTTACTCGGTTGCATTGATCTCTATTGCGATGCCATCGCGATTTCCAGCGATGTGAATCACGAGCGGACCGTCCCCATGCCACGACCCCGTACTGCTGGTGATGAAATGTGGTAATTGGCGCTGTCGGTCGACAGCAAGCGAGGGGTGTGATAGCGCCACCGATCGGTTTGCTCCGTAAATTCGATAGCGATCGCCCTGAATCGTCTCGGGAATGGAGAGAACGAACTCTGCTCGCACCTGTCCCATGGAGTGTGGGATATCACCCACGCGTCGTTCGATTCGGTCAAGGATGCGATCACTCTCTTCGATCGTTGCCGTCGATTCCGCGTTCGGAACGATATCACCGTACAACAACGCCGAGAGAATGCCTAGTACGCCAAGGAGAATAATAATCGCGAGCGCCTCACCGATGACGCTGGTCAGCCCGCGATTATTCACGACAGCACCTCCACGGTGATATGTCGAATCATGAGTATGGTTCGGCGCTCCTGTGTGAATGACACCGACACGCTGGGGATCCCATCACTATCGGGATCATTTCTGCTTGTGGCAAAGCCACGAGCGCGGAAGTGGCGCTCAAATGGCCCCGGTGTTGCAGTTTCGATGCTGAGTGTCCCAGAAAGGTTCTCGTGGCTGTGGTGCGTGCTTGACTGCCGTCGGGTGAAAGAGTGCGTTCCTTGCAACCTGTCGAATCCGCTCGTGGTGATGGTTGTGAGCCGAATGAGACGCACTGACGCAGCTGTTGGTGAGAATATGCGCGGTGTCGATCGAAACCAGGCCGCACCAGGCTTGCCACTGATAACGGCGCCACAGAGTGTTGCAACGCGGTGGTTTCCGTTGGAGTAGCTGATCGCAGTCGTGTCGAACCGATAGTTCGCCCCGGTTGAACTGTTGATTGAGATCTCTCTGGATGCGGTGCTGAGCGTTCCAACGGATGTGGTGAGTGAAGGGTTCTCAGTCGATGATGGATCGTGTAATTGTTCGAGCGCAGAACCAACACGCTCATGCTCATTACGAGACTGTCCTGCATCGATCAGCGTTCCCACACTCATCGTGAGAACGCTCATCGAGATGAGCGTAATCGCCAGCAACAGCGCAACCCCCACGACGTGTGATTGTCCACGTGATGTCGTTCTCATCGAATCCCACCCACAGTAAACACGACGTACCCAATGGCAAGCAACAGCGACGCATGAAACAGAGATTCGTATCGATCACCGGTCGTCCCACCGGCAAACAGCCCACACGAGAGCATCGTCGACTGCGTGACGAGATAACAGAGTGATCGGCCGCGCTCGAAACTGAACGCCCCCGATTGGATTCCCGTTGCTCCGAACCCTCCAGACACCGATTCGATTGGTTCGAAGCTGGCAAACACCTCTGTCGAGATAATTGCCATAATGGCGACGATGAGTAGTCCTGTCGTCCAGCCGATGATGGTGTAGACGGCCATCGTGCTCTGCAGTGCTCGCTTTTCCTGATACAGCCGTCCAACTTCGGTCTGGAGCGTTTCGAGCACCGTTTTCGGGGCGCTCCCGGCCCGAATCGCATCGCAGAGCAGGCCAATGCTCTGTGCGGCTAGCGCCGTACCCACATCGGCGACGAATCGATTGAGCGCAGCTGTCCGAACACCCACCGCGTTCGCCGGCGGGGTGATAAACTGCAATCGCATCGAAAGACGGTCGATATCTTCCTGCAGCGGTCCGTGGTCGAGGTCAGTTCCAACCCGACTGACTGCCACAGAGAGCGGTGTTCCGAGTCTGACGTGTCCAGCGACAGCATGAATAAATGCACCCAGTGTACGATCTTTCGCCGTGTCGAGTCGACGGCGACGAATGCTGATTACACCGATTGGAACGCCGGCACTGACGGTGGTGAGCACGATCGCATCGAGTGGAGAGCCAGTATGGATCCAGAGCACCACGAGGATCAGGAGAGCAGGGAGAACTGCCACCATCGCAGCTGAGTTCGGGTTCCGGTGGGCTGTCTCCAGGATTGCTCGTGGGGTAGCGGGCCACGAATAGCTGGGTGGCTGAAGTCCGGGCGGCTGGAGCGATCTCACCAACCACGTCGCTCCACAGCCAACGGTGACGACACCACCTGCACAGGCGTAGCCAACGACGACGAGCACTGATTTCGAACCGATCGGTGTCCACACCGGTCTCGTCAGTGCGGGCGACAGCATCGAGACGACGATCAACACTATCAGCAGCACCGCCGGCAACACCAGGAGGACGACAAACAACTCTGCAATCAACTCCATACTGTCGATGGTTCGTTGGCGCTGGCGCTCCTCTCGGAGCGTCTGCATTCGGGCTTCGACGGTGAGAAATGACCGGAGCGAGCGTTCACTTTGCCGAGCATGTTCGATATACTTCAGGAGAAATGGAGCGAGGCGATCGTGAGACGGCGTCTCCCGGGCAATTTCTCGCAGTCCATGATCGAAGCTTCCTGTAAGGCGCGCGTTCGTCACAACGCGTCGGAGTTCGTCGCCAGTTGCGCCGTGTGCGTCCACTGCAGCTGCCGCCCCAAATCGCCGTTCGTGTTCGCCAATGCCGTCGACCAGCACCCTGAGATATCTGACAGTAGCCGGAAGCGTCCGCGCAATCTGTCGGCGCCTCTGTTCACGTCGGTAACGGAGCCAGTATTGACCGGTGGCAAGCACCGATCCAGCGCCACACAACCCACCAACGAGGCCACAGCCAACGACAATCATCGTGGCGTACGTTGCGGTTACTGGCCCAGTGATCTGAACGCCAACTCGTCGAAGCGCGATCGTTGCAATGAACAGTCCCGCCGCTCCAACGGTGATTCCGGCGATCCAGATACCCGTGATTATCGCCGTTCGATATCGCGCATACGATCCGTCGGGGGTGGCTTTCCGGTAGCGGTCTCGTGTGGGGATCAGCGATCGAAGTCGGCTGGCAAGCGCCGCCTGGGTGCGTTCACGCTGAGTCACAGGGCCCACCCCGTTCTGTAGAACTGTGTGGTTCGATCGATGCAACACCCGAGGCACCTTCTGCGAGCAGTTTCGTAACGCGACGACGTCTGTCACGATAGGAGGTTGCAATCGTCTCGACAGCCGTGTTCGTGCGACCTCCAAGCGGCTCAAATAGCCGGTCGAACCCGGAATCGTCGGCCGGAATTGCAAACTCCCCGTTTGGTGACCGTTCGATGAGCGTTTCATAGCCAATCGTGGTTCCGTTTCGGGTGATGGTTGACTCGTCGTCGGTGGTGCTATATTGAAACGGCGTACAGACCGTTCCAACGAAGCGCTCTCCGGCAACGAACCGTGGAAACACGAGGAGATCGACGGCCGCTAACAGATGAATGCCCAGGTCCTGCTCCACGAATCGATTCGCCAAGCGCTCGACGGTCTGCGCGTGTGTTGTGCCGATGATTCCGTGACCGGTCGCAATGCTCTCACCAAACGTCGCGAAACTTTCTGGCGTGTTGATCTCCGCAATGATCTCTACATCGGGGTTCAGATAGTTGGCTTCGGTCATCAGCTCCGCCATCGAAACGTCCTTGCGGGGGTCGGCGTGTGTCCGAGTCCGTAACGATACGCCCGTTTCGTGAGGAAGGCGAACTTCACGCGATCCCTCGTCGATGCTAATTGGTCGATCCCGCTGGGGAATAAAGGGCAGATGAGCGTTCATCAACGTCGTCTTTCCGACGCCGGTTGGTCCACAAAAAAGAACCACACCGTGCAGTTCGAACACCAGCCACAGCAGGGCAACGAGTGAAACGGGTACGGAGCCGTTTTTGATCAGATCGACCGGTCCAAGCGGCTCTGGCCGCTGTTTTCGGATCGATATGTGTGGACCGCCCTCGGAGATCACTCCAAGCGCGAGCGCGCATCGAATCGTTTCCGTCGAATCCCCTGGTGGCGTCAGATTTACCTTCGCAGATGGATTACTCGCCGTGAGTTCGATTCCATCGCTGCCTGCCAGTTGGACGACGAGATTTTCGAGTTCATGTTCGGTGTCGAACCGAATCGGTGTGGGAAGCCGGTATCCACCATCGCTTGCGATGACTTTCACCCGATCAGCCACCCGGTTCACCTCGATATCTTCGAGCCAGCCATCACAGATGGGGACCGTTAGCCGTTCGAAACCAAGCGTATCCCGAAGGAGATAGTACAACAGCCCTTGACGACGTGATTGATTGGCAGGCGTATCACTGTCTACTTTTGCCCCCAACCCCAGCGATCTGAGCCGTTGCCAGGCCGAGCGCAGCGAGGATCGGTCGGTTGTCCCGACCAGTTCCGCAATCACCGTCTCTGCCAGTCGCCTGATCGTCGATTCGATCGTCGAGCCGTCGGGTGGTGTGGTGACAGACCGGTCAGTACCGTCGTGTGCCATCCACGCATCCGAACTCGCGCGCTCCCACAGCCGCTCTCGGGCCTCCGATAGCAACTCGTTATCTCCCGGCAGCAACGGCGGTTCACACGGCCGATAGAGACGACTGAATCCATCGGCTGCAGGCTCGGATAATTTCCCGATCACCACGGGAATTTCAAACTCCAGAAACGAAACGGTGTGTCGGCGAAGGCGTTCGTATCGGAGCCCGTCGATTGCCCGATCGGGCACGCTATCGAGTGAGAGGGTCGTGAAAATCTGCTCCCCGTCTGGTGTTGAAACCCATAGCTCGCCGTCAGAAACACCAACTCCACTGACGCGTGTGTCCATCGCGATTGGAGTTGCTGCGTCCAGACACCGTGATCGACTCCGGAGATAATAGCGAATGCGGCGACGAATCGACGGCCGACACGATCCATCGTACGAGGCTGGTATCACCGACCGATAGGTGGCTGACAAATCGTTCTGTAATCGGTCGCGCACGCAATCTCTGGTCGGTGCCAGCGTTCGATGGGCAACCGGCAGCGCTTCGAGAAACCGATCAACGATGGTACGACCGCGCGGGGTGAGGAGCGGCTCACGGACTGCGTAGGACAGCTGCGAATCCGAGCGCATGATCGTGACGACCGTCCGTCCAGTGACCGAATACTGTGAAACAACCGTCGGGGCGTACCATGCGGATGAATCCGCCGGCGATACCGGTGCTGGAACGACCGGATGTCCGTCGATGGTCTCCATCTCCGCCTGCATCAACGGCCGCTGGTCCGCTGTTCGTATTTAAACGTTCGCCCGGACGTGAGCCATTTTGAGAAAACGGTGATAATCTCCTTTAGTACAGGTTTCCGAGTATGCAATAGGGATAGTACCCAGACCGAGCAAACAGACCCCAAGCCACGCCAACGCGGGAGTGCCCTGCTTCCGCGGGGAAACAAAACAGGGCGAGACCAATGTCACAAACGTCGACCAACCGTCTTCGCCAGGACACAGAACGAGGCGAGCAGACCGAAACAGAGACACAGTCGGAACGATCGGTGTGTCCCGAATGTGGACACTCCGATGCGATAGAAGAGCAGGGAGAGCGATGTTGTATGAACTGTGGCCTTGTCCTAGAGGAGTCGTTACTGGATCGTGGTCCAGAATGGCGTGCGTTTGACAGCCAGGAGCGCGACCGCAAGTCACGCGTTGGCGCTCCGACCACGAACACGATGCACGATAAGGGCCTGACGACGGATATCGATTGGCGAAACAAGGACGCCTACGGGCAGTCGCTGTCGTCGAAAAAGCGCACCCAGATCAATCGACTCCGGAAGTGGCACGACCGAATTCGGACGGCAGACAACGGCGAGCGGAACCTCCGGCTTGCACTGTCGGAGATCGATCGGATGGCCAGCGCCCTTGGCGTTCCAAAGTCGGTTCGAGAGGTAGCCTCAGTGATGTATCGTCGCGCGCTCGAAGAAGATCTCATTCGTGGCCGCTCAATCGAGGGCGTCGCCACGTCGACGTTGTATGCGGCCTGTCGCCAGGAGGATCTGCCACGGAGTCTCGATGAGGTGACCGAAGTGGCACGCATCGACCGCCGGGAGATCGCACGGACGTATCGGTATATCTCACAGAACCTCGGACTCGAACTCCGGCCGGCTGATCCCAAACAGTACGTCCCCCGGTTCTGTTCGGCGCTTGAGCTGTCCGATGAAACGCAGACAAAGGCGATTGAGATCATCGATGTGACCGCAGAGGCCGGGCTGCTATCGGGAAAATCACCAACCGGATTTGCGGCCGCGGCGATCTACGCGGCCTCACTGTTTTGTAACGAGAAACGGACCCAACACGATGTGGCCGAGGTTGCGCAGGTAACTGAAGTGACGATACGGAACCGATACCAGGAACAGCTCGAAGAACTCGATATCGCGGCTTGAAACACCGATCCGCCGATTGCTGTTGTTATTCCCGGTCGACTGCTCAGTGGTTTCGGAGCGCTCGAATCCGAGTCCAACACTCACGATAGCCGAACAGATAGACGCCAAGAATGAGCGCGATTGCACCCATGTACATCTCCCAGTAGGCGACTGTCTGGTGACCGGTCGCCAGGCTGTGGAGGCTCGTTCCTTCGATAAAAAGCCCGCCAGCGGTAAAGACAACCGCAGCCACGGCGAATCCGAGCAGTGTGAGCAGTTCGGTCGTCGTTTTCGATTCCATTGGGGGCTTCTATCGGATCGACCAGCATGTTCTTTTTGGTCTCGGTTCGGCGATCGATCAACTTACCTGGGTGGCTACCGGAAACACTGTCATGACGCACAGTTCGACCGTCAATCACGAACTACTCGTCAAGCTAGGATTCTCTGTCGGTGTTGGGTTGTTCGTCCTCGGCGCCGCAGGGCAGGGGCTGTTGCCAGCAATCACTGGGCCACTACCAGGCTGGGAACAGTCGTTGTTGCTCGGCGCCGAAGAAGTCGGGCTCGTTGTCGGCTTTTTCTCGCCATTTGTGTTTGGAATTTTGCTCCCGTTGATCGAGTAACTCAGTTCACGAGAGCGGAACGACCGTCGAGAGTGCCAGCACCGATAGCAGTCCACTGACGGCGATGATCGTCGTGAGGGCGGTCCAGGTTTTCAACGTCTCAGCGCCTGTCAGCCCGCCAATCTCTTTGACGAGCCAGAATCCTGAGTCGTTGTACCAGGAGAAGATGTTTCCGCCTGCGCCGATCACCATCACGAGATACGCAGGATGGACGCTGAGCTGTCCAACAAGCGGCGCCATAATCCCGGCTGCTGTCAGCATCGCCGCGGTGGCGGATCCCTGCGCGATCCGGACGACTGCCGCAATGAGCCAGGCAGTCACCAGCAGCCCGATACCGAGATCAGCGAGGCCTCCAGCGATATACCCGCCGATACCTGACGCGGCGAGCATCGCGCCGAAGGCACCACCCATGGCGGTGATTGCGGCGATGTTTCCGCCGCTTTTCAGCGCTTCTGTCAGCTCATCTTCCCAGGTCGCTCGATCGAGATCCGACCATCGAAGATACGTGAACGCTGCCACAACCGCGGCGATCGTCAGGGCGACGTTTTTGTCGCCAAGGAATGCGATGATGTCGGCGATTGTCGCCGGTGGTGAGAGCAGTCCCTCTACGATCGTTGCTGCAGCCACGAGGACGACTGCCAGCACGATTGGCAACACTGCCTCAAGCAGCCCGGGCAACGCCTCCAACTCACGGTTGGCTCGGCGTTCGAGCTCGTCAGTCGATGTGCCCATTGTTTCACGGAGCGGAATATCGAGACGATTGTTCAGCCAACGCCCATATACCAGCCCGCTGATAAACGCTGTCGGCAGCGCTACCCCAACGCCAATAGCCATCGTCATGCCGATCGAGGCACCCACCTCACTTGCGACGGCGAGCGGCCCCGGTGTTGGTGGAACGAACACGTGTGCCGTTGCGGCACCGGCTCCCACCACGACGATATACAGCGTGTAGTTTTTCCCAATGCGAGCGCGCATCGATCTGGCGAGCGGTGCAAGCAGATAGAACACGCTGTCGAAAAACACCGGAATCGCGAGAATTGAACTGCTCGCCCAGAGCGCAACGTCGGCGTTGTCGTCCCCAAGCAATGAGAGGAACGACCGGACAACCCTCTGGGCAGCGCCGCTCTCAAGCATCGATTTCCCGATGATTGCTGCCATCAGGATTGGGATGCCGATACCCTCCATACCCCCGCCAAAGGCAGCGGCCGTATCGGCTGCTGCATCCGCGAGGGAGTGCTCCGGTAGGAAGATGGCGTTGACAACGCCAACGCCAAAGGCAGCTATTGCGAGTCCAACGAACGCCGGCAGATCGAGGATCGCGATCAACAGTACCACCAGAATCAGTCCGACCGCGAACGTCACCAACGGACTGTGCGCTGCAATCACCTCCATATATTAGGTATATTTTGATAATTTATCACAAAAAGTCTGTCGTTCGTTGATAGTAACAACTATACCGTCCGCCTGAGTGATAGCAGCTCGCAAAACAGTCGCTTTGATCGTGAACAGTTAGTAGAACTCTCTGACGAGATCCATGGCGTCTTCGGGTGGCGAGGACGGAATCTCGGATAAGTTCTCGGTCAAACCGTGTGATTCGTTGTACGGAACACTCTCTTCATCCTTGTAGATCACGCCCTGGTACTCTTTGTCATTGTCAAGGATGACTTCGGTTGCCTGGTCGTAGTCTGTCGGATCGAAGTCGTCGTCTTCGCCGAGATCGACGAGCGAGTCGCGGAAGTAGTCGTACGTATCAACGTCGTTGAACGTCACGCACGGACTGTAGACGTTGACAAACCCAAAGCCGTCGTGTTCGACGGCCTGCTGGACGATCTCAGCGTGGCGTTGGGCATCTGAGGAGAAGGACTGGGCGATGAAAGAGCCACCGGCCGCCAGCGCGAGCGCAAGCGGGTTAACCGGCGACTGCTGTGGGCCGTCGGGTGAGGTCGAGGTTTCGAAATCCTCTCGACTGGTTGGTGAGAACTGTCCCTTCGTCAGTCCGTAGATCCGGTTGTCCATGACGACGTACGTCATGTCCATATTCCGGCGAACGGCGTGGATGAAATGGCCCACACCGATCGAGTAGCCGTCGCCGTCACCGCCTGCGACCATCACTTCCAGTTCGGGATTTGCGGCTTTCACGCCGACGCCGACCGGCAGCGCACGCCCGTGGACGCCGTGGAGCGCATACGAGCGCATATACGTGCCGATCTTCCCCGAACAGCCGATACCGGCGACAAGGAACGTGTTGTCGGGATCGTTGCCGGTTTCGGCGAGTGCTTTCATCATGCCGTTCATCGTCCCGAAGTCACCACAGCCGGGACACCAGGTCGGTTGTTTGTCGGATTTGAAGTCAGTAAAGCGAACGTCTGAGCTCATGCTGTCACCTCCGTGCCCGTCGCGAGCACATCTTTGATCTCGGTGGCGAGTTCGTCGGCCTTGAATCGAACGCCGTTGTACTTGTTAATGCGCTCGACACGCGTCAGGGTGTCGCGTTCGATGAGGTTGGCGAACTGACCATTGGCGTTACATTCAACCACGATAACGTTCTCGGCGGCCTCGATCTCCTCAGTGAGATCGGCACGCGGGAACATGTATGAACACGAGAGAAACCGAACAGCAATCCCTTCGTCATCGAGGAACGAGAGGGCTTCTCGGATTGCTCCCTCATTCGACCCCCACGAAAGGACGAGCGTGTCGGCGTCTGCGTCGCCGTACTCCGTGTACGTCCACGTTTCGCGATCTTGTGCGGTTTCGACCTTTCGATCCCGTTTGTGGACCTGTTCGAGTCGCACCTCGGTGTCTTCGGTTCGGCGGCCGAGTGCGTCGTGTTCGAGACCGGTCGTCATGTGTACACCGCCGCTCGTTCCGGGGAACGTCCGCGGGCTGATGCCGTCATCGGTTGCCAGGTGTGGCTGGAACTGCCCCTTCTCGTTCTGGTACGCTTCAATATCGTCGGCATCGACAACGTTGCCGCGCTCGATTTCGATCTCGTCCATCGCAAACTCCTCAGGGGCGAACGTCTGCTCAGTGACGGCGAGTGCGAGGTCGCTCGCCACGTAGACGGGAATTTGGTATTTCTCTGCCAGGTTGAACGCCTCGACGGTTTTGTGGAAACAGTCGGCCACCGTTGTTGGCGCGAGCACGAAGCGTGGGATCTCACCGTGGCCACCGTAGAGGAGCTGATTCAGGTCGCCTTGCTCCTGTTTGGTTGGCATCCCGGTCGATGGACCCGAGCGCATCACATCAACGATCACGAGCGGCGTTTCAGTAGTCGCAACGAGACCGAACGTCTCGGTCATCAGGTCGATTCCTGGCCCTGAGGTGGCGGTCATCGAGCGTGCACCAGCACGAGCAGCGCCCAATGCGATGTTGATCGCGGATAGCTCGTCTTCGGCCTGGATCACGGTGCCGCCGTAGCGCTCGATGCGGCCGGTCAGATACTCCATCACGTTCGTCGCAGGCGTGATCGGGTAACCGGCGTAGAACCGACAGCCGGCGGCCAGCGCGCCCATGCCGATCGCCTCGTCGCCGTTCAGCAGCACGTAGTCGTTGTCGGTCGTCTCCAGCTTGAAGCCAAAGTCGTGGTCGTAGTTGTCTTCGACGTATTTCTGGCCGAGTCTGGCAGCCTCTTTGTTGTTTTCGACGATCGAACTCCCCTTCGAGCCGAATCGCTTCTCCAGCGATTCGGCAAGGTTCTCGATGGGGAACTGGGCGACCTTACACGCCACACCGAGCGCCACAACGTTCGCCATGATCGCACCACCGGCGTCTTCGGCCAGGCTCTTCAACGGAACGTCGAGCCCGATCATTCCGTCGGGGATCTCCAGATCCTGCATCGTCGTCCGCTCGCCGTCGTAGATGATGACGCTGCCCTCCTGGAGCTCGTCCATGTTCTCCTCGACCGTCCGTTGTGTCAACGCGATTAGGATGTCGAGGCGGTCAACGACACTTTCGACTTTCTCAACGGACGTTCGTACTTTGTACGCCGTGTATCCGCCACGAATTCGTGAGGCGAAATCCTTGGAGGTGAACACGTGCCGGCCCGCCCGTGAGAGGGCCTGAGCGAAGATTTTCCCCGTCGAATCGATGCCATCGCCGGCTTCCCCGCCGATGGCCCAATTGAGATCTTCGTGCATACTGGTTCAAACGTACCTCTCGCCGGTGCAAAAGGCTTCTGAATGCTTAATATCCACAGTACTCAATGCAACAGAATGTTGTCATACTGTCCAAACGGTGGTTGCCCGATCGTATGGTCACGCTCTGTTCTCAACACCGCCGAATTCGAGTTTTTTAGCCACAGATGATTGTTTCACTCATTATAATTATCGTCTTGGCACAATCATTCATATATTATTTTTGAGTATTATCTGCGGGCTGTGTCGCTTGTGGAAGCTGTGGCCGAATGCACAGTATCCGTGTGGGTGGTGTTACTATACGAATTGGCGTATCCGAATCTGTGTCTTGGAATGGGGGTGTTCGAACCAGTGTCTTGGGACGCAGTGCGATGGACCTACGAGCATGGGCCGACGAAGAGTGGTATGGACGCCACGACAGTGACGGTATCATCAGTGGAGTCGGTTGGAACCGATGCGATCGCAATTGACCTGACCACGCCAGCAGGATTCGAGGCCAATCCGGGTCAGTTCGTGAAGCTGACGGTGCCGGTTGACGGCGAACCAATCTCTCGGTTTTACACCATTTCCTCTCCAGCGATCGAGGAGACGTTCGAGATCACGCTGACGATCGATCCAACTGGTGAGCTGGGTCCGACGCTCGCCGAACTGTCGGTGGGAGATGAGATTGACGTGGCGGGTCCGTTCGGCAACGCAGCGTATGCGGGTGAATCGGAGACGCTCGTCCTCGCGGGCGGGCCGGGTGTTGGTCCGGCGGTTGGAATCGCCGAACGAACGGTCGATGATGGTGGCTCCGCGGCAATCGTCTATCTCGATGACGAGCCGATTCACGAACAGCGCCTGGGTGCGCTGTCGGATGCTGGTGTGTCGGTGTTCGTTGTCAGCGACGCATCCGCACTGGAGGATGCGATTAGTTCGGTTGCAGCCGAACACGATCCACAGGTGTTCGTGTACGGCTTTGCGCCGTTTCTCGATCTCGCGACTGACGGGTTGACTGGAGCCGGGCTCGACGCTGATGGTGCCAAAATGGAGAGCTTCGGCCCAGCGCCCGAGGAGTGATCCGGCGATCAACTCAAGTAAATTGTCAATATAATTAATAGGTTGGGGGAATGAGCAGTGAGCATGTGGCCCTTCACGAGCAGTGCCCGCCCGTCCCGCGGTGGGTTTGTGCCGACGAGCGAGCTCGATACAGGCGATGGGACGACAGTCGAGCGGGTGGTTGATGAGGAGGCTGGGGTGGTGGTGTACGCACTCTGTGGCGATGACGGCTCCGGTCTTGCGGCGGTGCCGATCGACGAGACGTTGCTTGGTGGCGAGCACTGACCGGCTCGGTCACTCGCTGTCGAGTTCGATGATGTCGTGGAAGAACGTCTTGAGGTGTTCGATCCGCGATTCTGTCCAGAAAAAGCCTCCAAAGACGTTTTCAACGTCATTGAGTCCCGACCATTTCGTCAGTTGGAACGTGAATCGTTCTGACGGTGGGGATTTCAGCGTCAACCATGCGGCGTTGGCCTGGTCTGGACTTGAGAGGCCGATGGTACCGATTGTTTGCCAGCCGTCAGTTTCGTCGTTGGCACTGGCGCGTTCGAACAGCCAGAACACGCGTTCGAGGGCTCTCGTGTCGGGCGTTCTCACACAGACTGTTTCTGAGGGCGCATCGTCCATCGTGTTGTGTAAGAGCAGACAGTGCGCGCCGGATGGGGCTTTTGCGTATCGCAGATACCGTTGGCGGCCATCGGTTGGCTTGCTCAACCACGCCGTTCGGATCGTTGCCCAGGAGTCCTCTGGATCCTCCGTTTGCTCACCATCAACAGCGAGCGTGCAGTGTGTGGTGTCCGTGTGTCGGAAATGGGGGTTGACGGTCGTGTTCATGCGCTCGTGGCCTTTGATGAGCGTCAGTTCGGTCTGGCAGCTGACGCAGGCTATCTGATCGGCTGCGTCCGCTTCCGTGGCCATGACGAACTCGCCGTCGCGCAGTCCTAGCTGGACCATCGGCTTGTATCTCCAGTGTGTCGCTTGTTCATGTGGTTGTAACTATAATTCGTTGTGCTATAGTATTAAATTTATTCCAATTGTATTTGGGTATCGTTTTGTGAGACGTCCTACACCGAGGTTGGACGGGTCAGCGTCTCACCGCCGATCGAGCATCGATCCTACTAAGGTGGTTCTGTAACCAGAGATTGGGCCTCCCAATTGATTCGATAGAGGCTTCAATCCTACTAGGGTAGTTCTGTAACTCGATTTTCAGTCCTGCCGATCCAGCTGGCCCTGGCTTCAATCCTACTAGGGTAGTTCTGTAACAACAGCCGCTCGACGTCCTCATGGCGACCAAGCATGCTTCAATCCTACTAGGGTAGTTCTGTAACATGGCCATGCTCCACGCCGGTGAGCGTGTTGTTGCTTCAATCCTACTAGGGTAGTTCTGTAACTGGGACACTGATCTTATTCATTTCGTCGAGAGGTGCGGCTTCAATCCTACTAGGGTAGTTCTGTAACCGCACAGCGATAAAGGAGGGCCGGTGGACGCTGCGCTTCAATCCTACTAGGGTAGTTCTGTAACCAAAGATGCTCTCGTGGAAACGTTCGGCGTCATTGCTTCAATCCTACTAGGGTAGTTCTGTAACTTGTGACGAGCATTGCAAAACAAGGGATGGTGAAGCTTCAATCCTACTAGGGTAGTTCTGTAACGGTTGCCAATTACGGGTATACAGGGACTATACTTAGCACTGACGGGGCAGTGTGACCACAGACCCCTAATAACCCCTGCACCCCCGGGGGGTCTGTGGTTTGTCGTCTAGAAACCACCTGCTAGCAATGACAATAGACGATTTCACACAATGAAATGGTGCTCTATACCTTCGTCTTGGACGCCAGTTCCGGCATCCAGATCGTATAACGACTTCCCTGCCTTTGCATCGACAAACAGGGTGTCTTCTCGCTCAGGTACATCGACCATTGGGACATCGTGCAACCGTTCGTCGGTCAGCGGGACCGAGACTGTCCGCTGCTGTAGAACGTCCCAAATTAAGGATGCCCGTTCAAATTCATGACGACTGCAAAATTCCCGATAACACCGAAAGAGTTCCTTTTCGTTCTGTGTCCGTGCGATCACAATATCCACCGTTGGATAGTCATCTGGAATCATCTGTTCAGTGCCCAGTGCCCCGAATTCGCCAGCATCAACATGATCAACCAATTCTCGCTTTCCGGGTCGTGTACTGGTGTGAAGCCGGTCGTAAAAGATCTCTGTCCCACGATGTACCATCTGATATTCGGGAATATGTTCGTCTAAAACGATCTCTTGGAGGGTCTCTCGCGTGGGCTGGAGCAAATTATACGTGTCGTCGTAGATGAGATCCGATGGAATATGCACCCCGGATTCACTTTCCAATCGCCACACTGTGACCATCCGGGGATCACTCTCGAAGGAACGATTACACCGACCTGCTGCCTGCACAATCGATGGTATCGGTGCGAGATCACGGAACAGAGCATCGAAGCTCAGATCCACACCAGCTTCTACAAGCTGTGTGGAAACCACATACAACGACTCGATAGCATCGTCATCCAATAGCGCCCGAATAGTTGCCAGGAGGACCGTCCGATCAATTGGCCGCAGACGAGTCGTCAATGTTGCAACGATTGGTCGATGCTGTCGACGAACCCGCCGGTGTAGCAATGCGACAATCTTGTGATGGAGTGCTTCAGCTGAAGGCTTCTCGTCATACAGCTCGTTAAGCGTCGCATTGAGGGATATCGACCGATCGATTTCCTCCTGTAAACACTGACTCAGCGATGCTGTATTATTGATTGTATTACAGATAGCAAGCGTGCTTGTTGCTTCTTCGTCCGCTACGATTGCGGCAGCATCCTGAACTGGAAGTCCATCGCTAGTCCTCGGATCCTCCAGATACCGTTGTACTGATGCATGGAGTGAATAATGGACTCGCGGATTTTCCTGTAAAAATTGATAATACGTATTACTATCGTCCAATAGATCAAACGGCGTCGTTGCATACGGAAGCTGTTCGAGAATCCGTGGCTGAGTGGCAGTCATCCAAATGATCTCAGCATTGAACTCTTCGTTGAGAACCGTCGAAATCCGAGCTATTAGATGCCACCAATCGTATGGAATGGCTTGTGGCTCATCCAGAAGAATCACCGCATCCTGTAACGCCGGGAGTTTGATCGACTGGCGATTCGTCGGTCCAGCGAGTGACTCAAACACCTGTACAAACGTTGTAAGTGTGATGTTTGAGCGCCACATCTCCGCCAACAAATACTGCAGATCGAGTTCGTCTGCGTCTTCAGTGAGCGACCGGGTGTCTGACTGATAATGGTGGATTGTATACTCAGGATCCGTCGGACAGTATCCGAATATGGATCTAATAATAGAATCTGTTTGGTCGATAATAGACGTAAAGGGTAGTCCGTAGATGACCCGGCTCTCTTTTTGGGAGGCTCGCTTCAATGCGGCCTGCAGTCCAGTGAGTGTCTTTCCAAATCCAGTTGGAAGTGTTAGAGTGGCAAAATTCGAATTTGCGTCTTTCCACAGATCAACCCTCTCAAGCGCTGTTTTCCGGGCCGCCTCCCTTTTGACGTTCAATTCATTTTGTATCGATGTTTTGGCGGGGTCCAATGAAGAGATATGATCACTGATAGCATCCGGAGAGAGGGATTCCAATTGTGGGGCTGGATCCGACAAGTCGGCTGAATCGAGTTTGTCAGCATATGTGAGGAGACTCCAGATGTGAAGCAATCGCTGGTATGTATCCGACCTAACTTGATATGAATCTATGGCTTCTAAGGGTCGTCTTTTATTAATATAACGGACAAAATCGGCGAACCCACCGTGATTGTCGAGTACTTCATCAAACAGTTCAGTGGCTGGCACGTTCGCTGTTTGGATGATATTCAACGTTTGATCCGTAATACGCCCATACTTAGGATTCGATTTCTCTCGATCGACTACTCCATAATATCCCAGCATGGCATCAACATCTTTGAGTCGTCCGTGATGCTTTGCGACTGCCAAAAATGCTGGAATGGACCATTCCTCGCTGAAGCCTCGTTTTTCGAGGACGTATAGTGTAGCAAATGCACCGAGCAACGAATGGCGTTTTCGTCGATTCTCCTGGGCAGTCATCGCCGCTCGTTCATCCGCACGCATCCGAACGTACTCCTGGAACCATTCGGTGAATTTTCCGAAATCATGAAACCGTCCAGCTGCGATCGCGGGCTCCCGAACCTCTGCGTGGTCCGCAGTGGATGCAATGATCTCAGCAACGTTTTCGAGATGCGTCTGTAATTCCGGATCCGCAGCTTCGTCCCAGGGTCGAGCGAGATACGTATCGTACATCAGAGAAATACCATCGGACGACCGTCGACGAAATACCCCGACGCGTCCTCAGTGAGCGTGATCGGCGTGTTATCGTCCCGGTAAATACAGGAACAATACGCAGTCGGCTTTCGTCCATATTGAGTTGCCTCAAATTGGTACGGCACTCGTTCGATATCGAACTGCGAAGTTGGAGCGGCGATAGTATCCGGAACGACAGACTCTGCCGTCTCGATTGCTCCCTTCTCGACAGCTACCTCTCCCCTGAAATCGATGGCTACAAGACATTCTGATGTACCAAGGGCAGGCGTGTAAACGGATGTTCCTTCGGAGAGGTGTGTTCGAAGCAATTCATACGTTTCGTGATCTGCGAGGCTAACTGCTACCGTGTAGGACGGAGAAACGAGATATTCCCGCAAGCGCCGTTGCCGACTACCGATACTTTCTTCGGGTCTGATAAGCGTATTATCAGCGTTGCTCTCAAAGCTATTGTCTGCCTCTGTATCCACCTCAAGCACAGGAACCGTCCGTGTCCGGAGTGATCCGTTGACACCGATAGCGATAGCAGACTGACCCGGGGCAAACAGTTCATAGTAGGAATCTCGTTCAAGACCGAGAATCGCTGCGAGCATTCCGGAAATTGTTGTCCGGGGTGGGATTCGATACGTCTGCTTTGTGGTGGTAGTATCAATCCGACGAAAGTGTGCGTACTGTCCGCTAACTGTGAACAGCAGTGTTGATTGATCGGTAGTCTCGAAAACGGATTCTTGTGGCTTAGTCATTGAAGCAGTCACTAGTAAATATCTATAACATTCGTATCGGCGATCTCCTGGAGCCCCTCGTAGAAATCCTCTCGTGTGGTCGGTCCAGCTCCGAGATTGAAGGTAGTGTACTGATCGGCGTGAACGTTGATCATGATAATACGATCCGAGATTTCGGAGAGCCGATCGAGTAGGTGTGTGACATTCAGCACCACATCAGAGATATTCCGCATCTCTTCGTCCGCTTTCGAGTTCTCACGGTCAATCTCGATGAGTGCATCCAAATCCCCTTCGTGATAATCAGCTTCGAACTCAACGCGGAGATAGCATCGAGGACTGTGTCCCATCTTTGAATTCGTGAGTGTTTGATTCCGGAGTGCCCGCCAACACAACGTATCGAGCCGTTCGACATCTTCACGGCGAAGCTGTGTGTTGTCGGCTGCATTTTCGTTTATCACCCCATGGAATCGAATCAGTGCATATCGAAGGCGGTTATCCTCAGCGAATGTTCCCTGGGCAGGACTATCATCACCACTCTCATCGTCACCGCTCGTTACAGTAACCGATAATTTTCTGGATGCATTGTTATGAACGACAGCGTTGAGCGAGCGACCGTGTGCAAACTGAACAGGCCCGGTAAATGTTGGTCGGTTTTCATCGAGTGAATCTTTCACAGCATCAGCAAACGACAATGGCGCGCCAAAATACCGAACGTCAGCAGCGCTATTGAGGAACGTATCGTACAGTTCCAGCGTGTCGAGGTCACCAACCTCATCAGCATCCATATTCAGCAATCGTAGGAATAGTTCATCGCGACTCGATGGATCAATTCCTGCCTTGTTCGGAGAAACGAGATACACGCCCTCATCGTCGTCGTACAACTGATCTCGGAGATACCGCTTTAGCCGATACACAGTCACCTCTGCCTGGCCTGTATCCTCGTCAACGCGAGGCATATTGTTTGCTGACAGGGGATTGCCGTTCGGATTTGTGTCTTCTCCATCGTAGAGAAAGACTATTTCTGAGCGGGTCGTAACATCGGATTCAAATTGTGCAGTTGGATTTGTCATGGGTTCTGAGTAGTACGTTTGCGTGTATTCGTTGGGTTATTCGTCTCCATCCGTAGCCACTTCGTCTCCTGATTCAGTATCGAGCGAGCCGTCCTGTTTTCCGTAGGCAATTCCGAGCGAATAGAGCCATTTTACCTCTGTTTCAGTCAAGTCCCACCCTTTGGGATCAGACTGTAACATTACACCTGGGAGACGATCCGTATAGCGCCGGTTCAACTGGCCTCTGGAGTCCATCTGTTCATAGGTAGTATTTTTCTCAATCGCTTGATGAGCGGTCCGTTGGAGGGACCGTTTGGTTACTGATGAGACAGGATGTTGCTCGACCAGTTTCGTTGAGATCCCTTTCTGATACTGGCTTGCAGTGATTCTTGCAACTAGCCCGCCAGCCAGAAACACTGCCTGTGATTCTGGACGCCTGAGAACGCCGTGGGAATCCAGGAAATCCTGTAACCGTTCGTCTCGGCTATCATATGTTTTATCCAAATTCATCGTTTTTTGGTTTGTAAATCCGTTTGGTAACGCATTGTCTGATTGTAATAGAGCTGCATTCTCTAGTCCGAGAAGCTGTATGTACTGCTCAATGACGAGCCATGTTGGGAAGATATGCTTGTTTCCATCTTCTATATTTTTCCGATACGATTTGATTATTTTTCGGACATAATCCTCCAGTAGTTTGTGAGCTGCTATTGGCTTCCCGCGGAGGAGTTTCGCATCCTGGGAAAGCAACACGTCGTCAGCAGTTGTGGAGAACGAATCTTGTCGATCTTCGTCTTCATCCGGTGATTTTGCCGTCGTGTAATCGAAAAAGCGCCCCTGTAAGACCTTGTGGACGGTGCGTCCACTGCTCAAATGGTCCATCTGCCCAACAAGTGTACCGAATAACGATGTCCCACCAAGCAACCTTTCAGCTCGCTCGATCTCATCGTTCAACTCGGAAAGCGCTCGCAATGAGATGGACGGCTCGTCTACGTAGGTTCGTTTCGGCGTAGTGCTTGCGACATGGTAGAGTCCATAGATCTGCAACCATGCACTCGTTCCCTCGAAAACCTCATACGTTGATTGCGTCTGACCGATATCCTCTAGATCAGCTAATGCTGCTTCGAGGGCACTGGCTTGTTCATCTGCAGAGTCCTGCTCTGAATCACGAACTCCCGTTAGAACACGTTCAAGGGCTGCGATGGAGTCAGATGCTGAGTGGAGTGGATTGTACACTTCATTATAAAATCGTTTGAATAGATCCAGTGTCATCCGCTCACGTGGATACGGTAGATAATACATCCGACCGCTGTTAATTGGATGATAGAACTGATCAATAACGCTTCCAAAATTCGAGATTGCGATCGCTTTAGATTCACTGAGTGGCCGTGCTTTCCAGCACTGGGTTACATCGAGATCAGGAAATGGGCCGACTCGTTTTTTGGAATACTGGTTGAGAATTCCAGTAGATCCTCCGAGGACCGTTCCAGATTCTCCAGATACGTATCCGACACCCTCTCCTGATGCACCGGAGACAGAGAGCCCATCACGCAGGTGGTCGTATCGATTTTCCAGTGCCACTGCATTCAACGCCGGAACTTCACCAGGATACCGATACCGTTCGCCTTCATTGAACCGAATTTTGACACCAACCATTGCTTCGGTGCTTTCGAACGTGGCTTTCTCAAGGAGCCGTTCCTCTAGCTGCTCCATCGCATCGGTATCATTACCCAGTGTCCGAAGCGATTGGATGACCCCATTTTTATCTCGGTTGTCGCTGATTACCTGGTCTGCAGCCTCCGAGAACGGCCACTGCTCTAACCGTCCTCGAAGAAATCGGTGTTTTACCTTTGAATATTGGCCATAATCATTATCATACGCAATCTCCTCGATTGGCTTTCCATTTGCGTGGTTTACTATCGAATAGTCAGTACTCGGCCCAGATTTTCCGTCTCTATTCATATAACCAACACGATATTTATCTTCTCTCGTATAGTTCTCAATAGCGACGGGATCATCACCGAGCACAGGCTCGTCACCGGAAAGATCAACGCGCGCAGCGATGAACGAGTTGTCGTGTTTTTCTTTCAGAAGATCCTTTTTTTCCAGTGGCGTCATCGACTGGAGGGCTTCGACAGACAGGTCCCAGTCGACGAACTCTGAGGTGAGTTTCTCATAGAGGTCGCATGCTGCATACAGCACGCCAACATCGTACAACGAGGAGATACGTCTTTCAGGAACGAGTTCGAACGCTTTCACAAAGGGATCTGTCGACATTACGGTTCCACCTTATTCACGAATCCGAACCCGAGACTGTTTCGCCATCCCAACCCCGACATATGGAGGAGATTTAACCAACGGCGATGGTCTTCATTTCGCACCTGATACTCAAGTCGCCATTTTGAAACGAGATGCATGTATTCATATCCGGCACCGGACGAGACAGGAACTGTTACAGGGTACGTTTTTAACCGTTCTATTCCACTGAACAGTTCAGTCTCGGGGGTAACGTTCTGTAGATACGCATCGAAGCACTGGTCATGCTTCCATTCTAAGTTTTCACGAATGCGTTCGAGGAACAAACTGATCGAATGATCTGGCTCCCACGCAATCTGTTCTGCGTTGTAATCCGGATCAATCCCGTATTTATCCCAGCGCTCTTGTGGGAGCCGAACATAGACGCCTGTGTCTGTCCGAAGCGTTCCTTTTTCACCAGGCTCTCCAACGTCTACAGTCAATATCGAACAGTCTACCACTGAGAATGCCATCTCCCCGATATTGAACTCATCACCTGGATCGAGTTGCTTCGCGATCGTTTCAACTAACCCGGTATGGGGTGATGCTAGCAGCACACGTCGATTGTCCCCCTTTGTGATTGGTCCAACCGGAAACGGATTTGAAAAGGTGAACGTTACTGCAGTGGAGTCGCCATGCATCGATCCGTACGGTGTGTTCTGGAGCAGGGACCAGAAGACGCCACGAAGCTTGTGATGGTATGTCGAGTTATAAGTAGCATCGGCTTCAGCTCTAAGCCGGATCAATATCCGCATCAAGTAACTTGAATATACAATCCATAATAAAATCCTTGGTTACAAAATAATAAGTCAACTCTTTCTTGGGGGACAGATGTTAGATGGGTGATGGCAATTGCCTATGATAACGTGTTAGAAATTCTCCATTAGTAAGAACATATTTGTACTTTGTTATTTAGTATAGAATAATGGGTACTGATAGAACAGATCCAGTACAACTGTTGTTAGAGTCAGTAAAAAGCGGTACTCCGGAGGATTTCGTGGTGACAGGCATTATGATGCGGTATTTTCATACGTGTCATCGCGAGCTCTGGTTCGATTCGGCTGGTGTAGAGCTTGACCGATCGAACACTGCAATCCAATGGGGTACATATATTGATGAGACGAGCTACGCAGACAGCACCCAGGCTGTTCACTATGGGCCGATCGCTCCGGACATCATGGAAGACGGTCGTGTGATGGAGGTAAAGCCTGCCTCCTCGATGGAGGAGGCCTCGAAAATGCAACTGGCGTACTACCTCTGGTATCTCAAGCATGTGTGTGGTGATGAACGAGAGGGGGTGCTAGCATATCCGACCGAGCGCACGCGTGACAGCGTGATCCTCACGGATGCGTTAGAAGAGAAGGTTGAGACAGCAATCCGGGGCATTTACGAGGTCATCAATCGAGACTCGCCGCCCGAACTCATCGAGAAGCCGTACTGCGATTCGTGTGCGTATCAAGAGTTCTGCTGGAGTGGTTATAATGGATGAGAACCGCCATATTTTCCGGAATGGGGAACTGACGCGTGAGGATAGCAATCTTCGATTTGACTGGGAAGACGATTTCCGATTTATCGAAGTTGAGGCCGTCGAAGCAATTTATGCGCACGGTCAGCTGACGTTTAATACTCGATTGCTATCGTTTCTTGATGAAAAGCAGATCGAGCTTCACGTGTTCAGCTGGAATGGATCGTACGCTGGATCATATCTCCCAACTCGGGGCCAGACATCTGGAAAAGCGATCGTAGACCAGGTCGAGGCATATCAGTCGATGGAGCATCGGCTTCGTCTCGCCAAAGAATTTGTTCGAGCGAGCATACACAATATGAAGAATATAGTGACCTATCGTCGGCGAGAGAGCGATAGTCCGTTGGAAGCAGTTGTGACTGCTATCAATGATGCAGCATCGGCTGTCGAGGAGTGTGAAACGATAGATGAACTTCTCGGCATTGAGGCAACCGCGAGACGGGCCTACTACGATCTCTATCGATTCGAGTCGCCGTCGGTGTTCGACTTTACAACTCGGGAGTATTATCCGCCACCGGATCCGGTCAATGCGCTCATTTCGTACGCGAATTCAGTTTTGTACACCCAGTGTTGTTCTGCAATCCGCACGACAACGTTGGATCCCGCTATTAGCTATCTTCACGAGCCAGGTGAGCGTCGAAATTCGTTGGCGCTTGATATCGCTGATATATTCAAACCGGTGCTTGTGGATCGGCTGTTACTCAGATTACTCAATCGATCACAGATCGGGCCCGGAGATTTCACCCAACAGGGCCCAGCGAGTAGTATTGATGAAGACGCTCGATTGACGCTACTGAAGGAAATGGAGGAGCTGCTAGCAGAGACTGTCGAGCATCCCGATCTGAATCGCCATGTGAGCTATCAGCATCTGATGCGACTGGAGGTGTACAAACTCAAGCGACACCTTCTCACGGGAGAATCGTATGTAGCGTTTCGGAAGTGGTGGTAGCATGTATGCGATAATCGTCTACGATGTCCGTGCTGATCGGACGCATAAGCCACGGAAACTACTCCGACGATATCTCACGCACGCACAAAATTCGGTGTTTGAGGGAGAAATTTCAGCAGGAGATCTGAAGACCCTCCGAGCCAAGCTTCAATCGATGCTACATGCTGATGAGTCCGCAATCGTCTATGCAGCGGACGCTGAGCAGTATCTCGATCGGTCTGTGGTCGGTGATGATCCACGCGAAGATCATAAATTCATCTAGCAATCATTTACCACAGACCCCCCGGGGGTGCAGGGGGTATTGGAGGTCTGTGGTCACACTGCCTCGTCAGTACTAAGTACAGTGGCTGTATACCGCTGATTGGCAACCGTTACAGAACCACCCTAGTAGGATTGAAGCCCGATGACGCTCCGGATGGCGGATTTCTCAACAACTCGTTACAGAACCACCCTAGTAGGATTGAAGCTCATCGATGCAGACGGTGGGGCAGCACTGGCGCTGTGTTACAGAACCACCCTAGTAGGATTGAAGCGACTGACGGTCTGTCCGCGATCGCGTTGCCGGTGTTACAGAACCACCCTAGTAGGATTGAAGCAGTGCCAACAGCCAGCTATTCTACCATGCTACCGCCGTTACAGAACCACCCTAGTAGGATTGAAGCCATATGCAAAGTACTCACTGAAGCCATTTAGAGGTGTTACAGAACCACCCTAGTAGGATTGAAGCACTTGCATGGGTCAGCCAGAGGAATCCACCATCACGGTTACAGAACCACCCTAGTAGGATTGAAGCCTTTTCGCGAAGCTCACCCAATGCTCTCGAGACGTGGTTACAGAACCACCCTAGTAGGATTGAAGCCTTTTCGCGAAGCTCACCCAATGCTCTCGAGACGTGGTTACAGAACCACCCTAGTAGGATTGAAGCACAGAACGACAACGCCACAGGATGATGGGGACGAGTTACAGAACCACCCTAGTAGGATTGAAGCACAGAACGACAACGCCACAGGATGATGGGGACGAGTTACAGAACCACCCTAGTAGGATTGAAGCCTCAGCCAACTCCTCCGGCGTGTCGCGGTAGCGAGTTACAGAACCACCCTAGTAGGATTGAAGCTATCACTATGCCAAGCAAGGAGGATGGGATGCCCCGTTACAGAACCACCCTAGTAGGATTGAAGCACGTCGTTCGAAAGGACGGACGAATGTATCACCCCAGTGTTACAGAACTACCCTAGTAGGATTGAAGCCGTCTTACGTTCCACTACAACATCTTCTAGATCCCTTGTTACAGAACTACCCTAGTAGGCTTGAAGCACATGTCGGCTTTCGCGTCTTCTGCTTCAGCTCTGGTTACAGAACTACCCTAGTAGGATTGAAGCCGTCTTACGTTCCACTACAACATCTTCTAGATCCCTTGTTACAGAACTACCCTAGTAGGCTTGAAGCACATGTCGGCTTTCGCGTCTTCTGCTTCAGCTCTGGTTACAGAACTACCCTAGTAGGATTGAAGCCGTCTTACGTTCCACTACAACATCTTCTAGATCCCTTGTTACAGAACTACCCTAGTAGGCTTGAAGCACATGTCGGCTTTCGCGTCTTCTGCTTCAGCTCTGGTTACAGAACTACCCTAGTAGATTAAGGCGACAGCCAGAATGCAGATGTTCTCTCCGGCTGATTTAAGCTTATTCCATGAACCACTCGCTCCGCTCGTGGTGGGGGATCCCGGACATATACAGTTTCAAAAAATTCCTCTGTAGAGGTTAGTCGCAGTGCGCTGGAGAGACAAGCAACTGCAGAAGCGCAGGCAACTCCTCGGTCGAGCGCGCCTCACAGAACGGAACCACTGCCCAACCTTTTTTCGACTCGGGTACACTCCGTGCACCACTCGTCCAAAAAACGTTGATGAAAAAAGGCCGCTCGCTACACTCCACCTTTTTTGATTTCGGGTGCACTCCGTGCACCACTCAATCAAAAAATCTGGACCAAAAAATGCCGCTCGCTCCGCTCGCGGTAGGTGATTATAGCCACACGTCGTTTCGAAAAATTCCTCCGAGGAGGTTAATCGCAGTTCGCTGGAGAGACCAACAGTTGGAGGATCACGGGGAGTTCCTCAGTTGACCGCGCCTCACAGAACGGAACAACAGCTTCGAGCAAACAACTTGCAGCCGAGACAGCCTCGTCTTGCGTCTGCGCACGAGCAGGATCTTCCGGACGATCTGGAGAAAACGCCAACAGCGTTACGTCGCCGCTCCGCTGTTCATGCGCACGCAACCGAGCATCATTGTCAAACCAGGCGGTGTAGATCGTCTCGCCCTGCGAGCGAAATCGAGTAATCCGATCAAGCGACGGAAGCGCATCAGGACCCCCGCCCGAGCGCTCGCTCAGATCAGCAATCGCGAGCACCTCCTCCACCTGACGACTGTGCCGGCACTCGGTTGACTGACAGGGCCGACACCAGCAGTTTTCCGCGATATCCACGACGTGATGCAACTCAGCAGAGGAAAGCTCTTCGCGATCCTCGATCCCTTCCAGCGTACTGACCTGCCCATCTATCGTTCGAAAGCTGAACTGTGGAAGACTCACGAGCCAACCCTCCACGACGGACAGCCCGTAGCATGCGCCCGTGGACGAGCCACTGGCTGGCCACAGCGAGTACAGCTTGTGCTAGTCATTGACGATACGACAGGATTACAGTACCGCAGCGTTATTCCCTTCATGGGTTAACCTTTCCAGGGAATCCCAGCGTCGGGTGCTGCAACACCCGGCGCGCTTTGGTAAACGCGTTCATGCCTCGGGCTGGTATTCCCAATTGGTTGTGCCAACCCACTAGGTTATAAACTTTCGTATGTGTTGGATTTCTACGGCGATATGTGACTTCCCTTGATCGTCTTTCTCAGCGTGTACTCGTACTCTCTTGAACCTCTTGGTCCAGACAAACAATAATCCATTATAATTTACAAACTCGACAGATTCGCTCACACTCGTTGTGAGTGGGTGCTCGGCCAACCGTGACGAACGCGCTTCGCGCACTCAAATTTCACAAAATTAACCTTGAAACGATAGGGGCTCTCCTCACACCCGCTGCTACACCACCACCAACCTTCATTCGTGTTGTCGTCTGTGTCCTGGATAGATCCCTATCGGGGAGCGTCTGCTCACACGCTAGCCGGCTGTTCTGGTCGTGACACTCACAACGTTCGTGAGCACGCCATCCACCGCCTCCGATGTGAACTGTTCGGCCCTCTTGAGCCGGTTCGCTAGCCAGTCATCGAAGATCACCGCCTTTCCTTTGCCCGTGTGGACCACCTCCGTTCGATCACCACCGAGCCGATCAAGGAACGCCATCACCCGAGCAACCGTCTGATCGTGCGCCGATCCATACTCACGCTTGAGCTGATCTTTGATCGTGGTCGAATCCAGCCGCTTTCCTTTCGGCACTGTCGTTGCCAGTCCGCCGAGCTCCATCGCGATCATCCGTGCTCGTCGCTGGTTCGCGGTAAGCTTCGCACGGTGGAGAATCTCCTCGGGTAACCGAACGACCTGCTCCAACGGCGTCCGCTTTTCGCGTCCCTCACTGTTCTCGACCTTTCTCGCAACGGCGTCTGTGTGCGCCTCGTTCTGTTCCGTCGTCCGCTTGTTCTCGGTCACGTCCTGTCTGATCTCGGCTTTATCGCGCTCATTTGCCTCGCGGTAGTCCGTCTGCTCCCGTTCGAGCGCTTCAACTGTGGCTTCCAGTTCCGCAATTCTCGTTTTGTTCTGGTGCAACGCCGTTGTTTGGCTGTCGATCGTCGCTTGCTGGGTTTCAATTTCTGCCTGTTGAGCGTCGACCTTCGATTCCAGAGCGTTGATCTGTGCGCTCTGGCGCTCGATCTGCGCTGTCTTTTGGGCAATGGTCTCCTCTATTTCGGCTTTCCACGATCGAAACGCCTCGGGGAGAAAGCCGTCAACATCGCTGCCATCAGTAGAACTATCTGTGCTCCGTCCGTCGCTATCGTTGGGTTTGATAGTCATTTTCGATCCAACCCATCCTCGGACGTGTTCATGCACGTCTGGGGAAACCGGGCAACCGGTTCTGTCCAGTCGAATGAGTATACATACCACATCAAAGTACCACTATTAATACCTAACGGTGTTTAGATACTTTGAAGGAACTGAAAGACCTTTTTCCAAACAAACTACCAGAGGACGTATAGAGACGCTTTGGTGGATATCCATACTGTCCATACTGAGATCTCAGCCCTAGATTAATTTCTTGGCTGTCAGATGAGATGGCTCATTCGAACTCCTCAGCATCAACCACATCCGCAACCGATGCACCCCAGTCCTCAATTGGCACAAATTCATGCGCAACGGGCCGCAATGCTTGTAGAATGGCTTCCGCCTCTGGTGGTGAGAGATCTAGATCCGATGCTATGAGACGGTGTGTGGTTTCCCCTCGATCACGCGAAATCGTGTATGTTAGCGCAACCGCCAGACCATGGATCCCTCGCCGGTCAATGTAGCTATCGATCGTCTCATCTGTCGTTCGACGAGCCACTGCAGCAATGAGTGCTGGCGAGATCGTGTATGTGCGATCATCCGCACCAGACACAGTCAACTGGATATCAACAGCACGGTACTGTTTTGGTGGACTGTCAGAGGTCACCGTCAGCACCCCTGCCTCAGTGAGTCGATTTACATAACTGTAAGCTGTCCCCTGCGCAAGATCCAGAGTGTCCATCAGTTCAGCCACAGTGCCATCGCCCTCAAGATAGAGATACGTGTAAATACGCGCCAGCGATGGCTGTTCGAGTAAATCCGCTACTGAAAGAAAATCGCGGATGATCATGCCGTTCGACTGGGCTGCTGATTGGGCCATCTGTATCGTTTACAGATTATCGATAATCCGTAATAAGGGTGTCGGAGTTTTGAGGAATGACTTGCTCATTGATTGTGGAAGGATGTGAATTCAAGCGGTTGTTGCGAGCTACTCATGGTAGTCATTACTCCATTCTGTAGCATTCATCCCTCTCTAAATCTCTTCTACAAATTATCACAAAAACTCAGACAATTAATCAATATCCGTAGCGCTTGTGCGCCTCATCGATCGAGACAATTTCGAGCACACCCACCTCGCCAGCGTTATCATAGATTTCGTAGAAGGCAGTCCACGTGCGACTAATATGCATCCGGTACCGTAGTTCACCGTCAACCGGGAGCTGTTCTTTATTTCCACGACCACTACCAGGATACGGATCTGCTGCTAAATAGCCGAGATGGTCCCGAACGATTCGTTCGGTTTTCCCATCTGCTGCATCTAGGAACGCAACGACTTCTGGTGAGAGCAAAACCTCATACTCAGACATCGTCTAGGGGTACAAACTTCTCACGGCTCTCATCCATCTCCTCGAATCGAGCAGCCAACTCCTGGCGGCGGCGCAACTGGGCGAGTTCCGTCAACAGATCGTCGTAGGTTTGTCCCGGTTCCTTCAGGTCATGGAGTGTCTTGTGTGTCTCTTCGGTCACGGGAATGCGTTTATCCGCTGACATCGCTGTAAGGATGTACAGGACTGTCAGCCTTAACAGTTTCCACGAATATCTCAAATATATTGAACGAGGAGTAAACTTCTCGCATGTCAGAAAGATAAAACCACGATACGGCGAGCTAGAACCACACCGCCCGCTTTCCCAGAAATCTTCTATATCATATATTTGTTAAACGTTTCATCACAGTCGGTGCACGTGTAGAGAGCATGGGACCACGGAACGCTATACACTGGAGATGCTCCACACTGGGACACGATGATCGACGGGTGGGAAACAACGCTTTGATCATGTTGCAGCCTATAGTCTAATAAATAATATTATTTTCTGGGTGACTGATTACTGTTTACCGTTCGTGTACCGGTGTTCTGATCGACTGTTAACTGGAATTGCAGCTGTAAGCCCACTGGTGATGAGCTCATCCACATTGTGATCGTACCTCCACGAGTAACGATCATTGGACAAACTATTGTCTCACTGAAGAATACAACTGGCAGTCATTCGCCAGAAACGTACTCGTCGAGGATGTGAAACACGTTTTCCGGGAGTTCGTCGAACCACCCTATCGCAACCACTTCGTCGTCGCTGGAAGCCAGGGTACCGGATTCGGTGCGCCCCTCGAACCAGACGGTTAGCATGGGCATTGTCTGCTCCGGATCCGTTTCGTGTCTGATTGTTTTGATCCGAACTGCGATTACACCAGTCAACGAACAGGAGTGGCCGGTTTCTTCTTCGCACTCGCGCCGAGCTGTCTCTGCCATCGTCTCCTCGGATTCGTGGCCGCCGCCGGGAACGCCCCACACTCCTTTGCTGTTTTCGTGCTGAATGAGAAGATAGCGTCCGTCTTCATCCCGTGGAAGGACACCCGCGTCACCGCGCCACCCGCTGCGAGCCATTTGGCGTCCCTGTTCGAATCGTTTGGGGGGATCTTCCGATTCGGCTCGAATCACCGGAAATTCTCCGAACTTGTTTTGCAGATTTTCGAGCTCCGCGTCGATAAAATCATACATTTCATCGCAGATTTGCATACTCCGCAACAAATCTTCCCAACAGACATACGTTTCGATGAGCATTATGTATTTTCTCTGTCGCATTGTTGTAGTCGGCCATTCGCCGCTATCGTGTGGTTCTCACGGAACTGCGGTCTTGCGCGAACGGTGTCCAGGAAGTGAGATCGATGAGTAACGAGAGTGAGGATGGATAGTGATTCACTGAAGCTCACAAATGAGGTCCTATCGACACCTTGGCTTCTCCGTAAGAAACCCCCACTGAAACGGTAGCCACGCGCCGGGTCGTGGTGTCCGTTTCGTCGTACGGATATTGTGTGTCCGCTAAGAGACGACGTTTGAACGGTAGAACGCGGTGAGAGTGTCGTCTCGCCATACCCAAAACTGATGTTGAAATATAACAAAATACTCATTCACAGAGAATAACAACTATCCCATGGTCCCGCCGCTCACAGCTGCTTCCACCTGGTTTCCTGACCGCGAGCCCTCACGAACCGACAAGTTCCTCTGGATCCCCATCGGTTTCATGTTCGTAATTCAACTCATCGAACCCAGCAGTGGCTGGCTGCTCCCGTGGATGGCGGTGGGAGCTGTCCTGTCAGCGCTCGCCACCGGTCCCATCGCAAAAACACCGTTCGGACAGCGGATCAGCAGCTGGGCCGAAGGAATCGGTGCTGAGGGTCGCCTCATACTGATTATCACGGTTGTGATTGGGATCGTCGTCGCGTTCATAACAACCCCATCGCTTGTCTATCCCGGGCAAAGCATTGGCACTGGCATGCTCCTCTGGCATCTCGTATTGGTTCCGGTCTGGATCGTCCATTCGAATCGAACTGAATAGCAGTGACGAAAACGGGGTTTCACTGCGTAACTCGAAACCACCAATGACGCCGCAGTCCAAAACCGTTTCAATCCGCTCGCACGTACGAGAGCCATGAATCAGCAGACCTACGCCAAACTCTCGATCCTGGCGTTCGGATTGATCCTGGTGAGCTTCGTTATCGTGGGCTTTTCACGAATCGTCCTGCGCTATGAAACGGCCCGACTGCTCGGCGGCCCGACGCTGCTCGCGGGATTCGGACTGGTCTGTTTTCTGTTCGTCCGTGGACTGTTCGCGTACACGAACATCCTCCCGCTTGAGAGTCGCTAACGTCCGAATTCGGCCCAGAGACGGCCAAAACTACTAACGGTTTCGGTCGCGACGAAGCCACGCACTTTTTAACACCGCAGGCAGTACACTGGGATAACCGAGAGAACGGTCGCCCCGGACTGCGAGCGGGCGACCGGCGAGCAACACACGCGACACCTGTCTGTTCTCGCCGGTAGGCTGCGCCGTCACCCGCATTCGCGTTTGGTGGGTGAGGATCGCAACCGGGGACGACGGACTCGGCGTACGACTATGGAAATCGAAATTGCAACGATAGGCGGATACGAAGCGGTTGGTCGCCAGATGACGGCCGTGCGGACTGGTAGCGACGTAGTCATCTTCGATATGGGGCTCAACCTTTCACAAGTACTGATTCACGACAACGTTGAAACGGAGCGGATGCACAGCCTGGATCTGATCGACATGGGCGCGATCCCGGACGATCGCGTCATGTCCGATCTCGAAGGCGACGTGCAAGCGATCGTGCCGACGCACGGTCACCTCGATCACATCGGGGCGATCTCGAAGCTCGCACACCGCTACGACGCCCCGATCGTCGCCTCGCCGTTCACGATCGAGCTGGTCAAACAGCAGATCAAATCCGAGGAAAAGTTCGGCGTCAAAAACGACCTGATAAAAATGAGCGCGGGCGAAACGCGCCAGATCGGCGACAGCGGCAACGTCGAAATGGAGTTCGTCAACGTCACGCACTCGATCATCGACGCGATCAATCCAGTGATCCACACGCCCGAAGGCGCAATCGTCTACGGGCTCGACAAACGGATGGACCACACGCCAGTGATCGGCGATCCGATCGACATGGACCGCTTCCGTGAGATCGGGCGCGAGGGCGCTGGCGTCCTGGCCTACATCGAGGACTGTACGAACGCCGGCCGGAAAGGCCGAACGCCGAGCGAATCCGTCGCTCGTCGCCATCTGAAGGACGTCCTCTATAGCATGGAAGACTACGACGGCGGAATCGTGGCTACGACGTTCTCAAGCCACATCGCGCGTGTGCGGAGTCTGGTTGAGTTTGCAGAAGAGATCGGCCGACAGCCGGTGTTGCTCGGGCGCTCGATGGAGAAATACTCCGGCACCGCAGAACGACTCGACTTCGTGGATTTCCCCGACGAACTCGGCATGTACGGCCATCGGAAATCCGTTGATCGAACGTTCAAGCGGATCATGAACGAGGGCAAAGAGAACTTCCTGCCGATTGTTACTGGCCATCAGGGCGAACCCCGCGCGATGTTGACCCGGATGGGTCGTGGCGAGACGCCATACGAGATCGAGGACGGCGACAAGGTAGTGTTCTCCGCACGAATCATCCCCGAGCCGACCAACGAAGGCCAGCGCTATCAGTCCGAGCGCTTGCTGAAAATGCAGGGTGCACGCATCTACGACGACATCCACGTCTCTGGCCACCTGAATGAGGAGGGCCACTACGAGATGCTCGATGCGCTCCAGCCACAACACGTCATTCCGGCCCACCAGAGCATGGAAGGGTTCGCACCGTACGTGGATCTCTGCCAGTCAATGGGCTACAAAATAGGCCAAGATCTGCACGTGACGTACAACGGAAATATGATCCAGCTCGTGGACGAGTAACCACCAACCATGAGTGCACCAGCCACTGACAACGTAACCGCAGCGATAGCCGAGCGACGAGAGCTCGTCGACGACGCACTGCTCGAAACGCTTCCCATCGAAGAGCCCGAACGCCTCTATAACGCCTCACGCCATCTGCTCGATGCGGGTGGCAAGCGCCTTCGTCCGAGCGTGCTGTTGTTAACGGCTGAGGCACTCACGGAGACGCCACCGCTGAGCCAGTCGTATCATGCGTTCGGCCCGGATGAGATGGACATCATGGCGGCTGCCGTCAGCGTTGAGGTCATTCAGTCGTTCACGCTCATTCACGACGACATCATGGACGACGACGATCTACGTCGTGGCGTGCCGGCAGTCCACCGCGAGTTTGATCTTGACACCGCGATTCTCGCCGGTGATACGCTCTATTCCAAGGCGTTCGAATGCATGCTCCAGACTGGTGCTCCGGCAGCAAACAGCGTCCGCGCGCTCGAAGAGCTCGCAACAACCTGCACGGAGATCTGTGAGGGCCAGACGATGGACGTAGCGTTCGAATCGCAGGACACCGTTAGCACAGAAGAGTATCTGGAGATGGTGAAGCTGAAGACGGCCGTCCTCTACGCTGCGTCGGCCGCGATCCCAGGGATTTTGCTGGGAGCTGACGACGATACTGTCGATTCGTTGCACCAGTACGGCATTGACGTTGGAATGGCCTTTCAGATTCAGGACGATCTCCTCGATCTGACGATGTCGAGCGAACAGCTTGGCAAACAGCGCGGTAGCGATCTTGTTGAGAACAAACAGACGCTGATCACGCTGCACGCACGCCAACAAGGGGTTGCTGTCGATGAGCTGGTTGACACCGACAGCGTTGCGGCAGTCACCGAGGCAGAAATCGACGCGGCCGTGGCCGAACTCGAACGCGTTGGCTCGATCGAGTATGCCCGCAACACGGCGCGGGATCTCATCGCCAACGGCAAGGACAATCTTACCGTCCTTGAGCCGTCACCGGCTCGTGACGTGCTCTCTGGAATTGCGGACTATCTGATCGAGCGCAACTACTGAGTCTCCTCGGTAGTGACCGCCTGACACCGTTCGATCCACTCGCGTTCGTACGTTTGGTGATCAACGAGGCGACCACTGAGATCATCGATCGTTTTGATTCCGGCCTCCTGACACCACGCAATACACTGCCGGTACACCGGAAACGCCGGATTGTCGTATATCGACTCGTCGTGGATTACCCGAAGGGTTTGTTCACCCGCAAGGACCGCGACGAAAGCCCGAGTGTGGCCGTCGATGAGATACCACCGCTCCTCGATTTTGATCACGGTGAGCGGATCGTACGCCGGCTCCTCAACGTTGAACCATTCGAGCACGCCGGCTAGCTTCTGTCGTGAGAGATACAACTGGGTTGGCCGAACCGCAGAGAGCGCCAGTTGAAACGACATGTACTACCGATACTGTTTGATCACTACGAACCCTCCGGTATGCCTGATGGATCGACACCGCAATCCACGGCGGTTTTGATCCCCCACCGTTTTCCTCACTGTATGGACGACGCTCAACAGGCGGCGATCGAACGCGCCGCAGAGGTCAACGCGCTGTTTAACGCGCTCAAACACGACAGTGACGCCCAAGTTGGAGCGATCATGGGCCCGCTGATGGGAGCAAACCCCGAGTTTCGTGAGTTTGGTGACGAGATCCCGGGACTGATCGCGCCCGTGGTCGAGCGGGTCAACGACCTCGACACGCCAGAGCGACGCGATCGACTCGAAGCACTCGCTCCAGAACGGCTTGCGGAACTGGATACCGAGGACGATACTGACGACGATCCGCTCGGCACGCTCCCCAACGTCGACGAGTACGACCAGATTCGAATGCGACTCGCGCCAAACCCCAACGGCCCCTGGCATCTGGGGAACGCTCGCATGCCGGCCGTGATCGGCACGTACAAAGAGCGCTACGACGGCTGGATGCTCTGTCGGTTCGACGACACCGATCCAGAGACCAAGCGCCCGGAGCTTGCGGCCTACGACTCGATTCTCGACTCGATCGCGTATCTTGGCTTCGAGCCCGACGAGGTCATTCGTGCGTCTGACCGGCTCGAAACGTACTACGAGCACGCACGCGAGCTGATCGATCGAGGCGGTGCCTACACCTGCTCCTGTTCGGCCGAAGCGTTCTCTGATCTGAAAAATAACGGCGAGCCCTGCCCCCACCGCGATAAAGACGCGGCTCTCGTCGCGGATGAGTTCGAAGCGATGGTGAACGGCGAGTTCAGTGCCGGAGAGATGGTGCTGCGCGCTCGGACCGATATCACCCACAAAAACCCCGCACTGCGTGACTGGGTCGCGTTCCGGATGATCGACCGTCCACATCCTCGCGAAGCGGCGGCCGAATTCCGATGCTGGCCAATGCTTGATTTCCAGAGCGGCGTCGACGACCATCTCACGGGGATTACACACATCATTCGCGGCATCGATCTCCAGGATTCGGCAAAGCGCCAGCAGTTCCTGTATGATTACTTCGACTGGGAGTATCCCGAGGTGCTCCACTGGGGCCACGTCCAGATCGATGATTACGACGTCTCGATGTCCACCTCCACGATCAAGGCGCTCATCGACGACGGCGAGCTCGAAGGCTGGGACGATCCGCGTGCACCGACGATCGAGAGCTGCAAAAAGCGCGGCATTCTGGGTGAAGCGATCGTCAACGCACTCGTCGAACTCGGGACGTCCACCAGCGATGTCGATCTCGCGATGTCATCGGTGTATGCCCAAAATCGTGAACTGATCGACGACGAAACCGACCGAGCCTTTTTCGTGCGTGATGGCGTCGAGCGCCAGATAGTTGGGGGACCGGACGCCGGCAATCCGCCCGTCCACCCCGACCACGAGGAGCGCGGAACCCGCACCATCCCCGTCGAGGGAGGCGTCCTTCTCGAATCCGAAGATCTCCCTGCCAACGGCGATCGCGTCTGGCTCAAGGGCTATGGCTGTGTTCGACACACTCGCGACGCGCTTGAGTTCACCGGCGATTCGATCGATGTCGTCAGAAACGAGGGCGTTCCGGTCGTCCACTGGGTGCCCGCCAGAGACAACGTCTCACTCGAACTCAAAACGATGGACGGCACCGTCACCGGCCACGCAGAACCCGGCGTGCAATCGTACGACCCTGGCGCTGAACTGCAGTTCGAGCGCGTTGGCTTCATCAGAATTGATGCGAGCAGCACACCGATGGTGGCGTATTTCAGCCATCCATGAATCACAGGCGCTAACGGGGTAGAACCGGTTATTTCGAGGAGGAGTACACTTAAGTGTCTCCCTGGTAGTTTCCTAGTTATCTATGCCAATCGACCCACAGTTCGAAGAGAACAGGGAGCATGTTGGTGAGGAAAATGGTGTCGATGTCTGGGGCCCAACCGAACCACCCGAGAAGCTCGGTATCCACGGAACGCACGTGGCGGTCGATTACGACATCTGTCTCGCTGATGGAGCCTGTCTCGAAGACTGTCCGGTGGACGTGTTCACCTGGGTCGACTCGCCTGACCACCCCGAAAGCGAAATCAAGGCCGAACCAACCCACGAAGCCCAGTGTATCGACTGCATGCTCTGTGTCGATGTCTGCCCGGTTGATGCGATCGACGTTGACCCTGGCAGAGCGGGTCGGATCTGACACGGTCGCTCACCACCAGCCAACCTTCTCGTAGCACCTGGCAATCAGCATATACTAAATATATAAAATTTGATTACATAGTAAAAAGCTATTAACCTCCCGTGGTAGTCATAGCCAGACAGGGTAACTGATGTCAATGCACTCGATCGTTCTGACGAAAGGGGTACCGGATTTTCGCGAAGGACAGGTATCGTTCGACGAAGATGGTCACTTAGAGCGTGGGAAAACGCCGACCGTGATGAATCCGAACGACGAGCACGCGTTGCAGGCGGCGCTACAAACGAAGGTTCGACACGGTGGGCGGGTGAGCGTGATGAGCATGGGACCGCCGGGATACGGAGATGTCCTCCAGGAGGCGATGGAGTCGGTGTACGCCGACGATCTCTATCTCCTCTCCGACCGGGAGCTGGCGGCAGCCGACACGTGGGCGACAGCAATCGCGCTCTCGACCGGTATCGAGAAGCTCGGCCTCCCGGATCTGGTGTTTGCCGGATTCAAAACTGCAGATGGTGAGACCGGACACACGGGTCCACAAACCTGCTGGGCGCTGGATATTCCGATGATTACGCACGTGACGGAGCTTTCAGTCGACTCCGATGAGCGTCGGGTTCGGGCCAGGCGGCTGGTCGAGGGCGATGTCGCCGAGGTAGAAACCGTTGAAGCGCCACTCCCTGCGTGTATCGTGGTCGATCCGGAGTTCGAGAGCGACTACCGAACCGCTGGTGAGCAGCTTGCGCTGAAAGATTTGCGCGAGACGACCGCGGAACGGGCTGTGGAGTACGACCAGCATCTCACAACCTGGGACCACTCCGATCTCAATCTCGATCCGGACTACATCGGCCTGGATGGCTCGCCGACAATCGTCTCCTCTGTGGATCCAATTCCAAAGCCGCCCGCCGAACGCGAGGCTACCATGGTTGATCCGGGCGATGAGGAGGCGATGGGCGAACTGTTCGACGAAATGGCTGCGTTCTCCGGGGGTGCATAGATCATGGCACCACTCGATCCGTCCGACCACACGATTGCCGAACTCGGGCCGGCGCTGAAAGATATCGAGGACGTCACCGCGCTCGAAGCAATACTGAACGCAGAACAGGACGGCGAAAACCGCAAGGGTGCGGTGACGCTGATCGAAAGCCGCATCGAGAAGTTTTCGGCGGACGAATCGGACGAAACCGGCCCGATCGATCCAGGCGACTGCTCAGTTGCCGAACTCGGGAATGCACTCCAGGATCTCGACACGGAGAGCGAACTCAACGCCGTTCTCGACGCCGAACGGGCGGGAGAAGAGCGTGACAGTGCAATCAGGCTGATCGAAAATCGAATCGACTCCGTGGCTGGGAGCGATGCAGACGAACACGAGACGACAACCGAACAATCGCCGGCGGAAAAACACCCAGAGCTCGACCATCCGACGGCAGACAAACGCCACGTGCGCGCGCTTGACGATGGGACCTATCGCGACATGTGGGTCTACTGTGAAACCCAGGCTGGCCAGCTCATCGACGTTTCCAAAGAGATGCTGGGCAAGGCCCGCGAGCTGATGGATGCCTACAACGACGAGCACAACGCCGATGAGCAGGTGGTCGCCGTCGTGATCGGCGATTCGGTCGCAGATCTCGCGGAGGCGACGATTGGCTACGGCGCAGACGTTGCGCTCTACTACGAGGACGACCGACTTGAGCGCTTTCGACACAAGCCATACACTGAGCTGTTCGCGGAGATGGCCCGAACCGACGCGGCATTTCGCGCGTACGATGAGCCACGCTACACGCTCTTTCCCGCGACCAACAACGGCCGAGATCTCTCCGCGCAGGTGCAGGCAGAGCTCGACAGCGGGCTCGCAAGCGACTGTTCTGGGCTGTATATCGAGGAGACAATCATCTCGAACCCGGTGAAAACCGGCCAGCCCGGTGAGAACAAAACGTTCAAGCGGGTGTTGCACATGAAGCGCCCGGACTTTTCGGGATTCGAGTACTCGACGATTCTCTGTCTCGACAACCCAGCGCGAGCGTTCCATCCACAGGGGGCGTCCGTGATCCCTGGGAGCTTCGAAGCGCCCGCGCTCGACACCGAGCGCACGGGAACCGTGATCGAACACGAGACGGAGCTAGATGAAGACTGGCTCCGTGTGGACGTGATCGAGCACGAGCGTCTCGATTCGGGCGTCGATCTGACGAGCAACGAGGTCGTCGTCGCGCTTGGCCGTGGTATCGGTGACAATCCAACGCGGGGGATGGAACTCGGCATCGAACTCGCCGATGCGTTTGCAGACGCTGACGTGGGCGTCTCCCGGGGGATTGTGACGGGCTCATACGATTTCGAAGGCCACGTCGAGGAGTACACCCAGGAAGAGCGACAGATCGGTGAAACGGGCCAGGTCGTTGCTCCGGAGCTCTACATCGCTGCGGGCATCAGCGGTGCCATTCAGCACAAGGTCGGCATGGACGAATCCGAGACGATCGTTGCAATCAACACGGATCCAGACGCACGGATTCGCGACTTCAGCGATTACTTCATCGAGGGAGATCTCTTCGAGGTGCTCCCACAGCTGATTAGCGCACTCAACGCCGGTGAACTGGATCTGAAAGCGCGTGCGGACGGTGGCGACACGGACGGTGATTCCAATGAGTGATCAATACGAACAGTACGAAGCCGTCGTCGTGGGTGCAGGCCCCGGCGGCGCGGCCGCAGCGGCAAAGCTTGCAGACGAAGGAATTGAGACGCTCGTACTCGAACGCGGCGTCAAAGCCGGAGCAAAAAACGTCTCCGGTGGGCTGTTGTACGCCGAGGATTCTGCCCCATACGCGATCGACAATCTTTATCCCCAGATTCGAACCGAAGCGACCGAACGGCCAATCACGGAGTACACCATCCAGAACGTCGCCGGCAGTACCGTCAAGGAGTACGATCTGACGCGGCTGCACGAACACGACACGCGATGGTCTGATGCGGTGTTGCGCCGGAAAATGGACTCCTGGCTGGCCGAGCGCGTTCACGAACGAACCAGAGAAACCGGTGGTGGTCTCCTGAATGGAATCAAGGTGAACGGACTGCTCCGTGAAGACGGCGAGATCGTGGGCGTCACCTGCGATGAGATCGATCCAATCCGGGCGGAGTTCATTGTTGCCGCCGACGGCGTCAACAGCGAGCTTGCTCGCGATGCCGGACTGATGAACTGGGACGAACCCGAACAGTGGTTCCAGGGCGTCAAAGCAACCGTTGAGGCTCCAAACGTTAACGATCGATTCGATATCGGCCCACAAGAGGGCGTTGCCCACCTATTCAGTGGTGATCTGTTCGATGGCGTTCGCGGCGGTGGATTCTGTTACACCAACGTAGACACGCTCTCGATCGGTGCGGTGTTTCATCTGGACAGTCTGGTCGAGTCAGCCGCCGAGCCACACGAGCTGTTGAACGCCCTCCTCGAACATCCGGTCTGTAGTCAGTGGATCGACGATCCGTACCGAGAGGTCGAATACGCGGCAAAGCTCGTCCCGGACTCGAAGAAGGTCGCTCACCCCGATCCACAGTCCGACCGGCTAGTCCTCGTCGGCGATGCCGCCGGGCAGATGCAGGCGCAGGGGCCAATCATCAAGGGGATGAACCACGCCGTAACGGCCGGTGCGCTTGCCGGCGAGGCGTTTGCGGCCGCCAAACGACGCGGTGAGCCATCCTCGGCCGGCGAACGCTACGTCGAACGGCTGTACGAATCGGGGACGATGGCAAAGCTCCGACCAAAACGCTACGAGCGGCTGCGACCAATCGCCGAACGCGAACGGACGACTGAGGTAGTCGATCGACTGTTGGAATCGCCGATCGGCCGATTTGGCGTGCGTGCGCTCGATGCAACCGGGCTGCTAGAGCGACTGTATAGTTCTCCGTTCATGTCGATGTCCATTCCGGACACGCAGACGCCGTACGTCACCCTCCCGACCGTGATCGCAGAAACGCTGGGCGAAACTGTCAGCGACGATACGGTCGTCGATCCGCCGTCGCTCGAACAACGGATCGGCGAACTGACCTACGACACGGATATCGGCAATCCACACATCGAACTGCTTGACAACTCCGTCGAAGCGAGCGGAGCGGCTGTCACGGCCTGTCCTGTGAGCGCAAGCGAGTTTGGTGGTGGCTGCTATCGCGAGGAGACGATCGCGTCGAACGGCACGACGAAAAATGTCGTGAGTCTCGACACCCAGCCGTGTATTGAGTGTGGCACGTGTGCGGTCGTTGCCGACACTGCGTGGGAACACCCCAGTGGTGGCCGGGGGATTGAATTCAGACAGGGGTGAGACTCGCCGATGGACGATGATCGCCACGAACGGCTGCAAACACTCGCGAGACGCGCACGTAATGAGCGAGACGCGTTTGACCCACCGGTGCGTCCACCGGATGAGCACCGCGCTCAGTCATATCTCACGGAGGGGTTCGGCCCTGCGCTTGCGATCTACATCGAGAGCCGGACTGCCAAAACGCAGCCACCACTGTCACCAGACGAACATTCCACGCTCGAAACGGCAATCAACGACTGGCTGTGGCTCTACGCCCGATGTTATGAAACTCGCATAGAGAGCGTAATACCGGCGCGTACCGCCGCAACAGCCCTGATAGAAACCGGGTCGCTACTCGATACCGCCCAGCTGTTGACACACGTTCCTCAGCGGACAGATGGTCGTGGCAGTACAAATGGTTAAGTAATGAGGTGTGTTAAAATTACGCATGCAGTTCTCCGATGAACTCGAGTTTGCCCACCGCGGCCGCAAAGACGTGTACGAACACGTCGAGCGGTACGGAACGGTCAACTATGAGACCGCGCGGCGCGCGCTCAATATGGAACCGACCGCGTTTGGCCATCACGTGGCGATCCTAAAGCGGGATGGCGTGATCGAACAGGACGACGAGACGCTTTCGGTGGCGTTTGAATCCGAATCCGAGGAGCGCTATGCGGACAACGACGTGGAGGTGACGATCAGACAGGCACACAACAGCGATCTGTCCGGGCTCGTGGGCGCGATCCGGAGCGCCATTGAGGATAAGACGTATATTGTGGCCGAATCGATCGCCGATATTGTCGATCACGAGAACGTACTGCTCAGACATAACGATCTCGAGTCGCGCATGTTCTTCGTGGCGACAGTCAACGGCGACGTGGTCGGTTGGGTCCACCTCCACGCTCCCGAGGTCGAAAAGCTCAGTCACACCGCAGAGCTGACCGTTGGCGTGCTCGATGAGTATCGCGATCACGGAATCGGAAGTCGGCTGTTAGAGCGCGGCCTTGAGTGGGCGCGCGAACACGACTACGAGAAGGTGTACAACAGCGTTCCCTCGACGAACGAGGCTGCAATCGAGTTTCTCGAAACCCAGGGCTGGGAAACCGAAGCCGTCCGTAAGAACCACTACCGGATCGAGGGCGAGTATATCGATGAAGTGATGATGGCTGTCGAGCTTTAGGGCCACGACACTTCGTCAGTATCGAGCACTTCGGCAACGACGCCGTCGCGTTGGGCGATGACACGACCGTGGGCGGGACAGACGAGTCTGGGCTGGTTTCCCGGAATGAAGAGGCGAACTGCAGCCGAATTCTCACAGCTAGTCTCCGAACAGTTCATATGTGATCTCCGTCTTGCGTCCTCACAGTCGTTTCGCTGGCACTCGGTGGTCGCTTCCTCGGTCTCGATCCCGGTGACTGGACTGCTCACACTCTCCAGTCGGGGGCTAGCAAACAGAGACCTCACTACGGTTGCCTCAGTATAGATCTGATAATTACTAAGGAAAAATAGGAACTATCTTTGCGAGTGGCACCACATAATCGGCCAGTTTCCAGTCATTGAACAATCACAATCCTATGATAGTATCTGGCAGTTTTGTTTATCATTTTGAAGTTTTCGATATTATATTATCAAACTAATCTATAGGTAAACTTGTGGTATGAAATAGCCTCCAACGAAACGCCTGCGGAACCGGCCGCCCTGAACCTCCTCCCGCTCGTCACAAAGTGAAGCGCTACTCCAGGAGTACCGCCGCACGTCTCTGGATGAGTGGTGAACCAGCAGCCAGTAACTTCACCAAATGGACCCCAATCAGGACCAATCGAACGACACGAACGAATCGAACCCAACTATCAAACATTCCCGACGCGACATGTTGCAGGCCGCGTGTTCGGTCGGCCTCGGAATGGTCACCATCGCCGGGACGGCAACCGCAACCAGTGACACATCTCCAGACGAAAGCGCGCCCCAATCTGCGTCCACATTCCCTTCGAACAATTACGGGTCGGACGACGTGGAAACGCTCGCCGTCTATCCCTCTTGCATCTGGAAAAGTGGCAGTCCAGGCGCAACGATCAGAGGAGGGTGGTGTGCCAGACACGCGTACAGCAACTCTTGGGACTACGCTGGCTACATTCTCGACACGTATCCCGGGTTGGATGACTGTCGGTGGCAAATTAGCGTCGCTGGCGAAATCGAAGCCCACGCAGTCGCCGAACCAGGAGAGTCAATAACGATTGGCTGCGATACCTGGGACTGATTCCGTTTGGGCGGATTCTTTCACGTCCAATCGAGGACTCGTCGGCTCTCTCGTCGCTTTGCGACGAACGAGCGCTTCATTACACAACGATCGAATCGCCCAAAAACCACACTTTTCCATTTTAACTCAATAAATTTATTATAACTAAAATCCGAAAGATTCTTTGTTCCATATTCTATTCATTAGAATGTTGTTGGTCCCCATGACAGTCAAATCGTGTATCGGGCCAACAGCGATAGAAACGTCAGGTAACATATGACGACGTCTGGTCTACAACAATCGACACGACGCATCGACTATCGACTCCCGTTCACGAACGTATCGAACAGGGTAACGCAATTCATGGCCGGCCCGTGTACATGTAGCGACGACTGTTCGTGTGGTGGTAACTGCGACGGCGACTGTAACTGTTGAGTCGTCGCGTCGTCACACGAACTATTTTTTGAACGCTGAAACGACAACAGCTGTGGATGTCAACGATTCGTTCTGAATACGCCGTATAGAACGCCTCCCACCGAGCTGAGCGCCAGAATAGCACTGAAACCGATCGTTGCCGAGAATCCACCATCAGCAAACCAGCCGTATTCTACCAGTTGCCATCCCGTTACAGGGACGGTGAGTCCTATCCCGGCAGCATCGGTCATCTGGAACAGCAAGGGCACGACCACACCCAGGAGCGTCCATAAAACGATCGCACACAGCACAGACCCAAGCAGGAAATATCGGACGAAAGTGAAAAATGATCTCCGTGGGACTGGATGGGCGTCGGAGCCGTAGATTCGAATGCCACTCTCTCGATCCTCGATACGCACGTCATCACGGTGGCGACCCACCACGACCGCCAGCCACAGATCACCAACTGACCCTCCGGCGTTGAAGGCGAGCGGGATGACGAGCCAAAACCAGTCGAGTCCAACCATAACCACCGTTCCAACTACCGAGATGAGAACCAACGGAGCCATCACAACTGCAATGAACTGATTCCGGGTCAAACGGGCGTTCCCGGCCACTACGTACGCGTACGGAAAAAAGCCGTAGGCGAGCCCCGCTCCAAAATCCGGATGAGCACCAGAGAACCAGATTACGGCGCCATGAATGAGCTCGTGAAACAGCACAACGACGAGCGTGAGTATCACAACGACCAACAACGGAACGATACCCTGGAGAAACGAACCATCAGTAAGCTGTACGGATACTTCCGGCGAGAAACCAGTCAGAGATGTATATACTGCGCTGAAGACGATCGCACCGATGATGCATCCCCCGGTACTGAGAGCTGTCAACTCTAGCGCCAAAGCACGGGTCAGTTCGAATTCCTCGATCAGTGTCGCAGCGTCATCCGATGGTGGAGGGTCCATTTTGTGTTCGTACACTCATAGCACGGACACCAGAAATATCACCACCATACTGAGCGTGAGCACGAACTGCATGGCGGCTGAACCTATGACGCCAATCGTCGCGACGAGCGCTGTCCGTGCGCCAGCGCGTGCGTCACGATGGCGGTAGACCTCCGCGCCGAAAACGGTGATCGCAATTCCCAGCAGCATGCCGAGTGGTCCAGTGACGAACAGCAGTGCGAACCCAACGAGACCGGCAAGCGTGGTCGTCACCCAGGACGCACCGCCGAATTTGGCCGCGATTGCGCCAGCAAACGTATCGGTGACAACGGCCGTGAGGCCGATCACTGCGATGACGACAATCGAAAGGAGCCCCGGTTCGGAAAAGCCACTCGACCACCAGTAGAGTCCGATCCCCAGCAGCGAAAGCGGGGCTCCCGGTAGCAGTGGAACGACGCTGCCAACCACGCCGGCAACCCCCAGCACGACCGCGAGCAAGAATATGAGCTCACTCATCGTACCACCGCCGTTCCGTTGCTGCTGCCTCAGTTCCGTACTGATCGACAAGTACCTGAAGCGCCCGACCAAGCGCGCGTCGACAGCCACTCGCCGAGTGATATCCTTCTCTGGTGGCAACCACGTCCCAGGGGGTTGCTTGGAGAACGCGCGAAACGAGCAGTCGCTCCTGGTCCGACGTGAGACTCGTACACGCCGGATCGCTGAGTGCTCGTTCGACCAGCCGTCTGAACGGGCGTGGGTGCATATCGAACTGTCCGGGGCCGTACGCACAGCTGGTGATCAGCTGCCACTCTCGATCGGTGAGCGGTTGCTCGATCGGATTGGCAACGGCGGCGTAGACCCCACGAATGAGATCGGGCGAGACTGCCGAGAGCGTATCACAGCACATTCCGCCAATCCGTTCTTCAAACCACCGGGTGTGCTTCTCGAAGAGGGCGGACGCACCCGGACGGAGCATGACGGCGCTGTGTTCGCCGCTGGTATCGTTCCGGGTCGTTGAAAGATGGACCATCCTGTAGCCATTTGCCGTCCAGAACCGTAGCAGTTCGGGTGTTGCCCCAAAGGAGACGCCGAACCAGCCTGCTTCGTCGAACTCGGTGTGGAGTTTGGAGAGCAGTTTTGAGCCGATTCCTCGCGATTGGATCGCGAGATGTGTGGCGATGCGCATCACCCGGTAGCCAACCGGCGTTGCAGCCTCTGGATCGCGAAGCTGGCTGGTGAGCAGATCGGGAATCATGTTGCCACGGAGCCGCTCACCGCGGTAGGTTGCCCGGCGTCGCTGTTCTCCAATGGCTCCTTCGCGTGCGAGCAGCGCGACCGCGACCACATGGCCATCGGCAGTCAGCAGCCGCACGTCGAGATTCGGTGCGTCGAGCAGGCGTGCGAGATCGTCGGGTTCGGTTCGGTAGTGGGCGAGCACCAACAATCCGAACAGCGAGCGAAGCCGATGGTCGTCATCGATCAGTGCCGCCGTTGACGGCCGTTCGTACACACATTCATCTGGTGTCACGTCTTCGATGAGCGGTTCAACGGGCGGGGTGGCGTCCAACAACAGCGCGTGGAAGGCAAACTGCTCGATCGGATCGTCGTCTGCGTACCGGATCGGCGTTTGCATCGTCCGGTGCGTCACGTCCAGGGAGCTCTCGGTCAATCGGTCCTGAAACCGAACCGCAAATCCACGACCAGTTCCCTCATAGCCGTGGACCGTGGTGGCGAAGGCAACTGGCGTTTCGGTACAGAACTGCTCAAGCGTGTCAACCGGCAGCGCTGCTGCTTCATCCACGATACAGGCATCGGCTTCCTTGAGCTGCTCAATGGCGTCCATTGGAGAGACGTATGTCACGGTTCCTCCCGTGGTCGTTTCGATAGACGCTGCCGTGGCGGTCCGGCGAACACCACAGTCTGCAGCGAGCCCGCTTGCCCGCTCGAACAGCGCCTTGACGTTGGTTTTGGACGGTGCCGTGACGAGCACCGTTGCGCCCGCAACGGCAAGTGATCCGGCTGCGAGCCCAGCAACACTGGATTTTCCCCGTCCACGATCGCTTTCGACGACCGTCGCCGTTCTCGGCGTCTGCAGTCGTTCGAGAGCAGCGAGCGTTCGTGCCTGGTCTCTCGTGAGACACGCTTCGTATGCCGCCGCCGGAAAATCGTGCGAGCGCGGTGGCTGTGGCTGCGGTCGTGTTGTGGACGGCGGCGGATCAGTCAGCCCATCGCGAATCACCGTCTCCGTCGATGCGTCAAGAATCGCGATGCCGTCGTGGAGGTCGAGCAGTGAGCTGAGCCGCGTCCGAAACGCACCTGTCACGTCGTCAACTGATGCTGGAGGAACGGCAAGTGTCGCATCGAAGCCATCACGGCGGTCTGGCCACCGAGTCATTGTCGGCGTCAGCCAGACCACCAGCCCGCCGCCATCAACCGCGCCGATCGTCGCTCCGAGCGTGTTCGGCCGACACGACTCGTGACAATCGACTAACAGACAGTCCTGTGTGGTGCCGAGCAGGGAGTCGGTGTTGCTGTGGGGGACGGATCGAACACCAGGCAGATCGATGGATCCAACCGTCACGACCGTCTCCGGTTCGATGACAGAGCAGATCGTTTCGGCAACCGTGAGTCCACGAGCGCGAGGGCCGGCAACGACGAGCAACCGACGCTCGTTGGCCCGGCATGCCTCCTCGTGTATGGCCCGGATAGCCCCTTCGAACATACTGGTGCATACACCCCAGCGCCATTGGACCTGGCGGTCCACACGGTTGGCGTGTGGTGAACACGCATGGTCGCTCGTGTTCGGAAGCCCTTTTATGGACGGCTGCAGTAAATCGGTGTACAACCCGTGTGGGGTTGATGATACTCCCAGCCAGGGACAACTCGCCGAGAGCACTCGGCAAGTGGGTCCCGTGAGCTACTCTCCAGAGTGAATGAATCAGAGGGTCCTTGCGGGATCCACGAGGCGGGGGAGTGCGAGCCAACGCACGGGGTAGATCAGAACAATGTCAGTATACGTAGACTTCGACGTTCCGGCAGACCTCGCTGAAGACGCCCTTGAGGCCCTGCAGGTCGCCCGGGACACAGGCACGGTCAAGAAAGGCACCAACGAAACAACAAAATCCATTGAGCGAACCAGTGCGGAGCTCGTGTACGTCGCCGAAGACGTCCAGCCCGAGGAAGTCGTCATGCACATTCCGGAGCTGTGTGACGAAAAGGAGATTCCGTACGTGTTCGTCGAGACACAGGACGATATCGGACACGCAGCCGGGCTTGAAGTCGGGAGTGCGGCCGCAGCGCTGGTCGATGCTGGCGATGCTGAAGGCAGCGTCGACGATATCGCGAGCAAACTCGGAGACCTCAGGTAAATGAGCGCGGAAGAACAGGAGGGAGCGACGGCTGCAGAAATCGTCGAAATCGTCGGTAAAACGGGGATGCACGGCGAGGCCATGCAGGTCAAATGTCGCATCCGCTCTGGTAGCAATCAAGGGCGTATCATCACGCGAAACGTTCTCGGGCCAGTCCGCGTCGGTGACGTGCTTCAGCTTCGCGAGACTGCCCGTGAAGCCGATGCAATCGGGGGACAGTAACGATGCCAACGACACGAATCTGCGATTTCAGCGGTGAGGAGATCGAGCCCGGGACGGGCATCATGTACGTCCAGACCGACGGTAACGTGTTGCATTTCAAGGATTCGAAATGCGAGAAGAACTACTTCCTCGGCCGTGAGTCCCGGTCGACCGAGTGGACGCGCTCGGACGAAATCGACGCAGAGGAGGCCTGACAATGGCTCGCGAACGCACGTTCGTTATGGTCAAGCCAGACGGCGTCCAGCGCGGGTTGATCGGTGAGATCGTCAGTCGGCTTGAGGACCGTGGCTTCACCATGGTTGCTGGCAAGTTCATGCAGATTGACGATGAGCTCGCCCGTGAGCATTACGCCGAGCACGTTGACAAGCCGTTTTTTGACGATCTGACCTCCTTCATTTCCGCCGGTCCGGTGTTCGCCATGGTCTGGGAGGGTGACGACGTTACCCGACAGGTTCGACAGATGATGGGCGCAACCGATCCGGCTGAGGCTGCGCCGGGGACGATCCGCGGTGATTTCGCCGTTGATCTCGGTCGCAACGTCATCCACGGCTCGGATAATGAGGATCCGGGCGCAAACGAGCGCGAAATCGAGCTGTTTTTCGATCCTTCGGAGCTCATCGAGTACGAGCGCATCGACGACAGCTGGCTGTACGAGTAACTCGAAACGCTGCGTGTCTCTCACGCACTCTCGTTGAATCGTCTGTTCGTAGAGAGCGGTGCGTCTCCCGGTTCGCCACGGATGAAGTGGCCGGCCGGATTGACGTTGCCGTCGCGTTCCATGCTCAACAGCTCGATGAACCAGGCCTCGTGTTCGATCTCTTCCTGGAGAATTCGCTGGGCCATGTCGTACGTTCGCCGGTCGATTCCTTCGGTCATATCACAGACCTCTGACCACGTTCGGATCGCACACCGTTCTGCTTCGAGCAGTTCGGTCAGCACGTTCTCAGGGGCGGGGTCCTCTGGAAGCGCAGCGTCGGGACACGACGCACGATCTGCGAACTCGCGGATGTCGTTCGGGAGCTGTCCGCCGAGTTCATAGACGCGTGGGACGACGAGCTCGAAGTGAGCGCGGTCCTCAAGGCGGGCGTCCTCGGTGATCTCTTTGTAGTCTTCGTTGCCAGCCAGATGCATGCGGAGATTCGTGTAGTAATAGTACGTGGTGAATTCCGCGCCAATGGCGTCGATCAGCTTCTCCCGCAGCTCGATCGGATCGATTCCTCGTTCTCGTAACGTCTCCATTCCGACGCGTTTAGACGTATCACCCGACGCAACTGTTCCCGTCGCGTGTGGCTTCTCGTTGCTCATGGTTTGGCCACCTGCCTCCACAGTCGGTGGCCAGCCCCTTGTGATTAATCGACTACTGGATGTAATTAATTCGGACGGCACAAGTCCACAGGACTGTCTCGGTTGCGACGGCAGTTCTCAGGTGGTTGCAAGGGCACCAGGATGTGTGACCTACCGCTCGATTCGACCCGTCACCTGGTGGATGATCTCCGGCCGTGCGCTGAACTCGATACTCACCTGTTCGTCGTAGGATACGGAGTGGACGTTCGCGTGATCGTACAGCCATGAGACGAGGCTCATCGCCTCGTCATCGTTCGGTATCGTCACTGTGGTCTGCGCAAGCGCTGGAAGCAACTCGTCTACGCGTTCGATGACAGCCTTGAGTCCCGCACCGTTCTGAGCCGAGATGCCGGCCGGTGTCGTTCCCGTCACTGCTGTCACGACCTCTCGTTTTGCATCGAGATCGTCGGCGACGTCGATTTTGTTCAATAGGGGGAGTATCGGGCCATCACGGTGTGTTTCCAACACGTCGATGCTGGCTGCCGTCTTTTCACGGACTAGCTCCACTGGATCACTTGCGTCCACGACCAGCAGCGCCATGTCAGCATTGTAGGTCTCCTGCAGCGTGGCTTCGAACGACTCGACGAGCCAGTGTGGGAGTTCGCGGACGAACCCAACGGTGTCGGTCAGGAGAATGCGCCGACCACCAAGCGTCGCACGGCGTGTCGTTGTGTTCAGGGTCTCGAAGAGGCGATCGCGGACTGTCGCCGACTCGGAGAGGTCCTGGTGGGTGTCAGATTCAACGTCCATCTCGTCTGCGAGCTGGCGGAGCAGCGTTGATTTTCCGGCGTTGGTGTAGCCCGCCAGCGCAACCGTGTCGTAGCCACTGTCGTGTCGCCGCTCGCGTTGGCGGTCGTCCGCTTTCGCGAGACTCGAAAGCTCGTCTTTCACCTCCGTTAGCTCCTGTTTGTAGGCTGCCTTCAGCTGCTCGCCAGGCGCTTCCCCGGAGCTCTTGAACCCCTGTCGCCCCCGGCTCTCACCACGCTTTGCCCTGGCCACTGCCCGAGGGAGTTCGTATTCCAGTTCCGCCCGTCTGATTTCCAGCCGGGCTCGTCGTGTTTCCGCCCGGTCTGCGAAAATATCCAGAACCAATCGCTTCCGGTCTTTCACCTCGACGCCGATCGCTGCCGTCAGCTCGAACGCCTGTTCTGGGCCAAGATCACCGTCGTAAATCACCACCGCTGCATCCATCGTTGCGACGCGTGTCGCGAGCGTCTGCACTTTTCCCGCACCCAGATCGTACGTGGGATCCGGCGCTCGTGTCTGTACCAGTTCATCAACGATTGTATAGCCCGCTGCGGTCCCGAGCTGTCGAATTTCTGTGGTTGAAACTGGTTTCTCGTCTGTTCGCTTTGCGACGATCGCTAACTGATTTCCTGACATGTGTGTTGTGACTGGCGTTCACTCCTCGATGCGTGAACGTCGGCACCGCCCTGGAGGCGGCCGTTGGCGGGCCACAGTCTGCAGCCCAGTCAGAAAAAGTGGGTCTCCATACGACAGTCAACTCCCTGAATGCAGATAGCCGTTGTGCTAGTTTGGTACTTTCTCACGTGCGTTCGGATGATCACATCCGGATTCCAACGGAGACGATACTGAGAGTACTTTGCCGGCAACTTCGTCCACAACACCGTCTACAGGCAGGATCACGAGATTCTTTGACGCGACCTACCGAATGGTCTTCATCTATGGTGACGGCGTGGATCTCAGCACTGAATAGCAAATTTTCGACCGCTGCCGGAACAACCATTCTGCTGTCAACGACGTCCGATTGGGGCCAGCCACACGGTAGTCAGATCAATTATCTTGAATTGTAATGAACACTCCATCGACAAAGATACTCAAACACCGGCGTGAGATCGGCGGTTTTCTGGGTTGGAGTGTATTCCACGCGAGGTGGAATCTCGTCGTACGAGGTTCGCTCAATGAACCCATCGTTGGTCAACGTCTGAAGGCGGTCGGTCAGTGTCGTTGCTGGGATGTCCAGTTGCTCTTGAAGCTCAGAAAATCGCCTTGGGCGTGTATCGCTCGCGAACGAGTGGAGTATCGGAACCATGTGTGCCGAACCCAGCAGTTCGAACAGTTGAGCCTTCATTTCGACATCAACGTCGGGTGGTGGACTAGCGAATGAAACGTCTAGCAACGAGACAGTGTCTTGATCGCCGGAAGTCATGTGAGCTCATCGTATTCGGACCACTTACTCGTACAGGTTCGAAAATTGTAGTAACACCATCTCCTCGGCACAGCTTTCATTATTTGTTGTTGATAATTTATTACACTCACACTCGTACACTGGTGTGATGGAGTACACACAACTCGGTTCGACAGGGCTGGAAGTGTCACAATTATGTCTTGGGTGTATGAACTTTGGCACCGGTGAGGAGTGGATGCTTGGCGATCGAGATACTGGTATTGATATCATCCAGCAGGCCCTCGATATGGGAATTAACACTCTGGATACGGCCAACGTGTATTCACGTGGTGAGAGCGAATCGATCGTTGGCGAGGCGATTGAGGGCTACGACCGAGAGGTGCTCGTACTCGCTACGAAAGTGTTCGGTCCGATGGGTGATGGACCTAACAAGCAGGGGCTCTCTCGCAAACACATCATTGCGCAGGCGGAGGCGAGTCTCGACCGACTCGGAACCGACTATATCGATCTGTACCAGATCCACCGTTGGGATGAGCACACCCCGATCGAAGAGACACTTTCTGCACTTGACTCGCTCGTGACTGCTGGAAAAGTTCGCTACATTGGAGCGAGTACGATGACGGGCTGGCAGTTTTCGAAAGCCCTGCACACAGCAACGGTCGAAGGCTATGAGCGATTTGTCAGTATGCAACCCGAATACAGCCTCATTGCCCGACACGAAGAAGAAAATCTGTTGCCAATCTGTGCCGATACTGGAATTGGCGTCCTTCCGTGGTCACCGCTCGCTGATGGCGTACTCACCGGAAAATACGACCGGAATGGATCGATGCCGGCAGACACACGTGGTGAGACCTTCGAAAGAGTACGCGAGCGGCTCACCGAAAATGCGTGGCAAGTTCTCGACGTCGTGAATGACATCGCAAGAGAACATGACGCCACCCCAGCACAGATCAGCCTTGCGTGGTTGTTGCACAAACCGGTTGTTGATGCCCCGATTATGGGCCCGCGAACGATGGCTCATCTCGAAGCTAATATTGGGGCATTGGAACTGGAGCTGGCCGACGAGGAAATTGAACGGCTTGAAGCCCCGCTCACCCCTCGATGGCGGGCCGAGGATTCACAGTAATCAAGCCAGCCACTCCTCGGGTTTCGTATCGTAATCGATGTCCGTGGCCGCAAGATGGGAGACGTCCTCCCAGGGGAGTTCGGTCTCTGAGAGCTCCTCGCCGTCATAGCGCAGCAGTTTTCCAACCTCTTCGGGGGTTGGCTCGCTGTCGCGCCGTCGTGCGACCTCGATGTCGTTTTCTGAGAGCTCTTTCGTGATCGTCTTGAGATTCACCGGATGGCCCCACAGCTCGAAGACACGTTCGAGCACCTGCGTTGCCTGCTGAACGTCGAGCATGACGCCGTTGTACTGATGGGCCAACAGCAGCTCGTTGCGGTTGTTGTAGTTACCGTCTTCGACGACGATCGTTGGCTTGCCGAAGTTCGAAAACCGCAGCATGAGCTTCTTTTTCACGTCCTCGACATCGGTGCTGGTGACGCGATAATCCTCGGTCGTCTCCATATACTCGTAGGTGAAATAGCTGTGCTCCTCGACGAACTCCTGGGTGAGAAACTCATCGAGGAACGTGACATCGTTGTGACTCGCACGGATCTCGTACATGCGATCCCAGCCGGCCGTGTGATTGACGGCCTCGATCGCTTCATCAACGGAGCCATACCGGCTGTCGTCGAACAGATAGCGCGCAATCCGCTCGACCGTCCCCTGGCTGATTCGCTTGAGAAATCCACGATGCTGGGGTTTGATCAGCGAGTAATGGCGCTCTGCCATCCCCTCGTACGTTAGCAGCTTCCACGGGAATCGATCCACATCAATCTCACCGTCACGAGCCCGCTCAAGCGCGTCGCCATCGATTCGCGGGTCGTCGCCATCGAGGCTATCGAGGCGGTCGCTTCGGATGCGATCAACCATGGCTGCGGGCGCAAGCGCCTCGTGCACCCGATCGAGATCGATCCGGTCGTGGAAATTCCGCCACGTGACGCCCTCCACTCGGAGCAACGCCTCGACGACCGCCCGCCGATTGGTGACGTTCTCGACGTACTCCCAGAGCTCTTTGCCCAGCTTGTACGGGTTGAATCCCGGCGAGCCGAGCACCTTTGCCTGATGGTCGGCATAATGGATGAACTCGTTTTCCTCGGCGAATCCCTCCTCACCCATCATGATCGACTCCCAGTAGGCCGCCCACCCCTCGTTGAGGACCTTCGTCATCTTCTGGGGGGCGAAATAGTACGCTTCCCGGCGCAAGAGCTCGATAATCTCGCGCTGCCAGTCCTCGAATTCGACTGCCTTCTCGGTTGCGTCGTCGTACTGGCGGCCGTGTGTTCGCAAAAACGAGATGAGATCGCGCTCTGGCTCCGTCGGGAACGTCACCGCGCCGTCTTCGTCGCGCTGGGACTCAAGCCAGTCCTCATTGAACACCTGTCCGAGCACTTCATCGCTCAGATCGAGCTCTTCGAGCTTTTCCTCAATATCCGAGGCCATCGATGGCTCCTCAAGCCAGTCTTCGACGGTCGAAAACGGCCGGTGCTGGTCGATGCAGTCCTCTAAACAGAGGACGTTATCAATCCATTTTTCGACCGCTTCGCGATCGATCGATGGATCTTCCATGTACGATTCGATCCGGTTGGCGTGACTTGCCAGCATCCGTGCGGCATTGGGATCGTCGGCAAACAGTCCGTACCACTGGTTGTTGGCGAAAAAGTCCGCGTGGGCCTCGACGTGCGTGATGACGGCCTTTTGATCTGCCAGATCGTTCGACTCCTGGAGAAACGCGTGCGCAGGATCGTCGTTGTTCACCAGCTCGTAGGCCTTGCCGCCGAGGAACTGGCGTTGCTTTTGCTGCTGATCGTAGGTCATTCCCCACCGCCAGTGTGGATAGCGGCGCTGAAAGCCGTTATACGCAACGAGTGCGTTCATCTCGTCGTAGTCGACGATCCAGTAGTTCACTGGATACGGATCTAGCCCGAGCGTTGTTGCCAGCTCGTGGGCCTCCGTGACGATCGGTTCGAGCGACTCGGCAATCCGCTGCTTGTCGGCTCTATCTGTCGTTGGCTTACTCATTGTCTTCGGTGCTGAGGATGGTGTAAATCGCGTCAACGATGTCGCCAGGCCCGGTCACGTACGCGACGGCGGTGGATCCGTGCTCACCGAAATGGCGCTCAACCTCTTCTGCGTGCGTGGCGTTGATTGCGTTCCCGCTCGGCTGCGTCTCAACGTAGGCGTGAAGATTCGCATCGATTTCCTCCATCATCGGAATCACGCGCTCTGAGGTGTCGTTTGAGGAGTTTTCCGAATCACCCGCCGCGAAGACGTAGCGATTCCAGTCGCTCCAGGGATACTCCTCTAAGAGCTCGGCTGCCAGCTGGTAGGCGCTCGATATCCGTGTCCCACCGCCCGAGCGAATGCCGAAGAACTCATCGCGTGAGACCTGCCAGGCATCCGCGTCGTGAGCGATGTAGATGAACTCGGCGTTGTCGTACTTGCCGGTCAGATACCAATCCAGCGGCGTGAACGTCCGTTCGACCAGCTCGCGCTTTTTCTCACGCATCGACCCCGACACGTCGCGGATGTTCACCACGACAACGTTGCGCTCTTTTTCTTCGATCGTTTCGGGATAGCGATAGCGTTCATCCTCGCGGCGGAAGGGAATGTCTTTGATCCCTTCCTCGCGGATCCGAGCGGCTGTCGGCGTCCGATCCACGTCTGCCTCCATCTCTGCTATCGTCTGGTAGGTCGTTCGCTCCTCGGCTGTCAGATGCTCGTACGCGTCTTCGATCCAGGAACGACTCACGGGAATGTTTTCAGAGCGCGCCCACTCGAAGACCGACTGGGGCCCCATCCCATCGACTTTCAGCGCGGCTTCGACGTACTCCTCGTCAAACTCCATGGCGAGCTTGCGCTTGAGCCCGGCCTTGAACAGCCGATCGAAATCGAGCGTGCTTGCCGGACCAGTTCGGGTGATGTCGGTGTAATCGCCCTCTTTTTGCTCGATGACGCGTTTTCCTTTCGGCTCAAGCTCAAGGCCAAGCTCATCGTCGAGCTCCTGGGCGAACTCCTCGGGGTCCATCTCGTAATACTCGTGTTCACCCCCTTCTTCGCCCGGCTCGCCCGGTTCGTCGCCGTCACCTGGCTGGGGCTGGCCAACCGGATCGCCAACGTCCGGCGCGCCATCACCGCCCTGTCCGACGCCGCCCTGATCGCGCTGATCATACTCGAACGTCGGGAGATCGACGATTTTGATCGGAATGCGAATCTCGTGTGGCAGACTCTGGCCGAGATCACCGTACTGGATGAACTCGGAGAGATCCTGCCGGCGTTGTTCGCCAACCTCTCGGAATCGCTCAAGATCGTCTCTCAGTCCCATTTGTAGCTCACCTGCCCCATGACGTGCCGAGAGGTCAGCTCGGCCGATGCCGCCGTGTAATCGAACATCTCGATCATGTTCTGAATCGTCTCGTCTTTGACGGCGGCCGTTTCGGTGCCGATCGGGGGATCATCCCACTGTCGTGGGTCGAAATCCTCGAACGTCCGTCGCACCTCATCCCAGTCGTGACTCCCAAGGACGGTACGGATCACGGGAATCTCCTTTGGATTGACGGCAGTCGCCTGGAACTCAGCGTCGCGGTTTGCCCAGGCGTGTCTGTTCAGCGCAGTAATAATCTTCTCCGTTCGGAACGACCGAACCGCTTCTGATGGGTCTGACCCGGAGTAGTGCTTCTCGTCGAACCGACCCAGGTGCTCGATCTCGAAGATCTTCATTTTCAACGGATCTGGCTCCTCGTTTTCGCCCCGCTCGTTGACGATCGGCTCGTCTTCTGCCCACGCGTAGACGTGCTCGACGTACTCCTCGACTGTGGCCACGTCGACGCGTTTATCGCGCATGATTGCGGCGAGCACGTCGTCTTCCTGTGCGCTGAAGATCCGATTTTTCACCTGCACAACCCGGTTTTCGAACTCAGTGCGCTCGCTTTCGGAAAACAACGGCGCATCCGAGAGTCCATCGGCCAACGCGTTCAACACGTCACGCGGCATGATCACGTTCTCAACGGCCAGCTCGGGGTGATGGCGATCCTGGGATTCGTAGAGGAGATCGGCGATCTCGTCTCGGGTGTAGGTCACCGGAATGCCGTGTTCGCCGTCGCTGGCCTGTTCGCTGAACTCGAACTCGTCTTTCGACATTCGGTCGTCGCCGTCGTGGATGTATCCCGCATCGAACAGTTGGGCTTTATCCCCAAGATCCAGCCCCGGGGGAAGATCGTCGGTGTCGAGCCGTGTGACGACGGCGTACAGCGCAGCAGCCTCGATCGCGTGGGGGGCGAGCTCCCTGTCGATCACCTGGTGGCTGCTGTTTCGCACTGTCATCGTCAGGGGTTCACGGATCTTTTCTTCGAGTTCTTCGTAGGCGTCTGCCACCCACACTGACGTCTCGTTGGTCAACTCCCGTCTGAGCAACTCGGCTTCGAGCGAGAGATTCGTCAGATAGCGGAATTCGTGTTTATCGAGCCGCCGTTTGAGTGCCTTCAGGGGATCCTGGCCCTGTCGGTCGGCGTGCTGATTCAGCTGTGCCTGCAGGTCGGGATTCGAGATGATGATTAGCTGCGTGTCGATGTCCATCCCGATCCCCTTATCGAGTTTCACGTGGCGCTCGTCCGGAACGTTCAGCAACTTTTGCAACAGATCGGCGTGCTGGGCGGCGTCTTCGACGAGCGTCAACAGCCCGTTACCCTGGGAGAGGACGCCGTCGTAGCTGAACGCCTGTGGATTTTTCCGGCCACGTGAGTCGAGTTTCTGGATCATCCCGCGCATCCAGGAGCCAACCAGCCGTTCTTTGGGCGTTCCCTCGTCTTCGGAGTGCAACACCCCAATTCCATCGCCAACGTCGACGACAATATTTTTCACGCGGCAGTGCTCTTCGCTCGTCACTGCAGAGAACAGGTTCTCATGGCCGTCGCGTCGATACTGTTCTTCGAGGTAATCATACGCCTCTCGACAGAACGGATCGAGACGGCTATCGACCTGGACCGGAATGTGATCGTCGAGCTGCTCGTTGACGGCATCCAAAATATCCGACCGAACGGTCTGGGGAAACACCGACAGTGGATGGGCTTGCACGGGGCTTGCGTACCACTCCGAATCGTCGCTGACTTCGCGGTCGCCGTAGGTCAGTCCGCCGCCATCGCTGACACCGGAGACGTTCCATTCGATCGTGTATCGTCTGCCGGCCTCGGTTTTGGAGTATTCCCGAAGCCCGTTGATCAGACAGCGCTTGAGCTCGGATTTTCCGGTTGCGGTCGGTCCTTCGAGCCAGACGATCTTCTCTTCTTTTCCCCGTTTAGCAGCAATCGATCGGAGATCGTCCACGAACTCGTTGAGCACTTCCGTGTTGCCAAGGATCGCGTGCTCGCCGTCGTTGTGGGGATCATCGAAAAAGCTGTAGCGCTCTTTTTCTTCGCCCTCTTCGACGACCGTCCGTGTGCCTGTCGCTTCGATTGCCTCAAGGAGATACTTGCTGGCGTGGGCAGCGAGCTGGGGCTGCGCTACAATCCGGTCGACGTACTCTTCTAGCGACATCGGCGCTTCGTACGTCTCGGTCAGCTCTCTGTCCGCCTGGGTGATGAAATCCCGCGTCATTCTTCAAGCTCGGTTTTGGCCACCTCCGCGCCGGCGAACTCAAGGACTTCCTTGGCACCCTCTTTCGAGTAGCCCTGTTCGACCAGCGCGTCGATCCAGGCGTTTCGTTCGTCGTCTTCGGTCTCACCGCTTGAGACCAGCGCCGAGAAGTTGATGTTGTGCTTTTTATCCTCCCAGAGTTTTCGCTCCAAGGCTCGGCGCAGTCGGTCGTTGTCCTGTGGATTGAAAGACGTTCCCTCGCGGGCGCGTCGCGAGACCCAGTTCGAGACCTCCTGGCGGAAGTCGTCTTTGCGATCCTCCGGGATGTTCAACTTCTCCTCAACCGACCGGAGGAACGTCTCGTCGGGTTCTGATTCGCGGCCAGTGATCTCGTCTTCGATCGTGTCGTCGTCGATGTACGCCATCACGTGGTCCATATACTTTTCGCCCTGTCTGCGGATCTCGTCCACGTCGTAGGCCAACGCGTGGCGAACGTCCTCGATTGCGCGCTCTTTGTACTCCTCACGGACCAGTTCGAGATAGCGATAATACTGCTCGAAATGTTCTTCGGGGATCGAGCCGTGGTTTTCGAGATTAGCCTCCAGGTGATTGAACGTCGTCAGCGGCGAGAGGAACTCACGACCCCGGTGCATGCTGTCCATGATCGCCTCTGCGATCTCGTCGCTCACAAACCGGGGTGAGACACCCTCCATCCCTTCGCCAACCTCGGCGGTTTCCTGGGCCTCCTCGCGGAGCTTTTTCAGATCGATGTCGTCAACGTCGTCGCTTTCTCCGTTGTAGGCCTTTGCCTTCTGAACGACGCCGATCTGGCCGCCATCGGGGTCAACGACGCGCGTCAGGACGCCGAACAGCCCGGCCATCTCCAGCGTGTGTGGCTCAACGTGGATGTCGGGCAGGTCGGCGTTGTTGAGCATCTTCTGGTAGACCTTCGATTCTTCTTCGTACTGGAGAACGTACGGGAAATCAATCCGCTTGGTCCGGTCGTTGAACGCCTCCATCTTCTCGTCGCCCTTTTTCTCCTTGTATTCGGGCATGTTGGTGCGGCCAACGATCACCTGATCAATATCGATGCGCGGGTTGTTTTTCGGTTTGATCGTCTGCTCCTGACTCGCGTGCAAGAAGTCGTATAAGAACTCGCGCTGGAGCTTTAGCAGCTCTTCACCGCTGAAGATGCCACGATTTGCGTTACAGAACGCGCCGGAGTAATCGAACGCGCGCGGGTCCGATTCGCCGTAGACGGCGATTTTCGAGTAGTTCACGTCGCCGGTGAGCTCGGTTTCGTCCTGGTTTTTCTTATCCTTGGGTTCGAACGTCTCGATCGACCGGCGTTTGTTCTCATCGGCGACCAGCCGGACGATCTCCACGTGGTTTTCGAGCACCTGCTTGAGATTGTCGTCGTACTCCTCGAGCAGCTTGTCCATGTAGAACTCGCTCGCCGGATCGAGCGACTGCTCGTTGCGAATGGTGTACGGTGCTGTCAGTCGTTCGTTCAGCGTTTCGATGATTCGATCGCGCTGGGCCTGGGGCAACAGGACGAGTGGGTCCTGGTTCATCGGCGAGCGGACCACGTCGTCGCTCGGGTCCTGATCGTGGATCACATCACAGAGGTTGATCCAACGGAAGGTGTACATCCGTCCGTCGTCCCGGAGCGTGTAATCTTCGAAATACCGACGGACCTGCCGGTCGAAATCGGATTTCCCCGAGCCGACCGGTCCGAGCAGCAGCTTGATCCGTTTTTCTGGTCCGAGTCCACGAGCGCCGGATTTCACTTTGTTGACGAACTCGTGGATCGCTTCGTGGATGCTGCGTCCATAGAAGGTGTTCTCCCCGTCGAACAACGGGTCCTTGCTGGCGAGTCGGTACTCGACGACACCGGCGTCTTCGTCGTACTCGGTGCCGTAGTAGTCGAACATGTCCGCGACGCGCTGGTGGGCGCTGCGGGCGATTTTGGGCTCCTCGTGGACAGCCTCCAAGTACCACTCGAACGAGCGAGTGTGACGCAGGTCAGCGGGAATCGAATCCTGGTACGCCTGGCTGAGGTCTTCGAGGGTTGCCATGTTACCTGTCATGGTATCACGGAGTCGGTCTGGTGTGTCCGACCGCGTAGGGTGTCGGAGCCTCCCGTGGACAGCACCCCATGCTGTGAAGATTCGTGGTGATCAATGGCCGGCCGTGCGTGCCGTCAAATCACCCGTTGGGGGCTGCAACGTCGATCAACACAGCAGGGGGCCGCCGGACGAGAGCAATCCCCGATACTATTTATCACGTTAGTCCTTAACATACATAAGTCTTCCCACCATCCCACGATCAAACGTGTGTAACTGTCGATAAAACCGGCCGCCATCGTCGTGCACCGATTTGTTACACTGTGCTTCCGATTGGATGCTTTATATGGGGGATGCTGATCTGGTGATCGGGTGGCTGAAGGTGAGGCCACTCCAAGCGGTGGTATGGATGGAGATTTTCCCAGCGGGTGGGAGCGCTGGGACGAGGGTCCAGATCGCTTGATACTGGCGTATCGCCCGGACGTGTTCGATGGGAGCGAGATTCCGTCGGCGTGCATGCCGACGCTCTATGTGACACAGGGAAAGCGCACTCGCCGGCCGGGACGGAATCGGCGTGAGACCGATTCGTGGTTCGTGACGTTCTATCTGGAGCCCGAAGTGACGGTCACGGAACAGCGGTTCGACGATCGGGACGCGGCAATCGAGGGGGCCAGGGAGTTTGCCACGACGTTTGTTGCTGGGGAGATCGATTATCGTGATGCGTATCAGGTGGCTCGGCCCGAGTATTTCACGGCGCTCGATTCGCTCGTTGGTGAGGGTGCTGCGGAGTGAAAAATCCTGGTGCTAGAGCTGTCATCGTTCATCAGCGGCTATAAATAACCTACATTCGTTGATGTGAGCCCATAGATGGATGCTGAAATAGTGGCGAGCACGACCGATGAGGCCCTCCGAGTAAAACGAGATATCTACATGGCTGTCGCATTTTTTGCCACAATCTCGGTGATAGGTCTCCCTATCGGCGTATTTTTTGGCTATAGAGCATGGCAATATCATACGGAACTGCGGTGAACAGTTTCTATCGAAGGAGTCTCCGATCCCCAGCGCACCGCAGGTATTGATTGTACCAAACCCTCTGCGGTATACAAAATGAGTTTGGGCCAGTACTACACGTAGTGTTCAATTACGAGCGAGGACCGTTTATTTGAGGAGATGAATTTCTGGAGATGTGTAGCTGTATCAGATTTTGTGATCCATCGATATTTCTATCGAAAATCCGTCACATATTAATAGTGCCATTTTGATGTGGTACGTATACTCACCCGACTGGAGCAAACCGGTTGCCCGGTTTCCCCAGACGTGTCACAACACGTCCGAGGGTGAGGGGTTGAATACGTATGAATCAACAACCCAACACGAACGACGACAGCAGCATAGTTAATGATACTGGAACCAGCGAAGTTCTCAGCAATCTCCTAGAGGACGGGATCGAGAAAGATGATCCCGACCAGTTGGTTGGCGTGATCAAGACGTTGGTTGGTGAACTCCAGGTTCAGTACGAAGCAAATGACGACCTGAGAACCGCCATCGAACGGCGTGATGAACGGCTTATACATCTGGAAACGACGGTTGAGCGGCTCGAACGCGAGCAAAAAGAGTACCGCGAGATGAATGAGCGCGATAAGGCCGAGATCAGACAGGACGTGACGGAAAACAAGCGGGCGACTGAACAAAACGAGGCGCACACAGACGCTGTTGCAAGAAAGGTTGCAAATTGTGACGGACGTGAGGAACGGACGCCGTTAGAACAGATCGTCCAATTACCCGATGAGATTCTCCACAAGGCGAAACTGACGGCCAATCAACGACGAGCGCGGACGATTGCGATGGAGCTCGGCGGACTGGCGACGACAGTGCCGAAAGGAAAGCGGCTGGATTCGACCACGATCAAAGATCAGCTCAAACGTGAGTATGGATCGGCACACGACCAGACCGTTGCCCGAGTGATGGCGTTCCTTGATCGGCTGGGTGGTGATCGAACGGAGGTGGTCCACACGGGCAAGGGCAAAGCAGTGATCTTCGATGACTGGCTAGCGAACCGGCTCAAGAGGGCCGAACAGTTCACATCGGAGGCGGTGGATGGCGTGCTCACGAACGTTGTGAGTGTCACCACCAGAACGGCCGGCTAGCGTGTAAGCACGGGCTCCCCGATAGGGATCTATCCAGGACACAGACGACAACACGATTGAGGGTTGGTGGTGGTGTAGCAGCAGGTGTGAGGAGATTCCCTATCGTTTCAAGTTTAGTTTTGTGAAATTTGGGTGCGCGAAGCGCGTTCGTCACGGTTGGCCGAGCACCCACTCACGACGAGTGTGAGCGAATCTGTCGAGTTTGTTAATTAGAATGAATTACTGTCTAGTAACACTAGTTGCGCCTTCTTTGTTCTAGTGCAGGTTTAGCAGGACGGTCCGGACGCATCACATAATAAGGAAGAATTCCAACACATACGAAAGTTTATAACCTAGTGGGTTGGCACAACCAACTGGGAACGCCAGCCGGAATGATTTGCGCGTGTACTGAAACGCGCCGGGTGTTGGAGCACCCGACGCTGGGGTTCCCTAACCGAGAGGTGAACCCAATATGGGAATAACGCCGCGGTACTGTAATCCTGTCGTATCGTCAATGACTACCACGCGGTGTGCACGCTGTGGTCAACCGGTTGCTCGGCCACGCGCACATGCAACGGGCTGTCCGTCGTGGAGGATTGGCTCGTGAGTCTTCCCCAGTTCAGCTTCCGAACGATGGATGGACAGATCAGCACCCTTGCGGGAATCGAGGATCGCGAGGAACTCTCCTCTGCTGAGTTACACCACGTCGTGGATATCGCCGAGAACTGTTGGTGTCGTCCCTGTCAATCAACGGAATGTCGGCACAGTCGGCAAGTGGAGGAGGTGCTCGCGATTGCTGATCTGAGCGAGCGCTCGGGCGGGGGTCCTGATACGCTTCCGTCGCTTGATCGGATTACTCGGTTTCGCTCGCAGGGCGAGACCATCTACACCGCCTGGTTCGAAAACGATGCTCGGCTTCGTGCACATGAGCAACGGAGTGGTGACGTTACTTTGTTGGCGTTTTCTCCCGATCGTCCGGAGGATCCAGCGCGTGCACAGACGCAAGACGAGGCTGTGTCTGCCGCGAGTTGTTTACTCGATGGAGTCGTGAAGTTCTGCGACGCACGATCAACCAAGGAACTCCCTGCGCTGCTTAAGCTGTTGGTCTCTCCAGCACACGACGACTAACCCCAACTACGGAATTTTTCGAAACCACATGTGTGGCTAGGATTCCCCACCGCGAGCGCAGCGAGCGGCCTTTTTTGGTCCAGATTTTTTGATTGAGTGGTTGCCGAAGGCAACCCGAGATCAAAAAAGGTGGGTGACGCGGCCTTTTTTCATCAACGTTTTTTGCGGGAGTGGTTGCCGGAGGCAACCCGACCGGAAAAAAGGTTGGAGGCTGACTCTGCTGCGAGCTGTTTGCTCAATGGGGTCGTCAAGTTCTGTGACGCACGATCAACCGAGGAGCTCCCTGCACTTCTCCAACTGTTGGTCTCTCCAGCACACGACGAGTAACCAATTTACTCCTCTTCGCAGCTTTTGCAAACCGCTCTCGGCCAGTTTGTTCACCGCAAACCAGCGACGTGCACGAGATGATTGCGAATGGACTCGGCGGATTGGTACACGTACGTGCAATCAGGCAGCTATCGAGGTGACCGCTCCCTCTCCGACGGAGTGTGCGAAGACGCTCCAGCCGATCAAGAGAGGGTTGGGGCGCTGATCTAGAGTTGAAGACGAAAGTCCTGAACTTCGAACCGTCGATCGCCATCAAAGAAATCCACCAACGCAAATGGCTCGGCGACGGTTGATGTGACACGGACTCGAAATATGACTCCGACGTGATACTTGACCCCTTTTCGAAGCGTGATCCTTCCGGACTGTGTGACAGTGCCAGAGACATCCGTCTGGATGGTTTCGAGGGGTGCCCCTGATGATTCGCCGTCGACTTCTCGTGCGAATACAGACACAGCCGCCTCCCCAGAGCCGGCCGCATTATTCACTACTCCCTCTCTAACATACTGGCAGTGGCCGGAATACTCGGCCGTCGCAGGTGGTGTAAACGTCCCAAATAATGCTCCGTCTGCTCTCGCAGCGGTGCCAACGACGCTTCCCACTGCCTTGATGTTCACCGCATCGGTATCGGTCTGTATATCAACGACTGTATTGGTCCCAAACGGTTCTGTCTCCGCTTGCTCACTGGTATCCAATTGGATTTCGTACTCGGATGGGACGCTTGCTGCTGTACCGACAGCCCCGAAACAGAGAGTACTCACTCCTCCAACTGTGCCGACAGCTCGCTGTAAGAACCCCCGTCGGGTGGATCGCATCGTGGATAGTATGTCATCCATATTTTGGCGATAACCGATATTATTTTAGCCCTTTCGATATACTACTATTCTTTTTGTAGAAATATCTGATACAGATGGAATTTAATCGCCGAGTGAATTTCGATACTTCATGCATGAGATGTTCCCTTACTTCTGTTCCTGAGTAAGCCCCATTCAACTGGAAGAATGTCGAATACCGTCTTCGATGGCCTCAAACACGTGGTACCGAAAGCACGGTAGTTGCTCACGCAAGAGGAATACGAACAGGAGGTCGACGTGTTCAAGCCTGCCATTACGACGGTCCTGAAGGAGGCGCTCACCCTTATTTCAGGAGAAAGACGATTACGATTACAAAGCTCGTCAGGATCAATCCGAATGCCAAGATCCAGAGATTGGATATCCCCGCTCGGAGACGATCAGTTTTGCTCTCTTATTCACTTCCGTCGTCGATATGGTCGTCGGCTGTCTTGCGTACAGCCTCTCTTTTAGTGTCAGTCAATTTTTATCATATTTGTTAATAATGTGAGGACAGTTTGACTGCCAGAAGAAATTTATCTCTTACTGCATTAATTAATATTGAATGAGAGATAAGAATTCATTGGTAACACGCCGACGATTTCTTGGTAGCGCGCTCGGTGGAAGTATCGGTGGGTATTTGCTCAGCACGCACTCAGATACGTCTTCTGTAGCACAAGCCACACCCTCTTCTCCGAGGGCTGATTGGCCACAGTACCAATTCAACGGTGGCAACTCTGGATACAATCCGCAGGGAACTGCACCGGTCCGGTGGTTCACACGTGGCTGGCACAAGAACGTTGATGGACTCAGTGGAGCGCCTGCTGTCTCCGACCAAACTGTGTATGCCCCCGTCAGACTAGCCACTCCTGGGGATGAAATTCCAGCGCGCCATGTCCTCCTCACACTCGATGCTGCGGACGGCTCCGTCCTGTGGCGGGCCGAAATGGAGGGTGAGAGCTCCGTTGGGGTCGTTGATGGAACGGTGTACCTGGCTGATGGACGTACTCGGGCGCTCGATAGCGTTGATGGGGAAGAACAGTGGTCGGTTCAACGTGGCTCGTATCATCCCGTGGTAACCGACCGTTTCGTCTACGTTACCGAAGGCGTTGAGGAATGCCTTGCCATCAACCGGCAGGACGGATCGGTTCAATGGAGCGCAGCCTTTCGAGCAACACAGATTCCCGCTGTCGATGGGGAGACCGTTTATGCTGGTGCCGAAGACGGGACCGTCCACGCACTGACTGCTACGGCTGGCGAACGTCGCTGGACCAACTCGCTCGACGATAGCAATCCAGATATGGCAGCTGCTGACGGTATGGCGTACGCAGCGGCTGTCGAGGGCTTCTACGCACTCGATGGTACATCCGGTGCTATCCAGTGGACAATTCCAAGCCAGCGCACGCCAGATTCGAGCTATCGCTATAATGTCTCGTTGCCCGTACTCGCCGATGGAACCGTGTACGTCGTCGTTGACGGTGTCCTGCGGGCTGTCACTGCCGATACCGGGACTGAACAGTGGAGATATGATTCACCACACGAGGTACCGTCTATGCCACCAGTACGGGTCGGGAATGCCATCTATTTCGTTGCTGCACCAAATCGGGTGGTAGCACTGCATGCCGTGACTGGGAACCGTCTCGGTGTGTACACCGCCCCAGTTGACCGGCTTGAGAGAGCTGTCGTCCCAGCTACTGGAGATCTCTACCTTGGTGGTGTCGCCGAACAGAGCCAACAGAGTGGACTATTCAAGATCTGTGGACAACCACTCTGATCGATACTGACGTGCTCGTTTTCGGTGAGAAGCGTGAGAACTGCTGTGTAATTAGGATCGAGAGCTGCTCTATGGAGATTTTGGATGCACTCACTGTACTGCCCACCCTGGATACCGCCGATACACTGACTGTTACGTCTCGTATAGTCACTCACTACCGTTCTTGCTGTAATGGGTCCCAAATTCCTGCCGGAGTACGGTTGCAAGGTACGAGTTGTCCGTGTCTTCAGCAGCCTCAATCGCTTCTGCTAAGGCGTCTTCGAGTCGCTCGTCAGCGTGTTGTTCGTAGTGACGCGTTGGTGGAAGCTCGACGATCGAATGGCTTCGTGAAATGATCTTGTTGTGTGCTGGCATGGAGTACGATAGGCACTGTGGGCACCTAGTTGTTGCGCCAGCTGAGGTGATTTTGAGCTGCTCTCCGTCGGCTATTGGACTTACTATAGGAAATGCTATAACCTCATATCGGTTTTAGGAGGAGTTCTTGAATCAGTCGTCAGCGGTATACGCTCCGCTTCGGTGTTTGATTCTGGCGATAACCATCTCGTTGTCGGTGCGATCGAACGTAACCGAGAGTCGAAACTGGCCAATACGGACCTTCTTGTAGGGGCTGTTTTGGAGCGGTTCCCCGTAGTCGGGCGGATCCCGCCAGGGAGACTCGACGATGTTGGTGAGTTTGTTCTGGAGTTGGTCTTGGTCGTCGGCATCGAGCGCTATGAAATCTGTTTTGCCAGTGTCTGTGAAGCGAATTGACCACTCATCACCGTCCGCTGTCATTCGTCTGCATCGCGCTCCGACTGTTCGAGCACGTCCTCAAATGAATGGGTCGTTCCCTCCCGCAGTTGTCGTTCTGCCTGTGCGAGTGCAAGCAGCTCGTCCCGATCAAACGTCTGGTGGTCAGCCGCATCATGGAGTACGTATCGGATGTATTCCGATCGGGAATTGAAGCCTCTCCCCTGCCAGATCTCGTCGATACGGTCGAGGAACCGCTGGGTCACGCGGACATTCAGCTGGACACGAGTGTCGCTGGGATCTCCCCCGGGTGATGATGCGTCTGACATACATATGTCGTACACGCGCTGTACGTATAGTGGTGTCGTCCAGTTGTTGTTTCTCTCGGCCTACTGTGTTCTCGTCTGGCTATAGGATTCACTATAGGGAAGGCTATAGTCAGTGCCAGTCTACGTCTCCTCTTCTGACGAGTCAATCGCTTCGTGGATGTGCTCGATAGGTGAATGGTAGTGGTACTCAGTGATCCAGTGCTGCAGGATCGCGTCGGCATCCGCAACGGTGAGTTCGTTTTGTTCAACGAGTCGGAGGAGGATGCCGACCGAGCCGGTCAATGGGACACTTCGGTCATTGGCGTGGGTTCGAGCCTGTCGATCGTCAGTGGCGAGTGTCCCATCCTGATCGATAGCAGCCTGGAGGGCGTGGGCTTCGCCCCGATCGAGTACCGAGCGAATGGCGTTGGTAGGCTCGTGATCGGTGAGTACTTCGATTGCGTCAACCGCTCGCTCGAGTTCGGGATAGGCACTGATTCCGGCGCGAAGTTCCTCGTTGACCGCCTCAACAGTAACGCAAGAGGCAGGAAGAGTATCAAGAAGGTTCAGATCGTCAGTGAAAGCGAAATTCGATAGAACGGTCGCATCACAGACAATGGGTGATTCGAACATCCTCATTCGTTGTCGGCGTCCGTGAGTCCGGCATCGCGACGGACGCCCTCAACGGATTGGGGACCGTGTCGCAGTTCGATCCCAACATTGGTGAGTACTTCGCGCATGTCCCACCGAGAGACGCCAGCGATCTCGGCAGCCTTCCCCTCGCTGATCTCTCCGAGGGCATACAACCCGATAGCGTAGGCCATATCGTCATCGGTGTTGGCAGTACGTGCCATAGCTTGGCTTTTTCTAGTGGATCGAGAGGGTAAGTGTTTGCTGCCAGAGATCCAGCCGATACCAGAGAGCGGATTGCATTCTGAGTCGCTCTCCATTGGCTATAGGGTTCGCTATAGGAAATGCTATAGGCTCAAGCCGTTCGATCGACCCACTTGCAAAACTCGTGGAAGTCTTCGCCGCCAGCCAGAATCCTTATTTGTCCTTTTTCTCCTTCAGAATAAAGTCTTTATAAGGGCTTTATTCTCCTTTATTCGCCAAGCACCGATCCCCACCTTGGGGTGTTCCGACTGTCACACCCAGCCTAAGATATGGACTTCAGCAGTGGGGAAGCACTCGACTATTCCTGACTAACTCGACTACGACGTAGTTAACTAAAGTCGCTTTTTTCTAACTATGAGCTCACCACCGAGCACCATTCGGGAAATTCTCGATGAATTCCCGAAGCTCAGATAATGCAGCTCTCCCGGCCGCATGGCCGCAGTCGTATCTAGGTGGTCCGTTTCGACGACTGGCACAACCCGGTACGTCGTACACCTGGGATGCAGTTAGCGAGTGAGCTCTCCCGTCCTCTCAGTCGCCGAGAGCTGTCCCCGACGGGGATGCATCGTCGTGTACCATCCAGGCATATGCTTTCACCAGCTGTTTGGTGGGGGGTTGTGTGCTCGGTGGTGAGATTCGTACACTTTCGTGATGGATGCGAACATCTGCTTTCTGAGAGCTTGTTTCTGGCCCTGTATCGTTGGAAAGTGGGGGTCTCATCAGATCCCTTTGAGAAGTTCGTATTTGGCTCTCATGCCTCTCTACTTCTCTGTGATGAATGGGTCCGAGGTTGAGATGAAATGGATTCTATGAGGTGGGTTTCGGTGTGATAGTCGGTCAATGGATGAAGAGATAGTCGATGATGCGACAATCTGGGCAGGTGATCTCGTAGCCATCGCCTTTTGCGTTCTTGATCGTCACTTCGTCCAGCTGCCAGCCGCCGGTATCGCATTGATCGCAGGTGTACCCACCCATGGAGTGATTGTCCACAGCCCCTGCCAAGATCTTTGCGCTGATCGGATGGAAGCACTGGAACCGGTGGTGAGCAGAAGAAGTGCCGGTGGTATTCCACGCTTGCACGCACACGCGCGTGGGCTCGGAAAAAGTGGTGTGGATGTCGTAGAAGACCGGAATCTCCGACACTCTGTTCACGTGCCATTGAGTACGTTATAGCAAGATTCGCAAAGATAACCCTCCCCATCAGGTCCACCGCATCCTTTGACATCATTTTGGCATGATTCTCCGCTGAGCAAACCGGACAAGGATGGTTCCATGGGACGGAAATGTTTGGTGTGGGTGAAAAATTGCACGCCAGAGCCTTGATTCCAATGGATGACACCCACCCATGGCTCCGTTTTTGTATAGGTATGAACAGATAGGTTGTAATCCTCACCTTCTTCGACGGCGTTTGAGATTTTCTCTTGTACTACTTTATTGACAGGAAATCCGGGTTCACAAATGAATTCCTGATAAGCTATTCCATGCTTAGCTCCATCCGCATTAATATATACAGTATTATCAACTGGATTTTCTGCATCAAATTCGGGAGAGACTAACCAACCAACTTCCTTTGGAAGGGACTTAACTGAAGCAGTGCAAAATCCTTTAAAATCATTGAGAGGAGGGCCGTAATATCGAGGGACTTCATTTGCATTCTCGGTGTTTGGAAACTCTTTCACATGCATATAACCATTTTTATGATAAGTATCGTGTCGTGTATCATTCCCTTCGCTACTAACTTGAGTTGCCACATAATGACCACCGCAATTAATGACTCCTACATTTATTGAATTACTCCCGTCAGAAACGGCGATCCGAATCCCATTTGCCATTGCATCCATTTCATATACACTGTAAGTTCATATCCATTTTCACTGGCCATCCCTCGCCTCTGTAGTCACAACGTAGCAGTGCTCATCGATTGGATAATGTTCTCCTCAGTCGGTGCTGCGAGGTACGGCTCGATCGCGTCGTAGCTAGACCACCCACCAAGCGCCATCACGATCCGTGGGGAAACCCCTTCCTCGACGAGCAGATGGTTGGCCCAGCAGCGCCGGAGATCGTGCGTCGACACACGGAGGTAATCATCGTCGCCAATATCTTTGGCGGCCTGTTCAGCCGCCTGCTCGACCCAGTACTGGAGCGTGCGCTTCGACCGATCAATGATTGGTTCGTCCCGGTCGACGTCCTCGTGCTGCACGTACCGGTTGATGGTGCGCTCCAGTTCGACGGGGAGCCACGTCTCACGATGTTTACCGTCGCCGTACTCACCGGAGGTATCCTTGCCGGCGACGACCTCCAGTGAGTGATGCGTACCGTCGCTCATGCGTGAAACGTGGCGGGGCTCGACGTCGAGGACCTCCGCCACCCGCAGTCCACAGTCGCCCATCAGTCTGATCGCGATCTCTCGATCCCACGAGCTGGCAGCCCGTGGTAGGTGCTGGTACTCCTCTCGTGACATCCAGACGTTGAACGAGCCGTCTTTGTTCCGTTCGGTTCTCATTGTTGCACGTTTCTATTATGGATTTCGTGCAACTTAGTTACTCCGCACACGCCACCCGTTTCACTGAAAGTGCCGAATTCGACGCTTTGAGGGGATCGGTAGTGTTGTGGTTGCACGTTATTATACTACCACGCAATCATCCACACGCACTGAACGAAATCCTTATATTGACTCTCCGGAACATTTTGACATCTTCTCTCGGCCGTAGCCGTAGCACCGTCCTACGGGCGGCCGATCGCCATCCGATACGTGGCAATAGCAAATGAAACACACAGTCCACGAGACGCTTGCAACAGCGTTTGAAAGCTACAGCATCGTGCGCCAACTGCGTGCTGTTCCACCACACGAAGTGTATGAAGTCACCGTCAATGGGCACCACGCCGTGTACAAGGGCAATATTGGCCCGACGGGGAAAGCGGCAATTGAGGGACGCGTGACTGCATTCCTTGGTGAACAGACATCCGTGCCAGTACCACGGATACTCCGCGTGGGAGACGATCACTTCGTCGCCGAGTGGCATCCGGATGCCCCACTATCCGACGCAAGAAGAGACATTGACGAGACGTGGGCATTCGTCGCAGGACGAGGTCTCGCAACCTTACATGCCGAAACAAATCGATTTATCGACACGTACGGCCAGTTCCAGCCACAAAACGGCGAACTCACGAATACCGGGGCGAGCGACTGGCAGACCGCTGCAATCGCGTATGTCCGTCGTCACCGATCGATCCCTGATCAACGGGGCCACGCTGACAGTGTCGATACCGTCATCGATGTCCTCACTGATCGCTCGGAGCTCTTTGAAGACGCTGACAGTCCCGTCTGCTGCCACGGCTGGGCAACCCCTGAGCACATCTCTGTGAGTGATGATCAGGTGAACTGCATGGTCGACTTCGAACACACACTGGCAGCACCGGGCGAGTTCGATTACTGGCGAACTGTCTTCCCGACGTTCAATCACGACACCGCCGCCCTGGAGCAAACGTTCCGGGATGGGTACGAATCCATTCGATCATTCCCTGCAGGATTCGAGCGCAGAAAACCACTCTACCTGCTCATGAATCTCGTCTACTATTTCAAATCTCTGTATGTCCAGAACCAGCATGGACCGGAAGAGACAGCAAAACGAGCAAAGCGGTTTCGAAAGGATATCAGTGAGACGGTAAAACGACTCTCGTAGCGAGTCACTGAAACACATACGAACGCGACGCTCTCAATCTCACACTACCGGTTGGGGTGAAAGAGTCCTGCTATCTGGCACCCTCCACGGAGTGAAATGCAACACCTATCAGGGGTCACTCCTCTGAAGGAGCACGGAAGGCGTGAGGGTTTCCACGTATTATCCTAGCACACAACTAGGGGTGTGGTGTTCTTGTCAGTTCGTACCGAGGGGAGTGCTTTGGCGTGATTGGCGCAAGAAATGAGCTTATGATGAAACCTCTGTAGATAGCGTTCTCCGCCTCTCGATAAACTGCGTCAGGAAAAACAACGCTCCACCAGCAACGGATAGTGCCATCCCGAAACCTACGACGAGATGTGACAGTGTTGTTGGGTCATAGGTCACTTCGAACGTGTATACATCCCCCTGATATTGAACAGCGTAGTTGGCAAAGGTAGTCAGAGTAGTTCCTTCAACAGGTGCTGCTTGGCCTGTCATCAGTCGATCAAACACGGATTTCTCTTCCGACGTAAGATCAGAATACGCAATTGGTGAGGCACTTGTGGATGCGTCTCCTTGGTCAACCTGAATCAAGTAAGGGGTTGCGTCTGTCTCGCTGTATGCAGCAGAACCAGTAATAGCGAGTCCAAGCACAAATAATCCAATAGCACTCACGTACACCGCAGGTCGTAACCACGAGCGGGGATTCATACTACATTAATTGTTTGAACCTATCATAAATTTCCCCCTGCTGCCAAGGGCATTCTGTATTAAATGATACAGGGATACTGACAGTCTGTCAGCAGTCATCTCCTTCTGTACCGCTATTGACAGTGGTGTCCGACTTGATCAGCACCGAGAGATGGTTGAAATGGCCGTATGTTTTCTTGTTGCGACGGCATATCTCCCTCCTATGCCCCGGAACTGAATCCTGTCGAGTAGATCTGGCACCCAAAATGTAGCGACTTAATAAACTACGTCCCAGAATATATTGACGCCGTCGAAGCCCCATCGACCAGTCCATTGCGGCCAAGAACGACCAGCCCGAACTCCTGCGAGGATTCCTCAAAGGTACTGAGCTCGACTTTGAAATACAGTGTGGCGTTTTAGAATGAATCAGTCGATAATCGCGAGAAATATTGACCCTATAAATACCGTTGCCCCCGTTGATAACCCTACTATAACAGCACTGAATGGGTTGTATGGATCGAATATATAATACGATACAGCAATGTAGATCCCTAAAATTGCGCCAAAACCCCCTAATAATCCACTAGATATAACATAACGCAGTTTGTGATTCCATACTTTTATGCTAGGCGTTAAGAACCGTGTTTTAATTTTCTGTGATAAATCTGGCATACTCTTGGTATCGTTCCTCTTCCTTAATAATTACGTGAACGGGGGTATCGCTTCATGTCCTGGACGCTCCCTCAAACCCACTGATACCGTGAGGAGTCCACAGGGGACACAGTTGATATTGATCCGTTGGTACTTGCTTCAGGTGATTGGTCATCGTATTTCGAAAGCCGAACACAGCCAACCTTCGGATCAGAAGTACTCTCACTGCATGCAATCAGCTGGCCATCGAGATACACTCCAACCCGCGTACCAGTCGTCCCATCTGGGGCGACAGCGACGAGACGATACGCGATTTCCCCACTGCAGGACTGAGATGCGTTCGTAGCGGGAGTGGTTTGAAGGTCAATCCGGTAGGTAATCACGTCTGCATTTTCGGGTGAGGTGCGGACAGCTTTCGCTGTGAGTGCTGCCGCTGGTGTCGTTGTGTTAGTAACGCCCTCGAACACGTGTCTTCCATCTGATCCACCACTTGAGCGAGCAAAATCAGAAATTCCACCGCGGCAATCACGGTCAGTGATCGAAAGCGACTGTATCTCTGGAGCTGGTTCCGGTGGATTGGATTCAAAGGGACCTATCTGTGCAGCGAATGTACCACCCGTGAATATGAGTGCTGTAATGAGTGCCGTAGTAAGAGCGACGTAACGAGATTGCATTATCCAGTTCTGAATTATGTTGACTTGTTCTTATTTTCTTTCCACAATATCATCTTTTCAGTAGGCGAACCATTGGTGCGGTGGCGTATTCCAGGCTCAATTACGCTGTGACAGCAGTGGCCAGGGAACCGACATTGGCAATTTCCAGTGCGGACGGTGTCGAACAACCGAATCCAATCGTCGAACAGAATTGGGACGAGGTGAAGAAACAGTTCCTCACGCAGTACAACTTCAGGAAACTACCAGCCGACAGTCGCACGCCCGCAATGCTGGTAGTACCATCCCATGGGGGCCGTCTGGACCTGGTCAGGCACGCTTTCGATGCTGTCTGTGACACGATGAGCATCGGTATCGCTCCCCTCGAAACCGACGGCACATACATCAATAAATTGTCTAAATAGCGCTGCTAATCCATTCGTTGGCCCTTAAACGCCAAAAAACAGCCTTTTCAGGCAATTGATTAGGTGTGAGTTTTTCCAACGGTCGTGGTACCGCGACCCTCGGAAGTGTTATCCGCAAGCCGGGTCTTTGATTATTTGCAATGGCAAACGGTAAGGTTGATTTCTTCAACGACACTGGCGGCTACGGTTTCATTTCGACTGACGACGACGCAGTTGATGATGACGAAGATGTATTTTTCCACATGGAGGACATTGGCGGCCCGGATCTCGAAGAAGGGCAGGAAGTCGAGTTCGACATTGAATCATCCCCGAAGGGACCACGCGCGACGAACCTCGTCCGCAACTAACAACTCTACGTCTGCCCGTCGTTGATAGCGATGGACGGATTGATTTTCTTTCAGACTGCTACACCACCACGAGCACTGGCTGTGTCAGTCGGGCTACTCCTCGACAAGAAGAATCACATACACGACTGAATCGTTGTGGCGAATGTAATATCCTTTGTCCGGATGTGAACCGTTGTATCTCGGTAATTTCCGTAGCGCACCGGCGGTATTTGTAAATTGCTCACCCGAAAGTCGTAACCCTACTTTGTGACGAGTTGCATCCGTCTCTACAGCTTGTCGAACACCCTGCTGAATCGCATCCACAGCCTCAATTCGTACATCTTTTGCAGGGACAATTGTGGCATCTGAAGGAGGGGACGCTACTACTCTCAACTGGATCGCTCCACTATTGTTCGACGTGAAATTGGTCGCGGTGGATTTCTGTGTACTCGGTGTTTCAGTAGCTTCATCGCCGGAGGTGCTGGCGAAGCAACCAGCAGTGGCGAGTGATAGAATCACCAATAATACGACGGTTGCTTGTTTGGAGTTGCCCATTTTCGGTCACTCTATCTGTACAGACCTATACATACACACAAAAAACTGGTCCCCCGTGGTGTGCCAACGGTTGCAACGGAGCGCATCTGCATGATCCCATCAACTGAACAGTGACCCCACCGGCCATACATCTATGTCAATACCATTAACTTTCTACTATCGAAACAGAATTCGAAACCAATACAGGAGATTATTCTGCCCAGTACGACGGTTCTGGTTGATCACATAATCTTATGGAACTCCAACACATACGAAAGTTTATAACGAAAGCGAAATGCACAGAGAGTAGGGAACGCCAGTCCGCGCGATTGTGCGTGGCGGAAATCGCGCCAGGTGTTGAAGCCACCTGACGCTGGGGTTCCCATGGGTAGGTTACCCATGAAAAGCAACGCACTGCGGTACTGTAATCCTGTCGTATCGTCAATGACTACCACGCGGTGTGCCCGCTGTGGACAGCCGGTAGCTCGTCCGCGCGCACACGCAACTGGCTGTCCGTCGTGGAGGGTCGGCTCGTGAGTCTCCCACAGTTCAGCTTCCGAACGGTAGACGGCCAGGTCAGCACACTTGATGGAATCGAGGATCGCGAGGAACTCTCTTCAGCTGAACTCCACCACGTGGTGGACATCGCCGAGAACTGTTGGTGTCGGCCCTGTCAATCAACGGAGTGTAGACACAGCCGCCAGGTTGAGGAGGTGCTGGCTATTGCTGATCTGAGCGAGCGTTCGGGCGGTGGGGTTGATGAACTTCCGTCGCTCGATCGGATTACTCGGTTTCGCTCGCAGGGCGAGACGATCTACACCGCCTGGTTCGAAAACGATGCCCGGCTTCGGGCGCATGAGCAACGGAGCGGGGATGTTACGCTGTTGGCGTTCTCACCTGATCGTCCGGAGGATCCTGCACGGGCGCAGACGCAGGACGAGGCAGTGTCTGCCGCGAGCTGTTTGCTAGAGGCTGTGGTTCCGTTCTGTGAGGCCCGATCGACCGATGAATTGCCTGTGATTCTCCAGTTGTTGGTCTCTCCAGCGCACTGCGAGTAACCCCCTCGGAGGAATCTTTTGAAACTGTATCTGTCCAGGATTACCCACCGCGAGCGAAGCTCGCGGCCTTTTTTCATCAACGTTTTTTCGACGAGTGGTTGCCGAAGGCAACCCGAGTCTAAAAAAGGTTGGGCAGTGGTTCCGTTCTGTGAAGCACGATCAATCGAGGAGTTGCCGTGATTCTCCAGTTGTTGGTCTCTCCAGCGCACTGCGAGTAACCCCCTCGGAGGAATTTTTCGAAAACACATGGGGCTAGAATCACCCACTGCGAGCGGGTTACGAAATAGACTCGCACCGGGTGGTTGGAATCTCTACGTTCCGTCCATGGCGATAGCATCGGTGTACATCCGCTTCACCCCTCCAGGATGGTCCTGGGTTACTGTGGCTGTTCACATTTTTCTGGGGCAATCCAATCAACAGTAAGCCGGAGTACGATACCAAGAAGAAACAGGATCGTCCCAACGATAACTGCATATCCTCCTCCAACAAGCACCGCTGCAGTCACGAGCTCTCTCCATGTGGGTTCGTTAAATAAGGCATACCCGAATTTATTTGAAATCATTGAAAATATGGGTGCAAAAACGAGAAGTATGCAGATAGCCAGTCCCTGATTTCGATATGCGTGATATAGTGATAGCCCGGAGAAAACCATGATAAGTGTCATAAATACCACTCCCGAATTCTTTGGTAGCGATATCAATATTTGCGAAAAAATCGATAGGAAGAAGCCAAAAATCACGAGACTTCCCGCTATTAACGTGAATTTTCGAGTCACTGATAGATTTTCTCCGATTATTGCTTTCGTTATCGTCGATTTCATAGAGATTGCGTAAGTGGTACCAGAATACGGACTTCCATAGGTATTAAAACACCTCTATTTATATTATTCTTATTTAATTTAATTGATTACTTGTCTAGCGCCTAACTCAAGCTACGACCGTGATCCTGATAGCTCCCGAATTGGTTGAGCCCCGTTTGTCGCGTGGCTATCCGAGTCGGCCCGGTGGGATCGCCTCGGAGGTGATCGAACAGAGGTCGTCCACACCGACCAAGGAAAAGCGGTGATTTTCGACGACTGGCTTGCTGGTTTCATTCGGGCACTCCACTAGCCTCACGACGGATTTTTAATAACCGTATATGACTACGATAACCCACCGCGAGCGGAGCGAGCGGCCTTTTTTCATCAACGTTTTTTCGACGAGTGGTGAGCGAAGCGAACCCGAGTCGAAAAAAGGTTGGATTACTGCTTCACCGCCCCAGCCGTCATCCCGGACGCAATGTGCTCTTCGAGCACCGCAAACAGCAGGAGAATCGGAAGGATCCCGAGTACCGACACCGTCAGCATCATCCGCCAGTCCGTCTGTAGCGCGCCAACCATCGAGAAGACGCCCCGGGGGATGTTGTACTTTGCACTGTCGGTGAGAAACGTGAGAACGAACAACAGCCGATTCCAGGCGTACAAAAACGTGTACGTGACGCTGGCGACCAGCGCCGGCTTCGAGATCGGCAAGACGATTTTGGTGAGAACCTGGCGCTGGGTTGCGCCATCAATCCGCGCTGCATCCTCCAACGCGACCGGAATCGTCTGAAAGTAGCCGTACAACATCCAGATGTTGAAGGGAAGCGTAAACGCCGCCGCCGGGATGATCACCGCCAGATACGAATTGAATAGGCCGAGCTCGGTGATGACGTCGAATAGCCCAACGATCAACACCACCGGCGCAAACATCTGCACGACTAGCACCGAGAGCAGAAACGTCCGCTTGCCAACGAAATCGTTTCGGGCACAGGAGTAGGCCGCCGGGATTGCGAGCACGAGCGCCAACAGCACCGTCCCAACGGAGATGATGACACTGTTGAGAATCCAGAGAACGACATCTGTGGATCCCCACACCGCCTGATAGGCACCTATTGAGACGGCGTCCGGCGTCAGCGTCGCCGGTGTTCTGAACAGCTCCGCCTCTGACTTGAGCGTGCTCGAGAACATGACGTAAAACGGCAACAACACCACCCCGAGCAGCGCGATCAAGATTCCATACACCCGAACGGTCCGAAGGGAGTCCTGAATGGTAGTCACAGATCATCACCTGCGTAAACACGAATATACACCAGCGCAAACATCAGCAACACGAAAAAGCCAATGACGCTGTAGGCCGCACCACGTCCCATGGCGCCGTTTTCGAGCCCAACCTGGTAGATCTGGATGACCAACGTGGTGGTGGCGTTGAGTGGCCCGCCACGAGTCATCGTCCAGATGACATCGAAGCTAACGAACGTCCAGATCGTCGACAGCAACGTGGCAATGAAGAGAACACCCTTGAGCTGGGGCAGCGTGATATACCGGAACTGCTGATAGCGATCTGCGCCATCAATGGAGGCGGCCTCATACAGCTCGACCGGAATCGACTGGAGCCCGGCGAGAATGATGATCGCCATGAATGGCGTACCGATCCAGATGTCGGCGACGACCACGCCCAACAGCGCAGTGTCAGGATTTCCGAGGATCCCAACACCCTGCTCAATGACTCCAAGCTGCAAAAGAGCTGCATTGAGCGCGCCGTACTGTGGATGCTCGATCCATCGGAACACAACGGCGGATATCGCATACGGAATGCCCCAGGGGATGAGAAACGCGGTTCTGAAAAATTTCTGTCCACGAACGTCTGCGTTGAGAGCAACCGCGATCAACAGTCCTAATAGAGTTTTCCCCAGAACGCCGGCCAGCACCCACTTGCCGGTCCGATAGAGTAGATCGTAAAACGCCTGATCCGTAAGAATTGCTTCGTAATGGGCCAGCCCCACGAACGTCTCCGTGGCAGCGCTCGCCTGGGACTGATAGAGCGACAGTCGAAACGTCTCGACAATCGGGTAGCCGACGACTGCCAGCAAAAATACCGCTGCGGGTGCGATCAACAGATAGGCCCACCGGTGTTGATGGACGTATCTGAGTTTCTGAGAGCGAAATACGCGCTCCATCGGGATCACTCAGTGTTCATCATCGACGTGAGATCTTCCTGTGCTGCATCCAGGGCGGCCTGTGGCGATTGTTCGCCACCGACAGCCTGCTGAATCGCCAGCACCATCCGATCATTGAACTCGTTGAAATTTGGCAGCTTCGGCCGAGTGCGGGCGTACTGACCGGCCTCGATGAATGGACCCCACACCGGCGAATCCGCAAAGTGGTCTCGTTCACCCACGGATTGCATGACCGGCATGAACCCCTTCTTGCTGGAGTATTCAAACCGCCGCTCTTCGTCGTAATAAAACCGGATTAGATCTTTTGCCAGATCCTTTGCCTCGCTCTGAGAGAAGATCACCAGGCTGTCGACGGTGTTCAGACTGTATCGCCCCGCAGGCCCCTCTGGAACCTGCACAATGCCAAACTCAAACTCTGCATCATTCTCCTGAATATTGAGACCGGCGTAGGCGTGCGCGATCACCATTCCAAGCGAGCCACTCTCGAACAGCTCACGAATGTCCTGTCTGGTCGACGATAGCGGCGAGGGCTGTGTAACTCCGTGTTTTTGATGGAGATCAGCGTAGAACGATAGCCCCGCGACCCCCTCCGGAGAGTTGACAACGGGAGCACCGTCATCGTCGACGAGATCTGCGCCGTGTGACCAGTGATAATGATAGTACTGTGATCCCGTCTCGATTGCGTCGGCTCCTGCCAGCCCCAGTGCGTGCGTGTCCGTTTCATTCGTGATCTGCGTTGCAGCTTCAAGCATCTCATCCCAGCTGTTGAGGGACGGATTCTCCGGGTCCAGTCCGGCGGCTTCGAACACATTCTTATTGTAGAACAGACATTTATTCGATGCCGCCCACGGAACGCCGTAGTACGAGCCCTCATACGTACATCCCTCAGCCATTCCCTCGTAGAACTTATCGTAGAACGACCCTTGCATCAGGTCATCGAGCGGCTCAATAGCCTCTTTGCCCACGAGTTGTGGAATCCATCGAGCTGGCCACCGACCAACATCTGGTGCCTGATCGCCATCCACTCGGTTGTTCACCGTCTGTTTTGCGTTGTCCCAAGTGACCGAGGTCAGCTCGAGACTGACACCGTGTTCGTCTTCAAATGCCGCCGTGGTCTCATCGAAAAATCCCTGGATGTTGTCGCCGACCCCCATGGTGAGCAGTTGGATATCTGCATCATCACCGTCAGAACCGACGAGATCACCCATACACCCGGCAATGAGCACTGCCCCGCCACCGCCAATAGCCTGGAGCAAACGACGACGATCGAACCGATTGGTATCTGTAACCATCCTACAAACATATATGAGCAAACCTATTTCAAAATATTGTATTAGTACTTATCTATCTATGAATTGGTTTCCCCATGAATGACAATTGTGTCCACACGTGATCAGGGGGTGGGAGCGATATCGAAGGGTGTTCGAACGATGATTGAGTTGTACTGGGCGGTCTCAGATCACGTGGGCAAAAATTCGATCGTCTCCTCGATGACGCGCTCGTAATCGCGCAAGAGGGAATGATTTTCATCGGGAAGCACCACGAGTTCGGCGTTCGTCAATCCCGCAGCGAGCCGGTCGGCGCTATCAACAGGAATGTTGTCGTCATCGCCCTGGAGAATGCGCGTTGGGATGTCAACGTCGAATTCCTCGGGAGTCACAGCCGACAAGTGCTCCCACGCTTCATCGGGCACGTTCTCGGAGCCTTCCACGAGAACGGCGGGTGCCCACAGCACGAGTCGATCGACAGCTTCGGGGAGATGCTCCAGGGCAACCTTCCCACCAAGACTTTTTGCGACGACGGTGATCGTTGAGCAGCCTTGCTTAATCAGAAAATCGACGCTCGCGGCCAGTTCTCTTCGAAACTCTGCATCCGACTTGTGCTCTAGATCGCCGGGGAGCCACGTTTCGAATCGGGCGACGTAATTGCCATGCGTGGCTGCGGCCCTGGAAAATCTGAGGAAAACGTCACCGAACGGACCGTGGCCAGCCCCCGGAACGAGTAACACGCCACGATCTGATGGTTCTTCGGGCGTGTTCAACCGTCCAGGATACGCGTTGTCTCCGACTGTCAGGGTAACGTCTTTCGACATCGTTTGAAAATCTACAAAGCCACAGCTACAAAATACTTTCGGATATCTTACATTTAGGGGCCCAAACAGATAACGTTGTTGGCTAGCCGAGCAACGTGACTCTGTAATCGCCGTCCACGACGGGATGTCCCCCCTGGAATATCACCACTACCGTGGGAACAAAGTTGCCCACGGCGAACGAGGGTGTCCTCAAACGTCCGATCACCAGTCTAGAGTGGATTGCCTCCACATCGTAGAAACGTTTACCCAGAAGAAACCACTACTACTGATATGGCAACATCGGTCAAGATGGACGACGATACCAAATCACGGCTTGAGCGCCTCCAGGCAGAGATCCGTCTGGAAACCGGCAAGCGAGTAACGCAACAGGAGATTTTGGCTCGGCTCGTTGCCCGTGCGATTGCATCGAAAGCTGATCTGATTGATTCGTTTCGGGACAACCACGCTCCACTCGATAGCAATGCCCGCAAGCAGTTTCATTCGGGCATGATTTCATCGGGACGGACGACGACCGAAGACGACATTGATGACATTCTGTACGGATGAGTGTCTTCGTCGATACTGGTGTGTTCTTTGCACACCACGATACGGATGCTGAACGTCACGATGAGGCTGTCAGCGCGTTAGAAGCGCTCATTGAGGGCGCGTATGGACAGCCGTATACGAACGATTACGTTCTCGATGAAACTGTCACACTCACACGGGCTCGAACGAACTCCTACTCGGCAGCAGATACCGTTGCTTGCCGGCTACTCGGTGAGGATTCGTTTCCGGAGCTGTTCGATCTCCTCGTCATCGAACCCGATGATATTCACCCAGTGCTACAGACGTTTCGACAGTTTTCCGATCATGACCTCAGTTTCACGGACGCGTCGATTATCCATCATTGCGAGAAACGAGATATCGACGCCGTGCTGAGCTTTGATTCTGATTTTGATGGACTCATCGAACGCATCGATCCAGTTTCGAACACCTACTGAGCGAGTCCTGCTCCCGTCACTCAATCGCATCAACACTGCGTGCATCGGGAACGATGTGCAGCGCAGAGCACACGAACAGCGGGATGGAGAGGTTGTTCTCGTTGACTGTCGCCCACCCGAACGGAAAAACGGTTGAATGTAGAGCGCATACACCTGCTATGGCCGTCACACTCATTGGAACCCGACTCGCCGAGGAGGGCCACGAATTCGTCTATCAGGGCGAGGCCCCCGCGTGTGAAGGCTGTCCATACCGGAACCAGTGTCTGAATCTCACCGAAGGGGTCCGATACGAGATCACCGCTGTCCGCGATTCGAGCACGCTCGACTGTGGTGTCCACGACGATGGTGTCACTGCCGTCGATGTCGAACCGACGACCGTCGAGGCAAACGTGCCATCGACGGGCGCATACGCCGGCTCGAACGCACAGCTCGAAGGGTCGTGTCCACACACCGACTGCCCAAGCCATCCATACTGCGAACCAATGGGCGTGACGTTCGACGAATCCTACCAGATAACAGATGTGATCGGCGAGCCGCCACACGATTTCTGCATGCTTGACCGCAATCTCACGCTGGTAGAACTGGATCCCGACGCCTGATCAGAGGGTGCCCGATCGATCGGCTGCGTAGCCCAGCTGGCGCTCATAGCCATGCGAGCTCATCAACACGGGATAAAACGGCTCATCTGCCTGGCGCTGTTCGTCATCAATCGTCACGAACGGCGTCCCCGGCTCAACGCGTTCGAAATTCTCAACATGAACGGAGTAACTCGATTCAGGATCTTTCGGAATCTGACGGCGCAACTCGTACACCGGAATCGTTCCAGGATTTGGTAACGTCTCTACGCCATCTGCAATCGCACCGGTGGCGGTCAAAAACTCCTCAATCAATGTAACCGCGTTATCCGCCGCGGTGGGTGACCCCTGCATTCCACACTCAACCTCGATAACGTCCACGTAACCGACGAGTGTGTTCTCAACGAAGCCACCTGTCTCAACGAGCACGTCGATCGATAGCTGCGGACAGATACGACGCGCGAGATGTCCGGTCTCATCGACGATCGCAAACGGCCGATTGTACGACTGCGTCGAATGCATCGATAATGTGGTGCAGTCGCTGATCTCAGCCAACAACTCGTGTGCAAGCCGCGTCTCATAGGCATCGGCCTCCGGGTCGCCAGGAAACTCGCGATTCAAATCGGTCTCCGTATACCGGACTCCTCGCGAGAGCGCTGGCTCGTTGGCGATGATGAACTTTACCGGCCGATCCACCATCGGTGGATCGGCGAGCACTCGCTCTATCGCCTGCGCGCCACACGGCTCATCGCCGTGTATCGACCCAACGACCGCGAGGTCCGGCTCCCCCTCGCCCAACTGTTCTACGCGCATGTGTTGGTTTACCACGGACCCCCTAATCAATCATGCGGTTTGTTGTCGACCAACGCATATCCGATGATTGGAGTGTCTTCTGGGAGTTTAGGTCTTAATGTATCATAAATTTATCTATATCCGACGAGCTACTCGTCGTCGGCAAACGCGAAATCAGCCGGCCCTGGTTCGGGTTCAGTCCCGTCAAGCTCGATTCGTTGCTCAGCGAGAACAGCTGGGTCCTCCAGGGCTTGCGTGAGCGTGATCCGGACGCCATGAACGTCGACCCCGTAGTAATCGGCTGGCGTGTCGGCGAGATACTGCAATGCGGTCGAGAACAGAGAACGCATCCCGGAATTGTCGTCGAAATCATGGTGTTTGTACGCGCCTGCGGCTACCTGCACCATCCCGTGAAGGAACGCGCTCTCGGTTGACCCGCGACCGTAGTTGTACCATTCGTCCTCAAAACAGTCGTGTGACTCGTGAAAAGCACCGCCGTTGTAGAGTCTGATGCCGTGAACGACGGCCTTGCGGAGCGAGGGATGATTCCAGCCACCACGGTCAGCTGCCCAGCCGGAAGGCGACCCCTGCAATGGCGGTGCTACGTCAGCGTCAGTGTGGTCATCCATGGCCTACTTGGTTTCGAGCGTGGGATCGAATGCATCGACCGGGAACACGGAGTAATCGACCGAGAGGGTGTTCTGTGTGGCACGAATTTTCCCAACGAACGTGGAGATCGATTCGAGCGTCCCCTCAAGGACGAACAGCTCCATGCAGTGTTCATCGCCGACGTGGTTGTGAATGTTCGAGGCGACCAGATGCTCGTGTTCGTGGCGCAGCTGCATCATCCGCTGTTCAACGTCGCTGGTTTCGTAGTTGAACAGCACCGTAACGACACCGAGCAGCTCTCGGTCCTCAAGTTGCTTATCGTCGAACTCACTGAGCAGATTCCGTGAGGCTTCGCGAACGATCTCACTGCGGCCGGTGTAGCCGTGCTCATCTGCGAACGCATCGAGTCGTTCGAGCAGCGAGTCCGGCATAGAAACGCTAACGACGGTCATTATTCTCTAGTTTGGCGTGCGATTCTTAGACCTTCGTATCTCTGAGCTGTGAGGTCTGGTTCGCAACGTTTTAGCCATCGCGGCGACGAAGGGTAATTCGTGCGAGGGTAGCCAAGTCTGGAAACGGCGGCGGACTCAAGATCCGCTCCTGTAGAGGTCCGCAGGTTCAAATCCTGCCCCTCGCACTCACACCAACTGAGTGCAGCAAGAACGCTCACGGGAGCCAGTTCTTGCCCTCGCAACAATTCTTCCAGCGTAACACTGAGTAGTGATACCCGTGAGTCTCTACCATGCAGCCAACGATCGCACGGCTCGATTGCTATCCTGTCAAATCTCTTGACGCGGTTGCCGTTGATGCGGCTCGGTTGAGTACGGGAGGCGGCCTCGAACACGACCGCGCGTGGGCGATCGTCACCCGTCCGGCTGGAGAGCCCCTTCCCGAGCATGATCCCGGAGCCGGTGGTGTGTATTGTAACGGCAAGCAGACGCCGGCCGTTCACCGACTGCGATCGACCGTGGATCTGTCGGCTCCATCCATCGCAATCCGAGAGACGACTGCGACGAGCACCGAGCAGTTTTCACTTGACGACACCACGGCGCTGAACGCGTGGCTGAGCGACTTCTTCGAGCAGCCGGTGAGCGTCCGACGAACGGACGACGTGGGCTATTTCGACGACCAGTCGCTCTCTGGTCCAACAGTCATTTCGACGGCAACGCTGGAGACAGTGGCCTCGTGGTTCGACGATATCGATGTCGCGGAGATGCGCCGGCGATTCCGCGCGAACATCGAGATCGGTGGCGTAGCGCCCTTCTGGGAGGACCGACTGTTTGCAGATCACGGCGCATACGTCGAGTTTCGCATCGGTGACGTGACGTTCGAAGGCCACAATCCGTGTCAGCGCTGTGTGGTCCCAACGCGCGACCCTGACACTGGCGACCCGACGCCGGAATTCCGTGAAACGTTCATCAGGAATCGTAAACGAACGCTTCCCGAGTGGGTGGATAGCGACCGTTTCGATCACGCCTACCGGCTGATGGTCAACACTCGCGTGCCAGAATCAGAGTGGGGACAATCGGTTGCAGTGGGCGATCCGGTGGAAATCGTTGGAACGCATCCCACCGAGTGAACCGCCGACGGAGCTTTGTCCGAACGGACCCACAGCCCTGCGTATGGCAGATCGTACGCGACGAGTCGAAGTGGCCCTCCGTGTGGCCAAGGCAGGCGCAACTGTGGCGATGGACTCCTACCGCGAGGAGATAGCCACCGAAACGAAGTCCGGACCGACAGATCTTGTCACCGAGATCGACCGCAACACCCAGGCCTGTATCGTCGAGCTGCTTGGCGAATCGTATCCTGACGAGCCAGTCGTCGGCGAAGAAGCTGACGCTCGCAAAACCGTCCCAGAAACCGGTGGAGCCTGGATCGTCGATCCGATCGATGGCACCAGCAACTACGTCCACGGAACGAGAACCTGGTGTGTCAGCGTCTGTAGCGTGATCGATGGCGAGTGTGTCGCAGCGGTCAATCACTTTCCGGCGCTGGGTGACACCTACGTCGCCGGGCCGGAAACGGTCACTCGCAACGACGAGCCCATCAGCGTGAGCGAGACGGCGTCGCTGGCCGGTGCAACGATCACGCCAGCACTCTACGGCCACGACGGCCCATCGGACGACGCAGCCGCCTTAGCGACGATCGTCGAACAGTTCGGCGACGTGCGCTATGCGGGCTCGACACAGGCACATCTCTCACGTGTCGCCAGCGGGGCGATCGATGTGGCCGTCTCCAACGTGAACCACCATCCCTGGGACACTATCGCCGGCGCGTATCTTGTCGAGCAGGCTGGTGGGACGGTCACGGATCTGAACGGCACCCCCTGGGATCACACCGCGACCAGTCTCGTTGCGTCGAATGGTGTCCTCCACGAAAACGCGCTGGCTGTCGTCGACGAGGCCCTGGATCGATAACGTGTCAGTAATTCCAACACTGCGGATCGGAACTGTAAACAAGCACCGCATCGGAAACAGGGCAACTGTATGGATACGACCGAGGACACAGATTCGTCGTCGCGAACCGAGCGTCTGTGGGTCACGCTCGCGGTCGGCGGGCTGGCGGCGCTGATCGGCGGGACCATTGCGTTCCCGAAGGCGGTGTACGATCGATTTATCTGGAAATATTTCTGGGGTCCAGTGTACGCCGACGCACACAACGCAAGCTGTGCCGTGCGTCACGATGGCGGCGTCACACTGTTGGGAAATGAGGCATGTCTCACAGCAAGCGGCGCCGTCGCCGAACCGGGCTACACGGTGGTGTCCGAGATCGGCTACGCCGTCGTGTTGATTTTTATGCTCGTTGGCGTGTTACTCCTACTCAGACGGCTGGCAATCGGCCGCGATCGGCGCCTCTTTTTCGGTCTGGTGCCGTTCATGTTCTTTGGCGGCGCGCTTCGCGTCGTCGAAGACGCGAACGACGCCGCGGTCAGTGTTGGCAGTGATCCCCTCCTCGACTATCCGCTCAACGTGTTGTTTATCAGTCCAATCATCTACGGAGTGGTGTTTCTCATCACGCTCGCTTCAATCGGCGTCGGCCTGGGACTCGTCAGGGCTGGTCGCATTGAGCGTGAACGGTACCCAGTCATCGTTGGACTGCTTGGAACGCTCGCACTCGCGGTGTCGTTGCTGCTAACCGGTATCGAGGTGGCATCGATCCAGGAGCTGCGACGATCGATCGGCTTCTACCCACAACTGCCAGCGGTCGTCATTGGGCTCTCGATCGCGCTCTCGATCGCCATCTACTGGGGCCTCAATCAGTTCGCCCCATCGGTCAACGATGGCACGCGTCGGATCGGACTGGTGGTGATCTTCGGGCAGGCGCTCGATGGCGTCGCAAACGTCATCGCCGCCGACTGGCTGGGCGCACTCGGGCTTGGCTTTCTTGGCTACGAGCCGAAGCATCCGGTCAACGAGTTCATCATCTCCACTACCAGCCAGCTGGTACCGCCCTCAATCGTCACTGCCATCGGCGAATCCTGGCCGTTCTTGCTAGTCAAGCTCGTCGCCGCAGTTATCGTCATCTGGCTGTTCGACGACCGGATTTTCGATGACAGTCCTCGCTACGCACTCTTGTTGTTGATCGCAATCACCGCAGTGGGGCTCGGTCCCGGCAGCCGCGATATGCTCCGGGCTACCTTTGGCATTTAGGGATATGGATGGTGCTCGCGCTCAAGTCGTGGATCGAATCCAAGTGCGTCTGGAACCCTGCGGGCACGCTCGCCGAAATACGGCGAATTGATAAACAGCGGTTGGGCTGACGGAACGAGAACGCGAACGGCCTCGAACCCCAGCGTTCGGAGATCCACTGTCGTGAGACTGGTGGCGTATGCCGACAGATCCGCCGCGTGAAGCCGGTCGAGTAGGACCGCGACCGGCGGTGTTGTTTCCTCCGACGCAACGGTCGAGATCGGAATCGTCTGCTCGGGCGAGATGAATGCCGAAATCGTCCCTGGACGGCCGGCGAAATGTCCGATTCTGCCACCGGCATCCGTGGCGCGTGATCGGCCCATCCGCCGCAGTTCGGTGAAATTCTGTATCGCTTCAGTTCCTGCCGAGACGGCCGCCCTGACCGGATCCAGATCAGCTGCCAGCCCGAGTGCAAACGCGGGCCACTCCTCATCAGATCGGTGGACCGCCACGGCCACAACTGGAATATCAACGTCCTGTGTCAACAGCGTCGCCGTCACCGACAGGCCAGCGGCCTTCGCACGTCGTCGAAGCGTCGCAAACCGCTCGTCATCGATCGACAGGCCGAGCGGCTCGTAGCTTGAATACCACGCGATGATCGCGGCATCGCGTTCGATGATCTCCGTGAGCCCGGCGACAATCGCCTCGGTGTGATCGTTTCCAAGCCCAAGTCCGGTCGTGATCGTCGGACCGTCGCTGTCGTACGGAAAGAAGACGCGATCGGCCGGCAACGATACTGACTGGTTGGTCCCGAGCTCTGTTCCTGGCACCCATTCGATTGGGGCTGTGTCAGTGTGGTCGCCTGGAGTGACGAACGCCGACGGCACGACGGCGTTTGGCTGATCGGCTGGTCGCCCAGTTGCGAGTCCATCTCGATCGTACACGCCGGCACAGTAGCGCTCAAGCGATTCGCCGAGTGCCTTCATGAACGCCTCGTTCCAGTCAAGGGCCACGCCAGCTGCCTGTGTGCTTGCCTGCTGGCTGCTAAACCCAGTGGTCGATCCGAGCTGGGCGAGATAATACGGGACTGGGAACGATTCCACTTCTCCAACCTCCGAGATGATTCCAAGCCGGGGATCGACAGCCTGCTCGGCCCGTTCGAGCGATTCGTCGAGCGATCGGTCGATGTGGTCGTCCGAAAGCACCCACCGCTCGTGATCAGTACACGAACAGCCAGGCACTGCCAACAGCCGTCGCGTTGCGTGTGGCTGCTCAAGCACGGTACCGAGCGGCGAGTCATCGCCATCGAGTAGCGCCATCGCCTGCGTACTGGCCAACGCGCCACCGAGATGCGCGGTCGGGGAATCGACCGACGGTGACTGCTCGATCGCGTCGTCTTCGAGCTGCGAATCGACGCGCCGGTGTAAGCAGTCGAAACACGGCGTTTCCGGCCCGAATCCTGTCACCGAAAATGCAACTGATTCAACCGCAATCCCTCCGATACCGCCGAGCTCAAGTGCTATCCACTCGCCCGTGAGTCGTTCGTTCGCGCGTTCGAACCGGTCGTCGCCGACCGAACCGATGAGTACTGAAAGTGCTGGCGACTCAATGGACTCGACGGAGTCGTGACGAGTGACCGATTCGCCGGATTCAGAGAGTGACTGCGCAACGCTGTCGGCTGCGACACCACTTCCGACGATACTGATTGTCATACTGTAGGTCTCGAACCAGTGTCCCAAAGAAATGCGGATTCGGCGATCGAGGCCGGGTGAGTAATAGGCGTGCGAGTCACCCCACCGGCACTACGCTGTGTCGTTACGACGCAATCAGACTCTGGGCGACGTTCGCCAGGTCGTCAGAGCTGGTTTCCTGGAGTCGGTCGTCGCCGAGAACGAGGCGGAGCCGTGGGCGACCAACGTCAATCGGAACTTTCTCCGTGTCGACGAGGCCCATCTCCTCAAGTCGGGTTTTCGTGCGGGAGAACGTTGCCTTGCTGGCAATTCCAACGTCCTCGCCCCACTTGCTGATATCGTACAGCAACTCTTCGTTTTTCGCAGCGACGAGCAGACTGATCGTCACTTCATCAAGACCATCGCCGTTGCCACGAGCGGTTTCGAGCGAGGTCAGCACGCCGTCGAAGTCGTCGGCAACGTCAGTTCCGATCTCATCGGAGAGCGTCGATCGAACCTGCGTGATCGGTGGCGTGCGGAGCTTGAACGGGGCTGCGTCCTCCCAGGCGGCCGCGTACTGGTCACGGGCTGCCGAAACGAACTCATCGTCGTCCGTAACGAGGCCGGCCACGTTCCCCCCAGCGGAAACGACTGCGGTGACGGCGTCGTCGGAAACGACGAGCGTGTTCGTCGGACCATCGTACGTCCGAAGCGCGAGCCGATCAGCGTCGATCATATCAGCCGCAGTAGAACCAACGATGAAATCATCGAGCACGTCCTTCAGCACTCGCTCGCCTGCAAGCAGTCGAACGGAGACGTCCTCTGCCGATTCAATTGCTGGAATTGTCACTTCCAATATCTCTCGTGACGGATTGATCAGATACAGTTCACCCGAAGCCTCACCGAGGACGGCCTCAAGTAGTCCTTCGACACCGGTTTCTAGTATGTTCGAACGCATCGGTGATGAATATTTATATCCTCTTCCTATTTAATATCTGCGTTATCCAAAAACCGAAGACCGTTTCGGCCTGAAAAAATTATTCATGGCTTGACAAAAACTGCCGGGCAAGGTCGTCGGCCCATTCGAGCGATTCGTCGTAAATGACTGGACACTCAAGTGATTTGAGTACCCGTGGGATATCTGCTTCGGTTAGTTCCGTTGTCGCCTGTGTACCGGTCAGCCGCGGCCAGAGCTCGAACGGTGCAGTGTAGCACCCACCGGGATGTCTGTTGGCAGCGACGGAGTAGCTGAGTTTGTACGTGTTTCCTGTCTCTTTGAGGCGCGCGATTCCGACCGTCGAATCGCTGAGTGAGTAGGTTCCATCCCCGACGACCGCGTAATCGGTGCTCATAGTGATCTGACGGCGAGCGAGCTGCATCGCCCGCTCGATACCAAAGCCAGAAACGAACAGGCGTGCGAACGTCGTGCCGACCTTGATGGCCGGATTGTTGAGCACCGTTCTGAGCGTGACGCCACCAGCGATTGCACCCTGTTCGACGAGTGCCTCCCCCTGATAATACGAACCGCAGGCGTTGAGAAAGAACGTTCTCGTGTTGATCGACCCGAGCGATTCGACGTCGAGTGATCCGTCGGGACACTGGAGTCCATCCTCTTCACAGTGACCGATGAAATGGACGAAATCGTTCGTCTGCTCGAATATTCCCGCTAGCTCGTTCACCGAGACGGATCGATAACGGGTCGTAACCTGATCATACTCGTCGTATAGTTTCGCGACGGCTTCGTACTCGCCGTCCATCATCGAATCGTTCAACACGACGGTGATGTCGAGTGGCTGTTCGACGGGCGGTGTACCCAGCCGGTTGCGATACGCACCAAGCGACGGTGTGAACGCGTCAGCAGGCACCTCGTCGGCAAGCCAGCCGTGAAGATTTGCCGGCTGGAGCTTTGGTGAGACGATTTCGACCGTATCCACGTCACCCCGGTAGAAATCGTCGAGCGCGCGATCTAGCAGTTCACTCTGATCCAGTTCGTCTGCGTCTGGTGGATAGATCAGACTCAGATCGTCGAGCAAAAACGGCAGACACGGAATCATCTCCGCTGTCGGCGTCACATACGTCGAGAGATGCCATGACGGCAGATGCGACATGATCGTCGCTTGCTTTACGCTCAGATACGCCCGGAGGCGTTCCGTCGGCGTTGCATCCCTCAGCTGTGTACCGTCGATGCCCATCGTATCGAGATACGACTGCTCGTACGGGGGCTCCTCTCCTGGGACATCGCGAACAAGACAGTCCAGAAAGAAGATCCGGCGCAGCAATGCCGCCACTTCGTATTTCAGATCCGGCAGTTGTCCGAACGTTTTGCTCAGCCCTGGTGCGCTCAGACGCGGCGGGTCGTGACCAATCCTGACTGTTGCACCGAGATAGTACGCCAGTGGTGCCACAACGAACAGTTCCGTGTATCGCGCGGGAACGTCAATGACAATCTCAGTCTGCGGAACAAGTTGTCGCACGCGCGTCGGAATGTGCGTATCGGCCCCAAACTCTACGAGGGGCGGGTGCGTACGGTAATCAGGATGCGATCGCTCCGGCCCAGTGCTGGACAGCCCCGCGGAGAGAACAGAGATGGCTGTTGCAGCGCCTTCGGGCGATTTTGGAACGGTGAACGTGGCCGGCGTCAACGGCTGCGTACCCGACTGGTTCCCTCCAAGGAGGCCCCGGCTCATACCAGTAACTGGTATTGTTAGAGAAATATATAGGTACCGACTCCGGAAGTATACTCGTACTACATGAGAATTAATTCTACATAAACATATGTCTGTCGTCACCGGCATCTGACGACCAGACGAGCAACTTATAGTGACGCCAGCAACGATTTCGCACATGGAGTACGACACCGTCCGGGAGACGGACCCAGCGGTTGCCGACGCACTTGCGGGTGAACTCGAACGCCAACAGGAAACCCTGGCGATGATTGCCAGCGAAAACCACGTGAGTCCGGCCGTGCTCGAAGCACAGGGCAGCGTGCTCACAAACAAGTACGCAGAGGGTTATCCCGACGCGCGCTACTACGGTGGCTGTGAGTACGTTGATGATGTCGAACAGCTCGCAATTGACCGGGCAAAGGAGCTCTGGGGCGCTGAGTACGTCAACGTGCAGCCCCACAGCGGCTCGCAGGCCAACATGGGCGTCTACCTCGCGATGCTTGAGCCGGGCGATAAGATCCTCTCGCTCGATCTGACACACGGTGGCCATCTGAGCCATGGTCATCCGAAGAATTTCGCGGGACAGCTCTACACCGTGGAGCAGTACGAGGTCAACCCCGAGACCGGTCGCATCGACTACGACGCACTGGCCGAACACGCTAGTGCGTTCGAACCGGACGTGATCGTCTCAGGCTACTCCGCGTATCCCCGGACGGTGGATTTCGAGCGGATTCAGGCGATCGCGAACGATGTCGGCTCGTATCATCTGGCAGATATTGCACACATTACTGGCCTCGTTGCCACGGGTGATCATCCATCGCCGGTTGGAATCGCTGATTTCGTCACCGGCTCGACGCACAAGACGATCCGTGCTGGCCGAGGCGGCATCATCATGTCGTCGGAAGAACACGGGGATGCGATCGACAGCGCAGTCATCCCTGGGATGCAGGGCGGTCCGCTCATGCACAACATCGCGGGCAAGGCGGTCGGCTTCGGTGAGGCTCTCACGCCAGCATTCGAGGAGTACGCCGCGCAGGTCGTCGACAACGCAAACGCGCTTGCCGACCGCCTCCAGGAACATGGCCTCCATCTGGTGTCGGGTGGCACTGACACCCATCTCGTGCTTGTCGATCTTCGTGAATCACACCCCGACACGACCGGCAAAGACGTCGAAAAAGCGCTTGAGGAGGTGGGGATCGTGCTGAACGCAAACACCGTCCCCGGAGAAACGCGATCACCGTTCGTTGCCAGTGGTATTCGCGCCGGAACGCCCGCGCTCACCACCCGCGGATTCGAGGAACCAGCAATCGAGACGGTCGCGGACTGTATCGCCAAGATCATCGATGCACCTGACGATGCTGCGGTGCACGCCGAGGTGGCCGACACGGTCGAAACGCTCTGTGCCGAACACCCACTCTACGAGTGAGTGCGGTGGTTATCCACGATTGTGCATAATTTAGTCCGAATTTCCCTCGGAATACGCATCCATTCGGGACATTGAAGTGTGATCGCGGTGGCGTCTCAACTATGACGCGAGTTCTCGATGGCAACGCAGTCGCCGCCACAATTCGTGATGGGCTCTCTACGAGCATCGAAACGCTTGGTGAGCAGGGTGTGACACCGGGGTTGGCGACGGTGTTGATGAGCGACGATCCGTCCAGCGAGACGTACGTTTCGATGAAACAGCGCGACTGTGAGGAGGTTGGCATCAACGGCATCCACGTCGAGATTGATGTGGATGTTCCTGCCGAGGAGCTGTTGTCGACGATTGCTGAGCTGAACACCGACCCGGCAGTGAACGGCATTCTCGTCCAGCTACCGCTGCCCGACCACGTTGACAAGCGTGCGGTGTTGCAGGCGATCGATCCGATGAAAGACGTTGATGGATTCCATCCCGAGAACGTTGGACTGCTCGTCGCCGGCGAGCCTCGCTATAAGCCGTGTACGCCCCACGGCGTGCAAAAGCTGCTCGACGCTGCCGATGTCGATCCTGATGGCGCCGACGCTGTCATCGTTGGACGATCGGATATCGTTGGCAAGCCCCTGGCGAATCTGTTGTTCCAGAAACAACAGGGTGGAAACGCGACCGTCACGGTCTGTCACTCGCATACGGACGATCTGGCTACAAAAACGAGTGCGGCAGACATTGTTGTCGCCGCCGCCGGCGTGCCGAATCTGATCGACGAGACGATGCTCGCAGAGGGTGCGACGGTGATCGATGTTGGCGTCAACGCCGTTGATGCCGACACAGAAAAGGGCTATCGCCTCACTGGCGACGTTGATTTCGAGCGTGCAAAAACGGTTGCGGACGTGATCACGCCGGTTCCCGGCGGCGTCGGGCCGATGACGCGCGCGATGTTGCTCTACAACACGGTGAAAGCGGCCGGGCTCCAGCACGACATTTCAGTCGATCTCCCCTGAGATGGACGCTCCACTGACGCGTTCTGCCATTGATAATCGATACGGCGAGGTGCCAGAAAATCACACCGAACGGACGCTCAATTCGGACACGTACGAGACGCTTCAGAACCGAATCGATAGGCCGTGGGGTGTGGGTGGCCTCGTCTGGACGCCTGCTGCAGTGGTGTTGATCCACGAGGACGACCAGTGGAAAGCTCCTGGCGGGCGCCTTGAACGCGGCGAAACCCCAGAGGAGGGGGCCCACCGAGAGATCCGCGAGGAAACCGGACTCTCCGTTCGAATCGACGGCCTGGCGGCAATCGATCGACTGCGTCACACGAACGAGGCGACGAATGAGTCGTTCGATTTTTACTTTCTCATGTTCGACTGCACCCCAGCATCCGATTCACTCTCGACGTCGCCGGGGCTTGCCGACGAGGAGATCGAAGCGGTCGAGTTCCACGAAACACTCCCGGCCGAAACGTATCGCCGTGAGCTGCTATTCTCGTTGCTCTCGGATCGGTGGGACGCCAGCAGCGATTCGTCCTAGGGGTAAGAAGGCTTACAGGAGTTGACCAACGAGTAGCATGTTAATGAATCTATCAGCTGAGAAGGATTCGTTCGGTTGGGTTCGATTGCGTCCACTCGGACTTGTTGGCGTGATCCTGGCTCTCTCGGCGGTGGGAAGGGTCGTTTTTGGCGTTGCGATATGGGGGATCTGGACTCCCATCGCCGGCGTTAGCCAATCAACGATCGCTGCCCTCGCCCTCTCTGCTTGTGGGCTGATGGTGCTCTCGGTCGGGGCGATCTGTGCGCGACAGCACTTGCCAGCGAGGGGCTCGCCCGAGGGCTGGCTGACGATCGTTGGCGTGGGGACGCTTTGTTGGGTGGTGGTCGTCTTCGGAGTTGGGGTGGCTGCGCTCCAATCGCTGCTGGCGGGTGACGTGCCTGCAACGTTGCTCCGTGTAATGCTCGTTTTCGTGTTTCCGGCTGTCATCGTGGCCTGGCAGCGTGGGTTCTCCCTCGGAACAGGAGTGTCACCCCTCGCCGAGAGGACCATCGCTGTCAGCATCGGTGGGGTTGCTCTCTGTGCTGGGCTGCTGTCAGTTATTGCCATACAGTTTACAATGGGGGCGGAGATGACGATGATGGCCAGCATACCAGGCCGTACTCCGCTCTGGTACTGGTTGGGGGTCGAAGCCATCGTTGGACCGCTGTTCGTTGGCGTCGGTATGGCGGTGCTGTTCTGTGGTGCGCTCGAACAGCTGCTCAGTCGTGCGTACGGTCGAACGACTGCCATCGCCGGGATCACTGCGCTGGTGCCTGCCACAACGTTTGGCTCCATGCTACCGGGCGGATCGATCCTCGAAATTGCCTGTGCGGTCATCGTCTGCGTGCTGGCCATGGCACTTGAGCGTCGTGCCCAATTGGATAGTGAGCCTGCCCAGACTGTCTGGGCACTCGTAAGTGGGGCCGTCGTGTTGCTGGCCACGGTCGGCTTGCTCTTGCTCGATGTTGGTGTTCGGGCCGGTTCACTGCTCGGGCTGATTTCAGCTGTGGCGCTGGCCGTCGTTGCTGGTAGTGGAGCGATCGGCATCGACCGAACGGGGTCGGTCTGGGTCGGGGCTGTTCCGTTCTCTGTCTATCTCATCGTTACCGCGCTCGGTGTTCGCGTGCTGGGATGGTAGGCGAAGATCTCGGAAGGCCCAGATTCCGACACAGAGCGCTCCCAACGGGATGAACCAGTAGCCCCCAATGAAAATGGCTATGAACGCCAGTTCCGAGAGTTTGCTCCGCGCTGGATTGGTGATCACCACTGAAACCACAGCACAGAAACAGAACAGAATCCGCAACAGACGCAGCCGCCGTGCCGTAAAAAACGCCATATATCTCGTTACCCCGTCCACAACCAAATAGCTACAGTCGGCTCACACCAGTTCGTCCAGTCGTTCGCGTGCGGTCGCAAGCCCATCAGATTCTTCTCTGACGTACGCACCAACCGACTGCACTGCATCAATCAGGGTCGCACCAACCACTGGCTCGACCGCCCCGTCGAGTGCTTCGATTCGGCTCCGGTGATCGTCGATTCGGGTGAGCAATCGTCCGATAGCCGGATCGGAACTATCAGCAAGGGCGGTTCGAATCGCGGAGCGATACGCATCGACCGACGCAGCGTCGGCCAATCCTCGGGGCTGATGCATCGACGCGGGAACGTCGTCCGGATCGGGGCGCTCACCGGTATCAACGCCGTTGAGCAACGCATAGCAGTAGCGACGCTCCGGCTCATCGAGAGTTGTCCGAAGCGTGGCTTCCCTGGCCACATACTGGAGCTCGGTCGCCCCCAGATACGTCGTCGACAGCCGTTCGAGCGAGCCCGCGTTGATAAAGCCAGCGGTGGTCCGATACGATCGACAGGCTGTCGCCGCGATTGAGAGCCCGGCCGAAAGATCTTCCTCCTCGATGGCCTGGCGCGCTGGTGTGAGATCGAGTGTGGCCTGCCCCGCAGTGTGCTCCGTTCGTTCGTCGAGTCCACGACTGCGAACGCTCCCACAGGACGGGCAAGCGATCGATCCGGACTCGTAGTATGACCACTCGGTTCCGCAGTCGCGACACTCACGGTGGCCCCGGATTTTCATGGTTGCTATTGCCCGCGCGGACAAAAAAGACGGTCGGCTCGTCCCCAACGATTTTGCTCGTCCACCACGAGAAACCAATTGATGACAGTACCACCCCTGTTGTCGCCGACGGAGGATAGAGGAAGCCACGAGCGCGTGGCTGATCGAGAAATTCTGCGATAATCCACCAACCGTCGAACGGACGGAGGCGGGCGTCACCGTTGCGCTTGACGATCGCACCGCACAGCTCACACCCAGCGTGGCACGCACGTTGTACACCGCACTCGAACGGACGCTCTACCAGGAGGGCTCGTTCGTTCACACCGCGTTCGAACACCGACCCGACGGCTCGTATGTCGTCGAACGAAAGCGGGCCACCTCCAGTGGCCACCGGAAAGTGTTCGACTCGTTCGAGGCGCTCCAGCAGCTGTACGATGCGCAGGCGACGACGTTCACGGCAAGCGATCTCGACCGACCTGGTCTCACCAGCGGACGAACGCATCTGCTCGTTCGACATTTCGCAGAGCATCCGGCGTTTGACTGTACACTCTGCAGTCAACAGCCACTCACCGTGGAGAAACGAACGGAGGTGTGCACAGCAAACGACTGATCGGGTGCTATGGGCGCGTCCGGAACCCCACAGACTGGGCGTTCATGCTGGGCCCCGGAATCGAACAGCTTCGACCGGGACAAACAGGAGACGCAGTTGGTAGCGTAGCGGTGTGGGTATCATCTGTTCGACACCAGACGCTCCCAGCAGCACCGATTGGATCCAAAACACACCAGTGAGACCACAAGTTTTTGGCGAATGCGGATCCTACACCGGGCATGCGATCCGAAGCGGAGATTCGTGAGCAATACGAGTATCTCAAAGACGAACTCGACGACGAGGATATGCGACACGAAGGTGTTCGGCAAATGTTTACCTACTACCGTCGAGCACTGGGATGGGTACTCGAAGAAGAGCACATGTAGGCGCCACACGTGCCGTCCTGGCACGCTCATGATCGCTAACCCGGTACATTTATACCAATAAAGCCACTTGGTTAGATTGACGCTTCGCTTGGAGGGCCGAAGCGTCAGCGGGGACCAATTCAGGGCGGCATGCCTTGCCGGGCGTTTTCATCCCGGCCGGGCTGCTTTCCTTTCTACTTCGAACAATCCAGCGAGCTACTGCTCAGTGTTCGTTTCGAGCTGCGTGGCGACTCGTTCTGAGGCGTCTGCGAGCCGATTGACCGCATTCAGCAGTTGGGTGAGCAGATACAACACGTACAAAAACAAGAGCGATAGCAAGCCTAACAGAACCTGTCCCATGATCACTGTCACACCTACAATGAGTACTGTGAGGAGTCCAAACAACGGTGGCTTCACAGAATTTCGAGCCATAGCAGTGACTCGATAGGCGATCAGTTATTCTTACTGTTTTTCTGGATCATTCGAACTGCTGCGAATCGTTTGGGCCACGGCAACCGTTTATCTTCCCACGCCACAACAGTGAACGTATGCTCCTGATCGGCAGCGACGACGGGGTGTACACCCAGCTCGATGGGCACACCGAACAGACGCTAGATGCCGGTCGCGTCCACCGCCTTCGAACGTTTGATGGGGTAGCGGGCGCGTTCGCGGCCACCCAAAGTGGACTGTATCACACGGGAGATGGAACGGAGTGGCGAGAGCTCTGTGTCCCCCACGAACGAACGTTCGCTGTAGCAGTGGATCCGGACGCAAATGAACTGCTTGTGGGAACGAGTCCCGCACACATCTTTCGAACATCACTCTCGACGATCGACCCACCGTCACCGCCCACGTGGACTGAACTCGAAGGATTCCAACAGCTCCCCTCTCGCGATGACTGGTGTCTCCCGCGTCACGAGAATCGTTCCCACGTCAGGGAAATCCTCGCCGATCCCGCCGGAGAAAACTGGCTCGTTGCTGGCGTCGAAGTCGGCGGCATCCACTGTAGCACGGATGGTGGACGCTCGTGGGTCGAGCGATCGAACGGTGTGGATCCCGACATCCACGAACTGACGGTTGCCGGGCCGGCCGAATACGTTGCTGCAACCGGTCACGGGCTCTACCGAACGCGTGATGCCGGACAAACGTGGAAGCGCCTCGATCAGAACGTCCGCCAGTCGTATTTCAGAAGCGTCTGTTCGATCGGCGACAACGTCTATGCCGCCGGCGCACTCTCGAACTCCTCGAACTGGGACGATCCAGACGCCGACCCTGGACTGTTCGTTGCCACCAACGCCGGCTCACTCGATCCGCTCAGCATTCCCGCGGAAGACGAAATGGTGACGGGAATGACTGCCATTGGCGGTGAGCTGTACGTCGCAACCCACCACGGCCGAGTGTTCGCACACCAGGGCTCCTGGAACGACGTTGGCGAGTTTCCCGTTCGCGGCCCACTGACCGGCCGTTACACGCCCGTTACCGCGCTTGAGGGCTGAACCGATCACTCGACCTGAAACGCGCCACCGGTCTCTCCATCCGACCACTCGATCTCAAACTCGACGCTCATCTCGACCTCGTCACCCTCCGTCTCGCGCTCGACTTTTACCTCAAATTCTGCTGTCTCGGGCACTGTCAGCGTGATCTCTTCCGATCCGTCAGTAAGCGTGAACGACTCATCAGCCGCTAACTTGTCAACGACAGATTGTAGGTGATCTGCGATTGCTGTGCGGGACTGTTGGCGCTCAACCTCGAACAACGTTTCTTCCATGCCATGTTATCATTCCACCCGGCAATAAATTAGTCGTCTCGCTAGAACAGACAAAACAAGCGACATGTTTAATACTACCTGTTTTCTAACACTCGCTATCGTTTTGAGCGTCGAATCGAACGGTTGGGAAACACTCCCACCCGGAAACGGTTGTTAACCGATCGACACGCTTATGGCACCCAATAGGTAATATCCGTAAGTATACAGTCATGCACGATTTGACCGGTTTTCAACGGGATCTGCTGTATGTCATCGCGGGGAGCGATGAACCACACGGGCTCGCGATCAAAGAGGAGCTCGAAGAGTATTACGAAAAAGAGATTCACCACGGGCGCTTGTACCCGAATCTCGACACGTTGGTCGAGAAGGGGCTGGTAGAAAAGGGCCAGCGCGATCGTCGGACGAACTTCTATACGGTTACACGGCGGGGGAACCGTGAGATCGACGCGCGCAACGAGTGGGAAGCGCAGTATATCGACCTCGAAGTCACGGCATAGACCACTCAGGGGGGTCGTTCGAGGACCGACACACCCACAGGGCTCATTCTTCGGCCTCGTCCTCTGCGGATGGGGCGTTGGTATCGCCGTCAGCCCGACGGCGGACGTTCACCTGATAATGTTTGAGGATATCGCGACCGAGCAACAGCGGATAATCCATGTGGCTTCTGTCTTCGACGCTGGCGGTGACGGTGTGCTGGCGGCCGCCAATCCCAATCACTAGATCGACGACGGGTCGTACCGTTCCCCCTTTCACCGAGCCGGATTTCACACGTGTTTTTGCTTTGATTGGGCCAGCGCCGATCTCTGCGGCGAGCGAGGTGTCGATCGACGATCGGGTGGCACCGGTGTCAGATTTCGCCAGCGTGGTGGTTGAGCCGCTCGTTCCGCTGACGACAACCTCTTCGATGTAGCCGATGATCGATGCGGTCTCAGACCGCGATCGGTACCGAGCCGGCATACACGATGGCGTCGAGTCATCGAGCGTGCCAGAGAGTTCATGGACGCGTTCGGAGTCAATGGCGGTGCCGGCACGTTCGAGTGCGAGCTGTGCAATATACGGCGCAGGCGACCGGCCAGTGGCCGCAAACAGCCCCTTGAAGCCAGCAGTCGGATTGACCTCAAGGACGTACCATCGATCGCCGTCGCCAACGAGATCCACGCCAGCGTAGTCGAGATCCATCACCTCAGCTGTGTACAGCGCGATCTTTGCGGCGGGTTCCGGAAGGGTGGTGGTTTCGTCTTCGACCGTTCCACCGAGCGCGACGTTCGTCCGCCAGTCGCCATCGGGTGCATACCGGCGCATCGTGCCGACAATATGCCCATCGACGATGTAGATGCGGAGATCGCTGTGTCGAGGCGCATCAGTCTCGATCAGCGACTGTAAGAACGCCTGACGATTCCCAACACGGGGATTCACCGGATCTGTGAGATCGATCTTCCACGTGCCACCGCCGTGCGTTCCGATCGCGGTTTTGTACACGCCAATCGCTCCGAACCGCTCGCGGTCGTCGTTGAGCCGTTCGTTCGACAGCGCGAGTAACGCATCGGGAACGGGGCTGTCCCAGGCTGTCAGCTTCGTCGCCGTTGCAAACTTATGGACGGCCGTCAACACCGCCGCAGGCTGGTTCAACATCGGCCGAATCTCCGCAAGCGTCTGGGCCAATCCAAGCTCTTCGATCGGTGCTTCACTGTTCGACAACAGCAGTCGGTTGACGATCACGTCCACTGCCGGCTCCAGTTCTATCGATCCCTCCGCAACGGCGATCATCGTGTTTTCTGCACGGAGCCACACCGGCTCATGGCCGAGTGCCTCGATCGCATTCAGAATCGATTTCGTCTCTTTGCTGTTGTGTAATGCGAGTACGCCGACGCGGACGACGTCAGTATCACCCCCGGAATTCATTCCTGGTATCATTAATGTATTTTTGAGTGAAAATACTGCCGGTTGGTAATATATCACTACCCTATTGGGTTATACTACTGTTAGATTTTAGTACCAATTCAATGTGGTAGATTGTATGGGCACGAGCGGAGCAACGTTCACGTTTCAGGGTGGTGCGGTTGCGCCGGGTGAGTCGAAGAATTTCCGCTATACGGTCAGCGAAACGTATCTCGGTGATGCGGTCAGGATTCCGGTGACGATCATCAACGGGAAGAAACCGGGGCCGTCGGTGTTTTTGAGCGCCGCTGCACACGGTGATGAGCTCAACGGGGTTGAGGTGGTCCGCGAGATCGCCCAGACGGGACTCTCAGGGGGTGATCTCACCGACATTAGTGGAACGCTCGTCTGTCTGCCGGTGTTGAACGTTCCGGCGTTTATCGCCCAGCAGCGCTATCTACCGATCTATGACCGGGATCTCAACCGATCGTTTCCCGGGAGTGAAAGCTCGACGAGCTCGAAACGAATGGCACACCGGATCTTCACCAACTTCATCGCGCCGTGTGATCTGGGCGTCGATTTTCACACGTCGACACGAGGGCGAACAAACGTGGTTCACGTGCGCGCGGACATGACCGACGAGGCAGTTGCCAGACTCGCACACGCGTTTGCCACGAACGTAATCATTTCGAGTGATGGGCCAACGGGTTCTCTCCGTCGCGAAGCATCCGACGCAGGAACGCCGACGATCACGGTCGAGATGGGCAAAGCCCACCGGTTTCAGCGTCCGCTCATCGATCGCGCGCTCGAAGGAGTTGAAAGCGTGTTCGCCGAGTTCGAAATCACTGACGCCGAGCAGGTTCGCTGGCCGGGTTGGCGAACGGTGATCGCAACGAGCGAGGACAAAACGTGGCTTCGCGCCGACGCTGGCGGTCTCGTCGATATGCATTTCGAACAGGGCGCACTCGTCCACGAGGGCGATGTCATCTGTACGATCACGGATCCGTTTCTCGTCGACACAGAATCGGTTACCGCGCCGTTCACCGGCCTGCTCGTTGGCGTCCTCGAAAATCCGCTGGTCTATCCTGGCAATCCGATCTGTCATCTGGTGAAACTCACCGATCGGACGAAACGGGCCGTCCAGCTCGATCAAGACGCCGTTGATCGTTCGTGAACCCGCACGACTGCGGCCCCGAGGAGAACGGCCCCCAAAACGCCACGTCCCGTCCACATCGACAGACGATGACAGCAATCAGCGGGTGGTGGTTCGAGCCCCAACGGTTCGGAGCTCCTGGATGTCGTTAGAGATGCGCTTGGAATTTCGGATCCCTCCAAGAACGACTGGACCGGTATGCCCGCTCACGGCGAACTCGACGTATCCTGCACCCAGAAGGCGACTCCCGTGTTTCGTGCTGGTGATGTGCGTAATCGGATATTCGTTCACGTCCGTGGTCCGCCAGGTCGACTTTTTGACGATCACGCGATCTGACGTCACGACGTACCGGGTTCGCTGTCGGGCACGCCAGGGAAAATACAGTAGCACGAGCCCAAACCCAACCGTGACCACCCCAATGATCCCGATGAAAACGATCGATTTCAGCCAGTTCAGCCAGCTGGGTTTCTGATTGTGCAAGATTTCTTCATCGTCGTGCAACGCCATGCCAGCAACTGTCCGCTGAATATCCATCTACTATCAATCATACAGTTGTTTTGTTATGTGTTTCGACCCAATCGAAAACTGTCTGAAACTGACGCTCCGTTCAATTGTGATATCGCCAAACAGAATTTTATTTCAACAATCCATTGTTTCTGATTAAACCGGATTCTGCGGCGTCTGCAGTTCACAAACTACTATATTGGGGGGTTCAAAGCCGTTAGTACACATGAGTCAGTCGTACGATCGCGGCCACATAGAGAGCTTCGGGCGCTGGACGGAGTTCTCCGCTGGAATGTGGGCCTGGGTGCTCCACAAGTTCACCGGCTGGGTCCTCATCGGCTATCTGTTCACGCATATCGCCGTTCTCAGCACCGCCATTCAGGGCGAAACGATGTACAATGGAACGCTCCAGGGACTGGAGTCGCTGTTGATCGTCCGGTTTATGGAGGTTGGACTGCTCGCAGTGGCGGTCTTTCACATCCTTAACGGCCTTCGCCTGTTGTTTGTCGATCTCGGGCTTGGGCTGGACGCACAGGACAAAAGTTTCTACGCCTCGTTGGTCGTGACAGGGGCGATTGCGATCGGATCAATTCCGACGTTCCTGGGGGGATTCTGAGATGGCCGAACACTACTCGTCGTTCTCTAGCGAGGACACGCGGTGGCTGCTCCAGCGCGTGACGGCAGTCTTTCTCGTTGGCGTGCTGGCGTTTCACTTCATGCTGTTGCATTTTGTCCACCACGCAGCAGAGATCACGCTTGCAGGGACAACCGCGCGAATGCAACAGCCGGGCTACTTCGTGACGATGGTCCTGTTTCTGATTGCGGCGACGTTCCACGGCGTCAACGGCGTCTACAACGCACTCGTCAATCAGGGAATTTCGGGCACGCCTCGCACAGTTATCAAATACGGCCTCACGATCGCGAGCGTCCTGTTGATCGCACAGGGAATCCGCGTTGCGTGGGTAATGACTGGCGGCAATCTCATCTGAACCATGAGCACGAACGTACCAGACACCGACACCGAGAACCACGCAGACACCGACACCGAGAACCACGCAGACACCGACGCCCAGCCGGCACCGCAACAGCGCCGTCTGGCGAAAAAACGCGAACGGCGCGAGCACGCGCCACAATCGGAGACGAACGGCGACACCGACCAGCAAACGGTCGAGCTGAAGGTGTTCCGCTACGATCCCGAGGTTGAAGGAAAGCGCGAGCCACGGTTCGATGACTTTCACGTACCGTTCACGAAAGGGATGACCGTGCTCGATGCGCTGATTTACGCGCGCGACACGTTCGACTCCTCGCTCACGTTCCGCCACTCCTGCCGACAGGCAATCTGTGGCTCCGATGCGCTGTTCATCAACGGCGCGCAGCGACTGGGGTGTCAGACGCAGCTGTCGGATCTTGAGTGGCCGGTCCGCATCGAACCACTCCCACACCAGGAGGTCGTCAAGGATCTCGTGGTCGATATGGAGCACTTTTACGAGCAGATGGACGCGGTCGATCCGTACTTCAAAGACGAAGACGTTCCCGACGGCCTCGAAGAACAGCGCCAGGACCGTGAAAACCGGGAGAAAATCAAGATGTCCACCCGGTGTATCTGGTGTGGCGCGTGTATGTCCTCGTGTAACATCGCCGCCGGCGGCAACTATCTCGGGCCAGCGGCGATCAACAAGGCCTACCGGTTTGTGATGGATGAGCGCGAAGACGGCGACGTCACACAGGAACGCCTCGAAACGATTGAGGCCGAAGAAGGCGTCTGGCGCTGTCAGACGCAGTTCTCCTGTACGGACGTCTGTCCGAAGGACATTCCACTCACTGAGCATATTCAGGAGCTCAAACGCGAAGCCGTGAAGAACAATCTCAAATTCTGGTAACAATGACACTGTATGAACACGACGTGATCGTCGTCGGTGCTGGCGGTGCGGGTCTCAGAGCAGCCATCGCAGCCCACGAGTCTGGGGCTGACGTGGCGATGGTGACGAAGCTCCATCCGGTGCGGAGTCACACTGGGGCAGCAGAGGGTGGCATCAACGCCGCGCTCAAAGATGGCGACGACTGGCACGATCACGCCTACGACACGATGAAGGGGTCGGACTATCTCGGCGACGCCCCCGCCGTTGAGACGCTCTGTAAGGACAGTCCACAGGAGACGATGCAGCTCGAACACTGGGGAATGGCGTTCTCTCGCGAGGAGGACGGCCGCGTCTCCCAGCGTCCATTTGGTGGCCTGTCGTTCCCACGAACGACGTATGCGGGCGCCGAAACGGGCCATCACCTGTTGCACACGATGTACGAGCAGGTGGTCAAACGTGGCATTCAGGTGTACGACGAGCAGTACGTGATGGAGCTTGCGGTCACCGACGAGCCCGAGCCCGAAGCCCGTACCTGTTATGGCTGTATCGGCTATGACATCAAAACCGGCGAGCTCAATGGGTTCATCGCGAGCGGTGGCGTGGTGCTCGCCACTGGCGGTCCGGGACAGATGTATGCACACACGACGAACGCGGTGGCACAGACCGGCGACGGGCAGGCAATGGCCTACCGGGCGGGCGTGCCACTCCAGGACATGGAGTTCGTCCAGTTCCACCCAACGACGCTGCCATCGACCGGCGTGTTGATCAGCGAGGGTGTCCGTGGTGAAGGCGGAATCCTCTATAATAGCGAGGGCGAGCGGTTCATGTTCGAATACGGCTACGCGAACAATGATGGCGAGCTGGCGAGCCGTGACGTTGTCGCCCGCGCGGAGGTGACCGAGGCCAACGCCGGTCGTGGCTTCGAGGACGACGCTGTCCATCTCGACATGCGACATCTCGGTGAAGAGCGCATCACCGACCGACTGGAGAACATCATCCATCTCGCCACCGACTTCGAGGGCGTCAACCCGCTCGAAGAGCCGATGCCAGTCAAACCCGGTCAGCATTACGAGATGGGTGGCATTGAGACCGATGAGAACGGCGAGACGTGTATCTCCGGGCTGTACGCTGCCGGCGAGTGCGCCTGTGTGAGCGTCCACGGCGCAAACCGACTGGGTGGCAACGCACTCCCCGAACTGATCGTCTTTGGGGCCCGCGCTGGTCGGCATGCCGCCGGCGAAGACACTGGCACTCCCCAGATCGAAACCGGGCCCTCCGCCCGCATCGAAGACGGCGACGTCGAACCGCCGGTCGAACTCGGCGCCGTCAAATCGACATCGACAGTCGCCGATGGAGGCACCAAGGACGATTCGCCGCGGTCGGTCGTCAATGCGACGCTCGAAGCGGAACGCGAGCGCGTCGACCGGCTCATGGAGACCGACGGAATCAACCACGCCGATGTGCGCTCGGATCTCCAGGAGACCATGACGGCGAACGTCAACGTCTTCCGCAATGAGGACGGCCTGAAACAGGCGCTGCGCGACATTCGAGACTGTCGCGAGCGGTATCAGTCGGTCGGTGTGAGCGACCCATCCCGGACGTACAACACTGATCTCATCCAGACGATTGAGACGCGCAACCTCATCGATCAGGCAGAAGTGCTCACACTTGGTGCGCTTGCACGGACGGAGTTCCGCGGTGCCCACTGGCGACAGGGCTATCAGGAACGCGACGACGAGGAGTGGCTCAAACACACAATGGTCGCCTGGAACAATGGCGATCCGGATCTCTACTACACCGACGTGTTGCTCGAAGGCGAGGACAAGCGCTACGAACCGAAGATTCGTTCGTACTGAACGCAGAACAGCAGGCATTTCCCGGCGGCCCGCGGCCATTCTCGTATGCAGGCTATCGTCCTCGCAGCAGGAGAAGGAACGCGAATGCGACCGCTGACTCATTCTACCCCCAAGCCGATGCTGCCGGTCGGCGATCGACCACTCGTTGCACACACAGCGAGTGGTGCGATCGAAGCCGGCGCAGATGAGCTCGTGTTCGTCGTCGGCTATGAGGCCGACACGGTGCGATCGTACTTCGGCGATCGCTATCAGGGCGTGCCGGTCAGCTATGCAGTGCAGGACGAACAGCTTGGCACTGCTCACGCGGTCCGCTGTGCGCGTGAATTCATCGACGGTCCGTTTGTGGTGCTCAACGGCGACGATCTGTACGACCAGGCGAGTCTCAATGAGCTGTTCGACGGTGGCCCCGCCATCGGATCGATCGAAGTGGACAATCCGTCGAACTACGGCGTCCTGTCGTTGAACGGCGAGACCGTCACGGAAGTGATCGAAAAGCCGGCCGAACCCCCGAGCAATCTGGTCAACGCCGGCGCATACAAGTTCCCGGCCACAGCGCGCGACGAACTCGACGTGGAGATGAGCGAACGAGGCGAGTACGAACTCACGGACGTGCTCGATGCCGTCATTGACACGCACGACATCAGGGCGGTCGTTCTCGATCGCTGGCTCGGCGTTGGCCGACCCTGGGAACTGCTCGCGGCAAACGAGTGGAAACTCGGCGACTGTAGCCGCCAGATCGATGGGGAGGTCCACGACAGCGCCGAGCTCCGTGGACCGGTCGTCGTTGCAGAGGGTGCAACGATCGATGCCGGCACCGTTATCGAGGGACCGGTACGGATCGAGTCCGGCGCAGAGGTGGGTCCAAACGCTTACATTCGAGGAGCAACCCGCGTTGGGAGCGACTGTCATATCGGCAACGGTGCGGAGGTGAAAAACAGCGTGCTAATGGCGGGCGCAAACGTCCCTCACCTCTCGTATGTGGGCGATAGCCTGCTGGGACCAGCTGTCAATCTCGGTGCTGGCACGCAGGTTGCAAATCTCCGCCACGACGATGCGGACATCGAACAGACCGTCAAGGGCGAGCGCGTTTCCACCGGTCGGCGCAAATACGGTATCGTCGCGGGCGACGGCGCAAAAACCGGCGTCAACACGTCGCTTGCACCTGGTGTCGTGCTCAGTGCGGGTGCAACGACGCTTCCCGGCGAGCAAGTGCTGCGCGATCGGTGAGCTGGTTAAACGGTTTCGAACAGCAGGATTCCTGCCAGCAGGACGACGTTCAAGTGGCCACCGTCCGTCGATCGATCGATGGAGTTTCGATCAGTACGAAATTTCGAATTGATGGCACGGTGGAAGCGATGACGGTTGATCCGACGTCAGAGCTGGCCGAGAACGTCACTGAGACGCCCCACTGTGGGAGCTGTGAGACACCAGTTGGCTACGATCCGGACCACCGGGTGGTGACGTGGGTCGAGGCAGATACCGTCCACACCGAGCATTTTTGCACGCCGACGTGTCGCCAGGAATTTCTCCAGTCCGGATAACCCTGCCCCCCCAATGAACAACGTCACAACCGTCCAGCCCGTAGCGTAACCATGACCGATGATACTGCTGGCCCACCAGTCACAGCTACCCTTCCGGACAGCCCAATTCACACGACGGGCGTGGACCATATCACACTGATCGGCTCGAACGAAGCCGACACGATCGCGTTCTACCGCGATCTACTCGGAATGTCGCTCGTGCTTCGCCAGCCAAATCTCGACGCCCCGTCGGTCACCCACCTGTTTTTCGATACCGGTGATGGACGGCTGCTGTCGTTTTTCGTCAACGAGGACCGTTCCTCACAACAGTCACCACAACGACCGGGGGTTGGTGCCGTCCACCATCTGGCGTTCAAACTCGACCCAGATCGGTTCAGTTCCGTAATGGACGCGCTGGAGCGGGCAGACCACCCGTACAACGAGTTCGACAGAGGCGTGTTCCACTCGCTATACACGCACGACCATAACGGACTGGTGATCGAACTCTCCGTCGATCAGTTCGACTTTCCCGAGGAAAAGCGCGGTGTGGTGCTCGCAAAAGCCCAGCAGTTGCGGATCGAAGACGGTGCCGAGTACGCCACAGCTGAGCACCTGCGCGCGGCACTCGAAGCACTCGACATTCCCGTCGAACCGTACGATCTTCCCGACGCCCCGACCGGTGCCGGTGTCGATTCCGATACCGTCTCAGGAGACGGGTGATCGCCGTCGCGGTGCTCGCCACATCTCGCGACTGTTTTTCTGCGCCGGCAGCTGGACGTCACGTCGCTGAATGAAATCCACGACGACCATCCAGTCGTGACACGTGGCACAGAGTGTCGGACGGCGTGGCTGTGATTCGATCCGCGATTGTGGTCGACAGTTCTCCTCTTTTACTAGTTCGTTACAGCTGGGACAGTACAGCAGTCCACAGCTGCTCCGAGTGACGATCGACCAGCGAACGGCCGAAATCGAACACTCGATTGGCTCTCCCTCCCGTGGCGTGATCAACAGTTGCACCGTCTGTGGCTCGGATTCGCTGTGTATTTCGTTCGATTTCATAGTAGATCGCTCAACTCCCACGTCGATTGTTGCCCCCCGCTTGTGGCAGACCCCTACCAGGAATATCGCAGTGACATTCCGCAGAGCCGTATTCATTAGGCTATCGTAGAGGTAAATAATATTTGCCATGGTGAATAATCCTTCGACTTATTTCATTATGGAATGGCAATATTTTCATCTATCCTGTGTAGTAACATAGCTGTATTATCCAATACTCTGGATGGTTCGACGACGAATCGCCACGGTATAGTGCGCTAGCCACCTACCGTTTGTACCCATGACGACACGCCGATCCGTGTTGCGACAGATGGCCACAGTGAGTACGGGCGCCCTTCTGGCTGGTTGTTTCGGAGAATCGAACGGCACTGACCGTGAGACCAACGAAGTTCTCTCGGGGCCCAATGGAGATTTCGTCTTCGAGCCGGAGACGATCGAGATTTCGACCGGCGACACCGTCACCTGGACGTTCGAGAGCACTGGTCACAACGTGGGGGCAAAGCCAGAGGATAGCGACCGCGTCAAACTTCCTTCAGGAGCCGACCCTTTCGCGAGCTATGCGGGAAACAAGGTGTATCAGACGGTCGAAAAAGGTGATACCTACGAGCACACGTTCGAAACGCCCGGCGAGTACGTCTACGTCTGTGTCCCACATGTGGTCTCCGGAATGGTTGGCACAGTAATTGTTTCCGACTAACAATAATACGATATAAAATTGGAAGTAGGTGGTACACGTTGGTCTGGGCGAACAGATGTCCCAGTCAAACGAACCATCCGATGGGTCTGTGAGCACCGGTGAGAACGGAGACGATTCGGCAGTGATCGACCGCCGGCGGTATCTCACTCTGTTGGGAGCGACCACAACAGCCCTGGCTGGCTGTTCGTCGATCCCCGATCCCGACGGCACTCCGACAGCGACTCCAGGCGAGGAAAACGAGTATCACGCCTACACGCGGTCGGTGCTCGAAAACAAATATCCTGGTGTCGAACTGTTTTCAACGTCGCCGCCGAACGGGCAGACTCGCGATCGGTCGTCGTATCTGCCGTTCGAGACGCCCGTGGACGCAGCGTACATCCGCAGCCACTACGACTCGCCGAAGTTGCAAGAATCTGAGCACACGATTTCGGTCGAGGGCACCATCGAATCGCCGACGCAGTTCTCGATGGAGGAGTTGCGCTCTGGGTTTTCGACGACGGAGGTGGCCCACACGATGCAGTGTGCCGGCAACGGACGACGGTATTTCGATCCGAGCGTGGGTGGTAATCAGTGGTCGTTCGGTGCGGTGAGCACGGCCGTCTATCGTGGCACGCCGGTCAGCGAACTGCTTGAACGAGTGGGTATCGACGGCGATACGGACGGCTACGTTGCCGTCATGGGTGCAGACGCGCCCGAGGGAGAGCCAGTGTACACCCGGTCCATTCCGATCGCAAAGCTTCATAAGGACTGTGTACTGGCATACGAGCGCAACGGCGCAGTGCTCACCGCCGAACACGGCTTCCCGGTGCGGCTGGTGGTTCCGGGCTGGTACGGCTGCAACAGCGTGAAATGGGTCGTTCGAATGGTCGTGATGGACGAGATGATTCACGATGATGCTACAGCACAGGTTGACGACCCCGAGCGGTACACACACTGGCAGCAGTCGTCGTATCGATTGCTCGGAGCGCAGGAGACGGAGCCTCGCCAGCACGAGTCGATTGACACGTACGACACCCACGCACAGATGGAGTCGGACGCGATTGCGCACCCGTACTGTTATGAGATGCTCGTCAAATCGCTGATTGCAAAACCAGGGAATGGCGCCACGATCGATCGGGGGGATGGCCCGCACACGATCCGAGGTGTCGCCTGGGGTGGTGAGAACGAACTTGAAGGGGTTGCACTCTCAACCGACGGCGGCGACAGCTTCGAATCGGCGACGTTCGTGGGCGACCATCGCGGGCCAGCGGCCTGGCGATCGTTCGAGTACGAATGGGAGCCAACTGTGGGCGAGCACACGCTCGTCTCACGAGCAACTGATCGAGCGGGTCGTAGCCAGCCAGCGACCATCGGGGGCCCCGACGACACAGAGCAATCAATTACTGACGGTCAGTACCCGTGGAATCTGAAGGGATACGGCGCAAACGCCTACATGCCCGAAGCGATCACCGTCACTGTTACTGACGAGCAGTAACCACACTGACTCCACACCCAACGCCATGACACACGCAGACACGGTTCGACACGAGACGGTTGCCGACGATCGGATAGCAGTGATCCAGCTCGCAGCTCCCGATCGAAACAACGTACTGGACATGGAGATGATTCAGGCGCTTGGAGCCACTATCACCGCCGCCGACCGCGACGATGCGATTCAGGGAATCGTCCTCACAGCTGACGGAGAGCGATTCTGTGCCGGTGCAGATCTGGAGTATCTCACGTCGATTTCGTTCGAAGAGGGCCTCAGATTCATGACGGCATATTTCGAGACGCTAGATCTGTTGCGTCAGACAGGCAAACCCGTCGTCGCCGGGGTACACGGCATCTGTGCGGCGGGAGGAACGGAGCTCATCTCGGCCTGTGATCTGATCGTCGCCGACGAGACAGCCCGGTTTACCCAGCCGGAGGTCGGTGTTGGTGCAACCGCAGCCGGTGGCGGGGTCCAGCTGCTGCCGTTGATCGTTGGCGAGAAACGTGCGAAAGATCTGCTATTGACCGGTCGCACGCTCGATGCGTCCGAAGCAAAGGCGTTTGGCTTGATCAACCGCGTTGTCCCCGATGGGGAGGCCGCAGAACGGGCGATCGAGCTCGTCGAGATGATCGTTGAAAACCACAGCCCGCAGGCGTATCGCTCGATCAAAGCCATTCTCAAGCCGTGGACCAACTTCGGGTTGCTCGGCCAGGAGATGGCTCGCGAACTCACTGCGGCGGTGTGGGACTCTCCGGAGTTTCGCGATCGCTCGAACGCGTTTCTCGCTGATGAACCGTTCGACGAACGCTCGTTTTCGGGGGTCAGACCGCCCGAGAATCCGTCCGAGAAAGACTGAGACTGGTTCTGAGTTCGCGCATTTCGTCCAGTCGGGCATCGGTCACCAGTGACTCTGTGATGCCGACTGCGACCGCATACAGGACGGTTCCGTCTTTTACGAGCAAGATCGTATCGTACAGTGACTGATCATTCCCCGTGAGCGTGGCTCGAAGCTCCATCGCTGGGAGCCCGTCTCCAAACGTCGTTCGTTCGCGTTCGCCGATCTCGATCGACCAGCCGGCGTTTTCAACCCGTGAGCGATAGCCGTACAACACGCCGTCGGCGAGCGTCTCGATCGAGGCCGACTCGTTGACGTCCGGCGTGACGAGAACCATCTCCCGGCCGGTGGTTCCGGTGAACAGCACCGCGTCGGCACTGTCGCTCGAACGGCGCCAGTCCTGTGGATAGTCGACGGAGTAGCCGTACGTTGGACTGGTGTAGGTCGATCGATCGCTGAGAGTACTGCCGTCGCCACTGTCCGTCCCGGATCGCGCCGTTGGAGTGGGGGACATCGTTTCGCCCATGGTAGTCGGCGTCGGAGAGTGTGGAGACTGTGTTTCTGTTTCAGTCTCGGTAGTCCCCTGGGATTGTGACCCCCAGACGCCGTCTTTCACGACTGAAAGACAGCCGGTGGTCGTACCGAGGAGGCAAGCGGAGCCAAAGAGCAGCTGTCGCCGTTTCATCACTGTACTGTTGGATACCATCTCATATCAGGATGGTCCTCTCAGCTGTGTCTGACCGTTATTCGGGGTTGGAGCCAACAACAACACGTAAGACCCTCCATCGGTAACGTCCGGATATCAAACCATGGCCACGGACGTCAAGCCGACGCGGAAAAATCTCATGGCGATCGAGGACCGAATCGAACTCTCCGAGCGGGGGCACGACACGCTCGAACAGAAACGTGACGGACTCATTATGGAGTTCATGGACATCCTGGATCAGGCCCAGGACGTTCGCTCCGATCTGAGTGGCGTCTACGACGACGCCCAGCGGAAGATCAACATGGCACGCGCGATGGACGGCGACATCGCCGTTCGGGGTGCTGCTGCCGCACTCAAAGAACATCCGGAGATCGTCACGCAGTCGAAAAACATCATGGGTGTCGTCGTTCCCGAGATCGAATCCACCAAGGTGAAAAAGTCACTTGATGAGCGTGGATACGGTGTCGTCGGGACGAGCGCCAGAATCGACGAGGCGGCAGGAGCATATGAGGATCTGATCGAACAGATCATTCTCGCAGCCGAAGTCGAAACTGCCATGAAGAAAATGCTTGAGGAGATCGAAACGACCAAACGCCGTGTCAACGCCCTTGAGTTCAAACTGCTCCCCGATCTCTACGAGGGCCAGGAGTATATCGAGCAAAAACTCGAAGAACAAGAGCGTGAGGAGATCTTCCGACTCAAAAAGATCAAGAACAAAAAGGAAGAAGAAGAGGAAGACGACGCTGTAGCCGCGGAATCGGCCGCCTGAATCCGGAGTAGAACGCCTTTTTGCCCTCGCACCCAGATCGGTGCCATGCGCTGTTCGAACTGCGACTCTACTGTGGTTTCGTTTATGCTCGATGACTCACTTCGTACGCACGCCCCGACCGATGCGAATGCAATTGGGCTCTGTCCGCGCTGTCTCACGCTCCAGGAACTCGACGACCCCACGAGTGTGCCGGATGCGCCGTCATTCGATCGCATTTCCGCGTCGTTTCCAGACGGAAAAACGGCAGCCCCAACAGCCCTGTTGCTCGGGTTGCTCGATTCGCTCGCACTCAACCGATCATCGATCGAAGCCCTGATCGAACGAATCGAATCCCATGGAGCCGATCCGTTGTTGTTGCTTGATCGGCTGGCAAACCAGGGAAGCGTCGACCCTCGCTGGGACGTCAATCGGCGTCAACACCAGCTCGAACAGCTGCTCGAACGACAGGATTTTTAACTGAAGACGGGACCAGCCCGTGCTGTGCTGGATCGAACGCTCCTCTGGTGTCAGCTTCTGGTTAGTGGCTGTTTCGTCATTGCGGGGTGGTACGATCACCGGAGTCGTCGGATTCCCGACTGGCTCTGGTATTTCGCACTCGTTCCCGCCATCGCCGCCTTCACGCTCGCGTGTGTGGGTGGTGACCAGTCCCTTTTTCGGCGATCTCAGTTCGTTCAGGGCATGATCTCGGTCAGTCTCGGATCGATGCTTGGCTACTGTTACTGGCGACTCGGGCTGTTCGGCGGTGCAGACGCCAAAGCGATTGCCGTGCTCTCGATTGCCTTTCCGATGCCCCCGGTAGCGCTTCATCACGCACTCTCCGTCCAGCCGGTCGTCGATCGTCCGTTCGTCATTACGGTCGTTCTCAACGCGCTGTTGCTCTCGACGTGCTATCCGCTCGCCCTGTTCGCGGTGAACTGTTGGCACCGACGGATTAGCTCTGCGATGGTCGTCGGCAAACCCTATGCGATTGGCACTGTCAGCGATCGCCACGGCGAACTACTCTCGATCACGGACGGGTGGCTCCCACGACCAGGCGTCGATCTGGATGCACTCAAGTGGTATCTCGACTACTGGGAGCTTGATCTGGAGACGCTCAGAAACGCCCCCAACGAGCACGCCCCGTCCGTTCCCGGCGATCGATGGGGTGCGCAAACGGCTGCCGGAGCCGGTGAGGGTTCGCTGTATGGAACCAGCCCGGAGGAACTCCGTCACGCGCTCGATCGGGTCACTGATGGACGCGACAGCGTCTGGATTACGCCAGGTATCCCATTCGTCTCCGTTCTCGCCATTGGTCTGACTGTGACAGTTGTCTGGGGTGATCTGCTCACGCTACTCGGTGGAATAGAAGTGGAACTAATTCCGTCACATCAGCTCGATTTCCAGTTTCGGGCAGTTGTGCGAAGGTTCTTATTCGGAGATGCATAACCAGGAGTCGATGGCCCCCGCGGAGGACACCGAAATTATCGATCGCTTCGAGGAGTTCTACCGCACATACTACCGTAACGAAATCGGCGAACTCGCACGAAAGTATCCGAACGAGCAGCGGTCGCTCTACGTCTCATGGGACGATCTCTATCGGTTTGATCAATCACTCGCCGGCGACGTTCGCACGCAGCCCGAACAGTATCGAGAGTATGCAGAGGAAGCACTCCGCCTCTACGATCTGCCGGTCGATGTGAGTCTCGGGCAGGCCCATGTTCGTATCTACGACCTTCCGGAGACGACCGGCATTCGTGATATCAGATCACACCACCACGGCCAACTGGTGAGCGTCCGTGGCATCATTCGGAAGGCAACGAACGTCAGGCCCAAAATTCAGAATGCGGCGTTCGAATGTCAGCGATGTGGCATGCTCACTCGCATCCCACAGACTGGTGGGAGTTTTCACCAGCCCCACGAATGTCAGGGATGTGAACGACAGGGTCCGTTTCGGATCAACTTCGATCAGTCCGAGTTTGTCGACGCCCAGAAGCTCCGCGTTCAGGAGAGTCCGGAGGGACTTCGTGGTGCTGAGCGACCCCAGAGCATCGACATCAACATTGAGGACGATATCACCGGTGAGGTGACTGCGGGCGACACCGTCCAGGTTACCGGCGTGTTACATCTCGACCAGCAAGAATCCCATGGCGAGAAATCGACGATGTTCGACATCTACATGGACGGTGTCACCGTCGAGATCGAGGACGACCGCTTTGAGGACATGACCATCAGCGAAGAGGAGAAAAAGGAAATCATCTCGCTGTCCGATCAGCCAGACATTTACGATCGGATGGTCGACTCGATGGCGCCCTCGATCTATGGCTACGATATGGAGAAGCTGGCGATCATCCTGCAGCTGTTTTCTGGAGTGACCAAGCATCTTCCTGATGGGGTGCGCATTCGCGGCGACATGCACATTCTCCTGATCGGTGATCCGGGTACTGGTAAATGTGTTACGGGAGACACAACAGTGACGATGGCCGACGGCTCTACCAGCGAGATTGGGGAACTCGTCGAATCACATCTGGATTCGCCGCGGCCCATCGACGACGGCGTCTATCAGCCGGTTGATTTTTCCGTCCGTTCGATGACGCTGTCAGGGTCGCTCACCACCCAACGGGTAACAAAGGTGTATAAGCGAACCGCCCCCGAGCAGCTGTATAAAATCAGTACGGACGATGGTCGGACGGTGACAGTTACGCCGTCACATCCGTTGTTCGTCCCGGGTGACGACGGATTCGAGCCGGTCACGGCCAGGGAGCTCTCGGCTGAGACACCCATTGCTGTGTCCCCCCCTCCCGCCAGACCGGACGGCGGTGCCGTCGTTGCGCAGTCCCCCCATGCGCAGGCGGTTACGACCGCGACAATCAACACGATAGCGCAGGTCGATCCACCAACGCCATGGGTGTACGACCTGGAGGTGGCCGACACGCACAGTTATCTCACCAACGGTATCGTCTCTCACAACTCACAGCTGCTGCAGTACGTTAGAAACATTGCGCCGCGGTCGGTGTACACCTCCGGCAAAGGTTCCTCGGCCGCCGGTATTACGGCTGCAGCAGTCAGAGATGATTTCAGTGAAGGCCAGCAGTGGTCGCTAGAGGCAGGCGCGCTCGTGCTCGCAGATCAGGGCGTTGCGGCGGTCGACGAGCTCGATAAAATGCGGTGTGTAACCGGAGAGTCTCTCGTTCGGACGACTGGGGGCCCACAACCGATCGAGGAAATTGCAAAGCAGTTCAGTCACACTGGAACAATCGAACGTCACGAAAACGGTGAAACCATCCGTGGCGGTGAGTGTACGGTCTGGACGAAAACCGACGACGATCGGCTCGTTCGCCGTCCAGTGACTGCAGTCCATCGCTACGGGGCACCCGAGCGTCTCCATCGAATTACGCTCGAAACGGGGGACTCGATCGTCACGACGGCTGATCATCCGTTTTTCGTCCGCCAGGGTGCGCGCCAGATTGAACGGGGGGCTGGTTCGCTGACGGTCGGCGATCAGATCGCCGTCCCGTCCAGTGGCGGTTCGATCGAGACCGACGGCGGCCAAGTGCTCGACCCACAGCCCAGTACGGACACGGGGTCTGCAGATGTGGTTTATCGCCGGGTGCACGCCACTGAAACGGTGACCGACCATGGATTCGATTCGGTGTATGATCTGACCGTGGCCGGAACCCACACGTTTGTGGCCAACGGGATGATCGTTCACAACTCCGAAGACCGATCGGCGATGCATGAGGCACTCGAACAACAGGAGATCAGCGTGAGCAAAGCAGGGATCAACGCAACCCTCAAATCGCGCTGTTCACTCCTGGGCGCTGCCAATCCGAAGTACGGCCGGTTTAACGAGTATGAAGGCATCGCCGGCCAGATCGAACTTGAGCCGGCACTCATCTCAAGATTCGACATCATCTTTACAGTGACTGATAAGCCAGATCCTGAAGAGGACAAACAGCTCGCCGAACACATCCTCAACACGAACTATGCCGGTGAGCTCAACACGCACCGAACCGAGACGCAGACCTCCAACGTCACGGCCGCCGAGGTCGAGAACGTGACCGAGGATGTCGAGCCAGCGATTAATGCTGAACTCTTGCGCAAATACGTCGCCTATGCCAGGCGAAGCTGTTTCCCGATGATGACGGAAAAGGCAAAGGAGACGATCGAGGAGTTCTACGTTGATCTTCGCTCGCAGGGAACCGATAGCGATGCGCCGGTACCGGTTACGGCCCGGAAACTGGAGGCACTGGTGCGGCTGGCAGAGGCCTCCGCAAGGGTGCGTCTCTCAGATACGGTCGAAACCGAGGATGTCGACCGGGTGCTTGAAGTCGTCACTCACTCGCTCGAAGACATTGGAATGGACCCCGAAACGGGTGAATTCGACGCTGACGTGATCGAAACCGGACGGTCTAAGAGTCAACGTGATCGCATTCGGAATCTCAAAGGCGTCATTGCCGAGGTCGAAGAGGAGTATGAGGTTGGTGCCCCGCTCGATAAGATTCTTGAACGCGTCGAAACCGCCGGCATGGACCGATCGAAAGCGGAGTACGAACTCGAAAAGCTCAGACGCCAGGGTGACGTCTACGAACCCCAACCCGACACATTCAGAACGGTATAATGGACCGGATTTCAGCCCTCAGAAACGTCGAAGATGCCCTCCAGGACTTCGAAGACGGTGAGATTGACCTCCTGACCATGGACGTTCGAATCAGATCTGTGATCCGAACGTACGCAACGAATTTTGGCACATACACGGCGTACAGGGCCACAGCGCCGCCAGCGATCGAGGATATTATTGTGGCTGCTGCGACCCCCGAACGAGCAAAGGCCCGGATGGTATCGCTGGCTGACGCCGATGTCCAGCAATCCGATATCGAACTCGCCGAAACAAATTGATAACGTTCCCATCAGCGATTTATTTTATATATTTTACAGACAATATTATATAATATGTCGGTAGGATATGTATCTATATGCTCCTGCTGGTGACCTACTCTCGGTCGGCTCGTCAGAGTCTCAGGAACGTGCGTCGATCGCACGAAGATGTAATCGTTCGGTGGTTTGGTCGTGCGGCACTGTTTGACTCGACCGAGTTCGGAGCGTTTCAGTGTCTTCGACTTCGGTCGAAACATCCAGAGACGGTGCAGATTGAGCGCACCGAACCGTTAAACGAGTCCACAGTGGTTTCTTCCGCGGTTCGTCGGGCTGTAACAGCCTACGGCAATCGAGCGCATCCAGCCACACCGTATCGCGCGTTCGCCACTGGAACCGAGCATCCATCGGTCGAGGAGATGGCCAACCAGCCGCTGTGAGGGTGCGGGTTGGTTCGTCGGTCTGGTTGGGCACGGCGATCGATCTCCGAGCTGCTGCGCTATCAGTTTCTGGACAACAGGTGGCAGCGGCGGTCTCCAACGCGGAGCCAGTTGGAGGCGTCTCTGTTCGCTGTCCCCGTCCGGATGCGTTTGGCCAGGAACTCCTCCATATCCACGCCGACCGTTCGATATCGAAATCTCGGATACTCCCGCTTGCAGCGAGATCTCGTGGGCTGTGTCCACCACAGGATGAACGGCGCCGCAAGATAGAGCGAAAGTTGCGAACGGAGCCGCCAAATGCCATCGAAACTGCCCCACTTCGTGAACGGATCGCGACGCTTGGAGACGAAATCACTCGACTCCAGGAGCGAGTGATGCGAATGCAAGGAGCGCTAGCCGCACTTCGCACGGAGGATGGTGACGGCGAACAACAGGTTCGATCTACGCTTGCTGAGACCGTTCGGCGGCTGAGTGAGCTCGAAACGGAGCGTGATGCCGTCAGACAACAACTCGACGACGCACGGAAGATGAATCGACGGCGACGGGACGAACACGACGAACGGCTGCGACTTGAAGATCACGCTGCGAATCTGCGACGTGCGGCGAACGAATGGCTCACCGCACGGGTGTCGGGAGCGTATGCTAGTGCCCTGCGCACCGCGCCGGAAGGAACGTCTCGAACGGTTCGAAGGGCACTCGCGCTCATTCGGGTGGGAACGATACCCTCTCCTGTCGTTCTTGAAACGGACGCCTTCGATTCGTCCACCGCGGCGAGAAACTGGTTGGACACACCGGTCATTCAGCTCTGATGCTGTAGCTCCTGGAGGTCGTAGTAGTTTGCCCGGATGGTAACGGTCGAAACGCCTCCCACGGCCGCAGCCTGGTCCTGCGTGATCCGCTCATGTGTGCCACGTGCCACGACATACAGGCTGGCCACGGCAACGCCGCTTGGATTGCGTCCACAGAGCTCGCCGCTCTCGACTGCCGTCGCAAGGAGTGCACTGGCACGGGACTCGATCGTCGTGGAGAGATCTAGCTCTGTGGCGTATCGCGGAAGATACTCACGTGGATCGATCGGACCCGTCTGAAGCCCAAGCTCGCGGTTGAGTGCCGTGTATGCTGCTTTGAGCTCATCTTCGGTGGCTCTGGCGGCATTAAGAATCTCATCGAGCGTCCGTGAGATCTCCGTCGTTCGGCAGGTGGCGTACAGACACGCCGCCGCAAACCCCTCCAGCGTTCGACCGCGTATCATCCGCGCAGATTGTGCCGATTCGAACAACACACACGCACGATCCCTGATGTCTTTTGGAAGCCCCAGCGCGCCCGTCAGCCGTCGGATTTCGGTGAATGCATACACTTGATTTCGCTGAGCTTTCGAAGAAAATTTCGACCGACTGTGTTCACGACGCAGTCGCGCGAACCGTCGGCGCTTACGACCGGTGAGACGCAACGAGTAGCCAATCTCCGTCGAAAGGCCCCGATCGTGACGTGAGCGCGTCAATGGGGCACCCGTTCGAACGGCTTCGGAGTTGTCTCTGAATGAGCGCCATTCGGGCCCGCGATCGATCCGATCCTCACCGATGACCAAACCACACTGTTCGCAAACATGTTCGATACCATCTTCTCGAACACGACTCTCACACTCCGGACAGGTGGTGACGCCTGTTGTTGCCATCACATATGAAAGTACGTCGCAATCGGTAATGAACGATGACTGATTGAGAAGCAATTTCGACGCGAATACACGCGTTAACCTACCGGTTATCGGTAGGTTCCGTCGTGTTCCCCCTCAACCGGGTCGTAATATACAGCCAAAATATAAGTAGAAATAATGCAATTTATTAGCTGTGGGCCTCTCCGAAATTGCGTCAGGAATTACCGTCACAACAGAACAGAGGACACGGTCGGTCGCCACCGTTGATGTAACTAATTCATCATTATATGAACGGATATCGCCGTTTGATGCGTCACTCCCGTGCTCGGTCTCCGCCGCTGTTACGCTGGTGGAAACGTACGCAGCAGGTAACAGTGTTGGTGACAGCTCGCGCGAGGCTGGGCTGGTTCCGATTCGTGGAGCAAAAACCCTGCATCTTCTTGGTGAACCGATCACGGTGGTGTCACCGACGGAGCGACGGGTGGTCGAATCCTGGATCAACGCTGAAATTCTCCGGACGGAAGCGATCGCACTGATCGATGCAACACCAGCGGAGTTTTCGCTCGCCGTTTTTATCGCAACTCACGACCCGCTTCCTGGGATACGGGAGGCGCTCGAACCAGTGTTGACTCCAAAAACGGTGACCGACGCTACAGTGACAAAACGTGATTCGCTCGCCGAAACGATGAGTGGACCGACCGATCTACCGTGACCGGCTGCGTCCATTGACGACACCTACAGTTCGAGGGAAAACAGCTCTCGGGCAAGCGTGGCGATTTCGGTCGTATACTGGCTCGTCTCAGTTTCTGTCGTTGGTGTCTCTGCCGGATCAGTCTCTGAAGGGATTCCGACACACAATCTATCAGCCGTGTGATCGCCAGTTACAACGATACGCGGCTCGGTGACGCCGAGGTCGGCCAGCCGCTCGATCATTCGGAGCCGACTGGCAGGTCGACCCGCAGGTGTCAGGATGAGGGTTTGCTCTGCCGTCGTCACCGCAGCGATCGCCTGGTTAGCCCCAACTGGTGGACAGTCAATGAGCACAACATCGCTCTCGTTGGTCGCCGATTCGATAAGCGTACCAAACTGGCGGGCGTTGGCGGGCGCTTTCGCCCGCGCGAGTCGATCAAACGGACCAAATGCAGGACAGACCGATAGCGATCCAGTTGCCGTTTCGATCTCGATGAGCCCCTCTCGGAGAGTGGCGTCACCACTGGCCACTGCCATCATGTCCGGCACAATCGATCCCGGAACGTGATCGGCGAGCCCCTGCGTGGTGTATGCACCGTCCAAAATAATAACCGACAGCCCTGCTTGGGTGAGCGTTGCGCCCAGTTCGAGGGTGGTTCGCGTCGTTCCTACGCCACCGGCAGCACCAACCAGGGCAAGCGAGTCCATAGACCTGTCCTGGTCTCGAAACGGTACAAAAACGTTTGTGTCTCTGATCCGGTGAAATCTCAACCCATAGCGTTTTAGCGGATGGCGCGCCACCGGACGCGTATGACTGCGGAGGGAATCGTCGGTGAGTATCTCGCCCTGAAACGGGAGACCGACGCTGATCTGCTGGCAATGCAGATGGGAGACTTCTACGAATTCTTTCACGAGGATGCCCAGACGGTAGGCAGAGAGCTCGATCTGAAGGTGTCACAACGATCGAGTGGTGGCAAATCGTATGACATGGCCGGTGTCCCCGTCGATGATCTGACGCCGTATCTTCGCGCGCTGGTCGAACGCGGCTATCGGGTTGCAGTGGCCGAACAGTACGAAACCGACGGAGGCCACGCACGATCGATCGAGCGCGTGGTGACGCCGGGAACCTTGTTACAACCAACGACGGACCAAGCCCAGTATCTCGCCACAATCACCTGTGACGAGTCCGATTCTTCCACCCGGTACGGGCTGGCGTTTCTCGACAGCACAACGGGGCAGTTCCACGTCACCGCGGTGACGGGAGAAGATGCCGTTCTCACGGAGCTGTATCGGTTTACACCCCGGGAGATTCTTCCGGGCCCCACCGTTCGGACGGCAGACGCCCTGTTATCGCGCATCAACGAGCGCATCGAAACCAACGTGACCCTGTTTGACACCGAAGCGTTCGCTGATGGACGTGCTACGCATGCCGTTCGCGAGCAGTTCGGCGAGATCGAGTCGACCGTCGAGCTCGACGCAGCCTGTGCCATCCGGGCGGCGGGAGCAGCGCTGGTTTATGTCGACGAAACTGGCACGGCCGTTCTTGGGGCGATAACCCGCCTTCGATCGTACGCGGCCGACGATCACGTTTCGATGGACGAGACGACCCAACGGAACCTCGAACTCGTCGAGACGATGACTGGCTCCGGTCGGTCGGTCGCGGAGACGATCGATCACACCGTGACCAGTGCTGGCGGCCGGCTGTTGCGTGCCTGGCTGACGAGACCACGACAGTCACGGGGCGAGATTGAACGCCGACAGGCTGCCATTACGGCGCTCTGTGAGTCCGCGCTCGTTCGTGAAGAGCTTCGAGAGACGCTTGCGGTTGTGTCAGATTTAGAGCGGATCGCCAGCCGAGCCGTCTCTGAGTCGATCAATCCGCATGGATTGGTTCGAACGCGTCGCACGCTCGAAACGTTGCCAACGATCGTTGAACGTGTTCAATCGACCGAACGTCTCGCAGAATCGCCGCTCGGCGCGCTTATAGACCACTTGCAGACCCCGGCGCTCGAATCAGTACGCGAGACACTCACCGCGGGGCTGACAGAGGATCCTCCCAAAACGATTACGCAGGGCGGTGTTATTCGCCAGGGTTTCAATGACGAGCTCGACGAGCTATGTGAAGAGCTCAGTCAGGCAACCGAGTGGATTGATGGCCTTGCCGAGCGTGAGCAAGCGCGCCACGACATCAGTCGGCTCTCGGTCGATCGGAACAAAACCGACGGCTACTACATCCAGGTCGGAAAGTCTGAGCGTGATAGCGTCCCCGACGAGTATGAGGGGATTAAAACGCTCAAAAACGCAGAGCGCTACGAGACTGACGCGCTTCGAGAGCACGAACGGACGATTCTCAGGCTCGAAGAACGACGCGGGGAGCTCGAAGCCAAACTGTTCGAATCGCTTCGAGCGGCCGTCGCTGACAGCGCGGGTGTGCTCCAGATGGCGGGTAAAACCCTGGCGGAGATCGATCTGCTCGCCAGCCTGGCACAGCACGCCGTTCGTAACGACTGGGTCAACCCCACGATCACCGAACCGGGGCCGATCGACATCGAGGCTGGGCGTCATCCAGTGGTTGAAAACGAGACCGATTTCGTTCCCAACGATCTGTCGATGACCGAAGACTGGCGATTCCTGGTCGTGACAGGACCGAACATGAGCGGCAAGTCGACGTATATGCGCCAGACAGCACTGATCGTCTTGCTGGCACAGATCGGCAGCTACGTCCCAGCACGATCGGCGACGATCGGCCTGGTTGATGGGATTTTTACCAGGGTGGGAGCACTGGACGAGCTTGCACAGGGTCGCTCAACGTTCATGGTGGAAATGCAAGAGCTCTCGAACATTCTCCACTCGGCAACGAACGAGTCGCTCGTCATTCTCGATGAGGTCGGGCGAGGAACCGCAACGTACGATGGAATTTCTATTGCCTGGGCGACGACGGAGTATTTACACAACGAGATCCGTGCGAAAACGCTGTTTGCAACCCACTATCACGAACTCACCGAACTCGCCGATCGGCTCCCCGGCGTTCACAACGTTCACATGGCTGCTGATGAACATGATGGAGATGTAACGTTTCTGTGGACGATCGAAGACGGCCCCGCCGATCGGTCCTACGGCGTCCACGTTGCCGAGCTCGCAAGCGTTCCCGAACCAGTCGTGGATCGCTCTCGCGGAGTACTTGAGCGACTCCGCGCCGATAAGGCGATCGACGTTCGTGGTGCACAGAACGGTGACGGTGACACACAACAGGTCGTGTTCGATCTCGGTTCTGGACAGTTCAAACGCGATGCCGTCGACGACGACCCGGCTGAAAACGGACACGATCCAACGGTTGAGACCGTCGTCTCTGAGCTCGAATCGGTTGATCTCGAATCACAGTCACCAATCGATCTCCTCGCGGACGTACAGCGGTGGCAGAACCAGCTCGTCGATCGATAAGCCGATCAGTGCTCTCCAGTGACGATCTGCGCAACAGCCGACCGGTCGAACAGCTGCTCGCCGTCAGGAATCGTCGGATACGGCTCACCATCCGTGTAGGATGGCCACGCCCCAAACTGGTCAGGATATAACTGTTTGGCTGTCATTTCCAGCTGGAAGAGATTCATGATCGGCCCCTGATAGCGCATTCCCTGCGCGTACACCCGGTCGTTCTGGACGGCCTGTAGGTTCTTACCAACGGGATGTGACGCGAGCGTGGCTTTCGTCTCTTTGGTCGAGTAGTTTGGCGTCATTCCCCAGAGATGGAGAATGACATCGGGATCTGCTTCTGCCATCGCTTCGTAGCCGACGGTCCCCCACAGTCCGCTCTCCCATTCCGTGTCTGCAAACGCATCGATTGCTGCAAGCGGTCGCGTATCGGCGAGCCAGTAGCCGGGTTTGTTCAGGTGGTAGGTGAAGAAGTTTCCGTCACCGAGTGTGGCTCGAACTGCCGTCGGTCGCTCCGCTTTCGGCGGGAGCCCGTCTTCGATCGTTGAAATGAGCCCATCGTACACCGTCTTCAGTGCGGTAAATCGGTCGTGTCTTCCCACAAGCTGTGAGACGGCTTCGAACAGCTCCCAGAGCGTGTAATACTGGTAGTCATCGCCGTACTCTGCTGGTGGTGTGGCGTGCGTTCCGCTGTAGAAATTACCGAAAAACGGCCCAACAGTCTCGGTGAGCTCGGAGATATCGGATTCTGACCAGCCCTTCTGGGTGGAGAGCCACGCCGGATCGACGAAGTGAACGTCGCTATCGAGTTCTAGCAGTTGCTCTTTTGCGACTCCTTCTGTCAGTGGATTCGTGAGCGATTCCCACTCGAACGCGACACCATCGAGCTGTGAGTAGAAATGATTCATCGTCGTCCCAGACATCTCTGGGACGTACACCGAATTTACCGTGTCACCAAGACCAAGCGCAACGGCCATATCGGCGTACTGCGGATAGATCGTGAAGATACTCTCAGGAACTTCAGATAATGACACCTCGCCAACTGGCGACAGCGTTGACGACAGCGAAGCCGACGACGTTGCCGTTGTATCGTTACCCGATCCGTCCCCACCTGATTGATTCAAACAGCCCGCTATCGATGCGCTCACGAGAACGCCTGTCCCTTTGAGAACGTTTCGGCGTGTCGGAAACTCCCCCTTCATATCCAGAACGGAGCATCGGGAGAAGTAAAGTCCTCTGAATTTTTGGCGAACCTAAACGTTTGGTGGAGTCTCTCACTAGCCGTGGTGAGAACACTGGATTGATTGCTCTCAGGGTGTTGCAACGGAGTAATGAGTGGATTCGATCTGCGGAGTGAGTCATTCGACAGGGGGACTGCGCAATGACAGATCCAATTGTCGCACTTGACGAGAAGACCGTCGATCGGATTGCTGCCGGAGAGGTGGTCGAGCGGCCCGCGTCGGTTGTCAAGGAACTCCTTGAGAACAGCCTTGATGCAGACAGCTCTCGGATCACGGTAGCAGTTGAGGAGGGCGGGACGGAGACAATTCGCGTCAGCGATGACGGCGTCGGTATGGACCGAGAGAACCTTCGCCGGGCGGGCGAAAAGCACACGACGAGCAAGATTTCGGGGCTCGAAGATCTGGCGGGAGGACTCCAGAGCCTGGGGTTTCGAGGCGAGGCACTCCACGCGATTGGAGCGGTCGCTCGCGTTACAATCACGAGTAAACCACGCGGCGGGAGCCGGGGGGCGACACTGACCATCAACGGCGGCGAGCACGCCGCACTCGAATCGGCCGGCTGTCCGGAGGGAACAACCGTGGAAATCTCCGATCTGTTTTACAACGTTCCCGCACGTCGAAAATATCTCAAACAGGAGGCAACCGAGTTCGATCACATTCAACGGATCGTCACGGGGTACGCACTCGCCAACCCAGCTGTTGCGATCACGCTCGAACACAACGGTCGTGAGCAATTCACGACGAGTGGTCGTGGCGACCTTCGGTCGGCGGTCCTTGCAGTGTACGGCCGTGACGTTGCGAGCGCAATGCTTCCAGTTGATGGGACGGCCGAAAGCCTTCCAGCTGGGCCGCTTGATTCGGTTTCTGGACTGGTGAGCCACCCCGAAACGTCCCGTGCGAGCCGTTCGTACTGCCTTGCGTTTGTCAACGGACGATATATCACCGCCCAATCCGTTCGGGAGGCGATTATTGATGCGTACGGCACACAGCTGGCGTCCGATAGGTATCCGTTCGCGGTCATCTCCGTCGCTGTCGATCCAGCCACCGTTGACGTGAACGTCCATCCAAGAAAACTGGCTGTGCGGTTTACCGACGAATCAGCCGTTCAAACACAGGTGTCGTCGGCCATCGAATCGGCGTTGCTCGAAGCGGGTGTGCTCAGAACACGCGCTCCTCGGGGGCGATCAGCTCCTGAGCAGGCGACGATCGATCCACAGCCAACCCCAGCACCTGCGCAGGATACCGAGGAGTCTCAATCGACCGCTTCGAGCGAGGCGTCATCTACGACGTCCGGATCGAGCCCAGACACTCCTTCGACAAACGCCAGTACAGCAACCGAGCAGGAGGGCGCTTCGAGCACGCACTCTGGTCGGATACGAGCCCCGACGACACAGCTCGAACTCGACACCAACCAGCAGACGGCAGACAGTACGGCGACCGAATCTGTAGACGACGATCCAGTGGGATCTTCTCCACAATCCGACACCGTTGCGCCACCACCAAGCTCGTTCGATCCGACACAGCTGCCATCGATGGAGATCCTCGGTCAACTGAACGATACCTACGTCGTGGGCGCGACGGAGGAGGGAATGGTGCTCATCGACCAGCACGCAGCCGACGAACGGATCAACTATGAGCGTCTCCAGGACGAATTTTCCGGTGAGACGGCGGTCCAGACGCTCGCTGAACCAGTCACCGTCGAGCTGACGGCCCGTGAAGCCTCCCTGTTCGAGCAGTACCGTGAGGCGCTCGCACAGGTGGGCTTTCACACCGACGGCGTGGACGATCGAACGGTCGTCGTCACCTCCGTCCCGGCACTGGTCGCTGAATCGGGCGGTCCCGAACTCGTTCGGGAGGTCCTCGGAGAGTTTGCGACCGAACGGACGTCCACGACCGTCGAGACGATCGTCGATGCGTTGCTCGCAGACCTGGCCTGCTATCCATCGATCACGGCGAACGAATCGCTCACGGATGGGAACATCCTGGAACTACTCTCTGCGCTCGACGCGTGTGATAACCCCTACGTCTGTCCACACGGCCGGCCGGCGCTGATCGAAATTGATGAATACGAAATCGAAACCCGGTTCGAGCGGGATTACCCCGGCCATCAGGGCTGATCGTCGCTACGAGATCGAGTAGCCACCATCAACCCGAACCGCATTACCAGTCATATACGACGACTCCTCGCTGATAAGAAATCGAATCACTGACGACACTTCCGACGCTTCACCGAGTCTGCCGAGCGGATAGAGCTGTTCGTGGATTTCTCGTGCGCGCTCGGGATCCTCACTCTCATCGAAGTACTCAGCACCAACGCCAGTGTCGATGAACCCCGGACAGATCGCATTGACCCGAACGCCGGCGCGTCCCGCTTCGGCAGCAACGGCGCGCGTAAAGCTCACCACTGCGCCTTTCGAAAGGGAGTACACCGCCTGTTTTGGGAGCCCAACGATTGCAGCCAACGACGACACGTTGACGATCGACCCCGAGCCCTGGGCTTTCATGACCGGCAGTGCCGCCCGCGTTCCGTTCCACACGCCCCTGATGTTGACGTCCATCACCCGATCTCGGTCGGAAAGCGGGACCTCCTCGGTAACAGCCGCGTCGTGACCGATTCCCGCATTGTTGACGATCGCATCGAGGCCGTATTCGTCAGCAGTCGCCGAGACGAGATCCGAAAACTGGTCCGGATCCGTCACATCGAGCGCGTGGGAAACGGCGTCGTAGCCATCTCCAGTGAGGTCATCGGCAACCGACTGTGCTGCGTCGCCGTCGATGTCAGTTACAATGACGCGGGCGCCAGCGTCGGCACACATTCTGGCCGTTTCACTGCCGATTCCGCCACCGCCACCGGTGAGAAAGACTGTTTTATTCTCCAACATCTGTGACCATGTAGAAGGATGGTCGGTTCGTGCAAAACCGTTCGGGTGACCGTCCCACAGTGGTTTCACTCTGCCGGATCGTTCGAAGTAGTGTCAGTTGCCGATCCGTCTGTGTCGTCAATTTCAGTCGCCACGACGGTTGAGATTCTCGTCCCATCGATTTCATCGACGGTCAGGACAAAATTTTCAACCGTGACTTGATCTGCCTGTTCTGGGGCCCGACCCAGTCTGTCGAGGACGAGTCCGCCGGTCGTCTCGAACGTTTCGCTCTCGAATTCCGTTTCGAGCGTTTCGTTGAGCTGCTGGATGGGAACACGTCCGTCGATGATGTACGCTCCATCGGAACGCTGCTTGATGGACGGTTCAGTTTCATCGGTGTCGAACTCGTCGCGAATATCCCCAACGATTCGTTCGATGATATCCTCAACCGTGACGATCCCTTCAAACGAGCCCCATTCATCGAAGACGACCGCCATCTGGATCTCACGATCCTGGAGGTCAGAGAGCAGTTCATCGATAGGCCGGTTCTCAGGAACTGTTAACACGTCACGTGCGAGCGATGCGGCGGTGATCGTCGAGGGATCATTTCGCATTGATGCCCGGAGCATGTCTTCGATGTGCACGGATCCAAGGACGGATTCGCCGTCGGCGTCAGCCAGTACGGGATAGCTAGTGTGGTTGTGATCCGCCGTAACACGCAACAGCGTATCGAGTGACATCGAGCCCACCACGGTGTCTACATCTGGTCGGGGCACCATAATCTCGCGAGCGAGCGTATCGTTCAGTTCGAAGACGCCCTCGATCATTGCCTCTTCATCGGGTTCAAGCAGGCCCTGTCGACGTGATTGTGAGACCAACGCGCGGATGTCCTCTTCTGTGTGGGTCGTTTCGGTTTCGGATGCCGGTGGATAACCAAGCATTCGTGTGAAAGCGTTTGCAGTGCCGTTGAAGAAGATCACGCCCGGCATGAATAGATAGTAAAAAACCCGCATTGGCGGGGCGACAAAAAGGGCAATCCGCTCTGCGTCCTGGATCGAGAACGTCTTAGGGGCCAGTTCTCCGAACGTAACGTGGAGAAAGGTGATGATGCTAAAGCCGATCGCCTGCGCAATCAAATGTGATGTGCCGGTTGGAACTCCCTGATCGAGGATTGGACTGAGCAGATCCGCAACCGCCGGTTCACCCAGCCAGCCGAGGCCAAGCGATGCGATCGTGATACCCAACTGACAAACTGCAAGATATCCATCAAGATTGTTGATGGCCTCCATGACGGTGTTTGCGCCGGTTGTTCCCGCTTCGACACGGGCTCGAATCCGGTTTGGCCGGACGCGAACGAACGCAAATTCGGCAGCGACAAACAGGGCGTTAAGACAGACGAGGACGAGTGCGAAGAGTAACCGTAGCGCAGAGACGAGCACTGGCTCGGCCATCGTTACGTGCGGGTCGAGATTGGTCGGGATAGTTGACGGCCAGCGCAGTGAGCAGGAGTGAATAGAGTGAGTGCAGAATGCATTGAACGTTCATTCAAACGTCGCCGTTGCATCCCAATGAAGCTACCGAGAGCCATCATTCTGATGTTGTGATTGACAGAACGGTTTGTGGCTTGTCAGTCGTTTTCCGTACGAAGGTTTCGCTGGGGTGTCAGTAGGTGAGAAGGCTTACAATCGAGGGGGTACGATTGTACCGTAATGGGTGGAGAGGACGGTCGGAGATCCCGCGATAGATCCACGGAACGGTCCGATTCGTGGGGGAAGCGATCCGATGAAGATGAGTCGGATCCGGAACGATTTGTATTTTCACCGGACTCCGAAGAGGATTCGGAGAACGGTTTTTTCGATGAGCCAGAGTCGGATCAACAGCGGTCGCGACCATCCTCCTCTAGTATCCAACCGGATGCGGATACACGTGGATTCGATGTCCCCGAGGACCCGTCAACATCGGCTCCTTCGAACGATTTTTCGAACGAATTCGAACCCGCTTCGTCGTCGCCCGACAGATCGGCTACAGACCGATCGCGGTCGAGAACGTCGGAGTGGTCATCAGATGGCTCACGTGATGATTCTCGGCCCTCTGGATCGATAACTGATCGGGGGACCGATCGCTCAAACACCTCACCGAGCGATAGCGGTGGATTCGGAAGGAGTGCAGACCGAAGCGAGGATCGCTCAAACACTTCCCCAAGCGATAGCGGTGGATTCGGAAGGAGTGCAGACCGAAGCGAGGATCGCTCAAACACTTCCCCAAGCGATAGCGGTGGATTCGGAAGGAGTCCAGACCGAACTGAGGATCGCTCAAACACTTCCCCAAGCGATAGCGGAGGATTCGGGAGGAGTCCAGACCGAAGCGAGGATCGCTCAAGCGCTTCACCGAATGATAGCGGTGGATTCGGGAGGAGCCCAGACCGAACTGAGGATCGCTCAAGCGCTTCACCGAGCGATAGCGGAGGATTCGGAAGGAGTGCAGACCGAAGCGAGGATCGCTCAAGCGCTTCACCAAGCGATAGCGGAGGATTCGGAAGGAGTGCAGACCGAACTGAGGATCGTTCGAGTTCACACCAGAGTAAGGATCGTACGAGCCCGTCAGACGAGGAAGATGGCTTCAGCATCGACGACATGAGCCCAACTTCCTCAGGCTCGTCGGACGCTGGATCCAACACTGACTGGGGAAGTGAAGACAGAACCACCGATCCATCGGACTCGGAGTGGGTCGCAGACGAAGATTCCGGTCGAGAGTCGGCATCGGCGTCTGATTCATCAGATTCCGATGAGTTCGATCGACCGGAGCCTGTCAGTGATGTTCCCTGGAAACAACGGGGAACCCGCTCGTCAAACAGCGACGATGACGACCCTGCGGAGGAACCTCCCTCCGAGTCTGCGTCGTCGTCAACGGCGAGTTCACCCACGCCAACGCCGAATTCGACAGGGAACGACGAATCAGCGCTTTCGGAGGATCCGCGGCTGGAAGACGACGATATCGGCCCCGCACCGCCTATTGCAGACGACGATGAGGACTCGCTGGTACTGAGTGGTCCAACAGAAGATCAGGAAATGCCGCTGAGTGCCCACATCGAGGAGATGGTCCGACGGCTGCTCATCGTCGTCGTTGTGATGGCCCTCGTCAGTGCAGCCACGTTCCCGTACGCGAACGGCCTCATCAACTTCATCTGGGACTCCATCCTTGCGGCAGGAACGAGCGACCAGGTCAAACCGCGCGTGTTCCATCCGCTGTCGCTCGTGATGGCACGGCTGAAGGTCGCAACGCTTGCAGGGCTCGTGATCGCCCTGCCAGTGTTCGTTTACGAGACGTATCTGTTCATGCGTCCGGGACTCTACCCGCGTGAGCGGCGCTACTACATCGCCGCAATTCCGACCAGCCTCGTGCTCGCCTCGGCTGGAGTGGCATTCGCGTTCTATCTCGTCCTGCCACTGCTGTTCATCTACTTCCTGAACTACACGGAACAAACTGCCCAGATCGCATTTGGACTTCAGGAGACGTTCGGGCTGATGTTGCTGTTGATGGGCTTTTTCGCGATCATCTTCCAGATTCCGCTGTTCATCATGCTCGCCGTCATGATGGGCGTGACGAGCCGGACGTGGCTCACGGACCGTCGTCTCTACTTCTGGGGTGCCTTCCTCGGGATCGCCTTCATCACCAACCCCGATCCGACCGGAATGGTTCCGATCATCGTGGCGCTCTCGATGGTGGTGTTGTTCGAGAGCACGCTGCTCTTGCTCAAGTGGACCGAGCGAGACTGATCGGACAGTCGAAATACAGTTGGACCATCGGCTCCGCTAGTCCGATCAATGGCGACCGTCCTTTTGCTCAGACACGGCCGAACGGCATGGAACGCGAATCGTCGACTTCAGGGATGGGCTCCCGTGCAACTCGACGACTGTGGCAGAGAACAGGCACAGAATGCGGGTGTATTTCTCGCATCAACAGACACGTACGCTGTCGATCGGATCGTCCACTCTGATCTTGCCCGAACACAAGAGACGACAGCGCTCATCACCGACTCACTCGATGTTCCCACTCGCGCTGATAGCGCGTTTCGAGAGCGAGACATGGGTGTCTACCAGGGGCTCTCCTACGACGATGTGGACGAACGGTTTCCAGCGTTCGCGCTCGGTAGCTCCGGTGTGGACGCGGCTGAACGAACGCCCGAAAGCGGCGAGAGCTACCGAGCGCTCCAATCGAGAGTGAATGCGGGGTGGAACGATCTCCTGGCGTCGCTCGATCCAGAAGAGTGTGTGCTCCTCGTCAGCCACGGCGGCCCGATCAAAACGATTCTGGGCGAGATTCAGTCCCAGTCTCTGGAGACCGCCCTCGTTGATCGCTCACCACGAAACTGTGCACTCTGTGAAATCGCGGTCGAATCCGAACCTGCGATCGTGCAACGAGACGTGCGGCCCTGGGAGTGATCGACGATCAGGACGGCGATTCGACGGTGATCGTCTCCGCTATCGCATCGATCGTCACTGGCGCACCGATGGGGAGCGGTGCAACCGGTGTGGTGTGGCCCCAATCCAATCCACAGACCACCGGAGCTGACGGGTTGTACCGCTTGACTTCTTCAATGATCGCGGTGCGGACCTGTCGGCGATACGCTCGTTGCTGGGCGGCTGGGGGCTGTTCGAGAAAGCTCTGGCCTCGAATTCGCCCAACGATCACGCCACCAAATTGCTCTAAGAGGCCACGCTCGCCTATCGAGAGCAACGTCGCCCTGACGGTCGTGGGCGAGGGGAGGTCCTCGGCGGTTTCGAGCGCCAGTATGGCACCATCGACCGTCTCTGGTTCAGGAACGCAACGATCTGCAGCAAGCCGCCATTTGACGATCGATTGATTGCCGCCCCAGAGCGGGCCAGACACGCGCTCAGTTGCGCCTGCCCACTGCCAGCCGTCGTTCGAACGGTAGGTGGGAGCCGTTTCAAGGGCGGCGGGATCCTCCCAGTCGGACGGCTCGTCTGTCCATTCCGTACTGGGCGCTATCGTCCCAAGCGAGGAGTCAAAAATAGCCCGACGACAGTATCGTTCGGTGTACGCCGGCAGTGCACCGGGCACGGCGATCTCATTGAGCAGCTGTCCGCCGTTGAACGAGATCACACCAGCCGCAAACAGCTCAAGCGAGAGATTCGTGTTGTCGCTCATCCCGAAAAACCGGGTCGGGTTGGCAGCCAACAGCTCATGATCGAGATGCGCACAGATACGGAGCTGGTCCCACCCGCCGATAGTTGCGAAGACAGCGCTAATATCCGGATCGCTGAATGCAGCGTGGATATCTGCTGCGCGTGCGCGTGGATTCCGTGAGAGGAACTCGGTTCCCTGGCGTGCGGTCGGGAAGACAACCGGCTCCAGCGAAAAGACGGTTTTGAGGCGCTCAAGCGCCAGTTCGAACACGTGTGGATGTTCGTGTGCGCCACCGCTCGACGGAGCTACAACGGCAACTCGATCGCCGGGCGCTACCGCTGGCGGAAGCTGCATTTCCATGCCTTCTTCTGAGAACGGTGACTGGAAATATTTTCGTGAGATGTGTTATCGGTTCAGAACAACGTTGCACCGGCTGCGACGGAACTGTCCGGTCTGAGGAGAATCACCGCGCCGTCATCATCGGGGACGCCAACGGTCAACGCCTCAGAAGTGAACCCAGCGATCGTCATGGGGTCGAGATTGGTGGCACACAACAGCTGTGTCCCGACCAGTGATGGCGGGTCGTACCGATGACCGAGCTGGGCAGCCGACTGGACGGTTTCGTCACCGATATCGATCCAGAGTTTCATCATCGCTTCCTTGTTCGTCTCCGGAAACGGCTCAGCTCGCGTCACGTCTCCGACTTGCAATCGAACGTCGAACGGAGATTCCACCATTACTGCGAAGGAAGCTGCAGGCTCGCACAAAGCCGTTCCGGTATTGAGTCACTCACCAGTGGGATACTCGGCGTCGAAGACGTTTTCGACGACCGGTTCGCTGTCTGTAGCTGGACTGACGCTGCCGGTTTGATAGCCCCCGAGATCGAGCGTCACGTGCTCGAAACCGAGCTCGGTGAGCTTCTCGCGTGCAGCCGCGACGAACGACGGATCGAGTGCGGTTTCGAGTTCAACACGGCCGACCTCGATGCGAGCCAGTCCATCGTGATCTCGAACGCGAAACTGCTCGAATCCCCAGTTACGAACGAACGATTCCGCGCGTTCAATCCGTGAAAGCCTGGATTCGGTCACTTCGATGCCAGTGGGAATTCGCGAGGAAAGACACGCCATTGCGGGTTTATCTGCAACCGAGAGGTCATACGACTCGGCAATCGATCGCACGTCGGCCTTGTCGATGTCGTGCTCAAGCAGCGGTGAGTACACCTCAAGCTCGGCTACCGCACGCAGTCCCGGTCGGTGGCCCTCGCCGGGATCGGAGGCGTTTGTGCCGTCACAGACCGTCTCAATGTCCAGCTCACGAGCGGTTTCATACATTTTCGAGAGCCGCATCGTCCGGCAGTGATAACACCGTTCGCCGTCGTTTTCGACGAACGCTGGATTGTCGAGCTCGGAGAACTCGACGATCTCGTGGCGAATACCGATCTCCTCGGCGACAGCGATCGCGTCTGCGAGCTCTTCGCGAGGAAGCGTCTCGCTCTTTGCGGTGCACGCCACCGCCCTGTCTCCGAGCGCATCGTGAGCAAGCGCAGCGACGACGCTCGAATCCACGCCGCCAGAGAAGGCAACGAGCACGCTGTCCCGACTCGCGAGCGACTCGCGAGCCGCGGCGACTGTTTCCGCAGAGTGCATAGTTTGCCAACGGGTTCACGCTCAAAAAGACCGTTGCCATCGACGGTACGGTCGGCGAGCGGTGCAGTTTTCCCTTTCGCTGACGAGAACCCTATCAATGGAACTGGAGTCCGTTCCGGGGATTGGCGAGCGAACTGCCGAACAGCTCGCAACGCTTGATGATCCTGAGCGAGCACTCCGAACCGGTGACGTGCTGACAATCGCTTCAGCGCCAGCAATTTCGGAGGGACGAGCGGCCCGTCTGGCACGGAACGCGATTCGACAGCAACACAATGACACCGAACCCTGCCTTCGCACCGAACGGGCAGAGTCGCTGTACGATAGCGCGCTCGAACTCCTCCAGGAGGGCGCTGTGACCGACCATGCCACCAGGCGTCTCGAAACCTTCTATCCAAGCTGTTCTCACACACGAATCGAGGAGGTGCGAACGTACGTAACCCGGGCGATCGAGCGCAACCTGGATCCGGCCGTCCGATCAGCCCTCGAATCCGTCGCACCGCTCTCACAGCCGGTCGATGTGACGGTCAGAGATCGCTGTCTGGCGACGGCTTCGCCAGAAACTCACGCCAGGGCCAGTGATGCCGTTCCCGAGCTCTCGATCGAACGCGTCGAAGACACCCGTGAGCTTTCCGATCTGGCCAGGGGCTATTCGACGGTGATCGCGCTCGATGAGTCATTTGCTGGATTGGATCTCCCTGATGGCGTGCGTGTCGAGCCAGCTGCCCTCGAACAAATTCACACCATCGTCCCCGAGCGATTGCTGGTGCTGTTTGGTTCGAATCAGGAGCGCATCCGCGCGGCGATGGCCGTTCACGAGCGTGCTGGTCTCGATCGACCCTGTTCGTTCGAGAAACTCAGGGCAACGCTTGACAGACTCGATGCGGAGGGCTCGATCGTCGGGGACGACCGGCTCACTGAGCTCACTGTCGCACTAGACGATCTAGAGGTGGTCGTCGCTCGGGCGGAGACAGTAGCCAACGAACGGCTTCGTGGCGTAATGGAAGACCGCGATGTGACGATCGAGGGGGCGGATCTGCTCTCACTTGCCGAACAAGGGGCGCGCGTTGAGCGCCTGCTCGAACGGGAACTGAACGATGCGTTCGAGGAGGCGATCGAACTGGCCCGATCAATTCTCCGCGAGCACGTCCCGCTTGAGACGCTCACTGACCAGATCGATCGGGTGTTTCCGGACGATCCTACGTTCCCCGTCACACGCAATGAGCGAGCGCTCTCCCAGCTCACAACCGAACTACGCGCCGCCAAAGTCCAGCACGCAGCCGAGCAAAAAGCAGAGCTAGCGGCCACGCTCCAGTCGTTCGTCGAGCCGGTCGAGCGGATGATCGAACGGGCACTCGACCTCGATGTCGAGCTTGCGATCGCCAGATTTCACCATCGATACGACTGCACGATGCCAGAGATCGTATACGATGGCGATGGTGACGGTGGCGTTTCGATCGAAGCGGGTCGATCGCCACTTCTCGATCTGCCGTACGAATCCGTTGAACCGGTCTCATATTCGGTGCGTGGCACCGCAATCCTCTCTGGAGTAAACAGCGGTGGGAAAACGTCGCTCCTTGATCTCGTTGGGCTCGTCGTGATCCTGGCACAGATGGGGCTCCCAGTCCCCGCCCGCTCGGCACGCATCGAGCTGTTTGATGCGATCTACTACCAGGAAAAGAGCCAGGGAACGCTCGATGCGGGCGCATTCGAGGCGACACTCCGCTCGTTTGGCGAACTGCTCGACGATGCTGGCACGCAGCTGGTGCTGGTTGATGAGCTCGAGAGCATCACCGAACCGGGAGCGAGTGCAACCATCATCGCAGGAATCCTCGATGCCCTGAATGAGCGGGCAGCCACCGGCGTGTTTGTCTCGCATCTCGCCGCCGAGATACGAACCGCAAGCGAAGGATCCGTTCAGATCGATGGTATTCAAGCCAGAGGACTCGTCGATGGCGAACTCGAAGTCGATCGAACGCCGATCAAAGACACGATCGCTCGCTCGACACCCGAGCTCATCGTCGAGAAGCTCGCAACCGATGAGCGTGCGCCGTCAAAGTCGTTTTACACGTCATTACTGAGCGCTTTCGACGATAACGCTACCCCCGAGTGAACTGTCCGGCGAGTCGGAACTGGCGATTATGTGGCCACCGAGTGTAGTGTTTTGATGACGCAATGGAACGAGAAACGTGGGTGTCACGCGATGGCTTCATTCTGGCGGCGATCGGAAGCGCCGTTGGGCTGGGAAACATCTGGCGCTTTCCCTGGCTGACGGCGGACAACGGCGGGAGCGCCTTTCTGGTTGCGTATCTCGTGGCCATGTTCGTCGTTGGCATCCCGGGATTGATGGTCTCGTTCGTGATCGGTCGGCGTTCGAAGCGTAATCCAGTTGGTGCGTTTCGAACGCTCGCCGGGGGGCCACACTGGAACCTTCTCGGCGGGCTCTGTCTGGTGACGTCGCTCGTGTTACTGTCGTTTTACACGGTCGTTGGGGGCTGGGTAGTCCGGTACGTGCTCGAATCGATAACTGGCGGCTACTTCCACGATCCAGCGGGCCATTTTTCGGCGATCGCCTTTGGTGGTCCGGCGTTTTTCTTCCAGCTCGTCTTCTTATTTATCACTGGTGCGATCGTCACTGTCGGCGTCCAGCGCGGGATCGAATCGACGACGCGGCTGTTGACACCGGCGATCGTCGTGATCTTTGGGAGCCTCGCAATCTGGACCTGGTTCCGTGCACCAACGAGTTCAGGATACGACTTCTATCTCGGATTCGATGGCGCGTACCTCACCCAGAACTACCTCTCGGTGATTGGAGCCGCATCAGGACAGGCGCTGTTTTCGCTCTCAATTGGCAGCGGAACGATGATCACCTACGCGTCGTATCTTGGCGAGGATCGGTCGTTGCTCGCGGATGGATCGATCATCGCAGTCGTCAACCTCGGAATCGGACTGCTCGCCGGGCTCGTCGTCTTTCCGTTGTTGTTCACCGTCGTCGGAGAGCCAACTGGTGGCGGTCCCGGTGCGTTGTTCGTCAGCCTTGCTGGCGCGTTCGGAACCTTACCAGGGGGCAGAATCATCGGCGTTGCGTTCTATCTCACCGTTTTCTTTGCGGCGCTATCGAGTGCAATCTCCATTCTTGAGATGCCCGTTGCCTATCTCGTCGACGAACACGGGCTCTCTCGACCGGTCGCAACAGGTGTGTTAACGGCACTGCTCGTAGTCACGGGCGGCCTCAACGCCTTCAGCGAAGCGCTGTTTGACGTTGTCGCCGGACCGCTGGTGAGTCAGCTGCTCACGCTGGGGCTGCTTGGATTCATGCTTTATGCCGCCTGGATACTCGGCGATGAGAGCACGGCGGAGTTCAGAGCCGGTGCCGGACCGCTCTCCGATCTCGTGGCAACACCGTGGCGGTTCATCGTGGGAACGCTGTTACCGCTGTTTCTGTTGCTCTCGATGCTTTCGACGCTCGCAGCACTGCTCTGAACGCACCACTCGTTACAGTACTGCACTTACCACTCGTTACAGAACTCCTGTGAAGCGTACACCCGGTCGTTAGTGACGTACACACCCACTCCCTCAACGTCCCACCGAGCGGTGAGCAGATTCTTCCGGTGGCCGCTGGAGTTCATCCAGCCACGCGTGATTCGGTTGGCCACTTGCTCGGCAGTCGTCGGCCTCGGAGTCGTCACGTATGCCAGATTCTCACCGACGCCCTGACATCGTCGTGGAAACAGCGAGCCAAATCTGTCGCTGGGGCCGGCCCCCTCCGGTGAGGTGTGATTGAAATATCCTCGATCGGCCATATCGTAGCTGTGGCGCCGACCGATCGACTCGATTTCCTGGTCGTAGGCCACGCTCCCACGATTGTGTCGCTCTCGTATCGTATTCGTCTGGGCGTGGATCTTCAGGGCGATATCCGAAGAGTTCAGTGACCCGCTCGCTGTCGATTCCCTGGGATCTTCTGCCGTGACAGACGGGGTTTCATCGAGCGGAAACTCAAGCAACAGTGGAACGTCAGGAAGCGGTTCGGGTGTTTCGATCGCGCCAATCTGTTCGGTATCTACTGTGAGCAGTCCCAGCGAAACTGCCACGGACAAGAGCAGATACACGACCAGAACAACGTACAGTACGCGAACGAACGTGCGCACACTCCGGCCGATCAGTTCCCCCATACTATGCTGGGTTCTCCGCCCACCGACTTTATTCCTCGTAGATATAATTGGATAATAATCGGGGCGTGAATGGGGTCTTCGAATCTGGTTTTACCACTCGGCAATCGATCCGTCCGGGTGTGTCCAGACCGGGTTGTGCCAGTCCACGGACTGCTCTGCTCGTTCGCGGACGGTTGCTTCGTCGATGGAGATGCCGAGTCCGGGTTGTTCGGGGAGTTCGATGTAGCCGTCTTCATACTCGAAGAGGCTTGGATCCGCCAGATAATCCGTGACATCACTGTCAGTGTTATAATGGATGTTGAGGCTCTGTTCTTGAATCAGTGCGTTTGGTGCGGTGATGTCCACCTGGACACAGGAGGCGAGCGCAATCGGGCCGAGCGGACAGTGTGGTGCGATAGCAACATCGTAAGCTTCCGCCATGGAGGCGATTTTGTGGACCTCGGTAATGCCGCCAGCGTGACTGAGATCCGGCTGGAGCAGATCCACCACGCCATCTTCGAGAATTGATTTGAAATCCCATCGAGAGAACATTCGTTCGCCGGTGGCAATCGGCGCGGTGGTGACGGTTGCGATCTGTCCGAGCGCGTCGTTGTGTTCTGCCAGGACGGGTTCTTCGATGAACATCGGATCGTACTGGTCCAGTTCGCTCGCGAGTTTTTTCGCCATGGGTTTTGCGACCCGTCCGTGGAAGTCGACAGCGATGTCGATAGCAGGGCCGACGGCCTCGCGCACCTCGCGGAGACGATCCACCGCGCTATCGATGACAGCAGGAGTGTCGATGTGTCGAACTTCGCTGGTGGCGTTCATCTTCAGCGCGGTGAAGCCGGCATCCACCATCTCCGCGGCGGCATCGCCAACATCTGCTGGTATATCACCACCAACCCACTGGTACACTCGAACGCGGTCTCGTGCTTTGCCACCAAGGAGGTCGTACACGGGTGCGTCGTAGTATTTCCCTTTGATATCCCAGAGCGCCTGATCGATCCCGGCGATAGCAGACATCAACACCGGTCCACCACGGTAGAATCCGCCGCGATACATGCGTTGCCAGTGTTTCTCGATGTGGTGTGGGTCTTCCCCCAGGAGATACGTTTCCATGAGCTCTTCAACGGCGGTACGGACCGTCTTGGCGCGTCCCTCGACGATCGGCTCGCCCCAGCCCACCAGTCCGGTATCAGTTTCCAGCTTCAAAAACAACCAGCGGGGTGGCACTTCGAACAGTTCGTAATCGCTGATCTCCATTTGCTCGTACTTTGAACGACTGGTGATAACGATTCTGTTCGGCTCCTATAGCTCCACGACAACCCCCTGCTCGCCACACTTATGTGCTCTCACGGGCGATATGAAAGTAGAATGTCGGACGAGGAGCTGCTGTCGTGGGACGAAACTGTGTTCCGGGACGAACACGTCTTCGAGATCGATTACGTCCCGGAGACGTTTCGTCATCGCGAGGAACAAACACGACAGTTACAGTATGCCCTCCGACCGGCCGTTCGGGGCTCACGGCCGCTGAACGCCATGATACGGGGCCCATCGGGGACTGGAAAAACGACTGCGCTGCAGCTCCTTGGCGCAGAGCTGCAAACCAGGTCGGGCGTTCGGATGGCACATGTCAATTGCCAGGTGGATGCAACGCGGTATGCGGTGTTTTCTCGGCTATTCGAAACGATGTTCGAGTATCAACCGCCCACGAGCGGTATCTCGTTCAAAAAGCTGTTCGAACAGATCACCGATCGGCTGGTTGAAAACGACGAGGTGATGGTGGTCGTCCTCGACGATGTCAACTATCTGTTCTATGAAGACGAAGCGTCCGATACGCTGTATTCGCTTTTGCGTGCACACGAGGCGCATTCTGGGGCGAAAATCGGTGTTATGCTCGTTTCCTCGGATCTCGATCTCGACGTGATCGACGAGCTCGATACGCGCGTCCAGAGCGTGTTCAGGCCTGAAGCGGTGTATTTCCCCCGGTACGACGAGCCGGCGATTGTCGACATTTTACAAGAGCGCGTCGATCGTGGCTTTCGGTCGGGCGTGGCTGACACGACGATTCTTGATCGGGTTGCCGCGCTGACGGCCGAGACGGGCGGCGATCTTCGGGTTGGAATCGACCTGTTGCGTCGGGCAGGATTGAACGCCGAGATGCGAGCGAGTCCGACGGTCGAACTGGAGGATGTCGAAAACGCCTATGATAAGTCGAAATACGTCCATCTTTCGCGCCATCTTCGCGATCTCAGCGAGACCGAGACGGCGCTCGTGGCGGCGGTTACCGAGCACAACGGCGAACGCGCTGGTGTGGTGTACGAATCGTTCGAAGCAAAAACCGGGCTGGGATACACGCGCTACTCCGAACTGGTGAACAAGCTGGACCAGCTCGGCATTATTGACGCCGAGTACACGACCGTCGAGGGACGCGGGCGATCACGGATGTTGACGCTCGCGTATGAGGAGGCTGCCGTCCGTGAACGGTTGGAGTGATGGATGCCGTGTCAGTCAGTCACGAAACCGATTCACTCCGGAATCCTTATACTGCTGTTGGGTAGAGTAGTAACTGTCCCAGACGACGACTGGGCCAGTGTAGCTCAGCTGGCAGAGCGAATCCTTCGTAAGGATTAGGTCAAGGGTTCAAATCCCTTCACTGGCTCTTACCGTTTTTCGAAGGAAGCGATTGGTAGCGTATTTCTTACTTTTCTGACAGTCGGCACTGGTCGTTGTTGTGATGGTTAAGTGAGACGATAACAAAGCTTGTATGCAACTATAGTTTTACTCGTTCAGGGCTGCTGCGAACAGCCGGAGGTTCGTACCGAGATGTTTCACAAGCGCCCGTGGAAACCGCTTTCGAGCGCCAGAAAGCGCATCGTCAAGTGCTGCAGTAGCATTCTCAAAGACGCCTTCCCCATGTCCGAATAGGATTCGTTCTGGTTCGATTCCTGCAAAGATCTCTCGTGGCGGAAACGGTCGAAGACCGAGCATCACGCCAATCCGTTCGTCACCGACTGGATACGCCGAACCGGATGAGAGCAGATCAGGCACGATGAGTGTTCCATCAGTCTCACGATAGGGGATGGCACCCTGATAGAGCGACAGCGGCTCAACACGAGTGATCTCGAAACCAGCACCACCAAGAACAGACTCGTCGCGCCTGATAGGAGCATCGACGCGCGAGGCAATCCGATCCATCCACGGCGGAATGTGAACGGCGACATCATGACGTGACGCAACTGGACCAGCGTCTCTGGCGTGGTGACTGGAAAGGACAACAACCCCAGCGACGTCTCCAAACTCGTTCAATACCGCATCGATACCCGGTGCGTCCACAGGATCAATCACCCAGACCCCATCATCCGCTTTCAGTGCATGACTCGCTCGCTCGCCATCCTCGTCAGGGTGAGCTATCCACCCGACGCCATCGCTCCAACGATCAATCTCCTCAAATCCAGTCGCAGGGGACCGTTTGTAGCCAGGCATGTCTATGGTGTTCCTCCGCACCCACCAATATTTACCATCTTGATTGTACCACCCCTTATATCACAGATGGACAGACAAACTCTTTGTTGTCTCTATGGAGAAGAAAACACGTCAATCACCGCGTTCAATTGCTCAACAGAGATGTCTCCGTGTCGAAGCACAGATGGAGTACCAGTGAGATCAACAATCGTGCTTGACTGTGTTGTTCCCTGGGCCTCACCGTTCAAAATATAATCTACCTCATCACCCACCTGTTCACAGGCCATTTCCAGGTCAACCAGCTGCCCGTCTGCTTGTCCTGTTTTATTCGCAGAAGTCATACAGAGTGGTATATCGGTCGCTTGGGCAAGTTTCCGCCACGTTGGGTTACGAAGACAACCGATACTAACGGTGTCTCCTCCTGCGACGACCCTGTCGGGAACCGCGTTTGTTTTATTCACAATGAGATTGAGCGGACCGGGCCAAAATTCGTTGATGAGTGACTCTACTAGGGCAGGCTCGGTCAACGATCCCCACGTTTTCCATTCCTCTGGGTCGTGAATAAACAGTGTAAGTGGATCCGTTGGTGCCCGATTTTTGATCGTAAAAGCCCGCTCAATGGCTGTCTCATTCCACGGATCAACGGTTAGCGCGAGGTTTGTGTCACTCGGTGTGACGACAACTCCTCCCCCCAGGATACAGTCGGCTACCGTTTCGATATTTTCTACAGTTGGCGTAAGAACCTTCATTGTTGTCATATTCTCTTTCGTTTATAGTTTGATAAAAGATTGACTAATCGCAGTTATCATTGACTAATAGTGATGCCATTGAAAAATGAGTTATATCTGCTCTTTATCTATTCATAGTGAAAGATAACAAAATTTAACACCGTATTCCACCAGAGCTGAAAGTTATGAGACCAACAATCGGCAGATGGCTTACATTCGCCAATGGATTTTGAGAAATACTGTTATGAGCGATAGAGTATAGCTGACTCTCACCGCGTGTTAAGCTGTGGTAATAGCTCCGCGATCCGTTCGAGATCGACGTCCAGCCATTCCGGAACCTTCAGCTCCTCGCCGAACTCGGCGGGCTCTTGATCGATATCGAATCCCGGCCCCATTGTGGCGTACTCAAACACGGACCCACCGGGTTCGGTGATGTATCGAGAGCTGAAATAATCTCGATCCTTCCTTGAGGTCGTGATGTAGCCGTGCTCGCGCAGTCGATCGCTCACCTCGTCCTGGTGGGTTGTGTCCTCAACGCCGTAGGCAACGTGGAGATACGTTCCAATGCCCATCCGGCCACGCGGCGCGTTCGGCCGGATCAGAATATCGACCACCTGACCACACGGCCCAGTACCGGGTGCTCGGTATCGGATTCGATCGCCAGACTGTGGATGCGTGGCTTCTCCAGAGTGCTCCCATCCCATCACCTCAAGCACGTCCATCGTTCCGGCGGGATCGGCCGAATGGACTGTTACGTTGTGCATGCCACGAATGCCGTGTTCGGCAGGGATGTCGCCGTCTCCCGTCCAGGGATCGATCGAGGAATCACCAGTAACGAGCTCGTAGGGCAGCCCATCCGGATCGGTAAAGCCGATTGCCGTCTCCTCAAAGCGCTCTTCGACGGTGTACTCGACACTGTAGTCGTCGAATCGACCCTGCCAGTACTCGACGGATGACGGCGGAATTGTCAATCCCACTGATCGCAACATCCCCTTGCCGAGCTGTCCCTCCTCCATCGGCATGTTTGTCATCGGAAAGTAGGTCACGATCGTTCCAGGCGTCCCCATCTCGTCACCGTAGTACAGATGATAAATCTTCTCGGGAACGTCGAACCGTACGGTCCGTTTCACGAATCGCAGCCCCAGCACGTTCGTGAAAAAGTCGTGGTTCTCCTGGGGATCGTCACAGAACGCGGTCACGTGGTGTATGCCTTCGATTACTGCCATTGTATTAGACAAACAATCTGTTTATATTCCTAATAGATAACCATTACTGTATTATAGATAGAGCAATCTTCGATCAAATTTGATTAGTTGGCTGATCTTTTGAGTCCGTCTGTAAATTCACGCATTTCACTTGCCAATACTGAGCGCCGTTTGGGGGTTCTCGTAAACGATCTGTTCGATTTCTTCGACAGAAAGGCCGAGTCGGTAGCATTCCACAATAGATCGTTTGATTGCGAGGACATCCGTATCGAGGACGTTCGCGGCGTCGGTCTCGATCATGATCCGCTCTGGACCGTATTCATGAACGAATTTGGCGACGGTTTCGGCAGTAACGCCGGTGAGCCAGGGATAGCCGAGGGTAAAACTGAGCAGGCAGTCGGTTGCTTCGAGCAGCAGCTCGGCGTTGTTCGCATCGGCGTGTGAGGCGATGAGCTGGCGTTCGTCGAAGCCGATCTCACGAGCAAGGGCGATATTTTCTTCGAGTGCCTGTAGGGCCGGGTTGTCGCCGTCCAGCACTGGTTCTTGCGTGAGTTCATCGTTGCGCTCAAAGCCAGGAATTCCAACGCCGTCTCGATACAGTTCCGATGTCGTAGACGAAGCGGCCGGCGTGTGGAGAATCACTGGACAGTCATTCTCTGCTGCGATAGCGAACTGTTCACGAACGACGTCTCGCTGTCCCTCCAGTGGCCACCGTTCGACGTGCTGGGTTGGCGTGATTCCGGTTTCACCAACGGCAACGACGGAATCGAGTCGGCAGTATTCTCTGAGCCGATCGAGGAGCTCGTCAGCATCGTCGATGCGGACGCCCGTGTGGATACCAACTGCGAGTCCAGTGTCGAAACAATGCTCTCGTTCGATCGCTCGCTGACGATTAATCACGTCGTCCCAGAGATACTGGATATTCTCGGCTGCAACAGGTTTGTACGGCGTCCAGTGATAGCCAGACGCAACCAGCACCATCGCGTGACAGCCCGCCAGCGCATACTGTTCCCGATCACGCCAGGACAACGTCTGTGCATGGGTGTGGGGATCGATCCATGGTTGATTGAGAAGGCTCGCCGGCGGATCGTACGAGCTCTCAAGCGAGTGGGCCGCGTCGGTCGGACGACGAGTCGGGTGCGCCATTGGTGTGCAGGCTTTGTCCCCAATGCCTTCTACCTTGGGGCCCCCCCTACTCAGTGGGGTGGTCCCCAACGATCTCTGCGTGTGCGATTGGATTCTCCGAGCGTTCGGACTCCCAGAGAACGGTCGGTTTGAGTCGCTGGTTCATGAATCAGTAGCCAAAGCACAGCACGTCATCAAACACAACACACGCAGATGCGTGTCCGTGTTGCTTGATAAGCTGAAATTTGGGGATAACCCCTACTGTAGTGGTTTGCCTACAGATTGCTCCAAACCATGCTAGTAACCTGGATCGCCACCACCAGCCTGTTTCGATTTCAGCGGTTCGATGGGTGCAACTGTGTGACGCCTGCGACCGTATGACAATATTCTCTACCAGAAAGGTTAAGTAAAATGCATAAATATTGAACATAGATCTTAATGACCAATCTGCGATTCTTGCCTGCTGATTGCTACGGATGGAAACGATGAGACGCACCCGTCGGCTCGCTATCGTCTTGATCGCTATCGGCATCGTGACCAGCGCCATCTACGCCACTGGCGCATTCGATTCGTTCACCACCTCACGAAACGCCAGCGTGAACGTTACTGGCGACGCCACGGGCTATCTTGGATTGCAACCAGCCGACGGTCCGAATGGAGCCTACGCGACCGACAAGAACGGAAAGCTCCACGTGTCGCTATCGGAGATGGCCGACGGTGACGACGGCGCTGATGGTGCTGGGGTTAATCCAGGAGCGAAGACCACGGTCACGAACGTCTTCACCATCACAAATCAGGGTCCGCAGCCTGTTAGCGTCTGGCTTGCTGCTGACAGCGATACGGTGTCGTTCGAGCGCGGTGACTCTGGGCGTTCTATTGAGACGAAAGCCCATGCGGTAGAGCTTTCTCCTGGAAAAACGGTGGCCGTCAGCCTCGCCATCGATACACAACACGTCGATACTGGCAAAACCCTTTCCCCGATGATGACGCTCCACGCCAGTACCGATGTGGAAGGTACGTCGGTGGACAGTGGAATGACCGGCGAGAGCGAGCAGCCATCGACGGAAACGCCAGTCGAATCGAACGCAGAGAAAGAAAGTGGCGGATCGAACAACCAGGATGAGAGAAATGACGAGGAGGGATGTGGCATCAATATCCTCTGTCATGGTGAGAATGCAGTAGAGAGTGGTGGAGAGTTCATTCACGGCGTTGCCAAAGATGTGTGGGAGACTCTCAGTCCATACCTCAAAAAAGGCGTGAAAATAGCCAAGAACGCAGGGCGTGAGCTCACCGAGACCACCATACAGATGGCGAATAAGCTGATGAACAGCCCGATTGATGTGCTGCGAGAGGCTGCTGCTGGGCTCGTCTTTGGTGGGGCCGGGATGCCTGGCGGGGCTTTCACCGCGAAGGAATCTAACTCGCCCTATTACTTCCTGTCGTGGATGGGAAGCACCATCATTCCTATCGTGGATATATTCACTGGCCTTCGTGATCTGGCGGATAATGCAGCCCAGGGGAAACTGATTGGAGCTGGGCTAGAGGTCGTTGGGCTCATCCCAGCAATCGGAAAGGGAGCTGACGTGTACAAAACTTTGAAAATAGCGGACACCTGGGTTGGCAAATATGCTTCAAAAGCGGGGGATGCGCTGCGTGTGCTCAGGGATAATAAATATATAGCGAAACTAGGGCCAGAAAATAGGAAAAAGTTGGTCGATAAGTTAAAGGGCGGTTCATCAGCACCCAAAGCCGAGAAAATATCCGAAGCTGAGATGCAGAAATATATTGACGCTGGATATAATCCCGCTCGGGTCGATGATATGGTGAAGAATGGCAAATTCACTAGATCAGATATGCGAATACTGAGGGGCAAGAACGCTGACCTGAAACGGGCGCAGGCGCTTCAGTATAAGAAAGTCCCCGTTGATGACATCAGATACTTCGCAGAAAATGATGTTCCTCTTAAGAAAGTCGATGAACTGAAGAACAAGGAGTTCCAGGAGCCGTTTTCCAGAGAACAGATCCGGACGCTCGTCAAAAACGAGGAGTACACTCCCGATGATATCAGCAAACTCAAAGATGAAGACTTCGGTAATGGTCAGGTTACTTCATTCGCCAAGAAAGGGTTGGATCCAGATAGTCTAAAGAATCTGAAACACGGTGAGGGACTCAAAAATGAACAGATAGAAACGCTAATAAAGAAGGATATCAGTCCGAAGAAGATAACCGACATGAAAGATGAAGGTTGGAAAAACGACCAGTTGACGTCGCTCGTGAAGCGCGATGCCGACATCGAACAGGCCAGAAAGCTTGAGCAAGATGGGCTTACTACTGATGATATTACCAAAATAGCTAAAGATATCAACCCGAATATCCGTGGGAGAAATATTCCAACAACATCTAATCTAAAAAAGGTAAAGCAACTTCAAGACCGAGGGTACAATGCAGACCAACTCAAGTACCTTACTGACGAAGGAATCAGCCTAACTGGTGTACAGTACTTAGATAAGTATGTGGACAGGAGAAGGCTAATGAATTATCTTGAGAAACAAAAGAAAGCTGACTTCTATAATAAATGCAGGGTGATTGAGACCTGGAGAAAGGCACACCAAGATGAAGATGATAAAGTCCCGACTCTTCCCATGTGCACTTATGAAATTGAACTCTATTGATTAAAAATTCATTCAATCCGCAACATAATCGCTGATGCATAATATAATACCTTAATAATCACTCAAATATCAACAACCACTTCCCATCCCTCTGGTTATTTTTAAAATTTACATATAAATGAATAAATACTAGAAATAAAAGAAACCATACTATTTTCCCATTCTGTCCCTGGTTAACGAATCTCACAAGGATATCAACATGTGCAATCAATGGCTTAACTAGGAATTCCAAAATTAGATAATAAGTGACGAATACAATGAAAGCCTCTAAATTTCGTTTAAATTTTCTTTTCCATTTTTCACGTCTATATTCGGCTATCATTTGTAAACCCGTTTTGTGTCGGATGATTATAATCGTAGGATCTCCATCAATCTGTCGTCGTCATCACAACATAATTTGAAATCAAACAAGGTATCTGGCGTCTACTACGGGGAAGAAATACGGCACGTGGCAGTCTCTGTAATTACCGCGTTTCGTCGGCATCGAGGTCGATCAGCCATTCCCACTGCCGCTTCTTCATTGTGGATCGAACCAATTCACCTTACTGAAATATCAATAGCCATTTCCCATCTCTCCACTCACGCTTTATTTCCACATAAAAATAGATGGATGAAAAGAATAAAACAAGCCATACTATCTTTCGATTCTGGCCATAATTAACGAACCTCACAAGAACATCAACATGAGCAATAGCTGGCGTAAACACAAATTCCCTAAGTAAGTAATAGGTGATAAATACTATTACGGCTTCTAGATCCTCTTGAATTTATTTTTCCACCTACGGCGGCGGGGATCTGATATCATTTGCAATCAGTATTCGTGTTGGCTGGTTATAATCATCGGCAGTTCATCAATTGATTCGGTGCGTCGATCCCAAAGATGGGTTCAAATAATCACAGAGACTTCTTGACCGGGGCAAGATTCTGCGTGCAAAAGAGGAACGCAGATTCTCCTATTGAATCGGAACGAAGACATGAAAGTGAGAATGCAGTGATGAGCCGAATATGGCCATGTCATCCGTCCGCTATTTGAGTAGTATACCAAATAAAAACACACTAATCAGGAGAGTATCATCTACAGCCAGAACCTACTGATCTCCTGATTTTGGCCGAAATAGAGCATTTTCCGGCTGTTCTCCATTCTTGCTTCCGTGTTGCTCGCACTGAGATTCCGATGCAGTTAAGTGTATTTAGGTGGGCCTAAAAGATATGGAGTACACGCGACGAAAGGTTATGGCAGTGGGTGCAGCAACGATAGCAACCGGACTGGCCGGCTGTTCAGAGTCCGAATCTGGCGGGGATGGCACGGATACGGCGGGGACGGAATCGAACGGCTCCGGCAGTTATTCGGTGTCGATGGCACCGGTCGGAGAAGTTCAGTTCGATGCGCCACCGGAATCGGTGGCACACTACTTCCCAGACTACGCCGACATGGCAGTTGCGCTGGGGAAGGCTTCGACGATCAACTCGATTGGAATGCCCTCGCGCTATCACACCACGCATTACGACGCGCTTGAGGGCGTGAGTGTCGACACTGAGTCCGTAACAAAGCTCATCGGTGAGTCTGGCATTCCAAAGGAGATCTTCTTCGAACTCGACAGCGATCTCCACATGATCGACCCGCAGTGGTTGATCAGCAACGACGCGTTCAAGCTCGAATCATCCGATATCGAGGATATTACCGAGCGCATCGCCCCATTCCTCGGCAACGCAATCTTCCGCCGGACGGACAAATGGCACGACTACGAGTACTACACGCTGTATGATGCGTTCGAGAAGGTTGCGTCGGTGTATCAGGAGTCCGAACGTTTCGAGCAGCTCAAAACGTTCCACGACGACTACGTCGGCGAGATCGAATCGCAACTGCCAGAGGAGCGTCCCAACGCCCTGCTCTGCTGGCAGGGTGAGGACAAGCCCGAATCGTTCTCGCCGTACCGGCTTGGTGGGGAGGGAACGAACAAGAAGGCGTTCCACGATATTGGCCTGACCGACGCGCTGGAGGGTTCGGACGTGGAGGGACTCTCCGAGAGCAGCCGAGGGACGATCGATTACGAGACCCTCGCGCAGGTCGATCCCGATTCGATCCTGGTGCGTGGCCACGAAGCAAAAACGCAAGAAGAGTTCCAGAACACGGTCGTTGCGTTCATGAAAGAGCACCCGGTGGCCTCGAAACTCACCGCCGTGCAAGACGACACGGTGTTCCGCGGCGGACCGATCTACCCTGGCCCGCTCCACCACCTGTTCCTCGTCGAGCGGTACGCAACCAGCTACTACCCGGACACGTTCTCGGGCGAACTGTTCGACCGCTCGGAGCTCGCAAGCATCATCACCGGCTAAACTGTTGTTCTGGCGCTTTCATTGTCATAAGCGCCCAAAACGGCCCATCACTCGGTTTGATTTATTTTTTCGAACGGTGAACCACGCCACTCAGCGCTCTCCATCTCGTGTGTGTCGGTCACCCTTGTCGCCCGAAATCGTCACAAACCGGTCGATCCATTCGAGCACTGACACCACACCGATCCGGAAGCCTCTCAACAGCCCCTCGATCACGGTAAGAATCGCAAGCAACTCGTGAACGACAAGCAACAATATGCTGAGGCCAATGAGAAGCGCTATCAATGCATAAAATGACACGAAAAGAATGCCCTCTCTACTATTAAATATATCAAGTACTCCTCGTATTAGAACATCAATTCCAAACAAAGTAATTACCCCACAACAACCCAGAACGATCCCCCATCTGGCTCTCCAGGCCCACTTGCCCACGCCAACGCTGGATCTGGGCTGGGGAGCTGGCTCCTCTGCCTGGGTTGGTTCGTTGGTGTCACGCTCAAGCCGTTCGAGCGATCTGAGATCATCGCCTGGTGAGACGAGCTCCGTCCCACGGTTGTGTGTGTCTGAAAGCAGCTGTTCTCGGTCGAAACCGTTGAGAACCCGAATTCGTTCGATTGTCAACTGGGTGTCCACCAGTGCTCGTCGCAGTTGTTCTTCAGAGAGGTCACCCAGTGCCAACTCGAACTGCCGGTCTGGATATGAGCTGAGCAATCGGAAATCCTGCAATCCAGCCTGGATTCGCTGTCTGATCAGTCGCTGGTCGCGCCCTTTGGCCTCCGTAGTCACGTCGGCGAACTCATTCACAATTCGTTGCCGCTGCGTTTTTGTGAGCAGCGACGCCGAACGATCGTCCATATGAAACCCTCAGTCTGATTCAGTATATGTCTGTATACGTGGGATTTTCATCCCGGTATACGACGGTATAGCAGCATACACCGGTCGGTATACGCGCTCAAAGTCCTCGCTGGAGGGTCTACGACCCCAGTGGCATGGTTCGAACGCCAATTCTGGCGAATTCAGAGGTATACAGCCGTATACCGGTGATTCTCTGGTGAAACAGTCGTCCGGTTTTAATACAGTACTGTCAAGACCACCGAATGGATGTCTGCGATTACAACGACTGGACTAACGAAACGCTACGGTGACGTAACAGCCATCAACGGGCTGGATCTCGTCGTCGAGCCGGGCACCGTGTACGGCTTTCTTGGGCCGAACGGAGCGGGCAAATCGACCGTCATCAACTGTTTGATGGACTACTGTCGACCGACCGACGGAACCATTGACGTGCTTGGCTGTAATCCTCAGGAGAATGCGCTGGCCGTGCGAGAGCGGACTGGCGTGCTTCCCCAGGGATTCGACGTGTACGATCGCCTGACTGGCCGCCAGCACTTGCAGTTCATCATCGACTCGATGGATGCTGCCGACGATCCAGAGGCGATCGCCGAACGCGTGGGAATCCTCGATGCGATTGACCGGCCGGCCGGCGGCTACTCGAGAGGAATGGCCCAGCGGCTCATGCTGGGAACCGCCCTTGTGGGCCACCCCGAGCTGCTGATACTGGATGAACCATCGACGGGACTGGATCCTGAAGGTGCCCGAGAAATGCGAGAAATCGCCCGCGAGGAGGCCGACAGGGGTGCAACCGTCTTTTTCTCGAGTCACATTCTGGGTCAGGTCGAGGCCGTCTGTGACCGCGTGGGGATCCTCCAGGACGGCCGGCTGATCGCCGAGGACACCATCGAAGGGCTCCGTGCGACCGTCGCAGCAGAAACGACCATCAGGATCACGGTGGATGGGCTTCCGTCTGGGGCGCTCGATGCGGTGCGTGCACTCTCTGCTGTCTCGTCAGTACAGGCAACGGAGACAACGGTGACCGTCAACTGTACCGACGACGCGAAAGCGACCGTCATCCACGAGCTCGAAGCCGCCGGCGCTACGGTCGAAGATTTCGAGCTGACAACGGCGTCGCTTGAGGAGCTGTTTCTCAGCTACACGAACGGTGAATCGAATCCCAACACCGACGCTGTGCAATCAGACGAGGTGGTTCGTCTGTGAGCACGCTCCTGGTTGCGAAAAAGGACTTTCAGGACGCCATTCGATCGCGAAGCCTGCTCGGCGTTTCGTTTCTGTTCACGTCGTTTCTGGCGTTTCTACTATACTATAAAATCACGCTTGAGACGCCTGCGGAGCCGTTTTCGCTGTCGGAGCTCTATCTTCCGATGGCCAGCGTCGTAGCCCTCGTTGGGACGCTGCTCGGGTACAACGCGATCGCTGGTGAGATCGAATCCGGCAGCGTGCTGTTTCTGCTCGGAACGGCTCATACGCGCACGGATGTCCTCTTCGGAAAGCTGCTGGGGCGGGGAGCCGTCGTCGCCGTCACCGTGCTCGTCGGATTTGCGGTGTGTGCTCCACATTACGCCGTGCTAATCGAAACCCCGCCCGAAATCCTCACATACGCCGGCCTGGCTGGGAAAATACTGTCTCTTGGTGTCGTCTTCGTCTCCATCGCGATCGGGTTCTCTTCGGTCTTTCAGTCCGAAACGCTGGCCGTCTGGGGCGGCGTCTGCCTCGCGGTTGGCTTCTCATTTGGCTGGGATTCGTTTCTTGCGGTGGTCAAGACGGTCCTGTTCACCTCACTCACCCTTCCGCCCTGGTACTATCTCCTCACACGGCTCAATCCAAAGTACGCCTATCTCTCGATCGACGGGGCTGCACTGGAGTACGCACCGTTCTATCTCGATGCGTGGTTTGGGCTCGTAATTCTGGCCGGGTGGGTGATCGCTCCACTCGGAATCGCCTACTGGCAGTTCAATCGAGGGGATCTCGCATGAACCGATCCAACTACGCCATCATCGCACTGCTCATTGCAGTGCCGTTGTTCGCTGGCGGGCTGGTTGCGCCAGTGCCGGACTATGACGCCCATCTGCAACTGGACGCAACGGCTGTGAGCAACGTCTCAGGGACAACCACGGAACTCCGGTATCAAAACCTCTCACAACCTGCACAGCGCCTGTTCGATCGTGTAAAACGCGGACAAGGGAGCAATGCAACGCTCCAGGAACGGTTTCCCAATATCTCGGGCGTGACGATGAACAGCAGTGACGATGTGGTCATCCCGGTGGCGTCTACACCGCAGGACTTCACACAGTATCACTCGGACACCGAGCGCCATGGGATCCGCGTTCTCGTCAAAGACGGTGAGGACAACTACGAGATGGAGATCACTCAAAGGACGCCCAACCCGTCACCACAATCAGTGCTCCTCCGACTCGGCGCACTCCTCGGAGCGATCACGCTCGGAACTGTGGCGGCCTATCTCAAACTGTCTCCCCACGACTGAGCGAACCGCAGCAATACGCCGATGTGCGTTGCTGGAAATGAAATCGTATGCAAATCACCATTTGCGGTACTGGTGACGCCATGGGCGTTCCGCCGGCGTTCTGTGATCTTGAGGTCTGTAACGCGGACGCAAAACGTCGCAGATCGGCCCTGTTGGTCGAAGCCAATGAAACGACGATTCTCTGTGACTGTGGCCCCGACGTGAAAGCTCAGCTGCGAGCGACAGAGACGAAAGCGATCGATGGGGTGTTCGTAACGCATTTTCATCACGATCATGTCGGTGGCATCGACGAACTCGCAGCATTCGTACCGGTCATTGGATTCGATATTCATCTCACCGAAACCGCCATTGGACACTTCGAGCGCGAGCGTGCGCATCTCTCCGACGGGATCGAACCACGGCCAATACGGGCGCACCAGCCGGTCGAAATTGGAGCTGTTACTGTCACGCCATTGCCGGTGACCCACGCGCGCCCAGAATTCGAGACGGTCGCATTCGCCATTGCGGCAGACGATCGGACGGTGGTGTACGCCCCTGACGTGGGTCGGATCGATCCGGACGTGTCGATCCCATCCGAGATTGCTCTGTTGGTTGTCGGGGGAGATCGACTGTTTCGATCGGATGGTGGAACAGACTCCTTCAGGAAAATTATCGACCCATTTGCTCCCGAGCGTGTGGTGATAACACACGTGAATGAGTGGTGGCTCGGGAAATCGACCAGCGAACTCCGGCGAATGACACGGGACGCCGGCTACGAACTCGGCGAGGATTTCCAGAGTATCACCGTGTAGGTTGCCCGTCGAGTAGCTCACCGATGGCCGCAATGAGATATGCGATCGGCTCGCGGCGCGCAGAATGACCCATACAGCCAATCCGCACCACCTCACCCGCGAGATCACCGAGCCCGCCCGCGATCTCGATGGAGTACGACTCGCGGAGCTCGGTGATGAGCCACTCGTCCGAAACCCCCGGCGGAAGTGTGAACGTCGTGAGACTTGGCAGCCAGGATGATTCCTCGACAAACGGCTCCAGCCCATGTGTTTCGAGACCGGCCACCAGCTCGCTCGCCACGCGACGGTGGCGTTCCCAGCGTTCCTCAAGTCCTTCCTCGGCTACGAGTCGCAGCGCCTCACGCAGCGCGTACACGTTCGTTATCGGCGCAGTGTGGTGATACGAGCGCTCGCTTCCCCAGTAGCCCTCAAGCAACGAGAGGTCGAGATACCAGGAGCGGACCGGCGACTCGCGGCCAAGGATGCGATCCATCGCCCGATCGGAGAGCGTCAGCGGACTCGCCCCCGGCGGACAGGAGAGACATTTCTGGCCCCCAGCATAGGCCACGTCGATCCCCCAGTCATCAACGCGGAGCTCGACGCCACCGAGTGACGTGACAGTGTCGGCGATCACGAACGCGTCGTGGGAATGGGCAATCTCCACCAGCTCTGAAACGTCCGGCTGAAGCACGCCTGTGGAGGTTTCAGCGTGAACGAAGCCAAAGACCTGCGGCTGGTGGGTGTCGAACGCGTCGGCAACCGCAGCCGACGACAGCGGGGCTCCCCACGGTGCGTCAACCGTCACGACCTCGCCGCCCGCCCGCTCTGCCATCGCCGCCATTCGATGGCCGAAATAGCCGTTGGTCGGCACCAGCACGGTGTCACCTGGCCGAACGAGATTCGCAAACGCGGCCTCCATTGCGGCCGATCCCGTCCCGCTCACCGGAATCGTCCACGTATTGTTAGTCTGAAACGTGTATCTGAGCAGCTCCTGGACCTCGTCCATCATCTCCAGAAACGCAGGATCTAGATGCCCGACGAGCGGTGTCCCCATACTGCGAAGAACGCGAGGATGTACCATGCTGGGACCGGGACCAAGTAACGTCCGGTCCGGTGGCGTTAACGCATCGACAGCTGGCGGCGTGTGCATATCGGTCGGTCACACAGGGCAGCCAAAAACACACCGGTGACCACCCAAAGTTGCAGGAGCCGTGCACAAAAGATATGTATATCGACAGCATACTGTCACCTATGCCCCTCCCCGATTCGGAACCCAGCGTCGACCGGTCGGTTTCCGGATTCGTTCATGCCGTTACGACACCGCGCTCGCTTGTGGTCGCATACGGCGTCGAACTGATCGTCTTCCTGGCCCTTCTCATCGGAATCTACGTCGCGTATTCCGCGTCGCTGATCGGATTCACCACGTCGATGCTGGCAATTGTCGCGCTCGTGGGTCTCGAACTCGCTGCAGACCGATTCATCGTCCCGCACCTGGGGACGAAAATCGAGAGCAGATTGTAAGACCACGCGAGTACCCGAGCTATTAACCAGATACTAACGTGGTTAATTCCACATCAATATCGCATTGATATCTTAAGACCATAGTATTCCTAAAACGCAGATTATTTATCGTGGTGTTGGATAGCGAAATTTGATGGGAGAACGATCGGATGCAGTGAGTTCGAATGGTGTGCTCAGTGACGATGTTGCCGGTTCGCTCGGGCTTGCAGATCTCGAGTCTTACACCTGTTATGAAGACGGAGATTGCTTTGTCATCTGCGATCGGTCGAACGCAACGGCGTGGATACGATCGGACACGACCGCGCCGATCGAACAGTAGGCCCGGTGCTCACCAGCAGTCGCGACAATAAATGTTGGTGAGATCGAGCGTCGGATCATACAGTGGTGGAACAATGTACGTTCCACAGTTACGACACCAGCTCCAGTAGCCAAATCCGGTGCCGAAAACCGGCATTGGCTGGGCGGTGACGATAGACGGTCGATCTCGCGATTCGATTTCAATCCAGCTATCTGTCACCGAACGGACGGTGCCGTCGATTGAGGCGTGCTGTGGGTTGGAAATTCCACTCTCTGCTGGCCGAGCAATTATCTCACCCCGTTCAACGACAGTTCCTGGCTCGACGATCGGCTCGCTCGGCGCGACAACGCCCTCGAAGGCGGGATTCGACTGCAATGGAATTCGCACCACATCCGGTTCAATGACAGCCGTCGGCTCGGTTTCGAACGTCTCTGTGTCTCGATCGTACGTTTCGAGCACGTTGATGCGGTCGTCACCGAGGGTGTGTTCCTCGATGGTTCCTTCATCAAGCACCAGCACGCAGTTCGTCCGCTTTCGAATGCCGTACCGGTCTGGCGGCGTGTTGGTCGCAAAACACCAGCCTGGGCCCCCATCGGCGAGTACCGCTTGGGGATCGAGCTCGGCTGGATCCACGCCTGCCGCTGTGAGCAACTGGGTTCCAGGCGTCCCGATCGGCGCGCGAACGAAGCGATGGGTGGGAACGTCGCCATCGATGTGGAGATATTTTTCCGTAACCGGCGTGCCCGCCGTGAGCGCCCGATAGATGTTGAACAGCGTCTCCGTGTTGTGGACGATCCAGCCATGCTCCATCGGCAGGTCATTGCCGATCACCGTATCGGCGACCAGTCGCAACAGAACGCTCTCCATACCGTACTCATAGCGGTCCTCCGTGTACGCGATGACAAATCCCGACGCATCATCGTCGATCGGCAGTTCATCAGGAAGATACACAGTCGGCTTGAGGCGCTCTTCGAGTGCTCTGAGATGGGGCTCGCGATCGGTGACTTTCGCGCCGATCACGATCACTGAAAATAGCTCCTCGTGCAGGCGCTCAAGCAGCGTCCCCAGCTCGTCGGCGCGAGCAGTTCCAAGCCATTTGTCGATAAAGAAGTTCGGCTCGCTCTCCTGGTGGTTCACCAACAGCCCATCGACGGCGTCCGCGTGCTCCCATTTCGCGTACGACGGGAAGCCTGCGCCACCACTGCCTGCGATTCCGGCCGACCGTATCGTCGTTCGAATGGCCGGGACCGTCGTCTCGGAGAGATCGACGCTGGACTGGATCATGTGATGTGATAGTTCATGACAATGGTTAACTCTGCCGAGAAATTCGGATTTCCCAGTCAGTGATACCAGTGAGATAGGAACGATCACAGTGGCATTAGCACCCAAATTGCTATCAACTATTATCCGGAATATTACCTATGTACGATTCGATAGAGACGGCCGATCGGGCCGAGCTGCGTGACCACCAGAGCGAGCGGCTCCGTTCGGTTCTCGAACGCGCGTACGAGTCAGTACCGTTCTACCGCGACCGCCTGGAGAGGGCTGGCATTCAACCAGGATCGATAGACGACATCGATGCCATCGAACGACTTCCACTGACAACGTCGGATGCGTTTCGATCGTCATATCCCGACGGACTGTTCGCGGTCGAGTGGGACGATATCCAGCGGATCCACGCCTCCTCGGGGACGACTGGCCGACCGAAGATCGTCGGCTACACGGAAGATGATCTCGATCGCTGGGGTGCAGTGATGGCACGATCATTGGTCGCCGCTGGCGTTTCCGCCGACGATATCGTCCAGAACGCTTACGGCTACGGGCTGTTCACCGGCGGACTGGGCTTTCACGACGGCGGTGAGGCACTCGGTGCGACGGTGATTCCGGTGGGTGGGGGCAACACCGCCCGCCAGATCGACTTTCTCCGTGAGCTCGAAAGCGACGCACTCGCATGTACGCCGTCGTACTGTCTGTATCTGGCAGAAGCACTCAACGAACGCGGTGTAGCTCCCTCGTCACTGGCGCTTTCGACGGTGTTGATTGGTGCAGAGCCATTCACTGAGCCCCTTAGGGAAGCAATTGAGGCGCGACTCGACGTGACGGCAATTGACGTGTACGGACTCTCCGAGATCATCGGTCCGGGCGTCTCGATCGAATGTTCCCACCAGAACGGACTGCATATCTGGGAAGACCACTTCTATCCGGAGATTATCGATCCAGAAACTGGAGCCGTCCTTCCGGAGGGAGAGACTGGCGAGCTCGTACTGACGACGATCACCAAAGCCGCACAACCCGTGCTTCGATACCGAACTGGCGACATCACCTCGCTGACCCGCGAGCGGTGTGCGTGTGGTCGAACACACGCTCGGATGGCACCCATTACGGGTCGGACTGATGATCTGCTCATTATTCGTGGCGTCAACGTCTATCCGAGTCAGATTGAGGACGCACTGCTTGCAGTGAACGCGGTCGCACCCCACTATCGGATTGACTGCCACCGGGATGATCAGCTGGACCGACTCACGATCACTGTTGAGCGGACTTCTGACCAATCCGAGCCGGTGGCGTCGATCGAAGCCGACATCAGAACTGAGCTGTCGCGAGCACTCGAACTCACACCTGACGAAATCGATGTAGTCGCACCTGGGACGATCGAGCGAACCGAGACGGGGAAAGTCCAGCGCGTGTTCGACCACCGGAACGGCGACCCCTGACGATTATGTGACTGCCAGTCATCTAGAGACGCATGTCCGACCCCCTCTCCGACGCAGAGATCGATGAGAAACTGAGCAACGACTGGACGCGTGACGGTGATGAAATCGTCCGCACGTACGAGTTTGATAGCTATCTCGCCGGCGTTGGCTTTGCCAGCGGTGTGGGAGGCATCGCCCAGGAGGCCTACCACCATCCAGAGATCACGATCGGCTGGCAAGCCGTCGAACTGCGATTCACAACGCACGATGTCGGAGCCATCACCCAGCGGGATATCGACCTCGCAGCACGGTGTGACTCGCTGTTCGACTCGTGAGCCGTCCACCCGCCGAGTATGTGGTTCGCGTTACGTTCCGACTCGAACCTACCGCGGGTCGGATCGATCCACAACGGTTTGAGACTGTCATCGCCTGGCCGGCCCCGACGCCTGGTGAGAATGGATGGCTCTGGTTTCGAAACCATCTCTGGCGGGGCGAGATCACAGCCACAAAACCAGTTCGTGAACGCGCTGCCCGAACGCTCGGCGTTGCCCACATTGAGCAGGTCTCGTTCAGCGAACTGCAAACGACGGAGTCGTATCTGGATGCACTCTCCGAGATGATCGAGTCTCGCCTCGACGATCCCGATCGACCGTTCAAAAGCGCGACGAGCGTCGAAGCAGTCATTCGGAACTATTTCGGCTCTTCGATTCGCGTCCGGTCAAAATAGCGGACAGAAAAGCTAAGAGTGCGCAAAGCATAGTAATTGTTCGGATGGCTTCGACGCTAGGCGACTATGATTTCTGGTTGTTCGACCTCGATGGCACGCTGGTGGATGTCGAGCCGAGCTATCGATCATCTGTGATCGAAACCGTCGGCGACCGTCTCGGTCACGGCTTCACCGAAGACGAGCAAACGGTGCTCTGGTATGGCTTTGGCGACCGTCGCCAGCACCTTCTCAAGCGCCACTCGATCGAACCAGAGCGCTTTTGGAACCATTTCCACGAGGTAGAAGATCCACTCGCCCGCGCCGAAGCAACGTATCTGTTCGAAGATGCCGAAACGATGTTTGCCAATCTCGATCAACCGACGGGACTGGTGACACACTGTCAGCGCTATCTCACCGATCCAGTGCTCGATTCGCTCGACATTCGAGACTGGTTCGAGAGCGTTCTCTGTTGTACCGAAGAAACCGGCTGGAAGCCAGATCCTCGGCCGATCGAACGGACAATGTCGGCGATGGGGCTGTCGACCGTCGGTACCACCCGTGGGGTCCTCGTTGGTGACAATCAACAGGACGTAGGAGCGGCCTGGAACGTCGGACTCGATGCGGTCCACGTCGAGCGACACGGCCCCGGTGCTAGAGGAGCGTGCGTCCTCGGCGATCGGCGTGTCCGTGGGCTCGATGAACTCGTTGGGCGGTCCCACGAGCCGGCGATGGATTAATCGTCGTACTGATCTGTCTCATCTTCGATCGGAATTTCGAGCTCGGTTTTCCCGATCGAATCCACGGGTGCCTCCATTTCGAGCGTCGTGTCACAGTCGGGACACGGGACGGCGAATCGAATGCCGATACCGCCGTCCGACTGGTCGTACAGATCGAGCACGACGGTGTCGGACGGATACAGATACTCGGCGGTGACAGGGTGCTCACAGCTCATTGGTATCTGGGAGTGACTCCCAACCACACTACGGCTGACTGGACTTTGAACGCTTTGCCGGCACTCACCATTCTCGGGGACTGATTCCAGCAACGCCGTACGTATCCGGGTCGAATGTGTCAGCCGGTGTCGCGTCGATGGCGAGTCCAGCGTTCGAAAGCAGCGCTTGCGTCGCTTTCACGGCGGGTTTCGAGCGTCGGTCGGCGGTTGCATACACTTCAACGCGTTCAGTGCCGATCGGGACGAACGAAACGGCGAGCGATTCGGCGGTTGCTGCGAGCCCGACGCCGGCATCGGCCCGACCGGATTGCACCGCTCGTGCAGGACCTGCGAGCCCACGGGCACCAACGTCATCTGCACCAATCGTCTTGAGCAGTTCTGTGGGTGATTGCTCACGCTCAGAAGCGAGTCGTTCGATCTCCCGTTCCAGGGTCGTTCGTAGGCTCGAAGCGCTCGTTCGGGTGCACAGTTGTACCTCCTGATCGACGAGCGATGCGAGTGAGGTGATGGCGTCTGGATTGTCTGGCGGAACGAACAGCCCCCAGTCGCGCTCCCAGCCGCCAATTCGGTCGGCAGCTGGACTGGACGGTGAATCATTGATAGGTTCAGACTGGCCAGCGAGTACTGCTATGTCAGGCACGCCGTTTCTGAGCCGGCGTCGGCCTTCGTTGCTACCGACAGAGAGATACCGCGGATGCTCAAGTCGGTCAAGCAGCCGTGACCATAGCGGGTCTGCTTCACCGACGCCGAACATCGACGGGGGCTCGACCGCCGGCGAGAACAGTTCAACTGTGACTTGCGCTCCTTCGTCAATTCGGTGCGTATCCGGTCGCATGCGAACGATACCGTCTGCCTCGACGAGACTCGTCGTAGCACCGCTGCCTTTATCGACGGGATAGACTAGCCACTCTGGTTCGGCAGTGCGCCCATCGCCCGTGGGTTCGGTTGCGACGAGCCCAACCGGCAACAGTCTGAGCCGCCCTTCAGCATACTGTTGACGGCTCGCCATCGTTCCCGTCACGGTGACCGTCGGTGGCACTGGCTGTCGAGCCGCCTCGCGTATGGCCGGCGCAACGAACGTCGAGAAAATCGTGAGTGCAGACACAGGATAGCCAGGCAGCCCCACATATGCAGCATCGGAAAGCGTCCCGACGAGCATTGGCTTTCCAGGTTTCACGGCAACGCCGTGGAGCAACAGCTCGCCCGTCGATTCGATCACTCGATAGAGCACATCCAGCGCACCGGCACTCGTCGAGCCAGAGGAAAGCACGAGATCGCACTCTTCAGCGGCCCGCTCCAGGACTCGTCTGAGTGCATCCGGGTCGTCACCGGTGTGTGGATACCGGATGACGCTTCCACCGGCCGCTTCGACGCCGGCGCCAATCGAGAAGCTGTTGACATCATAGATCTGTCCCGCTTCGTCGGCAATAGTACCGCCTGGGCGGACGAGCTCGTCACCCGTAGAGATAATTCCGACGCGCGGCGGTGCCTGGACGGTGAGCTCATCCATCCCGAGCGCCGCAAGAAGCCCAATTTCGCGTGCTGTGAGCCGCGTTCCCGCTCCGAGGCTCCGGGTGCCCGCCGCCACGTCGGTGCCGGCCGGCATGACGTGATCGCCGGGTGCAACCCCGTCGCGGATCGCAATGTGGTCTGCTCGTTCCTCGGTTCGTTCGACGAGCACTACGGCGTCGGCCCCATCGGGCATGACGGCACCCGTCGCAATCGCAACACAGCTCCCATCGGTGACACGACAGTCTGGTTTGGTGCCGGCATGAACGGTTCCCACCTGTTCGAGCTTCGCCGGCTCGGCTTCGCTGGCACCAAACGTATCGTGGGCTGACACTGCGTAGCCATCAACTGCGGCCCGATCGAAGCCGGGAACATCGATTGGCGCTGCAAGCCGTTCGGCGAGTACTCGACCACGAGCCTCCTCAAGGGCAACCGTTTCAACACCAGGCGAGAGGTTCAGCGACGCGATCGTCTCGTGTACCGTTTCTGGGTCAGCCAGTGTACGAAACTCCTTTCTCATCGGTGTGGCTCCCAGTTTTCAACCGTGACCATGGCATCGCGTGGAATCCCTTCAGAGGCGCTATCGATGACGACCCAGCCATCAGCCAGTGCAACGCTGGAGAGCACTCCCGCCCCGCGTGTCCGAGTTGGCGTTGCCGTCGGCGGATCGGTCGTTTGATCGAGCGTAACGCGGGCAAACGTCTGCACGCCGGGCTCGCTCGGTAGCTTCCGCGTCAGTGTGGCGTTCGTTGTTGGAAGGGGGGTGACAGGCAGATGACCGACCTGCTTGAGCAGCGGCCGAACACACTGGACGGCGGCGATCAAACACGCCACGGGATAGCCTGGCGCGACGACGATCGGCGTCTCCTCAACCATACCCAGCCCGACCGGATGGCCTGGACTGATCGCCACACCATGAACGAGCAGTGAGCCGAGCTCCTCGACGACCGACGGCAACAGATCCCTGTCGCCGACGGACGAGCCACCGGTTGTGACAATCACATCGTGGTCGAGGTCGTCTCGGATTTTCGCAGAGAGCTTCGCATGGTCGTCCGGAACGGTTTCGTTGTACGTCGCCTCGCCACCCCACTGCTCGACGTACTGGGTGACCATCTGCCCGTTCGTTTCGATCGTCTGCCCGGGGTCAGGAGATGTCTGCACCAACTCCTCGCCCGTTGGAATGACGCTCACCGCTGGTCGCTCGTACACTGTCACCCGTGCCAGCCCCGCGGCCTTACACAACGCCAAATCTGATGGACGGAGCTGGTGGCCAGTCTCGAACAGCGTCTGGTCGTCCGTAACGTCCTCACCAACCGGGGCGACGTTATCACCCCCGGCGACGCGCTCGAAGAGCTCCACGCGATCACCCTGGCGCTCAGTTGCCTCGATTTTCACAACTGCCCCAGCTCCGTCAGGGAGCTCATCGCCGGTGTTTACGGGAACGGCCGTTCCGTTGCCCACCGAATCGCCGATCGTGAGCACAGCCGGGGCGCGGCCACTTGCCTCGAAGGTGTCTGCCGGCACCACCGCATAGCCATCCATCGCGACGCGTTCATACGCTGGAATGGATTGCTGGGCCACAATCGGCTCGGCAAGCACGCGATCGGCGGCAGCCACGAGCGCAAGCTGTTCAGTGCGGTCAATCGGTGAGCACGCACCAGCAAGCGTTTCGAGTGCTCCTGGGAGCGGGGTCACCGAATCGAACCCCGCGGTTGCATCGGTCATACCGCTGGGTGCGATGGACAAGAAGATAATAACTGTGGTGACACACCCACAACCAGCCGGTCACATCGAACGGTCAGAACAGTATTGGGCCAATCATACAAAACTATTATCCGCGGTGAATGCCTACTCACGAGCACGATGACAGAAGGAGACGATTCCGAGCTGGACGCGGTGCGAGAACAACGGCGTGAAGAGCGCATCGACGAGCTCTCGGGAGATGGAGGCAGTGAGTCCGCAGAGACACCCGTACAGATTGACGGCACAGACGCGTTCGATGAGGCGATTGCTGCAAACGACGTTGTGCTGGTTGATTTCTACGCCGACTGGTGTGGTCCCTGCAAAATGGTCGCGCCGATCGTCGAAGAGCTCGCCGAAGAGACTGATGCTACAGTACTGAAAGTTGATGTCGATGCCAATCAGCAGCTTGCAGGTCGCTACAGCGTGCAGTCGATTCCGACGCTGTTGTTCTTTGCTGATGGCGAGCTCGCAGAGCGCCAGGTTGGAGCGGCGGACAAAGGAACGCTTTCGGGAACGCTCGATCAGTTACTCGCGGCGTAACTGCCGGACCAGCTGGCCGGACCCGACGCTGATTTTTCAGCTGTCATTCCCGTTCGAGATAGAGCGAGTAGACGATAACGGCAAAGCCAGTGGCAACGAGACCGCTGTTGATGAGGACGCCGGCTTCAAGCGAGACAGAAACCAGCTGGTGGGCGATGCCTGCTAGCAGCGCACCAAGTGTAACGACACCAAAGCCAATCGCGAGCAGCCGCATCGCAGCGTCGCCAGTCTGGCGGTATGCCTTGTACGCGATGTAGGTGATGGCGCTGCCAAGCAGCAGAATCACCGTTTTGAACGCGACAACACCCGTGTCGATCCAGCTCACAGCTGTTCACCCATCTTGGACCAGATGTCGGCAAGTCGCTCGTTTGCGGATCTGGACGGCCGTTCGATCGACACCGCAAACGTATCGTCATCCGTCACCGAGATCTTCAGCTCGGTAAAATCCCGCTCGTATCTGGTCACTCGCCCGCCGCCGGGATTGATCGTGTCTTGTTCGTGTACCAACTCGGCAGTGCTCAGTCGCTCGAGTTTCCGATACACAGTCGATGCCGGGATATCACAGTCATCGGAGAGTTCGGTCGCTGTCATGGGTTCAGTCGTCGAACGGAGGATCGCTCGGCAATCGGCGTCGTCCAGCGCCTCGAGGATCGCTTCCAGGTCGGAATCCTCCAATGACGCTGTCTCGCGCACCATATCCGTTCGTCAGCGTGGGCCCCCTTAGCAGAACCGGTTGCCGTGTGTGCATCCCATCGGTGGCGGTTTCTCAGTGGGTGGGAATCCGCCGGTAGTTGATGGCCAGAACGTTCCAACTGCAAACCATGTTTCAGAGCGACGCCGCCAGCCTCGACTGTCGCAACCACGCAGTGCTGGGAGTGTGGTGGGTCTCATGATCGATCCGACGATCGCAAGCCGGCTCCAGTTTGCACTCACCGTGATGGTTCACATCATTTTTCCGGTGATGAGTATGGGGCTGGCGCCGTTTTTGATCTGGTTTACGGTTCAGGAGGTTCGAACCGGCCGCCCGATCTACGAGCAGCTTCGTCGATTCTGGACGAAAATTTTTGCGCTGAGCTTCGTGATCGGGACGGTGACGGGACTCGTCCTTGAGTTCGAGTTCGCGACGAATTTTGCAACGTTCGCAACGGTGGCCGGTGAGCTGTTTGGTGGTCCACTCGCGCTTGAAGGGATGATGGCGTTCATGCTCGAAGCAACGTTTCTTGGCGTCTTCATCTTCGGTCGCGATCGGGTGTCCGATCGCCTCTATGTCGTTTCGAGCGTCGCCGTCGGACTCGGGACCTGGCTCTCTGCGGTCTGGATTCTGATTGCCAACTCCTGGATGCAGACGCCACGAGGCTTCGAGCTCGTCACCAAAAACGGCCAGCGCGTGGTCACGCTCACCGATCCACTCGCCGCCTACCTCACGCCACGATTCGGATACATGTTCGTTCACATGCAGAATGCGGCGGTCGAATCGGTGGCGCTGTTCATGGCCGGTGTGGCCGCCTACTACGTCTATCGCCACCACATTCGCGGCCAATCTGTTGACGCAATCGCGTTCTGGGAGACGACACTGAAGATCGCGATCGTTGCGCTCGTGATTACGGCGCCGTTGCAGGTGCTTCATGGCGACGCCTATGCTCGTCACGTTGCACAGAGCCAGCCCCAGAAGTTCGCCGCAATGGAAGCCGTCTGGGAGACCGGCTCATACGTTCCGGAGTATATCGTTGCGTTTCCAACCACGCTGGATGGCGTCTTCGATCCACGCACCCGTGAGCTGTTCGGCATCGCGATCCCTGGATTTGCCTCCTGGCTCGTCAGCGGTGGGAATCCGGAAGCTACGATCAGGGGTCTCGAATCGTTTTCCACGCGCGCCCCACCGGTCGCGATCGTGTTCTGGTCGTTCCGGATTATGGTGGCGCTTGGCTTCTGGTTCATCCTGCTCGCGTTCTGGAGTGCGTTCCGCTGGCGTCGCGGCGAACTGTTCGAGGATGATCTCCTCCACCGGGCGCTGATGATTTCGGCACCGCTCGGGATTGTCGCCGTTGAGGTGGGGTGGATCGTCACCGAGGTGGGTCGCCAGCCGTGGGTCATCCAGGGGGTGTTGCAGACCGCTGATAGTGTCACCCCCGGGTTGGGTGGTCAGGAGGCCACACTCACATTGGTAGGGTTCGTAGGTGGCTACACGGCGTTGCTCCTCCTGTACGCCGCCGTTTGTCGCCGGATTATTCGCAGCGGGCCACCATCTCCAGACGAGCTCACAGCGACGGACAACTCAGCCCAAGAGGTGCGCACCGATGGGTGAGTTTGGTGGGCTCACATCGGAGTGGCTGTTTGGCCTTCCGCTACCGACGCTCTGGTTCGGACTGGTGTTGTTTGCGCTCGGCGCGTTCTTGTTGCTCGACGGCTTCGATTTCGGCATCGGCGTGCTGTTCGCTACTGGTTCGAAATCAGAGCGTGAGCGATTGCTTGCGGTGATCGGGCCGTTCTGGGATGGCAACGAGGTGTGGCTCGTCGTTTTCGGTGGGCTGTTGTTCGCCGCGTTTCCATCCGCGTACGCGTCGCTGTTCAGCAGATATTATCTGCTCACGTTCGGGATTCTCGCCGGCCTCGGGCTTCGTGGGCTCGCTCCGGAGCTGTACGAACAGCGAGACGATGTCCGCTGGCGACGACTGTGGGGTGGTGCGTTCGTCGTTGGGAGCACGCTCACCCCGTTTTTGTTCGGACTGTTGCTCGTGAACTGGGTCACTGGCGCGACGGCAACCCTCACGCTTCACGGCGTGTTCGGTGGGCTTGCGCTGCTCGCGTTCTGTGTCCTCGACGGCGTCGCGTTTTGTCAGCTAAAAACGCCGGGACCCCTCGCCGTGCGGATGCGTGTCCATGGGCTTCGGGCTGGGATCGCGTATCTTGCGTTGCTTCTCGTTTCGCTGGCTGTGAGCGGTGTGGATCTTCAGTCGCTGGTGGTGCTCGGCTGCGTGTTCGCATCGGTGCTTCTGATCGGCACCTACAGCTGGGCGCTTCGTCGGGATCGGCCAGTGGGTGCGTTTGTGGCCGTCGGAGGCGTCGCGCTCGTTCTCCTCGTCCTGTTCGGTGGGCTCGCGTTTCCCTACATCGACCGCGGCGCGGGACTGACGATCCAGGACGCATTCATCAGCCCGCTGATGGCGAATCTCATGACGATCGCCACCGCGTTCTTGCTACCACTGGTGCTCTCGTACTTTGTCGTCCTTTACAGTGCATTCAGTGGACCAATTGAGAGCGAGGAGTCGTATGGCTGAGCGAAGCGGCGAGTGAGAGATCGGCAGGGGTGAAAATGGGATCCTGGGGTGGTATTGGTGGTCGGTCAAGCACGCAATTGCATGAAGATTTATTCTGCCGCCGAACGGGAGTAATCAGCGGGGATACGTTTTACTTTCACTCTGCCTGGCGAACGCCTTTACCGGTATGGAGTGACGATACAGACGGCGATACTCCATGATCGAACAACTCCGACTCACCACTCGATTCGTCGAAGACCAGGATGAAGCCCTTCGATTCTACACCGAGAAGCTCGGTCTCAAAAAGACAGCGGACGAGCAGTTCGGCCCGGAAAACCGCTGGCTCACTGTAGCACCCGAGCAGGACGATACCGTCGAAATCGTCCTCGAACATCCCGACTGGGCCGAGGACGAAGCCGAGATCGACCGTCGAACAGCACTGATCGGGGACCAGCCGGCGCTTGCCTTTACCGTCGACGATTGTCACGCAACGTACGAAACCCTGATCGATCGGGGCGTCGACTTCGTTACCGAACCGCAGGAACGACCCTACGGGATCGAAGCCGTTGCAGAAGATCTCTACGGGAACGGTGTTGTCCTCGTTGAACAACCAGCGGAGTGAACAGGTATCAACCTTGATTGACTGAAATATTTGAAAATTTACTGTTGGAGCCAGCAGGATTGGATGAGATTGCTATCGGCTACCCAGTCGGACTTCTCCCAATGGTTTTTATCAACCAGTTGGAATGGAAGGTATGGCAGAATGGGGAAACCACCCCACAGAGATGTCCGACAGACAGCTCATCTATTGGATTGCGATTGGGCTCATCTCCCTGGTTGCACCTGTTATCCAGCTCTGGGAGGCTCAGTCGATTTCGTGGCTCGGAGTGTTGCTCGGCGCGTTTGTCAGTACGGTTGTGTTCAGCAAAGCTACTGCTTCCACCCGGCCGGGCCAGTATATCGATACTGGATGGAACCGAATCGGTATGCCAGGACGATTCGTTGCACTGTTCGTTTTTGCCGTGATTGTGTGGTGGAGCATCTTCCACTTTGAGCCGCCGCTCGTTCCGCTTTTCAGCTGCGTTCTGGGTAGCTTTCTTGGTCTCATTGGCGAGGTAGGATTCGTTCTCGCAAAACGTGTCGTAAATTGAAGATCTATAGAAGACAGGGACGTCGATCAGGAATGGCGTCCTCACCGAAATAGTACACGGCTGACCCAGAGTCAATCATTGATGCGCTACTCATCGTGTTCCCCATTGTTAGCGAGATTCCAGCACAAAATCCACGACGCTAGTCGTGAGAGCACGTCACCAGTCCACCGAAACAGTACCCATGAAGTGATTCAGTGTCGCTTCGAGTTCGTCACAATCCTCCTCGTCTTTTGGATTGATGTCGTCGAGTGTGTGCCAGGATGATGCTAGTTGGGGACTACTCTGTTGTACATGCATCACCAGCTCATCGTGCCAATTTTTGTAGACGATAACGTGATCTCCCAGTCGGGTCGAACTGACGAGTTCCTCCCAGTACCGCATGTCTGGCTCCAGTTTATGGGGTAGCCTGGTCGTCTCGAATTCGTTCACAACGTACGTTTCGGTCGTTGGATCGAACTTCGAACGTACTGGATAGCGAGGCATTTGGGAGAATTGCTGCTGGATCGCTTCGTCATCTGTATATTTGAGATCAAAACCAGCGTCTTTCCACAGCTGTACCGAACCGGGGTAGTATTTTTCCAGGATTTTCACCCACTGCTCGTCGCGACCGACAGAGCGATAGCGCCCCATAAATCCGACCGCTTTTGATTCGAATATATCGAACGTTTCGTCGTTGTCATTCTCCAGGGAGTAGATTCGCTTTCCGACCTGATCCCAGTCTTTTGGATTCGTCTCCCCCGAAGAATCAGGGAGTCGCTTATAAGAGTCCGGGAATGTGATATCGTCTCCGTTCTCACCCAATCCGAGATGGGTGCCATCGTTTTCTCCCAATGTGTTTGCGCTTTCCCCTATTTCTCTATTATTATCATCTTCCATTTCTCTTCTTCTCTCATTGCTTAGTACCTATCTATACTACGGATATTCATATTCCTAGTGTATCTGCGTTTGTGTGGTAGTTTCGAGGCTAAACCGTCTGAAGGGCGGTTAATGAGCGCTTTGCTCTGTAAGCACCAGAACTGCTCCGCAGTTCCGGGTAGCAGCCAGACGCTCTTCGTCTGGTGACACAGCCAGCGGTTCACCAATTCGACCGCAGTTGGGCGGCTTTTGCCTTACGAGAACAGATTGCTAACCACGAACCTTCATTTCTCAACTGCGATCGGGAATTCTCGCTCTTCGCCAGAACAACATTCTGGCTGATCAACAAGGACACAGAGTGTTCTTGCCACTTCAGGGTGGGGAGAATGTCAAGGAAATTCTCGCCGGTACAATCGAGATAAGGAAATGACAGCAATACCGAGACACACGACCCCAACGACGAATTTTGCTATCGGGCCAAACGAAATCGCAACTCCAATGATCGAGACCAGAAAAATGAGCATTTCTAATTGTGAACTTATCTCGTCTCCGGACTCAGATGATACTGTTTCAGGGTCTGACGGAGGTATATTTGTCATTAGCACATACCATTTCCCTACGAATTATGTTAAATGTTATCAAGATAAACCGGTCGACACAGAGCGGACGTATCGAACGCGGCCACCAACTGCAGTGTCATTACGAGAGACGCACCGGCGTAGCGCGATCATCGCCAGCATCGGGGTCGTACAGCCACTGAAACAGCGGCACGTAACAGAGCCAGGCGAGCAGATAGCCCACTCCAAAGAGAACACTCCTGGCTTCGAGCCCGGAGTAGACGCCATCGGCCACGCCGACCACCAGCGCGAGCGCAAGCACCACGAACACCGACTCTCGATTGATCCAATCGTACACCACACCGATCAGCGATCCGAGCACGTAACTGAGTCCATACCGCGCACCGGCAATGACGAGAGCGTTGCCCCAGAACAGCACCGTCACCGACAATCCGGGCTCGACGCCGAGCAATTCGAGAAACAACGAAAAACCGCGGAAATACTCGGCCTGCACGCTGAGCAGCCGCGCCACTGCCAGACCCGCCGTGAGTATCCCCACGACGCGGCCGACTTTCACGCCAGTTCGTGCTGGATCGTTGCGCTCGACCATATGACTGAATTGCGTTAATGCCGTTGCAGTCGAAGCCCATTCAGCACCAGCCCACAGAGGAGAACGACCGAGCCAACGACCGCGTGGCCGATCGCATACAACACCGGCGACGTAACGGCGTACGGATACACGATGGTGGTGCCGATTACCACGCAGAGCAGTCCGAGGACGCGCCGAACGGGTGGCTGTTCGATGAGCACCAGCGGTCCATAGCCTCCACGCACAACGGGGGATGTGCGATCCGCCTCCATCAGAGCCACCTGCAAGCACAGAACCACCTGCGAGACGGGCCCGTCACGCTCGACCTACTCAAGCGTCACTGCCGTCCCGTAGGCGAGCACTTCTGCACCGCCGTTGGCGATCTGTGAGCTCTCCATGCGAACGTTCACGACGGCGTCCGCGTCCATCGACCGTGCATCATCGGCCATCCGTTCGAGCGCCTCATCGCGCGCATCGCTCAACAGCTCGGAATATGCGCCGAGCTCGCCACCCGTAATGTTCCGAATTGACTGGGTGATGTCACGCCCGACGTTTCTGGCACGTACCGTGTTTCCGCGTGCAATGCCGAGCGAGTCGTCGATCTCCCGACCAGGGACCGTGTCGGTTGTAACGAACTCCATACTGGCCATCATATCCCCACCAGCAAAACTGTTCTGTTCAGAAGGCTGATGGATCACACTTGTTATAAAAACTGAATTAAGGGAGCCGTTATAGTTCGAGCGCACAAATCATGGCGTAATGAGTCCCAGTACGACACCGACTGTGGTTGCGATCTGTGGCAGTCTCCGGCCAGAAAGCAAAACCCGCACCGCACTCGAACAGACGCTGTCGGTTGCATCGGCAACCGGAGGCGAAACTGAGCTACTCGATTTACGCGAGTACGACCTGCCCGCGCTTGATACGAGCACCGACACGCCCCCCGCTGCGAATCGCATCTCTGCAACCGTCGAACGGGCCGACAGCCTCCTGCTTGGGACGCCAACCTACCACGGTTCGTACTCCGGCGCGTTGAAAAACGCACTCGACTACTGTGGCAGAGACGAGTTTGCCGGAACGACAGTTGGATTGCTTGAGGTTGCAGGCGGCCGATTTCCCGGCGGAGCGTGTGATCATCTCCGGACGGTTAGCCGAACGCTGAACGCCTGGACACTTCCCCTGGAGGTTGCGATTCCACACGCAAGCGACCTCGTCGTCGACGGTGAAATCACGGACGACGACCTCCGCTCCCGGATTGAACAGCTCGGCCGCGAACTTGTGGAATACGCCGGGGTGGACAACTACCCGGAGGCAGCTGCCGTTCCGACAGATCCCGTCTGATCGCGGAATTCACTGCGCGTGCTGGGACGTGTACGTTCTGAGTGCGCCGATCGTGTTGCCGTTCATCGTGAAGATATCAACGAATCCAAACCAGAGCGAGCCGTCTTCACGCAACAGCCGGCCCTGGACGGCGATATCACCCTCGTGAAACACCGAATCGATCGCGTGGCTGGTGGTCGTTTCAGGCCGTTCGTCGCGCATGAAGGCAAGAAACGTTTCTCTGCCCTCGATCGTTCGATCGGGCCGCTGATGCGTGAACGTTGGCTCCAGCAGCGACGCCAGCTCATCGTATGCGCCATCGTCAATGGCGCGATAATACGCGCGGACCACATCCGTCATGCGTACTTACAGGTGAGCCATCGAGAAGAACGCTGGGGGTCGGATAGCTTTTCTCTATGGCTCCCCGAGATCCAACGTGGAGTGTCACGTTCGCTACGAGGGTGATGATGACCCCGACAAATGCAGTGCGCGCAAACTGGCGCGGTTCGATCTCGCAGAGCTCCACCACTCTGCGAACGCGACGCCCCCAGGCGTCGTGCTGAATCCGTTCGCCGAGCAGGCGCTCTCGCCGGCAGATGAGCAGCACTCGAATCTCATTGCCCTCGATTGTTCCTGGGAGACCGCTCAAGCCGAGGCGTTCGATCTTCGTGGCGACCATCGCGCACTACCGTTTCTCGTCGCTGCAAACCCCGTGAACTACGGACAGCCGTTTCAGCTCAACACCGTTGAAGCGTTCGCCGGCGCGCTCTGTATCCTTGGCGGCCGTGAGCACGCAGAACAGCTGCTCTCAAAGTTTCGCTGGGGACACACATTTTTGGAGCTGAACGAAGAGCCGCTCCGGCGCTATTGTGAGTGTACGGATTCGGCCGACGTGGTGGCGGTCCAATCGGAGTATCTAGAGCAGTAGCTGCGAACGAAGCGGCTGCAAAATGGGATCGCGTCGTTAGACCGATCGGTTTTCCTTGGCCTTCGGTCGGAGTTTCTTGTAGCCACATTTCCGGCAGCTGGTGGCTCGCTGTGCGTTGCGTGCGTTACAGCGCATGCAGATCTGTTTGTTGAGGAGTCGGTCCTCCGCTTCCGGGAAATTAGCCATACTGACTCTGAATCGAGTCGGCTACTTAGGATTTCCGAGAGCGATTGCGTCGCTATCGGGTTCGTACGGTCGTACGCACCAAAAAATGGCTGCCAGTTCCGAAGGTCTACGCCTTCAACACGGTTGTTCGACGCTATCGTCCGTCGAATCGTTCGATTTATCGTCGTTTTCCTTGGATTCGTCGTCCTCGGACTCGTCGACACCGTCACTCGGTGTGGCAGTATCGTCATCCGATTGCGTCGAATCGTCTGGAGTGTTTTCGGCTGTTACCCCTTCGTCGGTTGGCGTGTCCGTTGTCTGCTCGTCGGTCTCTGTTGGCGTTTCGTTTCTCGGTGTATCGGTATCGTCATCCGGCGTTCGGTCGGTATCCGAAGTTACGTCATTACCATTGACCGACACCGAGATCGTGTAGTCCACAGTCTCGAAGAACGAATAAACGCCGTTCTCCACCGGATAGACGCGAACGTAGTATGTTCCACTCTCGTTTATAGTGGCGTTGAAGCCGTCAACCGTCCATTCGGAGGCGTCATACTCCCACTCAGACTCCGAGTCCAACGAATCGGGGGTGTCGGGTCCGAGAAGCTGCGTGTGGACATCGAATCCACCCTGCTCATCGAGCGTCGCCTCCACACGATCGCCTTCTTCGAGTTCGATCGTGTAGGTGTCAGCGTCCGATCCCGTCATGACACCCGACGATCCATCGCGGATCGAGGTCGCCATCGATGGCTGCTCGTTCGGCTCGTGATCGTCAAGACGACGTGTTTGCACTGACAGATTGTACGCCGTCTGCTCAACTGGACCGGCACCGCTCACCTTCACGTAGTACGTTCCGGATTGGATGGCGGTGTCGCCACCACCCGTCCACGGACCGCTCACGAAACGATCGGTGTGATACGCCGGATGCAATGCATCATTCGGATACTCTCCGATTTCGTCGCCGTCCGGATTGTAGATGGAGAACACGAGATCCTCCTCGTTTTCCGTCGTTGCTGTCAGTTCGACCCCGATCGATTGGCCGGCAGTCGCATCGAACGCGTACCAGTCAGCATCGGTGCCAAAGATCGTTCCAGTTTCGGTTCCGTTCGCATCCATCGTGGTTGCCTCACTCAGGCTGTCACCCACGTTGTCTGCTGGAACAGCCGAGTCGTTCGAGCTCGTCGACACCGACAGCTCGTACGACGATGACCGCTGGAACCATGCCTTGCTGTTGTTTCCGGGATACACACGAAGGTAGTACGTTGCCGTCTCCGTTGCCATGTAGCTGAACTCGTCGTTCAGTGCTGGCCCGCCGGAGAGGTCGTACTGTTCGTCGTACTCGTTGGGCATATACTCCGAGGCCGATGGCGCAACGAGCTGGATGTTGCCCAGCACATCAGTTTCGGATTCGATCGACGCTTCGATCGTCTCACCCTCATCGAGCTCGATCGCGTACGTATCGACATCTACACCACTCATCGTTCCCGTAACGGTCGCGTTTCCGTCGATGGGTTCAGCAGTGGCGGGATTGTCGCCGGGACTATCTGCGTCCTGCGATGTCGTTTCCACCGTGAGCTCGTACTCGGTCAAGGTTGTTCCTTCGTTCACCCACGGCTCGATTTTCACGTAGTACGTGCCAGTTTCAGGAGCTATGTCGCCACCCCAGGCCGTGGGGCCACGGTCTACGTCGAGCTTCTGTGGATTGCCAGTCGAGGTGGCTGACTCGCCGAGTTCAGATCCGTCCGGAGCAAATATCTCCATCCTAAGCTGGTCATACTCCTCGGTCAATGCAGCGAGTTCGACAAACAGCCGATCACCTTTCTCAGCATCGAACGAATACCAATCTACATCGCCCGCAGAAATCGAATCAGTCGCCACACTTCCCGAAGCGAGCGTCGTGGCGTCAGCTCTCTTATCACCCGCATCGTCGCCATCAGTTGCTGATACCGACGGAAAGATGCCGACAGCCATGGCTGAGACGAGAAGTACGAAAAGAACCGCAACAGTTGGAAGTCGTGTTCGTTTCATGATTCTGTATGTTCCAGAACGCTCGTGAATACCGGTACCCGATGTTCTGTCACACACCAGCTAGGAAACGTTTGTTTACCTGAATAAGTTTTCTGGCCGGTACGGGAGCGCGATTGAACAAAAATACACGTAGTTTTCACTGTAGCAGAATAGTACAGACCGAGAACGGAGTGGATCCGTGACAGCGCCCGCGGCGTTAACACGGAGGGCTGTCGGAGGAGTCGGTGTCGGGAGTATCGGCGTCGGTCGAGTCTGCGACGGTAGTTTCAGCGTCAGTATCCGTAGTGTCTACAGAGTTGTCATCGGCTGGGGTCGTCTCTGGCGTCCGTGTTTCCGTTCGATCATCTGGGGTTGCCGTGTCATCTGCTTCGGTTGGTGTCTGGGTTGTGTCCTCGGTATCCGTCTCTGTCGGCGGTGTATCAGTCGGTGAATCGTTCGCGTTCACCGTCACCGACAATGAGTACGCTGCTGACTCCCAGAACGATCCAATGCCGTTCTCAGTTGGATAGACCCGAACGTAATACGTTCCACTCTGTGCTGCCGTGTGCGTGAACGTCTTGGTCTCCGGACTTTCGTTCGACACGTCGTGCTCGCCGTGATACCCTGCAACCGTGGTATCAGGGGTGTCCGGTCCAGTGAGCTGGATATTCACGAGTCTCGTCGAATCAGTTTCCGCCGACGCCGCTATCGTTTCCCCTTTGTCGAGCTGAATCGCGTACGTATCCACGTCCTGGCCGCTCATTGTGGCCGAAACCGTCTCGCCGGCTGCAACGTGCGTGGCCGACGATGGCTGTTCGTTGGGATCGTACTGGTCCAGTCGGTCGGTCGAAACTGAAATGTCATACTCCGAGACGTTCGTGCCGCTGACTCGAACGAAATAGGTGTCTGATTCGGGCGCCATCGCTCCGCCGTATGCAACCGACGATGAACCTGGACTCGGTCTGTAATCCGAGCCCATCCCATCGTTCGGATAGACGTTGATTTTCTCGCCAGCTGAATTGAACAGATCAATTCGTGCGTCAGTCCCCGAATACAGTGTCGATTCATTCGGTCCGAGCGCAAGCGAGGCCGTGATCCGTTCACCGCTACTGGCGTCAAACTCGTACCAGTCAGTGTCGTTCGCTGTCAATGCGTCAGTTGCCGTTCCGTCTGCACCGAGTGCCGTAGCATTCGCTCGGTCGGAATCGTCGCCATTCGAGAGGGTCTGGTTTGCGTAGCGATCACCAGCAATCGCCACGCTCGAAAGCCCGATTCCGACAACCGAGATGAGTAGAATCGCTAGCAATACAGTGGCCGAAAGTCGTTTTCGAATCATCTATGATCGATGTGTCACCGTCGGTGAGCCGTTCCAAGTGCAACCGGTGTCACACATCAGCTTCCCCTTTCGTGATTTCCAGAATAAGTCTTGTGGCCATCTGACACCTCGAATTCCATACCATAGGATTTCTGGGTTATGTACCGGTCACTGGACTGTCAAGCGAGGCGCTGAAGTGATTCGAACACGTATCCATTTTGATGAGTGATCCCAGCACCAGCAGTCGTTCCTCCCGGGAAACGTCGGGGTCTGCACTCAGGCCAGACCGACCCGACAGTGACCGACCGTTTCGTGTCGATGCACCGTTTGACCCAGCCGGCGACCAACCCAACGCGATTGAATCGCTGGCCGCTGGCTATCACGATGGGAACGACGAACAGACGTTGCTGGGGGTAACTGGCTCGGGAAAGACAAACACCGTTTCCTGGGTGATCGAGGAGGTCCAGCAACCGACGCTCGTCATCGCACACAACAAGACGCTCGCCGCCCAGCTCTACGACGAATTCCGATCGTTGTTTCCTGACAACGCCGTCGAATACTTCGTCTCCTACTACGACTACTACCAGCCCGAAGCCTACGTCGAGCAGACTGACACGTACATCGGCAAGGACGCAGCAATCAACGAGGAGATCGATCGATTGCGCCACTCGGCGACGCGCTCGTTGCTCACGCGCGACGACGTGATCGTGGTCGCATCAGTGTCGGCGATCTACGGACTTGGTGATCCGGCGAACTACGAATCGATGTCGTTACGGCTCGAAGCGGGCCAGGAGATCAGTCGCGAATCGCTGCTGAAAGCCCTGGTGGATCTGAACTACGAGCGAAACGACGTGGACTTCACACAGGGGACGTTCCGCGTTCGTGGTGATACGATCGAGGTGTTTCCGATGTACGGCCGGTATGCCGTTCGCGTGGAGTTCTGGGGCGACGAAATCGACCGCTTACAGAAGATTGATGTCCTGGAAGGCGAGTCGAAAGGTTCCCAGAATGCGGTGTTGTTCCACCCGGCAGAGCACTACTCAATCCCCGAAGAACGCCGAGAAACGGCCATCGAAGAGATCGAAGCGCTTCTCGAAGAGCGGATTGATTACTTCGAACGCGAGGGTGATCTGGTCGCCGCCCAGCGCATCGAGGAACGAACCACGTTCGATCTGGAGATGATCAAAGCGGCCGGCTACTGCTCGGGCATCGAGAACTACTCCGTTCACATGTCCGATCGGGAATCGGGCGAGCGACCATACACGCTGCTTGATTATTTCCCTGACGAGTTTCTGACGGTCGTCGACGAATCTCACCAGACGCTTCCACAGATTCGTGGGCAGCTCGCCGGCGACAAAGCCCGCAAGGAGTCGCTCGTGAACAACGGCTTTCGGCTCCCAACGGCGTACGACAATCGACCGCTCTCGTTCGATGAGTTCGAGGAAGTAACCGACAATATGCTCTACGTGAGCGCTACGCCCAGCGACTACGAGCGCGACCACTCGTCACAGATCGTCGAGCAGATTGTTCGGCCAACTCATCTAGTTGATCCCGCCGTCGAGATCGCACCAACCGAGGGACAGATCGACGATCTCCTCGATCGAATCACCGAACGAACCGACCAGGACGAGCGTGTGCTCGTGACGACGCTCACCAAACGGATGGCAGAGGATCTGACCGAGTTCCTGGATGAGGCGGGCGTCGCCGTCGAATACATGCACGACGAAACGGACACGCTAGAGCGCCACGAACTGGTGCGCGGGCTCAGACTCGGCGAGTTCGACGTGCTCGTCGGCATCAATCTCCTGCGAGAGGGCCTTGACATTCCGGAGGTGTCGCTGGTTGCAATTCTCGACGCCGACCAGGAGGGCTTTCTCCGATCGGATACCACGCTCGTGCAGACGATGGGCCGGGCAGCCCGCAACGTGAGCGGGACGGTCGTGTTGTACGCAGACGAGACGACCGATTCGATGGCCAGCGCTATCGACGAAACCCAGCGCCGCCGTGCAATCCAACAGGAGTACAACGAAGAACACGGCTTTACGCCAACGACCATCGACAAGGAGGTCGGTGAGACCACGCTCCCGGGAAGCAAAACCGACACCAGCTCCGTCACCGGCGTCGAGCCAGACTCCTATGATGAAGCTCGTGAGTTCATCGACGAACTCGACCGGCGGATGCAAGAAGCCGCTAGCAACCTCGAATTCGAGCTCGCTGCTGATATCCGTGATCGCATTCGAGAGATCCAGGAGGCATACGACTTTGATGACGACGCGGTTGTTCCAGAAACTGACGAGTTCTGAGTGGACTACAGCCGACGGGCGATCGTTTCAGCCGTCTTTTTCCCCACGCCAGGAACGGTCGCAAGCTCGTCGGTTGATGCAGTCCTGATCGTTTCGACCGAGCCAAACCGTCGGAGCAACCGGTTTCGGGTCTGGGGACCAACACCGTCGATCGTTTCGAGCACCGTCTCGATATCTTCGCGAAGCGTTTGGTGATACTGCACGGCAAACCGATGTGCCTCATCACGTACTCGCTGGAGGAGATGCAACTGTGGCGCATCGGACGGCCAGTTGAACTGTCGGTCGTCGGTGATAACGATCTCCTCGTCTTTCGCAAGCGCAACGACGGGCACGTCCCAACCAGCCGCAGCTAGCGCATCGACACTGGCCTGTCGCTGGCCGTCGCCGCCGTCGATGAGCAACAGATCGGGTGCAGGGCGCTCGTCGCGACCAGCGATCGCTCGGTTGGCTCGCCAGGCGAGCAGCTCGTGCATGTTTCCGTAGTCATCGTTGCGGTCGGTCAGCTTCTTTCGCCGATAGTCTGCTTTTACTGGCCGTCCATCCACGAACGTCACGTTGGAGCCAACGACCGATCGACCCTGTGCGTGGCTCACGTCGAATCCTTCGATCCGGTCGATAGTGTCGAGCCCGAGCGCGTTGGCCAACAGGGCGGCGCCATCCGTCTCACTCCTCGAACGCCGTGCGTTTTTCAGTGCGAGATTCACGAGGGTGTGTTTCCGACCGGCACCCGGTACTGTCATCGTGACACCCACGGATTCGAGCCAGTCAGTCACGTCGGTGTCGGTGGGCAGCTCCGGACAGAGCAACTCATCAGGGAGCCGTCGCTCGGTGTAGAACTGCGGAAGAAACGCGCTCAAAATGTGTCCAACCGAGTTTGCTGGTTGTTCGTCCGCGCCGATACCAGACACCGAATGGCGTTCACGTTCGACGAGCTTGCCGTTCTCGCTGCAGAGGCGGGCGACCGTCGCGGATTCTCCCTGTACCGCTACGCCGAGGACGTCCATCGTTCGATCATCGCGGCTGATGACTGCCCCACCCCCCTCGCCGTGGAACGCTTCGACCGCATCGAGTCGGTCGCGAAGATTCGCGGCCCGTTCGTACTGCTGGGCGTCGCTTGCCTCGTGCATTGCCCGCCGAAGCGGACCGGCAAGCACGCCGGTTTCGCCCTCAAAAAACCGTTTCACCGTTTCGACATCGTCCAGATACGTCTCGTGCTCAATTTCGCCGGTACACGGCGCAGAACAGAGGCCGATATCGAAATCCAGACACGGGCGATCTCGGCCAGCAAACTTGTGATCAGAACAGCCACGTAGTCCGTAGAGCGACCGAATCGCCTTGACAACGGTATCAACGCGGCCCTTGTCGGTGTAGGGGCCGAACACGGTGGCGGATTTGTCGGGATCACGCGTGATCTCGATGCGGGGCGTGGGGTGGTCCGTGAGCTGTACGAGCGGATAGGATTTGTCGTCTTTGAGCCGAACGTTGTATCGTGGCTGATGGCGCTTGATCAGATTTGCCTCAAGCAAGAGGGCCTGCGTCTCGGTCTCGGTCATCGCCACGTCAATCGAGGCAGCTCCCTCGATCATGCGACGGATTCGCGCCGAACGAGGGTCGACGTACGACCGCACCCGGTCTCTGAGATCAACCGCCTTTCCCACATAGCGGACGACCCCATCTGCGTCCAGAAACTGATAGACGCCAGGCTCGCGTGGGAGTTCGCTCGCCCGTTCGGTGACGTCCGTGCGCTCCATTACCTGTTACTATCGGCCGAACGTGGTTGAAACTGACGCGTTCTCTGTCGATGCGTTCTCCTGTTGGTAGCAAAAAGACCCACTATGAGCGACGCACGGCAGCTGTGGATGGTCGATCGAGCGTTTGATTCGAGAAATCTGGTGACGATCACGTACGCATCAACCGACGGAACACACCAGCTCCGCAAGGAGCTGTCATCGTCGATGCTCTCTCGAACTGCAATCACCGCCGCCATCACCGCACCGGAAGCGGAACTCGAATCGGTCGAGAACGAAACCCGCCGCGAGCGGTTTGCAACGGAGGCGTCCAGAATGGCGGCTGCTCACGCTCCGGACGATGAACTCTGAGCAAAAGCGTAACAACCGTCCCCACGAGAGCCAGGGTATGGACCGGTACGGCAAGATAGACCGCTCGTTTTTCACTGAATACGTCTATCCGCATCTCGGGGCCGACCGCGATGATGTCACGTTGGGCCCCACCGCTGGCGTGGATTTTGGAATTGTCGACGTTGGGGGTTCGGCCATGGTGACTGCTACGGATCCACTCTCGATTCTTCCAGGACTGGGATTCGAGCGAGCTGCCGAGTTCGCGCTCGACATCGTGCTCACCGACGTGGCTGTCAGTGGACTATCGCCAGACTTTCTCACCGTTTCGTTCACGCTCCCGCCATCGATGACCGACGAGCAGTTCCGACGCGTCTGGACAACCATGGACGCAATGGCGACTGAACTGGATATCGCCATAGTGACCGGCCATACTGCGCGATACGAGGGCTGTTCGTTCCCGTGGATCGGTGGGGCAACGGCCTTTGCTGTCGGTGAACACGATGCGGTGATCAGACCGAACGGGAGCGAGCCCGGCGACCGACTCATCGTGTCGACTGGCCCCGGTGCTGAGGCGGTCGGACTGTTAACCACCCTGTTTGGTGACCAGATCGATCTCTCCGTCGATACCCTCGAAACTGCCCGGAAACGGCTCGATGACACCCATGGCGTTGGAGACGCACTCGCCGTGGCAACGGTTGATGGAGTGACCGCAATCCACGACATCACGGAAGGCGGCCTCCAGGGTGCGCTGTGCGAACTCGCCAACAGCTCGGGACACAAACTCAGCGTCGAACGCGAGGCCGTTCCCCTCGGTCCGGGTGTCGAATCCGTCTGTGCCGAACTTGCGCTCGATCCGTGGCAGGTGACGAGTGCCGGTTCGCTGCTCGTGAGTGCACCCGAACAGGCGGCCACCAAGGTGGTCGAGACACTCCGTGCACGCGGGACGCGGGCCGCTATCGTCGGCTCCGTCAGTGACGGTAGAGGCGCCTGGATCGATGGCGACCACGTCGAACACCCAGGCAGTGATCCCTCCTGGGAAGTGTACGCAACACTGGCCACTGAAGAATAATCGCTGGACGGGAACGTTCTGGCAGATAAATCTGTTGTTGTTACATTATAAAACGCTCGTTTGAGCCAACGGGGTGTATTATGCCTTCAGACGGCCAAAGACGAATGTGGTTGGCATGGCACCACAGACCGATACGGACGATGGCCGTGGTAGCCGTATGATGTTGGGCGAACGAGGAGCTATAGGCGCACGCGACCCGTTTGCTGACGATCGGTGTTTCGGAGCCGGGCCTCCCGACCCGTTTGTCGGCATCGCATACCCATCCGGATCGTGTGTGGGCGAGTGAGTCACGTTGTGAACGATGAGTGACGGCAGTTTGTCAAATCGGTCAAATCGCCTGTCGGACTCCGGCCCTGTCGGCCGGGGCCATTTCCACTAGCGGAGCTGTCTACAGTGTCAGAGGAAGACGAGCGCAATTACTATACGGTGTTTGGGTACGATAACACGGACGGGGTCGTCGGCCCCGTTGAACCCTCTAGTTCTGTATCGTTTCGTCAGTCGCATCAGATCGCTCTCCATCGAGCTGTGCAGCGGTGTGCGCTTCGGATTCTTCAGTTACCGACTCGGTGACACCGGCCGTCAGTGGGTCGACCAGGAGCTCGACTGACTGACCGTGTTCGAACGCCGGATCAGGATCGGAGATCCGTAGCAGGCAGATGTCTCCGCCCGCGTCGACAACCGTTGCCGTGTGTGGCTCCTGATCGAGGATCGCCTCGACGGTTGAAAGATTCGATCTGATGATGTCGAGTGCGCTGTCGATCGTCATCGCGTCGGACGCAGCCGGGCTCGCTGGTTCGGAGGCAACTGGCTCAGGTGGGTGTCCAAACCGTGCATCAACCGCTCCGAGATCGACCCCTTCGGTCGTGATATCAACACGTTCGCGTCGTGGCAGCTCGATCGGTGGGCCGTACTCGCTCAGTCGTGGAGCGTCGTAGCGGTCGGGCTGCTGGCGCCGAATCCGACTGGCAGCCTCGGCGTCGAGCTCTGCAGGCGCCACCCACTCCGATCCATCATACAGCGTATACACGAGATCGTCGCTGACTTCCCACACGAAGGAGTCGCGCTGGACTGGCGTGCCAGTCGTCATTGTCGTCGTTCTGTTCGCCAGGACGACCTGGACAGGATCGAGTGACTCCAGGACGGACGCCAGTGACGATTCCGTCGGTTCGTGCCGCCATGGAAGCGATTGTGCCATACAGCGTGCGGCAGCCATTGGCGTTGCGTCGCGGTGAGTGAGCCGAATTACTGCCGCCGACGGATCGTCAACCAGGCCATCAAACAGTCGTTTTGAGCGGCCTTCGATGGGTGTCGCGGGCGTTGCCACGACGACACCATTCCCATCCATTGGGGGTGCACCGTCTGGCATCGGTCTGACGTTCTGGTTCGTGTAGCCAAGCTGCTCCCACAGTGCGCCGATTCGGCCGACAGGAATCGTCAGTTCGGGCATCCCAATCCCATTTGAGAGCTCGCCGAGCAGGGCCGTCACGTGGAGTGCGGTCGGCTCATCCGCCGTCACCAGCACGGAAGAGGCCGTCGACACCCGATCACAGATCACGCCACAGGCTTCTGTCAGTGAGTTTGGTGAGTGTGTCTGGTCAGGGGCATCGAGTACAACTGCGTCAAGATCTAGCTCCGGTGGGAGGCTGAGCCCCTGAAACCCGGCCGCAGCGTCCTCAGTGTACTCGTTGGCTACGAGCACCGTTCTGAATGCGTTGCCGTCATCGATTTCGAACAGGAATCCTGCAGTCCCTGGCGCGTGACCGACTGGAACCGGATGGACCGAGAGTCCCTCAAGTAGCTGATTCCAGCCATCGATAACGACAAACTGATCAAGAATCCGTTCGGGGTGGTCCATCGATCGCGCTTTGGATCCCGTCAGCGACGCCGCGACAATTTGGGCCGTCTCCCGGGTCGCATAAATTGGGACATTCTCGGAGACGTTCGAATCGAGCGCGCTGTAACACTCGGGATGTGCGCTGGTCAACACAATTCCAAGCAGCGATTCGCCCCGGTCCGCATCGAGAATCGCCTCAACGTCCACCCCACGACCGGCGTTGAACAACAGACACCCCACACCGTCAGGGACAACACCCTCAAACCGCAAGCAGAACGACTCGCCGCCTGTGTCTGGGTTCACACGCTGATAATGTAGCCTCATCCCCCGACTATTATAGCCAGCAGCAGTTAACGTTGATTTAAGCTATTATTGAAAATCAGCATTCTATTGTGAAATAGATGACGATTCCCCACAGTTGCCTACCAGCGGATCAGTCGAACGACACGTCGTGATCGGCGAGCAGATCGAGAAAGTCGGCTTCGGAAAGAACGGGCGTGTCGTGTTCATCTGCCCCAGAAAGCTTTGTCTCACCGGGATTGTCGCCGATAACGAGATAGTCGGTGTTAGAAGAAACACTCGACGTGGCGTTGCCACCGTACTGCTCGATTTGCTCCTGTGCCTCCGAACGCGTGACCGAATCGAGTGAGCCAGTGAACACGAACGTTGTATCGGCAAACGGCGACGCATCCGTGGATTCGACGGGCTGGGGATCGACACCGGCTTCGAGCAACTGCTCGATCACGCGGACGTTTCGCTCGTTGTCGAAAAAGTGTCGAATCTCACTGGCGACGGTCGGTCCCACATCCGAGACGGTCTGTAGCTCCGCTTCAGTGGCGGAGAGCAGATCTTCGATGGATTCGAATCGTTCCGCCAGCGATCGTGCCGTGGTTCCGCCGACCTCCGGAATGCCAAGCGCGGTCACAAACGTATCGAGCCGTGGTGTCGCCGTCGCTTCGAGCTCGTCTATCACGTTCTGTGCGCTCTGTTCGCCCCACCCATCGAGACGAGCAAGATCTGCAGTCCGTAGCGCGTACAGATCGGGGAGTGTTTCGACAAGTCCCGTCTCGATCAGTTGATCGAGGCGCTGTTCGCCCAGTCCTTCGATGTCGAGTCCCGACCGACTGGCGTAATGCTGGATTGCCCGTTTTCGCTGCATCGGACAGCTGAGTCCACCAGTACAGTAGGCAAGCGGCCCCTCGCGTTCGACGGGGCTCTCACAGACCGGACAATGCTCGGGGAACGAATAATGCGTTTCCGTTGTGTGTTCTGTGACCTCGCTCACGTACGGGATCACGTCTCCCGCGCGCTGAATGCGGACCCGGTCGCCGATGTCGACGCCGAGTTCGGCGATCTGATCGGGATTGTGAAGGCTCGCTCGGGACACCTCGACGCCGGCGACCTGCACCGGATCAAGCAACGCGACAGGCGTGAGCCGTCCAGTTCGGCCGATCTGAACGACAATATCCCGAAGGGTCGTTTCTTCGGTCCTGGCCGGGAGTTTATACGCATACGCCCAGCGTGGCGCACGAGCCGTCGCCCCGAGCCGTTCACACCGCTCGCGATCGTTGATCGAAATGACGACGCCATCGACCTCGTAATCCAGGTCGTCGCGATCCGCAACGAGCGCATCCCGATACTCGATTGCCTCGTCGATCGTCTCGACGACTGTCGCCCTGTCGTTGATCTGCAATCCCCACGCAGGAAGCCGCTCGCGAATCTTCCACTGCGTGTCAAACGGCGTCGCACTCTCCAGGACCCCGAAGAAAAAGCAATCCAGCGGCCGTTCTGCCGTGACGCTCGGATCAAGCTGTCGGAGCGTTCCAGCAGCCGCGTTTCGTGGATTCGCGAACGGATCCTTACCCTGTTCAACACGCTCGCGATTGTGTTCCTGGAAGGCTGCACGGGGCATGAACACCTCGCCACGAACGGCCAGAAACGACGGAGGATCGCCGCGCAACTGCAGCGGAATCGACCGAATCGTTCGCACGTTCTCCGTTACGTCCTCGCCAGTGGTACCATCACCACGCGTAGCAGCGCGGACGTACGCCCCATCCTCGTAGACGATCTCGATCGAGAGGCCATCGAATTTGGGCTCACAGAGATACGAGAGCGTGTCATCACTGAACGCTTCGAGCGAACTCTGGGTGTCAGATTCCGCAGAGAGTCCGAGTTCGCGGTGAACGCGCTCGTCGAACGACCGTACGTCTGCTTCCTCGCCACTCGAATCGATCGAAAGCATCGGAGCGACGTGCTCTGTTGATTCCAGTTCGTCGAGTGGCTCTCCTCCAACGCGCTGGGTTGGACTGTTTGCGACCGAAAGATCGAACGCCTCCTCAACTGCCTTCAGGCGTTCGAACAACGCGTCGTACGTCCGATCGGCGATCTCCGGATCGGCCTCAATGTAGTATCGGCGGTCGTGGTATCTGATCGCCGCTCGTAGCTGTTGGGCCTGTTCGGTCGCCGCCTCGCGAGAAAGCGATTCAATCGGCGCAAAGTCAACGTCGGGATCGCCGACATACGGCGTCTCCCTGGGATCGATCGACCGACTCATTGCTCGCTGTAGCACGACGCCTGGCTTAAAGGCAGGCAAATATTCGAACCAATTGTTGTCTAACAAGCACGAATCTCGTCTCAATCACCTAATGGATCGTGTCGGTAACATTATAGTCGCTGGCAGACGAAACAGAGCCATGGTCCACACCTGCAGAAACTGCAAACGCACGTTTGCGACGGAGCTCGAACTCGAGCTTCACCGAGACACCTGTACCGACGATCAACTGTTCTGTGAACGCTGTGGTGAGCGGTTCCCTGAGCGACGAGCCACTCGCGATGGCTGGCACTACGAATGTCCAACTGAAGACTGTCAAGGGACCGGGATCGACGACGAACTACACCGGGTACGGGACGCGATTTCAGCGACGCAGTGACGACTCGCTGCTGAGTTAATTGCGGACGTGACCTCGGTACTCATAGGGCTCGTCAACACCGGGTGTCGAGGCCGGCTCTGCGGGCCTTTGTCGTCATCGGCCACGCCTGTCGTTACAGTCGCGCCACCTTAGGCGTGGCGAGTATCACAGCGATTCACAAAATTGATCAACAGTTTGTACTGTTCGCAGAGAGAATTCACAGTCTATGAGGAAAGATTGTTGTGCATTTGTATCGCACATATTCAACGGCGATGGTTGTGGATTCGAGCGATGTCGACGTGTCAATTTGGTATCAATCTAGCGGCGACACCGTGTCGACCGACGAATCCTGTGACGCCGCGTTCGTTTTCAACAACGCTCAGCAGCCCACTCCAGGAGCTCACGGGGGCGATCGCGCTTCCGAACAGTTCAACAGGCCGGAGGTTAACCCTTCAATCAACATGGACAGCGGCGAACAAGATTCGTCGGGGGGATCATCCGGTGGGGGTGCGCTCGACGGCCGGGGGGACAAGACAGATTCTGCGGCGGCAGGTGACAACGATTCAGATGATGGCGCGTCGAAGGGGTCGTCGATCGGACCGGACGTGTTTCAGTCAGCAACGCAGGACGGACCGAGGGCACAGGTGGCGATCGATCCAACGTCATACTCCATCGAAGAGCTTCGAACAGTCGCCGACTGTTCGGACCCGGACGTCGTAACACCGATTACGGATAATGAGGTCCACGGCTTTGTCTGGTCGGAGCCACCGGAGGAACACCGTTCGCACGTGGAAGATCCCACGCCACAACAGATCGATCGGCTGTTGACCCTGGCCGGCATCGATCCCGAGCGGGTTGGTGAGAAGCCGTATCTCACCCGCGTTGAACAGCAAGAAGCTGGGACCTACATCAATGGGTGGGTTGACTTTCTTATTGCTGAAGCCGGAACCGAGGGCGCCATCAGCGCAATTGACCGCTACCAGGAGATTGGCTGGATCACGCCACACGTCGCCGAACAGCTTCTCGAACGGGTCGAATGGGCCGATGTCCAGGATGGTGAGGGATATGAAGTGTTCGACCGTGGCGACCATCTTCTCAATTTCTTCTACGTGGCAAAAATCGCCTCTCTTTCCGTCGAAGGAATGATGTTTTACTGAACGCAGTCCAGCCGATACTGTTGATTGGCCAGGTGCTCCCCGTGCCCCCCAGCGCACATCGAGTGGAAATTGCAGAGTAGCATAAATATATCTACTCTATGTTGTGTTACTCTCACCTGTATTTGTATTTTATTGAAAAATTCTGCGCTATACGGATGATGATAAGTACCAGGAGCGAAAATGGACATTCAACATGCTCGATGAGGAAATGGAGACAGAAGAAGAGCTAGACGAAGAGAATCCGGTTCCTGTGGGTGTGAAGCTGGGTAGCACACGAACGGTCGTTGTCCAGCCGAAAGGGAATGTCGTACGAACGCATGAAGCACTGACATGTCTTGCAACATATCAGGATGTGTTATCTGAAAAGCGGCGCGCAGTGTACGGTGAAGAGGCAGCCAATGAGTATCCCGAGCGGGTTCAGTTCATGCTGCGTTCCGGGCTGCCCGAGGACGACGAGCGCGCTGAAACGGCGGCGACGTTCTTTGATAAGTTCACCAGCGCCAATGGTGTCTCAGAGAACAGCGTCGTTGTGTACGCCATCCCGACGATCGACAACGAGGGAGGGCTGACGAATCTCGCATCAGTAATCGAAGAGAGCGGGATTGGGAGTCAGCTCATTCGGAGCTATCCGGAATCACTCTGCGGATCGATCCCGGCGCTTGGTGGTGGTCTCGACGCGATCAATCGGATTTTCATCGCCATCAATATGGGATCGACCAATCTCGAAGCGTGTGCGTATCGGCGTGGCGAGCAGCTCTCGCGATTTTCGACCGGGTCGGTAACCGGCAACGAGGTCGACCGCTGGATCGCAAACAATGTCGAAGAAGAGACCCAGGGTCGGGTGAATATCGATCAGACGACTGCACGCGAGTACAAAGAAGAGCACGGCGATCTCGAGAACTTCAAGCCGTTCACAGATATCATCCAGCAACCCGGCGGTGGCACCCACGAGTTTACGATCGAGCGCAGCGTCGTAGACGCGTTGGACCGGTACGTGAACGAAACAGTCGATGAGATCGCAAACGAGTTCCTCCCGCAGTTGGCAAACCGCTACATCAAAATCTACAAACAGACGCTCGAAGAGCCGATCGTTCTCACTGGCGGAATGGCATGCATTCCGGGGCTCTTAGAAGCGTTCGAAAACCGACTCAGCACCGAACTGCAACACGAAGTTACCGTGACAGCACCGGAAGAACCAGTCACGGCGGCCGCTCGTGGTGCCCAACGCATCGCCGAGCAGTTCGTTGAAGAAGAAACCTTCTAGGCCGTTCGGTAGTTGGGGTCATCACTCGATACGTTCCCGTGCGCCGGCAATGACGAGCGGGAGCGTTATCGTGGCATCAGCGTATACGGAGACGTTACGCGCGTCTTTTTTGAGTTTTCCCCAGGATCTGGCTTCATCTAAGGTTGCACCAGAGAGCCCGCCGGTCTGTGGTGGATCCATCGTGAGTTGCACACCGTAATCGTATGCGCCGGGCGTGACGAGCATCGTCTGGAGAACGTAATTTTTCGGGACGCCACCGCCGACGACGAACGCGCCGGTCGAATCCGCCTCGTAGGCGATATCGTTCAGTTCAGACATATCTGCCAGCGCATCGAGCGAGAACGGATCGACCTGCGAGCGCAGCCAGGCCTGGAGGCCAAGCACTGAATCCTGAATCGCTGGGACGTAGATCGGCACGTCGTGTTCGGCCGCTACAGCAGCGATTCCGGGTGCTTCCTCGATATTTTCTCGCTCGTTGACTGCTGCATTGGCTTCTCCAAGTTTTCGGGTGAACGCTCGAATGCTGACTGGCTCCTCGAACACCGGAAACACTTCTTCACGGAGATGCGTTTCGAACAGCGCGAAATGCTCCTGTGGGAGATAGACGTTGTAGATGCGGTCCACCCCTTCGTCTCTGAGGGTTTCGTCGTGTTCCCGTTCGGTTCCCTCGCCATGGACGCGTCCGTGGTGGTGTTTTCCACCGATCGCTTCGATGGCGTCATGCGTGAGATTCGCACCCGTGGTGACGAGCACGTCGATGTAGCCATCGTGGATAAGATCTGCTACGATCTGTCGCATGCCGGTTGGCACCATCGCGCCAGCGAGTCCGAAGAAGACGGTCGTGTCATCTTCGAACATCGACGCCGCAACGTCCGTCGCTTCGTGGAGATCTGCCGCGCCGATACCGGCCTTACCGAACTGTTCGAGTAACGCACCGACCGACATCTCGCCGGTCACCCGCGCGTGATCGATTGGATCGTGTTGGAACTCCGTTCGATCGACCTCTTCGCTCATAGCACTCCTCGGTCAGCGATCGGTTTGAAGGGCGCGTTTCGCTCACAGACCAGTCGGATGGCTGATGTACGACGTTTCGAGTCCCCAGCGATCGAACAGCGACTGGAGCGAGCGGACGCCAAACGTTTCGGTTGCGTAGTGGCCTCCCAGGATCACCGTGAGTCCAGCCTCTCTGGCCTGGTGGTAGGCTTTCTGCTTTCCTTCACCCGTAATGAGCGCGTCCACGTCGGCGTCGATCGCCTCATCGATCCAGTCCGTTCCCGATCCGGTGACAATCGCCACCCGCTCGATCGTTTCAGGGCCAAAATCAAGCGTTTGTACTCTCTCCGAATCAAGTGCGTCGAGTGCAGTACAGAGCCCATCGAGCTCCAGCGGTTGGGGAAGCGTTCCCTGTTGCCCGATCCACTCCGAGCCGACCCGCCCGAACGGCGACCGGTCGGTGCAGCCAAGCAGATCGGCAACTCCAGCCGCATTGCCGAGTTCCTGGTGGCCATCGAGCGGTTCATGGGCCGCATAACAGCGGATTTCGTGCTCGATCAACGGCCGAATGCGATCGTACGATCGGCCAGTCAGTCGATCCAGCCCACCCCAGAACAGTCCGTGGTGAACACAGAGGAGGTCTGCATCGAGCGAAATTGCCTCATCGATCGTTGCAACGGCCGCATCGACCGCCACGGCAACGTGCTCGATCGATCCAGATTTGGGTCCAACCTGGAGCCCGTTCGTGCTCGCATCCGTTCCAGCGTAGGCCTCTACGTCTAGCCGTTCGTTCAGCCGAGTAACGAGTTCAGCGCAGTCCATGGTTACCGCTCGGTCGCCGGCCACAAATCCGATGGGGATCAGCTCGTGGCGTGAGTTGTGACGAACGATCGGAGAAGTTTCGCACCCAGCGTCGCCGCCTGTCCGTCATCTCGGTCATTAACCTCAACGACATCGAAGCCGACGGCCGCTGGAGCGAGTGTTCTGACCACACGGTCCAACTGCGTGCTCGTCAGACCGAACGGCTCCATCGTGCCGGTTCCCGGCGCAACCGATGGGTCTGCGGCGTCGATGTCCACGCTCAGATAGACGGATTCGTCGTCGAACGAGATCGATTCACAGAACGCCTCAACACCATCTGGGTCGATCACCGTGAGATCGTCGTCTTCGGCACGCTCCCACTCCGATTTCGAGCCGCTTCGCGCCCCGATGATGTAGGCTTCGCTGGCGGTGGTGAGTGCGTGATGGGTGACGGTCGCGTGGCTCAGCGGGTTGCCGTCGTATGACGCTCGGAGATCGAGATGCGCATCACAGGCGACGAAAACGTCCGGTTCGGTCGCTCGGACACCGGCAATCGTCACCGTGTGTTCTCCACCGATCAGCAGCGGGATGGCCTGACTCTCCCGAACGTCTGTGAGTTCTCCCTCAAGAAACGAGAGATACTCTTGCGCGTCATCCCAGGCGTGGAGATCACCGGCGTCGTGGACCGAACACGCCGTGAATCGAACGTCACAGTGGTGGTCGTAATCCTCAAACGACCGTGCGAACTGACGGAGCTGAGCCGGTCCAAATCGAGTCCCCGGTTGAAATGTGGTTGAAACGTCGAGCGGTGCGCCAACGATCACGTACGCTCCGTCCGTCCGGTCGGCTGTTGCGCCGGGAAACATACGTAGAACCGAGTAGACGACGTGGCCTAAAGCCTCCGCTCACACGACTTTGGTTTGCTCTTCGTGCTGGAGATACTCGATTTCGTCATCGGGCGTTGGATCCATTCCGTCTGGAATACGCATCGTAAACGTCTCGTACGTTTCGAGATCCATTACCTGCATATCATTACCGTTGACCGAGATAACTTGTCCCTGCTTCCGATCGATGATTGGTACCCACACCTTCGCGTCGACCGGCTGCGTGAAGTTTCGCTTTCGCTCATCGAAGACGCCCTTCCCCTCGACACGAGCTTTGGCGCTGCCGTGTTTGCCTGGCTTTGCCGTACTGTACGAATTGATGACACATGGAATGTCCTCAATCATCACGTAGCTTCCTTCCTGAAGGTCACGAACTTCCGTTTGTTGTTTCGCCATATCGCGTATATCAGGTGTGCTGGTATAAACGGTTTGGAACCACTGAGCCCCTCAGGTGTGACGTTCCAGGAATTCATCCAGGCGGTCGAGACCGCGCTCAAGTTCGGCCGTAGGGAGGCCAAAGCCGATCCGAAATCGGTCGGAAACGCCGAACGCGTCCCCAGGTGCGAGCACGACACTTTCTTCGGTGACCAGTCGTTCACAGAACGATCGTCCGGTTGCAAAGCCGTCTGGAACGGTTACGAAGCCGTTGACGCCAACCGGCTCGTGCCATGATAGGCCGTGTGATTCGAGAAGGGCCGCCGTTCGCTTCTGATTTGTACGGGCGAGCGATCGATTTTCCGCAAGAATCGATTGCTCTTGTGCGATTGCCTGTTTGGCGACGTGTTGGCTGATCGATGCGGGGGAGATGGTGGTGTAATCCTTCCAGTTCCAGGCCGCCTCGATCACCTCTGGGGGGCCAGCCAGCCACCCAAATCGGAGGCCACTGAGGCCGTAGGCCTTTGTCAGGCTGGTGGTTGAGATGCCGTACGCACCGAAGCTCGCGACCGGATCGATTGGTTCGTCGGCGAGTAACCGATACACCTCATCACAGAGGAGATACGCACCCTGATCGGCTGCGATCTCGTAGATCGCTTCGATCGTCTGTTGGGGATGGTAGCGACCGGTTGGATTGTTGGGGTTGTTGACGACGACCAGTGATGTGTCCGGTTCCATTGCGTCAGCGACGGCGGCCGGATCGAGCGTCCACTCTGGCGGTGACAGCTCGACGGTCGTGACAGTCGCTAGCGATTCGGGAATCGCGCGGAGCGACTGGTACGTTGGTGTCACCACCACGACGTGATCGTTGGCGTTCACCAGCGAGAGAAACGCCAGCAGGTTGGCCTCCTGCGTACCTGAGGTGAACAGCACCTCGTCCTTTGGTCGGTTGTATCGCTCGCCGATCGTGGCGCGAAACTCCGGATCGCCGTTGGTGGGGATCACATAGCCCAGCCGGCCAGGATCGAGATCGAAGCGGTCTGCGTGTAGACTCCGAATGCCACTCTCTGCGAGCATGATGTCCGCCTCGTGCTCGTGTTGTGCGAACCACCGCTCTAGCGAAAACGGGGAAATTTCCATAGTCGAACGTTATCTGGAAGCAAAAAAAGCGGTCCGCTTGGGGCGAGTGTCGGTAGAAATCAAACAATCTCCATCCTATGATGACAGCAGTGACCGTTGTCGGCGTGTTTCTCACTGTCGGACTATAGTACGGTAAATCGACGAGGTCGCCGATATGATCTTTATCTGTAAAATGTTTCGCCACTCACTCCAGCTCATCCTCTCGCTGTCGCATACTCTGCCGTGTGAACTGTGGCGTGGTGCGAATTCCTCTCTGTTTCCGGAACGATCGGACGAGCAGTCCGGCAAGACTCAGCCCACTGACAAGCCCAATCACGGTCGCCCACAGCAGCCCTGCCAGATAGAACTGGACTGTCCCGAGGATCGCCACCGCGAGCAACAGCCCGACCACTAGCCGCTTTGCGAGCAGATCGAGCAGCCCATCGGGATCGTCGAGTTGGGCCTGCACAATGAGATGCTCACGGTCGATTCGGTCGAGCGCATCCTCCAGCTTTGGTGGAATTCGAACCGATGCTCGCGTTGCCCGTTCGATCTCATCCACTCGATCTTCGACGAACTGTTTGGCAGTTGCCTCCAGATAGCCGTGCTCGCGGAGAAACTCCGTCGCAACGGCGATAAAATCGAAATCGGGATCAAGCGTGACACAGACGCCTTCGACGACGGTGGCAACACGCAACACCAGTGCGAGGTTCGACGGGAGGCGCAGTGGAAACTCATAAATCGTGTTTTCGACCTGGCTGATGATCTGGTTGACGCGATACTGCTCAATGTCCTCTCCCCGGGCGTCCGCGATCGCGAGCTCCATCACGTTGGCCATCACCGCGCGATCGGCCGTCGGCGAAAGCGTTCCCATGGCGATCAACGCGTCGAGAATGCCGTCGATGTCCTGATTGGCGATCGCCATATAGAACTCGACGATTCGATCCTGGGTGAACGAATCCACCCGACCACTCATTCCGAAATCGTAGAGGACGAGCGTTCCATCGTCTTTGACCGCGAGATTGCCCGGATGCGGATCGGCGTGGAACACGCCGTGGGTGACGATCATCTCGAAATACGCCTTCTGAAGGGTCTTTGCCAGCGCCGTTCGGTCGATCCCGAGTGCGTCCACGTCGTCAATCTCCGTGATCTTTGTTCCGCCAACGTACTCCATCGTGAGCACGCGTTCTCCCGATCGCTCCTCGATCACGCGAGGAATTCGAATCCGATCGAACGAGTCGAGATTCGAACGAATCTCCCGTAACATGGTGGCTTCGCGCTCGTAATCCATCTCTTGGCGAATCACCGTCGCAAACTCACCAGCCAGCGTCTCGACCGAAAACGCCTGTGCGTCATCGATGAACGGGACCAGCAACGGCACCGAAAACTGAATCACTCGAAGATCCGCTTCGACCAGCGCCTCGATCTCCGGTCGCCGAACTTTCACCGCAACCGTCTCGCCTTCGAACTCGGCCGTGTACACCTGCCCGAGACTCGCCCCGCTGATCGAATCGGTATCGAACGAATCGAACGCGGACTCGATTGGCCCGAGTTCGTCGGTGACAACGGACTGTGCGTCTTCCCACGGAGCGGGAGGCACTCGATCCTGCAGCGCTGAGAGCGCTTCAATATACTCCGGCGGCAGAATGTCCGGTCTCGTCGAGAGTAACTGTCCGAGCTTGATGAACGTGGGCCCGAGTGTCAACAGCGATTCTCGAAGCCGCGTTGCGCGCCCACGCCGCGTGGCGGACGACACCGATCGTGAGCGCCCAAACAACAGAAACCGACGTCTGTCACGGGCAATTGCGAGCATGAGCGGCAAGAATTGCCAGAGCACGACAACAAACCGTTGATACGCCCGAACCGTCACTGTTCGCTCACCTCACGGCTCCGTGACTGGAATCCGAACGCCCGGATCGGCGATCGACAGCTCGACGACGAGCACACCGTTCTCGACCGTTGCTGTTGGCTCCTCGGCAAACGCCCAGTCACCTGGAAGCGGAACCGACACGTCGGTGTACATCGACCGCTCGTCTCGGAGCAGTCGAAATCCATCGGGAGTGGGCTTCTCACACTGCGCCTCAACGTGAAGGTGCCCATCATCGATCCACAGATCGGTCGTCTCCGCGCTCGCTCCTGGAAGATCGAAGACGAGCGCGTAGCCCGTCTCGGTTTCGGAGATGTCGATACACACCGAGTCAGGAACGGCCGCGTGATCCAGTAGCTCGTTCAGGGCAGCCATGATCGATTTTACCGGGGCAGGGGCGAAAAAACTCCCGGAACGACCACTCGTGCGGCCCGGGAACCGTCGTCAGCGAAGGACCATCGCTGTTCAGTCAGTCGGGGTATGGCTGTGGACGACAGCTATACCGGCGGTATCGTGCCAGAGATGTTTTGCAGTCCATGGGCAATTGTCGTCGAAACGCCGTACTGTCCCTCGACAAGCTCGTTGTTGTCGCTCTGACCGAGAACGAACGGCGTCTCGACCGCGATACGAGGAGTTGATTGTCGTGCTACAATTTCGTCTACAGTGCCGATCGCGGCTACCGACATACTCGAATAAAACTGCGTCATACCAATTGATAAGCGTTCCGAAATATAATTAGTTTATCACGTATTTATGCAATTTGAATGTGTTTATGGAATAGCTTGATCACACGATCTCGGTGCCAGTGTAGGCCACCGCACCAAACGTCAGGCCGGCAGCGACACTTGAGAGAACGGTGACTGACAGGAACCCACCCAGGGAGACCGCAGCACTGGCAGCCTCTGACAGCTGTACCGTAACGAGCGAAAACATTGCAGTCAGGAATAAAAATTGGCCAAGCGCACAGGCAACAGCACTGGTCAAAAGCACGCCTCTGACGGCGTCTGGTTTGTAGGTCACGACAATAACGAACGCGATCATTCCAGCAATCAGTACCCCGAGTGTTGGGAACACAGTGCCGCTGATGAGTGAGACCCAGGCCCCGAGGAGATGCCCTCCCACACCATTTTCACCTGCAATCGCCGCGCCAGTCACCAACCCGTTCGTTACTCCGGCAATAAGTCCAATACAGATGTACGTGAGCAAAATCGTTCGTGACGTCGTCCCGCTCAGAGAGTCTTCCCGGATCCTGTCAGTTGCCGATTTCAGCGGCTCAACTGCGGCCCGTATCGTCGAAACGATCCGGTCAAGATCTGGCCCTTCCGATCTGTCGTCTCCTGACCGCTTGGACGGTGTTCGGAGGTGGTCTCTTCGTGAGTGAGAATCATCCCTATCGGGATTGGGTTTGGTCTCTTCCTCACGCGAAGCTCCAGGTGCTGGCTCACTCTCAAACCATGAGTCATCAGGCGTCGAATCAGTCGATCGTCTATTATTAGGCATGAGAACAATTCAATATTCTAACTATATAAGTCATCCATATTTGTGATTCGTTATCGTGCATCGATCGGTGGACTCGGTTCTCGAACTGTATTTTCGATTGAGTGTAGTCGTCTGGTGGAAATTGGCGTCGGTTTTGTGAATGGCCTGTCACCGATGAAGATTGGCAATAGCGGTGCCAAAACAGCAATCTTTGCCATCGTTCCCTGTCATCCGGGGGATGGGTCAAACACTCGTGTGATAGTTGAGTAGTATTACGTGGGATACTATCATCGGTGTATAGTATGTCGGCGATTGCGTCGGATGAGAGCGATACGGGAATCGCACACGAACTGACCGCCTTCCAGCAGCAGATCCTGGCGATCCTCTCAGAAGAGGCTCGATACGGGCTCGCAATCAAGCGGGAGCTAGAAGAGTACTACGGCTCGGACGTCAATCACGGCCGTTTGTACCCTAATCTGGACGATCTGGTCGAGATGGGTCTGGTCGAAAAGAGCGCACTCGATAAGCGAACGAACGAGTATGCCCTGACGGACGCCGGACACGATGCCATCGTTAACCGGCTCTCGTGGGTGTTCTCACGATTTGCCACCACCGAAAGTCGCGCTCAAGAGATCATCGATCTCGTCGATCAAGTGCAGGAGTAATCTGCACGCTACCGTCGAAATCGTTTTTTCGGACGATTGGACCCACACTGTTTTTCGGAACCACTGGATGCTCAGATTTTGGCTGCCTCACCATACAGTATATATCACGCCGATCTATATTAGCCTAATAGATGACTTTCGCTAAAGAATTTGGTGTCAGAATCGCCGAGGTGGTTTCGGTGTGACGATAGTTGGCATCGACTTTGGGACGACCAACAGCGCTGTCACAACACCGACGGGGACAGACGTAACGATCGTTCCGAACGAACGGGGTGAGCGATTGACGCCATCGGTTGTCGCCATCGATCGAAAGCAGGCTGTTGTGGGGGCAACTGCCCGCAATCAGTCGGTACAGCATCCTGACCGGACGGTGTTTTCGGTGAAGGATTATATGGGAACGAACGAGGAGATTCTCGTTGGTGAACAGCCGAATGCGAGCGCTTTCGTCCCCGAAGAGCTGGCCGGAATGATTCTCAGAAAGCTCCGTCAGGATGCAGAATCAGCGCTCGATCAGTCTATCAATCGGGCGGTGCTCACCGTGCCAGCGTACTTCAACGACCGGCAACGGCAGGCCACAAAACACGCTGGTGAGATTGCGGGGTTATCGGTCGAACGCGTGCTCAACGAACCGACTGCTGCGTGTCTCGCCTATGGACTCCGGACGGGAGCCGATCGGTTGATACTGGTGTATGATCTCGGCGGCGGGACGTTCGACAGTTCGCTAATAGAAATGGGTGACGGCGTGTTCGAGGTTATCGCAACGAACGGCGATACCTCGCTCGGTGGTGATGACTGGGATGCGCGAATCGTCGACTGGCTAGAGGAACCGCTCCGCGAGGAGTATGGCTGTGAGCTCACGGACCCGGTGTCCATTGAGCGGGCATTCGATGCCTCCCGGACGGCCAAACACGAGTTAACGTCCCGGAAAAAAACGACGATCAGACTGCCGTTTCTCGAACTCGATACCGAGACGGTCGACATCGAACGAACGTTGACTCAGTCAACGTTCGAATCGATCACGCGAGATCTCACCGAGGAGACGATCCAACTCTGTGAGCAGTTGCTCGCGGAAAGTCCGTACACAAAATCATCGATCGATGAGGTGTTGCTCGTTGGAGGATCGACGCGGATGAAGCAGGTGCGTTCGCGCGTTGCAACGGCGTTCGACAGTGAGCCCTCAACGCAGATCAATCCTGACGAAGCGGTTGCCCTGGGTGCTGGTGTACAGGCCGCAATCCTTGATGATACCCTCCCAGTTCCGAGCGAGGACACAGATAGCGAGTTGGATACCATCAGTGCCAGCTCTGTGGGTGGAGATCTCGAACTCAGGAATCCCGACGATATCGTCGTTCTCACGGTAACGCCACAGTCGGTGGGGACGACGGTTATGACTGATTTACAGACGAAAGCAACTGAGTACAGCGTCCTCATTCCGCGCAATACGCCCGTGCCCGCACACGAAACTGGACTGTACACCACGGTGGCTGACAATCAGCGCTACGTTCGAATTGAGGTGTTACAGGGTGATGGTCCGCTTGCGGAGAACGAACTCCTTGATGCGTTTGATCTCGGCCCGTTGCCGCCGCGGCCAGCCGGCGACCCGGATCTTGCGGTAGAGTTTACGATCGATCAGGACGGCCTGTTACAGGTTCGGGCCACAGACATGGACAATGAAATCGAGTCTGGAGTCACGATTGAGTCGGTGTTTGGCCGTACTGCCGACGAAATCCAGGCGATGGCGACCAATCTTCCGGAGGTGCGCTAACCACACGGCGAATGACCCGTTCAGTGGAATCGGCAGCCAGGGTTCTCGGCGTTCCACCAGATGCATCGCCGGAAGAGATCACGGCCGCCTATCGTGAGCAGGTCAAGGCCCACCATCCCGATCACAGCGACGATCCAGACGCACAGGAAACGTTGATGGCGATCAGAGAGGCCAAGGAAACGCTGTTGAACGCCACGTCCAGCGATCGGGTGGACGAGGGAAGCGACCGGCAGAGTACGTCACGCAATCAGACGGACACCGACGGTGATCAAGCAGCCACCTCCGAAGGGGGTGGCAGTGCTACAGGAGGTTCCCGGACCAATCGCACACAGCGTGGACGGGCAACGTCGCAGGATCACGCAGCAGCGGATCAGTCACGCACGGAGCGTTCTCGATCGGGGAGACGGTCTCGAACCACCACTGGGCGCACGCAGCGCGAGCAGCAGACCCAACGGAATCGACGCCCATCGGAGCGGCGCACGCGGACTCGTCAACGCCGGCTCTCCGAAGAGAACAGTGCGGAGTGGACCCGCAGTTCTCTCGTCACGGGTCCGACCGCGATCCGGCTCGTCGCTGGGATACTGTTGTATCTGGCCGTCCTCGCTCTCTGGAGTGGCCTGGCCGGCACCCTCCCAGCAGCACCACACCAGTATGGTATTTTTATTGTATCGATTGTCGGGAGCTATCTCGCCTACGAGGGGATGCTCGTTTCGAGTGTGGGTCCAGAGCGGACCGTTCCCCGGTTTCAACCGGCCGGTGTACCGGAGATCTGGCCGTCGATCGGTGCCCATCTCGGGGGGCTTGCTCTGATGATTCTCATTCACATTCGGGCCCCGGCGTGGGGTGTCATGATGATTGGTGCGGTGGGTGCGGGCTGGGTGCTCGTGGGTGTGGTCTCGGTCGGGATCGTGCTGTTTGGTCGCCTTCGCGGGATGATTATCGGAGCCATCGGCGGGCTGCTCGGACTAGGCGTGCTCTTTACGGAGTACGGTGGGTCGAATTCTGTCAGGGCCTGGCAGCTCGAAACGTTTGGTTCGGTCGGGCCGTTGCTCCCGCAGCTTTCGCTTGGCCCCATTCATCTCGGCGCGTTGTTCAACGTCGCCCTCGTTTCGGTCGCGATCGGTGGCGTGCTCTATGGGACGTATCGATTGGTGGTGATCCTCACCGTGTTTCCGTGGATCGATCGCTATCAGCACGGCTTTTCGATTCGCCCAGCGGGCTGGAATCTGACCGTCGCGCTCCCGCTGGCGACGCTCGTCTGGCTTTTGTTCACGAGTACGATCTTGAACAGTGGAGTTGGCGTGTCGGTCGCGCTGGTGCTCATATTTTTGTTTGTGGCACCCACGCCGTTGCTCGGGCTCTATCTCCTCCGGCGGAAGCTTGAGCACAACCTTTTTTAGACTCGGGTTGCCTTCGGCAACCACTCGTCCAAAAAACGTTGATGAAAAAAGGCCGCGAGCTTCGCTCGCGGTGGGTGATTCTAGCCACATGCGGTTTTGAAAAATTCCGTCGTAGAGGTTAGTCGCAGTGCGCTGGAGAGACCAACAACTTGAGAAGCGCTGGTAGTTCCTCCGTTGAACGAGCCTCACAGAACGGAACCACTGCCTCTAGCAAACAGCTCGCGGCAGACACAGCCTCATCCTGTGTCTGCGCCCGTGCAGGACCCTTCGGACGATCGGGAGAAAACGCCAACAGCGTCAGCCTTCAACCTTTTTTAATCTCGGGTTGCCTTCGCCAACCGCTCGACCTTGGCGAGACGGTCGCTCACTCCGTTCGCGCGCGACTCGCTGGCTCTCATTCGCTGCGCTCGCGAGAACAAAAAATGTTGATGAAAAAAGGCCGCGTCACCCACCTTTTTTGATTTCGGGTGCACTCCGTGCACCACTCAAGCAAAAAATCTGGACCAAAAAAGGCCGCGAGCTTCGCTCGCGGTGGGTAATTCTGACAGCATGTAGTTTCGAAAAATTCCGCAGATAGGGTTACTCGTCGTGCGCTGGAGAGACCAACAGCTGGAGGATCACGGGAAGTTCCTCGGTCGACCGAGCCTCACAGAACGGAACAACAGCCTCTAGCAAACAGCTTGCAGCAGACACAGCTTCATCCTGCGTTTGCGCTCGTGCAGGATTCTCCGGACGATCTGGAGAAAACGCCAATAAAGTAACGTCACCGCTCCGTTGCTCATGCGCACGCAGTCTGGCATCGTTTTCGAACCAGGCGGTGTAGATGGTCTCGCCCTGCGAGCGAAATCGTGTGATTCGGTCGAGGGACGGAAGCTGGTCGGGGCCGCCACTCGAACGTTCGCTCAGATCAGCAATCGCCAGCACCTCCTCAACCTGGCGGCTGTGGCGACATTCCGTTGATTGACAGGGCCGGCACCAGCAGTTCTCGGCGATATCCACAACGTGGTGCAACTCAGCACTCGACAGATCCTCACGATTGTCAATCCCTTCAAGCGTGCTGACCTGCCCATCTATCGTTCGAAAGCTAAACTGTGGAAGACTCATGAGCCGACCCTCCACGATGGGCACCCAGTCGCATGTGCGCGTGGCCGAGCCACTGGCTGGCCACAGCGCGCACACTGTGTGCTAGTCATTGACGATACGACAGGATTACAGTACCGCAGTGTTATTCCCTTCATGGGTTTCTGTCTGCATGGGAACCCCAGCGTCGGGTGCCTTGAACACCCGGCGCGTTTCAGTACACGCGCGAATCTCACCGGCTGGCGTTCCCAGTTGGTTGTGCCAACCCACTGGGTTATAAACTTTCGTATGTGTTGGATTTCCATAGCGTTATGTGATCAAATGAAGCTGTTTGAATGATCGTTCTCACTATCGATTTCTACGTTTGGGATGAGTCATGCGGTACAGCGTATTCCTGTTCACAAACATCAACAGCTCCTCGAAATCTTCCGCCCTCACGGAGAAACAAATTGGCCTGTAGCAAACAGTTCCTGTATCATCGCGCACTCAGTCTGTACAGCCATAGAAATTGTCAAATATAGTTGTTATAGTCGTCATTTGAATATTCATTGTTGTCCCAATTGAACCGTAATTCACCCATTTCGAGGGAAATTGTCGCCATTTTTCGATGCGGTCGCCGCAATTGTTTTCTATGTCAACGGTGTAGTGGGTATACGGTGGTAAAAAATGGGAAAGCCGTCATTTGGGGCGAATCCTAGAGAGGAGCTTACGCTCACCGTGGACGATAGGGGACGAGTAACCCTTCCAAAATCGGTTCGCGATCAATTGGGAATCGATTCTAACGATGAGATACCTGCAACACTCGTCGGATCCGTCTTGGAAGTTAATCCAAAACCAAGCACAAAGCTGAAGACAGCAACAGCAAGTCGCAACGACTGGGAGGACACCACACCAACGGATGCCGGAGAAACACTCTTTGGTCAGATGGAACGCTAAGAGTGACTCAAATGAACGAATCTCTTCCGACGGAGGTGACTGTTCTTACCGACGTTAACGTTCTCGCGATTGCCCTCACAGATGATCACCCCGCACACACTGATGTCTATCCGTGGATTCAGGACGCACTCGATGGACCAAATGCGTTGCTGATATTTGATTATTATCCGTTTCGAGTGCAATATCTTATGACGAGCAATTTTGGCGTGGATGCTGTAGCCGCTCGAAACGCTATCCAGTCGCTCGTTCGCAGCCCTGCACGAATCGTGAGTGCTACAGAATCAGTAATCCTCTCGGCATATGAGATCAGCGCCGAGAAAAACCACGACGTGTACGATTCATTCATCGTTGCACTTGCACGGTCTTATGACGCCGATTATCTTATTACGACTGACAGTGATTTTGATGACCTCTGTGCCAATGAAGATACTACATACCTCAATCCTATCCCGGATGACAAACGCGAGAAGCTAACGTTCATCGAGGGATAATCCGATTACTCCACCGGATTCACCCCAACCTTTTTTAATCTCGGGTTGCCTTCGGCAACCGCTCGATCAAAAAACGTTGATGAAAAAAGGCCGCTCGCTCCGCTCGCGGTGGGAAATCCTTGACATATACAGTTAAAAAGATTCCTCTGGAGAGGTTAATTTTCGTGCGCTGGAGAGACCAACAACTTGAGAAGCACTGGTAGTTCCTCCGTTGATCGTGCCTCACAAAACGGAACCACAGCCTCTAGCAAACAGCTTGCAGCAGACACAGCCTCAACTTGCGTTTGCGCTCGTGCACGACGCTGATTGGCGGTTAGTTGCGCCCTGTGGAGAATCTCATCGGGCAACCGAACGATCTGCTCTAACGGCGTCCGCTCTTCGCTGCCATCACAGCGCTCAAGCCTCCGTGCAACGGCCTCGGTGTGTGCCTCGTTCTGTTCCGTCGCCCGCTTGGTTTCGGTCACGTCCTGTCTGATTTCGGCCTTATCGCGCTCGTTTGTCTCGCGGTAGTCCGTGTGTGCGTCCTCTAGCGTCGAAATCTGTTCGGACTGGGCCTCAACCGTCTTGACCAGCTTTTCGACCGTTGCTCGAAGGTCGGTGATCTCCCGACGTTGCTGCTGGATTATTTCTGTTAGCTGATCGTCACGATCGCTGCTTTCAGAAGAACTAACTATGCTCCGTCCGTCGCCCTCGTTGGGTTTGTAATTCATTTGTGTTCACAACCCACCCTCGGGCGTGCTTCTACACGTTCGGGGAACCGGGCAACCGGTTCTATCCAATCGGATGAATATACATACCACATCAAAGTACCACTATTAATACCTAACGATATATAGAGAATACCTGAGACATGATATAGAATTGTTTTGACTTCGTTCAGATGATATCTCAGCGTAGAAGACTCACAGTCCGGATATACTCCCATCCAAAGATAACCACAACGCCATTCCACCGAAAATCACATCTCTCAGATATCATTTCTCCATTAGAATTTTTATTGCTGCGGGAATAAATCCACATAATGGCAGCTCCCTCCGTTGCCTCCATTCTGGTAGTGGTGCTGATAGTCCAGCTCATCCTCGCAGTGGGGGTGCTGATAGACGCCAATCGACGCGAGCTCACCCATCCACTGGGATACGCCTACGGTGTGTCCGTTCCACTCGCTGGTTATCTCGTGTTCGCAGCGTATCTCACACGCCGAAGAGAGCTGCCACCCAACGCTGCGCACCCTCAAACTCATTCCGAACCAGAGTCGGAGTTTGTCTGGACGATCGAAAACCGTGGGCTCCGTCGCCTCCCCTGGCGACTCGCCTACGCCATCCAGGACGGAACCACGCTGTGGCGCGTGGCAAAAACTACTCCACTGCTGCTGTTGGTCTGCACCATCCTCGTGGACCCACGGATCGCGAACTTTCTGATCCTGTTCTGCTTGCTGTTCTGGCTGACGTATCTGACTACCGCTCGGCTGTTCATTGACACGACAGTGCGACTGCAGCCCTCAGACGACACGATCCAGGTGACCGGACGCGGCAGCGACCATCCACTCTCACCGGGCAGATACGATCACGAGATCGATCTCTCGGAGCTCACCCGCGTTGAGCTTCGCCGCGTGGGAACGCAGCCGCTTGCCATTCTCCGATATACAAAGCGGTTTTCTAACAGTCCTCGCTCGCTAGTGGTTCCCGACGAACAGCTCGCAGAACTCAGACATCTGCTGGACGCGAATGACGTCCCGATTCATGACCGCATTCGGGATGGTTCGAGCCGTGGCGCAGTCCAACGGCGGTGTACCGAAGGAGTCGTCTCACTGCTCGTCCTCCCGCTCGCCACTGGCGTAGTTTGGCCACAACACAGCCTCTCGGGCCCGGTGGTTGCATTTTCGCTGTTTTGTCTCCTCTGGCTTGCAGTGAAAGGTGTGAACGACGTGATCGAGTACGCCAGCACACAGCTGCGAACGGCCTTGCGATGAACGTCACGACGCGGCGCGATCAGCCAACAATCGGTCGTGACGAGCGCGAGAGAGTAGCTCCGACAGCGCTGAAACGAACTCCCTGACAACCGCGTCGTCCGTACCGAACCGCACCTGAATAATGTCACCGTCAGATGACGGATCGATTTGATAGTCGGTCCACGAGCAACAGTGCGATTCGTTCCAGACGAGCTCGGAGACAACGTCGTACGCCACTACGTCCAAGATGCCGTCAACCACCTCGGCCGCGATGCCAATTACCACAACTGTAAAGACATTCGCTCTGCCCTGAAACTGTTGCTGGTAAACTCGAATATTGCCGTCTCGTTGCCTGTCGCAGCCTATTTCGGCTATTGTCGTGGTTTTCTGCATTTGATAGCGTTCCACGCATTTGGAGTATCACGGCAGTAGCGGGCTCGACAATCGGATACCTGTAGTTTTTTATCCAGACTCCTGATAGAGACAGGCATGTTCGAGAAGGTGTTGATTGCGAACCGAGGGGAGATTGCCGTCCGAGTCATGCGCGCCTGTGCGGAGCTCGACATCGAGACGGTCGCAATCTACAGCGAGGCAGACAAAGACGCCGGACACGTCCGATACGCAGACGAGGCCTACAACGTTGGGCCGGCCCGCGCGGCCGACTCGTATCTCGACCAGGAGACGATCGTCGATGTTGCAACGCGTGCGGACGCGGACGCGATCCATCCTGGATACGGCTTTCTCGCGGAGAACGCCGAATTCGCGGCGCTCGTCGAAGCAACCGATGGCATCACCTGGATCGGTCCATCAAGCGAATCGATGGAACAGCTGGGTGAAAAGACCAAAGCCCGGACGGTGATGGACGCCGCTGACGTGCCGATCGTCCCCGGCACCACCGATCCAGTGACCGATCCCGCAGAAATCGAGGCGTTCGGTGAGGAACACGGCTATCCGATCGCGATCAAGGCCGAAGGCGGCGGCGGTGGCCGTGGAATGAAGGTCGTTCGAAGCGCCGACGAAATCGAAGACCAGTTCGAGAGCGCCCAGCGCGAGGGTGAGGCCTACTTCGACAACGATTCGGTGTATATCGAGCGCTATCTCGAACACCCGCGCCACATCGAAGTCCAGATCATCGCCGACCAGTTCGGCAACGTTCGCCACCTTGGCGAGCGCGACTGCTCACTCCAGCGTCGCCACCAGAAGATCATCGAGGAAGCCCCATCGCCCGCCCTCGACGACCAGCTCCGCGCAGAGATCGGCGAGGCCGCCCGTCGCGGCGTCAAAGAATCCGAGTACACCAACGCTGGCACCGTCGAATTCCTCGTCGAGGACGGCCAGTTCTACTTCCTTGAGGTGAACACGAGAATCCAGGTCGAACACACCGTCACCGAAGAGATCACTGGGATCGATATCGTGAAGACCCAGCTTCGGGTTGCGGCCGGCGACGAAATCGACTTCGAGCAGAATGAAGTGGAGATCGAAGGCCACGGCATGGAGTTCAGAATCAATGCCGAGAACGCTGCCGAGGAGTTCGCTCCACAGACCGGTACGCTCACGACGTACGATCCACCGGGTGGCATCGGCGTTCGTATGGACGACGCCCTCCGCGAAGGTGATGAGATCAGCGGCGATTACGATTCGATGATCGCCAAACTGATCGTCTACGGGAGCGATCGCCAGGAGTGTCTCGCCAGATCACGCCGCGCGCTCGCCGAGTTCGACATCGAAGGACTCGTCACCGTGATTCCGTTCCACCGACAGATGCTCCACGACGAGCAGTTCGTTGCGGGCACACACACGACGAAGTATCTCGACGAAGAGCTGGATCAGACAGTGATAGCAGAGGCGCAAGAACAGTGGGGTCCTGCGTCGGTCGATGCAACGGATGCGGACGAAGAAACCGTCGAGCGCGAGTTCACGGTCGAGGTCAACGGCAAGCGCTTTGAGGTGAATCTCGAAGAGCGCGGTGCACCGCCGCTTCCAGCAAACGGCGGCGCGAACAATCAGTCGCGGCCAAACCCCAGCGCACCGTCTGCGAGCAGCTCTTCCAGCAACGACAGTGGTGGAACGGTCACCACGGCCGAGGGTGAACAGGTCACCGCAGAGATGCAGGGTACCCTCCTCGAAGTCCCGATCGAAGAAGGCGATGAGGTCGCCGCCGGAGACATCCTCTGTGTCCTCGAAGCGATGAAGATGGAAAATGACATCGTCGCTAGCCACGGCGGAACTGTCGTCGAAATCCCGGTTGCAGAGGGGGAAAGCGTGGATATGGGTGATCCGCTCGTCATCATCGACTGAAATATTCTTTTGTATTGTAACGTCGAACCGATAATAACGAATCGACGCGTTTTATCAGTAACAGCTCACATACCTACCAGACGGATGGGAACTACCACAGAATCGAACGTAACGGGTGAACGACGGGAATCGACCACGGGGCTGTGGTCGCAGCTTCTCTCACAGCCTGTGCTGGCGGTGGTCGCTGGGACGGTCGGTCTTGGTGGGGGTGTCGGCCTGCTCGTAGTGGCGTACATCACAGTGCTCCATCAGCTTCGGATTGCCCCACGACAGGATGCAGTGATCGTAGCGGGTGTGCTGTCCGTGTTGGTGGTGGCAGCGGGACTGTTGGTCACCCAGCTTCGGATTGGCCGCTCGCTTGCTCGCCTGACGGACGCCATTCAGCAATCAAACGAACGGGACGAGGCAGACCTCTCAGCGTTGCGAGCCCAGACCGAGCGCTTAGAGCGAGCGACGGTTGGCCTCCAGAAACAACAGCAGACCCAACACGGGCTGTTTAAACCGGCCATTGAGATCGATGGAATCTCGACTGACGAGCAGCTGGCTGAATCGGACACGCTCATGCTGTTCGTCTCGAATCGGTCGTTCGGTCCGGCACTGGGTCTCTCGGTGACCTCCTCGATTTCGCTTTCTGGCACGCCACGGGGGTACGACGTGAGTGGAGCCACCGCAGACTGTCCCACGAGCAACCGATCCACAACGAGTACGAATACACGAGTTCCACCGTACGCTGACGGCGTTGCGCTCGCCGTTGACGTGCGTGTTGGCGTCGAAACAAAAGCAGAGACGGATGCGACGCCAGTTACCTGTCATTTTAGTGACGCTGCCCGAGTGTGTCACGCAGATGGCGTCGAATCGATGTCAGTTGCCTTCGAGATCAGCTACGAAGACGTGTTCGGTGCAACGTACACCGAACGGGTCGAAATCCCTGCAGTCGAGCTCTCTGCGGAGCATACGCTCACAGCACCAGACGCAGAGGCCACCGCACGACAGTAACCGATCGGAGGCAGACGCGACTGCAAGACCGATTCTCCTTTAATGATTCGGACGATTACCTCCTCTATGAGTCGGTTCGCCGCGATTGATGACCGCTATGACCCTCACGCCATCGAAGCGGAGATGATGGACTACTGGGATGCGGTCGATGCCTACGAGCAGACGAAAGCACACCGGGAGGGCAACGAGCGGTTTTTCTTCGTCGATGGCCCGCCGTACACCTCAGGGTCGGCCCACATGGGAACGACCTGGAACAAGACGCTCAAAGACTGCTATCTCCGCTATCTCCGGATGTCGGGCTACGACGTGACGGATCGGCCCGGCTATGATATGCACGGGCTTCCGATCGAGACGCGCGTCGAAGAGCGCCTTGGCTTCGAGAACAAAAAGGACATCAAGGAGTTTGGTGAAGAGCGGTTCATCGAGGAGTGTAAGGCCTACGCCAACGAGCAACTCGAAGGGCTCCAATCGGACTTTCAGTCGTTTGGCGTCTGGATGGACTGGGAGAACCCGTACAAGTCGGTCGATCCCACGTACATGGAAGCCGCCTGGTGGGCGTTCTCACGGGCGTATGATCGCGGGCTTGTCGATCAGGGCGGGCGTTCGATCAGCCAGTGTCCACGCTGTGAGACGGCCATCGCGAAAAACGAAGTCGAGTACGAGGTCGTTTCCGATCCCTCGATCTACGTGAAATTCCCGCTCACCGACCGCGAGGGGTCGGTCGTCATCTGGACGACGACACCGTGGACGCTCCCGGCCAACACGTTCGTGGCAATCGACGAGTCGGCGACCTATCAGGCCGTTCGTGTCGAATCGAACGCCACCAGCGAGCTCATCTACGTCGAAGAACACTGCGTCGAGGATGTCGTCGAGAAGGGAGATTACGACGAGTACACCGTCGAGGAGAGCTTCGATGGAACGGAGCTCGTGGGCTGGACCTACGAGCATCCGCTCGCCAACGCCGTTCCAGACCATCCCTCGGGAGCCGGTACCCAACAGCTCTACGACGCTGATTACGTCGAGATCGACCGGACCGGCCTCGTCCACAGTGCCCCCGGTCACGGTCCTGAGGACTTCCAGCGCGCGCAGGAGCTCGGACTCGATATCGTCTGTCCGGTGGGGCCTGATGGCTCCTTTACCGAGCGCGCCGGTCGGTACGAAGGCCAGTTTGTCAAAGACGCAGACGAGGAGATCATGGCCCAATTGGACGACGCGGGCTTGCTGCTCAATGCGGACACCGTCTCGCACGACTATGGCCACTGTTGGCGCTGTGATACCGGCATTATCCAGATCGTCACTGACCAATGGTTTATCACCACGTCGGAGATCACCGACGAGATGCTCGAAAACGTCGCCGGGACCGACTGGTATCCCGAGGAAGCCCGTGACAACCGGTTCGCCGACTTCATCGATGATTCACCGGATTGGAACGTCTCCCGACAGCGTTACTGGGACATTCCGATCCCGATCTGGACGCCAGCCGATTGGGACGGCGATCTCAAGTCGGCGATCGTGATCGGCGATCGCACGGAGCTTGCCCAGCGCGTCGATCAGGAAATCGATCCGGAAACGGTTGATATCCACAAAGATACGGTCGATGCACTGACGATCACCGAAGACGGCCGGACCTACACCCGTGTGTCAGACGTGTTCGATGTCTGGCTTGATTCATCCGTTGCCTCCTGGGGAACGCTGAACTACCCGAGCGAAGAGGGCGAACTCGACGAGCTCTGGCCGGCCGATCTCATCATCGAGGCGCACGATCAGACCCGTGGCTGGTTCTGGTCACAGCTGGCAATGGGAAGTGCTGCCGTCGGCGAGGCTCCTTACGAGCGCGTTCTGATGCACGGCTGGGCACTGATGCCCGATGGTCGTGCAATGTCAAAATCGAAGGACATCCTCGTCGACCCACACGACGTGATCGAAGAGTACGGCACGGATCCAATGCGTGCGTTCTTGCTCTCATACACCGCCCGTGGTGACGACATGAAGTTCTCCTTCGATGGCGTCGCGGAGATGAACAGCCGGCTCAACATCCTCTGGAACGTCTATCGGTTCTCGATGGGCTATATGCGACCGGATGAGTTCGATCCATCGGCTGTAACCCTCGACGATGTCGAGCTTGCAATCGAAGACGAGTGGATCCTCTCGCGCTTGCAGAGCACCAAACAAGCGATTGACGACCATTTCGAGGCGTTCGAACAGGACAAAGCCCTGAACACGCTCCTTGAATTTTTCGTCGAGGACGTGTCGCGATACTACGTGCAGTTGATCCGCGATCGCGTCTGGCCGGTCGAACAGACCGATTCGAAACAGGCGGCCTACGCCACGCTCTACACCGTGCTCGAAGAGACGGTCGCGTTGTTCGCGCCGTTCACGCCGTTCGTCGCCGAGACGCTCTATCAGCATCTCACGGGCGACACCGGGTATGACACCGTGCACATGTGTGACTACCCAGTGGCCGACGAAACCTGGCTCGACACCGAACTCGAAGGTGATATCGAAATCTGTCGGTCGATCGAAGAGGCAGGAGCAAACGCCCGCGAACAGGCCGGACGCAGCCTTCGATGGCCGGTCGATCGCGTCGTCGTCGATGCCGAGTCCGACCGAGCAGTCGGGGCGGTCGAGCGCCGTCGTGACCTGTTGGCCGAGCGGCTCAATGCCTACGAAATCGAGCTCCTGGATCCAGATCGATCGTTCGAGGAGCTCACCTTCGCAGCGACGGCCGATATGAGCATTCTCGGCCCAACATTTGGCGAGGACGCGGGTCGGATCATGAACGCCCTCAACAACGCGAACGTGGCCGAGCCAACGGTCGAGGCGCTCGAAGCCGCCGTTGAGGATGAGATCGGCACTCCTGTCGAACTCACCGAGGAGATGATCGAGATCGAAACCCGCACCGAAACGACGATCGGGAGCGCGGATTTCGATGCAGGCATCGTCTATGTCGATTCGACGCTCACGGACGAGATTCGCGCGGAGGGATACGCCAAGGAAGTCGTTCGCCGGGCGAACAACATGCGTGGCGACTTAGAGCTCCAGAACACCCAGGAGGTCAGACTGGACATACAGCTTGAGGACGAAACGATCGCCGAGTACGTTTCCGAACGCGAGGATATCGTCCGCGAGCAGGTCCGGGTCACAGCCATCGAACCGGTCAGCGACGGTCATACCGACAGCTGGGAGCTGACAAACGTCGATACGGACGAGCCAGTCGAACTCGAACTGACGATCGATCCGCTCGTGGCACCGAAAGCGACGGAGTGAACAACCCCACCCTACTCGCTTGCTTCGCTCGCTCGTTGAGGAAGGGGCCTTAGCGCATCAATTCAGAAAATTCAGTCCGCGTTCACTTTCTGATCGATCGCTTCGACGACCTCCGGATTGCGCAGCGTGGAGGTGTTGCCGAGCTCGTCGTCGTTGGCGATGTCCTCAAGCAGTCGTCGCATGATCTTCCCTGAGCGGGTTTTCGGCAGCTCAGGGGTGAAGACGACCGCTTCCGGTCGGGCAATCGGACCGATTGCGTCTTCGACGCCCGAAATGATCGCCGACTCGAGCGCATCACCTTCTTCGGCGCCTTCCTCCGTGATGGCGTAGGCGTAGACGGCTTCTCCTTTGACATCGTGATTGCCACCGACAACGGCGGCTTCGGCAACGCCTTCAACACCGACGATCGCGCTTTCGATCTCCATCGTTCCGAGTCGGTGCCCCGACACGTTGATCACGTCGTCGACGCGACCAAGCACGGTGATGTAACCGTCTTCGTCCAGCTTTGCGCCGTCTTCGGGGAAGTACACCCAGTCGTCGGGATCATCGGAGTCAACATCCGAGTACTCCGCCCAGTACTCCTCGATGAATCGCTCGTCGTTCTGATACAGCGTTCGCAACATTCCGGGCCACGGCTTCTGGACGGTGAGATAGCCGGCCTGCCCCGCCTCGACTGGCTCGCCTGATACGTCGACGATCTCCATATCAACGCCCGGCAGCGGTGGCCCCGCAGAGCCGGGCTTCATCGTGCCAACCCCCGGCAGCGTCGTCACCATCATCCCACCGGTTTCGGTCTGCCACCAGGTGTCGACGATCGGACACGCTTCGTCACCAATGTGGGTGTAGTACCACTTCCACGCGCGTGGATTGATCGGCTCGCCGACGGTACCGAGCAGCCGCAAGCTCGAGAGATCGTGACCCGCTGGGTACTCCTCGCCCCATTTCATGAACGCGCGGATCGCTGTGGGTGCCGTATACAGTTGCGTGACCGAATACTCCTCGACGATTTCCCAGAGTCGGTCTTTCTCCGGATAGTCCGGCGTCCCCTCGTACATCACCGAGGTGGTTCCGAGTGCCAGTGGCCCGTACACGATGTAGGAATGTCCCGTGATCCAGCCAATGTCTGCCGAACACCAGTAGGTGTCCTCCGGAGTGATATCAAGCACGTTCTGGCTGGTCCAACTCGCCCAGGAAAGATAGCCTCCAGTCGTGTGCTTGACGCCCTTGGGCTGACCGGTCGTTCCCGACGTGTACATCAAAAACAGCATGTCTTCAGCGTCGCGAGGGACGGGCGCAACGCTCTCGCCCGCATGATCTGCGATGAGCGCATCGTAGTCGAGCTCATCGTCAGCCATCGGATGATCGTAGGCGTCTTCAAGGCGATCAACGACGACGCTCGTCACGTCATGGTCTACGCCAGCAACCCCCTCGTCGGATTTTTCTTTGTGTTCGAGCGGATCGCCACGCCGGTAGTAGCCATCACAGGTAATGAGATACTCAGAACCGGCACTCTCCATCCGCGTGCTGAGTGCCTCAGCAGAAAAGCCAGCAAAGACGACCGAATGGGGCGCACCGATGCGCGCACACGCGAGCATCGCAATCGGAAGCTCCGGAATCATCGGCATATACATCGTGACAACGTCGTCTTCTTCGACGCCAAGCGATCGCAGTCCGGCCGCAAACTCGTTTACCTCGTGGTGGAGCGCGTCATACGTGTACGTTCGCGTCTCACCGAGTTCGCCAATCCATTCGATTGCAACCGAGGAGCCACGCTCGTCGAGATGACGATCGAGACAGTTTGCAGACGCGTTCAGCGACCCACCCGTGAACCACTCATAAAACGGTGGATTCGAATCGTCGAGAACGGTGTCGTATGGCGATTCCCAGTCGAGGAGATCGGCAGCCCCTCGCCAGCACTCGGGCCACTCGGCTTCAAACTCATCGTAAATAGCTGGATCGCTGGCGTTTGCCCCTTCGACAAACGACGACGGCGGCTCGAACGAATCCTGGGCGGCCAATCGTGCTTCCAGTTCTGCGGTATCATCCGACATGGTTAGCTGCACCTCACAATCGGTCGACCATAAACGTGCCGGACGTTTATCAAGAAGAACCAGGTTGCTGTCAGTTGTGCTTCGGTGGTGTAGCTGTTGCAGTGACCCGACTCACGGAGATCGTGTCGTCGGTTTGTGTTCGAAAACGAGGGCAGACACCGAGGCGCGCTGAAGCCAGACAAAGCCAGCCAGGACGAGCACAAATCCCACGCCCGTGAGCGGATCGATCAGCTCATCCAGAATCAGCCAGGAAAGAACCGTCGCCATGATTGGTTCGAGATAGCTAATCAGATTGATCTGGGCCGATCCAAGCTCTCCCAACAGCGTAAAGTACAGCAGAAACGCCACTGCGCCGGGAATGAGTCCGAGATACACGAGTGCACCAATTCCCGTCTGTGACCACTGAATCGCCGCGATCGATTCCCCGGACAGCAGCCCTGCGATCAACAGCTCGGTTGCGCCGATGAGCATCGCCCACGCCTGTATCGTCCGGGCCGGCAATCCAGTTTCGAACGGCTCGGTGAGAACGGCGCCAATCGCGAAACTGGCTGCAGCAACGAACACCGTGAGAACGCCAACTCCGTCACCGGCCAACAGTGCAAACGGATCGAGTGCGCTTGCTCTCGTAAAAATATCTGCGCCTGCGCGCTCGGTGACGCCGGGCTGGGCGACGAGAAAGACACCCAAAAATCCCAACAGAAAGCCAACGGTGTCACCGACCTGAAGCTGCTTTCCGAGCAAACTGACGCCAAACAGCGCTGTCAACACCGGAATCAAACTCACGATCACCGCCGCAACGGCTGGTTGGACCGAAAGCTGTCCGATGTACAACAGTGCGTGGTGGCCGCCGATGAGAAAGGTCCCAGCAATACCCACCACGAGCCAACCACGACGACTCGTTGGCCGCCAGTCGGCCGTGGTGAACAGCGCATAGCCCAGGACCACGACGCCCGCCAGCAGATACCGAAGGCCAGCGTAGGTCAACGGTGGAAACCACTCCAGCCCAACATCGATGGCGACAAACGAGCTTCCCCACAAGGTCCCAAGCAGCAAAAATGCCCCAGCGAGCAACGTCCGATTCATTGATCACGCTCCCTGGTTTGCAACACAGAACGGCAACGCTCTGAACGACTGATCGTTCGGTTCATAAATAAGTTAGAGAGCTGTTCATTATATATCCATTGATTGAACTAGAATAGGCCCCAAAGCAGAATTTTGAAATTATAATCCAAGACTACTCCAACAACTGGGAGTACAATGTCTCCCGGGATATCTGCTGGAGTGGTTCGTGTCCGTCATAGAGTGTACTGATTGTGTACGTTGATATCGTCCGGCCGACACCGTCGATGCGTTCGAGGGTGTTAATGAGATCTTCAACCATCTCTGGACCAGTGAGCTGTGCGATGACGAGATAATCGGTTTCACCGGCGGTGAAATACACCTGTGTGATGCCATCGATCTCGGCAAGCCGCTGTCCAAGATCGGAGTGATCTTCGTCGTAGTCCGCGAATATCTGAATGACGAACGTAATCTCGAAGCCGAGTGCCGCGAGATCAATGTCGTAATGGTCGTTTCTGATGACGCCGGCCTCGCGGAGCTGTTTCACCCGGTAGTTGACGGTCGAGAGCGGAATGTCAGTCCTTTCCGAGATGTGATCCGGGCTTCGGGTCTCCTCGTCCGCGATCGTTTTGAGGATGTCAATATCTTTCTCATCGATCTCCATGGATGGATCTGCGGGCGCATTCGTTCAAAGCTTTCGTCACCACAAGTTTGCGCCGCTGGGAGCGGTGTTGGATGGCTTCACAAATGAAATGGGTGAGTGATGGAGGGGGGAGAGCCACGTTGGTCGTGATCTACCGGAACGGTACGACGGAGATCAGTACCGTCGGGACGGGGACCGTCGGGCTAGTATGCCATGGTCCGGCGTATGGCTGTACAACCCAGTCCTATAAACACCCTTCCGAGGATATAATGACTATTTGACCGTATTGCATACGTGTTAAATTTGTTACTGGTAATACAGGATGCGATTATAATGTTAGATATCTATGGCTTCATCGACTAATTGCTGATTCGTGTGCAACACAGCACGTATATAGTCGTTATAGAGAACAACCACCGTCAAAAACATTCTCTCATATCCACTATATTTGTTAGTTATTTGTCTTTGTCCAGTGTAAACAGTAAGAGTTATAATATGTGTGTTTCAATAGATGAGTACTGGGAAGCCACGCAGGAATCGCCTGGACACAGTTGATCAGAAGCAGGGATCCGAAAACGGTGAAACGTGAGTGGTTCGCCCAGTGATTGAAACCCATGAAACGAGCATTCCACATCACGTTGGTCGCATTCACGCTTGTGAGCGTGATTGCAGGTGCAGCAGTTCCAGCTGCTGCAGGCGGAACAGATGTAACGTACGACGACGACAACAACGGAGTTGACAACGACGGATACGATATCGACGATTCAAACAACATCCTCATCGATAACTCCGAGGACAACGACTTCCTCGACCTCGGTCTCAGCCTGCTGAACGACCTCAGTCTGTTGAGCTTGCTCTGAGGTCAAACTTCACGTCCATATTTTTGCCGTCAGCCGCGATAGACTGCTCCGGATAGATCGACTACTAGGGCTCACTTATAGCCATCGAGTCGGTTTCAGCAATGGTTCATTTCGATGAGTCGTGCAGCAATCCGTTGGGCACCACGCGCACCCGCGGTTTCGGGGTGGCCGGGCACTATGAGTGAGACATCGCGTCGGAGTTCAGTACCGAGTGCCTCCTGAAGTGCCCCACGGAGGCCCGGAATCGCTGCCATCGTGCCAGCACAGACAATTGGCCGATCGAGCACCTGTTTATACAGCGTAATTGATTGGCGCGCAAGTTGTGGAAGAAATTCGTTGGCGATCGACGCTACCACGTCGGAAATGTACTCCATGAGTGGGGCCCTCCCGCCCCACATCAGTCGATTACGCCGCCCAGGTCCAGTGTGTGTGCCCTCGGAACCAGTCCGCCGAGCGAACGGGGTGCCAGACACCGACATCGTCGAAAACGGCACAACACGCTCCCCCCGCCGATATACGCAGACGTCAAGGGCGGTCGAACCAAGCTCAACGGTCATATAGAGCTCGGAAAGCGCTTCGAGAGCGTCTCCGACCGCCGGAATCGAACCGCAGAACGAAGACGGAAACACTCGAAGCAGTTGTCCACTCCCGTGATCTTCGAGCATCGGTTCAAGGATGCTGGCGTAGTCATCGCTGCGTGTCGAAGCCGCATACACCACCCCAGCGTTCGGCGGGATTGCCTCTGCATCGATAAACGAACTTACAATTGACCGCACGCAATCTGATCGGCCGTTTTCGGTCGCACTTTCGGATGGTATCTCGATCTGCACCCGATTCGAGGAGTCGGTGGGTCGTGTGTTCGCACCCAGTGGGTGTGTCTCATCCCCTACACCGTCATGTGTGGTGGCCACACACGTGGGCACGACCGAACTATCGAGTGAGCCCTCGCCCGGCCGAGCGGCCACCGTCCGGTCGCGTCCGAACTGTAACCCGACCGGTGTCGGCCGATCAGTCGTCACCTGTCTGGACCCACCGGTGGCCGTGTTCTCCTCGAACATATTGGGTCCTTGTTTTTGCTGCTGGCTATTTCGCTCTTTTGTCACATAAATGATTAGATTGATGATTTGGAACTCCCTTCAATCGATTGCGATGAGTAAGTATAGTGATCCAAGAAGCATGGCAACGTCACCACGCCACGCATGAAGAAATCCCCAGACTCCATACCGTTCGACATCCGGTACTGGAAACACCCAGATGGGATGGCCAACTAGAATCGGTAGTTTTGTCGTCACAATTGCGCCGATGGCGATGATAAACAGGAAGATTGCGGCCAATCGGGTGGCGAGGCCGACCAGGACGGCACCCCCAGCGACGATTTCGATAACGCCGACAGCGGTGGCAGTCACGCGTGGAATTGGAAATCCCAGCTTCTGAAACTGTGCTGCACCCATAAGACCGGGAAAGAGCAGTTTTTGCAATCCTTCTGTTAAGAACACGCCACCGACCAGTAACCGTATCAGAATCAACGAGGCCGGTCCTTGCGTTCCCAGGTTTGAATTCACTCCCATGGTTCACCTGGCTCTGTCGCCAGATTAAACGTTTCCCATACCACTTGCCCACCAGTTATTCCCCCGAATTGACGACTCCGACGGAGACTTGCCACCTGTTCTCGGTCGTACGTGACTGGATATCCGACGAAAATTGTTCAAATCGCTCGGACTAACGTATTGCCAAGCTGACTATGTAATCTCAAAAACTGAAGAATCACGTGTATCAGGCCTGTTGCTTGCTAATTAGGGAATGTATCTGATCATACGACTTCTTTAAACAGTTCCATTTCAGCAAATATTTATTGCAATCCTTGCTAAATATATGTCTGCTGCAGGGCACTACCAGCCTCGTAGAATCGGTTGGCGATGGTGCTCGCAGAGAATCTACCAATAATGAAACGAGGAATTCGTGTTGTGCTGGTCACCGCCGTGCTGTTCAGTATGGTCGTCGGTGCCACTGCAACTCCGGTTGCTGCGTCGTGTGGAAACCATGATGGTGGTCACAACTGTGATAGCTGCTCCAGCTGTGACGTTTCTCACTGTGATAGCTGTCATGATACTGACGTTGATGTCGATGTTGACGTTGATGTAGACGTTGATGTCGATGTTGACAAGGATTGCTGCGCGGAAGAGTGCCCAAATAAATGTCACCAGTGCCCGGACACTACCTGTGACAAGCAGGTCCACTGCGATTGCACGGTAGAGGAACCAGATGAGGACGAGAAATGTACATCAGACTGCTCGTGCTCATACGATATGCACTCAGCGGTCGCTCTCGTCTGAGCTGGAACAGTAGGCAATTTCATTTTTTGATGCCATATAACTGATGATCTGTTGGTGTACGCTCGTCTTCAGGTGCCATTCATAACTGTTAATGATCTGCATTTTATAGATCGATTCCGATACGTTTTTACTGGCTCGGACAGACCCGACGAGTGGACTGTCCGGCATCGAATACACGAGACGGCATACGAACGAGAACCCCTCGGACAGTCCGTCGATCTGTGATTGGCTATCGCTTGGCAGGGCAGACCCGCTCGACCAACCCTCCTGCCCTGCTGTCTTATTTCGGTCCAGATTCTGTCACCACTGCCGAGTATACAGCGATCAGTGCGAGCACGAATCCTGGGAACAGTGGCAGTACCAGATACGCATCCCGAAACGTCAGCCCTAGCGATTCGATCACCGGGCCGGCGTGTGGGAGATAGAGTATTATTGCCGGTACGAAGAAAAAGGCGATGAACAGCGCACCAACGAGCAGCCAGCTGGCTCTGTGTATCGATTCTGGTGATTCACTATCTGCTGTACCGTCGGGCTGGTGGACGTATCGATCCTCCTCAGGCGTCATACTCACTATCGGGAACAACGACGACCTTTCCAAATCCAGTTCGGTCTTCAAGGAGTTGGTGGGCCCGCTGGATCTCGCTCATTGCAAGCACTTCCCGGTGGTGGACCGAGAAGGTCCCGTCCCACACCAGATCGAGCACGTCATCGGCTTCTCCGGGTGTTGCCATCGTTGAGCCAACGATTTCGAGCTGGTTCCAGAACAGCCGGTTGATGTTCGTTTTTGCTATCGGTCCGGTCGTCGCTCCACAGGTGACGAGTGTCCCACCCTTGGTGAGTGATTTGAGCGATGCTTCCCATGTTGCAGGCCCGATGTGATCGACAACCACGTCAACACCACGGCCATCCGTGAGCTGGTAAATCTCCTCATCGAACGACTGTTCGTCGTAGTTGATCGCGTGCTCGGCGCCGTACGTCCGCGCGTGGTCGAGCTTTGCTTCCGTCGAGCCGGTCGCATAGACGGTTGCCCCGGCGTGGGCTGCAATCTGGACGGCTGCGTGCCCAACACCCCCACTCGCGCCATGAACGAGGACGTGATCGCCAGCGCCGATACCCGCACGGGTGTGGAGCATTCGCCACGCCGTCTGAAAGACAAGCGCCACAGAGCCGGCCGTCTCCCACCCGACATGGTCGGGAACCGGAATGAGACACTCTGCCGGAACGGCCGCGCGCTCGGCATGGACGCCGTCGACGTGTTCACCGATCAGGTGGTAGGAGTCACACATTGAGTGTTCGCCATGGCGACAGAATTCGCACTGTCCACACCAGCGGCCGGGCGAGACCGCAACGCGGTCGCCACGCTCGAATCTGGTGACAGTGTCTCCCACCTCGGTGACGACGCCCGCGCCGTCGCTGCCAGCGATATGCGGAAACGATAGCTCAATACCGGGAACGCCGCGGCGCGTGTGCATGTCGAGATGATTCAGTGCTGCTGCTTTAATGTCGACCATCACGTCTCCATCGCCCACGGACGGCTCGGGATGGTCATCGTAGGTGAGGACGCTCCGATCACCGTGCTGAGAAAACTGGACAGCCTTCATGACGAGTAGCTCACTGGGCAGACAAAAAACGCTGTTGGATAGGCGGATCGTTAGAAGGAGTCACACCCAAGGCGCTTGATTCGGTAGCAGTTCGTATGGGACATCACTCTCACGACCGCATGGAACCAACTGTGGCCATCTGTACGATTTCGAGCTCACGGACCCACACTGACGACCCCTCGGGCGACGCCATCGAATCGATCCTCGGTGAGGCCGATTTCTCGATTGGCCCCCGTGAGCTGCTCGACGATTCAGTTCCGGCGATTCGCTCGACGGTCGAGTCGCTGGCCACCGACCCGGACATCGATGGCATCGTCACCACTGGCGGTACTGGTGTCACCCCCGATGACTGCACGATCGAAGCGCTCGAACCGCTGTTCGAAAAACGGTTGCCAGGCTTCGGCGAACTGTTCCGTCAGCGGTCGATCGAGGAGATTGGCTCTCGCGTGGTAGCCACCCGGGCAACCGCCGGCATACTCGATGCGACGGTCGTCTGTTGTCTCCCTGGCAGCGAAAACGCCGCCCGTCTGGGAGCCGCCGAAATCATCGCCCCTGAACTTGGCCATCTTGCCGGTCTCGCACAACGGTCCTAACTGGACGGACTACCAACGCCCCACGAGCATGGACAAAACAACGGTTCGAACGCGCGTGTGGGATGCGCTCGAACGGACTGGCAACGCCAGGTTTCCGTATCCACCGCACGGTCGAATTCCCAATTTCGCGAATGCAGCCGAGGCCGCAGATCGGCTCGCTCAAACGACAGCCTGGAACGAAGCATCGACGATCAAATGTAATCCTGACGCGCCACAGCGTCCCGTCCGGCGCCGTGCGCTGCTAGAGGGGAAGGTGGTGTACATGGCCGTTCCACGCCTTCGTGAGGCTGCGTGCTTTCTCAGGCTCGATCCAGCAACGATCGACGACATCGATTCGGCGACCACGATCGCCGGCTCGGCGGCAGCAGGAACGCAGTGTCGACCGGAAGCCGTTGAACCGATCGATCTCGTCGTCAGTGGGAGCGTCGCAGTCGACACCGCTGGCAACCGCATCGGGAAAGGTGAAGGATACAGCGACCTTGAGTTCGCCGTGCTCCGAGCGTTCGGCCTCGTGGACGATACGACACCGACGGCGACGACGATCCATGCGCTCCAGCGTATCGATGCAACGCCCGAGCGGGCTCCCCACGACGTTCCAATGGAGTTCGTCGTCACCCCCGAACGCGTCGAGCATCGATCTCACGGGGAAAAACCAGACGGCATCCGCTGGGGGCTGCTGGACGAAACTGACATCGAGGAGATGCCAGTGCTCAAAGACCTGGCCGAAAACCGCACCACTTAGAGACGGTCCTGTTCCAGATACTCCGCGAGCGAGCGGAGCTCCCCTGGCTCAACGCCAAACGACGAGACATCGTTCGAGTCCACGACATTGTCGAACGCGAGCGAGCGATACTGATCGATTCCCATCGGGACGAACGAAAGCTGTTCGGCGATTATGAGTCCAATTTTTGCCAGTGCCATCGGAACGGGGAGGACGACCACCGTATCGTAGATGAGTTCGGTGACCTCGGCAAGAGTGATGAGTTCTGGACCACCGAGCTCATACTCCGCATCCGCGTGGGCTGGATCAGCGACAACGTCTGCCAGCATAGGAACCAGATCACCGACCCAGATCGGCTGGAATCTGGTGTGGCCCCCGCCAGGGAGGCCAGTCACGTACGGCGTCGTCAGCAGCCTCGTAAAATCGACGAACTCGCCACCGTCACCGAACACGACCGACGGTCGAACAATGCCGGATTCGATCGAGGATTCTCGAACGAGCTGCTCCGCCCGGCCCTTCGCACGAATGTACGCCGTCGGTCCGTCCGGGTCGCTACCGAGCGCGCTCAACTGGATGAATCGATCAACTCCGTGTGCTTCGGCGAGTTCGAGCGCCGTTTCTGTTCCACCACGATGGACCGCGTCGTGCGTTACACCGGCAGGTGGATCGAATAGCGGAGAGAGCGCGATGAGATTCACGACTACGTCGATCCCCTCGAACGCCGACCGAATCGTCGAGGGCTGTGTGATATCGCCAGCAACTGGCGACGCTGCAACGGGCTCAGCCGGTGGGTTTCGGGCAACAACTGTTACGGTGTGCGATCGATCATCGAGTGTCTGTGCCAACGCCGTGCCGATGAATCCAGTACCGCCAAGCAACAGTACGTTCATGGTCGAATTCGGAGCCAGTGGGGCTATACGTCATCGGCCGTCCAGACCGACATCCCCTGTCGTGGGCGAAGCAACCGAATTCGGTGTGGTGATCTCGGAAGCTTGCGATCGATAGTGGTCGAACAGTTCGCGTGCCCACGCTATCAGTGCCGAACTGGTGGCCTCAAGACAGGCCGTGAGCCGATCGTCGTCGTACGAACACACCAGCACTCGGTCGTCGCCGATCGTAATCCCAGCTTCGATCGGTCCTGGATGGCGAAACACCGTGAGCGGTGCCACCGAGACGAGGAGGTCGAACTCTCGCGGATTGAGACGCCGTGCGCGCTCGCTCAGCTGCTCCGTAAGAATCAGCTCAGTGTGGGCCCCTCCCAATCCGAGTTCAGCGTGTGCGCCGTGGAGTGGCCTCGACAGCACTGGCGAGAGCATCCGCACACGCTCGGTTTCGAATCGTTCGATCGCCTGGAGATACTGATGCAACGGTCCGTGGGGCTGCCCCGGCGTGACGGTCGTCACCGTAGCCGATGAGAGCGCGGTTGGCGGTGGTGCGTGATCGACGTCGGAAAACGCGTCAACTATCGGCGAAAATCGATCGATAGCAGCGAGCTCATCGCTGTAGCGCTTGTGTGCCTCCACAACGAGAGCACCACTCGTTGTCACTCGATACGCCCCATCCACCTTCTCCACCCACCCCCGCCGGGTAAGCGCTGTGAGATTTCGCTGGACGCTGCGGCGAGACATCGAAACCGATGCAGCAATCGATGATGGACGACCGGGCGAGTCCCGAAGCTGACGCAACAATGCTGCACGCTCAGGAGATCGTGCGAGAAACTGGTTTGGATCCTGTGAGTGCCCAGTCATAATTGCAGTTGGAAGTGGATGGTGAAAAGCACATCTCCCCAGGGGGACGGACACAGTACATTTCGTCTGTTCTTCACCAGAGGCGGGGTGCCATCGAGTGAGCGAGACAGTACATTTCGTCTGTTCTGATGGAACGGATTGCTGAATAGGATTAGTTCTTATGGTAGCGGCAATAGCTATTCGGTCTATCGAATCGAGGACGAACAGACGAAATGTACTGTGACACCAACACTTAAATGACGAGAACAGACGAAACAGACGAACACAGCTATTATATACACTGTGGTTGAAATGATCTGGTATTGAATCGTATATGAAAGACCCATTTGAAGGTATCACTGAACAGCTATTTGAGAATAAGCACGTTCTTGAGGAGGACTACGATCCCGATACGATTCTGGAACGAGAAGCGGAGATTGAGGCCTACCGGAACGCGTTGAAAGACATTCTGTTCGGCCGAACCCCCGCAAACATCTTCATCTATGGGAAGACGGGTGTGGGAAAGACGGCCGTAACTCGATTCATGATGGATGCGCTGCAAACCCAGGTCGAGGGGCGTACGGCAGCAGATCGGCTCACAGTGTTGTTTCACAACTGTAACAATGATTCGGCGTACGGCACCCTCCGCGCGTTTATTAACACGCTCAGATCACCGTCCGGGCCTACCTTCCCGAAAAAGGGACTTTCGACCAGTGACGCACTTGAGGAGTTCTACGCACTCCTTGACGAGCGAGGGGGAACGTTTCTGCTGGTTCTCGATGAGATCGATCATCTCGCGAAAGTGAACTCACTGCTTTATGAGATCCCACGAGCACGCTCGAATGGAAATCTCGAACGAGCGAAAATTGGGGTGATCGGCATCTCCAACAACTATCGGTTTAGAGATAGTTTAAGCCCGAAAGTAAAGGGAACGCTGATGGAAAAAGAACTCTCGTTTTCGCCCTATGATGCCGACGAACTCCGGAACATCCTCTCTCATCGTGCCGAAAAAGCATTCATCGAAGGCGGATACAAACAGAGTGCGATAGCCCTCTGTGCAGCAAAGGCCGCACAGGACACCGGAAGCGCAAGACAGGCGCTCGATCTGTTGAGTACTGGTGGCGATATCGCGGAAGATCGTGGTGAGGACATCGTGACGGATAAACACATTCGAGCCGCTGAAACCCGCGTCCAGCGCGGGCGCGTCCGGAACAAAATTCAGGATCAAACACCCCACGGACAGCTCATTCTTGAGGCGATCGCCAGACTCGAAGCGAATGAAAAGACACCCGTTCGATCGAAAACCATTCAATCAACGTACGAACGGGTAGCAAACCGCTGGCAGACTGAACCGCTGTCGTCGCTGCGTAGCGTCCAGGACCACCTCTCAGAGCTGAAAATGCTTGGATTTCTCTCTCGGACGGAACGAAACGACGGCCGGGCTGGTGGTGCCTACTACGAGTATGAGCTCGCGATGGACGCAAACGCGGTCTTTACCGCACGCAAGGAGATCGAACACGAGGAACCCACTACCTGAAATACCTATACAAAATCACATACAAACAGTTTTACCAACTCTACATAATGGGGGGTTGATGTTTATTCTGCAGACTCCCCGTCTGCGGGATGATTGTTGCCGAACGTATCTTAGAACGACTTTCTAAATTTAAGAAAATTTCTCTAAAGTGAGTATAAATAACTGGAATATGATTTAGGAACATGCTTATAACTGTAACCTACGTTCGTGTATACAAGGAAACCGGACGGTAGATGTGATAGGAGTTTGAAGGATTGATGATGGTACGTGACGTGGTGTTGGCGTTGATACGGTGTGTGTCCGTCCGGTCGCCACCAACGAGACGCCATGGAAGAAGAGACTCACGCACGGACGGACGGTCGCTACGAGAACTACGGTCGCTTCGAAACACGTGAAGGCCTGCTCGTCGTGTACGAACACGACAATCCGAACGCGTGGATTCGCTCAGACGAGGTCTCCCAGTTAGAGGAGTAAGCGGCGAACGCTCTGGGCGCGGGCGCTCACCAGAACCGACGATATGCGTTCGGTTTGTGGTCGAAGCAGCCGTACAAATCGAGAAAACACGCTACTTTTCGGGGGCGACGACCCTGTTGGACAGTGTGCCGATCCCGTCGTATCGAATTCGAACCTCATTCGTCGGCTCTAGCACGCCCGGATTTGCTGGACTCCCAAACGATATAACATCTCCAGGAGTGAATGTAAATCTCTCTGATAGAAATTCGATAATCGTTCGTGGGTCGATGAACATGTTTTCGGTGGAGTCTGCCTGCCGCCGTTCATCATCGACGTGCGTTTCCATCTCGATGGAATCCGGATCGATCTCCGTTTCGAGCCAGGGGCCGATCGGTGCAGAGCCGTCGAACGCTTTTCGTGCAGTTCGTCGGGGCTGATCGAGTGCGTCCAGATCGTTGAGAATGGTGTAGCCACGAACGACCGAATCGACCTCAGATCGAGAGACGTTCGAACAGGTGGTGTCGATCACGGCCGCAAGTTCGCCGGCGTAGGTCAGTTTGTCAGTGAACGACGGATAGACGATTGGCTCGCCAGGTGCACAGACGGCCGTCGGCGGCTTGATGAAAAAATCAGGTTCGTCTGGAATGTCGTAGTCCATCTGCTCGACTTTCTCGCCAAAGTTTCGGCCGACGCAGTAGATCGCTTCGGGATCACACGGTGCGCGGAGACGATACGCCGACGGTTCGTACGCTTGATCGTCTGTAATGACGGTTCCGTCGTCGTACTCGCCCCAGTGGATTCCATCGTCCGTTTCGATGCGCGCGAGCTTCATACCCGGTCGTTCGGCGACCGTCGGAAAACAGTTGTCATTCATTTTCACAGTCAACCTAGTCACCCGGTCCTGTAACGCAGTTAGAGTTCCTTCTCCGGCTGAAAAACGCCTATTCCAGATTCGGTCGTGGGTTCACCAGAGATGTCTCGCCGAATCTACACCCGACGGCGGCTGTTATCGACAGTGGCCGCTGGAGTCATCGGACTGCAATCGATACCGCAGACGGCTGCAAAAGCAGGGTCATCGCCGGGGATACAGCGGGTCTCTCAGGGCGCACCCACGGAGCTGTTGAACAGCCCGATTGGCTGGGCGACCGGGACCGCAGACGCGACTGGGATAACGATCGAACAGACGGCCGACAGCCAGGCGAATCGAGCAACCATCGATACGGTCGCGCCGGTGGAGTGCAGTGGTACGTTCACGCAGATGGCGCTCGTAGGCGGTCAGTTTTCCGTTGGGGACTGTCAGTCCGCGACGGTGTCGGTATCGATAACCGGAGCGATTGCCGGGGTCGCACAGGCTGGGAAAGCATCCCCAACAGAAGTTACTGTCCGGTACGGCGTGGGCCCTCGTGACGATATCCGGGCTGCGCTCATGTCGCTCGAAACTGCTGCTGCGTTTGAGGCGGTGGCGACAGAACGAACGTTCCAGAAATTACACGTCACGGACAGTACACTGCGCGTCGTATCTGAGCAAATGGAGCTACCGCTTTCGAGTTCGGTGTCCTGTGAGACACCACAGCTGGCCTACGTTCGACTTGTGGTGTCTGGAACGGTTGATGCAACTAACACAGTGGGTATTGATTTTGGCCCAAGCGATCCAACTCTTTCGACGGAAACCACCGGGCTCACGCTCGATAGCGTGACGCTAACCGTAGAGAACTAGTCATACAGAAGCTGTCGCCCGAGACACTAACGACCGGCCTCATCCTCTGGCTGTGTGCCACGTCGGCCGGGAAACCCTCGTGTCGGGCGTCTGTCGCGTGCCTGGGTTCGCCGCGCTGTCATCGCATCCCAATGGGATTCACTCGGGCGGGGACTAATGGCACGCAAACTCCCATAGGAGTGCCACAGGTTAGACGGTTTCGAACGTCAGAACTGATCATACATCCGGTCACGGAGTGTCGGTTCGGCCTGTCGTCGCACCAGATACAGACCCGTAAGTACCGACGGAAGCACGAATATCCGAACGAGGAGATCACCTTGAGTGACCACGTGTTCAACGATGGGGAGGACCACCTGATGGTGGTCGAAAACCACCATCCAGCCCAGCAGGGCGAACGGAACGACGACGAGAACGTTCCAAATTCCTGGTCGAACGCGGTATCCGTGTTCGTATCGATCACGCCACGGTGCCGTCGTGAGTCGGTATGCCATCGACCCAACGCTCCAGAGGAGACAACAGCTCACGACGAGTCCGATGAGAAAGTTCCCCAGCAGCCCGAGCCGTAGCGGACCAACTACGAAGGGTGCAATCCACGGCGTTGCCGAGAGTGTTCCCCATCCGATGATTGCGGCGATTGCTTCGGTGATTCCCGTGAGCGTTATCCAGCCCGCGGTCGTGAACAGAAGGCCACCCGCCAATAGGGCCCCCATAGCGACTCCAACACCGGTTGTATGCGTTGCAACGGAGTCAGTCCCACCAACGACCGTACGGAGACCGTTTGCGAACGCTGCAGGCACTAGCACGAAAAACACCAGTGCAATTGCAACCGTCAGGACTGCAAACTCGAGGCCACCATCCGTTGGTCCCACGTATGGATCGGCTCCAAGCAAACAGAGTCCAACGAGATTCGCACCGACGATTGGCCAGAGTCGTGGGCGGCCAGCTGGCTTGTAGCGTTCACGGTGGCGAGCCCCAACACGGAATAACGGCGAAAACAGCTCGTAACCGATGTAGCTGCTCACAAACGCGCCAACCAGCAGCCATAGCTCAGTCGAGCTATCGAGTGACGACCCGTTCAGCAGGGGAAACAGCACGATCCCACCGACAAATACGATCGTTGCAACGGCAATCCGGACGACAGTTGGGGACTGGCGATCCGATCTGTCCGTCCAATCAACCCACTCGAACGCGGTTGCTGGATGGGTGATCGTTCGTGCAAACCCACTCGCACCGGCTTTGAGTCGACCAGCTGCCCATTCGAGCTGCTCTCGAACGGTCGGATCGACCCGTTCAGTGCTTGCCGTCTGTTCTCGCTCGTGGCGCTCAGTTTTGGTCCACCGATTGGCTCGCGTTCGTGTCCACCACCGCCGCTGGGAGCGACGGTGTGAGCCAACGTCCGAATCCGGGCTCGCGCTGGCTTGCTGGTCGCGACTGGCCCCAGAGTTCGACGACGGTGATCGATCGAGCAGCGCCTCCTTTGCCTCTTGAATCCGAATGAGCTTCTCTCGTGCATCCGGTGCGTCGCTCACATCCGGATGGTGTCGTTTGACCTGCTGTCGGTACGCCTGACGAATCTCCGTCGGAGTGGCGTCCTGGCTTACACCGAGCAGATCGTGATACGACTCAGACATATGCTTTCGTGTCGTGGTAGTGGTCGGCTTCGAAACACAGCCCCCACATCATCGGATTGGTGGCAGGTTCTGTTGCATGACCGTGAGTTCGTCGTCGGTAAATCCGAAGACGGGCTGTATTTCGATCGCATCGCCGACATCGTGGTCAACGTCCCGGGCGTGTACGTTCAAGATTCCATTCTCATCCAGTATAAATGTGACTTCGATGGTCGGTTCTCCGGCCGGCCGTTCGAGTAACGGTCCGAGCTCAAACGAGTCAAGCAGTTCGTTCTCCTCGATACGGGCGTTGTCTCCCTGATACACCTGAATTTCGATTTCGGACTGATACGCTTGCGCGGTCGTCGTAACGTACGACTCACGCGCCGGAATCGGCGTGTTTCGCTCGATTACGACGTGATAGTACGGTTCATACGTTTCCTGGTCGATCAACACCACACCGAACGGCTGTGGTGTCACATCGAGCATCACGACCGTATCAGTTGGTGAGGGAAGCTGCTGGGCGTTCCGTTGTGGCTGGCGCTCACCGCCGTGTTCGAGTTCGCCGTCGAGAATTGCTGCCTGTGCCGCAGCACCGATTGCGACCGCCTCATCTGGATTGATCCGTTTCGACGGTGACACGCCAAATCGGTCAGTAAGTCGTCGTCGTATCTGTTCCATTCGTGTTGCGCCACCGACCAGCAGGATCTCATCGACGTTCTGTGGCCGATAGCCAGTCTCAACGAACAGTTGCTCAACCCGATCAATTGTCGTCTCCAGCAGATCGCTCGTCAGCTCGTCAAATCGGTCTCGATCGATCGGGATTTCTACATCTGTAGTTCCACCGTCATGTTCCAGAAACGGAATAGAGATCGTCGTCGATCGTCTGCTCGAAAGCTCGTGTTTTGCGGTTTTGACCGCGTCGAACAGTCTGGATTCGAGCTGTGGTGAGTCCGTTACTGACACGTCATACTCTCGTTCGATTCGTTCTTCGAGCCACTCGACAACCAGTGCGTCCCAGTCGTTCCCACCGAGTCGCGTGTCGCCATTCGTGGCGACGACTTCGAACAACCCGTCGGTGATCTCGATCAGGGAGCTGTCAAACGTTCCACCACCCAGATCATACACCAGCACGGTCGCATCGTCGGCTCGTTGTAGCCCGTAGGCGAGACATGCCGCGGTTGGCTCGCTGATGATCCGCTTGACGGTGAGTCCAGCCATCGCGCCGGCGTGCTTTGTGGCCTGTCGCTGTCGGTCGTTGAAATACGCCGGTACAGTGATGACCACATCGTCGATCGACTCCTGCAAATAGGCTTCGCCATCATGTTTGAGCTTCTTTAAGATCAGCCCGGCGAGCTCTTCAGGAGTGAAGGCACAGTCGCGTGGGCCGAGCAGAATGACTTCATCGGAGCCCATGAACCGTTTGATCGCAAACACCGTTCTATCAGGGTGTGAAACGGCTTGCTTTTTGGCCTGTCGCCCGACGAGTGCTTGCTCTGCGGCTTCGTCAAACGCCACAACTGATGGTATTGTCCGATCGCCGGTGTCGCCGGGAAGGATTTCGATATCACCCGCCTCGGCGTGGGCGATCGCGCTATTCGTCGTCCCCAGATCGATCCCAATGGTTGGTGTCTCACTCATGACCGCTGTGACCGCTGTGTTCGTCAGTAAACCGCTCACTTCGATACATCCCAGTTGCTCCTCGCGTTACTGTGGAATACCGGTGACTCCGTAATGAATGTTGGTTTATTTGAATCCACCGATAGATGATGGATTGAGCGGTGTTCCGTTCTACGCTTCGAACGAATTGACGATCTCCCCGACACACCCCTGATCTGGCTTATAATAGACACAGTGGCCGTTCACGTCGTCCGCAACGTTGTGATCGGTGTAGTTCGCCGGCGTCGTCGCATCCGATGGAGCGCCGTAGGCACCAACTGCTTCGGTTCCAAACTCTCCGAGCTGGTAGATATAATCGAGAATGGCGTCGCCGTCGCTGAAGAAGTTGTCCACGCTTCGTGCGCCGTTCGTTATCGCCGCGGCGAACTCCCCGTCCGTGGTCACTGCATCGCGAGGAATTGCACCCCCAATCATTGCAAACGACTCGATCGGCTCATTTCCGTTTTTCACCACGAGTTCGTCCAGACAGCCCAGTCCAGTTCTTGCACCCAGAGAATGGCCGACCATTCGAATCGTAACGCCTGGATTGCGCAGTCGATAATCTTCTAGCCAGCTGGCGAACGCCCGCCCATCCGCTTCTGCGTCGCCTTTCACGCCCCACCAGTTGATGTTGTTCGAAGGATACGCATACGTGAGCGTCGGATGGTCGTACGCCTGCTGTCTGAGTGCCGTTTCGAGCGTGTATCCCTGCCCTGGTCCACGACCGGTGAACAGCTCTAACCAGCCATGAATGTAGATCACGACTTCGTCGGGGGAGTCCGGAAACGCACCGTGTTGGACGAACCCCGCTCCTGTACCGAACAGCCCTTCGTCTTTCTCGACGACTGGATACGAATCGGGCGGCGATTCTGCTGAGAGACACTCAAGCTCGCCGAGATTTCCAGCCATCAACGAACTGGTTCCCGACACCCCTGACAACGCGGTTGAGCCGACTGCCATACTTCGCAACACTGAGCGGCGGTTAGCCGTGGTCTCATCCCCGTGGTTCTCGTCATTCCGTCCCATGACAATACGTGACTAGGTTGATACTATATTGGTCGTTACTCAGCGCATTTCCTGTTATTTATAGTTAGCTTTGAAGGTAGGAAGCCAATTCCAGTCAGCACGACCGCCTCCTCAAACTTGATATTGGTCTTCAGAGAGCTGGACGTATCTGGGGGGCCGATTATTGAATTTCAGGTACTGATAGCCGCCAAGCAGTCGGATGCCGTTCATTCCCGCGACGATCGCATCGCGTTTTTCGTACGCGCCGTTAGTCATCATTCGATCGACGGTGCCGATCGTTCGGTCCCAGTCGTGGGGGCCATACTCGTGGACCAGTTCGGCAAGCGAGACGTTGCGTCTGATTTCGTCGCCGATGGCCGCCTTCCACTCGTTGTTGTACGCCCTGAGCGTGCCGAGTCCGGCCAGCCGCCCGGCGATTGCGCCAGTTCGAACCGCGACGTGATCGCCACCTTCGTGGAACGCTGACGTCGTTCCCATTGCGCCGCCAACGACGGCAATGTTCGCTGCGGTCGGTGAGTCGATAGGCTTCGTCGAGGAGATGGGATACGTTTCGGTGCCGCCCCGTTTTCCCCGGTCTTCGACGAGTGGGAATTCGGTCTCAATATCGTACTGGTCGCCGTATTCGCGTTCGAGGAGTCGTCTGATGTATGTCTTTCCTGCAGGAACGGTGTCGTCGCTCGGTTTGAGCAGTCCGTAGTCGTCTCTGTTCTCGATCGCGTCCAGATCGAGGCCGATCGGCATTGTCAGCCCGACTCGTGCCACGCGGCCGTCGTTGGGAAACACCCATGGATAGGCGGTGTGGCCAGGGATCACTCCCCACCAGAACTCCAGTAGGTCCTCGGTGAACAACTCCTCGGGGAACTGTCTGTGCTCCTGGTAGGCGATGTGGTTCGCTGTCGGCGGTGCGAGCCGGTCGATTTCATCGTCGGGGAGCAATGAATCGAGTACCGGGTTCGTCACGGTTCGCTGTGGCCCATCAGCGAGGATAACATACTCTGCAGTGAGTTCGCTGCCGTCGTGGAGGGTCACCGTGTGGCCGTTCTGCGGGTCGACATCGACCGCTCTGACGCCGGTCCCGACACGATACGTTGCGCCGGCGTCCTCTGCCCGCTCGCGCAGCCAGTCGTCGAATCGCGCGCGGTTGAAGGTGAATCCGAAGTTCGGATAGCTGCTGCTGATGCCAGTCGAGCGCAGGGTCGTCGATTCGTTCGGACCATAGAAGACGGTGCCGTTGAGCTCACGACATTTGACCCACTCGGGAAACGGTTCGCCGAGATCCATAATTTCGGTCCAGTAATCGAGCATCCCTGCCGCGTCAGTCGAATCTGGGCCGGGTTCCTCTCGGTCAGCGCGAGGAACGCCCTTCTCGATGACGACGACCTCGGCGCCCTCGTTCGCTGCCGCCGTCCCTGCTGCGGTGCCGGCCGGACCACCACCAACGACGGCCACATCCACTCGTTGCATAGGTTTAGTTGCTCACACCGAACGAGAAAACGCCTTCGCTCTGTGACTCACTCCTGGTGGTGCGAGCCGGGTGTGGAAATCCACGCTCGAATGATGGGAAAGAGACGGACCTGGATCGTCGTCAATCCGATAATTGCCGTCCAGCCGGTGAGTCCGATGTACATACAGGCGAACAACGATGCCACGACAACGTTCGGCCCGTCGAGATAGAAGTTGGTATTGAATACGGAGTCGATACTGAACAGGAGGACACTGATGCAGTAGGCAATTCCGGCGACCCCCATGATGCGTGTCGCCCAGCGAAGTCGACGCGATGGTGTGAGCTGTTGTCTCGTTTCGCTTTGAATTTCAGCGTTCGTTCTGAGGTCGGTGGCCCCTGCTGACCAGCAGTGGCGTTCCGGTTGCGTAGCCGCTCTCTGTTGCGCCGTTTCGAGTAGTGCTGTTCTATCAATTTCCTGAAGGACTCTAAGCCGCTCGATCGTTAGCTGTGCATCTGCTAGAATAGCGGTTGTCTCCGCCGTTGAGCAATCGCTCAATACGCGTGTGAGCTCGCGGTCTGGATAGGTCGCAAGCAACTGAAAATCGTCCATCCCGGACTCGATTCGGTCACGGATTCGCTTTCGATCGCGTTGACGTTGTGCCTCGGACTGGTCATCGAAGTCGTTGCGTATGCGACGCCGCTGAGTCTTCGTTAACAGCGCAGCAGATCGTCTCGCCATATCCGAGGAGGGGCATCCGTGCCTGTCAATGGTGGTGATTGATCGGACCGTTGCGAGTGGTGTAACGATGTATCGCCCTGTAATCGTCTCTATCGATGGATTACGAAGATCGGTTGGTAGCGGCCATACAACGCGTGTACTGATCTATCACGACCACAACGGTCGTCGGGTATTAAAGAAATGCTACCCCAGCGAACCGACACATGACGGCTATCCAGACGAATGGATTGACAAAGCGTTTCAAAAACCACGTCGCAGTAGACGAAATCGATCTGACGGTCCCTTCGGGATCGATCTACGGTCTTGTTGGGCCAAACGGTGCGGGGAAATCGACGCTTCTCGAACTCCTCTCCGGCTTTCGGTCACCAACGGCAGGATCTGCCACGGTGCTGGGGATGGACCCGGTTACCGAGCGGTCGCAGCTTCATCTCGGGATACTGTTCACGCAACGAACCATGTATCGCCGATTGAGCGCGCTGGAACACGTTCGCTCGGCCATCGCGCTGCATGACTCCCAACTCGATGCAGTCGAGCTTTGCGACCGGGTTGGGCTGCGAGCAGACACCGTTTCACGGCGTGTTGGGTCGTTCTCTACGGGGCAACTACAACGGACGAAACTGGCAATCGCTCTGGCTGGATCTCCACCACTGTTGCTTCTCGACGAGCCGACGGCTGGGCTCGATCCAGATGGCGTCAAACGGTTCGAACGCATTGTTCACGCAGAACGCGACCGCGGGGCGACGGTGGTTCTGAGCTCGCATCGAGTTCATTTGCTGGAATCACTCTGCACGCATGTTGCTGTTGTTCGCGATGGCACGATCACCAGCTCTGGACCAATCGATTCAATGGAATCGTTCGCTCACGCAGTCGAACCTGCACCAGCACCGGTGTATTCGCCTTCCGGAGGGGCGGAATGATGAGCGTCGTAATCGTGTTTCGCAATGAGTTCGAAGACACCATCAGATCCCTGCACGCCGGGGGAATCGTAGTCGCTCTGTGGCTCCTCGTCGCCGCAATTGTTGTGTTCGATCGAGCGGTCTATGCAGCGCCCTTGCGTGCGTTCTGGGACGTTCAGCTGGGGCTGATCATTCTGGCACCCGTGGTGGTCAGTTCGCTGTGCTACGGCGCGATTGTGGACGCTCGGACGTCTCGTCGACTCTGTTTTCATCTGGGGAATGGAGTCACACGGCTGGAGTATCTTTGTGGAGCGTTCCTCGCGCGATGGGCTGTTGTAATCATAGCGACGGAGAGTGCGATCCTCCTCGGATACATCATTGCGGCTTTACAGTATCCCACACCCCCCTCGTTCATCGCCGTTGTTGGCTTTTCAGTGGCGTCAACGGGCTTCGTCCTTGCGTTTGCCGGGGTGTACGTAGCGATTTCGGTGGTGGCTCAGCAGCAATCGACAGCAATGGTGGGTGTCGTTCTGGTGTACGTCGCCCTCATTCCGTTCGTCATTGGGATTTCAGACTTTTCTCTCTCGCTGCTCGTCCGAACGATCGGCGAGCAACTCGGGGCTGGCGTAACGGATTCCACCGTGCAGTTCGTTTCCAATCTCACGCCGTATCCTGCCTATGCTGGAATCGCAAAGCCCGTCTTCGAGCCGATCGCAGCACAGTATCCGCGTCTTCCGGAGCAGTCTTCCGGTGCTCCACAGACGCTGACTGCACACTGGTGGTTCGACGTGCTCGTCCTGTCTGCGTGGATGGTTCTCCCGTTAGCGATCGCGTACTGGCGATTCTCTCGCGACGACCTCCTTTGATCATACGTCAAACTGGATTTTTCGCTTGGAGAATCGCTTTTACTAGCCGTTCCAACGTTCGAGTATGGAACGACGACAAGTGTTGTATGGACTCACATTAGTCCTCGGTGGAGCGAGCACGAGTGGCTGTCTTGAGACGACCATTCCCTGTGGAGATCCAGCCACGACGTGTATGCCGCCCGTTGCGTCATCGTCAGCCCCTGACAGTGTGTCGCTTGAAGGACCGTCGGGCGTTTTGGAGCTGGGCGCCACCAGCACCGAGATTCCGATCAAACTCAGCAATCGCTCCGAGCAGCCGGTCACGCAGACCGCTCCCTGGCGACTGCTACACCAGGTCGATGACGAGTGGATTGAGATGTCTGCCGGCGATCCACCCGCCGCTCCCCGGCAGTTCGGTTCCGACACGCACCACGTTTTCTTGCTCCAGAGTACCGCTCACCCATCACCCAGACGCACACGAACGTCGAAGCACGTGGTTTCTCTCGAACCGGGAACGTTTGCGTTCGAACTCCCGGTGGCAACCGCCGATTCTGATGATGAGACCCACCGCACGCTTCGCACCGTCTTCGAATGCATTAATAAAACAACAACATAAGTGGTGACAGATGGCAGACGACGACGGTCGGATTCTCCCGTTTCGACCCACGGTAGGCAGATCCGATCTCGACCCACGGGTTGTGGGACTCGTCGATTCTGCTGGCAATCAGCTGTTCGATGCGCTCTCCTCTGAGACGGCACGAGCGATCCTTGCGCAGCTCCACGAGGAACCGGCGACGCCTTCGGAGCTGGCGGAAGCACTCGATTGCTCCCGGCAGGTCGTCCACTATCATCTCGATACACTGCTGAGCACGGAGCTGATCAGGGCTGCTGACACCGGCTACTCCGAGAAGGGGGTGGAGATGACGATCTACGCGCCGGTGGCCGATCCATTGGTGATAAAACACGAGCCAACTGATGCAGAGCGTCGCCGGTGGCAGCAGGCTCCGAAACTGCTCGGTGGAGCAGCAGTGGTGGTCGGAGCTCTGGCAACGTATTTCATAACGCGACCGGTCACGCAGACACTGGTTGGGAGTGGCCCACCGGAGTCGAGCGGCTCTGCTCCCTCCTCGCAACCGGCTCCCGTTTCGACGGAAGCGACGGCAACACCGAATGGAACGGTCAGTTCGACGCCGGTGACCGAACTCACGTCGGCTGTCCTGTCGCCAGATTTGGTGGCGCTACTCGCACTTCTGGGACTTCTATTCACCGGCTGGTGGGTGTTTCAGAGCGTTTGGGGAGGACGCTGATCAGCTGACTCGTTTCCAGCAGGAGGTCGTGGATATCCTGGGATGCCTGATTTTGAGGAAGAAGGTAATCAATATAGAATAAAATTGATAATTGGTCAGTATCAGTATCTGGGAGTTCTGTATCTACTGTCTTTCAAAATCGTCGACGTAAACAACCGCGGGTCGGGTGACCCGGGGAACTCTCGCTGCTCTTTCTTTAGAATTATACACTCACTCTGATGTGCATAATAACCAATATTTTTAACCTCACTTGAATAAACGTGAGTATGAATTCAATTCACGATCCAGCAACGCTCATCGAACGGGAGGACATTCAATTCGAAGAGAAAACGCGATCGTTCGACCAAGAGAAATTTGAAGCACTGCGTGATCGCTATGATTCGATCGCGGGTGTTGTCCAGGTTGGTGTCGTCAACGAAAATGATGACGTTCTCTTACTGGGGCCTGATGAGTGGGTTCCGCCCGGTGGCGATGTAGAAGTCAATGAGGACTGGGTCACTGCTGCTCGTCGCGCAATCGATGAGTGGGCAGGTATCGCAGTCGACATTGACGAAGTAAAGCTCGTTGAACTGACCAATTTTCACGCCAATGGCGACGATGAAACACAATTTTCCGCCTATGTTGTGACTTTTCAGGCCACTCTCGCCAATGACAATCAAGAATTTCTTGATGAGCCAACTACTGCTGAGGACCTCAACCACAAGTACGTTAGCGACGGTGAGGCGGTGGAGCTCGCGTGGTTCGGAGAAATGCCCAAAGATGTGCACGAGAATCACGAACGACACGTTCGAATTTTCATCGAAGAGTAATCACCGATACGGAGCCGTCGGCCGACGTGGTTTCTCTCAACTGCGAGCGTGGCGACGCCATATTCGACGGATTGCGCTCGAAACCCGCTTATCGGATCTTCGAGAGCGTTCCAGTACAACTGGCGACACCACCAGAATTGGCCGACCGAACTCGTTCTGAATAGCACACATTCAGACGGGCTAACTCCAGCGTCGGCCCTGCCCACTGCATCGAAGCTCCCACAGATTCCAGTGGAGCTTGTTCTACCGGTTAGCGGACTTGTACTCCTCTATATATTCGTCTCTCGCCGTCAACGACTGCAATCCATTTCCCCCGGCGATTCGTCAACGCACCGCAGAGCACCACCGCATGCGGGAGATTCAAGGCGGCTGATCACCCCCGTTCGAATAATGCACCGCGAGCACGTTCTCAGCACGAAAGAGCTGTCGCGGGATGATATCGAGACGGTGCTCGATCGAGCCGCCGATATCGCCCACAGTGGGACGGATCGATCCCGGTATGCGGATACGATTCTCGCACTGCTCTTTTTCGAGCCGAGCACGCGAACGAAGATGAGTTTCGACACGGCAATGAAACGCCTGGGAGGAACGACGATCGACATGGGATCGGTCCAATCCTCAAGCGTTACGAAAGGTGAAAGCTTAGCCGACACCATTCGGGTCATCGAAGGCTACGCCGATGCAATCGTCCTCCGGCACCCGAGCGAGGGCGCAGCGAAAATGGCGAGCGAGTTTGCCGACGTCCCGATCATTAACGCCGGCGACGGCGCTGGCCAGCACCCAACCCAGACGCTGCTGGACCTCCATACGATCCGAGAGAACGTTGGCTTCGATGATCTCTCGATCGGCATCATGGGCGATCTGAAATACGGCCGCACTGTCCACTCACTCGCACACGCGTTGACAAAAATCGACGCCAGACAGCATTTCATCAGCCCGGAATCGCTCAGACTCCCCCGATCCGTCCGCTTTGACCTCCACGAAGCCGGTGCAAACGTTCGCGAACACACCGATCTCGAAGACGTGCTCTCGACGCTTGATGTCCTCTACGTGACGCGCATCCAGCGCGAACGATTCCCCGACGAGAACGAATACCGCGAAGTTGCCGGGCAGTACAGGATTACCGAAGCCGCGCTCGAAGCCGCGAACGATGATCTCATCGTCATGCATCCGCTTCCGCGCGTCGACGAAATCGCGCCAGGCGTTGATACGACGACACACGCTCGCTACTTCGAACAGGCACACAACGGTGTGCCCGTCAGAATGGCGCTGCTTGATCTCCTCCTTCAGGGTGAAGCACAATGACTGACCAGGAACTCCGCGTCAGCAAAATCGAAAGCGGAACCGTCATCGACCACGTTCCTGGCGGCCACGCACTCAAAGTGCTTGCCATCCTTGATATCGACGGCTCCGACGGCGAAACCGTGAGCATCGGCATGAACGTTCCGAGTGATAAACTCGGGCGCAAAGACGTGGTGAAAGTCGAAGGCCACGAACTCAGCCAGAACGAGGTGGACGTGATCTCACTGATCGCCTCCGACGCGTCGATCAACATCATTCGTGATTTCGATGTCGTCGAAAAAAGCAGGGTCGACCGCCCAACCACCGTTACCGATGTGATCGCCTGTCCGAATCGTAACTGCATCACCACCGAAGACGAACCCGTCCAATCGAAGTTTGACGTGCTCGAAAACGGCGTCCGATGTGTCTACTGCGACACCATCATCCGCGAGGATCTCACAGACCACATCGACACTGCGTAGGCCGTCAGTCGCGGAGGATATACTTCACCTGGGCCATCCGGCGACCACACTGAGGACACGTGCTCCAGGCGCCAGGATACGGCCGCGTGCTCTCTGAAAGGAGCTCACACGGAACACAGCCGTACAGCCGTGGGGAATCCGACCGTATTCGCTCCCATCTGGCCGAAGAAAGCGTCCGACGCATTTCTTCGTCGACGTACGTTTTGACACGCACCGGAACACCACCGCCCACATTCTGTGCGCTATCTGTCGCCATCTGTTGGCTGAACGTACTCGCGGATTGTATGTTACTATATCGAATAGTGTAATTATATCAAATTGTTTCTCCCAGCAGTGTTCCACGTGGGATGATTCGAACTCACCCGTGCCATTTTGGAATGAGCATTCCACAGTCATCACACACCAAACAGCCGTCCTCATACCGATTTCCACTGTAGTTCGTCACGTTCCCGCTCCCACACTCAAAACACTGTTTGAAATCTGTCACTACCAGTATATGGCTGTTCACCTATAAATCATTTCCTACCTGTGACAATTGGTATCATAATACTTGTTGGTGAGGCGATATTGCTGAATGAATTTTCGTTAATTACTCGACCTCTCCCATGCCAATATTTATTACTCAGTGATACCACTAGGTGTTTTGATGACGCAACTACAGCGTGCTCGTGCTGGTGAAATCACGTCAGAAATGGAGCGGGTGGCCGAGCGAGAGAACCGGGAGCCATCGTTCGTTCGCGAGCAGGTCGCAACCGGACAGGCGGTAATTCCGGCGAATCACGCCCACGATTCGCTCGATCCGATGATTATCGGTCGTGAGTTTGCGACGAAGGTGAACGCGAACATCGGAAACAGCGATACCACCTCAAGCCTCGATGAGGAGGCAGAGAAACTCCATACGGCGGTCCACCACGGCGCTGACACCGTGATGGATCTCTCGACAGGGGAGAACTTACACGAAATCCGGGAGATGAACGTCGATCGATCACCCGTCCCGGTTGGAACGGTTCCGATTTATGAGGCACTCAAAGAGGCAGGCGATGTTGAGTCGATCACTCCAGAGCTCCTGCTCTCGGTGATCGAGACACAGGCCGAACAGGGCGTTGATTATCAGACGATCCATGCGGGTGTGTTGATGGAACATCTTCCGCTGACGGAGGGCCGGACCACGGGAATTGTCTCGCGCGGTGGCTCAATTCTCGCCCAGTGGATGGAGACCCACGGCGAGCAAAACCCCCTCTACACCGAGTTCGAGTCGATCTGTGAGATCTTCGCCACGCACGACGTGACGTTCAGTCTCGGCGATGGCCTCCGACCAGGGAGTCTGGCGGATGCCAGCGACCAGGCACAGTTCGCCGAGCTCGACACCCTCGGAGAGCTAACCGCGGTTGCACAGGACCACGGCGTCCAGGTGATGGTTGAAGGCCCAGGACACGTTCCACTGGATGAGATCGTCGACAACGTTGAACGCCAGCAATCCGTCTGTGATGGAGCGCCGTTCTACGTACTTGGACCGCTTGTAACGGATATCGCCCCCGGATACGACCACATCACGAGCGCAATCGGAGCGACCGAGGCCGGGAGAGCGGGCGCAGCGATGCTCTGCTATGTCACTCCCAAAGAGCACCTCGGCCTTCCCGAGGAGGAGGATGTTCGTGAAGGGCTCGCAGCCTATCGGATTGCGGCACACGCGGCGGATGTCGCCAACGGACTTCCGGGGGCGCGTGACTGGGATGATGCGCTCTCTACGGCACGCTATGCGTTCGACTGGCGGCGACAGTTCGACCTCTCTCTGGACCCAGAACGAGCCCAATCGTACCACGACCAGACGCTCCCGGGCGACAATTATAAGGAGGCGCGATTCTGCGCGATGTGCGGCGTGGAGTTCTGTTCGATGCGTATTGATCAGGACGCGCGTGATGCTGGAGACCTCGACGACCTCGATTCAAAAACCGAAACGGTCGATCTCACGGCATCGTCGGCCGCCGAGGTAAACCTCCCACCGGTTGGCACCCACGAGACCGACCAGTCCGTCCCGAGCGACGACTAGTCGACACGTAGAAACACATTTGGTGGCGCAGAAACAACCCTCAGGCGATGTCCAAGAAAGTACTCGTTGCGTTCGCTTTGATCGCAGTCATTATCGGCGCAGTCGTTCTCAAAAAGTAGCGAGACGGGACTCGCAACTCACGAACGCTGGTCGCACCAATGGGGCGAACGAACGACTTACCCCATCGCTCCTCCAATCCGTCAGTATGTACGGTGTCGTCACCCGTAACGAGGGCGAACTCCACTGGCCGGCGTTCGATACCGCGTTCTTCGAGGCCAAATCCGTCAGCGGCCGCGCCGAACAGCCCCAGCCGGATGTCGTCAACATGGTGTCGTGTTTCGCGGACAACGCCACGGCTCGTGACTCTCCAGCGCTCGTCCCAGTGAGCGAAACGGGCGAGCGGGCCACACGAGAGCAGCCGTATTTCGACTGGGCACACATCTGTCCAACGCACGACCGGTACCGTGAGGGAGTGTTAGCGACGATCGAAGAGTGTGTTGCCGTCAGTCCCGATCTTCGACTCGATGACGTGGGCTTTCCACGACCGGAGTACTGCCACTGCGATCGGTGTAATCAGAAATTTGGCGACAGCGACTACACGGACAGATTCGCCTGGCGACAGTCAGTGATTAAATCGTTCCTCCAGGACGTTCGCGATATCGTCCCTGGGCGGCTGTATCTCACGCTCTATCCGGATCCGTATCCGGGCCACCTCCAGAAACGAACCGGGATTGATCCGACAGCACTCGACATGATCGATGAGTTCGTTGTTCCGATCTACGACATGGCCTATTCGACCACCTACTGGCTCGAATCACTCGCCAAAGGGTTCGTCTCTCGGCTAAAGACACCGTTTAGCATCGAACTGTACGCCGTTGACGTCGATGTGGATGCACTCGGTCACGCGACGACCGTCGCACAGGCGTACGCAAAAGACGTGCTGTTTGGCTACGATGCCAGCAATGCCCAGGCAACGATTCGACGGCTTGATGCCGACGCCCGGGACGGAAAGTCATTCTCTCACACATAGCCAGACGGCGTCCACGTCGTTTTGTTTTAGCCACAAAACACTTATAGGAATACGTTAGTTCTCTAATTGGATCGGGCGTAGTTGGACACAATCCCCCCCAAGACTGACATCCCTAGGCCTTGTTGCCGACTGGTCCGGCAAACAAGCCTCTCATCTCCGTGTCCGACGTTCCGATTCCTCCCCCCTCTCTCACCGTGGTTTTACTCTCATCTTTCGGTGGATGCTGTCCACCGTTCTGCTTTCTTAAAACCGACTGGCTGCCGTCCAACTGTCAGCCGGTGCAGATTGTGGCACTCGACGCCCACGCACACCGGTCGCTTCGAGTCGCCCAACGAACTGCCACGGATCGTTCGCCCAGTCAGCCCGCGCTTTGTCCCCATCGGACTCGGTGGCTCGCATCGATTGAACGTGCTGAAGGATTGCGGCCGTGATCACCGCGCCTTCGGAGTCGCTGACCGTCGCCGGGCGGTTGATGGAGACGTTCATAGTGGGATGTTGCCGTGCTTTCTGGATGGCTGCTCTTTGCGCTTCGATCGCAGCATCTTCAGATCAGCTATCAATCGCTGGCGTGTCGCTGGTGGTTCGAGCACGTCATCGACGAATCCACGGTCGGCTGCGGTGTATGGGTTCGCAAACGCGTCACGATACTCATCAATGAGCTCCTGGCGACGAGCTTCAACGTTCTCAGCCGCCGCAAGCTCGTCGTCGTAGAGGATGTTCACCGCGCCTTGCGGGCCCATCACGGCGATCTCTGCGGTTGGCCAGGCGTAGTTAACGTCCGCGCCGATGTGTTTCGAGGCCATCACGTCATACGCGCCGCCGTATGCCTTCCGGGTGATCACCGTCAACAGTGGGACGGTCGCCTCAGAGAAGGCATAGAGAAGCTTTGCCCCGTGTTTGATGATTCCGTTGTGTTCCTGGTCGGTACCTGGCATGAATCCTGGCACGTCCACGAGCGTCACGATCGGGATGTTGAACGCGTCACAGAACCGGACGAACCGTGCACCCTTCAGACTCGCGTCGATATCGAGCGTCCCGGCGTTCGCTCGTGGCTGATTGGCCACAACACCGACGCTGTGACCGTCAAGTCGACCAAACCCGGTGATGAGATTCCGAGCATACTCCGATGCCACCTCAAAAAAGGAGTCGGTATCAACGATGTTGTCGATCACCGCGGTCATGTCGTATGGCTTCTGTGGCTCGTCGGGGACCAGCTCCAGCAGCTCTTCGGACTGGCGGTTCGGATCGTCCCACGGTTCGACGCGTGGTGGATCCTCGACGTTGTTTTGTGGAAGATACGAGAGCAACAGCCGAATCTCATCGAGCGCCTGCTGTTCTGCATCGGCGGAAAACTGCGCGACACCGCTCTCGCTGGCGTGCGTTTGTGCTCCACCGAGCGCTTCGAATCCGACCTCTTCGCCGGTGACCGTCTCGATCACGTCGGGGCCGGTGATGAACATGTGGCTCGTCTCTTTGACCATGAAGATGAAATCCGTGATTGCGGGTGAGTAGACCGCCCCGCCCGCACACGGTCCCATGATCGCAGAAATCTGTGGCACGACACCGCTCGCTTGTTGATTCCGGTGGAAGATGTCGGCGTATCCCGCGAGGGATTCGACGCCCTCCTGAATTCTTGCTCCAGCAGAATCGTTGAGCCCGATAATTGGTGCGCCCACCTCCATCGCCCGGTCCATCACCTTACAGACCTTCTCGGCGAACACCTTTCCGAGCGATCCTCCGAAGACCGTGAAATCGTGCGCAAAGACGAACACCGTCCGGCCATCCACCTCGCCGTAGCCCGTCACCACGCCATCGCCCGGAATCTTCATCTCATCCAGGTCGAAATTGTCGGAATCGTGCGTCCGGAGCTGGTCGAACTCCTCGAACGTTCCATCGTCCAGGAAATACTCGACCCGTTCGCGGGCGGTCATCTTCCCTTTCTCGTGCTGTGCTTCAATTCGATCTTCGCCCCCGCCCATGCGTGCGCGTTCTTTTCGCTCACGTACGTCCTCAATCTTATCGTCCATGGTCATAGCTGATTGATGGAGTTTTCGCCAGGATCCGCAAAAGGATACCGAACCGGAAAGCTTCTCAGAACACTGTCCGAATCGAGTGAAATTTAGCGGTCCTCCACTAGGAGGAGCTGTGGAAAACGTAACTGATCGAACGAGCAATCCATTCGGCATGTCTCCGCCGTGTGGGTCGTTCGTGCCGGGCTATGGCGACGCAAATGCGGATTTTCACGTTATCGGCGACCATCCGGGGGTTCACGGCGGCACAGAGTCGGGCGTGCCGTTCACCAACGAGGTGGGGCGTACACTCCAGGAGGCGCTTTTCGAGGCCGGTATCGTCGATGCGCCCGGCGTGCGTCCGACGCTCACACAGACGTTCTTCTCGTACCTTCATTTCTGTGTCGCCGATGGAACGCCAACAGCTGCGTCCTACACCGATCTGGAGCGGTTTTTCGACGCCGAACTCCGCGCTATTGCTGCGCACGTCCTGTTACCCGTCGGCGAGCGACCCACACGCCACGTGCTTGAGACGTTCACTCCCCGTTCGTTTGCAACAACGTCGATGTCGGAGCTCCACGCCACAGAAATCCGTGGCAGTGGCTTTCTCGTCTATCCAATCCGCGAACCGGCTGCGTGGTCCACCGAGGACCGAACAACACTCATCACTGCACTGGAGTCACTGCAACAAAATCAGTACGAACAGCAGGCGGATCTTGGTCGGTTTCTCCCAACCGAAACCGCCTATCACGTCAGATAGCGCACACCGCTCACTGCAGCGGCGGTGGAACGTAGTACGTTCCGGTCTCAGCCGTGATAAACAGATCGTGGAGATTCAACAACACCACGACGATGACGGCGAACAGCACGAACGTTCGCAGTCCCCAGAGCCACGTTTTCGCGAGTGCAGGACTCGCAAGGCCCTTTTGCAGCTCTTCGACCGCGGTGTCCCCGATAATCCATCCAACGAAGATCACCACGAACAGCACTGCCAGTGGGAGCAGCAACGAGACGCCAATGTTGTCAAACCAGGTGAGCCAGGCAGTGTCCCAGGCCGAGAGCGTTCCAAGGAGGAACGCGACCCCACCAATTCCGAGCGTCGCGTACAGTCGTGGAATATCGAACTCATCAACGACGTAGGCAACCGGCGCTTCGAGCAAACTGATCGCCGAAGAGAGCGCTGCGATCAGCACGACGAAAAAGAAGATCACACCGAGGAGCTGTCCAAGCCCTCCAAATTTCGAGAGTGCGATCGGAATTGCAACGAACACCGCGCCTGGTCCTCCACCTGCGCCGGTCGCAAACGTATTCCCGACGAACAACAGCGGGAGCACAACCACGCCAGCGAGAATTCCAACGAACGTGTTCGTGATGGCAATCGAGATTCCATCGGTGGCGAGATCGTCGTCCTCACCCAGATAGGACGCGTAGGTGATCATCACACTGAAACCAACCGAGAGTGAGAACAGCGCCTGTCCCACAGCGGCCGGAATTATTGTCGTCGGTTGGGCAGCGATTGTCGAGAAGTCTGGATTGAAGAGGAACTGATAGCCCTCCATTGCGCCCGGCTGGAAGAACGTGTACACCGCCAGGCCGAGCAAAAAGAGCACGATTGATGGAACCATCAGCTTGGTTGCCATCTCGATCCCGCGCTCGACGCCCATTGCGACGATCCCGATCGTGATGAGCATGAACACCACGTGCAGGACGATTGCCTCCTGTCCCATCGAGACAGCAGAGAAGTACTCTCCGGTGTTCTCAAACGCCGATCCGGTTGCGCTCCCGAAGATGTATCGGATCACCCAGCCACCGATCACGCTGTAGTACGACAGCGTCCAGAAACTCGCCAGGACACCAATGGCGCCGATAAAGCGCCACGATCCACGGCCGAGTTCTCGAAACGCCCCGATAGCATCCACCTGTGCCCGTCGACCGATCACGAACTCCGCGAGCAACGCCGGGAGCCCGATCACGACGATTGCGATCAGGTAGATAACCAAAAATGCCCCACCACCTGAGTCGGCGGCGAGAAACGGGAATCGCCAAATATTACCTAAACCAACAGCACTCCCCACAGCTGCCAGGATGAATCCAAGTCGTGTCGTCCAGGTCTCTCGTTCAGCCATTAACATTTGCCCGAACAAATGAGTCTATTTAAACTCCACGATACGACACGTGGCAACCTGTCCCACAGTGCCAGTGGAGTAATAATTTAAAACCGCAGTATGTAGGCCATGATATGCTGAATCAATCACCCAACCATCAATATAATATTGACAGGTTTGATCGAACACGTGTCTAGATATAGTTGTTAGATATATTTGTACTAATTACCGATCGGTAATCGGGGTTCATGCAATATTTGTTTGTATTTTCGATATAAAAGGGTCGAAATAGCCCTACGCCTCGCCGTACACTGGGATTGCTGCGCCGCTTGTCACGGCGGTTGCTGGAGAACAGAGCATGGCGATCGTCTCTGCAATATCTGCTGGGTCAACCCACGTTTCATGATCGGCATCTTCCATTGCGTTTCGGTTGGCTGGGGTATCGATCACGCTTGGCATGACGGCGTTCGCCCTGAGCGTGCCGGACTGTTCTTCGGCGATCGTTTCGATGATTCGTCGAACGCCGGCCTTGGCGGCCCGATACGGGCCATCGCCCGCTCCACCCTCCAGCGAGGCGCGCGCAGAGACGGCAACGATCGACCCGTTCGTCCGTCGCAAGCTTGGAATAGCGTGTTTTGCCGCCAGAAACAGCGTTTTCAGATTGACGGCGAACAGCTGCTCGAACGTGTCGACGCTGGTTTCCTGGATAGGTGTTCCGCCCCGCCACATGCCGGCAATCGAACAAAGGGCATCGAACTCGCCGTGGTCATCGTTCATTGATTCGTACGCCTGCACGACGGACGATTCGTCGGTGAAATCGGCCTGGTAGAACTGCGCGCCCCTAGGAAGATCATCGACCTCATTCTCCTCGACGATGTCGGTGGCACAGACCGTCGCGCCAGCAGCCGTGAACTGCTCAACAACGGCCGTTCCGAGGGTGCCAGCTGCTCCTGTGACGACAACCACCTCGTCGGTGAAATCCAATTCGACGGATCGCGTCATATGTTTCTCTCAATCCATCGCAGAATAAATCTAGGGCGAGGATGAGCTGCTTGTGAGTCCACAGCGCTGTGGATCGAGCGCTTCGACCGGCCCGAGCGTTCGCAGCCGCGGGTATCCCGCCCAGAGCACTGCGAGTGCGACCATTGCGATTCCCCCGCCCGCGACGACTGTTTGGACACCCCAGAGGTCGCCGAGAAGGCCCCCAATAAGCGATCCGATCGGCATCGCTATCACAGAGGCCGATCCCATGATCGAGCTCACGCGACCGACCAACGGTTCGGGGACGTGCGTCTGGACGATAGCGCTGAGAAGCACGTTGGTGAGTCCGGCGGGCACCAGCGAACAACAAAAGAGCACTACCGTTGCTGGCAGCCAGTGGATCGCGACGCCGGCCAGCCAGCAACCGCCACCAAAGGTGAATCCGACGATGATCAGACGCGAGAGCGAGAACCGTTTTGCCGGTTCAGCGGACAGCGCACCGAGCAACAGCCCACTGGTGAGCCCAGCGAGCAACAGTCCGTACGCGCTCGATCCGCCAACGCCGTCGGCGAACGCTGGCAGGACGGCCATCGCGGCCGCTAACAGGCCGTTGACGAAGGCTGCAACCCCTATGAACGCAACGAGCACCGTTCCACGCACGTAGTTCAACCCGTCCAACAGGCGAGTCCGATACGACGGCTGCTCGCCGGTGCTCGAAGGGGCCTCGGCCGCGGGTGGGATCGAAAGCGAGCCGAACAGCAGGCCAGTTCCGAGAAACGAGAGCACGTCGAAGACGAACGCCGTGATCGGTGAAAAAATCGCGATCAGCACACCGCCAAGCGCCGAGAACGCTGCGTCCGTCCCCTGGTAGGCCGTCGAAAACGCCGAATTAGCGCTGACGAGCTCATCTTCGGCGACAATCCGGGGAACTGCCGCACTCTGTGCGGGATAGACGAACTGGCTCGCCATCGCCACGATCGGCATCACCACCAGCACCACCGTGATCGTCAGCTGGCCGGTCCAGTACGCGATCGGAATTATCAGCACGACGAGCCCCTGGAACAGCTGGCTCACAATGAGCACCCGACGAAGCGACCACCGATCCACCAGCGGCCCGGTCAGAAATTGCAGTGCCTGTGGAAACAGCGTCAAAAACCCTGCCAGGCCGGTGTACACCACAGAGCCGCCGAGATCATACACCAACGCCATCGCTCCAATGTAGTAGAGACTATCGCCCGCGTTCGATAGCAGTCGACCGATGAACAGCCGCCGGAACGTCACGTTCTGAAACAGAACTCGCATATGCCGACGGTCAGTCCATAGCGCAAAAGATATTAGCAGAATATCATTTCTGTAACTGATTGGACCGAACCACGCTTCTGTTAGATTCGTGGGGCTTTCTGTGAGCCCTCACTCGATATGAGTCGTCCCGTCATCCTCAATCGTGACGTCGAGTTGCTCGTCTGCGATGGCAAATCGAGTACGGGCAGTCAGCGGATCCGTCTCGACGACCGTCGTGGTGGTGTTACAGACGAGCGGGAGCTCAATCAGTGGCATTCGAACGAGATCGACCCCGTGGTTGTGAAACAATCCAATGACGGCGGGTTCGAACACGAGATATTCGCTGATCGACGTGAGGAGCGTCCGCCCACACCGGTCACAGCGACACTCCACGAACGGCCCCTCGAAATCGACGAGGGTGGTGTCGTTCGTGAGTGAAACGGTGAGCGTTCCCGCACAGTTCAGACAGAGCGAGCCCACGGCCGCACGGAGCTGTGCACGCAGCCAGGCGTCGATGCCGTCGAGCAGTTCGTCATCATCGCGTACGCGCAACATTCCCGGCGGAAGTGGGAACGTGATCTCTGCCGTGAACGACTCACACTCCGGGCAGCCGATCGAGAGCTGCTCGTCGTCGTAGATAACTGGAATTGAGCCGCCACAGTTAGGACACGGCGCGTCGAGCGTGAACTCGCGGTGCTCGCCCTGATCGTGATAGACGCCACGCAAAACCGCACCGACCAACCGATTGCCGGCGGTTGTGAGTGAGTACGTGCCCCCGTTGGACTTTCTGATGAAGGTGCCGACGAGCCGATTCAGGTGGTAGTTGAACTGGCCGCTGTCGGCAACGTCCACCCGTGCCCTGAGATCGCCGAAGCTGAGCCCATCACTATCTGTGTCAGTGAGTGCCCGGAGGATCGAAAGACGGGTTCCGTCACTCACCAGCGCGAACGCCTCGTCCGCATCGATGGCCGTCCGACTCATATCACGGGATGAGTACGAGCTTGCCGAGGAAACTTTCTTCGAGCACGTCTCGCTGTGCATCGTCAGCATCCTCGAAGGTGTAGGTGCGCTCGATCTGGGGAACCACGTCACTACTGTCGAGCAGGGCCGCCACCCGTTCGAGAATCGCGCTCAGATCGGGCGCGTTGAACAGCGTCATGAACTGATATCGAACGTCCTTGTTCTTTGCCGTGTTAACCGCTGTGAGCGAGGCTTCGTTGGTAGCATTGCCGATGCAGACCACGCGAACGCCGTTTGCACCTACGTCGGCATCAAACTGGAGATACTCGTCGACGAACGTCTCTAGAATCACATCTGGCGCGCCCACGTTGGTGATCGCGCCGGCGAGATCGTCGCGGTCGTAACTGAACACGTGATCGGCTCCGAGCGATTCGAGTCGATCGTGATATGGTTCACGCGCAGTCGCGAGCACGCGAGCGCCCATCGACGCCGCAAGCTGCACCGCAACATGACCAACGCCACCGTTTGCTCCCTGGATCAACACCGTTTCAGTCGCCGTGAGTGCCGCGTGATCGACGAGCGCTCGCCAGGCTGTTCCGACGACAACGCCGGCAGCGGCCCCCGTCTCGAAGGAGATGCCATCCGGCAACGTTGCCACCTGATCGACTGGCACAACGACTTCCTCGGCGTAGCTTCCGGAGCCATCGCCGCCGAGGCCGGTGAGGAAAACACGATCACCTGGCTCGAACGCCGTTACCCCCGAACCGACTGCGACAATCTCGCCGGCGCCGTCGGTACCGGGAATCGCCGGCAACGCCGGCACCGCGTACTCCCCGCTCCGAAAGTAGGTGTCGACCGGATTGACGCCGGCCGCACGAACCGACACCAGCACCGTTCCGGCCGTAGGCGTCGGTGACTCGATAGACTCACACTGTAACACCGATGGACTGCCGTGCTCGTGAAATCGAACTGCACGCATACTCGGATAATCGGCTGCTACGATAAAACAAATTGGGACAGATCGAACTGCAAACGCAGCCAACAAACCGACGAACGACCGGGGAGCGAGTTCCTTCCCAGGAAGGCGTCGAATCCTTCATGAAAAAACACCATGTCCAACGACAAATGGACTGGATTTATGCACACGACGACCGACCCAGTATATGATGAAGCTTCATGAGCATCAGGCGAAGGGAGTGTTCGCAGATGCGGGCATTCCGACGCCGTCCTCACAGCTCGCAACGAGCGTCGAGGAAGCCGTCGATGCGGCCGATTCGATCGGATATCCCGTCGCCATCAAAGCGCAGGTCCACGTCGGTGGACGCGGCAAAGCTGGCGGGATCAAACTCGTAGAAGACGAAGCCGAAGCCCGCTCGGCGGCAGATGCGATTCTCGGAATGGATCTGAAGGGACTCACTGTCGACTCTGTACTCGTCGAAGAAGCCGTTGATTTCACCGACGAGCTGTATGTCGGCGTGACGATGGACCGATCGGCAGGCAAACCCGTAGCGATGGTGTCGGCCCGTGGTGGTGTCGATATCGAGGAGGTCGCCGCAGAAGCCCCCGAGGCAATCGTTCGTGAACACATCGATCCAGCGTTTGGCATGCATCCGTATCAAGCACGTCAGGCGGCGTTCGATGCCGGCCTCGGCGAGGTCGCAACCGACGTTGCGCGCGTCCTTTCCACGCTGTACGATCTCTGGGCTGCAAAGGACGCAACCTCGATCGAGGTCAACCCGCTGATGGTCACGGCGGATAACGAGATTATCGCTGCAGACGCCGTGATGAATGTTGACGACGACGCGCTCTTCCGACACGACGATCTCGAAGCGATGGAGGACGAGGCGGCTGACGACGATCTCGAACGGAAGGCCAACCAGTACGGCTTCGATTACGTTCGACTGTCGGGCAACGTGGGCATCATCGGCAACGGTGCCGGCCTCGTGATGACCACGCTTGATATCGTGGATTACTACGGTGGCGCGCCGGCAAACTTCCTCGACATTGGCGGTGGCGCAAAAGCAGAACGGGTCGCCAACGCACTCGACATGGTGTTCTCCGATGAGAACGTTGATTCCATCGTCTTCAACATTTTCGGGGGCATCACCCGCGGTGACGAGGTGGCCAAAGGAATCAACGAAGCGCTCGGTCAGTTTGAGACGATTCCAAAGCCGGTTACCGTACGACTCGCAGGTACCAACGCTAGCGAAGGCAGAGAAATCCTGAACACGGAGCTGGTCACAGTCGAAGAAACGCTCGAATCGGCCGTCCAGGACGCCGTCGAAAACGCAGAGGGGACAAACTAATGAGTGTACTCGTAGACGATGACACGCGCGTCGTAGTACAGGGAATCACCGGTGGGGAAGGCAGCTTCCACGCCCAACAGATGATTGAGTACGGCACGAACGTCGTGGCCGGTGCGGTTCCTGGCCGCGGCGGTGAAACCGTCCACGACGTGCCCGTGTACGACACGCTCGCAACCGCAACGACCGAACACGACGCCAACGCTGTCGTCGTGTTCGTTCCGCCAGCATTCGCTGGCGATGCGATGTTCGAAGCGCTCGATACTGACGTCGATCTCGTCGTCTCCATCACTGAAGGTGTACCACAGCAGGACATGGCACGGGTGTACCGACGACTTGGCGAGACTGACACCCGACTCATCGGCCCGAACTGTCCAGGAATCATTACGCCCGGACAGGCCAAACTCGGCATTCTCCCGGGCAACATCTTCGAATCGGGCAACGTGGGGCTCGTTTCGCGCTCGGGAACGCTCACATACCAGGTTGTCGACAACCTTACCCAGCGTGGGATCGGCCAGTCGACCGCCATTGGGATTGGTGGCGACCCGATCATCGGCACGGATTTCATTGATGCGCTGGAGTTGTTCGAGAACGACCCCGCCACGGACGCCATCGTGATGTGTGGCGAAATCGGCGGCGAAGACGAGGAAGCAGCCGCTTCGTACATCGATCAAAACGTTTCCACCCCGGTTGTCGGCTTCATTGCCGGTCGGACTGCACCGCCAGGCAAGCGGATGGGCCACGCCGGAGCGATCGTCAGCGGCTCTGGAACGGGTACAGCAGAAAGCAAAATTGCGGCACTCGACGACGCGGGCGTTCCCGTTGGCGATACACCGTCCGCTGTGGCTGATTTCGTGGAAGAAACGCTCTGAGCCGGCGCTATTATTTTGTCTGTCGCACTGTTGGTGTGCGTTTTACGTAGCAAGAATCATCGATAGCAAGTCGCCCCTCCCCGACAGGCGACCGTATCGACCAGCACAGATGCCTACGTGCTCGTTGGCCGATGGATAATGTGTGGCTCGGTAACGGTTTCCGGTGCAGGGTCGTCCGCACCAATGACAATCGCAACGTCGACTTCGGTGGAGACCTCCCGGTCAGTATCGACGTGCTCTGCGTGGCAAGTGAGATACACCTCCGCAATCTCACCGTCGTCGATTTCCGTCTCCCAATCGAGATCGTACTCACCGCTCCCATCAATGAACTGGTCTGGGGACAGCGTCTCGTGGAAGTCACTGATATCATCGATGTCGGCGAGGTTGTCGACGTGAACGTGGTCGACCACCGTCGATCCAACAACCTGGTTGAGACAGGTCTCGGCTAGATCGTCGACCGTTTCGAGAAATCCGGTCACCCGATCTTCCCAGAGCCATTCTGCCGACTCTTTGTCGTCCGATTCCTGCTCGTCAGTATCATACCCGTCTGCCTCCGTCGTTTGCATGCGTACACTCACCCCGAGAGCCGTGCTCGATTCGCAGTCGAGATAGCTAACACTCGTGTGTGACTCTCGTAGTATATTCCATGAACCCATAGCATAAATACCTGCCTTTCTGAACAAAATAATCGTATACTCGAAAATGATGTCCAGAATCGACGGATGGCAACGGTTTCTTACTAGTTAATTAGTTGATATTTGGGGGTGGGTACCATGGTTTTGCCCGGATGATGTGAGTTAGCTCTCTTCGAAGGGTGAGCGGACGGCGTCCGGTTCGTTGCCAGCGAGACTGATGATGTTCTCCCGGCCCACCCGGAGTTTGCTGATAATATCGTCCTCGTCCATATCGGAGAGGACCATACTCACTTTAGATTTCGACCAGTTAGTTGCTTCAACAATCTGCACCTGTTTCATTCTGCCACCGTTTTCTTTGAGCAGCGCCACGACCCGATCCTCATCGGTCATGAGATCGGCGTCGCTGATCGATGGTCTGGACTCGTGGTGGGTGGCCGGTGACGGTTCGCGATCGGTGTTAGGCTGGCGTCCCTGGAGCAGCCCTGTGCGACGGACAACGAACGCTGCTCCCAGCAGGAGCAGGCCTACCCCACCAACGATGAGCTTCCATGGAAGCCCATCGTTTGCGCTGCCTTTCACGTACTGGTTTTCCGTTCCAGCACGCACGAAGACGATCTTTGGCCGTTTATCGTAGAACACACGGCCGCCACTCGTTCCCGTGAACGTGATGGTGTCTGTCGACCGCTCGTCCGGTTTTGGGGTGACGGAGCTGACAGTGAGATTCTCACTCCAGGTGAGCTCGAATCGCTGGTCTTGACCGAGAAACAGCCCACTATCGAACACATCGCTAACGGTGTGTTCGTTTCCCTGTTGGTTGGTGAAGTTCGTCCAGACGAACGATAGCTCGACGACACCAGAGTTATTGAGACGACCGAGATGAGCGTCATACTGAAATTCCGTCGCGTTCATCGACCGTCCGGTCAGATTGCTGTTCGATCGCGTCAAATCCTGTGCGTTGGTCGTGAACTGCTGCTTCAGTTCGTTGTTTGGTGCGTTGTTAAACTGCTCTGCGAAGGCTAGAAACTGCCTGCGCTCGTTCCCAGCCGGTAGATCGCGTCGGTACAGGTGTGTCCAGCGGGCGGATCCGTTCTCATAGACGTGCACGGAGAACGCTTTTCGACCGAACTCTTCGTCTTCGAGAAGCGAGGGATCGTCGAAACTCGGCGACTGGTGAGCGACCGGTCGGGTGTCGGCGACCGGTGACACACCCATCGCAGTGATCACGAGGGCCACTGCGGCGACCAACCGTAGCATCGTTCGTTACTCTTCACGTGGGGATATAAAACAGGTGTGACTTGTCGATGGCCTGCGCTCAGTACTATTCGGGAAACAAACATATTCGCCTGCATAAATGGGTGCGTTCGAACGCCAGTGTGGGGTGCTCACGGAGCCAGTCTGTTTTTCCGTCCTTTCATTTCTGACTTGTAATGCTCGAACGTGATTGGACACCACTCGGCGGCGAGATCAAGCACCTGTTCGGTGAGTTCTCGGATCTCCCACTGGCTGTCGGCTGCTGCCCGCATATCCGCGACGTGCATGAGCATGCGTGCGTTCATCGTCATCACTACGTTGACCTTGCTCCCGATCGGTAAGACGAATCTGGCGTCCTCGGGTGGGAGGCCGAGATCGAGCAGTCGCTGGTATGATTCGACGGCGCTCGAAACCGTCTCTTTGAACACCGCCGTTCGCTCGTCGATGGTTTCTGTATCCGTCGAGCCACCCTGCTGATTTCGGCCGATCCAGTCGGGGTCGCTGACGGACGGTGGCATCACCACCAGCTCACCATCACGAACGTCCGCTGGGTCGACATCGTCGAACGACACGTAGCGTTGGCTCTGGACGTCAAACGACACATGACGGTGGCGGGTGAGCTGTGCCATACACGACCGGCTGATCCCCTTGACGGCAAACGTCGCGTGAGCGTGCTCGAAGGGGCCAAAATGACCGTGTTTGAGCAATCGGCTAATCAACGACCGTTGTTTATCCTCGATCGTTTCGCCGTCAATCGGTTCCATCGTCGTCGCAAACGACTGCGCTCCCACAAATGCACTCGAATAATCGTTTCGTGCAGCCGTGCAGATAACCCGTTCCGGCTCGGGTGTAGCCTCGAGAAGCTGAACATCCATTGGTGAGCGTTCGTTTGCGATACGTCGTTAAGTGTGGTTTGGGTCGTTCTTATCGACTGCGGTACTCAGATTGAATCAACGAATTTTGACGGTGAAACAACCTCCACATCTGCGTTTTCGACGTGATTAACCACCTGTTTGAACCCGTCCATCGAGGTGGGTGCGTCCGGGCCGATGTGATGATACTGGATGATCACGAGCTGATTGTGTTTTGCAGCAATGTCAACCAGATCAGTGACCTCCGCCGCCGATTTCCCCATCACTCGGGGAATCGTATACATGTTGGATGGTCGCTTTGCATTCGCCGGGCAGCCACCGAACATGTAGTTTGCCAGATGGTTATCGGAAATCTGTTCGATCGTCGTCTCATCAACCCGTCCGTTCGGTGCGACAAAGTGGCGTGCACCCTTCTCGAAGCCGTTCTTGGAGAGATACTGCTTCGATCCTTCGATCGCTGATTGTTGTTCTTCTTCCGGCCGGGTTGGGAGTTTATCGATACTCGTATGACTCATCATGTCCCAGCCGGCATCGGCCATCTCTTGCATATTTTCCAGCGAGAGTCGTTTGTCTTTGCCCGTGACTTCGGGCATGACAGCGACGCCACCGGACCAGCCACGCTTTTTGAACTCCGGAAATGCCTTCTCGTACGCAGCTGCCACGGAATCGTCGAACTGGAACATAACTTTGCCAGTGTCCGCTTTTGGAATCTTCCGCAGTTCGTCGATGCCAACCGTGATCGACTGGCCTGCCTCTGCGTGAACCGCGACGACGATCTCGGTAACCGAATCGAGCGATGGGTCCCCGGATTCGCTCGTGTATCCGAAATCTAGCTGCGTCCAGCCGTCCAGTTCTTTCGGGAGAAATCGCTTGGCGACGATCTCGGCGCCGTCGATCGACCGGGCGTGTATCTGAACCTTTCCGCGGGTTGGCTCCTCAAACCTGACCGCCATCGAAAGATCGTGAGTAGAGAGATCGACCCCGCTATCTGATTCATCATCTGAGAAAAATGATTGTGTGAGCTGTACCTGTTCAGTTCCTTCGAGGACCAGTGCCTGTGAACCGTTCATCGGCGAATCGCTGTCGATACGCATGGACCCTGCATCCGCTTCCCATCGGTCGGAGACCGACTCCTCGAAATCATCGATCACATCGCCGACCGGACCATCAGGAATCGGGGTTTGTGTCTCAGTCCCCGAAGGGTTGGCGGCGTTTGACGACCCGTCTTCGTTCGATTCAGTTCGATCTGCCGCGTTGTTCGAATCCGGGCCCGTATTGAGGACCCCCGAACATCCGGCGACCGAAAACGTTCCAGCAGCTCCTATCGTCGCAAGTAACCGCCGACGACTGAGTGGGCGACTCATCGATCGTACACTCTCCCAACAGGGACAAAACACTTTATAATCCAACTGCTGGGTGCTGGTTCCGTTCTACATCTTCCCATGATTATGAAATTGAAATATTTCGTCACCAAGACGAAAACGGGGGATATTGGTAGTGGATAACATGTATCAAAACAAAATTAGAACATAAACTTAATTTTCGACTGGCAGGTTCAACAGGCACATGGATTGGACCCGTCGGAAGTTTCTCGCGAGCACTGCTGTCCTGTCTGCACTCACTGGCTGTCAATCGATCTACTCTGATGCTGCTTCGGATGGCACTCGGGCGCCGACCACAGCGCTTCAGACCGATACACCGACGGAAGCAACCGGTACTGCGTTCCAGAAGGGGGAAGGCACCGCCACGGCGACTGAAACGGCAGTACCGGTTGATACGGAAACGGCCAGACCGACTGCAACTGATTCGACGACCGAGACGGCCACAGCCACGGAGCCGGGTGAGAATCCCCACCCATCAGCGTCGCTCTATCGCGGCCGAACGATTCCACAGACGCCGCATGTACCCGGATCAGTGACACCGCCAACCGGCGTTCGATTTTCGCCCGCAGATGCGACACCAGTACTAACGGCAGGCGACGTCACGGATTACGGCGACGTTGACTACGTGGCCGATCCGTTTCTGTTCGTCGAGGATGGTACCTGGCACATGTTTTTCGAGATCCTCAATTCCAGCCGGTATAAGGACGCGCCGATCGGTCACGCAACGAGTCCGGACGGCCTTGAGTGGACGTACGATCAGGTCGTGCTGTCGAACCGAAAGCACCTGTCGTTTCCTCTCATGTGGAAACACCGCGGAAACTACTACACCTGTCCGCCCAACGGCAAGCGTGTCGAGCTGTATCGAGCAACGGACTTTCCGACCGACTGGGACCATCTCGGCACGGCGATCGACGTGGAGTACTACCCACACGACCCCACCTTCGTCAACTACCGCGGACGCTGGTGGCTGTTCACCGACCGGGGCAACGACGCCGTGATGGTGTATTACAACGACTCACTCAGCGTGGATGGCTGGACGCCACACCCGCAAAATCCGGTCGTGACCGATCGGGTTCAGGCTGCTCGTCAGGGCGGCCGGCCGATCGTTGCGGGTGGGCGGCTGTTTCTCTACTTCCAGGACCTTGCGGCTCATTACGGGGATAAGATCCGCTGTTATGAGGTGACTCGGCTGACGACCCGTTCATACGCCGACCAGGAGGTCAGGGGATCGCCAACGCTCGAAGAGTTCTCCGCGTCCTGGGCAAACCGCGGGATGCACACGTTCGATCCGTGGTGGCTTGGTCCCAACAAGGGCTGGCGCTGTGCCGTCGACGGTAGTAACAGCGAAACAGAAAACTGGACAATCGGAATAGTAGACGTTCCACCCCAGTAGCTCAGCCGCTGGACTCGGCAACGTCGAGATACCGATCCAGGAACGATTGTTCTACGGTTTCTGGTGCGAACGTTTCCAGCTGGCCGGGAATCGCCGCATAATGGTCCGTATACTCGCTGATGAGCCGTTCAAAGGCGTCTGCCAGGGACCGACCCGAGCCTGGATCGAACCGCTGGCCAGCATCGCCAATGATGTACTCTGTGCTCCCAACGTCGCTCGCGAGGATCGGCGTGCGCGTCGACAACGCTTCAAGCAGTACGCGACCGAACGGTTCGTCAAGCAACCCGGGGTAGACGAACACGTCGGCCTCGTCGTACACGTCGGGGAGCTCGTCGTGATCGACGTAGCCGTGCCATTTCACGGCACCATCTGCAGCGAGTTCGAGGTCGTCGGCAAGTTCGTGCAACCGGGTTTCGAGCGGTCCCGTTCCGGCGACCTCAAGGCGAACGTCGTGGCCACGATCGAGGAGGGTGCGGACCCCACGAAGCAGCCCATCGACGCCCTTGATATCCTGGAGTGCGCCCACGTACAACAGCCGAATTGGGTCGTTCCGTTCGGCCGGATTGGGGACGCTGGTGGGCTGAGTATCAATGGTCGCGAACGATTCATCGTAAAAGTGGGGAATCACCTCGATTCGATCCCGAGGAAACGAAAGCGAGCCGTAATCTGCAACCATGTGCGGTGACAGCGCGTGATACGCATCGACATCGTCAGCATGCGCGATCGAATCGCGAACGAAGCTGATCTGTCCGAATGAGACGTAACTTGAGCGCAGCTCTGCGTCGAGCCCCTGCCGTCGCTTGAGTGCCGTTATTGGGATACAGCTCGCGCATTTTCCGAGCGCTGGTCCGGAGCATTTCCGTTCACCGTGATACATCATATCTGCCTTCGGACACACTGGGAGATACGAGTTGAGCGTCGAGAGCGTGGGCGTCTCAAGCTGGGCAAGAATCGGAATAAAAGCCGATGAGTACGAATGCACGAGATCGTGACGTTCCATTGCGTCAAGCTCCGTCTGCAGGGTGTCAATCTTCTCGTGGAGCGGATGCGGAAGCCTACTGAGCGAGTCGTGAACGACGTACTCGACCCGGTCAGTTGCGGGCAGGTCCGCGTCGCTGGCGTCCATCTGACTCGAAATGTAGACGGTGAGATCGTGATACGAAGAGAGGCGCTGAATGAGCAGGCGTGACGTGCGGACTGCGCCCGTTCCGGAGGCCCCCGGAACCTCCGCAGGAACGAACCCCACATCGAGTCGTCGCGCGCAAGCCGTCCGGTCGTCAGGTGCCATAGCTGGGCTCACCGCTCGGTGGTCTTGACACCTTTGGGTTCGATATCATCATGAATTGAGACAGATACCAGCAGCTTGTGTGGTAATAGATGCCATTCTTGGGGTGGATGGCACGTGCGACCATAAAGCATGTACGTATTGCTGTGGTACGGGCAAATCGAAGGGTTTCACGGCTCCACTCCCGGAAGATGTCCGATACGCGTTTGTCGTTCGAACTAGAAACGATAATAAGACTGTAGCAGACTACGCATCTAGTAAGACCGGGTCTCCGGGTTTAGGGGGTGGAGTTGACTATCCCTTCTCATCACACAGGAGACGAGAGAGTAGACACGCGATATATGTACCACGAACACACGATCGGCGTCGTCATACCGGCGTACAACGAAGAAGGCTATGTAGGTGAGGTGATTGAGACGTTACCCTCATTTGTAGATCGAGCGTATGTCATCGACGACGGTTCGACTGACGACACGTGGCTTGAGATAACCGAGTATGCAAAGCAGTACAACGCTGAGCACTCGGCGACAAACGGTTACGATGCCCGCGTCGTTCCGATTCAGCACACGGTGAATCGGGGCGTCGGAGGAGCAATTAAAACCGGCTACCTCCAGGCGCTGGAGGACGGTATCGACGTGACGGCCGTCATGGGGGGTGACGGTCAGATGGATCCGGACGTGCTGACGAAGTTCATCGATCCAGTGGTCGAAGGGAAAGCCCACTACGCAAAGGGCAATCGGTTTATGAAATTCGAAACGCTTGATGCGATGCCGCGCCTGCGGCTGGTCGGCAACACCATCCTTTCGTTACTCACGAAAATTTCCAGTGGCTACTGGAACATTTCCGATCCACAGAACGGTTACACGGCCATCTCGCAGGAGGCGCTCCAGCGAGTGGACATCGATGGCATGTACGAGTATTACGGCTACTGCAACGATCTGCTAGTCCGACTCAATCTGGCAGACTGTCGCGTTGCTGATGTCGTCCACTCGGCCGAAACGGTCTACGATGACGACTGGAAGAGCCATATCAATTACACGGAGTACGTGCCCAAGGTATCGTTCATGCTGTTGCACCGATTCCTGTGGCGAGTGAACCAGAAATACATCCTCAAAGACTTCCGGCCGTTCGCAGCGGCGTACTACCTCGGTGCGGGCGTTATGGGACTTGGAGCGGGGAAACTCGTTTCGAGAATTGCCCGCCGGCGTGAGGAGTCCAACAACTGGTTTTTCACTGTGCTGTCGGGGATCGTCTTGCTTCTCTCGGCGATGGTGCTTGACCGCAACGAGAACGAAGACAAAGGGGTCCAGGTCCGAGAGTCCCCTACCTCCCTACCGACAACCGCTACGGTGTCGAAAAACGGTCGGACCGAGTCGAAAGCCATTCCTGCCGACGACGATTGATCGGTAATCGATGAGTACTCGACCAGGTCTCATCGGGATGGCTCGGAACGGCCGTCTCGATATCATCGCCGGTTTGCTTGGACTGCTGGCAGCGCTTGCTCTGTTGCCAGTGCAGTTGTTCCTCGACGATGTGTACGTCCGGACCCTTCCGGTCGTGCTCCTCGTCGCGTCGCTGTTGTATCTGATTGCAGCACGGTCTGAGTTCCCTGGCGAGCTTCCCGTGCTCTCAGCACGGATGTCTCGGCTGTTGCCATCGTTGATTGTCGTCGGCTGTGCAGTGTTGCTCGCGCTCGCTGGCCTGATGGGCAGCCGTGGAATGGTTTTCTACTACATCGCCACCGTGGTCGGTGCGGGCCTGTTAGTGTTGATACTGTTCGTCGATGAGGAGTATTTCTCACCAACGCTGTTGTTATTCCTGATCATCCTGTTCGGTGTCGTCATTCGGTTCAGTGCGCTCTACACCACGCCAGGATACATCGGAATCGACATCTGGTCACACGCGGCCGACTGGTCGACCGCCATACGCGATGCGGGATCGCTTGCGCCCATCGAAGGCCGAAAGTATTTCGCTGCACCCCTCTATCACCTGCTCGTTGTCGGTTCGAGCCTTTTGCTCGACGTGCCGGTCAAAACGGCGCTCTATCTCGTCCTTGGGATTGCAATGCCGCTGTCGGTGGTGTTGATCTACTCGACGGCGACGTTTTTCGTTGAAAAACGCTGGGCAGTGTTCGCCACCGCGGTGTATGCGATGAGTGCAACGGTGATCGAGTGGGGGATTCACATCATCCCAACGAGTCTCGGGCTGGTGTTTTTCCTGGCGATCTTCTACGCACTCGATCGAATGCTGCGGATCGATTATCGGCCACGCGATTTCCTGCTCGTCGTGTTCTTCAGCGTGGCGGTCATTCTCACACACCAGATCTCTTCGTTCATAATGGTGGTGTTCACCGGCTCTGGATTGATCGCGTATTTCCTCATCAGCCTCGGTGTCTTTGACATCGGGCAAGGCACCTGGAAACGCTCGTCGACGCGTGAGTCAGTAAACCTCACCGGGTTGATGGTGTTCGATCTGGGGCTGATGACGTTCATGTGGTCGCTAACACCACAGAGTGGGGATACGTTCCTCGTGGTGATGATGACCTATCTCGAAGAGGCCCTTGAGACGGGTGATACTGGAACGGTGTCACAGGGCAACATTCCAGAATCCGTGCTCCCGGCGCCAACGATGATGGACACGCTCGTCGAATATCTCGACGTGCTTGGCTTTTTGCTCGTGCTCATGCTGACGATCGTTGGCTGTTATTATATTATTCGCCAGGAGAACATCTCACACGCGACGTTCACGGCGGTTGTCGCCACGGTGTCGATGCTCGTCTTCGTGTTCGTCTTCCCGATGCTCGGGATTCGGACGTTCGTTCCGGGTCGGTGGTTCCCGTTCGTAGCCGCCCCGATGGCCGTCATTGGCGCGATCGGGCTCGCCTATCTCGTGGATAACACAAATCCGTCGATCGTACTCACGGTACTGCTCGTGTTCATCCTCATCTTCCCGGCTGCATCAATGTTTTCGAGCGACAGCACGCTGGAGAGCCCGCCGTTCGAAGGGACCCAGCCCCGATACAGCTACACGAACGCTGAACTCGCAGCGGTCGATGCAATGGAGCAGTACACCGCCCCACGCGATGAGAACAATACGAAGTACTGGGCCACCGATCACCCGTATCAGACGGTGTTCGACCGAACGCTCTACTGGCGGTCGATCTCTGCCACGGAAGGACATGGCGTTCCGATCGGGCTGTACGATAACAACAACGGCTTCGTCTCCGGACGTGTTGGTCAAAATAACGCAGGGCTGGAAGTGAAAAACAACTCGGACGGGTTCATCTACCGCGAGTACGAGCAAAGTGGCGCGACCGTCTTCCAGCTGTTGTACAACCACACATCAACGGGACAGAGCCCTGAGGTACGACGCGAACAGGTCTGTGGGGGCAGCCGCGACGTCGTGTACACGAATGGAGAAGTCACAGTGTGCACGCAACCTGGCGCGTAATTCGGACGCGCCTCCGTCGCAATGAAGGAATGAATAAGTGTCCGCGGGGCGTTTCGAAACAACAATGAGAACCCTATGGATGTCAGTCACATCACGATTATATCACGCGGTTCTAAAACGGATGATTCATACGCAAACGACCACTGAATATGAGACGACGATGCGGGTAGAGGGTGAGATTCGATGACCGACCACAAGATGAAGGCGTTGTTGATTGGGATCGATGCCGGATGTCTCCCGGTGTTCGATCGATTGATCGAAGACGATGTCATTCCAAACATCCAGTCGATCTGTGAGAATGGTGCCGTCGGACCATTAACGTCACAGATTCCACCGTGGACGCCGAGTGCCTGGCCCTCGATGTACACGGGGGTCAATCCAGGCAAACACGGGACGTTTGGCTTCGTCGATTACGATGGCTACGACTGGCACGTCGTAAGCGCAGACCATGTTCGCGAACACGCGATGTGGACGCTGCTCGAAGAACACGATCTCTCAAGCGTCGTCGTCAACGTTCCGGTGACACATCCACCGGACGAAATCGATGGCGCAATCATTCCAGGGTTCATTGGACCGGAGCATCCGGACTCACATCCGGCTGGCATTCTTGATGACGTGATCGACGAGATCGGAGAGTATCGTGTCTATCCGAAGTACGAACGCGATGACCAGGAGTGGACGGACGACGAGAAAATGGAGGAGTACACGTCGCTCGTTCGAATGCATGGGGAGGCGTTCCGATATCTCGAAGGGGAGTTCGAGCCGGATTTCGGGTTCGTGCAGTTCCAGAAGACGGACACGGTGTTTCACGAATTCCTGGGCGACTGGGAGAAGGTAAAGCAGGTGTACGCAGAGGCCGACCGGCAGGTTGGCAAACTGCTTGCGGAGTGCGATGCCGAACAGGTGTTTTTGGCCAGCGACCACGGGATGGGTCCCTACGACAAACAGGAGTTCCGGGTCAACGAGTTCCTTCACGATGAGGGCTACGTTGAGACGACCCAGGGTGGAAAAGGGATGCCGTCCTGGAATCCAATCCGGAGTCAGCTCCGTGAGGGTGAAAACGAAGAGACATGGGAGCCAAACATTTTCGAGCGATTCGCTGCAACGATCGCGAAACACGGGTTCACCGCCTCCCGCGTTGGGAAGTCGCTTCGCTCGATCGGGCTCGATTCGCTCATCAAGCCCTACGTTCCGGACAACGTCGCCAGAACGGCGAGCGAACAGGTTGATTTCCCGGCCTCGACGGCGTATATGCGTGCACGAGTAGAACTCGGCGTCCGGATCAATCTCCAAGGACGCGAACCAGAGGGGATCGTCCCCAAATCGGAGTATGAAGACGTTCGCTCCGAGCTCATCGATCTGCTAGCAGGCGTCCAGACGCCAGAAGGTGAGCCAATGTTCGAGACGGTTGCGCCCAGAGAGGAGTATTACAACGGCGAGTTCACCGAAAGCTCCGTCGATATTGTCACTGTTCCTAAGGATTTCGAGTATTTCATCTCCGCACAGCTACAGGGTGAACAGTTCGGTCCACCGACCGAGCCGTGGAATCACAAGCTCGATGGTGTGTTCGCAGCGATGGGCGAGGGAATTGATGAGTCTGCCTCGCTTGAGGACGCCCATCTGTACGACGTCGCCCCGACGATCATGGCCGCGATGGGGATTCAGTACAGCGAGCGGATGGATGGCCGCGTGCTGCCGGTAGTTGATGATATTGGCGCAACCTCCTATCCCGAGTACGGTGACGAACTCGAGCGCAACGTCTCCGATGAGGAAGTTGAGAGTCGACTGGCTGATCTGGGGTATCTGTAGTTGTCGGCGGTTCTCTGCATGGTTTTTCCGCTGTGATCCCCGTCACTCGAAAAAGCCGTAGGTGAGCGGATAGTCGTATGCTTCGTGTTCGCTTGCCTTGTACGCGCCAACTCCCATCAGGAGTAACCACGCCACCACTCCAACTGGGAAAAGAATCACTCCCACCCCCGCTCCTATCGTCGAAAATGCCACCGCAAGCCCGATTGTCCAGGTGAGCTGGAAATTCACCGCATTGCGGCCGTTTCGATCGAGGAACTCGCTTTCTTCTTTTTTCAACAGCCAGAGAACGAACGGACAGATCACGTTCGCGAACGGGATCAAGAGAAGACAGACGTAGCCACTGGCGTGGAGCAAAATCGCCCACTGGCGTTCTTCAGCACTGATTGATTCGGCTCCGTCGCTCGGCACCTGTGAAGGGCCGTCAGTCGGTGATGCCATACCACGGATCAGCCATCCGTGAACGAAAGCCTGACGCTCACTCGCGTCCGATCGAGTAAAACTCCTCGTTCGGTCGCATGTCAGCAACGATCGCCAGTCGATTCGAGAGATTGTAGAACGCAACGACGCTTGCAATGTCCCAGATCGCCTCTTCACTGAAGCCGTTGTTCCGCAGGACCAGCAGATCCTCCCTCGTAACGGATCCGGGATTGTTCGTGAGCGCCACTGCAAAGTCCAACATTGCGCGGTGGTGTGGTCCCAGATCGGCAGCCCGGTGATTCGTGGCGAGTTGATCAGCCAGCTGTGGATCCTCTGCGTACACCCTACAGAGTGCACCGTGTGCAACAACGCAATACAGACAGTCATTAGCACCGCTGACGGTCACCACGATCATCTCGATCTCCTCTCGTTCTAGTGCGCTGTCATCTACGAGCGCGTCGTGGTAGTCGAAAAACGCCCAGAAGTGGCTGGGCTTATACGCCATAGCCGTGAATACGTTCGGCGTGAACCCCGCGTCCTCAGTCTCTTTTTCTATCCGCTCCTGGATCTCCTCCGGAAGCGCATCGATTTCGGGCGCCTCGAAATTGGTCATAGGATCGGCCATACACCAGCTACAGCTGGTATCCACTTACCGGTGATCCTTCCATGATTACGTGTTAAAACCCCAGGTAGTACCGGAGATACTGATAAATACACATAATTTTAAATCATTGTTCGGGATGAAAAGACGGACGTTTCTACGATCAACTGGTGCTGTCCTCGGGAGTACACTGCTTGGACAGACCGCACTCGGGGTACCGGGGGGTTCGACCGCGACGATTCTGACTGATGCACATGGTGTGAGTCATATCTACGCCGAGGATCAGTACTCGCTGGTGTTCGCCAACGGCTACGTTCAGGCTCGCGATCGGCTGTTTCAGATGGACGTCCTCAGACACATTGGCTACGGAAACAGCGCTGAGGTGCTCGGACCGGGACAGCTTGCCTCTGATATCGAAGTTCGCCGGGATCTCTACACGCGCGATGAACTCCAGGCACAGTACGACGCCGCCTCCGAGCAAATGAAAGAACTGCTTACGGGGTTCGCTGATGGCGTCAACAAACAGATGACGGAGATGGCTGCCGAGAACCGGCTTCCGGGAACGTTCACCGCACTCACTCATTCGCCGGATCCCTGGGACCCTGTCGATTCGATTGCCGTGTTGAGCTATCTCATCGGCTATTTCGGGCTCGGTGGGGGCAGCGAGATCGGAAACGCCCGCGAGCTAGCCGTGTTGACCGACACGCTCGGAGAGCGGGCAGCCGCGTACGAAGCGTTTGGTGATCGCAACTGGCTCCGCGTGGGCGAAGAACACCCCGCGTCGCTCGACCCTGATGAACTGACCGTTGAAGGCGGTGAGACGGTCCCATCGTTCGAAGACGTCCCGGACGAACAGCTGTCGTACGTCGACGCCACGCTCGATGCCGAGCCCTGGGGGATCGAATCGGAGTTTTCGCTCTCGGAGTTTCTCAGCGGCGTTGGCAAAGGGCTGATGGAGGGGTTCAAATTCGGCTCGAATGCGCTCATCGTTGGTGGCGAACACACCGAAACCGGCGCCCCAATGCTTGGTGGTGGCCCACAGATGGGCTATTTCAAGCCACCAGTGATTCACCAGGTCGGACTCCACGGCGCAGGCTTTGACGTTACGGGCATCGGAACTGTTGGTGCACCGGGCGTGATCATTGGCCGCACACCAGAGTTCGCCTGGACCGTCACGAGCGGGCGTGACGACCAGACCGACACCATCGCTGTCGACCTCCATCCTGACGACGATCATCGCTACGAGTGGAACGGCGAGTATCACGAGATGGAAACGCACACGATCGTTCACACGCCGTCGGTCGTCGGTTCGATCATCGAGGGCGACCCAGATATACAGCGCGTCGAGCAGGAGGTTGCGCGGATCGAAGAAGCTGGTGCAACCATGCCGGTGGTCGCCTGGAATCCAGACGAACGCGTCGCCTGGTGTCAGCGAACGACGACGAGAATGCAAGAACTCGAAGGCGCGCTGATGTGGGCACACGTTGGCACTGAGACCGATTACGAGGGCTTCAAATCGCGTCTCAGTGACTTTCCGTTCACGTTCAACTTCCATTACGTCGATGCGGACGACATCGGATTCGTTCACACCGGAGCGGTTCCGGAGCGCAATCCGGATCTCGACCACCGACTCCCCGCTCCCGCATCGCTTCACGAGTGGGGAGCGATCACCACCGGAACGGGGCTTGGGATTCACACGAAAAATCCCGACAGCGGGTATGTCGTCAACTGGAACAATGCACCGGTTGTTGGCTGGCGTGCCGGCGACGCTCCACAGCAGTGGGGTGGCCCCAATCGCGTGGTCCTCCTCGACGATCTGACCGCGTCGGCGATCGATGACGGCCCCCTCTCCCTTGCTGATGTAAAAGGAATCATCGAGGATGCAGCGACTCACGACGCGGCAGCTGCCTACACTGTTCCGGCGATGATCGACGCCGCACGTGGGGCTGATGACTCACAGCTCCAGGCGATGGCTGACGAACTCGATCAGTGGCGATCGCAGAATTATCGATGGAGTGACGCGAACGATGACGGTGCGTATGATTCGGGCGGCATGGCAATTTACGAGGAGACACGGCGAGAGCTCCAGATGATCGTGTTTGACGACGATATCAGGGCCGAGACACCCGGGCTCGCGTTTGATCCGCCACTCACCAGACACGCAGCTGATCACGGTCGTGCACAACAGGACACGACGATTGTATCGGCGCTCTCGGGGGAGACAGCCCACGACTGGCTGAACGGCGAGGATTCCACCGCAATCTTCCAGCAAGCGCTCACAGCGGCCGCCTCGACGCTTGCGGAGCGCTACGGAACCGCCACACCGGGTGAATGGCAGCTGTCGGTTCGCCAGTCGACGTTCCGATCGCTGGGAGCAAGCAACCAGACGGCGATCGAGATGGTTAATCGCGCCACGTACAATCAGGCAGTCGCGATGGGAACTGGGCTGGAGGGATCCCAGCATATTCTTGCGCCTGCAAACAGCGGCCACATTACGCTTGGCGAGCTCACACTGGTGCAGCTTGGCTTTCCGGAGCCGGCGCGACTCACCGATCAGCTGGAGGAGTATACGATTTTCGAGTACATTCCGAACGCATACAGCAGATCGCAGGTTGAATCAATCGCGACCGACGAACGGACGCTGTGATGACACTCACGGTCGGATGGCCGTCCCCGACACCCAGAACGCAAGCGCAAGCGCACCGACGGTTTCGGGCAGTGCAAGCCCGGGAACGAACGCTCGTAGTTGTAGCCCCCACACGATCCATCCGCCGAGCGTCACACCTCCAAGCAAAATCGTGAGCAAGCCTCGCCGTCGCTGCCCCGCAAGCACGTTGCCAATCCCGTACAGACACAACGACACTGTGAGCAATAGATAGAACGACACGGCAACGGGAACGTGGAGCGGTGACCCCATCGGGAACAGTCCGATTGCTGCCATCGCAACGGCGGTGAGCCAGAAGGAGTAGACGCCCAGTCGTTCGAGTCGATTTTCTGCCCTCCCGAGCAGCCAGAGCCCAAACGGAACGGCGATACCGCCGCCGGTGATCAGACCGCCGTTGAAGAGCGTTGCAACGATTCCTCCTGCTACGCCGAGCTCGCTGAGTGCGCTGTGCGTCCACGAGAACGAGTGTGAGAGTATGGTCGCTAGCCCAATTGCGCCCAGTGCGACAATCGACGAAGCAATGCCGGATAGTGGCCCGATACGCTCGATTGGCTCGCTCATTAGGACTCTATCGGACGGCCATTCATATCAACCGAATGGACGACTAGCGGTTGCCGACGTTGCGCAACAACTGTGGAGCCTTGTCGCGTTCTTGCCGACATTTTAGTCCTAATGCACAATTATTCACCATTCATTATGGATAATCGTTAAAAACTGGTCTGGGTGGTCGCAATATTTATCAGTATTGCTGACCAACGCTATGATAGTTAGTAACAAACAACTAGCAAACACGTATGTGGGTGACATAAGTGAGTGTGAATTCGAAACAAACTGACGGACCGGATGGAGAGACGACAGAGTGGATGCTATCGGTGGATGATCAGCTGTTGGACCACTTCGCGTCGGCCGGGCCAGGGCTGTGTCCTGAGGCCGCGGGTCGACTGGGCTTACACGTTTCGTTCGCCAAAAAGCGGTGTGAGATGCTCTGTGAACACGGCCTCTTGTACGAGAGCGACACGGTATACGACATAACGGAGCTGGGTGAAACGTATCTCGAAACGCGCGAGTGAATCACTGGTGACCGGAGACGGTGACCGGCTGGTACGGGGCTTCTAGAAACTCGACGTCGCTATCAGACAACGAAATATCGAGAGCGGCGACGGCTGCTTCGAGGTGTTCGACGCTCGTTGTTCCGACGATCGGGGCAGTGACAACATCCTTTGAGAGCACCCAGGCGAGTGCTATCTGAGCCATTGATGCGCCATACTCTTCTGCGAGCTGCTGGACGCGTTCGTTGATCTCACGGCCACCGCCCGACAGATACGGGTGATCGTGGGCGTACTCGTCGGTTTGTCCCCGCGTAGTTGACTCCATTTTCTCGTGTGGACGGGCCAAGACGCCTCTTGCGAGCGGGCTCCACGGAATGACGGCCATCCCCTCGCGGTCGCAGTAGGGAAGCATCTCGCGCTCTTCTTCGCGGTAGCACAGATTGTAGTGGTTCTGCATCGTCTCGAAGGAGCGCAGTCCCAGTCGGTTGCTGGTTGCCATCGCTTCTGCGAGCTGATGGGTCCACATTGAACTCGCGCCAATGTGTCTGACGTGGCCGCGACGAACGGCGTCGTCAAGCGTGCGCATGGTGGTTTCGATCGGCGTCTCATCATCCCAGCGGTGGATCTGATAGAGATCGATCGTTTCGACGCCCAGTCGCTCACGGCTGGCAGCGAGCCCTTGCTCGATCGCCTTGCGAGAGAGCCCACCAGAGTTCGGATCGTCGTCGTCCATCTGGAAGTAGCATTTCGTGGCGATCACCTGCTCGTCCGCGCGATCACCGAGCGTTTCGCCGAGAATGCGCTCGGATTCGCCGCGGGAGTAGATGTTTGCCGTATCGAAGAAATTAATCCCAAGATCGAGCGCGCGTTCGATCAGCTCCTGGCCTTCGGATTCGTCCAGCACCCACTCGCGCCAGTCGCTGTCGCCAAAGCTCATGCAACCGAGACAGAGCTTGCTCACTGTCAGCCCAGTGTTGCCAAGGGTGGTATACTCCATACCAGAGGCTGCGCTGGGTTCCACCAAATATCATTCGGTGAGAATACAAGCTGTTTTCAGGCAGAATCTCGGTACTCCACGTCGAATTCGAATATTCGTTTCTCTCGCCATCAGTGCTGTGATCTCTCTTGAGACCGTCTGATAGAGTCAATTCAATAAACTAATAGTAATCATGCGTCTCTGGGTGGAAGTAAGGCGCTGATCCATTCGATGCTGCGGGTCAGACACATCCAGAAAACCGGAAGCCCAACGGTCCAACCTGGCACGATAGCGAGTGCTGACTTACTCCTCTGATGAAGTTCGCTCTGGCAATAGTATAATTGTCTTCATTATAAAATAATATCAGGGAAAGGGGTGATGGGGAAAATATATCCCAATGTTTGCCGACGTTCTATCCATGGCAGCGTCGCCTTACAGGGATCTATCCAGAGTGTGGTCACGCCGATTCATCACTCGCGCCAATTAGTCCTTTGCCCATTAAATAGTTGATATATGGCATTTCTCACAGTACTTCCGCTGGCGATTGTAATGGTAGCTGGACCACAGATTCTCAGTGCCATTTTCTTGGCAACGAGCGAGGAGTGGCAGCGAAATTCTGCCTCATTCATAGTCGGGGCAACTGCTTCGATCAGCCTTATCACTGCTATTGCATACACTGTGGGTGAGGGCACTACCCGAGGAGAGCGAAACGATACTCTTCTCTTCTTTGTAATAATCTTACTCGTGGTTGCAATGATATACGTTTACAGGAGAAGAGAACGGACTGAGCCACCAAAATGGATGGGTACATTACAGACAGCGACGCCGAGATTTTCGTTCAGACTCGGATTTTTACTACTCGGGTTTTTTCCGACCAACATTCTCACAGCAACTACTGTTGGGTCCACTCTCTCGGGAACCGGAGCACCGTTGGTGCATTCTCTCCCGTTTCTTTCGCTTACTGTTCTATTCATCTCACTGCCCTCGCTTGCTCTTTTCACATTTGGTGAGCGTGCGGAGGCCTCCCTCCCGACCGTTCGTGAGTGGATGAACACCCATTCCTGGATTGTCAACGAAGTCGTCCTCATCTTCTTTCTCATCCTAACCGCTAACAATCTGGTTGGGTGAACTGTTGCGTGGTAAAATTAAAGGAACCTTTTAGAGCTCTGGTCTCAGTACCTCTCCGAGAACCGTGCTCCTTCAAGGCTTTTGATCTGTATCCGATATGGATTATTTATAAAGGACATTCGGTGACGTGTACTCATCCTATCACCAAGAAAAGCGGATTTCAGGTGTGAAAGCCCACAATTTGGCTACTGGTTCAGTCCTCAGATTTTGGCTGTCCCCAGAACTCCTCGTGGTGGGGCCGATCGCTGACCGCCTGCACGTCGAGATCGTCATTTTTCGCCTCGATCGCCTCAAGTGCGGCGCGTGCGCTCGCGTCAGTCGAGAAGTACGTGACCGACTCCTCGACGGCGACCTCAAGTGGCTCACGCTCACGGGAGATGATCAGGTCGATCTCGCCGTCACGAATCGCCTCCGCAAATGCCTCGGTCTCCTCGAACTCGACGATATCGAAATACTCCTCGAAGCCGTCCACATCGAGTGTCACCACGGCCGTCCCCTCGGTGGGAACTGGCTTGCCGGTGGCGTCCTGGGCTTTATCATACGCCTTCCCAAACGAGGTTGCGGTGCCCATAATCTCACCGGTCGATTTCATCTCGGGGCCAAGCCGTGGATCACTGCCCGGCAACCGATCGAACGGCAAGACGACCTCCTTGACGCTCGTGTGCGTTGGGACCATTTCGGTCACGTCCAACTCCGCGAGCGTCTCGCCGGCCATCACCTTTGCAGCAAGTTTTGCTATCGGCACGCCAGTGGCCTTCGAGACGAACGGAACCGTCCGGGACGCCCGTGGATTCGCTTCAAGCACGTACACCTCGCCGTCTTGCACGGCGAGCTGGACGTTCAACAATCCAACCGTCGAGAGCTCGATTGCGATGTCCTCGACGACTTCACGCACCCGGCGGTTCACGTCACGACCCAGCGAACGCGGTGGGATCATACAGGCCGAATCACCCGAGTGGATGCCAGCGCTCTCGACGTGTTCCATGATTCCACCGATCAGGACGTCTTCGCCGTCGGAGACGGCATCAACGTCGAGCTCGACGGCATCCTCAAGGAACCGGTCGATGAGAATCGGTTTCTCGGGGCTGACCCGAACCGCTTCGTCGATATACTGTTCGAGCTCGTCGTCGTTGTGGACGACCCGCATTGCCCGACCACCGAGCACGTAGGACGGCCGCACGAGCACCGGATAACCGATGTCGTGTGCCAGCGCAAGCGCCTCGTCTTCGCTTCGTGCAGCCCCACCCTCGGGCTGGGCGATATCGAGCGACTCCATCAGGGCGTTGAATCGGTCGCGGTCTTCTGCAAGATCCATCGCCTCGACCGACGTGCCCAGAACGGCACAGTCGAGTCCCCGGCGTTCGAGTTCGGCTTCGAGAGGCGTTCCAACGTTGACGGAGGTTTGGCCACCGAACTGGACCATCACACCGTCAGCGTTCGTCCGCTCGATCACGTCAGCGAGCTCCTCAGCAGTGATTGGCTCGAAAAAGAGCCCGTCTGAGGTGTCATAATCAGTGCTAACGGTCTCAGGGTTGTTGTTCACCACGTGCGCGTCAATATCGAGTTCGCCAAGCGCCTGCACGGCATGGACCGCACAGTAGTCGAACTCCACACCCTGGCCAATGCGGATCGGCCCACCGCCAACGACGACCACGCTGTCAACCTCGGTGTCGACTTTCACTTCCGAGTGCGTGCTGTCGATGTCGGCGATTGGATCGCGAGCCGAGTAGTAATACGGCGTCGAGGCGGCGAACTCGCCCGCACACGTATCGACCTGCTTGAACCCTCGATCAGTCGTCGTCGTCTCAACCGCCTCGATCGAGCCGGCAGACGCCGAGGCGGTGTAGCCGGCTGCCGCCGCAGTCGCGTTCGCGTGCGTCTCATCGTCGGTCGGACCAGCCTCAGTCAAACTCGCCACCTGTTCGTTGGTGAATCCTGCGTCGGCAGCGAGTTCGAGCTCGCCAAACTGTGCGTTCTGTGCCACACGAGCGATTCGCCCGAATCGCTCGACGTACCACTCCTCGATATCGGTTAGCTCGACGACTTCTTCGGTGGTGTAGCCGCGATCGAACGCTTCGAAGATGGCGAACGGGCGATCTGGAGAGGGACGTTCGAGATAGCGCGATTCGAGCGTTGCATCGCTGACCGTCTCCCAGTCAACGCTTGGCTCGTACTCACTCGATCGCAACGCCTTGAGCAGGCTCTCTTCGAACGTCCGACCGATAGCCATCGCCTCGCCGGTGGATTTCATCGCCGTGGTGAGCGTAAAGTCCACGTCATCGAACTTGTCCTGTGGCCACCGCGGCACTTTCGTCACCACGTAGTCGATTGCCGGCTCGAATGCCGCCGTCGTCTCGCCGGTGATCTCGTTTGTAATCTCGTGGAGGCGCTTTCCGAGCGCGACCTTCGCTGTCACCCGCGCAATTGGATATCCCGTTGCCTTCGATGCGAGTGCTGATGAGCGCGAGACGCGCGGATTGACTTCGACGACGCGATACTCGCCCGAAGGCGTTCCGTCGTCACGCCAGGCGAACTGAATGTTACAGCCACCCTGAATTCCAAGCTCACGAATCACGTCGAGCGCAGCCGTCCGCATCACCTGGTGTCCGTCGTCCGGAATCACCTGACTCGGCGTGACAACAGTGGACTCACCCGTGTGAATGCCCATCGGGTCGATGTTCTCCATGTTGCAGATGATGATACACGAGTCGGACTTATCGCGCATCACTTCGTATTCGAGCTCAACCCAGCCAGAAATCGATTCGGTGATCTGTACTTCGTGATTCCGGGAGAGCTGAAAGCCCTTGCGGACCCGCTCTTTGAGCTCGTCCATCTCCTCGACGACGCCACTGCCGCTGCCACCGAGCGTGTACGCCGTCCGCATGATCACAGGCAGCCCGCCAACGGTCTCAACGGCGTTCTCGACCTCGTCCATCGCCGTGACGGTTTCGGACCGACAGACGGGCTGGCCGATCGATTTCATCCGCTCGCGGAACAGATCCCGATCTTCGGTCGCGTAGATCGTATCAAGGGGCGTCCCCATGATCTCGACATCGTACTCTTCGAGAACGCCTTCCTCGGCGAGCTCAGCTGTCACGTTCAGTCCAGTCTGTCCGCCGAGCCCGGCGATCACACCGTCGGGGTTCTCAGTGCGAACGATCTCCGCGATAGCCTCGGTGGTAATCGGTTCGATGTACACCTTATCGGCCATCTCCGGATCGGTCATGATCGTCGCTGGATTCGAATTGACGAGCACGACGCGTGCGCCTTCCTCCTGGAGCGCGCGACAGGCCTGTGCGCCTGAATAGTCGAATTCGGCGGCCTGACCGATCTGTATCGGTCCACTTCCGATCAACAAAATCGTCCGGTCCTCATCACTCATTACTCGATACCATTCGCTCATCGTAATAAGCTCGGCGAAATTCTACGAAAGTCGGAACGCAATTACGAAATTCGGAACCACCACGACACCAGCCACGGCTGGCGCCCATCGAACCCGCCACGCGCCATAGCGTCCGTGCTGCGACGGCTATACCAGGCTGATCCGGTAACGATACGGTTGTTCTTCGATCACCTCAACCGTGCCGTCCGATTGGCGACCCAGAATCGTCGCGATCTGGTGTGAGCTATCGAACGCTTCGCCGTGTTCGTCGAGCAGTTCGTAGAGTTCGCGAGCCGTCAGTGGTTGCTCCGGGTCGATTTCCGCCAGTACCTGTCGTATCCGTTCGAACTCTCCCCGGTGGACGGACATACCAGTAGAAAGGGTGCCGAGCCCAATAAAGCCAGTACCCAGCTCCTTGGTGGTTTGTTACTAGATGGTTCGCTGGATGGGTCACGCTGGTCTGTCGTGCTCATCAGTGAACTCCCGAGCGTCGCGATACTGGTCGACAAAATCACTCACGTCGAACTCGTGCATTTGCCGTTCAAACGCACGCATAGCCTCGCTGTCTTCAGTGTGGCTGATGGCGTGTTCCATCAGTTCAACGATAAGCTCGACGACGATTTCGTGGAGTCGTCTCGCATCGAACTGGGCGACCCAGACCATCGAATAGCCGACGGTTCCATCCTCACCGACCGATTCGCTCACGATCGATTCTGGAAACTCCTCGCGGACAATACCCATGAGATGGAGGGTTGAAAATGGGGATCCGTCAGTGGTTTCGACGACGTCGTTCAACACGGCCACGAGATCTTCGGGAACAAACCGACTCAACGGATGCACATCCTGAACGACTGCATGTCGATCACCACACGAACACGACAGCTCACGCAGTCCCATATCGAGCGTGTGGTAATCGACCGTCTCTCCACACGCAAGTCCAAGGTCCGATTCGTCCGCTCCGGGGACGCGTGGTTCTGCCATACGCGGTCGTACTTGCGGGCGACGGTTAAATTTCGCGCTCTGTGTCGTCAGCTAGCTGGTCCGCTTCGTCGTCGTCAGCGCCCTCGACTTCCACCTCGACTTCGATTTCTATCTCGAGCCCGTCAACCTCGAGCTCTGCCTCGGCCGTTCGTGTATCACCGACCTCGATTTCGAGTTCGTTCTCATCGACTTCAACCTCTACTTCCACGTCGACTGCGACGTCGTTTGCAGTAGTCATCCGATATACAACTACTGGGTTCGAACGGTAAAGTCACTACGGCCAGTCATCACGGTCCGTTTCGACGGTCGATCCGGTCGTCTCACCGTCAGTGAGCTCCCAGCCAGCCGCCGCCGCCGCATCTTCGAGCCCGAGATACTCCCAGTCAGTTTCTTCGGCGAGCGTCCGGTCGTCATCGGTTGTCCCGATGAACACGTGTCGGTCGGTGTCGAACTGCCCTTTGACGTTCTCTAAGCTCTCGCGCTTGCCTCGTGGCCCCGAAAAGAAGTCCTGTCGAATCCGCTTTTTCCGCGTGAAATTCGTGACGACGTAGGTCGGCTTCTCCGAAACGACACCGATGTAACTCGTCCACTGGCGTGCGTCGGAAAACACCGTATCGGGCTGTGCAAGCCGTTTGAGCGCCTCCAGCTCGAAGGCGAGCGTCATTTCGCTGCTCCCACTGGTTTGCATACCGAAAGATACGTCGTCCGAGTCAAAACGACTTCGGAGTGGGCCTACTGCTCAGCTTCCTGTGGCGTGAACTGCTCCATCGAGATCGACTCCTCAAGCAGTGCTTCTTTGCGGTCGCTCACGTCAATCTGCTGGCGGGCGAGTCGTTTGAGTGTCGTCTGTGGGGCCAGATCGCCAATGAGCACGCCACCAATCACTTTGCCGTCTTTCAACACGACGCGGCGCCACTCGGAGTCGGAGTATTTGCGCTCGACGGCGTCGTCACCGATCGTCGGATGTCCAAACGAGAGAAATGGGAAATCAAAGTGGGTGATCGAGTAGGATGACACCCAGTGGAAGCTGGCCTCATCACCATCGCCGCCCGTGTCGTACACCATGTTCGAAGCCGCGATCGAGCCCTGCTCTTTCGCACTTCCCCAGGCGCCGTTTTGCGCCTGCTCGCCAAGAATCTGATCGTAGAAATACGTCACGTCGCCGGCCGCATAGACGTTGTCGACGTTCGTTCGCATCTGTTCGTCGACGACGATCGAGCCATTCTCTGTGAGTTCAATTCCACTGCCGCGAAGAAATTCCGTGTTGAAATTCAGTCCGATCGCAATGCCGACGAAATCGGTCTCATATCGCTCGCCGTTCGGATCGATGACCGCACTCACGTGCCCTGCGTCATCCACTTCGAACCGTTCGACACCGCTTTCGAACACTGGCGTCACGTCGCGTTTACGCATCGCCTCGTGCATGATCCCAGCGCCGTCTTCATCGAGCGCGTATCGCCACCAGGCGTTGCCACGCATCAGGTAGTCAGCGCGGACGTCCTGTGCACCACAGATTGCCGCCAGGTCGATCCCTAGCAGTCCGGCGCCGATGATCACGCCGTTTTCGGCGCGGGCTGCGTGTTCTTCGATCGCACGTGCGTCTTCGAACGTCCAGAAATGATGAATCCCGTCAGCGCCGCTGTTCTCAACGGGCAACTGCGCCGGCGTTCCCCCGGTCGCCAACAACAGAGAATCGTACTCGATCGACTCGCCCGAGTGCGTATGAATAATCTGGGCGTCGGTGTCGATCCGCGTCACCATCGTGTTCAGTTTGAGTTCGATGTCCCGCTCGTCATACCATTCCGGCTGGTGGATCGATATGGGACCCTCGGGCATTTTTCCCTTGGCAAACTCTTTGATCAAAATCCTGTTGTAAAGTGCCTCACCCTCGTCGGTGAGTACAGTGATCTCGGCAGCGGGGTCAGCTTCACGAATCGTTTCCGCGGCTGAACTCCCCGCGATGCCGTCGCCAATAATTACGTGCGACGTGCCCATGCAGAGACGATACGGAGCCGCGCTTAATGTGGATTGCTATCTCGATTATTCACCATATTTTTCCAGACCGGCCACCCAGACACGCTTCTCATCCACTCTCGGTGCAGAAAACGGATGATAAACGGCATCATGACACGAATAAGTTTATTTTCATTATTCGTGTAGAATACAACCGTTCCTGGCGATCAACATTCTTGAGGCTCTGTCGAGTAGTGGTACTACATGAAGATCAAACAGACTGCCCGTCACTGGGCCACCAAACAGGCGTTGACCGTTCCGGGGGTCCGATCGGTCACGCGATCGGGGCTCGTCTACCTCCACACCCGGATCTTCCTCTCGAAGGCTGACCCCTCCCATCGAGACGAACGAGAAGCCCATCTGGATGCCCTCTTTGCGGGGACGATCGATGCGTACACTGCTGGACTAACGGCTGGCTATACGGAGGCAGAGGCGCGTGAAATCACGCACATTCAGGCCAACTTCGATTTCTACAATCACGGCTGGGTCGAGATGATGGAGATCCCCGTGAACGAAATCGAGACCCATTACGACCGGTATCGGGAGTTCTTCGAAGCCCACGACATCACGATCAGGCAACCGCTTGGAGAATTTCGACCCGACACGGTGCCACCGGCTCCGAAAACGCCGGACAAACTCGACGCGCTCGATCCAGAACGGGATCAACCGAACGCAGAGGGCGGATACGCTGACGACGTCTACGTCGAAGATGCGTCTGGAAACGTCCAGGTTGGTGACACCGAGCAACCAGACGATGTTGATCTTTCCGATGCCGTTGGTTCGCCGGACGACTCGTGAGTAGCTACTGCGGCGTCGGAGTGGACACGTCGGTCTCGCTGGTTGGATCGATCTGTTCGGTGATCAGATCGGCACACGAATAGCCGGCTTCGATAGCCCCGTTGAGACTTCGTTCTGGATACTGTGCGTTACTGGCCATGCCGGCGTAGTAGAGCCCTTCTGCCACGTCGTCACCGAGATCGTACGGAACAACCATATCGAGATAGCCACGCTCGTAAATCGGAGCCGTGCGTGGATTCCGAGCGATTCGGACGTTCGAGACCACGTCCCGATCGAACGATGGGAACAGCGATTCGATTCCCGAGAGCCAGTGCTCGGTGAGTGCATCGTCATCAAACTGCCAGAGCTGTTCCGTTTCGTCTTGAACGTAGCTGGCAACATAGAGGAGATGATCACCACCGTATCGGTCCGTTGGAATGAAGTTCGTGTGCTCGATCAACGCCCCAAACGGTGCGTCGTCGGCGACGTTGAGCCAGTAGGTGTCCATCAACGATTCTTCCATCTCGATGACGGCGCAGACGGAGGCCTGAAAGTCGATTTCGCACGGATAGCCCGAGAGCGCTTTGAGTACGTTTGGCATCGTCGCAACAACGACGCCATCAACATCGTAGTCGGTCGTTCCATCGGCGGTTTCGACAGTCATCGTTTGGACATGGTCGTCGTGTTCCAGTTCGGTTACCCGAGCGTCCGTGGTGATGTTCGCTTCGCCAACCGCATCGATGAGCGCATCGAGGAATACGCCAAAGCCACCGTTGATGTATCCCAGCACCTCTCCGTTGAGGAGATCTCGCTCGCCACGGAATTTGATACGACCCAGCAACCAGGCCGCACTTACGTCCTCTTTTCGACTCCCGAATTTGGCGTCGAGTAGGGGTTCAAAGAAGGTCTCGTACACCGTTTCGGTCGTGTGCTCAATGGCAAACTCTTTGACCGACGTTTCTTCGAAATCGGAGAGCCGTTCGTAGGTGTCGAACGACGGAACGCCACCACGCACGTCGATATCGAGCGTCAACATCCCGAGTCTGAATTTATCGTACAGACTCCAGTGTGGAAAGGTAAGAATCTCCCACGGCGTATCCATCGGATGGATTGCTCCATCGACGTAGTAGGCGTTTTCCCCCACGTGCCACTCGACGCGGTCGCCGATACCAAGCTCTTCTGCCAGATCAACGATCGTTTGCTCAGATTTAGAAAGATGGTGATAGAATGCTTCGATGCGGTCTCCGGCCGTTGGGTACGTCCGGGCGAGTCCTCCCACGTCGCTGCTCGCCTCGAACACCTGTACGTCGTAGCCAGCCTGCTGGAGGCGATACGCTCCAGCGAGTCCCGCGATTCCGCCGCCAACGATCCCGATCATAGCTGTGGTAGGGCCAGCCGTCCGTAAGTTTGTTGTCATCGACAATCGCCGTGTACGCTTTCTCTCAACGGCGCGAAAACCCCGTCAGGGATCGACGCCGAAGGGGGATGGAAATGCGGACGCCCTGGTGAGCGGGGTTCACGACGAGGGAGGATGTCATTCGGGTACATTTATCCGATCGCTCGGCTAACCAGATGACATGGTTACCGTCCGGGCCCCCGCGACGAGTGCGAATCTCGGGAGCGGATTCGACGTGTTTGGCGTTGCTCTCGAACACCCGGCGGATGTCGTGCAAGTGGAAAAAGCCACAGAAACAACGATTGACGTCACTGGTGCCGGCAGTCAGTATATCCCGGAAGACCCGGAGAAGAACACCGTGGGTGCGGTTGCCCGTGCCCTCGAAGCACCGGCGCACATATCGATCGATAAGGGCATACGACCGTCCTCAGGGCTGGGCTCATCGGCTGCGAGTGCGGCAGGTGCGGCAGTCGCGCTCAATGCGCTGTACGACCGCGGGTATGCGCCAAAAGAACTGGTGCCAATTGCAGCGAAAGGCGAAGCCGTCGTTTCGGGAACGCCACACGCAGACAACGTTGCACCGGCGATACTCGGTGGCTTTACGATCGCGACCGACCAGGGATTCACGCAGATCGAAGCCGACATATCTCTGGTCGTCTGCCTTCCCGACCTCATCATCTCTACGCGCGAGGCTCGGTCGGTGTTGCCACCACAGGCTCCCCTCGACGATGTCGTCGACACCGTTGGCAGGGCCGCTACACTGACCGCAGGTATGTGTCGAAGCGATCCAGAGCTCGTCGGCAACGGCCTCGACGACCGGATCGTTACCCCCGTCCGTGCTGAACTCATCGATGGGTACGATTCGGTCCGTACCGCAGCGCTTGAGGCGGGTGCACACGGTGTGACGATCAGTGGTGCTGGCCCAGGAATGCTTGGGGTCTGTCCGTCAGATGCGCAACGCTCGGTCGCAAATGCAATGATCGACGCGTTCGACGATGTCGACGTCATGGCCCGAGCGTTCCAGACTGGTATTGGTACCGGCGCAGAGATCTGCTCCCGATAGGGCTACTCTGCGACCACTTTCCGTGGCGTCTGAGCAATCGATTCGAATTGGTTGGAGCCGACCACTCCAGGCGTGTCTGCCGCAAGCAACTTTTCTGCTGTGGTGCAAAACTGTGACAGAGAGTCATCGCAGAGCGGGAATTTCCAGTGAATCACATCATTGTCGGCCGCCTCGGACCGGTCTCTGAGCGACTGCATCCGCGCAAGTCGCGCCGTATCGATCGGAATTCCGAGTGAGCAGTCTGTGGTGTCGCTACTGAGCGATATTCCGCCTACGATGCTGCCCGTTTCGTTCGCGTCGATCGCCTGGACAATGGAGAGCAACCGCTTGTGTGGGGTGGCTCCCAGTCGCAGCTCCACTTTGAACTGGCCGAGATCGTAATCGCGGCGACGGTACTCTTGTGCACGATCGAGCTGTTCTCGAAGCGCAGCTGCTGGGAGTCCAACACGAATGAGGCCGAGGACCCGCTCATCAGCAGTGGCTGGGAGATGACACTCCGGCAGCTGTGGCGTGTACGTCCCACCGATCAGTGGATGGATAGCAGACTGTTGTCGGAGGGCGCTTGCAACCACGGGCTGGGATTCGACTGCCGCTATCCGTTTCTCGGAGAGGGCTTCGAGTTCATACTCACGATATGGGCTCTGATCGAGCACCAGCTCGACGCGCGTGCGAGCAGACTCTTGATCGTCTGCCACCACACAGATCACACACTCGCGTCGGCGTTCGTACGTTGCGCCGCGATCGTCGATCGACGCCGATCGTTTGAACATATCGAGAAAGACGCCTGCTGCACGAGGGGTCCACGAACCCCAATCGATCGTGTGGCGAGAAATCCGCCGCCGAGCACGAATCGCCCACGGATTGATCGCAGTGGGTACCACCCCTGTCGATCTGTACGGCTCTTGATCAACCACGAGGTCAGCGTGATACCAGAATCGTTCGTCGGTGCTCGATCCAACGACGTTCGTTCGCATACGGGTCACTACCAACCCGTTTGTTGTTAAATTTCATTAGTGTTATTTGACGTTATTTGTCAGAAGAGAATACGATCGCCCTGACTAACAACTCACACGCCGCGGTCCTGCAGCCGATCCTCTTCGTCCATCTGGACGTTTGACTGTCCTTTCATGCCACTACCGATGTCCGAGGCGATCTCGGCGAGGCGTTCGGGATCGTCCCAGTTGTTGACGGCTTCGACGATCGCGCGTCCCATTGCGTTTGGATCTTCGGCACCGAAGATCCCAGAGCCGACGAAGATGCCATCACAGCCCAGCGACATCATCAGCGCAGCATCGGCTGGCGTTGCGATGCCTCCAGCGGCGAAGTTGACAACCGGCAACCGGCCGCGTTCGGCGGTGTCGTGAACGAGTGGGGCTGGCGCTTCGTGTTCGCGCGCCCAGCGCTCGCGTTCTTCGTGGGTTTTCCCCTCGATCTCTCGAATTGCGCTTTTGATCGTTCGCTGGTGGGTAACAGCCTGGTTTACGTCGCCCGTTCCTGCTTCGCCTTTCGTTCGGATCATCGCTGCTCCTTCGTCGATTCGGCGCAACGCTTCCGGCAGTGAGCGCGCTCCACAGACGAATGGTGCGGTGAACGCTTCTTTTTCGATGTGGTAGTCGTTGTCTGCCGGCGTGAGTACCTCGCTCTCGTCGATCATGTCCGCCCCGGTGGCTTCGAGAATCTGCGCTTCGGTGGAGTGACCGATCCGGCATTTGCCCATCACTGGGATCGACACCTCATCGATGATTTCTGTGAGCGCGCCTGGGTCTGCCATTCGGGCGACCCCACCGCGTTTGCGGATATCTGCCGGCACCGCTTCGAGCGACATCACCGCGACTGCACCGGCGTCTTCGGCCACGCGGGCTTGTTCGCGGGTAACGACGTCCATGATGACGCCCCCCTTTTGCATTTTCGCGAAGCCGCGTTTGACCAGCTCCGTCCCACGCTTCAGTTCCCCAATGTCTGTTGAACTGCTCATAGCAGAACACAGTCGTGGATACACTTAACCGGCGTGTCTGGGGGTTGTGCCACATTCCCGCAGAGATGACTCACGATTTGCGGTTTTCCCACAGGAGATAGACCGCCGCAAACAGCGCACCACCGAGGTATGCGATCCAGTTTGCACCGCGTATTGAGAACGTCACCATGAGAAGGACTGCCACGAGAAACCCAATCAGAGCCAACCCAAATGTGTTCAGTAGTACGAGCCACTCCGGTCGCCCCTCACCTGTCTCGTCCATGCCGGACCGATGGGGATCGCGCATTTATATCTTATCTGTGGTATATTGAAAATAATCTGCTGCGTTCGGTGTCAACGGACACAGGTATGGTTTTGCACACATGAGATCAGGTATGTCCGATGCGTTACCGTGGTATGTGGCCCCGCTGCCTGACGCTCTTGAGGAGTTTGGGCTCCGGTTGGCCTGGGTTGTCGTCGCGATCAATCTGGCTGGAACGGGATTTGGCTTCTGGTATTATTCGGCTCAGTTCTCCCAGACACCAGTTGTGATGTGGCCGTTCGTGCCCGACAGCCCGATGGCGACACTGTTGATAGCACTCGCGATCGGGGCCTGGAAGCTTGGACACTCGAACGAATATTTGAACGCGCTGGCATTTTTCGGCTGCATCAAGCTCGGGCTCTGGACACCCTACGTCCTCCTCGCGTTCTTTCCATACTGGGACTACCAGCACCCGGCGATGTACAACTTCCTCTTCTGGAGCCACCTGGCAATGGTCGTCCAGGCGTTCGTCATCCACCGGTTCAGTGACTTTCCCGTGCGGGCAATCGCGCTCGCAACAGGGTGGTACACGGTCGATCTCATCGTGGATTACTTCTATCCGATCGTCGGCGAGCCACACCACACGATACTGCCGGTCGGCGATTACGAGTTCTATCTCGGCGTCCCAGCGCTGCAGATCGCCGCAGCAGGGGCGGTGGTGTTGACAATTATCCCGGTGTTTCTCGCGCTCACGACCCGAGTGAAAAAACTAGAATGGGGACACACGGTTTGATCTGCTACACCGCTCCCAGTGGATCGACGGAAGAGAACACGGCGGCGTGACCCTTGGAGACCACCAGCTGACCTGTGGAACACCTCCGATCCTATTGTCTGCTTGATTATCTCTGAATTGTTTTTCAATAGATATTATACGATAGCAATCAACAACTGCGTATCATGAGTGACACGGGGAATTCGCACCTCACCCGACGCCACGCCCTCCAGATGTTTGGTGCAGGATCGGTAGGGCTCGCAGTCGGAACTGGTATCTCGACGGTGTCCACACGTCCGAACGGGTTGATTCCCTCGCGTTGGAAACCGGGATCGAGCAGTTTGGCGGGCGCTCCGTTACTGTAGGACGGGTACAGACTGATGAGGCCTACCGAGCGGTGTCGTTCGAAGCGTCGTTTTCCACAAGACCCGTTGTGTTCACACAATCGATGACAACCAATGGATACAATCCCATCGTCACCCGTCAACGAAACGTTTCCACAACAGGAATGGAGGTTCGCCTCCAGGAAGCGGAATCGGATGTGCCCATTACGACGAGACTATTGGGTATGTGGACATCACCCCAGGAACCGGGACAACTGATGGGAGATCGTTCGAGGTGAGGGAAACGAAAAATGCCGTCACCAACCAGTGGCTCCGGATCACTTTCGAACGATCGTACAGCGATCCCCGTTTCGTGGCGTCGATGCAGACCGCTGATGGAACAAACACAGCTGGGGTACGATATCGCAATCGCACGGCTACCAGCGTCGAAATCAGGATCGAAGAAGAACATAGTGTCGATTCGGAAACCTACCACACCACCGAACGTGTTGGATATCTCGTGAGCGAGTGACTCTGGTACCACTTCGGTGCGTGACGACGAACCGAACCGATCACCGGTCATCCGCGTGTGATCGCACCCACAGCTCGCCGATTTGCGATAGTCGTGTTCGGTAGGATTTACCCTGCTCATCCTGTTCGATGTAGCCTTTCCCTCCCGGTCCGAGACGGTCGACGTTGTAAATCACCTTTGAACGGAAGCTGTTGGTGTACTCCTCGCTGAGCTCGCGTGCGAGCGTCTGCGCGAGTTCAGAGACGCTCCGAAACTCTTCGTGTTCTCCCAGCGTAAAGAGGATCAGCTCTTCAAACGGTTTGACGTTCGAAAACGATGCCACTGGGAGCTCAATGATGTGGCTCGATCCGACCTTTTTAGCGCCGATCGTCGTGCCGCGTTCGTCGAACTCGTTCAGCATCGATTTTGCATCGTCCATCCAGTCCGCGACGCGATCGGCGTCAATCCCATCGCGTTGAACTGCTCCCAGCAGATCGAGCGCACGCCGGAGCTGCTCGGCCAGTTCGGTTTCGAGATACTTCTCGGGAACCGTATAGTAGGTGTGAATCCGATCACGATCGCTCTGACGCTCGACCATAATCGAATGCGCCGCGGTTGCAAATGCAAAACTCACCGTTCGGGGCATTGACGATACGTTCACCCACACCTCGTTGCCTTCGGCTCGCTCGACGTGTATGCCGTCGAGCTCAGCATTGATGAGCTCGTACGCCTGCTCGAACGCTGCATCGTAATCGTACACGTCCGCGATCACGAACCGCTCAGTTGTCGCACCGAGCAAATTGCGAAAATCCGTCTCCAACTTCTCTGCGAGGCGCTGTGAGTACTCAACGTTCGCCTCACTTCCAACAGCGCCCTCAAGCAGAATCACCCGATCGACGTCGAGCTGATCGCGGACGAGTGGTGCTATGAGCCGATCGTAATCGAAACCGACCGGAACGATGTGTGTCTGCATAGCGTTCGTTTCTTTCGTTGTCGAGTTAAACGTTCAGTCATTCCGGGCGTCGAGTGAGCGGATACGATCAGCTGGTGGGACGAGCTGATCACGAAAACTATAATCAGCTGACGCTTTTTGGAGGGGCATTGATCATCAAAAGAGTTGATTATCTTATGGATATCTCTAGTCAATCTTACTGTATCGTGAAGAGAGAGACCAGATGGGGGTCGGCGGGGGATGGCCTAACCGTTCGAAAGCGTAACTGGGCTATCTTTTGGCTCACGGTGCATTCCCGCTCGACATCACATTTAATGTCCAACTCCTGTAAAAATCTTTCTATTCGCCTGGAATTGTCTGACAAGCATGTATCTATTGACACCCATCGAACAGACTGGACAGGCCCAACGAAAGAATGTCCCCCTGATTGGCCCAGAGATGCATCCACAGATCACCATACGGATAAAATATCAATTGTAAATCAATTATGTTTGGCCGATGTATTTCGGAAGGGATATTAGTTGGGGATAGAATGTGCTATACATGCCAACGCATCTCCGTCCACTCATCCCTCTCGACGTTTTATGTCTGCTGAGTGGATTATTCTTCCTTTCTATTGGAATGCTGATGGAATGGGTGCGGATTCGTCACCGAGGATACGCAGTTGGTGGGATGATTAGCTCGACCTCGTTCGTCGGTATTGCCACAAATATCATCGATGTGCAGTATGCGGCGAGAGTTGGACTGTTTATCTGTCAATTGTTCGGATTGTATTGCATTGTTCTGCTCATTCGCCATCACCAGCGCGCCTCCACTCCAACGATTCGGTGAACAATCGCTGGAAGGAGACGATCAAACAACAAATTGATCCATCAAAAAGATCATAGAAGGTGACGATATACAGTAAACTGATGAGTTTGTTGCCGCTACGAGGGGAGTCACAGTCAACCCCGAACGAACCTCGTGTACTGGGCCTCGACAACGAGGCAGCTGACGAGGCGTTCGAGACCCTGACGGCTTCGACCACACGAACGGTGCTCTCGATCATCTACGAACAACCCTCGACACCAACCGAGATCCGTGATGAGATCGACACGTCGCTACAGAACGTGCATTATCATCTCGGAAAGCTCGAAGACGCAGGGTTGATCGAACCATCGGGTGTTGGCTATTCGGAGAAAGGAACTGAAATGACAGTGTACGCACCGGCAAACGAGGCGGTTGTGCTGTTCGCCGGTAGACAGTCCGACCACCGACGGCTCCGGGATTTTCTTCGTCGAACGCTCGGGGCTGTGATCGTCTTTTCGGGTGTGACAGCGGCGTATGGATTTCTCTGGCGGGTGACGATGGCGGGCGCGGGAAAGTTCTGGATTGATTCGATGATTCCGTTTTTCGTCGGCGGAATCATCGCCCTGTGTATCCTTGGGGTAATCTGGCAGTTCGATCCTCGATCGTGACAGACCTCAGTTCAGATCAGCGGCCCGCTCGTCGATCGTCGTTACAGAGGGCGTTTTTGTGACTGGATTCTGATGGACATGAACGTCCACTGACTCGCCATAGGCCGTTTCGATCGTCGATGGAGTCATCACCGCTTCTGGCGGTCCGCTGTCGAGAATAGACCCACCAGAGAGGACGGCCACAACATCACAGTATCGAGCCGCAAGGTCCAGGTCGTGGATCGCAGCGACCGCAGCTTTTCCCTCGTTTACGAGCGACCGGACGAGCTCAAGCGTGCGCACCTGATGGGTAATGTCAAGACTCGCGGTTGGCTCGTCAAGCACCAGCGCTGGTGTTTCCTGTGCAACCGCCCTGGCAATGCGTACGCGCTGGCGTTCGCCACCGCTGAGGGTGTCGATGGTTCGGTCGGCAAGCGCGATGGTTTCCGTTCGCTCCATTGCGCGAGTTATCGCCGCTTGTGGCTCGCTCCGATCGAATCGAGAGCGGTGTGGATGGCGTCCCATCGCGACGATATCCCGAACCGGGAATGAAAACCCACGTGGACCATCCTGTGGGACGGTCCCAACGCGCTGGGCGATATCGCGTGCTGAGGCGCTCTGGACTGATGTTCCCTGAACCGTGACGGTGCCAGCATCTGGCGTCGTAACGCCGTTTATTGTCTGCAGAAGTGTCGTTTTACCGGCACCGTTGGGGCCAACGAGACCGACGAACGATCCCGCATTCACCGTCAACGAAACGTTTTCGAGGACCGTCCGTTCGTCGTAGCTGACACGGACGCCATCGACAACGATGACTGGGTCGCTCACAGCTGATGCACCTCCCGGTTGCGAAGGAGATAGAGGAAAAACGGCGCCCCCAGGGCTGCCGTCACGATCCCCACTGGAAGCTGTGCTGGGCCACTGCGAGCAAGTGTGTCGGTTGCGACCAGAAAGATCGCACCCGACAGCGCACTCGTCGGGAGCAAAATTCGGTGGTCCGGGCCAACGACGAGCCGAAGCATATGCGGAACGATCAATCCCACGAATCCAATAACTCCAGCGACCGCCACGGCAGCAGCGGTTGCGAGGCTTGCAAGCCCCAGCAACACCTGTTTGGTCCGCTCGACATCGATCCCAAGCGTGATCGCCTGTTCTTCACCGAGTAACAACACGTTCAGATCGCGACTATAGCCAACAAGGACACAGAACGCCGTCCCCGAGCCGACTGCCGCCACCCCAACATCGCCCCAGGTCGCTGCGGCCAGATCTCCCATCAACCAGTGTAACACGGTTTCGACGCTCTCTCCCGCGTGGAGGAGCAGATACGACACCACAGCGCCGAGAAACGTCTGTACGGCGACGCCCGCGAGCAACAACGTGGCGACCGGCGTTCGGCCGTCGCTACTCGCCAGGAGATAGACGCCAAAGGCGGTGACAATCGCAGCGAAAAACGCGATCAATGGCACGCCAAACGGCAGCGCAATCGGGAGGACGAGCACTGCGACTGCGCCAACGGCTGCACCAGAGGAGACGCCAATAATCGAAGGGTCGGCCATGGGGTTGCGGAACAGCCCCTGCATCACCGTCCCCGCCGTGGCCAACCCAAAGCCGACGGCGGCGGCCAGCGCGATCCGCGGGAGGCGAATCCGGGTGACGATCACCTGCGCCGATTCGCTGACAGCGAACGAAAATGGATGGACAAATTCAAGATCGATGCCTGGAACACTCAGTACTGTGCCACCAGCGTTAGCAGAGTGCATCCCAATGGATGTCGGAATCCCAATCTCGTTAAGCAGTATCTTACACACCGTGAGTGGATCGATGGCGACTGGACCGACGGTGACACTCCAGACGACCGTTGCGACGAACGCCAGGAGCAACCAGAGGATCCACCAGCCTGTCCGTTTCCATCGATCCATGTTCACAACCTGGTTTGGATTAGCCAAATATTTATTGCATCCGAATCCTCCACTCTGGTGATGAAACGACTAGTTGGACTGTTGATCGTTCTCGTCGTCGCAGCAATCGCACCGGCCACAGCGCTCCCAACGGAAGTGGCCGCACAAACTGACGGACCGACGTGTGCGATGCCATTTACCGCGACGGATGGGACTGGAACCGAGGTGACGATTGAAGCCGAACCCGAACGGGTTGTGGCGCTGCAGCCAAGTGCGGCCCAGACCATGTGGGAAATCGGCTCACAGGAGAAGGTGGTAGGAATGCCCGTTGGGACGACCACGTCGTACCTTGAGGGGAGTGATTCGAAGACCGACATCACCGGCAGCGATGGCTACAGCGCGTCGGTAGAGAAGGTCGTCGCACAGGAACCCGATCTCGTGTTGGCACCAAACGCGGTCCCCAACGAGACGGTGTCGAAGCTTCGCAGCGCAGGACTCACCGTGTATAAGTTCGGCTTTGCGGCCGCAATCGACGACGTCGTCTCGAAAACCCTGCGCACGGGACAACTCGTCGGCAACTGTTCTGGCGCAGCCGACCGAGTCGATGCGATGAACGAGACCGTTGCATCGATTGAAACGGCCGTCAGCGACGCAGAGCAACCACGCGTTCTCTTCATGATGAGCGGCGGTTACACCCCCGGTGAGGGAACCTTCATCCATCAGCTCATCACCACGGCTGGTGGGACGAACGTCGCTGCAGAGGCGAACATCACCGGCTATCAGCAGATCAATCCGGAAACGGTCGTTGCGGAGGATCCCGAGTGGATCGTCACCCAGAACCACATGGAGTCCGTTCCGAACGGTACTGAGCTGTCCGCAACGACGGCTATGAACGAAGAGCAGATCGTGACTGTCAATTCGAACTTCGTCAGTCAGCCGGCGCCACGCGTTGTGCAGCCCCTCTCGACGATGGCAAACGCGTTCCATCCCGACGCGGTTGCATCATCGACTGAGACGGCGTCGGATGCGGATAGCCACCCGTCAGCAACCGAGACGACCGAGACGAATGGCCCCGGATTTGGCGTTGTCGCCACGGTACTGGCCGTCCTCGCGCTACTTGGTGGGCTGTTCACCCGCGCGAACTGACCAAGCCGAAAGATTGGTTTTCTGGCGACTGGTAGCCCATCTATGGTCGAAAACGTGATCTGGCCGGCGGCGCTCGACGCAACCTGTTCGCGGAGTGATGGGCGTCGCGTCCCAGAAGATCTCGCAGTCGAACGGCCGACCGTGGACGAAATCGCGTCTGCCGTCCAGCAGATCGGCTACGACGCGGTGATCGAACGTGACGTCACGTATCCCCGCGAGTACGAACCACGGGGTCGTGTACTCATCAAAAACGCCGACGACGCAAGCAAGAGCGACCTGTTGCAGGCAGTCGGCGCGTACGTACAGGCGATCCGCGGATGAACGCTTCCATCCAGCGCCTCGGTACCGTCGTCAACACTGCACAGAACCTCGCCGTCGTCAGGACGCCTGAATCCGCCTCGCCCTCGATCGGTACCGCAGTGATCGACGAATCGCTCGATGACGTTGGCCGGATCGTGGACGTGTTTGGCCCGGTTGAGCGGCCCTACGTCGCTATCGATCCTCGCAGCGATACGCAGGTAGTGGGGCTGCTTGGCACCACGGTGTATGCCCGCCCCTGAGAGGTCGAACGCCGACGTTTAACTGGACTGGGCGTGATTGGTCCGCTGTGAACCGACGTGTCGTCCCGTCCGTTATCGGAACGGTTGTGTTGTTTCTTCTCGTTCAGCTGGGTGCGATTGCGCTCGTCGTGCCGTTTCAGTCGGCCGGCTACCAGCCGGTGTCGAATCCATCAGATCCGACGAACTCGCTGTTGTATCTAGCGGGCGTTCTCGTCGCGACGGGAGTGATGCTCGCGGCGATTCGGTACGAACTCCGGTCGCTGATTCGACTGTTCGTCATCGGAGCGAGCGTCTTACTGTGTTACTATGTGTTTTCAGTGTTCGTGCCACCGTTCATTGCCCCCGGTGGGGTGCATGTTCTGGCGATTGCGCTCGCCACAAGCTGTGGAATCGTGCTCTGGCTCTATCCGGAGTGGTATGTGATCGACGCCATCGGTGCAATCATCGGGATGGCCGCCGCCGGGCTGTTTGGCATCAGCCTGGGCATCGTTCCAGCCCTGTTATTGCTCGGCGTGCTCGCCGTGTACGACGCGATCAGCGTCTATAAAACCGAGCACATGCTCACGCTCGCCGAGGGGTTAATGGCCCTGAAGATCCCGATCGTGTTGGTGATCCCGCTCACTCGCTCCTACTCGTTTCTGACGGTCGATGATGAAGAGCAACCGGACCGCGATGCACTCTATATCGGACTCGGTGATGCGGTGATGCCGTCAATTCTGGTGGCCAGCTCGATCGCATTTCTACCGGTAGCGCCGATCATTGACGGTCTGGTGCTCACAGTTCCAGCGCTCTTTGCCATGGGCGGGACGATAGTTGGCCTGCTCGTGTTGATCAAACTCGTGCTCGCTGGGCGCGCCCATGCTGGACTGCCGCTACTGAATGGCTGTACGATCGTGGGCTATTTCGTCGGTGCGCTCAGCAGCGGGCTCTCGCTGCTCGAAGCCGCTGGCGTGTAATTCGCTCAGCGACCATCGAGCGCATCGCTGGCCGCAGAAATCTCGATCTCGGTCCCCAGCCCCTCCTCTTGAGCACGATCGTACAACATCGAGGCGACCGCAACGGTTTCAACGCCCGTTCCCCCGCTATCGAACACAGTGATCTCTTCTGGGGACGTTCGCCCGTCAACTGCGCCGGACAACACTGCACCGAGATCGCCGTGGAGATGCGATTCGTCGATCTCGTTCTCCTCGATCGCCTGGAGAAAGGCTCCAGCATCGCGCATCGCCCTGTCTTCGAGATCGGTCACGTATGTTGCACGCGCAACGGTTGTGGTGTCGATCTCGCGGACCCCCCGATCGTACTGGCCCATCGCCGTGACGTGCGTTCCAGGAGCAAGCCACTCGCCGTCGAACACTGGCTCGGTGGCGTTCGTCGCCGTAATCACCACGTCGGCCCCGCGGACTGCTGTTTCGCTCGATTCGACTGGCTCGACAGGAACCCCGATTCGGTCGGTCATTTCAGCCGCAAACGCCTCTCGGTTTGCCGCAGTCGGTGAGTAGACCTGGACCCTGTCAAACGATCGGACTGTGACCGTCGAGGCAACCTGTCCACGCGCCTGTGGACCGCTCCCGATGACGGCCAGCGTTTCGACATCCGGCCGAGCGAGCGCGTCAACGCCAACCGCTCCAACGGCCCCCGTTTTATACGGATTCATGCTCGCACCGTCGAGCAACGCGAGCAGTTGCCCACTCTCTCCGTCGAACAACGGCAACAGAAACTGCGCATCTTCGGCCTCGAATCCGGCGGCGTAGATGTATCCCCCCATTCGACCAGTTTCCGGGAGGATGGAGAGATAGCTAGTAAGCATCCCACGTGGCGCATCTGACACCAGCTTTGTCCGTGGTTGGGCTGGCCCACGCTGTTGGTATCCCGAACGAACGGCAGCAACACAATCTTCTACCGAGAGCAACGACCGAAGCTCATCGCTGTGCAGTAGTACAACAGTGGACATGTGCCAGAAAGGAGTCCACGGCTCTTAGTTCTATCCGACCGCTCACTCAGAATTGACTGGGTTCGTCTCAACGCGAGACGATGGAGGAGGTGACTGACTGGAATCCGTTTCGGTCCGAACTGTGCCAGTAGGGGTTCGGACGAACAGCGCGTGTCCCATACAACCGATCGCGATCGTTCCTGCGACGAAGATCGCGTGGTTCATCTCAAGTCCTGCGACGGTCAACACTCCCGATACGCCGAACAGGGACAGGGGGATAAGTCCCAGTACAATATCGTAGTATCCAGTCATAGTCTACCATAACGTAGTGCATACTTCTGTAATAAGTCTTTCGCCGTCACCCACCTGTAGCTTAGAATATAGCCATCGCATACCCACAATGAAACAGTAGGAAAACCCTCTCATAACTTATGAAGATGTTAATCTCCTAATCGGGCCTCTTTCGGGCGGTTTTGAAAATATATAAATATTACGGCCATATTCAGTGACAGCGCTCTGTCTAGTGACGATTAAACGCATATGAATCGAATCGCTTGCAGGCGATCACCGCCTTCCTGTGGTCACAACGGGTCCAGACCGTGTTGTTCTCGCAGCACGCTAACGTACGCAGTAATTCCAGCCTCAAGATCGTACGCAGGTTCGTAGCCCATATCGTTCTGAATCGCACTCATATCGAGCTGTTGTGTCCATGGGAGTTCCCCCGAATCGGAAACCTCAATTGTCGCGTTGGGGACGATAGATTCGACCATTTCTGCTGCGGTGCGTATCGTGGCACATTCTCCTCGAACGTTGTACACCGCTTGCGTGAGTTCACTCTCATCGGTGAGCGTGGCCAACCGGAACGCAGTGGCGATGTCTTTGACGTACTGCCAGTCGATGATCTGATCACCGTATTCGACGCTGAACGACTCATCGAGCGCTGGTCGTTCGATAAGTTCGGTGAGAAAGGCCGATCCGCCGGTCTCGCGGTACGGTCCATACGCAACCGTTGGTCGGAGACCGACCAGCGAACAGCCGTACTCACTGCTGTAGAGCCGCGCCTGGTGTTCGTTGTACGCCTTAGTGGCTCCGTACAGCGTATCGGGATAGATCAGGGCATCTTCATCCACCCAGCCGTCGTATCGATCCGGTGGAGCATACACTGCGGCGCTTGATGCCCACGCAACCCGCTCGATCTGCGCATCACAGATTCGCGCAGCCTCGAACACGGCGTTAGTGCCGCCGATGTTCACCTCCTGTGCAAGCCGCGGGTTTTTCTGAGCGCCGTTTGTCAACAGCGAAGCCAGGTGAACGATGTGTGTCGTGTCAGTCTCTCTGACCGCACGTAGCACTGCCGTGGGGTCGGTCACATCACCACGCCGTATCGTCACTGCATCGCCGATACCGAGGCGGTCGAGAATCTCCTGGCCTGGAGAAACGTCAAACGCGACAACATCGTGGCCTTCCTGTTCGAATGTGGCCCCAACGTAGGAGCCGATGAACCCTGTCCCACCGGTGATGAGTACCGTAGCCATACCACTCGATTCAACAAGGTAGTTGAAAACAATGCCGAATGCGTTTCATTTTTTAACCCATGCTACAACATTAATATCTTCAGCTCACTCGTGGAGTCCACCAACACGTTCGTAGAACGAGGAGGCGAGCTGATCGCTCATCTGGACGGACGGGTCGATGGGGATGTCGACCACGACCGGTCTGGACTGGCCGATTGCTTCACTGAGTGTTGATTCGAGCGTTGCTGGGTTTTCGATACGGATCCCGTGGGCGCCAAATGCCTCGGCAATGGCCACGAAATCAGTCTCGGGGAACGTGACGCCCGGAATCGACTCGTCCATCTGGCGGACCATACCAAGTCCGGCGTCGTTCAGGATGACGAACGTCGGCGCGCGGTCGTACTCGACGGCGGTTTCGACGGCGGTCATCGTCATTGCAAAGCCACCGTCGCCGGTGACACAGACAACATCGTTCTCCGTGGTGAGCGACGCACTGAGGGCGGCCGGAGCTGCCCACCCCATTCCACCAACGCCACCACTACCGAAGTAGGTCGCCGGTGCGGCGGTCTGTAGATACTGCAGGAGCCAGAATCTGTTGTTTCCGGAATCAGCAGTGACAATTGTCTCTGCATCGATCGCGTTGGAGATGGCCGTCGCGGCGTGTTGTGGCGCGACGGTATCGCCGTCGTTTGCGGATGCCGAGGGCGTGAACGCAGATCGAGCGTCACGCGCTCGATCGAGTGCCCAGTCGTTTGTCCCACCATCGTGTTCTGCCAGCGCCCGTAGCGTGGCAGCCGCATCGCCAATCAGTCCGATAGCAGCTGGATACACCCACCCAGCGTTCCGGGGGTCCACATCGGCGTGAATGAGCGTCTGTTCGTCCGGTCGAATGAAACCGTCGGCCAGCCAGTTCGTGTCCATGGGGTTCAACCGGGAGCCAACGACCAGTAGCACATCTGCCTCACTCACGATCTTGTTGGCCGGCTCGTGACCGAACGATCCGATGACGCCGGCCGCACGGTCGTGTGTTTCTGCGATCGTGGATTTGCCCAGATACGACGTGGTAACGACGGCGTCAAACGTTTCTGCCACCGCCAGGAGCTCCTCGTACGCAGCAGCCGCGTGGACACCGTTGCCAGCGACGATCACCGGACGGTCGGCCGCTGCGAGTTCGACACCAGCCTGTTCGAGATCGTCGATTGCAGGTCTCGCATGCCACGTGCGTGCCTGGGCATCGCCATCCCACACTGGTGGCATTGGATTGCTCGGATACTCCGCCGTGATCGCGTCGCCATCGAAAACCACGGCGGTTGGTCCGGGCCGACCAGCCTGCGCGTGTTTGAACGCCAACTGGACCGCGCGGACGGTTTCGGCCGGCGTTCCTGGCTGCCACTGTTCTGTAGTGATTCCTTCAAGAACGGAGCCAATATCGAGCCCGCCGTAGTCGCCGCTAGCCTGTTGATACGGAGCAAGCTGTGCGTACTCACCGCGCTCAGACGCTTCGGTTAACACCACCATCGGTGAGGAGCCGAGTCTGGCTTCCATCTGCCCGATTGCACCAATGCTGGCGATCCAGGGGCCCTGTCCGGCGAGCACGCCCGGCTTTCCGGTTCGTCTACCGTACAGCTCAGCCATCACGCTTGCCTGTCGCTCGTCTCGTGGACGAATCACCTCGATCGGAGACGCAGTCAGTGCCTCGAACAGTTCGATCACGCGACCGCCCGGATAGCCAAAGACGTACTCGACAGAAAGCGATTCTAACGTCTTGACAACTGCCTCGACGGTTCTCATGGCTGTCTCCTGTGTGGTGATTCGGGACGCAAACTCTGTTTCGGGACCATCCACTCCCTAGGCGTTGTGACGAACTATTGTTCTAGGGGTATCGGAACGAAACTATTGTCCCGACTGGATTGTGTTACCCGCCGCTCACGGGTGGAAAGAGCGCCAATTCGTCGTCAGGACCAACGTCGGCATCGAAGCCATCACCAGTCAAAAATGGATCGTCGCCGTTCTGGAGCAATCGAATGTGGTTGTACAGCTCACCCTGTGGTGAAAACAGCTCGTCTTCGAGTTCAGGATGGCTCGTTAACAACGCATCCAGTGCATCTCGAATCGTCGCGCCCTCCTCGATCTCGACCGCCACCTCCTGATGGCCAGTGGCCTCACGGAGTGTGGCAAACAGCTTCCAGTGCATATACAGCACTTTCGGTTACAGATACAAGAGCCTAGCCGTCTGCGCATCAAATTCTGAAGTTCCGATCGAGAATGGCAACGTCGGTGTCGAGGGTATCGATTCGATTGAAGGTTGGTGGCGATATGAATCGTGAGGCAGCGCTCCGATCCTGACTTGCCCCAACGATAACGAGATCGTAGCTATGGACGTAGGTGTCGAGGAAATCTTCGATCGACGTGAGTGCAACGCGGGTTTCGACCATCGCCTCGATCGTTTCCGTGAGGTGGGCAAGCATCTCTTCGGCCGTGCGCCGGTGTCGTTCGTCACCGATGCAGTGGGCGACTGAGATCCCACCGGTGTGACCGACGAGCCGAACCGCAAAATCGAGCATGCTATGGGCCACATCACTTTCTCGACGGACCGTCACCATCACACGATTCCAGTTCGTTCGGTCGTCAGCTGACCGGTGGACGAGAACGTCAGTGTCGCCGTTGAACAGCTCTCTGATGAACGGTGAGAGCGATCCGTATCTCGTCTCGAACGGGACCGCAATGAGATCACAGTTCGTCTCGTGTGCCGTGTGGATCACTGTTCGGGCGGGACTTTTTCCCGCACTCGCCACGACCACCTCGCACGGGACCCCAATTTTCGTCCGAATTTTGCTCGCTCGGCCTTCGAGGTCGGCCGCATACGCACTCACGGCGCGCTCCTGCGAGGACTGTTCCGAGTCGCTATCGTCTCCGTTTTCGATCGACTCGTCGTCAGAGAGCTTCAGTAACACCACCTTCCCCGCGTCGTGTGCGCTTGCCAGTCGGGCACCGAGCATCGCCGTCGCGTTGGCGTGTGGCCCGCGCATTGGGATCAGGACGTGGTCGTCTCCCTTCGTCGATTGGTAGAGATACTGTGCGCGCTCAGCGTACACCTTGCGACGCCAGAAGTAGAACACCACTGCAACCAGCACGCTCGAAATCGCAATACTCAGCACGTAGATACCAGCTTCGTCGGGCGTGTTGGTCAACAACACCAACAGAGCGGTCGAAAACGCAGCTGAGAGCTCAACGTCTAGCAACCACGTCAGCACACCCGTCATAAAAATCGACAGTGCGGCGCCAATCGGCGACACGGTTGCAACGTCGTTTGCGACCGGGAGCCAGCCGAGATGGCGAACCACAAGCGTCAACCAGCCACACAGCGCTCCGATGGTCAACCCGCCAACGAGATTCACTGGCGTCGAATACTTTCCTTTCGGGTCGGAAAACAAGGTGTGCGTCCCCGAAGCCAACGGCGGAAACAACAAAAATGAAAGTGCGGGATTCACATGCGAGAGAAATGTCACAATTGCAAGGAGGAGCGGAATAACGAGCAAGCTCGTGAGTCGGATCAGGTTCCGCGTCGTCTCAATCCAGGCCCGGAACTCCTGGAGCTCACGCCGCTCAAAGCGACGAGCACGACGAAAAAGCGACACCACAGAGTGCAACAAACGCATACCAGTTCATTCGGCGTGCGCCCGAAAATCCGTTTTGCTATTTAAAGTGTCGTAACGGCATCAAGTGTGAGCTGAATGGCTCGTCCGACGTTGTTCTGTGCCTTTTCTGGCAGCTCGTCCTCCTCGGTCTCGCCCTTTTGTGTGCCTTCGACGAGATTGCCGTCAACAGTACAGATCGCTCCGGCCGAGAGCCCCTTTCGGCGGGCCAGCGTGAACAGCGCTGCTGCCTCCATTTCGACGGCAAGCATGCCTGCGCGCTCCCAGGCAGAGACGTGTTCGTCAGTTTCCGCGTAGAATGCATCATCGGTCACGATCGCGCCAGTGTGGATCGTCTCGTTGTTGTCGCTTGCCGCACGCTGGAGTGCGTTCACAACCCCAACATCGGCAACGGCCGGGATCGTTGGATCTTCGTATCGCTTCGTCGTTCCCTCTGCCTTCGCGGCTGCGGTGGCGACGATCATGTCTCCGATCTCGATCTCGGACTGCAGCGCTCCGATCGTGCCGACACGAACGAACGTTTCGACACCAACAGCCGCGAGCTCTTCGACAGCAATCGTTGCGGATGGCGAACCGATACCCGTTGAACAGATCGTTAGTTGTCGGCCCTCATAGGTCGCGTTCACAACGCGGTACTCCCTGTTTTCCGCCACGATTTCAGTGTCCTCACAGTAGCTTGCGATCCGGTCGACGCGACCGGGATCACCGGGAACGAGTGCGATATCAGCGACGTCTCCAGGCTCGACCAACAGATGTGGCTGTTTTGCGCCAGTCATACGACGTGTTGTAGATCACAGGGAAAACGGTTGTCGAAATCAGCCATCGAGCTCGGCCGTGGAATCGAGCGTACAATCGTCGGCTCGGACTGGCTGTTCGTCCGAACCACGCTGTATCGATTCGAGCAGCTCCCAGCGCAGGGTTGCTCGCGTTCCCGAGTGCTGTGCAGTGAGTGCGCCACAGGCGTTTGCAACCTGCAGTGCACCCTCGAATCCGTGTTCGGGTGCGAAGAGCCAGGTCACCACAAATCCGGCCGCAAATGCGTCGCCAGCACCGGTCGAATCGACAGCATCGACGGCGTAGCCAGGATGCGTGACGGTTCGGTCCCCGGTTTCGACGGTGGCACCACCTTCGCCGAAGGTACGCACCACAACACAGTCGTCCGGCACGTCGATCTGCTTGCCTTCCTGTCGGTTCAAAAATAGTAGATCAGTGTGTTCGAGTGTTCGCTCGTACGGCCGACCGGACGATCGCCGGCCCGGATCGAAGCTCACCGTGAGGCCATGCTCAGCTGCGAGTTCGGCGAGCACGGCAGCCGTCTGCGGGTCCTGGCCGGTGAGATGGAGATGTTCACCACTGGTGACGGTGTCGGCAGCTATGGCGGCCGGATCGAACACTTCGTTGACGCCATCCGTGCCGAGGACGAACGCTTCGCCGTCAGGTGCCACCACGAGATACTTCACCGCCGTCTGGCCGTCGATGATCTGCAGACTAGCGGTATCGACGCCGTGGGCGGTGAGTTCGTCCTGTGCAGCGCGGCCGTTTGGATCAGTACCAACGCTCCCGACTATTGCTGGATCCGCCCCGAGTTTTGTGAACGCCACGGCTGCGTTCGCTGCGCTTCCGCCACCACCACTGTTGCGCGACCGAATGGTGGCCTCACTGTCAGCAGATGGTAGATGATCAACGTGGAGTGTAACGTCCCAATTGACGTGGCCAGCACAGATGACGCGCATACGTTGAGGATTGCCGACCACGGACAAAACACCTCGTCTTTACATCGTCTACCTGCCTCAGGATGCGATCGTAAACAGGACGATATTGTGGATCCCTGGTCCGAGACCGACAGCAGCGACGACGGCGAGCAAGAGATTCCCCTCCGACGGCGATTCCCTGACGTACTCGGCGAGCACCCAGATAACAAACACCGCCAACAACAGTTTCACGCCAACGAACAGCCAGACCCCCCCAAGATCGATCAGCAGCCGCGAGAGTGGCGTCTGTTCGCCAAAGCCCAGCTGTGTCATTCCGACCGCGGTTGAGACGCCATCAAGCAGGTGGCCAATCACCACAAGGAGCCCAGGTCCGCCTGTAACCCTGGTAATGTCGGGCGCTACCTGCCGTATGACTGCCCACACCGCGCCGCTCGCTAGGATCGATCCACCGACGGCGATCGCAGGCCACGCAATCGAAACCGGTGGATGCGCAAGTGTGGCCTGGACGGCGAGCATGCCGACACCGCTCAGGACGAGCAGTCCGATTACTCCGATCAGACCGGGCGTGCTCCGAACGGCGTACGTTTCTGGCTCTCGATCGCCAAAAAGCACCAACAGGGCACCGACCACGACAAACACCGTGAGATACACGATCGGGGCGGTGGTGAACGGGCGGATGAATGCCGGCAGCCACTGGACCTGCGAGAGTGCATACAGCGTTGCGCCGGTGGCCATCCACGGCGTGAGTGCGACGACGAGTGGTTGTGTAATTGCCGGCGGGCGCTTGAAGAGCCCCCACAACACACCGAGTGCAGCGCCGACAACAACGAGCAGATATTTCGTCGGCGGCAACTCGAAGCCTGCTGGCAGTAACAGCGGTTCCATCACTCGTGTGATCAGTGTCGCCAAAGAAATGGCTACCGACATCCGCCGAGCGATGGACGTAACTCAGTAGCTCCATTCAGTGGTCCTATGACTGCATTTCCAGAGCGTATCGATCACACCGTTCTCGGCGTGGAAACGACCCGCGACGATGCAATCAGGGTTGTTGAGCAAGCCCAGGACTACGGCATGAATGCCTGTATTCCACCCTGTTTCGTGGAGTCGATACAGACCGATGTGACGATCGCGACCGTCATTGGTTTTCCCCACGGCCAACACACGACGCACACCAAACGCGCTGAAGCGATCGAAGCCTACGAAAACGGCTGTGATGAGCTTGATATGGTACTCAACGTCGGTGCGCTCCGGGCGAACGAGTGGCGCACTGTCGAACGCGACATTGCAGCCGTCGTTTCTGCGGTTCCAATTCCAGTGAAAGTCATCATCGAGACCGCAGTGCTCTCCGACGATGAAACGCATCGTGCCTGTGCGATCGCAGCCGACGCTGGTGCGGCGTACGTGAAGACGTCCACGGGATTTGCAGACCACGGCGCGACAATCGACGATGTCGAACTCATGAGCGAGTATCTCCCCGTAAAAGCCAGCGGTGGAATCGGGTCGTATGAGCGGGCAACAGCGATGCTTGATGCAGGTGCCGACCGGATCGGTGCCTCAAGTGGTGTCAAAATTGTCGAAGCGTATCTGGCAACGGTTCAGGAGTGAGAGTCAAGGGAGTTGGCACCGACGTCTGCAGTATGAAGATCTACACCGGCAGAGGTGACGACGGGCTGACTGATCTCCGCGATATGACTCGGGTTTCAAAGACGAATCCACGTATTGCAGCCTACGGGACGGTCGATGAGGCAAACGCCCTCATTGGGACGCTTATTCCGACGGAGTACGACGACGTCGACGAACGGTTACAGGCCGTCCAAAACCACCTTCATATCGTGCAAGCAGACTTTGCAGATCCGAATGAACAAAGCGATGGCCCCCGACTCGAAGCGGAGCAGGTCGAAACGATCGAGTCGTGGATCGACGAGTACGACGCCGAACTTGAGCCACTGGAGTCGTTCATCCTCCCTGGCGGCAGTGATCACGGAAGCCGGCTCCACCATGCTCGGACGGTCGTCCGCCGCGCAGAACGCAAGGCGGTGGACCTGGCCAGCAACGAAGCGGTGAACGAGCCAGCAATCACGTATCTCAACCGACTTTCGGATCTGCTGTTTGTGATGGCCAGAGTCGTGAATGATCGGAACGGGGTCACAGAGCACGCTCCAACGTATTAAAAGGACAGACAGGTGCTGCCGACTGAAGCAGGAAACACCCGACAGCACGCGATTCCCACTGTCGTTTTCGATCGATGCTCACAGCCCGGGGTCTCGATCCAGGCCGTGGTTTTAGGTTGGCCTAAAGATGGATAAGTGTTTTGGCATCCCTCGGATTTCGGCTGCGTTGCTCACTTGAGCGCAACTATCAAAAAAGTAAACAAAAGCCAGTACTGTGGCTCAAACTACAGTAGAGAATGTGGATTACACGCAAAATGCAGTGGGTTGGGGCAGATACCGATTTTCGTCATTCGTCACCACCCCCGTCAAGCCCAAGACGATCCAGGTGTTGCCGCCTGCGCTTCTCCATCTCCTCCATGTGATTCGGTTTATCGTAGTGCGTCTCGATGACACGCACTGAAGAGTTGACACGCTTGGAAACTACGTCAGCAGGAACGCCTCTATTGCGTTGCCATATGATCGATCCTGTCCGAACCTGGTGCGGACTCCGCGAGGATGGACATTGGCTCGCAGTCGCTTGAACGAGATAGTCACATGACTCTGGATCTTCACCGTGTGGACACTGAGAATAATGACATGGGACTGTAGCGAGATACATCCATGCCCGAATTGTGTTCGTAACCGGCCGCCCATCCTCGCTGGCTAACAGAGGCACACGACCGTAGTCGTCGTGTACTCTGTGTCGATTCGTTCGGATGTATTCGTCCAGAATATCGCAGGTATCTCGGTTGAGTCCGACGACACGCTCGCCGTCTTGTCCGTTCTTTAATGGCGTATCTTCTCGTGGCTGATGTTCGAATCGAACGCATTTACTCCCGGAACTATAATCCTCCAGATCAAGCGAGCGAAGTGCACCCAATCGAGCACCTGTAAACCAGGCGAGTTCGAGCAGTGCGTGATCACGTGAGGCTCGCTTAGTCGGTGACGCTCGATAGTGATCGATGAGTTCGATTGCATCGTCTGGATGGAGTTTTGTGTCGTCTACCGCTGCATCCCGTGGCACATCCGGCGGATCTACCTTCGATGGAAGCGATTCGTCAACCAGCTCAACCTGTGCACAGTATTCGAGAAAGCCTTGGATTGTACCCATCTCGTGACTGAGTGTCACTGGCGCGAGCTCGCGGTTGCGCCTCTGTGTCTCGTACGTCTCGATATCCCATCCCGTGAGTTCTCTGAGTGTGTCGATCCCCTGCTCTTCGCAGAAGTCGATGAAGTGCTTGAGACGGTAATGGTACGACGAAACCGTCGATTCGGCTTTCGAAACCTTGAGCTTACTAAGCCACTGCTCACTCGCCTCACGTGGCGAAAGATCCGGTATACGATCCCCACCGTCTGGAGTACCAGCGACCGTAAGCGTGTATGTCCCTGCGTTGGATTCACTCATACGACACTCACCACCACAGTGAGAATCGACACTACACCGAGCAGTACGAACCACCCAATCCAGAGCAGTTTGTCGAACGAGTTCATACGCTCACCTCCCGATCACCGTGAACGCCAGGCGCGTACGCCGTAATTGCGACTGGATCGCCAGCACCGAAGCCCACCACAAGCCGCCAGCGAACCCCACGAACATCATTCTCATAGAGCAGTGTGGAACCTCGACCTGGAGTTACCTCCCCGTGCTTGATGCACGTCTCTACCACCTCACTCGTGATCGACGGATTACGCCGTCGCTTGAACCGATCGACGAAATGCGTCGTTGGACGAATCTCGCGAGGATTGCGTGGTGGCTTGTCTGTACCTTTCTGCGGTTTCGTATTTCTGCTATCTTGCACTTGTATTGTAGACGAGGTAACGAACGACCGACGAGCACAGCAGAGCAACGAATTTAACCCCAGTGAACCTAAGATCCACCACGGATTGCACCCCCATGCGTGCTCGTCGGACAACCTGCGTGTTGTCTCCGCACGCAAGTGTGTCCGTATTTGTCAGTGCTTGACGAACGTGACTCCGGCCAAAGAATCGACGTTCGTCAAGTAGACCCTCACATATCGTGAGTCACGTCTCTACTTCGTCGAGCAGCGCCTGCACCGCCTCGTTGTAATCGCCCAGCTCTCGATCCTGCTGGAACGCCTTGAGGCGATCGCGGACAGATTTCTCGACTGTGAGTGACGTAATTGGTAACGTCATGAAATTGGTTTTGAGATGGAAGGTTAAAAGATGATGGGTTCATTCTCACAACAGATTGTAGATATTTGTACTGCGTGTAGTGATGTGAGCTACCAGTGCGAAAGTGCGAATTCGGACGCGTTGGAACTTACTAAGGTTAACCTGTTTACGGTAAACGCGCGTCATACTGTATGACAAAATGTGGTTACTTAGTTATTAACGAACTCAGATGCCCTGATAAATGGCGAGGCGAAGCCGGCTAAGACTACGCCTACAGCCCGTTCACGGCCAGCGAAGGCTAAATGGCAGTTTGAACGCCTCGCTATCTCTTGATCGTTCGCCACAGAAATGCCCGACACTGCACCGGAGTATGGTTCTCTCTGCTGGGTTCGTGCTCGACCGTTCTGTGTGGATCGAGCGACGGCACCACGGTTTCACACACTCATCAATCGGTATCTCAACGCCATCACGACCGATACTTTTCTCTACGTTAGGTTCGTTAGCATCCATTGGTGTTCTCCTCGCGTAAGCGAGCTGCATGACACCACCTGTTCGGATGTTCCAGCATCCGGACGCTTTCGCGTCGTGGCGATGTCAATCAACACCACACAACACTGGATCAAAAAGCTGTCTCTTGGTAACTAACTGGACAGTGTAGACTGTGTGGACAGTTTCGAAACATGCTGTAGTGAACCCGTGTTTTTATAATTCAAGTACCGCCCGGAGAGTGAGCCGACTCCCGAGGCGATCGAGGCGAAGTGCATGAGATTGTTTTTTGAAAATAGCTACGCGCGCGTTGGGCGTGTCCGAAAAGTCCGAAAAGACGAACTCGTCACCGGCCGGCCGTCGACGATCAAGGCGAGTGCCATGGGCTGATTGTTTGTGAAAGCAGCTCGTCGACGGCAAACGTGTTCTCTCGTATCCTATTTTGTGGGGTAACAATCTTACCCCATAGATTGAGATAGCTATCCATTATCCAAAGACACGTACCCACAATACACCAATAAGAGGCAAAAATCTCCTATTATAGTAGCCGATAGAAGCTATCTCACCACATTCTGATTGGTTTGTTTGAGAAATAAAGGATAATACATACTCAATCAGATACGTTCTCAGCAATCGCCACCTCTGTTATGGCAACCGACGCATGGGGGTTGTTTGTTATCAACCGCTTCGAACGACGGTAAGCCAACGCCAGCCGTCGATTCGTACTGTCACTACAATTCGAGCCAACTACTCTGTTCGCGCAATCCCATAGCCTACGCGCGCGTAACCCTCTACGAGAACTACGATAGAGCAATCGCATGGGGGTTGTTTGTGAAAGATCGAGCCGACCGTCCATGAGGTTCGAATCGTCCATGAGGTAGCACCGTGAGCGAACTGATCGAGGCGCACCCCCTGTTGCAATACCCCGTGAGGTTCGACGACCGTTGCATGGCTGAGCAGCTCGATAAACATCCCCAGACGATTCGGTTGCAATACCCCGTGAGGTTCGACGACCGTTGCATGGGGGTTATTTTCTGAGAGAGTTTTTGCAACAGCTACGCGCGCGTGACCCTCTCGGAAAACTCGGAAAAGAGTTGCAACACCCCCTGAGCTTCGACGACCGTTGCATGGGGTGTTTGTCTAACAGCGCAACGCGCGCGCGTGAAGGCTTCCCGAAACTTCTTCTCAGGTTGCAACACTCCCTGAGGTTCGATGGGTACTGTAACGCTTCATCCGAATTTGCAGAAACGCTCTTGGAAACGTTTCCAGAAGCGTGTTGCAATACCCCGTGAGGTTCGATGGGTACTGTAACTCGATGACTCCCTTGTCGCCCGAGTGTGTAAAAATCTGCAAGCGCAGATAATTACACATGCACGGTTGCAATACCCCTTGAGGTTCGACGGCCGTTGCATGTTTCTGAATTGGGAAGTACCTACTTCCCAAATGGTTGCAATACCCCTGGCGGTTCGACGGCCGTTGCATGGGATTGTTTGCTGAGTACGACGTCGCCACCATGATCGAGGCGAGACGCATGGGGGTTATTTTTGAGAATAGCCTACGCGCGCGTAACCCTCTGCGAAAACTCGGAAAACTCAAATTGAGCAATCGCATGGGATGATTGTTTTCTCACCTCCAGCTCGTGGCGATCGAGGCGACCTGGACGCCGGCGAGCCAAAGACCACAGGCGAACACGAAACGATTGGCTACATGGCAACGATGTTTGCCACCCTCCCTTAGGGTAGTGCCTCTAACGAGGAGGAGAAAACAACAACACATCGCTCGCATAGCGCTCGCTCTTACAACGCACCGCCACCGCACCGAGGCTAAGCGAAAAGTGGCGGTAAGACGGCCGTGCTCATAATAACAGACTTTGCCAGATTGTCTTAGGATAGTATGATTAAGCCCGAATCACCAACGATCCGCGAAAATGGTAATGGTTGCTCCCTGAGCAGTACCCAGCGTGATTACTCACAGCCAGTGCGCTACACTACATCGATGAACTCCAAACCCGTGAATGCCTCTTTGCGTGAGCCTGAGCCATTGCTGTAGAGCATTCCACACCGATAGATACCCTCTGGTTCCTCAACGATCGATCCTCTCCACTCTTCCCAGTCTGGCCCATCAATCTCAAGCTTGCTGTTGACTGTAAACTCGATAACACGCTCTGGAACCACGTCAGAACTGTATGTGTCCACCCGACTCACTTCCTCCTCGAACGTTCTTCCATCGACTTTCACAACGATTGTGTCGCCAATCTCAATCAGTGGAACATCTAACTCTGCGAGGCGATCAGGATCATTCACAGCTGGAATGTCCAACTCGTCAAGCTTCGTCATGCAAGTACAGTAGGCGTTTTCGATGGTAAGGCTATGGTTTCAGTAAGCGAAGGTACACCCACAATTCTTACAGCTCATCTTATCCTGGGCTTTGCCAGACGGTGGTGAGTTACTGGTTCCACATTCTGGGCATTTTGCTGATGCCATGGATTATTATAATCATATTTATCCTATAAATAATTAGTTATCATGATGTACCTTCACATGATATAGAGTAGCAAATAATCCTGGGGCTGACTCAGTTTTGCACCAATACTATACCGAAGATATGAGTCAGAAAATAACTTGTTTATCGACAGAATCAGAGTCAACAGACAAAATAACGATCCGAAACACGCAGCTGTCGCTCACGGCCCCCTGCGAACACAACCCGCGATAGTCCCCACTAAGCTATCGCAGACGCCTGTGCCTCTAACTCAGGCTTATCACGGACCCTTACGTCCTGCTCTGTGAGTACGCCAGCTGCGATCAATCCAGACAACTGTTCAGGCGTCACGCCCACGTCGCAAATGTATTGGAACAGCGCACGCTCCGAAGACGATTGCTCATCAGGCTCGTCGCCATCATCACTGTCCGTATCGGAATCCGACCCTTCGCGCGCCTCGATCCGTTCGTCACGCCGCTCTTGGCGAGCGTTATCCTCAGTTCCAACCGTATCCACGCCCGCCTTCTCGATAGCCTCCTCAACCAGCTCACCAACGTATGGCGAGGCGAAGACAACGAGCACCGGATTGCTGATACGCTCCACGAAACCCAACTCTGCGAAACGTCTGACGTGGTATCGTATGCACGAGCGAGACAATCCGGTTTCCTCTTCGAGTGTGTCGTACGTCGCTCCATCATGGCGTTTGACCACGGAGATGATATCGTACGGAGCCTTCGTCTGAGTCTTCGACACTTCACGCATAACCGGTAGCTCAAGATCGTCGTAGCGTGCACGGAGATCGTCACGACGCCCTTCGAGGCAAGGCGCGTCGACCAAATCCGCAGCTGCACCGTCATAGAAGTCGTCAGCAACCAAATCCGACGGTTCGATCCCCGACCACTGAGCATGTTGAACGACTTTGTCACGCAACTGTGCAACGATAGTATCCCACTCGTCGAGCGTCGGATGAGCGTCGCGCTTACCCTGCTGATACTCAGATTCAATCTTCGGATGATGCAACGGATCGCCTCGACTACGCTTGTGCCAATCTCCCGCCTGGTAGATCTTGATTTGCGTCGTGTAGTCCACCGCCTCGAACCCGAGCAAATCCCACCGATCCGACCGAGTTCGAGCCTCAAGCCACCCCTCTTCTTGTCGTCGACGCCAGGTATCTATCTCTGCACCACCACCCCAGGCGATCAACCCCTCCGAACGCTGGAGGCATTCGACAGCTGCATCCTTGCGATCGATATCGAACCGGAGATGCGTCTCAAGTTTTGTAATACGCGCGCTATCGCTAATCCACGAGCCAACGTCACAACCGACAACCTCTGATAAGGGGCTCACACCGCGTAGAATGGCCTCGTGACCGTCGTTTGGGTATGTCGTTTGGATCTTGCACAACGATCCTTCTCCAAATGGCAGCGGAAAGTCATTGCCGTCAGGATACACCAGCTCACCTGTTTGTGGCGCAACCTCGACTTTTAGCGAGATTGGAGGCTTTACCCAGTTATCGCCTCGCTTTTCTCTCAGCTTCAGGATGTATTCGTAGTATTGTGTGTAATCGCTGTCGCTATCCTCAACACCCGCCATCCAACCTGAACTGGACAGAAACACCGCGTATTCGCCGTCAGGCAAGAAGTCCGGTTGGTAGTTGCAGAGACGGTAGCCGTCGTTTGGCTCATCCTCAACCCCCCCGACTCTGTCATACCACAGCTCACGCAGAGCGTCGTAAATGCCCGTATCAGAGAAGTTGCACGAAAGCCCAACCCCATGCACCACAGGCGACGGATAGAATTCACGAGCCGCCTCGACCGATGGACCAGAGGCGTTTGTGCTACTGTCGTGGGATTGGCTCATGGGTAGCACCTCCTACTGTCGTCGCGAGCCGGACAGAGTTGCCCCTCTTCGAGAATAACCCCTCCACAGAAGTCACAGATTGGAGGAGCGAGTTCGACTATCTGACTCACTGCGACCACCCCAGAACACCACTCTGTCTACCTGATTTTGGAGTGAAAACTGCCGCTACCCGAAGACTTCCTATATAAGTAAGTGGGTTGGGGCAGATTTGAACTGCCGACTTCCTCCGTGTGAAGGAGGTATCATAACCAGCCTAGATCACCAACCCGCAGTAGAAAGCAAAGACCCCTCTTACTTAAGAATTCCTTTCGACTGTGAGCGATTCTGTTGTTGGAGTTGCTGTTGAATGTCCTCAATCTGTTCGCGGGCATGTGAGAACAGTCGCTCTGACTCTAGTTCGGTCTGGGCCCTGATCGTCTCAAGTTCTTCTTTGAGCCGATCAGTCTGTGTTTCGTCAGATTGTTGCTCCATTCCGAGACGGTCGCGGGCTCTCATCTCCATGGTTGTGGATGATTCCGATAGCCCCGACAGCAGCTCCTCACCCGCTCGCTTGATGTAATACCAGGCGTCACTGTAATGTTTGTTCATGTCACACAATTCAGCGGTCCGGAATAAAGCGATTCTGACGGACCGCTGCTGAATTGGATCGGAATTACACGACCAATTGTTGTACTCACCTCTCGTTCACCGACGGCTTTGTCAGTGACACCGAACGTATTTCAGTTTCCGGTTCGGTCTTTGTACTCGCTTCTGGCCGCCGTGACTGCGGAGGCCACAATCGCGAGCATATCGAACATATCGAGTTCACGGTTGCCGTTACCGGTTGCTACGTCAACGACGGAATCGTCATTGGTGTCGTCTTCGTCAGCTGTTGCGGTGGTTGCGATCGATCTGGACGGCTCCGACTCGTCCGCATCCGTTTCAGTTGTGTCTGTGGATGCGGATTTACGGCGGCGCAAAAGCACAAACAGACCACTTGCGACTGCGATGAGCAACAGCCCAGTGTGTTTTTTTGAACCAGGACCCGTCGTTCCGAGCAGTGACGTGCTGGCCAGGCGTGAGCGAATTGTCATAGATCCGTGTACGGTGATTCACGCCGCTCCCCTGTATAGTTATTTGATTTTCAGTCCGCGATCGATACCAATTTCCCACGGCGCGGTTGGACTCCCTTACAGCAGACAACTCGCCAGAGTGGGGCCTCCCGAACGAAACAGCTCAGCAGCCAGTACCGGAACGACTGCCGCACACAACGAAAATCCCGCTGCTCTGAATTCTGGAGATCCACTCGCCGCACCAGCGAGTTCGCGCATAGCGCGGAGCAAGAATTTCAAGGCAAACAGCCCGATCGTAATCTGCACCACGGTGCCAACCAAGCCCGGGATCCCTACCCCGAACCATTGGGACTGACAGACGACTCGCGGTATGTCAAAGCCGATCCACTGTGCAAATCCGAGACCCACCCACAGTGGACAAAAGATCGCTACTGTGATTCGGATTGAACTCCACAGATCTGCTTTGCCGTCCTGTAATAATAGCCCGATAACAGTTGACCACACCCACCCGACGGTCCCCGACAGACCGGCCATGAGTCCTCCACCGCCGAACGCTGGAACAATACCTAGCAAGCTACTAATCCCACCTACGTACCTAGGTGTACGTAATTCCACGAGCATAATTTATTTTATTGGAAATTAATGCATTAGACAAGTGTTTTCATCTGCTAATAATGGGGTCAAAAATAGAACTCGCACTTCACATAACAAGTCTCGTGAGTGATAGCAACTGGGAAGTACTGTAGCGTACTACACTATCGAGAGAACAACACATGACTGTACGTCACGGTCGCTCCAGGCAGGCACTCTCCTTTCTACTTGTCTGGCTGATTGGAGCAATCGCGGTAATCGTTATCCTTCGAACAATCGAATCAAGCATACCGTTTACTATCCACAATAATGATGTCTATCTCATCAGTGTTGTCGTTTCGGGCATAGTCCTTCTTGGAGCCAACGCCTACACAAAATACCGGGCGACCCAGCGGTCCCGTATCGATCAGCTCTATCATAACGGTGACCCAACAGACGTCTCAACCGCGCTTGATTCGTTAACGGCTCGTGACGATCAAGTGCGAGCGGTGGCTGCGCAGTTCGTTGCCGAACAGGTTCGAGACGCCCCAGGAAAGGTCGTAAAACACGCATCAATGGACGTCGAATCGATCGTCACGCGCATTAGTGCGTGTCTCTCTGACAACGCGGCATCGATCGATGAGCATGCCGCCGTATCGATCAAATTTTTTGCACGGGACTACCCAGGTGCCGTCCTCGATCACGCCGTGGGGCTCCAGCAGATGTTGGCTACGAAAAACTCACGCGTTCAGGCGAACGTTGCAATCGCACTCGGCAATCTCTCGGCCGCATTTCCGGAGTTTGGGGCCACGTTCGAGGCAGATTTGCGTGCGCTCGCCGACGACGAAGACCCTGAAGTGAGAGCTGCAGCCTGTATTGCCATGGTACATCTCCCGTCGGTCGAACCCCACAAACTCCCCGAGTTTACAGACGATACCAGCCCGCTCGTCACCAACGCCGTTGCTGGGGCAACGGCGATGGCAAACGGAGATTCGAGCGTGGTAGAGCCGTTGTTTCAGGGCGTTGCACTGCCCGAGCAATCGAACACTGCCGGCACCGACCTCCAACCCGCTCCTGCGATGGATTTCGACGCGGTTGTGGGAATGAATTCAGTGACTGAACTCCTCACAGAACAGGTGATCGACCCCGTTAACGGTGCACTCCCATTTGAGAAATATGGCGCGAATCCCGTTACGGGCGTCTTGTTACACGGACCGCCTGGAACGGGAAAATCACATATTGCACGGTGTCTCGCCGGCGAACTTGGCTGGGAGATGCTCGAACTCGATGGAAGCCGAACGGCACGGTGGGACGAAAATCACCTTCCAGAGCTCTTCGAACAAGCACACCAGAACCAGCCATGTCTCCTCGTTCTCGATGAACTCGACGCAATCGCCTCGGAGCGATCGAGCACTGGCCAGGGATCGACCACAATGCGTGTTTCGCAGCTACTGCGGGCACTTTCCGACATCGAATCGTCCGATGATATCGTGGTTGTTGGAACGACTAATCGGCCTGAAGCGATCGATGAAGCAATGCTACGAACTGGTCGATTCGACACGAAAATCCAGGTGCCTGTACCGGATGGATCTACTCGCCTGGCGATATTCGACCACCATCTTTCCGTGCCGATTTCACAGTTCGACACGGAGCGATTCGAACGAGAAACGGAGGGGCTCGTCGCTTCGGACATGGTCGAAATCGCACGCCGAACGACTATCAGGGCGGCCCGTCGAGAGCACGAACAGAACGTTCAGGGATCCGTTACAAACGATGATGTGTTCACCGCCGTGGCATCGATTTCCGATGAACGAGAGCTCACGGGCGAGTTCGTCCAACGACCGCCGAATCTCACGTTCGATGACGCAGTTGGCGCAGAATCGGTGAAAAACCGGCTGCAAGAAGTGATCATCGATCCCCTCCAACGGCCAGAGGAACACGAAGCGTACGGCGTTGGCATCGAAAACGGCGTGTTGCTCTATGGACCCCCCGGCACGGGGAAAACCCATATGGCTCGATGTCTCGCCGGAGAGCTCGGGTGTGCCTTCGTCAGTATTCAAGCCAGTGATCTGGTGAGCAAATGGGTCGGCGAAGGCGCACAAAACGTTGCCGCGCTGTTTCGTGAGGCCCGAGACAGCCAGCCGTGTTTGATTGTTATTGATGAGCTGGATGCGCTTGCCACCGACCGTGGTGCACAACAGACGATGAGTGAACGACAACAAGTCACACAGCTCCTCACCGAACTCTCTGCCTGCCACGACGATGGTGATTCAGTCGTCGTTGTCGGAGCGACGAACCGAATCAGCGCGATCGACCCAGCGATGCTCCGAACGGGACGATTCTCTCAAACGATCGAAATTGGGCCGCCGGACGCAGAGGCGCGCGCTGCACTGTTCGAACACACACTTGACGCACCGACTGGCGAGATTCAGTTCGATGAACTGGGCGCGCAAACGCCAGGATTCGTTGCAAGTGATATCGAACACGTCACCGAACGCGCCGCACGCGCCGCATTGGGGCGGACGGAAGACGAAGCGGAGCCGACGCACGTCACCCACTCCGACCTACTCGATGCAATAGCGGACGTCCGGACGCGAGCAATCGAGTGAACTATCCGCCATCCGAATGATCGATAATGAGATTCGCGACGTATGACGGTCGTGGAACCTCTTCCAACACAATCTCGGTAGCATTCGTTCCCGCCGATTCCACTTCGACAGTTCCAACGTTCAACAGTCGTTGAAGCGGTGATTGGGAGTACGACGTGTTCTGAACACTCCGCAGAGAGAGCGTATCGATTGTCAGCGAGAACCAGCCCGAACGCTTGTACAGCTCGGTCTCTGTCAGTAGGTAAATGTGCCGTCGGTGGCGAATTATCGCGACAGCACCGCCTAACACCCCTACGGCCACCACGACAATCGAGCCGATTCTAATCGTGGCGTCGAACTGAATGGCGCCGTATGCGCCCACCACAACAGCGACCATCGCAGCCAACAGCCGATCCGCAATCTGCCAGTGTGTCGGGGTAGCACGCCACACGACGCTCGTCTCACTCTCCGTCTCCACCCAACTTGGTGGGTCATTGGCACTCATCGTACGCCTTTTCGCTGCTTACAACTAATAAACATGTGCCACTGAAGACTGCTCAAGACGAGCAGAGATTCATTTACTCGTCTTCAGGCTCAACCACTTCGGGATCAGCCATCGCGACCTGCAGACTTCGCAGGCCGGTGACCCAGTCAGCAACCGGACCGTACTCGAACTCCTCACCGGTCGATGGATCGAGCTCAGCGCCGTCGATGATCGATGCGCCGGCCTTGGCGCAGAATTCGAGCGCGGCTTCTATCTCCTCGTCTTGTTCTGCCTCGCGCGCGGCATCAATACACTCTTCGACGCCAGCGCGCTCATCGGTGACGATGAACTCTTCGGCGGCGTAAAACACACAGACGAGCGCCGTCTGGACGGCGTTAATCAGCATCAGTGTGTTCTCATTGTCGGAATCGAGCTCGACTTCGGATAGGACGATCTCACGAACATCAGCGAGCTCCGTGAGCGCCGTTTCATCCTCCAGAACGCCTTCTTCGAAGTCAGAGACAATTTTGGCGATCGCGATCACCGTATCATCCTGGAAATTCTGGAGTAGGCGGCCTGATTCTTCGTCTTCGAGGTCGATCTCTTCGGTGGTTAACCGGTCAATCCAGTTCTGCCACCGTTCTTCGGTGTAATACTCACCCTCGGGAGCACTCATACCACGATACAACAGCCTATCGATGATATGCCTTTCTCACTCACCGCCGAAATTTGGGGCCAATCACTGCAAACTTCTGTACATTCGATTGGTTCTCACGACAGTGTTTCTCGCGTCTCGATACCATACACTGCTCGGGGCGTTTTCACGTGCGCAATTTCTAGTGCAGTGTCGTAGCCTTCATCGCGCATCCAGGCGGTTCGACGCGGGACGGTTTTGGGCCCCATTACGGCACCTGGTCGGTCTGGATCGTCAATAAAGTCCGTTTCCATCATGAACGGCGCTCCCGCAGACGCGGCCCGCTTGAGCTCGTCTTTGTCAACGATAACACTCGGTGTTGGCCCGGACAATCTCCCGGCTGCGTAATGTTTCACGACTCGGTTGGCAGCCATGCCAGCAGATTCTGCCCACTCGGCCACCGCCGTCATTTCCTCGCTCTGTTCGGTATGGAGCTGCACCGCACAGTCGAGCGCTCCCCCGAGTGAGAACGCATGACGCATCACCGCATTCGACGCTTCCCACACGGCAGTCGATACGTCGTAATGTGGCCGTCCGGATTTCAACGCCAGCGCCTCGCCCGAGCGGACGTACTCTGCGGCGACGTCGAGACCAGTTTGCATCAGCGCGGTCGCTTCGTCCGGATTGTATCCCCGCTCAAGTAGCGTCGAAATCAGACCCGGATGAACGCCAAGGACGGGCCAGGCGGTCCCGGGAACGACCGAGCTCGCCGCCTCCGTGACCGAAAGCGTATGCTCGTACGCGACCCGAAAATCCGAGGCGTCGCTAACGTCGACGCCGTAATGCCATGACGGTTTGTTCACGACGAGCAGATGCGTACCACCTGCCGCAGCGAACGTCTCGGCTGCCTCAACGCCACGACCGTTGACAGGATCGAGATGCAGATGATTGTCGAGAATCGGCTGTTGGGTGGTCATTGCTCGACTACTCGGGGCTCGGGCCGGAAAAACGCACTGTCAGTCGATGGTGACCCCTGTGTGGGCCGCGTTCTGCAATGCGTCCGATCGACCGTGTTCGACGGGGGCAACTGCCACAGTTTCGAGACCTTCGCGCGCTGCACGCTCAAGGACGGGTTTGAAATCCATATCCCGAGAGACGATCGTGAGCGTGTCAACGTCACCACTGACGGCGATCGCCGTGCTGTCGACCGCGAGCTTTACGTCCACATCACCGCTCGTCACGATCGTTTCGAACCCATGCGCCTCGGCCGCCTGTATCAGCCCCGGTGTGGCGTGCTCATCAACGTAGAGACGCATCACGGTGGGAGTTCCGTGTTCAAGCGTTGCCTCCCGTAAATCGTCGAGATCAACGTCGAACTCCGATCGCAACACGTTGGGCCCATCGACGAACACCCCAACACGATCGGTCCGTTCTCCCCGGCGTAACAGCCTATCCATGCAAATTCCACTCGCTCAGTGGTGAAAGTCGTTACTAGACGCTCGATCGACTCAGCTGGTACGCGCTGGCGAATCCAAATTTGTCATAAGGATATGGGTTACAAGTGTCATTTATGGCGAGCGATAGGAAGATTTAACGTAACCTTGGCACATTCTGAATGCAGAGCATGAACGACCGTTCAGGGCTTGCCCGTCGGAATTTCTTGCGGTTGAGTAGTATTGCCGGCGTTGGGATGCTCCCTGGTGTTGGATCAGCAACACCAGGACGGGATCCGGGGACTAAAGAGAATGAATGGGTCGTGGGGGTGAGCACTGGCGATGAGTCACCAGGCCGTCTTCTCACCGAGCAGTTGCCCTCGTACTCGACAGTCGTCCACGAAAACGACCGTATGGGCTATGCTTGTGTTACGAGTCCAACCGACCATCGGTCGAAACGATCCCTGTTCGAAACCCTGTCGACGGCGATTGAAGCTCCAGGACCGGTCAAATACGTCGAACAGAACAGTACGTATTGTGCACAGTATCTTCCAAACGACCCGCATTTCGACGAGCAGTACGCTGCCACGACGATCGGGGCGCCAACAGCATGGGATGAAACGCTTGGGAGCAATGATGTGACGATTGCCGTGATCGATCAGGGGATGCAGTATGATCATCCCGACCTCTCGGAAAACGTCGCTGCTAACCCTGGTTGGGATTTCATCACAAATTCGCCCGATCCATATCCAGACGATCTGGAGGCAGAGCCCCACGGCACCCACGTTGCTGGTATTGCCGGGGCCCGAACCGACAACAACAGCGGGGTCACAGGCATTGGAAACTTTCGTCTCCTCTCCGCGCGAGTGCTGGACAGGGCGGGACGAGGCTCCGTGACGGATATTGCCGACGGGATTGAGTGGGCCGTCGATCGAGGGGCAGATGTGATCAACCTCTCGCTCGGTGGCGGTCGCTACTCACAGACGATGCAGAACGCCGTTCGATATGCGAGTGCACACGACGTTCTCGTTGTCGTAGCGGCCGGAAACAGCTCTGATGGGAAATCGATGTATCCGGCGTCCTATGACGAATGCATCGCCGTATCGGCGCTTGACCCGGATGGAACGCTCTCGTCGTTTTCGAACTACGGTCCCGCGATAGAACTCGCAGCTCCCGGTCGAAATGTCGTTTCAACCTGGCCGGGGGATGGCTATCGACCGGCGTCTGGAACGTCGATGGCAACGCCGGTGGTGGCGGGCGTGGCAGGGTTGACACTCTCGAAATGGGATCTCACCAGCGAGCAACTCCGTAGACAGTTGAAACGAACGGCCGTCGATATCGGCCTCTCGGAGCTCGAACAGGGTGCCGGTCGCATTGACGCCGCGGCAGCGGTACACGCCAGACCGCGTGGCGGGGTTGAAACCGCCATGGAAGAGCAAACACCTGATTCGAATTCGTTCCGAAACCGCGTCTCTGGTCGGCTTACGGCCCTTGACGATACAGCATATTTCTCGTATTCCTGGGGAACTGACGATCCAGAGTCGATATCAGTCACCGTACTGGGTCCAGAGAGCGCTGATTTTGATCTCTATGTAAATGATGGGCGAACTGAGATGCCCGGAACAGACGAGTTCGATTACGCCGGGCGCACAAGCGCTAGTCACGAACGGGTGACGATTGAGCGTCCCACAACCAGTGTCCCCCTCCAGGTCACCGTCCATGCCTACCATGGGTCGGGTTCGTTCTCACTTGGGTTTGAAGAGAACTATTGAGGCGCTACGACAGCATCCACTGGCCTACTCCGGGGTTTCTGGAGTGGACGTCACCGTTGGGCTGACGGTCGGCGAGGGGGTCGCCGTCGGTGTGGCAGTTGGCGTTGCAGTGGATGTCGGACTCGGGGATGGTGTTGGGGATGGACTCGCCGTCGGACTCGACGTGCCTGTTGCTGTATCTGTTGGTGAGTCCGTTGGCGTACTCGTGTTTTCAGCCGTTGGTGTGACTGTCGGCGTTCCGGTGGGGAGTACGGTCTCCGTGGGCTGTTGTGTTGTTTCGTTTTCAGATGGTGGTGGTCCGAACCCTCCAAGGAGGGATATCAGAATCCCGACGACGAACAGTCCGATCCCCAAGAGCACGAGCCCTGCCTGCAGGAGTCGCTTGTTACTGACAGAATCGTTCCACCGTCTGTTGCTGCGAGATCGTCTCTGAAACCTATCGCGACTACCCATGTACAACGTAGGTTATTCACGGTTTAATTATTTTAGCACGCATCAGCGTGATATATACACTCGCCGGTGAGATCAACGCCGCGGACAGATCAATAGCCCGGAGAACGGTGCGTCGGTCGATTAGTTGTCAAACCGCAGGAAGCAGCCGTGAGACGGACACCGAGAGTGGTTGGCAGGCAACTGCTCGGTCTCGGTGGCGTCTGCAACTGTCTGCTCTGACACCCGGGCAGGTGTCAAGACTACCTTGGTAGCAAACGACCTTCGTTACCGACACCGTACCCACCGGCTGGCTCGGGAAGCAGCGTGAACCGAACCCACTCAGGCCGAACAGACCGAGTTTGCGAACTCGGCAAGCAGTGATTCGAGCTTCGCGCCCTGTTCGCCGCCGAATATTGCCTGTCCGTGTTTACCAGTTGCGAGCTCTTCTTTTTGCTTTGGATCGCTTGCTGCGGTGTACATCGCCTGCGCGACCTGCTGATAGTTCTGCTCGTCACCAGTTCCGACGACGACCAACAGCTGTCCAGAAATATCCGGGGCAATCTGTGCCGCACTCGCAGATTCTGGAGAGATCGCCACGGTGCCATCGATCGCATTCGTGGAGTTATTCGCTCGAATAACGGCCTCTGCACCCGATCCCGCACCAACCGCGACGACAGCCGACGCGCCCAGTTGATCTTTGAGGTGGGCAACGCCACCGGCAACCCGTTCGGCGTTGGCTGTCGCGGAGCCGGCACTCGCGTCGATTGAGAGGGCCGCATGCCCCGCATCGGCAATCGCGCTGGCCTGTGGTGCCCAGTCGGTGTAGGAGTGTTCGCTGCCATGCACCAGCACCACGCCACAGGAGCCATCTCCGTGGATCGTGGCTGATACGCTGGAGCCACCGCTCGTCTCCACCGTCACCTCTTCGCCAGAATCCGCGCCAGGAGTCGCGGTTGCGGTCTCGGTCGCCGTCGGCTGTTCAGTTTCCTGTGGTGGCGTCGGCGTACTGTTACCCGATGGCGGCGTTGGTGTCTGGTTGCTATCCGTTTCTGGGTCAACGGCGGTCCCCGTCTGTTCATCACTGGTACAGCCGGCAAGCCCTGTGGTAAGGGCTATTCCCCCGACGAACTTCATGGCCTCTCGTCTACTGACTTCTCGGTCCATACACGTTCCCATTCAGTGGCCCCTGGTATTACTATCCTGATCTTAAGTCGGTCGGCAACTGTTTCTCAACGGTTGCACTATCAATCAACAGTTCGTTGGATTTGGACGTATACATGGGCCGTATCACGTACTGTAAGGACATATTACCACATATCATCATCCACTGATTCGGATTGCAAATGAATGAATATGGCATACAGCAGATCTTACTATCAATCAATTTGTGATAAATTAACACCATGCCTATGGTATCGCTCGAATCGAACCGATAAAGGCAACACCCGCCAGACGTTCGTGTGAACAACGCGTGAAACGGAATCTCGTTACTGCATTCGCTGCAATTGCTGGGTCCCAGGTTATCATCCTGCTTGGGCAGACGCTGTTCTCACCGTTTTTGGTCCGGCTGCTCGGTCCGGCAACCTACGGGGAGTACGCTACACTCGTCTCCGCATTTGGGTTGCTGATGATCCTCGTTAGTTCCGGAATCAACGGTGGTGTGCGCAAATTCATCGCTGAAGAGCGGTCAGACGACCTCTGGAAGAGCGACGTGTTCGCGTACTACTTCCGGTTGGCGCTTATCTTCGCCATCATCGCCGCTGGACTGTTAGTGCTCGCTGCGGAGTTCGGCGTCGTGAGCGCAATCTTTGAGCCCAAGTACGTGCCGTATTTCTATCTATTGGCGCTGCTCGTGCTCGCTTCGCAGTTCAGAGAGTACGTTCGCAGAGCGATCATGGGACTCAAGCTAGAGGGCGTCGGGAGCATGCTGAACGTTGTGTATAAGATCTCCTATCAGATTCTTGCGCTCGGCTTGCTGCTGATTGGCTTTAAGGTTGAGGGCGTTCTGGGCGCACAGATCATTTCCAGCATGGTGGTGTTCGTGCTCGGAATCGTCTACGTCTCGAAAACGCTCTCGCTCAAGGAGATCCTCAGACCAACGCCAGTGGATTTCCCGCGGAAAAAGCTCTTTTATTTCAATCATAACTCGGTCATCTACTTCTTCTTGCTAAACTCCCTGTATAAGATCGACGTATTGATGCTGGGTTCGTTCACCAACAGTGAGCTGACTGGCTACTACAACGCTGCGCTAGTTCTCGCGGAGATTCTCTGGCTACTACCAACCTCGTTACAGGGGCTGATGATCCAGTCCACCTCTGATCACTGGGCGAAGGGGCGAGTGCAGCAGATCGAAGAGATTGCCACACGGTCGATCCGATATGTGGCGCTGTTGATGTTGTTGCTCGCGATCGGGCTCGGCTCGCTCGCTGAAGTGTTCGTACCGTGGTACTTTGGTGTGGAGATGAAACCGGCCACGACGCCGTTGATAATTCTACTCCCCGGTGTGGTTGGCTTTGCGGTGGCCAGGCCGCTGTTAACGATCAATCAGGCGAAAGGCGACATGCGGGTGTTGATCGCTGCGACGGGAATTTCCGCCGCGATCAATCTCGTGCTGAACTACCTTCTCATCCCATACTACGGCATGGTTGGTGCGGCGGTGTCTACCTCGATCGGATACGGGTCGCTCCCACTGCTTCAGATGTGGGCCGCCCGAACGCTTGGATATAAGCCGTTCCGTCGGGCACGGCTGGGTCGCATCACCGCCACCGCAGTGTTGAGCGCAAGCGTTATCGTCTTTCTCTCGCTTTCGATCGGATCGACGAAAGTGTCTGACCTTGGACTGACCGGTCTAAGTCTCCTGGGTGAGTTTCCCATCGCCCTGCTCATCGTCCCACTGGCTGGCTTCTTGCTCTACTCATTGATCGCGATTTCGACGGGAGCAATCGATCTCGGAGAGATCTTTGAGATTCTGGTTAAAGTCCCAGGGATTTCGGGCCATGTCAAGCCCATTCAGGAGAAATTTGAGAAATCAAATCGCTTTGGCAACGATCAGAGTCGAGAGTCGGCAATGAAGCTCATTATCGCGATAGCGCTCGTAATCGCCCTCGTTATCGCTGCTGTGAGCGTCGCTGGCTTCCCGATTCTTTCGATGACGCCGCTCGGCTCGACAGATTCAGGGGTACTCGGATCGTTCGTCGAGCAGAATCCATCACCACCATCGAGTGGTCCAGCCGACTCTGGAACGCTCCAATCGCCAACCGACACGACAACGCCACCGCCTACTGACGGGTCACCCACACCCGATGAAACCGTTCCATCCACACCCACAGAAACATCGACTCCGCCGCCTACGGAGCCTGGGACGTCCACTACGACATCGCAAACGCCATCGGCCACGCCGTCCGAATCGCCATCCCCGGTGGAAACGACGCAGGAATCCGCTACACCCACAACAACAGTGACGACTACCGCCACCCCCACACTAACGGACGTAGGCACTGATGGGGAGTCGCAGCTACTGATTGGCGCTGTGTTCTGAACCGTCAGCTACTCAGTACCGGTGTCGCACAATGACCAGCAGAAAGCCACCAAGAACGAGACTCGCGAGTAGCTCGCCAGCAATCGAAATCAGTCCCACAGTTTGTGCGACGATGAGGAGCAGACTCACACCCGTGACCACACTAGCACCTGCAAGCAGCCCCCAGTCATCAGTTGCCCCTCCGGAGCTAACGGACTCGACGGACCGTGGCGCCGGTGTGGTATCTCCCCCCGTTTTCGATCGTGGCGCTTGAGGGGCGGGCTCGACGTTTAGATACGCATCGAGCTGATCGGCGAGTGGTGTTCGTTTGACGATCCCTCGTTCTTGATTGTACGACAGCACGCCAGCCCCATCGAGCTTCGGTAGATGCGACTGATAAAGCGCGATATACACCCGCTGGCGTTCGTTTGAGTCCAACGCAGCGACCGTCGTTTCGTTCTCCCATGCGGCAACTTGCTCTGCGATTTCACGCATGTCGACCGCGCCGTCGGTGTCCTGGAGGAATTCGAGAACGCGCCGCCGTCGCTCATTCTGCAGTAGATGAAACAGGTCGTCTTTGGACAAGCGCGGGTGTGTGTCGGAGTCGTCGGTCGACGTCGCTGTCACCGCAGCGGTGCGCTCGGTCTCGCCGCCAGGATCGCTGTTTGCCACTGGACTCATGAGGGGCTCTCCGTGCGCGGGGTGCCTTCACAAAAGTAAGTGCGAGATTCAGTTAAGAACCTTCTGATAAACGCGAGTGATACCGTCGCCAAGCCGATCGAGCGATCGATCGGTCACAGCCCGGCCGTTTGATCGTCTGTCACCGGCAAGGATCTCTGCGAGGCCGTCGCGAAGTCTGTCCTCGTCGTTGCTAATAACGGAGGGCTCGACGCCATCCAGCACGTCGGTGACAAAGCCCACATCACGGCTCACCACCGGAACGTTGCAGGCAGCCGCTTCGCAGACCGAGAGCGGCCCGCTTTCGTAGTCGGAGGTGATCAACAGAGCATCGCTCGCGTTCATGTACGTCGGCATCGATTCGTACGGCACACCAGTGACAGTTTCGAGCCGAACCCCATCGAGCTGGTCGGTGAGACGCCGCGCGAGCGCAACGTTCTTTTCCGACCGCTCTGGATCGTATGGGAATAAAACAACGTTTTCGTCGGTTGACCAGTCGAGTGCTTCACGCGCGCTAGCTCGATCACTCGGTTGAAACAAGCTGTAATCAATACCGAATGGAACGAACTCGGACGGAACAGAGAGCGCTCTCTGGAGTGGTTTCGTCGGTGCGATCACGGCGTCACTGAATCGGACGGACGTTTCGCTCAGCAGCTGTAACCAGCGGGGCCCGAGCACATCGGAGCCCCACAGCGTCACCACGAGCGGTCGACCGAGCTGACAGACGCCCATGGGCGCTAAGAGTCCATAGTTCACGTGGATCAGATCAAAATCTGCCAGCCCCTTGCCGAGCAGCTGGAGATAGACGCTGAGATAGGATCGGATGCCTCGGCTCCCCGCACGTGGGCGCGGAACGATGAGCGTTTCACACTCGATATTCCGGTCTTCGAGGACGGACACCTGCTGGCTAAAAAACGACCTGTTCGATGTTGCGACCTGGAGGACGCGAAGCGGCTCATCGAAGGCGTTAGCTGCCATCGAGTGCCTCCAGAATGACTGCCGTCGTATCCGTTCGTGCTTCGAGCAACTGTGCTTGCCGTTCGTCCCACGCAGTGTCGCTTTCGAGCATCGCGACGGCGCTGTCGATCGCACGCTGATGTCGGTATGCTCCCTGGCAGTTGACGAGCAGTCCGTATTTTGCTTCAATCTCGTCGGTGTATCCCATGCGAAGCGAATTCACGTAGACGGCTGGCGTTCCAAGCACGGCGCTTTCGGCCGCCATTGTTGCACCTTCGCCGACGAAACAGTCCGCATACGCAAGGAGATCGTGCATTCGATGGGGTGGAATCTGCGCCTGTCGATCGCGGAGCTCGCTCGGGACGCCGGCTTCTGCTGTAATGAGCACGTTGGCTCCCGTCGACTCCAATCGCGTGACGACATCGACCACGTCGTTGAATCCGCCCTCGCCGATGTCGTGTGATGCCTCCCAGGAGACAATCCGTAGGACCACAAACCGATCGTCGGGATCGATATCGAGCGAGTCGAACACGCTTGGGTCGGGTTCGAACCGATCGGGATGCAGATAGGCGAGTTCGTGATAGCCGTCGTAACGATGCTGTTTCTCGCCAATATCATCGGTGTAACAGCTCGGCGTCCAGATTTCGTCGGCAAACGGGAACGTGATCGTATTCCCTGGCGCGTGTTCGGTGTCGGTGAAGACGACGCTTCTGGCACCAATCAGTGTTCCCACGTGTGCAACTGCCGTTCCGCCGATCGCACACATGACATCAGGCTCTAGTTCGCGCGCGCGTTGTAACAGATGGAGCTCCCACCGCGGTTGGTCCACGAGGAGGCCGCGCATTCCGTCGGATTGCCCCCGAATCAACAGTTCGTAGTCGATGTCGGCAGCGTCGAGCAATTCGACTGTCACCTCCTTATCGCGGGCAAACACTGACACCTCGTGGCCGCGTTCGCGAAGCTCCCATATCGCGTGTTTGAAAAAGTGAACGTGCGCTGGATGTTGGATCGTAATACAGTAATGCATGTGGAATTCGCCGATTACAGGCGGTCGTAATCGAAGCCAGCCTCGCGTGCTCGATCCTTCTCGAAGCAGGTGCCGACATCTATCAGAACGGGGTCGTCGTTGAGTTGCTCAGTCATCGTTTCCGGTGACAGTGCGGCGAACTCGTCGTGACCGGTTGCAACGATAATGCCATCAAAATCATCGAATGTGAGCGCATCGATGATCGGAATGTCAAACGACTCACTGGCGGTCTCCGGGTCGACAAGCGGGTCGTAGCCGACTATCTCGATATCATACTCGGTGAGGGCTGAGACGATACCGGCGACCTGCGAACTCCGCATGTCTCCGATGTTCGCCTTATACGAGAGCCCAAGAATGAGAATCCGGGACTCTTTGAGCACCTTCCCGCTTCGGTTGAGGGCTCGCATCGCCAGTTCGGCGGTGTGTTTCGACATATACTCGTTGACCTCGCGGCCTTGCATGATGAGCTGTGGCCGATACCCAACGCGTTCGGAGCCGTGGGCAAGATACAACGGATCGATTGGAATACAGTGTCCACCAACCAGTCCCGGTCGATACTCGTGGAAATTCCATTTGGAGCCGGCGGCCGCAAGCACCTCCTGCGTGTCGAGGTCCATGTGATCACAGATAATCGACAGCTCGTTCATCAGGGCGATGTTGAGATCACGCTGAACGTTCTCCGTGACTTTCGCAGCCTCTGCCGTTTCGAGCGTTGGAGCGCGATAGATGCCAGCATCAACCACCGAACCGTACAGCTCGAACAGCTGCTGTTCAGTTTCTGCATCGGAGCCGCTCACGATCTTTTTCACCTCACTGAGGCTGCTGCCGGATTCCCCCGGTGAGAGGCGCTCTGGAGAGTAGCCTAGCGAGAGCTCATCTCCAATCGTGAGGCCGGACTGCGCTTCGATCACCGGGCCGAACACGGTGCGCGTAACGCCCGGATACACTGTCGATTCGAGGACGATCGTCGTCTCTTCTGCAACGTGCTCGCCGATCGTTTCGGCAGCCGCTTCGATGTACGACAGATCCGGATTTTTCGAGTCGTCAACCGGCGTTGGCACCGTCACGATGACGATCGATGCCCGCTCGATTGACTGTGGACTGGTGGTAAACTCGATGGTCGAATCGCTGATCAGCGCATCGCCGTGATCACCAGTTGGATCGGTTCCAGCAACGAGCGATTCGATCTTCGAATCGCTGATGTCGAAGCCGATAACATCATACCCCTCTTCGTCGAACGCCAGAGCCAGCGGCAGTCCAACGTAGCCCTGGCCGATAATACAGATCGTTTCAGACATTGATTCCGATCCCTCTGTAATGGATATCGTCGTGTGTACGTAGGTCTTTCAGTTCGCTCCGTCCATCGACAACGACGAGTCGCGCGTCTGCAGCGGGAGTTCCGAGCGATGGAATGTCGAGCTCGGAAAATGACGGCTGCGGAGTCACCAGGACGATGCCATCGAACTCCGACCCCAGTTCCGTGAGCGAACACAGCGTTGCCCCTGCGTTCTCGAACGGCTCGGTGTGGGTGTTCACCGGGTCGACCGCCGTGACGTCGATACCAGCGTCGGTCAGTGATTCGACGACTCCCAGCGACGGCGCTGCCCTGATTTCGTCGACGCCTGGCCGGTACGTTAGTCCCAACACCAGCACGCTCGATTGCTCGGGCTCGATTCCCTCGGCTCGGAGCCCATCGATAGTGTGCTCTGCGGTGTACCGTGGCATATACTCGTTCGTCTCGCGTGAGTGTTGCATGATCGGCGTCGGCTCGCCGGCAACGTCCATCACGAACCGTGGATAGTACGGAATGCAGTGGCCACCAACCCCCGCGCCAGGATCGTGAATATGGCAGAACGGCTGTGTGTTTGCCGCTTCGATCGCTTCGGTCACGTCGATGCCGATCGCTTCGGTCTGTAGCGCCAGCTCGTTTGCCAGCCCGATATTCACGTCACGATAGACCCCCTCGAACACTTTCACGGCTTCTGCCGTGGTTGCATTCGAGACGGTGATGATCTCGTTGTCGTTGATTTCGCCGTAGATCAGCTCTGCAACGCGGGTGCTCTCTTCGTCGAGTCCGCCAACGATCTTCGGATACGCGCCGCGAATGTCTTCGAGCGCCTGCCCGGAGGCGGTACGCTCGGGACAGAACGCCATGCCAAACTCACCGAGCGAGAGACCGCTTTCACGCTCCAGAATGGGGAGGATGGTGTCCACACAGCTGCGTGGCGGCAGCGTCGATTCGGCGATCACGATATCACCAGGTGACAGTCCCTGTGCGATCGTCGTCATGGCGGCCTTGATCACAGAAAGATCGGGCCCGCCGTCATCGTCGATCAACGTCGGAACGATAACGACGTGGATTCTTGCGGCCTCTGCAGCACTGACACCGTCAGTCGTTGGCGCAAACGCCCCATCGGCGACCAGCGTGTCGACGAGCGTCGGTAGTTCAGGCTCACCGGTGATGTGACAGTCGCCATTCGAGAGGCTATCGACGACAGTCTGATCGATATCCACGCCGGTGACGTTGCCGGTCACCTCGGCGTAGACCACAGCGAGCGGCAGTCCCATCTTGCCGAGTCCGGTAACGGCGACGGGAACGTTTCCGCTGAGAAGGGCTTCCCGTTGTTCGGCTGGCGATACGGCGGCGTCGTACAGGCCTGTCGATTGCGTCTGTGTATCACTCATCGTAACATATTCTCTGCAGCAAGTGTTTCCGGCAGTGGCCGGTGGTCGGCTGGCGTTCCTACGGCGAGCGTCTCCGGGGGAACATCCTCGGTGACAACCGCTCCAGCGGCGACAAACGAGTCGCGTCCGACTGTCACGTTGGGGAGAATGGTGGCGTTTGCGCCCACTGACACGCCGTCTTCAATCGTGGGCCCGACCAGATCGACATCCCGTCTGACCGGATACGGATCGTTGGTCAACACGGCACGCGGGCCGAGAAACACGTTGTCACCGATCGTCGTGTCGGTCGGAACGTAGACACCCGTTTGTAAGCTCACGTGTGAGCCAATGGTGGTGGTGCCATCGATCACCGTATCCGTCCCAACGATCACGCTATCGCCGATCTCCGTGGCTTCGCGGACGAGCGCACGATGGCCGGTGATGAAGTCGTCGCCAATCCGCACGTCCTGATAGATGATCGTTCCTGAACGGATGCGTGCATCATCTCCAAGCTGCGTCGGTCTCCCATCGTCAGTGTACGCGTAGCCAACGGTCGCTCGGTCGTCGATCCGTGGGTCAACTCCGGCTTCGTAGTTCGTCATCGTCTTCAGTGTTCGATTGGTCGTCAGTGGTTAACCATCCAGTGGTTCTTCCCAGATACGTTCCACGCGCAGGCTGCTCGATCAGTCAACGGCTGAATAAGAGAACGGACTCGACTGTGGTTCAGTGTCAGAGTCCGAGACGAGACGATCGATCGACTGTGTGAGCTCTAGGGCGCGCAGTCCATCCTCACCGGAAACGACCGGTTGTTCGTGGGTACGGACAGCCGTGGCAAACGAGTCAAGCTCGTTTTTCAGTGGCTCGGTCTGATCGATTGAGAGCCGCTCGACGACGTTTGCGTGGCGGTGATGGATGTCGCCTCGATTGACGTATTCGGAGGTTGATTGGCGGTGAATCTCCACCGATTGATTGATGTAATCCAGCTCGACCCAGCAGCGTTCCGCCGAGATCGACAGCTTTCGGATCTTCCGCTGGGTGACACGACTCGCACTCAACCGACCGATCACGCCGGATTCGAACTCCAGCAGCGATTCGGCGTAGCGGCCGTTGTGGTTGCCGGTCGCCTGGACGGACGAAACCGGATCGTCGACGAGCGCGAGTAGTATCTCAACGTCGTGGATCATGAGATCCATCACGGCCGTGTCCTCGATTGACCGGCTTGGTGGTGGCCCCATCCGTTCGACGCTGATACCGATGATATCTAGCTCATCGATCATTCCCATGAGTGCACGCACGGCCGGGTTGAATCGCTCAATGTGGCCGATCTGCATGACGACATCGCGCTCTGCTGCCCGCTGGATGAGATCGCGGCCCTCTGCTGGGGTTCCAACGAACGGCTTTTCGATCAACAGGTCGACGTCGGCGTCAATACACTGTCGGGCAACGTCGCTGTGATATCGTGTTGGAACGGCGATCGACACCATGTCAGTGCGCGATAGGAGCTCGTCGATCGTGTACGCAGTCGTGTCATACCGTTCACTGATCTCCTCGGCACGAGACTGATCAGCATCGGCAATGCCAACGAGCTGAGTGTTCGCGAGCTCGTTGTACACGCGGGCGTGATTCTGTCCCATACTTCCCACGCCGATCACCCCCGCGTGAAGCGCCTGCTCAGACATGCTCGATCGTACTTGCCCGCATGGCTTCACCGATTCGGTTTAGCTCCGCGTCCGAGAGCTCTGGGTGGACAGGCAACGAGAGCACCTCTCGCGCCGTCTCCTCTGCGTACGGGAACGACTGATCGGGGTCTTCGTACATCGGATACTTATGAATTGGTGTCGGATAGTAGATGCTTGTTCCGACGCCTCGATCGGAGAGCTCGGACTGCAACGCATCACGGTTGCCAACCTTGATCGTGTACTGATTGTACGCGTGAAATCGTCCGTCGGGCTCGACTGGCGTCGTCGCCGCCGTCGGTTCAAGATACTCGTTCAGCCGAGCAGCGTTCGATCGGCGCTGTGCGACTTTCTCGTCGAGTCGGTCGACCTGGATCCGGCCGATTGCCCCCGAAATATTGGTCATTCTGAAATTGTGCCCAACCTGCTCGTGTTCGTAGCCATACCCCCCGGCGGTTCGACCGTGATTGATGAACGATCGAGCGTTCGCGGCGATTTCCTCGTCGTCAGTGGTGATGATACCACCTTCTCCTGAGGTGATGTTTTTTGTCGGATAGAACGAAAAGCAAGCCACGTCGCCGAGCGATCCGGCATGCTTTGCGTGGTATTTCGCGCCGTGGGCCTGGGCAGCGTCCTCGATGATCGTCGCGTCGTATTTCTCGCCGAGCGCTTCGAATCGATCCATATCGGCCGCCAGCGCGAACAGATGCACCGGCATAATGGCATCAACGTCACCGTCGAGTTCCTCGATTCTCGATTCGACAGCGTCGGGATCGAGCGCGAACGTTTCCGGATTGATATCGGCGAACACTGGCTCTGCACCGGCCAGCCGGATCACATTGGCCGTTGCGACGAACGAAAAGGCGGTGGTAACCACCGTATCACCGGGGCCAATGCCAGCACTCACGAGCGCGGTGTGTAACGCGGTGGTGCCGTTTGACGTCGCCACCGCATGGTCAGTGCCACAGTACTCTGCGAACGCGTCTTCAAACTCGGCCACCGCGTCGCCAGCAGCGAGATTGCCCGCTTCGAGCACCTCGGTCACTGCGTCTATCTCCTCGGTTCCCAGCCGTGGATCGGCGATCGGGATTTCGCTCATTGCCGATGCACTCCCACAGTTTGGCGTCGGCGCCGACTACGAACGGTTTGACACTCGGTTCGTCGTCTATCGATTGCGTCGTACATTTACTGATTGGACGAAGCCACCGCCCTTTATTATAGGTTGGCTAACGAACCTGCCTCGTGAATAGTTCACACGCCTTGGGTGCGGACTCTCTCACTGGGTGTCCACAATGGGTGCTTCTGGGTCTCAAAACGAACAATCGCACTGGCCAGCGCGTTCCCGACCGCACCTCGCAGAAGGTGAACTACCCCGGGCGCGGTGGCCCGTGGCTTCCTGTTTCCACGACGTCACCAAAACGCGAAGCGTTTTGGTTGGCTCGAAAGACGCTCCACGTCTTTCGAACGTTGCCAGACTACGTCTGGCAGCCAGCCAGAACCTTCGGTTCTGGCGAACGCGCTTTGCATCCACCTCAACCGTGGTGGACCCAGGGAGCGCAGTCTCCGCAGGCGTTTCTTCGGTCTCTCCCAGCCCTAGTAGTTCCTCGACTGCGTAGTCGATGCCCAATTCCTCCAATCCGAGTTGCTGCACATTGTACGAGGCGTTCTCATCGCGGTCAGCCTCGTATCGACACGCGGGGCAGTTGTGCTCACGAACCCAGAGGGATTTCTTCGATTCCACCCCACAGTTTGCACAGCGTTTGGTCGTCCCTTCCGGCGGAACCGTGACTACGTGACAACCGTTCTTCTCGCCGTGACGTTCGAACGTTTTGATTGTCTCACGCCACGCCATCACCAAAAATCTCAGATTTCTGGTTAGCAGCCGAGCTTCGCTCGGCCACATCGACGCCACGTTCCGACCGTTCCTGTTTCCTTCGAGCATCCCGCTCACGCTCAGGTCTTCGAGAAACACTGCGTCGTATTGCTGAGTGTACGACCGACCGAGTTTCTCGCGGAAGTCCTTTCGTTTGTGTTTCAGCCGTTCGTAGGCCTCGGCCAGCTTTCGTCGGGCGGTCTCCCAGTTCGAGGAGTCGTACGCTTTCCGAGACAACGCTCTTTGCCGGTCCTCGATACACTCATGGTCTGCTGATTCATCGAGCGGTCTGACCGCAACGCCGTCTGAATCGTGCGTGAATTTCAGGATACCGAGGTCAATTCCTACCGTATCCTCCGGATTGATGGTCTCAATCGCCGGTTTCTCGGGGTAGTCCGGGTCGCGGTCTACGACCACCGAAGCATACCACTTCCCGGATTTCTCCTCTTTCAGACGGACTTCTTTGATGGTGGCGTCGTCGGGAAGTTTGCGGTGTCGCCAGAACGCGTGCGTTCTGACTGCTAACCAGAAATCTTCGACTTCTGGTGATGGTAGTCGAGGGCTATCGCCCCGATTTTCGAGAGCGTCAGAATGGCGTGTTCGGTGCGGCCCGTGTTACTATCCACGTCGAAGCCTGACTGATTGAACACGATACTGCGGTACTCTCGCGGCGACTTCCACCTCAGCTTCCCGACTTTGTACCCCTTCTCTTTGAGGGATGTGAGAACGCTCAAACTGGAATAGATACGACGGACGGCCATCTGCAAGCACTTCGCGTTCACCGTTTTCCATACCGACCACTCGCGCTTCTAGCCGGGGAGCCTGTTCTGGAGGGTGGTGTAACTGGGTTTGTCGCCGTCTGGAGCGGAATCGTACTTTCCGAGCGCGTGATTATACACTTGCCGACAGATATTGATGTGTCTGCGGGCTTCGGTAGCCACGTCATCCGTCGGGTACGCTCGGTACTTGTACGTCTGCTCCACTACACCTCAACTGGAGTGTGGGCTACTTAACCATTCGCTTTAAGTCGGTCGGTTTGTCGGATTCAGCCACGGGTACTGTTCCCCGTGGAATTCTCCTTGAATATCTTTAAACTCCTCCAACCTGTAGTCACCGAAAATGGTACGTTGGTTGCTCGATCTCGTGCTTGCCGCGGCGCTGACGGCACTGGCTGGTGTTGGTTTTTTTATGCTCGACGGGATCGCCAGAATTGCACTCGTTCTCCCGTTGCTCATGTTCCTCCCTGGATACGGGATGCTCTCAGTGCTCTTTCCCGAGGAGAGCAAACTCGGTCGGGCACGACGCGGTCGACGTCCCTGGGGGTCGCCCGACCGTCGAAGCGGGCAAGGCTCTGAAGACGATTACTTGCTCGGCAATATGGAACGGTTTGTGCTCTCGATCGCCCTGAGTCTTGCGCTCGTTGCGTTCACCGTTTTCGGTCTGAACTTCACGGTGGGGTTCGGTGAGCCCCAGCGGATTGCAATTCTTCTGATGGGTTTTACTGGCTCGATGCTTATCTTCGCGCTCGCGCGACGAATCGTCTTGCCACCTGAAGAGCGATTCGCCCTCGAATTCTCGGCGTCGGGAATCCCAACCGATGCGGGCTTTCTCAGCGTCTTCGGAATGAGTCTGCTCATTCTCGCCGCGAGCGCCGGCGGCTTCGTCGTACTCAATCCAACACCCGATGGCGGCTCTTCGGGACTCGCAATCGTCGATCAGGGCACCTTCAGTGGCGGAGAGACAGCCACCTACAACGGCGAGCCGGTGACGCTGTCGATACAGAACACCTACCCTTCGCCCAAAGAGTACTCGGTCGTCGCGAAAGTTGGTGGAGAGCGCCACGGCGATCCAGTAACCGCCACTGTCGAGCCCAACTCGTTCAGAGAAGTTCGCTTCGAGGATATGCCCGGTGGAGATGAGCGAATCACGTTCTATCTGTACGAGGGCGCACCTCCGGAAGAGGTCTCTCGCGACACGGCGATCGCTGTGGCACCCATCGGTCCATCTGCGAGTCAGAACGCCATCAGCGTACCTGCTATCCTCGCTCCAGTGCAACTCCCAGGTGGCCACTGATCATGTGGCCATGGGGACACGCAGCCACCGGCTATCTCTGCTACTCGCTCGGCACGCGCCTGTTCGGACGCTCGCCAACTGGATCGACAACGCTGGCTGTGCTCTTTGGGACCCAGCTTCCGGATCTGCTCGATAAACCGCTTTCATGGGTGTTCGAGCTGTTCCCACAGGGGTACTCCGTCGGACACTCCGTGTTCCTCGCCGTGCCAGTCGGGCTGTTCGTCATGCTCATTGCATACCACAGCAGCCACACTGAGACCGGTCTCGGCTTCGTCGTGGGCTACTGGTCGCACCTGCTCGGTGATCTCCTCTTTGGGCTGGTTACGAACAACCCACTCACGGCAGAACGACTGCTCTGGCCGATCGTCACGCTACCGTCGTACACCAACGATCTCAGCGCCCTTGAGCGAATCGTGGCCTACGGCATCTCATTTCTGCACTTTTTCGCCGATGAGGGACTCGTTCCTGCGCTTGTTTTGCTCGCGATTTACTTCGGTCCCGTCGTCGTGGCCACGCTTGTCTGGTTGTATGATGGATATCCTGGCACGGGAACCATCCGTCGGTTGCTCGCTCGGAGCTGGATCACAGCGAAGGATCTACTGACCCCGTTTTAAACAGATCTTGGTGTCTCAGTTCGGTCCAAGGACGCGCCATATAAAAACCGAATACGTTAATAATTAAATTATAACACTTTGCCGTGTTTTGCCCGCAAAACGAGTAATGGTTCTAACCAGATTAGGAGGTTATAGATAACGTTTGTGGCCAAATCGCCGAATTTGTCTGATCGTTGGCTGATCGATATAGTAAGTTATTTTGTATAGTACTCCCGTGATCCCAATGGACTATGCCAGAGAGAGAAGAGGCCAGAACACTGTCGCGTCTGTCACCAGGCGTCAGTCGTCGTTCGTTCCTCGGAACGACCGGCGCTGCTGCAGCATCGCTGTCGGTGTCAGGGACCGCCGCTGCGGGGTCCTGTTCGCGGCAGGATTCCGATTCGGACGTTGCGATCAAGAAAGCGTCAACGGACGAAGTCGAGCTTCAGTCCGAGGCACCTGAGTCCGAGTCGGTGGCGGACATCGACTATGACGAGGTTATCAACGTCGTTGAAGCTGGCGCGGACAACACCGGTGGAAAGTCGATCACGCCGCTTATTCGTGATCTCGCTTCGTCGAACACCCTCCTGAAGTTCCCTGAGGGTCGCTATCTCGTCGACGAGTGGGTCCGACTCACCGGATTCGAGAACTTCGGGATGGTCGGTGAGAATGCCACACTCGTGCCGGCTCCAGCCAACCAGTACAAGGGCGATCCGATCATGTTCAAGCTGGGTGTGTTTTCGAACCCCGGTCGGAACCTGGAGTTCCGCAACTTCACCGTGGATTACACGGCACCGAACACCGGCGTTCGTGCCCTTCACGCGGCCGTCTCTGACGGCCTTCGCGTCGAGAACGTTGCCGTTGAGGGCGTTCACGACGCCGGAACCTGGGGCCCATTCAAGGCTGACATCGTTGATTCGGGCGGCTACGGAATCGTCAAAAACGTTGAGGTTCCTGAGGGTGGTGTGTACACCAAAAACACCGCACAGGACATTGAACCAACCGTCAAAAACGGTCCGACTGGCTTCTTGCTCTCGCCGTTCCACGCAGGACGCCTGGACGTTGTCGATTCCGTTATCGGTGCGTTCCCCGACAACGGTCTCTACGACTCGGAAAGCCCTGGACAGGTCGTCGTGAAAGGTGGACGGTTTGCGAACTCCAACTCCGGTAACATTCGGATCACCGGCGACAACAGTGGTGTGTACGGCGCACACGTCGTCATCGATCAGAACCGACCGAACGACCGTGGCCAGCACGGAGTTCGTTTCGACGGTGGGAAAAACCTCACCGTCGCGGACACCGTTATCGAGATGACCCAACCAAACGGGCACGGAATCTTCACGCTCAGCTCGGTTGAATCGGCGACGATCGAGAACACCAAAATCTTCGCCGGGAAGAACGACGCCCGGGAAACGATCAAGTCGATCGCCGTCCGCAAGGGTGCTGGAGCAATCGATATCATCAACAGTGAGGTCGTTCAGGACCACGAAGGCCCTGCACTCAACGTTAGTGACGGCTCCTCACCGGTTCGTGTCAAGGGACTCTCGGTCTCTGGCGAATCGACGGGTGAGACCGGAAGCCGAGAGGCGCTCATCACGCAGCGTGATGGCACCGAATTCCGCGGCCTCGACGTTGATCTTCCGAACGGAAGCCGCCGCCGTGCGCTCGGCATCTTTTCCGACAGCGTCAGTGTCCTCGGTGGGACCTACTCCTCATCCGGACTGCCGATCACTGTCGAGGGCTCCGACGTTCTCATCAAGGAAGTGACGGCAGGTGCGTACGACGGATCGACGGTCGCCGTCGACGTCGAATCGGGTGTCGCCAAACTCGTGAACAACAAACTCACGAACGGTGCCGCAGGCGACATAATTGAACAAGGCAACGAATACATCTGAGGTCTTTCATCGGTCCCTGTTCGATTCGACGTACACAAACGGCTGTATGCCGTATGTAACGTATGTCGTCAATTACGAACATCGCTGCTGGTGTTCAGGCGTTCACCAGCAACGCGTTTCTCGTTACCGGTGACCGGACCGTCCTGATTGACGCTGGTAACGAGTTTGACGCACCAGAACGGATCAGAGAGCACACTGATGATCTCGACGCAGTCGTGCTTACGCACACGCATCCGGACCACATCGGCAATCTCACAGCGGTGACCGAGGCGTTCGATGTCGAGACCTGGGGGTTCGATCCGTCACACGCGCTGGTTGATACCCCCATCGCTGACGGTGAGCGGATACCAATCGGCGATTCGACGTACGAAGTGCTCCACACTCCAGGACACAAAGACGACCATTGCTGTCTCTACGCGAGTGCAACCGGGACGCTGTTCGCCGGCGATCTCATTTTTGCCAACGGAAGCTTCGGTCGGACGGATCTCGAGGAAGGCAATCGCGAGACGCTGGTGGAGTCAATCGAGTACGTCCTCGCAAAAACCGACGAGACACTCACAGCGATCCACACGGGCCACGGCGCAAGCGTCACTGACAGTCCGTATGATAACATCGAACTCGCCCGTCGCGCAGCAGAGCTCTACTGAGTTGCTGTCTCCAGCAACGCGTCGTATGCAGGTTCGTAGGCGGTCGCAATCGCTTCTGGATCACTCTGGCGCGCTTTTGTGAGTGCGTAGAGGTCACACTCTGCGACGGGATCGATGAGATCCGTGACGCGGTCGACTGACACCTCAAGGCGACCGTGTTGGGCGCTGCCGCTGGCAACGGAACAGGCGTTTGCATACCGCCTCCCGTCGTAGATGCGAGCCCGCCGTGGCTCGACGACCGCCACTGCATCCGGTTCGAACGTTCGTAGCGGCCGTGCAATTGCACCGTACGATTCGACGACGGCCGGTTTCGTGGTCTCGATCCGCTGCGAAATCCGTTCGAGGGCGCCCAAATGGTGCGTTTCCATCAACTCGTTGAACTGCTTGAGCGAATGAACGGGCGTTCCATCGGCGAGTTCAAGCCGCGTGATGAGATCGTCGGGCAGCGCCACCGTGTCGTTGTACAGATACGTTGGATCGACAACGCCAACGCGATCAACGAGAAACTCCCGGTCAGTCCGGCCCAGGAGCCCCTCGGCCGGTCCCGGTGATGGCCGCCAGAGGCGGTGAATCGGATTAATCGACACCGGGTGGTGGTCCGTGGGACTCGCACTGGCGAGTCGACGCGCGTCTTTGCCGTACAGCAGTCCGCGATCGGTTGCGACGTCGACATCGTCGTGGTCGTACCAGTGGTCGTTGCCAGCGCGGGGTTTAAATCCCGTTGCGCCGAGCCGATCGATCAGTCCGACTGAAAACGTCGTTTTGCCCGCATCCACACGGGACCGTCCGGCGACGAGCAACTGCATCTTACGCGAGTCCGTAGTGACCCGGTTCGTCATCACTTTCGGGCGCACCGAAGACGAACGACTCGGCGTTGTAGATCATCCACGGGATCGCCCAGTCGAGTAACACCGCCTCGGTCTCCGCATCGAGTTCGCGATCCGGTTCAAGGCCCTGGAGCAGGCGAGCAATTTCGTAGGTGGTGTACATCTGATCCGGTTCTAACACCGCCTCGGGTGCTTTAAAAGCCAGCGGCTGGAGGCGTTCGAAATTTGCTTTCGGTCGTGGCATACACTCTAGCAGTTTCGCGAGCGCCAAAAGACCGCCGTCTCCTCGCCGAGCCTACTCGTGAGAAGCAACGACGTTCTCGTACTGCTGGGCCACATCGTCCCAGTCAATCACTTCGAAGAACGCATCAATGAACGACCCACGGTCTGGTCCGTAATCGTAGTAGTACGAGTGCTCCCAGACGTCGAGTGCGAGAATGGGATGCGCGCCCCAGAGCGCACCCTGGTCGTGTTTATCCACGGCAACGTTCCGGAGCTGCTTCGCTACCGGGTCGTAGACGAGCAGTGCCCAGCCACCAGCAGCACTCGCCGCGGAGCGGAACTCGCCCTCCCAGCCGTCGTACGATCCAAAGTCCTCCTCGATACGGCTCGCAAGCTCACCGGACGGCGTGCCACCGCCGTTTGGCGACATATTATTCCAGAACAACGTGTGGAGATAGTGACCACAGCCGTTGTGGGTGACGTTCGAGAGTGCTCCTGGCGTCGAGTCGTACTCTCCGCTCGATCGGTTGGCTGCCAGCGTCTGTTCTGCGCTTTCAAGCCCGTTGACGTAGCCCTGGTGGTGCGTGTCGTGGTGCCAGGTGAGCACTTGCTCTGAGATGTGCGGTTCGAGTGCATCGTAGTCGTACGGCAACGGGGGAAGTTCCGGGTTCGAGTGTTCAGTCATTGTGGTATCCTCGTTTCAGCCCTCTACGGGCTGGATGTTAAATCTTGAGATGTGCCCACATTACTCTCGTCCATTGTCAAGAAGAAACTGAGCGTTTGCTGGCTCAGAACAGATGCGTTGTGTCGAGACGAGCTGCTGTCTCGCCGAGTAGCTGCGTCGCATCCGCGTATTTCAGCACCTGTTGCATGTCGCCCTCAATTTCTAGTTCTCCGCTCATAACGGCAGGAACCGGATCCAGCGTGCCACTCACGATACGCTTCCAGGCCCCGTGTTCACCCGTGAGAACAAAGCCCACGTCTCGTTCGTCACGATCTGAGAGGATCTCCGTTTCTCGACAGCCCCCATCGTACAAGTCGATATACGTGTACACCGTTCCGTCGACGATGTGATCTTCGACCTGGTCTAAGAGTGCACTAGAGCGCTCTGGAAGATGAGTTCGCACGTTGTCGTCGATCAGCTCTGCGGCCTCGGCCACGGGAATGTCCGCCAGTTGCTCGCGAAGCCCATCGGCGACACCATCCAACGCCTCCTCTGGGAGTGCCCCTAGCGTCGTCTCCCCAATCGGAACGTCGGTGATCTCGAACAACAGCGCACCGTTGAACTCGACACCCCAGCCAGCACCCGCCTCACTGAGCTGGTCGTTCTCCTCCAGGGCGGTTTCATACGCTGACAGCCACTCGCTTGTGGGATACAGCACCATCGTGGTCCGAATCGTGCGACCATCACGTTGGATCTATAGCCGGCTATACGGGGGTATTTTTTGTTGGATCAGTGATAGGCGCTCATGCCGGTGAGCTCAGAGCCGACGATGAGCTTCTGGATCTCGGTGGTGCCGTCCGGGATCGTCATCACACGGGCGTCGCGGTAGTACCGTTCGAGTCGGTTCTCAGGTTTGAGTCCCTCAGCTCCGAACACCTGAATTGCGTCGTCAGTCACCTGCTTACTCGTTTCGGCGGTGTAGCCCTTCGCCAGCGAAGACATGAGTCGTGCGTCAGGATCACCAGATTCGAGCAGTTCGGCCGCTCGGCGGGCGAGTCCACGTGACGTTTCGAGCCCGGCTTTCATCTGATACAGTTTGTCCTGCACGAGCTGGTGTTGTGCAATCGGTTTCTCAAATGTTTCCCGATCGGTGGCGTACGCCACGGCCTCGTCCATTGCGGCCTGCATGATCCCAACGGCCATAAAGGACATTCCGGTTCGCATGAACGAGAACGTGGCATTCAGCGGCTTCTGCTCGAAGAACAGCTGGGTGACGCTCTCGGGGAACGGAACGATCTCATGCATCTCATGCCCCTCCATGATCGCATTGGAGAAGATATTCGAGAGCCGGTTTCCTTCGGGGACTCTGACCGAATCGAACGTGATTTTAGCGTTCGAGACGCCCTTCCAGCCCAGCTTGTCCAGCTCCTCGGTTTCGAAACTCGCGTTCTCGCGATCGACCAGGAACATGTCCTGAGCATCGGTCGATTCGTCGTGTGCAACCACGAGCACCACGTCTGCGTAGTGAGCGTTGCCCACCCAGATCTTCTGCCCGTTGATGACGAATTCGTCGCCGTCCTTGGTTGCTGTCGTCCGCGGTCTCGCAGTGTCAGAGCCACCGCTTGGTTCGGTGACAGCAAGACTAGCCAGACACTCGCCGGTTTCGAGCTTTGGCACCATGGCCTCGCGGGTTTGTGGAGCGGCGAATCTGACGAACACTGACGGGAACGACATCATCAGACCAACGTTCAGGCTCGGCCAGACGTAGCTGATCTCTTCTGCCGTGAGCATGAACTTCCAGACATCCCCAAAGAAGTTCGGAGCGATATCGGGATCGAAGCCGATGCCGAACTCGCGGAGATCTGTGACAAACCCCATCAGGGTGTCCCTGTCCATCGGCCCGTTGCGATCGAGCTCGTCGACGACCGGTTCGACGTTTTCCTGCAGATACCCCCGCAGATCGGCCCGAAACGCCCGCTGTTCGTCTGTCAGTTGCATCTCACTGCGTTGCCTGTGCTTGCTCGGAGAGCGTGTTCATGATCGGTGCCAGACGCGTTCCCTTCTGCACGGGACCGTCCATCTGGTACTGCTGTTGCATGAATCCCTGAATCGGATCGACCGATCCAGTGATTAGTCCCACCAGTACGTCTGCCGGACCGGTGATCGAAATGTCGGGGTCGTCAAGCACGCCTGCTCCGCCGGTGACGGTGGTGTTCTCGCTGACGACCTCGACGTGGCCGGTCATCGGACAGTCTTCGGCCTCGAAGTTCACCGCGATGTCCTCGTTGATCTGCTCTTCGACCGCTTCGTTACCGTCGGCGACCGTCCGAACGCCAGACCAGAGCAGCTCCTGGAACTGGTCTGCCGTATCTGGATGGTCGGAGACGAACGGCGCGATCTCCATATCACCCATTCGGTCAAGAATTCGCGAGACGATGGCTGGGTTGCTCTGTACCAGCTCGTCGGCGTTGCCTTCGATTTCGGCGAGCAGCTCAGGCAGCACGGCCTGCAGCTCGTCGTCGTCTTTGTCGAACGATTCCTCGATTCGCTGAACGAGTTCGTCGTCTACCATGCGATAGTTGCTCGTAGTGGAGATCTGTGAATGGGTTTGACTCATCGGATGGGAGGGTGTTTAAGAATATTACACCGCAGACTGGCGGTTTAGAAGCTAAACAGATCGACGCCGCCCGTGACACCGACGACCTGTCCAGTGATGTATTCGGCCTGCTCGCTGCACAAAAATGCGATGAGATTCGAGACGTCTTCTTCCCGACCGAGCTTTCGCATCGGGGTCGCCTTTGCAATCCGAGCGAAATGCTCATCAACCGCTTCGAGCTGTTCGATCGGGAGATCGGCAAGCGCACCGACGACGATGTTCGGTGCCACAACGTTACAGGTAACGCCATTCTGAGCGCCCTCAAGCGCCAGTGTTTTGCCAAAGCCGATGAGCGCAGCCTTCGTCGTCGCGTACGACGCCTGGCCAAACCCTCCCTGGATCCCCGTGATTGAGGACATGTTCACGATTCGTCCCCAGCCACGCTCACACATCGCCGGAAACACTTCCTGGGTGATGTTGTACGTCCCAGTGATGTTGATCGACATATCGCGATCCCAGGTTTCGTCGTCGTAATCCTGCATCCGCGAGCGAGCGTCGACCATGCCAGCGTTGTTGATGAGCACATCGATTCCGCCGGTCTCCTCGCGGAGCGCCTCGACAGTCGAGCCGACCGCGTCGCGGTCGGTAAGATCACACTCGACTGCGTGTGCCGTCCCGCCATCCTCCTCGATCTCCTCGGCGACAGTCTCGGCGGCGTCTTCGTTCACGTCGAGCACGACAACTTCGGCACCCTCCTGGGCAAGCACCCGACAGTCTTCAGAGCCAATCCGTCCCGCACCACCAGTTACCACCGCAGTCTTCTCACTGAGTCCAAAATCCATGACGATCAACCGTTGGGAAACCGCCCCCAAATAGGTTCCCTGCCGAATACGCGGTTGCTTAAAGGCTCCAACGCTTCTTCCCGGCAGCATATTTAAACACACGTGAATACTCCGAAGTAGGTTTATGACACACGAGAGATTCACCACTGACGTAATGTCGGATACTGAATCCGGTTCCGAGCCGATGATCTTTCCGAGTCAGAATTGGTTTAGCGAATATGGCGACCGCGTTGACGCCGACGAAGAGTATGCCGAGGTCAGCGAGGGGTGGGGCGTCGATTTCAACGGCGATTTCATCTTCGAGATGACCGAAATGCCAGTTGACGAGCTTGACAACGACGCAATGCCCGAGTTTCTCGTCAATGATCTCGACACCTACGTCACCGAAGAATCCGGAAAAGGATACACTGGACAGGCATATATGGCGCTTGAGAACGGGGGCTGTCCGGAGTGTCACTTGATCGAACCCGACGAAGAGCCGGACGTTGGCTTCTATCTCCGCGCCGATTACGACACGTGGAAGGAGCTCATGCGCGCTGAACTCGGCGTAATCGACGGACTCATGGGTGGGAAGTTCGATCTCGACGGTGACATGCAGAAAGTGTTGCAGTACTCCGACGCCGCGGTCCAGCTAACCGATCTCGCGTCGTCGATCGATGCTGGATTCGCCGACGAAGAGTACTAGACGCCGCCTTAGTCCAGATATCCTTCTTCTTCGAGGCCGTCCATGATGTCGTCAACGAGATTCTCTACCGAGTCGTACGGGAAGGATTGACTACCGCCGGCCTGTGCATTGAGCTCCATGGCAGTAAAGCTCACATCACCGGATTCGAACGTCGTAGCCGGCCCGTTGGGCAGTGCAGGCACAAGATCCATCGGGCTGTTGACCGGGTAATCGGCACCTTCGAATCCGTCGATGAGCTGCGATCGCAGTTCGTCTGTGTCGACCATGACGGCACTGCGTACCGACGGTTGATAGGTAACATCGTTGCCTGTGATGCCCGTCTCTTTAAGTTCGCCCGCCTTACGGGGTGATCTCAGCGAGCAGCGTCGCCTCGATCTTCCGGAGATGCTCGCCAACAGTTCCGCCCGAACAGTCGAGTGATTCGGCGACATCCTTATGTGTCACTTTTCTGGGAACCTCATAGTAACCCTGCTGGATCGCCGTCTGGAGGATTTCCTGTTGTCGATCGGTGAGCAACGAAAACAGCCGATCGGTCGTGGGTTCGTACTCGCCTAGCTGTTCGAGCTTGAATCGGAGCGATGGCGGCACTTCGGTCATCGCCTGGCGAAAGACCGACTCTTCGCCGATTACCGTCACGCGAAGCCCCCCACGGTGGGTGTACACCAGTGGAGTGTCAACCACCAGTTCGTGCTCGTTGGGAATTGAAAGCAGTTCCGTGATGATCTCGTTGGCTTCCAGATGGAGATATGCGTGGTGGTTCTCTCTGGTTTTCGTGATATTGTACTCAAGGACCTCCGGAGAGGTTTCTAAGATTTCATCAGCGCGTTCGACCGCTCCACCGAGTTCGAAGATCAACACCGCCGTCCCGTCAGTTAGAAGATTTATGTGTTGGATCGAGTGACGGGTGATCGCGGCCGACTCACCGAATGCGCGGTCGGCGTCGGTCAATCCCCCGTCCGGTGGAATGATGACGAACGTGATGTACCTCATAGGATGGGGTACTGGATTCTATACGTAAATATCTTCACCAAAGAAAATGTTTATTATCGGATTACTCGTTCGCGGCTTCGACGATATCCAGCAGCTCGCTGAGATCGTCGATCCGGTAGTCGACGACTGAATCGTTTGCGTTTGCACTCGCGCTTCCTCCGTGTGCAACGGTCGTAAAGCCCGCTCGCTTGCCTCCATGCATGTCGTGTTCGATCCGATCGCCAATGTAACAACTGTGCTCGGGCGAAACTGGTGCCTTCTCGATGGCTGTTTCGAACATTTTCGGATCAGGTTTCGTTCGCCCGACCGCCTCGGATGTTGTCACGTGATCGAAACAGTCCGTAAGTCCAAACTGCGCAAGCATCTGCTCTGCCTCGAATGTGTCGATATCCGAGATGATGGCGAGATAATACCCGCGGTCATCGAGCGTTCGAATCGTTTCGACGGCGTGTGGCGTGTGTTCGAGGCAGTCTGCGCTCGCAGCCGAAAATGCTGGTCGCCACTCAGACTCTGGGATTTCACGCCCAACCGCGGCGTTGAGTGCGCGCTGATATCCCACGAGTGCGCGGCGATACTCAGTTCCGTCGCGTCCGTTGAAATATGCACTCAGCGTTTCACGCCAGGTGGTAGTCAGTTCGTCTACATCGTCGATTCCTTCGTTTTCGGCGATTCTTTCGAGGAACGCCAGGTGACCGCTCCCGACGGATTCGAGATCAAGAATCACGCCGCCAATGTCGAAAAAGACCCCATCGAAGCCGCTCATTGCGCTTCTGGAAGGGAGTAACGGCGCACGCCCTCCTCGTCGATAGCGTTGAGTTCGCCCTCCTGGTGGAGATATTCGAGTGCTGCGAGCACCTCAGCCGCGATGTACGTCGTGTCACGACTGCCCGCTCGTTCGGCCGCAACGTCCGCCCCACTGATCGGTGACTCGGCCGCTTCGACGGTTTTGACCGTCGCCACGAGCGTCTGCTTGAGCCGTTCACGGTGCTGTTCGATCGTTTCTGAAAACTGAGTGTGCACCGGCCCGTGTCCAGGATACACCCGATCGATCGACTGCGCAGCGAGCCGATCGAGCGCCGTGAAAAACGCCCCAATGCCGTCTTCAACGCCGCGATCCATCCCAGCGTGCAACACCACCGGACGGAACGATTCAATCGCCATATCACCCGCGATAAGCAGTCGTTCGCCGCCGAGTTCAACGGCATAACAGCAGTGGTCGGCCTGATGGCCGGGCGTGTGTATCACGTCGATCGAGGTCGTTCCGATCGTCGCTGTCGACCCTCCCTCAAGCCACACATCCACCGCGGACGGTTCCAGCAGCTCTCGGTTGCGTCGCAACGATTCGACGGCCTTCGTGACGAGAAACTCGCTCTCTGCGTCATTGAACCCGGCTCGTTTGACGTTGCTCGCAACAGTGGACTCTAAGTCATCAAGGGTCCGGTCAAATCGTCCCTGAATGCTGGCCGGTGCGTACACGGTCGGGTCGGCCGCCTCAATTATCGTCTCGGTCTGCCCAATGTGATCAATATGTGGATGCGTGATAACGAGATGCTCGATCTCTGTGAGCGAGTAGCCGTGACCGGATAGCGTCTCCCGCAGTCGGCGCTCACTGTCTTCACCAGGCATTCCCGCGTCGATCAGGACGGGCTCTGCACAGTCAATCAGATAGCTTGTCACGTGGCCGGGTGGCCAGTTCACGTCGTATTCGATCCGATGGATCGGAACGGGACGTTCACGCGATTCCATTACCTCACGATTCGGCGGCGTGTGAATAAGCGTGACGTTGCCATCAGCAAACACGTCCGCCTGTCGAATCCGGCTGTCACTTCCGGAACCGGGGTGTTTTTCTAACTGTAATAGTTGTTGTACACCAATGTTATTCGAGGTGGCTACCGCGTGACGACGGATCAGTTCAGCGTTGCGGACAAAAACGTGATCATTACCGGCTCTTCGCAGGGGATCGGTGCGGTGACTGCCCGACGCTTCGTCGAAGACGGAGCGAACGTCGTCGTTTCGTCGCGAACGCAGGAGAAGATTGACGACGTTGTCGACGATCTCGATGGGCCTGGGCGCGCGATCGCTATCGAATGTGACGTTCGCGACCGAGCGTCAGTCGGTGCGCTCATCGAGGCAACCGTCGAGGAGTTCGGATCGGTCGACGTGCTCGTCAACAACGCCGGCGCGAGCTTCATGTCGAACTACGAGGACATCTCCGAGAACGGCTGGAAGACGATCGTCGACATCAACCTTCACGGTACGTATCACTGTTCACAACTTGCCGGTGAACAGATGCGCAACGGCGACGGCGGCGTGATCGTCAATCTTGCGAGCGTGGCCGGCATGGACGGCGCACCGTATATGAGCCACTACGCGGCGGCCAAAGCTGCGGTCGTCAATCTCACGAAGACGCTGGCGTTCGAATGGGCCGGTGACGACGTTCGCGTCAACTGTGTCTCGCCCGGCTTCGTCGCGACCCCCGGTGTCGAATCACAGATGGGTGTAACAGCGGAGGAGATCGACCGCACTGCCGTCGATCGACGGATTGGGCTGAGCGAAGAAATTGCGGACACGATCCAGTTTTTGAGTTCAAAGGGTGCATCATACATCACCGGCGAGACAATTGTCGCCCGTGGTGTCCCCGACATCATGGAATCGCCCGACCTATGACCGCGCTCGACGTGTCGCTTCCTGTGGCGTCACAGCCCTCGATCGACGTGCTCTCCGGGCAGGCCGAGCAGGCAGAATCACTCGGCTACGACCGACTCTGGCTGCCAGAAACCTGGGGTCGTGATGTCGTGACGGTGCTGTCAGCGATCGCCGAACGAACCACGGAGATCGGTATCGGTAGTTCGATCGCCCCCGTTTATTCGCGCTCGCCAACGTTGCTCGGACAGACTGCGGCCACGCTTGATGAGCTCTCTGCTGGCCGATTTCGACTTGGCGTCGGGCCGAGTGGCCCACAGGTGGTTGAACAGTGGCACGGGGAGTCGTTCGACCGACCGCTACGATACACGCGCGAAACCATCGCGGTGATTAAGGCGGTGCTCAGTGGTAACCCCGTTGAGTACGACGGCGAGTTCTTTGAGCTGTCCGGGTTTCGGCTGCGCTGTGAGCCGCCATCACCTGCGCCACCGGTTGACACTGCCGCCATGGGCCCCAAAGCCGTCGAGCTCGCGGGCCGATTTGCTGATGGCTGGCACGCGCTCATGCTGACACCGGACGGAATGCAATCGCGTCTTGAAGCGTTTCGCCATGGCGTCGAACTCGGTGACCGTGACCGCTCGACCCAACGGGTGACGCTCTCCGTTCCGTGCTGTGTCGATCCGGATCTCGATCGAGCACAGGCGCTTGTTCGTGCGCATCTCGCGTTTTACATCGGCGGAATGGGGACGTTCTACCGGGATGCACTCTCCAGTCAGGGCCACGAAGACGTCGCGTCGACGGTGTATGAGCGGTACAACGACGGCGATCGCGACGGTGCTATCGAGGCAGTTCCGACGTCGTTGCTCGAAAATCTGGCCGTTGCCACGACGCCGGCAGAAGCGACCGATGAACTCAGGCGATTTCGAACGATCGATGGCGTTGATGCCGTTGCGATATCGTTCCCTCGTGGAGCAACACAGACTCAGATCAGCACGACGATCGAGGAGCTTGCACCATGAGATCGGGTGATTGTCCGTGACGGATGCGGTCACCGGCGCGGAGTGTTTCGTACAAACGCTCGAAGAATACGGCGTCTCTCGCGTGTTCGGCAATCCCGGAACGACTGAGCTCCCCGTGCTTGAGGCCATCGCCGACGCCGATCTGGAGTATACGCTTGCACTCCACGAGGATATCGCGGTTGGGATGGCGGCCGGCTACGCAAGCACTCGTCGGTATCACGCGACGGAGCGGCCGCCGCTCGGCGTCGTCAATCTCCACATCACGCCGGGAATGGCCCACGGTCTCGGCAATCTGTACGGCGCACACTGGGCCGGCGCACCGGTGGTAGTCACTGCTGGAAATCACGAACTCGACTTTCGTCACGAGGAGCCGCTGTTGAACGGCGATCTCGAAGCAATGGTTGATCAGTTCACGAAATTCAGCGCTGAGGTGACCGATATCGAGGCCCTTCCACTGCTGTGTCGGCGCGCAGTCCGTGCCGCACTTTCCCCACCAACTGGGCCGGCGTTTCTCGCGCTTCCCATGGACGTGATGCTGGAAGCTGCCGAAATCAGCCCGGAGCCACTCGGTGCGATCCCGACCGCTGGCGGTGGTGATCCCACACAGCTGCAGGCTGCGACAGACGCGCTGGTCTCGGCGACAGATCCCGTCTTGGTCGTTGGCGATCACGTGGCCAGAAACGATGGCGTTGACGGCGCCGTCGCACTGGCAGAAGCCGCGGGAACACGCGTTCACGGCGAAATTCTTGCTTGCGAAGTGAATTTCCCGGCCGACCATGCGCAGTGGCTCTCGCATATCCCACCACAGGAAGGCCCGGCAGCAATGTTGCTTGACGCTGACACCATCGTGTTTGCGGGCTGTTCCTCGAACACAACGCTACTCAGACACGAGAACGATCTCGTTGGTGCAGACACCACAACGGTCCACATCAGCGATGCGCCCGATGATCTCGGAAAGCGAATCCCGGCTGACGTCTCGCTGCTCGGCGATCCCGGCCAGATATGTGCTACACTCGCCGAACGCGTCGCTGACCGACTCGAAGCAGCCACACAAACGGCTCGACTCGAACGGACCAGCACGCTCAAGGAGTCGATCGCCGGTCTCGTCGAATCGATGGGTGTCGATGAGACGCCACCGGACGAGACCCGACCCAACAAAGCCGCACTCGTCGATGCGCTCTACGATCTCGCCCCGGACGCGTTCGTCGTTGATGAGGGCGTCACCTCGAAATACCCGTTGTTGACGCGCTGGCCGCTCAATCCACAGCAACTGCTCTCGAACAAAGGGGGTGGTCTGGGCTATGGCCTCCCGGCCGCGCTCGGCGCGGCGTTTGCACAGGCCGAACGCGACGATCCACAGTCGGTCATCGGCTACGTCGGCGATGGCTCCTATCTCTACTATCCGCACAGTCTCTACTCCGCGGTGCGCTATGATCTCGATCTCACTGTTGTCATTCCAGACAACAGAAACTACCGAATTCTCAAAGACAACACGAACGCGATCTTCGGTGGTGACGACGACGACCACGATTTCGTCGGCATGGATTTTGACCCGCCAGTAGATCTCGTTGCCAACGCAGAGAGCCACGGGGCAAGCGCCCATCAGGTCACCACGCCTGACGAACTCGATTCCGTGCTCAATTCCGCGCTGTCAAACGACGGTCCGGACGTTGTGGACGTTCTTGTCCACGATTGAACCGATTGTCGCTTTCGTTCATTACAGTGTAGATCTATTAGGAGTTCGTATCTCCATAGCGTTTCACGATGTGAGTGGTCACCTAGGCAGTTCTATTCATAGTTTAACGTCTCACTGAAACAGCTCTAAATTCGGCACTGGTGGCTAATATTCGGGGCCTCCTAGCGTTAAATTCGATAGTTTTATTTTCAATCGTTCATACCTGTTTATCGAGCAACTTCGCACAGTATGTCCGCGAATACCTGCATCAATTTATACAATTATTTTTGTATAATGAGGATTTTCTCAACTGCTGTTGTCGAAATCGAAGCCAATCGAAGGGAGGGTTGTTACATCCTTACCAGTGTAATACCGGAACGGCAATTGGATAACGTCGTTCGACCGGCTGGGGTGCACTGGCAAACAGTGGAAGCGGAGGGTCTGTAGCGCTCGCTCAGCCGGTATTTTTCATGCCGGCAGCGATTCCGTTTATCGTGAGTCTGAGCGCGCGTTCTTCGACAGCGGATCGGTCATCCGTCGCAAGCAGTGCCACCTGTAGGAGATTGAGCGGATCAACGTAGGGATTTCGGCGTTCGAGGCTCTCTCTGAGCCACTCTCGATCGATCAGATGCTCACGACCGGTGATCTCAAGGACGAGCGCTCGCGCTCGTTCGTGTTCGCCTTCGAGGAGGGGAAAGATACGATTCCGGAGCGTCTCGTCGGCGAGATCGGCGTACTGACTCGCAATCTCCATATCAGTGCGAGCAATTGCGAGGGCGGCGTTGTCGAGGGTGGTCCGGAAGAACGGCCACTGGTCGTACATCTCCTGTAGGGTGTCGATCGAGCCATTTTCGAGATAGCTGTCGATTCCCGTCGCAACGCCGTACCAGCCGGGGAGAATACAGCGTGATTGGGTCCACGAAAACACCCATGGGATTGCTCGCAGATCCTCGACGGAACGCTCATCCGACCGTGATGCCGGACGTGAACCGAGATTGAGGGTTTCAATGACGGTAATCGGCGTCGCCTGCTCGAAGTAGCGAACGAAGCCATCCGTCTCCAGCAGATCCTGATATGCCGACTGGGCGCTGGCAGCCATCGTCCCCATCGCGTCGGTCCAGGTGGGGCTGATCGGTGATTCTGGTTCGTTAATGGCCTGGAGTCTGGCACGGAGCTGTGCCGTTAGCATCTGCTCGATATTTCGTTCGGCGATGCGTGGATTGGCATACTTCTCGGCGATGGCTTCTCCCTGTTCGGTGAATTTCACCGCACCAGTGACGGTCTCTCGTGGCAACGCGAGCAACGCCTCGTTCATTGGGCCACCACCCCGGGATATCGAGCCCCCCCGACCGTGGAACAGACGGAGATCGACCGCAAACTCATCGGCAATTTCGCCCAACCTTCGCTGATTGCGATACAGCGCCCAGTTTGCACCCAGAAATCCGTTTTCTTTGTTCGAATCCGAGTAGCCCAGCATGATCTCCTGGGTTTTGCCCCGTAGCTCAAGCGCCTGTGCGTACGCCTCGTTCTCAAAGAGGGTGCCCATGATCTCGCGGGCGTTAGAGAGCGCGTGTTCGGTTTCGAGAAGCGGAACCACGTCAATGCCGGCATGTTCGGGGAGTTGAATCACTCCTGCCTGATCTGCCAAAAACAGCACCTCCATCACGTGACTGGGCGTTTCGGTCATGCTGATACAGTAGGTATCAATCGCCTGCACACCGAATTCGGCCTGCCAGTCCGCCAGCGCCGAAAATCGGTCACAGACACGCGTTGCACTGTCCGAGAGCCCATCGGTTGCGGTCAGTTCGACGATGGACTGGTCCTGACAGATGGCGTCCGTCAACAGTCCCATTCGCTCGGTTTCATTGGCCCCTGCGTAGTCGATTCCTTCGGCTTCGAGCAGTTCGGCGACAGTTTGAGTGTGATTTTCTTGATGATCCCGAAGATCGAGGCTGGCAAGCGTGAAATCGAACGTGTCGATCTGTCGAATCAACGGCTCTAGTTGCGACGCAACGATTGCCTCGCCACCGTTCGCACGGACTGACTCGGCCAGGAGCTCGACGTCCGCTTTGAACTCCGTTGCGTCCGCGTATCCCCCCGGCCGAACGTCACCCACCCGGTCGAGACGCTCATACATCAGGCGAAGTTTTTGTCGGTACGGTTCGTCCGGATAGGCCGTTTGTGCCGTTTGGGCAACCCGTTCGAGCGCCGCACGATCCCGTTCGAGTGCGTCTTCGAAGGCCGAACGCAACGAGAGTCGCGTGATATCGTGACTGAGCACCGCACCGAGCGATTCGAGTGCCGACTGATACCGTTCGAGGACCAACTTCCGTTGGCGCTCTAGCGTGCGTGCCGTCACGTCGGGCGTTACGTGTGGGTTTCCGTCGCGGTCGCTTCCGGCCCAGGACCGGAATTTGAACAGCTCAGGCACGTCGATCTCGCCGTCGATGTCGGCCTCACAGACGGCCTCGAACTCCCTGTAGACGTCTCCAACCACATCGAACAGAACGTTTTCGAGATACCACTGCACGTTGTGTGCTTCGTCGTCCGGCGTCGGCTGGCGCGACCGAATCTGTGCGGTCTGCCAGAGACTCGTCACCTCTGCAGTGAGTTCAGCGGATAGCTGCTGGCGTTCGATGTCCGTCAAAGACTGTTCGTCGAGCGTTTGCAGCAACGACTCGATCGATCGGAGTTTTGATTTGATTGTTTTCCGCCGGGCTTCAGTTGGATGGGCGGTGAACGTCGGCTCGATCAGCACGTCGTCCACGATCGTCTGGACGAGCGACGGATCCTCGTTTGCTACCGCGTCGGCAACGTCTGCGAAACTCCCCTGCAGGGTTTGTTCCTGTGATTCGGTACGGATGGTGCGTACCCGCTCGCGCTCTTCGGCGAGATTGATCAGCTCGAAATACGTGGTGAACGCACGCGCAACGTTCCGATGTTGCTCAGGTGAGGCAGCGGTAAGTTCGTCAACGAGTGGAGCACGGCTTTCGAGCTCGCCGTCGCGGTAGTCAATCGCATCGGTTCGCAACGATTCTACCGTCTCGAACGATCCAGCGGATCCATGTTCGGAGAGCACGTCGCCAAGCAGTGCGCCAAGCTCGCGGACGTCCTGACGGACGTCTCTGCTGTGCAATTCCATACCATTACTCTATAGCCAATCCACTAAACGTTCCCGTTCATGTGGGAAACGAATGATTAATAGTGGATAGCAAAATTTGCCCCTAAAAACACACTTCTCTTCGAGTAAACTTTTCACGTAATTATTCGTTCCAGTAGTACTGCAATCTGTCACAATCTGGTGCTATTCATTACTAGAACTCTATACTAATTGTGATATTGAAACATTAAATAGTTTCTATATTTTTTAATCTGCCCGCTATACTTTTCTATTCGGATTAATTCACCATATACAACAGTTAATATATTCGAGTGATTATAGCTATTAGATATTCTATTAGAATTAGAGTTATTCTATTATTTCACTTTGTAATATTTATTATTTTAGGGTGACTATACCTCCTGAGCTGCGCGGACCCGTCCATTCACTGGAGTAGATCTGTTCTCCGTGTATGGGACCCCATTTGTTTTTACGAATTCCCCATGATTTATTTATATGGTTGCCGATCATACACCCGAATGTACAAGCACGTTTCCCTCCTGGTCGGAAAACAGGACGGCCCGTCGATCAACGGTCAGTGGACCGAGCGCTTTGCGAGCGCCGTCGATGATTTCGATCCAGTACAGCGGAGTCATCACGTGCTGCCGGTCGACCGTGATGCAGCCGAATACGACGGTCTCGCGGAACTGTATTTCGACTCGCCCGATGCAGTCGAAAATGCGGGCGACCACCCCGTGCTTGGTGACGCATCCGTGGGTGACCCAATAGCGCTCGATCGGTCGCCCTGGATGGCAGGCGAAGAAATCGTCGAACTCGACCACACCGACGGCAACACCGACGGTTGTTATAAACATTCGGCGTTTCTCATCAGAAAGGAAGGGATGACATACGACGCGTTTTTGGACCATTGGTCGACCGAACACGTCCCGCTTGCCCGGAACATTCCCGGTGTCGTCCGGTATTCGCGTGTTGTCCCCACTGATCGGTCAGCAGTCGCGTTCGATGGAATTGCCGAACTCTACTTCGACGATATTTCTGCGCTCCGGGCAGGACTCGGCCACGAATCCTCACGTGATTACGATCCGGATCATCCACAGGCGAAAGCACCACGTGATGACGTGGATAACTTCCTCGAAATCGGTGACAGGCCACGATTCGTCGGCGAAGAACGAGTCATTCTGCGCCACTCGACACAATGACCGCATCCCCACGTCGCGAGCAGATTGAAGCCGCGTTTCCATCACTCGAAGAACTGTCCGACGAGGAACTCGCTGCGAACTGTGTTCGTGCCTGGGAGCTTGGACTCAAACGAGGAGGGTGGCGCGACATTCTCGACATCCCGTACGCCTGGAATATTGACGAGGTGAGCACCGTCGAACACGTCCATGGGGTGGCCCAGATCGCACTGACAGCGATCGAACAGCAAGCGCACATCCACAACGCACCGATCGACCGGGATGTGGTAATCGCTGGTGCACTTCTCCACGACGTTGGAAAATGTTATGAATACACGGATCACGTCTCGGAGGACCGGCTCGACGCACCCAATCCGTCGTATGCAGGCGATGTGATTCCCCATTCGCTTTCGAGTTACGCACTGGCGCACGAGGTTGGCTGTTCGATCGCCGTCAAACGCACCATCCCGCATTTTCTCGGAGAGATTCCCACCCGATCGATCGAAGCTGAACTCATCAGTAGCGCCAATGCGATCTCCTCAAACGCGATTACCCAGGCCACAATGGGCATCTCGCTCCCAGAATGGGTGGAGCGATACAGCCAAACGCAGGCGTGATTTTTCTATGTAACTCTATGTCACGGAATAATTAAGTGCAAACCGCGTGATTATATGATCATGTCACACGGTAGTCGTTGGCAGCTGATCGATCAACCCACGACCGTGGATTGTCGGTAGCTCGAAGAGTCGGCTATCGTTGAGCGTCTGCGTGCGGTACCTTTCACACCCATGAGCGTTCCAGACCACGATCCGACAGAGCAGTCCATCGTATCGACCGACAACCTCATAACCGTCCTCGATGAGCAATCTGCGGCCCAATCGGTTTCGCTTGACGCGACCGAGCGCGTATCGCTCTACCGAACGATCCGAACAGCACGAGAATTCGACCAGCGGATGATCAGCCTCCAGCGGCAGGGTCGAATCGAGACGTACGCCCCGATGACTGGTCAGGAGGGTTCCCAGGTAGCAACAAGTTTCGCACTTGATACGCGAGACTGGCTCTTTCCGACCTATCGTGAGCATGCAGCGGCCTACGCACACGGGGTCGATCTCACAACGTTGGTCGCGGAGCTCCGCGGGATCTGTCCGTCCCGTGAGTCAACGCGCGTCGCGCCACCAACGATTCCGATCGCGACACAGCTCCCACACGCCGTGGGAATGGCCTGGGCAGCCACCCTTCGAGACGACGATGTTGTAGTCCTCTGCCATTTTGGTGACGGGGCGACAAGCGAGGGGGATTTTCACGAAGCACTGAACATGGCTGGCGTCTTCGACGTCCCCGTCGTATTTGTCTGTAATAACAATCAGTGGGCGATCTCCGTTCCCCGCGAAAGTCAAACAGCGAGCCAAACACTGGCGCAAAAAGCCACCGCATACGGGTTCGAGGGGGTCCGCGTCGACGGTCTCGATCCACTTGCGGTGTACAGCGTCACCAAGAACGCCATTGAGCGCGCGAGGGAACCCCCTGAGAATGAACTGCGGCCAACGCTGATAGAGTCCGTCCAGTATCGGTTTGGCGCGCACACGACTGCAGACGATCCCAAACGATACCGAAGGGAGGCTATTGCTGAGCAATGGCGTGAACGCGATCCGGTCTCCAGACTCCGTGATCACCTCACAGCGACGGATATCTGTACCGAAGCCGAGCTGGAAACGATCGAGTCAGAAGCCAAAACGACCGTACAAACGGCAATTGAACGGGCAGAATCCATCGAGCCCGATCCTGACCGTCCGTTCGACGACGTGTTTGCCACACCAACCGATCGACTCACCGCACAACGTCAGATCTGGGGTGCTCACGCAGCCCAAGAGGATTGAGCGCCTACAGGGACTCGTCGCTGACCTGGACCAGCTGTTTGCCGATATTTTCACCCTCGAACAGACCCATGAACGCATCCGGGGCGTTTTCGATCCCTTGAGTGATCGTTTCTCGATACGTGATCGATCCCTCACCGACCCACTGACCGAGCTGTTCAGTCGCTTGGCCAAACCGCGGTGCGTAATCGCTAACGATGAAGCCGCTCACCGACGCCCGCTTTGTGAGAATCTGCGGCAGTTTTCGTGGACCGGTTGGCACCGATTCGGCGTTGTAATGTGCAATCTGTCCACAGATGGCCACGCGAGCGTCGGTGTTGAGCTGGGTGAACACCGCGTCAGTGATCGGTCCGCCAACGTTGTCGAAGTAGACATCCACGCCGCCTGGAGCGGCCTCTTTGAGTGCGTCCCGGTAATCGTCGGTCGTTTTGTAGTTAATTCCAACGTCAGCCCCGATCTCTTCGAGGAACTCGACTTTCGTGTCACTCCCCGCAAATCCAACGACACGACAGCCGTTGAGCTTTGCAATCTGGACGACCGTGGACCCGACTGCACCGGCCGCACCGGAAACGACGACGGTGTCACCGGCGCGAGGCCTGCCCTCCTCAAGCAGACCGAAATACGCCGTCTGCCCCGGCATGCCAAGCACACCAAGATACGTCGAAAGTGGTGCGAGCTCCGGGTCGATTTTGTGTACTGACCCACCGTCGACAACGGCATACTCTGCCCATTCGAGCTCTCCGGTCACGTATTCTCCGGCCTCCAGCCCGTCGTAGTTCGACTTCGCCACCTGACCTACGACCGCACCACGCATCGGATCGCCAAGCTCCCATGGGTCAGCGTATGATTCGCTTGCGTCCATCCGGTCACGCATGTACGGGTCGACGGAGAGATACACCGTCCGTACCAGGATGTCACCACTTTCTGGCTCTTCAAGGGGAACAGACTCCAGTTCGAACGTCTCCGGACCAGGAACACCCTCCGGTCGAGCACCGAGTACGTACCGCCGATTCGTTTCCGACATACACCTCGCCTAGAGCGTTCTTCCTTTTATCGTCCTCCGGAAACGGAGATTGTCTCCGGCAGATATCCGTGATATCACGACTCAATAAACCGTTCGCGCGATTACAAGCGTACCTGTGTAAACCGACAGGAGCTCACTGACGTATCAGGTCGCACCATAGAACGCTGACATTCAAATTCATATATAAATTTGTACAACTAGCCTGCTTTATCGGATAGTCGAGTATATCATATCTCCGTTTTATCCATTGAAGGATTGATGGAACCATCGTCATGAGTAGACGTATGGACCGGAGGACGTATCTCAGAAGCCTTTCTCCAGTGGTTGCGCTCGCTGGCGGCTGTGTTTCCTTACCTGCTGATGATGACGGTCGGTCTCCTGACGGTGTTTCAACTGAGTTTTCAATCCTTTCGCAGTCTCCATCCGGGCCGATGGACAACCCTCCCGATATCGCCATCAGGCATGAAAAACAACAGGTGAGGGTGCGCGGAAAGCTGTGGCGTGGAAACTCCTGTGAGACCGTTGAGCCGTCCGTCGTCGAGTATGACAACGGCTCAAAACGGTTTAATCTGGTAATCGCAGCGGTCGAAAAGGAGACGCCCCTCTGGGTAACGAGCTGTCAGCCCGCCCTGGGAGCGATCGAATACGAGCTCATTGCGCGGTTTCAGCGGACGCTACCGACCGTCGTCACTGTTACCGAGAAGCCGACCGATGGCTACAAACACCAGCAAGCCGCAAAGACCGTCCACCAGCGGTGAAACCGTTCCCGTTCTTATCTACCATTTCTATTTCTTTGGATTAGTATCATGGTTGCATTCGCAGTGTTCGCATCCAAACTACTATGTTATTGACAGAAAGATATATGTGAGACAAATAGAAATACCTTCAAAATGACTTCACCGGAAGACCGAGGACTCTCACGGCGAACGTTAATCAAAGCAGCACTGGCCATCGGTGGATCGAGTGCGTTGACAGCCTGTCAAAATGCAGAGCTTTCAGGCACTCCGTCTCCGACTGATGGGGAACAGTATCCCAGAGGTGATCCGACAGCACTTCCGGACGGCCAGCACAGCTGGGACGAGTATCTCGTTCAGTCGGTGCACGGGACCGAGACGCAGAGCCAACATCAGCTCATTCTCGGACTGGAGTATACGGGCTCGGTCCCTCCGACCGACGAGGACCGCGAAACGGTCGAATCAGCACTCGCGCAACTCGAACAGGCGTTTCGCTGGGGTAGCGGTGCTGATACGAGCGGGTCAATAAACGATGGGTTGCTGTTTCTGATTGGGTATGCACCGAGATATTGCTCATCAGTAGATTTGGAGGTTCCTGGCCTACAGACGCCCGAAACGATGCTCGAAACGCTCGGAGAGGACAGCTCGCTTGCAGCGCCCTTTGACGCGGTGTTGTTGCTTGATAGCGATTATGCCTCGATCCTGCTTGCAGCAGAACAGGCGCTGTTCAGTGACGCTGATACACTGAACGGACTTCCAGTCGATCACCGACTCACCGATCAGTTCGACATTGTTGAGCGTCGAACTGGCGTGCTGGGAAAGGGTAGACCGGCGGCAACAATCGACAACGAGGACATTCCTAAAAACGCACCGCTCTCGATGGGCTTTCGCGCCGGCTTCGAAAACAGTCTCCCACCCGAGGAGATTGCGACGAGAACCGAGGGCCCCTATCCGGGCGGAACGACACTCGTACTCTCACGCGTGCGCACGGATCTCGAATCCTGGTACGACCAGCCACACGAAGATCGGCGCAAAGAGATGTACTGTCCAGCCCACACGCACGAGGAGGTCGGCGAGATCGGTGATCGGCTGGGGAGTGACAGCAAGATCACTGAAGAGAACGTCGATAGTATCGCCGAGCTCGCCGAGGAACACGGCATTATTGGGCACGCTCAGAAGGTGGCTTCGGCTCGCTCAGAGGATTTCACGACGCAGATACTCCGCCGGTCGGAGGGGGTGGCCACTGACACCGTTCATGGCTCGACGTTCAACTTTTCGTCCATTCAGGATCGAACGGAGAAGTTCGTTGAGATTCGAACGGCGATGTCGGTCGATTCGTACGATCTTGACGTTCCCGAGGATAAACACGGGATCGTTTCGTATCTGGAGACGCTCTCCCGGAGTACGTACTTTGTTCCACCGCGAGCAGCCCGGGCGCTTCCATCGAACCGATGAGACGCGGTTCGACCCCGATGTGGGGGCTCTGTATCAGCATCTGTGTACTGCTGATCGCTGGCTGTCTCTCACTGAGTGGCGGTCCTGCGTCAACGCTGTCGTTTCAAGAGCGGACGAACACCAGCGGTATCGACTACCAGACCGACGGGGGCGGCCCAGGCAACGGGAACGACGGGGTGTTCGTGGCGGATTATGACCGCGATGGTTGGCACGATCTGCTCGTTACCGGTGGGGACCAACCGGCCCTGTTTCACAACGACAACGGAACGTTCTCGAACGCAACCCCGTTTTCCGGTATCAACGGCTCGGTAAAGAGTGCGCTCTGGTTTGATGCTGACGGCGATGGGTTCGAAGAGCTCGTTCTGTTCAGAGAACACGATCGACCCCTGTTCGTTGCAAATAACGACGGAACGCTTGGGAGTCCTGACGAGCGGTTCGGGAATCTATCCTATCCAATGGGTGCAACGCCGGGCGATTTTGACGGTGATGGTGATCAGGATCTGCTCATCTACCAATCAGGTGATTGGGAGCAAACGAAACCAGACGGCTATTTCAGCCTACATCTCTATCTCACAGAGGATAACGGCAATCAGAATGTGGTGTATGAAAACACTGGCTCGGGCTTCGTTCGACGGAACAATACAGGGCTTGGAGCCGTGGACCGGTGGTCGCTCGCCGCGAGTACCGCTGATCTGAACGGCGATCGGCAGCCTGACGTCCACGTTGCCAACGACTACAACACCGATACGGTGTATATCAACCGCGGCAACTGGACGTTTGACCGGCGTGATCTTCAGGGCAACACCTCACGCAATGGGATGGCGTCCGAGATCGCAGACGTAAACGGCGATGGCTCCCCGGACGTGTTCACGACGAATATACATCTGCCACTTGACCAGATCGACGATCCTGAGCGATACGAACGGCTGAAGCTGTTGTTCACCTACGTGATCAAATCAGGCCGGACGAAGGGGAACACGCTCCTCATCAACGATGGTACTGGCACGCTCTCGGACTCGGCGGTTGGGTATCGCGTCCGCGATGGTGGATGGGGCTGGGCGGCCACGCTGACGGATTTCGATCTCGACGGTGATCGGGATCTCATCCATGCGACACAACAGGTCGTTCGAATCAACAAATCGAATCCAGAGTACACCCTGCCGATGGTGTTCGAACGGACCGGCGACCGGTTTACAAATCGAGATGCAGCAACGCTGAACTTCTCCGAACACGACGGCCGTGGACTCGCCGCGCTGGATTACGACCGCGACGGTGATCAAGATCTCGTGGTTGCGCCGTACGATGGACGGATCCGGACGTACGAAAACACGGTGACTGGTGGCCACTCAATTGGGTTCCGTGTTACGACACAATCGGGTGCAACCGTCCACGGCGCACGGATAACGGTGACCTCGGACGACGAGACCTCCGTACTCCATCAGACGGCTCGCACTGACTTTCTCTCACAAGAACCACGAGTGTCGTCCATTGGGACGAATGACGACACCGTCACCGTGGCGGTTCGGTGGCCCGACGGAACGACGCGAACCCATCGCAACGTGGCTGTTGACCGAGCGTATCGAATCACGAAAGACAATTTGCGGATGGTCGGCAACTACTCGGACACAGCTTGAGAATAATTGATCGGGGTGACCCTACTCAGGGCGTTCGCTCGCACCGTCAAGCGGCTCACTCTCCCAGTACTGGTGGTCAGGGTCCGATCGGAAACACGCAACGGCACCGTCAACATCCGCACAATCTCTGAGTTCCGGCGACGTATCGACACAGGTTTCTCTTGCGACCGGACAGCGGGTGTGAAATCGACAGCCAGACGGCGGATTGATCGGGTCTGGCACGTCGATCTCCCGAACGGGTGGCTCATCGTCACCGTCAGTGTCAAGGCCGAGAGCTGGCGTTGCCCACCGCAACACTTCCGTATATGGGTGTCGGGGATCCGTGAGCAGCCGTTGTGCAGTTCCTATTTCGACGATTTCGCCCAGATACATCACCGCGATCCGCCCGCCCGCGTGTTCCGTGATGTATCGTGCGTTCGAGAGATCGTGTGAGATGAACAGATACGACGTTTCGAACTCCGCTTGCAGTTCCAAGAGGAGATCCATAATCTCGATTCGCAACGACACATCAACAGCACTGATTGCTTCGTCGGCAAGAACGGCATCGGGGTCCATCAACAGCGCACGCGAAAGCACAACCCGCTGCTGTTCCCCGCCAGAGAGCTGGTGTGGATACCGTTCGATATACGCATCTGCCGGCGTCATGCCGATTCGTTCCAGCAACGACGTGATGCGACTTCGCCGTTCTGCAATCGATGCATTTGGATGCGTGTGTAACAGTGGCTCCGAGAGAATGTCCACGATTCGTCTGTTCGGATTCAACGCACTCGAAGGGTCCTGATGGATGATCTGCAGTGCGGCCCGTGCATCGTCGTGTTCGTCAAGGGGGTCACCGCGAAACGTGATCGAGCCGCCGGTTGGTTCCTGAAGCCCAATCATCGCTTTGCCGAGCGTCGTCTTCCCACAGCCACTTTCACCGAGCAGACAGACAAGATCCTGCGGTTCGATCGACAACGAGACGCCATCAACGGCCCTGACTACGTCAGGATCGCCAATCAACCCTTCAGGCAACCCCTGCGAGCTCTCGAAATGCACCTCCAAATCAGACAGCTCAAGCAGCGGTTCTCCATCAGTCGACGGCCGTGTTGTGGACTCGGTAGCGCTAAACGCACCCGCCTCGTCAGTGCTGACCGTGAGTTCTTCGCGCGCACGCTCGACGTGATGACAGGCAACCCGATGCCTGTTGCTCTCCGCTCCCTCTAACGCCGGATCGACCGACTCGCATTCCTCGGTCGCCACCGGACAGCGCGGGTGGAACCGACAGCCCGATGGAACGTTCGCCGGTGCTGGTCCCTGCCCTTCAATCGACTCCATCGCCTCAAGCGGACTGTTGATGTTTGGAGTGGCCTGTAACAGGGCTCGTGTGTACGGATGGGCGGCGTTCGATATGATTGCATCACGAGGGCCAATCTCGACAAACTCGAACGCGTAGATGATCGCCATTCGATCGGCGATTCCAGCGACGAGCGGCAGATCGTGCGTGATGAACACAATCGTCAGATCGTACTCAGCCTGGAGGTCGTGCAACAACGAAAGGATCGAGCGCTGCATGAGCAGATCCAGTGCTGCCGTCGGCTCGTCCATGATCAACACCTCCGGATTGAGCACCATACTCAGCGCGATCAGCGCTCTCTGTTGCATCCCACCTGAAAGCTCGTGTGGATAGGCGTTCAACACCCGTTCGGGTTCGAGATAGAGGCTTTCGAGCAGTTCTCTGGCAAACGACATCCCCTCGCTCACCGATCGGTCGTGGCTCTGGAGTGTTTCCGTAAAGTGGGTTTTGATCTTCATGGTGGGGTTGAACGAGTGCATCGCCCCCTGGAACACCATGGCAATCTCTTCCCACCGGAATGCACGCAACTGTTCATCAGAGAGCCCGAGAATGTCAACAGTTCCGTCGGGCCCATTGTAGCGCAGCTGTCCCGTGAGCACACCCGGATCGGGAACAGCATCGAGAATCGCGGATGCGAACATCGATTTACCGCTGCCACTCTCGCCGACAATGCCGAGAATTTCGTCCCGATGGATCGAGACCGACGCATCTTCGAGCACGTACGATTCGCCGTCCGTGTACGTTACGTTCGTATCCGTAATCTCCAGGATTGGGTCTGGTTGTCGGTTGTCGTGTTCCTGTGATCCAGGGCTGTGTGAGCTCATTTATCGGACCTCCGTGGTGTGATCTGGCGTCGATTCGACGGATTCGGATTCACCCGTGAGTCGGGTTCGCACTCGCGGATTGAAGATGCGATCCATTCCCTGGCTCAGGAGAATCAACCCACAGGCAAGTCCAACGATCGCGATGATCGGTGCCAGCAGCCAGTGTATCGCCTCAAGTCCGAACAGCGCCCCCTGATTGTACGCGTAGTTCAGCGTAATTCCCCAGTTCTGTCCCGTGTAGGGCAACACGCCAAGGAAATAGAGTGCGACTGCCGCAAAGATCGTATACCGAGCTGCAAAGACGAAGTTCACCAGCACGTACGGCATGAGATTCGGCAGAATGTCCTTGCGAATGATCCGGACCGTGCTCGTTCCCATCGCCCGTGCGGCCTCGACGTAGCTTTCGTTTCTGATCGAGAGCACCTGCGAGCGAATTGACCGTCCCAAGCCCGCCCAGTAGTTGATCGTGAGGATCACGCCGAGCACAAGCGGACTTTCCGGTTCAAGTGTGATTCCCAGCACAATCACGAGCGGAAGCCCCGGAATCGACATAAAGAAATCAGAGATCGCGGTGATCACCGAGTCCGTCAGGCCACCCTTATAGCCAGAGATCGTCCCGGCGATCACGGCCACACCGGTTGCCCAGACGCCACCGGCAAGCACCATCTGCAGGATAAACGGCGTAGAATCGATGATCAACGCCAGCACGTCGACACCCGATTGCGTCGTTCCCAGTGGGTACGACCAGTTCTGAAACGCACCCAGCATTCGTGGTGCCTGACTCGTGCTCGCATCGCGCCAAAGGCCCAACAGATCGACCAGCGCCATCGAGAGGTATACCAACACGATCAGCAGGCCAGTCTGTGTTCGGCGATCGCTCCAGGCGATGATTGCTGGTTCGTAGATACGCAAGACGAACCCCTCGTGGAGTCGGTCGCGCCAGTCGATCGCCTCGTCGGTCCGTTCGCTCTGCCAGTTGACGTCGGTGTCAGTACTCATCTGCATCACCCACACTGATTCGTGGATCGATCAGTCCGTAGGTCATATCGGCAACGTACACGGCAAGCACGAGCGCGATCGTGATCACCATAAAGCAGCCCATCATCAACGGATAATCGTTCGCATTCACGCCTTCAATCAGATAAAAGCCAAGCCCTGGATAGGTGAATATCTCTTCGAGCACGACGGTGCCACCCAGTCGAAAGCCGATCAACAACAACAGTCCAGTGTACATGGGCAGAATCGCGTTCATCGCCACGTAGCGCGTTGCGATCCGTTGATCGGAGAGTCCACGGAGGCGGGCGACCTCGACGAACTCCCGTCCGAGAACCTGAATCGAGTTGCCCCGCATGCTCAGGGCCGTCGAGCCGACCCCACCAATCGTAAAGGAGATGATTGGTAAGGCTGCGTGGTGCAACACGGAAACAGCATATGCAACCGTAAATCCCGCTTCAATGCTCCGATCTGCCGCCGCGCTTGTTGGAAAGACTCTCCAGCTAAACGCCAACACGACCAGAAATGCCACCGCGTAGATGTAATATGGAATTGACATGAAAAGAATCGATAGCCCTGAGCCGACCGAATCAAACGTCGTTCCCTCCCAGTATGCCTGCAGGGAGCCAAGTAACACACCCAGGATGAACATCAACAGCGTTGAGACGATGACAATAAACACCGTCCACGGGAGTGCCTGGCCAATCACCTCGATCACGGGTTTGTTGAGCGATATCGACTGGCCAAGATCCAGTTGGACAACGCCGATCAGATAGTCAATATACTGCTCGGGAAGTGATTTATCGGGCCGAATGTTCTGCAACGCCTCAATGCGCGCGTTGATCTCCTGGGCATCCATGCCTCGTCGTCGAAGCTGGATCCGCAACTGTGTAAACGGGCCGCCTGGAAGCAGGCGTATCAGTCCGAACGTGAGCGTGGCCACCCCAAGAATCGTCGCCGGGATCCGAATCGTTCGCCGAAGGTAGTAGTTCATTGGGTGCTCATCCTCATTGTTACCCCGAATACTGGAGCTCACCCTGCTGTGGCCACCAGAACGGCGGCCACTTCACGCGCCGGTTCGTCGTGTCCTCCTCTGCGTTCGTCCACTCGTCGTTAGTCACCCAGGACTGCTCAAACTTTGAGACGAGCCCCAAAAACGGCAGGTCGATATGGTTGTGCCAGGCAGCCTGTTGGACGAACGGTCGCGCATCGTCATCTGAGGACTGTTGGGCAATTTTTTCCGTTACCTCGATCGGTGTGATCGTCATATCGGAGCCATCACGCGACGGAATCGTCTGCTCGGACTCGGCGATCTCTCGGTAGTTGTGGCCCCCGCCGATATCGGTCGCCCACAGCTGATAGTACAGCGGGAAATACGGGAACGAAGAACGAGAGCCGCCGGGAAGCCAGTACAACGCACCCATCTTGAAGTTGGAGTTCGAAAACTGCCCCGTCCAGTCCTGTGTTGGTTTCGAACTGATCTGGAAGTCGAATCCGAACTGATTGAGCTGGTCGACCACCGTATTCGTTAGCGCTGTCCAGTCGGTCCAGCCCGCTGGCGTGTAGTAGTTCCCGCCGAGCGCCTCGCCGTCGCTGTTCTGCCACGTTCCACCAGATTTCGTGTAGCCTGCGTTCTCAAGTAACGTCGTCGCCTCATCCGTCTGGCTCCCATCAGCCCCGTACGTTTCGAAATCACCCAGCCAGTCCCCAAGCCAGTACTCCTGGTCTCTCGGTGCGATTCCACACGGCGTCCCGGTGACGAATTTCGTTCGTGGCCCGGCGTTTTTCACCAACTCCTCACGGTTGATCACGTGGGCGATTGCTTGACGAACGGCACGCGTTCCAAAGTCCGGATCATTGTGGTTGAAGACGATCCCGTAGCCCCACTTTGCCGGAATATTCACTTCGACCACGTGATCAGGGAACTGCTCTGCGGTGTTTGGCGGCGTGAACAGACTTGACGCCGCATCTACCTGCTCGCCAGCAGCCAACGCTTGATGCTGTGGCGTGTTTCCCTCGAAATATTTGAGAAGATACGTCTCGAAGTTGATGTTGTCGGCGTTGTAGAACTCGGGATTTCGCTCGTATTCGAACGCTTGCTGGTCTTTCGTCACGAACTTCATAAAGCCGGTCGCCACCGGATCCTCCCAGGCCCACTGCAGATACTCCTCGGCGGATTTGTCCAGCCACTGCTCGTGCGTCGAGACTTTCGTGTCCGCAAAGAAGTTCGTCAGCTCGAATTTGATGATTTTCGGACTCGTAGGTCCCGACAGGGTCAGCGTCGCGGTCTTCTCATCATCAATCTCATACCCATCGAGGTAGCCCCACAATGAGTTTTCAACCTTTTTGGCAAGCTCAAGCTGCACCTCGAAGTCGTCTGTCGTCCAGTCCGAGCCGTCTTCCCATTTCAGATCGTCGCGGAACGTGAGCACCACTTCGGTTCCGTCGATCTGAACGTCTGACAGGGCTCCGAGGAGAAACTCATCGTCAGTAAACGAGTATTTCATGAACGGCGCGAACAGTGGTCGGTGCGCCGCCCAGGAGAAGTTCTGACTCGCGGCGGAGTTGAAGTGGTGGTCGACCGGATTGTTGGCAATCGCGTTGACGAATGACATCGAACTCACACCGGAGCTGCCAGAACCACCACCGTCCGCAGTCGAACCATTATTATCCCCGCTACATCCGGCAAGCGCCATTGCTCCCACCGTTCCAGCGACCGAAAGTACTCTGCGTCTACTTACTACTGACTCGAAATCAGTTTGGTTGCTATCATCACCCATAGCGTACTATTCCTTGTAATAGTAGTAAATAAATATTTCCATCATGAATTTTAATGGTGTTTGCCATATCTGAACCGTTGAATCCCAATACGCACGCCAGTCTGGAACACGTTTATTCGGTTGCTCTGCTAGCAGAGACCTGTGAAGCTTCATACACTCGTCCTGGACCAGCTCTGTGCCAGCCGCAAGCGGCTGCAGGTGCTCATAGCGCTCGTGATCGCAATGGGGCTCCTGTTGACAATTTCGATTGTGACTGTCGACCCAGACGACCGTGCCTATCCAGTCCTCGTGTTTGATATCGTCCTGGTGATCGGTTCGTTCGCGCTGTTCACGACGACATACTGGTACTGTATCAAACGATCAATGCGCGAGTGAGCTCATTATGGCTGCTCGCTCGCCTGAAGGAATGCTGCGGTGTCCACAGCCATCGATCGAATGTCGTCGTTTGGATCCGTTTCGGCTCTTCGCTTGAGTGGCGCAATGGCTGTGCGTGCGTTGGCGTGTCCGAGCGCCCAGATCACCTGTGAACGAACCGCCACGTCATGGTGGTCGAGCTGATCGATAAGCGTCTGCACGACCGATGGTCCTATCGTTCTCCCGTTCGCTGCGAGCTCGCCGAAACAAAAGGCTGCATCGCCTGCAATGTCCGTATCGTCGTCAGTAACCAGCGATTCCAACGTGGCAACCGATTCGTCCGTTAGCGTGGTGGATTGCTCGGTGAGAACGGTACGAATGACGCCCATCAGCAACCGCCGTCCCATCACTCCATCCCTGCGTTCACCCATCTCGTGGTGCTCGATCGTCCGCTGGGTGATGGGATCAGCGGCTGTGGATTCAACAGCCGACGGTTCGTACGGTGTGCGTTGGGCAACCACCGAGAGCAGTTTCGACGCGTCCGACTCGAGGTCGGCGGGCTGTTCGGCACCAAGAACTGCGAGAATCTTCGCCGCTCGTCGCTGAATCGTCCCGTACTCCGTATCCACACAGTCGAGCAGCTGTTCTCGACCCTCCATAACGAGTGCCACATCCTCCAAGAGAAGCTCCTCAAACACCGAAAGTGCCGTCTGTCTGATGACGACAGAATCGCTACACAGGCTCTCGGCAATCGACTCGACCAGCGGAGTGAGCGCCGTTGGTGTCGACTCCGCGATGGTGAGACAGCGGGATAACAGCTCCCGCCGGTCGCTCGAACCGGTCTCAAACGCTGCTCTGAGCCGTTCAATTTCCGTCGGTTCGTCCGCTTCGGTCTCACCTGCCTGCACATCCGTATTCTCAACCATGGATTTCAAATCTATGTCGTATCGTATATACGTACCGTTAAGCCTGGTTTAACTATCAGTCGCCCCATGTGTTGGTTCGTCTCCAGCCATAAAAAATTCACTGAGGACTGAATTAATATTCTCCTTCTCGTTCCGGAGCGACACTCGTCTCACTGAAGTACGTCCGCTCGCTACTTGCAACTTCCCGGAAGTCGGTGATTTCGATCGTTTTCGACTGTGCGATCGAGTCAGCGTCGTATCCGATACGGAGTTCGTATTCGCCCGGATGCACGGCGAACGTTTCGGTGGCGTCGTAATAGGCAAACTGGGTCGCATCAACCGTTATGGCGATTCGTTTCGCGTCGCCAGGATCGAGCGTGACGCGCGCAAAGCCAACGAGTTCCTGGATGGGACGGGCTACGGCCGGTGACACCGCATGGACGTACAGCTGCACCACGTCGTCTCCGGCTCGATTTCCTTCGTTCGCAATCGTACATTCGACGGTGACCGTCTCATCAGGTCCAATCGTCGTCGTGTCAACGTCGATGTTTCGAACGTCGAACGCGGTGTAGTGACAGCCGTGTCCGAACGGAAACCGTGGTGAACTCTCGGTGTGGACGTATCGTTCGGTGGCTGAATTCGGCCGGCGATTGTACGCAACAGGGAGTTGGCCGACGGATCGTGGGAGTGAGACCGGAAGGTGACCACTCGGTGATTCGTCTCCGAACAGAACACTATCGATGGCTATTCCACCATATTCCCCTGGCAGCCAGGCATAGATGAGCGCCGGGACACGATCTGCCAGCTCTCCAATCGCGTGTGCGCGTCCGCTCACAATCACCGGAATGTGCACCGTGTCAGTTTGGTCAATTCGTTCGAGGAGAGCTTCCTGCACGCCGGGCAGACCCAGGGAGGTAACGTCACAGCCCTCGCCACTGGTTGGGATCGTTTCCCCCGCTCCCGACGGGCCGTCGGAGAAATCCACGGCCGAGCGTGCTCCAACGAACGAAAGCGTCACGTCTGCGGCGCCGGCCGCCGCCACAGCGGGTTCAATTCCACTGGTGTCCGTGCCGGTGGTCGAACAGCCGGGCTCGTATTGCACAGCAATCCCGGCTGCCTCGGCACGGTCACGAATCGCCGCAAGCGGAGTGACACAGTCGATTGATCGTTCAGCATCCACATAATGTGCCGCCCAGGCGTAATCGCCCAGCAGCTCGGTGCCGTCGTCTGCACTCGGTCCGACAACAGCCATTGAATCGATTGTTGATTCGTCGATCGGTAGCGTCTCTTCATCGTTTTTCAACAGCACGATCGATTCAGTGGCTGCCCGTCTGGCGATTTCCCCTGGGTGGTCAGCATCGAACGGTTTCCGCGCGGCTGTCGTGTCCACCGACGGATCGTCGAACAGTCCGGCACGTATTTTCTCCCGCAGTACACGCCTAACACTTCGATCGAGCGTTCGTTCGGAAAGGTCCCCACCCTCGATGAGTGCAACCAGTTCGTCATAGCAGTCAGTCGCCGGCAGTTCCACGTCGATCCCAGCCGTTAGCGCCTGTTGTGCCGCGTTTGTCTTGGTGCTGGCAACTCCGTGTTCGGTTTTGAGATTTGCGACGCTGTTGTAGTCGGCGACGACTGTACCATCAAATTCGAACGTATCGCGCAACAGATCAGTCAACAGCCATTCGTTGTTCGCACACGGAACGCCGTCGATGTCGTGATACGCGTTCATCACCGATCCAGCGCCAGCAGTTCGAATTGCCGCTTCGAACGGAAAACAATCGACTTCTCGGAGCTCCCGCCTCCCAACTGAAACCGAACTCCGGTTTTTCCCGCCTGCGCCACGACCGTGTCCCACGAAATGTTTCAGCGTCGCTGTCACCCCATCTTCTCCTGACTGGAGCCCCTCGACGTATGCCGTGGCCATCGCACCGACTAGATACGGATCCTCGCCAAACGTTTCTTCGAGTCGGCCCCAACGGAGATCGTCTGCCACGTCACAAACCGGAGACAGCGCCTGTGTCGTTCCAATCGCACTGAGCTGTGCTCGAATCGCCGACGTCACCTCCTCCACCAGCGCTGGGTCCCACGTGCTCGCAAGTCCAATGCTCTGTGGAAACGTCGTTCCGTCAGGACCCATATATCCACTCAGGCACTCCTCGTGGGTGATTGCTGGGATGCCCAGCCGCGTCTTCTCGTCGAGTAGCTGCTGGATTGCAGCCGTTGCGCTTGCCACCGCCGACGGTGAAAGACCCGCATCACCACCCAGTCTGGTAATGTGGCCGATTCCATGTTCGAGGAGCGCAGCCGCGCGGGCGTGGTCAAGCTCTCCATCCTCGATCAGTGAGCTTGCTTTCACTGCTCCCAGCTGTGCTACCTTCTCTTCAACCGTCATCATCTCCAGCAGTTCGTCTATTCGCGTCTCGGTCGCGTTGTTTGAACCCATCCGACAGTTCACTCAGTGTATTGACCAATAGTTCTTTTGGTACCTGCAGTGTTGCTACTGTTACTCGTTCAAAATCACGATGCTTGAGGATAGCTGTCGGTTACAACTGACCACGACAACGTTCAATACTGTGGGAACTATTACCAGGACGCTTTGAATCATATTTACAGGGGTACGTTTGTAATGGCAGTCCGTTCAGGTGTGTGTATTTCTCCGCTATATCACCATTGAAAGTCTAGATGATTGTGTGAATATAGTTTCAGCATTGCAGAAATCTTCCCAGATTGATCGTACGTTCGGGCTACAATCGACCACCAATATACGACTACCGCCGTATTGCTCCAATTCTATACACCAATGGTGAAACAGTCCTGTTCGATTGATCGGCCAGCGTGAGTGGGCCTGGCTATCGCAGAGGGCATGGCGTCCCAGTCGAGTGGATGCGTCCAGATATGCGTATCCAATGGAAGCAATCGAAAGCCCAAAACTACTAAAATCTAGACATAGTACGTTCTACGTATCGTTGCTCGTCCCACCTCCCGTAACCGCTCATTGTATCGTGCAGTGACTGCAGTATCACTACTACAAACCAGTATGTTCCCTGTCGTGTGACGTCACTCTTCTTTGTTCGGAATGATTATAATTGAAATTTTTCACTGGGCGGACTCTGATCAACGGCTATTTGTGGATTCACGGCCCAATATACGGTACAGTGACCGAGAACGAGGCACTCGCCGATCTACCGCCCAGTGCCAAACTGGTTTATAAAGTACTCGAATATGAAGGCGAGTTAACGCAACAGCGTCTCGCAGAGGAGACGCGGCTGTCAACTCGGACGGTCAGGTATGCACTGAACAGCCTGGAGTCGATCGAACTGATCGAACAGAAGGTCTACTTCGCGGATGCCAGAAAGCGCCTCTATTCACTCCCAGGAACCGATGTGGAGTGAGATCCTTCACTTCCTTACAACAGCACTCACGTAATTATCATCTGAGTGACGGCGATTCCATACTGTGGTGGCTGCTTCGTTCGTTGGCTACAACCTCACTAGTCTGAATCGCCCAGAGATCGGTGTACGTTCCATTCCATTCGAGCAGTTCGTCGTGGGTTGTGCGCACTGTGATTTGGCCGTCTTCGAGCACGATAATTCGGTCGGGGTGTTTCTCGCTGTTGCGAGTCGGTGGGCAATGATTATGACGTTCGATTCGCTCGTCATGCCGAAATCTAGAATTTGCGGTGAGCCATACAGTGAGCGAAAGCAATACGCTGGAGCTGTCCGCCAGAAAACTGCTGTCTCTGCTCTCTCACGCGCGTGTACAGCATAAACGTCACCAGGGTTCCGGCTGTTAGCGATTGCCAACAATAAACAGCACCACGCACGATGAGCCCTCCAGGGGCGAACCCATCAATGAACGCGATCGATGCGGCCAGAACAATTTACTCACATACAGTCAATTTCCATTTTTCTATATATTACTGACATAACATTAAAATATTGCAGATTTTTATGAATAAATGGATCATTTGCTTATATTGATGATAAATAGGTTTATATTTATGAAATGAGTGTACATATGTCTGACAAGATAGAATTTCTGAATTCTATATTCTTAAAGGTTTGCGTGAACTTAAGAACCGTTTGATAATAGTATATGTAGAAAGTTAATATGATAGTTATGAGTTTTGCGATTGATGTATAAAAAATAGGATCGACATACCTTAGTCTGAATGGAAGCGATGTGAGATATGGAAGGAAAGCGTGTGCTTGTTACTGGCGGTGCTGGATTCATCGGATCGAACCTTGCGAACCACCTCGCGACGAGCAACGATGTCGTTGCGATCGATGATCTGTATCTTGGCACGCCGGAGAACCTCGACGACGCGGTTGAGTTCCACGATGCGAGCGTTCTCGATTCGGAGCTTCCCGGGACGGAAGACGTCGATGTGCTGTTTCATCTCGCAGCGCTTTCTTCACGCAACATGCACGAGGACAACCCGCAACTCGGCGTTCGCGTGAACGTCGAAGGGTTTGTGAACACCGTCGAGCAGGTCCGTGCTGACTGTGACACAGTGGTGTTTGCATCAACGTCCTCGATCTACGGGAGTCGGACCGAGCCGTCGCCCGAAGACATGGAAATTGCCTCGCAGACGGGGTATGAGGCATCGAAACTTGCCCGAGAGAAGTATGCCGAGTACTATTCGAACCACTACGGACTGGCGATGGCGGGGCTGCGGTTTTTCTCCGTCTATCAGGGTTACGGCGGTGCAGAAGAACACAAAGGCGAATACGCGAACACGGTTGCTCAGTTTGCCGATAAACTCGCCAGCGGTCGCCCACCAGAACTGTTCGGTGATGGCTCACAGACCCGCGATTTCACACACGTCGATGACATCGTTCGCGGGCTCGAAGCCGCGGCCGACAATCATCTCGATGGAATCTATAACCTCGGAACCGGGAAAAGCTACGATTTCAACACCGTGGTCGAGTTGCTCAACGAGGAGCTCGGAACTGATATCGAACCGGAGTACATCGAAACGCCGTTCGATGATTACGTGCACGACACGCTCGCAGATTCTTCGAAAATGAAAGAAGCAACCGGCTGGGAGCCACAGATCGACTTCGAGGAGGGCGTCGAACGCGTCTGTGCGCCGTATCAGCAGTGAATCTGTAGATAGCTGCCACTTTTTTGGAGCCTCCCTGTTGGCGATCAGTTTTAGAAACTTTGTCAATTTCCGCAGGACCCTCGCCAGCCAAGGGTTCACAGTTTCTTCACGAACGTTGTCAATACTGTGATGTGCTCACACTCCGCATTTGATATAGCGAAATACGGTGTATGGCTGAAGCACAAACAGCCAGAATTACAGAAGTGAATAAATACTCTGTTCGTACACGTCTCGAACTCTATCACCCCAATCGTGGGTGTAAGTGTCGATAATATCCTGTGCAACGTCGCCTCGTAGGTATTTCACGATTCCGCGATCGCCCGTGCGATATCGGAGATATGTAGTGAAAAAGTGCCGAAAATAATGTGGTGTCACGTTTTCCTCGGCGCCACCGCCAACGCGATACCAGCCGCGTTCTTTCGCGTGGGTCCGTACCATTCGACGTACCTGTGGTGGAGTGAGCCGCTGTCCCCACTTTCGCCCGGTGTCGAGAAACAGTGGCTCGGCAGGCGATCGCGTATCGGGACGAATCGCAAGCCAGCGGGTCAGTACGTCGCTGAGCTCCTCGTCAATTGGGACCACTGTCACTCGTTTTCGCTTGTTTGCTGCGGTCCGTTGTTCGCCGTTAACGAGCTGTCCCGTGTCGATTTCGGCAGGGACGAAGATTGAATCCGGTCGGCCGTCGAGCTGTGGCCGATGGGTGTAGTCGTACTCCCGTCGGACGCTTTCTGTGGTAAGGTTGCAGTCTCTGAGATCCAGATTACAACACTCACCCACTCGGAGCCCGGTTTTTAACAACAGCACCACCACGGCCTGCTCAAGGGGATGGGAGAGATCGCCGACGAACGACCGCATCCCCTCGATGGAGATATCCCGGCGTGTGGGATCCGTATCGATCGATTCGTCCATCTCCGAGAGCACCAGCTTCATCGGATTTGCATCCAGTGCGCCCGTCTGATTCATGTATGCGTAAAATCGGTGGACGTAGGAGGCATACGACGCCACTGTCGACGGTTCCAGCGGGCCACGCAGTGAGTGGACGAACGCCATACAGTCGCGCTGGCTCGCCGATGCCGGCGTACAGTCGCGATCAGTACAGAAGGCCTCAAATCGCCGGAGTACGCGCTCGTACGATTCGAGCGTCCGATCGGATTTGCCGTGGAACGTGAGATCCTCAATGAAGTAGCCGACCGGATCCTCCTGGGATCTGTTACTGACGTTCGACATCGGTGAGGGTGTAACCGCCGTTTCGGCCGCTGTATTTGATTCGATTCGTCTCCTGGAGGCGTTCTAAACAGTCCTCAAGTCGCTCTTCAACGTCGTCGGTCACGCCCGAAACGAGGGCGTCCCAGCCGAGATGATCGGGCGATTCGCGAAGGACCGAGAGGACACGCTCTTCGAGGTCGTTACCCCCGGGGTTACCGCCTCCAGAATGGGTCTCTGGGTCACCCCCGGAAACGTCGATATCCCGTCGACCAGCCTGAACCATCGATCGAATGAACTCGCTCTGTGACATATCGAGCTGGTCCGCGCTTTCGACCCACCGCTGCTTCTGCCATCGTGGAAGATGGACCTTCACCGCAACTCGGTCGTCATTTACTCCCATGGCAGGGGGTTGCGCTCTGCCACCATCATTCTTTCCCCATTAATTGGGATAGGTATCCCTTATCCGGTCTGGTAGGGTCATATTTCGACCGTGAGAGCCATAATATCCTCATACATAGGGTAGTATTCACCAGTGATTTACCCCGTTGCTCGGGATAAGATACAACCGACGGATGTCACCATCTTTCGGTGCTGAACCTGGGTTCTGCGTGGGATGATTGAGCAGTTCTCGTTGCAGTCAACGAGTGGCGGCCATTTTGTTGCGGTTGTCCACTGGGCCTCGTTTGTTCGAGAAATTCGCTAAGCGGTCGCTCAGCGATTGCAGAGAGAGACACCTCCAGACGTTCGTTCCGTGTCGTCTTGGGGTTGATCACCCGTTTGTTGAAAATGCTGTAAATCGTATACTGCTCTATAGAATGGCTGAATTGCCGATTTGGCAGTCGAGTGCAACAACTGCCGAGATTCAATCGGTTGCTGCCACAGCTAACGCACTGATTTACCGATTAATTCCGAAATCTCACAATAAGGTTGGCTGTATTTTCTTGTGATCCGAGAATCAGTTACTCATCGAGGACGTCGTGACGGTGACCGTTCCAGTCATATCCGATTGCTCGTGTGGAAGACAGACGTATTCGTAGGTGCCCGGCAGTTCGAACGAATGGGAATACGTTCCGCCCGTTTCGATCAGTCCGTCGTTGCTGTTGTTCCGAGCGTGTGCTTCGGAGTCAAATCCGCCGCTGGCGAAATACTCTGCCGGGTCTGGAACTGAAGCTTCGATCGCGGTGACGGTGTGTTTGGCCGCCGTTGGATTCTCCCAGACGACCTCCGTGTTCGCTGGGATTCGAATCGACGCTGGCTCGAATCGCAGATCATCTGTCATTGAGACGGTCCGTTGCTCGGTCGGCCGTGACCCACTCAGACACCCCGAAAGGGCGCTTGACAGGACCAGAGTGCACCCAGTGGCGAGTGCTCGTCTGCGTGTGAGCGTCTGCTGGTTCATAACGTGATGAGAAGATCTGTTGCGTACATCACGATAAGGCCGATGCCAAAGCCAGCGAGATTTGGCACAGAGCGAAGCGATCCGGCGTCCTGAATCAGCTCTCCGATGTCGAAAACAACCTGGAGGAGCGCACCGACCCCGATGGCGAGAAACAGGGCGATGAGTAGTGGCGATTGAGTAAGCACGCCAATCCAGCCCCCAACGATTGCTGGCGCGCCGGCTAGGAGCCCAAGCGCACCAAAGTGTCCGAGCGACGGTCGCTCACCTTCGGCGAGCGGAGCGACGAACACCGGTCCTTCAGTGATGTTGTGCGCCATAAAGCCAACAATGAGAAACGCTCCGAGCGACGTGCGCCCAAGCGCGAACGCTCCGCCAATAGCCAACCCCTCGGCGAAGTTGTGGAGCCCAATTCCGAGGGCGGCAGAGTAGGCGAGTGCAAGCCGTGACTCATCAGCATCGTCAGTCCGCCAGTCCATGATCGACTGGACCAACAGCAGTGCACCAACGATACCGAGCACGACGAGCAGCGGCCCCGCATAAAACGTCGGCACCTCCTCAGCTACCTCAAGGGCTTCAAAGCCGGCATCGACGATGAGAAAGCCAAGAATACCGGCCGAGAAGGCAAGCACTGCGTGGAGCCATTTGGTGCGCATCGTCCGGATGAACGGAAACCAGAACATGCCGAGGGTGACCGGAACGATCCCCACAAGGAACCCGATGACTGCGAGATCCCAGAGAAGCGCCCCCGTCACGGCAGGCGTCTGCTGGGCCGCGACGATGGTGGTTCCGAAAGTTACTCCGTCTGCAGTCAGAAGCACAACCTCATAATCGTACCCCTCCATCCACTGGTAGGGGATCGTGACAGTGGCCCGTTCACCGGTCTTGAGATGCGCGTCTTCTCCTGGACTCGACACGTCGAACTGCCAGTTTGCCTCGTTAACATGAACCTGAGCGATGTCTATTGGTGGCCCGTTATTCGTCACGTGCGCGACGATCGTGTCGTCGTTCGGGAGTGTCGTGTACTCAACGGTGGCGTCTGGCAGCGAGTCTCCACGACCCAGATCAGCAAACGGGCTCGTTAGCACGAAGCCGCCGATGATGAGCCCCAGAATAACGACTGGAGCGATTGCCGTCACCCAGCGTGGGAGTCCAAACGGCTGTCTCGTGGACTGTGCGCCCTTGCCCGTAGGTTGTGAGCTGTCCGCCATTTAGTTCACCTCGAAGAAGCTCATCCAGCCAAGCTCAGCGAACTCGGACTGGTGGGCGTGGAACATATACAGCCCCGGCTGGTGGTTGCTGTAATCGAACTCTAACACGCCGCGCTGGGCCTGACACTGCAGAATTGTGTCGATCGTACTCCGATCTGGAAAGAGCGACGTCCCCGCGTCGTAGTAATCGAAAAACTGTGAGTGACAGTGGAACGAATTCACGAAGTCGAATTCGATCATATTCACGAGATGCACGCGCTGGAGCTCGTTCCGGTCGATCTGAATGGGGTGTTTCGTCTCGCCTGCCTCCCATTCACCGTTGTAGGCGTCCGTACTGGACGGTGCGTAACAAAACCCACGCGTGTTGACGCCGTAAACCTCGTTATCGCCGTTGAAATTGGTGTCAAAGCCGTTCATCACCATTACCATCTCGTCGATGCCATCGAAGCCCTCTGGGCTGTACTCTGCGTGCGTAACCATGTTTCGGCTCCGCGCTCGTTCGGCTGCCATCTCCCGAACCTCCTCGGTAATCGGGCCGTGGTAGTCAATGTATTTCCGGGGAGTTTCGTAGACCCGCTCTGGTTTTGGGTCGACGATGATCGTCCCGTACAGCCCACGGTGAACATGTGCTTTCAACGGAAGCGTATGGCAGTGATACAGATGCGTTCCGACGGGCTGGGCTTGCCACTCGTAGGTGAATGATTCGCCCGGTTTGAGCACCCCCGGTCCGTTCTGGGGAACGCCATCCATTCGAGGATTGCGGTTCCGGAGGTGTGGATGGATCGTGTGGTCCATCTTCTCCGAGCCGTTCGTGAAGTTCACTCGAATGAGATCGCCTTCTTCGACACGGATTGTTGGACCTGGTACCTGCCCGTTGTACGTCCACATCGGGAACGTGACCCCGGGAAGGATCTCCTGTTCAACGTTTATCGCTGTGAAGTTGAATTCCCGAACTGTCTGTCCGTTTTCCTCGTAGACGCCGCCGTTCAGGTCGTCTTTCCGCCCGAAGATCGCGTCTCGCTCGTTCGTTGATTCTCCGGTGTTGAACTCGCGAAGGAAGCCGTGCGGGTCGAACTGCTGGTGGGTGTACTCTCCTGGCGCGCCAAACCCTCCCGTCTCAGCAGGTGAGTTACTGTCGTCGTCTGCTGTGCTCGTTCCAACACCAGTAATCATCGATCCACCCGCGAGCGCGAGCCCACCCAACACCGCCCGCCGAGTAACGCCCTCGTGATTTTTGATGGAATCGATGAGCCGATGCTCAAGATCGTTCGTGAACGACGCCGCCTGCTGTGTTTCTGTAGGAGACGTCTCGCTGTCTTGCCTGTCCGTCATGTGATGTCTATCAGTGTAATGTGACTAACTGAAATATAAAGTAGTTTCGATCAAATCTATTATTTAGACACGACTAATTAGCTCGTTTTATTAAAAACTTGCTTCGTTCTGTTACACTCGCCGGACCAGTGGAACGAGCGAGCCAGCCATGCGACAGGCTCTGACGGTACCGAATCGATGGCGTCCCGGAACCGTGTGATATCAAATTTGATTGCTCCAGATACGAACCACACATCATGGAGCAGTATCGTATTCATGACGCATCAATGTCGATGGATGCGTTCGATTTCGACGGTGACCAACCGTTCGAAATTTCAGGGCCGTTTAACCGTGTTGCGGGGTCAAATCCGGAGTACGTCTACGATCTCGAATTGTCCACCCAGACAGGGACACACATCCAGGGCGCACACTACTTCGACGAATCAGGAACGCGAATCGAGGAGTATCCACTGCAGCGGTTCGAGGGCAGGGCACACCTCTGTGATATCGACGAACGGGGCGTTGACACGACTGCAGCGTTTTTCCGGAGCCGTTTCGATGACGTTGCTCTTGCTGACGCAATTCTCATCCTTCGAACCGGTCATATGGCGGACGTCATCGAACGTGGCGAGCTTGATCCCACAGACCGACCCGGTCTCTCTCCTGGGGCGGCTCGCTATCTCGTCGAGGAAAAGCAACTCAGCATGATCGCCATCGATTCCGTTGGCGTCGAATCACGAGAGACGGAGAACTTCGAGGTGAACGTCTATCTCGGCAAGCATGACGTTCTCATCCTTGAAGGATTGATGAATCTCGATGCGATCACGGCGACAGCGGTCTTTCTTGAGGCGTTTCCGCTGAAGATTCCAGGGGTTGAAGGTACACCTTGCCGTGCAATTATCAAAGAGCCACTCGCGGAGTGACATTTGTTTGACTACGGGTGACGCTCCAGTTCGGCTGTAACTCCGCGTCAGTTCTTTGGTACTCGGCTGCGATTGGATCGTGCATGGTGGCCTGGGAGACGGAGTACTGGCTCGTCAGATTCGTCTTCCAGCGCGGGTTGGCGCTGCTCTACTGTGTGGCCTTTCTCGTCGCAGCACGCCAGTTTCGGCCGCTCGCAGGGGAGGATGGACTGCTTCCGATCGAAGAATACATCAACCAAGCATCGTTTCGCGACCACCCCAGCCTCTTTTACTTCTTGCCGAGCGATCGCGTCATCGGGATCGCCGCCTGGAGTGGTGTCGCACTCTCGATTGTGGCGTTGGTTGGAGGTCCGTACTGGGTGGGCGATCCGTATGCGATCCCCCTTTCGATGGCGTTGTGGACCGTTCTCTGGCTGTTGTACCAGTCATTCGTCAACGCCGGCCGGCTGTTTTATGGCTACGGCTGGGAGACGATGTTGCTCGAAACTGGCTTTCTGGCGATTTTTCTCGGAGCTGGCTCAAGTGGCCCACCGGTGATCGTGCTCTGGTTGCTGAACTGGGTCCTGTTCCGGAACATGTTCGGAGCGGGGCTCATCAAACTCCGCGGTGACGAATGCTGGCGTGAGCTCACCTGTCTGGAGTCTCATTACGAAACACAGCCATTACCGAATCCTACGAGTTGGTACGTCCACCACCTCCCAGCCCGATTCCACCGGCTCGAAGCACTGGGAAATTTCGTCGTCGAAATTGCCGTTCCGTTTCTGTACTTTGCACCACATCCCATTGCAGATGTCGCGGGCATCGCCACGATCAGCTTTCAGGCGTGGCTCATGCTGACGGGAAATTTCTCCTGGCTGAACGCCCTGACGATCGTGCAGGCAATTACAACGTTCAGTGATGGCGTGCTCGCCGTGATCGTTCCGTTTGCACCCGCGACGAGTAGTGCACCACCGCGATGGCAGGTGGTGCTCGCCGTGCTCGTCGCCGTCCTTGTGATCTGTCTCAGCGTCAACCCCGTGCGGAATATGCTCTCAGAACGACAAATAATGAACACGTCGTTCGACCCGCTGCATCTCGTCAACACGTACGGGGCGTTCGGGTCGATCACCAAACGGCGGACACAGCTCGTGATTGAAGCCACCACCGAAACCGACCCCACACCGGACGACTGGCACGAATACGAGTGGTACGGCCAGCCATCGGACCCCGGGAGGCGGCCATCACAGGTGGCTCCGTACCACCTGCGACTCGATTGGCAGCTCTGGTTTGCAGGAATGCGTCCCCGGCCGGGCTCACGACAGCGGTGGCTCCGCAGGCTGCTTGACCGACTGCTCGAACCCGACGATGACGTGCGAGCCCTCCTGCGGTCGACGCCGTTCGAACAGGCACCCCCTGAACAGATTCGGATTGTCCGGTATCGCTACCGATTTAGCACCCCTGAAGAGCGCGCTGTGACTGGTACGTGGTATGTACGCTCCAAACTGGGGCTCTATCTCGGTCCGATCAGCCGACCGGCAGAGGCTCCAGCCACTGACGCGCGCGCCGAGGGGCCCGACCGGTAGCCTCTCTTCGATTGCACCCGAATCGTTCCCCATGGAGCCGTTCGTCAGATGGATTCTCGCCGGTGGAGTGGCGCTCGTGGTTGGACTCTGGGTCAGTACGCTCACGTCACCCTGGTCGTCACCGTGGCTAGCGGGTGCGATGGGATCCATTCTCGGCCTCGCGGGAATCACCGTCGGCCTCCGGCGACAACTCGTCATCTGAGAGGTGTCAATAGTTAACCGCCTGCTCGCCCATCGTGAAGACACCATGTCCACATCTCCTGATCGGCTCGATGACCTGGTCGAATCGATGACACGCGAGGAGAAGTTCCGCCTCATTCGCGGAACCGTACTGCTTGAAGAGGGGCGAGCAACCGGATATTTGCCCTCGATCGACCGACTTGATCTGCCATCGCTCAAAATGGTTGATGGTCCACTCGGCGTCAGACTAGACGAGGCCACCGCATTTCCGGCGAGTATCGCGCTTGGGGCATCGTTCGATCCAGCGCTCGCAACGGAATTCGGTGAAGCGATTGGTGCTGAAACCCGCGCAAAAGGGATTGACGTGCTGTTAGCGCCCGGTTGCAATCTGATTCGTGTTCCACAGTGTGGACGCAATTTCGAGTACTACGGCGAAGATCCCTATCATTCAGGAGCGCTCGTTAGCGCAACGATCGAGGGAATCCAATCGCAGGGCGTCGGTGCAACGGTGAAACATTACGTTGCGAACAATCAGGAACACGACCGAACGGAGGTGAGCGCAGCGGTGGATTCCCGACCCCTCCGCGAGCTGTATTGCAGACCGTTCGAGGCGGCCGTCGATGCCGACGTTGGGGCGGTTATGGCGGCGTACAACCGGATTAACGGCACCTACGCGACCGAGCACGAAGCGCTCCTCACTGACGTTCTCAAAGATGGATTTGGGTTCGATGGCCCGGTTATGTCTGACTGGTGGGCAGTGAACAACGGGCTGTCAGCCGCACGAGCTGGCACTGACCTGGAGATGCCTGGCGTGGGGGTGTTTGAGCTGTTGCCGACACAGTCGGAGCGGCTCACACCACTGGCGAGACTCAACGACCGGTGGCCAGATCGGATTCCTGGCCCGGAAGCGCTCATCAATGCGATCGCCAGGCGTGCCAGCGCCAGCCGCGGTGGGTTTCCGAACGTCTCAGAATCGAAATTTGCAGGTGAACTCGAAGACGCAATCGAGACTGGTAGCTTCGCAGAAGGTGAGCTGGATGCGATGGTTCGTCGGGTGCTCACGCTCCATACGCGTGTTGATCGTTCGAAAGAATCGGATCAGATACATCCCGAGGAGCACGACGTTCTGGCCCGCACAATGGCTACCCGTGGAACGGTCCTCCTCGAAAACGATGGCGTGTTACCACTGACAGCGGACACCGATCTCGCAGTAATCGGTCCAAACGTCACCACAGCGAAGATTGGTGGGGGTGGAAGCTCAGAGGTGAACCCGTTCAATACGGTGAGTCCAGCAGCGGGCATTCGAAACCGGGCGTCCGGGTCAGTCACGGTTGCTCAGGGACACCCGCCAATCGATGATCCGTCGATATTTTCGATCGATATCGGATCGAGATTCTTCGGCGGGACAGAGTCTGCAGACATACGCCCAGCAATTGACGCGGCCAGGGCCGCCGACGTTGCGATCGTCGTCGTCCAAGATATCGCCACTGAAGGCCGTGACCGTCAGTCGCTCGCACTGCCTGGCGATCAGAATCAACTGATCCAGACGATCGCAGCGAATGCAGACCGGACGGTGGTGGTCGTCCAGGCCTCGGGACCGGTGGAACTTCCCTGGATAGAGTCGGTGAACGCGACGCTCTGTAGCTGGTATCCAGGCCAGGAAGCTGGCAGCGCGCTTGGGAAAGTGCTGTTCGGCGACGCCGATCCAGGTGGCCGTCTCCCAGTCACATTTGCAAGCGAAGGCACGTATCCGACCGGTGGCCAGACGAGCTATCCAGGTGTTATCGGAAACGAGAACGTCCCAGTTGCGCAGTACGATGAGGGCGTTTTCATCGGCTACCGCTGGTTCGATGATCGTGAGCGATCGGTGCAGTTCCCGTTCGGCCACGGGCTGAGCTATGCCCAGTTCGAGTATCAGTCGCTCTCGCTCGGCGACGGCACCCCACCAGAATCAGCCACCGTCACCGTTTCAAACTCTGCGGATCGTTCCGGTCGCGAGGTGATTCAGCTCTACGTCGAACCAGAGGCTCCGGCGGTGGATCGACCACCGCGAGAGCTGGCTGGATTCACGTCGGTCGAGATTCCCGCGAATTCGGAGCACACCTGCACGATCGACCTTGATCCGCGAGCGTTCGCCTACTACGACGACGAGAACGGCTGGACGATCGATGAAGGGACCGCCACCGTTGCAGTGGCCCGATCGTCACGAAATACGCAACTGCGTGCAGAGACTGCAATCCAGGCCGACGATAGCGAGGACGCAGAGCCGCGGTAGTTTTCTTCATAGACGGGGTATGGGTTCGCATGGAAGTGCTCACGCGTGATCCAGTCCTGGCGCCACTGATCGCTGACCACGGACCACTGACAATCGAACCCGCAGACGATCTCTTCGAACGCCTGATCTCGTCGATCGTCAGCCAACAGCTCTCGACGGCCTCGGCGTCGGCCATTCATGACCGGCTGGCCGGACGGTTCGAACTCACGCCTGCGGCCCTGCTGTCAGCCGACCCCGATCAGCTGCTCAACTGTGGGCTCTCGGGGCAGAAAGTCGAGTATATCCAAAACGTGGCTCGCGCATTCGAGACGAACGAGTACAGCCGATCGTTCTTCGAAGAGCACTCCAATGGAGCGGTGATCGATGAACTCACGGCGATCACTGGCGTCGGCGTCTGGACCGCGAAAATGATGCTCGTCTCTTTACGCTGTATAGACAAGAACTATATCCACTGATTCTCAACTGTACCGTGTACGAAATGACCAACGAGATAAAACAGATAATCTTCAAAGCCTCAAAGGAGCAGAAAAAAGAATGGGAGGAGGAAGCTGAAGAACAGGGCTTCAAATCGTTCTCCGATTTCATTCGAACGACGCTTACGAAGGAGTTAGCACAATCGTCTCAGACGGACACAGGAGCCTCTGATGATGTTTCAGCCCAACTGTCGGAGTTAACGCAGACGGTGAATAAAATCGCCACACAGGTCGATGATGTGGATTCTCGACTGGATTCAATCGAACGTGAAGTACGGGATGATCCAGAGGTGAAGGAACTCGCAAGTGACGTGTTCCGTATTCTGCCAACGAAAAACGAAGCAATCGAATCCGCGAAAGGTACCCCGAGTTCGACGGACAGTGTTGGAGGAACAGTCGAGCAGATAGCCAACCGACTTGATCGGAAACCGTACGAGATTGAGCAAGCCATCGAACGACTGCAGAAGGATACTCACCGAGTGCATTCGATGACGGCCTCGGTGGAACTCGGTGGTATAATCCAGGGTAGAGAGGAGCAGAGTGACGCTCTACGATACTACAAGGACCGATGAATCGCCAAATAGAGCGATACATGAAGCGAGTGAAGGGTCTCAAATCCGAAGGGACGTACAAAACGCGCAGAACGGACCTTCGGAATTTCGATGCATGGTTTCAGGAGAGCGTTTTCGAGGATATCGAAGAGTTGGACGCTCTTGCCCTGGAAGAGTATTTCATTGAGCAGGCACAGCAGGATTACGCTTCAACGACCTTGGCGAATCGATACCAATCGATAAAGGGATTGTTTGAATTTCTCGCGGACAAACTCGATTTGTACGACGATTCGCCGTTTGAAAATCTGAATCCGTCGGACTATACGAATGGAGGAGGCACCAAGAAACGGACAAAGTCGGATATCATCTACCTCACAGCTAAAGAGGTAGACGAATTGGCGAAACACGCGCCTGCTCCTTCCCTTCGAAACGAACTGATCATTCGGATGCTCTTCCAGACGGGTATGCGTGTAGGTGAGATTGCTCAAGTCGAGTTGGACGATATCAATAGAGACGAGCATTCGATTCAGGTGTACGCTGAAAAGACTGATTCCGTTCGAACCGTATTCTACCAACCTTCTCTGGATATTCTAATGGACCAGTGGATAGACGGGGGTTATCGCGATTCATACCCCAAAGCAAGCGAGACTAACACTCTATTCGTCGGTTCGAAGGGGGAACTATCGAAGTACACGTACTCGAAAAAGGTAGCAAAAGCAGCTGATGCTTCTGGACTGCAGGAAACGATTTACGTCGATATGAACGGAAGAGAGAGAAAGAAAATCTCAACTCACACGCTAAGACACTCGCACGCGGTGAACGCCCTCAAATCCGGTATAGACGTTCGTACAGTACAGAGGCACCTCGGCCATAAAAAGCTCGATATGACCATGAAATATTTACAACTTGTGGAGAATGACGTTCGAGAGCAGTATCGGCGTTGGGATTCGGGTGATAGAGAGTAGATCGTTAGAGGAACCAGACGAAGGAGCCTCTTACAGTCTTTCTCTTCACTCTATCGTTGTCGTATAACTCTGTCAAACGAATCCTCGCATTCTCTGACGTACATCCCACTTCTTGAGCTATTTCGGTGGTACTGGCCGGTTGATGGTTCCTAACGGCATTAATAAATTCGTCATCCCCATACCGACGATTTCTTTTTGGCATAGGAATGAATTGGAGAGGTGATTTATTCGTTTTGGGGATAGACCAAATCTATAAGTGGTCAGAATCAGACAAACATTATGGGACCGACCGAAACCAAATCAGTTCGGGTGTCAGGGGTCGAAACGCAAAGGGAATGCCATGAACATTCCCTCAAGGTCGGTTCCGTTTGCGCAACAGAACCATGGAACGATACATTCCGACGGACAAAGAAACTACCGAACAGGCAATACTAAAACAGGCATGGCGAAGTACGACTACTTGCCCGGAGTGTAACGGCGAGTCTGATCTTCACGTGGGTGACGAGCATGACGGTAATCATTGGGTGGTAGTACCAGATTGCCCTCTCTGCCAAGCTGTAGTCTCTCACGTGATAGGACCGCTCTAGTAGCTCTCTAAGCGTTTTCTCGTCGTTTCCCATCTCTTCCCTTATCTCGACTAAGAAATCGCTCAGAAAGCCACACAGAGAATCCTAGTAGACGCCAAGCTCCACGAGTTCCTTCATCACTCGCTTGTCTAACCGTCGGAGTTTCTTAACGGGTTTCTGAAGTTTCATTCGGCCATCGTAATATCTCGTCACACCGTTTTCCATGATCCAGGCACTCGCTCTATTTGCAATTTGCAACTGAGTACCCAGACGAATGGCTCTATCCTCTTCGATGGATTGCTCTGCTCGTTCGAGGATTGAATCAGCTACTCGTTCAATCTCGATTTGTTCGGTGGCGTCGGCATTCTCATAGTACTGGTCGATATCGGTGTACAGTCCATGACTCAGATTACTCTGATTACCCTCAGGAGCACCAGAACCGACGCTCATCGTATTCCCTTCGGCAAAGTTGCCGTTCGAATGGCGTTGCTTAGTCTGGCTCATTTCAGATCATGAAGTGCTACCTCTTTCGCCACATCGTTCTTGCCTTTGCGTTTGCTCCCATCGGACAAGGTGACGGTGTTGAGCAGCTCATCACTGTCGTTGTAAGCAGCAAGCCCACTATCGCTAAAGGCTTCCCAGCAACGACGAGCGACTGACAGAGGGATTTCTTCCCCTGGTTCGAACACGACGGTGCGAGTATCGACTTCACCGAAACCGAATTCATCCAGCCAATCTTCGTCACCCTGGATACCCACCGGCAGCTCTTTACGGACTGCATGGACCTTCTCGGTTCCTTCGGGTAGTGGATCGTCATTATCACCGTCATTATCGCCTATGCTGGCTTTCATTCGATATCATCCTCGATTTCGTCCGTACTCTTCCAACCGCCCGAATCGACGTTCCCGGCCATATCAGCCTCTGCACCCCGTTGAAACGTATGATTGGCGTTAGACTGTCGTGCTTTGATACCCTCCATGAGTCCTTCCAGAGCTTCCATACTCCGGCTCATCAGTTGCTGTTCATCGTCTTGGGTATATTCGCCAGTAGAAACGATGTTAGCCACCATCTCGGCCTTCTCGCTATTCGCAGCCATCTCTTCGTATTCCAGTAGCTCTTCGTGTCGATCGCTGTCTAACACTTCCTTGCCTTCGAGGTAGTGAGAAACGTTTTCCTCAATATCCTCCTTCGTGAGGAAATATCCGTTTTCATCAAGCAATTCGATCGTTTTTTCCATGGTCCTTGCAACGATATCCTGCTTTTCGTTCTGTGAAATACTCATAGCTGATCACTCACAACGGGCGAATTGCCCCAAACCGAACTGTTTGCGGTCGTTTCGTGTTCGTTATGGCAGTCACACGTACCTTCGTTGGCCGTTGGACTGTGAATAGTACGATCATCCTCGGAGTGACAGCCACATTCATTCGAAGCCAACTGGTTCACACTCGGACCATTGCCCCAGTCCGAACCGTCAATTCCGTTGTTCGCTCGCTCTTGAGCGTTAATCATCGATTCAGTCTCGAACTTGTCGAGATTACCGACCATTTCTCGAAGGTCTTCGATTCGTTTGCCGTAGAGCAACGGCGGATTATCGTGTTCAGTACTGCTGTTTGCGCACAATTCGTCTACCAAAGCGTCTCGTGGTGCCTTTTCGAGATTCATGTTCTGATTTGCTGTAATTCCTGCTGATGTTGGTTCTCGCATTGGAGTCGATGCACCTTCACCGAGTTTACACCCGTCCTGGATGTCGCACACACCGCTCGACTCTGGTAGGAGTGCTACATGATCGGGTTCGAGGTTGCCTACGACATTTTCACGGTATTCACCGTCATAGGTTCCAGATCGAAGTTTGTCACCGCGATAGCCCGATGATACGCTTATCATTCGACCTGATTCGATCTTTTGAGCAGCGAGTTTGCCAGCTTCCCCTTGCTTTCTCAGGCCAGGAAGGTGGATCACTGCTGTGGCCTCTGTAAAAACGTCACCGTCTTTGCTCACGGTATGTGGGTCCTTCAAATATCCAACCCGGAGATAGGGCTGTTTATCGACAGAGACCAAACGGCCATTCTGTTCAGGATGACCGAGTGTGACCGGTATCTCGTTCCAGTCATCTGTTGCTTTCTGGATCTCATTAGCTGGAACATAGCCCCTATTCAGGTCCATATTCTTGATGAACGTAATCGGAAATTCCCGGATAGACCCGGAACCATCGGGCGGTACTACCTCCGTTTCGTTACTGATGATCATTTGGTTCGTATCTTATCGGTAATACATTCTCTACATAGTAGTGTTTTTCGACGGTATAGGCAATCAGACGTGCAATAATCGGCTTTGAGTGTTTACAAAATAGTAACTTCGAAGGTCAGAGAGTGTAGAACGGAACCCGATTGTTCTACGATTGCCTGAGAAAGCTCTGTGTCGGTTCTGAAAGCGATTGATGAGACGGTCCAATGATTACCTCTTGTATTCCTGAAACGCCTCTAAAAGCTTCTCTAGCAATCTGATAGAATAGAAAGACTGCGTTCGAAGAGTACGACAGCTATGATCATCAGGTACGACAGTCTTTCAGCGAGTGCAAAGTGTATACCCCCGCTGAACATCCGTTTATATTCTCTGCAGGGCTAAGTCTCTTTCCCTAATTCCCCGTATACGAATTAGTTAGGGCCTCTATTCAGTGATTCGGGAAACGAAATGCTTTATAGGTTCGTCTATTAGCGACGAGTATACTAACCGCTCATGATGTTTGCAGGAATCCGGTGCTACAACACCGGAAAAGTTTGGGATGATGATAGAGCACAGACAACCTCACTGGGGGTAACTGAATCCGAACGAGGTGATTACTGTGTCTGATTCTACGTTAGTCCCGACGGGTGAAAAACCTGTTGTTACCGACTCTAACGTAGTTTTCGAGAGGTTTCAATATCCTTGCGGCATTCGCGTTTGGAAGCCGGTTGTGGGTGATGGAAATGAGTAGGAGTGATTACTCTGTACTCTCAGAACGATTTGCCGACAGTGTCGATTACCAGAGACCCCTGAAAACTGGGATTCTCCACATAGCCACCAACAACGAGCGAGCAATCCTAAGAGCTGCTCAATCGACGGGTAAGACCGTTATCGCAACGATGGTTTCACACGGAATCCTTGCTACCATCACCAGCGATCTTCGGGATAGCTACGATGAAACCGAAGAACTCGCGAAAGAATTCGGTGTGAAATTCCAGGAATTGCCCGTTGGAACTGAAGACTGCATAATCTTCAGTACGGACGAGTTCGAGGATACGAAGGCATACAAGGCATACGACGAACTAGGTTGGCCTATCGGTCTGATCCATGACGAACGTGATCCAGAGTGCCAACACCAGGAAGGTGGCTGTCCGTACCAGCAAAAGAAGAAAGCACTCGATACCGACGCTCTGGGTATTCTGAACGGGAATAACGTTCAGCTGTACAATCCGGATTACGTTAATGGTAGAGTCATTATCATTGACGAGGACGCTTTCGAGGATTTCAGGAACGAATACGAGAATCCATTGGACAAAATCAATCGATTCCTCGCTGCTCGTGATGAGTTCGACATTGACGAGATTCCGTTTCAACTAACGAACGACGTTAGGAAACACGTCATCGACACACTGGACGATATCGGGATTAGTCCGTACTTCTACAGGGATAGCGTCGGCCAATTCCATTCGAAGGCTCCACTGTTGACCTATGCGTACTTTCAGGAGCCGAGAGAGACTGCTGGACAGTACGTAGTCGATCTTCCAGGGAATAGGACAGCTACGTACAGAAACCTGAACAACGGCGAACGAACGGATGCTAACGGATTCGGTGATCCTTTCGCTGGTTCCATCGTAATGTTCGAACCCCCGAACCTTTCGAACGCTCAGGCAGTGATCGCTCTGGATGCTACTCCGTGTGATCCTGAGTGGGAACTATTGCTGGGTTCTGACGTGAAAAAATACCGCTTGTTCGATGACGAGGGTATGAACGAATATTTCAGATCGAACGGTCTGAAATTCAAGATGCTCAATAATCACATAGCTGCATCTCAAGGTGGTGATCTGAGCGTTTGGAAAATCGCGTCGTATCTCTTTGAGCTTTGGATGGAACACGGCGAGAAACCCGACCTAATCACGTCGAAAGCCATGTTCAACCAACTCGAAGAAGCTGGGTTAGACTATCTGTACAAGGACAGAGACGTTGATCTCCACTTTGGGCATGTCCATGGCAAAAACGATCTACGAAAGTCGTCGTTGCTCTTAGTCGCGGGTTCGCCTTCCCGTTCGGACTGGTATTTCAAGTACCAAGCAGCGTTGTTCGGTGAAAGTGCAGTACCTGCCACCGATGATGACGGGAATCGTTTGAACGGCTACGATCTAGACTACCAGAACGATCTGGCAAACGAACTGCTCTATTCGAGTCGTCGCCACGAGACATTCCAAGCTGCTACTCGAATCGCTCGGGATGATGATGTTGATGGTACTGCGTACTTCGCCACCGGAATGGTCGTCGATGAACTGGACGTTGAGAAAGTTGGGCGAGATATCGGAAACGGAAAGTTCGATGCATGTCACAACGTCCGATCTGAGAATGATCTGAAGGTACTCCAATCACTGATGGAAAACGATGGTGTGTCTACCTCCGATATAGCATCACAGTTCGATTTCACTAATCGAACGGTTCGAAGAATACTCAATCGACTTCGAGATGATGGAGTAGTCAAAACTACAGGTGCTGGTCCATCGACAACCCACCATCTCACCGATTCGGCTACCCGGACAAATCCCCTTTGTAAATCTATAAAGGGCGAATGTCCGGATAGCGATGACCCAATCCCATCGTTCAACCCGTTCGGTGATGTTGACCTGAGTCCACTCAATCCGAAGTCGGAATCTCGAACTCGAAACCGAGTCGAACGAAAAGACCCACGAGATTCGTTCAATCCTCGTTCGTGGGACGATTACACTGATTGGGAGATTGAAGTCATGAAGAAAGCCGAGAAACGAAAGCTGTTCGAACAGCAACGACTGGCGCTTGAATCGAACGAGAAATGGGACGATGTGCTCGACCCAATCGAATTGCCCGATCCAGAGGATACTTCGTGTTCGGATGAACACACCCCCGATCTGGAAGGGGAAACTCCGGACTCTAACCCTGGGTGTAGCGAAGGACAAACCGGGTTCGACGGACCTGAGGTAACTCAAGAAGAGATAGAGCACTACGAACGAGGGCCAGAGTATCGTCAATCGGCCAGTGAGGGCGATATTCCCCCTGAGGTTCGAGCGAGACGAGCGACGTAGAGTATTACGGTCGTAATATGGAATCTCTGGACAAACTCCCTTTATAGATCTAAAAAGGGGAAGTGTCCAGAGAACTCAGATCGTATTACGGTGTTATTACGATTCGGCTATCTACCCAAACCCCCTTTATAGATCTACAAAGGGCGAATGGGTAGATAATTCTGATCGTATTACGGTGTTATTACGATTCGGCTTGTGGACTTTCGTCCATGTCGGTTCAGAACGTATCAGTGAGCTGAGTACACCGGTGTACTCAGATAGCTTACAGGAATCGGCGCGCGCGCCGATCTCTTTTCGGTCTGGATTCGACTGTATCAATCGTAGTGCGCGCACTACTTTCCTTTCACTCGTGAATCATCAGGATCAAATGTAGACGCGCGTCTACTCTCTTTTCCATAGATATTGGGGTGGAATAAGATCGAACGCACATCCGAATTCCTTTCGAATTGGAATCGTTCGTATCAATCGTTTCGGCACCGAAACTTCCATCAGGATTCAGAACGTATCAGTGAACTAGGTGACAATTGTCACTCAGTGCGTTTACATAAGCTATCTGGGAGACTTTTGTCTCCCAATGTGTTTTCATATCCATCCTGACAACAGACGGCGTCTGTGTTAAGATTGTTTGCATAACTCATCTGAGTGGTCCGGACCACTCAATCTACTGATGTATTCCCGATGGGCCATCACCGCTATTCGTCCGGAAACACGTACCTCAAGTGGGTGAGAGTACAATATTGGGTTGTAATGTCCGAACGAGATGAGATTAATATCGATGAGTTGGAAAAGGGGGATAAGGTCAAATGGAACGATCGGAAACAGTGGCTGATCGTTACGGATACATCTAAGGAAGAGAGTGCGTATATCGAAGGGCCTCGGGGTGGGAAATACGAGATTATTCCTTCTGGAAAATTCGATATCAGAACCATGTATGACTCTCCCAAACCATACAAAGGGTATATCGTTAGTCACGAATCGAGTTACATAGGCCAAGGGAAAGAAGTCGATACGATCCTCGTAGAGAAAGAGAACGGACAGTTGAGGGAATTGAAGAAATGGACGAGGTATTAATGAATCCGAACCGATCGACTGAGTAACCCGCGAATTCTTTTATATACTCCCGAATCAACTGGTTCCCGAATTCCAAGGGTATAGCGTCTCTATCACTATCCCCCGCAGTATAATGGGAGGGGGGGAGTAAGTAATGGGGATTAGGGGCAAGGGTATAGGTAGAGACTGGTTCTTTTTCTCCTATCGGGTTTATCGATTGCTATCGATGAGAGACACAGAGAGACGTTCTGTGCGGTTCGTGAGTAAAAGCAACACCAATCATCACCTACTCGCTCAAATCGATTGTAAGGGTACTCAGAGCGTTCTGGCTCAATCGTTGTAGTCGGGTGCTTCGTCGTAACTCTATCCGAAGAATTCCTAAATCGTTCCAGAAATCCATAGTCGATTGCTGAATTCGTTGTATGATTTTCCAAGTATTCGATGGATTATTGTACCGTTAGGTCATAATACACAACGTGTTAATGACCAAGAAAACCACATCGATTCGACTATCGGACGACGCACGTGATACCCTCGGTAAATACGCCCAAGAGCAGGATATGACGCGTTCTGAGGTGATAGAGTCGGTTATCATCGAAGAGGATTTGCGCCCGTACTCAGTCAAAACCCACCTGGACCGTATAGAGGGCGAGATGAGCGAGATTAAGCAGCTGTTGGGCGATATCTTGGAGGATGATTCGTAATGTCTACTACAGTTCAAATTCGGAGTACGCAGGAGAAAACCGACGATATTCAAACGATGATTGCGCTTCGCAAGGGAATCACGGAATCGAAGGCAACAGAGCTTATCGACTGCAAATATCAGGAATTCAAGCGTCATCAGATTTCATTCATCGAAGAGGATAAGCTCCGATTCTTCGCCGCTCGTCACGTCTTTATCGATTACGAGAAGGACCTTCGGAACAATGAATGAAATCGTGATTTTCTACATCGCTTTGACTCTCTTCGTCGTTCAGGGCCACACAGAGGGCGCTCAGAACGTTTCTAATTGATATCCGGTGCCAATCCTGCGATACATTGAAACCGCTCAGAAACCGATATGAGAAAGATGAGTTTTGATTCGATTTCGTTAGGCGAAGAAGTCTGTTGGCCGCATAAGATAGACTGGGGCAAGGTACTCCGGGTTCATAATGGCGAAATCAGTGTGAGTTCTGGCGATAGATTCGTTTTCGAGGTGAAGAATTCCGACCCGTTCGAAATAGTGAGTACAGTAACAGGGGAACGAATATTTGCGAATCATCTAAGAGTACGAGATGAGACTGGAAAAATTCGAAAAATAGAGTGTTAAAATCGTTAGAGAGATAATTTATCGGCAATATACTCCTATTCAAACCATTCTCTTAATCCGTTTCTGAGGGCGTTTTGGGACAATCCGATGCTCATTACTCGGTGATCGATGGAATGGCTTAGAGAGCGTTGTGAGCGTTCGTGAAGGAGTACGACAGTCGTCGGGAGGCTCTTCTCGACAATATTCAGTCGGATGAGAACCGAGAGGATCTAACACTGCCTGCTCAGGCCCGAAAATGGTCGAAAGCGGTCCGTGTGGACTACGTTGAGGAGGGTCAACGGTACTTTGGATATGTCAACGAACTAGGTGACAATTGTCACTCAGAAAGCTTACATATTCCTTCCCGGAGTATGGGAGATGTGAAACGGATTGCGAAGGGTACCGAATACTCGGCTCAGCATGTCTCTCGGGTAGTTTCGTACATTTTGTACCCTGAACACGTGCAAGAAAATATCGGAGAACGTGGTGGACTATCGAAGACCGTTGCGTATACGGTCCCATCCCGGTGTACGGATGTGGAGAATGCTCAGAAGGCTCTGGAACTAATCGCAGAACTCGGTGAGTATTTCGAGGGTAAAGGTGGTATCGACAGCGAGAAGCGGGATATCATCAACTGGTCGATCAAGCAGGCAAACGAGACTGGTGAGGTTTCGGTTTGGAGTTAGCGATGCTGATCTACTCGCTAAGTCGATTTCCGACAACAAGCGTGATATCAGTCAAGATACCGGGCCACTCCAACGCGCGCAAGCTGTTAAGCGGCTTAAAGACATGGAGAATCTTACTAACGGTGAGCTTGGCGAACGGCTTAGCGTCTCAAAGTCTACAATTCGGAAGTGGTTAGAACCGTTCAATTGGGAAGAGGATACTTGTATTCAGCCCAATATCTATGGTAAAGAGATCGGCGCGCGCGCCGCTTTCAATCCACGGGATATTCCGGTGAGAACAATGATTGCGGTTCGTCGTGCAGTCGGTGGTGGAGAACTGGGGGTGAAGGCACTCAAGTATGCACAGGAACATGATTTGCCATCATCGGCAGTTAGAGAGGCTAAAGGCGACAATGACTATGATTTCTTTGTCGGACTTTGGAACGAGGCTAATTCACGTTCGGACGAATTAATAGAATCATCCCTATCTAACCACACTGTCTATGATACACACCCAGGAACTGAGGGGTGTCAAAAAATTAATTTGGGAGAAATTTACCCGTCGATGGGCGAGATAAGACCTTCAAACAGCGTATGCGGGAAGGTAAGGAGTTTGAAGAGATTGAAGGGGAGAAGGCGGAACAGCGTATGAAGTCTACCCTGAAACAGAATCAGAACAATACCGCTACCGTCGAACGACGAGAGCGGGAGAAAGGTACCACGAACGAGAAGGTAGCAGAACGCATTGGAATCGGTTCTGCCAGTACGTATAGACGTGCTTGTAAGGTATGGGACTATGCACAGGGGTACGACGAACATGAAAATGTCCCTCCACAGTTAGCCGAATGGATGGTGGACAGTATGGACAGCATACAATGTAGAAACAGTTGGGACATTCTATACTGTATAGTTGAATTCGATCCGAAGCACGTAGCTAAAGGTGGAGCATCGGCTACGAGCATTTGCCTTTCTGACTGTGTTGTCTGGGTTCGGAAATATATAACAGTAGTATAGACGTTAACAATATATGATGCTCATATTCGGGCTGGGCCGTGAAGACGTGTTCCCAATCGAAGATCTGGGGATCAGAAACGCGATGGATTCGCTCTATGATGAGCCATCCAGGGCTGAAAAACATGAGATCGCCACGCAGTGGCGCCCCAAACGATCGATTGCTGCACTCTATCTCTGGAAACATTATGAGCAGTAATGAGATTTGCTCGCGTACGTGCCCATCCTCGTACCAAGCAGAGTCATAGAGTTTATTTCTAACACTTGATCTAGACAATAATATTTCCAATCAAACCCTCATTTGATTCTCCGGTGTGCTTTATACTCAATGCGCTGGTAGACTGCGGTACTGGGGAATGTCACGACAGATCATTCACGGCGTATTGTGGGAATTTGGAGACGACTCGTCGTGCCTGGACGGAATTCGGCCGCTATCGTTGCAGCGTTATCATTTCCAACCCGGGTGTAACGCTGGAACTGATGGCTTACTGGACTGTCCGGTGCACAGGTAGGGAGGTGAGAATCCGTGGATGGAACAACACCTTTACAGAGTGATCGGACCCCAGACACAAAGTAACAATGACACGTACACTGCGAACCGCACTGACCGCACTCCTCGTCGCGACGCTCGTCGCAGGCGGGGCTGGTACCGCTGCTGCAGAGTCAACCGCTATCAATAGCGGCGATACCACGGTCGTAAACGATAACGATCTTGTGGACGTGGACGATACGTTGAATAACATCTCGGCGAACGTCCTGGGTATCCAGGTCGACGACTCGGAGCTTAACGTGCTCTCTAAAGACGACGACCACCACTACCACCCACAGGAGTCGACCGAGATCAACAGCGGTGGCACCACGGTCGTGAACGACAACGATCTGGTCGAGCTGGACGAGACGGCCAACAACATCAGCGCTAACGTGCTGGGTGTGCAGGTCGACGACAGCGACGCTGACATCCTCTCAGCGTAATTCGGCAGAGTCACCGCCTTTTTTTGGTTGCTAGCCCGGTAGCGCTAGCCGTAAAATACGAGCTAACATGAGTTGCCGATTCAACTGGCTATTTGATCCTCCGGTAGCTATTATACTTCTCCTCGTGGAGTAGGACGACACTGGGGGAATGACACGAGCAGATATACTTCTGCGAGCGGCTGTCCCGTTTGCAGATCCACGTCTAACCGTTCACATGGTGGCCACAGCCGGGTACAGACATAGCTGCCGGCAGCCCCGGTTGACGATCTCGTGTGAACACCGGACAGATCTACAATGCGTGCGTCACGCACGCATTGATGCCGTGTACTGACCCCAGCCACGAATCAGACCATGACACGAATACTACGGACGACGTTGTTAGTCGCATTGATCGTCGCTATTTCAGCAGGTGGCGTCGGAACGGCCGTCGCCGAAACGACGGAGATCAACAGCGGCTGTACGACAGTGGTCAACGATGACGACCTTGTCGACATCGATGATTCATTGAACAACATCTCAGCAAACGTGCTGGGCGTGCAGGTCGACGACAGTAACGCAGACATCCTCTCCAGCTAACGTATCTGGACAGCAGTTTTTTTTTGGCTCACCAGGAGCGTTCGAACTCAGGATCGAACAGCTGTGCGGATGTCGGCGCCGGATCGCCCGGCGTGACGTTGTACTCACTGAAGCTCTCGATGCCAATCTCCTGGAGGATTTCCTCGTCGTAGCAAGCGTTGCCGGAAAACGTGTCCGGATCACGATCCAGAATCTCAAGAACAGAGTCGGCGACGATCTCTGACGTCCGCCAGTCGTCTTCCGTACCGAGACCGAAGTATCGCGTCGCCCGGGTGTCGATACCCGTCACTGGCCAGATCGTGTTCGCAGCGATCGAATCGTTACGAAGTTCGCGGGCGAGTGACAGCGTCACGAACGACATTCCAAGTTTCGACCAGGCGTAGGCTGCACTTCCCGGTGATCGATCGGTCGTGACCGGTGGCGCATTGGTGAGGATGTGACCGCCCCCAATCGAACGGAGATGGGGGATAAATGCGCGGCTCGTTAGGTACGTCCCCCGAACGTTCACGTCAGTTACGAGATCGAACCGGTTGGCTGGCATCTCAGCCACGTTTGCCAGTTGGATCGCGCTGGCGTTGTTGATCACGATATCGATTTCACCGAAATGATCGATTGCCTCGTCTACAGCCTCCGTGATCTGCGTTTCGTCCCTGAGGTTCAGCTGGATTGCCTTCGCGTCAACCCCTCGCGCTTCGCATTCGGTCTTCGTCTTGTGGATGGACCCCGGAAGCTCGCCGCCCTCCTCGACGGTTTTTCCGGTCGAAACGATGTTACAGCCCTTCTCGGCAAGTGTCAGCGCGATCTGCTTGCCGATCCCCCTTGTCGTCCCCGTGATAAACGCCGTCCGCCCGTCGAAATCGTACTCCATGGTTCAGTCTCGCCGCGGATCGGTATAAATGATAGGAAGTAAACAATTGGGCCGTTGTTGTGGGTTCACTCCCCGGTAAACTCGGGATCGCGGCGTTCCATGAATGCAGTTGCGCCTTCGACGTGATCGTCTGTGGCGAACACGGCAGCCTGGTGGGCTGCTTCTCGCGTCATTGCCTGGTGGAGTGACTGCTCAATTCCCTGGTTAAGTGCGCGTTTCGAGGTTTCCAGCGCGACGGTTGGCCCGTCGGCGATCTGCTGGATGAACTGTGTGGCCAGTTCGTCGAACGATTCGTGGTAGACGTGATTGACGAGTCCGAGTTCGAGCGCTCGCTCGGCGTCGACGATCTCTCCGGTGAACACCAGCTCTTTGGCGACGTTGAGTCCAACCGTCCGGACGAGGAAGTATGAGGTTCCGGTGTCGACAGCGAGTCCAACGTTGCGAAAGCCAAAGCTGATCTTGCCGTCGCTGCTCGCCAGCTGGATATCACAGGCCAGCGCGAGGTTTGCACCGGCACCAAAAGCAATTCCGTCGAGCAACGCGATTGTCGGTAGTCTGCACTCATAGACACGCTGGATTGCGCGACTGGTGAGCTCGTGAATACGACGAACTGCCTCGTACAGAGGGACGTCACCGTTCATCCGCTCTGCCATGGCGTTGATGTCGCCCCCTGAACAGAACGCCCCCTCGCTTCCACGGAGCACGACTGTTCTGGCCGACTCGTCGTCTTCAACCGCCTCGATCGCCGCCATAATTCCGGTGGCTACCGCTTCCGTTATCGCGTTTTTCACAGTTGGTGCGTTCAGCGTAATCGTCGCCACGCCCGAATCGACCTCGTAGGTGACTGCATCGCCCATGGACCATGGCTGCGTCGAACGGGGTTATTTCTTTCGCCCGATTGAAATGATCCTAGCTCCGTTCGAGCAGTGTGGCGACCCCCTGTCCGAAGCCAATACACATCGTTGACAGCGCGGTGTCGTCACCGGTTCGGTGCAGTTCGTGTGCGAGTTTGGTAATGAGCGCGGCACCCGTCGCGCCGAGCGGGTGTCCGTGTGCAATCGCGCCGCCGTTCACGTTCGTTCGCTCCCAGTCCGCACCGGTCTCCGCAAGCCAGGCGTGAATGACGGGGGCAAACGCTTCGTTCACCTCGAACAGGTCAATGTCATCCACCGTGAGTGCGTGGTCCGCAAGGAGTTCGGTCGTCGCCGGGATTGGTCCGGTGAGCATCGTCACTGGGTCGACACCGACCACGTGACTGTCAATGATCCTGGCGAGGGGGTCCCAGCCCTGCTGTTCTGCGACGGACGCGCTCGTGAGCAACAGTGCTGACGCGCCATCAACGATTCCCGACGCGTTGCCGGCATGGATTACACCATCGCCAGGTGGCCGAAATGAGAGTCCCAGGGATGCCAACGTTTCACCGGTCGTTTCAGGTCGTGGGTGTTCATCCCGGCGGATTGTTTCCGTTTCGCCGTCGCGTTCGACTGTTACCGGGGCGATCTGCTCGTCGTAGTGCCCCGCTTCCCAGGCGTTTGCCCATCGGTGCTGGGAATCCACAGCGATTTCGTCCGCTCTTTCCCGAGTGCATCCCCACTGTTCGGCGATCCGCTCTGCACCCTCTCCCTGTGTCGTCAGTTCGTCGAACTCTTCGAAGTAGGTGGGCGTCAGTGAGTTGCCATCGGAGCCCATTGGGACGCGTGTCATGTGCTCGACGCCGCCTGCGACCACCACGTCGTGCGTTCCTGACTGAATCTGTGCGGCGGCCATGTTCACGGCCTGCTGGCCCGAGCCACACATTCGATTAAGCTGCACGCCTGGCACTCCCTCACCCCAGCCGGCCACCATTGGTGCGATTCGGCCGATGTTCAGTCCCTGTTCGTCAACTGGCGTGACACAGCCGTAGATCACGTCCTCGACGATCGATGGATCGAATCCAACGCGGCGTTCGAGCGCACGGAGTGGCTCCGCTGCGAGATCCTGTGGATGTAGCTCGCTGTACGCGCCGCCTTGCTTGCCAAACGGTGTCCGAACGGCGTCCACGATCACTGCTGTTTCCATGTATGTCTCAGACTTTCGTGTAGAACTGTAAAAATATGTTCTGTGCTATCACTGGGTGTCTATGGTTGGTTGTCGTAGAAATTTTCACGATGTTCACTCCGTTACGTTTGCGTCGGTGAGTTCATCTTCCGGAGGGATACGGAGCGATTTCATGATGCGCAGATGAATATATTGCATCTTGCTATAGCAATATGGGAGACGTCATTGAAGGACGGATTTTTGCGAGTGATTTTGATCGTGTAGATCAAAATCGAGTAAAAACGAGGTAATCCTTCGGAAATCGTGCCTGACGAATCGACCGAGCAGTGTTCAGATCAGTTTTCCGAATACAGCATGGGGATGGAGCCACCGCATCACGTGGCTTCACATCCCTACTTTGGTTGGCTGAGAACGCTGTTTGACTGCCAGGTTTTCACGACGTGGTCCAGCCCCTCCTCGTAGGTCGGATACCTGGGTTCCCAATCGGACGCAGCCAGGAGTTTGTCATTCGATGTCGACATCGGTGAGCTGAGAAGGTCCACTTGAACATCCCCCATCTCCTGACGTGCTACCGCCTCCGATATCCGCTCTGGAGCGGGGGCTCCAAGCCGTTTGGCGAGGGCTACTGAGAACGCAGCCATGGAGACTGGCTCATTATCGACAACGTGCCAGAGACCATCAAGATTCTCTTCAGCAACTGCAACGAATCCGCTCGCTGCATCACTCACGTGAATACGCGATATTTTAGTTTCTGCCGTTCCATCGATTATTGGTTGGTCTCCATGAATAAGGGCCGTTCCGTGTTCTTGCGTGTGATATGCATCTGGAGCGTAAAAATAGCCACATCGTAGGATGCCCACGTTGAAGCCATACTGTTCGCCAGCCTCCAAGGAGATGTCTTCAGCGTCTACTGCAGACTGGGTTGACGGGTCATCAGGGTGACGTGCTGCATTCTCATCGAATGTGGATCCATCGGGTTGGCGGGCAACCCAGACGATGCTCTGTTGGAGATACTGCTCTGCATTGACGTGGGCTGCTGCCTTTGTGAGCACCTGAGCCCCTTCCCGACGAACCCGATCGTTACGGTCCCAATCTTCGGGTGAGGGGTCTTCTGTCGGAATCGCAGTAGCGGCATGAATGATAACATCGGCTCCCTCAGCGGCGCGAATAACCGACTCCGCATCGAAAACATCACCACGTCGAGGCTCACCACCACGTGATTGGACGATGCTATCACCGCGTCCATCTCGTGTTAGACCGACTACCGTGTGTCCACGGTCGGTGAACTGAGAGACGAGCCGCCGACCGAGCACCCCTGTGGCTCCCGCAATGAATACTCGCATGCGTTATTTCACAGCCGTGGGTTTTATTTCGACCAACAATTCGGGGAATGCCAAGCGGTCTACCCCCAATAGCGTGCAGCTTGGTTCTTCAAAGTGGTCGGTTAGTAGGTCCCAATTCTCGAATAAGCGGTCGACATCTGTAGTATAACAGTCGATCTGTACGACATCTTCGAAATCAAAGCCAGCATCTGTGAGGACCGTTTTCATATTCTCCAGGACCTGCTTCGTTTGTGCACGCATATCATCATGATGTACTGGATTGCCTTCGGCATCCATTGACGTCTGGCCTGCGCAGTACAGCACGCGGTCGCTGTCACTGATCTCTATCGCTTGGGAATACCCAAACTCGCCCTGCCAGTCCCAGGGATTGATGTGTTTCTGGTTCATTTAATTTTCACCCTTCAACCATGATCCATTCACTTGTTCGTCTTGTTCCATTGCATACTACGCAAAGTTCAGAGTGACAATAACAATTTCCTGAACATCATTCTGGTAACCATATGATCATTTTCTTCACTGTCGCTTTGGGGTCTTTTTCACAGAGAGAGTCGCACTGTTGACGAAATTGACTGCTAGGACAGTAAACACGCAGTGCAGAGCGGTAGTTGGTGAGATGCGGATTGCGCGCTTGAGAAGAATGACCGTGCCAGTACCACAAGACCGACGATAGTGAGACCAATCCCGTGACCCTGGGCGAGATCATTTGTCGCAGCCCCACCATGTCCGGCGGCTGCAACTGGCATCTGCGTCAGTACGAATACAATGATAACCACAAAGGGTAGGGTTTGCGGGCACGATTTCGTTCGTATGATCTCGTGTTCACTCACAATGGGGCTTATAACTCTCTCTGGGGTCGCTTTCGGGACTGTTGCTGTGGGCGGTGGCTACCTCACCGCTCGTGAGGGCCAACCCTGGTTAAGCAACCGCTCACCGTTCACTGCTGGTGACGTGAGCGAACACGGAGATGATGGAGCTACACAGCTGTACACTGACGCATCGACGGAATCGGCACCATCCTCTCAAGCAGGCATTCTAGACGTTCTGCCCCACGATGAGACACGAATCATTGAACCGGTGCTGACGTCACCCGGCATTACGCAACGTGAGCTGCGAGACCGCGCTGACTTTTCAAAAGCAAAAATCAGCCAGTCCGTGACCGATCTCGAAAAGCGCGGATTGCTTTACAGGGAGGAGTACGGCCGGACATATCGTCTCTATCCGGACAAATCGCTAACTGGTGTGGAAGCGCCACGGTCCGATTCTGAATGACCGATCACAAGATTTGTTGTGAAGATACTCTCCCGCCGATTGATACTGGGCACCGCTCACAGTAACCACTAGGTATGAAATACATCCGGTTAACGCTCCCGCATGACGTCATTGCTCCTGCTTCAGTGATTACTACGGGTCGCCTTCTCAATATCCAGCTTCTTCCAGATGAGACGATTCTTCAGCTCTCACTAGTTCACGCGGATCCCGATGCGCTTCTCGCTGCCCTTGAGACAGTGGATAGGCCGGAGCAGTTAGCGTACGAAGTGGTAGAGACACAACAGGATCACTGGTACGTCTATCAGCATTGTCAGCCAACGGCACAGGCATTGACACTCCTTCAGCTGTTCAATGACCATCAACTCATGATCATGTTCCCAGTCATCTTTGATGATACAGGCTGCACGATTGAGATCATTGGCCGTGAGTCGGACGTTCAAAACGGGTTTGACGCGCTTCCCGATGACGTTCGTCAGCAAACTTCGATTGAGCGCGTGAGTGAGTACTCACCGCAAACAACAACACCGAGTTCCACCCTTACCAAGCGTCAGCGTGAGGTTCTTGATGCGGCAGTCACTGTCGGCTATTACGATGTTCCGCGCCGTGGTACTGCTACGGAAGTTGCTGCTGCGCTGGGCTGTGCCCCAAGCACGGCGTCTGAACATCTCCGAAAGATCGAAGCCCGAGTTCTCTCCGCAATCGCCGCTAAATGAATCCCCGTTCGAATAGTTCCGGAGAGAATTTCCCACGAGCGTTTGACGAACGGAGTTCGTCGTGTCATAAATGGTCATAGATACCTTGCACTGCTGTTTCCCCCGACAAACCGTTTGAACGAGTATGGGAACCGAATATACGACCACGGAGATCAAGCAGAAGTACGATGACTCCGCCAGCAGGTACGCTTTCACTGAGCCTGTACAGGAGTTACTCGGCGTTAAGCGGCTCAGGCGTCGGCTGGTGGGGCAAGCATCCGGAAGGGTGCTAGAGGTTGCATGCGGAACGGGGGCGAACTTCCCGTATTATCCACCGGATTGTGAAATCACGGCCGTCGATCTGAGTTCTGAGATGATTGATATCGCCAAACAGCGGGCCGAGAAACAAGGTTTGGATATCGAATTTCGGCGCATGGACGCTGAAGCACTTGCGTTTCCGGACGACCGGTTCGATACCGTGGTGTCGACGTTGACGCTGTGTACCTTCCCCGATCCCGTTGGCGCACTCCGTGAGATGCAGCGGGTCATGAAACCGGATGGTCGAATCCTCTTGGTAGAACATGGACGGAGTGATAACCGGCTGGTCGCGTGGTTCCAGGACGTCCGAGCGGACGCCCACGCCCAACAATTGGGCTGTCATTGGAATCGGGAACCGCTTGAACTCGTAACGGAAGGTGGGCTCTCTCCGGTCGCCACGAGACGGACGTTTCTGGGGATCTTCCATGAAATCGAGGCGAAATGAATATCTTCGGATTGGTTTGCAGTCTCGCAGGAATCTCTCGGTTTTTACCGCATAGATGAGTGGAGGCCGTTTGGCTCACCAGAACTGCTCCGCAGTTCTGGTTAGCAGCCAGACGCAATCCGTCCGCCTGATCACAAGCATCCGCCCTTTTCCTGCCATTTGAAGGCCAGCGATTGGTACACCTCCTCCGCCCGTCGGTAGATCAGGTGTGATGCAACACAGCGATTAATGGCAGCTCATTCCCATTCCGCCATCGTTCATCATGCTTCCCATACCAGAATTGGCAGTCTGACTCGATTCAGTTCCGTTCATCATCTGCATACACGTCTGCATCATCCCACTACATTGCTCCATCTGCGAGCCATTATCGTCTTCCAGCATCCGCATGCACTGATCCATGGACATATTCCCATGGGCTTCCATCAATTTCTGACACTCATCACTCATATTTGACGGTGTCGTCCCATCTGCCTCCGTGCGCTTGTTGGTGTCGTAGATTCCCATCGCGCTAACGACACTAACAGCACTCAGTACGATGGCGATAGCAACCACGACGGCGACTGTTGTTGTACGCATTACTCAGTTCACCACACTCACGACTTGAGTCCAGTGAGGGTAACAGTATGGGCGTGAACACACTGTCTCATATCCGTCTATAGCGTTTTTCCAGCGTTCTAAGCGTTCACCTCATCCTGGGACCGTTCATACGACTGAATCTACGCAATACAACGAAAACGACCATTTTCGAATGTGAATAGTCGCTCGAAACGTCCCTCCGAGATACTTTGATGGCGAGTATCAGTGAGGTGATGGATGGCGAGAGCAGTGTGGATTCTACGTGAACGCTGACAACTAAACGTGGCCCGATCATTCCATAGATTGCGACGTCTCCATTCCTGATAACCAGATAACAACACAAGCATCAGAAGGTCCTTTGGTATGGGTGACGTGATAAAATGCTAATGGCGGACCACGGTGACCGATCGATCGACGCGCCGGCCCAGATGATTCCGCGACGCACTTTCGTCAAAGCGGCTGTTTCGATCGGCGGCTCTGCAGCGTTGGCTGCGTGTCTGAACCGGGAAGGGCCACCAGATCTTCCAACGGGACCGACAGATCTCGCGAGCCTTCCTGCGGGGCAACATGAATGGAACGACGCTCTCAGTACCGACGACCACGGGAATAATATCTCTCCCCGACATCACTTGTTATTATATCTAAATTACACGCAGGATGGACAACCATCGCCCGAAGATCGTCACACCATTGAAGAAGCGTTTCGATCACTTGACCGCGCGTATCAACGATCGAACGAAGGCCTGTTGTTCACAGTTGGCTATTCACCCACATATTTCGAGCGATTCGAGACGTTTCCAGAGGAAATCGACCTTCCCCAACCGACGGCGCTGGCACCCTTCGAGGATCCAGCGTTCGATACACCGGACACCATACTCCACCTCGCGAGCGATTATGGCTCGGTCGTGCTAGCGGCCGAGCAGGCCCTGTTTGGCGATCAAGACACGGTCAATGATGTCGAGATGAAGGCGACGCTCACCGGTGTGTTCGAGCGCGCCGACCGTCGAACGGGGTTTACCGGCACGGGACTCCCCGCGGAAAACCAGGACGTTGCGGGCATTCCAGATTCGAAGCCGGTGCCCGACGACGCACCCCTCTATATGGGTTTCAAATCGAATTTTAAGCGAAACCAGGCAAGTGAGGAACGGGTGACAATACAGAACGGTCCATTTGCAGGTGGAACAACGCAACACGTCTCATTGATCCGGCTGCACCTCCAACAGTGGTATGAACAAGATAGCCGTCATCACCGCGTTGCAACGATGTTCTGTCCAGCGCATGCTGACCAAGGCCTCGTCGAAGGAACTGGCGAAAACTTGGGCGACTCGTCCAAGATGACCGAGCAGGACTGTCCTGCACACACCACGGAGCACGCACAACAGCACGGTATCGTTGGTCACTCTCAAAAAACTGCACGGGCTCGTGAGAACGACAGTCCGGTTATCATGCGACGAGATTTCAACTCAACTGATGACGATACGGCGAGCCTCCACTTTCTCTCACTCCAACGAACGATTAGCGATTTCGTCGACACACGAGAAGCGATGAATGGAACGGCCCTCTCCGAAAACGGAGCAGTCGGGCAACGAACCAACAACGGTATTCTCCAGTACATGACGGTTGAGCGGCGGGGTAACTATCTTCTTCCTCCTCGTTCACTGCGGGCCGTCCCACCTGCCCAACCATGACGGACGGGACGGAGGACGAACGTTTGGATTCTGCTCCGGATCAATCCCGAACAATGCGAACTGTGGGACGATCTCCGCAACGTCACTGCAGAAGTCGGGCAGATTCGTCTGCAACAGCACTGAACGAACTGGGTACTCCTTGTCACCGTTACGTATCCAGTTGATGAACCCACAACAGACGGTGACACCACTCCCACCGGGACCCATTTCATTATTAATAACTTATAAATAAATCTTGGATTCTGGTCTGAACGGAATTAGGCTATAATAGCAAGATAATCTTCAGCACACCAGCCCACGTAATTGCTATCGTTCCATTTGACAGGTCGCCAGTCGTAACCGTCTATTTCCAACCTGGGGTAGTAGGCCCATCCGTCTGAGCCATTGGGCGCCGTTGTAACTATCTCTCCATCAAGGCCTGGTTTTGCCCGTGTGTTTAGATTGGCAACAGCGTTTACCATAGCACCATAACCATCATGCGGCGCGTCGCCCACGTAGGAGAGATATTCTGTGGCACACCAGCCTATGTAATAGTTTCCGTCCCAGCCGACGACCTGCCAGGTGTAGCCGTCCATCACCAAACTGCTGGATAGGACCGTCCCAGTTGCGTGGGGTGGCATCGTCACCGCCACATTCCCGCCGAGGCCTGGTTGGGATCGTATATTTAGGTGGTCGGTGGGGGAGACACGAGTATCGCGACCATAATCAGCAGTCACGGCGTCCTCGCTCGATAACGAGTCGGAGCTCGTGCTCCTCTCAGCACTTTTGGGCGGCTCGGTAGCACTGGCAGCTCCGGTACTAACAGCAGTCCCCATCATCCCGACAATCCCGGTCGCTGCAGCTTTTTTCAGAAAGCTTCGGCGTCCTTCTGCAGTGTCGGTCTCAGTTCGGATCTCGTCGTACGATTCACTCACGGGTGTTGATTCGTCGGTTACCATGTGGATCAATTCACCACAAGAAAGATTAGATGCAGCCAATAATTACATTAATGGATGCGGAACTAATCATAGTCTATCGATGACGAACAATTAATTGGGCCGTTCTATACACATCCCCTGTTACTGGTGTCTGCGCCGGTGCAGCGAGCGTTGAGCTGGGTGTCTGCCCCCTACGGTTCGTCACTAATAACGACAGAGACGTGCTATCTATGCACAGTATGATGCGTCAGGACAAGTTACTACGATCGATGGCAACAGCGACTCTTTTTATTACCTAATATTTTTGGAAAAATCATCCAAGAAGCATATACAGCATTCTCTCTTACGGCGAAGAAATGCCACAAATCGAGGAAGAAATGTCAACTATTACGCTAACCCTTTGTAGCATCCAGGGGAGCATCGCTGGCGTTGGGTTACTGGTCGTAGGGATTGGTACAGAGTATCCTCCGTTTTTCCTGTTAGGAGCTTTAGTATTTGTGATTTCTATAGTAATAACTATAATAATTCAATTTGTTACCTGATATACTAGTGTGTAACGAGATAAGCGATCTATCACTGTTCATTCCGGTCAGTTTCCACGTCAAACCAGAGGTGGGTCACGTCGGGTGAGCCAACCATCCTCGTCCGTTCTAGCTCGATCGGATCACTGTCGAGAGACTCGAACAAACGGATACCGTCGCCGAGGAGCACGGGCACGACATGGAGCTGTAGCTCATCAATGAGCCCAGCTTCGATGAACTGCTGGATCACGGTCGCGCCACCGACAATCTCGATGTCTTCGTCATCAACGGTGTCGCTTGCCCGTTTCAGGGCGCGCTCAATTCCGTCGGTTACGAAGTGAAACGTCGTTCCGCCGTCCATTTCGAGCGGTTCTCGTGGGTGGTGCGTGAGGACGAACACCGGAACCGCAAAGGGTGGGTCGTCACCCCAGTAGCCCTCGAATGGGTCATCTCCCCACGGTCCCTCGTCGTTGTCGAACATCCGTCGCCCCATTATGGCGGCTCCGACGTTCTCGTTCGATTCTGCCACGATCTCGGAGTCTCGATTGGTCTCGCCGCCATCATGACCATGCTGATCCTTCCAGCTTTCAGTATCCACCATCCACTCGTGGAGCTGCTCGCCACCATCGCCGAGCGGATTCTCTCGGCTGTCGTTTGGCCCGGCGATGTACCCATCCAAAGAAATCGATACGTTTGCGAATACGGTACCCATAGAATTCTATTCTGTGCTGTGTGATAATAATATGCTCGGCCGTTCATCGTCGAGGTGATCAGTTGGTGGGAACGTATTACCGGAGATAGAGCGACGAACAGAGGTGGTAGAGTGCAATCCCGAGGCCAAGGGCGGCGATCGACCATCCTCGAAGTGCAGGAATATTAGCAAGCGCCACGGTCAGGATGAGTATCCAGAGCCCACCGCCGTAGAACGCGTAATGTTCTGCTTTCCGGTTCTGGTACGCGTTGAGTAACAGTCCGATGTAGAGGTAGGCAACACCGAACATCGACCCGAACGCGACGAGCATGAAATACAGTCCGCCCTCCGCCTTTAACATGGGGAGAACCGGAATGAGTGCGCCAAGGAGTGCCACAATGCCGACAATAGCGGGATACTGCCATTTCTCCCAGTGCTGGAGACCAGTGGAGCGCCGATCGATGCCTGCGAAAGCGCGATTTGTTGCGATCTGCGTGAAATACAACACCCCACCCGCGTACAGCACGAACCCCACTATCAAAAGCGGGTGCGGCTCGTGTGCGAGGAGTTGAATTGCCGGAAACAACAGCCCAAATGCCACGCCTTGTATGAGCCACCACTGTGACCAGGAGGTATCCTGGTCGTTCAGTCCGTTCTCCTGATCGATCTCTGCCCGTGTGGTTTCGTCATTGGATTCGCTCTCAGACATCTCTGTTGGTGGACGGTTGATCGGTCGAGTACTCTGTAATCACTGTACACGGCAGTGATCCTCGGAGTTGGTTCTCCCGTGGCTTGCGGGGTTGATCGTTGTGCGAATTCGCCGTGGGGGACATTGGGTCTGCAGAGGGCTCCGCAGGGATTTCGCCTGTCATTGTGAGTATTTGTATACCACTTTGCCGTAGTAAAATAAATGTTATTGGGAAGAACGTCAATCTGCACCGATTGGATTGGTATGTTCCAAACGAAGGTACAACCCCGAAGGGCACGAACTACTGACCGTTGATGACCACAACCGATTCTGAGCGTGTGCTGTTCGTCGTAACGAATCACGATCAACTCGGAGCAACCAACGAACCAACGGGCTACTGGCTGAGCGAGGCGAGCCATCCGTATCACGTACTCACCGACGCTGGCTTTTCTATCGATTTCGCCAGTCCGGAAGGGGGTGTCGCGCCGGTCGACCCAGAGAGCGAAGATCTCGACGACCCGATTAACGAGGCGTTCGTCGAATCAGACGCCTACACCGAACAGCTGCAGAACACGCAACCACTCGACGATATTGAACCCACTGCGTACGAAGGCATCGTTCTCGTCGGCGGACACGGGCCAATGTGGGATTTTCCCGACAACGAGCAGCTACAATCGCTACTTGCCCAGATCTACGAATCAGGAGGCGTTGTGGGGGCTGCCTGCCATGGTTCAGTCGGACTCGTGAACGTCCGGCTGTCGAACGGCGACCATCTGGTTGATGGAAAGCGTCTCACGTCATTCACCGACGAGGAAGAAGCGGAAGTTGCACTTACTGATGCCGTTCCGTTCCTCCTCGAAACGAAACTCGAAGAACGAGGAGCTGACCACCACGCCAGTGATCCATGGGCAGAGTACGTTGAAGTCGATGGACGACTCGTTACTGGGCAGAATCCTGCTTCGGCGAAGGCGGTTGGAGAAGCGCTTGTACGAAAACTCGAATCATCGTCGGCGTGAACACACGAAAACGGCGATAGGGGGATCCTCGTACGAGGGCGCGCACAGAACATTGGAATGTCCCAACCCACGGTTTAGGAACCTCGCCAACGTATCTTCACTATGCGTGAATTCGTTTTCACTATTGAATACGATGAGGGGATCGATCCGGGAATGGATCTGTTCATTTCTCATCCCAATCTGCATGCACGGACGATGGCCATTCAGGCCACGACCAATTCGATGTGGCGACTCGATCGAATTACCGGTTCATCGTCGGCCCTCGACGCGTACGATGCGTACCATTCCAGCATGGATGGAGATGACGGCTCCGATGGCGTGTGCGGCAATGTTGTCCGTGAGCACACGTCCGAAATCCTCGCGAAATCGCAGACCAGTCGACTCGTCTACACCTATCGGAAGGTGGCAGATCCAGGCCGTTCGATTCCGTATCTGGCTGCAAAATACTTCGGTGACGGTCTGTTAATGCACGCCGAACGGAGAGGCAAGCAGTATCGCTGGCGCTTTCTTCTCGACGATGAAACGGCCGTGGGACCGATGTACGACACCGTGAGCGAAGCGCTACCGGACGACCTTTCGCTTCGTGTTCAGCGATTGAGTGAACCCGAATGCTGGATCGATAAGGGAATCGAAACCCCCCAGGAGGGCCTCGCACCCAAACAGCAAGCCGCACTCGAAGCCGCGGTCGAACACGGATACTACCAGACGCCACGAGAGCACACCGCTCAAGAGCTTTCGGAAACGCTCGACATACCGAACTCTACGCTCCAGTACCGCCTCTCCCGGGCAGAAGCGTGGCTGGCCAACCGATTCGTCTCCAACGCCATGGGGGCCGAACCCGAAACGCAACCAGTGGATGGTGACGTTGGATTCTATTGAAATGTAGGTTTCAAAGACATACCACAGGAAGACCGTCGTGAGTGACGGGGGTTGTCGAGTAGCCGATCAGCGCAGCCATCCGAACAGCTGGTAGTCGTGATCGGGCGTGTACCGACGGAAGAGCAGGCTGTTCGACAGCACCGACACGCTCGAAAACGCCATCGCGCCGGCGGCAAGGACTGGCTGGAGCAGCCCGAGCGAAGCAAGCGGAATCATTGCCGTGTTGTATCCAAGTGCCCACACGAGATTCTGTGTGATCTTTTCGAGCGTTGCCTCCGAGATGCGAATTGCTTTCACGACATCCAGCGGATCATCTCGCATCAGGGTGACATCAGCAGCCTCGATAGCGACATCTGTGCCCGAGCCGATCGCCGTGCCGACGTGGGCGACCGCAAGTGCGGGCGCGTCATTGACGCCATCCCCGACCATCATCGCCGTTCGGCCGTCGTCCTGAATGGAGTCGACGGTGGCCGATTTGTCGTCGGGAAGGACCGACGCGCGCACGTTCTCGGGATTGATTCCGACTTGTTCGGCCACGGCACGAGCCGTCCGTTCGTTGTCACCGGTGATCATCATTACGTTGATGCCGCGCTCCTGCAGCTGACTCACGGCTTCTTTGGCCTGTGCTTTGACCGTGTCAGCATCAGCAACCACGCCAACGAGCGTCCCGTCCTCAGCGACGAGCATCGCCGTTTTTCCCTCGCGTTCGAGGCGCTCCATCGTCTCACTGGCTGGTGACGGATCAATGCCGTTGTCGCGGAGGAGCTTCCGGTTGCCAACAAGCACCTCCGTCTCACCGACGGTCGCTTCGATCCCGTGGCCAGGGACGTTCTCGAACGCGTCGGGAGTGGCCACATCAACGCCACGAGCCTGCGTTCCAGCAACGATTGCGCGTGCAAGCGGGTGTTCACTCGCACTCTCGGCGGCCGCCGCGAGTCCGAGTACGTGCTCCTCGGTGGGCTGTACATTCGCCGTGAGCGTACCGCCATCGGTGGCGTGATTCTCGCCGACGGGCTGGCCATCATCACCAAAGACGACAACGTCGGTCAGCTCCATCGCACCCTTTGTGAGCGTCCCGGTTTTATCGAAGACGACGGTGTCGACATCCTTCGCCCGTTCGAGAACGTCGCCACCTTTGAACAGGACGCCGTTCTGTGCGCCAAGCGTCGTTCCAACCATCGTTGCGGCGGGCGTCGCAAGCCCCAGGGCACAGGGACAGGCGATCAACACCGCGGATGCGAACACGATGATCGCAAACTCGAAGACCGAGACGCCTCCAGCAGCGATTGGCCCACCGGCGACGAGCCCCCAGAGTGGGAGCGTTCCGACGAAGTCCGCGAGCGCGCCGGGGAACAGATACCAGATGAGTCCCCAGAACACGGCGTTTGCAATCACCGCTGGAACGAAATATGCGGAGATGCGATCGGCGAGATTCTGAATAGCAGGCTGGCGAGCCTGCGCTTCTTTCACTGTGTGAACGATCTGCTGGAGCGCTGTGTCCGTTCCAACCTTTGTTGCCTCGACGACGAGCACGCCGTTCTCGTTGATGGTCGACCCGACCACTTCATCGTCAACCGATTTTTCGACGGGGACCGACTCGCCTGTCACCATCGACTCATCAACCGCTGACTGCCCATCAATAACGACGCCGTCCGTCGGAATCTGCTCACCGGGTCGAACCTTCATTCGATCACCGACCTGGACATCTTCAAGCGGCATCTCTGATTCGCTTCCGTCATCAGCAATGATCGTGGCGGTGTCTGCTTCCATTTCGAGGAGCTTTCGGAGTGCGTCACCCGCCTGGCCCTTTGAGCGCGCCTCAAGATAGTTGCCAAGCGTGATGAACACGAGAATGAACGCCGCCGTATCGAAGTAGAGCCCCCCAGCGATCAGTCCGAGCAAGACAGCCACTGAGTAGACGTACGCAGTCGTCGATCCCAGCGCAATCAGTACGTCCATGTTGGCACGGCCGTTTTTGAGCAGCGCGGTGGCGGCGTTCGAATAGAAGGGCTTGCCGAGCACCAGCTGAACGGGCGTGGCGAGCACGAACGCGATCCATCCTGATGGGACGCCAACGAGCGTTTCGCCGATGAGTCCGAGCGCAAACAGATGATCGGTCATGAACACCATCAGTGGCAACGATAACACTGCACCGAACAGCGTCAACCGAAATTGCCGTCTGATCGCGTTGGTGCGAGCGTCCGTCCGGGAATCACTGCCTGTGTCGTCGCTGTCTGACGCACGTTCTCGAACTGGCGTGTATCCAGCGTTTTCGATCGCTTCATAGCAGTCCGTGACGGTCATCGCCGCCGGATTGTACGTAATCTGTGCCTCCTCGGTTGCGGCGTTGACTGCAGCGTCAACGACGCCAGGGGTGTCCTCAAGTGCGTCCTGGATCGTCTCCGCACAGTTCGCACACGACATATCGGTGATTGCAATCGTCTCCGAGTCGGTCACTGGCGTGTAGCCAGCTTGTGCGACCGCATCGAATATCTTGCCGAGTGAAACGACCGAGGGATCGTACACAACTGAGCCCTCGTCGGTGGCGAAGTTGATATTCGACTCCGAAACGCCGTCCAGTGAGTCGACAGCGTCGGTGATGGTTTGCGAACAATTCGCACAACTCATCCCCTGGATGTCGAGGTGGCTTGTTTGCTGCCCCATTACCTGTAGATACGGGTCCCGTATTCAGTGTCCTTTCCCTTTCGGTTATGAGGAGATCAACCGATTCTACTTTTGATTACTAGGCTATCTTCGGTGAATATCTTATAGGACTGATGTGAATGGGCCAGATAATTTCGTTCTCGTAGAACAAATATGCATTTATCTGCTGGTTGGGCTCGACTGCGGCGGTGAATCGGGACGATTCATGCATTTGCGCTGAACTGATCGTACTGTGCTTTGAACCGTTCCAGACAGGACGAGCAACAGAGATAGTAGAGGTGGCCATCGATTTCGAGCGTCTCACCCTCTTCGCTCACATCGTTTCCACACTGCGCACAGGTGACGGCGAGGTCGGTGCCCGTGACCTGTGGCGTCCAGTCGGCGCTGGTGAGAACGACGACCTCGTAATCGGTGATGGCGTTTTGGTCTGCGGAATCGAACGTCTCCGCTAGGAACGTCCGGACCTCTGCTTTCGGGAGCCGAGACTGAAAGATGACGCGTGGATCAGCGGCGGTGAACACGTGCTCGACCCCATCTGTCCGCACGAGGATATCGCGAATCGCTTCGACTCGCTCGGGGCGAACGGAGAGTTCTACGAGCACGGGAATCCCCCCGCGGAGCTTCGAACGGTCGAGATCACACGTGAACCGGCGGATGATTCCCATCTCCTGGAGTCGACTGACGCGGTCGGATACCGATGGCGAACTGAGATCGACCGCATCAGCAATTTCTCGGTAGGGCCGTCGTGCGTCCTCGCTCAACAGTCGAAGAATTTCAAAGTCCGTTTCGTCGAGTGTGCGCATGTCCATTGTATGCAGTGACTGCAGATACCGTCTTCCCTTGAATCAAAAAGCGATCAGTGCTGGATAGCTAATTCTGTTAAGCAGGTTTGCGGACGCTATCAGAGATCCTGAAACCAGCAGGCGTCATCGCTTCAGTTTGATGCTTCTTTCACCAGCGAGAATGATCGGTCTTCCATTATTTTTCCGTGCTGGTCGCACATGGTTCGCGTTGGATCACACCACGTGAGCACTGCGCGTCTCGGTCGGGTCGTCCAACACGGCTGGCAACAACGGAGATTCAATGAGGCTCAGAGAATGGATCGAGGCAGAACTATATTATTGGGGCCGATTCAGGTCGAAATGTACCGGAACATCACCCTGAATTGCTAGTCTCAGTCAACTGCTCGGGTGCGTATTTTCCATGTCTGACGATCGCTGAAAACTCCTCGGCTGATGGCGGACCAGCGAGATCATGGTCATCTCTCTCGAACGCTGCGTTCACAAACCGACGGGCAACGAGGGCGTTGCGACCATCGGTACAGTCATCGATCTGCCATTGGGCCCGTTCAAGGAGCAACGCAGCCGTGGTTACGTCGAAACAACAGTCGGTTATCGTTTTGGCGTACCACTGTGTTTCCTCCGGATCGTTCGTCGCAGCCGTCTGCAGCTTTGATTCGAGTGCATCGCGTTCGTCCGCAACGATTCGTACAACAGGATGGAGCGACGGGTGTTCCACCGATTCGAGACAGTCGTCAATGCGCTCCAAAAGCGGTTCATGGGCCGCGTGTCGACCCATTGACCGGAGAACGTCGAGCGCCATGATGTTCGAAGGGCCTTCCCAGATCGGCAACACCTGTGCGTTTCGCAGCAATCTTGGATGGACGAACTCCTCAACGTAGCCGTTACCGCCTTTGATCTCCATCGCGTAGGAGGCACAATCAACGGCCATTCTGGCCGTTCGATACTTTGCGACCGGAACCAGCAGGCGCATCAGCTGGTGCGCACGATCATCGTCCGCACGGACGGTTCGATGAAACGCATCGATGGCCTCGAACGTGAACACGAGTGCAGCTTCGTGATCGGTCACCATCTCCAGGAGATCTCGTCGCATCAACGGGTGCTCGTCAAGTCGGGCTCCAAATGCACGTCGGTTGGCTGCGTGAACTTTCGATTCGAGAAGCGATCGACCGATGGACGCACACGACGAGATCGCATTGTACAGCCGTTCTGCGTTGAGCATCTCTGCCATCAATGCGAATCCTTGCTCTGGTTCACCGAGGAGATGGGCTGGGGTTCCTTCGAAGACGATCTCACCCGTTGGGACGGATTTCGTCCCCAGCTTGTCTTTGAGCCGACGAATCTGGTAGGTCGGGGCTGCTGTGTCGTCTTCTTCGGGAGCGACGAGAAACAACGAGAGGCCCGCTGTGCCCTCGGGTGCCTCAGGACGTCGTGCCAGCGCAAGCGGAGCGCCCGCAGCAACGTTCGAACAGAACCACTTCTCACCCCAGAGCTCGAACAACCCATCGGAGCGGCTTCTGGCTGTGAGTTCGTTCACCCCAACGTCGCTGCCACCCTGTCGTTCGGTGAGAAACATTGCTCCCGTCGCCATCTCATCATACTCACGTGCCGTCACCGCGTCGTAGACGTGACGCAACGTGCCATCGTCGTATCGATCGAGCAACAGCGCAACGCCGCTGGTCATCGCAGCCGGACAGCCCAATCCCACGCTGGATGCATATTCCATCAGATAAAACTGGCCGAAGTGATACGGAAATGAGACGGATTCGTCGCGGCCGGGCGGTGCGTTGTAGGCATCCGCGATCAGCCCGGCTTCGTAAACGAGCCGTTCGTTCTCGCGGTGTGCTGGATGATACGAAATTTCGTTGATCCGATCGCCGTGGCGGTCGAACGACTTGAGTTCTGGAGGGTTGTCCGCGACTACGTCAGCGTTGTCCACGACCGTGTCTCCGATCATCGAACCAAACGCGTGAAGCTTTGACTCACCCCACTCCAGTTCAGCTGTCGAACAGCGTCGCTGGAGTTCGTACTGGAGAGCACGATCGTGGCTGTAGTAGTTGCAATGTCGTCCACGTTCAAGTGACGAATAGTCGAATGGGGGTGACATATCTGAACGTGGCATACAATCACAATAATTGTTCCTGTGAGAACGCCCACCGTGGTTTCATTGCTCGCTATCGGTCGTATTCGACCATCGATTACTATTAATTCTTTCAATTGTCTGTGGTGAAGAAGTATGTTGCTCCCTCCGGTCGTGGTTCGAGAGAGCTTAGCTCTCTCGTCATCACGAAAGATCTCTGACCTTTCGAACGACTCCTTGAGGAAGGGGTCTTCGTTCCTATCCCACGATAACGCCGAATTTACGGTTCGATACCAATGCGCAAGAGGCGGTTGAGCGGTACACCACAATCTTTTCCGATGCGACGATCGGCGACACCACCCGATATACCGCAGCATCCGCTGCTGCATCGGGACAGCCAGAAGGGAGTGTTATGTCCGTGGAGTTCACCCTGGAGGGCCGTACGTTCGTCGCGCTCAATGGAGGCGCAGAGGGTTCGTTCACTCCCGCAATCTCGTTTGTCGTCCGTTGTCCGACGCCATCCGAGGTTGACGAACTCTGGAGGGAACTGTCCGAGGACGGCGAACAGCTCATGGCGCTCGATTCCTACCCGTTTAGCGATCGATATGGGTGGACCAATGACAAATTTGGCGTCTCCTGGCAACTGATTCACGACGATGATACTGAAGAACGGTCGATAGTTCCCTCATTGCTGTTCGTTGGCGACCGATGTGGACAGGCTGAAGCTGCTATCCAGTTTTATACGACTATTTTTAAGGATAGTCGGAGTGAAACAATCGCACGATATGGCTCCGATGAGGATCCCAACGAAGAAGGAACGGTGAAGTTCGCGGATTTCACGCTGTGTGGGATGGAGTTTTCGGCGATGGACAGCGCGCTCGAACACCAATTTGACTTCAATGAATCCATCTCGTTCGTCGTCGACTGTGCAGACCAGACAGCAGTCGATTGCTACTGGGATGAACTCACTACGAACGGAGGCGAAGCGGGGCAATGGGGCTGGCTCACGGACAGATACGGTATCTCCTGGCGGATCATCCCTGCAATCCTCCATGACATTCTCCAGGAAGGAAGTGACGAGGACGTAGACCGTGTCACGAAAGCGATGCTCAAGATGGAGAAAATCGACATTTCAACGCTCGAAGACGCATATTCTGGCGACGTTGATAGCAATTGAATCGACGAGCAACGACCGCCGAACAAGTCCGATCGATTTTCTTCCTTGATCCCGAAAGATATCGTATGAGCGACCGACTCGACGAGGTCGATAAACGGATCCTGTATCATCTAATGCGTGATGCACGCAACATTTCTGCTGCAAAAATCGCAGACGAGGTAAGCGTCTCGCCGGGAACCATCCGAAATCGAATCTCACAGCTCGAGGAGGCAGGCATAGTTCGTGGCTATCATGCAGTAATCGATTATCCACGTGCAGACGGTCGTTTGACGAATCTTTACCTCTGCACAAGCCCGGTTCCAGACCGAGACCGCCTGTCGAAACAAGCCACAGAAATCCCTGGTGTGGTTGGAATCCGACAGCTCATGAAGGGTCAGCGGAACATACATATCACGGCTGTCGGAGATGACATGAGTGAGCTCAATCGAATTGCAAACGATATTTCGAAGCTGGGTCTCGAAATTGAGGAAGAAAACCTTCTCCAGGGCGAACAGCGGTTTCCGTATCACAAATTTGGGCCGGACGACACGCAAGACGGACACACAATAGCCGATTTCATGGAACTCTCAGGTGGTGCAGAAGTCGTCGAACTCACCGTCGATAGCGGTACTGACATTGCGGGACTGACACTCAGTGAGGCAAACGAAATGGGACTGCTTCAATACAAAGATCTGGTCGTATCTGTCGAACGGGATGACGAAATTCTGACGCCCAGAGGAGATACCACCATTCAGCCGGATGATCTTATCACACTCTTCTGTCAGAATGGACTTAACGAACCCACCGTTGACTCGTTCACAGTCCGATAGTGGTCTGGAGTGGTGGTTAATATTCTCCGAACGATCCACCAGCTGGATCTACCGCAATATCAGGAATTCTAAATATATACTAGTAATTACTCCGGTTCAATTCATGGGATTTAAATTGCTATTGAGCAAACCGGAATACCATGAGGGTTCATCGTGGATCGATGGCGTATGATCTGGGCCGAATGCTTGAGGCCCTTTCTGTACTTCTGTTTGCTTCGCTCCTCATTCCATTCGTCTGGCAAGAATGGTGGGCAATCCCGACTCTGATTTGTTCCGGGATATTGCCATTGGGGCTTGGATATTTTCTCACCCATCGGTTCGAGCATTCGGGTGATTCTGGCCGCTTACACGGAATGATGATCGCTGCTTCTGGTTGGTTTCTCGTTGCCCTGTTCGGTTCCTTGCCCTTCTTTCTACTCGCCTGGACAGCGCAGTTAGACCCTGGTTTTCTCGGCGTTCCGCAGCGATACACGACTCCAGGAACCCAGGCGTTCGGCACGCTCAGTGTGTTCCGCCATCCGATTAACGGCGTCTTTGAAAGTATGAGCGGATTTACAGGAACTGGATTGACGATGGCCGTTCATGAGAACACATTGCCGCGGACGCTGCAGTGGTGGCGTTCGTTCATTGAATGGGTGGGTGGGGTAGGAGTAATTGTGCTCACAACCGCGATACTCGCTCGTCCTGGGAGTGGTTCGCTGACCCTGTATGAGAGTGAAGCGCGATCAGAGAAGATTCATCCCAGTATTGTCACGACTGTTCGGACGATCTGGTGGATCTTTCTGTTGTTCACATTCTTCTCTATTCTTCTGCTGTGGCTTGCAGGAATGCCGATCTGGGATTCAATCAATCACGCCATGACAGGGCTTGCAACCGGTGGATTCTCAATTACTGATGGCTCTATCGGGACGTACAACAGCGGTATCATTGATTTTACGCTCATCCCAATCATGCTCCTGGGGAGCATCGCTTTCCCAGTACATTATTTGATCCTTCAGGGAGATCTCAAAAACTTCTATCGAGATCTACAAACTCGATGGGTGTTCATTTTTTTCGGTGCAGGAACGATCGTTCTGACCGCAGTGCTGTTTCGACAGGGCCTCTATCAAACGGCAACAGTGTCAATTGCAGGCGTTACACTCCATGGTACCCTAGCGACGCTCATCCAGTCATTTCGGTATGGACTGTTCCAGTTCGTATCAGCTGCCTCCTGTACCGGGTTTCAAACCGCCAATTCGCTCGGATCTGAATGGGCCCCACAGGCGCAATTGACGGTTGCAGCTGGAATGGTGGTCGGAGCTGCAGCCGGATCGACCGTTGGTGGAATAAAGCTCATCCGACTGCTCACACTCATGAAAGGGACACTCTTTCGGATACGTGGTGTCTTCTACCCGTCATCTGCCATTCGAACCTTCCGGCTCGATGGCAGGGCGCTGTCTGGCACGGAGGCCTCTCAGGAGTTTGAGGAAGCTGCGATTATTACGGTTCTGTGGCTTGCGTTTTTGGCCATTGCTGCATTTGTATTGATAGTGATGCTTCCAATTGGACCGGGGCCGGATGCATACACCGTTGAGAACGTTCTTTTTGAAGTTGCTTCTGCTCAGGGGAATGTGGGACTCTCGACGGGGATAACCGGACCATGGATGCCGTCTCTCACCAAAGTACTATTCATCTTTAACATGTGGATCGGACGACTCGAAATTATACCTGTACTAGTGCTTCTTCGAAGTCTCTTCGTCTATCGAGGGGTGTATCACAGATGAGACTTGATACGATTCCGGTACTCGGCCCTCTGTTTGGGGCAGGTGCCGACGACCACGGCTTTGATCTGCTGTTACTCTTCGGACCATTGATTATTTGCGCGATTGGAATATTACACAGATCTTATGTATCTTTCGCTCTCGCACTTTTCTATACAGCTGGATTCATTGCATATATTGGATACCAATCCATCACAATGCCCTGAAAGAAAGGATTAGCGGCTGGCCGTGCATAATCCGTGTATGTATATCATCGTCGTCGGAGCAGGTGATATTGGAATTCAAGTTATTGACATTCTAGTAGCGGCAGAGAGCGATATTGTTGTCATTGAGAGTGACCAACACATTGCTGAGCAAGTTAGCCAGCAGTACGACTGCCTCGTACTGAATGCTGATGCAACAGTGAAGGAGACGCTCGTTGAAGCTGGTGCTGAGCGGGCTGATGCGATAATTACAACGACGGATGTTGATGCTACGAATATGATGGCGTTGATGATTGCCCAGGAGCTTTCGATCCCATCGTTAGTGTCCACCGTTCAAAATCCAGATCACATGAGTCTCTTCCGGAAAATTGGTGCGAATGCACTGCAGAATCCTCAACAACTTATTGCAGAGTACCTTGTCCGAGCGGTACAACGGCCATCGATTAAGGACTTTATGCACCTCAGAGGTGACGCAGAAGTATTCGAAATTTTAGTTTCGTCCGGTGCACCAATCGCAGAGCTCACGATCGAAGAAGCAAACGAGCGAGGACTCATCGGTGATACCCTCCTAATCGTTGCGATCGAACGAGATGGTGGTATACTAACCCCGCGTGGTGACACCATTATCCAGATTGATGACCTTGTAACAGTGTTCTCACGAGAGGGAGCTACGGCTTCGGTTGTTGAGGAATTCAGCGGATAAAACGACTGAGGACCTTGAAGAAATGGTTACGCCGCTCAGTCGACAGTGCCGAGAAATCGCCAATGAATATCATTGCCTCCCTCAGGACGCGGCTCGTATTCAATTCGATAGAGTGCTTCTCTAGTTTCTGCATTGTCAGTTCGTTCAACGACCACAACAAGAACGTGCTTTTGCGACGACTCGTTGATTTCAAATGATAGAATCTCTGCGCGCTCCTCCAGTTGCTTTCTGGCGACCGCTTCGAAGTCCTCATCTGGTTCATCATCTTGATCAGGCATAGGATAAATATTATACTCTTCACTTGCTTAATTCTGTGCGTGATATCTCAATATATACTGGAAAACCGTAACCAGATCTGAACAATAAGCCGTGAAACCTCACAGAGTGGAAATCTATTGTCACCTTCTGATGGGCTTCCATCTTCATTTGTCGCCATGTATATTGAATCTTCAACTATTTCGTAAATTGGCGGTATATACCCTCTATCGTCCGAAAAGGGTATAATTTACACGTCCCGAATTGGGGATATGGCTAACAACTCAAACCGGCGAAATTTTCTCCGTGGGGTAACGCTTGCTGGGTTTGCCTCACTCGCCGGCTGTTCATCGATCCTCGAGGACTCCGATTCGGAGCCAGCCACTCCGGGGACGGGGACTGACGACGGTGGCAGTCGCCCAACGAGCACCTCGATTGATACGTTTGAGGATCTCTCGAACTGGTCGGTCCAGGAAGGAAAGCTCCGGACGACCTCGGAAGGAGAAGCATTTGAAGGCTCACAGTCGATCGTCCTTGAGCCCGAAGACGGTGCAAACCAACCAGTTGCAAAGATCTCTCGCTCGTTTGGTTCTGAGCCACTGGATCTGAGCAATCGGGATCTCTCGATCGTCGCGAAGGTTACAGAGCCAGAGGATGTGCGCATTCGAGCAGAGGTCATCGCGCCGGCTCGCAGTTCAATGCTTACCGCCGTTCGATACGTTCCCCTCGAACTCGACGACTGGGTCCGATTCGATCTTGGCTACACCGAACAGACCGGTGAGCCAGTGATGAACACGGTTTCTGCAATCAACCTGCAGATCGGACCGATGACCGAAGGAGCGTCGTTCTCCGTTTCGTTCGATGATCTGCGCTCGTACCCGAAGGCAAAGCGTGGCGCTGTGATGATTCAGTTCGATGATGGCCACCGGAGTGCGTACGAGGAGGCGTTCGGAATCTTACAAGAGTTAGACATGTCAGCGTCCGTGGCAGTGATCCCGGACGCGGTCGGCGCGAGCGATCGCGTGACCGAATCGATGATGACGGAGATGGCAAACGCCGGGTGGAATATGATCGGCCACGCCAGCGAACTCCTTCCAGAGCATTCACCCGAAGAGCAGAAACAGATTCTCGAACGGACACAGCAGTATCTCCGCTCGAAGGGACACAACGCGGGCGCAAACCATTTCGTTGCCCCGTACAGCCGTGTTGATGCGAGTGCACTCACGCACATCGCAGAGCTGTTCACGACGGGCTATCTGTTCGGTGCAAGCCCGAACAACGCAGCCCAGCCCAGCAATCCGGCGTTTCTCTCCAGGGTCCAGGGACGCTCAATCGAAGGGACAAAACAGGCCATCGATATGGCCGAAGCACAGAATCAGCTCGCCGTGATTTCATACCACGAAATCGGCGGCGATGCGGTTTCTGCCGCAGATCTCCGTGAGATCATCGAGTATATCGATTCGAAAGACGTCGACGTGATCAAACCAACGCAGCTTGCATCTAGAATATCTCGATAAAATTTGTGCAATGTTGGCGTGATTTTTGCTGCTATCTACGATTCTATGTGTATTCTCTGTGTGTCGCCAGGCTGCTTGTTCACGTTCGTACCACGTGGTTCTCACAGGTGAGCGCCACTCCGTCGTCGGGTACAGTTGCAAATGTTACCCCTATTGGGATGTTCTGTCAGTACTCGCCGCAATGAGTGAGTACAACCCACACGGTTTGTTTATCTCACTCGTTACGAGTGAGTTATGAACACAGTCGAACGCTGGAAACAGAACAAACATCCTCTCGACGTGATCGACGACGTGCACGAATACGCACGGATGGGCGCAACGTTCGAGGAAATCGAGGCGGCCGGGGGAGCCGGGGAGTTCGAGCGGCTGAAGTGGGCTGGACTGTACACCCACGGGACCCACACGGATTATTTCATGCTCAGAACGAAGGTTCCAGGTGGACACCTTACCCCAGAGCAGGCAGCCGTTATTGGCGAGGTGGCCACGGAGTTTGCTACGGCACCACCCGAACACGGTGGCGACTCGCAGAATCCAGAGTGGGGCGATGGCTATCTCGATATCACGACACGCCAGGACATCCAGATGCACTGGATCGAGATCGAGGACATTCCGAAGATCTGGGATCGCTTCGACGAGGTCGGGTTAACGACAGTACAGGGCTGTGGTGATGGGGCACGCAACGTGCTAGGCTGTCCAGCTGCTGGCTTAGACGACCACGAGTGTTTCGACGCCCAGCCCGTCGTCGACGCCGTCTCGTCGTACTTTACGGGAAATCGGGAGTATGCGAATCTCCCGCGAAAGTTCAAACTGACGATCAGTGGCTGTCGCCACGACTGTGGGCAGTCACAGATCAACGACGTTGGTCTGACGCCCGCAAAGCGGGAGATTGACGGAGAGTTGACCTACGGTTTTCACGTAAAAGTTGGTGGCGGGCTCTCCGATGGGCCACGAATGGCCACAGCGCTGGACGTGTTCGTTCCACCGGGTGATGCCGTAGAGTTCTGTCGGGCCGTCGCACAGTCGTTCAAAGAGCTCGGCGATCGGCACAACAGAGGCGTCTGTCGTATGCGATATCTCGTCGAACAGCTCGGTCCTGAAGCGTTCGAAACGGCCGTTCGCGACCGGTGTTCGGTGGCACTCCCCAGCCGTGGGACCGACTGCACCGAGGGATACGTTGGAGACCACGTTGGCGTGCACAACCAGCGGACTGCAGGGCTTTCGTACGTCGGCTGCAATGTGATTGCTGGACGCATGGGTGGTGCGGAGTTCGTGGCAGCAGCGCGTGCCACAGAGCGGTACGGAACTGACGACGCGTCCGTCCGACTGGCAACCGATCAAAATTTCATTCTCACGCATATCCAGGACGACCATCTCGACGAGTTGCGCTCCGAACCGGTTGTGAAAAAATACTCACCGAATCCTGGTCCGTTTAGCCGTGGTGCGATCGGCTGTACGGGCAGCGAGTTCTGCAACTACGGCATCGTCGAGACGAAGCGTCGAATCAGCCGCTGGGCACGCACGCTCGATGAGGCGATACCGCTTCCTGATGATCTCGATGTGGTACGGCTCCATCTCAGCGGCTGTTCTGCCTCCTGTGCGCAGCCCCAGATCGCAGACATCGGCTTTCGGGGTGAAACGGTCGCCATTGGTGGTGCTGATGGGACAGAGCTGACTGAAGGCGTTGATATTGGCCTCGGCGGGAGTCTCGGCACGGAGAATGCGTTTCTGGACTGGATCGAAACGGCCGTGCCAGCAACAAGCTTGATTCCGGCGTTACAGGAGCTGTTTAGCGTGTTCACCACCGAGCGGGAGGCGGACGAACGCCTGTTTGAATGGTGTCGGAGAACGGAGAACGATCGACTTCGATCAATCCTTCGGCGGGCGGATGCGCCGGTCGCGGCGGGGGTGGCCGATGAGTAGCGAGCCAACTGAATCCGAAGGTGAAACGCCAACCAACGTAACGAGCGATGGATCGCTTCGGGATCTCTCGTTCACCGAACCACCGACCGGCCGGAGCCAGAACGTCGAATCAACTGATCCGACCGTTCGTCCGGGTGTTCCCGACGGCATCACCCTGGAGACGCCGGACTACTCGATCCGAAGCGAGATGAGCGACATCACGACGCCCGACGAAAAAACCTGGTTCATGGAACTCGACGAGGCCGTCATTCAGGACGGCCGCTGTATCCAGTGTGGAACCTGTGTCGCCTCCTGTCCGTCCGATTCGATCGGCATCGGCGAGGATGGACTGCCCGAACTGGTGAAGATGTGTACTGGCTGTTCACTCTGCTGGGATTTCTGTCCGCGTGGCGGACTGCGCTATGAGCGTCAATGGAAACTCACTGGTGGAGAAGACAACGTTTCCGGCGCTGGCGATCCACTCACGGAGTTTTCTGCAACGGTCACAGAAGACTGGCGTTCGAATGCACAGGATGGCGGTGTCGTGACCAGCATTCTGGTCCATCTCCTTGAGGCTGGTGAAATTGATGGCGCGCTGATCGCCACGGAGTCGGACGACGACCCCTGGAAAGCTGAATCGACGCTCGCAACCTCGAAAGCAGAGCTGATCGAGAATGCTGGCAGTTTCTACAATCAGACGATGGCGCTCGGGAATCTCGATCTCGATCCCGATGCGATTGATGGGAAACCTCCTGAAGAGTGGTCACTCGCGCTCGTCGGGACCCCCTGTGAGATCGAAGGGATTCGAGCGCTCCAGGATTTTGGCTGGGAGTATCAGTCACACGAGGCTGGCGTTCGCGCGATCGAGTACACGATTGCGTTGATGTGCACGAAAAATTTCAACTATCAGCGGTTGATCGGCGACCAACTCGAAGCAAAGCGGGGTATCGACCTCTCGGCCGTCGAGAAACTCGACGTGTTACACGGCAAGCTGATGGTCTATGGCGAACACGGAGAGATGATTCTCGAAGAGGACATTGAAGAGTTTCACGACGCCGCGCTCAAGGGCTGTGATGAGTGTGCGGATTTCACCGGCTACTGTGCCGATCTCACGGTCGGATCTGTTGGTTCGAGCGAGGAGTATTCGAGCGTCATCGTTCGAACGGAACAGGGAATGGAAGCCTTCGAGCTGACAGCGCCGGATCTGGAGTATCACGACCTGGAGGACCGATCGGCGATCGGCCGGTTGCAGGGCTGGGATAAAAAGCAGGCGTTTGAATCGCTCGAACGGCCGTTCGATCCCGACGCACCGAGATTTATCGACTACACCGACCACGCAGAGCAGTATGGTACAGCCATCAATCCACACGAAAGTAACCACTGATGTTGGCATCAAGACAGCATCCAGTGGTAACCGCAACGCTTAACCCTCAGTTGACGTTCATAGCCATCAATGGCAGGGGGACTTTTCGGAATTGGACAAATTACAGTCGACGAACTAACGAATAGTTTAGTGAATGAAGTTTTGACTGGGGTGTCGGTTGCAGGTAAGTTTTTAATCGGCTTTGTACTGGTGTATTTCGTGGCCAAGCGGGTGATCAAGCCCCGCCTCAAGTATCTCTTGAAAAACCGACAGGTCAATCCAACGGTCGTCAGTCTGACGATGAGCGTTTCAGAAGCAGTATCGGTCATCATTGCGATAGCGGCGGCTTCGACACTTGCCGAATTTGGCGTCGTGATGTCGGCCTTTGCGACACTTTCGGGTGCCATCGCGCTGGCGGTCGGCTTTGCCGCACAGGATCTCATCGGGAACTTCGTCTCAGGAATATTCATCCTCCGCGATGAGCCGTTCCACGTCGGTGACTGGATCGAATGGGACGGAATGAAAGGCGTCGTTCGGGAGGTCGAGCTTCGAACGACGAAAATCGAGACGTTCGACAATGAGCTCATCACGGTTCCGAACCAGGAGCTGGCGAACAATCCGGTCGTCAATCCGGTCGCCAACGACGAGCTCCGGATCAGCTTCATGTTCGGGATCGGTTACGACGACGACATCGAGCAGGCAAAGCAGGTCATCCTCGCTGGCGCACAAAAGACACCCGGCGTGAGTAATTCACCCGAACCGGCCGTGCGCCTCACCGAGCTTGGTGATTCCTACGTGGGGCTGGTTGGCACCGCCTGGATCGATAACCCAACGCACTCGGAGTACGTCAGGGTCCGGTCGGATTTCGTCCAGCGCGTCAAAGAGGGATTCGACGCCGAAGGCATCTCGATCCCGTATCCGTTCACGGAAGTGACCGGCGAGCTCTCGATCGAAGAGACGCAGGCACCGGCCGTCTCCAGCGGTCGCGATCCCACCGTCAACGACTGATTACGGCTTCTTTTTGAGCACGGTGCTGTCGAGCGCTGTCACGTCTGTGATGCCAGCATTGGCCAGCGTCAGATCGAGTTCGGCCAGAACGTTCCGATAGACGGCTTCGACACCGTCACTGCCGGCAAGTGCGAGTCCGTAACAGTATGGCCGTCCCAGGCCGACGACATCGGCCCCAAGCGCGAGCGCAATCGCAACGTCGCTTCCGGATCGGATCCCACTGTCGAACCAGACGGCAGCGCGATCCCCAATCGCATCGACGACCGGCTGTAGCGCCTCAAGTGCAGGGATAGCTCGGTCGAGCTGTCGTCCACCGTGGTTCGAGACGACAACTCCGTCTGCACCGCAGTCGAGGGCTCTGCGAGCATCATCGGGATGGCAGATCCCTTTGAACACCACCGGGAGTTCCGTTTGCGAGCGGATTGTTTCCAGCGCATCCCACTTCACCGATGGATCGCCGAAGACGGTGAGGAACTCCTGGATCGCCGCCATCTCGTTCGTTTCCGGATCACAGTCCAGTCGGTCTCGAAACGCAGGGTCGGTAGTGAAGTTGGCAATCCCTTCGCCGTCGAGAAACGGGAGATAGCCTCGCTTGAGATCACGCTCGCGCCAGCCCAGGATCGGAACGTCGAGCGTGATGAGTATCCCGCCACACCCTGCGGCCTGTGCACGTTCAAGCAAGCTCTCGGTGATCGCCGGATCGCTCGAATAATAGAGTTGAAACCACCATGTTCCTGGCTCAAGGACGTTGCCAACGCGTTCGAGTGGGACGGAGCAGACGGAACTTACACAGAGTGGACAATCGAGCGAAGTTGCGGCACGTGCAGTCGCAAGCACGCCGTCGTCGTGAAGGATTGACTGGACGCCGACTGGCGCGAGCGCAACTGGAAACGGCCACTGTTTGTCGAACGGTGTGACTGACAGCGACCGGCTGGCCACGTCGCGCCCGAGCCGTGGGACGATCTGGTAGCCGTCGAACGCGTCTCGATTCGATGCCATTGTGGTTTCGCTCCCAGCACCACCGGCGAGATAGCCACGCGCCGTTGACTCAAGCGTTTCGAGTGCTGCGTCGCGGAGATCGGGAAATCGAACGGGGATCTCCGGAGGCTGATCGACGACCATCCCGTTGGCGTAAATCTCCTGCTGACGATGTTCGCCAACTGGTTCGCTTTCGTTTTCAGCCGTCATCGGGAAGCAGTGCCGTCAGCTGGCCCATGGTGCCTGCAAGCTGCGTTCCCTTCTGAATCGGGCCTTCAAGCTGGTAGCGCTGTTGCATGAACCCCTGGATCGGATCGGTCGAACCGGTGATTATTCCGACGAGCTCATTTGCCGGGCCAGTGATCGACAGATCAGGCTCCGCAAGCAGGTCGGTTCCACCAGTGATTGTCTGGTCGTCCCCATCAAGCTGGAGATGTCCGGTCATTGGCGCGTCATCGGCCTCGAAATTCACGCTGATATCGTCCGTGATGGATGATTGCACGTTCGGACTTGCCCGTACGAGTAGCTCCATGCCGGTCCAGAGCAGTCCCTGAAACTGCTCGACCGTTTCAGGCTGCTCGTTCGCAAGCGTCCCCACGTCGATGGCGTCCATTCGCTGGGTGACACGTGCGAACAGGGCGGGCTGTTCGAGCATGAGCTGTTCTGTTTGGCCTTCGAGCGCATCAAGCACGTCCGGGAGCTCCTCTGTGAGTTCGTCGTCGGAGAGCGCTAGCACCGTCTCGATCTTCCCAATGGGATCTGTCGTCATGAAAGCTGCATACTACCAGCAACTGAGAGAAATTAGTCGTTCAGCCGCCCATCGCTGGTGATTTATCCCAGAGGGCTCACTGGAGCGACCGATTCGACCGGTTTAGACGCTCGCATCCGTCTTCGGTGACGACAAGGAGATCTTCGATCCTGACACCAAACTGATCGGGGAGATAGATTCCTGGCTCGACGCTGAACACCTCTCCAACCTGGAGTTCGTGATCGTTGTCGGCCGTAATGTACGGCGGTTCGTGAACTGCGAGCCCAACGCCGTGGCCGGTCCGATGGATGAACGCATCGCCGTAGCCAGCATCCCGAATCACTGAACGCGCGGCTTCGTCGACGGCAGCCGCCCGGACGCCCGGTGCAACCGTCTCAATGGCTGCTTGCTGTGCGTTGTGGACGATCTCGTGGACATTTCGTACCTCATTCGACGGCTCGCCATCAAACACGACCGTTCGGGTCTGATCGCTCGGATAGCCATCCATCCGTGTCCCGAAATCGAGGACGACAGGCTCTCCAGGGGCGATCTCCCGTTCACCGTGGGTGTAGTGTGGCTGTGCACCGTTCGGGCCCGCACCAACGATCGTCTCGAACGACACGCCATCACCACCAACACTGGCCAGTCGCTTCTCAATCTCACTGGCCAGCTCGGATTCGCTCCAGCCAATCACTGCCGAACCAAGCGATCGAATCTCATCGACAACGCTGTCGGTCGCCTGCGCGACCGTTCGTAAGGCGTCAATCTCCGCGGCATCTTTTGTTCGTCGGAGCGGATCGAAAACGGTGCTCGCAAGTTCGATCGACACAGATGGATACGCCGCCCGCCAGCGCCGCAGATGGGCGTGCCACATCGTATCCTCGGCGATAATCGTCTCCTCCGCGAGCGACACACCCAGCTCCGAGAGCGCCTCACCGACCACTTCGAACGGGTCGGTCGTATCGTCGTAGGTGAACACCCGATCCACCCAGCAGTCACTGTGGAGCTGTGTGGCCTCTAGTGCTGGTACCACGAATGCTGGCTCGCCAGCTACTGGGATGAGTAGCATGAACGGCCGTTCGCTTGGTGTTTTCTCGACACCCGTGAGATACTGCAGATTCCGCCCCGGAGAGAGCACAGCAAGCGCTCTCCCAGCCGTGGACAGTTTGGATTGACACGCCTCGATTCGTCCCTTGAAGTGGTCCATACTGCCGATTTGCCCGAGAAACAAAAGAGCTCACTGATCGGCTGCAACGTTCAATGCGTTCGAAACGAGCTTCTGACAGCCTCGACGAATCCGTTCTGAGGCGGCCTGTCGCGAAATATCTAGCTGCTCGGAAAGCTCTTCGAGCGTAATTTGGCGTGGGACAGTGAAATATCCCTCACAGACCGCCAGCTCCAGCGCCTCACGCTGTTTTTTCGAGAGTTCGTGGCGACCGTTCGTTGCGGATTCCTCTCCTTCGTAGATGCCACGCAGGGAGAACGAAACATCGGCTCTCTCACAGATCTGCCGAAATACTTTGAGTGCGTTGCGATCCGGCAATCGAACCCGTGAATCAACACCGTTTGCCGTTACCGTGACGGAGAGCCGCGAAATACCGGATTCGGCCTCAGCCGGATACAACACCATTGTCGCACTCTCGGCGACCCGAGCGCGATACAGACGCCGATCGGAGAGACGATTAACCGTCTGCACCGATTCAATCGTTTCATCCGCTTCGATCGCTGCTTCGAACGGTTCAAACGCACCACCGTACGCCCAGATGATCAATAGCGGCTGGTCAGAATGTTCGCCAACGGTCCCTTCGACGTCGAGCGTCATCGACGGAACGGTAGCAAGCGCATCCATAAACGGAAGATCAGGGCTGTAGAACCGAATTTCCGCGATGAGACTCATATAGATACTCCGTTCGTCTACCACTAAAGATTGATCAACCGCCAGAGCCTGGATCCATTTTCGGACTGCAGTTGCAACACTCAAACAGTTCGGGCGGCTACAGCCACGTATGACCACGAGCCGCACACAAATACTGAATCTCCTCTGGAACCGTGACGAGCCACTATCCGGACCAGCACTGGCAGATTCCCTCTCAATCTCCAGGGCTGGCGTCTGGAAACAGATCGAAGCACTCCGGTCCGAGGGATTTGCTATTCCGAGTACGGATGCGGGCTACGTGTTGGCATCGATTCCTGAAACCGGCTCGGCGGCGCTTGAACTGGGACTCGATGCACCATTTTCGGTTGAGTATCACGATGCAATCGACAGCACCAACCGATGCGCGCGTGAACTCGCCGAATCTGGCGGGGAAGAAACGGCCATCGTGGCCGGTGAACAGACGGCCGGCCGGGGACGGCTCAACAGGGACTGGGAGTCACCGCCCGGCGGGATCTACTGCAGTCTTCTCTGTCGACCATCGATCGCGCCGGTTGAAGCACCGCTGTTTACGCTTGCAGCGGCAGTAGCCACGACAGAAACGCTTGCCACGGTGGGCTGTGACGGATCAATCAAGTGGCCAAACGACGTGCTCGTCGGCGAACCGGAACGGAAAATTGCCGGCATTCTCACTGAGATGCAAGGCGAAACCGACCGTATCGATTGGATGGTCGTTGGAATTGGAATCAATGTGGAAACCCCACCAATTGCGGAGTCAACAGGACTCAACGACGAAATTGACGGCACAGTCGATCGACGGACGGTAATTCAAGGGATCATCGAACGGTTCCATCAGCTTCGCGCTGCACCGGCGGAGATTCTCCCAGCCTGGCGCGAGCACTCGGCAACGCTTGGTCGGGATGTCAGGGTAGAAACGCCAGAGGGATCCGTTGTTGGAACGGCTACTGAGATCGTCTCACCGGGCGCACTGCTCGTCGAAACTGACGGTGGGACAGAACGAATTCATGCCGGTGATTGCGAACACCTGCGACCGATCAGTGCAGGGCGCTAGCCGTTCGAAATCGCGCTCACAATTCGTGGACGAATCCGCCAGAACGCCTCAAGCAGCGCGAGAAGCAGGGCCGAACAGACAACAATCACGAGCAGTCCGAACTCCACGAGACCAACCCATGCGGGCATCACGTACTGGATCGCCTGGAACACGGGCCCAGAGATGCGTTCTTTCATCCACAGCACTGGCTCCTCGAAGGCGCCAGCATTTTCGGTCGCGGATTCCATTGTGATCGCTTCACCATCGCCGGAGCCATCGACCGGGAATCGCTCTGCTTCGTACGGATACGCGACCGCCACAGACCAGACGACGGCACCCTCTGGGGTGACCTCGAAGACGCGGTTACCGTTCGAATCAGCGATCAGCGTGTTTCCATTCGCCAATCGGTCGCCGTCACGGGGCCAAAGCAAGTTCGCATCCGTGTACGACCAGCTTTCTTCCCAGCTTCCGTTCGTCCGTTGATATTCGACGATGCGGTTGTTTTCGGAATCAGCAACGACAACCGCCGGTCCACCCCGTTCTTCGGGGATGTAATCCGGGTTGTGCTGTTCGTACAGCGTATCGTAGTCGTCGAGCGATCCGAGCGTCTGATTGGTTTGCATGGCCGCACTGCTATTGACGGTAGGATCGAGAAAGACGACCGAATCCTGGTTCCGAAGGCTTGCCATCAGGCGACCGTCCGCAAGAACATCGACATCGTTTACGTGCGTCCAGTCGGTGTACGGCGAGTTTCCAGTTCCCGTTCGGTCGTATTCACTCGTGGCGTTCCACTGCCAGTCAATCTGACCGCTCGTCGTATTGATGATCATCACCTGATCAAGGAAGATATCAGCAACGGCGATGTGGGTGTCGTTGATCCGGTCGCCGTCGTGCCAGCGTGAGGAGTGTTTTCCTGGCGTGAAGGCGGAATAGACGGTTTCTGTCGTCTCGTTATACAGATCAGCGCGGGCAACGCCGTTTACGGTACACGCATCGGCGTCCGAGTGGGCATCGACGTACTGTTTCCATTCTTCATACGACGCGCTGTTTGCGTAGTCGTTCGTTCGCCAGTACTCCCGGGATCCGAAATCCGGACACGCCGATTCGGAAATATGATCCGAGTAGAAGAACTCCACGGTCGGGCTGTCAGTGTCATTTTCGATCGGATCAACGTCCCAGTATCGTGTATGAGTTGTGTTGGAATACAGTAATGTTCCATTCGGCGCAACTGCCACCACCTCCGCCTCCGAACGCGGACCGTCGGAACCATCTCCAAGCCACGAGTTCGAATCCGTCGAAATCACCGTAATCTCGTCCCGTTCGCCAACAGAGGACGATTGAATTCCGGGATAGTCCGACGGCTCCGCTGTCGCAGTAACCGCATACGATACACCGAGACCAGCTGTTGATAGAAGGATACTTCCAATGAGTATACTTCGAATGAGCGTTCTGGGACCGAAGTTCATCTCCGTGTTTCCCTCACGGTGTCACGACTATTTATATACCCAAGTTTCACCGCCGCCGTTATTACTATCAATAATAGCGCGTATCTCGCAACTAACTACTTACGCTGTCAGAGTGAACAGTATGTATGGCGGATGAGACGGTGGTTCGATTCGATCCACACGTTCATTCTGCAGCTTCACACGATGGAACGGAACCAGTAGCACGTATTCTTCAGCACGCACGAGACATTGGGCTCGATGCGATTGCAATCACCGATCATGACACGATCGAGCGCTCACGTAGTGCAGCAGCACTCGCGCCGAAATACGGGCTCATAGGGGTTCCCGGTGTTGAAATCTCGACACGCGATGGTCATTTGATCGGGCTGGGAATCGAGACGATGCCCGAACCGAACCGCCCGTTCTTTTCGACGGTGCAGGCGATCCGTGATCGAGGGGGGGTCGCCGTCGCTCCCCACCCGTTTCAGCGGATTCGACACGGTGTTTCGAAGCGTTCGTTGACCGATTGCGACGCCGTTGAAGTGTACAATTCCTGGTTGTTCACTGGCTACCGAAACCGGCGCGCACGAACGTTTGCGCAACGTCGAAGCTATCCTGCGCTTGCCGGCAGCGACGCGCATTCAATCCTCACCATTGGGCGGGCGTACACGGAAATCGCCTTTGAGAACGCACCGGAGATCGATGCAGAGGCGATATTGGACGCTATAACCGACGGTGCAGTATCCGTTCACGGTCGGCGTGCCCCATTTCATCGATCAGTTGGTCACTATATCCGCGGGGCGTGCCGGAAGACAGCCACGATAACACGCACCACACCATCCAGAATATTAGAATTACTGTAACTAACACATTTTTGCTCTGAAATTAATAGAAGAGGGACGCCACTGTACCCGCATTTTGCTGTGAGAGCGCTCACAGTGGCCGATTTGATTTTCTCGAACGTGACACAATATTGATGGTATTCTTCACGCAACATTGATTTTTCGGGAGCCATATACGATCGGAGTAATGGCTGATAGTGAGGAGGGGACTGTAGAGAACTGGCGCGACGCCGAGAACAGATACGGTGCGGAGGACGAAGCAATCGGCGTATCTACGCTTGGCCGGCTGTTCGAAGGGACAACGAGTCGGAATCGTGATCGAGTGGCACAGCTGTATAAGGGCGGCGTCCATGATCGGTCACTCGTCGAGCGGGACATCATCGATTCGGCTGCAGCTGGTCGCTACACCTCGTTGACCTACAGCGAGATGCAACACATAGTGCACACGCTCGCCGCTGGATTTCGTGACTGGGGATTTGAGGCGGGTGACAGGATTGGCCTCTTTGCGGATTCGCGGCTGGAGTGGGCGCAGGTCGATTTCGCCCTCCAGGTGGCCGGTCTCGTTTCCACGACGGTGTATAAGGAATCCACACCCAACCAGGTGCAGTATCTTCTTGATGATCCTGGCGCGACGGGTGTCGTCGTCGAGAACGAAACACTGCTAGAGCGTGTGTTAGCTGTCGAAGACCAGCTTGAGCTGGAACTGATCGTGGTGATCGATACGATCAGTGGTTATGAAGACCGCGACGATATTCTGACGCTTGGCGAACTCCATCGGCTGGGTGAGAGCGTTTCGTGGCCGATGAAACTCGAGGGATGGCTGAATGATAGGGATGTTGATGATCTCGCTAGCATTATCTATACGTCAGGAACGACGGGCAAGCCCAAAGGGGTAAAACTGACGCACCGAAACTTTCGAGCGAACGTTAATCAGATTCTCAAGCGCCTCGGCGATCGCCCGGATAAATCCGACGATCTGCCGGCCGTAAACGAAACGACGCGGACGCTCTCATTTTTGCCGTTGGCACACGTCTTCGAGCGGACGACAAATCATTTTTTGATGTTTGCAGCGGGTGCGTCTGTCGCGTATGCCGAGTCTGCGGACACGGTCGCCGACGACATCCAGACGGTAAAGCCCACCAACATCGCAGCTGTCCCGCGAGTCTATGAGCGAATCTACGACAGCATGTTAGAGCAGGCAAGCGAGTCAAACACGAAAGAGCGCATTTTCAACTGGGCGGTTGGCGTTGCCCGCGAGCACATGCGAAAGGACCGACACGGTCCAATTCATCGGTTGAAGTATTCAATCGCCGATCGGCTCGTGTTCAGTAACGTCCGGGAACAGCTCGGCAACAACATGGAGATGTTCGTCAGCGGAGGCGGCAGTCTCTCGAAGGATATCGCCGAGCTGTTCTGGGGAATGGATATTCCGGCGCTCGAAGGGTACGGTCTCACGGAAGCAGCGCCTGTTATCAGCGTCAATCCGTTTGAGGACGTCAAACCGGGAACGCTTGGCCCACCGCTCTCCGGTATCGAGATCGGGCTCGATGCCTCAATTCTCACTGAAGAACAAAAACGCCGGGCGACCGGTGATATTGGTGAGCTGCTCGTTCGGGGACCAAACGTAACGGAGGGATACTGGAAACGGCCGGCAGCCACTGACGAAGCGTTCACTGACGACTGGCTTCGGACGGGCGATATTGTCGAACGCGGCGATGATGGCTATCTCACATTCCACGAGCGTCGAAAGCAGATCCTCGTGCTATCGACCGGCAAAAATATTGCTCCCGGACCGATCGAAGACCGCTTTGCGACGAACGATCGTATCGAACAGGTCATGGTGATTGGTGACAATGAGAAATTTATTGCTGCACTGATGGTTCCTAATTTCGATACGATTCGGCGGTGGGCAAATCGAGAGCACATCCATCTTCCCGAGACGAAGGCAGAGATCTGTCGAAATGATCGCGTTCGGCGCTGGATTCTCGAATCCGTTGATGCGGTGAACGAACAGCTCGAGTACGAAGAGCAGATCAAAATGTTCGAGTTGATTCCGGAGGAGTGGACGCCTGAGAACGGTCTATTGACGCCATCCCTCAAGAAAAAGCGTCGCAAGATCTTAGAACGCTATGACGGACAGGTCCGTCGCATCTATGCTGACGATAAACGCCCAGCACCAGCGGACGACTAGGTCGGCCCATCAGTTAACCAGTGTCGAGAGGACGCGTGATTCTGCCTTGCGGAGGTGTTCGTCGATCGTCGACGGTGCACAGCCGAGTTCCGTAGCGATTTCTTCGTGGGTCGTCTCTCGCGGGATTTCGTAGTAGCCCATCCGGACGGCTTTCTGGAACACTTCTGCCTGACGTTCCGTGAGCAGCCCCAACAGATACGGCCGTTCCGGTGAGTACTGGCCCACCTGTTCGACAGAGATGGAGATCTCTTCGGGGAGATCCTCAAGGGCGCGTCTGAGCATATCGTGCGTTCCGACAACGGTCACGCGAAGCGATCCCCGGTCGGTAAACGCAAGCGGGGTGTCGATGATGAGGGCGTATTTTTGGGCGAGAGCCATCAGCTTTCCCGCTGGTTCTCCGGGTTTGACGTGGACGTACAGATGGAAGACGTCTCCTCGGACATCAAGTACGTCGTGGGCAATCACGTCGCTGAACGTGACGAGATCCGACTGAAATGAGGATTCGTCACCTCGGAGTCGGTACAACATTACCCCCGTTCCATCACCGAGCGCATTGATGTGCAACAGGGCCTCCCGAGTCACGTCCGGATGGTCGGCGATTACTGTATCGACCGGATGAATGGTGCCGTTTTCGGCGGTCAGGGTGAAGTCAAAATACCTCATCGGTGAATTACCGGACGGTCAACAGTATACAGTATAATTGTTTATCCTTTTCGTTCGTTACGAACTTCGCTGTGGTGTACACGTTGGTCACAGGCCGCCTCTCAGGGTTCGACGGCTGTGCAATCGACGGTGTCGGTGTCGATCGCATCCATAATAGCGTCCTGATCAGCACCCTGTTCGTAATAGAAGACGATGTCGAACGTTCCGTCTCGCAGGAGCTGCTGGCACTCCCAGACGAAGCCATCGTCCTCGATTCGCAGTCCCTGGTGCTGGTTGAGACCGAACTCTGGATCGTCGTTTCCGGAGTAGACGTAGGTGTCGTCTTCGCCAGCTGCTGTGGCGATCGCCGCACCGACGTCGAGCGTCAGCTGGTGGAGTTGCGTTTCATCGTCAGTGGTACACTCCGTATGAACAATCAGGCCGCGGAGATCGATCTCACCGGGCTCAAGCAGTGCACGCGTCCGTTCAATGAGATTCGCTTCGAGGGTGTCCATACGGTTGTTGTGTGACTGTCGAGTTTAGCTCTCACGATCGAATCGGCGATGTCACTCAACGGGTAATCGTCCAAATAAAAGTGCTATCGATGTGACGACGTTACAACCGAGTAAGGTTCGTCGCACGCGGGCCTTTATCGGCCTGCTCAATCTCGAATTCGACTTCCTGACCTTCCTCCAGGTCAGGGCCGCCGATGTCTTCCATGTGGAAGAACACGTCCTCGTCGGCTTCTTCGGAATCGATGAAACCGTAGCCACCGGTGTCGTTGAAGAAATCAACTTTGCCAGTCGCCATGATTAGAGCCTCGTGAGGTTTGTTGCGCGTGGGCCTTTATCGGCCTGCTCAATCTCGAATTCGACCTCCTGACCTTCCTCCAGGTCAGGGCCGCCGATGTCTTCCATGTGGAAGAACACGTCCTCGTCAGCTTCTTCGGAATCGATGAAGCCGTAGCCACCGGTGTCGTTGAAGAAATCAACTTTGCCAGTCGCCATGATTAGAGCCTCGTAAGGTTTGTTGCGCGTGGGCCTTTATCGGCCTGCTCAATCTCGAATTCGACCTCCTGACCTTCCTCCAGGTCAGGGCCGCCGACATCTTCCATGTGGAAGAACACGTCCTCGTCAGCTTCTTCGGAATCGATGAAGCCGTAGCCACCGGTGTCGTTGAAGAAATCAACTTTGCCAGTCGCCATGATTAGAGCCTCGTAAGGTTTGTTGCGCGTGGGCCTTTATCGGCCTGCTCAATCTCGAACTCGACTTCCTGACCTTCCTCCAGGTCAGGGCCGCCGATGTCTTCCATGTGGAAGAACACGTCCTCGTCGGCTTCTTCGGAATCGATGAAGCCGTAGCCACCGGTGTCGTTGAAGAAATCAACTTTGCCAGTCGCCATGATTAGAGCCTCGTAAGGTTTGTTGCGCGTGGGCCTTTATCGGCCTGCTCAATCTCGAACTCGACTTCCTGACCTTCCTCCAGGTCAGGGCCGCCGATGTCTTCCATGTGGAAGAACACGTCCTCGTCGGCTTCTTCGGAATCGATGAAGCCGTAGCCACCGGTGTCGTTGAAGAAATCAACTTTGCCAGTTGCCATGATTAGAGCCTCGTGAGGTTTGTTGCGCGTGGGCCTTTATCGGCCTGCTCAATCTCGAATTCGACCTCCTGACCTTCCTCCAGGTCAGGGCCGCCAACATCTTCCATGTGGAAGAACACGTCCTCGTCAGCTTCCTCGGAATCGATGAAGCCGTAGCCACCGGTGTCGTTGAAGAAATCAACTTTGCCAGTTGCCATGATTAGAGCCTCGTGAGGTTCGTCGCACGCGGGCCTTTATCCGCTTTTTCAATATCGAACTCGACTTCCTGACCTTCCTCCAGGTCAGGGCCACCCACGTCCTCCATGTGGAAAAACACGTCCTCGTCGGACTCGTCAGTATCGATGAAACCGTAACCGCCAGTGTCGTTGAAGAAATCAACCGTACCGGTCGCCATTGCGTATTACTGGATGTCCTGCCCCTATTAAAATCCTCTGGCTGCCGTCGGAGCGCCCTGTGGGTCACAAGACTCATACAGTAGCCAGAACATCAACAGCGTATGTTCGAACGGGTTCGTCGCTGGGCGCTCGGAGTCTACGAGCGGAATCTCGAGCGTGAGCTCTCTGGTGCCCCAGGCCATATTGCGATCATTCAGGATGGCAACCGTCGATACGCCAGCAAGCGCGGCGAGGGAACGTCAGTTGGCCACCGTGAAGGAGCGAAAACCTCCGAGGCGATCCTGGAATGGTGTGCGGACCTCGGAGTCGAGGAACTGACGCTGTATACGTTTTCGACGGAAAACTTCAATCGACCGCCCGAAGAGCGAGCAGAGCTGTTCGATCTGATCGAATCAAAGCTTCGATCGTTTGCTGACGAGCCCCAGGTCCACGAACGGGAGGTGCGAATTTCCGCGATCGGTCAGACCGACCGCCTGCCAGAACGTGTCAGAGACGCAATCGACTACGCAGAATCAGCGACGGAATCATACGAAACACTCAGACTCAACATTGCGCTCGCGTACGGTGGCCGTGCCGAACTGCTCGATGCCGCCCGTGACGTCGCAGCAGAGGTCGACGCTGGACAGTTGCGCCCTGGTGATATCGACGCTGAAGAGCTCGAACAGCGTCTCTACACCAACTCCGGACGCGCCGTCGATCTCATCATTCGAACCGGTGGTGACGAACGAACGAGCAACTTCCTCCCCTGGCACGCAAACGGTAACGAGGCTGCAGTCTTTTTCTGCACGCCGTACTGGCCAGAGTTCCGGCGAATCGATCTGTTGCGCGCAATTCGCACCTACGAGTCACGAAAGGAGTCCTTCCAGCGGACGCGCGTCCAGCGAGCGATCGCCCTTCTCAGAGCGGTCGGTGCCGAAGATGGGCTGCGTGCCCGTCTCAAACGACAGGTGGGCGGGCTCGAAATTGATGAGGAAACGCCGATCAACCGGTAGCTCACTCGCCGAATCGACGCTGGCGTTCCTGATAATCCCGTATCGCCCGGAGATAATCGCGCTTTCTGAAATCACGCCAGTTGATATCCGTGAAATACAGCTCCGAGTAGACCGACTGCCAGATCATGAAATCCGACAGGCGCTCGGCCCCCGTTTTAATAAACAGATCTGGATCGGTGGGAAAGACCAGATGGCGCTCGATTGTGGACTCATCAATGTCGTCAACCACGAGTGATCCATCATCGACCGCGTGCGTTACTTGCTGGACGGCCTTGGCAAACTCCGCTTTCCCACCCAGCCCGATGCTCACCTGTATCGGCGTATCGACCCGCTCGCTGTCCTCGGGAAGGCGCACGGCAAGCGGTGCCGGTGTGGAAATATCTGAAAGCGAGTGATATAGCGTCTGTACGACGGCTTCGTCGAGTACGCTGACGTACACCATCACGCGGTCGGCGCTGTAATCGAACGCCCAGTAAAAGAACGATTCGAGCGTTGCATACGCTCCTGGATTGAGCAGATCGCGCTCGGTGATGACGAGTGCGATATGCTCCGGAACGGCGGCCTCACTCCATCGTGTTCGGGCTGCGAGATACCGATCGTAGAGGGACACACCGTCGGTAACGGACAGACCAGCCTAAAGTTCACGACTGCAGATCGGATCGCACAATCTCATACCCGAGAGGATTAAGTTCTCGACAACAAAACCCTGAGGCGTGGCATCATCAGTTCGGCGGGCCGTCGGATTCGCCGTCGTCGGAACGTTCGTTCTGGCCGTTCCGTTTATAGCGGCCTCGAGCGTTAGTTTCAGCGCAAGCTGGTTCAATTCAACCGTTCCGGCCATCGATCCGGCAGGGATGACGGCGATCGTCATTTCGATTCCGTTTTTGTTCGGCACCGTCGTGTCACTGGTTACGAGCAACGGCCCGTTGTTTGATCTGTTTGCCTTTCCCGCAGATTACGAGGAGGGCCGACTCTACGGACTCGCAAACTTCTGTCTGGCCGCTGGTGGACTTGCGGCCTTTAGTCTCCAGATTGACCTCTCGTTGACCATATTCATCGCGAGCGTTTTGCTCGTCGTCTATGGAAATCTCGGAGAAAAACTCGCCAGGCGACGGACGGATGATCCACTCGTCGCCGTTGCTACCTTCCTGGGTGTCTCCTGGTGCAGTGCGATCGTGGGACAGTGGCTGACCATCTCGATGCTGGACACCCCGCTAGACCCTCCAAAACTGCTCTTTCTGGCAATCACGGGTGGCCTGTTTGCAGCATTGCTCCGATCGGTATTGCCCGACCGCGATGACCCAATCATCATTCTATCCGTGACGTTTGCCCTCTGGATTCTGAACGGAATCGTCCCGGGAGTTACTACGTCGTACGTGGTGACTGCACTCGCCGTGACCGTAGCATTCGGCTATCTCTCGTATGCACTCGAGACAGCTTCGATCACCGGCATGCTTTCGGGAGTCGTTATCGCGTTCGTCACGATCGTTCTCGGGGGATACCAGTGGTTTGCCGTCCTGATCGCATTCTTTGGTGGTGGTGGGCTCGTGACGAAGTTCCGCTACGAAACGAAACGAGATCGGGGACTCGCACAGGATAATGAGGGCGCACGCGGCGGTGGTAACGTCATCGCCAACTCGCTCGTTGCACTGTTGGCTGTGCTCGGGAGTTCAGCCGCCGAGCTCATCGGACTCTCCCCATCAGTGTTCGTCCTCGCGTTCGCAGGCGCCGTCGCGACGGCGATGAGTGACACGTTATCGAGCGAGATCGGCGGACTGTATGGCCCCCCGAGGCTGATTACCACGCTCAAACCGGTTGCGCCAGGGACGGACGGTGGCGTGACACTCCAGGGGGCGTTCGCAGGCATTGTTGGAGCTGGTATCATCGCCCTGCTGACGATCGGGCTGTTCGATAGCGTGACGATCGTTGGAGGCCTGATCGTCATTGCCGCTGGTACCATTGGCATGCTCGTCGATAGCCTGTTGGGCGCGACGATTGAGGGAGCTGCGCTTGGTAACATGGGCGTCAACTTTCTGGCAACGCTCTCAGGTGGGCTGTCGGCGTTCGGACTGACGCTGCTTGGTGGCGTCGTGGTGCTGTGATCCGATCTGCCAGTTCAGCCGATCGGGGACGAATTGGTTCGTTACAACAGTCGCTGTTGTCCTCACCGTGGCCGGAACTCTTGGCGCTCGCACTCGAACAACCGGCGGATGAGAGTCCGTTCTGTCTGGTGGCAGTGCCAGCAGAGCACGCTGGGCCGATCGGCTACGCTCTCGCTATCGACGGTGGACACGACGATGATGCGACGGGCTGTTATGTCGCAGAAATTGCGGTCGAACCGGCTCATCGGCGTGAAGGACACGCAACTGCACTGCTCGAAGCTGTCACAGCACGAACGGTAGCGACCGAACTCTCTCTCAGCGCGCGTGCAGATGACGACGACGCGATCGCGTTCTACCGTGCTAACGGCTTCGAACTGGTCAAACGCAAACCGAACGAGTACGACGACGGCGTCGACGGACTCCTGCTGAAAAAACGAATTTAGTTCTCTTACGGGCTAGACTGTGTAACCTGCCCGACCGTACGCACGCGAACGCTCGTGGGTTGTTTGACGAATGATTCACACTCTTGTGTGACGATCTGGCCGACACCAGTCTGCGCAGCTATGTCCAGCACGCGTTGTGTGAGTGCCCCATCGATGATGAGACACGCCGGTGGATCGCCAGCCGATTTGAGCAATGTAAACGCCTCATCAACTGACCCGTCTGCGATCGTTTCGAAGGACGCATCGAGCAGGCGAACGGCGTGACCCTCAGCTTCGACCACCTCGGTCACGTGTCCGGACAGCGTATCTGGCGGTGTCGGATCCGCTGTGGTCGCTCCGTTCGGCGTAGATCCGGCCGTTGCAGTGGGTTCTGCAAGTGGCGCGTCTGGAGTCGGTGCTCCCTCAGTGGGTGGCGGCGCTGGCCGTGCACTGCCGTCAGTTGCAGCCAGTTCTTCAGGTCCTGGAGCGTGTTGAGAGACTGAATCGGCGGGGATCTTCTCTCGTAGCGCTTTCATCACCGCGTTCCGTGAGAGATCCTCAACGTGATCGTCGGTCGGCGCCATCGCAACGAAATCGATCGACGCGACTTGACCGAGCTCTTTGAGGAGGAGATCGCCGCCCCGATCCCCGTCGAAAAAGGCCGTCACGGTTTTGTCCGTTGTCAGCGACGCTACGGCATCGGGCACGCTCGTCCCTTGGACGCCGATGGCGTTTTTGATGCCGTACTGGAGGAGCGTTAGCACGTCAGAGCGCCCCTCGACGACGATGATTGCGTCCGAATCGGCAACCCGAGGCCCCGCAGGCAGTCCTTTGTACTCCGTGATATCTTCGATTCTGATCGATCGGCGCACCTCTTCGACTAACTCATCGCTCGTCAGGATTCCGCCGTCGAACGCCGACCCGAGCAGGGTCTTCGCCCGCTCAACGATCTGTCGACGCTTTGCCGCCCGAACGTCTTCAATCCGGTCGACCTCGACGGCTGCCCGACACGGGCCAACCCGTTCGATCGTTTCGAGGGATGCGCCAAGGATAGCGGTTTCGACCTGATCAAGCCCGCTGGCGATCGTCACCGTGCCGAACGATTGGCCCGACTCCGAGCTGATCTCAACGTCGATCCGGCCCACCTTCGAGGAGTCCTGGAGATCGCGGAGATCAAGCTCGTCGCCAAGCAACCCCTCCGTCTGTCCGAAGATGGCACCAACGACGTCACTCCGTTCGACCACCCCCTTTGCAGTGATGTTGGCGTGTATAAGGTATTTCGCTGTATCGTACATGATTATGTGAGTGCCCGTATGGGCGTGATTGTGATGGTCTCCATGCACTATGCATGAGACACGCTAAAATCGTGCCTATCGACACATAAACCATGCGGGATTGAGTTATTTAGTAACGATACCAATTAGTGAATAATTTATTATAGTTTTGAGTTAATGAATTATTCATGACTAGAGATACCATACGCGATGGGGATTCAAGTCATTCCTTGCAGAACCGTTAGATATGTACGAACGAACGTACATGGAAGGGACCCGTGGGACGATGGCCGTTGACTGGGAAGAACGGATTAACACCGCTCGCCTCCGCCAGGAGCGCAAGACCCGTGCCCTTGCGCAAATGGCTGACCACGGACTGGCCGCGATGGTGTTGTTTTCCGACCCGAACATTCGGTATGTGACGGGCCTGGCGATGACCGGCGGAAGCGGTGCCGACCACTACACGTTATTGACAGAAGACGGATCGATTGTCCACTGGGACACGGCAGATCACGCGTCCAATCAACGATTCAACTGTCCGTGGCTCGATGATATCAGATACGCCTGTCCAGGCCTGGGGAACGTGCCACGGGCAGCGGGCCGTCCCTCTGCACGTCGGTTCCTGCGTGAAACCATGGTTGATGAGATTGAAGCCGCCCTGAACGACCATGGAGTACAACAGCAGCCGATCGGCGTTGATATTGCGAACCCAGCGTTGCTTGCGGCGTTCGAGGATCGATCGATCGAGGTCGATACGGCGGCCTGCAGCTCGGCGATGTCGTCGGCGCGCGCGATCAAAACCCGGGATGAGATCGAATGTCTTCGAATGGTCGCTGCAATCTGTGAGGGTGCGTTTCAGCAGATCACTGAAACGGCGCGTCCCGGGCGGCGCGAATCTGCCGTCTGGGGTGGAGCGGTCAAACAGCTGTTTCGTCTCGGTGCTGGCGTCCATGGTGGCTATCTTACCTCGGGGCCGAACACCTGGCCGAAACACCAGGCGAACACCACTGATCGGATTCTCCGCCCGGGAGATCTCATCTATGCTGACTGTTACAACGTTTCCTATCTCGGCTATCGGTCGTGTTACTACCGAACGTTTAGTCTGGGGGCGCCAACGCAAGCCCAAACGGAGGCGTACGAGACCGCCCGCGACAACCTCTATGACGTCCTCGAACGGATCGAACCCGGTGCGACGACAGACGAAATCTGCAAGGGCTTTCCAGATATGGAGGGCGAACACGCCGAGTGGTACGATGCCACCAATCACTGGCAACTGACGACAAACCACTGGGCGCACGGCCTCGGTCTGCAACTCTATGAGCAACCGCTCATCTGGCGTGGGATCTCCCCGGACCATCCGATCGAAATTAAAGAAGGCATGACGATGGCCGTCGAAACGATGGAGCCTGCTGAGAACCAGGGTGTTCGCATCGAAGAGATGGTCGTCGTTCGTGAAAATGGCGTTGAGATTCTCAGTCGATGGCCAGTCGAATCAATTACCGTCATCGATCCCTGAATATTACTTCGTTCCTGATTAATTATTTTATTACTACCGCAAGATTAATAAAAACTCAACACACAGTGTATACTGAGCGGTGAGATAGTTCACAACGGCCTCTCTGGTTCGATCCAACGACACTCATCGTTCACACGCTTCCACAACGTTCCCCCAGCGTCGGGATGGTCCTCATCCCGATTTCTAAACGTGACGTGCAGATTTCGGGCCGAATGGCGTTGCTGTCTCTTGCTGGTCGTGGTCACCGTGATGATTTCAAGAGCGCAGAGTCGGTACCATCTGGTGACTACAAGCCCATCACCGGAGACCGATCTGGTCTCTGAGTTCCTCAACGTGATTCAACATTACTTCGACGCCGCTCGCCCAGAAAAGCTGGTTTGGATCGAGCCGCTCGCCATAGAGCTCATAGAAATCACCGTCAAGTTCGTCGTACAGGGAGATGACTTCCTCAGCAAGATCGTCGGGGAGTTGCATCTGCACCGCGGTACCGTCTTCGTCGTCACCACCAGTTGGCAATCCAACCGTACCACGCACCCCCACATGGCTCTGACCGCTTTCCTGGGTGTCGTTCACCCAAACGAATTCACTCGAATCGGACTGGTCCTCAACCATCATCTCCATTGTGGAAACTAATACAAATATACCTTGGGAGTCACCTCGGATCATGGGGATGAATCGCCTCTGCCAACCGACTCTGCAGGATCGTCGTTCACGGAACGCTTTTTGTGAATCCCCCGTTCAGTTACTGTAGGATGGATCTCGAAGCTCGCGCCGAGGAGCTCGCCTCCGATCTCGGCGTAGACAAAGCGGAGGTTGTAGCGGACTTACAAACGTTACTGGAATACGACGTTCCAGTGTCAGAAGCGATACAGAGTCTTCGCCGAAAGTACGGTGGAACTGGGTCCACCGCTTCGGTGCCGACGGCGTCATCGATCGAATCGTTGTCTGCAGATCAGCCAGGCGTCTCGCTGGTGGGCACGGTATTGACGCGTGGACGGCGAACGATCGTCTACGATGGTGACGAACAGATGATTATCGAGGGGACGATCGGCGACGAGACCGGTCGTGTCGCCTACACTGCGTGGGAGGATCTCGAATTTTCGGTTGGCGAGACGATATCGATTCAGAACGCCGGCGTTCGAGAGTGGGATGGCGAACCCCAGCTCAATCTCGGCGACACCACGACGATTTCCACGGCTGAAGAATCGCTTGACGTGCCGTTCGAGATCGGTGGCGATCGCACACTCGATTCCCTCCAGACGGGCGATCGTGGAATCACGGTCGCTGTATCGGTGCTTGAGTGTGAACAGCGAACGATCGATGGCCGAGACGGTGAGACCACAATACTCAGTGGTGTCATTGGGGATGAAACGAAACGGCTGCCGTTCACTGACTGGGAGGCCCACACTGCGCTGATCGAATCGGGAGCGTCGGTCGAGCTCATCGACTGTCACGTCCGTGAACACCGGGGCGTTCCGGCGGTGAACGTTGGCGAGCACACGACCGTCCGTCAGCTCGATCAGGCGGTTTCGGTGACCGAAGCCGTCCCGGAACTGGAGATCGGCGACGCAATTGACGCGGGTGGTGCGTTCGACATCGCTGTTGTTGGCACTGTTATTGACGTTCGTGATGGCTCCGGGTTGATTCAGCGCTGTCCGGAGTGTTCGCGAGTGATCCAGAACGGCCAGTGTCGGAGTCACGGTTCGGTGAGCGGCGAGGATGATCTCCGCATCAAAGCCGTCATCGACGACGGCACCGGAACGCTGATGGGAATCTGTGATCGCGAGCTGACGGAGTCGGTCTACGGCGATACCCTCGAAAGCGCACGCGAGGCAGCTCGTGATGCGATGGATCGGTCGGTAGTAACCAGTTCGATCATGGAGGCGATCGTCGGCCGGCAGTACAGACTGCGTGGCTCGCTCCAGATCGACGAGTACGGGGCGATGCTCACGGTTGATTCGTTCGATCGGGTGACCACTGCGCCATCGGAGATTGCAGAGACAGCGCTCGCGGAGGTGAGCCAATGAGCAACGCCCCTTCCGTCGGGCGGGAGACTGCACAACGGCTGTTCGCAGCCGAATTCGCCGATGCGACCCACGAGTACGCAGAGAGCGACGACGATCGCGCACCAAACTACGTCGTCGCGCCAAGTGGGCTTCGGATGAATCGTGTGTTCGTTGCGGGCGTCTTGACGGAGATTTCGCCGGCCGGCGACAGCATGGTTCGGGCTCGGATTGCCGATCCGACCGGTGCGTTCGTCTGTTATGCTGGACAGTACCAGCCAGAAGCGCTGGCCACGCTCGAATCGCTGTCGCCGCCGGCGTTCGTTGCCATCACAGGCAAAGCACGAACGTTCTCGCCAGACGATGCGGACGTAGTGTACAGCTCGATCCGTCCGGAGGTAATCACGGAGATCGACGCCGAGACGCGCGATCGGTGGAGCGTACGGACCGCTCGCAGAACGCTCGAACGGATCGCCACGACGGATGCAGTTCAGGCGCGTGCGCTTTCGGATTCTGAGATAACACTGACTCGCCGTCTCGAAAATGCTGGCGTTCCGGCGGATCGAGCGGCAGGGATTGCTCGCGCCCGATCTGCGTACGGTACCACGACTGCGTATCTGTCCGAACTCCAGCGCCTCTCGATCGACGTCCTCGAACTCGTTGCCGAACGGAAGGAGTCGGTCGATCCGTTGTCGTATCCCCCCGGCGAGGACGCAACCGTCTCGTTCGTTCCAGCAATTGAGCTGTCGGTCGAACTCGACGAACGAGAGGCAGAGGTGGAACCAGACGGTTCGGACGCTCCGGCCACCTCCGAGACTGCAGAACGCGTCGATATCCACACTGATGAACCTGAACAAGCGTCTGCCGTGGATACGAATGGGACTAAAACCAGTGAACAGGAGTCAGCGCCAGACAGTGCTGCTGAGACGAGCGATACGCCGGTTGAGGAGTCGATCGAGAGCGACGATTCGATCGATGCATCCCCATCGGCAACGGAAGACGATTCCGACGCCGAGCCCACGCAAGCGGACGACCTGTCGACCGAACCCGACGAATTCGACCCAGAGGAGTTCGAGCTCGACGAAGAAGTACGCGAACAGGTCGAATCTGAGTTCGGAACGGAGTTTTCCACGGCAAGTGAGGTTGGCTCCACCGAATCGGCATCCCCGGACGATAGCCCCGATCAGCCGCCAGCCGAGGAGACCAACGATGCCGACCTCGATGATCCGGCTGCTAGCGTGGGTAAAAACGACCAGGCGCAATCGGCGGACACGGAGAAATCTGTGGAATCTGCCGTTGATTCTGAACCTGAATCTGCCAAAGAATCCGAACCCGAGCCTGTCGCAGAATCGGATGCAGAATCCATCGATATTTCCGCGGTTGTTCTGAGCGAGATGCGATCGATGAACGACGGTGATGGTGTTGATCGCACAGAGCTCATTGACGCTGTAACATCGAGTGCTAATGTCAGTTCAGATGATGTCTCCGATGCGATACAGGAAGCGCTGATGAATGGAAAGTGTTACGAGCCGGCCGAGGACACGCTGAAACCGATCTAATGGCGGTCATCGAGCCGATTCCGGGGGCTCCTGCTGGTGTTGTGACCACAGCAGATGAGCAGCTGCTGGTTCTCGCAGATTATCATGCCGGAATCGAAGCTCGATTCAGACAAAATGGCGTGGAGATTCCCTCACGCGCGGACGAACGACGAGCGTTGGTCGAGACATTGCTCGATCGATCGAACGCCAGTCGGCTGGTTGTTGTCGGCGATCTCGGCACGGATATCGGTCGTCCGAGCGCCACCGAGCGCGATGAAATCGAACAGTTGTTCGAGACAGTCGCTACCAGGGTCCCACTAACGATCGTCAAAGGAAATCATGACGGCGACATCGAAACACTCGTTGAGGCAGTGGAGTTCGAACACAATATATCGGTGACTGAGAGCGACGGCTGGCGATGTGGAGCCGTCGGATTCGTACATGGACACACCTGGCCAGCCGAAGAAGTGCTTGCGGCGTCGGTTCTGGTGATGGGTCACGAACATCCCATGGTCAATTTGACCGATGCTGTCGGCGGTGGTTCGACCGAACGGGTCTGGCTCCGAGGCACACTCAATCCTACACCGTTCGAACCACACACGAGCGCGCACGATATTGATCCCGGATCGATCGTTATCTGTCCCGCGTTCAATGATCTCACCGGTGGAACCTGGATCAATACCACCCAGACGTTTCTCGCCCCATTCCTCCCGGAGGGAATCGACGACGGACAGGCCTATCTCCTCGATGGCACTCGACTTGGCCCGTATGATGATGTTTAAATTTTGATAATTATCGCGACCGCCGCTCCGTCCGCAACGAAGATGGGTGGATCGTCAGTTGCCGCGAGAAGAGCGCGCCTTGCGGATCGATGCACCGTCGCGGAGTTTATCTTGACAGTTCGGACAAACGCGGACGGACTCCATCCCGTTCGGTGCGAACACTCGTACGTACGCTTCGGTTACGAACGACCCACAGTTACTGCAGTCTGGCATCCTCTGAACGAATTTCACTCGTAAACATACATCTTACGTATCTGAATGGGTAGAAATAATGTTATTATTAGAATGGAATTCTGATATGAATGTTTGTATTATTAACTAATTACTGGTCGCATAGGTTTTCTCAACAAATTCGAGAATGCGATCAGATTCACTCATGGTGACGCCGTACGCATCGTCCACGAGCACGGGAACACCACGTTGTCCCGAGATTGCTTTGACTTCGTTTCTCTCCGAGTGATCGGCTGCGACCCAGACGTTCTCAACGTCGATATCGAGTTCAGTAAGTCGGTCTCCGACGCGTTCACAGAACGGACAGCCCTCAAGGCGGTATAGAGTGGGCGACATGACTATTCGTTCGTTCTCAATCACTACAGTTCTAGGGGACTATCGAATTACAGATTCGGATCGTGTGTTATTTTTGTCCCGGCACTATCTCCAGAAAGAAATCTGCCCACTCCATCGACGCCGAACACGAACGCGTCAGTTTCGAGTTCGAGCAACGAGGCAACTTTTCCGGCCATACCACCCGTGACGTCCGTTGAATCACTCCCACCGAGTACGTGGGCAACATCGTCCAGGGACTCGATCAGTGGAATCAGTTCATTCCCATCGAGCACTCCAGGCACCGCAGAACACAGTCCAACACGGAACGCATCAAGAGTGGACGCATACGAACAGACGATCTCATCGCCGCTGAGAATCGTTGCCCCCACGCCAGCGTGTGCGATAACATCACCGTGACAGACCGGGACAAATCCAGCAGCAAGCATGTCTTCGAGTGGTTCAGTGCACGCAGAGAGGTCGCCCGATTCTGTCCGTCGCGCTCCGGAAAACGGATGGACGGGAACCCCAGGGACGCCATGATCAACGAGCACATCGACGACCGCAGTATTGAGCCGCTTCATGGCGTCCGTAATGTCACGAACCGCAGCCGGGTCGGTCGTTCCCACAGTCTGGCTTACGCCGTGAGCCGCCGCGTGGTGATGGCCGAAGCTGCCGCCGCCGTGAACGATGAGAAGATCCGACACATCGTGTTCGGCGATTGTCGCTCCAAGCATCTCCAGTGTCTCGTGATCGACGGTTTCCGGCCGGTCTTTGTCGGTGATCACGCTGCCACCGAGCTTCAGAATGGTGGTCACGGCTGTTCCACCCGGACGCCCTCGTGTGCGAGTTCCGCTCGGAACGTGCTCTCACATCCTGGGGTGTACTGCAGAGCCGTTCCGGAGGCTGGTGAGGGATCCAGCGCAACGATGCAGCCACCACCACCGGCTCCAGTGAGCTTTGCGCCCATCGCACCGGCTTCGCGTGTGGCCCACACCATCGAATCGAGCGATCGAGAGGAGACCCCAAGCGCGGACAACAGCCCGTGATTGAAGTTCATCAGTCGCCCTAGCTCCTGCAGGTCGCCATCAAGCAGTGCGGATTCGCCCGTTCTAACCAGGTCACCGATCGATGACACTGTTTCGTCGGCAAATTCGTAGGTCTCACGCACCGATCGAACGCCGGCAACCAGTTCGCCCGTATCACCAGCGCCGCCGTCGTAGCCAATAACGAACGGGAGCCGTGGCGTGTCACCGATCACCTGGCAATCATCACCCTCCACTCGGACGGCACCACCCATCGCTGAACAGAACGTATCAGCGCGGGACGCCTGGCCGTCCTGGACGTCGTACTCCACCTGATACGCTCGATCGGCAATCTCCTCGGGCGAAAGTTCGATGCCAACTTCGCGGGTTGCGGCGTCGATCGCCGCAACGACCACCGCGGCGGAGGATCCCAGACCTGCCCCCAGCGGAATATCGGATTCTATCGTCACCGTGAAGCCAACCGACGCATCAAGCACGTCTCTGACCTGCTCAATCGCTCCATCGACGTAGCCAACCGCTGCCTCAACCAATGGATGCGGGACGTCAAACTCAGCACTTTCTTCGGTCGCCCCCTCAGAGTACTCGACAGAGAAGCCGTTGATCGAGAGGTCGTTGGCCTGAACCCGAATCCGCTCATCGTCACGTTTCGTTGCCCTGACAGTGGCCCGCCGCTCGATCGCACAGGGAACGGCCGGCTCGCCGTACACAACGGCGTGTTCGCCGAACAGATACACCTTCCCTGGGGCGCTTGCAACAGTCATATAGCCCTCTTTTTCACCAACAAGGTAAAGCTACCCGAACGACGACGCTGTCAATTTTCGGTATGGATGGCTCTCCGCGGGTCGAGAACAGCCGAAAACTACTATACACAGTCCCCGAAAAACGGCTCACATCCCTTCTTCGAAGTCTTCGAGCGCGTACGTCGGTTCGCCGCCACGGTTGTCGATCACTTCGTTGGCAAGCAGCCAGTAGACGACCGACAGGGCGCGACGACCCTTGTTGTTCGTCGGAACCACGAGATCGACGTTGCCCGTGGTGTTGTTTGAGTCACACATTGCAACGACGGGGATTCCGACGGTGATGGCCTCTTTGACGGCCTGTGCGTCGCCGATCGGGTCGGTGACGACCACGACATCCGGCTCGATGTAGCCGTCGTATTTCGGGTTCGTCAGCGTCCCTGGAATGAACCGGCCAGTGCGAGCGCGTGCACCGACGGCCGTTGCGAACTTTTCGGCCGGGAAGCGACCGTACTGGCGCGAAGAGGCGACCAGGATCTGCTCTGGCTGGTAGTTCGCGATGAATCTCGCAGCCGTCCGAATCCGAGAATCAGTCTGGCTCACATCGAGCACGTAGAGACCGTCGGTCCGAACACGGTGGATGAACCGCTCCATCGACTTCGTTTTCTGCTGCGTTCCGATATGGACACCCGCGGCGAGATACTCCTCAACCGGGATGAGGAGGTCTGCCTCATCGTCGGGCATGACGTCCTCATCGAGAACAGGCTCTTGCTCGTCGGCCTGTTCTGCGACGGCGTCTGCGTTCTCTGGCTGTGCGTCCGTTTCTGTCGCCTGCGCGGACTGTGCGTCAGGCTCCTCAAGTTCTTCTTCGTTTTCGTTCATGCCGTATCCTCTATTCGAATGAGTTCGTTCAGCTTCGCCGTTCGCTCACCGCCAACCGCACCGGTTTTAATAAACGGTGCGGCGGTACCGACGGCAAGGTGTGCGATCGTTGCGTCTTCGGTTTCACCACTTCGGTGTGAGATGACCGGTTCGTAGCCGTTCTCGACGGCCAGTTCGATGGCATCGAACGCCGACGAGAGCGTCCCAATCTGGTTTGGCTTGATGAGAATGCTGTTTGCAGCCCCACTGCCGATGCCGTCTGCGAGACGGGCTGTGTTCGTAACGAACAGATCGTCTCCACAGATCAGCGTCTGTTCGCCGACCCGATCGGTCAGTCGTGCGAACGCCTCGTAATCGTTCTCTTCGAGCGGATCCTCGACGTACGCCAGCTTGTGATTTCCAACTAGCTCGGCGATGTAATCGATCTGCTCGTCAGTCGTCCGTGTGCTGTCACCGTACTGGTAGGCACCGTCGGCAAACAGTTCCGAGGCCGCCACGTCCAGGCCAATCTCGATCCTGAATCCAAGTTCGTCGCTGACCTCTGCAATCGCCGATTCGAGCACATCGAATGCCTCTTCGTCAGTGATTGCAGGGGCCCAGGCACCCTCGTCGCCCTTGTTGGCCGTCACGCCGCGGTCGGAAAGCAACTCGCCAACGGTCTGGTGGACGGCAGCGTTCGCGAAGACGGCGTCCGAAACGCTCGGTGCACCGACAGGAGCTGAAAGATACTCCTGGATGTGCGTGCCACCGACCGCGTGCTCGCCGCCGCCGATCACGTTGCCAAGCGGCGTTGGAACGTCGCTCCCGCGGAACGTTCCCCCAAGATGTTGGTATAATGGTGCGCCGAGCACGTCGGCTGCTGCCTTCGCCGCTGCCATACTGATCGCCACTGCGCTGTTTGCACCGATCCGGCTGAAGTCGTCGGTGCCATCTGCAGCGGTGAGCGTCCGGTCGACCATCCGCTGGTCGCCGGCGTACACCTGTCCAACGAGTCGTGAGACGGCGTGTTCGCGCGCCTGCGCGATCGCCTCATCGGCTGGCAGCTCTATTGCCTCGTATTCGCCAGTGCTTGCGCCGCTTGGGGCACTCGCGCGACCGAACCCGTCGCGTTCGGTGTGGACAACTGCCTCAACGGTTGCATTACCACGAGAATCCAGCACCTTGCGGAGCTGTACGTCAGAGATGAGCGTCATTGTGCACCCGTACTGCGTTTGACCGTGAACGGCAACACGCCAGCATCGTACTCTTCGGCCGCGATGAGAATGGGCTCTTCGCGGTTCGTTTCGATTAGCACCGGTGCGCCGTACGTTACCTGCAGCGCTCGTGCGCCGATGATACGTGCCTTCTCATACCGATTATGTCGCTGTTGCATCACCATCACTGGTACGGGGAGACGATATCCACGAGGTCTTTGTGCGAAACAAGCATACGACGACAGCACGGCCGTTCGATGCCGAGATCGTCAAGCACTGCTTCGGGTGATTCGTCTCCCTCCTTCGCGCGTTCTTTGAACTCCTCCCAATGTTCGCCGACGACCTTGCCACACGTGAAACACCGAACGGGTACCATCATGCCGTAATCACCTCAGCGGTAAGATTTCTGGTAGCGTGCCCGAGCGCCTGGACCGCCCCATTTTTTGGCTTCCGACTGTCGGACGTCGTTCACGAGCAACGAGCGATCGAAGCTCATGAACGCATCGCGCAGCTCGGCATCGTTCGTGTGATCGACGAGACCGCGAGCGATCGCCGTTCGAACGGCGTCCGCCTGGCCACTAGAGCCACCGCCTGCAACCTGGACGTTGATGTCCACGTCCTCTCGCATCTCTGAGCCGGCAATACGGAACGGCTCTAGCATTTTCAGTCTGGACTGTTCTGGTTCGATGAGCTCAATCGGCTGTGCGTTGATCCGAACCCGCCCGTTACCCTCCGAAACGGTCGCTCGGGCGATGGCCGTCTTTTTCTTTCCACTCGTGTTGGTTACCATGTGACGTTCGCTCCCAGTCGCTCACTGATCTCGCTCAGTGAAATGAATTTGATGTTCGAAAGTCGATCCAGCGACGTGTCGTCGATGATCTCGGCGTCATCGTCGTACGGATTGCCCACGTAGCAGCGGATCCCTTCGAATGCACTCCGGCCGCGTGGCTTTTTGTACGGAATCATGCCACGAATTGAGCGCTTGAAGATTCGATCTGGCCGCTTTGGATAGTACGGTCCACGGTCGGAGCCGACATCCACGCGCTTTTCGTAGACGCTCATGATGTCCTCCTCGTTGCCCGTGATGACGGCCTGTTCGGTGTTGACCACGGCGATCGTCTCGCCTTCGAGTGCTCGATCGGCGACGTGGCTTGCAACACGACCGAGAATGCAATCGCGTGCATCGATAACGACATCGGCGTCAAATTCGGCGATGCTCATCGAATCACCCGTACGTTCGAGCCCTCTGGATTCTGTTCAATTGCCTGTTCGAGTTCGATTGCCTCACCAACCTGGCTGATCTTCGTCTGGGCCGTCCCAGAGAAATCAACAGCGGCGACGGTTACCTCCTTGCGAAGGGCACCGCTACCGAGCACCTTGCCCGGTACGATGACTGTCTCGTCTTCTTTGGCGTATCGCTCGATACGCCCGAGATTGACCTCGGCGTGCGTACGGCGGGGTTTTTCGAGCCGTTCGGCAATATCACCCCACACCGCTGCACCACCGCGGGCCGCCCGTTTGCAGTCGGCGATGAGACTCGTGAGTCTCGGGTTTGTCTTGTTCATGATTCTGAGAAATGCAGGGAGCAGGATTTGAACCTGCGGACCTCTACAGGACAGCGCCCTGAACGCTGCGCCGTTGGCCAAACTTGGCTATCCCTGCGCGTATTGTGTGTAATTACCGGCCCCCACATACCACTTTCGATCCCGACGCCGTCTGCCAGACTGGCGACGGGCGTCGCTTCTCGATCCGTGGTTGGATAGACAGGTGTGGTTGTGGGGAACATGTTCTTAGAGTTGTACCGCTTGTTCGAGTTCCGACGCTCGCTCGGCGAGCGAATCGGCTGCGTTGGTCACCAGCTCGTCGACGCTCATCGAGCCATCACTCTCAACGTGGAAGACGAACGCGTCGTCCACATCGCGAACGGAGACCTCCTTGTCGGGATATCGCTTCGAGAGATCATTGTCGAACGCCTCGGTGGCGACGAGCGCACCGTTTTCGGGCTCGTCGGTGTCCTCAGTTGCGACCGCGTGATCGGCTGCACCCTCCTCGATGACGCCGCGAAGGATTTCTGGCCCCGAGTCGCTGTACTCGTCTGCGTCGTCTTCGACGACAACAGTCTGGAGATGTCGATAGCCGACGGCGACGCCGCCCTGGTTTTTGGCGTGGTCGCGACCCCGACCCATCACGGCGTCGGCTTCGAGTTCGAGGCGCTGTGGCGAGTCAGCTGTCTCCGGATATTTGAGCTCGATGATTGGGATGTTCGTGTCGGCCGGCTCGACGAGCTCGTGATCAGAGCGTAGATCTCCGGAGTAGGCCGTCTCTGGCCCTTCCACGTCAAGCGCAAGCGTAACGATGTCTCCCTCTTCGAACTCGTTCGGCGGCGTGGTTAACGGCACCAGCCCGAGTCGGAGTGAGATCTGTTCGTCGAACATCACCGAGGAGTTCTCGATGATTCGAACCGAATCGATCGAAAGCGTCGGCACATCGGCGATGATCGACCGCCGCAGTCCATTTGCGAACGCCGGCGAGACGCCCCGAACGAGGAATCGCGCAGTGCGTTCGTCACGATCGATGAACTGCACCTCGAAGTTCTCCGTCATTTCAGAACCCGCTGTTTTTCGGGGGCCGTGTCCCGTCGTGCGGGATCGGCGTGACATCTTCGATGCGGCCGATCTCGAGTCCGGCGCGTGCAAGCGCTCTGATCGCTGCCTGTGCACCTGGTCCAGCGTTCTTCTGGAGGTTGCCACCGGGACCGCGAACCCGGACGTGGACACCCTCGATTCCCTGGGCAAGGATATTCTCGGCGACGACCTCAGCCATCTGCATTGCCGCGTACGGCGAGGCCTCATCCCGATTCTGTTTGACGACCGATCCACCACTGGATTTGGCGAGCGTTTCGGCACCCGTCTCGTCAGTGATGGTGATGATCGTGTTGTTGAACGACGCGTGAATGTGGGCGATGGCCCATCGTTCGTTGGATTCAGCGCTCATTATTCCTGACCCTCAGATCGTGCTGGATGGAGTTCATCTGCCAGCGGGCTGGTTTCATCGTATTCGATGCTCCCTTCTTCACTTACCGGCACGGTGTAGGACGGAATCGTCACGTTGTGGCCGTCGACCTCCACGTGCCCGTGCGTGATGAACTGTCGTGCCTGCTTTGGCGTGTTACCGAGGCCCTGGCGGTAGACGATCGTCTGTAGCCGCCGTTCGAGCAGATCGGTCACTTCCAGGCTCAACACGTCGTCAGCACCGGCCTCATTTCCGAGAATGCCGATCCGACGGAGTCGGTCGAGAAATTCCTGGGCTTCCTCGTCAGCAGACTCACCACCTGCTCCTTCACGGCCGAGCAGTGCGCGTGCCTCACGACGGAATGAGCGCAGCTGTGACTGGGTTCGCCACAGTTCTTCTTTGTTTTTCAACCCGTAGCGTCCGAGCAGACCACTTTCTTCGGCGATCCGATCGTCCTGATACGGATGGTTCGGTGTCTCGTAGAACTTCGTGTTCTGTCCAAGTGTCATTACTCAGGCTCACCTTCTTCTTTGATCGCTTCGACGTTGACACCGATCGTGCCTTCGGTACGGCCCGTGGATTTCGTCCGCTGGCCGCGAACCTTCTGGCCACGCTTGTGTCGGATGCCTTTGTACGAATCGACCATTTTCTGGCGGTTGATGTCCTGTCGAATGGTCATCTCCAGGTCATTGCCAGTTTCGTGGGTGGTTTCGCCGCTGAAGTAGCTCCGCTGGTGGTTCGACAACCACTGCGGAACGTTGTCGGCGTACTGTGCTACCTGTTCGACGACGGCGTCGATCTGGTCGTCATCGAGTCGGCCGAACGTCATCGACCGGTCGATATCGACGCTGTCACAGATAATCCGCGCGGTCCGGCGGCCGATACCGTTCAGCTCGCACAGAGCACGCTCGGCAGACTTCGTGCCGTCGAGGTCAGTTTGTCCGATGCGAACGAAGTAGCGAATGTCCTCTTCGTCCGCTTGTGTGTCTTCGGAACTCATGGATGATGGTCAAACGTCGTGGCGGGGATTCGAACCCCGGAGGCTTAACGCCACTGAGTTAGCAACCCAGCGCCTTGGGCCATGCTTGGCTACCACGACTCGCATTCTCGCCCGTCAGGACTCGGGGAGGGCCTCCCCTGCATTATTCGATTGCATTCGTAGCAACCCCTCCTTCGTACTTAAACACTCCGATGATCGCAGCCCCTGAGAGCGGTTCACGACGTTATTATCCAATCCTGGCACTCGCCACGTGTATCGGTTCTTCCCAGGTGTGTACGGTGTCCGTATTACCTGGTGCTGCGGGCGAACGCCCCCGGGATTTATGGTATCAATGAACCTATGAATATGTATGGACACCTCCTCCACGCGAGCGCTTACGTTGTTCGCCGTCGCAGTGGGTTCGTTGCTTCTGTTTGGCCCGCTGACCGCTGTCGTGCTCGCACTCGTTGGTCTCGACATTGCCAGCCTGATTGGGATCACGCCGCCGTACGGCTGGGCGCTCGTTGTCGCTGTGCTCGCCGTTACCCTCTGGGCGTTTGCGGTGGCCGGCGAGATCGCAATGATTCGTGTACACGGCGTTCGAATCCTCCACCGTGGTGACAGCAGACTCCGGATGGCTGGTCGTCATCTGTTGCTGATCGTTCCGCTGGTCGCGGCGGTCGTGAAGCTCATCCCCGTGCTCTGGTTGCTCGTTCGTGATGGACTCACTCAGAGCAATCCTGTGTATGTCGGAATCACCCTCGCGCTTGCAGTGGCAATCGCCTGGACAGTGATCCGGACGCTCAGCGCGTTTCGTCGCGGTTTGAACGATCAGTACGTCCCGAAACACCAATAGCTCCCTACAGGGATTCCATCCGTTCGATGGCGTCCCAGATATTAATTATTCGAATTCTTCCTTCATAGTACGTATTCTGAATTACACCTGCAATCGCCCGTTCAGCATTTCGATCGTCCAGTATCACGCCTACGAACTGGTGTGGTGTCGATCCCAGTAGCATAACGGCGACAGCTGGCAACTCTGCGTCCGTTTTCCGCAGTATATCAGGGTCAGTTTGCTCGAATCGAGCCAATCGGTCGTGGACGCAATCCATGAGCTCGCCAGCTCGTGGACCATCATGGACACGAACTCCTGGCTGGAGGGATTCAACGACGGTAATCCATTCAGTTGTGTTTGCTCGATCCACCCAGTCGATGCTCATATAGCCACTCTGTTCGGTAAGCTCCTCGACGACGCGCCCGCTCAGATACAACTCACACTCATTTGTCTGGATGAATTGCATAAAAGTTTGATACGATTTACTTTCCGTTCCGCCGATCGTTCGTAGAAAGCTCGTATCACAGATGAGTGCCGTTGGAAACGGTGATGGATGGGCGTCACTCATGGGCTCGCTGGTATGGCCCATTTTCGATGGCCCGCGCGTGGACGTCCACCTCGAATGTGCGCTCAGAAAGCGCTGGATCGAACTCTTTCACGACAACGATGATACGCTCGATGGCCTGTGAAACAGCGATAGCCTCTACTTCGGGTACTGCAAGCGTATCGGCAATTCCACGTCGCGTCGTTTCTCCAGCGAGATACGCAATCGTTGCCGAGATGGCTGGGGCGAGTGCTGCCTTTCCGTGGCGTTCGACAAACAGGGCAAGATCGTCGTCCACACTCGTCGCGCCGAAGACCGCAATAATAACTGGCCCCAGTTCGACGGCTGTTTCATTCCTCCAGACGCCATTCACAGGAGCAGCCCGCCAGAGCGATGACCCATCTTCATACGCATCCAGCTCTTCGGCGATCCCCAGCTCTTCCAACGCATTGGCGTACTTATACGCGGTGCTCTTAGAAACGTTCTGACGGTCACGGACGGCGGGAATTGTCGTTGGTTCGTTAATCAACAGCTCCGTGTAAATCCGCGCGAGTTCTGGTGAGTTCAGCAGCTCCTGGACGACGAAAAACTGCTGCGCTGCGGTGTCCGCATCTGGGGGCGGAGCAGGAATCCGTGCATTCGACATAGTCCATAGTACGCGAACTGAGGTCTAAAGCGTTTCGTGCACTCTGTCGCCTGCTCCGTGCTGAACGGCGATCCGGACGCTCAGCGCGTTTCGTCGCGGTTTGACGGTCGAATCGTGAGTCCGTTTGTGGCTCACCGTGGGGTCGCTAACCACCGGTGATCGATCGACTCCATCCAGAGAGCATGATCGACCGTGTACGCCTCGTCCGGAAATTGGTCGAGAAAGGACGATTTGACACGCTCAATCGATAGGGGAGACATCTCCCACTCCTCAGTAACGAGTTCGACGGGTTCCAACTCACCGTTTTCCCTGGTGGGTGAGTATCCGATGGTGTCTGATTCGACGAATGATGATGCTGCCCCAACCGTATCAAACACGGAGTCCGCCGGGAGTTCGTCCGACAAGGTTGCCTCGACATGGACCGACGCGTGTTCTCCATCCATCGCCACGGTCCATCGTTGCCCCTCATTCGTCACATCGAACGTTGCATCGTAATGGTTGCCGGGAAACAGTCTCCCACCGAACGCTCTGTTCACCCACGAATCCGAATGCCGATGTGGAATGTACACCCCCGTCTTTCGGACACCGTCTTCTTTCCATTCGACCGGAAATTGATGCGCCTGATTCTCCGATTTCAGTCCGAAACGAGGCGGGATCCATGGTGGTCGTAATGCGTCGAGCGCAATACAGCACAGTCCGCCAATCGCGTAGCCATCAACCGTTTGGGGGCGAAACCGTGTGGGAAGCATCTGTTCTATGACCGCTGGATCGATCCGAAAGTTCACGAGAATCCGACGATCAATTACACCACGAAGTGCCGGAAGGAGGGAATTCATAAAGCAGATGAGTGTTCTTCGTGAAAAGAGTCAAGTGCATCGATTAATTTTTCAATTTAATTCCTCTAATTTGACATGAGGGAGCCCATTCTATACTTGTTCATACTCTATCTGATGAGATTATAGTGCTAATAACTGCGATTGAGGGCGATCACGATTTTTCGTGCCTTGCAGTCGGTCAAAAACACGATTTCCGGGTGCTCGCAAGCCATAGTCTGGCAACAGGAAATGAGTCAGGATTGAATATACTCCTCATTCACAACCCACTCGCCGTCCTGTTCGATCATATACTCGCCGTAGTAGGGGACTCGCTCGGCAACGGTGGCTTCGAACGCCGCCCTGATCTCGGGTTTGCTCATCTCGCCCATCGATTTGCAGTTGTCGTGGCGGTTCAGACAGCCTTTGAGCTGTCCATCATGCGTGACACGCACGCGATGGCAGTTTGCACAGAAGGTCTCATTTCCAACTGGATCGACGACTTCGACGAGGCCGCCGTCGATCCAGTAGCGTCGCCGGTCGTGCATCTCCCTGGTGACGATCTCGTCAGCTTGTTCGGTGAGCCAGTCGTGAACCCGCTCGATTTCGATTGCCCACTCAGGATGGCCGGCAATTTCTGGCATATACTCGATGAGCTGCAGCTGGAGGCCGTCGTTTTCGGCGACGTGCTCGACCATCTCGGGAACGTAGCCGGCCGTGGCCTCGAACACGACCATGTTGAGTTTCACTGGCGTCAGCCCAGCGTCGACGGCTGCGAGCACCCCTTCGATCACGGCGTCGTACGCGCCCGTCTGGGTGACTTCTCGAAACGCCGCAGGATCCAACGCGTCCTGTGAGACGTTGACCCGTTCGAGGCCGGCCTCGTATAACGCGGTCGCGCGCCCGGGGAGAAACGTTCCGTTGGTGGTGAGCGAGGCGGTCATTGAGTCGGGCGCTCGGCGGATGATCGTCTCCAGATCATCGCGCAACATCGGCTCGCCGCCGGTGAACTTCACCGCCGTGACGCCGTACTCGGCTGCAACGTCAAGAAGCCGAACGACCTCGTCGGTGTTCATCTCTGCAGCCTGTGGTTCCATCGGTCCACGCGTGTCACCAAGCCCCTCGTTGTGACAGTAAACGCAATCGAAATTGCAGCGATCGGTGAGCGAGACTCGTACGCCAGTGATCTCGCGCCCGAACTCGTCTGCGAGCATACCCGAACACTGTCGGTGCAACAAGAAAAGTATCGGGGCGGCGGCGACGCTGGCCACCAGTTCGTTCACAATCCTTATTCAGCGGCCAGCGGTACTCCGCCGTATGGACAGACAGGACGTACTCGATCGGCTTTCGGCGGTTACAGACCCCGATCTCGACGATGATATCGTCTCGCTTGGGCTCATAAATGAGGTGGCGCTCACGGAGGAACGCGTCGAGATCTCGCTTGCACTGGGTGCACCGTATTCGCCACACGAAACCCAGATTGCGGGTGACGTTCGCTCGGCACTCGCAGACACTGGACTGGAGGTGTCGCTTTCGGCCTCGGTTGACACGGGTGTTGATCCGGACGCACAGGCGCTCCCGAGCGTGACGAACGTGATTGCGGTGGCCTCCGGAAAGGGTGGCGTCGGTAAATCAACCGTTGCGGTGAATCTTGCCGCCGGGCTCTCTGATATGGGCGCACGCGTTGGGCTGTTCGACGCCGACATCTACGGACCGAACGTTCCGCGGATGATCGATGCCGACGAGCGTCCGCAGGCGACGGCCGACGAAACGATCATCCCACCGGAACGGTTCGGCATCCAGCTGATGAGCATGGACTTTCTCGTCGGCGAGGACGATCCGGTCATCTGGCGCGGACCGATGGTGCACAAGATCCTCACCCAGCTCTGGGACGACGTCGAATGGGGCTCGCTGGATTACATGGTAATCGATCTTCCACCCGGAACGGGTGACACCCAGCTGACGCTGTTACAGTCGGTTGGACTGGCCGGCGCGGTGATCGTCACGACACCGCAGGAGGTGGCTGTTGACGACGCCCGCAAGGGGCTCCGAATGTTTGGCGAGCACGAAACCCCGGTGTTGGGAATCGTCGAGAATATGAGCACCTTCACGTGTCCGGACTGTGGCTCGTCGCACCCGATCTTCGGGAGTGGTGGCGGACAATCGTTCGCTGATGATGTTGAAATGCCGTTTCTTGGCTCACTACCGCTCGATCCGCGCGTGCGTTCGGGTGGTGATGATGGCTCGCCAATTGTTCTTGCGGAAGACTCCACCACAGCAAGTGCGTTCCGGTCGGTAACTGAGCGCGTGGCCAACAACGTTGGAATCGTTCGGCGCAACGAACACCGCGATCACACGGCCACCGATCAATGAGCGACGACGACCGGAAAACGATGGCGACCATTCGGGCGATCGCTGCTGACGTTCGCGACAGAGATGACGACAGAAGCGAACAGATCGCCGCCATGCTCTATCGGGTGTCAGATCTGTACGACCCCGATGAATCGACGACAACACAGGACATCTACACGAATATGCGAACGATTCTGAACGTCAAAGAACAGGGCGGCATTCGGCGATCGAACGACGATAGTTCGTAGTTACACTCGTCGTGTTTTATGGAACGGACTGACCCGACGACCACCCAGCGTGTAGAGCCACAGCAGTAGCAGGCCGATCAGATAGGAGAGCACGACCGGGAGCGAGAAGAGCAACATCCCGAACACACCTTCGGGCGCTGCGACCGCTATCACGCAGATAATCGCCACGACGGCTTCTCGCCAGTAGCTGCGGATCACCCGAAACGGCATGAGGCCGCTGCGATGGAGATACACCATCGTCGTCGGAATGACGGCTAACAGCCCAACACCAATGGTGGTGAAAAAGACCAGCCAGCCGAATGAACTGATTCGATAGCGGATGAGCATGTTCGACTGAATAACGTCCCAGGCGAGCCAGGAGATGATATTCGGCGCCACAACCATATAGCCAATTGCCGAGCCAACGAGCAGTGCGCCGAGCGAGGAGACCACCCACATTGAGAGCAAGCCCCAGTTTGCGCGGCCGCTGACGAACCCACGATCGTTCAACGCCGGCGTCATGTAGTAGAGCAACAACGGCGTTACGGCGACAATCCCGGCGATTACCGAGAGCTTCACGTCGAAAATGAGCATCTCGACGGGATGGAGCGGCACGATCTGTACGTCGCTGTTCGTAACGCTTGGTGGCAGGCGGCTGAGGAAGTCATTTTTTAGCACTTTGAGCCCGCCCTGATACATCACCGTAAACACCGACCCCATCACGACGACGAACAGCCCGATAATCCGGAACGATTTCGAGGTGAGACTGCTGAGAATGAACTGAAGGTCGTAGAAATACCCGCCGATGTCGTCTTCCGTACGTTCTTCCTCGGTGAACGAGTTAACGACGCCGGCGGTCGTTCCGGTGACGACCGAGCCCACATCTCCATCGTCGTCTTGTGACTGGGCTGGCGTTCCACTGGCGTCCTGTGGCGCTGGCTCACCCGCTTCGGCCGGTGGTTGCTGGGACTGTTGTTGTCGTTGTTCTTCAACGGCGTCGAATCGGTCCAGAATTGCCTGTGCCTTTGCCGAGTCGTCATTATCCATCGCGCGACTCGCGTGCGCGAGCGCTTCATCCTCGTCCATCGCGAGAAACGCCTCTTTTGGGGCGACAGAAATCGCGCTGGCGTCGAGCGATCCGATGTCGATCTCCGATGGATCACCGCTGGAGGCCGGCGACGGCCGAATGAGCCGCTCGGAGATATCAACCGTTGCGAACAGTCGGTAGATGAACGTCGAAAAGCCTGCGAGCAGCGCAACGCCGACCGCGATGGCGATGATCGCCGGCTCTCGGTCGATGGGAACGACCGATTCGATCGGCGGTATCGTTACGATTTCGTAGCTGGCGAGATAGCTGTTGACGATCGATTCGATTCCAGCTTCGAACGCATAGTAGACTGCAAAGCCCGTTAGCACGGCACTCCCGAGGATGAAGTTCCACTGTTTTGCGGCGATCCTCCACAGTCCGAACTCATCACTCGAGTATTTGATCGTGAGAACGAATCGCGAGAGGAAGAGACTAAACAGATACAACAGAAACACCGGCGTTCCCCAGAGGACCTGCGTGAACGGATCCGGTGGCGTAAACATCGCACCGAACGCGTAGATGACCACCACTGCGTGGCGCCACTTATCTCGGAACGTCTCGTACGGAACGATCCCCGAATAGGAGAGCAACACCATAAACAGCGGAAGCTCTGCGGCCACGCCCATCCCGATCGTGATCAGCATGAAAAACCGGAACCATTTCACGAACTGATATTTCGGTGCCAGCCCGGACTGAATCGCGTTTTCGGCCAGAAACTGGAACAACAACGGTGCGAAAAAGAACTGTGCGTAGGCAACGCCCAGCCCGAACAGCCCAATCACACCAATGATCAACAACCCGAGCTCAAGCCGGGAGAGCGGCGCCTTCGGAAGCCAGCCCCGCTCTCTGAGCACGTCACGCGACACCCAGATGATCATCGGCGTCGCGATGATCAACCCGAGGATCATCGATACTTTCGTCTGCAACAACACGATGTTGAACGGTGAGGTGGCCACGGCGTCCGCCCTCTCGACGAGTCCCTGCCCTTTCAGATACGGAAAGAAGTAGTTGATCAGCGCATAAAACGAGAGCGCAAAGCCGAGCGCGAACACCAAAAAGATCTTCCGGAGCTCGCTCTGTGCGCTCGATAGAACATCCCCGAACGCTTCACGGCCATCGTCGATCGTTTGGAGAGTGCTCTGATCAATCGCACTTGCCATGCGGCCGTTTTGTGGGTCTACCGTTGTCAATCTTCTCTCTTTGATCAGCTCAGACACCCCAGAACGTGACGATCCCACCCACGGTTACGATCGAGAGCAACAGCTGTAACGGACCACCGACGCGGATGTAATCCGAGAACCGATAGCCTCCGGGGCCGTAGACGAACAGATTCGTCTGATAGCCGACTGGCGTCATAAACGCCGTCGAGGCGGCAAACGTGACTGCGAGCACGAAGGCAAACGCGCTGGCGCCGATCGATTCGGCGGCATTGACAGCAACGGGAAGCAACAACACGACGCTCGCGTTGTTGGAGATGACGCTCGTCAACAGTCCTGTCACGAGATAGAACAGCCAGAGGACGACCACCGTTGGTAACAGGGGCGCAATCGCGCCAACGGCGTTCCCGAGCAGCGCGGCGCCGCCGGTCTGTTGGAGGGCCATCCCCAGTGGAATCACGCCGGCTAACAGAATAACCACGTTCCATTCGACGGCGTCATACAGCTCATCGGCGTGGAGCACCCCGGTCAGCACCATTGCTACGACGCCGGCCAGCGAAGAGACGAGTATTGGTGCGATGTTCAGGGCCGGCACGATGACGACGCCGGCGATGATTGCTGCTGCGGTCGGAATCTTTTCCGTTCGGTATGAGGGCTCTTCGAGCTCGTGCGCGACGATGATCTCCGGGGTTTGTGCCAAGCGTTCGAGGCTCTGCGAATCTGCCTGTACGAGCAAGGTGTCGCCGACACGGAGTGTGATTGACGCAAACCGCTCCTGGATCAGTTCACCACGGGATCGAAACCCCAGCACCGTGGCATCGTAACGGTCACGAAAGCCCGAATCAGAGAGCGTCGTCCCAACCAGAAACGACCCGGACGGCACCACGAGCTCGACGAGCTGGGGTTCCTCGGCGGCCGTCTCGCGGACCTGTGCCGAATCTGGCCGCCCAATGAATCTGAGTCCGATTGAATCGATGAGTGATTTGAGCGTCGTCCGGTCAGTGTGGAGTCTGAGAACATCGTCGGGTTGGAGCTCTTTGTTCTCCAGGGGCCCATCAAACACGCGATTACCCCTGAGCAGCTGGAGTACGTCGACCGATCCATTGCGATCTGCAAACACTGACTGGATGGTACATCCCACGTGCGGGGTGTCCGATTCCACCACAACGTCTGCCAGATACTGCTGTACTGCATACTCCTCGATCAGATCTTCTCTCGGTGGCACGCGCTCGGGGAGCAGCCGTGGCGCAATAACCAACAGATACGCTGCCCCCACAAGAAACACCACCACACCGAGGTGTGTGAACTCGAACATCGAAAACGCGTGCAGATCACGCTCTGGATGGCGTTCACCGAGCGTAGCGGCCACGTCGCTCGCGAGAATGTTCGTCGACGTGCCAATCAACGTGAGGGTCCCACCGAGCATCGACGCGAACGAGAGCGGTATCAACAGCTTCGATGGAGACGTTCGTCCGTTGTGCGCGAGATCGGCGATTACTGGCACGAGCACGGCCACGACTGGTGTGTTGTTGACAAATCCAGAGATCGGTCCCGCCACCCCAATGGTGGCGAGCAGCTGGCGCCGGTTGTCAGCCCCCGCAAACGCCGATAGCTTCTGGCCGAGAACCTGAACGATTCCAGTGCGACGAATGCCTCCACTCAGCAGCAACATCGCCAGCACGGTGATCGTGGCCGGACTGGAAAATCCCGAAATTCCCTCCCGTGGGGTGATCTGTGTCCATGGTTCGAGCGCTATCACGGCAACCATGATCCCGATCGCCGTCACATCAATCGGGAGCCACTCCGTGGCGAACAACACCAGTGAACAGAGGACGATGACGCCAACCACCACCATTCCAGTGGTAACCTCCGAGCCAACCCAGCCCACGGCGAGCGACATATCTACGGGAATGGACATGGCAGATATATGAATGCGGAGCGGAAAAACGCTGTCAACTACCTGGTCGCGATGTCGTGGACAAGTCTGCCAATCCCGTCGATCTCTAGTGCGAGGGTGTCACCCCCCGAGACCGAATCGACCGCCTCGCCCGTGCCCGTGGCGACGATATCACCGGGCTGGAGCGACAGATGACGGGTGATCTCCTCGATGAGCACGCCGAACGAGAACGTCAGTTGGTCGACTGTAGTGGTACACGCAACTGAGTCGTTGACCGAAAGCGAGATTTGCGCGCCGGATCGAACGTTTTCGGGTCTGGACACCACTGGGCCGATCGGTGCTGCACCGTCGAATGCTTTGGCGCGAACCAACTCCCGTTCGCGTCCCCGTTCGGTGTGGTTCGTGAGATCGGTGAGGCAGGTGTAGCCTGCAATCACGTCCTCGACGGTCGCTGCATGAACGGAAGTGCAGTGCTCAGAGATGACGGCACCAACTGCTGGCTCACAGGTGATCCGCTCCGTACCGTGCGGGAGTTCGATCGTCTCACGGTGTGACGCCACTGCAGATGGGGGCTTGAGAAATAACTCCGGTCGAGAGGCGGCCGATCGATCTTCCGTCTCGGCTGCTGCGTTCGGCAGTGCACAGACGATTTTGCTCGGATCACAGGGCGCAAGGACAGTCACATCGTCGGGATGAAGGGTTTCAGTGCCGATGGCAACCCGTCCACCGTAATGCGATCTGACCGCAATTTCGTCGTCGGGCTGCCCACTCCACTCTCCCCGACGAACGTTGCCAGCAGGATCACGAAATCGAACGGTACGCATACGCAGTGGTTGTTCCGAATCAGAATAAAGCTGCCCGATGGCAGTTGCTATCTTTCCAGAATCGGACGGTTTAATGTGCATGAGCCACGTTTCCTTCCGATATGGAACTCACCTGGCACGGCCACTCCACATGGCAGGTTACAGTTGGCGAAACCACACTGCTCATCGATCCGTTTTTTGATAACCCCCACACGTCGCTACAACCGGCCGACGTACCGACGCCTGAGTATCTCGTCTGTACGCACGGCCACGCTGACCATATCGCGGACGTGGACTCATTCGCTGACGCAACGGTTGTCGCAACGCCCGAACTGTGTGCCTATCTAGAGGCTGAGCACGGCATCTCCAAATCAATCGGTATGAATCTCGGCGGAACCGTCGAGTGTGGGGATGCAACCGTGACGATGGTTCGTGCGGATCACACAAACGGCGCAATGACGACCTACGAGTACGATCTTGGACTCCCCGTTGGGGTGCTCATCAGTGACGGTGCGCCGGCTGCAGATGCCGATTCGACGACGTTCTACCACGCTGGCGACACATCACTGCACACTGAGATGGACGCCGTTATCGGTGACCATCTCGCGCCGGACGCTGCTGCGCTCCCGGTCGGTGATCACTTCACGATGGGCCCCCGACAGGCGGCAATCGCAACGGAGTGGCTCGACGTTGCAACCGTCATCCCAATGCATTACGACACGTTTCCACCGATCGAGATCGACGTTTCAGAGTTCGAATCGGCAGTTGCCGACCGAACGTCACAAACTGAGGTGGCCGTTCTCGACGGGGACGAGTCACTCACAATTTGATCATCCGCGCACGAAATCGCAGTAGCTACCTTTTTCTATCCAGGCAAAAATCCTCAGACGTATGAGTACGATCGAAGCGACCACGACTTCAGAGTCCGGCTACACATCGGTAAGCCGTGTTGGCGAGTACGAACTGACGATCGACGCGACCAATTCCGACGGACCGAATCCGAACGAAGTTCTCGTCGTCGATTACGCCTCCTGTTTCGTGCCGGCGCTTCGTGTCGGTGCACAGAAGGCTGGCCACGATGACCTGGGTCGCGTCGAAGTGGATATCTCCGCCGAACTCGACGACGATGATGATCTGACGTCGATTACGTTCGATATCGCCATTGCGGCAGCCCTCTCCGAAGCGGAAGTCGCGACCGTCGTCGAGAGCGCAGAAGACATCTGTCACGTCCACGACGCGCTGCGTGATGAACTGCACGCGGAGATCGATGTGACACCGGACGCGTTCTGAGTCGACAGAACGCTGAAACCCATGCCATTGTAATAGTGGCGTATGACGCAGGACTGGACCGATCGAATTGTGGGTGCCAGAATGACGGTTGATACCGAATTCGAAGCACGAATTGAGGAGTCAGATTTTTCCCGCCAGCAGTGGGGGCTGGTGATGAGCGCAACCGAATTCGAGATCGAAGGGCCAACAGATCCCGATTCGGCAACGCTTATCGCCAACACGGAGAAGCACCCAGCCATTCTGGGCGAACTGGATGGAATCGATTCTCACGGCCCGATGGGTGGTGGGTCAGCATCGAACGGTGGCATACTCGAACGGATCACCAGCGCACTACGGGGCGGTGACAGCACCGAGACTGCGCATCGCGACGCCGCTGAACGGCTGACTGACGCGTACGCCACAGCGCTGCAGCGCCACCTCGTTGAAAACGGTCGCTGGGCGGAGATCTGTGCGCTCGCAGGGGCGTCTGGCGACTGACAAAACGCGTCGTTTTTCAGCACTCACGGAGTAGTCCATTTATGACAAAGGTGAGTATCGGACTCCGCGGGTGGCGATTCGACGAGTCCGAGCTGTTCGATGCGAACGGCGAGTTCAGGCCACTCACGGAGATGTCGCCGGACACTCGCGATCGGATCGCCCGGCTGATGGTCGTGGTCAACGACCCCTGTGATTGTTGCTGGCTGCAACACGGCGAATCGGACAAACAACGCTGTCGATCCGCGCAGGTGGTGTACGGCGAACCGTTGCACGAGGTGGTGTTGTGTAATCAACACGAGTCCGATTTTCTCTACTGGTTCCGCGAAGAAGACGGCAATCTACTGACGGGTGAGCGAACGTTCGACAGCGCGTTCCACCAGTGGTTCGCGGATGGTGGCAGGGCTCCAGACGGATACGGTGGCCTCGAACACGTTGATACGGACCCGGAGACAGTTCCAACGCCGACGCCGGCCGAGGAGCTCCCCTCGATGGACGAGAAGCTCGCCGAGTTGGATGAAGAGACGCTCACAGAGCTTGATGTGAATCTCGACGATCTCGACATATGAGCGACCCCGGAATCTCCATTGCCGTTGTTGATGCGAAGACGCCTGGCAATGTTGGGACGATTGCCCGCGCGATGAAAAATTTCGGACTCTCTGATCTCTATCTTGTTGATCCCCCCGAGCTCGATCCCGATGGCGATGCCTACGGGTTTGCGGGACAGGCCAGAACTGACCTGCTTCCAAACGCAAAAACGGTGTCGTTCGACTATCTCGTTGAGAACTTCCATACCGTCGGAACGACGGCGACCACGAACAGCGACCATCGTCGCCACGTCAGATATCCTTATAAAACGCCAGACGAACTCCGTGACTCGCTTGCGTCGGTTGCGACAGAAACAGTCGTTATCTTCGGTCGCGAGCGGGTTGGCCTGCATAACGAGGAGTTAGCGCGACTCGATGAGATCTGTTCAATTCCGGCAAGTGATTCCTATCCCGTTTTGAATCTCGGACAGGCAGCGACGGTCATCTGTTATGCGCTGAGCCCGCTCAGCATCGAATCGACACAACAGCCCGACCAGATCGTTCGGGCACCAGAGGCGGACATCGAAGGGCTGTATGCAGAGTTCGACCGATTGCTTGGCCAGCTGGGGGAAACCGACGATCGTGACAGGCTCATGCGGCTCTGGCGTCGACTGCTTGGCCGTGCACATCCGACAAAGAGGGAGGTGAGCTCACTCCGTGGCGTCGTCAGACGCAGTGCTGATCGGGTGGAACCACCGTCGCGCGAGTAGAATGAGCCGAAGACGAGCCGTCCTCGGACTCTGGCACGCAGTATGAGTACGTCATCCACTGAGTTCGACCGGTAAGACAGTGAAATCCTCCTGGCTGGCACCACATGATATGTCGGCCATGGATCCTCGCGTTACCACGCCGACACTGTCGGACTCCTGGGGATGACGATTACACCAGCGGAGCGGATTCCACTGTCGAGTTGCGCTTGCAATCTACGCACACCCAATAGATACACATTTGCGAATTATACATAAATCTATCGTGAAACTGGGGCGGTGGACGCGCACCTCGTCCGTTCCTGGTGTCTGGACCGCTCACTTGTTGTGCACAGCAGTGCTGTCGTACAAAACTGTTAACTCGATGGATCCGGTAGCACCTCCCATGAGTTCGACGGCCGATACGACGACGATCGACGTGACCGAGCGAGCCGCACAGCAGGCACTCGATCTGTTGAACGGAGAAGGCCTCGACACAACCGTCGCTGGGCTTCGCCTGTTCGTACAGCAAGGTGGCTGTGCGGGGTTGTCGTACGGTATGCGATTCGACAACGAACCCGAATCGGACGACACCGTCTTCACCCACCACGATCTCCGCGTGTTCGTCGATCCCGCGAGCATGGAGTATATCGAAGGGAGCGTCCTCGATTTCGAGGACGGACTCCAGGGCGCGGGCTTTCACGTGGAGAATCCAAACGTTGTCAGCGAGTGTGGCTGTGGCGAATCGTTCCGAACCTAGCCCTCCAGTTCGAACGCAACGGTTAGCTCGGCCTGATACTCGCGCGGGTTGGCGGTGGCAACCTCAACACCCAGCTCTTCTACTTCTACCCAGAGGACGTTGTCAAGCGTGTGCTCGGCTCGATTGATCGCATCTGCCACTGCGTCGTCGAATCCGTCCGTGCTCGTCCCGATGAGCGTGATTTTTTTGTATACCATGGTTACTGTCACCCAGTTCCATATATTTCCGGAATGATTGGTTCGTCGAGGAACAAAGAGAAGGTTCTGACCCCTTGGACGCAGATTTGATACAGATCGAGCACACCAACTCCAGTATGGTGACCATCACTCCACCAGAGGACCGCCGGTGTGAACGGTGCGGACGGAAAGACTGCTGGGACGACGGAAACGATAACTGGACTGTTGTGGGCGACCATGGCAATCCGTTTTGCATCCACGAGTGGAATATCAACGGCACGTACAGCCCGTTTGAAGCGTAACATGCCGACAGCGTACATCACCTGTCCAGAACGAATCGCCGAGGAGCTAGCCTATGAGCTCGTTGACGCGGGACACTGTGCCTGTGTCAATCTGCTTGACTGCCGGTCGGTCTATCGGTGGGATGACGGCGTCCAGACGGACGATGAGGTGATCCTGCTCGCAAAAACTACTGACGAGAACTATCAGCCGCTCGTTGAAGCGGTCTGTGAGCGCCATCCGTACGACGTGCCGTGTATCGAGCGGTTTGAGGATGCGCCGATCGAGCCGTTCGCCACCTGGCGCGAGGATGCAACCAACTGACCGGAAACGGTCGGGATTACTATCGGTTGCTGACCACGACAGTTATTACTGTGCCCGCCGGACTCTATTCCATGTCGAAACGGCTCTGTGACAATACTCGACCGGGAGGGGTGTTTGTATGGACGATCCGTGTCGGGAGTTAATCGGGCAGTTCGTCGGCAGTGATGTCGATCCGTGCGCTGCGACCTGTAGTTTTCATGATCGGCCGTGTACGCTCTCGTCGGGCGATACCCTCCAGCTTGAAGTTGAGCGCGTCGATGCCGAGTGGATCCCGTTGTTTCATCGATGTGCGGCCCACGCGGTGGCAGCGTTTCCCGATGAGCACACTGTTTACGGAGTCAATCAAGCACTCATTGAAACGACGCTCCAGCCAACGGGTGCGTTTTTACCACAGTCACGCGAATACGCCCCCGAAGCACTGACAATAGCCGACATCACTATTGTCGACGTTTCGACGGAAACGGAAGGCCGAAAACCGACGGATCACCCCTGACAGACGCTGGCGAACACGTTCTGGTGAAGTTCGGTTGCGACGTGGTCCATTACCCGCTTGAGATTCACCGTATCGTCGCGGTTGTACGAAACGAGCGTCGTGAGTGCGTCCTCGTCACCCCGCTCGTACTCGCGCCACAGTCGAACCGCGTCCTGTCCCGTAATATCTTTCTCTCCGCGATCGATGCCGAGTTCGCGCTCGATCGGTTTCAAACCCCCTGAGAGGCCAAGCTGTTTGCATGGATACATGAGATCGACGTGGGGTCGGTCGATTTCGATATCGAGTGCGGTTTCGAGAAACGGCACATCGAAGCGTTTGCCGTTGAACGTCACGAGCAACGGCGCGTTGTTGATCGTCTCCTCGATCGCTTCCCGGGTGAGCATCTCGCCCACGACGGGATCATCGTCGTTGACGAACGTGCGCGTCGATTCACCCTGGTGAATCGAGACGGTGGTAACCGCATCAGAGTGATGGCTCAGTCCAGTGGTCTCAATGTCGAAAAAGCAGGCGTCAGTATCGAAGTTCTCGTACAGTCGCCACTGGTGTTGGCCGGGAACGGTGTTGGCAAAAAAGCTGGCGTCGCCATTTGACAGCGCTGCCGAGGCATCGTCGATGAACGATTGGATTCGCTCACTCGTGGTTTCACCCACCACGCCGTGCTCGAACTCCTCCCAGTGGGTGATCCCCCGTCGCCACAGTTTCCGCTCGGTCGCCTCGCCGACGCCCCGAACGGGGATGAAGCTGTTTTCAATGCGCATGTATCGTCTCCACGCTCGATTGCCCTAAACGCTCCGCAGCGACTCCAGAATGGTTAGCCATCTAGTATGTCTGCCGTCCACTCGCTTGCCAACAGACCATACCCATACACGTCGTGGAACTCGCCGTCCCAGAAGTGCGCTTCCCGCTTCGTTCCTTCGTGGGTGAATCCGAGTCGTTCAAGGAGCTGTTGGGAGGGGTCGTTCGTTTCGAACACGTCGGCGTGCAGCCGGTGGAGTCGTCGTGTCGAAACGCAGTAGTCGACGAGCAGGGCGACGGCTTCGGTGGCCAGGCCGTCACCGCGGGCGGCTTCGTCGAGCCAGTAGGCAAGCGTCCCTTCCGTGTTCGTCATACTGAAACAGACGACCTCCCCGATTGGTGTTTCATCATGGACGACGACGAGATTGACGCTGTCGTCGCTCTCCGTTGATTGCTCGTAGAACTCCTCGATTCGATCGTCGTTCCACGGTCGCCTGTAACCAAACGAACGGCGAAATGCAGGATCGTTACGGGGTTGTTTGAGCAGTTCAAGGTGGTCGGATTCCAGCGGTTGCAACTCAACGCGCGGGCCGCGAAGGAACGTCGACATGCCCGCAGTACGTGTGTTACTGATTAAATATCTTTCACTGTGCGAGCTCTGCGATCGGCGCGACGCGAATCAGGCGAGCAATTTCTTCGGGGAGTGATTGAGTTCCACGCGGTCCATCGACCGTGATCATCCCAAAGGGCGCGATCTCCACGATGGTCACCTCCTCTCCCGGCGTGACGCCGGCCTCAGCGAGATACTGCAGCTCCTCGCCGGTGCGGTGTCGAACGCGGGTAATTTTCACCTGGTCGTCGATCGAGCAGTCGGACAGCTGCACCCCCTCGTTTTCGTCCGGGGGCGTGAGATCTGCGCCGGGAATCGGATCGCCGTGTGGATCGACTCGGGGATCGCCGAGCACGTCAGCGATCCGCTGTTCGAACCGCTCGCTGATGTAATGCTCTAGCCGATCGGCCTCTTCGTGAACGTCCGTCCAGTCGTAATCGAGCTCGCTCGCCAGAAACGCCTCAATCAATCGGTGGTGACGCAACACCTCGATGGCGAGCGTTTCACCCTCTGGAGTGAGCGTGACGCCGTTGTATTTCTCACGATCGAGGAGGCCACGGCCTTCGAGTTTTTCGAGCATGCTCGTAACCGTCGGTGACGTGACATCCATCCGGTCTGCAATAGCCGACGTTCCAACGCGATCACCAGTCTCTTGCTGAAGCACGTAGATGGTTTTCAGATAATCCTCCATCACGTCACTGAGCATAGTCATACCAGGAGACGCCTGAATAAAAGCAGTTCTATCCGCCGGATCCGTTCAGTGGTTGATCGACCGCTCGGTCTCTGGTGGGGGCTGTGTGGATTCGGTGGTGCCGAACTCAATGTCGTCGGTGTATCGGTCGAGCGCCAACACCAGGCCGGCACCGACGAAGCCGGCGATGATGGTCAGCGCCACCATCGCAGGAGAAAGGCCATCTGCGTTCGCTGCGATGTCCTGGACTGGCGCCCTGAGCGAGCCGACCATCAGGCTAACCAGGAACGTGAGCGTTCCGACGTGGTAGTTCTTGAGGAGATACGTCAGCAGATGGGCGATCGTCAACACGCCCACGACGCCACCGCCGACGAAGACAATGACGGGAGTGCCGGTTGCGATGACCGCACCAGTGTCGCCGGTGGACGGAAACGCAACGAGCGCGGCGATGAAATCATCGAGTAATCCGGTCATCGGTTCGTACTGGTTGAACAAATAGAGAACGAACGCACCGGAGACACCCGGAAGCACCATCGCACTCAGCGCAAGCGAACCAATTCCGAACAGCGTGGGCAACGAAGCCAGCTCCGCGCCGTTTTTTGTTGCACCAGCCACGAACACGCCAAGGAAAACGCCGAGCACTGCCGCGCCAAGCCGGCCCGGGGTATCGATCGAAATGTACTGATAGAGGACGATCGCAGCGGCAAAGATCAGTCCGAAGAAAAATGCGGCGGTTGCGGCCGGATAGTTCTCGATAGCGGCATTCATCAGGGTGGCCATACTGGCGACTGCCGTCACCATTCCTAGCCCGAGGGCAATCAGAAACGGCACGTCCATCTCGATGAGCGCGTCTCTGAGCGCAGCGCGTCCAGAACGCGTGTGGATTCGCGTCAGATGAGACAGCACACGCGGGTCAAGACTCGAAATTGCACCAATCAGCCGGTCGTAGATGCCGGTGATGAGTGCGATCGTCCCGCCGGAGACGCCAGGAACCGAATCGGCCATTCCCATACACAGCCCCTTACAGTAGACGATAAACAGCGATCGAAGGTCACCGCTTGCCATCGGTTCCTCCACAAAATGTAACACGCAATCGGTCGACCGAGTCTGCAACGCTCATAGTAGTATTATTCACTGCCGATCGATAGTTGGACCTTTCGTTTGTCGTCGATCAGAGCTCGACCTGCACGGTGGAATCGTCTTCCCCGATCACTTGCGCTTCTGTCACCGTCGCAGTGGTCGAGGCGTTCGATCCGTCCGTCGTGCTGATGGTGTATGGTCCGGTCGCTTTGACCGACGTGTTGGTGTAACCCTGCTCTGTCCCCCAGTTGTCGTAGCCAGTGGTGGAGTAGGGCAGTCGCATCTCAAACGTCCCGTCATCGCTGGTGTTCGCATACTGCGTGTACGTGAACGTCTCACCCGACGACCCCATTTCGAGCGTGACGTTCGCTTCCACCTCGATGTTGGGCGTTGCAGTGCCCGAGATTGTCGCACCAGGCACTCGCTCAAACGTTTTGAGCCACGGCTGATTGCCGCCGGAACTGACTGCTTTGCTCGCGTGGACCATTCGATAGCCCTCGATCGCGTCGAGGCGCTCGCTCGGCCGCTGGACGCCGAGCCGTGAGGTTTCATCGTTCTCGACGTATTCCCGCGCCGCCGCAAGCGTATCGAACTGCCGGATCGCACTCCCGTTCTGGGGAAGGACGCGAATCATCTGCGTTTCACCAGTGCGAAGTCTGGCCTGCTGGGTCTCCCAGTCGAGAACGATCGGCCGTGGCTCGACTGCACTCCCGTTGTAGCGGTAGAGTCGCGTCCGCATGCTCTCCATATGTCGCTCCGTCGGAATGTTGGCCACGTGACGAAAGCCACTGTTTCCGACGGTCTGATACAGATTGAACTTCAGATCGGTCGGGGTGACCGTCCCGCTCGATTCGAACTGTGCCGGGGCGTGATATTTGGAGTTGACGCTGACTATCTGCCAATCCACCATCACGTATCGGGTGGGCTCCTCGCCAGTGAGCAGCTCAGTTGCGTCGGATTCGTTGGTCGCGAGGAGGAAGTCAGCTGCCTCCTGTGCCCCCTGCTGGAACGGGTTTGCCACCGGAATCCTGTGCCCGAGCGTTGTTATCCAGTGGCCATAATCCCACCATGCCATCACGCCGTAGGCACCCTCAGGATACTCGAAATCATCGGTGGGCGCGTACTCTTTTTGATACTGCATCGGCTCGCCATCAGGTGTTGCGTACTGGCCCTCCTGTGGGGTGTTCGATTGCATCCAGGAGAGCGATCCGTTCCAGGCAATCACATCGGAGCCGGGCTGGTTGTACTCGGCGTTCGAAACGGCGAGCGGTGCGAAACTGCCGCCCCCGGCCGCCCCCTGCGAGGTAAACGAGTGAGCAACGATCGGATACGGAACCAGCACGAGAAACAGCACCGTCAGTAGTGTGACGACCTGGTGCGTTTCGAGCTCGGTGGGCGATGAGATCGCTCCGACATCGAGTAGCGAGGTGGCCCAGCCCACGAGATAGCCCGTGAGAATCGCCACCGGAAGCGCGAGATAGTAGGTAAATCGAATTTGTGTAAACACTGCAAGCGTCAGGAAAATCCCCCAGATTGCGATCAAAAGTCGTCCGGGGCGGCTCTCGTCGTCGAGGATCGTCTGAATACAGATCAGAACGACAGTTGCCACCGCGACGTAGAAGGCATAGCCGTAGTTCTTCTCAAGAACCGTCTTCCAGTAGTTGTCCGACGTCGGGTCGTTGAGAACGAGTGGCTGGGCCTCGGTCACTGTCCGCTGGGCAGCGTTCGTCGCCAGTCCGATGAATCGCATCGACTGCGAAACCATATAGGAGTAAAGCTCAGGTGCGAGCACTGAGAACCCACCCACGGTCGCAACAATCAACGCACCGACGAGGATCGGGTAGGCTGCGGTCGGAATCGACGATCGCTCGAACCAGCGAGCAAGCAGGAGCATCACCACGATACCTCCCGCGACCGCCCCAAGCAACAGCGGCTGTAACAATGAGAGTGTGGTCGCCGACATCGTGTACGTTGCGGCAGCGACGAGCGTCAGGATGGTTGCGACCAGCAGCGAGCCGACGCCAATGAGACCAATGTGCTCGGGACTGCGGCCGCGAACGAATTCGATCGAGAGCTGGATGACGAAAAACGCGCCCAGGATGGCCGCGAGGACGATCCCCGGCGGCCAGACGAGAATATACAGCGTGATTGCAACCCCTGTGAGGAGACTCGCAATCGCCGGTCGTTTGAGTGCGCTCCACTCACGACCCGTAATCAGCTCAAAGACGGGCTTTTCTTCGATTGCAACGTCGAGTGCGACCACGAGTGCGAGAATGGCGAGCACCTGAAAGAACGCCTCAGGGGCGTGGTGGTCTGCAAACCCAACGAGCGTCCGGTTGAGGAAGCCCCCAGCCGTCAGTGCGAGAACGATCACCGCCGTGAGTCCACCCAGCCGTCCGCTGAGCCGGCGTGCGATGTAATACACCGGAATCGCCGCGAGAACACCAAACACGGCCGGCGCAAACAACAATGTCAGCATGATCGTTTCCTGGTCTGGCGATCCGAGTCCAACGATTAGTGCAACGGTCGCGACCAACTGGTCAAACAACGTACCAAACTGGCCCGACGCGGTGCCGACCGGAAAGTGTGTCCACGGATCGAACGGCATCGTCGATGGCCAGTGTGCCACGGTGTATTCCACCTGCCGAAGATGGTACCAGGCGTCGTTGCCGTTCAGATAAATGCCAGAATCAGTGATGAACCGGGAGTATGTTCGCGTTCGGTTCCAGAACATGAACGCGAGCAATCCGAAAAGAACGGGGATGTGTCCCCAGGAGAAGAGCCACTCAACCAGGCCCTCCCGGTCCATCGTCAATCGTGTTTCAGTCCGCTGGCTCATTGCAAGAGTCCAGCGCAATACCGGGGATAAAACTTTGGAATCTGAGCACGGCAGCAATGGCGAAACAATCCTAACGCTGGCTCTCCGATCGGTAGTATGCACGTCTCGGTCGTTATTTGTTCACACACCAGTGACCGATACGAGTCACTCATTTCGGCCATTGAGAGCGTCCTCTCGCAGTCGTACGAGGATCGGTCGGTGGTTGTAATCGTAGATGGCAACCCCACGCTCAAATCCCAGCTCGATGGGGCCGTCGGATCCAACGATGACGTTCTCGTGCATCTCCAGGAAGAAAATTCGGGGCTGCTGGCAAGTCGCAACAGGGGAGCCTCACTTGCTGACGGTGATATTGTTGCGTTTCTTGACGACGACGCCGTTGCGCACACGGACTGGCTCGCGGAGCTCATCGACTGCTATACGGGGGCCACAGCAGAGCCATCTGCCACTGATGGGATTCCATCGGAGTGGGAGTACCCGCTCGCCGTGGGTGGTCGAATGTGTCCACGCTGGGTTGCTGGCAAACCCGAGTGGCTCCCGTCGGAGTTCTACTGGCTCATTGGCGTCACACACCGGGGATTTCCGGAGGGGCCGGGAGACGTGCGCAACACGCCGGGATCGAATCTATCATTTCGGAAACCGGTGTTCGAAGCGCTCGGGGGATTCGACACAGAGATTGGGGGTCGAACGGGTGACAAACAGCTCCAGGGTGGCGAAACCGAGCTCTGTGTTCGACTCCGGAATGCGTTTCATACGGGCGTGTACTACACGCCGGACGCGCGCGTTGATCACCGAATCTTTGCCTACCGAACCAGCCCCTGGTGGCTGGTAAAGCGCGCGTTCTGGCAGGGCTACTCGAAACGAGGGATGGCGGTTCTCGGACCCGACGACCGGTCGGGAACTGCTGAGGAAGGCGCGTTTCTCAAACAGCTCTGCACACAGTTCGTTCCGTCTCGCCTTCGCACCCTCGTGCGCTCGCCATCCGTAACTGCGCTCGCACAGCTCTGTTTGCTCTGTCTGTTGACGATTGCTGTCGGCAGTGGATACGCTTACGGCGTGTTCGCCTGGCGGTCGTCGTGAGCGACGGTCTCCCAGACGAGATCGAAGTAGTGTGCCAGCCCGGAGACGAACGATTCGTTTTCCGTAATCGCTGCCTGTCTGAGGTGATTTGGGACGTCGTCTTCCTGGACAAGCATGATGGCCGTCCCATCGCCGTCAGAGTCGGCAATCGTTCCGCGCCACGGGAGCGGTTCATTGCTGTATCGGATCGACACCGACGGGTAGCGCGCTTCGATGGTGGTGACGACTGATTGCTGGATTTCCCGGCTCTTCTCGGTAAGTCGAGCTGGCGATAAGAGAACGATTCGAACGTCGACACCACGCGCACAGGCGTCTTCGAACGCCGGCTTGATCCGCTCGAAATATTCGAAGCCTTTACTCAGCACTCGAACACTGACCGCGGCGTCGTGGTAGATTTTCTGCGTTCCGGATTCGCTGGGATCACCCACATCCACCACACGAAACAGTTCCTCTGCCGGACGGTGTCCTTCGGTTGCGCGCTCGTATCTCGACTGAAACTCGGACAGAAACGCCTCTCGTTGCCGATCGATAGCCTGTTCGAACTGCTCGAACGACTGTCTTCGGTTCTCGGTCGCCCGATCGAGCACGTCACTCGGCGAGCGCGCGACGTACTCTCTCGGACGGCCTGGAATCACCTCGACGTAGCCAGCGTCAGCGAGTCCGTCTAGCACGTCGTAGATTCTGGCCTTCGGGATATCGGTCGCCTCGGCCAGATTCGGAGCTGTGGTCCGCCCGAGATCGAACAACGTCGTCAGTGCAGTCATTTCGTACTCGGTCAGTCCGAGCTCCTCGAACACCTCACGAGCAGCCATACTGGACCGTTTGCCAGAAGAGGGATAAGTGGGCCGGAACGCTACTCGACCGGTTCGAACCGATAGCCATCCCACGACTGGCTTTCGGGGTCTCTGATACCTGCCTCCGGATCGCGGAGCTGACTCACATACACTGGCTGAACGGTCGCGCCGATCTCGATCTCGTCGGTAGTGAGTTGACCGATCATCCGCACGGACTCTCCGTCGATCTCGAACTCCACAATTGCGAGGTGATTCGGCGCTCGGACGCCCGGTGGTGTCGCAGTTGCAGTGGTCCAGGTGATCACCGTTGCTTCGTACTCGCTCAGATCGATCGTCTCTACGGGCGCTCCGCCGTCGGGTCCTACTGGGTGGGACGGAATCGCAATCGTGCCGTCGTCGTATCGTGTCGCTTCGAGTCCAGTCATTGGTCTGCCTCCAGAATGGTTGTCGTAACACAGTTTCCAAAGCCGCCCACGTTACACGCCAGCCCAACATCGGCAGCAACCTGCTGGGTGTCTGCCTCGCCGATGAGCTGTGTGTAGATCTCGTAGGCCTGTGCAACGCCCGACGCACCGAGTGGATGACCCTTCGATTTGAGACCTCCCGACGTGTTGATCGGAAGATCGCCGTCAATCGCCGTCACCCCGTCCTGTGTGGCCGACCAGGCCGTTCCCGGCTCGAAAAATCCGAGCCCTTCGCTCTGGAGGAACTCAAGGATAGTGAACATATCGTGGAGTTCGGCCACATCAATGTCCGCGGGGGTGTGCCCACTCATCGCGTACGCCGCCTCGCCGCTCTCGACGACGCCACCCATTGTCGTCGGATCGTCGCGCTGGTGGACGACGTGCGTGTCCGTTGCGCCGGCGATCCCCGCAACCGAGACGAACTCATCCGTATATTCGGCCGCCAGCTCCCGTGGACAGAACAGCAACGCCGCACTCCCGTCCGTGATCGGACAGAAGTCGTACAGTCTGAGCGGATCGGCAATGATTGGTGAGGAGAGGACGGTCTCTTTGTCAACCTCCTTCTGGAACTGCGCGTGGGGGTTGTACACCCCATTCGCGTGGTTTTTCACCGCCACGTCCGCGAGACTCTCCCGGGGGGCGTCGTATTTCTCCAAATAACACCGGGCAGTCAGCCCCGCAAAGCTTGGCAGCGTCACGCCGTGTTTGTACTCCACCGGATGCGTGATCGACGCGATAATGTCGGTGGTCTCTGGTGTCGTTCGGTGCGTCATCTTCTCGCCGCCCACGAGTAGCGTCAGATCGCTCGCTCCCGAGGCAATCGACTGCCAGGCGTCGTAGATTCCTGCGCCGCCCGACGCTGATGTCTGATCGACACGCTGGGCGTACGCTGGCATGCAGTTCAGATCGTGTGCGAGCGCGTTCGGGATGCCCGTCATCCCCTCAAACTCTCCGCTCGACATGTTCGATACGTACAGATGCTCGATCTGCGACGGTGACACGGCCGCATCCGAAAGACACGCCTGTGCTGCCTGCACAAGCAGCTCTCGAATCCACTCCGATCGCGTTCCGAATTTCGTCATCGAAGCGCCAATGATGGCGACGTCGCGCATCTCAGCGCCACCTCCCGGTTCGGCCAGCCATCTTCCATTCATCCCCCTTCGAGACCGATCGTGGCAGTTCGGTGTACGTCTGACAATCGTATCGGTTTGCTAACGTCCAGCCACTCGCGCTGTCGGTGTCAGCAGACGACGTCTCGTCTGCGAGGCGCTCCCTGTCGGTGAGATACGCAGTGAGACAGGCAGACAGCGCAGCTGCCTCGTCGTCGGTTGCTGTGGGAGGGAGGTCAATCGCTCGGTCAACACCGTCTGCATCCCCAGGGCGCTCATCGGACATACTGGAAGCTGACTGGTCCGGCGGACGCTCGTGCTCGTCGTCCCACTCGGGTTCGACGATTGGTACATGCGTTTTCGACATGAGTTGTATCGGTCTTTGAATGGTGACGGTATTGATGTTTGGGTTGCGTGGGCTCAAAGCGGGATATTCCCATGATCTTTTGGCAATGATTCGCCCCGTTTGCCCCGCAACAGTTCGAGATCATCGATCAGCCGCCGTCGGGTGTCCGCCGGCACGATAACGTCGGAGAGATAGCCACGCTCTGCTGGTTTATACGGGTTGGCGAATTCGGTTTTGTACTCGTCGATCAACGACTCCCTGCGCGCGTCGGTGTCGTCGGCCTCGGCGAGTTCATCGCGGTAGAGTATGTTCACCGCCCCACGCGGACCAAGCACTGCAAGCTCTGCGGACGGCCAGGCATACGCTCGGTCTGCACCGAGATCCTTCGAGCCCATGACGATGTACGCACCGCCGTAGGCTTTCCGCGTCACAACCGTTAACAGCGGAACGGTCGCCTCAGCGTACGCGTAGATCAACTTCGCCCCGTGGCGGATGATGCCTTCGTGTTCCTGGTCCGTTCCTGGGAGAAAACCAGGCGTGTCGACGAGCGTGAGTACTGGCACGTTGTAGGCATCACAAAACCGAACGAATCGGGCAGCCTTCTCGCTGGCGTCGATGTCGATCGTGCCGGCGATCGCGCGCGGTTGGTTGGCGACAATCCCAACGGACTGTCCGTCCATCCGGGCAAAGCCAACGATCATGTTCCGCGCGTACTGCTCGTGAATTTCGAAGAACGAACCCGTATCGACGATCTCATCGATCACCGCGTTCATGTCGTAGGGCTTTTTCGTCTCGTTCGGAACGATCTCCTGGAGATTCTCACAGTCACGGTCGGGACTGTCCCAGGTTTCGACGGTTGGAGGATCTTCCATCGTGTTCTGGGGCAGATACGAGAGCAGCTGTCGAATGGCATCGAGTGCGTCTCGCTCGTCCTCGAAGGCGCCATGGGCGACGCCGCTCGTGGAAGTGTGCGCACCCGCGCCGCCGAGTTCGCGCATGGAGATCTGCTCGCCCGTCACCGTTTCGATCACGTCCGGGCCGGTGATCATCATGTGACTCGTCTCCGAAACCATGAATGTGAAATCCGTCAGTGCGGGCGAGTAGGTCGCGCCGCCCGCGCACGGGCCCATTATGCAGGAGATCTGTGGAATGACGCCGCTTGCCTGCGTGTTCCGTCGGAAAATGCGTGCAAACCCACTGAGCGAGTCGACGCCCTCTTGAATCCGTGCCCCACCGGAGTCGTTCAGCCCGATCACTGGGACGCCGGCATCAATTGCCTGATCCATCGCGCGACAGATCTTGTCTGCCACGACTTCCCCGACAGAGCCACCCAACACCGTGAAATCGTGCGCAAAAACGAACACCTTCCGGCCGTCGATCGATCCATACCCAGTGACGACTGCATCGCCGGGGTACGACGCCGCATCCATCCCGAAGTTCTGACAGCGCTGTTCAGAAAACGGAGCGAGCTCACGGAACGTCTCATCGTCGAGCAGATAGTCGATCCGCTCATGAGCGGTGAGCTTTCCTTTCTTGTGCTGTGATTCGATCCGATCGGGGCCACCACCTGCGCGTGAGTCGGCGCGTCTGGCGGCCAGTTCTTCGACCGCCTCGGTTTCGGTGCCAGAGGCGTCTTGTTCCGGCAGTTCCTTACTCATGGGCTACCACTCCATCCCTCCAGTAATCGGCACAATCTGCCCGGTCATATAGCCTGATCGGCTGCACGCGAGATAGCGGGCGAGACCAGCGATCTCTTCGGGTGCGGCGAATCGATCGAGGGGGATCTGCTCGATGATGTCCGCCTGGACGTCGTCTGGAACCTGTTCGAGCATATCAGTTTGAACGAAGCCGGGTGCAATGCAATTAACGGTCGTTCCTGAACTGGCTGCTTCGAGGGCTAACGTCCGTGTGAACCCGACCAACCCGCTTTTTGCGGCCGCGTAGTTTGCTTGGCCATAGTTTCCGACTAACCCAATCATAGATGAGATATTAATCACCCGTCCCTCGCTTGCGTTGCATAGATCAGTGTAAAATGTCTGCGTACAGTTAAAAACGCCACCCAAGTTGACATCAATTACCTCATCCCACTGAGAACGGGTCATGTTCTTAAACGTCCGGTCTGCCGTGATCCCGGCGTTGTTCACGAGAACGTCGACGGGCCCAAACGCGTGGTGGGTACTTTCTCTGAGCGCCTCCATAGCGGTCTCGTCCGTAATGTCTCCCTGTACCGCGATCGCCTCACCACCGGTCTCCGCGTCGATCGTCTCAACGACCGAATGGGCGGCTCGCTCCGACGACCGGTAGTTAACGACCACGTTTGCACCGGCGTCCCCGAATTCGATCGCGATTGCCCGACCAATACCCCGTGACGCCCCCGTTACGACGCACGTCTTGTGGTTTAGATCCATTGTTCAACTCTCAACTGTAAAAGTTTAATTGACATATTTGTTGTTTGGTGCTATATCCGATGAACTGATCATTCGTTGGTAGTTGCATAAACAGGTCCACCGTTGATTAACAGGTCCTGGTAGAGCATCGTCTATATTAAAGCATATGCCAGTCGATTTGGAGGATTTTGTTTGACGTATCCCAGCCAGCTTTGATGTAATTAGTATAACAAATAATGTCGGTTGCTCGATCGTAATCAACAGCTACTTTTGACCATCTCGGGTAGGCCAACGCACGGAATGACTGAAGACACCTGTGTTATAATCCCGACGATCAGGGAGTACGAATGTGTGAGAGCGTACGTTTCCAACGCCCGATCCCACGGGTTCGAGCTGGATCGGCTCTTTTTCTTGCTTGTAACAGAAGATTTCTGTAACACTGACAGCATGGCTGAAATGTTAGAGGAAGAGGGTGTATCCGGTGCGATCTACGATGGAACGCGCCGATCCGAATGGTACGAAACGCACGATATCGAGGAGTACGCCCATCTAATTCCGGCCGCGAGCCACGCTGAGACGAGTTTTGGCCTGCTGTACATGTGGGCAAATCAGCAGTTCGACTACGGGCTGTTCATCGACGACGACACGCTCCCCCACGAATCGTTCGACTTTTTCGGTCGCCATTTCGAGAATCTCGGCTTTACTGGGACGATCGAGACCGTCGAGTCCGACGAGCGATGGGTTAACGTTCTCTATCAGAACTTCGACGACCACGGGTTGTATCCACGTGGCTATCCCTACAGCGCGATGGACGAGGCGGTGACGGTGGATGAGACGTCGGTTGATTCGGTCGTTGCTTCACAGGGATTGTGGACGAACGTGCCAGATCTCGATGCGGTCAGGATACTCATGGACGGTGACCTTGAGGGCCAGGCTCAGACCCGAACGAGCGCGAACGATTACACGGGCGATTTCGTCGCCGGGGTTGGCCAGTATCTCACCGTCTGTTCGATGAATCTCGCGTTCAAACGAGAGGTGATTCCCGCGTTTTATCAGTTGCCGATGGACGACAACCCGTGGGATGTGGGGCGATTTGATGACATCTGGAGCGGGGTATTCTTAAAACGTGCGTGTGACGTGCTCGGAACGCAGGTGTACAACGGCTATCCGCTCTGTGAGCACAACAAGGCTCCTCGATCGACGTTCGACGACCTGAACAACGAGGTTCCGGCGCTTGAGCTGAACGAACACGTCTGGGAGATCGTCGACACAGTTGGCGACGGTGCCGAGACGTACGCCGACGTGTTTACCCAGATGGCCACCGCGTTGATCGAACACGAGCAATCATACAACAACGCTGACTTTCTCACCTTCGTCGGCGAGCATATGCTTGAGTGGCTCGACTGCCTCGACGCTCTTTCTGCGTCGAGCACGCATCCACCGCGGGCGACGCCAGCATCGAACGACTGATCTGTCGTGGCGTCTGCTCAGCGACCAGCAATGACCGGCGGACCGATGCGTCCTCGACAGCAGTGGCTGCTGATCGCCATTGCGATCATCGGTGGCGTGGTGGTCTGGATGACGGCCCACGATCTGTTTCCATATTTGAGTGCCAATCACGATGAGGCGGTCTATCTGCAACAGGCAGCCATGCTGCTTGAGGGAAAGCTCTGGCTGACATCACCGGTCCCGGGCGCGTTTCGCCCGTGGTTTTTCGTTCTGGATGGGCCACGGCTGTATCCGAAGTACACCCCGATGACGGCGTTGCTGTTTGCCCCAGGCGTTGCTATTGGTCATCCACGGCTCGTCCTCGGCGTGATCGGCGCTGGAATCGTCTGGTTGATCGGGTCAATCACGGCTGAAGCGTTCGACGGTCCAACCGGTGTTCTTGCCGCTGCCATCACGATAGTGACGCCGTTTTTCCTGTTCGTCTCTGCGACGTTTCTCTCGTACGCGCCGACGACGCTGTTGACGTTGACGTTCGCACTCGCGTACATTCGGACGTTTCGACGCGGTGCGCAGTACGCGCCGATCGCGGGCGTTGCGATTGGCCTCGCGTTTTTTTCTCGACCGTTTACCGCCGTGGTCTTCGCAGTGCCGTTCATTTGTCACGCGCTGCTCGTCATCTATCGCTCACTCGGCCGACAGAACTGGCGATCGTCGATGGGTATTCGACTGGTTGTGGTCGGGATCGGTGGACTGAGTGGCGTTTGTCTAACGCTTGCGTACAACGCGATGGTGACACAGGATCCGCTCACGTTTCCGTACGCGGCGTTTGCCCCCCACGATGGGCTGGGCTTTGGACGACGGCAACTGCTCGGGTACTCCATCGAGTATACGCCAGCGCTGGCCCTCCGGGTGACAGTCCAGTCGATGTTGGAGTTGGTCACGCGCTGGAGCGCGGCCGGACCGATCGGCGCCGTGCTGGCTGCCATTGGCGCGTACACGACCGTACTGAATGGCGACGAAGTTGACGACCAGCCGCTCTCTGACCGAACGGTCCAGCGGTTGCTGCTGGGTGTTGGTGGATCCGTCGCCGTTCTCGAAGGCTACTTCTGGGGCGTTCGAAACGCCCTTGGAGCCATTGGAAATCCGCTTGAGGGATTTGCGGCCGTATTCGGGCCGTTCTACCATTTCGATCTCCTGGTCGTTCTGAGCGCGTTCTGTGCGGCTGCGATCGTGTGGATCACACGAACGGTTCGCCCACGATTACGTCGTAGTTACACGCCAGTGCAGTACCGGGTAATCGGCGTGATCGTGCTGCTCGTTGCGACGCCAGTTGCCGGGAGCATAAGCCATGGCCAGTACGAGCGTGTCTGGGCGGACCACCAGAACGTTACTGCGGATAGAGCCACGTTGAACGAACCGTTCGAGCGCCGTTCGGTAGCGAACGCGATCGTGTTCATGCCACCGGTGCAGGGACCCTGGCTCTCACACCCATTTGAATCCCAGAGAAACGGTGGATCGCTCACCGACGGGCCGGCCGTGTTCGCACAGCGGCGGGGACCTCGCATGAACTTTGACGTGCTTGATGCCTATCCGAACCGGCATCCGTACCGATATACGTTTCAGGGGACCTGGCCGTCAAACGTCACTCCGGTTTTGCTCGAAGAATCGACACACGAGGGGACCGGATTCCGGTTCAGAACGCGTGTCCAGGCGCAGGGTCACCTTTCGAGCGTATCGGTTCGGCTCAGACAGGGCCATATTTACCGTACGTATTCGGCCGAGAATCAGTCGCTTCGCGAGACCATCTCGTCGACAATTCGGGTGACGAACGAGTCTATCGAGCTCGTCGAGATTGCTGGGAACACGGTCTCGAACGAGACGCAATCACAGCCCGATCGGCCGATCAGTGGCGCTGTTGGGCGCGCGGACTTCCGGCCTGGAACGGGCCAAACAGCGTACCCGCTGCCGGACGGAACTCGAATCGTGCTTTCGATCGGTATCGAGCGACCGAATGGGACGCACGTCACCTACCACCAGTGGATCGATGTCGATCCCCAGCCAGACGCCGACACCGTGCGATTTCTCTGGCCAGGCACACAACGAATCTGCATCAATGAAACGACCTGCAACTGGAACGGGACGTATCTCCCCCAGACTGAGACGGCATTCCCACCAACGGTTGATATGAACACCACCTGGGAACCAATTGCGGATCCAGGCGGCTGATCCGATCACCGAAGGCGCTCTTCGAAACAGACCTTCACGATGGATTTGGCTATTGCGAGGCCACCCTGAATCGGATCGAGTTTCGTTTCACCGCGACGCTCCCGGTAGTTGATCGGGATCTCACGAACGTCGTAGCCCCGCATCAGCGGACGGATCAGCAGTTCGGCTGAGAGACCGGTGTTCTCCGTCCATTTGATCTGCTGGAGCAGTTCGCGTCGATACGCTCGCATCCCGGTGGTTGTGTCGTGGACTCGATGGCTCATCAATGCGCTCGCGAGCCCGGCAAACACCAGATTTCCGAACCGATTGAACGATGGCATCTCGTCTGCACCGTGGTAGAGCCGGTCACCGCTCACCACATCGTATCCGTCGTTGATCAACGAGAGAAATTCCGGCAGCGCTTCCATCGGATAGGTGTCGTCACAATCCGTCGTGACGACGACCGGCCGATCGGCACTCAACACCGCCTTGCGGACCGCGACGCCGTATCCCTGCGGAGGCTGTTCGATCACACGCGCCCCATGGTCACGGGCGATGTCCGGCGTCCGATCACTCGATCCATCTACACAGATCACTTCGGCACGACCACCTGTCACTCGATTGATATCCTCTAGGACGATACCGATCGATTCCGCTTCGTTGTACGTCCCCATCACGACGCTCAAATCGTCGAACGTGAACTGGCTTTGCTCGGCTTCCTTTTGCATTGCTTCCCCCTCGGTGTAGCGCACACTTCAGCGTTATCAAATTCTGACAAAAGATATCGCGTATTCGTCCAGTTTCATCGACGTGAGATCAGTCCCTCTGCCAATTCCACAGCACGAACGAGCTCGCAGAGAAAAATACGAGAGAGTATTGTAATAACAGAATACTATATTAGCCGTTCGTGCGTTCATTGCTTGGTGTGTGGATCCGATCGAGAGCGATTCGAACAGAAACGGTTGGCGACAAAAAACGATGCGAGAGAACGCCCTGAGGGAGTGAGATACTGATGAATCCACCCGTAGATCTCCAGGCACACGCCAGTGCCCTGTGTGGACTTACAACTGACACCCAGCCGTTCGACATTCTCGGCAATCTCCGCCGTCGAACGATCGTCCGATATATGGGGCTGCTTGGGGCGACTGACGCCGTCAGTACGACGGAACTTGCCAGGGTGTGTGCCGCCGTCGAGCGACAGCTTCCCGTGAGTCAAATCGACCACTCTGCGTACCGACACGCGTATCAGTCGCTACGGAGCCGTGATATTCCCCGGCTCGAATCCGCGGCTGTGCTCGATCGAGAGTCCCGGGATACGATCTACCGTGGCGAATCGTTCGACCGCTTCGAAGGGACCCTGACTGCAATCGAACCCGTCTTTCGTGATGGGTGATCGTCCTGACACCGTAGCTATACCTGGACAGCATCCCTACAGACAGTATGGAATATCTCTCAGCGAGTGGTGAACGCATGCCGAAGATTGGACTTGGCACCTGGCAGCTCACGGGTGACCGGTGTCGAACGGTCGTGACGGAGGCCCTCGAAGCGGGCTATCGACATATCGACACCGCACAGATGTATCAGAATGAAGCCGCAATTGGGGATGCGATCACCGACAGCGACGTCGACCGCGACGACCTGTTTCTGACGACGAAGCTCAAGCCGGGGAATCTGGACGCCGAATCGGTGTATCGCTCGACAGACGAGAGCTGTTCGCGACTCGACACCGGCTATCTCGACCTGCTGTTAATCCACTGGCCGGAAGATTGGATTCCAACCCGTCCGTCGCTGTCGGAGACGCTTTCTGCGATGAACGAGCTCTATGAGGCGGGAAAGGTTCGAAACATCGGGGTAAGCAACTTCAGTGTCGACCGATTACACGCCGCCAGATCGTATTCGAACACGCCAATTCTGACCAATCAGGTGCAGTATCATCCGTACTGGGACCAGACAGCAATGGTCGAATACTGCCAAATTCACGATCTCGCGCTGACGGCGTACAGTCCGTTCGGAACGGGCCTCGCACTCGATGATCCAGTGCTCGACGCTATCGGTGACCAATACGGCAAATCAGGGCCACAGGTGGTGTTGCGCTGGCTCACGCAGCAAGAAAACGTCATTACGATCCCGAAAACGACGTCGAAAGCGCATCTTGCGGCGAATCTCGACGTGTTTGACGTTTCGCTTACCGACGCAGAAATGGATCGCATTCACAGACCGTCGAAGCTCCGAACCGTCAAGGGGAAGATTCGCTCGCTCGTCTCTCGGGAGTCACCACGCTGAGGATCTCACAGTTCGTCGGTGAGCGTCTCTGCGACGGTTTCGGGCGCCAGCAGCGCCGGATCGACAATGAGCTCTGCGGTGGCTCTAGCGAACTCGGGGATGGAATCTTCGCTGTAAACGACAACCCTGAGATCATCGTTCAGTTCACGGGCGATCGGAATGGACGTTGCGAGTGTGACGTCCGTGACGACGAGGAGATCGGCCGTCGGGGCGTTTGCGTCCTGAAGCTGTTCTTTCGAGCCAGTGCCGGGAACGCGAGTGACTGAAGTGCCAACCGATTCGAGGGCGTCTCCAAGATCGTCGTCGTCCGGTCCGATGAGGATTGCTGTAGCAGTCATTATTCGTATTCGATGGTTGCGGGGGGTTTGTGTGTAACGTCGTAGAGAACGCGGGCAACGTTGGGGATCGTTCCGGTGATTCGACTCTGGATCCGCTGGAGGACGTCCCAGTCGAGTTCCTGTGCACGCGCGGTCATCCCGTCGCGACTCTCGACCGACCGAATCGCAACGACGTGCCCGTGCACCCGGTTATCACCCTTGACACCGGTCGCTTTCCCGAGCACGGCGGCGAACGCCTGCCATGGCTCGTACGGTTCGAGTTCGTCCTCGACGATCGCGGTGGCTTCACGCGCCGTTTCGAGTTTCGGTTCGGTCACGGCACCGACAATCCGTACTGCCAACCCGGGTCCGGGAAACGGCATTCGCTCGGCGACGACCGATTCGAGCCCAAGCGCGCGGGCAACGTCGCGGACTTCGTCTTTGTACAGATCACGCACCGGTTCGACAATTCCTTCAAAATCCACCACATCCGGCAGTCCACCAACGTTGTGGTGTGATTTGATGTTCCCCTCGCTTTCGATTCGATCCGGATAGATCGTTCCCTGGACCAGAAAGTCAGCGTCGCTCTCGCGAGCCTCGCGTTCGAACTCCCGAATGAACTGCTCACCGATCACGTGGCGCTTTTCTTCTGGATCGGTGATATCTTCTAACGCGTCAAGAAATCGTTCCTGGGCAGAGACGATCTGGAGCCGTTCCATAAACGAGAACGTTTCGCGGATCTGTTCGGTTTCGCCCTTTCGCATCAGGCCAGTGTCGACGTACACCGGGACGAGCTGCTCGCCGATCGCTTCGTGGGCCAGCGCGGCCGCAACCGAGGAATCCACGCCCCCGGAGAGCGCAATAACCGCGTTTCGGTCGCCGATGGTCGATCGAATCTCCTCGACGGCTTCCTCGATGAAGGTGTCCGTTTCGACCATCAGTTCGACACCCCCTCCTGGAGAATGGTCTCACGTTGCTCAAGCGTGGCCTCGATCAGCCCCACGAACGGCGGGCTCGCCCGCCCGGGTCTGGATCGGAACTCCGGATGGAACTGTGTCCCGAGGAAAAACGGATGCTCTGGAAGCTCAAGAATCTCCATGCGGTTGCCGACCCGCCCAGAGAATCGCAGGCCGTATTCTTCCATCTGGGCGATGTAGTTCGGATTTACCTCATAGCGATGGCGGTGGCGCTCGATACACGGTCCGTCATACAGCTCATCAGCGAGCGTTTCCGGCTCGATCTCGGTTTCGTACGATCCGAGCCGCATCGTGCCACCCATCTCGTCGATGTCCGCCTGATCCGGAAGCAGATCGATGACCGGATTCGGCGTCTGTTCGTCCAGCTCCGCGGAGTGTGCCGTCGAAAGTCCCAGGACGGATCGGGCGTACTCGACGACTGCGAGCTGGAATCCAAGACAGAGCCCGAGGTAGGGAACGTTGTTCTCACGCGCATGGCGAATCGCCTCAATCTTCCCCTCGGTACCACGCGCGCCAAAGCCACCCGGAACGACGACGCCATCGGCTGCTTCGAGACGCTCGCGATGGCCAGCGTCGAGCTCCTCTGCGTTCACCCACTCGACGTTCACGTCGACGCCGTGTTCGAGACCAGCGTGCTTGAGCGCCTCGTGAACGGAGAGATAGGCGTCTTCGAGCTCGTATTTGCCCACCAGGGCGATGTCGACGACTCCCTCGACGTCGCCGGTGACGATCTCGCGCCAGCTGTTGTCACGCTCGGATGGGGCAAGTGCATCCCCTGCAATCCCAAGCTGGTCCATCACGTACTCGTCAAGTCCTTCGTCTTCGACCATCAGCGGAACGTGATAGATGTCCTCAACGTCCGGATTCGAAAACACGGCAGCCGTTGGAACGTCACAGAACAGCGCGATCTTCTCTTTTGTCTCCGGATAGAGTCGATCATCACAGCGCCCTACCAGAATGTCCGGCTGTAGTCCGATCGATCGAAGCTCTTTGACGCTGTGCTGGGTTGGCTTCGTTTTCTGCTCGCCGTTTTTTGAGTACGGGACGAGCGTCACGTGGGTCAACAGCACGTCGTCCGCTGGCTGTTCGTGGACGAACTGCCTGATCGCCTCAAGAAAGGCCATTCCTTCAATGTCACCGACAGTGCCACCGATTTCGACGATACAGATGTCGTGGCCGGCAGCCGCCTCACGAATGCGACGCTTGATATCATCGGTGATGTGTGGAATGATCTGGACGGTTTTTCCGAGATAATCGCCGTCGCGTTCTTTCTGGATCACATGCTGGAATGTTTTCCCTGTCGTGATGTTGTGATCGGAGGTCATGTCGATATCCAGGAATCGCTCGTAATTTCCCAGATCCAGATCGACCTCTCCCCCATCTTTGAGCACGTACACTTCGCCGTGCTGGAACGGATTCATCGTTCCTGCATCGACATTGAGATATGGATCAATTTTCACGGCGGTAACATCGAATCCGGCGTTGGCGAGCAACCGACCGGTGCTCGCGGCCGTGATCCCCTTGCCGAGTCCAGACATCACACCACCGGTGACGAAAATGAACTTGTTTCCAAGAGATGGATCGTAGTCCGTCGGCATACTGAGGGTGGGCCACTGGTGGTGAAAACCGTTTCGGGCTGTCGGGAACAGTGCCACTTCTTACCGTGTTATCATGACACAATCAGGTAGCATCGAGCAACGCCTCCGTAACGGTAGCAGCGACGGTTGCCGTTTGCCCAACGAAGAAATGGTCGGCCGGGAGTCCAACAGTGTCGATCGAAAGCTCGTCGGCACGGTCGACGATCGGTTCGAAATCCGCCGTCGAGTCTCGCTCGCCGTAGACGATCGTCACAGGAGACCCAATTCGTTCGAGTGCGCGTACTGCATCGAGGTCACCAATCCCGGCCGTGGGAGCGAGCGCACACACCACCGCGGGTGCGGTGGCGGCGCCACAGAGCAGTGCCAGCGTGCCGCCGAAGCTGAATCCGTAGATTCCAACGCGTTCGTATCGATCCTGGGCCCAATCGAGCGTTTGCTCGGTGTCAGTGAGCTCTCCGTGCCCACGGTCCCACTCGCCGTAATCGAACCGTATCGACGCCACCTCATGGTCTGTGAGCCGGTCGCAGACTGCTGTAAGCCGTCTGTCAGTACGACTCCCACCGAGTTTCGGATGTGGTGGACAGGCGATTACACACCGATCCGCCCCGGGATCGCTGAGCACGCCACGTACGTCTCGTTTTCCTGGGATTCTAACGGGTTTTTCTGCCGGTTCGTCGCTGTTGTCCATGGATCATGTTTATGAAGAGGTGCTTTAATAGGCTGGGTCGATATAGAGTGAATATGGGTATCCTTTCACGAACCTCGTACCTTATCCGGTCGAAAGTAAACGCCCTCCTCAATCGGGCCGAAGACCCCTCTGAAACGCTTGATTACTCCTATGAACAGATGCGCGATGAGCTCCAAGAAGTAAAGCAAGGGATTGCGGATCTGACGACGCAGAAAAAGCGTCTTGAAATGCAAAAACGACGGCTCGAAGAGAACGTCTCAAAGCATAACGAACAGGCTCGGTCGGCAGTCGAACAGGACCGCGAGGATCTTGCACGAAAGGCACTGGAGAAGAAGAAGCAGAAAATGACACAAATCGAGGATCTGAACGCCCAGATCTCTGAACTCCAGCAGACCCAGGATAACCTGGTCGATAAGAAAGACAAGCTCCAGAACCGCATCGAGGAGTTCCGGACGAAAAAGGAATCCATGAAAGCGCGGTACGAGGCCGCAGAAGCCACTGCCCGTGTCAGTGAGGCCATGACCGGGGCAGGCGACGAGATGGGTGACGTCAATCAGGCGATCGAACGCGCAGAAAGTCGTACCGAAGACATGGAAGCCAGATCGGCAGCGCTCGATGAGCTTGAAGAAACTGGTCAGCTCGACAATGCGCTCTCGGATAAGGATTCGCTCGATCGAGAGCTCGAACAGGTAACGACCGACAGCGAGGTGGAAGATGAACTCGATACGCTGCGCTCGGAGATGGGAAAAGCCCCCGAACCTGACGCATCTACCGAAAACGGTGCGAGCACGGACAGTACGAGCTCGAGCCCCGAGGTCGAAAACGAACTCGAAGAGCTACAGGACGACAATGGCTCGAAGTAGCACACGCCGCTCCGATTGTGGACGCTCAATCTGAAATAATAATATCAGATTGAGCGTCTGGAAACGATACATTTTCTGATGCAAGAACTTTATCCCCGGGTTGTGAACAGCCGGTAGTCGATAATGCTCCGTTCACCTGTGAAACAGCTCTTCCGAACCCATTCGAATCAGTATATCGATGCCACCTGGTTTGCTGTACTATTGACAATAACTGTCTGCGTGGTCGTCCCACTTTTTGGATCTATTATACTTCTATCATTAGTTTCAGTTCCTCATCCGGTTCTGCTGGCGTTGTGTTTGGGCCTCGGTGTGTACGCTGCAGTAGTGTACTACTCTGGCGAGTGGATTCAGGGGTCGATTGCTGGGATTATTGTGCTTTCGACGGTCTCAGCCGACGTTCCATTGCATCCAGCAGCTGGTCGCTTTCCGGGAGACGTGGTTGGTGATCTCGTGCTCGTGTACGTTCCGATAGCCATTTTGTGCGCCTGCTGTCTCTACCGCGGGATTTCATTCCGTCCGTCAACACGAGGATCGTGGCTGTTCAGCGGGTTTTTCCTCTGGACGGTGCTGTCTGCACTGGTTTCGAACGGCCCATCGAGCGGTGTCGCCCTCTGGTTTTCGGCACACATCGGGATTGGACTGCTCGTTTTTCTCCTGCTGGAACTGTCGGTTCGAGAACGATGGGTTCGGTTTCGGTCGGTCGTTACCGTGTTTGTAATCGCGGTCAGCGGACAGACGGTCGTTGGGCTCACACAGCTGCTTACACAGGGGACGTTCGGGCTGTCACAGCTCGGTGAGGGCGGCGATGCAACGGTGGCCGTGATCACGGTCGGAACGATGTCGTTCGAGGTTGGAACGTTCGTGAGTGGTTTCTCCGGGATGTCGTTCAACCTGGCGAATCTTCTCGTGTTGACGCTTCCGGTGTGGATCGTCGTGCTCTTTCGTTCGACACGGCGGTTGCGCTCGCTGCTGGTCGGTGGCTGGATCGTCATCTCGTGTGTCGTGTTACGTGCAACGTCAACGGATGCCGGTCGTGGCGCGTTGTTCATTGCAATCGGGAGTCTGTTACTGCTGTTGCTGGTGAGTTCGGGCGTCCCAAGAACGGTGGCAACGATCGGATACAACCGAACACAGCGACTGCTGAGTCTGTGTGGCCTGCTTGGTGGCTTGTTGGCGAGCATGCTTCCCTCTTCACGGTCGAACTCGACATCAGTCCACGGAGCAACAGTGAACGGCGGTGCGACCAACAGCGGCGCCACAATAGCCTCCCAAACCGGTGGCGAGCCACTCCTGGTCCAATATATCATTTCTGGCGTCGACCAACTGAGTCGAGCGTCAATACCACTGTTTGATCTTTCGAATCTCGGTATTCGGCTGCAGCAGTATCTTGCTGGTCTTCGAATTTTTGTATCCCATCCGCTGTTGGGAATTGGTGGAATGAACTACGTCACGGTCGCTGACCGATATGGCGTCGTTCAGCCCGCGCAGTACGCCACTCTCCAGCCGATCCACAACATTTACATTCTGTTGCTGGCCGAGACAGGCATCATTGGACTCGCTCTTTTCCTTGGCACATTCGGATATGTCTGCGTCTATGGGATGAAACTTGCTTGGCAGTTCGATGCGGACAGACTGTATGGGATGGCCACGCTTGCAGGAATACTCGGAACGCTTGCGTTTGGATTCTGGGACGTCCTCCAGCTCTACTACGCAACCGGATTCTTCCCACTCTGTATCCTCGCTGGGGCACTCGCAGGGAAATACGATCGCGTGCTCACGCAGTCGACGCAAGCGTGCGCTCGATGACGCCCCTCGTTGTTTCCTGAAATCTGTCAGAGCCATATCGATCTGCGATATCCGGGAGGCCTGCCCTGGCGTCGTGTAGTTCTGGAGGGCGTTCAAGCAGCCACTCAATCCGCTCAATCGCCTCTGCAACCGAGGTATAGACGAGACGATCGTCTCGGTTGACGATTTCTCGTTGCCCACCACTGTCGTGAATAAATGGAACCGTTCCACCGGCGACGAGTTCGGCGACTGCCATGCCGAAATGTTCGTATCGCTTGGCGTGGAGGCCGAATTTGTGCGATTCAATCAGGTCGACCAGCCGTGACCGATCGAGTCGCCCCTCGAAGATGATGGAGCCATCATCTTCACAGTAGCGACGCAGCGATCTGGCGTACGCGTGGTCAGCCTCCGGACCAATCACATGCAGATGGACGTCGTGTCCACGGTCGCGAACGCCCTGGATAATGGCGATCATATCCTCAATCCGTTTTGTCCGATCAATACGGCCAATCGTTACGAACCCGTTTTCACGGCCGTCCCACGCGGGGTCTGCGAACTCATCTGCGGCAATCGGTGGATAGACCGTCTCTGGTTCGATGCCGTAGAGGCGCTCAGTAATCTGTGCCGTCCAGTCGGAGTTGGCGATAAGCGTCCCATCCGGTCTGTCTGGTTTCCCAGCTGTGATGTCACATAATCTATCATATATCTGTCTTGTTTTTCCTGGTTTGAGATCGGCTGGAAAGCGGTGGCGATTGTACATTGGGAGGTGAATGTACTGGACGGACTCGACGCCGAAATCGTACTCGCCGAACGTGCTGACGAGGAGGTCAAACTGGTCAGTGTACTGGGTTACAAGCCGGGTGAACAGGCCGACGTGGAGCCGTCCACACGCAGTCCCAGTGAGGCTAGCAAGCGCCTGCTGTGATCCTCGCAAGCTCTTTCTCACAGCGCCGCCGGGCTCCACTTCGATCTCTGGATCGACGGCGGTGTCGTAATACTCATTCATCGTTTCGATATCCACGTCTGTCATCGTCAGCAGCGTCAGGTCATAGCTGGATTCGAGCGCTTCAAGGACGTTCATACAGACCGCTTCACCGCCGCCGAATCCGAACAGGGGATGGAACACACCGATTTTCTTCATATTCAGTAGATCTGGTACAGTAGCTCTCTCACTGTGGCCATTTCACTGTGGCGGATCTCGCCTGTTAGCCCGAGTGTCACGCCGTAGGCGAGTATGCCCACACAGCCCGTCACGAGGAGCGACCATAGACCTGCTTCACCAACAGCCAGGCCGATCCATAGAACCGCCCCCTCAACCGTAACGGCAACCGTGACGGTCTGCATCGACCGCCATGGGAGGTCCCAGCCGATATAGCGCTGTGAAACGACGTAGACGAACAGCAGATACGAACAAAAGCTACCAAACGTCGTGAGTGCTGCGCCGACGATACCAATTGGCTCCAGCAACACGATATTGCCCACGACGTTAAGCAGAGACGCACCCATGACACCAGCGAGCATTATGAGCGTGTTGTCAGTGATCTCAAGGCCCTTGTGTCCAATCATCGATCCGTTCCAGACGAACAGCCCAAGCGCGACGAACGGAATTACAACGTGCCCGCTGTGATAGGCGCTTCCGACCAGCAGCCCACTCAGTGGCGCGCCGAACACGATGACAGCCATCGTTACTGGCGCTCCGAGCAGGAGATAATACCGCGTCATCTCCCGAATCGTACGTCGAACCGTTGCGTGATTCGATCCGGTCCAGGCGTTCATCACGATTGGATGTGCTGCCTGGATCACCGGAGCCACAACGAGGGGAAGCGCCTTGTTCGCAACGTCGTAGTTGGCCGAGTAGATGCCAACCGCACGCGATCCGAGCAGCAGTTCGATCAGCGTCCTATCGATGAACGAGAGCAGCGTGAATCCGAACAGCCAACCTACCATCGGCACGCCAAATCGCAAGAGTCGACCGAGAAGTGTGGGGTGATACGAGGGTCGCGACAGCTCAAAATCACCGGTAGCAACCGTCACCACGAGACTCGCCGCCGTCCCCACGATTGCACCAACAAACCAGCCCACGATGCCCTCAAGAACGAACAGCGCAATCCAGATTCCCAGTCCAAATCGCAAAACGGCACGGAGTACCGTCAACCGGGCCGCCCGCCTCGAATCAAGCCGGGCCTGTAACAGCTTCCGGACCACCTGATACACTGACTGAACCATGATCAGCCCTACGGCGAGGAGAAAAAATGGCCGATACGCGCCAAGTCGCTCCCCAACAAGCGTCCATCCGATCGCCCCACCAATCGCAACGATGGAAACGGCCCCGCCAATCGCAAACAGAGCGCTCGAAACGAGCAGCTCGTCCTCAAGTTCTGGCTCGTATCGAAGAATAGCCTGCCCGAGCCAGCCTGCTGCCAGCGTCGATCCGATCGCAACGTACGACAGTGTCAGGGAGTATCGACCGTAGCTGGCGGGCGAAAATGTTGCCGTCAAGATCGTTATCAGGGCAACTCCCAGGACCGCTGGCACGAGGGATGCCAGCGCATACCGACCAAAATCCGTCACGAACCGGCGTTTTATGTCAGAACTATCAAGTGTCACAGCAGGCACTCTCCAGAATTTCCTGTACGACCCGTAGCAAAGTGTGTTGTGACCGATCGGTGGACGTGTCGATGACCTAGAACGATCCGGCAGTAACGTCCGGTTCGAGTCGTTGCTGGTCGCGTTCTTCGGTCAGGGAATCGACGAACGCGTCCAGATCCACGTCGTCCTTGGTCTGTTCCTTTCGATCCCGAATCGAGACCGTCCCGGCGGCGGCCTCGTCGTCGCCAACGATCAACATGTACGGCACATCGTCGTCGTGTGCGGCCTGGATCTTCTTGCCGACTGTCCAGGAGCGATCCTCGATCGTGACTCGAAAGTCCGAGAGCCGCTCTTTGACGGTCTCTGCGTAGTCGATCTGATCGTCGGTGATCGGCAGAATACGGACCTGTTCGGGGGCAATCCAGAGTGGGAACTGCCCCTTGAAATGTTCGATGAGCACGCCCATGAACCGCTCGAACGACCCAAGCAGTGCCCGGTGGATCATCACGGGTCTGTGTTCTTCGTTGTCCTCACCGACGTAGCTGAGCCCGAGTCGTTCCGGGATGTTGAAATCGAGCTGGACCGTTCCGATCGTCCACTCTCGACCGATTGCGTCACGGGCGTTGATGCCGATTTTGGGGCCATAAAACGCCGCTTCGCCCTCTTCGATATCGTATTCGAGCCCCTCATCTTCGAGAGACCCGATCAGCGTCTCCGTTGCCTCTTCCCAGATGGTCTCGCTGCCGATGGCGTTCTCACCACGGGTCTCGACCTTATACACCACTTCGAGCCCGAGCGTGGTGTAGATCTCCTCGATCACGGCGATGGCGTCGACGATCTCACCACGGATCTGATCGGGCCGAACGAAGGCGTGACCATCGTCCTGCGTGAACCCACGCACCCTGAACAGTCCCGAGAGCTCGCCTGATTGCTCGTTTCGGTAGCAAGTGCCGAACTCCGAAAATCGAATTGGGAGATCGCGATAGGAATGTGACTCCTGATCGAAGATGTACGCGTGGTTGGCGCAGTTCATGGGCTTTAAGCCGTACTCGGTGTCGTCTTGCACCCAGTTGAACATCTCACCGTTTTCGGTGAAGTTCTCGTAGTGGCCGGTCGGTTTCCAGAGCTCAGCCTTGTTCAGTTCGGGGGTCCGTACCTCGTCGTAGCCAAGGCCATCATTTTTCGACCGAACGTAGGATTCGAGCTCGCGTCGAATCGCCATTCCGTTGGGATGATAATGGACGCAGCCAGGCGAGTGATCGGGGACTGAAAACAGATCCATCTCTCGACCGATCTTCCGGTGGTCGCGTTCTTTGGCCTCTTCGCGTCGTTCGAGAAATTCCGCAAGCTCTGCTTCGGACTCGAACGCCGTGCCGTGGACCCGCGTGAGCGTTTCGTTCGATTCGTCGCCGCGCCAGTAGGCAGAAGAGATCGAAAGCAGCGAAAGCGCGCCAATCTCTCCGGTCGATTCGACGTGGGGGCCGGCACAGAGATCCTCGAATTCGGCCTGTTTATAGAACGTCACGGGATCCTCGCCGGCTGCCTCATCTTCGAGGATTTCCTGTTTGAACGGATTGTCCTCGTACTGCTCGAACGCAGCCGTTCGAGAGCGTTCCTCGCGTTCGATCGGGATATCCGCCTCGATAATATCTTCTGCCTCGGCTTCGATCTCATCGAGCGCGGAATCATCGAGATCGACACCGGTGATATCGTAGTAAAAGCCCTCGTCGGTCCACGGACCGATCGTGAGCTGTGCCTCGGGATAGAGCCGCGTGAGCGCCTGTGCGAACACGTGTGCTGCTGAGTGGCGCAGTACGTGCAGATAGTCGTCGCTGTCGGCAGTGACGATCTCGATACGAGCACCGTCGTGCACTGGCGTTGCTGCGTCGACAAGGTCGCCGTCGATAACCCCGGCAACAGTGTCGCGACCGAGACCAGCGCCGATCTCGTATGCGACATCCTCCACCGTCGCTCCGGGCTCGACAGAGAGCGTCGACCCATCGGGAAGCGTGACCGTTACAGTCTCCATACACGAGCAAACCAAGGATAGAGGATAAGTGTGTTGAGACCGTGCGACGGTGTCAGATTGCGTGACCGAACTCTAGTCGCTGTTGCACAACAGCCCGAAAACAGGTCACCCGTCTCGCGTGCCGATAGCCAGCGTATGAATGGGAGTTAATCGTCGCTCGGAACCACGGCCCGCTCTCTCGAATCGGATTCGGTGCGATCTGTGAGCAGCGATCTCAGGCGGTCGGCTGCCGTGACCGGATCTGCGGTCTCAGCCGGTTTTGATGGCACAACCCAAGACAGTTCACCCTCGTTTCGACAGGCGAGCGCGACGCTCGGGAGCGTTATGAACTCGTGTGAATCGCCCGTAATTGCAGAATGAATCGTTTCTCGATCGAACCCACCGGAAAGTGTTTCCCCCGACTCGGTTGCCCATTGTCGGAATTCGCGTACGCGCTCTCGTATCCGCTTGCCGGCGGCCGTTCTGGCGACGGTTGGCTCCGTGCTGATTCGCTCTCCCCAAACAGTGACGCTGTAATCGGAAATTTCTCCGTCCGTCTGGGCCCGCTCTAACTGGTCAATCATCGATTCAACCGGGGTTCCCGTACCCGAAGAGAGTGACCGAACGTACAGTTCTAACGTTTGTGATGGACTGGCGCGATCGGACATCGTGTCTGTACACCACGGCACAAACGAATAAAAACCTTCTCTAGGTTGTCTATGATGACAAACCACTTCCTAAAGATTTATTTGTTTGAATATATACTGAAATTATTCATTAAATTAGGTAATACACCGTTCAGGGTGGAGTGGCGATTCGTCTCACTGACCAGATGTGAGACCCATCTTCTGGAGCTGTTTTGCTCGGTCGGCTTTCGCGAGCAACACCGCACGGAGTGCTGGGAGTTCATCCGTTGTCTCGTCTGCGAGTGCGGTCGGCACCGCCAGGGTTCGGCCTGGAATCCCTGCGTCTCCGTGGACCGAGAGGTGTCGGTTGCCGAGTTTCATTACCAACGGGTTGTCGAGGCGGCTAATGCCAGTTTCGGTGCCGTACAGGCGCTCGTTAACCGCCTCGTGTTGTTCGTCGTGAATTACCGGCCGGTCGCCATCGTACGGTTCAACGTACAACCGACCGAGGTAATACGCGCGTGAAAACGGTGCGAACATTATTTCCTACCTATGTATGTTAGCAACTCACACAGATAAATTTTTGCCAGGTCCATTAAATCCGGTTAACAATCTCAATCGATCGGAGTCGACACGGCTATACGGTATGGGTTGGGGAGTTCGACCATGGAACTGAAACGGTGGGCCGAGTATTATCTCGACAATACGCCATCGCTCGTCTGGTTGCTGTTCGCGAACGCGATGGCAGTGTTGGTTGGCGTTCGATACTACGTCGAGACCCTCCCTGCAGTGTTCACCTTTGCCTGGCCGCTATATGCCGATTCACCGACTGCGGTTGCGCTGGCGCTGTTATCGCTCACGACGCTGTTGGGGACGGTTGGCCTCGGCCTCGACCGTGCCCCTCAATCGCGAACACTCGCGTATCTTCACACGTTTGCGTTCGTGTGGCTCGTTAAATACGGCCTGTGGACGGTGGTGGTGCTCAACGTTCAGTTTACGGCGTACTTTCCTGCCCCGTGGGCGTATTTCGGGATCATTCTGACCCATCTGTTGTTCGTCGTTGAGGCGGCCGCAATTCCACTGTATGGCACGACGACACGGGGGGCACTCCTCAGTGCGCTCATCGCGTTGTTGCTCAATGATTTTCTCGATTACGGATTGGACTGGATCGATTGGTGTGGTCTCGGTCACCTTCCGAATAGGTGTTCGTTGTATCCGCCACTACGATCGGAGCCAGGGTTCATTGTGGTGTTCCTAACCGTGGCGCTTTCAATAGGGTCTGTACTCCTGGCCCACAGGGCGTTTGAACGGTATGAATCGTAATGCCGAGCCACCAATCGCCATCAATTGCAAACCGTTTACAGTGTGAACAGTCAGAACGGACAATCGCCCTTTTATGTATGGGGTGAATGGAACACACCAATGGATCGGTATTCGGCCCTCGTCATTGTCGTTGCAGTTTTCGTTCTCAGTGGTGTTTTTCCGGGGACCGTCTCGAACGGGACGCTTCCCGCCGTCGGCAGTTCACCGGAGGTAGAAACTGTCGCCTCATTCATGCAGACAAGTGCCGTCAGCACGGAGAGTACGGTGCAACGAGAGATGTGGGAGGCTGAGTTCGAATCAGCCACAAATGAATCTGAGAAGCGACGTCTCATCAAGGAGCGATCTGAGCAGCTGTCGGCTGAGCTATCTTCTATTAAACGCCAGCAATCGGAACTCGAACAGACATCGTCACCACAGGCCTACACTGATGCGTATACGACGCATGTCGTCGAACTCCGTCGATCAGTCGGAAACATTTCAATAACGGCCAACGAGTCGAACGTAAACAGCACGCAGTTGGCCACACTCCGAAAGGAAGCGTGTTCAGTGCCGTTGATGGACCGCTCTGCGTCGCTTTCCGAGACGGAGCTTGCTGGAATCGACTGTCCGGACCGCGAGAATGACTCGACGGACACGGAGAACGATTCGGTGACTGATCCAGCAGAGAATCAGACGACAGACGGGACGGATTCCGAGACACCGTCGAACACCACCACGGAAACACCAACCGAAAACGAGACGACAACACCAGATTCGAACGAGACGGCGAACAGTACCCCAACGGAAACGCCATCGAATGAGACGCCGACCACCACACCGGGAGCAAACGGGACAGAGACGCCGTCTGAGTCAGCCACCGACGACTCGCCAGAGCCATCAGATGACACCGATCCTCCTGATGAAAATGGGACTCCCGAAGAGCAGGAAATCTTTGCTGGAGAGGGACTCCCGCTCCGACTCATTGAAGACGTGGCCGTCGTCCGGTAATCAGAGCGTCACGGTTTTTACCGCGTATCACTAATATCAGCCAATGGATTCTGCCGCACTCCTGGATCTTCTGGGAAACGAGAATCGAAGGCGGATCCTCCGATTGCTCGCCCGCAAGCCCTGCTATGTAACGGAGATCAGCGAGTATCTGAGCGTCAGTCCAAAGGCTGTCATCGACCATCTGCGAAAGCTAGAGGGGGCTGGGTTGGTCGAATCCCGTGTTGACGATCAGCGGCGAAAATACTTCTCAATTGCCAGAAATCTTCGTCTGGAAGTGAACGTTTCACCGTACGGCTTTGGTGCGAAAAGCGCATACTCGGCCAGCCGTGGGCTCGATATGACGCGCTGTCGGTATCTTTCGATCGACGTTTCGACACCGGAACGGAGCGGCGAGCTCACTGAGCTCACCCGCGAGTTACAGCGCCTTGAAAAGCTATCGAGTGAACTGTCGATGGCACAGCGCTGGGTACACGGTCGGCTCACGGAGGTGATGGACGGTATCTCTCGACAGCTCACTGATGAGCCAGCACTGGGCGTGCGTGACGGTGATCAGGCCCGTCTCTACGCCGAGGTGCTTTCAGCAATCGCCACTGGCGCAGAACGGATCGACGAGATTGGCCGACAGATTGACGCCGCGCCGGAGCTGGTTGCGGAGGCATTAGAAGAGCTCTCGACGCTCGGTGTCGTCACACAGCAGCAGGGTCGGTGGTCGCTTCAATCTGAGTGATCAGGGAATTTCCTGCGAGACACCGGCTTTCAGATCTCGACCGAAGTAGTAGCCCACGAGTGCCGCGAACGCACCGCCGGCGATACCGATCGCCAGCGACACTTCCGGAACGATTCCATTTACTAGCAGCTTCGAATTTCCGACGACGGCGACCAGCCCAGCCGTCACGAGTCCCATGAAACCGACCGTTGGATACCGGGCCGCAGAATCGAGCAACCCGATCCCGAACGCCGTAACGAACAGCCCAATGAGCCCTGCCATCGGTAGTATCGACACGATTGGTAGCGTTTGGAACGCAAACTGCACGAGCGCAAAGACGACGCCGAGGATGAGCATCGATTTGAGTGTCGATTGAAGCCCCGAGGAGGACTCCTCGGTCGTCGAGCGATTCGTTTCGGTCGTGACCACGTCTTGACCGCCTGGGGACATGGCTGAATGTTGGTCCGAAGACGTATTGCGTTTTCCCTCGTACGCGTGCGATTCGCATCGCGGAGTTCAAGTTACTGGTGATGATAGCCCCGACATGGACTCTGGGGATCGGATTCGCGTCGAACGCAACGACGTGCGCTATGAGGGCGTTTGTCTCCCGTCGACAGACGGGGAAACTGTCGTGCTCAAGCTCGATGGTGGCTACAACGTCGGAATTGACCGCTCTGGTGCAGCAATCGAACGGCTAGAATCGTCCGTGTACGATATTGACGGCGACACCGGTGGGGACGACGGATCGTCGATTGAGACGGACCCGTCGCTGCCGACGATCTCGCTGCTCTCGACCGGTGGAACGATCGCATCGACGGTTGATTACCGGACTGGTGCCGTTACGGCACAGTTCGACGCCGAAGACGTGCTGCGTGCGGTGCCGGATCTGGCCGGCCGAGCCAACTACCGCGGTCGCGTCGTCGCAAATATCCTGAGCGAAAACATGACGCCGTCGGTCTGGCATGATCTCGCGACGGCAGTGCATGAGGAGATCGAGGCCGGCGCCGACGGCGTCGTAGTGATGCACGGAACGGACACGATGCAGTACACCGCGTCGGTGCTCGCATTCATGCTCAAGACGCCGGTGCCGATCGTTTTCACCGGCAGCCAGCGCTCGGCGGATCGTCCTTCGAGCGACAACGTGATGAACGCGGTGTGTGCGGTTGAGGCGGCGAAATCAGATTGTGCGGAGGTGCTCGTCTGCATGCATGAGACGGAAAACGACACCACCTGCGCGCTCCATCGAGGAACGCGCGTCCGCAAGAATCACACCTCTCGCCGTGACGCGTTCGAGACGGTTGGCTCGAAGCCGTTGGGAACGGTCGACTACGAGCGTGAGTCGATCACGTTCCGCCGGGAGTACACCCACCGAGAAGCGAACGAACTCGCCATCGCTCCCGAGCTGAACACGGACGTGGAACTGCTCAAAATCACGCCGGGAATGGACCGAGCGTTGCTTGAGAGCTGTGCAGAAAACGACGGACTCGTCATCGAGGGGACCGGACTCGGTCACGTTCGCACGGAGTTCATTGAGTATCTCGACGAGCTGACCGACGCCGGAACGACCGTCGTGATGACGAGTGCCTGTCTGGAGGGGCGCGTCTGTGATCGCGTCTACGACACCGGCCGCGACCTGCTGGATGCGGGCGTGATCGAGGGAGAGGATATGCTCCCGGGCACGGCACTGGTGAAGCTGATGTGGGCGCTCGAAAACAGCGACGACGTTGCATCGACGATGCAGACGTCGATTGCCGGCGAACGAACGGATCGGTCAGTACCATGGACGTGACACAGTGCTCGATTCGACCCGCACGGGCCGATGATTACGACGGCGTTGTCGCGTTCACACAGGACACCTGGCCAGACCGCGAAGGGTCGGATTATCTGCCGGATATCTACCATGAGTGGATCGATGGCGATCCCGAACGGACGCAAACGCTCATTGCGGATGTCGGCGACGCGATTGCCGGCATCTGCCAGCTCGTCATGCTCTCCGACCACGAGGCGTGGGCGCAGGGAATGCGCGTCAATCCCGACTTTCGTGGTGACGGAATCAGCACGAAACTGAACCACGCGCTGTTCGACTGGGCAACTGAGCAGGGCGCAACCGTCTGTCGGAACATGGTTTTCTCATGGAACGGCGCCGGACTCGGTGGCTCACGGTCGATCGGATTCGAACCGGTCACGGAGTTCCGCTGGGCACAGCCAGCACCGGAGTCGGTCTCAGTTCCAGAGACCGTCGTGTCGGACCCGACGCTTGCCTGGCAGTACTGGGAGAACAGCCCGGCGCGGACGCATCTGAGTGGCCTCGCACTCGACACCGAGGAGTCGTGGGCGCTCTCTTCGCTCACTCGTGAGAATCTTTCTGCCGCGGCCGAGGACGGCGGCGTGTATGCGGTCGTTGACGACAGCGTGCGGGCGATGACCTGTCGGACGGCCGTTCGAACGCGAGAGAATGCGGACGGCGAAACCGAAACGACCGTGGAGTACGGCGTCGGCGCGTGGGACGACCTCCAGTCGGCGCAGGCGCTGTTCGATGCGATTCGAGCGGATGCAGCCGAACTCGGAGCCGATGGCACCCGCGTGCTGATCCCGGAAACTGCGCGTGCGGTCTCTGACGCCGCGTATCTCCGCGCAACCATCAGCGACGAGCCCGATTTCGTCCTCGGTGCAGATCTGAGCGACTGGTAAGTGGCTGCGGAGTTTTATTGGTCCGTTTGACCAACGGATGGTATGGATATCGAATCATTTTTCGAGACGATGCCGTTCGCCAATCTGCTCGGTATCGAGCTGACGACCGTCGACGCTGGCCACGCCGAAGGACAGATCGAACTGCACGAGGAGCTCTCCTGGAATGATGATCACATGCTAGCACACGGCGGCGTTACCTTCACGCTCGCTGACACCGTTGGCGGTGCCGCACTCGTTTCGCTCGTCGAACAGCCGGTCCCGACGATCGATATGCGAATCGATTATCTCGACGCCGCCACCGGTGATCTGTACGCCGTCGGTGACGTCCATCGGTGTGGAGACGCCGTTGGGACAGTTGATGTGGAGGTGCTGAGCGAGGACGACACCGTGCTTGCTACTGCACGCGGTGTATACAAAACCGGTGAGTGATCAGTCCAGCAGTGGTCGCACGTCCCGGCCAAGTCGGCGAATGCTCGCCCGGAGTGCCTCGGTCTCGATGCCGGGCTGGTACGTTCTGACGATGATGTGAATGTCAGATCCCAGCGCTCGTTCGTAGCGTTCGAGTTGGTTGGCGACGGTCGTTGGCGTTCCGTAGATCGCTCGTTCTTTGAGCGCCGAGCGGCGCTCCTGTGAGAGCGCAGGAACTTCCTCACCCGAGAAGATCTCCGCATACCGCCGCTGGGTGTAGAGATAGCCCGTTTTCAGTTGCTCCCAGGCCCGCTCGTCTGGCGCATCCGGGGAGCAGACGAATCCGTGAACGAGAACGTAGATCGAAAACGGACCATCGAGCCCCTCGCTGGCTCTCACCTCCCGAATATCTGCAATCCGCGTTTCGATTTCTTCGATCGAGAGCGCAGAGGGACTGCACCAGCCTTTGGCCTGGCGCGCCGCCCGGCGAACCGCCGGTTTTGCGCTCCCACCGAGCACGATCGGGATCGGCGATTCCGGCGTTGGCGTGACCGTCAGCTCCGGGCTGATTGGATGAAACTCGGCGTCGTACCCGAGCGCCCCCGGCGTAAACGCACCGTCAAGAACACCAATCGCGTCGGTGAGCCGCTCGGCTCGCTCGTCCGGATCGACACCGAACGCCTCGAACTCGTCGGGATTCGATCCGATAGCGAGCCCGAGCGTGAGCCGACCAGCAGAGAGCAGGTCCACGCCGATCGCGTCTTCTGCCAGACGAACGGAATCGTACAGCGGAGCAAGCGCAACACAGGAGCCGATTTCGATCTCGTCAGTAACCGCCGCGAGCGCGCCGAGAACTGGCATCGGTGCCGAGCAGTATCCATCGGGTTGGAAATGGTGTTCCGACACCCAGGCACTGTCGAGCCCGGCTGATTCGATCGCTTGCCCGAGTTCGAGCAGCTCGTCGTACTGCGCAGCCATCGAACGGTCGTCGTCGGGGCGGCGCTGCGAAGTGAACAGCCCTGCTCCAATTTTCATATTGAAGGTGTGTTCTCGAAGAAAATATCTCTGGGGGCACGAGGGGGATGTAGCCTACTCCTGGAGGTCAATGACCTCATACGAGATGTTTTCTTCTCGCAGTCTGTCAGTGTGTCGAGAGAGCTGGTCGGGAGTGGCGACCAGCGCGACCGATTGGCCACGGGTTGCGGCCTCCTGGACGGCCGACACCGTTCCGAATTTGATGTCAACGGGTTTCTCGACCGCTCGCGTGAGTGCAAGCGCCTCGGTTCCCGCCGTGGCGAGCAACTTGTGCTCCCCAATGAGTGCTTCGAGCGCAGTAGTTTCGATCGAGGCATGCTGGGCGTTCTCGACCGACGGAATCGTACCGATCGTCACCGCACCACGCTCGTACTCAACCACGCCGTCGAAATTCGTCACCCCGACCGCGTCGCCGGCTGCTGCCGACGTGACTGCAACTGCAGTTGCACTGCCGGACGTCGCACTGTTCGCGTGCAGAAATCCATCACGCATCGTGAGCGTCACCGTCTCTCCTTCCTCGATCGGCACGGTCGCGATCGCTGCCTCGATATCGACCTGCTCGATCACGTTCTCGGAAACATGCGAAACGTACTGTCGAAGGGCGTCCGTGTGCGTTATCAGCCAGTCAACGCCCTCTTTGGTGATCTCATACCGCCCTCTGCCGTGTTTGTTGACAAACTCTTCTTCTAACAGTCCCTGGAGATAATCGCTCACGGCCTGTGCTGTGATCCCGATCGAATCGGCGATCTCCTGCTGGCTCACAGCCGGCTGGCGCTCTGCTATCTCAACCAGTATCTGATAGCGGGTGGCGTTCCGTTTGCTCTGGAGAACGCCCGCGTCGTTGTGCCCCACAACGTCATTCACCATTGTGAGCCCTCGGTACCGACTGGGCAAGTAATTTTGGCCTGAATCCGGCGACAAAGCTGGAACACACCCAGCACCAGTGAACAATTCCATTTGTATTAACTCAACCAAAATTGTTTTAACTGCTACCTGAGTTGTATTAGCTGATGTCAGAGCTATCGCTTCCCCACGAGGCGCGTGCGGGTCCCACAAAACCGCCAGTCAGGGCTGTCGTCATGGAGACACTGGGGGTTGGTCCCCCGGACCACTTCGTCGATGTCGGGTCATGTACTGGTGCGATGACGATCGAGGCGACGTTGCGGACTGATCGAGTGACAGCGATCGAGCGTGATCCGGACCGCGTTCGAGTAACCGAACAGAATCTGCGAGCCAACGACGCGACAGATAGTGTGACGGTTATCAACGAGGAAGCACCCGCGGGACTACCGCCCGACGGCGACGTGTTGTTCATCGGCGGGAGCCACAGATTCGATGCGGTGCTCGATCGAGCGATCGAGTACGACTACGATCGAATTGGGATGACTGTCTCGCGTCTCGAAGTGGCCGGCAACGCCACGACGGCGTTCAAAGAGCGTGAGCTGCTCTCCGAGTTGCTTCAGTTGCAAGTTAGCCGGGGCTACGAACTGGCTGGTGCGATGAGCTTTCACTCGAACAATCCGGTGTTTTTCCTGCTGGGTGAGCCCGCGTGACGGTGTACGGCATTGGGCTTGGGCCAGGCGATCCATCGTTGCTCACCATCCGTGGAAAAACAGCACTTGAGTCGGTCTCAACGGTGTACACGCCGGGTCGACTCTCTCGTGCAGTCGTCTCTGCGCACGTCTCCGACGACCGTCTGGGATCGCTGTCGTTTCCGATGACGCGCGATCCGGAGACGCTCCGTACGGCCTGGAAGGAGGCGGCCAACCGTATCGCAGCACAAGCGCAACAGGATGACGTGGCGTTCGTCACGCTCGGCGATCCCAACGTGTACTCGACGTTCGGTCACCTTCGACGAACGCTTGCGGCCTTTCACCCGGCGATCGACGTCGAAGTCGTTCCCGGGGTGAGCGCGGTGACAGCGTTCACCAGCGCGCTTGGAGTAGAGCTCACCAGTACGACTGGACTGACGCTCTGTGAGGCTGCAAACGGCCCGATTCCCACCGACGCGCCACAGCTGCTGTTGTTCAAGCTGCTCGACGTTCCGTCGGTTCACGAGCAGCTCAGTGCTGCGAACTACGACGTGTGGTACGGTCGTCGGCTGTTCATGGAATCAGGGCCCACCGTGGTGACTGACGACCCCACGGAGCTTGCCGATCGGGATTACTACACGCTTGCCTTTGCTCGAAAACGATCGTTCGAGGCGACGCCGGCGACGGCAGCCTTCACCGAAACACACGAGGTGGCAGATGGCTGAGCCACCAGCCGTTCCGTTCGTTGGCGCAGGCCCGGGTGATCCGGGCTTGCTCACCGTTCGGGGGAAGACACTGCTAGAGCGCGCAGAGCTCGTGGTCCATGCCGGTTCGCTCGTGAACAGCGAGCTGCTCGATCGCTACTGTGAGTCAGCCGAACGCCACTCCTCGATCGGCATGGAGCTCGAAGAGATCGTTGCGATGATTCAATCGGCGTACGAGGCGGGTCGAACGGTCGTCCGTTTACACAGCGGTGATCCCTCGATCTACGGCGCCGCCCTCGAACAGATCGATGCGCTCGCCACCCACAACGTGCCGGCGTATCTGGTGCCTGGCGTGACGGCCGCGTTTGCCGCAAGCGCTTCGCTCGGAACCCAACTCACACTCAACGGTGTCGCCAACCACGTCGCATTCACTCGACCACAGGGGACGACACTTGAGCCAGCAAACGATCACATCAGCGAATTCGTCGGAATGGGCGATGTGACGACCTGTATCTATCTGGGCACCCACGCCGTCCGGGAGACGATGGATCGACTGCTCGACGATGGTCGCGACCCCACAACGCCAGTGACGGTCGTCTATCACGCATCATGGCCCGACGAACGGATCATCACCGGGACGATCGAAACAATCGCCGATGAGCTATCCTCAAGTGGCATTTCGGCGTCCGCGCTCGTCATCATTGGCGACGTTCTCAGCGATGGCGAGTACGAGCGGTCGTATCTGTACGGTGATTGGGCAGCTGACAGTACTGCACGCAAACCGACGACCACAGCTGAGGAATCCACCAAATGACAGAGACACAATCGACCAGCTCGACGCCGGATTCGGACGGAGAGGTCCCCGAACGGATCGCCATCATCAGCTTCGAACGAAAGCGCGAAACGGCGATTACGATCGAATCAGCACTTTCAGGAGCGTATGACACCGTCGAGATTCTGGAGTATCATGGCGACGTGTTCGCCGACAACTGGGACGCGTACGACTGTTTCGTGGGGCTGATGGCGTCAGGGATTGCCGTCCGAAAGACTGCGGGGCTACTCGAAGACAAATGGGCCGACCCGGCGATCGTCGTCGTCGACGAGTCGCTCACCTGGGCCGTTCCAATCACCGGTGGCCACCACGGCGCGAATCAGATTGCAACCGAACTTGCCGATCTTGGCGCCATTCCAGCGACGACAACCGCCAGCGAAGCGGCCGGAAAACAGGGGGTCGAAGCCAGGGCGAAAGCACTCGATGCGCACGTGGTCAATGGTGATTCCACGGTACAGACGAATTTGGCCGTTTTGAACGACGAGCTTGGCCCTGTCGCGAGAGTGGATGGCCCGCGGGCCGTGCTCGTTGACGAGGACGTGACGGTGTTGAAACCGAACCCGGGCGCCGATCTCGTGCTCGGCACGGGGACGGTCGCTGATATTTCAGCGTCGGCAGTGACAGCAGCGTGGGACGCCACTCTTGCTGCGCTGGATCGTGACCGATCCGACGTTTCGTTTGTGGCAACAGCCACTCGAAAAGGCGACGAAACTGGACTGCTTGAGGCGGCTGCCAGCCGTGGCTGGGGGGTGGTCTGTTTCGATAAGCCCACGCTCAAGCAGTTTGAGGGGCCATCATCCTCGAAAGCGCCGGCGCTGATCGGCTGGCCAGGGATCGCCGAGGCTGCCGCCATCGCGGGCGGCCGTGCACACGACTTGCAGCGTCCGAAAGAACGCTTCGATGCGGGCGTGACCGTGGCGGTGGGACGATGACTGCACACACGACGTCGCCACGGGCTGACGGCGGCGTGTTGTACGTGGTCGGGATGGGTCCAGGGCTACCCAAATCGATGACTTGGGCTGCCCGTTCGGTGATCGAACGGGCGGACTGTGTGATCGCGTCGAATCTCTATCAGTCGCTCCTTCGAACCGATTCCGTGTTGCCAGAGAGATCTCGAACCCGCGAGGTTGCCGAGGACGTCACCATAGCCGAGCGATCGGATGGCACCGAGCAGACGATCGTCAGATCGTCGATGGGTCGACAGGTCGAACTGACCGAGATGGCGTTCGAACGCGTCCGTGATGGTGAGATCGTTGCGCACGTCTCCGGGGGGGATCCGAACGTCTACGGCAAGAGCGACCTCGTCTTCCAACTCGCCGCCGAAAGCGATGTTACCGACGTCCCCATCGAAATCGTTCCGGGCGTCACTGCAGCGCTTGCCTGTGGCGGCCGGCTCGGTGCACCGCTAAGCAATGATTTCTGCACGGTGTCCCTATCCGAAAAGTGGCGTCCATGGGAACGGATCGAGGAGAAACTCCGCGCAGCCACCGCCAGTGGCTTCGTCATCGTGCTGTACAACTGCTGGCGGAATTACGCACGCGCGATCGAAGTAATTCGAGAGCACCGCTCGGACGATGTGCCGGTTGGCATCGTCGTGGATGCTGCCCGCGAAGACGCTGGCCGACAGCCAGAGGGCGAATCGCAGACGATAACGACGCTGGGCGGGGCTCCAGCTTACGATGATGCGGTCGGCGGAATGGGAACGTCCATCGTCGTCGGGACGACCGACAGCAGACGCTGGGAAAACGACTTTCGAACGCACCTGCTGACCCGTCGCGGCGGTCGCGACGTCACGGAGTTTTGAGTTACGCATGACAGACACAACAGACTGTGGACAGACACCGGATGATGGATCGTCGTCGTGTGCGAACGCGGCGTCGAACCGAGCGACGACGACCGAACAGGTTGCTGCGCGAGTTGAGTCGTTCGATGGCCCGGCTGGAACGCTGACAGCCGTGGGCATTGGCCCCGGTCATCCAGAGGGGATGACTCGCCGGGCACGTGAACGCTTATCGGCGGTCGATCAGATCGTTGGCTACACCACCTACGTTGATCTCCTTGATGAGTCGATTCTCGACGGTGTCGAGGAGTGTTATACGACGCCGATGTGCGGAGAGGTGTCCAGGACGGAAGAAGCCGTAGACCGGGCGCTTGCTGGGAATTCGGTCGCCATCATCGGCAGCGGTGATCCGAACGTGTATGCCCTCGCTGGCCTCGCGCTCGAAATCCTCGAATCAAAGGGGGCGAGCGCGAGCGACGTGGCGTTTGACGTGATTCCCGGCGTTCCGGCAGCCCAGTCCTGTGGCGCACGGCTTGGCGCACCGCTGGTGAACGATAGCGTCAGTATCTCGCTGTCCGACCACCTCACGCCGATGGAAACGATCGAATCGCGGCTCGAAGCGATCGCCAGTGAGGGGTTCACGATCGCGATCTACAATCCGTGGTCACGAAAGCGACGGGCGAATTTCCAGCGCTGTTGTGAAATTCTCACTGAGCACAGAGCGCCATCAACGCCCGTCGGTATCGTTCACGGCGCGGGTCGAGACGACGAACGGACTGCTATTATCGAGCTCGAAGCACTCGAATCGTACGGCGAGACCGACCTCGTCGACATGACGACCACAATCATCATCGGAAACGACGAGACGTACGTTTTCGACGGCCGAATGGTGACGCCACGGGGGTACGAATCGAAGTATGACTACTGAGTACTCCGTTCGCCTCGATCGAACGGCCTGTGAGGGCGTCTTTGCCTGTCTGGTTCATGACGAGCGATTCGTTGAGGCGTCGGATGGGCTGGCCACGATCGCGGGCAGAGAACCACAACCGACCGTGACGATCGATTGTGATGACGAATCGATTAGAGCAGCCAGGCGAGCAGCAGCCGCGTGTCCGTTCGATGCGATCACCGTGTCGGTGAGTAACGATGAGTGATGATACCGTAGTGTCGTCGTTCACGACTCCTACCACCAAGACGGCCTATCTGTGGGGACGTATTATCGGCAATGGGAGCGTCACCGACGACGCCATTGTCGTCCGTGTTGGGGATCGAGCGCTCGCCAGTCGGCTGCGGTCGATTGGGAATCAGACGGGAACGCGGACACACGAAACAACGGCCACCCAGTCGGCACATGACGCCACTGTCACCCGCTTCAAGGCGACGTTCGAACTCCGGTATTCGCTTTGTTCGCGCGACATGGATCGGCTCACCGACCATCTCGATATCGACGGCCCTGGTGGCTGTCCGGAGCTGGACCGATTCGAATCGTATCGCCAGCAGCTGTGTCGTGGCCTGCTGGAGTCGTGCGGAACGATCTGCTTTCGCGAATCGAGCGCGACCGTCGGCGTCTCGTTCGTCCACGACGACCGTGATGTCCTCCAGGAGATACGTCGCCAGCTCAGAGTGAGCGAGCCGACGGTGCGTACCAACCCAATCGAGGAGAGCAGTTCCGGTGGCTACTGGTTTGGGCTCGCAGACGCCACCGAGTTCGGCGCGTGTACGCGCTGGTGGTACGCCCAAAGCGACGATTCGGGGCTGTACGAGCCGGCTCGGCGGAACAAACTCCGTCGGAGCGTCGAACGCCATCTCGAACGCAGCGTTGGCGAGTTGCACGGTGATCCGGAATGACGCCACCCGCAAACGATGATGCGGTTGTGCTCGTCGGCCACGGCTCTCGTCGAGAGCGCTCAAACGAGCAGGTTCGAACGCTAGCGGCCGAATTCGAAGCACGGGTTCGTACGCCAGTCGATGTGGCCTTTCTCGAACTGGCGTCACCCTCGATCGGCGACGCTATCGACGGGCTCGCGCCGTCGGTGTCTGCGGTGACGGTCCTGCCACTGTCGCTGTTTGGGGCCAGCCACGTGAAAGCGGATATTCCGCTTGCCATCAATCAGGCCAGAGAGCGCCATCCTGAGCTACAGCTAGAGATGGGTGGGCCGATCGGCGTTCATCCGGCTGTGGTGACAATGTTGGACGAGGGCGTCCGATCCACTGAGCGAAACCTTGGCGTCGATCGCGACACCGATTCAATCGCAGTCATTCTCTGTGCGCGTGGCTCCAGTGATCCTGACGCCAACGGTGATGCGACGAAAGTCGCGCGGCTGCTGTATGAAGGCCGCCCGTTCGAACGAGTTACGACTGCCTTCATCGGAATCACGGAGCCAACGCTCACCGACGCGCTACACGCCAGTGCGAAACACCGACCCGACGCGGTCGTTGTCGTGCCGTATATGCTCGGCGACGGCGTGTTGACCCAGCGGATCCATGACCGCACAACGGCGTTTGATGGCGAGTATCCCTCGCTCACAGTTGGCTCTGCGGAACCGATCGGAACGGACGAGCGCTTACTCGACGTGCTCGCCGATCGGCGAGCACAAGCTCGGGAAAACGACATCAATCTCTCGTGTGATACCTGCAAGTACAAGGTTGGACTCACGGGATTCACCGACGAGCTGGGTGGGGCGCAGGCAACGTTCCGCGCGGCAGCCCACCAGGTTGAACACGCAGACCGCTCGCAAGCAGGACGACACGCCCACGACGCACCAGAGCGACACGTCGCGGTCTGCACCAATCGAACCTGTGCCGATGCTGGCGCGCTGTCCGTGTTGGAACAGCTTCGACAGTCCGTTCGAGACGGTGAACGTGCCGATGTGCAGATTACACGCTCGTCCTGTTTTGGACAGTGTGGCGATGGGCCAATGGTGGCCGTGTATCCCGACGATGTCTGGTACCGTGGCGTCTCATCCGACGATGCGGAGCGAATCGCTTCGTCCCATCTTGCGGGGGATAGTATTGTAACCGATCGCGTTCACACCGTACTCAAAAAATGAGCTGTGACGAACTCGAAGCCCTTCGCGTTGGGCTCTGTAACGTTCTTGGTATCGACCGGCCCGCAATTCGTGAACACGCACTGGCCGAACTCGAGGGCAATCTCGATGGGCCAGTTGGCGCGCTGGTAAACGCGTCCTCGGTGGCCGAACTCGAACGCCATCTCGACGCCGCACTCGTCGACCTAGAGTCGAAACTCGCCTCCACGCCATCAGACGACCCGGAGTACGACTATCTCCGCGGGCGGCTGCTTGCACTCAGGGAGGCTGAACGATCGATTCGCCGGCTCAGAGAGGAGGGTGCGTCGATTCTGGAGGGCTGTGGCGAGACGCATTCGTTGCTGCATGAACTGTTCCCGGTTGAAGGGTGAGCCCACCCGCAGGCCGCTCAAAATCGGTGGCGACGGGGATCGGTAATAATCATATGACCAGAATTGATATCTGGTTAAAGCGGTATACTAGCCGCATGGCATCGATTGAGGTTGACTCACTCACGAAGACGTACGGCGAGACCGTCGGGGTGGAGTCGCTCTCGTTTTCAGTCGAGCGTGGGGAAATTTTTGGATTTCTCGGGCCGAATGGGGCCGGGAAAACGACGACGATACGGACGATACTCGGGCTCATCGCGCCGACGGCCGGCAACGTACGGGTGTTCGACGCCTCCGTTCGAGATCGTTCAGCACTGACGGCCACGAAGGCAGATATCGGCTATGTGCCGGCGGAGATCGGCTTTCCTGAAGATGTGACCGGAACCGAGCTGCTTGACTATCACGCCGCCGTAAAGGGAGACTCCCGTCGTGGGGAGCTCTTAGAGCGGTTTTCGCCACCACTTGAGCGCCCGATCCGGGAGTACTCATCCGGGAACGCACAGCAACTCGCCATCATCCAGGCGTTTATGCACGATCCAGCACTCGTCGTGCTCGATGAGCCAACCTCTGGACTCGATCCACTGAAACAGGAACAGTTTAACGAGTTTCTTCGCGCCGAACGCGATCGGGGAACGACGATCTTCTTCTCATCGCACGTACTGAGCGAGGTTCGGCACGTGTGTGACCGGGTTGGTATCCTCCGCAATGGCTCGCTCGTCGCGCTGGAATCGATGGAGACGCTGCTCGATGGCGGTGGCAAACGGGTGCACGTACAGACGGCAACCGGCGATCCCACGCCGTTCGAAACGCTCGATGGGGCGTTTGACGTGACAACCGTCGGTAGCTCGATTCGGTGTACGTACGCCGGTCCGTACGATCGGCTGCTTGCGACGCTCGCAGACTGTTCGGTCCAGGAAATTGAAATCAGAGAACCCCCGCTTGAGGATATTTTCATGCACTTTTACGGAGACGGTGACACGGAGGCCACCAATGTTTGAGACGACGCGTTTTGAGATCGCCCGGCGACGTCGGTCGGCGCTCTGGCTGTCGGTTGGGGCGGCCGTGCTAACGGCGTTTTTTCTCTGGTACTACTCAGTACTCGACACCGAGAGCCTCGCGGTGGCGATGGAGGCGTTGCCACCGTCGATGCTCGAAGCGCTGAATATCGTCACGCTCGCGACGATCGAGGGCTTTCTCGCCACGGAGCTTTATACCTTCCTCTGGGTGTTTGGCTTTGGCCTCTACTTTGCGTACTCGGCCGGAGGACTCATTGCCGACGACATTGACCACGATCGCCTCGACCTGCTGCTCACCTTCCCGCAGTCTCGCGCGCGACTGTACCTCGAAAAGCTGCTGGCTATTGGAGCCCCGATCATCGCCATCAACGTCACCGTCGGCCTTGTCGTCTACGGTGGCAGCGTCCTGCTCGGCGAGCCAATTGAGCCTGCTCGCGTCGTGCTCGTTCATCTCCTTTCGATTCCGTATTTCGCCGTTTGTGCGTCGATCGGGGCGCTCTTTTCGGTGATGGTCTCTCGATCGGCTATTGCACAGCGTGCTGGTGCTGGCGTGGTTCTGGCCCTGTTTCTCGTCGAGTCGGTGACCGCGGCCGGCGAGAGCTACGAGTGGCTCGGCTCGCTCACTCCAATGGCGTACTACGAACCGACGCCGCTGTTGCTTGAGGGAACGTACGACGTGGTTGATACGGTCGTGCTCCTTGGTGCGACGGTCCTGCTCACGGTGGTCGCGTGCTGGCTGTTCACACGACGTGACGTGTGATTAGTACTCTCGCGTTCGTGCTGGAGCGGTCGAATCACCGGTTTTGACGCTGTGCTCAGTCAGCGCACACGTCGGACAGTAGCGGTTGGCGTTTTCGTGCAGTGTGACCACCCGAATGCCGGCGACAACGAACATTGCAGTGAATCGTCGCTCCAAACCCTGCTGATGATCAGTGTCACAGCTAACACACTGAAAGCTGCGAGCAGTTCGGATCGTCCGTTCGTCGACGCGGTGAGCGGTGCCGAATTCGGATGGCGTTCCTCGTCGGGCGAGTCGTTCGCGCCCGCGTGGCGTTACGACAAGGCCAACCGTGAGCAACAGCATCCAGACGAATCCCATGAACAGGGTGATTCCGAGGGCTCCAGGACGCTCGATCGCGTGTCCAACCGCCGAGAGCAGGCCAAGCCCACCAAAGAACACCAGCAACCAGCCGCCAACGGTGTTGACAAACCGGGCGATTGCATCAGCACCTCGAATCGGTATCGGAGATCCGTCGTTGTTCATACCTGACAGAGTGTGCTGTAAGCAGTTGAGCGTTTGTTCTAACTACTCAGTGCTCGTTCGTGAGTGCCCGTGGGATTCGTCTGGTGTGTGTTGATTGACCCAGCCACGCGTGAACGCTCGCAAGCACGGCCCACAGTCCGACCTGCCCGCCGATCGCCACCCAGCGAAATCCACGAGCAACCGGTTGTGGGATCGGACCAGAGACCGAAACGGCTGGAGCGAGGAGCACACTAGTGCCGAGAATGCCCGCCCCAGCGAGCGCACCGAGAGCGTATCGCTGGAAGCGAGACCGATGTATCCGTCTGGCAATCGTCCCCCCAGCAGCACACGCCAGGGCGCCAACCCCCATCATCACCACATACAAGCCGATCCGCGCTCCCGTCGACAGCGACGCCGTCATACCCGGTGGCTGTGGCGGAACGACCAACCACGGCGCACCAGACACAACTACGAATCCGAAACAGCCGAGCACGGAGGATTGTATCCGTGTCGCCGACGGTAAGACGGGCTCAAGGAGGTAGTAGCCCGCCCCGAACACCACGACGCCGAGCAATAGACCGAACAGCATCCCACCGAAGGTGCTCACTAGCGTCGTCACGAGTCCGGAAAGCGCGTGGCCGGAGCCGTGTTCGTGGCCGGCCTCGAAGGTTTCAGCGTGTGCAATCAACGGTGTACCGACTGTTGCCAAGAACAGCCCGAACACGGTGCCACCGATCGCACCCGCCAGCGTGCCGCGACGGAGCGATTGACGAGCAGTGCTCAATGGCATGGCACACCCACAGCGTGGCGAAAGTCGTGAAATGAATCGTGAACCATCGGCTCCTGGACGAACAACAGCGTGCACCCGATCGCGAGTATCACCGCTCCGATCACCACCAATCTGATCGGCGATATCGTTTGTACCGTTCGCTCAAGCCGTCCGTGTACCGATTGTGGCACTGAACTCATAAACTATACTTTAGTTATAACAAACTAGTTTGTAAAACTTTGGGTCAGATCAGCACTCATCAACTGTCGTATCGATGCGTGTGGCAGACAACTCCGCCAACGAACAGCGGTCTGCGTCAGTTGGGGTTGCGATCGCTTCGAGCGCTCGATCGTGTTCATTGCCAGCACCGACGAGAATCGTAGCATCCACACACTCACCGAGTTGCTCCGCCGCCGAGCGGATCCGCGCAAGTGGGCGCTCGTCGGTGCCGGTGGCCCGCCCGTCAGTGAGACACACCACACAGCTCGTAGCTGGCGCTGCTCGGTCGATCAGTTCAACAGCAGTCAGGAGTCCGTCGGCCAACGGCGTCTGATTTCCGGACGGGAGTTCCTTGAGATGGCGGGCAGCCTGCGCAATGCTGTCCGTTGGCGGGACGATAACGCCTGCGGATTCGCCGGCAACGGCTATTACGGCGACGCGGTCTCTGCTGGTGTAGGCTTCATCCAGCAGTTCGAGGACGAGCGCCTTCGTTGCGGACATCGCCGGCCGCATTGATGCGCTGGCGTCAACGACGAACACCACCAGACTGGCGGCCGTGTCCGCACGAACCGAATATCGAAGATCACGGGCGGACGGCGCATTTTGACCGTTGCGTGCAGCCGCGCGAATCGAGGCAGCCGTGTCGATCGTCCCTCCGTCAGTCGGCGCATCCGGCGTTGCCCGGTGGCGAGGTCCATCGCCGGTCGGCACTGGATCGGTTTGCGCTCTCGATCCCGCTCTGTCGGTCGAACTGCTCTCCGAAAGCGACGGCAGTGATGGCCCGTCTGCGGTTCCTGGCGGTTCAACGGACGTGCCAGGGAGTCGTGGCACCGGCTGTCCGTCAGTTTGTTCGCCGTCATCGTTTTCGTTCAGTTCCTCGTCATTGTCAGTCGATGCTGTGGTATCGGTCCCGGTAGCATCCGACGGCTCGGGTTCGGTCTCGGTCGATTGATCCGGTTCGGAGGAATCTTCGAGCAGCTCGGAAACCGATTGTGGTTCGTCGAGCGGATCGGCGTGCAACCGGTGGGGAAGACAGTACTCAGCGGCCTGCTGAACGTCTGCGTCGGTGACAGTTGATCGCGAATCGAGCGACGCGAGCGTGAGGGCCGTCCGTGCCATGGCGATATCGCCTCGGTGACCGTCGATTGCTGCGTCACGACAGCTCTGCGCAATCGTTCGGAGCCGTGCCGACGGAAGGTGTACGTCTTCACGGTGCTCTCGGGCTGTGGCGAGTTCGTCGCTCACCCTGTCCGGCTCGCTGTTGGTGGTTGCGGTGCCGTCCGCAAGTGCGCGCTGGATGATCGTCGTTCGCTGATCGAGATCATCACACGCCGTTACCGTCACCTGGAGATCGAACCGGTCGGTCAGCTGCGGACGGAGCGCACCCTCTTCGGGATTCATCGTTCCGATCAGTGTGAATGCGGCCGGATGACTGACGCTCACGCCGTCGCGTTCGACGTGATTCACGCCACTCGCCGCCACGTCGAGCAACAGATCGACGAGATGGTCATCCAGGAGATTCACCTCATCAACGTAGAGAAAGCCTCGATTTGCCCGTGCGAGGAGCCCTGGTTCGAAACTGTACGCTCCATCCAGCGCGTCTTCGATCGACAAAGTTCCTACCAGCCGGTCACGCGTTGCGCCAAGCGGCACCGTCACCAGCGGGACAGCTCGCTCTGTCGTCTCCCCTGCGGATTGACTATCACAGCTTTCACACTGCAACGAAGAGCCAGGCGCGCAGCCGTACGGACAGTCAGCGACCACCGTCTGTGACGGACAGTGGCCAGACAGCGCCCGCACTGCTGTCGATTTTGCCGTCCCCTTCTCCCCACGGATCAACAGTCCGCCAAGCCCATCGTCGACTGCAACCACCGAGAGCGCCTCCTTCAACGATTCCTGTCCAACAATCGAATCGAACGTCGGTTGCGGAGGCACAACGTTTTTTGCACTGCCGAATTCAATCATACTTGCATTAAAACAAAAGAGGTTTAATAAAATTATGCCAACGATCGGACTGTACACGGCGACAGAGAACGAGCTCGGCGCGATTCAGGCGGCCACAGCGCAGCTCGACGGAATCGACCTGGTCGTTAGATCGGAGAGCGATCTTGACGATCCGATGGCTACTGAGACATTTCTTGATGACCTGACTGGGGCAGCAGCGGCGATTTTCTGGCTGCACGGCAGCGAACAGAGCATGCCCGGCTACGAGCGGGCGATCGATCGCTTGTGCGAGGCAAACGTGCCAGTCGTCGTCAAATCGACTGGTGATGCGTTTGCGCGTGCGGACACGACGGTCTCACCACGGGTTCACGAGGGCGTCTCCACCTATCTCGAACGGGGCGGCACGACCAATGTCGCCAACTGCATTCGCTATCTCGCGGACGCGGTAGGGTTCACACAGGAGTACGATGAGCCGGTTACGCTCCCGACCGAGGGCGTCTACCATCCCGACCATCCCGGGATATCGTTCCAAGCGCTGCGGGCAACGTTCGACCCTGACCGACCAACGATCGGAATCTGGTTCTATGAATCGCACTGGACGCATGAGAACACGCGATATGTCGACGCGCTCGTTCGGGCGATCGAAGCGCGTGGTGCCGACGCGCTCGCGATTTTCTGCAATCCAGTGACGGACAGCGCTGACCAGCACGACGCCGAATGGGTGACCGAGAACTGGTTGCTCGACGACCACGGCGAGCCGATTGTCGACTGTGTCTGTTCGTCATTCATGTTCTCGCTCTCGATGGCCGAACGAGGCCGGGCAGCCGACGACGAAGGTGACTCGCTCACTGAGCTATTTCTGGAGCGACTCGGCGTTCCTGTTCTCCAGACGATCACCACCATGCGATCGCGATCGCGGTATCAATCGAGTGACGCTGGCGTGATGGGGTTTGAACTCGCGCTGTCGGTGGCGCTGCCGGAGTTCGATGGGACGGTCATCACGCACCCGATAAGCGGGAAGGAAGCAACGACCGACAGCGCAGGGATTGGCTCTGCACCGAAACAGCATTTTCCGATCGAGGATCGAATCGACCATGCCGCCGAGCTCGCGGTGAACTGGGCGACCCTCCGGCGGACGCCACCGGAGGAGAAGCGAATCGCGGTCGTGTTGCACAACTACCCGCCCAGCGATGACGGTATCGGCACGGCGTTCGGACTCGATACCCCCGAGAGCACGGTAAACCTGCTCGAAACGCTCGATAAACGGGGATACGATCTCGGTGATGCGGTTCCCACTGACGGATCTGCGCTGATTGACCGGCTCATTCAACAGCTCACGCTTGACGGCCGGTGGGTCGATCCGGCAGACGTTCGCTCGCTGAGCGTTGACGTCGTCGAACCGGAGCAGTACGCGGATTGGTTCGAGCGAACCGACGACCGATTCCAGGCGGGAATGCTTGAGGAGTGGGGCGATCCCCCCGCGCGACCATTCGCGATCCCCGGCGTGGAGTTCTCAAACGTGCTCGTGACGATCCAGCCGCCGCGGGGATTCGGGATGGACCCCTCGAAGGTGTATCACGACTCGGATCTCTGGCCCCCGCACGATTATCTGGCGTTTTACGGCTGGCTACGCCACGAGTTTGATGCCCACGCGGTCGTCCACTGTGGGACCCACGGGAGTCTCGAATGGCTTCCAGGGAAGACGGTCGGCCTGGACGGTGCGAGTGCGCCAGACCAGCTCGTCGGCGCACTGCCAAACGTCTATCCGTACATCATCAACAACCCCGGAGAGGGAACGCAGGCAACACGGCGCTCGTACGCCACGATCGTCGATTATCTCACGCCGGTGATGACTGACGCCGGTACATACGACGAGCTGTCCACCCTGGAGGAGCTTGCCGACCAGTTCAGAGAGCCAGGGATGGAAACCGCACGGAGTGATGACGGAGCGGAGCTGGCGACGCTCCTTCGCGAGCACGTCGAAGAACAGAATCTTGGCCCCGAGCTCTGTCCGGACGGAACCCCGGTTGCGTCGCTTTCAACCGAAACGCTCGTCGAGCGGATTCATGAGTATCTCACCGACGTGAAAACGACGCAGATCAGAATGGGGCTCCACACGATGGGAGAGCCACCCGCAGGCGAGCGACTCGTGGAGTTCATCGCTGCACTCACGCGGCTCGAAAACGCCGGCGGACCGAGTCTCCACAAAAGCGTGGCGGGCGTGCTCGGTATCGACTACGACCGGCTGCGCAACGAGCCGAGCACGTACGATGCGACGCTTGGCACCACATACGCCAACGCCGCGGACATCGTTTCGGAGACCGCACACGAGCTGGTCGCTACGCTCGCTGCAGCGGGATTTCAGGCCTCATCTGCTGACGACGCCGGGCTATCGCTTACTGAACTCGTCGCCTCCGTCGATCCACTTGGTGAGGGATCCCGGATCGATGGCGCGCCCGAACGGCTCCATTCGGCGCTCTCGTTCATCTGTCAGACGGTAGCGCCACGACTCCAGGCGGCGAGTGCGGAGCTCGATCGAACGGCGGACGCTCTTGATGGTGAGTACGTGCCTCCCGGTGGGAGCGGTGCGCCAACTCGTGGTGGCGTGGATCTTCTCCCAACTGGGAGAAACTTCTACACGCTCGATCCCCGGAAAGTGCCAGCACAGTCGGCCTGGCGAGTGGGACGCGAACTCGCGGCTGGCGTCCTCGATCAGCACCTCGAATCGACTGGCGCGTATCCGGAGACTGTGGGTGTGGTCGCTTGGGGAACACCAACCGTCAGAACCCGCGGAGAGACGATCGCGAAAGTGCTCGCGCTGATGGGCGTTCGGCCGGTGTGGACCGACGCCGGTCGCGTCGAGGCCGTCGAGCCGATCGAGCTCGATTCGCTCGGTCGGCCACGGATCGACGTGACGACCAGGGTGTCCGGGCTGTTCCGGGATGCGTTCCCACAGGCCGCTTCGGTGATCCACGACGCCGTCGAAACGGTGTGCGAACTCGATGAGCCCCACGAGATGAACTACGTGAAAAAACACGTCGAAACCGAGGCCGAACAGCTCGACGCCGAAGGGGTCGACGATCCCCACACGGCTGCCAGCCATCGCGTGTTCACCACACGTCCGGGTGGCTACGGCGCTGGGACGAACAAGGCGGTCGATGAGGGGAACTGGGAGGATCAGGGCGATCTCGCCGACGTCTACGTCCAGTGGGGTGGCTACGCGCTCGACAATCGTGGACGGGTGAGTGGGGCCCACGAGGCGTTCAAACGGCGATTGCGCGCCGTCGAGGCGACGGTCAAGATCGAAGACACCGCCGAGCAGGACGAGTTCGACAGCTCGGACTGGTATGCGTTCCACGGCGGATTCATCACCGCGGTCACCAACCTGTCGGGAAGCGAGCCCGCCTCCTATGTTGGTGATTCGTCCGATCCGGACGCCATTACGGTGTACACGAACGAACAGAAGGTACGAAAGGCGATGCGCGCGCGCGTTCTCAACCCCGAATGGATTGATAGCATGACAGAACATGGATACAAAGGCGGTGGTGATCTCTCGACCACAGTGGATGTCGTCTTTGGCTGGGATGCGACCACCGACGTCATCAGCGACCATCTCTGGACCGAGGTGACCGAAGCGTACGCACTCCATGCCGACCGCCAGGAGTGGTTCCGTGAGGAAAATCCCTGGGCACTGGCATCCATTGCGGAGACGATTCTCGACGCGATCGACCGAGGGCTGTTCGACGCAAGCGACGAAATCGAGGACGCACTCGAAAATATTCCGCTCAGCGTCGAGGGTGAAATCGAACGACGCAGCACGCCGGCGGGTGAGCTGCCATGACCGACAAGTCGACGCCAGAGCCCTACGCCGATCTTGGAGCAACGACCAAGGACGCACTGGCGATTGCCACGACGAGCATGGATCGCGTTCGCGAGCTCGTCCCGGACGAATCGCTCGACGACCGATTGCGACAGAAGGCCGTCCACGCAACGGGCGATCCCGAATTTCAGTATCTGGTCCGGGTGGCGAACGAGCCCGCCCGCGCTGGCGGACGAGCAGTGCGTGCGGATCGGCCAATCATCACCGACGTATCGATGGTGCAGTCGGGAATCACAACCCGGGGCCATCAGTGTTCTGTGACCGCAGCAATCGGTCACGGGACCGAGCTGGCCGAGCGCACTGGAATGACCCGAACTGCGGCGGCCGTTCTCACGCTCGACCGTGATGGCCGATACGACGACGCAATCGCCGTCGTCGGGAACGCACCAACGGCCGCGCTTGCGCTGGCCGACTGCATCGAGGACGGTACCCGGCCCGCCGTGGTTGTTGCCACGCCGGTTGGCTTCGTGAAAGCCCACACGGCAAAAGAGCGACTCCGGTCGGTTGCGTCGGCGACTGGCGTGCCGATCGTCACTGCCGTCGGTCGACGGGGTGGGAGCGGACTGGCAGCCGGGCTCACAAACGAACTCGTTCACGTGGCTGCCGACGCCACCGACGGCGAGCTCTCGGTGGACAATGATGACTGAGCGCAACGACTACCAGGATCCGGCCACGATCGCTTCCGCAACCCCAGAGATGACAGCGCCGACCGATCCGGTGGTTGCCGTTGGCGTCGGTCCCGGCAATCTTGATTTTCTCACGCCACGAGCCGAGAACGCACTGACTGGGGCAGACGTGGTTGTTGGCTTCGAAACGGTGATCGAGCTGGTCAAGCGCCGGATTACGGGAACGACACTGCCGTGTGAATACGACATTGAAGCCACGCAGATCGAGCGATTCGCAGAGCAGGTCGGAGCAGGTGCGAGCGGGACGGCCGTCCTGATGGGTGATCCCAACCACTCAGGCTATCAGTTTCTGGGGAAAATCGAGGCGGCCGTTGATCGACCGGTGCGCGTCGTCCCGGGGATTTCGTCGGTCCAGCTCGCTGCGAGCCGTGCCAGGACGCCGATGGAAGCCACCACGTTTGTGACGCTCCATCAGCGCGGCCCACTGACTGACGCTCTCGAACGGCTGGCGACCGACGTGGGACGACGCCATCTGCTTGTGCTCCCGCGGCCCGGCGACTGGATGCCCGAAGCAATAGCCGAATGGCTGCTCGAAGCAGGTGCCGCTCCGTCTGCGACGGCACTCGTCATGGAGCGGCTCAGTATGGCCGACGAGCGAATCCACCGGTCGACGCTTGCTGAGCTCGCTGGCCAGCCAGCCCAGTCCGCGTTCACTCCCCTTTCGGTCCTCGCCGTCCGGCAAACGAACGAGACTCACTGAGCAACCCCTCACCAGTCGGCCGGGGTCCGCCCACGCGTGGACGAGTCGGTGTTGGTGGGTGGCGGCCGAATCCGATGTCAGTGGCCGCCCCAATCGTCTGCTGTGCGCTGAGCTCAGCCTGAATGGCCGCCGTGATACCAGGATGGGTCCCGATCGGGCGTGTGATCGAAAATTCCGTGCGAGAATCGTCCAGCACCGACCGCAGCCGATCGGAGCGCTGTGGTGCATCGAGCAGCCACAGGCCAACGGCGACCGCAGACTCACACTGCAGCCGCTCCGTGACGGTTTCGACCGCCGGATCCTCCAGCAGATAACACGGATGGACTGTATCAACTGGCCCGTCTCGGGCGAGTAGATCGGCATGGTAGGTTGTCACAGCTCGACTGTACGGCGTCGACGGACTCCCACGACCGACAACGACCAGCGGGACCCGCTCTTCGGCTGGTGTGCAGTCTCGAACGAGCTCCGCGATGGCCGTCGTGACGATCGCACGCCGACCCGGCGGCCGACAGAGCTGCACCTCTCCTGGAATGTGTGTTAGCTGTGGAATCAGCGCGTGCTCGGTCGTAGGCGCTCGCGCCATCTCCAACACGACCACGTAGACGCGCTCGCCCGCCACGTTCGAGAGCGGGGCCGCCAGCTCCTCTGCGGGGTCCGTATCGTAGCGTACAGTGGTGATTCGGTCCATTTCTGTCTGTGCTTCGAGCCGATCGGCGTGTGTTTCAAGGACGGCTCGTCCGTTGTGGCGACCACAGCCGATGAGAAGCAGTGTTTCGTCGGTCATGGATGGATTGGCGTATTCAATTTCACTGTAATTATTCCAACCGAATTTGTTTTCTTGAAGTATCCAATCAATATATAATTAATGGAATAGGCATAGAATAGCATCGAATTCTATCGCTGAAAAATAAAGTGTGTGGTGGTATCTATCACATTTTGTTCGGTTAGCGGTGAATTAAAGTAGACTTGAACTAGAGATATTGCACTGGTGTCACAACAGATGAAAATGGTTCGTTCAGGTCGGCGGAGGTATACACAGTGATGTTCGTTCTGGTGGGTGGTTCGACTGCGACGGCACGGATTCCTGGAATCAGTGCCGCAGGGGCGAGTCCAGAGCTGCTCGCACACACGCCGAGTGCGGACCTGGAGATCGTTTACTACGGCGAGCCAGTGTCGAGCTCGGTCGTTCCGGTGAGTCCGACCGGTTGTCCGACGCCGGCGGTTATCACGCGTGCCGTTCTCGAAACACTGGAGCGCTCGGCGACGCCGATTGACGGCGGCCTTGCGCAGCCGACAGCAGCTCCAACGATTTCGATCGCGAACTCCTGTGGCGTCGACATTCGATCGCCACCGGCGGTCCAATCGGCAGAATCAGCGTTTATGGCGGGGAAATCGCTCGGCGAGCGCCTTCCCACCGACTCGCTCACGATCGGTGAGACGATTCCGGGTGGTACGACCACGGCACTCGCTGTCCTGACAGCACTGGGTGAGCGAGCGTCGGTTTCGTCTTCGCTGGCTGACAACCCGCTCGAACTGAAGCGCTCGGTAGTCGACGATGCATTGACAGCACTGGATCACGAACCCGGTGCGTTCGCCAACCGACCGATTGATGCCCTTCGAACGCTGGGCGATCCCGTGCTGGCAACAGTGGCGGGGCTCACTGTCGGTGCGCTCGAAACGGGGTGTGGGGTTACTCTGGGTGGTGGAACACAGATGGCGGCGGTCGCTGCGCTCGTCCGTCACGCTGGCTATCACGAGCCGCTCACGATTGCGACAACGTCGTTCGTTGGGGCAGACGATACTGCTCCAATCCAGTTACTGGTCGACGATCTCGACTGCTCACTCACGGTAACCGATCCTGGTTTCGATGGACAATCACACCCAGCGTTCGACGCCTACGAGGCCGGCCACGCGAAAGAGGGTGCGGGGATGGGCGGAGCGCTCGCGCTTGCCACTGCAAATGGTATTTCGATGGCGCGCGTGCGAGACCAGACAATTGCCGTGTATGACCGACTGCTCGAATCGGCACCCGTCGAACCATGAAGGGGGTCGTTATCGCCGGCACTCGATCAGGCGTGGGAAAAACCGTCGCCACACTCGCCGTCATAAAGGGGCTCGCAGCCGAGGGCTGGTCGGTCCAGCCCGCAAAGGCTGGGCCAGATTTCATCGATCCGTCCCACCACGAACAGGTTGCCGGACGGCCCTCCCGAACGCTCGATTGCTGGTTGCAGGGCGCTGCTGGCCTCCGACGAAACTATGCTCGCGGCTCGGGCGACATTTGCGTTGTCGAGGGTGTGATGGGGCTCTATGACGGCGATGGATCGAGCACAGCCATGGTGGCCGAAACGCTTGATTTACCAGTGATACTGGTGGTTGATGCCAGCGCGGGCATGGAGAGCGTCGCCGCGACAGTACACGGATTTTCGGAGTATGCAGCCCACGCCGGCCGGTCGATCGATGTCGTTGGGATGATCGCCCAGCGTGCCCACGGCGGTCGACACGAATCGGGCATCGTCTCGGCACTCCCAGAGGAGATCACGTACTGTGGCCGAATTCCGCCGACTGACGCACTGGAGATCCCTGACCGCCATCTTGGGCTCGAACGCGGGTCGGAGTCACCGCTCGAATCGGACGCGCTCGCTGGGGCGGGCGAATCGCTTGATTTCGAGGCGATCGTTGAGTGTGCTCACGAGCCGACCACGCCAACGGTCGACGCTCCACCGTCCAGTGCTTCGAACACCGTCGCCGTCGCCAGTGACGATGCGTTCTGTTTTGCCTATCCGGCGACGATCGAACGGCTTCGCGAGCGCGCGTCAGTGAAAACCGTCTCTGTGCTCGACGACGATCCACTCGGGCCGTGCGATGGCATCTACCTGCCGGGGGGCTATCCGGAGCTCTTCGCAGATTCGCTCGCCGAGAGCCAGACGCTGTCGGCCATTGCCGACCGTGCGGTCGATGGCTGTCCCGTTCTCGGCGAGTGTGGTGGGCTGCTCGCGCTGGCCGATACGCTCACGACGACCGACGGAACGACCCACGAGATGGCGGGCGTGCTTCCGGCGAACGTTCGAATGCACGAGCGCTATCAGGCGCTGGACCACGTCGAGCTAACGGCGACTGCCGACACCTTGACGGCATCGGCCGGACAGACTGTTCGTGGCCACGAGTTTCATTACTCCAGTGCCACCGTTGACACCGACGCCAGATTCGCGTTCGAACTTGCGCGCGGAACTGGTATTGCGGACGGAATGGATGGGCTCACCGAACACCGGACGCTCGGTACCTACTGTCACTGTCATCCCGAGAGCGGCGCCTTCGATCAGTTTCTCAATGGGCTCTGATCACTCCGCAGAGCCGGCCGATCCCGTCGTTTTGATTCGCTGCTCTAATTTTTCGAGTGCATCCGTGAGCGCATCATTGGCGTCGATTGACTGGCTCTCCGCGAGCGCAAGCGCTGCAAACATCACGTCACCGAGTTCGTCGGGATCGATCGAGAGCGAATCGGGAGTGGCGCCGTAATCGGTGCTCTCGGTGGCGTTGCTAGCGAGTTCCCCCACCTCAGCGACGAGATCAAGCAGCCGGTATTCGGGTGGACACTCCAGGTCGTGTGTTGTGAGAAACTCGCTCACCGTCTGCTGTGCGTCGTCCATGGGTTGGGTGTCAGGCGATATGCTGGTATTCGTGTCGAATTCCGACCACAAATATTTCGTAAGTATGACTGGTAGCTCCAATATGGTCTCTGCAACCGAATCGGCAGACGAAATCGACCCAGCGGTGCGCTTCCTACTGGGCTGTTTCGTCGCCATTCTGCTCGGTCCCGTCGGCTGGCAGCTGCTGGTGTGGAGTGGGTTCACATCGACGCTCGGGTTGTTTCTGGGTGTGCTCGGTCATCTCTGTGGCGCGGTCGTCGTCGGAGGCTGGTGGGCAACTCGCCGTCCAGACCACATCCGCTGGCTTGGACGCGGCTACCGACCGTTGATTCCACCGCTGCTCGGTGTGTGTTGGTTCGCTGTCGTCGTGCTCGTTCCCCATCCAAATTCGCTCGGCATCGCACCGTCCACACTCTCAGCAGCGCTCATCTGTGGAACGATCGCCACTCCACCCGGATTCGTCGTGGGAGCGCTGTGTCGAACGCACTGGGCGAACTGGCAGCTCGGAAAAACTGGGTGCAACCACTCGTTCGTCGGGATCCAACCGCCAGTGCGCCAGCGAAGGCTCTCCTGGCTTTCAATGCTGTTCGCTGGATTCAGCATTCCTGTGATAGCCGGACCGTATCTGGCAATCGATATCGCACTGCAGTACGGATTCTCACTCGTGATGATCGCCGGATTCGTGCTGATTCCCCGCCATCCGGGCACCCGCACAATTTCGATCACTGCTGATGGACTCCACAGTAAGCGGAAGGTTTTCGCTCGGTTCTATCCGTGGACGGCGATCGACCGCGTCGAACAAACGGACGACCGACTGCTGATCCATCAGAATCGACCAATCCATTCGACCATCCACTGTGATCCCGACGAAATCGATGATCTCAGTACGGTCTTGCGAACGTTCGCTCGGTACACCCGCGTGGATCAGTGATCTATTAATTCAGTAACAGCAAAGGTAACATTTTTAATGGTACGTAATATGAATGAAAGTGTGGCGCACGAGCGCACCGGGAGGATCAATCCAGGACACAATCGTTGACGCGAGCCGTGAATGGAAACCCAATTATTCACGGATACCAATCAGGCATTCCTGCGTTTTCGTGGTCAGTGGTTCGACAGGGCTGGTCACTCTGTCACCGTTTTGTTACTTTTTAAAAATTAATAGTTGACACTATCTACGGCTCGTTGTCCCCCAGAATGGTCAGTTCATCCGTCTATCGTGAGCCCAATCGCTTCCAGTTGTTCGTGGTATCGCTTTCTGATCGTCACTTCCGTCACCTGAGCCACCTTCGCGATTTCTGCCTGCGTGGTGTTTGCACCACAGAGCCGACTCGCGGAGTAGATCGCTGCCGCTGCATACCCGGTTGGGGACTTTCCAGAGAGCAGGCCCTCCTCGGCAGTGATCGAACAGATCTCCATTGCCTTCGATTTGATGTCCTCAGAACAGTTTAGCGCTGAACAGAACCGGGGGATATACTGTCGAGGGTCGGCCGGCTCAAGTGCCAGTTCCAGTTCGCGCGCAATGTACCGATACGCGCGGGCAATCTCCGAGCGTTCCACCCGGGAAACCTCCGCCAGTTCGTCAAGACTGCGCGGAAATCCTTCCTGGCGACAGGCCGCGTAGACGGCGGCAGCGGCGATCCCCTCTATCGACCGCCCACGGATGAGATCCTCATCGAGCGCCCGACGATACAACACGGAAGCAATTTCACGAATCGATCGGGGGATCCCCATTGCACTCGCCATGCGATCGATCTCAGAGAGCGCAAACTGGAGATTGCGCTCTTTGTTGTTGGCCGTCCGGGCCCGTTCGTGCCACGTCCGAAGCCGGCGCATCTGTTTCCGTCGCTCGGGAGAAAGTGCTCGCCCGTTCCCGTCTCGGTCTTTCCAGCTGATTGCCGTCGTCAAGCCCTTATCATGTAAGGTGCGAGTCACGGGCGAACCAACCCTGGATTTTTTATTGCGCTCGGTCGTGTCGAACGCCCGCCACTCTGGACCGGTGTCCAGTAACGACCCCTCGATGACCAGTCCACAGTCCTCACAGCAGCGCTCTCCGTGTTCGCTGTCGCGATAGATCTTCGTCCCACCACATTCGGGACACTCCATCCGGTGTGTGGTGTCCTCGGTCTGTTGTTCGGGCTCGTACTGTCGGTCGATGTCCGTTCGTTGTGTGTCACTCATGGGTGTTCACCCTAGCGAGAGCCAATGCAATCCCCCAAGCACCGTGCTGTCTCACAATGTGGTAGTAAACTAGTGACTGGTACATAAATATTACTATGGTGCACCCAATAATATTTATTAACTTGTTTCAATATTCCTTCTATTTGGGCGATCGAATTTTGGTAGCTGTATCGGCTGATTCGTTGATCACCGTCACGGAAACGTGGGTATCTGTTCGTCGCTTGATCCGTTGTTGGAGCTGATTGGCGAACCCATCGGTAGCGGAGGCGACGTAGACCGTGACAGAGACTGGATCGCGTCCGAACAACACCGTTTCGTGCCTGACATTTTTCGAGATAACGGTAACGTCGCTGTCCGTAAGAACGGAATCGACCGACGATTCGAACTGCGTATTTTCCCTGATGTTGAGCGACGTCGAAACGAGAAAGCCCGACACGACGAGCAGTACGAGAAAGAGCGTCCCGAATCGTTGCACCGTTGCCCGCTTTGCAATCCGCTGGTCGTACCAGTGGGTTGGCCGGTAGCCACGAATCCACAGGACGCCGAGGCTGGCGATATTGATCGAGAGAACGTTGACAACCAGCAGGACGGAGACGCTGAAAAAGACGATTTCATTCCAGTAAGCCAGCGAGAGTCCAACCGCTGCAGCCGGCGGAATCAGTGCTGCCGCGATCATCACTCCCACCAGGGGGGCACTCGCGCCCGCGCTGATAGAAAACGCGCCGGCTGCCCCCGAACCGAGCGCAATGACGAGCGACAGCGCCCCAGGATTGATCCGTGACGCAATCTCATCAATCGCCACAAGATTCACCGAGGGCATGATCGTGAGTTTTGTGGCGAACGCAAAGATTCCCGCACTCGCGATCGCAAGCACAACTCCAAGCACCTGCGCAAGCACACTCGTGCGGAACAGGTTGTCATCGTTGACGATGCTCCCGACGCTTGCACCGACAGCCGGCCCCAACAATGGTGCAATAACCATACTTCCCACAATGACGGCACCGCTATTGGTGAGCAGTCCAGCGCCAGCCACAACGGCACTCACGACCGTGAAAAAGACGTACTTTGGCGTTATGGCAGCCATTTCCTGGGCATCGCTCTGTAACTCTTCGCGTGAGATGCGTCCACGGGCCCACACACCTCCCGGCGTTTCATCGGTGGCTTCGGTGTCGCCGGGCGCTGTCGCCTCATAATCGGTCGAGAGGACCGTCTCAAGATCGGAGACGACGGCATACCCCTCATAATCGACGCCCACCTCCCGAAGCCCATCGAGAAACGTCTCGACCTCATCCGTTTCCAACGGAATGGAAAGCACTGTCGCATCCTCGGATTCTGAGCGCTCTGCAAAGAGGGCATACGAGCCCTCACGGTCTTGGAGTGTCGACTCAACGGCCTCCCGTTGGTTATCAGCTATGCGAATTTGTACCAGTCGCATCGATAGCTGTGTTTCTCACGGTTCATTTGATAGTGTATGGGTTGGCGAATCGAGTGACGACACAAAGTGTCACACGAACACAGTGGGATGCGTAGGATTCCACAAAACTTATTACACCAATACTGCCAGTTGCATTCGGACAGCGATCGGGAGCTACATTCGGGAGATGGAAATCGACTGGCCCTACGTCTGCTGTCCGTTCTCTCTGGCAACCCGCTTTTACCGAAACACGCAGGTACTCTCGCCGTATACCATTCGTCTATGAATGATCCCGATGACGCTCCGGACTGGGAGTTCAAAGAGCGTGATATCCGCATTCTCAAAGAGCTCTCTGAGGACCCACAGCTGTCCTCACGTGAGCTTGCTGACATTCTCGAATCGGAACACGACATCGACATCTCTCACGTGACAGTCAGTGAGTCGATACGAGGAATGCGTGAAGAAGGTGTCTTCCGTGAAGCGATTATCCCGAACGGTGAGTATTTCATCTTCGGGATGTTCGAATTCAAGCTCAACCCCGAACATTTCGAAGACACCTGGCGAGAGGCACTCGAAGCCATCAGGGGCTCGCCGAACTCGCTGTTCATGTTCCTCTCCGATGGCGAATACCAGTGGAAATCCATCATGATGTTTCCGAATCGACGGGCTGAATCGAAGTGGATTCACGACTTTTACAAAGAACACGGCGATTCTGTTCAGAATATTCGCAACTCCGTCGTTCACAACGTCCTCAAATTCCGCACTGACGCTGAAATTCTCAATAGCATCCCCGATAGATAGAAATTTCTATACATATATCTCTACTGTTGATTCGGTCCCCAATCGACCACTATTGGCAATATAACGCCGCTAAACGCTAGTAATCTCCGTTTTACCCACTACTACCTGCATTTGTAACCACTCACCACATTCCAGCAGATATCTGCCAAAATCACGAGTAATAATTCCATTCGAGGAATCTTTTGGGGAAATTCTGCCGTCCGTACGGGAGATCGGCAATCCATCAGTAGTACAATTTATTTCGTTTACTTTTGGGCAAACTCCACACCATCCATCGGTGTCTGCACGCACATTACAACTGTACGATCGTAATGCGCGATTGCAGCCTGTCTTAACGGATTCCCATTATTTGGGAAGCTTTCCGTCTAATTCGTCCGATATTACGAATGCGTGACGTTCAGCTCAATTACGTTAACGACCTCAAGCAGTTTCGTCGGCAGATCGTTTTCGAACCGGTCGGTCCGAAAGCGATTGGCGGGGCCGGCGACGCTTACGGCGCCTAACACTCGGTCGGCGCTGGACACAACCGGCGCTGCCACGCATTTTAATCCATCGAGGCGTTCTCCTCGATCGTAGGCATAGCCACGTTCACGAACCGTCTCCAGGACCGCAAGCAGTTCCTCCCGATCGGTGATCGTCGATTCAGTTCTTGGAGGGAGCCCATGTCGGTCCAGAATGGCATCGCGCTCGTCAGCTGGCAGATGGGCGAGGATCGCTTTCCCGAGCGCGGTCGAGTGAAGATTGACTCGTGTCCCAATATGCGCTTCGACCTGGACGGCCTCTTCGCCGTAGGCCCGGTGGAGATAGACGCCACGACCGTGCTCTTCGACCAGGAGATTCGCCAGCTCACCTGTCTGCGCTGCCAGCTTTTCAACCTCAGGAACCGCTACATCGTACAGTTTGATTCGATTGCGCGCGTGCGCACCATGTTCCAGAAAGCGAAGGCCAACGTGGTACGTTCCATCGTCACAAACGATGTATTCGGTCTGTTCGAGCGTTTTGAGATAGTTGTGTGCCGTACTCGTCGGGAGATCGAGCGTCGTGGCGAGCTCTGTGAGCGTTGCCCCGCCGTTGGACTGTATCGTTCCGACGATTTCGAACATCGTTTCGATCGATTTGATCCCAGTGGTTCCCATAATGGCATAATTCACATTGAGCTATATATAATTTCACCACAAAATTCCGCCCGGCTCTGTTACACGGAGACGACGAAATTCGAGAGGGTGCCGATATCTTCGATCGAGATGTCGATCTGATCGTCCGGCTGAAGGGTGAACGTATCGTCGGGAACCAGCGAGGTTCCAGTGAGAAGCACGGCAAGTTCAGGCACTGCGTTGTGGGCAACGTACGCCGCAACCAGCTCATCTGGGCTCCGAACCATCTTGTTCGTCGATGTTGAATCCTCATACATACAGTCACCGTCGCGATGGATCGACATCGACATCGTGAGATCGCGGGGATCGTCAATCTCTGTTTGCAAACACGGACCGATCGAACAACAGCGGTCGTACACCTTCGCCTGTGGAAGATACAGTGGGTTTTCCCCCTCGATCGATCGACTGCTCATGTCGTTGCCGATCGTGTAGCCGACGATAGATCCTTCATAGAGGACGATCCCAAGCTCTGGTTCGGGAACGTCCCATTTCGAGTCGGCTCGAATGCCGACAGCCTCGTTCGGACCGACGGTCCGACTCGGCGTTGCTTTGAAGAATATCTCGGGTCGGTCAGCGTCGTACACCTCGACGTACATATCGGGCATGTCGCTTTCTTCCTCACGGGCCTGTTCGCTGATCTCGTAGGTGACCCCTGCCGCCCAGATTTCATCAGCACGAACGGGCAGAGCCCTCTCCGGTTGCTGATCGGCATCGCTGAGCGGTTCGGCCGATGCAATTGCCTGGCGAGCATACGCATCGATCGATTGTTCCGAGGTGTGGGCTTTATTGAGAAGTCGACGAACTGAAGTCAGCCACGGATCGATTGCGGTGAGGTCGTACGACTGACTGTCGGTCTCGACGATGAGTCGTCCATCCGGACGGTCTGCGAGCTGGTAGTACCGCATAGATATGTGCAGTGTGGATCGGAGTAAAGTACGTTTTGATTCATCCATCTCTTCGCGCCGGCGCTCTACCCCACCGAAACATTTGTATTCCGACTCCAACAATCCCGAGACAGATGCCCATCTACAACCGCATTGACGGCGAGTGGTGCCCATCGAGCGACGAAGCGACGGTCACCAGTCACGATCCCGCGGCTCCCGATACGGTCGTCGGCGAACTCCAGCAATCAACGGTCGCCGACACGGAACGCGCGATCACCAGCGCTCAGTCAGCCCAAACGACATGGGCGAACACCCCCGGTCCGGAACGCGGTGCGTATCTGCGTGCTACCGCCGGCCGCCTCGAAAAACGCCAGGATTCGCTCGCGGAACTCCTGAGCCAGGAAGAAGGAAAGACGCTCTCCGAAGCGGCGGGAGAGGTCCAGCGAGCCATCGACATCTTCTACTACTACGCAGAGAAGGCCGCCGATCTCGGTGGGACGATCAAGGCGAGCTCTTCGGATGCCACGACGCTCTCCGTTCGCAAGGCGCCCGTTGGTGTCGTCGCTGCGATCACGCCGTGGAACTATCCGATTGCCATTCCGGCCTGGAAGCTTGCGCCCGCGCTTGCGGCAGGCAACACCGTCGTGTTCAAACCGGCGACGAACACCGGCTGTATCGCCGAGGCGCTGGTGGAGTGTCTCGTCGAATCCGGACTCCCCGACGGCGTGGTTAACTTCATCACCGGTCGAGGCAGCGTCGTGGGGGAGGCACTCGCCACCGATGAGCGGATCGACGCGATCTCCTTTACGGGGAGTGAAGGCGTCGGCGACGTGGTCTATCAGAACGCGGCCCCGAACCAGACCCGCGTCCAGCTCGAAATGGGCGGCAAAAACCCGACCGTCGTGATGGACGACGCCGACGTCGAGCAGGCAGCAGAGATCGTGGCAGCCGGCGCGTTCGGCGTGACAGGCCAGGCGTGCACTGCCTGTTCCCGAGCGATCGTCCACGAGGATAGCTACGATGCGTTCGTCGAGACGCTCACGTCGAAGGCCGACGCGCTCGCGCTTGGTCCAGGGGTTGACGACCCGGATATGGGGCCACAGAGCTCCGCCAGCGAACTCGAAGGAACGCTTGAGTATATCGACATTGGCAGGTCCGAGGGTGCAACCCTCGAAACTGGCGGCGAAGTCCCCACAGACGATGCGCTTGATGCGGGCTACTTCGTCGAGCCAACGGTGTTCTCCGATGTCGACCCGGAGATGCGGATTGCGCAGGAAGAGATCTTTGGCCCGGTCGTTGCCGTCATTCCAGTATCCGATTTCGAGGAGGCGGTCGACGTGACAAACGGCGTCGAACAGGGACTGTCAGCCAGCATCGTCACCGAATCGCTAACCCACGCGAATCGGTTCGTCGACGAGACCGAAGCAGGCGTTATCAAGGTCAACGAGAAAACAACCGGGCTCGAACTCCACGTGCCGTTCGGTGGCATGAAAGGCTCCTCGAACGAGCTCTACCGAGAACAGGGTGACGCAGGCCTCGAATTCTACACCACGAGCAAAACCGTCTACATGAACTACTGACCACCGAAGCTGCGATCACCGGGACGAAGATTTTTATAGACCTGTGCGGATATCAAAATGTTCAATGAACTACGCCGAGTTACGCGACCCGAACGCAGAGTATACGATGCGAGACCTATCGGCCGATACGATGGGGCTCTCTGAGGAACGTGCCGACCTTTCACAGGCGACGATCACGGACGTGCAAACGGCCATCGTTGACGGCAACTACCCCTGGACGCTCGTCAGGGTCTACACCGACGCGGGCGTTGTCGGTGATGGTGAGGCCTACTGGGGTGGAGGTGTCCCCGAGATCATCGAGCGGTTGAAACCGTTCATCGTGGGCGAACCCCCGCTCGATATCGATCGCCTCTACGAACACATGGTCCAGAAGATGTCCGGTGAGGGTTCAATAGCCGGGAAAGACATCGCGGCGATATCTGGGATCGAACTGGCACTGCACGACGTCGCCGGAAAACTGCTTGGCGTGCCAGCCTATCAGCTGCTGGGTGGCAAATACCGCGATGAAGTGCGGGTCTACTGCGACTGTCACACTGAAAACGAGGCCGATCCGACCGCGTGTGCTGACGAAGCAGAACGCGTTGTCGACGAACTCGGCTATGACGCGCTGAAGTTCGATCTCGATGTGCCCTCTGGCCACGAAATCGATCGTGCGAACCGATTTCTGCGCAGCGGCGAAATCGACCACAAGGTCGAGATCGTAAAACAGGTGACCGACCGCATCGCCGACCGTGCAGACGTTGCGTTCGACTGCCACTGGGCGTTTTCAGCCGGCAGCGCGAGACGTTTGGCGAACGCCATCGAACCGTACGATGTCTGGTGGCTTGAGGACCCGATCCCACCCGAGAATCACGACGTCCAACAGACCGTCACGCAAACGACCGCAACGCCGATCACGGTCGGCGAAAACGTCTATCGAACGCACGGCAACCGCCGACTTCTCGAAAACGAGGCGATGGATATCGTCGCCCCGGACGTTCCAAAGGTCGGTGGAATGCGTGAAACACGAAAGATCGCCACGATCGCGGACATGTACTACGTGCCGGTCGCGATGCACAACGTTGGCTCGCCGGTCGCCACCATGGCCGCGGCACACGTTGGTGCCGCAATCCCCAACGCGCTTGCGCTTGAGTATCATTCCTACGAGCTGGGCTGGTGGGAATCGCTCATCGAGGAAGACGGGATCATCGAAGACGGCTACCTTCGTGTCCCCGACAACCCCGGCCTTGGTATCACGCTGGATCTCGACGCCGTGGACGAACACCTCGCAGATGGGGAGACGGGACTCGATCCCGCCTGAAGTTCCAGTCTCAATCAGCTGAACAGTCCATACACACTCGGTGACGATGGGCATGTGACTGAACGTAAAATCATCATGTCACATTTTACACCGGCATTTATTTTCAATTTGTGGAATTTGAATTTTATACATTGATTTGTGATTATCGGCTCCAGTACTGGAGAACGAAGCCGACTCTGAAGCTATCAGCTCTATTATTAACTCACCTTTGTATCGATGTATAATTCTCTTCGTTGAATCATATATTGAACCGATACGTGGCGTCAGTGGGAAATTTACGTCAGTAGGGTGTCCCCTTCGTGTCGGTTGACCATGAAAATCAGTTAGGGAAATATTTAATAGTGAAAAACAATCAGTGAGTCTTAGGCACAAACCTGGACCAACAATGTCAGATCATCATCCACAACTCGACGACGATCGACGAAATTATTTGAAAGCGCTTGGGGCATTCGGGGTCGCAGGCATCACCGGTGTTGCAGGCTGTCTCGACGATGGGGGATCGAGCGGGACGGAATCGGGAGACGGCGACACCCTGGAAGTAGTGCACGGCTGGACGGGCGATGACGGTGAATCCGCCGTTACCGCGCTCGAATCGGCCTATGAGGAGAAGCACTCGGACGTTTCGAAGCAGTTCAGCGCCGTCGGTGCGAGCGCCAACGTCGAACTGAACAGCCGAGTCACCCAGCGCATTCGTAACGACAACGCGATGAGCGTGTTCGCCAACTGGCCAGGGTCGAATCTCGAACGCTACAAAGGCTTTCTGATGGATGTCGAGAGCGTGTGGGATGATGCAGGCCTGAAGGACACGATCCACGAGGCGACAATCGAGCAGCACAAGTTCAACGACAAAATGCCGGGCGTCCCGATCGGCTCCCACCGGATGAACAATCTGTTCGTCAACATTTCGCTGTTCGAGCAGGCTGGTGTCGATTACACCTCGATCGACTCCGTCGAGAAGTTGATCAGCGCGTACGACACGATCATATCGGAGACGGATGCGGCACCGATGGGCCAGGCGATGAAAGGACCGTGGACTGGACTGCAGCTGTTTGCGCAGATTCTCGCCAGCCAGTCGGGCGTTGAGGCCTACCAGTCGTTCATCGACGGGAGCCCAGACGGCGCTGCGATCCGGGAAGCACTCCGTGCACAGAAGACGATCCACGAAAAACACATCACCGACGACGCCTCGACGATCGGCTTTACCGACGCCAATCAGAAGGTGATCAGCGGCGATGCGGCCAGCATTCACCAGGGCAACTGGGCGTACGGCATGTACCGCAAAGACGACGAGTTCAACTTCAAAGAACAGTGGGACTGGATCCCGTTCCCTGGCACTGAAGGGATGTACTTCTTCCATCTCGACTCGTTCATCGTGCCGGAAAACACCCCGACGCCGGAGCTTGCCAAGGAGTTCCTGAAATTCGCCGGCTCGAAAGAGGCCCAGCTCGCGTTCAACAAGAACAAGGGATCGGTTCCGCTCCGCACTGATATCGATGCGAGCGAGCTGCCCGAGTTCCTCAAGATCACGTACAACGATCTGCTCGAAGCCGAATCGTTGCCCCCAACGATCGCTCACGGTCTCGCAGTGGACCCAGAAACGGCTGGTGCGTGCAAGAAGGCATTCAACAGCAACTTCATGGATCCGTACGATGTTGAGGCCACCGCGACGGCGCTCGAAGAAGCCGTCTCGAACTAAGTAACAAATCATAATACGATAACAATTCTCATAATTGCTATGGGTACCAATGAAACAACAGGGCCATCTGCTACCGAGGAGGGGGTAGGCTGGCAAACGAAGTTCAGGTACGTTCTCAACAGTGACTTCGTTCGGTCAGCGCCGTTCTGGGCGGTTCCGTTCGCCATCATGGCGGTTGCCGTCTACGGTGGTATTGGCTACAACTTCGCGATTTCACTGACGGATAACAACGGAACGATTGAGCCGGCTACGTTTTCGAATCTGGACTTCGAGATGTATTTCCAGGCGCTCAGTGATCCGAACGTCATCCAGGCGGCCACGCACAATCTGATACTGCTCGTGAGCTTCACCGCGATCTGTCTGGTGTTCGGGTTGTTCCTGGCGATCATGCTTGACCGGCAGATCAGATACAAAGAGACGGTACAGATGATCTATCTGTTGCCTATGAGTCTCTCGTTCGTCGTTACGGCGCAGCTCTGGTTGTGGATGTACGACACGGACAGCGGAATCATCAACGAACTGTTAGGCCTACTTAGTCTGGGTCCGATTGATTTCATCGGCAATCCGGAGATTGCGCTGTGGGCGATCATTTTCGCGTTGATCTGGCAGTTCAGCGGCTACACGATGGTGGTATATCTCGCTGGCCTCCAGTCGATTCCCTCCTCGCAGTTTGAGGCCGGAATGATTGATGGGGCAAGCACGCTCCGGATCTATCTCCGGGTGATCATCCCACAGCTCAAGGCTTCCTCTGTGAGCGCAGCCGTGGTGTTGATGGTGTTCGCACTGAAGGCGTTCACGTTCCTGTATGCGATGACCGGACGGTATTTCCCACCACAGGGCACTGACATTCTGGCGACGCTCATGGTTCGAGAAGCCTGGCAGTACAACAACTGGGCCTACAGCGCCGCGATCGCAACGCTGTTGTTGCTCATGGCGCTCGGTGTCATCGCACCGTATCTGTACTACCAGTACCGAGAGGGGAGTTTGTAACCAATGGCAAACAACGGATCAAATTTCGACATTCGATCAATTGTAGATGGGATGAACCATCGGCGGCTCGGGATTTACGTCTTCGTCACCGTGTTCATCGCGTTCTTTTTGGTGCCCCTTGAGACGGGCATCATGACCGCACTGAAATCAACCGAAGCGATCAACCGCTCATTGCCGTTCTTGCCACCTGGAGGCGATGGCTTCACGCTAGCGAACCTGGAGTTAGCCCTTGAGCAGGTCCAGCGAGGTGTCATTAACTCCTTGCTCATGGCGCTTCCAGCGACGATCATCAACATCGTGCTGGCGAGCATGGCTGCCTACGGACTCACACTGGTTGACTGGCGCGGCCAGATTGGCGTGCTGTTGCTGTTCGTTGCCGGTGTTTTCGTCCCATACCAGGCGGTGATCGTTCCGCTTGCACGCTTTTGGACGCACATCTTCCCAATCACGGAGATCCTCTCGCCGCTCGCTCGGCTCGTGCTGGTTGAACCATACCATCTCGAACTCATTCCACTGATGATCACGCACGTGGCGTATGGCATTCCGATCATCACGGTGCTCTTCCGGTCGTATTATAAGAGCATGCCGAAATCCCTGATCGAAGCCGGAAAGATCGATGGGAAATCCGTCACGCAGATCTACCGCGACATCGTGTTGCCGTTGTCGAAGCCGATGTTCGGCGTGGTGTTCATCTATCAGTTCACACAGATCTACAACGAATTCCTGTTCTCGAAGGTGTTGATCGGATCGGCGAGCGCCCAGCAGGCCACCGTGACACTGATCCTCCCACAGATTGGTGCCTCGACCTCCGGGCTGGATTACGGACTGCGGATGTCCGCGGCGTTTCTCGCCGCGTTGCCAACGCTGGTGTTGTACATCGCCTTCGCGGAACAGTTCGCAGAAGGATTGAAAACGGGTGGCGCATGAGCAGCAAGCCAGTCGTACGATCTGACGAACAGACTGACAGTTACAGCAGTAATAACAACTACGAGTACACATGGGAGCAATAACGATTGATAGTCTGACGAAACGATTCGACGACGTTGTCGCCGTCGACGACGTCTCCGTCGAAATCGAGGATGGAGAGTTTCTGGTGCTGGTTGGGCCATCCGGGTGTGGAAAAACCACGACCCTGCGGATGGTGGCTGGTCTCGAAACGCCATCAGAGGGTGCGATCCGGTTCGACGGCGAGCTCGTCAACTACACGGTCCCGCAGGACCGCGACGTTGCGATGGTGTTCCAGGATTACGCGCTCTATCCGCACATGACGGTGCGTGGCAATCTGAAGTTCGGGCTCGAAGAGGAGCCGGAGTACACTGACGCAGAACGCGACGAGCGCGTCGAGGAGGTCGCAGAGCTGCTCGATATCGGCAACCTGCTCGAACGCAAGCCTGGTGAGCTCTCCGGTGGCCAGCAACAGCGCGTTGCGCTCGGCCGCGCGATCGTCCGGGATCCCGAGGTGTTTCTCATGGACGAGCCGCTGTCGAATCTCGACGCAAAGCTGCGCGCACAGATGCGCACGGAACTCCAGCAGCTTCAGTCCCAGCTTGACGTGACGACCGTGTACGTCACCCACGACCAGACCGAGGCGATGACGATGTCCGATCGGATGGTCGTGATGAACGATGGCGAGCTCCAGCAGGTGGGTGCACCACTCGAACTCTACCACGAGCCCAGAAACCGCTTCGTCGCCGAGTTTATCGGAGAGCCGTCGATGAACTTCATCGACGGCCAGCGCGGAACGGACGGCTTCGAATCCGAACCGCTCGACTATCCGTTCGATTCGACGGTCGAATCGTCAGTGGCCTCGCTGAGTGACGGTGACCGGCTGACGCTCGGTATTCGTCCAGAAGATATTGAGCTGTACGACGATGCAGCCGACGTCACTGAGGGCTCCCACACAGAGTCGATGACGGTGACCGTCGTCGAGCCAATGGGGAACGAAAACGTTGTCCACCTTTCGTACGACGACGCCACCGCACGCGGCGACGATCTGATCGCTATCAGCGACGGGTTGCGAACGATCGAGACGGGTGCCGAACTCGACGTTCGGATTCCTCCTGAGGCCATCCACCTGTTCGACGGTGACACCGGAAACGCCCTCCACAATCGGCTGCTCGAAACCGATGAACAGCCAATAACGCAGTAGTCTCAGAACGCGCTCGTCGCGAATCCGCCGTCGATCGTGAGCACTTCTCCGGTGATGTATGCTGCCCCGTCGCTCGACAGAAATATCGCACTGCCAACGATCTCTTCGCGGTCGCCAACGCGTCCGAGCGGAGTGCGCTCGTCGATTCGGGATCGTTTCTCAGTCCCCTCTGCGTAGGTCGCTTCGTTCTGCGGTGTGATCACAAAGCCAGGAGCGATGGCGTTCACCCTGACCGACGGCGCAAGCTCTTTGGACGCAGCCCTGGTGAGTGCCTCAACACCGCCTTTTGCGGCCGTGTACGCTGGAAGCTCCGCCATCGAAAGGCGCGCTGTCAGTGACGAAATTGGGATGATCGTCCCACCATCCGCTATCTCCGGACCGAACGTCTGAATCACGCGCTGAACGCCAGTGAGTGCAACATCGATCACGCGATCGAACGATTCCTCGTCGATCTCCAGTAGTGGCTCGCGGGCGATTGCCCCCTGGGAGAGGATGACTGTGTCAATTCCTCCGAGTGTCTCGGTGGTGGCCGCACACAGCGCCTGTAGGCTTTCCTCATCGGTTACATCACAGGTGACTCGTGCCGTCGTGGCGCCGAGTGTTTCGAGTTCGCTCGCCGTTTGATCGACAGCCGACTCGCGGCGACTGGTGGCTATAACGTCGGCCCCTTCAGTTGCAAAGCCGTACGCGATCGCCTCACCGATACCGCTGGTCCCACCAATGACGACGACACGGTCGTTCTCGACGCTCATGGATCTGTGTGTGTACGTCTCCATACGATGGCTGTGGGAGCATCCCAATTTATCATTTCGATCCACCAGTAAACTGTACCCACACAGTTATAATCCGCGAGCAATCATATTGATCCGTATGCGCGGATTGGCGAAAGCCCGCCCCAGCCACGGCAACATGGAGTTACAACAACGGTGTCGACCGACTCCGGGCCCTTCAGAGGCCCTCGTCGAAGTGGAGTACGCCGGGCTCTGCGGGAGCGACGGCGGAATATTTGCGTACGAAGAAGCGTTCGAACGAATGGAGCTTCCGACGGTCATTGGCCATGAGTACACCGGCCAGATCGTCGACACCGGCGGTGACGTGGATTCGTTTGCCGTCGGGGACCGCGTGGTCGAACGGCCGATTCGCGGCTGTGGCAACTGCTATCAGTGTGCGATCGGCGAAGAAAACGTCTGTCAGGACGCAGTGATCACGGGTGTCGACCACGACGGAGCGTACACGCAGTTTATTGCCGTCCCTGAGCGAGCGCTCCACTCCGTTCCTGCGTCGATCGATCCACAAGCAGCAGCCATTGTCGAGCCAACGAGCATCGGTGCTCGTGCAGTGATCCAGCACTCGCGGGTTGGGCCTGGTGATCACGTCCTCGTCGAGGGCCCAGGACCGATCGGGTTGCTCACCGCACAGATCGCCCGAGCGCAGGGCGGCTCGGTGACGGTTTCCGGCGTTGACTCCGACGAGGAGTATCGACTCGCGCTGGCTCGCGACCTTGGATTTGAGACGATCAACGTCCAGTCAGCATCACTCGACGACTACGTCGAGGAGTGGACCAAAGGAATTGGGTTCGACGTGGTGTTCGATACGACCGGCCATCCGTCCGGACTCACAACTGGCGTCGATGCAGTTCGGAAAGGTGGACAGATCGTGCTCATCGGCCAGACCGGGACGACGGAGATGCCGTACTCGCCGCTCGTCCGCGCCGAGATCGATCTCCAGTGCTCGTATGCGTCCATGTACGAGGATTTCGAACGAGCTGTGGTGTTGTTGCAGTCCGGCGTCGTCGATCACGAGACGATGATCGATGATCAGTACTCATTATTGGACGCGACACCGGCCTTCGAGTCGTTTTTGGCGGGTAAAACGTGTAAACCGGTGTTTGATGTGACTGAACTCCACGACTGAGGATCCACGCAGCGCAAACGCTGGCGATATCGAACGGGTTTTTACACGTCCTTGATGTATCACACCACGATGCTAGGATGGATCGACGGACTACGTGATCGTCACTGGGAGTCTGATGTCGATGGAACGGTACGGTTTGCGCTGATTGGCCTGGGTTGGTGGACGACTGACGTTGCGCTTCCGGCAATAGCCAATAGCGACTACTGTGAAACGACTGTACTGATTAGTAGCTCGACTGAAAAGGCGGCTTCGGTCGCTGATAGCAACGACATTGAGACCGCACTGAGCTACGAGGCGTTCCACGAGGGAACCGACAGCGACAGCTACGACGCCGTCTACATCGGGACGCCAAACGCGACACACCTCGAATTTGCCAGCACGGCCGCCGAGCTCGGAAAATCAGTGCTCTGTGAAAAGCCGATGGAGAGCACGGTTGAACGCGCCGAGCGAATGGTCGAACGGTGTGAATCGAATGGATCACCGCTCATGGTTGGCTATCGGATGCAGACCGATCCACTGGTACAACGCGCGCGCGAGATGATCGACAACGGTGTCATTGGCGATCCCGTCTCTGCCCACGGCCAGAACAGCCAACCGCTCCTGGAGATGATTCCCGACCCGGACCAGTGGCGGCTCAACCCAGAATTAACCGGCTATGGCACGTCCGTGATGGATCTCGGTATCTACTCGATCAACAGTACGCGCTTTTTGCTCGATACCGATCCTGTCGCGGTACAGGCACAGATGCATTCGAGCCACGAGGCATTCGACGGACTGGCCGACGAACGGTCGGCTTCGATCGTTCAGTTCGACGATTGCCAGCTCGTCAGTACGAGTTCTCAGCACGCCCAGGAAGACACCCGGCTCACGATAACGGGGACGAACGGGCAGCTAGAGCTCAGACCAGCATTTCACGGCGACTGTCAACTCCGTGTTTCACGGGGCGACACCACGATTACCGCCGAAACCGACGCAGTGGATGTTGAATACGAAACGACTGAGCTCTTCGATTATTTTGCAGACCGCGTGCTCGCAGAGCGGTCGATCGGTCCAGATGGCTACCACGGACTGACTGATATGCGTACCATCGAAGCCATTCATCAATCGGCTGCAACCAACGAGCGCATCGAACTCTAAGAAAAACCAACAATAGATGCGGATACTACTGTTTGAATGTATTCAGGGTAGCGTACAAGAACTGAAATAGTGGCGGTATATGCGCTACTTCGCCTCATTCAACGTGTGAGATAGCAATGTTGAATGGATCTACATAGATTTCCTCGGTGAGTGAACCGGTCAGGTGACCCCCGATACGGTTTTGGTTCCAGGCACATCCCGTTTGAATGTCGATATATGACGACGTCCAACTCGAAACTCGACGAACCGGTTCTCACCAGGGACGACCTCCTACTTCTCGACGATTCGCGGTTTTCGGCGGAGACGGTCGCGCTCGTGACTGGTGGCGCTTCAGGTATTGGAGAGGCGACGGCGGTCGCACTCGCAGCAAACGGCCTGACGGTGGTCGCCGGCGACGTAGACACTGCGGGGCTCGAATCGACGGTCTCGCTGGCCGAATCACTCGACTGTGACGGGGAGATCATCCCTGTCACGGCAGACCTCACCGTCGACGACGAGATCGACATGCTCGTTGATCAAGCGGACGCGGCGGGGACGCTTCGATTTGTCGCCAACATCGCCGGAATGCAACACATCTCGCCCCTGTCATCGTTCCCGATGGATCGATACGATTCGTTGCTCGACGTGATGGTTCGTGCACCGTTTCTGCTCTCACAACGAGCCCTCGAACTGATCCAATCGACTGATGACGGGGTTGGAGCAATCGGAAACATGTCCTCCGTCCATGGCCACTACGCAACGCGGGATAAGGCCGCGTATATCACTGCAAAACACGGCATTCGTGGGTTGACGCGGGCAATTGCGGCCGAAGGTGCAGGAACAGTTCGGGGCTATTCTATCAGTGTCGGCTACGTGTTGACCCCGCTGATGGTCGACCAGATCGAGGCGAGTGCCGAGGAACGAGGGATTTCCACACAGGCGGTGATCGAAGACGTGATGCTCGGCCAGGCACGAACGAAATCGCTCATGACGCCCGCCGAAGTGGCCAATCTTTTCGTTGTTGGGTTCTCCGAGCATGCCACCCATCTCAACGGTGGCGATCTGCTGTTCGATGGTGGCTACATCACTACATATAACTGATATATCTAAATTCTATAATTTTTACTGTCCGAACGGTGGCTTTTTGGTGTGGGGGGATCGAGAGTGGAACTGCGACGATGACGAACGAACACCGCCCGTCCACAGAGTTTGCATCAACCCGTCGAACTGTGCTCCAACTGCTCGGAGCGTCGGCCGGACTGTCCGCATTTGGCGTCGGATCGACTGGTGGTACGCCCTCGGATTCTGGCGTTGCTACGTATTCGCTCCCCGAACTCCCCTACGACTACGATGCTCTCGAACCCGCCATTGATGAGCGGATTATGCGCTTACACCACGACGTTCATCACCAGGGCTATGTGAACGGCGTCAACAACGCCTGCAAGAAACTTGCTTCACTGCGACGATCGGGAACGTACGATACTATCAAATCTGTTAAACGAGACTTATCATTTAATTTATCAGGACATATTCTTCACACGTTGTTCTGGCGGCAGTTCACCCCGGGTGGGACGGCAGGGCCATCTGGATCGCTACAAAATGCGATTGTGCGGGATTTCGGGAGCGTCGAACAGTTTCGATCGGAGTTCAGCGCGGCTGCTGAATCGGTGGAGGGATCGGGCTGGGCCATGCTCGTCTACGATCGACTCGGCGAGCAGCTCTTTGTCACCCAGACGGAGTCGCACAACGATCTGGCGGTCCAGGGCGGGACGCCACTGCTCGTAATCGATATGTGGGAGCACGCGTACTATCTCCAGTATACGACCGACCGGGCTGAATATGTGAATGGCTTCTGGACGATCATCGACTGGGACGCCGTTGCAAACCGCTTTCGTGTGGCTGCAAACGGAGACTGACCGATCAGGTGCGCCAGTATGCTGGTGTGAGTAAGACAAGCACTGGGAGAATCTCCAGTCGGCCAACCCACATGAGAAACACCATGAACAGCTTCGATGTTACCGGAAATGAGAGATAGTTGTTCATGGGTCCGACGGCACCAAATCCTGGTCCCACATTGCCGAGCGTGGCTGCAACGGCGCTCATTGCTTCGAATGCGCTGATGTAATGGCCGACCCGCCATGCATCTGCCACAATGATCACAACGGCGATGAAAAAGAAGACAAGGTAGAGCAGTGTGAACGCATAGATTCCCCGAACCGCCCGCTCATCGAGGGGTTTTCCACCGAGTCGAACCGGCGAGACGGCTTCGGGATGGACGGTGGTGAACAGCTCGCGTTTGAGAGATTTGAGAATGACGACCCAGCGTGCGATTTTGATCGCTCCACCGGTTGAGCCGGCCGACCCGCCAATGAACATCGCGAACAACAGGAGATACTTCGTCGGTGCAGTCCAAGCGTTGAAATCCATGTTCGCGTAGCCAGTTGTCGTAATGATCGAGACGACCTGGAATGTGGCATGGCGCACTGAATCCTCGATCTGTCCGTTGATTGGAGCCACTCCAGCGGGTACCTCGGACGCACCCAGCCCGACGAAGAGATGGCCGGCAACCAGCGCGATGAGCACGCCGATGATACCGACGTACGCACGGAACTCCGTGTCTTCGATCAGTCGTCGTGGCTCGCCGTTGATAACGTGCCAGAACAGGGCGAAGTTGGTTCCTGCGGCAACCATAAACGGAATGATCACCCATTGAACCGCCGCAGAAAAGGCCTGAATCGACTGGGACTCCGGCGAAAATCCTCCGGTGGGCATCGTAGTCAGTGGGTGGGCAACGGCGTTAAACAGATGCATGTTTGGTGCCATCCCAGCGAGATGGAGTCCGTAGAGCAACAGCATCTCCAGCACGGTAAAGCCGATGTAGGCGATCCAGAGCACGCGAGCCGTCTCTGCGATCCGCGGGGTGAGCTTTTGAATCCCGGGACCGGGCGCTTCGGCGTCCATGAGCTGTGCCCCACCCACGGAGAGCTCCGGGAGAATTGCGACTGCAAGAACGATGATCCCCATGCCACCGAGCCACTGCGTGAGCTGTCGCCACAGCATAATCGCGTGGGAGTGGTGTTGGAGATCGATCGCTCCCATCACGGTCGCTCCCGTCGTCGTAAAGCCACTCATCGATTCGAACAGGGCGTTCTCTGGTCTGGCCAGCGTCGATTCCGTCCCGAGCAGGCCAGCAATCAGATACGGAAGCATTCCGATGGTCGCAACGGCAAGCCAGGTGAGCGCCACCATCAAAAATCCCTCCCGGGCACCGAGATCCGGATCCGGATCGAGGCGTTCCAGGAGGCTCCCGACGGCGACGGCAATCACCATCGATGCGAAAAATGTCAGCACGTCAGCGCCGTAGTAGAGGCCGACGACCAGCGGGAGCAAAAACGCGACTGAGAGATATTTGATGACGGTGCCGACCAGCCCAACGCTGGCACGCCAATCGACTCGCAGCTGTGATCGATGCCAGTTCATACGGCCTCAGCAACTGCAGCTACGTCAGACGTTTCTGCGAACAACACGACGTGATCGCCAACCCGGATCGTCGTATCACCACGTGGCGTTATGAACGATCCGTCTCGGGTAACCGCCCCGATCACTACCTTTCCTGGAAGCTCCTCGGTGGACTCACGAATCGGTCGATCGGTCAGGATGCTGTCGGCATCAACTTCGATTTCGAGCACTTCCGCGGAGCCGTGTTCGATGAGAGAAACGTTCTCCGTGTCGTTGCCGTGCGTGAATCGGATGATCTCCTCTGCGGTGGCGTCTCGTGGATTGACGGCCGCACCGACGCCGACCGCCTCGAACAGGTCGGTGAACTCGGCGGCCTCAACCAGCGCAATCGTTCGGTCGACGCCGATCCGGTCTGCAAGCAGCGTCGCGAGCAGATTCTTCTCGTCAGATTCGAGCGCAGAGATAACGACATCTGCTTCGTCGACGTGTTCACGATTGAGAAACTCACGGTCCATCGCGTCGCTTTCCATGACGGTCGTTGCGGTGAGCGCTTCGGCGAGTTCGCGAGCTCGGTCGTGGTCGTGTTCGATGAGTCGTGGACGCCGGCCGCGTTCCTGGAGGAGCTTTGCCGTCTGAACACCGGCCTGACTGCCGCCGATGATGACGATATCTTCCTGGTGAGAGCTCTGTTCGGGTGTCAGTCCGCCAGCCAGCGCGTGCGTGCTTTCGGGGCTCCCAATGACGACGAGATCGTCGCCTTCCTCGATAACGGTCCGGCCAGTTGGGACTGAGATCGAATCGTCTCGAAACAGGGCAGCGAACGTCAGCTCCTCGAATGTATCGGCACTCGCAACCGTCTGCCCGGCGAGTGGACTCCCGTCTGGCACGCAAAATTCGGCCATCATCACCTGCCCGCCAGCGAAAACGTCGACGTCGTGTGCGGCCGGCAGCCCAATAATCCGAACGATCGTTTCTGCTGCGAGGAGATTCGTACAGACCATGAAATCCACGCCGAACGAGCCACCAGTCTCCGTCCAGGTCTGGTGATACGTCTCCCGTTTTACGCGTGCAACGGTAAACACGTCGCTAATGGCCCGAGCAGTCGAACACGATACGATATTCGTCTCGTCATCGTCCGTACACGCGATAAATAGATCTGCCGCAGCTATGTTGGCCTCCCGTAGCGTCGAAAGCGACGTTCCGTCGCCTTCGATCGGGAGCACATCGATAGAGTACGTGAGTGAATCGACACGATCGCCGTCTGCGTCGATAACGATGACGTCGTGAGTCGGCGCGAGGCTGGCGGCAATCGAGGAGCCAACCTGTCCTGCGCCAATAATTATCACTCGCATACAGCTGTACCACCAATCATACGTGGTCAAACCGGCGGGAAGACAAGTGGATTGCTATTCGGAGAGCCACGGACCAACGTATCAACGGGGTATGGGTTCCGGTGACATTTATCTGTCTGGCTGGGCATTACTCCAGACGAAAGCGCAGTAGGTACAATGGTGCTCAACGACCTCTGGTATCTGGCTGACCGCGCCACAACGTGTGCAGAGTCGGCGTATCACACGTTGAAAACCATGTATGCGCAGCCACTCGAACCGACCCACCACAAACGTGTCAGTCGGCGACGGTTTCGGACGCTTGCCCATCGAATTACGGAAACAGGGGCACCGTACGGGACACAGACGATCGTCTATCGACCAACGGGTGAGATGCTGTTAGTTCGACACGACGCCGTCGACCTCTGGGTGCTTCCCGGAGGGCAGCTTGATCCGGATGAAACGTTCGTTGATGCGGCCAGACGAGAGCTCAAAGAGGAGGCCGGAATCGAAGGGACGTACGACGGCCTGGCAATGCTGACGCGAATCGAGCTTTCTCACGAGCAATACTCCACGTGGGGGGTGTTGCCGATCTTTGTGGCAACCGCACACTCCACCACCCTATCAGTCACCGACCCCGATGAGGAGATCAGCGAGGCCCGGTGGTTTGCGACGCTTCCGGACGACACGCGGGATCGTGCAGATCTGCTGCAGTGGCGCGCACAGGCGCTGTAGTTGCGGGGGGAGTCTGTGTTGCCATTCATACCGTCTCGGCTCGTTTTGAGGCCATGGAGTACGATGGCGCCATTATTGATCTCGACGGAACAATTTATCGCGAGTACACCCCAATTCCCGGCAGTAAGACCGCCATTCAGTCGCTCAGAGAGCGAGGACTGTCAATCATATTTCTGACGAACAACCCGGAGCGCTCCCCCGATGCCATTGCCCATCGTCTCGAATCGATGGGGATTCCGTGCGATCCAGGAGCTATTATCACCGCTGGCGCGGTTACGACGCAGTATCTCGCGAGCCATCATCCCACCGATCCAATTTTTCTTATCGGAAGCGATGGACTCGCTGACCAGTTCGAGCGAGCGGGACTCACCCTGACGGACGAGCCACCAGAGGCGACGGTCGTCGTCACCTCCTACGATCGATCATTCGACTTTGAGGATCTAACGGACGGTCTCAGGGCGCTCCAGACCGCAGAGCTGTTCGTTGGGACCGACCCCGACAGGATCTATCCCGGACCGCACGGCAAACCAGTTCCCGGTTCGGGGGCAATTACGGGGGCGGTCGGTGGAACGGCCGATCGAACGCCTGACATCGTCTTCGGGAAGCCATCGCTCGAAACCGTCGAATACGTCGACGAACGACTTGAGCCACAGGATGGCGACTGGCTCGTGGTCGGAGACAGCCTCACGACCGACATCACCTTCGGAAAGCGCGCCGGAATGGACACCGCACTCGTTCGGTCGGGACTCACCGATGAATCGGACACTCTGTCACCAACACCCGAGTACGTCGTGAAAACTATCGGCGAGATACTCTCTATTCTATAACATTTGAATAAAAATTTATAAGGTAATGATTCTAATGCTGATTCATGATACGGAGTGACACCCCGTACATCTTCGATCAGTTCGAAGACACCGAACTCAGTGATGAACCGGCCCAGCCGTTCGAACCTGGCGTTATCGGTCACGAGACTGTGATAACAGACGGGGTGGCGATGAGCTATCGGTCATATCAGCGTCGCAAGGGGGAATCCCCAAGACATCAATAAACTCCGCGACGGTGAGTAGGGGTTCCGCACCCTTTTTTGTGGTGCTGCTTCCACACTAGGGTGTATCATGGTAGACAAGGCAGAACTCCGCGAGCAGTTGGTTGAAGCGTTCGAAGGTGCTGACTACCCGATTAACAGCCCAATGGATCTCGTTCCGGCACTGCCGAACGGTCCATCGACCTCGTTCGAATCCGGTGATTTCTCCATGACGGCCATGGAGCTCAATACGAAGCTCGGTGGCGGCGACTTCCCTTACGAGACGGTTGATTCGTTCGTCGACGACGTAATCGAGCAGCTCGAATCCAACGGCGACATTTAAGCCGCGCGCTGTCAGGCTCACTCATGGCCCAGCAGCCAGTGATTGAGTCGAGAAACGAGCGGATCGTGTTTTTTCACAAGTATTACTGACCCATTCGCTCGTTTTCCAACTGCCTCAGGAACGTCACCGAACAGGAGTCGCTGTAAAAATCCACCGCGGGCCGCACCGATGATTGTGATATCGTACGCACGTGAGCGTTCAACGATCTCGTCAGCGACTGCCGTCTTCTCCGAAACGATCGTCTCGGTGTCGACGCCATCGAGTCGCTGGGTGGCATCCCCAATCCACCCTTCGATCGTTTCGGTGTCGTGGCGGTCCGCACCAGTGACGTGTAAGATGTCCACGGAAGCGTCGTTTGCCCTGGCGATGGCGCCGGCAATATCGGCCGCCAGTCGGCCATGCACGCCGCCGGCCGTTGGAAGTAACAGCGAGTTGATCGGCATCTCGTGGCCGATCCGTTTGACGAGCACGTCGGAGTTTGCTTTGCGGACGACTGGATCGACAGTGCTGCCGAAGATGAACTCCCGACGCCGGGTTGTGCCGCGCCAGCCAAGCACCGTACAGTCGACGTCGTGCTGTTCGATCGTGTTGAGGATAGCGTTTCCAGCCTCGTGTCCGATTCGGATGGTTCCATAGATGGGAACCGATGGGGCACGGTCGGCGGCCACGTCGAACGCTGCATCAATAATAGCTCGGTGGTCATCGACAAACTCGCGACCGTGTTCGAGTGGCGTCTGCTGTGGGACCGTCACCACTGACAGCACCTCAATTTCGGCGGTTTGTTCGGATGCGAGATCGAGTGCAATCGTGAGCATCGGTTCGACGGACGCGGGATCGGCCACTGGAACGAGAATTCGGCGATCTCGTCCAGCGCCGGGGGTGGTCTCCGTTACCACTGTTGGCGTCTCGGCCTCTCGTTGCTTTTCGATCTGCTCCGTCGAGTAGCCAAGATACACGCCAGCACCGAGAATCATCCAGATCGCTGTCGTCACAATAGCGATGAAGCCGTGGGAATCGGGGCCAACACCAATTTCGAGACCGAGCGCTGAGAGCATGAACGGCGCGAGCAGAAACTGGAGGAGAATTCCGATCAGGGGTGGCCATGGCATATACGGGATCGTGTACGTTCGTGGGAGGTCCGGATGCGTTCTGCGCATTTTCACAACCGTCCAGTTGACCTGGATAAATAGCAAAATAAACATGAGATCGGCCGCAGCAGCAACGGCTTCAATCGGGAGAACGATCGCCATCACCACGATCAACAGCGCGGATAACCCGATCGCGACCGACGGCGTTCGACGCTCCTCGTGAACCGTCTGTAACACGGACGGGAGCGTGCCATCACGACCCATCGCGAACGACACCCGAGATGAGGAGTAGATCGTCGCATTCAACGCGCTCACGGTGGCGGCGAGTCCGGCGATCAACAACAACGGCGCGCCGTACGGCATGAACTGACCGGCCGCCTCGATAATCCCAAGCTCGCCGAGCTGTCCGAGCACGCTCCAGGTGGGCGTCGTCAGTGACACGCCCTCTGCTCCGGCGATAACAGCCGGTGTGACGGTGATACCCCCGATCGAGACGAACGCAACCAACACATAAATCGGGACGACGAGCACAAGCGAGTAGAAAATCGCCTTTGGGACGTTCGTGCCCGGATCAACGACCTCTTCGCCGGACTGGACGATGATCTCATATCCCTCGAAGGCGATGTAGGTGAATCCCATTGCGCCGATAATACCAACAACGCCATTCGGCGCAAATCGTGGATGAGCGAGAAACTTCGCGGGCCAGTCCGGCGTGGTAATGGTGGCCACAATGCCAAAACAGACGAACACGCCGAGAATGACGAGTTTCAAGCTGGTGACGATCACCCCAGCTCTCCCCGTGTGTTTTGCCCCGCCGTAGTTGATGTAGGCAAACAGTGCGATCATCAGAACTGCGAGGAGTTTCTCGGCGATCGCACGGGTGAGTACGCCGAACAGGACGAACGACGCGCCGAGACCGAACGTCTGTGCCACAAACTCCGTCAGAAACACGCCAAACGTCACGGCGTACAACGAACACGCGACCGCATGCGCAAACCAGCTCATCCAACCAGCATAAAATCCGTTTGGCTCCACCAACGATTCGTTCACCCAGAGGTAGCCCCCACCCGCTTCCGGAAATGCGGCACCGAGTTCGGCGTAGGATGCGGCCGTAAACGCCGCAACAATTCCATTCAGCACGAACGAAACCAGCAAGGCTGGCCCCGCCAGCCCAGCAGCAAACCCCGTCAACGCAAACACCCCAGCGCCGATCATCGCTCCAACACCGATGAACGTGATATCAAACAACCCCATATCTCTCGACAGTTTCGTCGTCACGTCACCGCTGCCTTCATGCGGTGACCCTACGCCATCGTCCATACAGCCTTAATCGACTGGGATTGGGAAAAAACAGGCTGGTGATTGTATTGACAACCAGATGAAATGAAGAATGCTCCGGCGGGGATTTGAACCCCGGTCATTGCCTATCTCCCTGCGACGCCCGAAAGCGAACCACAGGCGAGAGGGCAATATGATTGGCCGGACTACACTACCGGAGCCTGCTGCGACCTACATTCATCTGTGAGGTCGATTCAGGTATAATCGTTGCGTTTCACGACGAGAGTGTGTGGCGAGGCCATCCCACAGTCATTGGATGTAATCAGCGTCGCTGGATTCACATCGCTCCTCGTGTTGTTCGGCTTCGATCTCGTTGTCGAACATGAGACCGCAGGTTTCACACGTATGCCACGTGGTGTCGTCTCGCTCGACCTGTGTGACCATGTGTGAATATAGGTGTTCGTCGGTATAGGAGTTACGCGGCTTTTCATTGAATAGTATTGATACGACAGCGGTCAGTGGGCTCAAGACACCCGGTCACGTAGGGCGATTATGGACCAGCCTATTGAACTTACTGTTCAGGGTGCAAAAAAACGGGACGCAGGACGTGGGATCGCCCGTCTGGATGGTGACACCTGCAGTCGGCTTGGTGTGTTGAGTGGAGAGACGGTGTTGCTAGATGGGCCACGACAGAGCGTTACCAAGGTGTGGCCAGGCGGCGAGCCGGGTGTGATCATGATCGATGCCGACACCCGGCACAACGCGGGGGTGACGATCGGCGACCAGCTTACCGTTCGGCCGTACGATGTGGCCGAAGGTCGGCGGATCGCCGTTGAGCTGCCACGATCGCCACGAACGGAGAACATCTCTCAGCTCGTCAAACGGGCGCTGTTGGACCGTCCAGTACGGACTGACGATCAGGTCCGGTTGGACCAGCTCGACATGCTCGTCACCGTCACCGAAACCGACCCCGACGGCATTGTTCGCGTTAGCGAAGGGACGTCAGTCTCGGTTAGCGTCGCTGCGGAGACGGACCGACCGGGATGGGGAGTCGACAGCGACCCGGTCCCAGCAGAGGGGGCGACAACCACGAGCGATCAGATCACCTACGAGGATATCGGTGGGCTGGACGAGGAACTGGATCAGATCCGTGAGATGATTGAGCTCCCGCTTTCTGAGCCAGACCTGTTTCGAACGCTGGGCATCGAGCCCCCCAAGGGAGTGTTGCTGTATGGCCCACCCGGGACGGGAAAGACGCTCATCGCCAAGGCCGTCGCAAACGAGGTAAACGCCAATTTCTCGACGATCTCCGGGCCCGAAATCGTCTCGAAATACAAAGGTGACTCCGAAGAGCGCCTCCGAGAGACGTTTGAAACGGCGAGTACGGAGGCTCCATCGATCATTTTCATCGACGAAATCGATTCGATCGCTGGCTCGCGTGATGATGAGGCCGACATGGAAAATCGCATCGTTACTCAGCTTCTCACGCTACTCGACGGGATCGACTCCCGCGAGGAGGTGATCGTCATCGGTGCGACAAATCGAGTTGATACGATCGATCCCGCCCTTCGACGGGGGGGCCGGTTCGACCGCGAGATCGAAATTGGTGTGCCCGATGAAACTGGCCGGCGGGAGGTCCTTGAAGTTCACACCCGTGGCGTACCGCTCGCCGAAGGCGTTACGCTCGACCGAATTGCGAGTCAAACACACGGCTTTGTCGGCGCAGACATCCAGACGCTCGTCACCGAGGCCGCAATGGTCGCCCTGCGCCGGTATCGCCACGGCGACCGGACCGACATGGCAGTGACCCGATCGGACGTTGAGACGGCGATGGCCGCCGTCGATCCGAGCGCGATGCGCGAGTACGTCGTTGAAACGCCAACCACAACGTTCGACGATGTTGGCGGGCTTGATGACGCAAAACGCACCCTCCGGGAGGGTGTCGAGTGGCCGCTGTCGTATCACGAGCTGTTCGACGAAACGAACACGGAGCCACCATCTGGTGTCTTGCTCTATGGGCCACCCGGCACTGGCAAGACACTGCTCGCGCGGTCGCTCGCCGGTGAAAGCGATGTCAACTTCATCCACGTCGCTGGTCCAGAGCTCGTCGACAAATACGTCGGTGAATCGGAGAAGGCGATTCGCGAGCTGTTCGAGCGTGCCCGTCAAACCGCACCAACCATCATCTTCTTCGACGAAATCGACGCACTCGCCGGTCATCGTGGCGAGGGCCACGAGGCAACCGAGCGTGTCGTTTCACAGCTTTTGACCGAACTGGACGGGCTCACCGAGAATCCAAATTTGATGGTGCTCGGGGCAACGAATCGCCGAGAGGCGCTGGATTCGGCGCTGTTGCGTCCCGGTCGGCTCGAATCACACGTCGAGATACCACTGCCCGATGAAGCAGCCAGGCGGGCAATCCTCGGCGTCCACAGCGCCGGCAAACCGTACGGTGAGGATGTCGATCTCGACGAGTTGGCGGCGACAACGGAGGGCTACTCCGGTGCCGAACTTGAGGCGCTCGTTCGACAGGCCTCTATGCTCGCTATTCGGGAGTTCACGGACGACATCGGTCCGGCCGATGCGATCGAGCGCGCGGACGAGATCACCATCACGGCCGACTCGTTCGAGCAGGCTATGGATACGATCGAAGACGACATGGACACCTAACCAGTTCGGGGACACAAGCTATTTCGAGCCATCGGAAATAGAAGTGGTATGGAGTATCGACAGCTCGGTGCGACGGGAACGACGGTCTCGTCGCTCTGTTTTGGGACGTGGCGATTTGGCCGAGAAACGAACGGTGTCATAGAGACCGATCGAGACGAGGCACACGAACTGCTCGATGCGTACGCTGACCGTGGGGGCAATTTCATCGATACGGCTAACGTCTACGGAACGCCCACCGGGAAGGCAGAACGCTACATCGGCGAGTGGCTTGAAGAGCGCGACCGCGAGCAGTACGTTCTCGCTTCGAAGGTGTATTTCCCGTTCGATGAGGGTGCTCCAAATGGGAGTGGGCTATCGCGAACGCACATTCGCAATCAGATCGACGGAACGCTCGATCGGCTGGGCACGGAGTATCTCGATCTGTACTACATCCACCGGTGGGATGAATCAACGCCGATCGAGGAGACGCTGGCGACGCTCAACGGGCTCATCGAGGATGGGCGCGTCAACTACATCGGTGCCTCAACGATGGCTGCCTGGCAGCTCACGAAGGCGCTCTGGAGCAGTGATGTGAACGATTACGAGCCGTTTACGGTGACACAGCCGCTGACGCATGCGGCGTATTTCGAAGATGTCCGGGAGTATCTGGACGTCTGTGCTGACCAAGAGCTCGCGGTCTGTCCGTATTCACCGCTGGCGGGTGGCTTTCTCACTGGCAAATACGAACGCGCCGATCCGGATGACCCGAGTGCCGTGCACGCCCCAGATGGTTCGCGTGGGTCGTTCGACGAGCAGTTCGGCACCTACTACACGTCCGAACGCGGCTGGCACGTTCTGGATGCGATCCGATCGGTGGCCACCGAGACCAACGCGTCACCTGCACAGGTCGCCCTCCGCTGGCTAATGGACCAGGAGGCGTTCACCTGTATTCCGATCATCGGCGCACGAACGACCGAGCAGCTGGAAGAGAATCTCGGGGCGATGGAGCTATCCCTCTCCGACGAGCAGCGATCGCGAATCTATGACGCCCGATTCGATGCGGATGGAAATCTCTACTGACTGAGACTTAAACTACCGCGCATCACCTGTCTCACACTTTTCCGTTGTGTTTGCCACGTTCCACCATGACGAATGGAACGTACGAACGATACCGATCGGCGTTCGAGCGCGAGCAGCTGCCGCTGGCGTACGTCGATCGGGCGGCGCTGGACGCAAATATCCACACAACACAGCGCCGAGCGGGCGACCGTCCGATTCGGGTTGCATCGAAATCGATTCGCTGTCGACAGATCCTGGAGTACGTTCTCGAACACGACGGATTCGAGGGGATCATGTGTTACACCGGCTCCGAGGCGGCGTATCTTGCCGAGCATGGCTTCGACGATCTACTCGTTGCCTATCCCGTGGTGGATCGTGACGAGCTCTCGACCGTCTGCGCGGCGATCGCTGATGGGAGTACTATCACATTAATGGTCGATTCGCCCGCGCACGTCGAGCGTATCGCCGACTGCGTTCGGGCAGACTCACCAGCCGTCCCGCTCTGTCTGGATATCGATATGTCGACGTCTCATTTTGGCATCCACTTTGGCGTGCGACGATCGCCGATCACCACACCCGATCAGGCACGGACGCTTGCCACAACGATATCAAACACGGCCGGCGTTGAGCTTCGTGGCGCAATGGGCTATGAGGGACAAATCGCTGGCATCCCGGACGACGATCCCTCGAATACGTCCGTGATGGACTGGGTGATCAGGCGGTTGAAACCCCGATCAATCAGCCGGCTGCAGGATCGACGACAGGCAGTGGTCGAGGCGCTTGCGGATGCCGGTCACGAGCTAGCGTTCGTCAACGGCGGTGGAACTGGCAGTCTCGAATCGACCACTGACGACGAATCCGTGACGGAGCTGACGGTCGGTTCGGGCATTTTTGCGCCGGCACTGTTCGATGGCTACCGGGCGTTCGAGTACGAGCCAGCGGCCGGCTTTGCGATCGAGGTGGTGCGGACGCCGACCGATGGAATGGTAACGTGTCGTGGTGGTGGGTATATTGCCAGCGGTACGCCCGGCGTCGACAAAACGCCCACGCCACATCTTCCAGCGGGGGCGTCGCTCAGAGACGCAGAGGGCGCAGGAGAGGTCCAGACACCCATCAGCTACGAGCGAGGAGCGACGCTCTCGCACGGGGACCCCGTCGTCCTTCGTCACGCGAAAGCCGGTGAACTCTGTGCGCAGTTCGAGACGCTCTGTCTGATCGAGGGCGATTCGATCGTCGATCGCCATCCAACCTATCGGGGAGATGGACGGTGTTTCCTGTGAACTGGACGAACTGGTCGGGGGCGCACCACTGCTCGCCGGATCAATTGCTCGAGCCCGACTCGGAAGCCAAACTGCAAGCAATCGTCGACCGCTACGCTGGCGAGCGGACGATACGCGTTGCAGGATCGGGCCACTCGTTTTCTCCGGTGGTGCCGACCGATGATGTGCTCGTCTCGCTCGCAAACTACACCGGCATCACCAGAGTGAATCCTGCCACGGAGCAGGTGACGGTCCGCGCTGGAACAACTCTTGGCGAGCTCACAACAGCGCTCGATGACCACGGGCTTGCACTCAAGAATATGGGTGATGTGGACGCACAGACGGTCGCCGGCGCGCTCGCCACTGGCACGCACGGAACGGGGATCGATCTGGGTATCATGCCGACACAGATCGCCTCCGTTCGGCTCATCAGGGCAGATGGGGAGTGCCAGACGATCGAACCAGCGGATGGTGAGCAGTTCCGGGCGATACAGCTCTCGCTGGGTACGCTCGGGATCATCAGCGAGATCACGCTGAACGTTCGATCTGCCTATCGACTGCGAGAAAACTCCTGGATCGAACCGCTGGATGCCGTGCTCGACAAACTCGAAACGCTGCGTGCGAACAACCGCCACGTGGAGTGCTTCTGGTTTCCGCACACGGATCGTGCGCTCATCAAGACGCTGAATCCAACGTCGGCTGCTCCGACGCGTGGTGTTCCCTACCGGCTCGACGAACGAGCGGAAAACCTGGCCTGGGGAGCGGTCTGTCGGCTCTCTGCACGGATGCCACAACTGAGCCCTCGGCTCGCGCGATTTGTGGCCGGCACACTCGATGGCACCACCGCCGTTGGTCCGAGTCACGAAATCTTCCCGACGATGCGTGCCGTTCGGTTCAACGAAATGGAGTACGCGGTGCCGGCCGATGCGGGTGTGGACGCAGTTCGAGCACTCAGGGCGGAGATCCGTGACGCCGAGTGGCCGATCGTGTTTCCGATCGAATTCAGATACACACGGGGTGATGACATTCTCCTCAGTCCGGCGTACGGCCGAGACACTGCGTTCATCGCGGTTCACGCCTACCATCGAACGCCATACCAAGCGTACTTTGACGCCTGTGAGACAATCTTTGCCGAATACGACGGGCGTCCACACTGGGGAAAGATGAACGGATGTTCCCCCACAGCGCTTCGCGATCGGTTCCCGGAATTCGAAACGTTCGCGTCTATCAGAGCGTCGTTCGATCCGGCGGGGACGTTCTTGAATCCGGAGCTGGAACCTCTGTTTCAGTAGGGACAACGCTTGTTCCATCCACAATCTCCTTTCACGGTGTGCGCGTGGGTCAGGGCGTGAACGAACTCCAGACGGGGCTAACGTCGTTGTTCGACATCGACATACCAATCGTTCAGGCACCGATCGGGAGCGCAAGCTGTCCGGCGCTCGCCGCGGCAGTGACCAACGCGGGCGGGCTCGGCTCGCTCGCGCTCAGCTGGCGATCGCCAGCGGACGCTCGGACGGCGGTTGAAACCGCGATGGCCCAGTCGACGGGGCCGATAGTCGCCAACATCGTGCTTGACGACGCGGCTGCAACGACGGCTCCCGAGACGCTGGTTGCGTGCTGTCTTGACGCTGACGTGCCAATCGTGTCGTTTTCGTTCGGCGACGGCAGCGAGTTCGTCGATCGATTGCACGCAAACGGAAGCACTGTCCTCCAGAGCGTTGGCTCGATTGACGCTGCCCGTTCGGCTGTTGCGGCAGATATCGATTGCATCGTTGGCCAGGGGATCGAAGCCGGTGGGCACGTCGAAGGGGAACTGACGACGCTGAGTCTGCTTCCCCAGCTCGTCGATGCGGTTGGGGAGGTGCCCGTGATCGCCGCCGGTGGGATTGCCGATGGGCGCGCCATTGCAGCAGCGCTCACGCTCGGTGCTGCGGGCGTCTGGATCGGTACCCGGTTTCTTGCAACCGCCGAAGCCACTATCCACGACACATATCGATCACGACTGGTGAGTGCCGAGAGTTCCGAAACAGTGCTTGGAACGCCCTTTGACGGTGGCTGGCCAGGAATGGCCCACAGGGTGCTCGAAACGGCACCCGTCAGCGAGTGGGTCGACGCTGGACGACCAGCACGGGAGAAACCGGGTGCTGGCGAGCGCGTCGGCACTACTCCCGATGGCGAGCCGATCGAACGCTACGACGACGTCCTCGCCGTTCCCGGCACGACGGGTGAGATCGAAACACTCCCCCTGTACGCCGGCCAGGGTGTCGGGCAGATCGATCGCAGCAAACCGGCAGCGAGCGTCGTCACCGATCTCGCAACCGAGACACGAATCGCGCTCAACAATGCACCCGGCTGACCATCGTCCAGTTACTCAACTGTCCTGGTCGACAGCCGGAGACGGAACGATCAGTACCGGGATATCTGCGGTCCGAATCATTCGTTCGGCGACGCTGCCGAGCAACAGGCGATCGAGTCCCCTGCGGCCGTGTGTTCCGAGGACGAGCAGCCCAGCGTCGGTGTTTGCGATCGTCTCAGCGATCGCTTCGTGAACAACGCCCGTAAAACAGTGTGTCTCAGTATCCAGGTCCGCAGGCGTTTGTTCAACGACCGCCGTGATCGCCTCGTTCGCTTCGGTTTCGAGCGCGCTTCTGATCGGCGCTCGCGTGGCAAACTTCGTTTCGACCACCGAAAGGATGTGGAGCGTGGCGTCATACTGGCGAGCGAGATCGATTGCCTCCGCAACGGCCGACTGTGACCCAGCAGAGCCGTCGGTGGCAATGAGAATCGCGTCGTGCGACGCCGGTGCTGGTGGATCGGTCAGCTGAACGGTCATCACTGGTCGAGTAGAACGGCGGACGACCGAACTCGTGACGCTGCCGAGCAGATACCGGCGAACCCCCGTTCTGCCGTGTGTCCCCATGACGATGCAGTCAACGTCGTGCTGGTCGGCGTACGCGATGATTTCCGTCGCGGGATAGCCCTGTCTGATCGTTGTCGTCACCGATAGCTCATGGTCTGCCGACGCCACGGCTTCATCGACCGCTTCAACGGCTGCTTCACACTCTTTCTTTCGCGTCGCAAACACTGATTCCCAGACGCCAGCATCCGCTACCGACTCCTCCGTGTAGGCGAGTTCGATCACTGACAGCGCGTGTATCGTCGCCCCGTATCGGTGCGCCAGTTCAATCCCCTCCCGGACGGCTGCCGCCGTCCCGTCGCTCCCATCAGTGGGAATGAGCACCGACTCATACATGTGTATACGTAGCACACGGACGGGCTTAATCAGGGTGGTCTGTTGTCGTGAGACAGCCCCACCAGTCGCCTGCAGCAGCCGGGAGCCAGCGACCGCAGATCACCGGTGTAGGAACTCTGTCACCCATCAATATCAGAAGATAGGACCTAAGCCCCCTTCCTCACCGACTGAACGGAGTGAGTGAGTAGGGAGGGGATACAGTTCCGCAGAGTTCCCTGACACGTACGGCGCTCGGCCCCATAATCGAAGTAATTAATATATATCCATTCGGTATATACATATAGTGAAGGGGAAGCCAATCAACATCAGCGGTGACCAGGACGAGTGGATTCAGGCGAATCGTCTGCATCTCTCTTCATTCAACCGCGATAAATTGGACAAGCTCATCGAAGACCGTTCATAGATGAAATACAACTACCGGTACAGACTCGACCCGTCCGATGCTCTCCAAGAGACGTTGGACCGGCATCGGGATCTGTATCGGCAAGTGTACAACCACTTTCTCTATCGACTCAACCAAGAAGACGAGACGACGAAATACGGTGAAATCAATCAGCTTCCGTCGATTAAGCAGTGGTGGGACGACCTCACCGGCCTGTATTCCCGAACGCTACAGAACGTCGTTGAGAGATTGTACACCAACCTCTCACGGCTGGAGGTCGCGAAGGAAAATGGTCGTGAGGTTGGCCTGCTCAAGTGGAAAGCGCCGACCGAGTACCGATCATTCACGTATAGACAGTCTGGGTTCGAGCTCAAGAACACGAGTGGTCAGACCGTCCTACGGCTTTCAAAGATCGGAACAATACCTGTTCATTTCCACCGAGAGATCCCCGAGAACGCGACTATCAAACAGGTTACGGTGAAAAAGGAACCGACGGGCGAGTGGTTCGCCACATTCGGCGTCGAAACGCCCGAAGAACCACCTAAAAAACCCGAAAACCCCGAGAAGTGCGTCGGTATCGACGTGGGGATTCTCAAGTACGCTCACGACACCGATGGAACCGCCGTCGAATCGCTTGATCTCTCGGACGAACGTGAACGATTGGAACGCGAACAACGGAAGCTCTCGCGGAAAGAGCACGGCTCCAACAACTGGGAGAAACAGCGGAAGGTCGTTGCTGAGCGCCACGCCGATCTCAAGCGAAAGCGCCGGGATTTCCTCCATAAACTGTCGGGTTACTATGCCAGTGAATACGATCTCGTCGCTGTCGAAGACTTGAACGTCGCCGGAATGATGCAGTTCGATTCAAACTCCCGAAACCGCGCATCCGCCGCCTGGGGGACTTTTCTCCGGATGCTTGAGTATAAATGCGAACGAGAAGGCACGCACTATGTTCCGGTCGAGCCGAAAGATACCACCAAAGAGTGTGCGGTTTGCGGCGTTAAAACCAATAAACCGTTGTCGGTCCGCGAACACTCCTGTCCATCATGTGGCTTCACGGCGGACAGGGATGCGAACGCCGCCTGGAACATTCTTTCAAGCGGCCTCGAAGAAATAGGAGTGGGATACTCCGAATCAATGCCTGTGGAGACTGCACTCCCTGAAGATACATCTGTATCTGCAAAGTTCGTCGTGGAAACAGGAAGTCCCGACCTCAAGGAACGAGCCGTGTCAGCGGCGAGTGAGTAGGGCGGGGTAGTTCACCCATGATCGTTATGCAGTGCCAATGGGACAGTTCATCCGGAGAGCGAACGTCTTTATTCGGTCGTCGAGAAATACAGACAGTTTCTCATGGTTCGCTTTCCAAACCCGATACGACTGCTGGTCCTCTGTATCGGTCGCGCGCTGTCTCGGCTCGGGCTGATCGATTCTGAGCGCGCGCGTCGGACGACGGAGCTGGCCTGGCCACGGATCGTGACTGGTATTGCCCGCATGTCGAAAAACGCAGTCGACGTCGCGATGGTGGGGATTGCACTCGGCTCAACGGCAATCGCCGGTGTCGGCCTTGCCGGTCCGTACTGGGGACTTGCGTTTGCTATTGGCGGTGGAATCGCGGCTGGAACGATCGCGCTCGTCTCACAGCGATTCGGTGCCGAGCAGTTTCACGAGATGGGCACCGCCATTCGAACGAGCCTTGTGCTCGTCATCGCGCTCACAGTGCCAATCACCGCCGTCTTTTTTGCGGTTCCAGAGACGCTACTCGGGCTGTTAAGCAACGATCCAGGAGTGATCGATTTCGGAACGCGCTATCTACGGCTGGTCGGGCTGGGAATTCCGTTCGCCGCGATCAATCTCGTCTGGAGTCGTGTCTTCATTGGTATTGATGACGCCTGGACGCCGATGGTGCTGCGAGCGGGCGGGGCGCTCTCAAACATCGTCATCAACGCGATCGCAATCTTCGGGCTTGGGCTTGGCGTCGAAGGGGCTGCCATAGGGACGGTGCTCTCGAACGTCTTGGTCGCAGGGGCGTTCTTCTGGATTCTCGTCCGCGGCGGGCTTCCCGGTGGGAAGGAACTCCCACTCACCCTCGATCCGTTCGGTCAGTACTTCGATGCAGGACTCGGTCGACAGCTGATCGAGATCGGCGTCCCAGTTATGGGTCGAAATGGCGTCTGGACCGTTGCCGAGTTCCCGATGCTCGCTATCGTCGCCTGGTTTGGCCCGTCTGTTATGGCGGCGTATGTGATTGCGCGACGCATCTGGGGAGTCATGAACACGCCCGGCTGGGGCTTTGGCCTGGCAGCCAGCAGTCTCGTTGGTCAGTCGCTCGGAACTGGCGACGAGGCCACTGCCGAGGCGTACGGCCGCGAAATCATCCGGTTTTCGGTCGTCGTGTATCTCGTCTCTGCGATCTGCGTCTTCGTGTTCGCCGAACCGCTTGTTCAGTCGTTCGTTGATGGAACGGCCACCCGAACGGTCGATGTTGGCGTCTCACTCGTCTCGGTGGCGTGTCTGGCGATCTTGCTCCAGGGCGTCTCTGGAGGGGCTGCCGGGCTGCTTGACGCCAGTGGTGACACTCGCTGGACGTTCTACAGCCAGGCCGTCGGGATGTTTGGCGTCTCGATACCACTAACATATCTCGGAGCCACGACCGCACTTGGTATCTGGGGGCTGTATCTTGCCTTTCTCGCAGAAACTGCGATTCCGGCTGCGCTCAACTACTATCGGTTTTACTCCAACGCCTGGAAACGCGTCAGTCGGGCCTATCGCGTGGATGGGGCGGTCGCTGACGATTAAATTCGCTCACCACCGAACTATTCCGTCAGTTGTCCGAACACCATTATTATTTTGATACACTGTCGTTTTATCGGCGGAGATGTTCTACGAATAGATGGATGCAGTTCAACAGCGTGGCAGATTGCGTTCTGTCTACCGTGCCCGCACTCACCCCATCCCACGTGCAGGTCGGCGAAGCAATTGTTGGTTTGACATTCGAATGGGTAGTTCTAGTCTCGGCGATTGGCGGTGGTGCTGGAGGCATCGCACTGATCGGGACGTGTACGTCGGTGTCGACGGATATGGATCGACGATTCAGGGGGCGGCTGAAAATGGTTGTCGGCGCGGTGCTGGTCGGGCTCGGCCTCAGTACTGTGGGGCCACACCTACTGGATCAGTCCGTGCTCGCCAGTGTGGGCGCACTCTGTGGTGGCGTGCTGGTATGGGCGATCGGAATGTGCAGCAGTGGCAAAACAGTGACGGCAACCGTGACGACGCTCATCATACACCAGTGTCTTGAGGGGATGGCTCTTGCGACGGCGTACGTTACGGGTGGTGTCGTGGGCGTCGCAGCAGCGATCGCGCTCACCGGACACACTGCCTTCGAAACGGCGATCGTCGGCGCCGCTGCGGTGACGGTTGACCGTGCGTTCTGGGGTGCGATCGCAATCGTCGCAATGCAATCCGTCTACGTGCTGGCCGCCCTTACGACGTTCCTCATAGAGTACACGATGACGGACGAATTCGAGCTGCTGTTTGCGAGCCTCATTGGTGGGGCGATGATCACGGCAGGAGTGGGCGAGCTCCGTGAGAGTATGGGGTAGCCTACACTTCGCCAATCTTCTGGCGCTTTCGCATGAGATAGAGGAAGTATGGCCCACCAAGGAGCCCGGTGACGATGCCGACAGGGAGTTGCTGTCCGGACGCACCGAGCAGTTCGAGACCCAGTCGCGCTCCAACGTCCGCGACAACCATCAGCGCTGGTCCGGCGAAGAGACAGCCAACAATCAGCTTTCGGTGGTCGCTCCCAACGATCGTTCGCACCAGATGTGGAACGATCAGGCCAACGAAGCTCACCACGCCGGCCACAGCAATGCTTGCTGCGGCGGCGAGAACGCCGATACCGGCGAGCCCGAGACGGACGCGTTCGACGGACATCCCGAGTGATTTCGCCGTCCGCTCACCGAGGACAAGCACGTTGAGCTGTCTGGCACCGATGAGCACGAGCAACACCACGAGCAGCGTCCAGGGGCCGGCCATCCGAACCTGTTCCCAGCCGACACCGGTCAGCGAACCGGTCATCCACTGCATGGCTGACTGTGCAGTGCCGATATCGGCAGCGAACAGGAACATCGCCCGCTGAACCGACTGAAAGACGGTACCGACGATGATCCCGGCGAGCACAAGCCGAACGGGAGAAGTCCCGTTTTTCCAGGCGATCACGTAGACAATCCCAAACGCAATCGCGCCGCCCAGTGCGGCAAACAGCGGCAGAAATGTGGATAATCCAGGGAACATCACGAGCGTCACCAGGATCACGACACCCGCACCGTTCGAGACACCGAGAATAAACGGGCTCGCGAGTTCGTTCTGCGTGACGGCCTGAAAGATCGTCCCGGAGATGGCGAGATTCATCCCGACCAGAATCGCGACGATCACCCGCGGCAGACGAATCGTCCAGACGACAGTGGTCGCCGTATCAAGCGCCCGCAGCGAGGCTTCGCTTCCGAACAGCGTCGTCGTTGCCCCCGAACCGAGGAAAAATGACACCAGCAGTTTTGGATCGAACACCACTGATGGATCCGTCACCGCCTCGACGACGGTGCCAAATGACATGTTGTACGCACCGAATCGGACCTGAATGAGCCCACCGAGAACGACCAGTGCCACGCTGACGACGGCGAGTCCAATCAACGACGGATCCGTCGGGATGAAATCACGGACCGTCCGTCTGCCAGCAGGGTCGTCGATCGAACTGCTTTCACCACTGGTCATGGCCACCGCTCTGCTGAATCCAGTGAACAATCACCACAACGGTCGGAGGATGGACGGAGTCGAGAAGCCCTGATCATGTATTTAGGTCTCCCTAAAAGATCATAAGCACAACGGATTCCGGATGCTCCACGCCGATACATTCGAGTTTATGATCGAACGCCATCACTCGCTATTTGCTGTGTACTGGCACAAAGACCGCTAGAATCGGGAGTCAACAACAGATCTGTATCGTGTAAGCCCTATATTGTCGAATTCTACTCACAGCAGTGCGGAGAAGACGAGATACGATCCAATCGTCGCGAGCGTCGGCGTAAGAATCCAGAGAAACACCACTCGCTGTGTTGCGACCCGGTCGAACATCACGGGCGGATCACGGAGGAGTTGGTCCTGTGATTCTTCGCCCACTCCCGGGACGGTGTGGGGATCAAGTGGTTTCGTTTCCACGTCGGGTTCAGTCGCGAGTTCGCCGATCGTCGGTCCGCGTGCGCGCTCGGTTTCGGGGTCTGGCTCGGCAGTTTCTGCGAGCAGTGCATCCGTGGAGAGCTCTCGTGCTCTGTCTGCAGATGATCTGACGGCAAGGGTTGGCTCCGTATCAATGACGGTTTTACTCGCACCAACGAGGGTCGTGTGTCGACTTGAACGGCCCCAGCCGAGCCCAATGATTGCTGACGTGGTACTCACCGCGAGACTGGCTGGGACACCGAGATCGGAAAGCACCGTGATGATCGTCGCACCGACGACGGAGACGAGGAGTGCTGCAAGGATTGGGAGATCAGTAAGCCCATCGCCAACCGTATCGAGCGTTCGTCTCGCAATGGTGAACCCGCCGAGACCGATCGCCGCAATGGCAAGAATGATTCCCTGGCTGGCTGTCAGCGAGCCACTGCCGACGAGTGGCGCGATCGCGTTCGCAGCGTTTGATGCGCCGGCCGAAAACGCATTATAACAGGCTACAATCAGGACGAATACCGCTCCAACGATGTCTCGTGGTTGTGCCCGTTCGTTGAGTGATATGTGTGGGAGTAGCCCAGATCGCTCAACCCTCACCAGACCGGCTTCGAACCGTGTGAACGACACCCGCGCGTCGAGATGTGGATAGAGATACCGACCAAACAGAAATCCAATCCAGAACGCAGCGAGTGGCGCTATGATCCACGCCGTGACGATACCGAACATCATCGACTCGTTGAGCGACCCCGTTGCGAGTCCAAGCCCGGCAATCGAACCAACAGCCGTCATCGATGTCGACGCCGGAACGCCATAGACGTTCGAGAGCAACAGCGTCGCACCGGTGAAAAACAACACCACAATGCTCGCAAGCAGCGTGAATTCTCGCTGTGGAACGATTCCCTCACTCATCGTAGTGATGACGTTTCGACCAACGGTCCACCCACCAATTAGCGCAAACAGGGTGAACAACGAGGCAGCGGTCGTCTTGTTGACGATTTTCCCCCCAACTGCCGGTCCAAACGCGACGCCAGTTGAGGAGCCGCCAATGTTGTATCCAACGAACGCTGCAACGAGTAACCCAATGAGGACGATTCCGCTCATCACGATCATACGGATTTCGTTCACACAGTGGCTGCCTAATGATTGGCAACGATGAAACGAAGACAGATCCATACCTTTCAACGGCCGCGTAGTAAAGGCCGAACGACTTTTGTGTAATCTCTGTAATGTGAGTGGCGTGCACGCAATAACTGCGAGCGATTTGTCCGTCTGGTGGAGTGATCGTCGATGACTGATTCGTACGAAACGGTGCAGTTTGAACGAACTGACGACGGACTCGGGTGGATTGAGCTGGATCGACCTGATGCATTGAACACGATCACCACGGAACTGCTCGACGAGCTAGCGGCCGTGATCGATCGGTGTGAGGAGAGCGAGTCGGTCCGGGCAATCTATCTCACGGGCGCCGGCGATCGAGCGTTTTCCGCGGGCGCAGACGTCCAGTCGTCGGGCGTGATGGGCCATCGCGAGGGAGTCGAACACTCGCGACGCGGACAGACCGTCTTCGGTCGGCTCAAAGCGACGGATTTGCCGGTGGTTGCCGGTATCGACGGCTACTGTCTCGGTGGTGGAATGGAGCTGTCGATGTGTGCAGATCTCCGCATCGCGAGCGAGCGATCGGAGTTTGCCCTCCCCGAGCACTCGCTGGGGCTGTTGCCAGGGTGGGGTGGGACGCAGCGTCTCCAACAGCTGCTCGGTGAGAGCGTGGCCAAACAGCTTGTGTTTACGGCCGATCGATTCAGTGCCGAGCGAATGTACGAGGTCGGCTATCTCACCGACGTGGTTGAAGCAGACTCGTTCGACGATGCAGCACGGTCGTTTGCGGCGGAGATCGCAGCAGGACCGCCGATCGCACAGCGCTACAGCAAGCGTGCGATGCGTGCGGCCACACCGTCACCAGAGGCAGGGCTCGAGCTTGAAGCGCAGGCGTTTGGGCATCTGCTCGACACCGAAGATCTTGCAGCCGGTATTTCGGCGTTCGTAACCGACAGCGATCCCGAGTTCGAAGGAAAATGAGTGCGCACGGCACCGATGGGCTCGCGGTGACAACTAGCCCTGACGAACTGGTCGTGCGAGCGACGATCGATCGACCAGAGCGGCGAAATGCACTGAACGACGCCGTCATTGACGAACTCTGTTCCGTCCTTGCGGCTGCCGACACCGGCCCAACCCGCGTGGTCGTTATTCGCGGTGCGAACGGAACGTTTTGCTCGGGCGGTGATCTGCAGGCGATGGCCGGCGCCGCTGGCGATGGGCCACAGGCCTACCGCGACGGATTCGCGGGGTTGGCAACGTTGCTTGAGCAGCTCCCACGGACGCGTGCGCTCTGTGTTGGGGCCGTTGAGGGCTACTGTCTGGCCGGCGGGCTCGGTCTGGCTGCTGCCTGTGACATCGTCATCGCCAGAGACGATGCGACGTTTGGATTGCCAGAGCGCAACGTGGGACTGTTTCCGGCACAGGCGATCGTTCCGATCGCACGAACGGCACCAGAGAAGCGAATTCTCGACTACGCATTCACTGGCGACCAATTCGACGCGGCGACGGCACACGAACTGGGGCTGGTCTCACGAACGGTCGAAGCCGAGGAGTTCGACGCTGCACTGGACGACCTGGTCGATTCGCTCGCGCGCTCGTCACCCGTGGCGATCGAAATGGGAAAAGAGGCGTACTACACCCAGCGAGGAATGGGATATCAGAAAGCACTGTCGCACATGCGCGACGTGATCGCACACATCGCCATGAGCGACGCGACCGAAGCGGGAATCGAGGCGTTCTTGCTGGATGAGACGCCGCCGTGGGGGACTCGCGACCAATGACGTTCGCAGAACAGGATTCGGTCAAGGGTAACGACCCGGATCGGGCGGTCATCTCCGTCGCGCTGACGGGGGCGCTGACAACACGAGAGCAGTGCGAGTCGATTCCATACACCCCGGAGGAGATTGCGGCCGACGCGGCCGCGGCACGCGATGCGGGCGCGGCGATCGCGCACATTCATGCTCGCACCGACGACGGTGCGCCGACGTACGACCCCGACGTGTATCAGGCAATCCGGGATGAGGTGCGAGCGCGGACGGATATCGTGTTGAACTTTTCTACCGGCGCGCTCCATGCGCCACCCGAACAACGGATTGCGTATCTTGAAGCCGTCAAACCGGAGATTGCCGCGTTGAACATGGGTTCGATGAACTACGCGAAATACTCCACAGAGCGCGAGGATTTCGTCTTCGACATGGTGTTCGAGAACTCCTTCGGAGAGATCGAGCAGTTGCTCACGGCAATGGCCGAGGCGAACATTCGCCCAGAGCTCGAATGTTTCGATGCAGGACACATCAGCAACACGACGCCATTTCTCGACCGTGGACAGCTCAGCTCGCCGCTGCAGTTCAGCCTGATTATGGGTGTGCTCGGTGGGATTCCGGCGACGGTCGAATCGCTCATCGACCAGGTCCGGCGACTCCCACCAACCGCACGCTGGCAGGTGATCGCCATCAGCCAGGATCAGTGGCCGCTCATCGCAGCGGCCCTCGGAATGGGTGGGAACGTCCGCGTCGGGCTGGAAGACAACTTCTACCTCCCCGATGGATCGATGGGAACCAACGCCACGCTGGTAGAAAAAGCGGCGGCGATGACGCGGTCGGTTGGGCGAGAGCCGGCAACGCCAGAGCAGGCCCGCACGATTCTCGGGCTGGAGGACGAATGAGTCCGCCAGCAGTCGATTCTGTGTTCGACGACACGCTGTTCGATGGCTCGACGGTGCTCGTCACGGGCGGCGGCACCGGAATCGGGCGGGAAATCGCGCTCGGATTTGCGAATCTTGGCGGAGATGTTGCGATTGCGAGCCGATCGATGGACCATCTCGAACCGGTGGCCGACGCGATCGAAGCCCGTGGCCAACGGGCCTGTGCCACGACGGTTGATATTCGCGACCCAGACGCGGTCGAGTCAATGGTCGAGACGATTGAGCAGGAGCTTGGATCGATAGACGTGCTCATCAACAACGCTGGGGCGAACTTCCTGACGCCGACGGAATCGCTCTCGCCGAACGGCTGGCGTGCCGTAGTGGGAACTATTCTCGACGGAACGGCCTACTGCACCATGGCCGTTGGCGAACGAATGATCGAACAGGATGGCGGTGTGATCATTTCGATCGGTGCGACGAACAGCGAACACGGAGCACCGTTTCACGCCCATTCCGGTGCGGGAAAAGCCGGCGTGCATAATCTGATGCAGACGGTTGCCAGCGAGTGGGCCAAACACGGAATTCGAGCGAACACTATTGCGCCCGGGATCGTCGAGACCGACGGCATCACCGATGCTGCTGGGGGTGCGCTCCCCGAATCGCTCACGGGATCGATTCCGGCGGACAGATTCGGGACGCCGGCCGATTGCGTTCCGACGGTGCTCTTTATGGCCAGCCCAGCGGCAGCCTACGTGACGGGAAGCTACCTCACTGTGGATGGCGGCCTGTTGCTGGCTGACCCGATGGCCTGATCAGAACAACACCGTCCCGTGGTGTTGTGGCCGCTCATCCCGACGTTTCGTGCGTGCGGTCTCAAGGCGTGCACACAGCTGTGCTCGCAGCTCGCTGGCTGGTAACAGTGCATCAACCTGCAGCGAGGCTGCCTGTTCTGTGATGTCGATATGCGTGCGATACTCCGATTTTGCAGAGTCGATGAACTGCGCTCGCGATTCCTCATCCATCGCTTCGAGCTGGTCGCCAAACAGCGCGTGAATTGCTGCGTCGGGGCCCATCACAGCAATCTCTGCGGACGGCAACGCGAGCGTACAGTCGGGGTCGAACGACGGGCCACACATCCCGTAAATTCCGGCCCCGTACGCTTTGCGCAGTATCACACAGAATTTGGGCACCTGCGCGTTCGAAGTTGCGTAAATGAACTTTCGACCCTTTCTGAGCACGCCTTCGCGCTCAACCGCCGAGCCGATCATGAACCCCGGCGTGTCACAGAGATAGATGAGCGGAATGTTGTACGCATCGCACGTCCAGACGAATCCCGCCGCCTTGTCGGCCGAGTCGGGGAAGATCGCTCCACTCACCGTTGCGGGCTGGTTGGCGACGACGCCGACCGGCGTGCCATCGATTCGGCCAAGCCCGGTGACGATCTCTGGGGCGAACGACGGTTTCAGCTCAAGGAACGAATCCCGGTCGAGCAACCGATCGATCGTCTCGTGAACGTCGTACGCTTCGTTTGGTTGCTCGGGGATGGTCGCGTCCAGCGCCTTGGGATTTTTTGCTGGGGCAGTCGGGCTACTCGTCGGTGGAGACTCCCGGAAATGCTGTGGCAGATACGACAACAGCTTCCGTACGGTTGCTGCAGCCCGTTCCTCATCCGGGACGACAAGATCCGCACTCCCGCTCTCGGTGGCGTGAACGGATGGCCCACCGAGCGCATCCATCGAAGCGGATTCACCGGTCATCGCCTCGACGATCCGTGGGGAGGCAATCGCCATCCCTGAGATATCCTCGACCATAATCAGAAAATCACAGAACACTGGCGTGTACGCAGAGCCCGCGATATCTGGTCCATACAACACCCCAATCTGGGGAACGCGACCCGACAGCCGACACTGATTGTAGAACGTCTTCCCGCCGTGATATCGATCCATGTGGGTGTCGCCTGGCTCACGCTCAGAGGCGTCAAGCCGAGCGCCAGTCGAATCGATCAGCCGAATCATTGGAATTTCGAGCTCCAGGGCTCGCTCTTGGATCCTGACGACTTTCTCGATGCCACGCTTGCCGAGCGAACCGGCCTTGACCGTGTAGTCGTTTGCCGTGAACGCAACCCGCCGACCATCGATCGTTCCGATTCCCGTGAGCAGCCCATCGGCTGGCAACTCATCGTCCGTGTAGCGAGCGAATCTGCCGTTTTCGTACTCGATCGTGTCGAACACCATCTCTAAGCGGTCACGGACGAACTCCTTATCGAGCGAGTCAATCTTCTCGTGACCGCGATCCGGGCCACCGCTTTCGATCGATTCGATTGCTTCCTGGACGGCTTTTTCACGGTCAGAAACGACCGTCCCTGCATCCTCCCAGGAGTCCTCACCCGCAGCTGCAATCGATTCACCCGACTCGGTTACAACCGAAACGGACCGGCCGAGATGTTCGGCCGCCACTGTGGCGATCGCCTGAGCGATCTCTGCCTCGGCGTCGTCACCGATTGCTATCTCCATGACAGCTTGTGCCCGTGGTGGTTTGTTAACTTATTCTTCCCGCACTAAATTTCCCCATTTGAGTAAACGGATTTGATGTTTATTCCGGTATTGGTTACACAACTTATTAACATACAAACTATTATTATCAGCGGATTATAATTATTGTCTGGTATGGAATACTACGAGGGCGAGCCCCTGTCACATATGGGTGATCTTCCCAAAATGGCTGCTGATCGCTACGGGTCGAAAACCGCGTTCGTGGGGATGGCTGAAACCCAGTCGTATTCGGAGTTCGCGGCCACGGCAGCGCGCATGGCGGCGGTGCTTGCAAACAGCACCATCAGTGTTGGTGACCGCGTTGGCCTATACATTCCGAACACGTTGCAGTTTCCCAGCGCATACTTTGGCGTGATAGAGGCGGGAGCGATTCCCGTTCCGCTGAACCTTCGGATGGACACCGAGACGCTCGCATACATTGTCGATGATGCATCGATCGACTGTCTGATCGGGTCGCCGTTGCTCGCCGATGGTATTACCGACCTTGCCGAATCAACGGCCGTATCGAGAACACTCGTCCCGGGCATGACCGATCCGGACCGTGGAATCGAAAACTGCTCACATCTACTCGCTGACGCACCGGCGACGTTCGATCGTCCAGACCGTGCATTCGACGATGTGGCCTGTCAGCCCTACACGAGTGGAACGACAGGACAGCCAAAGGGTGTGCTACTCACACACGAAAACTTGCTGACGGCGCTCGAAGCCTACGATGCCGGTGGCATTCCGATTGATCCGGATGAAACCGGACTGCTCGTGCTCCCGTTGTTTCACATTTATGCCTTGAACGCGCTACTGGGTACGTATCTGTACAACGGTGCTTCGAGCGTGTTACTCGCTGAACCGGATCCGAGCGCAATTCTGGGGGCGATCGATCGACATGCGATCACACAGATTGCGGGGGTTCCCGCGCTGTACACCATGACCCACCGAACGTACTGCGAACGCCCATCGGAGTACGATCTCAGCTCGCTCAAGCTGGCACTCTGTGCGGCGGCACCCCTTGCCGCATCGACGAAAAACGCCATCGAAACCCAGTGGGACGTACGGTTGACCGAGGGATGGGGAATGACCGAGACCGCACCGGCTGGTGCGACAGAACCAGCACGGGGGGTTCGGAAGGCTGCAGGATGTGTCGGACCGCCGGTCGAGGGGCTGGAGATTTCACTCGTGGATCCTGAGACGCGAACAACCCGCCTTGACGCCGCCACAATCGAACCACCAGTCGACCTCTCAGACAGTGACACCCCGGTAACCGGTGAGATTGCGGTGCGTGGCCCGCAGGTGTTCGCAGGCTATCACAATCGACCCGAGAAAACAGCAGCCGTGTTCGACGATGCGGGATGGTTTTACACCGGGGATCTCGCCCGTGTGGATGCGGACGGCTATCTGTGGATCGTCGATCGCAAAGACGATATGCTCATCGTGGGTGGAGAAAACGTCTATCCCTCGACGGTTGAAGACGCACTCTACGACCATCCTGGCGTCGCTGAAGCCGCTGTCGTCGGTGCTGCCCACGACGTGAAAGGGACGGCGCCGGTAGCCTACGTCGTCCCTGAACGAGCAGGTACGCTTGATGCGCTCGATCTGCGTCGATTCGCCATCGAACGCGTCCCAAGCTACGCCCATCCACGGCGGATATTCTTCGTCGAGGAACTGCCCCGCAGCGCGACGCAGAAAGTCCAACGATTCGAACTCGAAGCCGATCTCGAATCGCGACTTGATGGGCCACTCCAGTCGAGTAACAGGGAGTTGTAGTGTCTGGCCTGTGATGCCTTGCATTACTGTTAATATAGTTCGTCAGACACAGGTGGTATGACGCACGTCGAAACGGAGCTCCACGGGATGATTCGTGAGTCTGTCGGGGAAATTGCCGGGGAGTTCGACCGCTCGTACTGGCGTGATCACATCGAGAACAGCACGTTTCCGGAGTCGTACTGGAACGAACTGGCCGATCAGGGCTGGTTGGGTGTCGCAATCCCCGAGTCGTTCGGCGGTGAGGGACTCGGCATGCTTGAGATGGCGATGGTGATCGAAGAGCTCTCGCGAGGTGGTGGGCAAGGTGGCATCGTCTTCGTGCTGACGCCCGTGTTTGGTGGGATCAGCGTGTTGCGCCACGGATCGGAGAGACAGAAAGAACGGATCCTCCCGGGAATTGCTGATGGCTCGCTGAGATTTTGTATGGGGCTGACTGAACCGAGAGCCGGCACGAACACGCTGGCGATCGACACAACGGCTACGAGAGACGGAGAGACGTTCGTCATCGACGGACAGAAAACGTTCATCAGCGGGGTTGAAAACGCCGACAAAATGCTTCTCGTGGCCCGTACCAGCTCGTTCGACCGATCAAATCCAACCCATGGCGTGACCATGTTCCTGATCGACGAGCCGGCAGACCGCGACGCGATCACACTGACCGAACTCGACACGACCGTTCCGTGGTTCGAACGGCAGTATCAGGTGGATATCGATGGCCTGGTCGTTCCAGAGGAATCCGTGCTGGGCGCCGAAGACGGGGGCATGTATCTGCTGTTCGATACGCTCAACACCGAACGCATCGGTGGGGCTGCGAGCGCGCTCGGTGGCGGACTGCGGGCGATCGACCTCGCCGTCGAATACGCCTGTGATCGAGAGGTGTTCGGAAAGCCTATTGGTGCCCATCAGGCGATTCAACACCCGCTGGCAGAGTACTACGCCAAGCTCATGGCCGCTCGTGAGATCACCTACACCGCCGCCGCAAAGTGGGACGATGACCAGAACTGTGGAATGGAAGCCAACGCGGCGAAATATCTCTCAAGCGAATACGCGACGGAAGCCGCCTCACAGGCGATCCAGACACACGGCGGCAACGGCTTTACCCCCGAATATGAGGTGTATGATATCTGGCAGAATGTCCGGCTCACACAGACCGCACCGATCTCGAACGAGATGGTGAAAAACTTCATCGCCGAGCACCATCTTGGGCTGCCGCGCTCGTACTGAGCGAGTCAGAACAGAAACTCCGAATCGGTCTCGGCCGCAACTTCTGTCAGCGCAATCGCAGCGTCAGAGTACTGGAGGAGCTTTTGCATATCACCGTCAAGCTCGAGCTCGCCACCCATGATGAGGTTGATCACCGCTGCGTCGCCCGAAACTAGCCGTTTCCACACGTCGTACGGGCCAGAAAGAACGAAGCCATGATCCCGTTCGCCGAGTTCCGACAGGACAGCAACCGAATCGCAGTTCCCATCTCGAAGGTCGAGCCAGGCGTAGATCGTATCCGAATCCACGACGCGCGTTTCGAGCTGTTCAAGCAAGGCCAACAGCACATGCGGAATTACCGATCGGAGTTCCGGCCAGAGTCGGTCCGGTGCATCAACCAGGCTGGTTGATTTCAGCTCTGCGAACGCACGCTCGCGCACGCTGCCGGAGCGTTCGTCGATCGACGACTGGATTTCTGGTGGGGCCGCCCCAATAATCTCCTCGAGTTCCGCAGTATCGAGGGTTTCAAACACCGTCTCCTCGATCGAGTCTACGAGTGGCGATGGAAGATCGCCGAGAGTGTTGCGTTCTAGCGGTAATGACGTTATCTCGAACACCATCTCACCGTGCCATCCAACTCCCCACCCCTCACCAGTCTCGGTAACGCGCTCACTCCGTTCGATCCCCGTTCTGTACTGTTCTAGCCAGGGCTCCGTTGGAAAGTACGTCGCCAGTGTGTGTTCCGTTGTTGCCATACGAAGGTCGATCGTGGTTTCTCCACGACCGGTCCAGACATATTTGAGTGTTATACAGTTTATACTTCTGCCATTGATATGCGGCAATTTTTATAGTGTGCCGGCAGTGTCCACACTATTATGCTCCTATTATTCTCAAATTATAGACAATTTTTCAGAGCAGACAGATAGGCTACTATTACTCAGACAGATCGAGCGGCACGTGACAGTCGATTGGTTGGTGGGTTCCGACTGGTTCTGTCGTCGTCGTCGGCCACTCGCCCGTGCTGGTGAGGATTTCGACGTCACCGTCGCCGACGAGAACCGTTTCTTCACACTTTGTTCCCTGAACGGAGGGGTTCCACGCGTAGCCCATCGGCGTCATCACGTTCCGTTCGAGCTCGGGGGTGGCGATCCATTCGCGGGAGGCGTAGCCTGCTGCGCCGCCCTGATGGTGACGCTGCCATTCATCTGGATAGCCAACCGCATCATAGGCGTCCTGTATCGCCGAGAAGACGTCGCGTGCGGTGCCGTCCTCGCTCGCCACGTGGTGTGTCGCGCGCACCGCTGTGGTGTGTACGCGTGCTGCGGCGTGGTGGCGGTCCTGAAGCCACGCTGGCGGGTCGAACGCTACGGTGCGCGTCGCAGAGATGACTAATCCGTGTCGGCGGGTACAGACGGAGGCGATGGCGTACGAACCAAGTTGTTCGTCGGTCGGTCGAAAATGTCGATGCCGTTGTAATCGCCGTGCACCGCCAACAAGACAGACGGGAACGGTCATCGCGCGCTTGGTCAGCCGTCCGGTGAGCGTGCTCGCGACCTCCCGTTCGGTCTGGGTCGGCGTAAGCGTTCGACAGACGGATTCGAGGACTGCTGCCGTCTCTCGACCGAGCGCGCGATACTCCTCAATGGCCGCCGAATCGAGTGGTTGGCGAACGTCCGAAAGGTCCACTTCTTCGAGCCCTGGAACGGGAAAATCAGCCGCCGCCGGCCCTTCTGTCCGGGCTTCGATTGCGTCAGCGAGCGTTGTGTCGTACCAGTCAAACTCCTCGACAGCGATCTCGCCCACCTCAGAGCGAATTCTGTCCGCCTCGATGTTCGCCGTCAGAATAGTGGGCGCCGTTCCGTCGTACCGGACCGCAGCAACTCCAACAGGATGTCCGGTATTGATCCGGTTGTCTGTCCCCGTTACCCATCCGTAGTTGTTCGTCGTCGCAAGCCAGATCGTCTCCAGCGATCGATCTGCGAGGACGGCGTCGAGGCTGTCGAGTGCGCTCATGGCCAGTCTTCTGGCCGCTACGGGCAAAGCCCTATCCATTTGGGGATAATTCTATGCGGTCAGTCAGTCGTCGATGGTGACTCCGCAACGCGTGAGGCGAACGCTACCGTCGGGGTTACGCGATCCACAACGATCGTCACCTCTTCTTCTGGCTCTCCGTCGGGAACGATTATCACGTAGCCGCGTTCGACCTTGGCGATGCCGTCACCCTCGCGTCCGACCGCCTCAACGGTAACGGTTCTCGTTTCACCTTCCGCAACTGGCGGCGTTTTTTCTGGCCCAACCTGCCGTTCAGAGGACTGTGTCGTCTCCTCCGTTGCCAACAGTGCGACGCGATAGACGCTCCCTGGGGTGATCGAACCGTGTGTGATTTCGGCCTCCGGAACCTCGATAACGACCGACGATTCCCGCTGTTCGACCGTTCCAGTGAAGACGGTGCGAAGCGCCTCCGATATTTCAACCATACGCGGACGCAAGTGCTCAGTAGTTAAGAAAACATCCCTCCCCACAACGACCGGTGAGCAGGGCCGACGGCCAAGAGCGACCGTCGTAACTCCCTAACCTTAGTATAATTTATTACATAATAATGGAAGTTTTGATAAGTATTTGTACTATCGTCGCAGAAATATCGTCAGAATTCGTAACTGCACGAACAAGTGTACGGCTGTAATGGCTACGTGTTCAGGGGTGGCGCTGCGCGCTGAGCGGTATGACGGCCCGACCGCCGGGCTTGAGAATGTAGTCGTATCCGTCGTCGGCTGGTTTGTTGATCGTGGGTGTGGTACCGAGATCGAGAACGAGGCTGTTGGCATCCCCATCTGTGCTGTCGTGGATTTCGTACGCGCCGTTCCGGTCAGCAACGCTGTCGGCATAACACCAACGGCCACAGAGATCGACCCGTTCGAGCGCCGACTCGTACGGGCGATCCAGCTCAAGTTCGAGGAAGTACTGTTCGGATGGTCGGCGGCTAAAGTCCGTGACGGTTCCCTCGATTCGGCCGGTTGGCAGTGAAAGAAGCTTCGTCCCGTCGTTGTCAACAATCGAGGTTCCCTCGTTGAGATAGGCGTACGTTCCCCCACTGGCGTTCCGTGAGAGGACGGCGAACGCGCCAGTGAACGAGAACGCATCGCCAACCACGTGTTGCTCGGTGGGTGCGTTCGTGCTCGCCACGTAATCCGTTCGACCGTTGGTCAGCTCGATGGCAACGGCACGAGCGGTAGGATCCGGTCCCTCGATCGGAACTCGACGAACGGATTCGACAAATCGCTCGGTGTAGGGCTCGATCACGCCGGTAAACGTCGAAGAGAGGTCGGAGCCGGACCGTCGTGCAAGCAGGTACGTGAACGTTTCCGGGTTCCCCCACGCCTGTGGTGGATCGCCGCTGGCGAGGGCGACTTCGCTGGCTGGTTCGAGCTGGGTGAGTCGCAAGCGGACGGGTTGGTCGTACGCCTCGTGAGCTCCCCAGTAATCCGACAGCGTCCACTCGACGCTCCACGGCGATGCAGGGTCGCTATCGCGCCGCACGTCGTCGAGGTAGTTGTATCCGTTACCGACAACGGTATCGTAGGGAGTCGTCTCGCCTGGTTCGGGTTTGGGAACGCTAGCCCCCGCGTACGTTCCCGATGACTGCGATTCGAGCGAGAGGCCAGTCGTCGATACGCCAACCGGGGTGTTGGTTGGACGCATCGATACGGCCGTTCCATCAATCGTGAGCGAATCAAATCGGATCCGGCCAACCTGTTCGGCTCCAATCGCACCGAACACGCCCACCGTATCCGGAGTAAACGACGAGAGCGTGGCGCTGTGGGTGGCAATTTGGTCACCATCGTGGGTGAGGCTGATGGTGATCGAATCATTGGCGAGTTCGACCGCTAGCACTATCGCGGGCGCAGGACCCTCAGTCTGATTCGCATAGCCAACCCGAGTGTCCTCAGTTGTCCTGGGCACAGCAACCATCGAATCAACACACACTGTGCGTGAATCGACCCACTCGTTACGCGCTGGGTAGAACAGCCCAACTCGAATTCGTTGTCCGTCGAACCGACCGAACCCAGCACAAACGTGCCTGCCGTCCTTGGTCCGTCCGAGATAGAGTGACTGGTTCACCCCGAGAGAGGTTTCTGCAAGCACTGCTCTGACAGTGACGGCAACGCTCGATGGGCGACCGGAGTGGATGCCGACCCCTGCCCAGTCCGCAGATTCTGCTGACGGACTCGTAATATCGATGCCGATGCTGTCGTCGGTAGCAGTCGTGGTGATCGCACCGTCCCCGTCGTGAATCATCACGGTCCGGCCGTCATCGATCGGAACGTGCTCGTCAATCGTCTGTGCCCCGTGGAAACTGTAGCAATGTTCGCTTCCGCCATCGACACAGAAGAAATCAACCACGTACGCATCGCTCTCACCGACGGTAATCTGGGCTGTTGTTCGTCGATACATGTCCGTACTGTCGTAATGGTCTGACGCGTCGATCGTACTCAGTTGGACCCGATCGGTGTGGTCAAACCGGCGTGGAGATGCGACCCACGCTTTGTTCTGTGGTCGGTCATCGACGACCACCGTATTGTGGGAGACCGTGTTTTTCGTCCAGTAGAGCCGCTTTGGCCACTTTCCAGTTCGTTCGGGGTAGCCAAGATCTGGCGAGCAATCCAGTCTGTGCGCAAACAGCCCGATATTCAGGGTGTCGCGGTGGCAGTGCATCGAGCCCTCTGTCCCATCGATTTCGTAGGCGTTTCGGCCGTAATACGTCCAGACAGCATTTTCGGCGGCTGTGTTCGCTCGCAATCCGGTAACGCCGAATCCGGCGAGCTGTCTGCTGTTGAGATCCAGGGGGCCATCAGCATCCAATACGCGCTCAACACGGTGTAACACGCTGGTTGGCTCCCACTCAAATACCGGCTCTCTGAGTCCATCTGTCGAATCGCCGTTTCGGTGATAGAGCCATTTTGCGAGTTCATCCGACTGGCTCGAAACACAGGCGCTGATCATGGGATCAACTTCGACCAGTTCGTCAATACCCGGACGGCCAGTGGCCTTCGTATCGCCGATAGACGGGATATACTGCCCGCTGAATGCCAGTGCCGGTTCGTTCGTGAACAGCTGATCCAGGATCCAGTCAAACGATTGGTCGACGTCCGTTCGTGAGAGAATTTCGGTGACGTTGCTGACAGCGGTTTTTACCAGACTGTTGTAATGGATCGATCCCTCATCAGGAAAGCCGTCTCGATCGAACGATTTGAGGATGGTTTCGTGAAGGTTCCCACCAGACACCTCCCACGTCCCCCATTCGCCGTCCGAATCGAGCTGTTCGAGCCCGCCCTCCTGGAGCAGAAAGTCAATTGCCTCCTGGGTGTATCCCGCAGGTTCGTCTTGGACGACCGCTGAGAGCGCGAGCGTGGCCTGGTGTGAACCAACGTTTCCGCGGATTTGTGCCGCTTTAATCGCTGGCAACACCTCCTGGACGAGATTCGCTTCGATATTCCCGCGAATGGCATCGATTGACTGTTTTGATTCGAGTCCTGGATAGCGCTCCGCCCGTTCCGAACAGAATGAAACGAGCGTGTCGTCGTCCGCTTGCGCCGGATAGACGGCGTCGTACGCCCGGAGCGCTTCCTTGATCCAGAAGGATTCCCAGATCGAACCGAGCTGCTTTCCCCGGCCAGTACCGCCGTGACTCGGGTTGGAAAAGCCGTTTACCTCGGTGTACCCCCCGTCGAAGTAGGGCGTATCCTGCAACGAAAACGAGGGATACACGTCGGCGAGTCGATCGAGCAACACTGTGGCGGCCCTTGCGTACTGATTCTCGTTCGTGAATAGATACGCGAGCGAAAACGCTTCCAGCATCTCTCGACAGCCATAGACGATTGCCCAGTGATGCGCGTACGCCACTGGCACCCATTTGGTGTCTGGCGGACCAAGATCGCCGTTCGTATCCATCCACCCGAGCCCATCGTCGACGCCCCACGATTCTCCCATCTCCGGATGACGTCCGTTTACTAGCAGCGAATCGTCAGCCCGCTCGGGATCGAACGTGCCGCGATCGTCGAGCCCGCTTTGTCGATACGCCTCGAAATCGTTTGTCGGAAGCGTGTACTCTCCGTTCGTCACGGTCCAGCGCGAGGGTGGCGTGGCAACGAAGCTTGTTTCGCCGACCGTCTCAGTGAGCGACCACGAACCGCTCGTTGGTGGAAGCGTCTGTGCAGGTGGCGCAAGCCAGGCTGCTCGGGGGATATCTTGTGAGCCGACGTACTGCCACAGCGTTTCGAGACAGAACGTATTGAGTATCTGATCTGCACGTTGGCGCGCATCTGCACACTGCTGTTGGGCCCAGTCGTAATTACAGACGTTCCAGCGGGCTGCCTTCCGGTTCGATGCCGTGTAGTAGGTCGGTCCTCCCTTGGTGCCGGTGAGGTGGCCCGACGCTGGCGTTGCTCCAAGAGAGCCGATGCCAATCGCAGCGAGCCCGGACGCACCAAGGAATTTCCGACGAGTCACGTCCAGCAACGCCGTGGTATCTACAGACGAGTCACGACACGTATCTTCGCTAGTGGGCATACCATCAGTATCAAATGGAAACCTCCTTAATTTTTCTATCATTGAATGAGATAGCATTTGGGTGCCACCGTCACGGGCTATCCAGAATCATGGAAGAAACTCTCTATCAGTTGTCTCGATCATTCACTGTGGTGGTGTACGCGTACAATCGTTGATCGCTTCTGGACGGTCAGCAAACTGCTACACAGCAGGAGCGATACCTGACACCGCTGCCAGGATGTACAGTCCACAGACCGCTGCAAACAGGAGAATAAACAGGATGAGATAGTCGAACGCCCCCTGTACGGTGGTTGGTTTGGGAAACTCCATAGTACAGATTTTATGCCTATATTTGGATAATCGTATCGATTAATATCAGAGAATTATATCAATATGCATTCGTTAGTTTGCTGTTCGATCTATCAGACAGATTTTGAACGACTCATTACAACTCTCCAGCCGTTCACGATGCAATTCTGTTGATCAGTGTGGCTGGACTGGAAAAGAAATTGGCCGACAGTGGAGGCAATTGAGAGTCTCCCGGGACTTGCTACCATCTTTCTTGAACCTTGCTGTTTCAATCCCGAATAGATCACGTCGCAGAAATACTTAGATTTTTTTACCTATGGATAGTAGTCACTCTATGGACAAACTCGCCGACATTACAGTTGACCGCCTGTTGGAGGCGCTCGATGCGGTGGAGAGTGCCAAGGCTGCCAAACGGCTGATGATAGCGCTCGCGTACAAGGATGGCGTTTCGGTAGACACGTTGAGCGATCGCTACGGACTGAGTAGGTCAACGGTCTATTCCTGGCTGGACAGATTCGAGTACCGGTCGATCGAATCGGCAATCGAAGACGACTCTCGACCGGGTCGGCCACCCAAACTTGACGACGACCAACAGAGCGCCGTCCGCACGGCGCTTTCGAGCGATCCATCGGCATACGACTACGACGCATCGAAGTGGACGCCAGAGCTGTTGCAACAGCACATCGAAGCGGAGTACGACGTTTCGTATTCGCTGGGGCATGTCCGTCGAATTATCCGGGAGTTAACCGGCTAGTAACCGACGGTGTAACTCGGCGGTGTAGGGTGGCAATAACTTTCCACACAACAGCCGGAGTTGAAACCGATGTCTGAGTGGCTCACTGAAAGCGATTGGGAACGGATCACGACGTTTGCAAACGCCAGTATGCACGAACGGACCCCTGAGTTGCTGTTGCCTGAATCTGCCCGGCCTGAGGAGCTGCAGTCGGACGAAGACGACTGAGGCGATCACGTAGTGTGCGTTTCACTGCTCGCACACCACCTACAGGAGATTCTCTGCCTCGATAGTTTCCCAGATCGCCGTCCCATCGTCGGTAATCCCGTAGACGCGCCCTTTGCGCCGGTCCTCAGACACCAGCAGCTCGACCAGCTCACGCTCTTGTAGCCGTCCCAACGCACGCGAGACGTGCGAAATCGAGATGTCGGCGTCTTCAGCAACCTGCGATGGCGTTGCTGGCCCTTCCGCTAGGCGTTGTAGCACTGCTACTCGGTAATTAGAACTGATCACGAAACTAACTTCGTCCCAGTCTTGTGTCATTGGATACCCTCCATGGTGTCACAGTGTTCCTCACAGCATGCCGTATTCCCCGAAGACGGGTTTAGTAATATAGTACATACTGCCGCAAAAAATGATAGACGACTGCGTATTCTATACCGAACGGTACGCAACGCCAGCTGGTACGGACAGTGTGGGTGGGCTGTGCGTCGTCGCTGTTACTAAGGGAGCCCTACCAATCGGCCCGCCTCCACTACCGATCCGTTTCAGGGCGGGCAGTAATCGACGTATAACAATGGCTGGCTCGTCCGTTACTCTCAGTTGAGACGATGTTCGTTGCAGCGGTCCCCCCGATCAGTCCGGTTGGCATCGATCACCGCGGAGTGGTCAGTCAATGACCAGCACAAACGAGACGAGCACTTTCGGGGTGCAGTCTGGGTATCTCCTCATCGAAGTGCTGGTGGTGCTGGTGGTCGTCGCCATCGCAGACTGGATCGTGCTGTCACTGCAGTGGCTCCCGATACGAATGCCGGCAGGACTGTTGCTCATTGGCTTTCTCCCGGGCTATTCGCTGTCGACGGTGTTGTTTCCCGCGCGAAGATTTCGAACCCGATACGGTGCACATGCCCAGTTTGCGCCGGGCATCTCCACAAGCGAACGATTCTGGCTGTCGATTGGGTTGAGTCTGGCGATCGATCCGATCATCGGGCTGGGGTTGTGGACGCTCGATCCGCAGGGATTTTCCGCGCAGGTCCTGGTTGGCGTGCTATCGGCGTTCATCATACTCGCAACGCTGTACGGCGGAATCAAACGCCGACGAATCGATCCATCGGAGCGGTACCGGCTCCGTGTTGACGTGTGGATCGCCCAGCGGGTACGGCAATCACCTGTTGGGGGGACGCTCGGACGCGTACTCAACGTGGCTGTGATTTGCTCGCTCGTTCTGACAGCGGGCACACTCGGCTATGCGCTCACCGTTCCACAAACTGCTGAGAGCTTCACCACGGTAGAGCTGCTCACCGAGTCGAGCGACGGGGTAGAACTTGTCGGCAACAGCTCCGATATCGAGGGGGGTGAGCCAGTACTGATTCAACTCACCAATCACGAACACCGTCAGCACACGTATACGGTGGTCGTTGTGACTGAACGGGTGGGCTACGACAGCTCGGCGGTGGTTGAAGAACGAGCCCGATTCACTATGGCGGTGCCGGCGGGCGAGCAGCGTCGACGCACCCATGCGATTTCGACTCCTGGATCGGCTGGAGACCGGGTTCGGTTCCTGGTTTACAAGGGTGAGCCACCGGGTTCACCGACGGGCGACTCTGCGTACCGGTCGGTTCACATCTGGTTCGACGACGAATCTGCCAGCCTTGGAGCCGACAGCCGCTGAGCATGTGGCCCTGGGACCATCTCGCACTGGGATACATCGGCTATACCATCTACATCCATCGCCGGCGCGGGCGAGAACCCACGTCGATTGAAACCCTGGCTGTAGTCATTGGGACGCAGTTTCCGGATCTGCTCGATAAACCACTTGCCTGGCAATTCCACGTCCTCCCATCGGGAACGACGCTGTTTCATTCGGCATTCACTGCGGTTGGGCTCTGTGGACTCCTCCTCTACGTTCACCGGTCGCCAGTTTCGACGGCGTTTGCCCTGGGCTATTTGCTACACCTGCCGGCAGACATGCTCTATCCTGCCCTGATGGGGAATGGCCTCTGGACTTCGTTTCTCTGGTGGCCCCTGGTGACAAGCTCCCCCGCCAGCTCCACCACATTGCTCTCGAAAACGGTGGCGTTGGTCACTAACGCGCTCGTGCAGGTACAAACGCCGACCGGCTGGCTGTATCTCATCGGTGAGCTCTGTCTGCTTGGGATTGCTGGTGCGCTCTGGCTGCGTGATGGCCATCCTGGGATCGGCTGGAACTAGCGCTCATTCGATGTAGCCCAGATCGGCAAGCTGATCCTCGATGGCCTGATCGGTCGTCGTCGTCCGTGAAGACGGCTCGAATGTGGGATACTCTTGTTCGCCGCAGGAGGAGGCGATCTCCAGGACATCACCATCCATTTCGGCCGACGCCGGGACGCCGAGCGTCGCAAGCACGGTCGGGGCAACGTCAAACAGATGCGCACCCGCAAGCGATGCGGATGCATCGATGGCTGCCCCCTCTGCGGCAATAACCCCGAATCGCTTGTGATTCCATGGCTCATCCGGCTGACTGAACTGTTCCGTTCCAATTCTCGTTGAAAGAAACTGGTCGAAGTTCGATGGGACCGTCACAATGTCTGGGCCTCGGTCGATATGTGGGCCGTGGAAAAACTGCTCACGGGGTGCAACCGTTTCGAACACCGGATCGCCAGCTGGCGTTTTGACCCCACGCAACGTACTGATCAGCTCCTTTCGAACGTCCTCATACGCTTGTTGAGCGACGGTGCCGTTCGGTTCACGACCGGCAAGGTTGATTCGGACGCCCATCTCCGTCCGTGAACGCATATACGCCGTCGAGCGCTCGAAATCCACCTGCTCGGCCGCCGATGAGATGAGCGTCGATGGAACACGGTTTGCAACGACCGAACGCAGTCCCACCGTCGAGAGGATCGATTCGATCCGCTGGCTGGTGAGTCCCAGTCGGGCGGCACCCGTCAGCAGCGACTGGATTGGGTGTTGGTTGGGTGTATCCCCCGCACCGCCTCGCTTTAACTGGCGCTCTCGGACGCCCGCCCAGGATGGCATTCCACTCCCGCCGTTCGTCGCGGTGACGTATCCATCGTTTTTGAGGTAATCGTTCACCAGAAACGATCGGCCGTCGTACGGGCCAATGCCATGATCGCTCACCACGAGCACATTCTGTGGCGCGCAGTCCGACAGAATCGACCCAATCTGCTCGTCTACCGCCCGGTAGACGCGACGGAGCTCATCCCAGTCACCGGGTCGCTTATGACAGATCGCGTCCGTCCATTGAAACTGCACGAAACCAAACTCCGGGTCGAAACGGTCAACAAGATACCGGAACGCATCGCCCCGTTGTCGTATGCAGTCGGTTGCCTGCTCGACAGTACCGTAGACGGTGTACTCACCAATGGCGGCTTCGAGCTCATCCAAGAGTCCTTCTGGGTGACAGGTGGGCGATTCGGGTGCGGTGTAGCCCGGAACGAGTGCGCCATCGAACGGTCGTGGTGGATGGGTGACCGGAACGTTGACGACGACAGAGCGGTAGCCGTGGAAGTCGAGATACTCCCAGAGCGTGCGCCGTCGAATGTGCGTTGCGTTCACAACGGACCAGTCATATCCATCGAATGAAAGGAAATCGTAGACACCGTGCTTTCCGGGATTGACGCCCGTGTACAGAGTCGGCCAGGCGCTTGCCGTCCAGGGTGGGATCTGTGACTCAAGTGCCCCACTACAGGTAGAAAATAGTCGGTTGAGTGTGGGTAGCTCACCCGCGTCAAACTGCGGTTCAAGAACCGACCGACACCCTGCATCGATACCGATCACTACCGTCCGCAGAGACCCCTGTTCGGCCATTACCCTGTTATCGACCGTCGAACCCTTTGTTATGCCATTCTTTCTCGAACGGACGGATGCGCTATTGGGGATCACTCGCCCTCAGGTGGCGTAATCGGTAATGTTCGAGATTGCTGTCGGTTTACATACAGATGCAGCAGCGAGGTGATGGCGAACGCGAGTAGAATTACTACTCCGACGGCGGTCACGGAGACGAGCGAAAACGGACCGATCTCGATAGTACCGACGGCGAACAACAGCACACAGACGACCGTCATCGATGGATACACCAGCTCCCAGGGGACCTCAGGGCCGTCCTCCGCCGGGAGATACTTCTCGATCGTCTGCGAGGTGGGTGTCAGTTCGACCGTCCCGGAATCGTTGTCGTACGTGACGATCCCCGCCTCCTCAAGCTTCGGAACGTGGGTCTGATACAAGGAAACGTACGCTCGTTTGCGTTGTTGCTCACTCAACGCCTCGATCGTCGTGTCGTACTCCCAGGCTGCAACGTGGTCGGCAAGGGTCGTCAATTCGATCTCAGCGGATTCACTGCGGAGATGATGAAGGACGTAACGACGTCGAGGACTGCTCAGCAGGTCGAAAACGGTATCCTGCGACAGCGGCTTCGAACTACCAGTTGTTTCGTTTTGTGACATACGAACTCCTTGCCCTCGCCGCCAGGACAGAGTATACTGCCACCGCGTCCTTTGTTACGATCGACCTACGGTCTATAGGGAATCGTTACTGGAGCTGAAGATGGTCCGTATGACGGCCAGCGAAGCCATCAGTGGCCAATACATTCGTTGACCAGGAATATTCACGAAGCTCCACCTTACTCAATGAACACTGAGAATAACAAAGCAGTGGGCTGGAGTGATCTTTCTCGTATGGCGTTACATCCAGAATGCGACGTGTACGGCATCGTCCACGTAGTTGAACCACCAGGTTGGAGATAACCATGACAGAACGCATCTCAGTCGGAGTGATCGGTGTGGGCTCGATGGGTGCGCATCACGCACGCGCTTACACTGAACTCCCACAGACAACGCTCGTTGGGATTGCCGATCAGGATACCGATGCCGCCAATTCGGTGGCCACGGAGTACGGCACACAGGTCCTTGCGCAGTCGGCACTGTTAGACCGCGTTGATGCAGTCTCGATCGCGGTACCGACGGCTGCGCACGCAGAGGTTGCCCGTTCGGCGATCGACGTTGGTGTTGACATCCTGATCGAAAAACCGTTCGTTCGCGATCCGGCCGTCGGTCGGGATCTGATCGAGCGAGCCACTGAAAACGACGTGTTGATTCAGGTTGGACACGTCGAGCGGTTCAATCCGGCGATTCAGACGCTGAGTGACGTGCTGGCAGACCGAGACGTGATCGCCGTTGATGCTCGTCGACTCGGGCCACCGGTCGATCGATCGATCGATCGCTCTGTGGCCTACGATCTGATGATCCACGACGTGGATATCCTGCTGGCACTGCTCGAAGGCGCACCGCAGTCGATCAGCGCGGTCGGCTGTCACGACAACCGCCACGTTACCTCGACGCTCCAGTTCGACCAGGAGATAGTGGGGACAGTTACGGCGAGTCGGCTCACACAGCAGAAAGTTCGTGAGTGCTGGATCACAGCCAGCGACTGTCTTGTCGTGGTTGATTACATCGAACAGACCGTCCAGATACACCGTCACTCCGTCCCGGAGTACGTCGACACCGACGACGGCGTCCGGTATCGACACGAATCGATAACGGAGCGGCCGACAGTCGAGAGCGGCGAACCACTGAAAAACGAACTGGAGGCGTTCGCCGAGGCCGTTCGAGAACGGAGTGAACCGCCAGTGAGTGGGATCGACGGACTGCGTGCCGTCGAGGTGGTTCGACGCATCGACTCACTCGCGACGGATCCGACGAGCGCCATTCCTGGCGGGTCTGGTAGTGGACAGCCAATCGACACCAGCAGCCTTGACTTTTCAGGAGGTGTATGACAGTGTATCAGAACAACACGATTGGCGTTGTGGTGACCGCGTACAACGAAGCACCGTTCATCGGAGACGTAATCGAGAGCGTCCCCGAGTTCGTCGATCGGGTGTACGTCGTCGATGACTGCTCAAGTGATGGCACCTGGGAGGCCATTACCGAACGGGTCACACCAGCTACGCGGACTGAGCGCGCACCAATCCCGGACGGCGGCCAGCACGGCGATGGTCGCCTGGTAGCGATCCGACACACGGCCAACCAGGGCGTTGGTGGCGCCATCAAAAGCGGCTTCGAACGCGCAGTTGCGGACGAACTCGACGTGGTTGCCGTCATGGATGGTGACGGGCAGATGGATCCCGGACAGCTAGAACGGCTTCTTGATCCAATCGTGGATGGTCCTGCCCACTACGCGAAAGGCAACCGGCTCTCGCAGCTTGAGCACGTCGACTCAATGTCGCCGTTACGGCTGGTCGGGAACGTACTCCTGACAGCGCTCACCAGAATCGTCAGTGGCTACTGGCGTATGCGTGACCCCCAGAATGGCTACAACGCCATCGACACCGAGTTGCTCCACCGGATCGACTTTGACCGCCTCCACGACCGGTATGGGTTTCGGAACGATCTGTTGATCCATCTTGGCGCGCACGGGGCGACGGTTGCGGACGTCTCGATGCCGGCAGTGTACGGCGATGAACGGAGCCACATCCGGCTGACGACGTTCGTTCCAACACTGTCCTGGCTGTTAGCGAGGCGGTTGTGCTGGCGACTCCAGGCCGATCAGAATCGACCAACGGTCGGCTCACTGTCTCCGGCACTCTTGCTCAGCCTGCTGACTGGCCTGTCGATGATCGTCCGACTCCGGCGACGAGATCGCACCCCAAGCTGGCTCACGAGCATGATTACGACGCTGAGCTGCCTGTTGATGGTGACGACTGTCGTGGAGGATCGCTACGCGAACGACGAAACAATTACGATTAGCAATCATGAGTAAACGTGTTCTATCGGTCGTCGGTGCACGACCACAGTTCATCAAGGCGTTTCCGGTGTCGGACGCGTTAGCCGACAGCCACGACGAGATCGTCGTCCACACCGGACAGCACTACGATACGTGTCTGTCAGACGTGTTCTTCGAAGAGCTGGCCATTCCCGAGCCGGCGTACAATCTCGGGGTTGGCTCTGGCACTCACGCCGAGCAGACTGCACAGATGATGATGGAGCTCGATCAGGTACTCGATGCCGAATCACCGGACGTGGTGATGGTGTACGGTGACACCAACTCGACGCTTGCGGGGGCACTGGTGGCTGCCAAACGATCAGCGGCGCTCGTCCACATTGAGGCGGGGCTGCGATCGAACAACCGATCGATGCCTGAAGAACACAACCGTATCGCCACGGACCATCTCGCGGATGTGTTGATCGCCCCGACGACTGAGGCAGTCGAAACCCTCGAATCGGAGGAGGTCGACGGGTCGATCCACGAAACCGGCGACGTGATGTACGACGCCCTGTTGCGAGTCCGCGAACGCGCGGCCTCGGTGTCGGAGATTCGCTCGGATCTGGGGCTGGCCGAAGCCGAGTACGTGCTTGCGACGGTTCACCGGGCCGGCAACACGGCTGACAGATCGCGGCTTCGCAACATCATCGAAGGGCTCGCGCAGTCACCGATGCCTGTTGTGGTGCCGCTCCATCCACGAACTGAGGCCGCACTGAAGGAGTACGGCCTCCTCGCAAACGCTCGCGAACAGCTCCAGATCGTCGATCCGGTTGGCTATCTTGATTTCGTGCACCTGCTCGATGGAGCGCGACTGGTCGCAACCGATTCCGGTGGCGTCCAGCGCGAAGCGTTCCATCTCGATATCCCGTGTGTGACGATGCGCGACGAAACGGAATGGGTCGAAACGATCGACTGTGGCTGGAACACGCTTGTCGGTGCCGACCGCGAACGGATCGCGACGGCGATCGCCGAGATGGCCCCACCGCAGTCGAAACCAGAACCGTACGGTAACGGAAACGCAGCGAATCTCGTTGCAGAGGTGATCACGAATGCGTAAGGACGTACGCGAAACACTCGGCCATCCGTTCGCACTGTGTCTCACACACGATGTGGACCGGCCGTACAAATCTTGGCCACAGTCGGTGTACTACGCGCTAACCGATCCGGATCCATCGCATCTGCTGTCGATGGTCCCTGGACAGAACCCCTACTGGCAGTTTGAGACGATCATGGCGATCGAAAAGTCGCTCGGCGTCAGATCTGCGTTCTACTTCCTGAACGAGCCCGATCTGTTCACCGAAAAATCCCTGGTCGCCTGGACGCAATCGGAGAACTGGATCCAGCAGTTCGGTCGATACGATATCACCGACTCGCAGATTGCCTCGATCATTCGAACGCTCGACTCTGGTGGCTGGGAGATCGGGCTACACGGTTCGTATCAGTCCTATCGCGACCAGTTCCGACTGGCCTACGAAAAGGCGGTACTCGAATCGATCCTTGGCGATACGATTCGTGGCGGCAGACAGCATTATCTCAACCTGGATCGGTCCCAGACCTGGCGCTATCACGCCGAGATGGGACTCCAGTATGACGCCAGTCTGGGCTCAAGCACGGAGTTCGGGTTCACCCACGGCTACGGTGTCAAGCGGCCGTTCGACGACGGCTTCGTCGTCTTTCCGTTGACGGCGATGGAGGTAGCGCTTCCGGATCCGGACGAATCACCAGAAAAAGCCCGGCGAGAATGCGAGCAGCTACTCGCTGAAGCCCACGAGAACGGCGCCGTGATGACCGTGTTGTGGCATCTCAGGTATTTCAACGAGCGAGAATTTCCGGGCTACGCCGATCTGTACCGCTATATTGTCGAGCGTGCGAGAGAGCTCGACGCCTGGATCGGCCCACCTGGAGAGCTGTATCCCCACCTCACTGAGGCGTCCGTCGACGGACTGCAGGAGGAAGCCCAGGGAAATAAAGTACTGCGTGATACGGCATGAAACCGATCACACGCCGCCAGTATCACGCGAACGACCGACACTCACGACACAGGAGTCACTAATGAGCTCATCATCAATCGACAGTCGCGAACTGACGATCGAGGAGTACAGCGAGGCACTGCCATCGAACGGAACAGAAGTGTTCCACAGCCCAGCAGCCCTGACGGCGATCGAATCACACACCGACAGTGAGCTGCGTGTGTATGGCGGATTCAAGGGCGACCAAGCGGTTGCACTCTTGCCGGTGTTTGTCGCCGAGAAAGCAATTGGACGGATCGTCACGTCGCCACCGCCGTCGATGTCGATTCCACGTCTGGGGCCACTGTTGTTGACCAACAGCCCGAAACAGCGGAAAATCGAATCCGTTAACGAGGGGTTTACGGCGTCCGTTCTGGACGAACTTGGCGTGAACGAACGGCTTACGCTATTCAGAATGGTCTGCCCTCGAAACTACGGCGACCCACGCCCCTTCCAGTGGAATCGACTGGATGTGTCGCCGGAGTTCACTTACGTGCTCGATCTCTCCGACCACACCGATGAGACGGTGATGGAACCGTTTAGTCGGAGCCTTAGAAACGAGATGCGACGCGGTGAAGAAACTGATATCTCGGTTGCGATCGAGGGTCGTGGTGCAGCAAAACGGGTCTGGAAATCGGTGCAGGACCATTTCACAGCGCAGGGCATCCAGAGCACGCTGAGCTGGGAGTTCATCGCCGAACTGCTTGGTGCGCTTCCGGAAAACCACCGGGTGTACGTTGCACGCGAGCCGGACGGAACGTTTTCGAGTGGCATTATTGTGCTCTACTCGAACGACACGGCGTACTTCTGGCTCGGTGGCATCCAGGAAACGTACGACGGAATCAGTGTCAATAGCCTGCTTCACCGAACCGTCATCGAAGATATCGTTTCTGAACCGTCGCTGGAGTCGATCACGAGATACGATCTCGTCGGCGCGAACACCGAACGGCTCTGTCAGTACAAGGGGAAGTTCAGCGGCGATCTCATCCCCTACTACGTCGTCGAATCGGGCGGTCCAGAGATGGCGCTTGCGAAGGGGGCCTATGAGCTCACCGCACGATGACGATCCCCTGTCATCGACCACTCACCCAATCATGACACAACGCATTCCAGCGCATACGGCTGAACGGTCCGCAGTCGAGGATGAGCGACAGCTCATGGATCGATTGCGAGAGACACTCGCGTTCGCCCGTGCGCGAAATTATCGCGGATGGGATTACGGCGACGGCATGTCTTCACGACTGCTGCAGTGGCTTCCGATCGACAACAAATGGCTGAACATTGCCGTCCAGGAGCTGGCAAAGCGGCCACCGGTCAACATGCGGCCGCTGTTGCTCGTCGAACAGAAGCGTAATTACAAGGGAACCGCGCTGTTTGCGATGTCGAACCTCAACATGGCGCGGCTGCTCGGCGAGTTCGATGACGCCGGCTCTGCTGGCATTGATCTGGCCGCAACGGCAACGAACGGGTATCAAGCAGTGCAGGACGAGAGTGGGGTGAACTACACGAAAGAGGCCTACGATCTGAACGAGTGGCTGATCTCCAATCGGAGCGTCGGCTATCACGGGTTCTGTGGCGGGCACAAACACCCGATTCAGCATCTCGATGGAAAGGGTCTCCCGAATGATCCGGACATCGTTTCGACCTCATTTGCGGTCAAATCACTGCTGTCGGCCGCCGCGCTCGATCCGATGTATCCATCAATTGCGAAAACGGCGTCGGACTTTCTCATTGAGGATCTGAACTACCGATCCGTCGATGGCGGTGCACGGATCGATTATCACTTCAACCACCCATCGGACGCGTACACGATCAACGCCGGAGCGATCGGTGCACGGATGTTGATCGATCTGTACGCCTACTTCGACGACGACCGACTCCGGGAACGAGCCGAAGGGATTCTCGATCACGTGGTCGATCTGCAGACAGACATCGGCGGCTGGACGTATCGAGAGCCACCGTCGGCGTCGCATCTGTCGATGGACAACCACCACAACGGATTCATCGTCGAGGCGTTGCTTCGATACCGGGAGGTGACCGGTAGCGACCGGTACGACGACACCATCGATTCGTCGCTCTCGTTCTATCGAAACACGCTGTTCGATCCGTCAGGAGCGCCAAACTGGGATGAGACAAGCACCTACCCGCGTGACATCCACGCCAGTGCACAGGGAATTCTGGTGTTCACCTACTCCGGCGACCTTGACTTCGCACGGCGCATCATCGCCTGGACGCTCGATCAGCTCTATCGCGGCGATGGACAGTTCTACTACCGAAAACACCGGCTGTACACCACTCGAATTACGCTGATGCGATGGTGTCAAGCATGGATGGCGTACGCGATCTCGGAGTATCTGCGAGCGCTCAAAAAGGAAGCGAATCCAACGCTGTGACCGTGGCGAGCGGTTACAGACTTTTCACCCGGTTTGGTCACGTTCGACCCTGGAGCCACCGGTACCCACGCGCGAGCGCGGTCGTAATTGGTGAGCCCTGCTCGATGCTGTAGAACGGTTCGAGGTCGGGATTGAACTTTGCCTTATACCGATTGATGCGCCGATTGTCGGCACCGACCAGATCGTAGCCCGTCCGGCCACGATCGATGGCGTCGGCCATGATCTGCCAGTCGAGGAGATCGTTACTCGGGAGATCAGTGTCCGAATCCGTCCGCACGCCGCCTTGCCACCGGTACACCGTCGATCCATCATCGAGCACGACCACGCCGCCCTCAAACGAGCCGTCTACTTCGAGAACGTAAGGCCTGACAGCACCGTCGGGAAGCTCTGTCGCCAGTGTTGTGACGAACTCCGGCGTAATGGCAAACTCAATTCCCTGCCGCGCATACCGGGCTGCAACCTGCTCGACGATCTGTTCGAGGTCGTCAACCGTACCCTCACGAACGCTACTCAGTTGGGCTTCGTTGTCGCGGATGTTGCTTCGTGCATCCCGGCTGAACGACATCAACAGATCGTCTTCGTCGGTGTCAAGATCGACGAGATACGTGTACGATGGGCGAACCGTACAGTCGTTCCAGATGAACGGTCTGAGATCCTCGAAGCTGCCATGGAGACGCATATGTCCATACCGGGGATTAAACGTGGACTCCGTCCATTCGAGACATTGTTCGACGAAATCGTGGAGCCGGCGCTCGCGCTTTCGTTGCTTGAGTCCGTTCCGCTCAAGCAGTGCCGGGCCGAGATAGGCAATTCGAAGGGCAGGTGGCGGTGAAAACGCAAGCTGCACTGGCCCCCGCGAGAGCTCGAACACCGGAAACAGTCCGATCGGCTCCTCACCCTTGTATCCCACCAGGGGATGGACCGTTCCACTGCTGTGGTCCGCCTGAATGCACAGCGATTCGTACTGATGAAACGGACAGGTCTGCTCGGAGCGCTCGACGAGCTCGTTCCACGTTTCGGGGTCGGGATCGGACTCGATTGTTATCCCCATATCACTGTCGGAAATTGTGCCTCCAGAACCCTGTCCCTTTTTATTACAACACTGAACGGATCGGAACTGTGAAACGTTTCGCTATAGATTGTGCGCACGAGAGCTGACCGGCCAGGAGACAGTTTTCTCAAGAATCCTTATCACAACGCTATTCGTATCGACAATTAATTACAAGTGAGTTCCTGGTCTAATACATTGCGCCGTAGTAGCTATCCGCTACCGTGCTGTCGGGACGAACCAGGATGGGTTATGAGAGTCATGAGCAATGCAAGAATGCGCGGTGTGCGAGCCAGTCGCACTGTCGTGCCGTGTGAGAATAGCAGGTGGATCGAATGAGTACGAAATCGCCGAACGACGCCCAGTCACAGTCGGTTGGAGAGGGAGAATCCGTCCCGATCGACGTGGAAGCCGACGACGCTTCGGAAGCTGAGCGAACGCTGGGCCCAGATCGGATTTTTGAAGTGCTCAAGAACCAACGCCGCCGGCGAACGCTCAACTATCTCATCGACAATGACAATCCCGTGACGATCGGTGCACTGGCCGAACACATCGGCGCGCTTGAGAATGATACCACCGAATCCGCGCTCACCTCACGCGAACGAAAACGGGTGTACGTTGGGCTCTATCAGTGTCATTTGCCCAAAATGGACGACACTGGCGTGATTGATTTCAACAAAGCCCGTGGGACGATTGCGTTAGGTCCCACCTTCGAGCAGTTTCGACCGTATCTCAACCGCGACGATGACGATCCGCTCTGGGCCGGCTACTATCTCGCGGTGACTGCAACGAGCATTCTCGCGGTCGGACTCAACGCAGCAGTGGGTGTGCTCTCGGCTACCGCCGTCCTTCTTGGGGTGCTCTGTGGATTCATCTCGCTCTCGGTCGTGCACTTTCTTCACACCACAGATCGGCTCCCAAACGTAGGCGAATCCGTTTCCGATCAGTAGGGTCCGATTACTGGTGGAGCCTGCCGTGACGCATTGTGACAAAGGAGTGTGTAACAAAGCCGACCTTCGCCGTTGAAAGGTCATATGAGATATCAGTTCTTCACGAACACACCAGCCCACGTCCATCTGTACAAACACGTCATCGACGAACTCAGCGAAGACGGGCATGCGGTGTCGGTGCTTGCTCGGGATTACGGCTGTACCACTGATCTGCTTGAGCACCATGACATCGATCACACGGTGTACGGTCCGTGTGGAACGACGAAATGGTCGCTGCTGGGTCGGCTTCCCCAGCATTACACACACATTATTCGGCACAGCAGGGAGTTCGACCCGGACATGGTGTTCGGGATGGGAGCCTACGCAGCCCACACAGGAGCGCTTACGCGAACGCCGACGGTGCTTGTTCTCGATTCCGAGCCCACAGGGCTCGATCACACGGTGTCGATGCCGTTCGCGGAGACGATCGTGACGCCGGGGGCGTTTCGCAAGGATCTCGGTGAGAAGCACTACACGTTCGAGGGGTTCAAAGAGTGTGCGTATCTCCACCCAGCAGTGTACGAACCCGCTGTTGACGTCCATGAACTGCTGGAGCTCGACGCGGATGAACGGTTTGGGGTGGTTCGATTCAACGCGTTTGGCTCTCATCACGATGTGGGCCACGCTGGCTTTGGACGGGACGAACGCCGCGCGTTGATCAAGCGCCTCGCAGAGGATCTGACCGTCTTCGTTTCCGATGAGGGCAACGATATCGACATCGACCGACTACCTGCACGGCCGTACGTCGCTCCACCGGGAGCACTTCACGACGTGCTCAATGAGGCAACGCTGCTGGTTGCCGATACACAGACGATGGTCACCGAAGCCGCCTTGCTCGGCACGCCGGCGATACGGTCGAACTCGTTCGTTGGAGCGAACGACATGGGGAACTTCATCGAACTTGAGGCAAACGAGCTGGTGTACAACCACGAATCATTTGCGGACGTGCTTGAGACGGTTGATCAGCTGCTTTCGACGCCGAATCTGGAGTCGCTCTGGAACCGACGACGCGACGCCTACGTCAACGAACTCGAAAATCTCACGCAGATCATCACGGAACTCGCTCGCTCGCGTGGAAACACCCATTCGGTGGCAGCACTCGAACCGCGTGGCAACTCGTCGGGCCGTCCAGCCCGCGAATCCCGGCCATCGACGCCGTCGCAGTGAGATACCCTCCCACAGTTAAGGTGGTCGAATCCGTTGAGAATCATATGTCGAAAGTGGCTGTGGTCGGCGGTGGTCCCGCCGGTCTGAGTGCGGCACTGTTCACCGAGAAAAACGGGCTTGCAACGACGCTTTTTGACACCGACGAAACCTGGATGCACAAAGCGCATCTGTTCAACTATCTTGGGATCGAGAGTGTCGACGGAACGACGTTCGTCGAGGAATCACGAGAACAGATCGATTCATTTGGCGTTGACAAGCGGATGGATGCCGAGGTGACTGCGGTGACTGAAACTGGCACTGGCTTCGAGCTGGCCACCGACTCCGGGTCGGTCGATAGCGACTACGTCATCCTCGCAACCGGCGCGGACCGGTCACTGGCCGAATCGCTCGGCTGTGCGTTCACGGATTCGGGGACCGTCGACGTCGACGTAACCATGGAAACGTCGGTGGCAAACGCCTACGCGACCGGTGCGATGGTCAGAAAGGAAGAGTGGCAGGCAATCATCTCTGCCGGCGACGGTGCGGCCGCGGGACTCAATATCCTCACCAAAGAGAAGGGTGAGCATTTCCACGACTTCGATACCCCAGCGGACGCCTGAGTTGTCACTCGGCGGGCGATTGCTGGTGCAGAATAATGAACGCTAGTCGACGGTGATGGTGCCTGTACCGTCGGACTTGACTTCGATCGTTATTTGATGACCGTCAAAAGAAAACGCAACCGAACCGTTGCCCCCCGTCGCAAACAGCGTATCGAGCGCCTCAGGATCCACCGATTTATACAGTGGAGCCGTAATTTCCGTTTCGTCGAGGCCGGTTGTCGCACCGACTGCCTCGATGACCTGTACGCCGAGCGGTCGCGATTCTCTATCGAATCGGAACGTCGTTGCTGACTCAGCAATCGCTCGATCCGATGAGTCTGAAAGGTCCCCCATAATCGCTTCAGTCTCGTTTTGTGCCTTCATAGTTAATCTCGTGGTCTCCCGTCTAGGACGCCACGTTCTGAACGGCAGCAGTGTCTTCTAAATTCGAGCACACAAATAAACCGTTTGGAATTCTTCGTGAATTTAATTCAATTTATTTTCAGTTTTCAAAATAAAGTCTTGATGAGTATACTTTTCCATCCAATTAGTTAATTCAGGGGTATCGATGGTCGAGGAGGTCGTTTTCTCACTCCTGTGGTACTGACAAACAGGGGCTACTTCGGTGCGATTCGGTTCGACCCAGTATTGTCACCGCTTAACAAAGGTTGCCACAGCTGTATCGACGGCAGTGATGACAGCGGACCAGCTCCTCATCGTTGGCACACTCGGTGGTGGTGGGATTCACCGCTACGTCGAACAGCAACGCCAGAACATCGAACAGATTGAGACCACGGTGTACGACATGGCCTCGGATCCAAAAGGGGACGGGCTGTTGTGGCTGCTTACCTCGACGCTTCGGTCGCTCTGGGCGGCGATCAAATTTCCGTTCCGAACCCCGCCAGACGTCGTCCACGTCCACACGTCACACGAGTTTTCGTTCTATCGGGCCGCCTTCTACGTGTTATACGGGAACTACGTGTGGAACCGTCCCGTTGTGTTACACGTCCACGGCTCGTCGTTCGATTCGTTCGTCACCACCGACTCGTCAGCCGTCCGCCGGATCCAGGATCTGGTGTTCGACGCGTGTGACCGCGTGATCGTGCTCTCACCGTACTGGGAGGAGGTGCTTTCGAGTCGGGTTGCAGATTCGAAGCTTCGAGTGTTACCCAATGCGATCGATCCGACGGTGTACTCGCCGAACTACGCGGCCGAACCACAGCACGTGGTGTTCGTCTCGAATCTCGTCGAACGAAAAGGTGTCAGAGAGCTCGTCACTGCCGTTGACGAGCTCCTCTCCGGAGCGCACGCAGATGCTGACCTTCGGGTGTCCATTGCGGGAACCGGGCCGCTGACGAATCTCGTCGAGGAATTGGCCGACACGCACGAGCAGGTCACCTACCACGGCTACGTCTCAGAAGAGCGAAAGCGATCGCTCATGGATTCGGGCTCGGTGTTCGTGTTGCCGGCGTACGCAGAAGGGCTTCCAATTGCCCTGCTCGAAGGGATGGCCGGCGGGAACGCCGTCATCTCCACGACCGTGGGGTCAATTCCGGAGGTGATCGACGACGAAAACGGGCTGTTGGTCACCCCTGAGAACGCCACCGAACTTTCGGATGCGCTCTCGACCTTGCTGGCTGACCCCGACCGAACGGAGGAGATGGCTCGAACGAATCGTCGGATGGTGAGTCAGACGTACTCCTGGGATGTGGCAGAACGAACCCTCAGAAAGATCTACGCCGAGCTCCCTTCCTGAACGCCGGTATTCTTTGCTTACGCGACACAGTTTCTCATTAACAAAGCATGGAACTGTCGATAGTCCGAGTATGTCCGCACCCGACGTTCTGTTTTGTGTGCTGGACTCCGCACGACGGGATCGGGTCTCGGCGTACGGACACAGCCGGAAAACGACCCCGACGCTCGAATCACTCGCCAGTGAGGCCACGACGTTCGATAACGCCTTCGTGCCGGCTCCGTGGACGTTGCCGTCACACTGTTCGATGTTTACGGGACTGTATCCCTCAGAACACGGCGTGACGAACGGCTTTACCGATCAACGGCTTGGCCTCCCGTCGTCGGTAGACACACTCACAGAACGCCTCCGATCGGATGGCTATCGAACGGCAGGGTTTTCCAACAATCCGTGGGTTGGCCAGCTCTCAGGCCTTGATCGTGGGTTCGAGGAGTTTGTCGAGTGGGATCTTGAGATTAGCCGGTCGAACACGGCGATTCACGGGCGCGCCGGACGGATACACTCTCGACTCCATACGCTACTCGGCCATGCGAGTCGACAGCCCCTCGTGTTGTTAAAACGCCGGTTTTTCACCGAGCGACTGGTTGATAGGGCGGTGTCCTGGATCGAAACCACGGCCACTGACGACGCACCGACGTTTACCTTCCTCAACCTGATGGAGGCACACAGCCCGTACTATCCACCCAAATGGGCGTTCAAAGCGCTTGATTTGCCAACGCCCTCGGCTATTGAGGCGCGGCGGCTGAACGTTAAGCTCCTGGCGAACATCATGGGAAGCTCTCGACTGGACAGAGAGACGCGCGAGCGCCTGCTTGATTACTACGACGCCAGTCTTCGGTATCTCGATTCGATCGTTGATCGACTGCTTGAAGCGATCAAAGCCACCGGAAAGTACGACGATACGCTCGTCATCTTCTGTTCGGATCACGGGAAAACGCTCGGGGAATTCGACAGAGACGGGCTTCCGCCACACTACGTTCGGGATATCAACACCCATGTTCCGCTGTTCATCAAAGAACCGGGCCAAACAGGCGCACGAACGGTCGAGCAACCATTTGAACTCCGACAGCTGTTCGAGACAGTCCTTGCTGGTGGATACGAGGAGTCGCTCCAGCAGAGCCAGCCCACCGCGCTCGTCGAAGACGTAATCCCACACACTGGACGGGATATCGATCCGGAAACGGTTACGCACTGGCGGCTCCTCACTGACGGCGAACATAAGTACGTCAAGTCGATTCCCACCACAGACACCGCACCGTCCACCGGTGAACACGACGCGAACGGCCACAAAGATCCAGAGACCGTCGCGGAAACCACATTCGAGGCCACAAACGGACATCGTCAGGAGTTTCTGTTCCGTGGGGATGGAATCGATGAAACCGTCATTGAACCGGAATCCTCCGTTCTCGATCGGTTCCGGACGTTGCTAGAAGAGCGTGCGAGCGCGATGGAGATCGTCACCGAAGGGGCGCCGGCAGATGCCGACGCTGATCAGCTGAGTGGCTCCATCGAGGCCCAGCTCGAGGATCTTGGCTACCTTGACTGACCAAGCAGTCGATCATCGAACGATTCGGCCTCGATCGTCAAGATGGCGCCATGCTGCTGTTTTGTGTTGAACGGATTGCAGTACAGCGTCCCGTTTTCTGCACCAAGAAACACGTAGGCGTTCGCACACGGGAGTCGACCGCCAGGATTGAGATACTGAACAGGACAGCGACGGACGCCAAACCGCGCGAGTAACTGCCATTCCGTGAAATCAGTGTCGGCAGGAGCGGCAACCACCGTTGCGGTTGGCTCCTGAAACGCCTCATCTGTGGCTGTTGGGGCAGTGCTGTCGCCACCGGCCTCGATTGCAGTCGAGAAGACCGCCCAGACTGTTGATCCGTCGTGAATCGTCGTTCCGTAGTAGACTGAGTTTCCGACGGTCGTGACGGGCTGGGGCTCCGGTGCGTTTGTCTTGATTGCGTCGAGCGTCTGGTCTGTGAGCGGCGTGCCACCGTCTGCGGAGATTTCTGTGGGTGGCGTTCCGATCGCCGGGCCACCCGCTGGAATCTTCTGGCGGTCAAGTCTGAAGATGCTGTTTCGCTCGGTGTAGAGACAGTCCATCCCCCAGAGCAGTGCATCGGGGGTGAACACCAGATCCACGGCTCGAAATCGCTGATCGCCGCCAACAACTGGTTCGAAACGTCCGTCTTTGATCCGCCCGATATGACACTCTGTGTCGCGGTCACCGGTTGAAAGCCAGATTGACTCGGTGTACGGATCAACCGCTATCGAGTGGATGTGGCGCACCTCCGGGAGCGAAAGAAACCGTCTCCAGGTGCGACCGTCGTCGACCGACCGGAGCACGTGCGGGGTCGCAGAACTGTCGAGCGGATACTCGCCGAGATAGACGGCCCCATCGTGTCGACACAGCGCAGTGGGTAACACGCCGAAGAGCCCCGACGACGATGGAAGTTTTCGACAAAAATGCCAGTTTACTCCGCCATCCTGGCTTGAAAACAGGTGTCGTCCCACCGTCGCGATCAGTGCAGTATCGCCGACTGGCCAGACGTTTGTCGTCTGGTAGGCACCAACCATCCATTCGAGCACTGACCGGCCAGGCGCCCGCGTCACTGTCGCAAACGAAAGCGCTGCGACGCCACGTCCTGGGTTGGAGATCGATCCAATCGGCGCAAACGAGTCGACGGTCGAACCTTCATAGACCGTTCGGTGATGCGATCCGATGATGCGTCCGTTCTGAACCGACTGGAGCTTCATCGAGCGCTCACCCCGATTGAGGATTCGTTCGCGGGACCGACGCCCGGCCGGTTGTGCGCGTGGACGAAATACACCGAGAGCTCGCCGTTTGAAAGCACGCGGTTCACACCCGGTTGGTACGGGACCGAATCGAAGCTCTCCTCGCTGAATCGCAGCTCATTGTACGCAACCACCTCTCGTTGCCTATCGATCGTCCCGACCGCTAGATACTGTGAGCGGGGCATCGACGTTCGAAGCCGGCCGAGACCATGGAATGAGAGCGTTTGCTGGTACTGATCCTGTCTGGCGTCGGTCCACCGGACGCCATGCGTTCCATCCGCATACCGTGTTGGCTGCATGCGAATGCCCAGTATGTGTCGCTCGGGCGGCAGCCCCTCGAACGTCTGATCGTATCCGGTCAGCTGTGCCTCTGAGATCTGGACGTTCTGCTTGTAAATGTAGGGCGACTGGTAGAGCGGCGCGATTGCGAGAACGAGCATCAACCCGAACACGGCGACGAGCACGACCGAGCCGGTTCGCTTCGAGAATCGATCACGGATGCGTGAGAGTCCAGCACTGATACCGACGGTTCCAAGCATTGTGGCAGCAACCATCATAAATCCCAGATGCCGAAACTGCATTTTGGAGATGCTCCCAACCATGTAGATCACGAACAGGCCGAGCAATGGCACGAGACTCAGCGTGAGATAGAGCCGTGTACTCGCCGAGATCGTTGGATCATCGTCGAGCGCATTGCGGATCGAAACGAGTGCAACCAGGCCCGTGATACTCGCAAACACCGTAGAGAGTAAAAATAGCTTGACGAACAGTTCGGGGATCGATCCACCAACGGCCGCAATTGAGGCTCCTTGCGCCTGTACTCGCTCTCCAGCGACCGTTTCACCGTTGATGTAGCCGACAACCTTCTCGATATGCTTGCTGGCGAGTCGGTAGAACCATGTCGTCCGAACGGTCCAGATGGAGTAGACACCGGCGAAAAACACCGTCGGAGCGTAGAGTCGTGGCTGATTGGCAACCGGATGGGCTGGTTTTCCAATCCCATAGAAAAACTGGACGCCACAGAGAATGACGAAGAAAATCAGCAGATTCAGCGCCTGCTGTGGGTGATAGACGACGACCGCACTGAGGACAATCGTCAGCGCCAGCAGCGAGCCGGTGTGGGCGTGCGTTGTGTCGGTATCGGGGCCGTCGGTCTGCCCGAGCGATAGCACGGTTTTCAACAGCAAGAAGATGATAAACGCCGAGTAGAGCGTGGTGAGCGTAAACGGATGGACTCGAAAATGCGTGCTAACGTGATTGATTGGGAGCATGAGCGCGGCAGAGAACAGTCCGATACCCATCGTTAGCGGACCGGTTGCGAGCAATCGCGCACAGTACGGGACGAAAACGATGTACAACAGGGCAAACAGGATGGTCAATAACAATAGTCCATTCCGGTAGGGTAGGCCTGTCAGACGCTCTACAAAGACCGTGATGATGTGAATTGCGGGGTAGATCATTCCGAACGGACTCATTGCACCCGTTGCCAGATCTTTCGTGAGTCCAAGGTGTGTTAGCGGATCCGCGGATCCGTAGAAGTAGTATCCCCGCATCAGCGGCAGCCCAAAGATTGACAGCAACGCGCACGACGCAAGGGCGAGTGCCAGATTCCGGGTCCAGGCCAGTGGTGCCGTGATGGTGATGACGAGCGCTATGGCGAGGGCAATCGTGATGGCTATCCAGAATCCAACCGGGGTGGCGCCGTACAATGAAAGCTCATAGCCAGTTGCTGGATGGGTATAGCTGAGTATCACTGCTACTGTGACCGAGAGAAAGCCGACGACGAGCGCGGGACGCGTCCACCAGACCCACGGTGACGCCGTATCAGCGTCAGCCATCGCTCTCCGTTACAGCCATGTGCGTGCGCAATTCCATGTGGATGGCGATTGGGTGACGACCATTATTGTTATGGGCTATGTACCACACCGTTACTCCTGATACCCAAGTGCTCGGAGCCGATCTTTGGCCACGCCAGCAACTTCCCCGTTGCCACTCCCCCGAGGGTGACAGCGTGGTTGTTCCGAGTGTATCTCCCGTCGGTTTGACGCCGGAATCACTTGCCACGGCACGGTGACGAGTTCGTCGGTGTACGTTCCGGGTGGATGGCCCCACTCTCGAATCGGAATTGGCGATGATCGCTCACCGATCATATTGCCGTGATCGGAGGAGACCACCGTGCGTCCGGACAGCCCATCGATGAGTGATTGCACCGGTGGGAGTGTCAAACGGAGATTATTCCGATAGGCCTGCCAGATCTGATCCGCTGAAACCGACATATCACCGTCTCGAAGGCGCCCCCAGATGTCGCGTTCGTCTGCACCGTCGAGTCGCTGTCCCACGTTAAGCGACGGCGCGTTAATGAAGGGGTAATGCGGCTGCATAAAGTGGATAATGAGCCGCTTGTGGGGGTACAGCTCCGCGGCTTCGTTCCCGAATTCGGCCATCGTCTCTGGCATCACCGTTCCGTGTTCGTCGTTCCAGTCGCGTTTCCACACCTCGATAACGTCGTGGAACGTCGCATCTATCTTCTCACTCCATCGGTAGAGCTGAGGGCTCGCCGTAATGTACACGGTATCGAGATACGCTTTTCTGGCGAAATTCCCCTGTAGAAACTCGACAGTGTGTGAGCCTCGCGACTGGCGCTGTTCGAGGGTGCCTGGAAACGCATCGTCATCAATTTCGTCTTCGAACAGGTCGTATCGACAGGCGTCGAGCAGTATCAGATTATCCCAGTCTTCCGCCATGAAATCGTCGCCCTCTGTGTTGTAGTCGGTTCGATACAGCCGACGGTTGTACAGCCGGTTACACTCCTGTAAGAAAAATGCCGGCCGCTGGATTCCCCGTCGAAGCCCACGCCACAGCTGGGAGGGGGTGTACATTGTACCGAGTAACGGGGATGAGACTCAATGTAATGCCGTAACTACGCCCACACGGAGCGCATAAGCGATCCATTACTATCCGAACGCCGTGTGTCACTGTCGACTGTACAGATGCTACGTCGGGTTATGCAAGGATTACAGGCGATGCTCGTCGCCGAGGGCGCACGAATGATCTCGAAAGGGGTCATCGTCGTACTGCTGGCGAATATGTTTCTCAGTCCCGACGAGTACGGACTCTTGTTTCTCTCGCTGTCGATTCTCGGGACGGGACTATTATTTTCCTATCTTGGATTCGCAAAATCTGCAGCCAGATACATAACCGAATACAAGGAGACCGATCCCGATCAGATTCCCCACATCGTGACCACCTCGTTGCGGTACAATCTGCTTTCGATTGGCGTCGTGAGTCTTACCGTGGTGCTCGGCAGTGAACTCATCGCCGATATCGTCCGCGAGCCCTCGGTCCAGCCCTTTCTCGTTGTGGGTGCGTTGTACATCGCGACGATGACGCTCTCGAAGTTTGCGTCAATCGTGTTTCAGGGTTTTAACCGGGTTCGCTGGAGTGCATGTATTGGGGCGCTCTCGAACGTGAGTCTGCTGGCGTTCACGGTTCTGTTTTTGCTGTTTGGACTCGGAGCGGTCGGAGCGCTGGCGGGCTATGTGGTGGGGTACGGACTCGCCGCTGTCGTTGGACTCGGGGTGATTTACACCCGGTTTCTCCCGAAATACGCGAGCGAAACGCCTCCAGACCCCGAGCTTTCGGGAAAGATACTCCGGTATTCGATCCCGCTCACGATTACGAGAGGCGGCCACACGCTGGATAAGAACGTGGATACGATCCTTGTCGGGTTTTTCCTCTCACCCGCGGCAGTGGCCTACTACGTGCTCGCAAAGCAGATTGCAGATTTCGTCACGGTGCCAGCAACGTCGCTTGGATTTGCCGTTTCGCCTGCCTATGGGGAACAGAAGGCGAGTGACTCGCTCCACAACGCAGGAACGCTGTACGAACACGCGTTCATTCACACGATGTTGTTGTACTGTCCGGCCGGGGTTGGGCTGATTCTCATAGCAGAGCCGATGATCACCTACGTGTTTGGCGCAGATTATCTCGGCGCGGTCCCCGTCGTCCAGGTGTTTGGCGTCTACATCCTGTTGCGATCGATCGATAAGATTACGAACGACGGACTGGATTTCGTCGGGCGCGCACGCGAGCGGGCAGTGGCAAAAACGGGCGCATCCGTTGGCAACGTTGCATTGAATGTGGCGTTGATCCCCGTTATTGGGGTTGTTGGCGCCGCGATATCGACGGTCGTCACGTATATGGCCCTGATCGCCGTCGAGCTCTATATCATCGACCAGGAGTTTCCAATCGATCGGTGGCTCCTTCTGCGTTCGATCGGAGCGATTGCCGTCGTAACAGCTGGGATGTCGGTCGTGGTGGTCACAGGATTGGGACTCGTCTCCGGACTCGTGACACTGCTGTTGCTCATCGGTGCTGCGATCTGTGTCTGGGGTCTGTTGGCAGTGGGCGTTGGGCTGCTCGATACAGAAGTTGTCAGCATAGCAATTAAGAGCGTAATCGAGTAGCCAGCCCAGCTAGACGGATGTATCAGGCGATGGCGCCGGCTCAAGGCGAACGGTTGACTCTTCGGCGACTGACCGAATTGCTTCCATCAAGCTGAGCACCCAGTGGGCCTGTTCGATCGGGACGGGCTGTGGTCCACCGCCAACGAGCGCTGCAGCTTCGGCATCGATCTGGTAAAAATGGGAGTTGAGCTGAATCTCCGTCTCCCAGCTATTATTGAGCTTGTTGTCGAGCACGTCACGCACCGCGAGTATCGTCCCCTGGAGCCTGCGACCAATGCGCTCTACGTTGTTGCGAGCCCGATTAATCGTTGATGCCGTGTAATCTGCCGTCAACGGGACAACAGTCTGTGAAACGAGATCAATGACGAGCGAGCCCGCTGAGCCGTGGATATCGATTCGGTGAACGGGGGTTCCACCCGGCTGGACGCGAACGGAACAGAGCACACCGTGGTCGGTCTGATACTGCAACTGGACGGAGTCGTAGCTGAACTCCTGTTCGTACTCCCGCGTCAGTGCGGGCCGGATATCGATCGACGACGTATCTGCCGGATAGCCACCGAACGCGAGCGCAAGATAGAGTGGGTGTGGAATCCCCTCTTCGAACTCCCCGCCAGGAAGCTCGAACGTCCAGGCCCCCCGGTTTGGCTCGTGGGCGTAGGATGCGCCAGTGTAGGTGACATCCACGCCTCGAATATCGCCCACGACCCCCGAATTGAGCAACGCACGCGCACGACGCGTGGCTGGATCGAACATGTGGTTGTGCACCGAAGAGACCGTGGCGTTGTTTTTCTCTGCAGTGTCTCTGAGCGTCGTCAGCTCGTCTGTCGTCACCGTTATCGGCTTTTCTATCAGCACCGACACGCCGGCTTCGAGTGCGCTTGCGCCGATCGATTCGTGTGTCTGCACCGGCGTGCAGATGTGAAGCCAGTCGAGCGACTCTGTCGCTAACAGTTCGTCAAGATCCGTATACGCGGTCGTGTTGTGGTCGTGGGCCATCGAGCGGGCCCGATCTTCGTCAATATCGCACACGCCAACCGGAGTCGTGTTCGGACATTTGCGAAGCCCCGTCAGATGCTGTCCAGAAATAACGCCCGCGCCAACGACGGCTGTTCTGAGGACCATCATCTGTATTCACGTCATCCAGCGCATTGTTATGCGTCCGTTAGCGGTGCCCGTGGCCGAGTAGGATGGTCGTTATTTCGGGTTTCGCTGAGCAACGCCAGATCGATCTCCGCGCACTGCCGTGTGTGTCACTCACTATCGTTTCTACACAGCGGTTCTGAAACGCGAAAATTCTACGGGTAATCCCTGCCTACTCCTGGTAATCCGATCCTGTAGAAGAGTAAGCGCGGATTGCACAAACAATACTGTGCTGGAATGTATACGTGAGTAATACATCGTATCTTTCACTCGATAGGCCCTAACTATCAGCTACATAGCCAGAACTTACTTTATCGTAACCCAGCTTTACCCGCTGATGACATCCGACGCCAACGACGAGAAAAACGAATCACGATCGCTCGGTCGCCGTTCGTATCTTTCGCTTACTGGAACGGTGGTGGGCGGTACCCTACTGGGCGCAAGCCAGATGGGTCGTGTCAAGGGGGCGACCCACCATGGGATCTCGTTCAATCGGGTGGTTGATGCAGTCGACGATCTCGGCTGTGATCCAAACGGAAACGAGGATGTAACGTCGACGGTTGCGAGCGCACTCGATGGAAACACGCTCGTGGAGTTCCCGTCCGGAACGTACCGATGGAACGGGCAGGTGAAAGGACAGCACTCGAAGATTGGGCTCCGAGGAAAATCCGACGACGTGACCTTCACGTTCCCGTCGGGGTACAACGAGTTCTTCGTGAACACCAAATGTAATCGCGCGCTGTTCGAGAACTTCGACGTTGATGTGCGGGCAGACCAGACCGCAACGGGCATTCGAATTGATTCTGAGCACGGTTTCCACGCAGAGAACATCGAACACATCGGCCGGGCTATCGTCAACTCTTCTGATGTCACCCGGTGCTGGCAGATTCGTGTGAACAACCCGAACGGAACCGGCGTGATCAAAGACTTCGTCTGTAAAGAGGGATCTGCCTGGTCGCACTACAAAAGTGGCGACGGTCGTGCAGGCATCTCCGTCTGGGGCGGACGCGGGACCATCAAGGTAATTGACTGTCACTTGGAGGAGTTCGGTAACAACGGTATCTACGGCAGCCGAACCCTGAGTGCCGTCCAGGTTATTGGCGGCATCTATCGGAACAACAACGTTAGCGGAATCCGCATCTCCGGCGATGGCAGCTTCGTGGACGGTGCGACGGTCGAAGTTGACCCAGAGAAATACTCCGGACCGCACACGCTCGAAGGAAAAGCGTTCACCATGCGCGGAGTATTGTTCGAGCAGGGCAACGCCGCAACCGGTGGCGAGTTCGACGCCGCGGGCGGAGCAATCAAAAACACCGAGATCACGATCGAGGACAACCCAACCAGCGGTGCTGCAATCGCTGCCTGGACCGGTGGGCGCACCCTAACCGTGAAAAACACCAAGGTCACGTACAACAACGAGGGCTCGCCAGCGGTCTACCGCGAAGGGCGAGTTTCGCAGGGCCGACACGATCCAAGTCCGTCACCCCGGTGGATTCGCATGGACCGTGTCGAGATCCTTGGTAACTCCGACGGCGGCGCAGCGGTGCTCGCAGAAGAGGCAAACGGCTCGCGCATTACGAACAGTTACATCGAGCAGACAGGAAGCGGCCGTAACGGTGTCGTGTTCGCGAATTCGAACGACACCCGCGTGGCGAACAGCACGATCAAGGTGGACGGTGAGGCAGTTCGAATGCGGTCTTCGTCGGGTGAAACCGTCAACGTCAGCAATCAGGGCCAGCCCCTGGAGCTGTCCGTTGGCGCGATGAATTCAGCCACTGAAAAGGCGGCAGAAACCGTTACGACGGCGCTTTCGGCGTCGTCACCGAACGGTGATCGCGACGCAGACGACCTGAAAGCACACACGCTGGAGATCGAATCCTCGAACGAGGAGGTTACCTACACCGTCGCGGTGGAAGGTGAGATCTCGGCTGCAGAAAACTACCAGACGTTCGAGCTCACAGACGACACGACCGTTGGCTCGAACTGGGCAACCGGAACGGTTGAAAAGTCGATTGATCGATTTGAGTTCACGGGTGCGATCACGTCGTTCTCGACCGGCGGCGATGTCGAGACTCGCGTCGACGAAAAGCCAGTCAAACCGTCGTCGCTTGGCGATGATGCAAACACGCACACGCTCACGATCGATGGAAGCACGTCGGAGCTGCCGGCAAAATACACCCTGACGGTCGATGGCTCGCTCGAAAAGGGCAAAACGACCGAAAAGAGCGAGGTCATCGTCGATTCGAGTGCACGCGGGACGGTTCACAGAGAGCGCGATGACTTCATCTTCACCGGCCAGCTCACCGAATTCACGGTGGATGGAGACGCAGACGTCAGCTTCAGCAACAACTAACAAATTCGGTCGAATCTCAATGGCAAACGACAGGCACACCGGAGAATGGTACACGGAGTCGCCCGATCCCGATCCGAAACAGGATCTGGGATACGAACTCGACAGCTGGAACGTTGCCGATGCCCACTGCAACGGGGAAGAACATCTGGTGTTCGTTCCGTCATCCGAGCGCATCCTAGAGGACAACGAGTTCATCGTTGCGCATCCGAAAGCCGTCTGTGAGCTCGGTGAAAAGTTGTGAGGCCATTGCCTGGCTCAAAACCCTGAAACTATTGTTTCGAGTGCGTCGGTATCGCTGGTGCTGTGTGGTGCCGTTAGTGGTGTAACGCTCACATTTCCATCGAGAACAACCCGACGGTCCGTTCCTGGCGGTTCTGGCAGCGTTCCGTCTGCTATTCGTTCGAAAATTCGATCCCTGAGCACGACGTGTGCATCCTCACGAATGGCGTCCATCTCGTAGGTCGTCGAGGGCTCGGTGAGCTGCAGTGAGCCGATCGGATCATCCAGAAGGGGAACGTTCACGTTGAGATAATCGGTCGTTTCGAACACCGGTTGTTCGCGCGTAGCTTCCGTGAGATATTGGATTACCCGAGCTGGATCTCCAAACTGTTCGACGGTCGGTTCAAACGACTGGTAATCGTATTCACTCGCCGGGATATGCATCGAGAGAGCGATGGCGGGTAGCTCGAAAAACGTTGCCTCGACGGCTGCACTCACCGTTCCTGATCGACCGAGAACGTACGCTCCGAGATTGCCGCCGCGGTTGCAGCCTGAGACGACGAGATCGAACGACGTGTCCAGCGCCTGGATGCCAACGACCACACAGTCGGTGGGCGTCCCACTCACGGCGTATCCGAGCTCGTGCTCTTCGACGGCGACGCGGTGCGAAAGCGTTCTGCCGACAGCACTCTGATCAGTCGCTGGTGCAATTGCAGTGACAGAGGCGATTGGTTCGAGTGCGTCGTATACGGCTTTCAGTCCCGGGGCATCGATGCCGTCATCGTTCGTGAGCAGGATCTCCATCTGGCGGATGGTTCGCCCCACAGCAGAAAAAGCTCTTGACTCTCTCCGGAGCCATCAGGCGATGCGATCAACGACGACTTCGTCATCGACTACACAGTTGTATGCCGATTCGTCAGCATTCCAGAGCACGAGAACGTTCTCGAACGCGAGGACGCTGGCGTAGGGGGCAGTAATAAGCGCTTTGTTCAGCCCGGTCTCTCGGACAACAACCGCGAAATGGTCGGTCTGTTGGCTCCCATCACCGATGAGAAACAACGGATTTTCAGAGCTGAGATCGTGACTGAGTTTGACTGCAACCAGATCGACGCGATCTGAAACGACCGACCCCGAGTCGGCCATTCGAGTGAACTGGTCGCTGTTGGGTTTCAGCTCCGTTCGCCGGCGGCCGTCCGGGCGCAACACGCTGTACGCGTACTGCACGTCGGTGTTGCTGAACGCGGTTGGCTCCTGGTCACTCTCCGTGGGTGTCGAATCAGCCAGCTGACGCTGGACTGATGGCGTTGCAATATCGTCTTGTATCGTGAACGACCACGATTCGACGTCGCTTCCTGGTGATTCGTTGGGCCAGAGTCTGAGTGTCGGATCGTACACCGTGAACGCTCCATTGTCAGCGAGTCCCCGTTCGAGCGTTCGCAGTTCTGTCGCCGTGTTTCGGTCCGCGGGAGCGAGTAGCAGACAGCTCCCATCATCAGCGACGTGTTCCGCATATCGGTCAAGCGTGGCCGCCGGATCGTCAAGCTCGCTCAGTACGTTCGCGAACACGAGAAGGTCGTACTCGCCCGTCGGTTCGAACGATTCTGCCGTCGATTCGTGAAAGTGAACGGTCTGGTTCGGCCGTCCCTCCCAGAGTCGTTCGAACACTGAAATTGCCGGGCTCGGCTCAACGGCGTGATAGTCGATGAGCCCATCGCTGAGTAGTTCCAGTGCACCCATCGCTGGCCCACCGACGCCGGCGCCAACGTCGAGAATTCGACAGTGGTGAGGAACCAGCCCAGCTTCAATGAGCGACCCTATCGCGTGTTGCATCACGGCATAATTGTCATATAAATGGTAAATAGCGTAGGCGAGTGCCGTGACTGCATCATACGCGACCGGCGCGCCATCAAAATAATCGGCTTTGAGCCGTGTGATCGTTTCTCTGAGGGTAGTGGCGGATTCTCCCGTTGCCCAGTGTCGTCCGAACCGTTCGACGAGCAGTGCCTCAAGCCGGTGGTCGAGATCGTCCGGAACCCGACCAACGGGGCCGTTGACTGCAATCGGTTCGTCTGTCACTGGGACGAATCCTTCCTCGCGTTCGACCATGCCGAGGTCGAACGCGTGTTCTCTGAGCACCTGTCTGATCGCGGCCGGATGTGGGTGGCCTTCAACGTAGTCGCGCAGCTCTTCAGGATCGATCGGTCGAACGTTCTGGAGATAGCGCGCAGTATCAAGAATTTGTGAGCGCTGATCGTCGTTCATTACCCACCACTCAACGGGCGTTTCTGTAGAGGGTTTCGAAGGCGTCGTCGTCTGCACGAGCAATTCGTCTCGCGGCAGCAGCGATGTCGTCAGCACCAGCAAACGCTCCTTGGATGTCGGCGTACACCCGAGGTGTACCGTCGGTGATGCGTTCAAGTAGCGCAGTGAGCTCGGCTGAAACCGGCGTATGAAACTCCTCTCGGACGGGTTCGCTCGCGAGTCCGAAGGCGAGGATAGCCGCATGCGCACGCGCTTGCACCGTTGTCATCGCGCGATCGTGTTCTTCTGGCGTTGTTTCGAACAGTTCGTTTCCTGCTTCGGTGAGCTCAGCTCGAAGGAAATCAGTTATCGGCCCGGGCTGGTCCGCAACAACGGCAATTCGACCGGGCGCATGGCAGCCAGCAAACAATGGATGGAGACTGAGTCGCTCGCGGTCGGGTCCAACAGCTCGCATCGTCCGAACGGCCGGCTCCATTACGCCTGCAACGTCAACAAGCGCGTTGGTGGCACGGTCAGCGTGGCGTTCGATCGCCGAGCCAATGTCCGTCATGGGTACCGCCAGACAGACGATATCAAACGTTTCGTCGGTTGCTGGCGAGACGACGCGACCACCCGTTTCTCGGGCAGCAGCCGCCGCAGTGTCGTCGTCGAAATCGGCGTACGCTATCGACGCAGAGATGGTGCCACCAAACCAGCGGCCCATCTCACCCGCGCCGACGATCAGAGCATTCATGAAGGGATCATTGGAGTGCAGTGTCCTAAATCAATGCGGAACGCAACCGCTCGGCCATTACTCCAGACGAAGCTGCTGTGGATAGGTCGTGAGGTTCTCGAAGCCGTCCTCGGTGACGACGCCGATATCCTCGATGCGAACGGCACCGACCGATGGATCGTACAGTCCGGGTTCGATCGTGATAACGTGTCCTGGTTTCAGGGTTTCGCCAACGGGACTCAACGCAGGTCCCTCGTGAACATCAAGGCCAACACCGTGGCCCGTACTGTGAATAAAGCCGGTTTCAGTCTGTGGATCACTCCTGAGCGTTGGATGGCCAGCGTCTTCGTACACGTCACAGACGACATCGTGCACGCTCGCACCAGTGACGCCGGGTTCGATCGCGTCGATTGCAGCCGCTTTTGCTCGTTCGGTCAGGTCGTAATACTCCTCAATGGCTGGCGATGGCGTCCCTTTCACGAACGTCCGGGTCATGTCCGCGAAGTAATCGGTGTCTTTACCGCGTGGGAAGATATCGATCACGATGCTCTCGTTCGGGGCCAGCGGTCCACTTCCTCGGTCGTGTGGGTCGGCCCCATCACTCCCGCAGGCAACGATCGTTTCGTCGAGTGCATGGTCATTTTCCAGCAGCGAAATCTCGATTTCGCGTCGGAGTCGCTCGCTGGTGAGGACGGCTCCCTCATACACCAGCGTCTCGCCGTCAATCGTCGACTCTGCCAAAATGGATTCGGCACGGGCCATCGCCGCCTCGTTTGCCTTCTGGGCCTGGCGAATCTTGTCGATCTCGTCGTCAGTTTTCTGTGACCGCATCTCCGCGGTGTCATCGTCAGCATCCACCGCAACCAGAATCCCAAGATCACGGAGGCCATCAGCCAGCGAAATGGGAAACCGGCTGGGAACGACAACCGATTCGACGTCGTGTGAGCGCAAAAACGACGCGACTGTCCGAGAGAACGCCTCCGCGGAACCGTACTCGTTTCGCTTCTCGCGGAGGTTGAAGTCGCTGAATCTGGCGACGGTCGCGGCGTGACTCTCTGTCTTCGCACGACCGAATTCGAGTGCGGAAACAAGCAGGTGAATGTCATCCGCAAAGAGCGTCACAAACGGATCTGGCGCGTCGAACCCTGACAGATAGCGCTGATTCGGATCGTCGCTGTCAGCGTTGAGTAGATAGCCATCTGCGTCTCGTGTTTCGAGAACCGTCTCCACGGTGGATACATCCGGCTGCATACCAATCAACAGTCCCCCAACGCCTAAACAATGGCGAGATCACGGTCCGTTCTGTGCTGTCCCCACCAGCCATAACAGTCCGTACCCAACGACGCCAGCAGTAAAGACGAGTGGTGGGACGACGAACGGACCGAACGAGTCCCACACCCAGACAAGGAGGTCATTCACAGCAGACACACGGGAGGCGGTGGGATAAAGATGGCCCAGGGACTCTAAAATCGGTGATTGAGGCTCCGGGAGGGCTATTACAGACACCCGCCAACGAACGAATGCAGCTGGCGAGAGAATCCATCCTCTATGGGTCCGAACGCTGTCATTCCATACCGGATGCGATTGTGAGTACTCTGCTGTGACCTCCCCGGTCACCATGGGTTCTTTCGGTGTCCCTGCTCGATTTTTCGAAGGTTGCGTGTGCAGCCCGCAGGCCTTTATCAGTCACTCGCCAATGGGCGATCATGACTCGCTTTGTCTGTCCGTCGTGTCGGTCGCGCCCGACAGCCCTCCTGCACTGGCAACGAGTAGCCGACGAGCAGACAGCCGAGACCACGCAGTTGTTGCTCGAAGACGCCACTGACGACGACACGGCGATGGCCACGCTCCGGCCCTGTGGGCACACCTACTACCAGGCAGACCTAACAGAGCTGTTCGAACTGTTGGACCAGCTCGAGCAGCTCTTTGTCGAACATGAACGGACTGACGGCACGTATGCACAACAGCAGCTCAGAAGTGAAATCCACATTCTTGCCGAGCGTCTCGACGACGTTGCAGACCGATGTGCGTCACGGGTGAGCGAGACAGATCCTGCCACCATTGCAGATCGGACGGAAGAATGGTCCTGCGAATCGGTCCACCCGTCGTCGACGTTTCGAGAGTTCGAATCGACAGAGCATCTGGGGTGACCCGAACGATTAACACGTGGCTGCGTCTCGGGTGTGGTATATGACAGCAGTGACCGTCTGGAACGAGTATCGACACGAGCGAGAAAACGACACAGTAGCTGATATTTACCCCGACGGCATCCACGCAACCATCGCCGGCGCACTCGACGACTACGGATTCGACACACAGACCGCAACGCTTGATGAACCGGCGCACGGCCTGACCGACGACGTGCTAGCAGCCACCGATGTGCTGATCTGGTGGGGGCATGCTGAACACGATGCGGTCGCAGACGCAGTGGTCGAGCGGGTTCACGACCGCGTTCTCGACGGAATGGGGCTCATTGCGCTACATTCAAGCCACTATTCGAAGATATTCACGCGCTTGATGGGGACAAGCTGTTCGTTGAAGTGGCGCGAAGCCGCAGAAACGGAGCGTCTCTGGGTTATCGAACCGACACATCCGATTGCCGACGGACTCTCGCAGTTCGTCGAACTACCCGAGACGGAGATGTATGGCGAGCGATTCGACATTCCACAGCCCGAAACCCTGGTCTTTTGCTCGTGGTTCGAAGGCGGTGAACTGTTCAGATCCGGCTGTTGTTATACGCGGGGCGCCGGGAGAATCTTCTATTTCCGACCCGGCCACGAAACGTATCCCATCTATCACAACGAACAGATACAGGAAATTCTGGCCAACGCAGTGCAGTGGGCGGATCGTTCGACGGGGACGAACCCGGAGTTCGGTAATAGCGACCCAATCGAGTCCATCGACACCTCGGACGTGCGAACCGTCCATTAGCACACTAGAGTAATACCCCACTTCACCCCAAACATTTATTTGAATCTGAAATAATCACATTGCCATGGATATTGGTGTGCTAACGGTTGCCCTTGGTGACAGGCCTCGAGACGATGCGTTCGCGTATCTGTCTGACCGTGGCGTCGGGGCCGTCGAACTCGGGGTTGGTGGCTATCCCGGCCAGCCGCACTGCTCGCGGCGCGAACTCCTCAATGATTCGGACGCAAGAGCTCAGTTACAGGCGGAAGTTGATCGCTATGATCTGCAGATTTCGGCCCTCGCGACGCATAACAACCCGCTCCATCCTATCGACGAAACAGCTGAGACAGCTGACACCGAGCTGCGCGAAGCGATCGAACTGGCCGCTGAACTCGATGTGGATGTTGTGACCTGTTTTTCGGGTCTCCCAGGTGGAAGCCCCTCGGATGCGACGCCCAACTGGATCACTGCGCCATGGCCCCCCGAACACGCCGACGCCCTTGCATATCAGTGGGAGGTCGCGATCAAATACTGGTCGGAGCTGGCGGCCCACGCGGCCGATCACGACGTTTCCGTCGGGATTGAGATGCATCCGAACATGCTGGTGTACGAGCCGACTGGACTCGTGCGGCTCAGAGAAGCAACGAACGAGTACATCGGCGCAAACTTCGATCCGTCGCATCTGTACTGGCAAGGGATCGATATCGAACGCTCGATCCGGTATCTCGGTGATAGCGACGCGATTTGCCACGTGCACGCCAAAGACACACAACAGTATCCGGCAAACGAGGAGCTCAAAGGCGTTCTCGACACAACACCCTACACTGACGAGCCCGACAGATCCTGGTTATTCCGGTCGGTGGGCTATGGACACGGTGAACACCACTGGAAATCAATCGTGTCTACGCTCCGAATGGTCGGATACGACGGCGTGCTATCGATCGAACACGAGGATTCGCTTACCTCAGGACAAGAGGGCCTTGAAAAGGCGATCGACCTCCTGGATCGTGTTGTGTTCGAAACCACGCCAGGTGAGGCCTACTGGGCCGAGTGACAATTCGAAACGACGAGCAAAACTCATCGAAGTGCTATCTGTTTTGATATAAAATAGAAACAATTAAGGGGTCGTTTGCGAAATGCGGTTTCATGACACTCGATGTTGGCGTACTCGGCTATCGATTTATGGGTCGTGCACACGCAAATGCCCTTTCTCGTCTCGAAATGTTCTTTCCCGACGCACCCGACACAAATCGGTCGGTGTTGATTGGTCGCGACGAATCGGCATTGGAGGCGGCCGCCGATCGGCTTGGATTTGATTCGACCGCGACAGACTGGGAAGACACGCTCAACAAGATCGACGTGTTGTACAATCTCGGGCCAAACCACGTTCACGTCGAACCGTCGATAGCGGCACTCGAAGCCGGCGTCAGCGTCCTCTGTGAAAAACCGCTCGCACCGACGTTCTCAGACGCCACACGGATGGCTGCGGCAGCACGTGAATCACCGGCCACTGCCGGTATCGCGTTCAACTACCGGTTCGTTCCTGCAATCCAGTACGCACGCAATCTGATCGCTGACGGTGCGCTTGGAACGATTCATCACGTTCGAGCCCGGTATCTCCAGGACTGGCTGGTCGATCCCGAGGCTCCCTGGAGCTGGCGACTCGACAAATCGTTGGCCGGAAGCGGCGCCCTCGGTGATCTCGGTGCCCATTCGATCGACCTGGTTCGCTTTCTTCTCGGCGACCAGGTGGGCCCAATTGAGCGACTGTCTGGCCAGCTCACCACGTTTGTCGACGAACGACCGGTTCCAGACGAGGACGAACCCCGGCCGGTGACCGTTGACGATGCGTATTCTGCACAGGTCGCGTTTGCGTCCGGAGCGACGGGCTTGTTCGAAGCCTCTCGATTCGCAAACGGGCACGATAACGACAACACGGTCGTGATCAACGGATCGGACGGGAGCCTGCGATTTTCGCTTGAGCGACTCAACGAACTCGAACTCCTCACCGGAGAGGATCGAGGCTACCAGACGGTCCTCGTCACTGATTCCGACGACCCCTACGTAGAGCACTGGTGGCCACCCGGCCACGTGCTTGGCTGGGAGCACACATTCGTCCACGAGAACTACGAGTTCCTCAGTGCCGTCCGTGACGATGAGACGTTCACGCCTGACTTTCAGGACGGGCTTGCCGTCCAGCGGATTATGGATGCTATTCAACGATCTGATCGGGACGGCACCTGGATCGAGCCCTGATAGCGCACCCTGTTGGTGTATTCGTATTTATTACTGAATAGTAACAATCCATTATATTATTAGTGTCTTCAGACTAAAAGCACAGTAATGCCCACACAACTCCATCGGTTCATCGATCAGGCATATGAGACTGGAGAAGGGCCGCTGTACCACTCCGACGAAGACAGCCTGTACTGGGTAGACATTCCGAACGGGCATCTCTATCGATACGATTTTGCGACTGACACACGCGAGCAGTGTTACAGTGGGGCGCCGATTGGCGGAGTTACCATCCAAACGGACGGCTCATTGCTGTTATTCAAAGAACACGGGACGATCACGCAGTGGAATGACGGCGAAGAAACCGTGCTCCTCCCGGAAATTCCGGAGGTACGAGGTTCTCGGTTCAACGACGTGATCGCTGGACCACATGGCCGCGTATACTGTGGGACCATGCCACCGGATGGCCGACTCTACCGGCTCGACCGGGATGGCTCCATCGTCGAGTTGCTCTCAGCGGTGGAGATATCGAACGGACTCGGATTCAGCCCGGATACAGAACATGTTTACTTCGCCGAGACCGAGGCTGAAACGATTTGGCAGTTTGATTTCGACGTCGAGTCCGGAACGTTCTCGAATCGTCAGGTGTTCGTCGACACGCGTGGGGATCAGGGAAAGCCAGACGGCGTCACTGTTGACAGCGAGGGGTACGTCTGGTCAGCGCGGTGGAATGGTGGGTGTGTCGTCCGCCATCACCCGGATGACGGGCGCGTCGTCGATCGTGTCGATATCCCGGCCCGGAAAGTATCGTCGCTTACCTTTGGCACGCCCGATTACGATCAAGCGTTCGTGACAACGGCCACCGCTGGAAATGATCGATCGGTAGAGGGTGACGGTGCTGGTGCGCTATTCAGGTTTGCAGTCGATACCAGTGGTGTTCCGGAGTATCGCTCACAGATCTCGCTCGACGAGTAACTACTCACCAGCGATTCTGGTTCGGGAACCGTCGCCACAACACCAGTAGCACTACTCCCGCAAGCACAGTACCACTGAGTACTCGTCCGAACAGTGAGAGCGCTGATGGATTCTCGGTCGATGGTCCAGTTGGCGTGCTCTCCGCATTGTTCGATGGATCTGTTGGAGCGACCGTCTCCATTGGAGTTGCTGAGTTCGTTGAAAACGGGGTGATTGAGGATCGAATCGGTGTTTCGGGATCATTTTCCTCAGTTACTGAGTTTCCATCAGTTGACGCCGTTGACGGATACGAACTGCTTCCAGATGGGGAAACGGTTCGGCCATTCACTACCAGCGTACCGTTTTGGGTGACAGATCGGTTTTGTAATGCGCCCGTAAAGTAGAACGCGTCGGACGAATCCCTGACCGTTCCTTCCACTGCCGTCGTGTTTTGACTGATAACATCGATTATATTGTCGTCATCCTCAGCAGATTCGCCGGCAGAAAGGACCCCATCAACGTGCACTGTATATTCGATGGGTGCACCCCCTGACGATCCGTTATCCGGTCTGATTTCGAGATGATTTGCACGCAAGATTTCGGGATCCACTCGGTTGCCATCCAGAAACACCCGAACCCCATCTCCATCGAACTGAAACGTCTCGATATACCCCCGATATTCGATCGTATCCTTCGTGTCCGCTCTCGATTCATTCCAGGGCAATGGCCCCACCCGACCAGACAATCTCGTACCTTGTGGGGCCGCCTCTTCGCTTTCTGTGGTGTTAATCCACTCAGACGCAGAAACCATATACTGAACGGAACCGTTCGTCGATTCGATCGTGAGTGTATGTGTTTCTTGATTTGTAGAAGATATCTCGCCCGGGGTTGATTCTTGCCCCCAGACTGTACTACTTGGTGCACCAGCACAGACCACCACCGCAGAGGCCATGAGTAGCACAGCCAGGCCAAAACACCCAGCACGACGGAACAGTTCTGAAAGGTTGATCATTACTATATCAAGACTGAACAACTTTTTATAATTGATGATAACTTATCAAATAATTTCATAATGGTATCCATTCAGTTAGCCGGTTGATTCGTTGGCTGATTTGAGTGTGCTGAGATCAAGCGGTCCAGGCGCAGCCATTCGCATCCTCGGGGAATCTTCAGCAGCTGCGAGACTGGACTCTATTTCCTGGAGTCGATTTCGACCGAGATCGACCGCCGTTGCCCCATGTTTGTTGCCAGTCACGCGAACATCCGCATTGCGGGGAAACAGTGCCACACTGCCAGGATCACCGTTTCTATCTCCATCACGCTCTTGGGCACACCAGTTGTTACAAAACCGTCCAAACTGAGCAGGAATTCCCTGAATTGAAAACGCTGGATACGACGTGAGTTCGAAGACGTTGTGATGGATGTTGACGAATCCTCCTGCACGAATTCCACGCCCAGTACGGCCGAGGTGGTCGAGGTTCTCGCCGAGATAATGCATATCAAACGAGTGCAGCGAGGCGTGGGGACCGACGACATTAAATCGAGCTTCGTAACTGTTCGTCGCATATCCGAACCCAGCGATTGAGTGGCGATTATAATCGAAGGAGTTCCACTCGATCAGGTGCACGCCGTTGTACAACTCCATTGGGTAGCCGTAATGTTCCATCTGATTGTGATGCATCCAGTTGTGATGGATCCATCCACTGGTTTGGGCAGTGGCGGCACCCAGCGCGAATCCGGCAAACGTCCACCCAGCGACTTCATTGTGATCGATAATCGCGCTTGCGCCCTGGAGATTGAATCCAAGCGCTTCAAAGTCCACTTCGTCGTACCCGCCACGTCTCGGCTCAAATTGGTCAAAGCGCGGACCGTGGAGACGTAGTCCCGTAATACGACACCAGCCAGAGTGCTGCATGAAAAGACCATTGTCGTACCCAGTTGTTTTGATTAATCCACCGGAGCCACCTTCAAGCGACCTGTTGCTGGCTATCGTCACGTTTGGTGCGATCGGCACGCCGATCGATCCCGTCATATCGATTGTCGCCGATTCGGGAATCCACACGATCGCATCCGGTGTACTGACTGCTTGCATCAACGATTGGCGATCAGTTGCGGTCGTCGTAGCCATTGTTTCTGTAATTCGATGGCGCTGTGACGAAAATTGGAGAGAAGGCCGATCGGTCGCGCCCTGTGGCCGTGTTCCTCGCCAGATAGCCATACAACCGGCCACGCTGGAGATTCCGACCGTGCCCACGGAGGTCGCACCAGCGAGAAATTCACGACGGCTGACTGACCATTCAGGCATAATTCGATCGATCGGCAGTTATTTTACCCATCCGTGTCAACCGCCACCGCGGAGCGATGTCAACAGTTGGCTCACCCAGCGAAGATGCCAGTCGAATCCAATGTTCGAGAAGACACCAACCAGGGCGTTCACGCCAGTTCTCGGGCGGATCCAACAAATGATTCATATCTTTGAATATATCAAATATATTTCTATTCGGCAGATTCGTTCCATCCAATTCCGTTCTAAATGGCATTGTTCGCGATAGTTCCAATGCTATTGTAAATAACCTTTTGGGTAACTAATCCGGTACTTTTTTATACCCGCTTGCTAATATTAAAATATATCATGGTAAAAAAGACGCCTGTGTCTGGAATCAGAGCACGTGTGGTGGGTGGTATGAAACGGATTTTCCATACTGCTGCTCACGTACTGATGCGGCCCGGCCGCCACGATTTACACCTTTCAGTACTATTGATAGCGACAGCACTTTCACCCGTACTGGCGAGACCAGTAGTGGCCCAGGTTGGAGTCTCTGAGGCAGAACAGGTCCTCTGTAGCGGCTCAACGGGATTTAATATCGCACAGATTATTACTGTGGGCCTAGGATTAATATCAATGTACTTCATCCTTAAATTCCTAGTTCGGATGATGACGGGGTTAGACAAGGCAGGGAGCACTGATTCTGGGGCGCAGGCCCAGGGGAAACAGGAAGCGAAGGGAGGGATCTACTCACTTGTTGCTGCACTACTTCCTGTACTGGTTCCGGTTTTCCTGAACGTAGCAGGGATCAATGTGGCGTCCTGTCTTTTCCCATAACGGTAGTGATGAGTATTCAGCCTCGAGAAGCCATTATCGCCGTATGTTTTATCGGAATCCTTCTATTTGCGGGGAGTGGGACGGCTGTCGCTGAATCAGTAGCCAATCCTTGGACTGATGATTCAAATCAGTTCGACCGGAGTGAGACGGACGCCCTACGGCTCAGTGAACCCGGGGGCGTCTACCAACAGAATGAATCGACAGAACAGACGAACGCCTCGGACTATACAATTAATGTGGGGTTCGTCGAAGTTCCCCTCGGTGAAGCGATCACAACCACCTTGCAATTTTTCATTGATCAGCTTCAGGCAGGAATCAGTTCGCTCGTCACGTCGTTTTCGGAATACATTCTTGGGCTTCCTGCGCCAGGAGAAGCGGATGATCCGTCATCATGGGTCACTGCCGGTGGGGTCTGGCAGGCAGTGTACGCAATCTATGGAATAATGTCTGCACTCGCCATTGCTTTTCTGACTCCATCGTTTATGGTTGCGACGGACACCAAACAGAAACGAAAACGGAACGCTCGATTCGCAGAACTTGGAAAAGCGGCATTTTTCATAATTCTTGGTATCCCAATTACAGCATTCTTTCTCCATTTGGGGAACTCGTTAGTAATGACGATTGCACCAAGTAGTACGGAGATGTTAGTAAACACAGATGGACTTGCAAATTTAGGTATTGGAATTATTTTTGGATCCATCCTTATTGGTGTGAAGTCAATGGCTGCATTATTTGCGATTGGATTTACAGTCGTAATTTATTTGCTTGCGCTTCTTTCTGTAGCGCTCTGGCCGCTTTTCTGGGCGACAAGCGTACAACCTGAGAACACTGTGAAGTCTTTCGGATATCTTGGTCTCTCAATATTCCCACAAATAATCTTACTAAAATTTTTGCAAAGCGGTATAATGAGATTTCTGTATTATCTCCCTCTCGATACCCTAGGCAATTCCGTCTTCAAACTCGTGGCAACGACGATTGGGATTGGTATCACGTTTATTGGTCTTCCGTATATTTTCCTTACAAAACTGCTCCCCGGTGCAGCGATGGTTATCGATCGGGGCGCCGACAGTACGACGCAAACCTCAGGCGAAACGGCATCCGGGGGACGGCCAGCCGGAAAATACACGAGTACTCAAAGCGCCGGCGGCATGTCGCAATCGGTTGGTCCACGGAGTAGTGGTCCCACAACCCGTTCGCACCAACACCAACAGCGTCCCAACGCCCGGGCAGGGCCGAATCCAGACCGAGCAGCACCAGTAGACAGGACTGACGTAGGTGCTACGGAGTCGGAAAGGAATTCGAATGAACCATCCTCGGATCGACGATCTGTTGGCCCCGAAAGTAGGGGCCCCCGGTAGGCATAGATTCAAAAGCGAATACGCACAGACTACGCAATACACCAATCACACCAGACAATGGATCCATCAACAAACGACAACAGTTCAAGCGTGTCCGGGCTCATCCTCCCGCACGTCGATACGACCGTCACAATAAAAGGTATCGTCACTTTCGACAACATGTACGCGTTCGCGGTCCCCGTAGCTGCCTTCGTGATTGCACTGCTCGCCTGGTCGATCAATTTCTACATGGTCGCAGCGCTTGCGTTTACGATTACGTTGGTGGCACTACCGGTGGTGTTGTATCTTACCTATACGAATCCGTACTACCTATCATCATGGGAACGAATCGAACGATTTGTCGAATCGCGGCGACTCCAGCAGAAATTTCCATACCAGTATCATGAGACGTTGGGGCGGGAAATCCACGGTGTGAAGCGATTATACCCCGATGGTACCGCAAAAATGAACGATGGGAGACGAGTGGGACTCATCGGCGTTGAGGGGATGAATGCCTGTCGAATTACCGATGAACAGGCGAGCACATACGTCGAAACACTCACAAGCGGCATCGATGAACAGATCAAGGATCTTCCATTTTCTATTTACGCGACATCGGCCAACTTCGACCCTGAATCGTTGGTAAAGCATCTCTCTGAACAATCGACAGCCATTGAAGAGTCCTCACGCGAGACCGATTCAAAGACAAAACAGTACATCTCCGAGCTGCTCTCCGATGTCACATCGTGGTTTATCGAAACTGAATCCGAGATGTGGGAGGCAAACCGGTGGGAGTATTTCATCATTGTCTCCGTACACCCTGACGAACTCCACGTCGATCCAATCTCGGAACGCACAGGCATCATTCCTCGTCTCATCCCCTTTTCAAGCACTAATGAGGACGAACAGAGACAGGCTATCGAAACCGAACTTCGGGCCGAGCTGGACAACCGGATGGCCACATTCGAAAGTGCACTTTCCTCCGTGAAAGGAATCAACAGCGAGCGAGCCGGCGTCCTGGATACGACCCGGGTATTGCTCCGATACTGGTCAGGAGAGCCGAATCTCACTCACGGATCCGAAATTCAGCGTTCGATGGCGGACGACGACAGCCGCGTGAACGTTGGCGAAAGCCCAACCGAACGACTGCTGACGCCGAGCAAACTCGACGCCGCAGATGGTCGCATTGAAGTGGGTGATGAACTCTGTAAGACGTTCTGTGTCATGGGCTGGCCGGTCGAACCGCCACCGATGTTTCTGGCGAATCTGTTTACGATGCGCACGGCGAACGTCGACGTTAAGCTTCACGTCGGCCCGGAACACAAACAGGCGACGATCGACGAGTTGGAACGGCTGTACGCAGATGTTGAATCCGAGGAGATGGAACGCGTCCAGAAAATGGACGCGAGCAAAATCCAGATCCAGAACGACAAAGACGCCGTCCGGAAGATGTACCTTCTATTGCGTAACACGACAGCACAACCATGGAAGGTAAGTATGTACGTAACCGTCCGTGTGGGCCCAGAGGAGGCCCACGAGTACGCAACGAAAACAGGTCGAAGTGGTGACTCACTGTATCTATCGAAAGTCCGGGCGCTCGAAGATGCGTGTGACGATGTTCTTGAAGTGCTGACGAGTGCGCCAGCTGGACTCGGTCCACGACAACCGAGCACGGACGTCTCAGCCCTCGACATGTTCGAATCATCATCCCCAACGGGGACGGATCTCTACCATGAAAAAGGGGATAAACCCAAACGAACTCGGATGCTTGGTGGGGCCGTCGCTGCAACGTTTCCCTGGTGTGCAGGCGTGATGCAAGAGCCCGGTGGACTCCGTTTTGGTCGAAACAAACAGAACGGATCGGCAATCTTTGCGGATCCGTTTGAGCGAGGGGCGCCGCACATGCTCACCCTTGGACAGACACGTTCAGGAAAAACGTACTCCGTCGAAACGGCGTTGGCAGAGTGGTTCTGTTCCGATCCGTCGCGGTCGCTCATCGTCTGTGACACTGAACAGGGATTTGAGGGATTGACGCAGCTCTGTGGTGGAACGCACATCGTGGTGGATGGTGAGCAGACCATCAATCCATTCGATATCCACCGTCCACCCCAACGCGTCAGGGAAGCCAACATCGGTGGCTCAAGTCACTTCCAAATGAAAATAGACGAAGTGACGAGCTTTTTCGCCGGCATTCTCCGAGCGCAAGGGATTGATCCGTCACCATACATATCGACGATTGAAGACGCAGTCCAGCAGACGTATGAAACGCGTGGCATCTCACACGATCCCGCAACGCACGCGACGGATTCCCCGACAATCACTGACTTCGTTGATGTGTTAGAACAGATGCTCACGACGCCTGAGCGCTTTACATTCACTGGCCACGAACGAGAGGCAGAACAACGGGTTCGAGTGGTGTCCGACTTGCTGGATAAGCTCAGTGGCTTTAAAGAAAACCGAAAGTATCACCATATGGTCGGTGAAACAGACACTGGCATCTTGGACAGTGAAACTGATATGGCGTATATCGACCTCAGCCAGTTCAATGAGGCGTCTGAGGCCGATAAATCCGTTATGCTCCACCTTATTTTCGGACAAGTGTATCAGAAGGTAAAGCGCACTGCTGGAGAAATCATCTTTTTAATCGATGAGGCGCACTTTTTGCTCCACAGTGAGGAAATGATCGAGTATCTCCAGGATGCAGCCCGGAGCTGGGCACGGTACGATGCTGCACTCTGGTTCGTAACGCAGTCACCGCGAGAGTTCATCCAGCGGGCCCGATCGGTTGGTGCAGGCCAAGAAAATCAACGACGGACGATTCTGGACCAGTGTTCGATCATCCAGACGTTCAGAACGCCCCGAATTGAAACGGAGATGCTCATGGATGGATTGGGACAAAACCGCCTCCAGGCGGAGTTCGTCAGAAACGCCGCTGTCACAGGAAGCACGGAGAGTCAGTACTCCGAGTGTTTGATCCACTTTCAGGATCGCGAAGGATGGTGGGAGAGCCATATTGAAGCGAGTCCGTTTGAGGATCTGGTCTGGAACTACGCCGGACGTACGCACGGTGAGTTCGATCGCTATCTCCGGGACAACTGGGACGGCTTTGACGATGCAGATCTTCCCTCACTTGATCCGCCATCACACGAATCATCGCACCCTGAGAACAATGATAACGGCGTTTCGGAACTGTTTTCAGATAAGCCTGCAACGAACGGCGAGGAGTACACCGAACCCTACGGCGAACAGTGATCAAAACTACTCCGCTGTGACAGAAATAGATCCGGCTCGAGAGCGAGAGCGCTCAACGATTGCTGGACGAGCCTCGAAATCGATCACTACCTGTTCGCCGTAGGTAACATCGTTTACGTTCGCATTGTCGTGAATCCACGATACGAGACTCATTGTGTCGTCAGTCATCGGTAGCACGAGTCGTTCTCGTTCGTAGGGGGGCAGTTCACGATCGACCCGTTCGAGTAGCTCTTCAACGCCAGTTCCGTTACGGGCACTTACCGTCACCGGATTGGGAGCGAGCGCTGAGAGTTCGTCCATCCGTCGCGCTCGTTTTTCAGCATCGAGCCGATCGATCTTGTTCAACACCGTTACGATTGGCGCTTCATTGCGTTCGTACAGCGTGTCGTGACAGGTAACGAGCTTCTCTCTAATTGCTTCGATGGGTTCGGAAACATCAACGACTAATAACACCAGATCGGCGCGATACACCGCATCGAGCGTGGACTTAAAGGACTCAACAAGCCAGTGGGGAAGTTCGGATACGAATCCGACGGTGTCAGTCAACAACACGTCTCGACGATCCATATCTACTCGCCGCGTTGTCGTGCCGAGGGTGGTGAACAGCTGATCCTCAGAGGCAGCCGTCGTATCGAGATCGGGGTGCCGATCTTCGTTCTCGTCGACGGCAAGATCGCTTGCAAGCTGGCGCAACAGGGTTGATTTTCCGGCGTTTGTGTATCCAGCGAGTGCAACGAGGTCAAACCCAGATTCACGTCGGTGTTCCCGACGCTGTTGTTCGTCAGCCGCAATCTGTGATAGCTCCTCGTTGATCCGACTGATGCGCTTTTTGATATCCTGTTCTCGGCTATCATCGTACTCACCGAGTCCCATAAAGCCGGGACGCTCATCCCGTTTTGCCAGGCTAACCTTCGCCTCAACACGAGGCAGCTCGTATCTCAACTCGGCTAGCTCAACCTGCAGCTGAGCGGTTTTCGTCTGTGCTCGCTGGCCAAAAATATCCAGAATCAATCTGAATCGGTCGATAACGCTCACTCCATCCGGGAGACGAGTTCCCAGGTTGAACGTCTGATACGGCCCGAGTCGATTGTCGAAAATGACGGCTGTGCTCTCAGTTTGTGAAACCAGTTGCGCGAGCTCGTCTACCTTCCCAGAACCGAGACAGAGCGCTGGATCTTCCGTTCGAGTCTGGGTGATCTCACCGGACACCGTGTAGCCACCGGAACGGGCGAGTTCTTTGATTTCGTCCGTTTCCGGTGGACCGGTGTTGGGATCTGCCCGCGCTGCGATTACGGCGTGGTCCGTAGCGGTCGGTGTTCCCGTCACTCACGAGGAGGTAGCAGGTCTGTATACTTAACAGTCCGGGCGTGGCTGGATTGTCACCTCGTTCCGAGTTCGTCCTCATCTTTTACAACTCGGGTTTCGGCTTCGCCGCTTGAAACCTCATTCACAAGATCGTAAAAGTCGTTTTGCATCCCTGCTGGGAACTCGATGACACCCACCCACGAGCCGTCTGACTGCCACTCTTCGCGTTCTAGTTCGCCGAACTGTCGAATCTTTGCCTGGCCACTGCCGGCGTAATCGGAGGGGAGTCGAACGGCAATTATGATTTCATCGAAGCGAATCGGAATGATTGGCCGAAGCGCATCCAGTGCGTCGTCTATCTGTCGTTCGACCGGTTCCATCGGATCAACGGAAAAGCCTGCTTCTTCGAGGGCCCGTTCGATCCGTTCTGGAGGATGGGGAGCATTGTCCATCTGTGGATTCACTGCGTTTCGCGTGATGCGATCGACGAGCTGGCGGTGTTTTCGATCCTGCATTTCCCGTCGCTGGTCGGCAGTGATCTGGATATCACCGCGTCGAATTACCTCGGGAATGATCTCAAGAGGGTCGGTCGTCTCAAAAACCGTCTCAAGATCATCGGCCGCCGGACGATCCCCAGTTGCTGCGTCCTCAAAGACGTCTTCAGCTGCGATAACGGCCTCAAGATCGCCATCGAACTCGTCACGTTTGATCGAAAGCGCAGCATCAGGATCAACAAGCACTTCGAATCTGGCACCATGTGACTCGAGTCGTGCGGTAACGGCTTCGTCAAGCGATATCATGGATACTGACTACAGGGAGCGACGGTAAGTGTGTTCTCCTGTGGACCGACGAACCGTTACGGTCGGCTACAGTTACTCCTCGGTGTCAGTCTCGTCAGCCAGCACGTCGTGTTCTTCGAGGTGTTCCGTCACGAGTTCGTCATCGAGCACGGAGTACTGCCCATCTGCGACGGTGACGGTCGCCACACTCAGGCCAGTCGCATCGAGGCCTTCCTCGGTGACAGACGCGAGCGCGGTGAGTGCGAGTCCAATGCCGGCATCGAGATCCATCCCCTCTTCGTACTCGTCTTGCAGGTAGGATTCGATGTCCGAGCGGTGTTCACCGACGGCAAGCGCCTTCCACTCACGTGGTGTACCGGACGGGTCGGTTTCGAACAGTCGTGGTGTCCCATCCTCTACACCACCAATGATGAGTGCCACACCGAACGGGCGCGCACCGCCAACCTGGGTGTACTGCTGAATGTTGTCCGTAACCGCTTTGGTGAGCGTCTCGACGCCGATTGGCTCGTTGTAGCGAAGCTGATCAACCTGCGCACGCTGGCGCGCGTAATCGATCAGCTGTCGTGAATCAGCCACATGGCCGGCGCTCGCGATGCCAATGTGATCATCGGTTTTGTGGAGTTTTTCAACGCTGGATTCGACGAGCAGCGGCGATCGAATTCGCTTTTCGGCGACGAGCACGATGCCGTCTGCCGTTCGAATGCCGATACTCGCGGATCCTCGTCGGACTGCTTCGCGCGCGTATTCAACCTGATACAACCTGCCGTCCGGGGAGAAGATGGTAATTCCCCGATCGTACGCTTGCTGTTGCGATTGTCCCTGCATAGTTACTCGATATCGAAGTCAGTTGCACCCGCGAACCCCGAATCAGTACAGACTGCAACACGTTGCTGGCGAACGAACGCCCGCTGTTCGGAATCCTCGAACGCAACGGTTCTCTCTTCTGGTGTTTCCAACGGGCGGCGTATATACCTTTCTTCGCAGGATCGGACCGTCCCCCCAACGCCTCGAACGCGAACCCGAACCGGCGTCTCGTCGATCGTCGCAATACAGGCGATCGCTGCCCGTGCTGGTTCAACCTCTCCACGTCGAACACGGACCACTGCAGTCGCCATCCCGTCTACGGTGTCGAATCCAAGGAGGCGACAGTCCATCCGCGCACTGACAGCGTCTCCCAGCAGATTCTGTGCGCTGAAGTACAGCTCACGCTGGAACTGCCCCCGGGAAAGTTGCGTATTCGGCCAGGTCTCGATTTCGACCCCGAGATATCGCCATCGGGGCCGGAGGTGTTTCGGGAGATGGCGCACGATTAGTCCGATCCCACCGATCGTTCGGCTACCAGCACGCCAACCTGTGGTGAAATTGACTCGACCACGGTCAGAGAAAATCCAGAGTCGGTCAATGCATCGGCCAGCATCCCGACGGTTGCTGGATCATCAACCTCTGGGTCAAAAAATTCCGCAGCAGAATCGGGCTCGTCAAAAAGCATCACGTCACCGAGCACGAACCGCTCGGGATCGAACGACGCGATCGTCGCTATTGCCTCCCGTTTTTCTTCATCACTAAGGTGATGCATTGCAAAATTCGAGACGACGATGTCAACCGGCCCATCGTAGTTGGGTTCACGGAACGAGCCGTGCGCAAAGCTAACGTTCTCGATTCCTTGTTGGGTGGCTTTCTCGCTTGCGCGGTCCATCATCCCTTCGCTAATGTCTCGACCGATCACCTGGGCGGCTGACTCGGCGAGTGAAAGTGCGATCGCTCCTGTTCCGGTGCCGAGGTCGAGAATAACGGCATCGTCTGCTTGCGCGTGTCTACAAACGTTATCAACACAAGCCGTATACTCCGCACTGTTTTGTGACTCGTCATACTGGGTGGCGTGATCGTCAAAGCGCGCAGCGTGTTCTTCAATCGTTTTCTTCATACGAATCAGTATAGACCCCTGGCTCAATGAACGACTCGGACTGTCGGACCCGATTTCGTTCTGCAATTTTCCCCCACTGTTCGAAGCCAGCCTGGATCTGTGAGCGCGAAAAGCCAACTGTCTCACCGACTGCGTTCAGTTCCCTGGGACTGCGTAGTTCCAGATGGCTGGAGGGGTCAGCTGAAACCACGAACGGAACGTCGTACTTCTCGACGAGCGTTCGTAATTTCTGCAGTCCGGAAATGGCATGCACACGCTCGCCACCGGTCGCGCGCAGTACGCGTCCGAAATTGAATTCGACAGCGACCTCGTTTGCGGCCGCCGCGGCTGCGAGCACGTGATTGAACGCTCCATCAGCCATTGGATGGCAGAGAACGTCCACACGTGGGTCTTCACAGGCCATCCGATTGAACTGGCCGCCGTGAACGCCAACAATTGTCCGCTCTGGTCGATATTTCGTGATCGCGCTTGCGACCGACGATCGGTCGTCGCTTCTGATTTCGATTGCGTTCACGACATCTATATCGTACGCAGCACCGATCGCGGCCCGGTCGAAGGTCGATTTGTAGTCGTCGTGGTTGCGGACGATGAGCCCATCGAAGCCACTCTCTCGTGCAGTGAGAGCGAATCGTGCAACAGAACTGACACCGTCGGGGCGCGCGTGGGCGGTCGCATACATGGATGTCGATTCGTGTGCCATCTGTGTGTTTCAGATCAGTCCTGTTCGAACGCCTCGCGGACGTTCTTTACTGCGCCTTCTTTCGTTGCTGGATACGCTTCGACTTTGCCTCGAACGGAGAGTCCATTCCCAAGCGTCACCGTTCCATGAAACGCCCGCTGTTTATCGAGATACAGATAGAACTCACAGTTGTCGGTGATCCGGTTTGCTATCTGAGCGACCACCGTTTCCCATTCGGACTCGTCCATTGACTGGAGATTGCCGAGTACGGTTCGAAGCTCCTGCGCGCGTTCAACGCGAGCTGAGAGGACCGTGATTGGATCGCCAGCATAGCCCGTGTTCTCGACGCGCTCGACCGGAACGTCATCTGGAAGTAGCTTTCGCATCGACGCTGTAACACGTTCTTCGTCCTCGGTGGCGTAGCTGAACGCCTGGAGATCGATGTAGTGGAATGGAACTGTCACGATAGCGCTACTCGGATGCGGCTTCCAGAGAATCCTCCGGAACGCCCTGTTCCTGTCCGTCCTCGAAGCTCACCGTGTACGTTGCGTCTCCGAACATCGTTTCCATTACCTGTGTAATCGTTCCAACATCGCCGTCGTACTCACTGTGCTGATCGTGCAAGACGACTTCGTCGTCCTCCTCGAATGCCATACCGTGGCCTATCCAACCCCTGGACAAAAAGACCCTGATTTCACCGCCAGGAGCTCCACTCGGTCAGGGGATCACGGATCGATATTGAGACAGCTCAATAAACATATTTAGTTCCATATATGAGGGCGATAGGCTTTTGCCAGTAGTTGCGATCATAGTAATCATGACAGACCCTGAAATCGAACTGCCGCCCGTTGTGTCTCGCGAGGAGTGGCGTAACGATCGCATAGCACTCCTTGAACAGGAAAAAGCACTCACACGGAAACGCGATGCGTTGAGTGCCGAACGCCGCCGGCTGCCGATGGTTGCGGTTGATACGGAGTACACCTTCGATGGGCCCGACGGCGAAGCGAGCCTTCTCGATATGTTCGAGGGCCGACGCCAGCTCATCATTCAGCATTTCATGTTCGATCCAGAGTGGGAGGAGGGCTGTCCGAACTGTTCAATGTGGACGGATAATATCGCTCGTGGCCACCGCAATCATCTTCACGATCGTACCACCACTCTCGCACTGGTCTCTCGGGCACCCAGAGAGAAAATCGAGCCGTTCCAGGAACGAATGGGCTGGTCGCTCCCCTGGTACTCCTCCTACGGAAGCGACTTCAACTATGACTTTCACGTCACGATAGATGAAGATGTAGCCCCGATCGAATACAACTATATGGACGCAGAAACGCTCGAACGAAAAGGCGCCGAGGATCATCTAGACGGTGAACGGCCAGGCCTTAGCGTTTTTCTCCGGGATGGAGGTACCGTCTATCACACCTACTCGACGTACGCTCGGGGAATCGAACAGGTCGGCGGGGCGAACTACTTCCTCGATCTTACGCCGCTCGGCCGGCAAGAAGCGTGGGAGGAGCCAGCCCAACGCGTGTCGACTAAACGCTCCAAAGCTGGCGGTGAGGGGATCCGGTATCCCGACGAGTACGACGAGTGAGGTGGTTCCATTTTTGCAGCGCTCGCTGTGGTGGCATGCCAGCGATGGCAAAAAACGAGAATGGACCACTGTTCTCAGATGAGGTGTATGGTACAAATATGAGGTGAGATTGGGTAACTCGATTCTATATGGGTGAGGTCCGTACCGATAGACTATGGGATCGATGGATTCGGATGGGCCACCAGCACGGCCGAGCGCTCTAGACAGTCGGAAACGCAAGCTGGCTCCGTTCGACTGGTATCGCCAGATGCGATCGGAAACACCGGTTCGATACGATGAAGAGCGAGACGTGTGGGACGTGTTCCGGTATGACGAAACAAAACAGATCCTTGAAGATTACGAGACGTTCTCATCAGAGCGACCGGTTACAACGGAAACAGAGACGGAGTATGGCACGTTCGCGACTGATCTGATGATAAACACCGATCCACCCCGTCACGACGAACTCAGGGATGTCGTCGACGATGCGTTCACACCAGGTTCTATAAAAAAGCTCGGTCCCCACGTTCGTGAGGTTACGATCGACCTCCTGGACGAGGCGACGCGTTCCGGTACCGAAATCGACCTCGTCTCCACTTTGGCAGCACCACTTCCAGTGACGGTCATCGCAGAGTTGCTTGGAATACCAACCGACGATCGCGCGACATTCAAGCGGTGGTCAGACACCATCATCGCGGGGACTACAGGCGACTCTACGGTTGCGACCCGACAGCAAGCGACACAAGAGGAGATGGCCGAGTATTTCATGGAACTGTTCGAGCGCAGGAAATCGGATCCACAAGAGGATCTCCTCTCCACAATTCTCAATGCAAACAGCGAGGAACACCAATTAGCACCAACAGAACTGCTCGGGTTTGTGGCGCTGTTACTGATAGCTGGCAACGTCACAACAACGAATCTGATCACCAACGCCATGGTCGTTTTTTCGGAGGATACAGACAGAATGGAGTCGATCAGATCAAATGGCTCGCTCGATCTCGCGATCGAAGAGGTGCTCAGAACGCGCGCGCCAATCCAAGCGGTTACTCGGGTCTCAACCCGCGACGTTGCGGTCGGTGATAAATCGATCAAAGAAGCTGATCGAGTTGTTGCCTGGATCGGATCGGCAAACAGGGATGCATCCACGTTTGCGGACGCAGAACAGTTCATTCCGGATCGAAACCCAAATCACCATCTCGCGTTTGGCTCTGGCATTCATTACTGTCTGGGTGCGCATCTGGCCAGACTTGAGGCACGAACCGCGCTTTCAACCCTCTTCGAGCAGTATAGCCGAATCGAACTCCCGGACGAGCGGCGAATCCCACTCGACAGCGGGTTCGTCTACGGAATCAAACAGTTACCTGTTCGGCTCCACGAATAAACCACGGGTCGGCTCACTCTGGCGTTTCCTTTTCCTTTTGAACGACGTGAACGTCCTCGATAGCCGTCGTGGGATACTCGCCAGCCTCGTCTTTCTCGCTGGATTTGACCATATCCCAGATGACGTTGAGGCCAGTGGTAACGCCCATGAGCGCCTCCATTTCACAGCCAGTTTTCCCCGTCGTATCGACGGTTACGGTGAGCGTTACGAACGGCTCCGCACAGTCGAACTCGGTATCAATGTTCGTTATCGGAATCTGATGACAGAGTGGAATCGTCTCCCAGGTGTGTTTGATGGCTTGAATTGCACCAATCCGTGCCGTTGCGAGGACATTTCCCTTGCCAACAGTGTTGGCTTCGATCGCGTCGATGGTTGCTGGTGACAGTCGAATCTTGCCGCGTGCGCGTGCGCGACGGTAGCTATCCGGTTTTGACCCAATATCGACCATCTGCACCGAATCATCCGCAATGTGAGTGAACTCGTCAGTCATCTGCGAGCACCTCCGGGATCGCCGCGAGCAACGACGATGGCGTTATCGTCGCCTGGGTTCGTGTGGCGCGTTCTCCCGCCCGTCCGTTGACGTAGGCGGCCAGCCCTGCTGCATGGTGTGGTTCGAGCGAGACCGCAAACGCACCAGTTAGTCCAGCAAGCACGTCCCCTGTGCCCCCAACGGTCATAGCCGGCGTTCCGTGCCGGTTGATCCGTTCGTGTCCGCTGGGGTCCGCGATGAGATCGTGGCGGCCTTTCAGCGCAATTGTGCAGTCGAGATCCACTGCGAGATCACTCACCGCCGCGAGCTGTGCAGCCCTGTCGTCGTAGAGCGTCCCGCCCATTCGTTCGAACTCACCGGCGTGCGGTGTGCAGATGACCGTCGCCTCTGCAGGAAGCGAATCAGTGACAACCCCAAGCGGGTCGGCATCGATCACGCACGTTCCGGTGAACTGTTGGAGATACTCCGTGAGCGCGGCCATCGTTTCATCCGCTGTGCCCAGGCCAGGACCGAGAACGACAACATCGGCCGACGCCGTCGCCTCACGCACGACCGAGAGCTGTTCAGGTTCCAGTCGGTCGCCTGGATACGATTGGGTGATAATTGCAGGCGCAAATCCCTGTACTGTGTCGGCGACGCGTTCTGGACAAACAATTCGAACGAGATCAGCACCACCGCGGAGTGCAGCCTGCCCAGCAAGGGCAGGTGCGCCGGTGTACGGACCCCCGCCAACGATCGTAACCGTTCCGTGATCGCCCTTGTGGCTCGTGGGCGATCGCTGTAAACGGCGAAGGTCGCCGCACTCGACGACGGTTTCAGCGAGTTCGGGGATGCCGATGTCTGCAACTGTTATGGGAACGTCCAGCGCATCAAGGCCTGGTTTGCTGTCGTGAAACGTCACCACATGATCGCTCTGGACGGCAACTGAGTCAGTCGAGCCGGTGTCGGGATTCATCCCAGACGGAACGTCGACCGAGACGACTGTCGCACGACTGGCGTTAATCAGCTCTATTGCAGTCCGCTCGGGCTCGCGAGGACTACCACGGACGCCGGTGCCTAGCAACGCATCGACAATCATCGCCGGTGAATCGAACGTGAGATCGGTTACGTCTCGCCCAATCCGAACGTCGTACTCGCCTTGTTCGAGTGCATCCCAGTTTTCGCGGGCGATGGCCGTCGAAATCGCTGCGGGCCGGCCCAGCAACAGTATCGTCGGATCGTAGGAATCGAGAAACCGGGCGGCAACAAACGCATCGCCGCCATTGTTCCCACGACCGGCAACGATGACAACGTCATCGTCAGGACTCGCAATGGTGTCGACCACCCTCGCGATCGCGTTGCCGGCAGACTCCATGAGCTGTTTCTGTGGGACGCCCAGGGCGGTGGCATTGCGATCGACGATTGCCATTTCTTTGGCAGTGATCATAGCTGGACTCTCTTTTCACGGACTGTAAGCCTACGGACGGTCGCAAACTACCGCCGAACGCGAAAGTCAGAGAGTCCCTCGGGAGATTCGTAATCGACCGTGACCGAGTCGACCGTCGCCCCAGGACTGCCGGTGTGACACCACTCGATCATCTCCTCAACGGCATCCGTTTCCCCTTCGAAGATGGCTTCGACACGCCCGTCATCGAGATTTTGCACCCACCCATCGACTCCGTGTTCGTTCGCCTGCTCCCGTGTCGTGGCCCTGAAGTAGACGCCCTGGACAGTTCCGGAGACGAATACATGGGCCCGCGTGTTCGACGACATGAATTGGAATTGCGCAACGGCACTGGTAAGAATTTGGGGTCACACGGACGCTGTTTCGTTCGTCCGTAAATGGTGGAATAAATATGTCTGGGCATAGCCAGCATACGTGTCGCCAAGCCGAGTCCGGATGGCGCGTGAGGTCTCGGCATAGCTTCCGCGATCACAGTCGGGAAATCGGTCGGCAATTGCACGACGAATCCACGTATCGAGCGGAACGGCCTCCAGAAAGTCAAGCGAAAACAACAGCACACAGTCTGCCACTTTCTCGCCGACACCGACGAACTCCGTGAGTGACCGCCGAGCCGCCTCGTACGATAGGTTCTGGACATCAGTCGGATCGCGTGTGCCCGAAGCGACCATTGCTGCGCTCTCACGCACGTAAGGTGCACGATAGCCGAGCTTGAGTGATCTGAGCGCCGACTCTGACGCGCTGGCTAGCTGTTCAGGTGTCGGAAAGGCGTGATACGTTGCTCCATCGAATGTCACACTGGTTCCGAACGATTCGGCGAGCCGTCGTTGCATCTGGTGGATGCGCGACACCCGCATCTGAGCCGAACAGATGAACGAGATGAGCGTCGGAAACGGCGGATCGCGGACGAGTCGCATCCCATCGAATCTCTCAAGCGCCCTCGACAACGCTGGCTCCTCTGGAAACGATTCGATGATCGCATCGAGATCATCATCGAGTCGTAACAACGCACAGAGCTCATCGTGCGCATCGATCGAAGATTCCCATTCGAGTCGATCGTCAGTCTGCCTGACGCGCACGAAGGCTTCCGTCCCGACCACCGACCGTGGGATGACTGTGTGATACCAGGCCGTGGAACCAACCGCACCTGGGCGCTCATACATTCGACCGTCAGCTCGATCCCAGGTGTAACTTTGCCCACTCTCTAGTGTCGACTGTAAGTCGAACGATCCGACACGTTCCAGAGAAATTGTCCCCGATTCCATTAACACATCAGAGGGGCGAGATGGTTTTCGAGCTTTCGATCGAGGCGAAGGTTCATACGGTCAGACAGCGAAAAGGAAACTATGGACTGTCGCGTCGTCGTCGAGGCGGCGATTCCCGTCTACGATGTCGGCTCTGCCGATGAAGCCGTGCGCATCGCAATTTCGAAGACAGGTGACATGCTCAATCCAGATCTCAACTACGTTGAGATTTCGATGAGTGAACGCACGTGTCCCCACTGCGAGGAGTCACACGATCCCGCATTCGTGGCAGCCGATGAGGCACTCGTCGCACTCGAACTCGAAATGACGGTGTTCAACGTCGAAGATGGTGAACATGCCTCTCGGATTGCACGGAAAGAAATCGGACAGCGGATGCAGAAAGTACCACTCGATATCGTCGGTGTAGAGCGAGTCGAATCAGACGATGATAGCACATCGTCGGATGAGGAATCCGATACCCAGTCACTCGACGAATCAGCCGAGGACGCAACGCCCGACACCTCCGATCCCGAATCGGACGACGAAACACCAGTCCCTGAGTTCGAAGACGTTTTCGACGAAGACTAATCGGGGACAGATTTTTTTACACACCGACGACACTGGTCGTCGGTATGGTACCCATACCTACCGGTCAAAGCAGGTCGTCACTACCCGAAGAACGAACATCACCGCACGCCAGCAATATCAATCAGCAGTTGCAGAAATGGGCTGCTCCTCAACGACAGTAATTTCGCTTGTAATTCCCTGCGCCAACGCAAAAACAGCTTCTTTGTGATCGGTTTTTGATTTATGAATTGATGTCGGCTGCACACCGAGGTCGTCGTAGGCAGTATGATCGACCTTATTGTCGCTTCGAAGTTCGTAATGATTGGCTACCTCTGCGAGCAGACCGTGAAGGTGGATCAACTCCTGCTTTTTCATGGTCGGAAACACATAGTAACTCCGGGCATATAGTATTACCCTGAGTCACGTTACCACATGTCGGCAATAGAGCGTCTGTGAAGCCTGCTCATAGGGGTTTCATCGTTCTGGAGAGTAACCAGTGGAAAGAATGGTGCACGATTCATTAAACAATGTATATCAACTACGCTACTCATAGGATCGTCCTACCGAGGGAATAAGTGTAGGTTACGAAAATTGTTTCATGGTTTCGAGATCGTGTTCGGTACGGGCGAACTCCGCGAGTGATTTGGTTGACCCACAATCTGGGCAATCGAAGTCGTCGTTTGCCTCTGGAAGCGTTCCAGGTCGGCCGGTCCACTGTTTCGAACAGTTCGGACACTGGAGTCGAACGTAGGTTTCTGGTGGCATACCCACTGGTGGAGAGCCACTGCAAAAAAGATTGGCGCGGCGCTACCGCTCTGCCGTGTTGTTTGTCGTTCGAAGAATACGACTTAGAAACCGCCGTTAGCTATCAACGAGTCGATCGACTGCCACCGAACCGAACGAGAGAGATCAGGCAGATGGATTGGCATCGGCTTCGAGGATCTCCTTATAGCGGTTGCGGATCGTCACTTCTGAGATGTTCGCCACCTCGGAGACGTCGCTCTGTGTCACCTTCTGATTACACAGCAGCGATGCGGCGTAGATGGCCGCCGCTGCGAGGCCAACCGGGCTCTTCCCACTGAGGATACCCGCTTCTCGGGCATTGCCGATCAGCGTACGTGCGCGCCGTGTGACCTCTTCAGTAAGATCGAGATCGCTGGCGAATCGAGGGACGTAGCTTTCTGGATCAGCGGGCTTGATCTCCAGGTTGAGCTGCCGGACGACGTATCGATACGTCCGCGTGAGCTCCATTTTATCGACACGCGAAACCATCGTGATCTCATCGAGGCTGCGCGGCGTTCCGGCCTGTCGCGCCGATGCGTACAGTGCGGCCGTCGCGACACCCTCGATTGAGCGTCCCGGGAGCAGATTGTCCGACAGTGCGCGTCGATAGATGACACTCGCAGTTTCACGGACGGTCTCGGGCAGTCCGAGCGCAGAGGCCATCCGGTCGATCTCACCGAGTGCCTGTTTCAGGTTTCGTTCTTTCGAGTCACGGGTTCGGAACCGCTCGTTCCACGTCCGAAGTCGCTGCATCTTCTGGCGCTGTCGGGACGAGAGCGAGTTACCGTACGCGTCTTTGTTCTGCCAGCCAATGTTGGTAGACAGCCCCTTGTCGTGCATCATCGTCGTGGTTGGGGCACCAACACGGCTCTTCTGGTCTTTTTCCTGTGCGTCGAATGCTCGCCACTCCGGTCCGCGGTCGATCGAATCTTCTTCGACCACGAGCCCGCACTCTTCACACACCGTTTCACCGTGTTCGGAGTCGGTGATCAACCGGCCACCACACTCCGGACACGTCGACACCGATTCGGATTCGGATTCTGTTTCCTCCTCCGTGGTGGACTCGGTCGTCTCCTTCGTGTATTCTCGAATTGTTGAATCACTCATGGTTTCACCAGATGAGCACGGCTCGCGGGTAAATAAACCAGGACCCACGCCCGCACCAATCACCTAACACACAGTAAGTCCGTAAACTATATAAATATTTCGACATCCTAAATGGGTAAATCGCCATACGGCAGAGGGATTACCGATAGTAATCCTTCTGGAATTGCAAACGCATCGGTATGGTGTGGTAACCCCATACAGTATTAAAGTTTCGACCGTGAACTGCAGACACCACATCTATATATCCCTGGGAGATATCACTGAGTAATGTTTAGACAGAGGAGTGTTCTACAGTGACGTCCGCGTCAATCGTGTTGGCAATTACCGCCTTCGTGGTGGCGACGTTCACTGCAGTCGGTGTGTGGACACTCAGGGGGGGAGTCAGTGGAATCGAGGAGTTCATCAGCGCACGTAACAGCGCAGGCGCTGGGACGCTCACGGCGACGGTGATCGCCTCCAGCATGGGTGCGTGGATATTGCTATCACCAGCAGAGGCCGGTGCGGCCTACGGTGGAATTTCAGCCATCCTGGGCTACGCGTTCGGTAGCGCACTGCCGCTTCTGGCATTTGCCGTGATCGGCCCTCGAATACGGTCGTTGATCCCAGAGGGCCACTCACTCACCGAGTACACGTATGCCCGATTCGGGCCGGTGATGTACGGCTACGTCCTTCTGGTCAGCGTTGGATACATGTTCGCCTTTTTGGCGGCCGAAATGACCGGTATCACCCTGGCACTGTCGATGATTGGTGGCGTTCCGATGTGGCAGACCTCGGTGATAATTGGCGTGTTCGTCCTGGTGTATACGACGTATGGAGGGCTCAGGGCGAGTATTGCAACGGATACGATTCAGGCACTCGTCATCCTTCCATTGCTAGCGGTGACGTTCGTGTTCTCACTGCGGGCGCTTGGTGGAACAGGTGCCATCTACGAGACGGTCACCGCACAGCAGCCGGAGTTGCTCGATCTCACGTTCGGCATGGGTCTGGAATCGGGGATCTATCTCACGGTCGCGGTGATGGGCGCAGAGATGTTGAACCAGGCCTGGTGGCAGCGGCTCTACGCCGCCCGCGATTCAGAAACGCTCCGTCGATCGTTCGCTGTCGCGGCCGTTGCGGTGGTGCCGATGATCTTCGTTGCGGGGTTGTTTGGGCTGGCAGCACAGGGGCTTGGCCTCGTTGAAAATGATCCGAGCATCGCGTTTTTCCTCGTTGTGAACGAGGTGTTCTCTGAGCCGGTGGTGCTCGCCATTGTCGTCCTCGCAGTGTTGCTCGTAATGTCGAGTGCCGATACGCTGTTCAACGCGATTTCGAGCGTTGTTACCGTGGACCTTCCGCGACTTGCGGAGCTTGATGACGAGTCGCTCACGACGGGCGCGCGGGCGTTGACCGTGATCGTGGCGTTGGCTGTGATCGTAATCGGTGCACAGGGCTACAGCGTCTTGACGATCTTTTTCGTGGCCGATCTGCTTGCGGTCGCCACGTTCATTCCGTTGATAGCTGGGCTGTACACCAGTCGGCTTTCGGGAACCGGGGCATTCGTTGGGGCGTTCGTGAGCCTGTTGGTTGGCACCGCGGTGTTTCCGATCACGCGGCCATTACTGACACCGATCGCCGGATCGTTGCCCCCAGCAACGTACTTCAACGCGTTTGTCTGGACTGCCATCGTCTCAACCGTCTTGACACTCCTGGCCATTGCGGTCGGCGACGAATCGGCTGTGCTCTCTGAACTGGGCGATTCAATCGATCGGCTGGACGCCACACAGGGAGGTGATGGCCAATGAGCGTGCTTACTGAGCCGGTGTTTTCTGCGCTGGCGTGGGGATCGCTCGGGCTCGTGGCGCTGGTCTTTTGTTATGAGTGCTACGTCATCGTGACGGAATTTGTGGATCGGTAGCGCTACACCGTGAAGAGGTGGCCGTCCGTTGGCACGTCAAACACACCGATTCGTGCGCCTGCATCAAGCCAGGCGTGACCATACGAGAAGGCGGCAAGCGCATTCACGAGATCGTCGTTTTCGCGAAACTGTCTGCCATCTTCGAGATATGCCTGCGCCATGGTTTCGAACTCCATTGCGCTGTTGCCGAGGGGACTCTCCGGTGGTGGTGCAACCGTGGCAACGTCGAGGGCCTCTGCGAGCAGCCGTTCGTATCTGTCCGTCTTTTCTTCGAGGTCGGCGGCCATACCGTCGGTGGGGTGAGCATTCGGGTTAATCGTTCGGAACGCATCAAGCGAGTGATTGCGACACGCACAGAGTGCGAACGATTCCCCCGAAGAAAAGCCTGAAATGGCGTCCATGGCTACGTACTGTACGAATGACCGAGGCCACACATCATCGGCTCATCATCGCTGGAACAGGTATTGCGGGGCTGTCGGCTGCGATCTACGCAGGGCGGGCGAACAATGATCCGCTGGTGATCGAAGGGTCCGAACCGGGCGGGCAGCTGACGCTCACCACAGACGTGGCAAACTACCCAGGGTTTCCGGACGGAATCTCCGGTCCCGAGCTCGTCCAGCAGATGAAAGAACAGGCGACGACCTTTGGCGCTGAGATCGAACACGGCGTCATCGAGGCGATCGACGATTCCAGCAGGCCATTTGTCGTTACGCTCCAGGATGGCACCGAATACACCGCCGATGCTATTATTGCTGCGTCCGGTGCCAGCGCACGAACACTCGACATTCCGGGTGAAGACGAACTGATTGGCTATGGCGTCTCAACGTGTGCCACCTGTGATGGCGCGTTCTTCCGTGACGAAGAGATGATCGTCGTGGGCGGGGGCGACGCTGCTATGGAGGAGGCCAGCTTTCTCACCAAATTCGCCTCGAAAGTCTATCTCGTCCATCGGCGCGAGGAGTTTCGGGCCGAGCAGTACTGGATCGACCGTCTCCACGAACACGTCGAAAATGACGAGATCGAGGTCATGAAAAACACCGAACTCATTGAGATCCATGGCTCTCCCGATGAAGGCGTCTCTCACGTGACTTTCGCGCAGAACGAATCGGGGTATCCATCGGAACAGTTAGAGATGCCAGAGACGACGACGACGGAATTCGACGTGGGGGCTGTGTTCATCGCGATCGGACACACGCCCAACACCGGCTTTCTCGAAGCCACCGGCGTCGAAATGGATGCCGATGGATACATCAGCACCCATGGTGGCGACGGTGGTGGCCAGACGAAAACTGATGTTGCGGGGCTGTTCGGAGCGGGCGACGTTGTCGATTATCACTATCAGCAGGCTGCAACCGCAGGCGGGATGGGTGTAAAAGCCGCACTCGATGCTGATGCGTATCTCGAACAGCACGCCCCAGAGCAGTCCGAACGAGAAGATGCACGGACGATCGGCTCCGAACAGTGAAAATATCCAACCATTTCAAACCCAACAGAGGTTAAAGTGCCCTCACCGAATCGGCGGGTATGACGGCAGAACCAGAGACGATCGACATCACCATCGAGACCCCGGACGGCAACGAAGACGTGACCCTCCCTGAGCCGTTGTTCGACGTGCTCGCAAACGGCGATGAGTCAAACGCAGAGGTCGCTGGCGACATTCTCGTGCTGTCGTGTGCACAGCGTGTGCACGCACTGGTTCACCACGGCGAAGGCGAGATTGGCGCCGAGCTCGAATCGGTTGAGGACGAAATGCTTTCGCTGTTCGAAGCGCGCTTTGGCGTCTCATTCGCCGAAGCAACCGGCCACAGCCACTGATCACAGCCATTTTTCCAGCGACAGTTGTGCACACAACGTCTCAGCGGGAGACCATCGAGTCGACGGCCCACGAAATGACGACTCCGTCGTCCAGCTGCTCAACCGACGCAAGCGACAACGACGGAAATGTATCGACAAATCCGTTTCCATCGGCGAGGGTGGGCGCATCGCGGCCACCGATGATGAGTCCGCCGAGATACGTTGTCAGTTTGTCGACGAGGCCAGCCTCTAGCAGCGAAAAGATCAGCTCTCCACCTCCCTCCACGAAGCAGTGTTCGATGCCGATCCGTTCGAGTGCTGCGAACCCAGCAGAAAGCGCCACTCGATCAGTGCCGGCGGTCAGGACGGTCACGCCTGCTGATTCGTAGGCGTTTTTGCGCTCCGTGGAGAGCCCAGCAGAGCTCAACAGCACCGTCGGGGCATCGTCAGAACAGACGGCCCCATCGATGGGCGTGCGCCCGGTAGAGTCCACAACAACGCGGGTGGGGACGCCATCCTTGCCAATGGAATCGCGGTGTTCGCGGTCGAAGCGAACGAGCGAGGGATCGTCTGCAAGCACCGTCCCCACCCCAACCACAATCGCGTCGGATTCTGCTCGCAGTCGGTCGACACGCGCAAAATCGTCCGTGTCGCTGATTTTGAGCTGCTCGCGCCGCCGGCTCGATAGCTTTCCGTCGGCACTCATCGCCGCATTGACCAGCACGTGCATACGGCCGGTTGGATTTCCCAGCGGAAAGCGGTTTTCAGTCGCTAGTGAGCGACGGATAGGCACGCGCGTACTGCGATGGGACGGACTGCTCGTCCGTTTGGAGTTCGGTGGCCGCACGCAGTGTAAACTGTGGATCGCGGAGATGTTCCCGTCCGACGATTGCCAGGTCTGCCGTTCCAGTTCGGATGACGGCATCTGCGAGTGCAGGATCACCAAGCCCCCCGACGGCCCCGACCGCGCAGTCAGTCGCTTCGGAAATTTCGTCGGCGTAGTCGAGTTGGTAGCCTGGACCCGTGTCGGGAATCGATTGGTCGGGATGAATGGCACCCGCACTGACGTCGATCAGGTCCACGCCACAATCGGAGAGCTGTGTGGCGAGCCGAACCGACTGCTCGACGGTCCAGGATGGACGATCATCGAGCCAATCGGTCGCCGAGAGTCGCACGAACACCGGTTTGTCGTCGGGCCACACCGACCGAACGGCCGTGACTACCTCCGTGAGCAGGCGAATGCGGTTTTCGAAGCTCCCTCCATACTCGTCCGTCCGGTCGTTGGTAACTGGGGAAAGGAACTCGTGGAGCAGATAGCCGTGGGCTGCGTGAATCTCAGCGATCTCGAAGCCAGCCAGCAGAGCCCGTTCTGCGGCCGATCTGAACGCTGCAATCACGCCCTCGATTGCCGTCTCATCCATTGCGTCTGGCGTCGGTGCGTCGGTCTCGTAGGGCCAGGCGCTCGCTGTTGGAGCGATCGGTCGCCATCCACCCTCGGACGGCGAGATCGGCGTCGATCCCTCCCACGGCCGATGTTTAGAGGCCTTTCGTCCCGCGTGAGCGAGCTGTATCGCCGGAACGGAGCCCTGAGAACGAATGAACGAGGTGATCGGCGTGAACGCCTCGGCCTGCTCGTCGTTCCAGATGCCAAGATCCTCGGGGGAGATCCGACCACGAGGCTCGACGGCCGTTGCCTCCGTCATCACCACACCCGCACCGCCTATCGCACGACTCCCGAGATGGACAAAATGCCAGTCCGTGGCAACACCATCCCGATTCTCACAGGAATACTGACACATTGGAGAGACCATCACCCGATTTCGAACGGGAGTCTCGCGTAACTGTAGTTGGGAAAACAATGATCTCATCGTCATAATGTACAACTAGTTTCCGTAGGAACCTGTTGGAAGCAGCTGAAGTTGCTGGTAGTATTTCGTATTTGGACGGTAAATAGCGGCGATTACGGAGATATGGAAGCTGCGATAGTTATTCTTCTGCGACAATTTCCCATGAATGTTCCTGCATTTCATCCTCGGCAAACACGAACACGCGACCCTCCGCGACCCCAGGGTCTGCCGTGATTGTTTCACGATAGTTCGACGCCGATGCAGTAACCCCTGGAAAGAGCGTGGTTTCCTCGCCGTTATCGACGAGAACACGACCGACACCGCTAGATTCGAGGATTTCGTCCGCCGTTTTCCGGTCGTTGACGTAGATCATCACGCCCTCTGTGTGTGAACGATCCGTGATCAGCACCTGGACCTGCGTTCCGGGCGGCGGAGACACCGCCTCGGTTGTCTTCGTCGGAACGCCGTGATAGAACACGCTCCGATCGTCGTGATACCGAACGTCGATTCCCTCGGGGTCGAGTTCGATCGGGAGCGTGTCGGGAGAGATCTCGTTTCGAAAGCTCATAGTTGCTAGTATCGGTCAGAACACAAAATCGATACGCTGTGGAATTCGCACCGATCAGCAGTGGTAAGTGTCTTCCCGCCCCATGAAACCTGTGAAGGGCCGAGCAACTGCTCCTGCCGGTGGCACCATACTGAACGCATTGGCGACTGGAACTGGAGCCGCGTTCGCGATCGATATCACCACGACAGCCACGGTTGAGCTCACTGAATCCGGACCGATCACCGGAAGCGTCGAGGGGGCCCCCGACGCGGACACCGCCCTCATCGAGCGCTGTGTCGAACGCGTCATCGAGCGATTCGGCGCAAACGAAGGGGCTACAGTCCACACGGAGAGCGATATTCCAATGGCCGCTGGGTTGAAAAGCTCCAGCGCAGCAGCAAATGCGACCGTGCTCGCGACGCTGTCGGCACTCGATGTCGACTGTCCGCGAACGACGGCGACACGAATTGGTGTCCAGGCAGCCCGGGACGCAGGGGTAACGGTTACAGGCGCATTTGATGACGCCAGTGCGAGCATGCTCGGCGGTATTACGATCACTGACAACACGAACGACGAACTCCTCCAACACGACGAACGAGAGTGGGATGTCCTCGTCTGGTCACCGGATGACCGCGCCTACAGCGCCGACGCCGATGTCGACCGATGCAACGCGATCGCCCCAATGGCACGACTGGTCGAGTCGCTTGCGCTAGACGGTGCGTACGGCCAGGCAATGACCGTCAACGGACTGGCGTTCTGTGGAGCGCTGGAGTTTCCCACCGCACCGTTGATTGACGCAATGAACGCCGCAGTAGGAGTTTCACTCTCCGGGACCGGCCCAAGCTACATTGCCGTCGGTGACCGGACAGCACTCACGACAGTTCGATCACACTGGAACGAATACGACGGACGAACATGGATGACACAAACGCGGACGACGGGAGCACAGATCAAATGAATCTTGAACAGCTACGCGATGAAATCGAAGCGATTGATCGACAGATCGTCGAACTAATCGCTGAACGGACGTACGTGGCCGACTCCATTGCAAAAGTCAAAACTGAACAGGGGGTGCCCACCACCGTCGAATCGCAAGAACAGCGTGTAATGGACCGCGCTGGAGAGAACGCGAGTCGATTCGATGTGGATGCCAACCTCGTTAAAGCCGTGTTTCGGCTTCTCATCGAGATAAACAAGGTTGAACAGCGCGAATCCAGCTGAGGCGGTCGACGATCACCACGACGACAGTTCGGCAAACGCTTGATCGATCACACACTCAACAGCCGTCGCCACCGATCGGTCAGTTATTCGCGTTGTGTCAAGCGTTGCTTGCAGATCCAGTACGTCTTCGAGTCTAACACCAGGATGTTCTCGATAGATCGCCGTAAGCGACGCTCGTTGGATTGTCGAAGGAGACGGCTCTCCCGGCACCGTAGCTAACGCACGGAGCGCACGAGTCCGAACCGCAGTCCGTCGATTACTGTTCGTGGCTCGAATGCTCATGAGTGATCGGCCTCGGACTGTCGGTCCATTCTGACGGCAGGAGGTGAGTCCCCGCCGACCGGTTGGTGTGACGACATCTTCCCAGTGACGACCTATATTACACATCATGGTCTATAAGTATTAAATTTTTCTACGTAAAAATGAGTGTTCGGCAGACAATTAGGGGCTGTTGGTTAGATGCCACAGATGAACCGACAAATATCTGGGCGCGGTCTTTATTCCATATATTCTTGTAGTTATTTATTCTGATCCAGCTAACGGTTACAATGCTACGGTTGTAACGTAATGTGACCAGCTGTGCGAGAAGCGACATGCCGCCCGTTGCAGGACGACAGTGGTGACATCCATCGAACCGCAGTGTATTGACAACAAGCGTTTTTATAACCATTGTTAAAATATTATTATATGTCATATTTGAAAATTATTGTTAGAGACACTCCCCTCCTGCGTCTTTGCCTTCCGTTGCGTTTACTCAGATAGCGAGTCGTGTTCATACTGCGGACCGCCACCCGCATCCGATCGTCGGCTGTCGGATTGACAGGCGGCGTGAACACCACTTGCAAGCTTAGAAAACGTCTGTTTGTCGACCATGAGCAGTCGCTCGACGGAGCGGCCACTGACAGTGCTGTCGTCCCGTTCGCTCTCGATGAATTCCGATCGATACTCTGGTGAGTGGAACACTCGATACAGATCCTTTCCGGAGTACGACTCGGAGCTCGCAGCCATTGCCAGAATTGTGGTCCTCGCGACAGATTCGTATTCAATACCCCAGACCTCGCTGTCTGAGTGGAGGGCACTAATCCAGGCGTCGATGTCGTCGGCGTCAATTGTTTTGCTCCAATTCGACATCCAATGCGCAACTAACCAATCAATTACTATAATACTTCCGGGAATATCAGGTGCAAATTAATCTGAGATGAGTGCTATCGTTGTCGTCGTGGTCAATTCGGTTATCGTTTCAGTGATACGAGAGTGTCTCGACAACGCTCTGGGGCGAAGTGGGCCCAGAAAACGAGCCGTCCTCAAGCGCGTAAAACGTGCATTCGTTGAACGTCTCGCTGCATCTAGTGATGACCATGGGTTGTGAACTCAGAATGAACAGCTGGGTGTCACTGAACTGATTGGCACAGACGGTTATCGCCCGTCGTCTGTGCACCGGGTCAAACTGTGCGAATGCGCCATCAAAAATGAGTGGTGCGTCGTGAGCTTCACTGAGCGCCATTCGGATTGCGAGATACAACAGTGCGGCCGTGCAGTTACTCAGTGTCGTCGGCTCGAACGAACTGCCGCTCTCGTTGATGGCGAGAAAGCGAGGGATTGCCTCCGATTCATCCACCGTGATACCGGCGAACTCGCCACCGGTCAGGCTGGAAAACAGGTCACTGCTTCGCTCAAGCAGGGGTCCTGCCGTTCGCTGGACGTACGATTCGGCCAGTTCATCGAGAAACAGTGCTGCGAGCCGGGTTGTGGCGTACCGGTCCCCTTGAGCTCGCAGCTGTGATCGCCCCGCACGAATTGGAACTGCGGCTGCCTCAATGTGGCCCGCATCGCTGAGTGCCGAACATTTCCGTTCAAGCGTCCGCGCTCGATTGGCCCGCGTTTCGTTCGTTTCGATGCAGTGGTTCAATCGGTCCGCAAGCTGTGATTGTCGCGCCGCCAGGGTTGCTTCGCTGTCGAACGCCGCTACCAACTGCTGAATGCGTTCAACGGGCGAGTTGTCAGCAACTTCAGTTGTTTCGTCGAGGAGTTCCTGTACCTGCTGTGAATCAAAGAGCAATTCTTGCTTGGTAGCACCGGAAAGCTGCCTGGTGATTCGATCCCGACAACGGTCTGCTCGCTTGAGCAGCGGTCGCATCGTCTGGACAGTTTTTGCACGGCGTTCAACACGATTGACACACTCAGCTATCGAATCCGACGGCGTGGGAAACGATTCGTGCTGGTCCAGTAGCTCATTCACTGCCGCGCGTTTCGAATCCACCTCTTCGCGGCGGTCGACAACCACCGAAGCACGCTCGATGAGCGTGCTGGTTGCTGAAAGCGCTTCGAGGAGCTCTGGAGCCGCCTCGATAGGATCCGTGGGTGTGGTTTCGCGTATCCCTGCCTGGTGGAGGTCTTCACTGACGGTTTCGAGTGTCGATCGAAGCGTTGACCGACGACGGTCGAGCGCGTCCAATTGCTCGTCAAACGCGCGCACTCTGCGTTTACACGCTACGATACGGTCGTAGTTCTCAAGGACGGCATCGGGGGCTAACGTTTCCAGCGACAGATCAGCAACGAGTGATTCGAACGAATCCCTGGCCATCTCTCGCTCAGTTTCGCGCTCAGCCCGTTGTTCGCGCAAGGTTTCAATCTCGCTGCGTGTGGTTCGAATCGACGTCTCAAGCTGCACAACGGAGTCCATTGCAGATTCGATCCGATTGTTGATCCGATTGGCACACGTTCCGACCGCAAGGAGCCCCACAACCGTGAGGACGACGCCGACCATCGGATCGAGGATTGCGACGCCGAGGCTACCGATACTCAGCGCACCGAGTATCCCACCAATCGTAATAGCGTGCCCTCGTCGTGACTGCGTGTACGTTGCGGGTGGATTCGCGGTTGAACGTTCGGATTCGAGCTGCTGGCGTCGTCGTTCGGCCAACGCGAGCTCATGTGTGAGTTCAGAGAGCGCTGCGTTCGCCTCGACGTACGATGAAACGATCTGCTGGACGTCAGCGCGGGCGTATGCGTCCGTCGTAATTGATCTGATGGCATCGAGATCAGTGTACCAGTCGTCGTTTACTGACGCTGCCGCCCCACGGAGCTGTGACTCTTCGCGTTCGAGCGCCACCTCCTGCGCGTCGATCGCCTCGTACTGCTCGCGCAACCGGGGCAGGCGGTGACAGTGGGCTCTGAGCGCGTTCGAATGGTTCGTGATGGAGTTGACTGTCGGTGTTCCGTTCACGTGTGAAATCGCCGTCTGAAACGCTATTGTTGCGGATTCATACCGCTCGCGAGCCTGCGCAAGCCGGTCGTATCGCGCACGGACCACTGGTACCGCCGCCAGTGGAAAGCCGTTGATCTGATCTGCATCGACTGCCGCAGTTTTGGCCGCAAGTTCGGTGAGCGTTGCTGCGTCCGCGTAGCATTGGTGGATGATATCCAGGAGTTCCAATCGCTCAGATAGCTGCTCGATCGTGTCGTTGGTGGCCCGTTGGCGTTCCCGGAGGCGTTCGCGCTCGGTTACCGTTGCCTCGTACCGGTCGACTCGCTCAGTGGCCTGCGTGCGCTGGTCAACACCCGCACGGATTCGGGAAACGGGATCTGCGAGTGAACTCCCCGCACGTCCATGTGTGCCACCAACCTCTGTGGCTTTTGCAGCAAGTGTGTCACGGATTTCGGAGACCGTTTCGACCGTCTCGTAGTGTTCACCGAGCAGCTGCGCCCCCAGATGCTCATTTTCGGACGCGGTGAGCGACGACGGTGTGATCGTGCACCACTTTCGCTGTCGCAGTGGCTCGACAGCAGGCCGTGACCCGTTTGCAGTGGTTTCCCCAATCGGTTCAATAAGTAGCGACGCGTCGCCGTCCAACGAACACCGAAACCGTCCAGATTCGGTTTCGATTCGCCAGCGCACGTTCGATTGGGCCTCGCTGGATAGGTCGGTTGACTGGTTGCCAACGAGCAGACCGAGCAGCTCCCGCAACGACGTTTTTCCAGCCCTCTGTGGAGCGCCCACGACGGTGACCGATGGTGAGAGCGGGTCGAATGCTTCGTTTTCGAACGGACCAACCGCGTCGATCGAGAGTCCTTCAATCCGCATCGATTCCTCGTTCAGCGAGCCGATCGATTGCGAGCGCGAGCGCCTCGTCCGTGAGCCGATCGAGCGTTTGATCGGTGAGCGCGCATCCCTCGGCGGGAACGGTGTCGCGCGCACTCGCAGGACAGTCCTGAAAGCGCGCTCCTGTCGCCGCACGAAGTCGCGAACGCGCGTCCGTGCGCATGGTTTCGACGACACGTTCGAGTGCATCGACAACGGCACCTGACGGATTCTCAGCAGTCCGGCGCGTCCGATCACGGAGACTATCGAGGACAACTGGCGTGGGATGTGGTTCGAGACGCGACCGAATTCGGTCGAATAACCAGTCGAGTCGCCGGCGAGTGAGCTGTGTCACGATCGGAGCGTGGCCAACCAGCTCGATACGAACGACCAAACCGGCTGGCGACCACGTACTCGCATCCTGAGTAACACCATCGGGGAGATACAGAGTGGGTCTGGGTGGGCTCTCCTGAAGCGATTTAATTGCCCGGAGCGCAGCAGAGACCACTGCTCCGAGCGACCGGACCGGCTCGTCTGTATGAGAGCCAACAGCCACCGAGACCGTGTGAAAGCTGATCGGTGCCGTCGGAATGAACGACACCGACGGCGATTGGTCCGTCAGCTCGACGAGATAGCAGCCCCCAACGTGACGCGTATCGAATCGACGGGGCTGTGGCGAACCAGGAACCCCACCAGGAACGGATGGCCAATACCGAGGTCGGTGGGGGCCACCGCCAGCCCAGTAATCCATCCCAAGGGAGTCCGGAACGGTTTGGTGTGTCCGGCCTGGCGGTCGGTGAACCACGCCGATCGAGGGCTGTGGACGATCCGACTCGGCCGTGAAAGCTGTAGCAGCAGGCCAGTCGCTGGCAGTTGATTGGCCCACCAGCTGCGGTGACGATTGCCGATCGGTCCCGAGTTCGAACGTCTCGACCGATTTCGCATCGAAACAGCTGACGGGGTCCGGCCACTGATTCGAGATCCGCGTAAACTCGGTGGCGTCGCCGCCAAGCATGTACACCGGGCAAACAGCGCTCGAAAGGATCTCCATCAACCGCTCGGTCAGCTCAACCGATCGATACTGCGTATCGAACACGTCGCCGGCGATCACGACACAATCGACCGATTCCGTCCGGGCAATGGAGAGTATGCGCTCAACTGCCCCCAGTCCGCACCGACGGAACGGCCGATCCAACGCTCCATCCTTCGGCCGACCACATTCCAGTGGGCGACCAACGTGGAGATCGCCAGTGTGTACAAATCGAACTCCCATTACGCACTGCTAATAGTAAGGTACATATATAATTTTTTGAGATCACTTTAGAAAATTTATTTCCAGTTTTGATTTACAAAGGGGTCGATTCCGAATTGTTTCCGGTCGAAACCGGTGTTACGACCCCTGGATCGTCCGTTACAACGGTTGTTGCGCGCCCAGATTCGACGAGCCAGTCTCTATCGGTGTGGATATTGGACACGGAAACGAGACGATCGAACTGGCTCGCATCGAACAGCGTTGGATGGCCGACGGCACCGTTGTACAGTGGTGCAACGATTGAAGCGTCATCAGAGATATACGCTGACGTCAACCGCTCGATCGTTGCAGACTGAACGTTTGCAAACTCTCCTGGGGAAACGACAGCCGCGTCCCATCCCCGGTTCGTTCCAACCACTGCGCCACAGTTGACGGCAGAATTGGTTTCGTCGATGCCACCAGAGGCGTCGTGCACAAACGTGACGTCAAGTCCAGCAAGCGAGCGTCTGACGGCGGTTTCGTGACCACCGATGACGACGATGACCTCCGTGAGCAACGATGTCAACTGCTCAACCGTGCGCCGGACGGCGACAGTGCCGTTGACATCGGCAAGCACTGGTGTGTTTTCACGCGATTCATTGTGCGATGAACACGCCAGCAGAATCCCGCCAATCCGGAGCCGGTCATCGATCCGCTCTGGCTGCCGCCTGGTGGACGTCATCCGGCTACACATCGGTCGTCAGGGCCACGTTCGTTCGACCACGGATAGTGCCCCTCGATTGATTCCGACACGGCGACGACTGCACCATCATCTGTACCATACGAGGTGTTGACGGCCAACACCGTAAATTGTTTCTGTAGATGTAGTGAACAAATGGAAGACCTGGAGATCCCCCATCACGAGTGGGGGAGCTGTCGATTCAGTTTCCGGTGAATTCGGGCTGTCGGTCCTCTAGAAACGCTGAAACGCCCTCAATGAAATCATCAGTCTGTAACATTCGTTTCTGCACTCGCGTTTCACTGGCAAGCGCTTCCTCGATCGATCGATGGCTGTTGCGGACGAGTAATCGCTTGAGCTCACCCACTGCCTTCGTTGGTCGGTTACAGAGGGTCCTAACGTGGTCCTCGACGGTCGACGCCAGGCTATCGTCCGGGACGATGGAATTTACGAGATCGAGATCTGCTGCTTCAGTTGCGGAGAGCCGTCGACCGGTCGTGAGCAACTCCATCGCCGTTCGATAGCCAACCAGTCGAGTCAGCACGTACGTAGCGCCAGTGTCTGGTGCGAGACCGATATCAGTAAACCCCCACCCGAACGTCGCTGACTCCGACGCGTAGACGAAATCACACGCCGTGGCAATCGCTGCACCAGCACCGACTGCTGGGCCAGTGACACTCGCGACGGTGGGTTTTTCCATCGTCAGTAGCTGTCTGGCGATCACGTTGAGCCCCTTTTCCAGCTCGTCTCCTGCACCGTCAGTTCCAGCACCACCCGCGAGATCGATTCCAGAACAAAACGCATCGTTTGCTCCCGTCACGACAACACACCGCACCGATTCATCGTTCGCCAGAGCAACGAGGGCATCGGCAAACTCCACACACGCCTCCCCCGTCAGTGAGTTTTTCCGTCCAGGGTGATCGATCGTCACCCACCCAGCCCCATCGTCGTGCTCGACAGTAATTTCAGTCACATAATCAACTTCGAACGGAGCACCGTAACTCCGTTGGGTCCGATGAGGGGGATTACTCGACGGTCAGAACTGGTTTGCTCTCGATCGGGATATCGTCTTCCGTTTCACTCGACTGGTAGATCGCGCTCATCAGTTGCTGTGTGGTGAGTGCCTGATCGGGTGTCGCCAGACAGTCATCGTCGCCAGTAGCGATCGCGTTGATGAACTGCTGTTGTTCTATCGAGTGTGGATCGTCGTCACTGGTGCGAATCTCACTGTCCGAGAAATGCGGTGCCCCATCTCCTGCTGTTTCGTAGATCGTCAGCTCACCGGTACTGAGATCGAGTGTCGCACCCGCCTGTGAACCACGGACCACAAAGGCGGAGTTTGATGGGCGATTGGCCGCCCACGCCACATCGAGCGCGATCGTCTGCCCGTCCGAACACCGGATGAACGCGTTTGCCGAGTCATCCACGTCAAACGGGCCATCGCCCCGCGTGCCGTGCATATCGAGATACGTGTACTCCGATCGATCGCCGAATGTCGATCGCGTGATTCCTGAAACGGAGTCAATCTCCGGAAAGTCGAGAACGTACAGCGCAAGGTCGATCACGTGTGCTCCAATGTCCACGAGGGCACCGCCACCAGCAGCATCTTCACGCGTAAACCATGACCCTCGGCCAGGGATGCCTCGACGTCTGAGATAGTTCGCTTCGATGTGGTAGATATCACCGAATCGACCGGCTTCGAGATAGCTCAGTAGCACAGAGACCGGCTCAGTGACTCGGTTGTGAAATCCAACCCGACAGAGGGTGTCTGCCCCACGTGCGCGTTCGGCAATCCGTTCTGCGCTGTCAATGGTGTGTGCAAGCGGCTTCTCGATCAACACATCAAGTCCAGCATCAAGCGCCCCAATCGCATACTCCTCGTGGAATCGATTCGGCGTGGTGATTATCACCGCATCAGCATTCGCAAACAACGCTTCGTGCGCATCGTATGCAGGAACGTCGAACTCGCGCTCAAATCGATCACGGGCGTTGCCGGCGACGTCCATTCCACCCACCAGAGTTGCTCCATTTTCAGTATTAGTTACTCGCGTCGCGTGTGAGTGTCCGATCGATCCGAGTCCGACGATCCCGACAGAGACGGTTCCCACCATGTCAACTGTTACCTCATGTGTGAGCAATGCTAATGAATATTGCTATCGAGGACTGGACTGGTTCAACCGATTCATCTGCATCCCATCGATCGTCCGTAGAATCGTTGCATACCGATCGAACGATGGACCACGACTGATCGTATCATTTGCCGGGCGCTCGACGACGGCAGCCAGCGACAGTCGCGTGAGGTCGCGCTGTCTGAGCCCCTGTAACAGACGCCTGAACGATGCATCGGAAACCTCCGCGATCGGCTGGTTATCCTCCACTGCTGCACAGAGCCATGCCAGCTCTCGCGAAGTCGTCGTCGCAGTGGGTTCCAATCGAGCCAGATACCGAACGATCGTTCGTCGACGGACAGAGTTGATCGGACTGAAAAACGAATCCGCGTCGAGTAACGACCGCAGCCACTCTACGTGGTCAGTCGGATCGCGACGCGACGTCATCGATCCATCCCCACACGCGAACTCGCCGCATACAACCGCGTGGCTTCGAAACAACAACCGCAACGCTGTCTATCCATGGAACAGAAGTGGCCCAGGACAACATATAATTTTTGTATGCTTATCTATTGGAAAATTATGCATGGACGTGTATGGTGAGAACTAGCATAGTGAACGCCAATAGCCTCTACCTACTGTCAGTTCATCGCGCCTACTGGATTGCGAACCGGCAGCTGCAGTTCTGTGGGTGTGACTAACTATCATTCCGAATGACGAATTGGGCTGGTGTCCCGTGACCACTCTCACCAACACGCTCAGGAAGATCCAGACGGTCAGACTTTCTGAGCGATCTGACCAGTCGTCCAGATTCGTCATCCAAATAACTGATGCAATACGGGCCACTGGGCTCGGACCAGGCTCACAGTTCTACTTCGATCCTTCATCTGTGGACGCCGTCGGACTGCTGATCGCATTTGGGGAGCCACGGAGTGGGCCAGCGGCCGAATCTCGGTTTACTGCCACGGTCGAGCGCTGCCAAGTTGAAGACACGCTTTCGCTCACAGTTCCGAAGGCCGCACTCGATGCACTCGGGTATGAGACGCCTGAGGTCGGGGGAACCCTCTCGGTCTGGGCCGGGTCCCAGATGCTGGGCTTTGGGTGTGACAATCAATGAATCGGCCCGAACGGAAACGGACGTGAGCGAAGCCCAACGGCGGGATCCTCATCCACTGGCCACTGGACACCACCGTCGTTCACTTCGTCGTATCGAATTCCGTGATAGCGACGCCCAACGTCGGCGAGTTCTTCAAACACCGCACGAGAATCCCTGCTCGCAAACGAGCCCGACGTGAGTAGCCGTCCAACCTCAGTAAGTATTTTCCAGTCCTGTTTCACACCCGCGGGGCCCTCGCGCTGTGGCTGGCGCAGCTGAATCCGTCGTTCTAGATTTGTGACGGTTCCTGTCGTTTCGGCCCAGGTTGTGGCAGGGAGGACAATATCCGCCTGTTCGACGGTTTCAGTGACGAACGGATCCTGAACGACGAGGACGGAGAGGCCCTCAAGCGCTGGGTTTTGGGGTCCACGAACAACGGCCGGATTCTCACCCATGACATAGAGGCCGTTGATATCTGATCCGATCGTCCCAAGCTGCTCGCGTTCGTTCAGTCCTGGGGTTGTGGGCGGTTCAACGCCCCATGTCGACCTGATTCGGTCGCGAGCGGCTTCATTGTCGATCGGGTGACCACCGGGGAGGCGGTCAGGTCGCACCCCCACATCGAGTGCTCCCTGTTCGTTTCCAACGCCACGAAGGAGGGTCACACCTGCGCCACGGCGGCCTGCATTGCCGGTGAGCAACGACAGATCCACGAGTCGGTCGGCGGCTGGCGTTCCGTTGTGATCGCAGCTGCCAATACCGGTTGCAGTGAGAATTGCGCCCCGATCAGCCGTTGCAAACGTTCGTGCGAACGGTTCGAGGTCATCTACCGCCACGCCAGCGGCTTCACAGAGCGCAGCGACTGACGGCCCCCGAACTGCGGCGTGCAGTCGGTCGGAGCCGGTGGTGTGTGCTGTGATAAACGATTTATCGGCGAAACCCTGATCGATGATCGACAAACACAGCGCATCCAACAGGGTGTGATCCGCTCCAGGTGGTGGATGAAGGGTGCGATCCGCACACGCGGTCGTTACAGTGGGTTCGGGATCGACGGCGAGCAACGGCGAGCCGCTTTCAATAGCCGGACGACAGAAGCGTTCGAACGCCACAGGCTGTCGAGCAACCGGATTCGCACCGATCACCAGAAACGCGTCGGTCAATCTGAAATCGGATAATGAACTGATCGTCGTGCTGGATCCAAGCCGTTGCTCACAGACGGTTGCAACCGACGCGTGACAGAGTCGAGCCCGTGTATCAACGTGATTTGATCCGAAACAGCGCGCAAGCTTTCCCAGCAAGTAGTTGGCCTCGTTCGTTGCGTGCGGAGAGCCCAGAAAGCCGACGGAATCCGGATCCAGCCCACTGAACGCGGATTCGAGACGCGTAAACGCTCGTTTCCACGAGACGGGGACAAGCTCGCCGTCGATCCGAACCATCGGCGACCGTATTCGCTGTGTATCCGCGTGTGCATCGAAGCAGTCCGCGCCGTGGTGACAGAGCATCCCGCCGCGATTGACCGGACCCTCCGTGACAGGAATGACCGCGTCGTTCGCCGGCGAGATCCGTAATCGACAGCCGACCGAACACGCCGGACAGACCGTTGGTAACGGATCAGTCATCCGCTGGGGCCGGTTCGACGGTGACAGGAGTCACCTTGAACGCTGGTGCACGACTCGGCTCATCGAGCGGTTCGGCTTTTGTCAGCGCGTTTGCGCCGCCGTGGAGATAATGCATCGGCATGAACACGGTGTCTGGTCTGGGACGGTCCGTCACTGCAATCTCGGATATCGTCGAGCCGTGCCGAGAGGTGACCCGAACCCGCTCGCCCTCCGTGAGCTCGTGTTCACGAGCGGTTTCGGGGTGCATTTCGAGAAACGTTCCGTCGCTGTACTCGGTCATCCCCTCAGTTCTGCGTGTCATCGTTCCCGTGTGATACTGATAGAGCACGCGTCCACTCGTGAGAACGAGCGGAAACTCTGGAGTGGGCGTTTCTGCTGGCTCGACAGGTGTGGCTGGGTGGAGCTGTGCCTTTCCATCCGCGGTCGGGAACGAGTCCGCATAGAGATACGGCGTTCCTGGGTGGTCGTCGTCCCAACAGGGCCACTGTAACGGTTCTTGTTCGAGGCGATCGTGGCTAATCCCGCCGTAAATGGGGGTGAGAGCTGCGATTTCGTCCATGATTTCCGCCGGCGAGTCGTACTCCCACTGATATCCAAACGTTTCTGCGAGCAGCTGAGTGATCTTCCAGTCCGGCTTGGCGTCGCCAATGGGGTCGATCGCTGGCTTGAGAAGCTGTACATGTCGGCTCGAAGCGGTGTACGTTCCGCGTGATTCGACGGTTGACGTCGCAGGAAGTACCACGTCGGCGTGTTTTGCCGTGTCCGTAAGAAATAGATCCTGAACCACGAGAAACTCCAACTCCTCAAGCACGGACTCAGCGTGGGCGGTGTTGGGCTCGGAGATTGCGGGATTTTCGCCCTGGATAAACATTCCCCGGATATCGCCGCTATCAGCCGCCAGAAACTGTTCAGTGGTGCGTAAGCCTTCAGTGTCCGGCAGTGATTCGGACTCCATTCCCCAGGCAGTGGCAAATTTTTCACGGACCGTGGGATCGGTGACTGGCTGGTAGCCGGGAAAGCTGTCGGGAAGCGGACCCATATCACCGCCGCCGCCCTGGACGTTGTTTTGCCCGCGAAACGGACAGAGTCCGTTGCGGGGCTCGCCGACGTTGCCGGTGATGAGTGCCAGATTCGCCATAGCGAGCACGTTTTCCGTTCCATGGGTGTGCTCAACCAGTCCGAGCGTCCAGCAGAACGTCACCGTCTCTGCGTTGGCAATCGTTTCTGCAGCCTCAATGAGCGCATCGGCCGGAAAGCCGGTCTGTGCCTCGACGTAGGATGGAGTGAACTGATCGATGGACGCTCGTAGCTCATCGAAGCCGTTCGTTCTGCGCTCAACGAACGCCTCGTCGTACAGCTCATTGGTTATAATGTGTCGGATCATCCCATTGATCCACGTCGCGTCGTATCCGGGCTCGATCCGACAGTACTGGTCTGCATACTCGGCGATCTGGACCCGACGTGGATCAACAACGATCAGCGTGGCGTCGTCGTGAACGACGTTCTGTTTGATCTTCGTCGCCAGCACAGGGTGGGCCTCCGTCGTGTTCGAGCCCGTAATGAGATAGCAATCGGTTGATTCGATCGCCGCAAGCCCCGAAGAGGCGGCCCCATAGCCAACGGATTGTGACAGCCCGGCGACTGTCGCCGCATGACAGAGGCGATTGCAGTTGTCGATATTGTTGGTGTTGAGGACCTGCCGGGCGAACTTTTGCATAACGTAGTTGTCTTCGTTGGTTGCTCTTGACGAGCTAATCACCGAGACGGCATCGGTGCCGTACGTGGTCTGAATCCGCCGAAGCCCCGTTGCGACCCGTTCAAGCGCCTCGTCCCAGGATCCAATGCGAAACGTTCCATCCTCGTTGATGAGCGGCTGGGTAAGCCGATCGGGGCTGTTGACGTAGCCGTAGCCGAACTTTCCTTTCACGCAGGTAGAGATGCCGTTGATCGGCGCCTTCTCCGGATTCGGTCGCACGCCCAGAATCTCACCGTCCTTTGCGTAGATGTCGAATCGACAGCCAACCGCACAGTAGCCACACGTGGTGTCGGTGACCGTCACATCTGCGAGCCGGAGATCGCTAATGAACTTTGCGATGCCAAACAGTTGGCCTTCGGTGAACGTGGTCGCTGCGACGTCCGCTGCGGTGTATTCCAGTCGGCGTGCGGTTTTCCCGGTTGTCGCCCGCCGTTTGATCGACGCTAGCCTCGAAGACAGACCGTCATCGTCGCTCATTTGTCCGCCTCCGTGTCGGCTGTATCAGTTCCCTTCATTGGGGTGAGCTGACGAGGATGGGGATCGTCGGGTGCCGCTATCCGTTTTCCAACGGCGTTTTTGTGCGTGAACCCGGGGAGCGGTATTGTGGATGCGTCTACGAGCCCCTGTTCGAGTAACGAGCCCGTCGGACAGACCGTAACGCAGTGGCCACAAGAGACACACGTCGACTCGGCCATCGATTCGGCCCCGTTCTGAAACCCGATTCGTGTGTCACCCGCACTGTTAACCATCCGAAGGACACCTTCTACCTGGACGTCATTGCACGCCTCCACGCACCGATTGCAGAGAATGCATTTGTTCCGGTCGATCTGTATGAACGGCGAGGAGTCATCGATCGGTTCGTAGGCCTCCCGGTCGTGGAACACACCAAAGCGTGGCGTCGTAACCCCGCTGTCGATCGATGCATCCTGTAACTCACAGCGGCCGTTTTTCCCGCAGGTGGTACAGAGCAGGTTGTGGTCGGACAGCTGGAGATCCAGATTCACCGACCGCGCTTCGCGCGCGCGTGAACTATCGGTTGTAATTGACATCCCGTCGGTCGGTCGCGTCGAACACGCCGGAATAAGCGATCCGTCCACTCGCTCAACCATACAGGTCCGACACGTTCCCCGTGGGCCAATCTGCTCGTTCTCTTCATACGTACAGAGCGCGGCGAGTTCATCGACGGGATCAGTGCGTTCGATTCCGTCGAGCAGAGTCTGTCCTGCACCAAGCGTCACCGTTGTGCCGTCGATGCTGACCGTCGTCGTCGTGGCCGCTCCGACGGGTGGATCGTTCGCCGTTCCAGTCTCGAAGCTGTTTGCTATCGATTCAGTTTCGTCATGGGATTGCTCCCAGATGGGATCACTACTCATGGTTGCTAGTACAGATCGCAGGTTCCGCTGGGACAGTGCCCCGACGCGTGTTGGTGGAACTCGGGTTCGAACAGATCGAATCCGGTTGCGATCGGTCGCGCTGCATCCCGACCGAAGGCACAGAGACTCGTCTCCGACAGCACTCGTGTGAGCTGACTGAGTAGCTGTGTGTCCGGATCGCCCCCATAGAACTGACGGAGCAGCTTCTGGAGCTGTTTTGATCCTTCACGACAGGTTACACACCGCCCACAGTTGTTCTCGGCGGCAAACGTCACCCGATTACCGACGATGGCGAGTGGGCACTGATCGTGTGTGAACAGCTCGATGACGCCGTTGGTGCCACACCTGGCCGACCGAAAGCCGTTCGCACTCACCGGGATTTCGAGCGATCTGACGAGCCCACCGAAGATGTCGCCAACACAGGCGCCTTTGAGTCGTCCAGTGAGCGAAACTGCATCAGTAACACGCGAAAGTGCCGATCCCGTTGGGAGTTCGATCGTTATCGGCGTTTCGACCGCTCCAGCAACGGTCAACAGCCGCGTTCCGGGATCGCCGCTCGTCCCCGGCGGTGTATCGTCGGTTCGGAGCAGCTCAACGAGCTGTGCGAGTGTTCGCGGCGTGTGAACGACCGTTGGCCGTCCGTTCAATCCCCACTCGCTTGGCTGGGGTGGTCGCAGTCGTGCCTCAAGACGGTCTGCTCCCTCGATCGCCTCAATCGCCATCGTCACCTCGCCGGCCAAATACGAGGATGGTCCCGTTGCCACACGAATCGGCGGAGAATCGACGGCAGCTTCGAACTGTTCAATCGCACCCTCCGTTCGCTCGATTGCGAGCGACTCTCGTTCCGTACAGTAGACGATGATCTCCGAAGCATTGAGTGCGCGCGCAGTGAGCAACGCGCCGTCGAGGACCGAAAGCGGCGTCGATTCGAGGAGTGCGCGATCGGCGTGTCCGTACGGCGTCGTTTCATTGGCGTTGACGACGACGATTGGTTCACCACTCGTTTCGATCGCGGTTTCCCAGTGGTTCCAGAGCGGGATGTCCGCCGCCACGTCGCCGCGACCTCGTCCACGCAGTGGCGTTGCTTCGATCCGATCACGGATCCATGACGGGTCACCACTGTTAGCGACCACTCCACGTGCTTCCTGATAGGTATCGATGTCGGTTGGAGATAGCCAGCCGGCCGGTCCACTCACCCACCGGTGACTGGTGGAGAGTGGCTCCTCGTCCGTTGCTGGGAGCTCCTGCATTGAGCGCTCATGCGTGAACGCAACGTCTGGGGTGGGTATCGCATCAGCTGAGTCAAGCGAGTGGACGATCGACGTGACCAGCTCCGTGGCGGGCTCGAAATACAATCCCGTCGTCTCTCCACTCGTCGCAAAAACGACCTGGCGAGCGCCAGCACCGATCGCCGGACCGACGGTTTGCACCGTTGTCTCGGCTGCGGTAGCCGTTGCTATGCGGTGGAGTTCGCTCGCCGTCGAGCCGTGCGAGCGCCCGTGCGAAATTCGAACCACAGGCGCCACTCAGTGGTACACCTCTTGTCGTGGCATAGCTCCAGTGGACTGGCGAACCAGGTAAGCTTTATTTTCGATATTGTGAAATAGTATAAAAACTCAATTACTGGTGGTCGGAGGGTGTCTCGAATTACCCATCAACGGTGTGATACTGGTACTGCCGCGGGTCGTCAGGACAGACGTTCCGAGTGACGATCCCCGCCTCACGGAGTCGCCCCAGCGCATACCGTGTTGTCCGCGATGAGAGCAATGTTCGTTCGCTAACCTCGCGAGTAGTTAGTGGACGGTTCGTCTCGTGTAGGACGCGATAAACGAGCTTTGCGCTCGGAGATTCGTCTCGGAGTCGTTCGGCGTGGTCGTGACACGGTGGACTGCCTGTGTTAGGACCCGACGTGTCTGTTGGTGACATGCCTTTCACCTGTTGGACGTTTTCAAACCACACTGATACCGGTTCCCATTCTACACAGTCCGATTGAAATCACTCGATTGCCTTGAGGTTGTGAACCACTTCAAGCCGGTCGATGATCTCTGCTGTCGGCTCAATGGCCCGCTCGATCGCGTCAGCCGGTTTGTACGCCTGCGGTGCTTCATCAAGGACGTCTTCGACGATCGATTCGGAGTAGATCCCGTCCATGGCACGTTCGAATTCCTCCATCGTTGTTGTTTTCGCGGCTTCCCGACGGCTCATCGTTCGACCTGCACCATGGGGGGCGGTCTGGTGATACGCTTGGGTCCCCCGGCCCCGTGCGATGATCGACCCCTCAGCCATGTTGAACGGAATGACCAGTCGCTGGTCCTGTCGAGCCGGTGTGGCACCCTTTCTGACGATGAGATCCTCGAAATCGATGTAGTTGTGGATCGACTCGATTCGGTCGGTCGGCTCCACACCGAGGGCGTCACAGATTGCCGAGCACATCAGCTGTCGGTTCCACCGGGCGTACTGCTGTCCGAACAGCAGATCCACGTAGTAGCCGTGTGCCTCCTGGCCGATGAGCCAGTCGAGATCGGTGTTTCGCTCGGACGGCGAGAGATTCGTCAGCGTCTCGAACACTGCCTCCGGATTCGCAGCCTGCGCTCGAATTCGGTCCTTTCGGAGCGCGGATTTGCCCATCCCGCCAGTCATCCAGGCGAACATTTCGCTATCGCTGACCGACTCGGGATCGAAGCGGAGATACTCATAATACTCCTCGGGAATCGACGACCGCACGGCCGCCCCGTTTCGTCTGTCGGTTGCCATCGACTGATAGTGCTCGGCGATCGCTTTCCCGAGATATCGAGAACCACTATGAACGACGATCCAGTAGGTACCTGCAGACTGCGCACGGGCAAATTCGACGAAATGGTTGCCACCACCGAGCGTCCCAGCACTGCGGATCACGTGGCCCATTCCAGTCGAGCGCCCGCCGAGCACTCGCCGACAGAGCGATTTGAAATACTCGCCGTCATAGCCATCGAAGTCGAACGATTGGGGGTCGATCGGCTCACCGAACTCATCCTCGAACCGGCGTGCAAACCGATCGAACTGTCGATTCGCCCGCTCGAACGGGAATTCGTTCACGAAATGGACCGACTCATCGTACTCGTGCACCGATCGACCCATCGGAACCACGTTGCGAACCAGTCGCTCTCGGTCAGCCCCGTCATACGGGAGGGTCTTACCAATCTCTACCGCGGTGACACCACAGCCCACGTCGACGCCCACAATGTTCGGGACGATTCGCTCGCCCATCGGCATCGTAAATCCGACCGGACCACCGGCACCAGGGTGGCAGTCGGGCTGCATAACGATCGGCTCTGTGAACGCCGGATGGTCGACGAGATCCTGGACCTGGTCGATGACAGCAGCCTCAAGCAGCGAGGGGTCATCGCCAACGAATCGGGCTTCTGTGTAGGCACCCTGAATCGTCTGCATATTGACCCATTGCAGTGACCAGTTACTATCTCTTTCGTCATGATGAGAACAGTACGCACACCGTTCAGAACGGGCCACTCCCGGAGAAGACATCGATCGCGTACGGCGAGATGACCACCGTCGCGACCTGATACCAGACGACCGCCCCAACGAGAATGCCAATCGTCCTGCGGTCGTGGCGGTGGGTGTTCCAGTCGATTCCGAGCGGACCGGAGGCGACTCTGAGGGCCACGATCACGCACAACGGATAGACGATCGCCAATCCAGCGGTAGCGATTCGCATCATCTGAAAGCGTTGATCTGGGGCAGCAATTTCGACCGCAAGGAGCCCAATGCCAGTGCCGAACAGCCCGATCTGTAGCCCACCAATCAGCCACACCCAGAGCAGAGCGTTCACCGCGAAGGTTCCGGTTGGCCCCGCCGCTCTGAACAGGGCTCGGAATCGATCACTCAGAAAAAATGGCGTCAGTAGCGCCGACGCCGGAAGCCCTAGCAGGAGGCCCCCCAATAGAACGCGGACAATTCCGACCCCAATCGTTGGTGAGATAAATCCAGGGACAGCCCAGCTGCTCATACACCGATCCGTTTCGTCCCAGTTACCAAAAACCATCCGGGTCACTCACGGCAGCCAATTGAAAGTGCAGAATCCTGTTATGTATAAGTGAGCATCAGTATTCTTTTAGAACTGGATAGGATCAGTAGGAAGGGGTATCATTATAGATGCGCCATAGAAACGATCTATTGCACCCTATGAAGTTGCTATCCGTTCTTGTAGCGGTGTGTGTGGTGAGTGGTGCAGTCGTTGCCACCACCAGTGTATCAGTTGACGATACATCATTCACAATCGAACCATTCTCTGAAGTAGAACCGGGAGCTGCTGTCGCCAGTCCGGATACTCCGCCGACGGCTGGAGATCGATTGCAACCCCAACAACGCGGCGTTGCGATCGATCAACAGCTACAGAACAGCGAGGCTCGTGGTCGGACGCTCGAACACGGGACGCTTTCGAATCATTCGGTTGATCGAACGACAGCACCCCGCGTCTCACCCGACCAGTATCGCAGGATGTCGGCTGGTGACGAACCGACGGTCGGGACCTCAAAATCGTTTCCGACGCTGAATCACAGCGAGAGCGAATTTACCTATCGACCCTTCACCTTGCGGGCTGTAACTGCGAACAGTTCGGTGTGGGTTGCGAAGAATCTCTCATTTCCAGCGAACGATTCGCGAGCAAACCCGTCAGTGACTGACGACCAACTCGAACATCTCAGCCAGGCGTTCGAATCGACGATTTATCCGTCGGATAGACGGCTGTTCGGTGCCCCAACGCCACGATTTGGAACAAACAGTTCGCTCGCGGCAGACGGTACCGTGCCTGCAAGCTACTATCAGTCACCCGACAACGAGAGTCGGACGGTTATCCTCGTCGATAATATCCGAGACGAAAACTACTACAATGAAAGCTACCCAGTGTTTACGGCTGGATTCTACTCACCAGTCATCCAGAACGAAACCGATCGGAACGTTGTGACGATCGACGCTGCAGAGTGGGACGAACGACTGGGCCCGATGAACGCGTCCTGGCGGCCTCCTGCAAACGAAACGAACGAGAGCGACAGCGAGGACGCCTTCGCCGTCGAGGGGACGCTCACCCACGAATACCAGCATCTGATCCACAATGATCAGGACAGCGATGAAACGTCCTGGGTCAACGAAGGACTCTCCGATTACGCGGAGTATGCTGCGGGCTATGGGCTGCCATCGGATCACGTGCAGGCATTCGAAAACCGACCGAACAACTCGCTCGTGGAGTGGGGAGACCAGGGAGACAAACACATCCTTGCCGATTACGGCGGCGCCGCGCTGTTTCACGTCTATTTCGCCCAGCAGTATGGTGAAGACGCGATCAAGCGGCTCATACGAACGCAAGCCAACGGGATTGACGGCTTCGAGACCGTCCTCGACGGCACTGCGCAGCCCCGCTCGTTCTATCAACTGTATCAGGATTTTGCAACGGCTCTGGTCGTCGATTCGGCTTCCACGTCCCATGAATCGGACCGATATCAGTTTGATGACGTTTCCCTGAACGTTTCGGTCGCTAATAGTACGAACAGCACCGAAACCACCGCGTGGGGCCTCCAGGCAACGACATTGGAGGATCTGGACGAGTCGCTTCTCAGAATTACGGCCAACGGAAGTCGGTATCAGCCGGTAGCATGGGAGACGACGACCCCACCAACCGCTCCGAACGGCTCGAACGAGTCGGTTCTCTGGAGCGGTTCGAGCCATCTCCGGGACGAAATGGCAATCATGCCGGTTGATCTCCGCGACACCAGTGATCCAACACTGTCGTTCGAGACGATGTACAACATCGAACAGGGTTGGGATGTCGGGGCAGTACAGGTCTCGACGGACGGTGGCGAGAGTTGGGAATCGCTCTCGAATCAGAACACCACCGAAGAGCTTGCTGCGCCCGAAAGCGCCCATCCGGCTGTCGCTCGTCATCATCCCGGCTTTGCTGGCGATACGAACGGCCACTGGGTGCGAGAATCGTTCGATCTCTCCGCGTATCAAGACCAGTCGGTGCTCGTCTCATTCCGGTATCTCACTGACTGGGCCACCGCCGGCAATGACAGCAATCACCCCGGAACTGGCTGGTATCTGAGAAACGTTCGCATCCCCGACGCCGGTGTATCGCATACCGGTGGTTCGACGGCTCCCTTCGTTGATCTGAGTGCGGTCCGTGACCAGCCGAGTCGCTATCAGTTCACGGCAATCGCCAGCAACGATAGTGGCGGAGTGGCTGTCGAGCAGTTCAGCCCAACGTTGTTCACCCGTGGTGAACCACGAAACATGAACGCCCTCTTCGATAGTCCACCGTATGACCGCGTCGTGGTGGTCGGTACCTGGGCAGCGAGGACGAACGAAACGGGGACCGTCCCGTACTCCGTGGAGCTTACGCCGTTCAGTGACGTGGTCGGTCCGGACGGCGGTGACAACGGTGCGATCGATGGCGCCGAGCACCGCAAATCCGTCGGCTGACTCGGAAGCTGGCTACTCTTTTTTCGGCCAGAACGGTTCGCCACCAAACAGGAGATTCGTCAGCGAAGGCGATCCAGGACCAGTGATCACCAGCGAAAGCGCCATCGCCAGCAGTGCAACGGCGTACTCATACCCACCAACCGTGTAGGCAAAGCCCCGCGGAAGGTGGACGAGCACGATCGCACCGACCATGTCGATTGCCACGGCGAGCGCCGCAAATCTGGTGAGAAAGCCAAGCACTAACAGAATGCCACCGCCGAATTCGACGAGCCCGACGAGCCACGCCCAGACTGCAGGCCCCGGAAGCCCGTGACTCGCAAGAAAGGTGGTGAACTCCGGGATAGGTTGGGGTACCGGTCCAACGCCGAACAGTTTCCCGACTCCGTGAACGAACAGTATTGCTCCGAGCGTCACCCTGAGTACTGTCGACCCCCACTCCGTGTTCCGTGTCATCGTGTGTGATACAACCAGCAACTGGGTAATAGTACTTTGTACAGTGGAAAAAGAACTTGTTGTAAAGCACAACAATTATGATAAAATTCTAATTAATGATAAATAATATTAGGTAGAGCAAACCATACAACAGCATGGACCGACGCGATCTGTTCACGACTGTTGATGGACTTGAGATTCACCACACTGCGTGGGGTGACGACTCGGCTCCACCCGTCGTGTGCGTCCACGGGCTCTCTCGAAACGGTCGTGATTTTGATCCGATCGCTGCTGAACTGTCCAGCACCTACCACGTTCTCTGTCCGGATCTGCCCGGGCGTGGACTGAGCGAGTGGTCCGATGACACGAGTCGGTACACGAATGCATCGATGATCGAGCTCCTCATTGCGTGGCTTGATAGCCAGGATCTCGACACCATTCGCTGGATCGGGACATCGATGGGGGCCGGACTGGGGATGGCACTCGCTGGTGGGCCATTGGGTGATCGAATCACGAAGCTTGTGATCAACGATATGTGTCCAGATCCCGGTACAGACGCAGAGCCTGCGGCGATCGAACGGATCGCCACTTACGTTGGTGCACCGCCGGTCGTCGATACGATCTCCGAATTTGAATCGTATCTCAGGGAGATCTACGGCGGGCGCGTTAGCCCGATGACTGACGCGGAGTACCGACGAATGGCCGTCACATCGAGTCGACGAACGGACGATGGACGGATTACCGCAAACTACGACCCGGCGATCGTCGACGGACTCACGCAGGCACCGAATGATGATTCCGGCGGTGATCCATGGGCTGTGTACGAATCGATCGACGCCGACATCTGTCTCGTGCAGGGAACCGAATCCGCCATTTGTACGGATTCGACGTTCGAGCGAATGACTGCGATCCATCCGGATTGTTCCACGCTTCGTGTGGCGTGTGGACACCACCCAGCACTCAACACACCAGAACTGATAGCACCAGTAGCGACCTTTCTCGCCGATTGAGGAGACGTTTGGACTCCCAAACGACCGGAGAGCGGCTGGGAGACACCCCAACACACTGCGGCGGCAAACATACCTATTACTAATACATCATAGAATAATTATGAGGCCTAATTTACTTATTTCAAGTGGAATATTATAGGTCATATTCCTTCGAATTTTGCGCTTATTTTCCTATCTACGTTGGTTTTTGTAGCATATACGCACATATTTTCTATATTTAAAAAGTCCCCATTAGATCAAGATGTTCTTACATATTTGGAGTCTAGTTAATTCTGATATCTCTCTATGATATGATGGGAGTTCTGTGGGCACTCCACATCGACGAACCGTCTCACATCCCATTACACACGTACGATCGTAACACCACGCTGGCGCTCAACCGACGCATCAGCACAGAACTGTTCACACTATCGAAACGTCGCCTACAGATCGGGGAGAAATCGCTTGACAGTGCTGATGAGGATGCCAGGGAGGTCTTCTTCAAACCGCTTGCTCTTGAGGCGATCGCTCGTGCCCGCGACGTAGACCGCACCAAGCACGGAGCCGTTCTGCGTGATTGGCACCGCAACAGCCCGTCGTGACGGCCGCTGTTCGCCACGTTCGAACGCGATCCCTCGCTCGTCGATCCGGTCGAGCTTCTCTCTGAGTGCAGACCGGTCGCTGAGTGTTCGGTCGGTCTTCTGGGGCAACCCAGTCTCATCGAGAATCTCCATAACGCGTTCGGATGATAACGACGCCAAAATCGCCTTTCCTGGCGCACTGCAGTGGAGATACCGAGAGTTCGGGAGCTGAACCTGTATCTGTCGCGCCGGTGTCGTGCGATACAGATCAACAGCAAGCCCCTCGTGTTCAATCACCAGGCCAGCGGGCTGGTCGGTGACGGAAACGAGCTGGTCAATGTGGGGTCTGGCCGTCCGATACAGGGGATCAGTCGCACGCGCCCGCTCGCCGAGATCCGCCAGTCGGAGCCCGAGCTCGTACTTTCTGCCAGTTTTGTTCACGAATCCAACCTCATACAGCGTGTTGAGATGCTTATACGCCGTGCTCTTCGGTATCGACAGCCGGTTTGCCAACTCCGTAACCCCGACCGTATCATCGGCTTCTGCCAGCGCTTCGAGCACTGACACACTCGTTTGTGTCGCATTCACCGTCCGTTGGGAGTCCGGCTCACTCATGTACACCAACAATACACTCGTACTCATAAACATTGTTTATGTGTGATGAACGACACCAGAATGGACTCCAGTCGCGCTCCGGTTTCCCCTGGATCTGTATCGGTCTACCGCCCCGACAGTTATATTCGTGTTCGATCAATCCACCGTATATGAACATCACCGGCTACGATCTGTACGAAGTTCCGCCCCGTTGGGTGTTTCTCGTCATCAGAACGGATGCGGGCATCACCGGGTGGGGCGAACCAATCGTTGAGGGGCGGGCAAAAACGGTCAGCACCGCGGTCAGAGAGCTGATGGATGGGTATCTCCTCGGCAAAGATCCACGCAAGATCGAGGACCACTGGCAGGCGATGTATCGGAACAACTTCTATCGCGGTGGGCCGATTCTCATGAGCGCGATTGCTGGCATCGATCAGGCGCTGTGGGACATCAAGGGCAAACACCACGAACTGCCAGTGTACGAGCTCCTCGGTGGGCCGTGTCGTGATCGCGTTCGCGTCTATCAGTGGGTCGGTGGCGATCGACCAGCAGAGATTGCTGGTGAGGCAGAACAGCTCGTTGATGCGGGGTATACGGCGATCAAAATGGACGCCGTCGAACGAATGCGACAGATCGATTCGCCGGCAGCGGTGCACACGGCGAGCGATCGTGTCGAGCACGTCCGTGAGGCTGTCGGCCCGGAGATCGACATTGTGGTTGATTTTCGCGGACGGGCCTCAACGCCCATGGCCAGTCGACTGATCGACGCGATTGAACCCTACAAACCGATGTTCGTCGAAGAGCCCGTGCTTCCCGAGCATAACGACAATCTGGACGCGCTGTCGAAAACCACGACCGTCCCGTTAGCAACAGGGGAGCGAATGTACTCCCGTTGGGATTTCAAACGGCTGTTTGACGACCGGGTGATCGACGTGGTACAGCCAGACATCTCACACGCGGGCGGCATCACGGAGGTCAGAAAGATCGCTGCCATGGCCCACCCCTTCGACGTGTCGGTTGCGCTGAACTGTCCGATCGGTCCGATTGCGCTCGCCGCTTCGCTCCAGGTGTGTGCGTCGATTCCGAACCTCCTTATCCAGGACCACGGCTTTGGCATCTCCGGGGCTCGCACAGGCATCCCGTACGAGTATCTCGCCGATCCAGCCGCCTTCGAATTCACCGATGGATTCCTGGAGTTGCTCTCGGAGCCCGGACTCGGGATCGAGATCGACGAAGCAGTGGTCAAGGCGAAAGCCCAGCAAGATATCGACTGGCACAACCCAGTCTGGCGCCACGAGGACGGCTCCATCGCCGAGTGGTAAGCCACCGAAATACACTGGTGTGACTCGAAACTGATTTTATGGAGGACCGAATCGTGAGTGACACGGTATGGATGACGAGTTGGACACTACCACCGACACGCTCGAAACCGGGACCAGCTACTTTGGGGTCCGAGACCCCACTCACGTGGAAGCGGATCTCGACCGATTCGTGGACAGCGGGCTGACGAGCGTTCTGCACACGTTCAGTGAGGCAGATCTGGAGTACTATCGCGAAACAATGAGTGAGATCGTCGCGGCAAGCCACGAGCGCGGGCTCACAGTGTATATGAATCCCTGGGGCGTCGGTCGCGTCTTTGGTGGCGAGGCGTTCTCTGAGTTCATCGGTCGCAATCCCGAGGACTGTCAGGTGATGTCGACCGGTGAGCGGCTCCCGGCCGCGTGTTTCAATGCGCCTGGATTTCGGTCGTACATGCGTGACTGGACCGAGGCTGGGGCGTCGGTGGGTGCTGACGTCCTGTTCTGGGATGAGCCACACTGGTATATCCCAGAGTGGCACGACGAACAGGATTGCTATCCAGATGAAGCCTGGAGCTGTCGTTGTGAACACTGTCAGGAGCGTTTTTTCGAGCAGTACGGCGAGCCAATGGACGCTGCGCATACGGACCGCGTTGAGCAGTTCCGTGAGCAATCACTGCTCTCGTTTTTGGTCGAAATGATGCAAGTAGGCAGTGCGGCGGGCTGTTCGAACGCCGTCTGCCTGCTGCCGAGTGAGGACTCAAAGCACGGCCTTCGTAACTGGGATGAGCTGGCAAAACGCCCAGAACTCGACGTGCTCGCAACGGATCCGTACTGGACGCTCCACGGCGACGGCTCCGTCGGGGAGTTCGTCTCATACTTCTCTGAGATGGTGGCCTCACTCGCCCGAACACACGACTGCGACAGTCAGATCTGGATCCAGGGCTTTCGGCTTCCGGCCGGTGGTGAGACGACCGACGCCGTCCGTACCGCAACGCAGGCCGCAGTCGATTCAGACGTCGATAGCGTGTTCATGTGGGGCTACGACGCCTGCCGGACGATCTCATCGATCGCCAGTGAGGAGCCCGACGCCGTCTGGAACACCTATCTGGAGACGCTCCCATGAGCCCCCACGCCCCGGTCGTGTAACCATATCCAATCGACCATACGAGTGTGCAAAAACTACGAAATGATTGTCGAGGATCAATCGTGAATTCACAGGACTCAATCTATCGAACGTACAACGTGTCGCCCGTGATCAACGCCGCAGGAACGAAAACACGGATCGGCGGAAGCCGAATCCGTCCCGAGGCCATCGACGCGATGGAGCGTGCAGCAGAGTCGTTCGTCGTGCTCTCGGAGCTGCAATCGGCTGCGAGCGAGCGTATCAGCGAACTAACTGGCGCCGAAGCTGGCTATGTGACTGCTGGTGCTAGCGCTGGGTTGCTGTTAGCTGCGGCCGCCACAATTGCCGGCGACGATTTCGAGGCCATGGCGCAGTTGCCAGTCACCGATGGGGTTGCCGACGAGATCATCATGCCACGCACCCACCGGACGGCGTATGATCACGCGTTCACAGCAGCCGGCGGGACGATCGTCGACGTTGGAACGAACGACGTAGAGCTCGGCACTGGCGCCGCAACCGTCGAACCGTGGGAGCTTCACGGAGCTATATCCGAACAAACGGCGGCGATCGGATACGTCGAAAAATCCTACACCCAGCCCCCGCTGTCAGTCGTCACCGAGATCGCCCACGAGCACGACGTTCCGGTGATCGTCGATGCGGCTGCAGAAGTTCCACCGGTGGCAAACTTTGAGCGATTTATCGACGCCGGGGCGGATCTGGTGGTGTTCAGTGGCGGGAAGGCGATCCGTGGGCCACAGACCACGGGCATCGTTGCCGGTCGATCGGCGTTGATCGAGTCGATCGCGCTCCAGAATCTCGATATGCATATTGCGCGTGATATCTGGGACGCACCTTCGATCATCGATTCTGTCGCACTTGAGGAGGGCGTCCCTCGCCATGGCATCGGTCGCTCAGCAAAGGTTGGCAAAGAAGAGCTCGCTGGGCTCCTTGCCGCACTAGAGAGCTTCGTAACCGAAGACCAGGACGCCGTATACGAAACGTGGATGGCGCGGTCGACGTATTTCCACCAGCAGTTGGGTGGCATCGAGGGCGTAGAGACGACGATCGACACCTCCGGAGAGTCGCGTGCACCGGTGGTCGAGCTGTCGCTCGATCCCGCAGTGATTGACCACTCTGCAACAGAGATTGCCGCAGATCTTCGTAGCCAGGATCCACGACTCTTCGTGGGCAGTGATCGACTCACTGAGGAAATGATCGTTCTCAACCCAATGTGTCTGACCGACGAAGAGGTCGAATACGTCCTCGAACGGCTCCTAGAAGCAATTACCCCCAAGGCCACGAGCAATGTCGAACCGTTTACGGAGTAACTGAATCCACGTTCGTGTCGTGCCCATAAGCAGTCCAAATGAAAAGTTATATATAGTGTGTAATCTAACCGAAGCTGTACATGTTCGATGATGCTTCATCGCAGCCGTCTCGCCGTGCATTTCTGAAGACGGCCGGTGTCACGACAGCCACGATGGCGCTCGCTGGCTGTACGAACGTTCTGGGCCCGTCACAATCGACCGATTCGAAGTCTGTGACCATCAAAACCCGACACTACGGCACGGGTGAGATGGAAGAATATCTCGATACACACACCACGCAGTTCGAGAAAGAGGAGGGCATTACGGTCGAATACGAAATCATCGGCTGGGGAGATGGTCCTGACGCACAGAAACAGGATATGCGAACGCAGTCCGGGCCGGATGTGGACGAGATCCCGTCGTCGTTCATTCCAGGCTACTCGGCTCTGGAGGGATTCCAGGACCTCAATCAGGTCAACGTCGACATCAACACTGACGCCTTTTTCGACAACCCGCTCGGAATTGGCAAATATAATGATAAATTCATCGGCATTCCGTGGTTCTGGGGCCCACGCGCACACATCAGCTACATGCCCGAGCTTGAGAAAGCGGGGATCGATGCACCACCAACAACCTGGGATGAGCTCGTCTCGAAGGGGAATGCCTACAACGAGGCCAACTCCGATACGCATCTGTTCGGTATCCCAACCCAGTCGAACGTCAGCCAGTTCTTCGCGGATTTCGTCTGGCAGAACGGCGGTGCGCTCCTCAACGACGACAACTCGAAAGCGACGTTCGATTCGTCCGAAGCCGTTGCGGCGCTAAACTACTACAAGGATCTCCAGTCCACCCACTCGGTGATGCCAAAGGACACCGCCGAATGGGACGGTGAACAGCGCGACAGCCGCTTTTTGAACCACAAGATCCAGTCGACGTGGGCCTCGCTCGCAACGGTCGATAACTTCACGAGCAAGGAGTCGATCTCGAAGGAGGACATCACAATCACGAAACCACCAGCCGGGCCAAACGGCGACTCGGCGATCTTCTACGGGCTCGAACTCGTCGGTATTCACCCGTGGACCGACCACCCAGAAGAAGCCGCAAAGTGGCTGAACTACCTGGCCAAGCCGTCCGTGAACGCAGAAGTCGCACAGACGACCGGCTTTTTGCCGGCCGTCGAGAAATCGTTCGAACAGGATTCGTTCGACGACCCCGTCTGGCAGGGCTTTTACGACATCACGGAGATCGGCAAGACGTTCCCACAGGTCGAAAACTGGGGGAAGGTCGAGGACATCATGAACGGTGCCGTCAAAGGCGTTCTCCAGGACGCAGCGACCGGAAAGTGGAGCGACGGCGACACCAAGAAAGCGCTCACAGACGCGGCCAAGCAGGCCAACAGCGAACTCGGCAACTAACGACACCGATTCGATTCACCCCTCGGTCCATCCTTTTGGATACAACACAGCCATAGTGTGACATATTCTTCACTCACGTGTGAGAAAAACCGACAGTAAAATACGTACGGAATTGAAACGAGCGAGTATGTCGGTTTCGATAGAGCAATTCACACAGTCCCTTCGAGAACGGTTGACCGTTCCATCGTTGGGATTTGACGACGATTCCCGGTTTGCCTACTGGCTGTTGCTGCCATCGATCGCGATGATGGCGCTGATTCACTTCATCCCGATGGTGTGGGGCTTCGTGATCAGCTTCATGGAAGTCAACGACAGCACATTCATCGACTGGATGAATGCGCCCATCTCCCCGCTCAAACAGTACAGTGCGATCTTCCAGCCGAACACCGCAGTGGGGGCCGAGTTCTGGAGCTCACTGGTTGAGACGTTTCTGTTCGCCTTTGGAACGACGATCGGCGTCTATGTGTTGGGGCTCACCACGGCCCTCCTGTTGAACAAATCCTTCCGTGGGAAGCTCACCGCACGGACGCTCGTGTTGATTCCGTATTTCGCACCGGCAGTGGCGACGATCTACATCTGGCGGATGATGTTCACTGCGGATACGGGCGTGATCAATGAGCTACTCGTCTGGCTTGGTGTGATCAACTCCACCGATGAAATGTTCTGGCTCATCGGCAACAACGCGCTCATTTCGATGATCGTGGTCAACGTCTGGAAGAACTTCCCGTTCGCAGCGATCATGCTGTACGCTGGGCTGCAGTCGATTCCCGAACAGCTGTACGAAGCGGCTTCGATTGATGGAGCGAGCCGCTGGGCGACGTTCCGATACGTCACACTTCCACAGCTCAAGCCGGTTACCGCCGTGATTGTCCTGCTCATGATCGTCTGGTCGTTCATCAATTTCACCATCCCGTATCTGTTACTCGATAAAAATCCGGAGAACGGCGAGGTTCTCATGCTGTTTATCTACAACTTTGCCTTCCAGAACGGTGATTACTCGCTAGGCGCTGCGCTCTCGATCATTCTGCTCGTGATCTCAATGACCATCTCCTATGGCTACTACCGGGCGACGATGAAATCGTCCGTGCAAGGAGGTGCGGTCTAATGGCCGGTGTTCCCTCGGAGTTCGAGCTGTCCACGAACGCCAGAGATTTCCTCATCGACGCGTTCCAGAAGTTTGTCCTCGGGCTCATACTCACATTCACGCTCTTTCCGATCTTCATGATGATTGCAACCAGTCTGAAATCGGAATCAGAGCTCTATCGTGATGGACTGCATCTGCTTCCATCGGCACTCAACGTCCAGAACTACGTCGATATGTGGGCTCGATTCGATCTGGTCGGGTTTTTCATCAACAGTCTCATCATTGCCGGGACGACCACGGTCATCTGTTTAACCGTTGCAAGCCTCGCAGCGTATGCGTTTTCGCGGTATGAGTTCCCTGGGAAGGGACTGTTTGGGCTGACGATTCTCTCGACGCAGATGATTCCTGGTGTCCTGATTCTCATCCCAATCTTCATCCTCTTTCTCACCATCCAGAGAGAGTTCGGCGTCCCGATGATCAATACGTATCACGGAATTATCTTCATCTACTCGACATTCACCGTTCCGTTCGCAATCTGGATGCTGCGGGGCTATTTCGACACGATACCGGCTGCGCTTGAGGACGCCGCCCGGATCGACGGCTGTACGCGCTTACAAGCGCTCTATCGGATCGTCCTGCCGCTTGCGATGCCGGGTATCGCAGCCACTGGAATGTTTGTGTTCATCATCGCATTCAACGAAGTGCTGTTCGCCTCAGCGTTCGCAAACGACGGCGTCACCCCGTTTGCCATCGGGATACAGGAGTTCCAGACCAATACGGGGACACACTGGACGGAGATGATGGCCGCAGCCACCGTCTCGTCTGTGCCACTGTTGTTGATCTTCGCGCTCTTCCAGAAACAGATCGTCTCGGGGCTTACCGCCGGTAGCATGAAGCAGTAACCTACAGGCGAGTCAGAGATATAGACCAACTATTATATACGGGTGTTGCCAATAGACAAGCAGAAATGGGAACTGTTGAACTGCAGCAGCTGCGAAAGCGATTTGGATCTGGTGACGACGCGGTCGTCGCCGTCGATGACCTCTCGCTCGAGCTCGAAGACGGGGAGTTTCTGGTGCTCGTCGGGCCATCGGGCTGTGGGAAATCAACGACGCTGCGAATGATCGCCGGACTCGAAAGCGCAACCGACGGCGACATCCGAATCGGAAGGGAGTCTGTCACAGAGTCCGAACCCCGAGACCGGGACATCGCCATGGTGTTTCAGAACTACGCGCTCTACCCCCACATGACTGCGCGTGAGAACATGGCGTTCGGGCTGAAAATGAACTCCTCGCTTGATGACGCAACGATCGACAGCCGGGTCACCGAGGTGGCACAGACGCTATCGATCGAGCCGTTGCTCGACGATACACCCAGTGAGCTCTCCGGGGGCCAACAACAGCGCGTTGCGCTCGGGCGGGCGATCGTCCGCGAACCGGCGGTGTTCCTGATGGACGAGCCGTTATCGAATCTCGACGCCAAGCTTCGATCGCAGATGCGAACCGAACTCCAGGCACTGCAAGCGTCGCTCGAAACGACCACCATCTACGTCACCCACGACCAGACCGAAGCGATGACGATGGGCGATCGAATCGCCATTCTGGACGAAGGCGAGCTCCAGCAGGTCGGAACGCCTCTTGAGTGTTACAATACGCCCGCCAACCAGTTCGTCGCCGGATTCATTGGCTCGCCCTCAATGAACTTCCTGGATGTTACGCACGACGACGGGACCCTTACCCACGAAGCGTTCACCTACGAGCTCTCCGAGTCGACCACAGAGCTGCTCGAAGACCAGACGGACTACGTCATGGGAGTTCGACCAGAGGATCTCGATCTTGCTCCCGACGGTGCGATCGATGCGGACGCAGAAGTCGTTGAGCCGCTTGGAGATCTCTCGCACGTCCACACCCGAGTGGGAGAGACACTCGTGACCGCGACCGTTCCAGCAGGCACACAGCTCCCAGCTGGCGAATCGCTGACGCTCTCAGTTCCCGAATCTCGACTGCATATTTTCGATCAGTTGAGCGGCGAGGCCATCAAAAACTCCGATGGTCCAACAGAGGAACAGCCACTGATTGCTGCGGAGTGACACTCAGCGCTGTCCGAACTCGATCACTGTTTTGATTCGGTCGTCTCCGCCAGCAAACGCGTCATCGATTGCCGTCGGTTCGAATACGTCCGTGATGAGCGCCTCGGGCAACCAGTCCGGATACGCCTGCAGCGTCTCAATCGCGCGCTCGTATTGGGCGACGTTGGAATTGACACTCCCAACGATCGCTTTGTTCTGCAACACCAGTTCACTGTGAAGGGCACCCCCATCAATTTCGAACGTCCAGTCAGCAGGGAGCCCGAGCAACGCAGCCACACCGTTTGGCGCGAGCGCATACACCGATTCGAATGCGTGTTTTGCATAGCCGGTTGCCTCATAGACGAAATCAACGGGGGGATGGGTGTCGGCAAACTCCCCAACCGGTGTTTCTCGGGAGTCGACGTACGTACCGCCCAACCGCTCGATGATATCGATCGTCGGATCCGGTCGGTCTCGACGACCCAGACAGTACGTTCGCTCGAAGCCGTCGTCATGTAGCATCGCGAGCGTTAGCAGCCCGAGCGGCCCGTTCCCCAGGACGAACGCGCTGTCAGGCTGCCACTCGAACGCAGAGCGACTCGCCCGTGCGTGTTCGAGTGCCTTTTCGGCGTTGCTGATCGGTTCAACGAGAAAGCCATGCGAAGCAAGCGACTCGGGAATTTTGACGAGATACTCCGGACGGCTGGTGAAATACTCCGCCATATACCCGTGCGCACCGACGATCCCGCGCTCAACGTACTCGTCTGCCGGTGCCATGTCCGGTTCGTCTCGACTGAACCACGCTGGTGGCTGCTCGTATCGACCGTTCGGTGGCCGACGAACCGTTGGAACGACGATATCGCCTGCAGAAAATGACGTTCCATTTGCCTCCTCCACAACAGCCACCGCCTCGTGGCCGAGAATCTGGAACGAATCAGCCGCCGGGAACCCGCCGTGGGAACCGCTGAGAACCTCGAAATCGGTTCCATCAATCCCGACCCGGAGCGTTCGCAACAGCAGTTCGGAAGGACCCGGCTCTGGAACCGCAAGGTCTCGAAGCGTCGGTGTCGTAGCGCCGCGCTCGACGACGATCGCCTTCATCGGCGACCACCACGAACGGCAGTGCGTACAGAATCGATGCTGTCGGCAGTGTTGCTCGGCGAACCCATGAAAACTCGTTCTGGCGGAGAAGATATGAATCCACCGACACAATCCCGACTCGCCAGAAAGACGCCTTGTCCGCCATGAAATCGAGCGATTTGTGGTGTTCAATCAGTCCGAACTAACAGGAGGATCTTCGATGCTTCGTCCGAACGTTCATCTCCTGTGGACAACCCGCCGGATGGAGCACCAGCAATTCATGTCCCACCAACGACACAATCCGTCTGAAACAGTTACAGTACTGAAATTTGATAGAAACCCGAAGAATGAATGTGGGTGCTGGAACGTAGCCGGTGGTTGTGTTCCCCAGTGATGACTGGTGAACGCGTATCCGACCTGGAACACCTGGTTTGGGCAATGTTTCGTTGGTATGAACGACGGATATGCAACTACCAATACGTGGTAGTGAAACTGATCAAAAGGTATTTGTGTACAGTGTCCTGTTAGGAAGCTGTATGCATTTGTTAGCCATCGTGGCCCACCCTGACGATGCCGACATTTTTTGTGGTGGGACGTTAGCGAAGCACGCCGACCGCGGTGACACCGTTACGATCGCCCACATGACACGCGGAGAGTACGGTGGATTCGGTGAGACCACCGAGTCGGAGGTGGCAGCCACACGCGAGACCGAGGCAGAAAACGCTGGGGCTGAACTCAACGCGGATGCGGTGTCGTTTTTGGGATTTGCTGACGGTCGGATCACACACACCTATGAAAACCGCGTTCGGATCGTGAACGCCATCCGCCAGTACGATCCCGACCTCATTCTTACACATTTCCGCGACGACTTACATCCAGACCACAAGGCCACAGCACGATTGGTAACAGACGCGTACTACATGGCCTCAATCGAGCTGTTCGAAAGCGAGTACGATCCGTGCGATCCGGAGAACGTGCTGTTTTTCGGCAAGCCGACATCTTCGTTCGAGCCCTCGCTGTTCGTTGATATCTCCGAGTACACCGACCAGAAACGGCGTGCGATTGAACAGCACGAATCGCAGATCGAATTTCTCACAGAGCACGGCGGCATCGATTCGGAGTTTGACAATCTGCTCGATGGAATCGCCGCAGAGGATACCGTTCGTGGTAAGCGTGTGGGCGTCGGGGCAGCCGAAGGATTTGCCACACTCCACGAAACGGCGCAGGAGTATCTGACGGTAGACCGGTAGCGTTTTGCAAGCGCAGTGTCGTTGCAGAACTGCTGTACTGAACGCACCATTACATCCATGGAAGAACTATCGACTGCGGACGCACCAGCAAGCATCGGACCGTTTTCACAGGGGATCATCGACGGTGAGACGATTTACGTCTCCGGGCAGGGGCCCGTCGATCCAGACACCGGTGATATTGTGGGCGATACCCCGGCCGAGCAGACGCGACGGACGCTCGCAAACATCGAAGCCATACTCGAAGCCGCCGGTAGCTCTCTCGATGATATCGTAAAGGCCACCGTGTTCGTCAAAGACATGCGCTACTACGACGCGGTTAACAACGTCTACGGCGAGGAGCTGTCGGAACCGTACCCAGCACGGAGTGCGGTTGAAGTCGTCAAGCTCCCCGTTGATATCGATGTAGAGATCGAAGTGATCGCATCGCTCGCCGAGTGACCAATCGGGGCGGTTTTCGCGTGACAGTAATGAAAATAAATACAAATATTTGAATACCCAATGTTTTTGCCAATTTATATATGTGCCCCAAACTGCAGTTTCTTCGCAAAGCACCCTCAAGAAGACGATAACAGCGGAGGTTCTGCGCAACTATTGGTGAGATTTCAACTATTCGCTGATCGGATTGTACAAAGTATTTCATCGGAGTCGACGTTCGTAGCTGCTGCAAAACCACCGCTGGCAACACCATATCAAACCCCGCAATGGATACAGAACCAGATTGCGCTGGGAGTCAGATCTTCCGGTTAACTCATATATCCCAGCTGCTCGAGCCTGTCGGTCACCTTCTCAGACTGGCCGGGATCATACCTATCATCGAGCGATAGCGGTTCTCGGTGGTCGAACGTCGGCTCATTCACCAGCACATCGAGCACCGATCCACGCATATCGGTTGGAACGTCACACTCGAACGTCGCGAGCAGTGTCGGTGCCACATCGAGGATGCTGATGTCATCGATTTCGCCCCGGTCGCCGAAATCCGGCCCTTCGGCGACGAATATCCCATTGGGCGTGTTTTCGGCTGCCCACCGATCGGGCCCAGTCATGATTTCGCCACCACCCATGCCATCGTTGACGTGGACGCCCGGACGCTGATCAACGACGACCTGTGGTCCCTCAGCAGTAAACGGCCCAGAGTAGACCGCACTCCCGCGAACGACGCGGGTGAACAGTGGTCCATCCGAATCACGGACGGTTTCGAGATCAGCGATCAGCTCCTCAGCGACGGCATCGACATCGAACGCGGGGTTGATGTAGATCGGTCCTTGCGAGCTTGCGACTGCCTTCGTGCGATCGAGCTCGATGGCGTCGAGTTTCCTGGCCCGTTTGATTCCAGCGCTCTGTGGAACGAGCTGCTGAATTTGTTCGGGAACGATCGCCGCGAGTGGATCGACTAGCCCGGCGCGTTTTGCAAGCGCCAGGACGTTTTCTCTGTTGATGCCGAGCGGTCGCAGGAAGTCCTCGACGGTTTTGGTCCGTTGTTGGTAGCCGTTTTCGGCGAGCCACTCGTTGATGTAAAACTCGGTAGTTGTCGGTGCGCTGCCGTGATCGGAGACGATCACCAGATTCACGTCATCGAGGTCGGTGAGCCGACCAATCCACTCATCGACGAGTTTCCACGCACGCTTGGTCGGTTCCTCGTCCCAGAAAAAGTGGTGGAGGACGTTGAGATAGAACAGGGTGACGTGAACGAGATCGAGCTGTTCGCGCTCGAACAGCTCAAGCGCGACAGTAAACCGCTGTTCGAGCACGTCGAGGATCGCATCGACCTCTTCGCCGCGTTCTTCGTTCGATGAGATCAGCGGATCGGGATGGACGGCGTAGTCGTGCTCGCGTTCGAGCGTCGTCGCCAGCGCTTCGGGGTGCGTGTAGCCGGATTCGATCGACCGATACTCGCCCTCGACGGTTCCCGGACCACCACAGACGAGCGGGCCATCGATCTCGCGTGGGGGATACATCGTCGGCATGTTGACGACGCCCGTCGTATACCCCTCGTCGTTCAGATAATCCCACAGCTCTGCGGTTCGGTAATCACGGCTGTCGATCGTACTGATCTCGCCGGCTTCGAGGTCGACACGCTCGAACCAGTAGACGCCAAATCCACCGGGATCCTTTCCAGAAGAATAACACTTCCAGTTCGGAAACGTAACCGGCGGAAGACAGCTGTTGTGGCCGGCCCAGACGCCATCTTCCCGAAGGGCCTGTAGATTTGGAAGCTCTCCGGCCGCGATCCAGGGCTCAAGCAGCCGCCAGCTCGCACCGTCAAGACCCACGACAAACGTTCGGCTCATATCCACATCCACCCGATTGCCGGTGAAAGCTTTTGTTTTTCACTGCGAGGCGTCGTTCAGGATCGCAGACAAATTGAGGCGGCTGAGTGGAATCCATCCCGCCAGCGAGGGGAGATAGACGCCGAGGAATCGATCGGCGACGATCACTGGCGCGATCACTCCCTGGGGGACGCCAAGCGCAACGAAGACGAGCGTTGCCGACGCTTCTGCGACACCAATTCCACCTGGGGTTAACGGCAACAGCGTCACGCTGTAGGCTGTTACAAGGACGACAGAGAGTGCTATCGGCGAGAACGGTTCGCCGAATACTGACAACAACAGCCACACCCTGAGCGCTGGAAACACCATTCGAGAGCCGACCCAGCCACCAACATAGCGAGCGACAACTACAGGATTTCCGAGCAAAACGGTGAACGTTGCGGTGACGCCGTTGCTAAACGCGGGCACTTGCGTTGATAGTCGGTTGAGAAGGCGATCAATCGGCCCAATTCGGCTGGCAACGGACGAAAGTGGCGCACAGAGTGCAACCAGCGCGTCAAACCGCCAGCCCGCAAGCAGCGATCCCACGCCGACAACGAGATAAAGCCCGATCGATCCCGCGAGGACGATCAGCAGGCCGGGTGAAAACGCATCCAGAAACCAGATCAAACCAGCCAGGGCGACGAATCCGTTACAGACGGCATACAGCGCGGTGTGAACGCCTGTAATCGACGTTACTGTGCTCCAGTCGTGGCCCGTAAAATGACGAAGCACGACCGGCGCGGCAGAGCGACCTGACAGCCGTGATGGAAGCAGCTGATTGATGTAGTTGGTGATCAGTGTCGTCCGAATCGCGGTCGAAAAGGGGGTCGGTTCGATGGCGTTGCAGAGGACGCTCCACATGGAAAACCGACAGACCGTTTCGCCGATCGAGACGACCACGAGTAGCACGACGATCGGCGGCTCTATGCCGACCAGCAGCTGCCGGACATGGTCCCAGTCGGCACTCGACAGTAGCCACGCGAGCGTGGCCAATCCAATCCCATACTGGAGGGCTTTGCCGAGCTGGCGCCGGCTGATTTCCATTGGTTGTGTACACGATCAGATGCGCAAGGATACTTGCGTTGTGGTTTCGGACGCCCGACGGATCGCAAGGGGTATCATTTGCGGGCCGAGCACTCATACATAATGAACGACATCGTTCTCGTGACGGCCGACTCCGTTCGGTACGACCACGTCGATTCGATGGAGTTCGTCTCCTCGTTCGATCCGACGGTCGCCGTTACCGGGGCGCACTACACACGACCGAGTTTGAGTGCACTCCACAGTTCGAGTCTGCTGTCAGCGATCGAGTCACGCGTCGTCGGGACGACGATCGCCAGCGAGCTCTCTGACGGTGGGTACACAACGATCGGGCTTGCACCCACACCACAGACGGATCCTGCGTTCGGTTTCGACACCGGCTTTGACACGTTCGAAACGTTCAGCGACGGCGGTGGCGACAATCCTCTGAAAAACAGAAACAGCCGACTCCGGGAATTTCTTGGCGGGTTTGACTCCGTTCGACGACTCTATCGTCGGCTTGTCCCGATGGAGGCGGTGCTCGATGGGATCCCCACCGACGAAGCAGTGATCGATATGGCGATCAAGCGGTTCAACGAGGCCGCTTCCCCACGATTTCTCTGGGTACATCTGATGGAAAGCCACCGGCCGTACGGTACCGGCGACGACGCCCTGGATAAAGATCTCGACCGTCGCGCCGGTGCGGCCGGCAACGACGGCTTTCTCCGGTCCGTTTCGGTCGACGAATCCGAGATAGCGACGATCAAAGCAACCTACCGGGATGCGCTTGGCCGCGTTGACACCCAGATCGAGCGATTGCTCTCCGAGATCGACGGCGACCCATCGTTCGTGTTCACATCCGACCACGGCGACGAGTTCGGCGAGGAGGGGTATTTCTACCACCAGGGATTCCGTCGGCGCGTGGCCGACACGCTCATCGATGTTCCAGTGGTCACGGACGGATTCGACCTCGATCGGCCGGAGCGAACGAGCCTGCTTGACGTTGGCCCAACGATTCTCGAACACGCAGACTGTGCGGTTCCGGATTCGTTCCATGGTCAATCGATCGCTACAGGCGGCTCTGAGACGCATATCACGATTGCTCCCTGGCACGACCAAGCGACGCTTTCGGTCCAGGACGGGACGAAAAAGATCGTGGCAGAAAACGCGTCGGTTTCGCTCAGCAGCGAGCACGGCAATTCAACAGCAGAGCGAGCGGACGTTCCCGACGAGATCGAACAGCGGCTGCGAAATCTTGGCTACACCGACGCCGGCTAGTCGTCGAGCAGCGACTGCATCGAGACGAACGAAAACGACGATTCGAGCAGTCGTGTCACCGCACGGCGCATCCACGAGCCAGTGCGAACGTACACCCGACGAGGAACGCCCGCGACGGCTGGGAGATCGACCAGTTCCCAGGGATGGACGTACAACACTGGCGTGATCCCACGACGTGCCAGCAGTCGCATGCCGTACAGGGTGTACTGCACGCCAAAGAACCGTATCCACGTCCCGGTCAGTGGCAGGGCGAGACCAGGCATCACCGCTATCGGGAGTTCGGTGATCGTTGCCGGTGCGTTTTCTTCGAACGCCGTCGCCGGCCCGGGACGGACTCGTCGATGGCTGCCACCGTACCAGCCGGGAATCGACCGACACGGCGCAATACTCGAATCGTACGTGTAGCCGGAGCGTTCGAGCGTCTGGAAATGATCCTCACCAATTGCAAACGATGGCGCCCTGAACCCCGTGACTTCGGTGTCAGACACAGCTGAGAGGGCGTCTCGGGCGCGTTCTACCTCACTGTACCGATCAGCTGCCGACAGCTCGTCGAGATGGGCGTGCGTCTGTGTGTGAGAGCCGATTTCGTGACCCGCACTGACGATCCGCTCGATGAGCGCTGGGTGGGTATCCGCGATTTCACCGACGGCGAACACCGTGCTTTTAGCACTCGAAGAGTCAAATGAATCTAGTAAAAATGACATCCCTTCGATCCCGACCGCCGTGCTGTCCACGGACCCGCGCGCACTCCGGTAGGCAGGAGTGTGCTGAAACCACTCACAATCGACCGACAGCACTGCAGTCCCCTGGCTCATTCGTTGGAGTGGTGTCAGGCCTCCGGCCCGATGAAGCTGTCTGTTGAACACGCATCCAGTGGGCAATGCAGACTCCGTATTCGTCCGCAATTCACAATATATTTATCACTACACCGGGATAGTCGCCATATCCAATGTGGTCGGCTTCAGTCGCGACAGAGATGTTTGCTAGTAATCCAGTTGTCCTTGCAGCAGGGCTCGACAGCGTCGCACTGACTGGTGTGTTGATAACGCTTGGGTTTGGCATTTTCTTCTGGGGGTTCGAACGCTACCGCACCACCTTCGCAAAGCCCGAGTTCATTCTCTCGATCTGTATCGCTCTGGGCGTCGTGATGCTTGCCGTCGCCCCAAGCGTGTTCGACCAGGTCGGCGATTTGCTCGCCATCGAACGGCGGCCGTTTGCCATCTCACTGATTGCGAACGTAACGCTGGTCTGTCTGGTGCTCGCGCTGTTCGCCAGAACACGCGCGAATCAACAGTCCGTTGCAACGCTGACACGGAATCTCACCATCGGCCAGGCAACTGACACTGAGGTGTCAGAACAGAGCGTTTACGTCGTCATACCGGCGTACAACGAGGCCGCATCGATTCGCTCAGTCGTTGAATCGATCCCCGATACTGTAGCGGGCTATTTGATCCAGCCGGTCGTCGTCTCCGATGGCTCCTCCGATGGAACGGTCAGTGTGATCAACGACACGGACGCAATCGTGGTCGATCACCCCGTGAATCAGGGCCAGGGTGGCGCACTGAAAACCGGCTTTTCGATCGCACAACAGCACGGCTGTGATATCGTCGTCACGATGGACGCAGACGGACAGCATCCCATTGACGAGCTCCCGAAGCTACTTGAGCCAGTCATTGACGGCAGAGCGGACTACGTGGTCGGTTCGCGCTACATTGGCGTGGACGAATCGAACAACAGTGCGACCCGGCAAGTCGGTATCCGTGCGTTCACCTGGCTGATCAACGTGATGACGAAAGCGGACGTGACCGACTGTACCAACGGCTACCGTGCGATACGAGCGACTGAACTGCAGAAAATGACGCTCTCGGAGGAGCGATTCAGCGCGCCAGAGCTGCTCATCGAAGCCAGAAAGAACGATCTTCGGATCAAAGAGGTGCCGATCACCATCGAAGAACGCGTGGCAGGAACGACGAAAAAGCCCAAACTCGGCTATGCAATGGGGCTCACGCGAGCAATATTCGTCACGTGGCTCCGCTAGAGTCCGAATAGACATATATTTATTTCCAATCTAACGATTTTCACTATGTTCCGATCAGTGATCACCAACGGAATTCGCCACTGCATCCGTCGATTCCGAAACGATCTCGAACGGGACAGCTATCTTCCAGTGCTATTGGTGTGTGCGGCCATTATCTGTGGCTTCTGGTTTTTTCATCTGATTCCGAACTTCGCCACGCAGGACGAACACGCGCGGTTACTTGATGTGTTTCCGCTGCTCGGTGGGCTCGTGGCCGATCCAGGACTCCAGGCGCTTTCGAACGGGATAACGCAGGGTCGACTCTACGGCGCTACCCTCTACCTAAACCTACTAGCGATGCTTCCAGCGATCGCCTATGCGGTTTTCACCGGACAGATGGAGCTCTTTTTGCCGTTTTATCAACCCGACAACCCGATCAACACCTGGGCTGGCGACACCGATCTCTGGTGGCTCTGGCATTCAACTCCCGAATGGGTCTGGAGTTCGAGTCTGTTGCTGCTGCGGTTGTTTGCAGTGGTGTTTGCGGTTGTGAGCGTCTATCTGTGCTATCGGATCGGGACGGAGCTTCGTAATCGATATACCGGACGGCTTGCTGGTACGCTGTTGGCGCTCACGTTCGGATTCGTCGTCACCGCACACGAGGGAGGCGAAGACGTGCCAATGGTCTGTCTGTTGTTGCTCACGGTCTATCTCTCCCTTCGGTACCTCTCGACCGGCAATCGGCGGTATATCCTCGCTGGCTGTGTGAGTGGCGCAGTTGTAATCGGGCTCAAGTTAACGGGAGGGATCGCTGTGGTTGCACTCGGAGCGGCGCTGGTGCTTCGAGGGTACCGTGATCGATCACCGGACGACTCCCTGTTTAAATCCATTCAGCCCCGACTCGTGCTTGCCTGCCTGACACTGGGGGCGGTGGTGGTAGTGCTGGGCTATCCGTCCGTGTTGTTTTCCGGACCAGAGGCGTTTATTGACCGTATCACTCGGGGAACGACGAACAAAAGCGGCTCTGCCGGTGGGCGTGTGGCCCCCAGCTGGTGGTGGATCGTTCGCGGATACGCGAACGGCTATGGCCTCCCGCTCATGATCGGCTCGATCGGTGGCCTGATTGGACTTGGTCCGCTGTTGGCCCGTCGAGAGCAGTCATTCGACGGACTCGTCGTCCTCACCAGTACGCTGGCGGCCTGTTTCGTCCTCATTTCGTGGTGGTCGTACGTCCGTGTCCATCATCTCCTCCCGACCATGGTGCTGTTAGTGATAGTGCTGGCCGTGGTGCTTGCGGACCTCGTCAGTCGGACGTCGTGGAGTGGCCGGGCGATCGTCGCCGTGTTGCTGGTGAGCAGTGCGCTGTACTCGGGTGTCGGAACGATGGGATACGCCGACCAGCCACGCGAAAACGCGGCCAACTGGCTTTCCGAGGCCGCTGGGCCAACGGATGCCGTCGAGGTGTACGAACGTGACATGCAGGATTCGGCCGTTCCCCACGGAATGACAACCAGTCACTATCGCCACCGGTATCCAAACGGAACGCTTGCCCACACGGACCAGCCCGAAGCCCAGTGGCAACGCAACATCGAACAGCGCTGTCCAGCGTACGTCTTGCTCACCTGGGATGACCTCCGTCATCTTGCAAGCCCAGCACAGACACCGAACGCTAAATCGAGCGAGACACCGTTTGCCAAACACGTCGCGGCCCTCGTTTCGACGAACGATGGCGAGTATACAGCCTACGAACCGGTGAAATCGTTCGGACCGACACCGACGTGGCTGAACGGCACACAATCGGTTGGACTTCCGGAACTCCTTCGCGTCGGGATCGTGCCACGGACGATTCAGTACGGCGACGAACAGAATCTCGGGCCAGAGGGATACGTGCTCATCATCAAACGGACAGCGCCCTGTACCCCGTGAGCAATCACGAAAAGCCGAGCGCGTTTGTCACCGACAGCAGTCCACTTCCGGCCTCATTCTGTGAAAGCCCAATGTCTTCTGCGGTTGCGAGCAGTCGATCCTTGGCAGATTCGGCGGAGTAGCCCGATGCAAGCAACAGCCCGCCGGCCGCTCCAACGTGTGGCGATGCCATCGACGTTCCAGAGAGCGTTTTGTACGACGCAACGCTCGTGGCGTATGACGACCGGATGGATTGACCGGGGGCAACGATATCGGTGTTGGGGCCCCGCGCCGAGAACGAAGCGTACGAGTCGTCGGTTGTCGTCGCACCGACGCCGATCACCATTGGATAGGCTGCCGGATAGCGAACGCAGTTCGAACACGGGCCGTTGTTGCCAGTCGCCGCCACGAGCAAGGTGTCGTTCTCGATTGCGTGTTGACACGCGTCTTTTACCACGGCAGACGGCTGCGCTCCGCCGAGACTGAGATTTGCCACGTCCCACCCCTGGTCGACCACATAGTCAATCCCAGCAGCGATATCGGACGTCGATCCAACGCCAAATGACCCGAGCACTCGAACTGCGTGTAACGTTGCCGACGGCGCAACGCCGACGATTCCGTTGTCGTCGTTCGAGCCAGCAGCAATCCCCGCAATGTGTGTCCCGTGCCCGGTGGTGTCGTGCCAGTCTGGCTGGTCCGAATCGAGCGGACCGACGAGCCCGGCGCCTAACGCCCCAGAAGCGTTCGGGCCTTCCGACAGCAGTCCAAGCGAGGACGTAAACGACACCCCGTTTCCAACGTTCGATTGCAGGTCTGGATGTGTTGCATCGATACCGCTGTCGAGGATGGCAATGTCAACCGCTCCGGCGTCGATCGTTGTGGTGCGGTCTGGAGTGGCTCCCACCCTGTCGACCCCCCAGGGCGTCGTCTGCGAGAGTGGTCGGTAAGTCCGATCGAACTCCACGTACCGGACCGATGGATGCGTCCGGAGCCGGTCAACGAGCCCGCTGGACAGATCCGTGAGCGAGACCGTCAACGCATCAAAAGAATACTCGTGGACCACGTCGTGGGCAAGTCCTGTCGCGTGGCGATAGCCACTCGACCCCGAATAACCTACTGTTACGGGAACGAGTTCGTCGGTGGATTCTGACACCCGCTCTCCGATCGGTCCAAGGAGGCCAAGTCCCCCCATCGAACGTAAGAGCGTGCGGCGATTCGTCGCTGGTGAATTCGTGGTTGATTGGTGATGATCGTTCATGGTGTGAGTTTCCTCTGATTGCGTTTCGATGGACTCAAGGGACTGAAAACGGTGGATTCGCTCCGTTTTGGGACGGGTGATGCGTGGGCGCAAATGGAGCCGCTGTTGGCACAACGCACTTGGGGGCTACCGGTGGCACGTGAAATTGGTTCTCCATCCCCAGTGGATGCTGCTAGCTGCATATTCGATATATAATCGAAATATGATATAGCAATACCCATTCTCGGTGATGGCATATGATAGTAATTGTGTGGGATGAAAGATGCTTTAATCTTTGGGTATCGCTATCGGACGTCGACCTCCAAAATACGGATTAAGGCGATCTCCCGACACCTTTGCTGCGATGCAGTCTCGCCAATCTAATGAACATTGTTTGGTACTATCAATATTAATATGGAATATTTATCGCGATGTGGTCATAATAGTACTAGACGTACTACCATCTCCCATGGTGATCTGGAAAAAGCGTATATTTTCGAGCGAATGTGTCGGATAGTCAGTCCGCGCCGTGCGAGGGAGCAAACCCACACCGACCACACATCCACGACTGGTACTCCTGTTGCAACGTCCCATCACAGCTGGGGCAACGGTATTCCATGCATCATCCCCTACTATCGACGATTACTTATAGCTTGTTTCGACGTTCATCGAAGATCACTGTACTTACAGTTTCCAGTAGCCGGGTGCATCCACGCTGTCTGTTTCTCGAATGGGTACGTGTACGCACCGAAGCCGTCGTTTCAACGTGGGATCCTCGGCAGAAGTGAGCGATGACCACAACATTTATTTTCAGTGTGTTCACAGGGAATAGTTGATGATATTCGATGGGAGCGTGCAGGGGTCTGCTGCCCTCATAGACGCACTTGACCGTCTGAAACAGCAGGGGAGTGTGTTACTCGTCGTGGGGGAACTTTCGCGCGGGAGTCACCAATTGGCGTGCCAGCATCTGATGGGTGATCAGAGCATGCACCGACACCGGCTGTTCATCTCAAGCGATGGAACCAGTTCGGTGCAACAGTCGGCCATCTCTGACAGTTCTCACCACCGTGATTACATTATTGATTATCTCACGGACACTGACGAGGAGGTTGAGTGTCCGTTGAGCAGTCCGGATCCCACGGGCGTCCCGCATACGACTGCGACGAGCCCATCGACGCTGCTCGGGGGCATAGTCAGTACACTCCAAGAGATTGAGCGCGCTGCACAGCCATTCACGGCGGGCGAAGTGCGCGTCTGTGTCGACTCTCTGGAGACGCTAATCGAAACGTATGGCCGTCGAACGGCGCTTCGACTGGTCAGATACGTGACCGAGGCGGCCCAGAGACGGACCGGAATCGTTCACCTCCATCTGCCCGTCAACCGAGATGATCCGTTGACACGGCTGTTCGAACCGCTCGCCGATGCAGTGATCGAACTCAGGGCGGCTGATGCGCACCCACAGCAGCGCTGGCATCTGATGAACGAAGGCATTCAATCGGACTGGACAAGCGTTGCCGTGAAGTGACCGTTTACTCGAGTGCGCTGGCCGTCCGGAACAGTCTCCCTTCACCGAATGCAGGTGCAATGAGCTGTAATCCGACTGGCCGACCGTCGGCCTCCCCGATCGGTACCGAAATAGCCGGCACGTTGGCGAGATTTACGGGCACCGTGTTCGCATCGATCTGATACAGTGCCAACGGATCATCGAGATTTTCACCAATCTTGGGCGCAAGCACTGGCATCGTTGGGCTTGCGAGCACATCCGCCTGGGTAAACGCCTCTGCAAAGTCCGATTTCACCCACGCCCGTGCGTCCTGTGCTTTCTTGTAGTATTTGTCGTGGTAGCCCGCCGAGAGCGCGTACGTCCCCAGGAGAATGCGTCGTTTGACTTCCTCGCCAAAGCCGTCGTTTCGACCGTCTGCGAACGCCTCGTTCCAGTCGCCATCGTAGCCACCGGAAACGCCATACCGGACGCCGTCGAATCTGGCCAGATTCGAGGAGGCCTCAGACATGGCGATGACGTAGTAGGCGGCAAGCGCGTGTTCGACTGACTCGAGTTCGATCTCGACGATGGAGGCACCCTGTGCTTCGAGAGCTTCGATCGCCGCCCCAAAGCGGGTTTGTACTCGCTCATCGGAGCCGTCTGTCAAGTTTTTCAACACACCGATCGTCGTCCCCGAGACGTCGCCGTCGAGTGTGTCGACGTAGCTGCCGTCGAGATCGGCAGTTCGTGTCGTCCCGTCGTGGTCGTCTGGGCCGGCGATGACATCAAGCAGCCGGGCAGTCGATTCGACAGTTGGGGCGATCGGTCCAATCTGCTCTAAGCTGTTTGCATACGCGATCAGTCCATAGCGCGAGACGAGACCGTACGTGGGCTTTAGCCCGACGACGCCACAAAACGCCGCCGGATTACGAATCGACCCACCAGTGTCCGTGCCAAGTGCAAGATCTGCCACACCGGCTGCAACAGCAGCCGCACTCCCACCTGAGGAGCCCCCGGCAACGTGGCCGGGTGCTCGGGGGTTCTCCGTTGGTTCGAACGCAGACGTTTCGGTCGTGCCACCCATGCCGAACTCGTCCATGTTCGCTTTGCCAACGATCGTCGCGCCTGCATCGAGGACGCGCCGCACGACAGTGGCATCGTATGGCGGCTCATACGACGCAAGCATGGCCGATCCACACGTGGTCCGGACGTCCTTTGTTGAAATGTTGTCTTTCACCGCAACGGTCGCTCCCGAGAGTACCCCCTCGCCGTCGCTCTCGATCGAGGCGTCCGTGATAAACGCGTTATACTCCGAGCTCATGACACCCGCGGCCCTTTGAAGTAGTCGTCGTCAGTCTCCGGGGCGTTTTTGAGGGCTGCTGACTGCGGAAGGGACTCCTGTGGCACATCAGAGCGCATCACGTTCACCAGTTCTTCGTCTGCATCGACGGCTGGGACCTCGTCAAGCGAGTCGAAATACTCGAGAATGTCTGCGAACTGCGCCTCGAACAGTTCAATCTCTGCGTCCTCAAGGTCGATTCGCGCGAGCTCCGCCACGTGACGAACGTCGTCGGCGTTGACGGTCTCTGTAGTCATATTCGCCCACAGTCCGGGGGGCCCACTAAGCGTTTCGAAACCGCAGACTCAGAGGAGTCCGCCACCGACGCCTGCCAGCATGTCCCTCGCCGCGTATTTGACGCGACGAGTGACCGCTTCACTGGCCTGCTGGACGCTGATATGCCACGGCGTTCGCTTTCCGACGACGGTCGTATCGCCGTTGGCTATTGCCGTTAAAATGCTGTCACTGTCTGGATCAGTACTAGCGACGTGAGTGACTGCCTGGCCAACCATTTCGGCGATGTGTGCGTCGCTGCCGGCAGTCATTGGGAGCTCTCTGAGACAGGCAAACCGCTTTGCTTTCCGGTTTGAACGGCCGGTTACCAATCGAGAGTTGTACACTTCGATGGCGTCAGCTCGTTCGAGCAAGTCGGTGGAGATATTGGGTGCAACACCGTGTCTGGCCGCCTGGAACGGATGGGGAACGACCGCTATGCCGCCGAGATCGTGAATCCGCTCGATCGTCTCCTCAAACGGGCGTCCAGCGCGGATTCGCTGTTCGATACCGAGTCCAAGCACGTGTCCAGCCCGGCACGTGATCTCAAGGCCTGGAATCCCGATGAGTCCGTATTCGGGCGCCCGTTCCATCGCCCGCAAACTGCCGTCGATCTCGTCGTGGTCCGTGATCGCAATCGCATCGAGGCCGACCGACGCCGCCTGCTCAAGCAGTAGCTCGATCGAATCGTGGCCATCGTAGGAGTGGGCAGAGTGAGAGTGAAGCTCGACCGATAGCACAGCCAGACGTTAGTCGCAGCTACCAAAAGCGATACGATACGTTCGCGTGGGACGGGTACATCTCCCACACACCGGATAGAAAGTGCTTTCACCCGGCTTTCCCGATTCACGAACGATGAGTCTCAGTCCGTCGGATTATCAACTCGTCGTTTCTGAAATCGATCGCGATCCGACACCTGCAGAGGAGGCGCTGTTTGAAAATCTCTGGAGTGAGCACTGTGCGTATCGGTCGTCGTGGCCGCTGTTAGCGGCGTTCGACAGTGATGGTCCGCAGGTCGTCATCGGTCCCGGCGATGATGCTGGCGTCGTCGAGCTATCGGATGACGTGTATCTGACGCTCGGCATCGAGAGCCACAATCACCCATCCTACGTCGATCCGTACGACGGCGCTGCCACCGGCGTCGGCGGGATCGTCCGTGATACGCTTTCGATGGGGGCGTATCCCATCGCACTGACCGACAGTCTGTATTTCGGTTCGTTCGACCAGGAGCATCCGCGGTATCTGTTCGAAGGCGTCGTCGAGGGGATTGCAGATTACGGCAACTCCATTGGCGTACCGACGGTTGGCGGCAGCGTTGCCTTTCATCCGTCCTACGAAGGGAATCCCTTGGTCAACGTCGCCTGCGTCGGCCTCGTTACCGACGATCGCCTCGTCACCGCAGAGGCCCAGGCGCCTGGCAACGCCCTGGTGATCGTCGGGAACGCCACCGGTCGTGATGGACTCGGTGGTGCGAGTTTTGCCAGCGAGGATCTGGGTGACGACGCTGCAACGGAGGATCGGCCCGCCGTCCAGGTTGGCGATCCGTACGCGGAGAAGCTGCTCATCGAGGCCAACGAGCAATTCATTGATGAAGGGCTGATCGAATCGGCCCGTGATCTCGGTGCGGCCGGTCTCGGTGGCGCATCGAGTGAGCTGGTTGCAAAGGGTGGTTACGGCGCAGAGATCGAGCTCACGAACGTTCATCAGCGCGAGCCAAACATGAACGCGCTCGAAATTCTCCTCGCCGAATCCCAGGAGCGCATCTGCTATGAAGTTGCGCCGGAGAACGTCGATCGCGTCGCCGAGATCGCAGACCGATTCGATCTGGGCTGTTCGGCCATCGGGACGGTCACCGAGGGGAACTACGTCTGCACGTTCGAGGGCGACACTGTCGTCGACGTTTCAGCCACGTTCCTCGGTGATGGTGCACCCACAGAGGTGCTTGAGAGCACGGCACCAACTCCCGCTACAGAGTCGTCACTCCCAGAGATACCGCTCCGTGAAGCGTTCGAGTCGGTGGTTTCGAGTCCGAACACGGCGAGCAAGCGCTGGGTGTATCGCCAGTACGACCACGAAGTCGGCAACCGAACGCTAGTGCGTCCGGGCGACGACAGCGCGCTGTTGGCGATCGATGAGTGCGACGACGAGACTGCCATTGCAATTTCCGCGGGTGCTGATCCCAACTGGACCGAGGCCGATCCGTATCTCGGCGCAACGGCCGTCGGGCTTGAGGTGGCAACGAATCTCGCGAGCAAAGGCGCAACACCGCTCGCCGCCGTCGACTGTCTCAACGGTGGAAATCCCGAGACGCCAGCCGTCTACGGCGGCTTCAAAGGAATTATTGACGGACTCGCAGAGAGCTGTTCGGCACTGTCCGTTCCAATCCTTGGCGGCAACGTCTCGCTCTACAACGACTCCTCGGCTGGACCGATCGCCCCAACGCCCACGATCTGTATGGTTGGCGCTACCGACGGATACGAGACACCACCCGCCGGCCTGCCAGCCACCAGCGAGACAGCGAGTCTCTGTGTCGTCGGAGATCCCACGATTGCGGGCACAGCACGCGGTGCGCTCGGGGGGTCCGAGTATCTCGCACAGCTTGGTGGCGAAGACACGTTCCCAGATCCATCCCCAGAATCCGATCCTGAAGCGTTTGTTGAGACGCTCGCAGCGGTCGCCACCGAAACGCACGTCCAGGCCGTTCACGACGTGAGCCACGGCGGCCTGGCCGTGGCGCTGGCAGAGATGGTGACCGAAGATCGCGGAATTTCAGCAACATTTGGAGGCACCGCTCACGAACGTCTGTTCAACGAGCGCGCCGGACGGGCTGTCGTTGCGACGACCGATCCCGATGCCCTCACCGATGCGTTCGATGGTGTCGCCCCAGTCGCGACGATCGGCGAAACAACCGACGATGGGGCGCTTACCGTACAGACCGAGGAGGACGAGCTTGTTTACGACGCGACGACGATTGTCGAGCTTCGCAACGTTCTCGAAGCCGAGCTTGAGTGAGTCCACAGCGTCGGTGTGTTCGCGGTCGATTTTTCAAACGTACAGATTTAACACGGGGAAACCGATCGTACCGACCGACGACAGTGCGTCATCACAGATAAACCAGAGGTAAGTTTATTATCCCGTACTTCTATGGTCAGTATCATGTTGGAGGGTAGCAATGAGTTTGCGAAGATCACACACAAACAATTCGGTGGGGTTGTGGCGTCCGACCTGTGGTCCGGGGGGTGGTATCAGTGACTGACGTCCGAACCGACGGGGGAACAGGCGATGACGGTGAGCTATCCCTGGATGACCCACGATTGGAGGAGTACTGGCGTCGAAACGTTCGCCTGATTCTCGGCCTGTTCGCCGTCTGGTTTGGAGTTTCGTTGCTGGCGGGGATTTTGTTGGCCCGTCCGTTGACCGAGATTCAGCTCGGAAACATTCCAGTCGCGTTCTGGTTCGCACAGCAGGGTTCGATCATCGTGTTCGTCGTGCTGATATTCGTCTACGCCTGGCGAATGAACGCGCTTGATCGTGAGTTCGGGGTGGAAGACTGATGCTGGGAGCTACTCCGACCGTTGGGCAGTTGGGCTGGGGAGTCGACAGATGGAGTCTGGTTCTCATCGTGGGAACGCTAATCGTCTACTTCGGGATCGCAATCCTGATGCACGTAACCGACACGGACGACTTCTACGTTGCCGGGCGAACGATCCCAGCATCGGTGAACGGCATGTCGGTTGCGGCAGACTGGATGTCTGCGGCGTCGTTCATCTCGATGTCAGGGCTGGTCGCGACGCTTGGCTTCGATGGCACCATCTATCTGATGGGCTGGACCGGCGGCTACGTCGTGCTTGCCCTGTTGATCGCACCGTATCTCCGCAAGTACGGAAAGTACACGATCCCCGATTTCATCGGTGATCGCTACTACTCAAACACGGCTCGTGGCGTTGCCGCGGTGGCGACGCTGTTCGTCTCGCTAACCTACATCGCAGGACAGATGCGCGGTGTGGGGATCGTCATGAGCCGGTTTTTAGGGTTACCGATCACACAGGGCATTCTCGTTGCGCTGGCTATTGTGGCGGCGATCGGCGTCCTGGGTGGAATGAAGGCAATCACGTGGACGCAGGCGGTGCAGTACGTGGTGTTGATCATCGCGTTTTTGATCGTGACGGTGGCGATTTCGCTGAATCTCACCGGCAATCCGTTCCCACAGGGCGCACTGGTCACCAGCCAGATCTCAGAGCGATTGGCACAGCTCCAGACCGACGTTCAGATGGGCCGGTATTTCATGCCGTTCACGGAGTACTCCCAGCTCAACGTGTTTGCCATCGCGTTGACGTTGATGATCGGGACAGCAGGATTGCCCCACGTCATCATGCGATTCTACACGGTTCCCAGCGCATCTGAAGCCAGACTCTCTGCTGGGTACGCGCTGTTTTTCATCGCCCTGTTGTATCTCAGCGTGCCGGTGCTGGCGATTTTCGCGAAGTTCAATCTCATCAGCACACTCCACGGCGAATCCATTGCCACCGCACAGCAGATTCCATGGGTCAGTCGCTGGATGGAGACCGGACTGCTCACAATCACCGACAGCAACGGCGATGGCATTATTCAGATGAGTCAGGGATTAACTGCCGCGGGCAGCGAGGTGTTCGTTGATCCCGACATCATTGTGCTCTCGACCCCAGAGGTGGCCGGACTGGCACCGATCGTCATCGGACTGGTTGCGGCGGGCGGGATGGCCGCGGCGCTGTCGACGGCCGACGGGCTGTTGATCGCCATGTCGAGCGCCGTGAGTCACGATATCTACTACAAGATCTTCCGCCCGGAGGCGACTCAGCGCGAGCGTCTCATCGTCGCCAGGGTTGTGATCCTCATTGCGGCCGTCGTTGCGGCGTATCTCGGCGTCAATCCACCCGGATTCGTCGGTGAGGTGGTGGCGATAGCGTTCGGCCTCGCGGCTGCCAGTCTGTTCCCGCCAATCTTGTTGGGCATCTTCGATCAACGGATGAACAAAGAGGGTGCGATCTCCGGTCTGGTCGTCGGGCTGAGTTTCACGCTCGTGCTTGTCGCATTGATGCGCGCGAACGTGGTGCTCGGCCTCGAAGAGCCGTTCCTTGAGCTGTTCCTCGGTGTTAACGCGCTCGGCGTCGGGCTGTACGGCGCGATCCTGAACTTCGCTGTGGCGCTCGTCGTCTCGCGGGTTACGCCCGCGCCGCCGACGGCAATCCAGGAGATGGTCCAGGAAGTTCGCCTGCCACGTGGCTCGCGCACCGTCGCGACTGACGAGCCCGTTCAAGCAGATGGCGGCGAACCACCAGTGGAGTAACGACCGATGTTACCAACCGCTGATTCGGTTTCCCGACCCGACACGCGAACGCTCGCCTTGCTGGCGGTCCGGAGAGCGTTCGGTGTAGCGATCGTCCTCTATGCGTTCTATCTCGGGTTGTTCATGCTTGGACAGTATCCATTTCTCAGGCCGACGGCTGTGCTCACGATCCTCGGCGTTGTGCTCCTGGGAACGGTGTTCGGAGTGGGATTCTCTACGATGTCGCCATTGCCGGCCGGTCGTGGGCTTCCGAGGGTGATTCGGACCGTCCTGCTGTCGATTCCAGCGCTCGGAATTGGGGCGATCATCCAGGTGCTGCTCGAAGGCGCGCGTGCTGATATGGCGATTTTCGCCATCTTCGCGCTCGCTGCGTGGCTCGGCTCAACATTCATTCGGGAGGACGACACGGCGGCTGCAAACGAAGAGGAGTCGAGTGTAGCCGGACTGTTCACCTGACTCACTGCACAGTCGTAGCCCCCGTTTACGTTCACTTTCACTGCGGGTGGCAAGCAGTTATTTTCACACGTTGTGCGTGTATTGTATGGCGGATGCTACCGATTCGACAGGCCAGGCGCATTGTAAGGGAACAGACTTCGTCTTCTACACCGTCGACGACATTTCTGCTGGCGTGCAGTTCTATCGCGACACGCTGGGATTGTCTCTCGAACTCCACAACGAGGAGGCAGGGTGGGCTGAGTTCGCAGCACCGCCGACAACGTTTGCGATCGGCGAGGAGAATGACCGAATGCCGTTTACCCCCGGCGCCGACAGCGCAGGAATCGCCTTTGCCGTCGATGATCTCACGGCGACGGCCGAACGGCTCCGTGACGATGGCGTTCCCGTTCGAATGGAGCCGGTTGAAAGCCAGGTGTGTCAGATGGTTGTGATCGAGGATCCAGCTGGCAACGGTGTCGTGCTCCACGAACGCAACGATGGCACACACGGACGCAGAGATCCGTTCCCAGAGTGAAAGCGCATCGGTGAGGCAATCCTAGCGATAGCGCTTTCACGAAGCATATCACCAAACACCGACGATATCGGAGAAATCAGAGGCCGATCGCAGCCAGCGGAATGCCAAAGACGACCGCCATCCCGACGATGGCGATGATCGTTCCAATGGTAACGGTACGCATCGTGTATTCGCCCTGTGGGGCAGTTTGGCGGACGAGTTCGTACTCAGCGTCATCGTGTTCGACCATGATACACGGTGAGTGACGCCGCCACTTTGACGTATCGATTGCCAGAGGAAGGCAATTTAAAACGAGCGGCCAGCTACATCCACACAATGACTTTGACCAAGCGGGTCATCCCGTGCATCGACGTTGATCTCGATGAGTCCGGCGAGCCGGCCGTGTACACCGGCGTCAACTTCGAGGAGCTGAAATATACGGGTGATCCGGTCGAGATGGCAAAGCGATACAACGAGGCGGGGGCCGACGAATTCGTCTTTCTGGATATCACAGCCAGTGCTGACGGTCGCGAAACGATGCTTGAAACGGTCTCTCGGGTGGCAAACGAGGTGTTCATCCCGCTCACCGTTGGTGGCGGAATCCGAACCCGCGAGGATGTCAAAGAGACGCTCCGCGCCGGCGCGGATAAAGTGTCGATCAACACCGGTGCACTCGAACGACCAGCACTGATCACGGACGCTGCCAGCGCCTTTGGCAGTCAGTGTGTCGTCATCAGCATCGACGCAAAGCGCCGATACGACGAACGGGGCGAACAGTACGAACGAATCGATGGCGAATCGTGCTGGTTCGAGTGTACGATCAAAGGCGGGCGAGAGGGAACGGGCGTCGATGTCATCGAATGGGTAACGGAGGCACACGAGCGCGGTGCTGGAGAGCTGTTCGTCAACTCGATCGACGCCGACGGCACGAAAGACGGCTACGACATTCCGCTCACGCGTGCGGTCTGTGACGTGACACCCACACCAGTGATCGCCTCGTCGGGCTGTGGTGGTCCAGAAGATATGTACGAGGTGTTTACCGATGCGGGCGCTGACGCCGCGCTTGCGGCCTCAATCTTCCACTTCGATGAGTACTCGATCGACGACGTAAAAGCATACCTCGCAGATACCGACGTACCGGTCAGATACTGATCACTGGAAGGTTCTGCTGACCGGCTCTTCTTCGCGTGGCTCGCTGGCTTTCGTAAAGCGCTCTTCGATCTGCTCGTACTGCGATCGGACGTCCTGATCGACGCTGGGCTGAATTTCTTCAAGTGCGCGCTCGAAGTGGTCCATCGTGATTCGGACGTTCGAGACCGAGCTTTCGATCTCTTCGGGGTCAACGCGGCCGATGAACTCTCGCGTTGCGATCATGGCCGCTTCACGACAGACTGCCTCTATGTCAGCGCCGACGTAGCCGTCGGTCTGAGCCGCGAGTTCATCCCGGTCGATCGCGTCGGCCAGGGGCTTATCGCGGGTGTGTACCTCGAAGATCGCCTTGCGCGCATCAGCATCGGGGACTGGCACGTGGATATGTCGATCGAGGCGACCAGGCCGAAGCAAGGCGTTGTCGATGAGATCCGGACGGTTCGTGGCGGCGATAATCACCACGTCGTCAAGCGCTTCGACACCATCAAGCTCGGTCAGTAGCTGGGAGACGACTCGCTCGCCGACGCCCGAATCCGTCATGCGCTGACCACGCTCTCCAGCAATCGAGTCGATTTCATCGAAGAACACGACGGTTGGTGCGTTCTCGCGAGCCTTCGAAAACACGTCACGGATCCCCTTCTCGGACTCGCCGACGTATTTGTTGAGCAGTTCCGGACCCTTGATGGAGATGAAGTTGCTGTTGGCTTCGTTGGCAATGGCCTTTGCGAGCATCGTCTTGCCCGTTCCCGGCGGCCCATAGAGCAACACGCCGGTTGCCGGTGCCATATCCATCGCCGAGAACACCTCTGGATACTCGACAGGCCACTGAATCGTCTCTCGAAGCCGGTCTTTGGTCCCTTCAAGACCGCCAACGCTGTTCCAGGTGACATCCGGAACCTCGACGAACACTTCACGCAGGGCAGAGGGTTCGATGCCGCGAAGCGCACCCTTGAAGTCATCATCGGTAACACGCAACTGTTCTAAGACCTCGCTATCGATCTCGTCGCTTTCGAGGTCAAGCTCGGGCCGTATCCGTCGAAGCGCCATCATCGCTCCCTCTTTGGCGAGCGATTCCAGATCTGCCCCCACGAAGCCGTGAGTGCTCTCGGCGTACGTGTCGAGATCAACGTCGTCGGTCAACGGCATCCCACGGGTGTGGACCTGTAAGATCTCCTTGCGGCCCTCCTGGTCTGGGACGCCGACTTCGATCTCACGGTCGAATCGTCCACCCCGGCGCAGCGCTGGATCAAGCGCGTCAACGCGATTTGTCGCCCCGATCACCGTCACCTGCCCGCGCTCTTCGAGCCCGTCCATCAACGAGAGCAGCTGTGCGACGACGCGTCGCTCGACATCGCCGGTCGTCTCGCCGCGTTTGGGAGCAATGGCGTCTAGCTCGTCGATAAAGACGATCGCCGGCGCGTTTTCCGAAGCCTCCTCGAACACCTCTCGGAGCTGCTCTTCGGATTCGCCGTAGAACTTCGACATGATCTCCGGTCCGGAGATATTGGTGAAGTAGGCGTCAATCTCGTTGGCAACGGCCTTGGCCATGAGCGTTTTCCCGGTGCCAGGCGGCCCGTGGAGCAACACACCCTTGGGCGGGTCGATGCCGAGCTGTCGGAACAGCTCAGGATGTCGCATCGGGAGCTCAATCATCTCCCGGACCTGTTCGAGCTCGGAATCGAGCCCGCCGATGTCCTCGTAGGTGATCGATGGCGTCTCCTGGCTGGTTTCGCTCCCCGAGACAATCTGTTCGGCGGGCTTTTCGCTCACCTGCATCTCCGTCGTGTCCGTGATAACCACGGTCCCTTCTGGTGAGGTGTCGGCAATTTTCAGCGGGATCCGCTGCCCAGACATGCTTGAGAGCGGCCCCAGCCCGAATGAGATCGGGACTGTCTGCCCGGTGGTGACTGCGTGACCGCTCAGCTGATCGCGAATCAGAGAGCCAAGATCACCCTGAATCCGCAGCGACTGTGGTAGCGCAACCGTCACGCGTTTTGCCGGGTTCACGTCGGCTTTTTCGACCGCAACGGCGTCGTCGATTCCGGCGCCGACTTCCTGGCGGAGGCGCCCATCGACACGAATGATTCCCTTGCCCTGGTCCTCGGGATAGCCCGGCCACACGCGGGCAACCGCCTTCCCCTCATCAGAGCTAATAACGATGTAATCGCCGTTTTCTAGATCGAGCTCGGCCATTGCGGCGCGGTCGACCGCCGCAAGTCCCCTCCCAGCGTCTTTTTGTTTAAGAAACTTGACAGTGAGTTTCATCGGTCCACCTCTACACCAACAACGCCATTTTTCATAAACGCTCGTGCGTCACCATCGGGCAGTTCGAACTCGATTTGCTCACCACCAACGACGACAATCGCCGTGCTTTCGACCACGTCGATTGACGGCGCTGCGTTCGCACCGCAGTCCATCACCAACACTGTCGTGCCGTCGTCGTAGTCGTACCGAGTGAGTCCACCAACATCATCGGTAACGAGTTGTTCCTCTTTCATGCTAACGCAAGGTTAGTTACGATACTATATAAGTCTTTGGTGGTTTTCGGCTATCTGTATTAAAGCCACGCAACAACGATGGAAATGCGGTTCCATCCATTCGATGACGTACACCGGGGTGTATTTAGGATGTTCGCTTCCAATTGGCTGGTATGAAAACAGTTACACACCACGGTCGAACGACAGCGTACCGCCAGCCAGCGGATGGCACTGACGAGCCGATTGTTTACGTCCACGGAAGCGGCGGAACGCACCAGCTCTGGGTCAATCAGTACGCCCCAGCTTCAGGGGGTCGGTCGGCCGTCGCCCTTGATTTGAGTGACCACGGCGAAAGCGGCTCCATCGACACCCCGGCCGGAGCGGAGACGCTTTCGGCCTACGCTGACGATCTTGCGGCCGTCGTTAATACTGTCAACGCCAAGTACGTTGTTGGGAACTCACTCGGTGGAGCGGTGGTGCTGTGGAGCGCCCTTGAGCGGGAGCTTGACGTCGATGGGCTCGTCCTCTGCGGGACGGGCGCAAAACTGGGTGTTGCAGACCCACTGAAGGAGGCGCTCACGGCCGATCTGTCGTCTGCGACCGAGTTGCTCCACGGCGTTGATCTCCTGTTTCACGACGCGTCAGACGAGGTTGTCGCACAGTCACGACAGGCGATGGAAACGACGGGGCTTGACGTCTTACGACGTGATTTTCTGACGTGTGATGCGTTCGACGTTCGGGATCGACTGGATGCGATTACGACACCAGCACTGGCGTTGACGGGTGTCCACGACCAGTTAACGCCGGTTCAGTTCCACGAGTATCTCGCCGAGGAGCTGCCCAACTGCGAGTTGGCGACGATCGACGACGCCGCACATCTTTCCATGCTCGAACGACCCGACGCGTTTGCGAGCACGCTGGAGTCGTTTTTCGACGGGATAGACACTCAGTAGAGTTCGTCGAGGTCGGACTCAGTATGGCTGTGTTCTGCTTCGGGGAAGCTGCCGTCCTTGACAGCTCCAACGTAGGATGAAAGGGCTTCATCAAGTTCGCTTGCCACGTCACCGAACGGTTTGGCAAATGGCGGCGTTCGCTCGCTGAGACCGACCACGTCGTGGAACACCAGCACCTGTCCGTCGCAGTCACGGCCAGCACCGATTCCGATCGTGGGAATTGAGAGCAGTTCGGTGAGATGGGCACCCAGATTTTCGGGCACGTGTTCGAGCACCAGTGCGAACGCACCCGCCTCCTCGTGCGCGCTCGCAAGTGCTTCGATCTCGGCGGCGGCTTCATTCGTTGTGCCCTGTCTGGTAAAGCCACCCAGTTGCTTGACACGCTGTGGCGTCAGTCCAAGATGAGCCATGACGGGGATGCCGAGATCGACCAATCGTTCGGTCAGCTCGACCGTGTGCGGACCACATTCGAGTTTTACAGCGTCAGCACCGGCGTCTTCGAGCATTCGCCCACAGTTGCGAATGCTCTCTGATTCGTCCACGCCAACGGAGAGAAACGGCATGTCGGCGACGACGAGCACGTCTGACGTTGCCCGGGAGACGGCCGCCGTGTGTTCAGCCATCGAATCGACGGAGACCGGCAGCGTGGTCTCGTGACCGAGAACGACGTTACCAATGCTATCACCGACGAGAATGATCTCAACGCCCGCAGCTTCGACAAACCGAGCGGTGGGTGCATCGTAGGCCGTGAGCATCGTGATCGGCTCACTGCCAGCCATCGACCGAATCTCTGTCACTGACGACATATGTTGCTGTCAGTGCCGGATCGGGTAAACGTGATCGGTCATGATTGCTCACTCTTTCCATTCGCCGTACTCGTGTTCACGAAACTCGCCTTTGGCAAGACGTTTTCTGGGCCGGAACGTAATGATTGCGAGCAACAGATAGTATACGGTCACGATGAACAGCACCAGACGGCCTGGAACGCTCCCAAAGGCGGCGGTTTCGATCCAGGGCTGATTTGAGAGAGCAGTGAGCTTGAAAAACCAGGCTCCGAGAAGCAAGGTGAACAGTGGAAAGTAGACGCGTCGGAGCCGCCGTGCGAGCGCTTCTGCAAACGGCACTTTCTTCGCCGGGTGGCGGTAGTCCTTGCTGAGCTGTCGGCGCCAGTCCCGGTGTTCGACGCCCTGTGACGGATCAAGCGCGTTCGCAAACAGGTTCTGCTGGAGCATTCGCGCACGCGCTCGAAAGACGTCGTAGTCCTGGTATCGTCGTGCTTCGATCCCAACGAAAACGCTGATGACGACGATGCCAGCGATGATGATCTCATCGCGCCCTTCCGTCGAGAAGGCATACACCAGAATAGCAGAGATGATCGTCACTGCCCAGTTGATCGTCTCGTCGAGTCGGCTTCGCCACGTCGTCACCCGACTCATCTCACCCCGGTAAAAATGTGCTACGACGGAGCCAAGGCCAACGCTTTTATCGACCATCTCGCGGCCAATTTCGCGCTCAGATTTTGACTCCGGATCGAACGGCTCGTCCTCATCACCGGCCATATCCCCGTGATTCGGCAGCCAGCCACATATGTCCGCCCCCGGTCACTGAACGAGGCGTTTATTCGTTCGAATCACGCACTCCGACTAACGGGAGATGCATGCCTGAGCACATCGGAACGACGGATCCTGATGGGGTAGATTTCGGTTGGGTAATGCAGATGACGTTCGTGCTCACGATCGTGATCGGCTCGCCACTAGTTGCCATAGTGGGACTCTGGGTTGGTGGCCTCACGAGTTGGATGGACAGGTTGGTGTTCGCCATCCGCGTCGGGGCAGTGGTCTGGATCATCACGGCCGTTGGGCTGTACGTGGTTGCCCGCCAGCGACACTAGACGTATTTGAACGCCGTTCCGGCGCGCTGTGCCGTCCGTTCGTCTCGCGGTGAATCACCGATGAAGACGGTCTCTTCCGGTGTTCCACCAATTCGATCGATCGCCGTGAGTAGTGGTTCGGGATCGGGTTTTTCCGTCGGAACCGTATCCCGACCAACAACCGTCTCAATGTGATCGGCGAGTGAGTGGTGTTCGAGTGCAATCTCACACGCATCCTGGCAGTTCAACGAGCAGACGGCTACTGGAACCGACTGTGGGAGCTCTGAAGCCGTTTCGAGCAATCGCGAATTTCGAGCGCCAGCCCGCTCGTGTTCGCTCACAACCGCCTCAAGCGTCGAGCGGTGGCCAGTGGCATCTGCCACCCCAAAGAGGCTCCAGAGATCCGTCTCTTCCACCGCAACCCCAGCAGAACGGAGCGCTGTGAGTCCTTCATTCGCCGTGGCCTCCCAGTCGACCGCGAGTTCGACCAGCGTCCCATCCAGATCGTAGACGATCGCGTCGTACGCACTCATTGTCATTTATTCAGGGCGCGTGATCCTTAGCTGGAGTGATCGCTCGATGCCGTCTCGATCGCATCACAGCCGATCGTTGTTGTGTCCTGATCCAGCTCGCTCGTTTCGAGTGCCGACCGGTCGTACCAGGCCCACGCTGAAGCCGGTGTTTCGCCCGGTGCAGGATCGATCGCACGAGAGTCGACGGTGGCATAAAATATCAGATCGACGTGCTGGTGGCCGACGACGCCGTCGTGGACGTTCACGTCGTAGAGTCGCGTATGACGTGGCTGGGGAAGCGTTCGACCAGCTCCCTCGATCGGCTCGGTCGCATCGAGCAGCGTCGGTTCGAGTCCCATCTCTTCGGTAACCTCGCGCAGCCCTGCCTCGTGGGGGAGCTCACCACGATCAATATGACCGCCCGGCGGCAATCGCTTGCCGAGCCGTTCGTGCTCGTGAAGCGCAATTGCACCGTCGTTGACGACATAAACGGTGGCGGTGAAATGTCGCGTCGTTTCCATGGCGAGAGCTTGCACCGAAGCCGACTTCTGTGCTGTGTTTCAGTGGTCGTCGATGACGCCGCGCGCGATCACTGTCTGCTGAATCTGTGAGGTCCCCTCGTAGATCGTCGTGATGCGGGCGTCGCGGTAGAGCCGTTCAACGTCGAACTCCGTGGTGTAGCCGTAGCCGCCGTGGAGCTGGAGCGCATCGTTCGTTACGTCCATCGCGTTCTCACTGGCGACGTATTTTGCCGTGCTGGCCGCGGTCGGCGTGTCAGCCGACGGCTCTTGTTTTGTTCGGGCCGCATGCCGTGTGAGACGCCTGCCAGCTTCTGTTTTCGCGTGCATCCGTGCTATAGTGTGGCGAACCGACTGAATATCCGCAATCGGTCCATCGAACTGCTCGCGTTCGGTGACGTACGAGCTGGCCGCATCGAGCGCCGACTGGGCGAGCCCCACTGACTGTGCCGCAATTGCGATTCGACCGCCGGTCAGAATCGAGAGTGCGGCGCTCAGTCCCTCTCCCTCGGGAGTCAGTCGGTTTTCGACAGGGATTGCAACGTCATCGAACGACAGTGGTGTCGTATCGCTGGCGCGCAAGCCAAGTTTCGTTTCAGGCGTTCCGACGGAGAGACCGGGCATCTCCTTGGGGACGACAAACTGCGTGATCTCCTCGGGGCCGGTTTTCGCGAACAACACGATAACGTCCGAACGCTCGCCGTTCGTGATCCACTGTTTGTCGCCGTTGATGACGTACTGGTCTCCCTCACGCTCGGCAGTGGTCGCCATCTCTGCGGGATTCGATCCCGCTCCGGTTTCGGAGAGGGCAAACGCACCCACCGGACGCCCACCAGCCATCTCCGGGAGCCAGCGTTCTTTTTGCTCCTCAGTTCCGAACGAGGCGATACACGAGGTCGCAAGACAGTGAACTGATACTGCTGTCGCCACCGCGAGCGTTCCGTAAGCCAACTCCTCATTGATGATGGAATACGTCACCGGATCGGCGTCAAATCCACCGTACTCCTCCGGGACGGTCATGCCAAGGAGATCAAGCTCGCCGAGTGCATCCCAGATTTCCTCGGGAAACTGTTCGGTTGTGTCGGCCTCGCTCGCAACCGGGCGAATCTCCTCAAGAGCGAACTCGTGGACGAGATCCTGAATCGCCGCTTGCTCGTCGGATAGCTGCATACCTGGGTCTGGCGACCCGGGAACAAAATTTGTGCGTTCCAAACCGCTTTTTATGCTGCAGCTTCGAACGTGTCGCGGAAATTCTCGGATTTCTGCTGGACGTTTCGGGCGGCTTCACCCAGCACGTCAAGTGGGTCGGTGGCTTCGTCCGTTTTGATCGTCAGAATCGGATCGGTCTGTCCGCCGGACTGTTCGGGGTTGAGGTCGTATGTTGCAGCCTGGACGGCCGCAAGTTCGAGCAGTGCTCCTTTCAACACGTTCATGAACGTGTGATCCTCGCCGGCGATCTCGATGGATAGTTCTGTCGGCTCTTTATCGATGACCCGGAGTTCCATACGGATACGAGGACGAACGGCTGTTTCAACGTTTCGGAGCACGGACGCCCTCACCAGAACCACAGCGTCCCAACGAACGCTGTCTCTGGTGAAAATTTCATCGAGAGATAGCTCAGCCACAGCAACGTGGCGTTGTAGAAGCCGTGAATGATTGAGGGAACGACGATGTTGCCGGTCCGTTCGTAGGCCGTTCCGAGAACGAGTGCTGGGACGAGCAACAGCCCGATCGAGAGAACTCGCTGGAGTGGCGCTCCTGTGAGCGAATAAAAGTGCACTGAGGCGAAGATCAGCGAACTGAGCCCAATCGCACTGATTGGGCCGAACCGTTCGCGCAGGGTCCCCTGAACGATCCCTCTGAACACAAGCTCCTCGCTCGGTCCAACCACGAAAATCATCAATGGGATCAGCAGGGTGACGATCATGGGATCTGAGGCGATCACGCCCCCGATCTTATTCTGTGCGGGCAACATTCCAACGCCGAACACGACGACGACCGAAACGACGACTACGCCGATGAGTGTCCCGAACCAGCCACCAATGATCCACAATCCACCCCTGATGTCGGGGCGAGAAATACCGAGCCAGTCGGTTGAGAGCCCTCGCCAACGTAGAAACAGCATACAGGCACCGAGGAATATGACACCTTGTTGAATACCAATCGAGAGCAACACGCCACCCCAGCGGGGGACCGAGAGCGACGCGACAGTCATCGTTCGGTTGATGCCGTACATCACTATCCTGGAGAGGAGGATCACAGAGACGGCGACGCTACACGCCAGGGCAAACACTCGAAACCGGTCATCAAACTGGAGGCGATTCATGGTCGTAGAAGAGCTGTGCGGGGCACACCAATATAACCCCTAGAACTTCGACTGTCCTATGGGCGATGGCCGTCGCCGAGTGCGCTCTCACCAACTTTCTTGCGCCCCTCGATTCGGTCCATGCCATTCAGATACGGCTGGAGCGCGTCCGGGACGGTGACCGTCCCATCCTCGTTCTGGTAGTATTCGAGGATCGCGACCATCACCCGAGGCAGGGCGAGGCCCGAAGCGTTGAGCGTGTGGAGATACTCGGCGCTCTCGTGGCGTTCGGGCCGGTATCGCAGCCCAGCACGGCGCGCCTGATACGCCTCGAAGTTCGAGACACTAGAGACTTCGAGCCACCGGCCACCCTCCTCGGGTCCATCCGCCATATCATCGCCGGGTGCCCACACCTCAATGTCGACCTGTTTGGCCTGTTTATCACCAATATCACCGGCACAGATTTCGAGGATCCGATATGGGAGTCCGAGCGTGCGGAGCACCGCCTCAGCTTCTTCGAGCAGTCCGTCGAACCGCTCGTCGCTTTTCTCGGGCTCGACGAAGTTGACGAGCTCGACCTTGTTGAACTGATGGACGCGAACGATGCCGCGGGTTTCTGTCCCGTGCTCGCCGGCTTCGCGCCTGAAGTTAGGTGTGTACGCCTGGTGTTTCAGCGGAAGGTCATCGCTGAGGAGAATGTCGTCTGCATACATGTTGGTGACCGGAACCTCCGCCGTTGGGCAGAGCCAGAGGTCTTCGTCCTCGATCTTGTAGGCGTCCTCGGCGAATTTTGGCAGTTGGCCGGTGCCGGTCATCGATCGGGAGTTGACGGGAATCGGCGGGAACACGTCGACGTACCCCTGTTCGCGGTGACAGTCGAGCATGAACTGGACCAGTGCGTGTTCGAGTTGTGCGCCGGCACCCACGAGGAAGTAAAATCCACTCCCTGTCGTTTTGGCACCCCGAGCCTCATCGATAATTCCGAGCTGCTCGCCGAGTTCATAGTGTGGGATCACCGTCTCCGGGAGTGGTCTGATGGTATCGAACCCCTCTCGTCTGAGTTGGACGTTGTCAGATTCGTCGGCTCCAGGTGGAACACTCTCGTCGAGGATCTGTGGCAGCTCCAACAGCGCGGTTTCGAGCTCGGCCTCAAGGTCACTCGCGCGCGTTTCCACCGTTTCGAGCTCGGTCTTTAGCTCCTGGGATCGATCGATCGCTTCCTGGGCGGCTTCATCATCACCCTCTCGTTTGAGCGTCCCGATCCGTTCGCTCACCTCATTTCGCTCGTGGCGGAGTTCGTCCCCACGCGCTTTGTGCTCGCGCCACTCCGTATCGATGGTCAGTATTCTATCCAGATCGATCTCGTCGGTCATCCCGCGTCGTTCGAGCGTCTCTCGAACCACGTCCGCGTTGTCGCGGACGAACTGCCTCGATAACATGCCCTGCCTTTCTGGGGGGCGTGACTAAGGCGTATCGCATCCTCGGTGTCTCCTCACAGCGTGACGGAACGCTTTTGGAGTGTCGTGGGAATTTCCGGGTATGGTTACTGGTGAGCTGTTCTCCGTCAACATTGGCAGCTGTTCTGAGCTCCATTACGTCGATACCGGGATGTTCGACACCGCAGAATACGGTGCGGTGTATCTGCTCACCGGCGAACGGATCGCAATCATCGACACCGGAATCGGAAAGCGCCCAGAGCTGATCCTCGATGCGCTCGAAACGCTTGGCTACCAGCCAGCAGATGTTGACGTTATCGCCCCGACACACGTTCACCTCGACCACGCCGGTGGTGCTGGCCAGCTCGCAAACGCCTGTCCCAACGCGACGGTGTACGTTCACGAGCAGGGGGCTCGCCACCTCATCGATCCCGAGCGGCTGATTGCGGGCACGAAAGCGGCCGTTGGAGACCAGTGGGAGTATTATGGTGATATTGTCCCGGTTCCGGCAGACCGCGTCGAAAAGTGCGCTGACGGTGACGTGATCGATCTCGGCAACCATGAGCTTCGCATCCATCATATGCCCGGCCATGCCCCACATCAGGTCATATTCGATGATCCAGCAAACGACGCCGTGTTCACCGCCGATGCCGCGGGAATTTACGTTCCGGGGCTCGACCGGGTTCGCGAAACGTCGCCACCGCCGGATTTCGATCTCGAACGCTGTCTCGAAGATGTCGATCGGATTGTCGAACTCGATCCAGAGGTGTTGTGCTATGCACACTTCGGGCCGGCGCGGACGACCGATCGACTGTCGGCGTATCAAACGGTGCTGTCTGAGTGGGTTGCGTCGGTTCAACGGCGTCGCAGCCGGCTTGGCAACGACGCGGCGGTGATAGCGTCGTTCGTCGAAGAGCAATCAATTGACGACCAGTGGGGCACCGCAAAGGCCGCGGGAGAGACGAAAATGAACGTTCGAGGCGTCTTTCAGTATCTGGATGACAGATGATTGGATCACCACAACGGTACGGTCGTGATCGTATGTACCTGAAAGCTTATTCCGCCGTTCGTAATACTACCGAACAATGAACTGGACCCCAGGTGGTGTACTCATCGCATTGTCCGGTGATCACAGCACAGACTGTGGCCCGTTCGCCTGTCAGCACTGTGGGGCGCGATTCGATCTCGACCGACAGGTGTGTCCACAGTGTGATGGTCACTGCATCGAGCGGACGGAGTGGCCCGATCTCAAAAAATGACGGACGGGGACGACGATTCCAAACGGAGAGAGCCTCTCTCCTACGACTACAGTCCAAGCGAGCTCGCCACGTCGAGGAGCCCTGCTCCCTGTTCGGTTTCTGAGAGCCCGATATTTTCGGCGGTGCCTCGCAGCCGTGCACGCGCCTCCGTGTTCGTGTAGCCAGCCGCCATCAGTTGTCCGGCGGCACCCGCCACGTGTGGACAGGCCATCGATGTACCGCTCAGGGTGTCGTAGCCGCCGCCGTCGTACGTGGAGTAGATCTCTGCTCCCGGGGCTGCGATTTCGATCTCCGGCCCGGTTGAGGAGAACTCCGCAATGTTGTCTGCATCGTTCGTTGCGCTGACGGCCATCGCATCCGGATTGGCAGCAGGATAGCTCACACAGTCAGTACACGGTCCGCTGTTGCCGGCGGCTGCAACGACGAAGACCCCGTTCGAGCGAGCGTAGGATATCGCGTCCGCGACGGCAGCAGACTGACTCCCACCGAGACTCAGACTGGCCACGTCCCAGCCCTGGTCTGCGGTGTGTTCGATGCCGGCCGCGATATCCGAGTACGATCCCGAACCGTAGAAGTTCAGCACCTTCACTGCATGCAGCGTGGCGTTGGAGCTTACGCCAACCACCCCCTCGGTGTTGTCCACTGCGTTCGCGATTCCTGCACAGTGGGTGCCGTGTCCGTTGTCGTCGCCCCAGGGTTCAGCACAGCCCCACCAACAGCTCGTCACCGCGTGACCCGCTCCCAGGTTCGCCTGCAGATCCGGGTGTGTGGCATCGATGCCCGTGTCGATGATTGCAATATCTGCCCCGTCTCCGGTGTAGCCGTTGTCCTGTGCGATGTCTGCATCCACGCGATCGACGCCCCACGGCGTCGATTGGGCGATTGCGTGCATTTCGCCGTTCTGTTCTACATACCGAATGTCCGGGCGGTTTCGGAGCCCGGAGAGTGCCTGTTTCGGCAGCTGGAGGGTAACTGCGTCAAACGAAAATTCTCGGACGGTTTTTCTGGCCGCCGATTGGGCTGCACGCCGTCCACGCGTCGATTTGTAGCCGACGTTCACCGCAACCGTTTTTTTGGTTTCCGCTGCTGTTACTGTGCTTGTCCCTACCAGTGCCGTCGTCGCGCCGATCGCCTTCAAAAGTCGCCGTCGGGTTGGATTGCCATTCCGCTCTCGCATACCCACATACACAATACAAGTCCTATCATTAATTATTTTCTATTAATAACTAATAAAATATATTTTATTACGTTAGTGAAATTTATTGATTCCTATTTTGGTGGAACTGTTTCACTATAGGAGTATATATATTCGATATTGAGCAACTAAATTACGCATTGGTAGTTAGTCGAATGGGTAGCACTGACAGACGCATCGCGGAATCCATCGGGTAAGACAGTTACCATTTGATGGATAATACGCTTCTACATGGCAGCGCTCATGCGATGGCTTCCAGTTACCCATCATTTTATCGTGCTCTGGTTTCTGATAGCAGTTCTCTGGGGGACTGTCTTCGGTGCTGAGACACAGCCCTATCTCTCAGCGGCCGTGATCATGTCGTTTATCGCGGGTCTGTTACTGTATGGAAACGTCTCTCCCAAAGCGTGGGATTCGGGTGCGAAACTGTTCTATCAGGCGTGCCCCGTGATCGTGTCGGTTTGTTTTGTCGTCTATCTTGCCATTGTTACCGTCTGGTACACGGTGTGGCTTCCCATCACGGCAATGAGTGTGGCGATCGTGGGCCATCCACTCCTTGCGGGTGGTATCGGTGGTGGATTGATGATCAGCATTGGAATTTCGGTAGTGGTCGGTGCGTGGCGGACTGGACCGGTCGTTAACTGGTCGTTGCTGAGACGGATGGTGTCGTCGCTGTGTCTGCTAACGGCCCTTTCGCTCATCTTCCTGATCGCACTCTGGCGACTCATTGAGGTGTTCGTGTGGTTTGGGCTCTCCTTGATTGGAATTGGCAACGTCTGGGTCGTATTCGACACGATCGTTTCGGCTTACCCCAACTTTACCACTCCACAACACGCCACTCCCACACCTGAAGCCGCTGTTTGCACGGGAATCATATTCAGCGGGTTCACGGTGGCCGCAGTGTGGCGGCTCTACCAGAGTGATCCATTGGGTGCTGAGATGAAAGTTGATCGCGCTGAGCGGACGTATCCAACGCTCTATGCTGTGACGAGTGCCGTCTCTGCACAGTTTGATATCCCAACCCCGAAGATTGCTGTTACCACGAGGACGACACCGGTCGCGTTCGTCACTGGCGTTCGACCGGCGGCTGCGACCTTTGTTGTTTCTGAAGGTCTACTCGATGCTGTGACTGACGACGAGTTACTGGCTGTTATCGCCCACGAGCTCGCTCACATCAAAAATCGCGACGTAATGGTGATGACGATGCTCACACTCCCAAAGCGACTTTTTGATACACTCACGGCCACAACGGACGACGACGAAGAGCCGGGAGACGACGCAATCGAGCTGACAGTGGACTGTGGTGGATCACTGGCTTGTCGTATCCTCCGCCTCCCGCTGTTGATCGTCGGGTACTGCGTTGGGGCGATAGCCATTCGAATTATCCCACTGATCTATCTCTCGTTGGTGGCACTGAGTGGATCGATGGCCACACTCAGCCAGCCAGCCATCGCGATGCTCTCGCGAGCACGAGAAGCAGCCGCAGATCGGGCTGCACTCCGTGTGACTGGCTCACCTGCGTCGCTGGCGAGTGCGCTACAGACGGTGGATGAAACGATTGCACGCCGACCGACCACCGATCTCCGTGCAGCCACATCCGTTTCAGCACAATCCATTCTACCGCCAGATCCCATCGATCCACCGACCAACGAACCAGAAGACACTCTGCTGGGGACGCTCGGGACAGTTTGTGTCGGTGATGGTGAGCGAGCCGACCTCTGGGAGGTGATCACTGCCAGGTGGTCACAGCTCAGATGGGTACTCAAAGCAACGCATCCCCCAACTGCAGCGCGGATCAGGAACCTGAACCAGTAGCTCAATCCGCAGTAATTTCGCCACTGGATCCGCTTGACGGGACTCTGGACCGGAGTAGCGCCACAAACGGGATGTGACTCCCATCGGGGTCGATCACCCGCCCGTGTACCAACCCGAGATACACCACCAGCGAGAGCGCATAGACCACTGGAACGATGAGAAGCTGATACAGCACGGTCGACGCGAGATCAAATCCAATGATTGGCGTCAGGCCATTCTGTGCTGCTTGCACCACATGATACACCGGGAGATGGACGAGAAACACGCCACCAGCGTGCGTTCCAAGCCATGGCAGGGTCGTCCCTTTGCCCAGCTCCGGAGTGGCCAGTGCGTACGCAAAGATGAAAAACACCAGTGGGGCGGTCGACATCGTGAACTCCGTGTAGTAGATCTCCTGGCCGAAAACGAGCCCGTTGGCGTGATAGGCAATCAGATACTGCTCAACTATCTGGAGCAGTAAAAAGAAACAGATTCCACCGAGATAGCGCCGACGAGCGGCCCCGCTCGGCGAATAATTCGAGTTTTGGATGTGAAATCCGAGTGCAACGTAGAAAAAGCCAAAGAACAGCGCATCCTGGGTCTGTAGTCCGATATCGAAAACCATCGGATAGTTGCGGCTGATGATACCGACAGCGTGGATGAGTGTTGCCACACCGAGCACGTAGCGTTCCTTTCCAATCGCTACGAAGGCGGAGACGAAACAGAGTGAATAGAGCAGTCCCATGAGGAACCACAGATGAATCGCGATGGAATCGCCGTAGTAGAAGAGTTCGATGAACGAACTCTGGCCGATCGATTGGGCAACGACCGCATTCGTGACTGATTGCCCGTGAACGAGCGCAAGGAGCGCCGTGACAAACAGCGCAAAGATGATTCCGAAACTGTAGAGTGAACACAGCTTTCGGACGGAGTATTTCGCATACGCTCTGACGGTATCGGGACTAACACGCGACGCAAAGAAATAGCCAGAAGCAACGAAGAAAAACGGCACGTCGAACTGACCGATCGTATCCAGCAGGAAAAAGACGGTCGTTCCATACGAACCAACACCAAGAAACGGTGTAACGTGCGCAATAACAACAAAAATTATCGCAACAGCGCGAAGGCTATCGATGCTGTAGAGTCGGTTCGACATTGGATTTGCTTGCTCGGCCTAATATAATACCGTTTTCAAAATCATCGACATCATTCCAGCTACAGCCTACTCCGCGTCGGCGTTCGCACAAATGAATGCGTGGTACTACGCACATCGACTCCAGAAAAACTCATCCACTCCACACGAGGGGTCCCCGTCGGGGGAAACGGTGAGCGTGGTAGCTTACAAACGGTTGAGTTTTCGCAACAGTTGGCCCTCGTACTGCTCGTCGCTCCGCGTGCCTTTCAGCTCAAGCACGTTGCGTTCGAGTCGGTCGAGCGCCACCCGGAAGGCAGAATCTGCACCGTAGCCCTCGCCAGTGCCAGCCACGCTGCCACGATTCGTCCGAAGGCGAATCTGGCAGTTGATGAGCGGGGTGCCCCGGAGTTTCTCCTTGTGTTTCTGGAACCGAACGTGTGCATGCTGAACGCTCATTCGCTGGTACTTCTCGGCGACCTGCTCGATGCTCTGGCGGATTTCCTCACGGCTGAGCGTATCAAGCAAGGAGATGTTCGTGATCTGGACGTCGAGATACTCCTCCTCGGTGAACGTCAGTGCACGAAGCACGTCAGTTTTTGTCACCACGCCCTCAACAAACGATGTATCCTCAGTTTCCGTGACGATGAGTCCACCGTAATCGAACTCAAGCATCCGTTCGACAGCCTCCTGAACGGACTCGCTCGCCGTAATCGTCTCGACAGGGCTTGCCATCACGTCGTACACCGGGATATCGAGCACCCGTTCGCTGTCACCCGCTCGATCGCCGTGTGTTGGCTTATCCATATCACGAACGGCAACGTCGATGATGTCGTGCGTGGTGACAATCCCGGTGAGCTGGTTGGTTTCATTGACAACCGGCAGCCGAGAGATGCCGTTCTCTCGGAGGAGATTGATGATCCGCCCGATGTTCGTGTCTTCAGTGACGGTCACTGGCGAATCGGAGTAGATCTGCTTGATCGTGAGCACATCAAGATTGTCGAGAACGGCCTCAAGAATGGCGTTCGCGGTTACCATTCCCCAGAGATCGTCGTGTTCGAACACCGGTGCCACCTTCGTGCCACCTTCGACAAGCATGCGCGCGACGTCACGAACGTCGCTCCCACGATCGATCTTTGGCGCGGACTGCACGAGAGCCTGCACTTTCGTGCTGTCTTCGACGTGGGATTGTAACAGCAACTGCTCTGTTACGATGCCACGATAGCCACCGTCGTTCGTGACGATAACACCTTTCGGGTTGTCACGATCGAAAATGGCACGAACCTTCGAGACAGTCTCCGAAGCGTCGACTTCGACCGTATCACGGGTCGCGATATCTGCGATGTCCATGGTGGCCTCCACAAACAGGTTCGGTGTGAACGACTATCAAAGTTGTCGCGAAACGTATTCCCGTGACGGGCCCGTGGTAGAACGGAGCTACTGAAAGCCGTGGTCGATGCCATCTTCTTCGATGACATCCTCAAGATCGGATTCGAGGAGGCGTTCAGCCTCTTCGAACGTGGTAGAGAGCTCGTCAAGTTGTTCCGGTCTGTCGTACTGATCGTACGCCATTGGCCCGTATGCCGGCGAATCCAGCGCCCCCATCACGTCTTCGAACAGCGCGTCGGGTGTTGTCGGTGCCGAAGCGTGCGTTTCGATCACTGTCTCAAGCTGTTCTGCAGTTCGTTCGGCGTCACTTTCGTCCTCAATCGGACGCTGGACGCCGAATCGAGCGGTTGCATCGGTCGGGAACAGTGGTTCGAGATCGTCATCGATCCGTCGCGCAACTTTCGAGCCAACGCCCTTCACTTCAAAGGGATTTTTCGCGTACGTTTTTAGCTGAAACACACCCCGATCCGGATGGCCAAGATACAGATCTTCACCGACGCCTCGTTTGCGATCGCCGGCAACTGCGCGCCAGTCTTCAGGCGTTGCTGTAGAGTCGACGACATCGGTCAGAATGTCCTGCCAATCACGAATACGCATTGACGTGACGTACGCAATCCCATTTAAAGAGCGTATCGGCTAGTCGTGAACGCCAGCCACTAGCCCGTTGAGCGCGCGTGCAGGATCATCGGCGAGCGCAACACCGCTTGCCAACAGGACGCCGTCACTGCCGAGTTCGCTGGCGGCCGCCACGTCGTCGCCAGAAGAGATGCCCGCACCGCAGAGGACGGACACGCTTTCGTCGATTGCTGTGGCTCCAGCAACCGCTTCGCGAACGATCTCTGGATCGGCCTGGCTGACTGGCGTGCCCGATCCAATCAGCTCTGGGGGTTCGACAGCAACCGCCGTGGGCGACAGCGCCGACACCGCGCTGATCTGAGCGGGATTGTTGGCACAGACGATTGTTTCGAGGCCCACGTCGTCAGCCCGACTGATCGCGCCATCGATCTCTGCGAGCGTGCGTCTGCGCTCTGAATGATTGAGAAGCGTCCCAGTTGCGCCCGCGTTGGCGACCGAACGCGGCCGTACGTGGCCGGTGTGGCTTCCCGAATCGATCGAATCGACGTGCTGGGCCCACGTTTCGACGCCATGGTCAGCGACGGCTGCGATGTCGGTCGGCTGGGGCGCAACGGCGAGTCTGGCAGTCGTGTCATCGGCCACATCTCCGACGGCGGTCGCCACGGCGATCGGATCACAGTCGTACGCCTTCAGGTTAACGACGATGAACATATCGGAGCAGGGACGCCAGGAGGGAAATAGCTGGCCGTTCGCAACGGCTTACTTGCGTTTGACGACGTCACCAAGCGTGTAGTTACCGGTTGAGCCACCACCATCCCACTCGTTATCCTCGGAGTCACCCGATGCTGAGAGCGTGATGTCGAGTTTGCGTTCAAGTTTTTCCTGCACGTCATCGCTCGGGAGCACGTCACCGTGTTCGAGCTTGCTGATGAGGCTGGCCTTCTCGTTGAGCTGATCGGCCAGTTCTTCCTGTGACAGTCCGGCCGATTCACGGGCAGCTCGAATCCGGTCATCGTAATCCTGAGCGACTTCGTCCATCTCGTCGAACATATCCGTCCGACGGGAGCGACTGCGTGACCCACTACTGCTCGACCCACTGGTCTTCGATGACGAGGAGTCGCTCGACCCCGTCGAGTATTTCGTGGACGTGCTCGAAGTGGAGGACGTCGTGACCTCCGTGCCGAAGTCCGTACAGTCGTTACACACATCGATCTGTGCCCCTTCGATACGGACCGTCGTCAGGGACCCCACCTCCTTTCCACACATCTCACATTGAGGCATACCAGAATCTTTGCTACCGTTGGGTATAAATGGTACGCCGACCGATCCGCGATCGCGAGATATTCTCACTCCAGCGCGGCCAGTGCGTGGTAGAACCGCTGGAGCGCCGTGAGGTGTCCGACGACCGTTAACACGATCAGCAGCCAGCCAAACACGGTGAACCCAGCGATCGAATCCGTCAGAACTGTCGTGAGAACGCCACCGACCCCAACAAGCGCAAGTCGGTCTGCTCGACCGACAAGGCCGCCATACACCCGGTCAAGCCCGACTGCTTGCGCCTGTGTTCCCAGATATGAGGTCATCAACACCCCAGTGACCGCCGTGAGCCCGAGCCAGTACTGCCCACAGCCCGCAGCAACGCCCACGATAACGAGAATGTCAGCGTACCGATCGATGACGTGGTCGATGAGATCGCCAGCCGGCGAGGTGGTATTTCGCTCGCGAGCAATTGCTCCATCGAGGAGATCGAGCCAGCCGTTGGCAAACACCAACAGCGCACCAAGCAGCCCAAGCGCCGGCGTCGTAGCCACACCACTGAACGCCAGCGCGGCCCCTCCAGCAACGACGAGCGCAATGACACTGACGGCGTTGGGTGTCAGCCCGATCGATATCGAAGCAGCCACCAGTGGCGAAAGCAGTCGTTCGGTGACGGGACGGAGCTGATCCAGGGTCATAGATACGAGGTGTAATCAACGGTGCCGACGCCCGGTTCGCGGTCGCCAGACAGAACGCGTTCTATCTCTGTGGCCACGGCTGACGGTGCCGTGTCTGTCGTTTCGATTTCGTACACCGAACCAGGGCCGTGTCGATCGACCGCTTCGGAGAGAATCACGTCGAGTGCTTCTGCCTCTGCGTTTTCAGCGCGGGACGCGCGTGATTCGTCTCGGTCCTTCAATCGCTCAACCAGTGTGTCTGGCGCACAGCGCAACACGACGACGCGATCTGCCGGGAAGTGGTGTGCGAGATGGGATTCGACGATCGCTGGCGACTGCGCTTCGAGCCACGCTTCGATCGCCTCGAAATCCGCAATGTGGCTGTCGCGTTCGTCGTCAGTGTCAGTGTATAACGACTCCGATTTGATCACCTCATTGAGATGAACCACATCGTCAGCAAGCTGGTCAGTGGCGGTCGTCTTTCCCGTTCCAGGGGTGCCAGTTATCGCGAGTTTCATACGATATCGTTGAGGACATCTACGGCGCGTTTCGTTTCTAGTTCCGTGCCACAGGTGATGCGCACACAGTCATCGAGTCCAAAGCTCGTACAATCGCGGATGATGACGCCACGCTCTTTGCACGCCTGTGCGACCTCGCTTCCATCGCCGACGGCCGCGAGGACGAAGTTCCCCCCGCTCTCGAACGTCTTCGCATCGAGGTGGTCGTGCATGTACGACCGGGCCCAGCGGGCGAGCGCAACGGTTCGTTCGACGTGACGCTGATCGTCCAGCGCGGCAAGTCCTGCCCGACAGGCGAGCAAGCTCGCAGCGAACGGCGTTGTCACCTTCGAGTACACCGACGCCCACGCAGCGGGCGCAACGAGATAGCCCAGCCGGAGCCCGGCCAGGCCGTGATCTTTCGAGAACGTTCGGAGCACCGCAATATCATCGCGGTGGTCAAGCAGCTCGATCGCGCTGGGCGCGTCGGTGAACGAGCCGTAGGCCTCATCGACGAGCAAGAGCGTCCGTTCGTCAGTTTGCTCTGCGATCGTCGATAGCGCCGCGTGCGAGAGCTCGCTCCCCGTCGGATTGTGTGGTGACGTGAGATAGATAATCCGCTCGCCGTCGTACGCATCGAGCACGGTCGATGCGCTCTGTTCGAACTCCCGGCTGCGATCGAGACTGTAGGAAGCCACGGTTGCGTGATGATAGCGGGCGCTCATCGGATAGTAGGCAAATCCCGGATCCGGAACCAGCACTCGATCTCCAGGGTCGAGAAACGCACGAGCGAGATAATCGAGCGCGCCATCGCCGCCGTTGGCGAGCCAGATCTGCTCGAACTCCACGTTCCAGTGGCTGGCAATGGCTCCCCGGAGGTCCGTGTGAGCGGCTTTGGGATAGTCGTTGATCTCCGTTGCCCCCGCTTCGATCGCGTCGACGGCAGCCGGATTCGGACCGAGCGGATTTTCATTTGAGGAGAGGGTGACCAGCTCATCGGGCGTGACCCCGAGCTCGCGAGCCACCTCCTCGATCCCCCGTCCAGCCCGATAGACGCTGTGTGAACTGAGATCCCGAGGCTGCATGAGTAGTATGTGAACGCTGCAGACGGTCGCTCTTAAACGTGCCCACACGAATCGCAGCTAGCCACCACTCACGATCTGCCTGTCACCCTCACACGCGCTCGGGGTCGTACACCTGCGTGAGCACGAGAATTACACCGAGCGCTGCCAGCCCAGCACCGAACGCAAACGGCGTAACGTAGCCAAACTGAACCAACACGCCGGAGGAAAGCGGCCCCAGCGCCGTTCCGAGACCGAATGTCATCGTCAACAACGACAGCTGTGAGCCCGAGTGCCCTTCGAGCGCAAAATCACCAGCAAGCGCGAGCGCTGGGGCAAACACCATCGCCCCTGCTACCCCCTGAAAAAATCTGGCACCGACCATCGCAAGTGAGGTCGTGATATATCCCTGTGCCAGCGTCGACGGGACGAGCAACACCATTCCCACAAGGATGAACGGCCGGCGGCCAATGCGATCGCTCGCGTGTCCGATCGGCGTCTGTAACACCACCTGCGCGACGACGAACGCCGCAAACTGGACGCCAAACATCGCGGGGGTCTGCTGAAGCCGTCGGTTGACGTGGGGTTCAATCGTGGAGAGCAAGGCGATGGAGATGGCCATAAACAGCGACACGATCGCCAACGCGAAGATTGGATCTAGCCTGGTCGGCCCATCCGAAAAGACGTCCACGTGGAACGGCTCGGTGCTTGGCGACGTTTCTGGGCTGTCATCAACGAACACGGTCACCAGCACGAAACTGGCAAAAATCGCCAACCCAGCAACGACAAACGCCAGGTGAAACCCATCGACAGTCTGCCCGGCGAACCGAAACGTACGGACGTGGAGTATCGCCCCGGAGACGATCGGGCCAAGTCCAAAGCCCACGAGTCGAAACGTGTTGTACACGCCCATATTCCCACCTCGGTGGCCCGCACCAGCGTACTCATCGATCAGCGCCACGGATGCAGGAATTGTGAGCGCTGCACCAATTCCCTGAAACGCGCGAATGATGAGCAAACTGCCGTAGCTGTTCGCAAACGAATAGGCAAAGCTTGACAGACAGAGCACCGCTAACCCAGCCAGCACGAACAGCTTTCGTTTGCCGGCACGATCGGACGCTCGACCGGTGAACGGCTGCCCGAAACTGTTCAAAAATCCAAACATCGACAGGATAACGCCGGTGAGCAGCGACGCTGAGAGCCCCAACGGCGGCGTGCCAAACCCCTGGGCGATGTACACTGGCAACACGACGATCAGAAACGAATTGCCGAACGAATCCACCATCCGTGCGAGTGCAAGCGAGAGCACCGATCGATTCACGCCAAGTGTGACCATCTATCGCCTCACCCATCGAACAGAGTGCTGGCGGGTCGAGAGTCGTCGTGGTACAGAGTATATCTGTTGGCCAACTGTCTCGTTCATACCGGCCAGTCTCACGAACATCGACTGCGAACCGATACACCAGCAATACCCAAGAAAGTTCGTTCCAGCTTGCTCTCGTTATACTGTCGGAGATATGACTGTTTCAGTGGATGAAAACAGTTTGACGGCACACTCGTGGTGCGAGGTCCGTTCCGACCCGTTTTCGAGAAGCACCGTTTCGGACGGAAACAGCTGCTCACCGATCGTGAGGCCGTTTTCCCGCGCTGTCGAGCCAGAGACCGTGAGATAGACGCCCAGTCCGGTGTTTGCGATTGCCCGTTCTTCATCGGTCCCCTGAGCAGGATAGCAGAACTCGACGGACTGCATGGCGGTTGTGCCGAGGACGGCACGGACGAGGCGTTCGTAGCGTGGGTCAATGCAGAGCGCCCCATCGTACTCCTCGACGAACGACCGCGTCAGGCTCTGTGCACCGACCGTCTCGGTCGTTCCAAGCAGTGTGTGATACACCGTATCGCCGAGTCCGTTCACGACGCGAACGTCAGTGTCGTGTGGATCGATCCGACCGTTGATGGCGTTTACATCCCGCAGTGGCTTGGAATCGAGCGTCACCACTTCTTCGAGCACCAGGTCAGCACTGTCGAATCCCAGCGCGAACTCGTGCTTTCGTAACGCACGAAACGGCTCCTCTCGGCCGATGAGCTGGAGGTCGAACCCGTCCATCGAAATCGTCACCGAGTCGAAAACGATGCGTCGCGGAAGACCATCGCGGGCGTCCCGACAGAGGGTGTACTCCGGTGCGGTTCGATCGGTAGCGTTGCTATGGGCAGCCAGTCTGTCGTACACCGACCGATCGTCGTCGATCGTTCCTTTGGTGATCGCCTTTTCCCGATCGAGCGTTTCGATGATTCGCTCTGGGAGGACCCAGTCGGTTCGTGTCTCACGCAGTCGCCGGAGGACGGCGTACAACGGCCGCCCCTTGCGCGGCACCGCAACCCGAATCGTCGTCATTGTTCACAGTGAGTCTATCGAGTGGTATAACCCGTCCGATCGTGCCATGGGCTTGCCTCTCAATCGACGATCACTGCCAGTGCAGCGCAACCAGTTCCATTTCACCAGAGTCGACCATCACTGGAACGTAGAGGCGTTCGTTCCCGACGGTCATCGCTGGGCCGATTCGACGGCCAAGCTGGTGTGTCCAGTTGCGAATATCAAATCGTACCCCGGCCAGGCTTTTCCCACCGCCTGCATCGAGCGCCACCAGCGTTGGTCCGGAGCCTAACAAAAGCGTCGAGCCAACCAGCAGCGGTGCTGCCTCAATCGTGTGATCGAAGGTTTCTTTCCAGGCCGTCGACCCCGAATCGGTCGTAATCGCCCGCACTTGCTGGTCCGAAACGGCGTAGATCGACCCGTTGCCCACGACCATTCCGTCGGATTGGAGCGCCGTCTGGTAGGATTTCCACTGCTGTGATCCCGTGACGGGATCGAGTGCATAGCAGACCGACTCCGTATCGACCACAAACACGTTCCGTGTGGTGATCACCGGCGGAACGTCACAGCCACCAGAAAGCGACGTTCGCCACAGGCCGGACCCATCAGCGGTGAACCCGTACACTTCACCAGCGTTGGTCGTCGCGACGATATACTCAGCTGCCACGCCGAGTGCAGCGGTGACAGGACCGAACACGGAGCGCTGCCAGTTTCTCGTTCCATCGGTGGTTTTGATGGAGACGATCTGTTCAGTGGTCGTTCCAGTCAGCAGTGTGTGGCCGCCGTTCGTCACCGTCGGACCGGCCGTCACCTGACCAATCTCTGCCCTGTCGATCGACCAGCGACGATCGCCGGTGTGACGATCCAGCGCAACGATTGCAGCATCGCCGCCTGCAATCCCAACATACACGGTATCACCGTGGACGGCTGGCGACGTGACCGTCCCCGAAACGGTGAACTGCCATTGGTTGCGCCCGGTGTCCCCTTCGAGCGCGAGTAGCCCGTCCGACTGTGGGACGAACACCGTATTCCCTGCGACGATTGGCTCTCGAACGTCAGCACCAATCGATTGTCGCCAGTCAACAGTTGGGCGGGCGACGGATCCCGTCGCCGAAGCTGCTCGCGTGTTGGCCGTATCGTATCCGACGGTCGGCCACTGCTGGTCGGCCGAAATCGGCTGGGCCCCACTGGCGTTTGACGGCGAATCCCCGCCGACACAGCCCGCAAGCACCCCGCTGACACACGCCGCCAGAAAATGGCGGCGAGAGAAGTCGGATTCAGACATCTACTGTGACCTACTCTGGTGGCCCGGTATAAATTCCTCTTCACTCTGGATTGGTCTCCCACAGCTGAACGCGTCGCTATGAGAACAAAACTGGCCGCAACTACCGACTCAATCAGGACTGTGTGGACCCTACGTCGCGATTCATGCGTCAAACACCGACTGCATCCGCTCTTTGAAGCTGGCCAGATTGTCGAGTTCGGCACGGATCTGCTCGAGCTCGTCCTCCGTTGCCGTGGAGTTGTCCATCCGACGCACACGCGATTGCAACCGGGAGATGTCCGACGTAACCGAGTCGAAATCCGACTCTATCGTGCCGAGATCGTCCGAAAGCGAATCGACAAACTCCTGGATTGAATCGACATCGCCCGTGAGCGACCGAACGTCGCCCTCCACCGTGTCGACCGTCGTCGAGAGTTCATTCGTCTGCGTCTCAAGGGAGTTCACACGCGGACTGAGATCGTCGAGCTCCTTGCGAAAGTCCGAGAGGATAACCTGGGCCTCGCCGTTCTCGTCGAGAAAGCCCTCAAGTGCGTCCGTGTACGCGCGTAGATCTCCAACATCAGCCTGCAAGCGTCGAATGCGCGCGTCCATGCTGCTGTCACTTTTGGTGTTGGAAGATCGGTGTGATCGGTCAGACTGGCGGTGGCCAACACCCAAGCTCTCACGGAGCGTCTGGAGCGTCTGGCTGTCGACACGACCACTCCGGATCTCCTCGGCGAGCGATTCGGCAATGGATTCGGTGTGACCGCGGGCAGGTTGTGCGTCGTCAGTTCGACGACGGCCTGGCCGGACGCTCGGGACGCCACGGTCGTTGACGCCGCCTCGATTACCCGCACTCGGCTGCCGACCGCGCCCGTCGTCGCTCTCTCCAGCAATCACGTCGCGAACGTGCTGACCACTGTTTTCACCCAGGATATCCGTCGCCGGATCAAGGATCTCGATCTCCGGTTCAACAAGGAACTGATCGGCCGTGTCCACGTAGATGTGTCGGAGACCATACACCGTGATGTACTCCTCGTTCGGATCGAACGGCCGTTTGAACACCGCGCTGTTCTCCTTGACTGTCCAATGTTCACCACCGTATTCGGGGTGTAACCCGATGTGATCGGAGTTGACCTCGTCCGGGAGCGTATCGTGCATACGGAGCGTGATCGGATCGTCGCGCTTCGAGCTGATGGTAAAAGCGATAGCTGGTACCGGAAATTCATCCGGCTCGAAGCGTTTTTCGACTGTTACACCGGCCGCCTCGGCGATAACAGTCTCTGACTCTGCAGTACGCATGTTACTCTAACGCTACAGCTCACGGCGCATAAATCTAGTCCGTTGACTTTCTCAAGTAAATTTCACATAATATGGATGGTTAAAGAATACGTACTGAATCCCCAATTCTAGCGATATCGATGTGTTTAGGGTATCGTAGAGATTGTTTGTGATCGAAGAGTGCCGTCGGATCTGCCCTGAGTCCACGCCACATATCCCAGTGAGTTGGCAATAATCTATCAAGTTTGAGCTGTTCGGCAGCTCGTAGAATCTCATTTTCATCATTGTACCATTTTGTTCTCTGCGGTTCGTTCGTATTTTTGTCAGGAATGTAACCGATCGAACCGAACGCGATCGCACCAAGATCCAGATCGAACTCGGTGCCGACCGTTTCGAACGCCTCGGAAGGGCGTGCATCGCCGGCGTGGAAGAAGGTGTGTCCAGCATGTTCGATGACATAGGAAACCGGATGTGTGGCGTCAGGATCGTTGGCAGCTCTGACGTGGACGGTGACGTCACCGATTTCGAACGAGTCAGTTTCAGCAACAGTGACGAACGTTTCCGCAGGGAGATCGTACGTCTCAGCCCAGCCGTTGTCAGTACAGACGGCAACACTGTCGTCGGGACCGTAGAATCTGGCATCCGTTGCCCCGAGGATTGGCCCCTGGCTCGGACCGTCAACGTGATCTGAGTGCTCGTGTGTGGCCAAAATTCCATCACACTGGGTGACATCGGTCGGATCGAACGGCACTGGAATCATTCGAACGGTCCGTGGAGGGTTGCCACCCCCCATGTACGGATCGATTGCGATCGTCGTTCCATCACTTGCTTTCACGAAAAACCCGTTACAGCCGAGATACCAGACGGTGAGTCCGTCCGGGCGCGTCGATTCGATCTCACGCAATAGCCAGTCGCCCCAGTCGCTGTGAGTCATACTGGCTCTCTCGTGAGCCCGGCTAAAAAACATCGGTCCTTTCCCCGGCGCGTTCGCCAATCAATCGTCGTGAGATGGCCGTTGTTCTCCCCGCAATCGATAGCTGTCGATGCTCTCAGGATGGATATCGATCCCGATCCCACTGTGGCCCGGAACGATCGGGTGACAGGTCGTACATGAACTGCCGTATCGGAGCGAGATGGTTACCGTGTAGGTCTCGGCTTGCTCGAAGACGCCACGCCACGTGAGATCGCCTCCCCGTACGATGCTACGGTGTGCGGAGAGCACCGTCTCGTCGGCCTCGTCAACAACGGTGACGTTGACCTGCCGTTCCATCAGATCAAAGTTCGTGATCCGAAGGTCAGGGACGATTCGGGTGATTGGCGACCGAGTCCGTGCCCGGCAGCCATCGTGACTCATACCCGTACGCTCGAACCCATCCGTCAATAGGCTTCTGGCCAATTTGACATACAATTAATACAATGAGATGCAGACCGTTGGCTGCAGGCGACGCAATTGTAATGAAAAAACACGCACTGGTACGAACCGCTGTTCTGAGTACACCCATCAGACGCTCGATTGCTATCTAATTGTCATCCATTATGGAATCAGACGCGATGAATCTATGCTCCAGAAAAATGTAAATAATACTAAATTCATACTTTTGTGGGTGGAAGATGTTAACGAATGCATGCCGGTTGACGAGAATGAGCGGACGACGACATCGGAGGGGGGACAGACCCGCGTCGCAGAGATGGAGAAAACATCGATCACTGAGCGAGGAACGCCACGGCAGGAGCTCGTCGCGATCCTGACCGACGGCGTTGCTGGGGCGGCGGGAGGGCTCGTCGGAACGGCACTCATGACAGTCGCCCTGTTGATTGGAAACGCGCTTGGTGGCTTCGATCTCGGCAGTTTTGCAGTGCTCGCGGAGTTAATCAACCTCGACGCGGTAGTTCCTGCCGGGCCTGCGGGATTTTTCATCTTTCTTGGCGGTGGGATGACCACCTGGCCGCTCTTGTTTGCGTCCGTTGAGCGGTATCTTCCGGGCTCGTCGATGCGAATGCGCGGAATCCCCTACGGGACGGTCCTCTGGACGGGGTTCGTGCTCGCGTTCTATGAAGGATACACCGGCCTCTCACTCGGCGTGTATCTCGTCTCGACGCTCGTTGGACACTGGCTGTATGGATTCGGACTCGGCTCGGTGTTTGATTATTTTTCAAAACGACCGGATACCCTGGTTTAACTGCCAGGTGCTCAATCACAGACAGCATTGATATCGCTCCTACGTCCAAAATCACCTGACAGGAACCCACTGACAAGATTTATGCGTGTATGGTAATAGAACTGTATCTATGGATCGCCGTCATTTCTTGACAACGTTCGGAGCCATGTGCCTCGTCGGCGTGACGGGGTGTCTTGGCGGCGATAACGCCCCGCCCCCGCGAAAGTCGAACGTAATCACGACCATATCGCCCTCCACAGAGTCACTTCGTGTCGAGTTTCCTGCTGACCCCTGGGTTGTCTCTCGATACACGACAGACAATAATGTTGTCCCAGTTGGTGTTGCTGCCGCAAAAGGCGGTGGCGGCGCTGGCGGCCGAGGATTCACCGGCCGAACTGGAGGATCACATTCGAACGCACCGAAGACGACGCATGGCCGTATCTGGTTTTTTGGCGGTGGGTACACCGATGACTGGTACGACGACCACGACGATGAAACCACGAAATATCCCGTCGAGATCCGGACAGTTGGCGTCAGATACTACGGCGACGACGACCAGTTTGAAGACATTTCTCCCGGACCAGGATCCGTAACCTGGGATGAAACCAAATCAAAATCCGGTTCAAGCGTCGCCTACGGACTCCCACTGCCGGGCTGGTACCGAATCGGGACACACATCTATGGCGCAAGATCCGGTCACGATTTCGGCTGGGAATGTGTCGATTGCAAACTCAAAGAGTCCAACGGAGGGCTCACTGTTGATGAGGAGTGGAAAGTGTCACCACGGATCTGACCGGTGATGGACTGACGGTCATAGCTCGATAGCAAACCAACCCACCAGCTAGTTCAACGCATGCGCTCTCATCCCCGATTTCGAACGACAGCAGTGCTGTTCGTGACGTTCATCGTCTCGTTCTGTAGCTTTGCGTATGAGTTCGTCTACTCGGAGCTGTTGACGGTGATGTACGGTGGGACGGTGACGCAGTATGTCATCACGATCGGGCTGTATTTCTTTAGCCTCGGTGTTGGGGCCGCATTTTCGGACGATCTCGCACCAGACGTGCCGACGAACCTCTTTCGAACCGAGCTCTATCTGGCCATTGTGGCGCCGGTTGGCTTTGGCGTGATCGTCGCCATCAACAGCGTTGCGCTGCCATCGTGGATACCGACGGCGGTCATCTGGGTTGTGGCCAGACTCCCAGTGATTGTGGTGGGCTGGCTCTCTGGTTTTGAGCTTCCCCTGTTGACGCGACTCGTTGGAACCGAGCCAGAACAGCCCTCGCTACCGGGCATCGTTCGCCGACCGATCGCGCTCTGCAGCTCGCTCTGCAATCGATTATTGGGGCTGTTCTGGAACACCGACAGCGCAGAAGCCCCTCGAAGCGGACTGTCTGTTGTCCTCGCGCTGGATTACGTCGGTGGACTGGCTGGTGCGGTAGTGTACGCACGCGTGTTATACCCCATGTTCGGTCTCGTCACGACCATCCTCTTGCTCGCCCTGATCAACGCAGTCGCAGCGCTCGTTCTAGTTGCTCTGTACAGCGTTCGCTGGGGAACAGCAAGCGGATCGAGTCGGTCGTTTTCGACCGAGCCACGGGTGCTCGTCGTGGTCTGTCTGCTCGTCTGCAGCCTGCTCGCCTCCGGCGTTGTGGCACACGACACCGTCGATCGGTCCGTGACAGAGCTGTATCTCGAACAGCAGATTGAATCCGACCATCCACCGGGAACAATGTCGGCCGAGGTGACAGACCAGTGGACGACACCGTATCAGCACGTTGTTCGTTACAACAGAACGTGGTCAGGAACCGGATCGAACCCGTATTTTGCGGGCGAGAGTGAGCCGTGTCTCCGGCTCGATATGGCCGTCCAGCTCTGTGAGAGCTGGGTGGAGACGTATCATGATGGGCTCGTTTCGGTTCCGCTCTCGCAGTATCCACACAGTCCAGAGACGGAGGTGTTGCTCATTGGGGGCGGTGACTGGATCGCTGTTGATGAGCTCAGACAGCACAACGTCTCCGTCGATCAGGTGGACCTCGACGCAGAATTCATGAATCGCACCGCCTCCGATCCGTTCTATCGACAGTATCACAACGACGCCGACGAGTACGACCGGCTGAACACAACGGTCGCCGACGGGTACACCTATCTCACGAAGACGGAGAAACAGTACGACGTCATTTTGCTCGACATTCCGGGCGCGACTGATGACGATCTGCTCGGGCTCTACTCCACGGAGTTCTATCGGCTGCTCGCAGCCCATCTCGCGCCGAACGGCGTTGTTGGCACCTGGGGATACGACCGCAGTAGCTATCCCGAACATTTCAAAGCGTACACCAACACGCTTGCCGCCAGTGGATTCTCGCAGTATCTTCCCTACTGGTCGCGTGCGGATCTGAACGAAGATGGTAGCGCCGAGCGAGTTGAGCAGTTCTACCTGCTTGCGCCCTCTGATCGCGATTGGCAAGCTCCGAACCGAGCGAGCCAGCGCAGCCACAGTCCCAATCACTCGCGTTCCTGGCGGCAAATTCCACGGTTTGCGGGTGTGAGAAGCAACTCCCTCTTTCATCCGAACTACGACATCCTCATTAGCACCTGATTGCAACCCACTATGACAGCAGACACACATCACAGTCCGAAACGACTCCATTTCAGTAACAGCGAAACCCCGCAGCCCCTCGCCGAACTGACGGTGAAAGCCGACACGAGTACGACGCTGCTCGGTCGGCCAGCAACCGTCTGCATCATCGGCGAGTCGCATTATCTCAGCTGTCCACCGTTGCGGTATTTCGAGCTCTGTTCGTGTGCTCCACTCCGGACGGACGCGGTCACGATCTCGTTGATCGACCGAGCGACGCACTCGTTTTCGTTCGAAAACGAGTTGATTTCCGCAGACACTGTCGTCACCATCGATTCGATGGCGCCGCTTCCAGCTCCGGAGACTGTCACACTCGCCCACCGGTTTGGCGAACGGGCGTGGACGCTGCTCGACTGTCAGGAAGGTAGCGTGGAGACCTACCACAGCTACCCCGAACACGACCGGCTCGTTCGCTCACAGACTACCCTCAGAGCCAATGATTCATTGTGACGCCACTACAATCAGCTGGCATGAACACTGCTACTGATCGGTACACTGGTGACGTGACGCTTTCTGGATCGCTCTCTGCCCCCGTTTCCATGCGGAATCCGGACGATCTGTTTGTGATGCCCGCTGGCGTCACGGACTCGCTTGTCCTCCACAATCCAGAAGCGGTGTTCACGCACGGCCCGATCGAATCCAGTGCGTCCTCGATCGAGCCAGCGTCGACCGTCGAAGGGAATCTTGAGGACGGATACGTCGAATCCGAGGGTGTTACTGGGTCGCTGGTTGTCAGCGACGCAGAGGACGTCTTCGTACCAGCCTCTGGCGCGCCGTCAGTGACCGTCACCGGTGCGGAGACAACGTACACCGACGAATCGATCGATGTCGAGCCACCAACCTCGTCGACCACAACCGGCTGGCGAGAGTCAGCAGAGATCACGGATCCAGCAGATGGGATCACCGTTACCGGCGCGAAGCATTCGATTTCAGTGACTGACGTGACCGGCGAGATCACCGTGTACGCCGTTGGCTACGGCCACGAAATCTCAGTTTCTGGACGCGGCGCAACCGTGGACGTGATCGTCCTCGGCTACGACAATGAGATTTCAATTGGGCCGCGCGCCTCGGTTGGTGAGACGACGCTCACGGGATTCGACAATTCGATCGAGGAGGCGCCGTTTCCGGTGTCGGATCTCATCGAAACGACGAAACAGCAGGCCTGTCGGAACGCTGGATTCGGCCGGTCGAAAGTCACCTTCCAGGAGCCCGCAACCGATGAGAGCTGGTGTCAAAACTGTGGCAGCGACGCAAGCGCGATCATCGAACGGCACCAGCTCGATGCCTGGTTTGTGTTTGGCTATCCACTCAAAGTGTTTGGAAAGAGCATGAATCCTGCCCATGAGTGCGAAGAATGTGCCGTGACCGTCGAACCCGGCGAGCTCTCCGAAGCCGAGCGGAAAAATCTGCTTGGCTGAATTTTCGTTTCACTCTATTTTTCTATGGAGCAGTATTGAGACCAGGTAGTGTATGGCTCCTGACCAGCTTGATGGCTCATCAGTGTTCGCACGGAGTCCAGCAGAGCGTGCAGACGATGGAATTACTCCGGACGACGTTCGTGACGCACTGCTTGATCTGCTGGCGGGAAGCGATGAGCAGGTGGTTATTTCGGACCGTTCGTTCACCCATCTGGATCTATCGTACCGGCACGTTGATGGCGTGGCACAACATCCGGTCGTCTTCAAGCGCTGTTCGTTCGAGACGATCGACGCAACACACGCGAAAATCGACCGGCCAGTGCGGTTCGAATCGTGTTCGATCGACAGCGCAACGTTCGAAGACTGTGTGTTCGATGGCGAACTCACGATCGACAGCTCCGTCGTCACTGGTGACTGTTCGCTCGTGGATGCCAGCTGTTTGGACGGCATCGATTGTACGGCCACGACGTTCGAGGGCGCCCTGGAGGCGAATGAGGCGTCATTCGACGATGAGGCAATCTTCCGAGATGTGACGTTTTCAGGACCTGTAACGTTCTGGGCGGCCGAATTTGCCGGCCGATCGAATGAGTTCGAAGACCACGCCTGTTTCGTCGATACGGTGTTCGAACAACAAGCAGATTTCCACCAGGCGTTGTTCCGATTCACAACGTTTGCCGGCGCCGAATTCCGCGGGCCGGCCCTTTTCGAGGAGGCCACGTTTCGTGGAGACGCCGATTTCGAAGCCGTCGTCTATCGCGACGACTGTCAGTTCAATGAAGTGACATTCAGTCACGACACCACGTTCGCCGACGCGCAGTTCGACGGCGTCGGAAGCTTTCGTGGCGCTCGCTTCGAAGGGGGAGAGCGGACGACACAGGACGACTGCCGGTTTGCAGGCGTCACGTTTGGTGGCGGTCTCGACTGTCATGGCGCGCAGTTTCGAACGCTTTCTGCAACGGGGATGGTGGTCGAGGGCGAGGCGTCGTTCGAGCTAGCGACCGTCGAGGAGCGTGCGACCGTTACTGACGCCCGATTTTGTGACGACGCGACGTTCGACCGCGTGGTGTTCGGCGGAGACTGCTCGTTCGATGGCGTCCAGTTTGATAGCGACGTCTCGTTTCGTGACGGGGTGTTCGGGGGAACCGCAGCCATTCGGCGAGCGGTCACGAGCTTCGACCAGGCGACGTTTTCAACGGGGGCGACGTTCGACGGTGCACAAATCGAATCGGTGTCGTTCGATAGAACGACGATTCACGACACGCTCTCGATGCGCGGCGTTCGAATCACGGAGACGATCACGGTGAATCCGGCACCGCTTGCGTCACGCCAGCTGCTCGATCTCACGGATGGCGCTATCGAAGACGGATCGGTTATCCAGCCAGCCGGCCCCTGGCTCACAATCGACTGCACCTTGGCGAGCATCGGCGATCTCCGATTCGATGCGGAGACCGACGCCCACGAACGTCGACTGCTGGATTTCGTTCGCTTCTGTCAGACGGAATTCACCGAATTCGACGGAGCATACTTCGATTTCGCCAGACACGCGGCCGCCTTAGAACGTGCTCACTGGACGCTCCATCGATTCGAACGCCCACCAAACTACGAGCCAGCAGTGAAAGCCACGCCCGCAACGATCGAGACGACGTATCTCAAGGCAAAAGAGGCGGCCTCAACGACCGGCTACATCAAAGCGGCCGGCGAGTTTCGCGTAAAGCGCCAGCGATTCGCTCGGGCGAAACAACACGCGCTACTGCGCTCGTCAGCAACGCCGAATCGAACGCGATTGCTTGCAGTGAGTCGATCGATCGAGAATCTCTTTCTCGATTTCACGTGTGGCTACGGGATGCGACTCGGACGGATCATTCTCGTGTTCGCCCTGGCTCCCCTGTTGCCGGCGCTGTTGTTCACGTTCGGTGGCGAGTCCTTCGCAACGAGTGCGCCCCAGCTCGATTCCGTTCAAGCACTGTTCACCCCAGCGGGGCTGGATACGTTCTACACGAATCTGTATTTCAGCTACATCACGTTTCTCACCATTGGCTACGGCGGAATTGGTCCGGAGGGAACGCTTGCTCGGCTTACTGCCGGGCTCGAAGTGTATCTGAGCGTCGTCCTCGGTGGGCTCGTGTTGTACGCGTTCGTCAAGCGATCCGAGCTCTAGTTCCGAATTTCCTGGCAGACGTTCTCGTGGAAGGTTTCAATCGAAGAGCGGTCGCTGAGCGTCGCTTCGGTGAGCGACGCCAGTCCGAACGCAAGCGGCGTTGGTGATTCGACGCGATGGGTGACGATCCGAAGCGAGCCGTTCGCAAGCCAATCGAGCATCGTCTGCAGCGTTGAGAGCCCGAGTAGTTGCTGGAGAGAGTCACGGTAGGTTTCGTCGAGAATGGCAAAGTCAGGGAGTTCGTGTGCAAACCCGAGTAGCGTGTCACTGGTCACCTGTTGCTGTCCCGGTGATTTTCTGTGGCCCTTATACTGCTTGAGAATCATCAGCCCGCGGGTGGCTGTGATCCGAAACTGGCGCTTTAGGAGTTCGGTGCCCTCGATTGCGCGCTTGAGCTCCGATCGGAGGGTTGCTGGATCGAGCGATCGAACGATGCCAGCGAGATCGATTTTCTGGTTTAGCGCGAGCGTACACGTGATTCCACGGTCGGCAACGGCGGTCGTGATCTCATCGAAGCCCTGTTGTTCGCAGTGATGGACCAGTAAGCGGGCAAGCCCGTCGTTGCATCGGCGACCAAACGGCGCGTGAACGTGGTAGTGGCGGCGATAGCCCTCGTGATCCAGTTCGATCTCGATCACGATTCGGTCGGGCGTCGGGACGCTTTCGGGCCCTCCAAAGCGGTATTGTTGCTCAATGAGGCGAGCGAGCAGTCGCACTGCGTTCTCATCGAACAGCCCATCGTCTCTGAGCCACCGGCGGACGGCCGCCCCACCGCCAGATTCGTATGCCTGGATGAGTCGGCCCTGGAATCTCGCGAGGCCAGTGGCCACCGGCGCCGGCATGGGCCGGCGCTGTGCGTACCACCGCGGCACGGTTGGGCGCTGACTGGTGGGTTCAACGGTGAGCTTCGAGCCACGGCGATACCGATAGACGTAGCGCGAGCCACCGAGCACGAACACGTCTCCCGCCGCGAGCGTGTCGAGATACGAGCCGTCGAGCTCACCAATCCACTCGCCGTCGCTCGTCTGAACGGTGCACGAAACCGACTCGGTGATCGTTCCGATGTTGGTCATGTAGATCGCCCGCGCCAGCCGGCCACGCTTGCCGATCAGGGGCATGCCGGGCGGAAATTCGGCGTGGTGATGCTCGCCGTCCGGCGGATCGTTCTCGTCGCGCCAGATCTTCGGATAGACGTTCCGGTCCGCGAGACCGTCGTAGTCGGCGATCAGGTAGGCAAACAACGACTCGAAATCAGCGTCAGTGTAGTTTCGATACGGATAGGCCGACCGGAGGATCGACCGACAGGCTGCTTCGGGTCGGATTGCAGCAATAGCCATTCCATAGACGTGCTGTGCGGCCACATCGTGGGCCCGCTCTGGAATCGAGACGGCTTCGACAGCACCGGTGTGTGCCCGGTGGCAGATCGCCGCACATTCGAGGGCGGCGTCGCGATCGAGCGCGATCACCCGCCCGGTGACGGTTGCCCCGGGTCGGTGCCCAGCCCGACCGACGCGCTGGAGCAGCGTCGCGACGGATTTTGGTGAGCCAAGCTGGACGACGAGATCCACGTCTGGCATGTCGATGCCGAGTTCGAGACTCGTTGAGGTGGTGACAACGTCGAATGCACCGGCTCGGAGCCCGTCTTCGACGGCCTGTCGTGTCTCTGCTGCGAGCGAGCCGTGGTGACAGGCGGCCGTCTCCTCGGTGTATTCGAATCGCTCGCGGAGATTGAACAGCGTTCGTTCGGCTCCAGATCTTGAGTTCGTAAAGATGATCGTGGTGGTGTGGGCCTCGATCAGCCGGTGGAGCGTCTCGTACAGCCGGTCACCAACGCGGTCGCTATCCATGCCAATCGGATCGGCAACCGGACAGAGCAGCTCCAGATCCAGTTCGCGGTCAAACCGCGCGTCGACAATTTCACACGGACGGGGGGCGCCCGACTCGTAGCCGGCCAGAAATTCGGCCATTGTTTCGAGCCCGTCGATCGTGGCCGAACAGCCAATCCGTGTGAGCCCTCCGTCGACAAGAGCTTCGAGTCGCTCTAGTGAGACCGAAAGATGCGTGCCACGCTTGCCATCGGCCAGGCTGTGAATCTCATCGACGATCACGTATTCGACCGTGCTGAGTTTCTCGCGGAAGGCGGGGGCGCACAACAGGATTGCTAACGTTTCGGGCGTCGTGTTCAGGATATGCGGTGGCGTTTCGAGCATCGCCCGTTTGGTCGCATCATCGGTATCACCGTGACGAATGGCGTGTCTGATGGAGATGTCGTGGTCGCTGCACTCAGCGATTCCTTCGAGTGGCGTGGTTTGATTGCGGTGAACGTCGTTTGCAAGCGAACGCATCGGAGAGATGTACAGACAATAGACGCTGTCGTCGAGCTCGTCCGCAATCGCCTTTTGATACAGCGCATCGATGACGGCGATATGACTCGCGAGCGTTTTGCCGCTCCCGGTCGGGGCACAGATCAGCGTTGACCGCTCACTGGCGACGTGCGGAATCGCCTCGCGCTGTGGTGGCGTGAACAGTCGATCGGTTGGTTCGTCACCGAACCGATCGCACCACCACTCACTCACCGCCGGTTTGAAGCGATCGAGCAGCGCTGCGTCGTCGTCGTGGACCGCGCGAACGGTCTCACCCTGGTGTCCATCCATCGGCCAGCAGTGGATACTTTCGCCAACAGTAAGTCGATTCGCCCTGGAAAGGAAACAGGATCGACGATGCGTGTCACCTTTCTCGGAACGGGCAGTGCGCTCGCTGGCGGCGATCGAGTACAGACGGGACTCCTGATCGACGGCGAGGAGGACGGCCCATTGTTGGTCGACTGTGGTGCCGGCGTCTTGCAGTCACTGACCCAGACGGCGGTTGGCTACGCGGGGATCGAGACGGTGTTGCTCACGCATCTCCACGTCGATCACGTTTCGGATCTGTTCGCCATCCTCAAAGCCCGGTGGCTCGCGGGCGAACCAGCAACCGAAATCGTCGGCCCACCCGGCACGGAGTCGTTTCTGGAGACGATGCTGTCGGCCTACGACTATCTCCGGGAGAAAGTTGAGCTGTCAGTCCGTGAGGTCGGCCCATCGGAATTCGACTGTGCTGGCTTTCGGATTGATGCCGTTCAGACCGTCCATTCGATCACCACGTTCGCCTACCGGCTTGACGACGGCGAGTGTGTGCTGACGATCAGCAGCGACACTGAGGCGAGCGACGAAGTGATGGATCTCGCCGACGGTTCGTCGCTGTTGATTCACGACTGTTCGTTCCCCGACAGCGTGGACGTCGCGAACCATCCGACGCCAACACAGCTCGGCGACGTTCTCGCCGGCCACCCAGTCGACACCGTGGTGCTCACACATCTCTATCCACACACGAACGGCGAGCACGAGGCGATGCGAAACGCCGTAGGCGACGCCTTCGATGGCGACGTACTCATCGCTCACGATGGGATGGTGCTTGACGTCTGATCAGTCCAGGCGATACCGGAGCAAGGCGGCGATACCGCCCAGATTCCGGAGCTGTTGGCCGGGGTCGAACTCTCCGGAAAAGACGACGATCTCTCCACCTTTCTGATCGACCGCTTCTAAGAGCTCGTTCACGTCTTGTTCGAACTCACCGTCGGTGCCGCGTTCTCTGCGTAGCACGTCGTCGACGACCAGTAGCGTCTCGATCGCGCCGTACTCAGCGGCGGTTTCGACCGCATCGACGCCGTAGCTGGCTTTTGCGCTCTCGGCGATCGCGGCCGTGAGATCGTCGATCAGTTCTGCTTCCCTGGCAATGCGGGTTTCTTCCTGGATCTCCTCGACGGCGCCGCGTTTGAGTACTTCGTGCACCCCCCGGTCGCCAACGGCGGCCGTATCGACCATCGTGATCTCGGCTGCGAGATCTGAATCGTTCGATTCGATGTAGCCGTAGGCGTCCTGTTTCGTAAAGCCAGGGCCAGCAAGGATGATCGCATCCACATCCATCCGACCGAGCACGGCAGTCAGTTCCGCGAACAGCTCCGATCGCGAACGGGCGTACTCCCCTTTGCCGGTCGGGCCGGTGAGCGACGTCCGGTGTTCTGCGCCGTACTGGGCAACGGTGTGGACGTGAGCGGCTCCCTCCTCGACGGTTGCGATGGCCACATCCGGCGTGTCACTCGCCTCGTCGGCCTCGGAGAGTCGCTGGCGCTGGTCGGGCTTCCACCGCTTGGTGATCTCGGTCTCATCGTTCACCTCCACATTGAGCGTGTGATGAAAGTCCAGCTGGTCCTCTCGCGAGGCGTCGACGATAACACCACCAACCCGCAGTCGGTTGGCAAACCGTGCGAACTCGATCGATTCGACCGACAGCGTTACGTACATATGTTCGCGCTCGCCACCGGTGTCGCGGAGCTGGTCGTCGTCGCGCGTGACGCGCCGGTGGGTGTCGCCACCGACCTCGTCGCCAGCCTCAAGCACGTTCGATAGGTGCCAGAGATCGTCCGTGGATTCGGGAACGACCGTGATCCGCTCTCGGCCACCGTCGAGCTGCTGGCGATCGCTGATTCGCATACTCGGGCTACATCGCCTGGCCGGGTAGTGCCTATCGATTTTCGAAGGGCGCTGTCTCGGGGGCGATCGCCTGTCGGTAGCCGCGCCCGACCGCGTACAGGCCAGCCATCATTCCATACCAGAGCACCGGCAGCCCAACAACAGCGAGCGACAGCAGGGCACCGATGGAACCGATGGTGGCCAACACGGAAACGGCGAGGACGTAGCCGACGAAAAATCCACTGTGGATGCCGACACGGACCACTGGCTGTGGCGACAGGCTCAGTTTCAGAGTGCCGGTGGCCGCATAGCGAGTGAGCATAACCGTCAGCAGATACCAGACCAGCCCCGACGCAAGCGTACTGGTGAACAGACCAAGGAGCCCAATGAGCGAGGGTGATGATGGGATCGATGTCGCCTGTGAGAGCACCGCCAGTCCAAGCGATGCGCCCGTTAGCCACACGAGCACGAGAAGATTCGCACCCAGAGTCACAATCGTGGCTCCGAGTACGTAGCCCAAACAGACCACCCCGACCCGAAAGAGCGGTCGAACGGGTCGAATGGCGGGAAGCGTCCCGCTGGCAGCTACCGCGTGTTCCAGCACGCGCACGTGATAGCCGGCGATCACGATAGCGCCCAGCAGGGCGAGGAGGCCGCCGAACGCGAGAAGATACGTGGCGCGGTTGAATCCAATCGTGAACTCGCCACTGACGAACCGGCTGACGGCAATCGCCTCGCGCTGAAGGATGAACAACAAGATGCTCCCCGCAACGAGTCGGCGTTTCCAGCCGTCTCCAGCCACTGGAACGACGAGCGCATCGCCTAACATGACACACAAACTGGTTTCGAGCCGTCGTTCTTAATATTTGCCTGACATCGGTGCTGGCAAGCTCCTCAGCATGTGATATTTAGCGCTGGCTACCCATCGTCTGGCATGGCGTTTACCCTCCGGTGGCTGGCACTTGAAGTGAAAAATCTCGATCGGGCGCGCTCGTTTTACGAACGGGTTCTTGATCGATCGCTCAGCGAACGGAATCCTGACGAGTTTGCTCTCAGTGCTGGAGAGACAGAACTCATCCTGCGCCGGCCAACCGGCGTTCCACGTGGTGGTCTTCACACTCATTTTGCGTTCTCGACGCCAGCCGACGCGTATGATAGCTGGTATGACCGTCTCGAATCGCACGTTTCGCTCACTGAGGCGACGTTTGGGTCGGCTCGCTCGCTCTATTTCGACGATCCGGACGACCACTGCGTCGAGATCGGACAAAAAAACGTTGCTGAGACGGAATCGTTGCTCAGTGGCATTTTCGAAGTCGTCCTTGAGGTAACGGAGCTCGAACGCGCGCTCGAATTCTATACGGACCTCGGATTCACCATCGTTGACCGTGGAGCGGATAGACGCCGCTGTCGGCTCTCTGGGGGCACGTTCGATCTGGAGCTGTGGGAGCCACATCTCGGCATTGCAGACGCGAGAGGCGGGTGTCACGTTGATCTAGGGATCGAGCTGTCGGAAGGGGATCCCGACGAACGCATCGACCACCTCAGTGATCGAGCAACGATCGACCGCGTAGACGATCACACGATTCTGGTCGATCCCGATGGCCACCGTCTCACGCTGTTGTGACTACAGTCGATCGGTATCAACGTGGATTCCTGGCGGAGTCACGATGAGAAAGCCCCTGAAATGAACGAGATGACCTCCCATGTCCTTGATCGTCCGCGCGAAATCGGCCGCGAGCTCGTTGAGATCGCCTTCAATAGCGAGCACCAGCACGTAGCCGTCCCGAATCGAACCAATCCACTCCGATGGAGACGTGTTCCCGTCAAGAATGCCCAGCACAATGCGCTGCTCGACGTTCTGCTCGTCCAACTGATCTTCTACTGCCAGCAGATCGAGATCGAAGGTGTCCATATCCACGGACTCGCAACCGTCCCCTAAAAAACGCACACTCCTCGACCTATATCCGTCGGATTATGAAGATATCAATCAGTAATGAGAATGGCCCGCTGCGGGAGACGTTCGCATCCGTCCCGAGAACTGAGAACACGACACAGTAGGCTCGGACTTCAATGGATAATTATTTCTGATTTTCAAATTCCGATGTGGGGTGGTGAGGAATCAGTTCGACGAGTAGACTGACATATAAGGTGATCTAATCTCCTTCATGACGATTACGTCATGCGGTTTGTTCCTGTCCTGTTGGAGTGGCTGGTGCAGGAATCACCGTGAGGGGTAGGTTTAAGGCATGGCTGTGATATTGGACAAATGCACATGAGTGAAACCACGGAGGACACGTCGGCGTCGCCGGCGGGTCGAGTTCTTGCAGGGCACGTTAGATTCCACTTCTGAGATCAATCACGCACGCCTTTTCGACACGACGCTCCGCGACGGAGAGCAGTCCCCTCGCACGTCTTTCTCCTATGAGGACAAACGGGAGATAGCTACAGCGCTTGATGCGATGGGAACGCACGTGATCGAGGCCGGATTTCCCGTTAACTCCACGGCGGAGTTCGAGGCAGTCCGTGATATCGCTGAAGGCACGTCCACAACAGTCTGTGGACTGGCCCGTGTTGTCGACGCCGATATCGAGGCAGCACTCGATTCGGGTGTCGAAATGGTGCATCTGTTCGCGAGCACGAGCGACGTGCAGATCGAAGATTCGATGCACTCGACGCGGTCTGCGGTGCTAGAGCGGTCGGTCGAAGCGGTTGACCGGGTGGCCGACGCGGGCGTGTCGGTCATGTTCTCACCAATGGACGCGACGCGAACTGACGAATCGTTCCTGATCGACGTGATCGAAGGCGTCAGCGACGCCGGGACGGACTGGATTAACATTCCAGACACCTGTGGTGTTGCCACTCCCGGTCGATTCAATGCGCTGATCGAGACCGTCTGTGCACACACAGACGCCCGCGTCGACATGCACACGCACGATGATTTCGGCCTGGCAACGGCCAATGCGCTCTCTGGGTTTGAAGCAGGGGGTGCACAGGCGCAGGTGAGCGTTAACGGAATCGGTGAACGCGCCGGCAATGCGGCCTACGAAGAGGTCGTGATGGCGCTCGAAAGCCTCTATGACGTGAGCACGGGTATTGACACGACGCAGTTGATGGAGCTGTCTCGGCTCATCGAAGCCAAAAGTGACATCCCGGTACCGGCGAACAAGCCTGTCGTCGGCGCCAATGCGTTTGCACACGAATCCGGCATTCACGCCGCAGGCGTGATCGAAAACGCAGAGACGTTCGAACCGGGTGTGATGACACCAGAGATGGTCGGTGCGAGTCGAGAACTGGTGCTTGGAAAACACACCGGACAGCATTCCGTTCGAGAGCGGCTCAAATCGGCCGGCTTCGAGCCGACCGACGACCAGGTGAGCGAAATCACCGATCGCGTCAAAGCCACCGGTGCGAACGACGAACGAGTTACCGACGAAACCCTGCGCCGGTTTGCCAGGGAGCTCGACGTTAGTACTGAACAGGTGAGAGTGAACTGATGACTCTCACCGTCTGCTACGACGACCAGCAACGGCACAATTGCCGCTCGCCAAAGGTTTATGCACGATCCACGGTACGTACGAACCATGACACTGGGCTGCACCACGGTGTCGATCCGCATCAGCCCGATTGTAGGGCCCGCCTAGGCCCTACTCCATCGTTATTTCGTTCACGTCGTTTTTCGCATCGTTCTGGAACAGCAGAGACACAGCAACAGACGTATGTATTCGATTAGACACGAAAGAGGTGACACGTTCGATGAGTGAACGTGGTTCGACGGCGATGCCGGCCGAGGAACAGACGACGACAAATGAACCAGCAGAGGAACCAGCACCGATAACGACGGGCGCCGAGTCGGTGGTCCGGGCGCTCAGTACGGCCGGTGTGAACGCGATGTTTGGCGTGCAAGGAGGGGCGATAATGCCGGTGTACGACGCGTTGTACGCTGAAACCGACCTCCAGCACGTGACGATGGCACACGAACAGGGTGCGGCCCACGCGGCCGACGCCTACGGCCAGCTAACGGGTGAGCCAGGGGTCTGTCTTGCGACCTCCGGACCGGGAGCGACGAACCTGGTGACGGGGCTTGCAGACGCTGATATGGACTCTGATCCCGTGATTGCGCTGACGGGGCAGGTGCCGACCGAGCTTGTCGGTCACGACGCATTCCAGGAGACAGACACCGTGGGCGTCACACGCCCGGTCACCAAGGCGAACTACTTCGCTGAAGATGCGGATTCAGTAGGCGATCTCGTTGGAAAGGCGTATGCGCTCGCCCGAGAGGGCAGACCCGGACCGACGCTCGTCGATCTTCCCAAGGACGTAACAAACGGCGAAACGGACCAGACACCCGGCGCGCCTGCATTGCCAAAATATCACGAAATTCAGGAGATGGCGGACGAGGCTGCGGTCGAGGCCGCAGCGAGAGCGCTCGAAGCATCCAGTAAACCGCTGGTGCTCGCGGGTGGTGGCGTGATCAAAGGCGACGCCACAGAACAGCTGCGAACGTTCGCACTGCGTCACGAGGTTCCGGTGGTGACAACGATGCCGGCCATCGGGAGCTTCCCCGAAGACCACGAGCTCGCGCTCGAATGGGCCGGCATGCACGGCACTGGCTACGCGAACATGGCGATCTCACACTGTGATTGTCTGCTCGCTATCGGGACGCGGTTCGATGACCGACTCACAGGTGGCATCGAGACGTTCGCACCAGCAGCAGAGATCATCCACGTGGACATCGATCCCTCTGAGATCTCGAAAAACGTTGCGGCCGATATCGCACTGATCGGAGATGCGGGCACGGTGATCGAACAGCTCGCGAGCGCAATGGATCGATCGCCATCGGCGGCTGACTGGCGCACAGACTGTCAGCGCTGGAAGTCGACCTACGAGATGGGCTATGACTGTCCGAAAGATGGCCCGCTAAAGCCACAGTTTGTGGTCGAGGCGATGGACGAGCTCACGCCGGATGAGACGATCGTCACAACCGGCGTTGGCCAACACCAGATGTGGGCGGCCCAGTACTGGACCTACACCGAGCCACGGACGTGGATCTCATCACACGGGCTCGGAACGATGGGATATGGCCTGCCGGCCGCAATCGGCGCAAAGGTGGCCTGTCCGGACCGAGAGGTCGTCTGTTTCGATGGCGACGGCTCGTTTTTGATGACGATCGAAGAGCTGAGCGTTGCCGTTCGAGAGAACCTTGACATCACGGTGTGCGTGCTGAACAACAACGCCGTGGGGATGGTTCGCCAGTGGCAGGACGCCTTCTTCGAAGAGCGTCGGATGGCCTCGGAGTATCCCTGGGTGCCAGCATTCGACAAACTGGCCGAATCGTTCGGTGCTGCAGGGTTTACCATCAAAGAGTATGACGAGGTCGCAGAGACGCTCGCAGACGCCCGGTCGTACGACGGCCCGAGCATCGTTGACGTGTTTATCGACCCCGAAGAAAACGTCTACCCGATGGTGAAAAGCGGTGGCAACAACGCTGCATTCGCACTCTCGGAGGACCAACTATGAGCCAGGGACTTGAGGGCCCGGCGCCAGAAGAGCGATCGCTTCCCGAGGCCAGACGGTCTCCGGAAGGGATCAGACTCGACCCAGCAACCGGTGTCGACCACTCGCCGCGGCGGACGGTCATTTCAGCGCTCGTTGCGCACGAACCGGGCGTGCTCTCTGAGGTGTCCGGCCTGGTGAGTCGCCGGCAGTTCAACATCGAGAGTCTCACGGTCGGTTCGACGACGAATCCCGAGACAGCGCGGATCACGCTCGTGATCGAAGAATCAGAGCAGGGCATTCGACAGGTCGAAACCCAGCTCAAAAAGCTCTTGCCGGTGATTTCCGTGCGAGAGCTCAACAACGACGCCGTGCGTCGCGAGCTCGTCGTGCTGAAAGTTCACGCCGAGGCGCCCGAGCAGGTGCACGCCATCACCGAAATGTATGATGGAACGGTGTTGGACGCCGGCCCGCGAACGATCACGGTCGAAATCACGGGCGATGAGCTGAAGATCGACGACGCGATCGACGCCTATAACCAGTTCGGCATCCGTGAGATTGCCCGAACCGGCCAGACCGCCCTTGCACGCGGTGATGAATGGACGACGCATGCTGAGGAATCGCGATACGAACGAACGACACCAGTACATTCCAATGACTGAGAACGCAACGATCTACTACGCGGACGATACGGACCGAGCAGCAATCGAGGACCGCACCGTAGCTGTCATCGGCTACGGGAGCCAGGGCCACGCCCACGCGATGAACCTCAACGACAACGGTGTCGATGTCGTGGTCGGGCTGCGCGAGGACTCTTCATCGCGCCCAGCAGCAGAGGAGGCCGGACTCACGGTGGCTACCCCAACGAGGGCGGCTGCACAGGCGAGCGTGATCTCCATGCTCGTTCCAGACACCGTACAACCGGCTGTGTACGAGGCGATCGAAGACGAGCTAGACGCAGGTGATACGCTCCAGTTCGCACACGGATTCAACATTCACTACGGGCAGATCGATCCGGCCGAAGACGTGAACGTCACGATGGTCGCACCCAAAAGCCCCGGGCATCTCGTCCGACGGAATTTCGAGCATGACCAGGGAACGCCGGGACTGCTTGCCGTCTATCAGGATCCCACCGGCGAGGCAACCGACATTGGGCTCGCCTACGCCGATGCGATCGGCTGCGCGCGGGCCGGCGTCGTCGAGACCACCTTCAAAGAGGAGACGGAGACGGATCTGTTCGGTGAACAGGCCGTCCTCTGTGGTGGCGTGACGAGTCTGGTGAAACACGGCTATGAGACGCTCGTTGATGCGGGATACAGCCGGGAGATGGCCTACTTCGAGTGTATGAATGAGCTGAAACTGATCGTCGATCTGCTGTATGAGGGTGGATTGGCCGAGATGTGGAATTCGGTCTCAGACACCGCCGAGTACGGCGGATTGACCCGTGGTGATCGCATCGTCGACGAAGACGTGCGAGCAAACATGGAGGAAACGCTTGCGGCGGTGCAAAACGGTGAATTTGCACGCGAATGGATTGTGGAAAACCAGACCGGTCGGCCGAGTTACACACAGCGCCGGCAGGCCGAGCTCGATCACGATATTGAAGCCGTGGGTGCCGAACTCCGCGAGCTGTTCGCCTGGAGCGCAGCGCCAGATGTAGAAGAAGAGACAACCGAACGCAACGGCGTCCCAGCCGACGACTGACGAGCATGACAGGCAACACACTCGGCGATATCGAACACACGCAGCCGAACACTGACGAGCCGTTCGGGACGAATCTGGTCTATCGACGCGGGCCGGTTGTCATCGCTGATGGTGGCCGCGCCGAAAGCGAGGCGAAAACGCTCGGCGCAATCGATCACGTTGGCCCGATTGACGAGCAAACGGCACACAACCGCGTGTTCGACCGGGGAGGCCCCAAATGAGCGAGCGAACGCTCTACGATACCGTGTGGGATCGCCACCACGTGACGACACTTCCGAACGGACAGGATCAGCTGTTCGTGGGGCTGCACCTGATTCACGAGGTGACGAGCCCGCAGGCGTTTGGCATGCTCAGAGAGCGCGACATCGACGTGGCCAGACCGGAGCTGACCCACGCGACGGTCGATCACATCGTGCCGACGGCCGATCAGTCTCGGCCGCTGTCGGACGATGCGGCCGAAGAGATGATGAGCGAGCTCGAACGCAACGTTCGAGCGTCCGGTATCCAGCTGGACGATCCGACGAGCGGCAATCAGGGGATCGTTCACGTGATCGGCCCGGAACAGGGGCTGACCCAGCCCGGCATGACGATCGTCTGTGGTGACAGCCACACCTCAACACATGGTGCGTTTGGAGCACTGGCGTTTGGGATCGGAACGAGCCAGATCCGCGATGTGCTCGCCACACAGACGATCGCCATGGAGAAGCAGAAGGTTCGAAAGATCGAGGTAACCGGCGAACTTGGCCCGCACGTCGGTGCCAAAGACGTAATCCTCACGATCATCCGCGAGCTCGGCACCGACGGCGGTGTCGGCTACGTCTATGAGTACGCCGGCGAGGCGATCGAAGCGCTTGACATGGAGGGTCGAATGAGCATCTGCAACATGTCGATCGAGGGCGGTGCTCGCGCAGGCTACATCAATCCCGACGAAACGACGTACGAGTGGCTCCGCGAGACCGAGGCGTTCGACGGTGCTCCAGACGAGTTTGAAGCGCTCAAGCCGTACTGGGAGTCGATTCGGAGCGATGACGACGCCGTTTACGATGACGTCGTCGAGATCGACGGCGATGCAATCGAGCCAGCCGTCACGTGGGGAACCACCCCTGGCCAGGTTGTTGGCATTAGTGAGCCAATTCCTGACCCGGCCGAGCTCGCTCCAGAAAAGCGTGACACCGCCCGAGCGGCACAAGAACACATGCGCGTCGAGCCTGGCGAAACGATGGCCGGCTACGAGATCGACGTTGCCTTTCTGGGGTCGTGTACGAACGCCAGACTCAGCGATCTCCGCAGAGCTGCCCGAATCGTCGATGGACAGTCCGTTGCTCCCAGTGTGCGAGCAATGGTCGTCCCAGGCTCTCAGCGCGTCAAAGCCGCCGCGGAACGCGAAGGGCTCGACGAACGGTTCGAAGCCGCCGGATTCGAGTGGCGCGAAGCGGGCTGTTCGATGTGCCTTGGTATGAACGAAGACCAGCTCTCGGGTGAGCAGGCGAGTGCCAGCTCATCGAACAGAAACTTCGTCGGCCGGCAGGGCTCTCCTGACGGGCGGACCGTCCTGATGAGCCCCCGGATGGTCGCAGCGGCCGCGATTACCGGCGAGATTACGGATGTCCGGACGCTCCCGGAGGTGTCAGTAGCATGAGCGACGGCGTTCCATCCGTCGAGCGCGTCTCTGGGACGGGAATCTACGTCCGTGGAAATGATATCGACACGGACCAGATCATTCCCGCTCGGTTCATGAAGGTCGTCACGTTCGATGGCCTCGGCGAGTTCGCCTTCTTCGATCAACGGTTCGAAGACGATGACACTGAGACTGACCATCCGTTCAACGACGGCCGGTTTCAGGACGCTTCCGTGCTCGTGGTGAACGGAAACTTTGGCTGTGGGTCGTCGCGAGAGCACGCTCCCCAGGCGCTGTTGCGCTGGGGAATTGATGCGGTCGTCGGTGAGAGCTTCGCCGAGATTTTCGCAGGGAACTGTCTCGCGCTGGGAATTCCAACCGTCACTGCAGACCAGGCGTCGATTACGGCGCTCCAGAAGCGGATCGACGACAGCCCTGACACGACGATTACCGTGGATGTCGCCGCCGAAACGGTCAGCTATGGCGACGAAACGATCGACGCTGCCGTTGATGCTGCCCAGCGAACCGCGCTCGTCGATGGCATCTGGGACACGACGGCCCTAATGCGATCCAACGAAGCAGCGATCGAAGAAACTGCCGCGGAGCTGCCATATCTATGACCGAAACGATTGCCGTTATCCCCGGAGATGGCATTGGGAAGTCGGTGGTGCCCGCAGCCGTTCGAGTGCTTGATTCGCTCGATCTTGGGCTATCGTTCGTAATGGCCGATGCGGGGGATGAGACCCGTGCGGACACGGGCACTCCACTCCCCGACCGGACGATCGAGACCGTCGAATCGGCCGATGCAACGCTGTTCGGTGCTGCCGGCGAAACTGCCGCAGACGTAATATTGCCGCTGCGTTCGGTCGTCGGGTCGTACGCCAACATTCGCCCGGCGCGAACGTATCCTGGCGTTGCTGCGGTGGCGCCGGATACTGATCTCATCTTCGTCCGTGAGAACACGGAAGGTGTCTACGCGGGCATCGAGAGCTCAATCGAACCCGGCATTACGACGCTTACTCGTGTGGTGACCGAGGACGCCTCGCGAGCGATCGCCGAAATGGCCGTCGAATACGCCACTGATCGCGATAGCTCGTTGACGATCGCGCACAAAGCAAACGTCATGCGCACTACGGACGGGCTGTTTCTTGACACCGCAACAGCGGTGGCGAACGAGCACGGCATCGATTACGACACCGCGCTCATGGACGCGCTTGCCATGCAGCTCGTGATGGAGCCCGAGGCGTACGACGTGGTCGTCTGTCCGAATCTGGCTGGCGATCTGCTCTCCGATCTGGCAGCCGGGCTCGTCGGCGGTCTCGGCTTGCTTCCGAGTGCGAACATTGGTGGGGATAATGCGCTGTTCGAGCCCGTGCACGGCACCGCACCGGATATAGCCGGGGAGGGGATAGCCAATCCAACCGCGACGATCCTTTCGAGTGCGATGTTGCTTGAGTATCTGGGCTACGATCAGGCAGGCAGGCAGGTTCGTGCAGCCGTCGAGGCATCGCTCGAAAACGGGCCGAAAACACCAGATCTCGGTGGCAATGGATCAACCGAAGACGTGACCAGCGCGGTCATTGACCGGCTCTGAGCCCCACCGCTACCGACGGTCGAGTTTTTCAACGAGCGCGTCGGTTAGCCCGCTGAGCGACGCACTTCCCCACAGACCGACAATGAGACCGCCAACGGCGTCGAAGATCAGATCCATCATCGTGTCAGTCAACCCGTACTGCGTGAGAATTGAGCCGCCGATATACAGTGGCGTGATGATGCCAAGGAGAAATTCAAGAATTTCCCAGAGCACGCCAAACGCAACGACGAACAGCACGGTGAACACGACCATGAACTGTGGCGGAAACGAGAGCTGCTCCGTGTGTAAATCGATGGCGCGAACGGTCGTATACCCCACGGCCGCCACGACGGATGCAGAAAGCGCATGGGTCAGATGGTCCCACCACCAGAACGACTGGTAGAACGAGACGCCGCTTCCCGGTACCGCCACGGTTCCCAGTGCGTGAAAGAACACCGCGGCCGTGATCCACAGCGTGAGGCCTGGATTCATCGGGAGCCCGTAATCCCGCTGGAGAATTGCCGGGAGAAACGACACCACCACGCCAATAGCGCTGTTGACGATGACGCTCACATTCCGGTGGGTGACGCCAACCAGAAACATTCCGATGAGAACGATCTGCATCGCGACCGCGAGCCGACGCTTGGGTCGCTTTCGGTGGAGCCATTTCATTCGGTCACCACCTCACGGAGATGCGCCGTCGACCGCAGTCGCCGGAAATACACCGAAAAGATGAGCCCGCTAATAACGCCGGCGAGCGCAGAGTAGAGGAATTCGATCATGAGTTCCCGGGGAACGAGCACGAGCTGGACGCCGAGATAGCTGACGGCAAGCCAGCGCGCAACCGCCCAGAGTCCCGAGGCGGCAAGCGTCGTAATGGCGACAAAGCCCACGGCGAAACCGTCTGTCATTTTGACCGGTGTGAACGCGTCGAGTTCGACGGCAATAATCAGCGCCACCGTGGCTACCGCCACGTAGGTGAACAGCGAGTTCGTCGCTTCAAATCCAACCCCCAGCCCAACCAGCGGTAACGCCGCCAGCAGGACGAGTTCCCACGGTAACATCACCCAGAGTGATCGATTGCCCACTGGTGGGACGACGACGAGCACCACAACGAAAAGACCAAAGCCTGCCCATATCGGATCCACACTACGTAACCCGCCCGAGACGGTGGCGACAAAGAGGATGAGAAACCATCCAATCACAGCGTTCAGTCGCTTGCTTTCGAGCAGCCCAACCAAATCCATCTGGTTCATGGTATAATGTTTTTGGTGGGCTGTGTAAAACAAACTGTGGTGCAATCGAATGGGGCCACCACACCGCTCGCTCACCTGCTGGGACGGCGTATTTCGTACCCTCCGCGGTTGTTGAGACGCATAACCACCCACTCTCTGGTCGGTGCTGCGGCTTCAATCCGTTCGACGACCGTCTGCGCCCGATCTGACGCCGTGACGAAACAGCGCAAGTTCCCCCGATCGACGACGGTGCGTGGATCACGATCCGTGATGTACACCACACGCCACTTTCGCTGTGCACGAAGCTCGTCTCCAGCAGCCTCGACGGTGTATCCGAGGTCTGTGAAGATCGAACAGGCCGTATCAAGTATTGGCGTGTTAACTACCCTCATCTGGCAGAGTATACCATACACTCCCCTATAGGTGTACCGGCGATCACGCTGCCGGCGCTACGCCACCGTCCGACGGCTCACAACGGTGAGAACGCCCAGTACGAGCGCGCTAACCGACAGCAACAACAGTGCCAGGGGAAACGTATCATCGAGCCCAAACGTCTGATACGAATGATACATTTCAACCGGAAGCGTGGTTGGGGTGTAGGCGAGCATCATAGTTGCGCCGAACTCACCAATTGCTCGGGCGAACGTCAGGGCGATACCCGCAACCAGCCCAGGCCAGGCGAGCGGTAGCGTCACGTATTGGATGGTTTCTCTATGGGTTTTGCCAAGCGAGCGAGAGGCGAGTTCAAGGCGTCGATCCACACGCTCAAACGCGGTCGTTGCGGTCACGACGAACAGCGGCGTTGCGACGAACGTCTGGGCGAGCACCACGCCGATGAGCGAGTTTGTGAGCGCAACGCCTGCGTCGGCTGCAAGCGTTCCGAGGAGGGTGTTCGGACCGACGACAGTGAGGACGACGAATCCACCAACCGTTGGTGGCAGAACGAGTGGTAGCGTGACGACCCCGAGAACGATTCGTGACCAGGGTGCGTCCGCCCGCGCAAGCCAGTACGCAAGTGGTAGCCCGCCAGCCACGCCGAGCATCGTCGAAATCGTTGCCGTCACCAGGGAAGTCACCGTCGCTGACCGGATTGCTGGAGCCCCAATCCTGGAGAGAATCGTCTCTGGACCACCCAGATAGAGCAATGACAGGAGTGGAACGGCGTAAAAACACACTAACAGTCCGCCCAGCGACAGAGCGCGACTGGATGCGCCCCCAATCGTTCGCGCATGCGAATGCACACTGCCCATCAGAGCGCCTCGCTGATGTCGGACGGAACGGCTCCCGTAGCAATCGGGTGTTCGTCTCGGACGATGAATCCCGAGCGATCGAGATACGATCCCGTAATCTGTTCGGAAAACACCGCCCGGACTGACGGCGCATTTCGGCGGATTGTCGTGGCGTAGCCGATCGGTGCCCCCGCTATCGTCTCTCCCGAGGGAAGCTCGTAGGTGACGGTCGAATACCACGATTTGGTCGCTGCTGGATTGCTGAGATCGATCGCATCAGGGAGTTCGACGAATTCGTAGCCCCGTTCAGTGGCCATGTTTCGATAGGTAAACGCCGCGTCGATCGCCCCGATTTCGAACTGCCCGAGCAGGCCTGTCTCTGGAACGATTCGGGTCGATTCCAGCACCCGATCGGTGAGCTCTGGCGACTCGTGGTAGCGCGCAGCCAGCTCCAGTGCAAAGAGCGTCCGATAGCCCAGTGGATCCTGGTCGGGATCCGTCCGGCCAAGCGTGGGGTCGCCATCGAGAAGCGGCTCATACCAGCGATCGACTCCCACCGATGACAGGCGACGTCCGATCGCCGTCTCCGTGTTGTATGCAAGAACGATCGCATTGCTCGTGAATGTCACATACCACGACGGCGTGAGGAGTTCTTCGAACAGGGAATCATCTGCTACCGTCACGATATCTGGATCACGCTGGCCCGACGCAACGAGTCGAGCGACGGTGGCTGAGCCGTGCGCCTCGATTTCGACCGGTACGGAAAGCGCCGGTGCGAGCTCCTCCTCGAAGGTGTACTGTACGCTCCCTGCGGTCAGCATTGAAACAGGATCGGTGGTGCGTTCGCCCACGAGCTTCGAACAGCCTGTCAGAGTAGCGAGGCCTGACAGCCCAATCGACTGCAGTAGTTGCCGCCGCCCCCATTTGCTCGTCGTTATTTCCATTCGGACATATCGATCTCGTGCTGTCTGTGACATAATCATTTTGCCCGAGTGACTGTGTAACAGTGCATGGAACACGAAGTGGCGATCAATACGGCATTGCGGGCTGGCGATGTGCAGTTTACGGAGCGTGACGCAGCACTGCTCCGAGCAATTGCGGCAAACGGCTCGCTCTCGGGTGGTGCAACCGCCCTTGGGCGATCGTACGCGAGAGCACAACGACGAATCGTTGAGCTCGAAACGGCGTTTGGCGCGCTTGTCGAGCGAACGCGTGGTGGAGCCGACGGCGGCCACAGCACACTGACCCACGCTGGGATGCGACTGTGTGCGACGTACGACCGGCTGGACTCCGAGCTGCACGCCCACACGAACGTCGATGCGACGGTTCTCGACGGCGTCGTTCGTGAGGGCGCCGGCGCGCTCGGCACCGTCGATACTGGCGTCGGGATGGTTCGTGCGGTTGTTCCGTCAGGGGAGAAATCCGTTCGGGTCGTCATCCGTGCCGACACCGTCACCCTATTCGAGCCCGAAAGCGTCCCAGCAACCGCGACCAGTGCTCGAAACCAATTTTTGGGAACCGTCAGTTCCGTCGACGATCGCGCAACCGCCGTCCGGGTTGACCTCGCCATCGGTTCTGGCACCGATCTCACTGCGCTGATTACGCCAGAAAGCGCCGACCGACTCGCCGTCGAATCCGGATCCGAACTGGTGAGCGCATTCAAAGCGACCGCCACACGGGCGTTTGCCACCTTCGATTGAGACGTATCCGTGCGAGTCGAGGGAATCGTCACCACTCTGTCACCAAAAGAGAATGAATCGAAAACGATTATACACCGTCAACTGATTGTTCTATTGTGGTTTACGAGACCGGCAACCGGACGGTAGACGACGCCGTCGCTCGCGTCCTCTCCGGAGAGACGCTGGATCGAACGGATGGCCTCGCACTGCTGGCGCAGCCAGTCCAGCCGCTCGCCGCAGGAGCGGACCTCGTTCGATCACGATATAGCGACGGAACGGTCGACGCCTGTTCGATCGTGAACGCGAAGGCGGGCAACTGTGCCGAGGACTGTGGATTTTGTGCACAGTCCGTTCACTTCGATACGGGAATCGATACGTACGGCCTTCTGGATCCAGAGGAGATCCTGGCTGCCGCACACCGTGCCGAACGCGACGGCGCACAGCGGTTTGGCATCGTCGTGGCGGAGAAAGGAGTGAGCAAACAACGCCGCCCAGAGGAGTGGGCAGAGGTGCTCCGTGCGATTCGACTCGTGCGCGATGAGACGGCTATTGAAGTCGACGCGAGCCTCGGCATCCTCACGGAAGAAGAGGCACAGATTCTCGCTGCTGAAGGAATCAATCATTACAACCACAACATCGAAACCTCCCCAGAGTATTTCCCTGAGATCGTCGGCACCCACTCGTTCGACGACCGGGTGGAGACGCTGCAGGTCGCAAAAGACGCCGGGATGGATCTCTGTGCGGGGGTGATCCTCGGCATGGGTGAATCGCCTGCCGATCGGGTTTCGGCGGCAATCGCACTCCAGGAGATCGGGATTTCCTCGCTACCGGTGAACGTGTTGAATCCAGTCGCAGGGACGCCGCTTGGCGACGATGATGGCGCCAGCATCGAAACGGAGGAGCTGATCAAGACGATAGCCGTCTATCGGCTGTTGCATCCGCGCGCACGGGTTCGACTCACCGGTGGTCGGGAAGTCAACCTCGATCCCGACGAGCAGCATTTACCGTTCGAAGCGGGAGCTGACGGCATTCTCACGGGCGATTATCTGACGACGGAGGGACAATCGCCGGGGGAAGACATCCGCATTATCGAGCGGGCGGGCTTACAACCGAATCGGTCGGTCAATCCGTTCGATCCCGAAGCCGTCAAATCTGACACTGAACCGAAACCGGCGACCTCGCCCGCCGTCGGCACCGCAACAAGCAACACAGCGAATCAGGAGTAACTATCAATGGACGAAACGAAGATCGCAGTCCTCGGAACCGGTGGTATCGGCCGACGAACGCTCGAACTCATGACGCACAAATCATGGGGGACGCCGGTGGCGGCGTGTGATCGTTACGGGATCGCCGTCGATCACGATGGGCTCGACGTAGACGAACTACTCAGCGCCACGGAGGGAAATCTGGCAAGCGAACGCGACGGCGACCCGTCGACAGATGGCGGTGTCGCCGTCAAACAGAGCGGCCCCGATAAGGGAGTCGTGGCCTCAGAGCAGGCCGTTCCGACGGAAACTCCAATCGACGACGTGATCGCAGAGAGCGAGGCGATCGATGCGGTTGTGCTTGCGCTTCCGAATCTGGAGCATGATTTCATTCCACGGATCGCCGATCGATTCGTGGCGGCGGGCTTCGAGGGAGTCCTCATCGATGTGCTCAAGCGCTCGCGCGTGATTGGGATGCTCGATGAACGTGCCGCCGACTTCGAATCGAACGGCATCACCTTCGTCTGTGGCGCTGGTGCAACGCCGGGCGTTCTCACCGGCGCGGCGGCACTCGCGGCCCAATCGTTCGTCACAGTCGAGTCGGTCGACATCTGGTGGGGTGTCGGGCTGAAATCCGGCTACGCCGACAACCGTGGCACCGTTCGTGAAGACATTGCGCATCTCGATGGGTACGACATCGAGACCGCCCGAGAGCTGTCGGACGAGGAGATCGAGGCGATCATCGACGAGCACGACGGCGTCCTGGAATTTACGGACATGGAACACGCCGACGACGTACTGCTAGAGCGTGCCGGCATCTGTGACGCCGAAGCCGTGACCGTCGGCGGGATCCTCGACGTTCGGAGCGACGAAAAGCCAACGACCACGACCGTCACCGTCACCGGAACGACGTTCGACGGCGAGCAGGCAACGAATACGTTCGAACTGGGCGATGCAACGAGTATGGCAGCCAACGTAAACGGTCCGGCGGTTGGCTACCTCAAAACGGCCGTCCAACGGAACAGAAACGGCATCTACGGCGTATTTGGCCCCACAGAGCTGTTGCCGGGGTTCTAGGCATGCATTCGGAACCGCCGTTAGAGCACGGCTTCGATCCCGTGTCTCGACTTAATGCGCGCGAGGATGCGGGCCTCCGTCGAGCGCTAGCACCATACGAAACGGTCAGCGCTCGGACGCGGTGGACGGCTGATCCGCGCGGCGAACAACCAGTGTTCGCCGGTGAGCGTTCGGCGATCGTGATGGCCTCAAACAACTATCTCGGTCTTGCCGGCGACGATCGCGTCACCGACGCCGCAGGGCAGTGTGCCGAGCTGGTTGGCGCGGGCGCGGGAGCAAGCCGGCTCGTTACCGGTGATACGCCCGTGCATCGAGCGCTTGAGCGTGATCTCGCTCGCACGAAAGAAACTGACCGCGCACTGACCTTTTCTTCGGGCTACGCTGCGAACGTGGGGACGATCACGGCGCTCGATCCAGATGTGGTTTTCTCCGACGCGTCAAACCACGCTTCGATCATCGATGGCTGTCGGCTGGCATCCAGTGACGTCGTCGTCTATGACCACTGTGATCCCGATGCACTTGAGACGGCAATGGCGGACCGTGCGAGTGAGCGTTCGTCTGCAGGCTCGTGGCTGGTTGTCACCGATTCCGTCTTCAGCATGGACGGCGATGTGGCGCCACTCCCTGCGCTCTGCGACGTGGCTGAGCGGTTCGGGGCATGGATGATGGTCGATGAAGCCCACGCCACCGGCCTGTACGCAGATGGTGGCGGCATTGTCCAGCATGAGGATCTCTCTGATCGGATACAGATCCAGCTCGGGACGCTCTCGAAGGCGCTCGGTGCACAGGGGGGCTACGTGGCAGCCAGCGAACCAGTGGTGGAACTGCTCGCAAACGAGGCTCGGTCGTTTGTGTACTCGACTGGGCTCGCGCCACCGGTGGCGGCGGCGGCACAACGGGCGCTCTCGATTGCGCGTCACAGCGACCGGAGAGAACAGCTCTGGTCGAACGTTGATCGCCTGCGGACTGGCCTCACAGCGGCGGGCTACGACATTGCCGGCTCGTCACAGATTCTTCCCGTCATCGTTGGTGACCGCCAGAATGCGCTTGCGCTCGCGGCGGAACTTGCTGAAGCGGGGATCATTGCCCCGGCCATTCGCCCACCGACGGTCCCTGAGGGAACGAGTCGGATCCGACTCGCACCGATGGCGACGCACACGCCCGAAGCAATTGACCGCTGTGTCAGCGCGTTCGAGCGCGCGGAGGGCACACCGTGAACGTCGCGGTACTTGGCACCGACACTGGTGTCGGCAAAACGATCATCACCGCTGGCCTGGTCGGTGCGCTTCGACGTGCAGGCCACGACGCACGAGCCGTCAAGCCAGCACAGACCGGCTATCCCCCGGATGATGACGCTGGAACCGTTGTCAGTATTTGTGAAGATTCGGCGGCTGCCCACTGCTGTCGGTATCTGGATGAGCCGCTTGCACCCGCCATCGCAGCCGAACGATCGGATGCGTCGCTCTCGTTCGATGCGATGTTCGCTGACGTAACTGATGCGCTCGATTCGACAGCGATCGGCATCCTAGAGGGTGTTGGTGGCGTTCGTGTTCCGTTGACCGCTGAATCTGAACTCCTTGATCTCGTCTCCGCCGTAGAATGTCCCGCAATTGTCGTTTCTCGCCCGGCGCTCGGAACGCTCAACCACACTGCGCTGACCGTTGCGGCCCTCCAGAGACGTGCAATCCCGGTGCTTGGCGTCGTCCTCAATCAGTTCACCGGCGACACGGTCGCCGAACGAACGAACCCCGACGCCCTCAGATCGATGATCGACTGTCCGATCAGTACGTTCCCGCCTGTCGAGCAGGAGGCGGTGGTTGATACCACGCAAACCCGACTCGCGCCCATTATCGAGCAGATTCTCGACGGAACGCTCAGCGCACGTCGGTGACGAATTTTCGAACGAACGCCCGATCGGTTTCGGATGGCTCCAATGGTTCTCTGTTGGTCCCGCCCCGATTAATACGCACCAGTCCAAACGGAATATATGAGGCGACGAACGGTGCTTCGATCGGTCGGAACAGTAGTGGGATGCGCAGTGACCGCGGGATCGGTCTCGGCGGGCGGTGGCCAGCGTGTTGCTGTGGACGCACCCACGCTCATCGGCTGTTCGTTCTCCGTTGAAGGAGTGGCCCCAGGAACCGGTGCAGACCAGGCCAACGCAACCATTGGTGAGAACACAATCGAACTCACCGGCACGATTACTGGAGCTACCTCCTGCCATACCGCACAGCTCGCTAGCTGTAGAATAGCCAATGGGAACTTCATTGTTGCCGTCGAAACCGTTGATTCCGACGACGATAGCGTCTGTCTTCCGAATCTCACCGAGATAACGTACCAGGCAGACTTCCAGTTTGAACCCGCCAGTCCACAGCGTATTACCGTGTTTCATGACGATACTCCGGTGCTACGCCCGGATTCGAGTGGAGTCACAGAACGCACGTGAACCGCTCTGTATCACAGATCAAAAAGGAAACCTTCGTGTTTTGAACTGTAATACACAAATCTGAAAACAAGAATTTTGGTTAGCCAAAAATTATTTTCAATATTGGGAATGCTTAAGTGGGTGGCGGGAATAGGTGTAACTGAAATGAGTCACCAGGAAGGTCGGGTTCGCAAGGAGTCGGGCACTGTTCACGGAAACGAGCTTCGTCTCGACAAAGATCGTTCTGAGCAGATCATCGAGGCACTCAATACGGATCTCGCGAACAGCTACGTACTGTACCACCAGCTGAAAAAGCACCACTGGAACGTCGAGGGTGCAGAGTTCAGGGATATGCATCTGTTCCTTGAGGATGCCTACGAGACCGTCGAGGAGGGAGCAGACCTCATCGCTGAACGCGCACAGGCGCTCGGCGGCGTGCCGGTAGCAGGCATGCCAGCACTCACCGATCGCGCAACGGTGTCGTTCGAAGACGAGGACGTGTACGACATCAGAACGTCGCTGGAGCACGACTTAGAGATCTATGGCGACATCATCGAATCGATCAGGGACCACATCGAGCTCGCGGACAATCTCGGTGATTACTACACAGGAGAGATGCTCCGAGAGATCCTCATCGGCGTCGAAGAAGATGCTCACCACATTGAACATTACCTCGAAGACGACTCGCTCGTTCTCGAAAATGCCCTAAACTAACTGCTCACGGGGGTAGAACGCGTCGATTCGCACAATCGAATGGTTCGCCGCTTATCGGAAGATAGGACCTAAGCCCCCTTCCTCAACGAATGAACGGAGTGAATGAGTTGGGAGGGGATACAGTTCCGCATAGTTCCCTGATACGTACGACGCTCGGCCCACATAATCGAAGTATTTAATACATATTCCATTCGGTACATACATATAGTGAAGCGGAAGCCAATCAGCATCCGCGATGACCAGGACGAGTGGATTCAGTGGAATCATCTGCATCTCTCTTCCTTCAACCGCGATAAACTGGACGAACTCAACGAAGACCGTATATAGATGAACTATAACTACCGGTACAGGCTTGACCCGTCCGTTGCTCTCCAAGAGACGTTGGACTACCACCGCGATCTGTATCGGCAAGTGTACAACCACTTTCTCTATCGACTCAACCGAGAAGACGAGACGACAAAATACGGAGAAATCAATCAGCTTCCGTCGATTAAGCAGTGGTGGGACGACCTCACCGGCCTGTATTCCCGAACGCTACAGAACGTCGTCGAACGGTTGTACACCAACCTCTCACGACTCAAAGAATCGAAGGATAATGGTCGTGCGGTTGGCCTACTCAAATGGAAAGCGCCGACCGAGTACCGATCATTCACGTATAGACAGTCTGGGTTTGAGCTCAAGAACACGAGTGGTCAGACCGTCCTACGGCTTTCAAAGATCGGAGAAATACCTGTTCATTTCCACCGAGAGATCCCCGAGAACGCGACTATTAAACAAGTCACGGTCAAGAAGGAACCGACGGGCGAGTGGGTCGCCACGTTCGGCGTCGAAATGGACTGTGAACCGCTCGAACCGCCTGAGAATCCCAAAAAAAGCGTCGGTATCGACGTGGGGATTCTCAAGTACGCTCACGATACCGACGGTACGGCAGTCAGGTCGCTCAATCTCTCGGACGAGCGTGAACGGTTGGAACGTGAACAACGGAAACTTTCACGCAAGCAACACGGTTCCAACAACTGGGAGAAACAGCGGAAGGTTGTTGCTGAGCGCCATGCCGACCTCAAGCGAAAGCGCCGGGATTTCCTCCACAAACTGTCGAACTACTACGCACGCGAATACGACCTTGTCGCTGTCGAAGACTTAAACGTCGCGGGGATGATGCAGTTCGACTCAAACTCACGAAACCGCGCATCCGCCGCATGGAGTACTTTTCTCAGGATGCTTGAGTATAAATGTGATCGAGAAGGAACGCACTATGTTCCGGTTGAGCCGAAAGATACCACCAAAGACTGTGCGGCGTGTGGTGTGAAAACCAACAAACAGTTGTGGGTCCGCGAACACTCCTGTCCAGCGTGTGGCTTCACGGCGGATAGAGACGCAAATGCTGCCTTGAATATTCTCTCTCAAGGCCTCGAAGACATAGGAGTGGGATACTCCGAATCAATGCCTGTGGAGACTGCGCTCCCTACGGACACCGTTGTGTCTGCAAAGCGCGTCATTGAAACAGGAAGTCAAGGGAAATCGTAGATTTCCCGTACCCAGCAAATCGCTTCGCGATTTGCGAGACCCCGTCCTCAAGGAACGAGCCGTCTCTGCGGCGAGTGAGTAGGGCGGGGTAGTTCACCGTTCGAGTTCGACGACAAGATCCGTCGCAATCCAGCCATCCCGATTGTTGGACTCGACAAAAACAGTCTTTTCTGGGGATGCTTCGTGACTCGTGATGGTGGCGTCACCCGATGCGATTGCAATTTCCTGCTCTGCCATTACTGTAGATTAGGTCTGCCTAAAGCAAAAAACGTTTTGGTCTCCCTAGAAGATGCCACCGATCGGGGAGGGCAGTCAGCTGCGACCGGCGATAGCTGTATCAACGGTGAGATACGAGTATCGGTATGGACAGACGATCGGACGATCTCGATGAGCTGCTCTCGGACCTGTCCGAGACGCTCTCGGAACTCCAGGAATCGATCGACGAAGAATCGTCGTCGTCAGGCCCTCGATCTCGGCCGCCACGGAGATTTCTCGAGTTCACCGAACAGCGAACGATTCCGGCGTTGATCTCGTTGCTTGAGACGCATATCCACGCGCTGAAGCTGTTACAGGGCGTGCTTCGGACGCTCAACGGTCGATCGCCGATCACTGACAACGATCGCGTGCAGTCAACCGGACGGCGAACCATCGATGAGCTGAACGGTGTGCTCGACGACATCCAGGGAGCAATCGAGGGACGACCACCACAGGAAGCCTCACGTGAGCTGCTCGATGACGCGCGCTCGCTCAGCAGTGAGATCGGCGATCGACTCTCCGACGGGGCAGAAAACGGCGCCGATACAACTACTTCCGAGGCGATTAGCATCGATGTGTCATCACCGGACGAGGATGACGATGATGCTGCGTTGAGCGTTGATGATGAGCTCGACACGATCAAACGCGATCTGGATCAAGACGAGCGCGACAACGACGACGAGGAGTGAGTCATCCGGGGAGACGATAACACTTTACCACCCAGAGCGGCGAATACAACGTAGAGTCGATGGATTCAGACGACGTCTGTGTGCTCATTCCGACGTATAACGAGGCCGCCACGATCGGGTCGGTGATCGATGGGTTCACGGAGCAGGGCTACACGAACGTGCTCGTCATCGATGGGCACTCAAGTGATGAGACGAGAACGATTGCCACGGAGCATGGCGCGCGGGTGATCGAACAGCGCCGATCTGGCAAAGGCCAGGCCGTCCGCGAGGCACTCGAATACGTTGACGTGCCGTACGTCGTGTTGATCGACGGCGATGCAACGTACGATCCGAGCGCTATCGAGGAGCTTCTCGAACCACTCCGTGCGGGCCGTGCAGAACACGTTATCGGTGACCGACTGGAATCGATCGATCCCGCCGCGATGAGTCGCATGAATCGAATCGGTAACCGGCTCATCAACACGGCGTTCACGCTCATTCACGGTCGAGATTTTGCCGATATCCTGAGTGGGTACCGGGCATTCACACGGTCATCGGTCGAGCAAATGACGCTCTCGGCCGACGGCCTGACGATAGAAACCGAGCTGGCAGTGGCGTGTGTCAAACACCGGATTCCGACGGCGGTCGTTCCGATCGACTACCGACCTCGCCCGAACGGGTCGGAATCGAATCTCGACCCGGTCAGGGATGGTGGGCGAATCTTTCACACGCTCTACCGGCTCGCCCGAACGAACAATCCAGTGTTCTACTTCGGCAGCCTCGGGCTTTGCAGCGTGTTGTTTGGTGCGATCGTCGGCGCCTACGTCGGCTATGAGTGGTTCGTGGTCCACGTTTCACACGAGGCACTGGCAGTGCTCTCCGCGTTTGCGATACTGCTTGGCGTGCAGCTGTTCATGTTCGGCGTGGTTACTGATATGGTCGTTGCCGTCAACCGAGAACACACGCGCCAGATAGAATCGCTCGCAGATCAACTGCGTGAAACGGCCGATACCAAGCCCCAGGAGCGATCTACACAGGAGTCCGAGCGTCGTCACTAGGAGGGAAACACGGAGCGCAACCGATCGAGCCACGGATTCGAATGCTCTCGACGTGCGGTTTCGAACACCGGATGGAGATCGTTCAACAGCTGCTGTTTGGTTTCAAACTCGGTGCGTGGCACCTGTTCTAAGGCCTCGGAGAGGGCAATTGTTCTCCCAGCTGCATTGTACGGCACAGCCACATCGCCCACGGTTTCGAGGAGCGTCAGCCGGTCCGTCGGATACGACACGTCAGCCGCTGTGAGCTCAGAATCAAGGGCTGCAATGCCGAACGCGACGGTTTGTTCGCCGTCCTCGGGACGGTTCGGTTGGGGGGTTCGACCACTCATTACTATCGGTATGTTCCCGCGAATTGAAAAGCTACTCCTTCACGTGCTGGTTCCGTCCCAGAGCCCGCAACTATATCCGACTGGATTGATTGTTCACACGTATGACCGACTACACGACGGTGTCGATTCCGAAGGATCTCGCCGATCGGGTTGAAGAGACGATCGAGGGGACCAGCTTTTCGAGCACCAGCGATCTGGTCAGATTTCTCCTGCGCTCGATTGTCATCCAGCACCAGCGATCTGGCGACCTCTCAGAGGCCGAATTCCAGGAAATCGCCAGTCAGCTCAAAGATCTTGGCTACCTTCACGATTGAGTTCGTTCGGACCAACAGTTTCGACAGGTGGCTCGGCATCGACAATCGTTAGCGCAATTTCGTTCCCTCGTCGATCGAACGCCGTGAGCCGTTCCCATGGCGGAACGGCCAGCACCACCACCTGGTGGAGGTCGTCCTCCATCGACAGCGTTCGCCTCCCCGAGGGATGGGAGATGAATCGACCCTGAGACCGTGGGGTTCCGAGGTCCATCCCAAAGACCGCCGAGATCGACGATCCAGCGGTTGGATGATAAAAGTGCGTGAAAACGTCCGTCTCTGGCTCCAGCTCATCGCCAGTATCGAGCGCTGTGGCCGGCGAAACGGTGAGCGGGATTGATAATGAGTCCGGTGCCTTCTCACCGGCGAAATCGAGCAACACGGTCGCGAGACCACGGGTGATATAGCACACAACCACAGTACGATCGGGATGGAGTTAATTCATATGTCGGCAGCCTCACTTCAGCCGGCTCGAAAGCAGCTGTTTGAGCAGCCCAGGGAATCGTTTTCTCGCGGTCTCGATCGCCGAACCGAGTGGCTCGGTCGCGTCCGTCTCAATGGGGTGACCATGGCCCATGAACAGTCGGTCAACCGGCCGGTCTGTCAGTTCGGTCGGCGGCGTCAGTCGGAGCATGGGATGAACACCGACGGGTTCATCGCCAACACAGAAGTAAGCGGCTGTCCCAACCGACTCAGGAACGTAGGCGGTCGCATCCGACGGTCGATAGAGCACTACTTCCTTCCAGAAGCGGTTATCAATTCGTTTCGATAGTTCGAACCCCGTTGCGCCGAGTTCGCCACCGAGCGCCCGCACTGGTCCGTCGAGGGCATCATCGATCGATTGCATCCACGTTGGTCGATAGATCGGCACGTCGTGACGGCTGGCAATGGCCACAGCATCTCGCTTGTGTCGGTCGAGGGCGATTACCACGCCGAGCACCGGACCACGAGGGCGAAGCAGTTCGTCGAGTCCGTCGCAATCGACGGGGTCCACGAGCCAGAGGCCATCGCGATCCGGATCGGTGAGCGCATAGCTCGCGCGCTTCATTGTCTCCTCGGGAACCGCCATCCAGCCGATGGCATCGTCCTGTCGGTGAATCACATCGAACGACGTCCCTGTCGTGTCACCTGGTGTCACGGCTATGGTTGGGTCGGCGGACAAAAAAAGGATCCGGGCGACGACGAACGGATCACTCCAGTGCGACCGCAATGGCCCGGCCATACAGGTAGTAGCCACTCACGTGCACGTAGAATCTGAAGAAAAACCCGACAAAAACCAGCTGGAGCACCAGGGCGACCGGAAGCAGACAAAGTCGGACGAACGCGCCGCCAATTCGACCAACGGCGTAATCCTCGGTTGTCACACACGGCACCAGCGCTCGCCATGCGAATGCCGCGTTCAGTGTACCCGCTTGCGCGAACAGCGCGAGTGCAGCCGGCAACAGATAGATCGCGATCAGCGTCCAGAACAGCCCACAGAGAACGAGCATTGAACCGATTGCGTTCGTGAACGCGCCGAGACTTGACGCCGGCTGTTCACTCCGGAGTGTCACAGCAACGACGATGGCGACAGTTCCGGGGAGCAGATAGGCGATCGTGATCAGCGTGGCTTTCGCGCCATCGAGAACCATTGCCGGGCTGAAAACTGGTGGCGAGGATTCGCCCGCAAGCAGCCGTCTGAGTACCGCGACGAAATAGCCACGAGTGAGGAGATAGACCAGTAGCTGGCCGAGAACGAGAACGACAAGCACGGCCAGCTGATCAACGCCCGTCAGCTCCGCCATGCTGTCGATCTCCTGGATCCCGCTCACAGATGATCCAAGCAGCAGGACGAGCGACAACAACAGATACGAAACACCACCGAGCACCACCGCCCGTGAGCCAGCTGATCGTGACGAGGGATAGTTCAGAGCAGCCCGAAGCACAGCGAAACGATATGGCGTCACCAGTATAACTGTCCCGGAACTATCCGTTCGAAAATACGATCGTCAGACCAGTGCGAGCGAGCGAGACGGGTCGGTTTGGGCGAGCGAGCAAAATGACCATCCGATCAACCTATCCGAATCGACGGCGTTTGTGCTACTATGACCGAGTGGACGCCCTCTGGATGGATGGTACCGCACCAGAGCGACGGGTGAAAGATCATGGCAGGAAAAGATCACTACTACAACAAGGCGAAACAGCAGGGCTACCGTGCCCGGTCGGCGTATAAGCTCCAGCAGCTGGATGATGCAGCGTCGCTGTTCGATGACGGCATGACCGTCGTCGATCTGGGCGCCGCCCCGGGTGGCTGGCTCCAGGTTGCAACCGAGCGCGTGGGTGAGACCGGGAGCGTGCTCGGTGTGGATCGCCAACGCATCGATCCGATTGATGGCGTCGAAACGATCCGTGGCGACATGACTGACGAAGAAACACGTTCCGCGGTGATCGAACGCGTTGGCGACGTCAATGTGGTCGTTTCGGATATGGCCCCGAACATGACCGGCGAGTACTCGCTCGATCACGCACGGTCGGTTCATTTGGCCACTCAGGCGTTCGAAACGGCGATGGAAGTGCTGGATACCGGCGGTGATTTCGTGGCAAAGGTGTTCGATGGTCCGGATCTCGAAGCGTTCGAAACGACTGTCGAAAACGAGTTTCAGTACGTGCGCAGAATTCAGCCCGAAGCCTCGCGAAAGGAGTCCTCCGAGCTGTATCTCGTTGCCAAAGGCCGACTGACTGCACCAGTTGCGGTTGGCGAGCAGCGTTCAGTCACGATCGAAGACACTGGCACTGAAGGCGATGGCATCGCGAGAGTCGAGGGCTACACGCTGTTCGTTCCGAACGCGGCCGAGGGCGAGACCGTCACGATCGAGGTAACCGACGTGAAACCGAACTTTGGCTTCGCAGAGCGACTCGAATAGTCACCGACCGTGGCGCTCGTCGATCGCATCGAGAAGATCGAGCGTCTTCCGGATTGATCCCCGCACTGCATCGCTTCGATTGACGAATTTTCCGTCGTCACCAACGTGATCATCGAGATCATCGAGCAGTTCCTGTGGAATCTCGACGCTGATTTTGGGCATGATGGTTGCTGTCACTGCATCACTGAATGCACATCGATTGTCACTCAGCACCGCCGGGGAGCAACGCTTTGAGCTGCGTTCCAGAGAACAGCGTCGATGGTCGATCCATGTGGACGCCGATCTCACCCGAAAGCGTGCTGAGGCCCAGTTTCTGTACCGGCGTTGGCAGTGAGTACGCCCGACGGAGCCAGTGGCCAAGCCGGATTTCCGTCGCAAGATCTTCACGCCAGGATCTATCGTACGCACCGAGCGTGCCCGGATCGTTGGGATCGATCGTCTCGGCTGCGTGATCGGCCGCTTGCATGCCATAGAGAATCCCACCACCGGTGAACGGTTTCGTCTGTCCGGCGGCGTCACCGAGCAGAAAGCTTCTCGCCCCAATTGTTCGGCTGGGTGGACCGATCGGTATCGCCCCGGAACATCGGTGGGTCACCGACACGTCGTAGGCGTCACAGAACGCATCGAACCGCGCTGCAACGTCCGCACCTGGAGCGACCGCAAGCCCATACTCGACGCCCGCCTCGCCGCGTGGAATGCGCCAGGCAAAGAACTCCGGGACCGTCAGATGGACATCAACGTGGTCGTCGAAGTCCGGGGATTCATCGAACGCAAGAACGCCGTGGAGAAACTCATCAGGCGCGGGAATCGAACACTCGGAACGAACGCGTGAGCGAGGGCCATCACAGCCCGCGACAAGCAAGGCATCGTGTGTTTCGACACCGTCAGGGCCCGAAACCGTCACTTCGACGTGGTCAGGATGTTCGACGACGCCCGTGACCGTGTGATTTTCGAGCACCGTCGCTCCCGCCCTCTCTGCAGCCTCGGCGAGCCGTTTATCGAGGCCAACTCGATCGATCGCGTTCGACACTGGCGACTCCTTATAGAAGCGTTCGGCTGGCGTCTCGGGCCCACCGGTGTGGAATCGAGCGCCATAGATTTCGTTCTGAAAGAGGTCACTGCGAGCATCGTCCGGGAGATACTCCCAGATGTCCAGGCTCACGTGCCCGGAGCACGCCAGCGGACGACCGATCTCACCGTGTTCGAACACACAGACGTCGTAGCCGGCCGCTGCACTCCGACGGGCAAATCGAGCGCCAGCCGGGCCAGCACCAACGACGATGAAATCGTACATTACCGGGCGCAGTAGTTGCCCACCAATAACGCTTTGTTCTTAGTCGTCGCTTGGAATTGCCGGCGTGCGTTTCGATCGTGGACCCTCTAGCTCGACTGCCGGTAGCAGATCACGAAGATACTGGCCGGTGTGTGACCGTTCAGTGCGAGCCACCGACTCTGGTGTACCAGTCGCAACGAGCTCGCCACCGTTTTCACCGCCTTCCGGACCGAGATCGATGACGTTGTCGGCATTTTTCACGAGATCAAGCTCGTGTTCGACGACGGCCACCGTGTTGCCTTCATCAACCAGTCGCTGGAGTACGTCGATGAGCTTGCGCTCATCAGCCGGATGGAGACCAGTTGTCGGTTCATCGAGCAGATAGAGCGTCTCACCGGTGTCGCGTTTGCCAAGCTCCTCGGCGAGCTTGATCCGCTGGGCTTCACCACCCGACAGGGTTGTCGAGGGCTGGCCGAGCCGCATGTAATCGAGGCCAACGTCTTTGAGCAACTGGAGTCGCTGGGCGATTCGTCGGTCGTGCTCGAAGAACTCTGCTGCCTCGGCAACGCTCATTTCAAGGATGTCAGCGATCGTTTTAGTGCGGTAGGTTACGTCAAGCGTTTCGTCGTTGTAGCGCGAGCCACCACACTCCTCACAGGGGACGTACACGTCCGAGAGGAAGTTCATGTCGATCTTTACCGTTCCCTGTCCACCACAGGCCTCACAGCGACCGCCTTTCACGTTGAACGAGAACCGACCTTTCGCATAGCCCCGTTGCTTTGCGAGCGACGTTTCGGCGAACAGCTCGCGAACGTAATCGAACACGCCCGTGTACGTTGCAGGGTTCGACCGCGGCGTCCGACCGATTGGGCTCTGATCGATCAGTCTGACGGTTTCGATTGCCGAGATGTTCTCGATATCGTCGTGGTCACCGGGATAGACGTCGGTGTCGTTCATTCGCCGGACCAGTCCTTTGTAGAGGATTTCGTGGAGGAGCGTCGATTTTCCGGAGCCCGAAACCCCCGTGATAGCCGTGAACGCACCGAGTGGGAGTTCGATGTCGAGATCGTCCAGGTTGTGCTGGCGGGCACCACGGATGATGAGCGATTCGTCCGATTCGCGGCGTTCTTCTGGCACCGGTATCTCTCGCTCACCGGAGAGATACTGGCCAGTGATCGAATTGGGCGTGTCTTTTATGGCCTCGACATCACCCTTTGCGACGACCTCGCCGCCGCGTTTGCCCGGTCCGGGACCCATATCGATGATCGTATCCGCCCGGTACATCGTCTCGGTGTCGTGTTCGACGACGAGCAGCGTGTTCCCCAGATCTCGAAGCTCTTCGAGCGTGTTCAACAGTCGGTCGTTGTCCCGCTGGTGGAGCCCGATCGAGGGTTCATCGAGGACGTAGAGCACGCCGACGAGGCCGGAGCCGATCTGCGTGGCCAGCCGGATGCGCTGGTTTTCCCCGCCCGAAAGCGTCGAGGCTTCCCGGTTGAGTGTGAGATACTCAAGGCCAACCTCGCACATAAATCCAAGCCGGGCGCGAATCTCCTTGAGGATCTCCTCTGCGATTATGCGATCGCGTTCGGTCAGAGCTCGCTCCCACCCCGCAAGCAGCTCACGGGCATCGCCGATGCTCATCCGATTGATTTCCGTGATCGAGACGTCGTTGACGAGCACCGCTCGGCTTGCAGGCTTGAGCCGGGTGCCATCACAGTCCGGACACGTTGTGGTGGCCATATACTTCTCGATATGCTCTCTGGTCGAATCTGAGTCGGTCTCGACGTACCGACGCTCCAGATTCGGAATGACGCCCTCGAACGGCTTTTCTTTCCGGCGCGTTCCGTTTTTCGTCCGGTGTTCGAACACCACATCGTCTGTGGTGCCGTACAAAAACGCGTCCTGGACCGCCCCTGAGAGCTCTTCGAACGGCGTCTCCATTGGGACATCGAAATGTGCCGCCACGGAGTCCAGTCGGGTTCGATAGTACGACCGGTTGTAGCTCCATGGTTCGAACACCTCACGAAGCGGCTTTTCCGGGTCGGTAACGACGCGTGACGGGTCGATTTCCTTCGTTTCGCCAATTCCCTCACACTCCGGACATGCACCGTGCGGACTGTTGAATGAGAAGCTCCGAGTTTCGATTTCCGGCAGATCGATCCCGCACTCCGTACAGGCAAGCGCTTCGGAGAACTCGACGGTGAGTGCTTCGTCCTCGGTCTCTCCGGCGAGATCACCAGTCCGTCTCGCGACCGAACCGAGTGCAATGTCGGCGGGCGGATTCGGAATGATGCATTTGAGCACGCCATTCGCTTCTTCGAGTGCGGTTTCGACGCTGTCGGTGATCCGAGAGCGGGCATCGGGCTGAATGCGAACGCGATCGACGATCACGTCGATCGTGTGATCGTAGTTCTCATCGAGCTCTGGCGTCTCAGTCGTGAGATCGTACTCGGTGCCGTCAACCGAAACGCGGGAGTAGCCGTCACTGATGAGTCGTTCGAACAGCTCCTCGAATGCGCCCTTTTGATCGCGAACGACCGGCGCAGCGATTTTCGCGCGGGTACCCTCGGGGAGATCGAACAACCGGCGAACCATCGTCTGGGCGCTCTGTTCGCCGACCTCGCGTCCACACTCCGGACAGTGTGGCGTCCCGATGCGAGCGTACAACAAACGGAGATAGTCGTGGAGTTCCGTTACCGTTCCCACGGTCGACCGAGGGTTGTTGGCGGCGTTTTTCTGATCGATTGAAATCGCAGGAGAGAGCCCCTCAACGGTTTCGACCTGTGGCTTGTCCATCTGTCCCAGAAAGTTCCGTGCGTAGGCCGACAAGCTCTCGATGTATCGTCGCTGGCCTTCGGCGTATACGGTCTCGAAGGCGAGCGATGACTTCCCCGAGCCCGAAAGCCCTGTCACGACCGTCAGCTCGTCGCGGGGGATGGACACATCGATGTCCTTGAGATTGTGCTCAGACGCCCCACGGACGTCGATGTTTTCACTCATTGTGAAATGGAGGGGTCGAATCGCTGAAACGCTGTCGGTCGCGGTGTGGCTGGCTCTTCATAGGTTTTTCGAGTTTGGGAGCGACCGTAAACGGTCGCCAAGCACAGTGAAAGTGAACGTGTGAACAACCGGTCCAGTGCAACGACTTTACGGTGTTGACAGCCAACCCCCGAACACCGACATGCCGGAGGGAATTATCGATACGATCACGTTGGCTATCACCGTCGCGTTCGCCCTTCCCGTGGGGATGCTTGGCGTGCAGTTTCTCCAGGACGGCAACCATCTCCTCGGTGGTGTTTTCGTTGGGCTCGCCATCGCGATGGTTGTCGTCGAGGAAACGATCACCTCACCGACCGACCTTCCAGCGATGGCTCTCCAGCGAGTGACGGATCGGATCGCGAAACCCAGCGATGAAGATAAGGACTAGGACGTCGTCGGTGGCGCGAGCGGTTCCTGTGCCTGTTCGATGAGCTGCTTCAGTGAGTCATCGGTCGACTCGTTGGTTAGCAACACATCGATCGGGAGTGTTGGTGCGCCGTCGACCAGATTTTCGAGCAGCACGAGTCGTTTTCTGGCCCGTGACATCCCGACGTAGAACACCCGTCGCTCGTTGTCAGTGAGCACTGGCACGGGATCGGTGTGTTTGGTGAACCCGTCATCATCCGTCTCGGCTGGCGAATCCTCAACCGTGGCAGCCATCTGCTCGACGACTTTCTCGGTGAGATCCGTGCCAACGAACACGTGGTCTGCTTCACGACCCTTTGCGCTGTGGATCGTTCCCAGCCGAACACGAGCGCGATCTACGTCCTGATATGGGCCGTTGAAATACGCCTCAATCGACCGGCTCTGGTAGTTCGTCACCTTATGGACCATATCAGCCGCGCTCGATCGCGTCGGAACGAATGGGGCGTGCTCTTTCACGAACGATGGCTGCAGCTCCATCTCTGTGAGATCTTCAACGCCCAGTTTCTCCTGGTGGGCTTCGAGCGCCTCAAACAGCTCGTCGCGTGAGCCCGTTCCAAAGGCGGCCGAATCGAGCATTTCTGCCAGGCGACGGACCTGCAGTCCGGTCAGTAGTTCCTCATCGCTCAGGGCTTCGACCGCCCTGATGTAATCCGTGAGTCGGTCGGTCCACATCCGCTGGTCGGTCATCGTCTTGAACGGAATGCCCTCATCGATGAACTCGTCCATGAACTGGAACATCTGATACCGCGCACGGAACAGCACCATCACCGAGCCATCTGTCTCTTCGATCGTCGCGCGAACGTTACACATGAGATCGTACATTGACGGGTCGCGCACCGCCTCAACCCGACCACCCTCGGTACGGGGCTGGAAATCTTTCTCCTGGCGTTCGTCAACGTGATCGATCTCCCGGTTGACAACGTTCAGAATTCGAGAAGGTAGGCGATACGACGTGTCGAGCACCACGTTCTCACCGCCCTCTTCGAGGAGCAACATCGGATCGGCACCCTGCCAGGCGTACACAACCTGGTCGTCGTCGCCCGCGATCAACACCGACTCCATCTGGGGCTTCCACTCCTGATAGACCGAATACTGCAGGGTGGTGATATCCTGAAACTCGTCGATCACGAGATAATCGACGGCGGGAATGAGTGATCGCTGGTGGACCCGCTCTAGCATGTCGGCGAATCCCAGGAGATCGTTTTCACCCTTGTACGCCCGCCACGCGCGGATTGTCTGTGGAACGTCGATTCGGTCGTCATCGGTTGACCACGTGGGCGTGTATTTGTTGCCCGTCTGTGCGTTCGGATCGATGTCCGGTGGCAGTCGAACGGTCTCAACGTCCCACTGGAACGGCACCTCGTGCCAGTCCGCGACCTCACGCGTCGTCCGCTGGAGCCACTGGCTCGTGGCGATGATCTTGTTGCCAATCGTTGTCGAGCGCGAAGAACGCCGACGCGAGGAGCTGTACTCGTCTTCGAACTCAAGGCCGTAGTCCTCACAGAACGTCTGTTTGTCCGATTCGCCAACGACATCGTTTCGCGAGCAGTTGAGCAGTTCGTACGCCTTGGCGTGCATCGTACAGACGTTCGACCTGAGCGAACGCGGACTTCGGTCGAGCCGTTCTGCCAATCGTTCTCGCACCTCTGCGGCAGCGGCACGCGTATACGAAACGATGAGAATATCCTCGATCCGCACGCCAGAATCGAGCATGTCGTCGACGCGGTCGAGCAGTGCCGTGGTTTTACCACAGCCCGGCCCGCCAAACAACCGGGTCACTCGTGGTTGGGTCATTGCGGGGTCCAGGGTATCCAACAGTATAAGCGCCCTGACTCACGAATTCGTGGGACTCTCAGCCTGCTTCGTTCTTGGGCATCCACCCACAGACCGTACACTCCGTTGCCGCTTTCTCATGTAATCCGCCACAGTCGGGACACTGCTTTTTCTGGCGGTCTCGCTGCCAGTCCGACGCCTCCGACGGCACGTCGTAGCCACGCTGTGAAAGGAATTCGTCGAACACGTCATCGTTCCCTAGCGACATGTGTTGTGTCATGGTATGACACGCCAATAAGGGTACCGACGACTTTAGTTTCATTGACAAAAAAATCCGTGCCAGACAAAGTTGCTTATACTGTGCGCTGGATTACACTGGTATGACGGACCGAGATCCACTGGAGCGCCGGGCGAGTGAGTCCAGAGATCTGTACGATCTCGCCCACTGGGAGCGCCGAACCGCGCTGGATCGGCTTTCTGCACTGCTCCACCGAATAGTGTTGGCGATCGTCCGGTGGGGGACGATTCTCGTTGCGCTGTTGATAACGGCTGGCGTCGTCCAGCTGTCGCTAGATAGAATTCAAGCCGCCTCAATTCCAGTGGTTGGACTGTTGACGGTGTGTTCTGCAATACCGGCACTGGCGCTCGTCGCGTGGGTGTATCGATCGGATGTGACGGTGTCAGAGCCGATCGACGTGCTCGCGGCGACGTTTGTGTTGGGTGTGTTGTTTGCTGGCTTTGCTGTGGTGCTTGAATCGCCGTTTACGGCGTTCGGTCAGGGGCTTTTTGGACAGATTCTACTGTTTTTCCTCGTCGTGGGCCCGATCGAAGAAGGGGTGAAGCTGCTTGCCGTTCGGGTGTATGCGTATCGACAGCCGGCGTTTTCCGCGGTTATAGATGGTGCGGTGTACGGTGCGGTCGCCGGGCTTGGCTTTGCAACGATTGAAAATGCACTCTACATCGGCGTCGACTTCGTCCAGCTTCCTGCTTCCTCGCCCCTCCGGACGGTGAGTGCCGGGACGGATATCGCCGCCACCCGCGCCATCGCAGGGCCGGGCCACGTAATCTACTCGGCGTTTGCCGGGTATTATCTGGGTCTCGCGAAGTTTAATCCGAAGCACGCCGGGCCGATTATTGTGAAGGGGCTGGTGATCGCATCGGTCATCCACGCGACATACAACACGCTGGTCGGCGTGTTCGTTGGCATTGTCCACGGGCTGTATCCGAACGTCCCGCTCCTCATCCCGCAGTTCAGCTTCGTCGTTCTCTATCTGGGCGTTTTCGGACTGTTGTTGTTCCGGAAGCTCAACCGGTATCGGGAGACGTACAATCAGCTCGAAACGGAAGGCATCGACTCCAGTGAGCTACCGGTCGAACAGACGGAGTTCGACGATCCGGTGAATCACTGACTGAACGGTGCTGGGGCCGTTTTGTTCGGCTCGTTCGCAGCTAGCAGTCGTTCGGTGTATTTTGCAAGAACATCAACTTCGACATGAACGGCGTCGCCGACGGATTTTTCGCCGAGCGTCGTCGCCTCGTACGTTACCGGGATTATAGCGACCGTGAGTCGGGGGCGCTCGTCAGTCCCGAACGAGTGGCTGGCAACGGTGAGCGAGATGCCATCGAGGGCGATCGAGCCCTTCTCGACGACATACTTCGCAAGGGAATCAGGAATGGCAAACTCGAACGTCCAGTCTTCACCGACGGATTCGATCGCGGTGATTGTCGCGGTGCCATCGACGTGTCCCTGCACGATGTGGCCGTCAAATCGGTCGTTCGTGGCCATGGCGCGTTCGAGATTCACCGCATCGCCACTCGTCACCGCGCCCAGATACGTCCGATCGATCGTCTCTGCGGCGAGAAACACCGCAAAGGTACTGTCATCGTACTGCTCGACGGTGAGACAGACGCCATTGACGGCGACTGACTGGCCCTCCGACAGCTCCGTACCGAACGATGATTCGATAGTGAGCCGGCGTCCGTCGTCGTGTGTCGTTGTCTCAACGACGGTTCCCGTCTCCTCGACGATCCCGGTAAACATACGTCGGACTATCCTCCAGCGCTACGAAAGCGTTCCGGAGCCGCCGTTGATCGCGGGCTTTTCGGTCTCGGCCACGTACTGTCAGCCATGCATTTCGATCAGCGAACACAGGCCGCGCTTCGATCGGTTGGTCTTTCACAGGAGCAAATCCAGCAGGCTTCCGACCACGCCGTCGCAGCGACCGACGCAACCGCAACTGAGCTCACGTCGTTTTTCGAACGCGAAACGGTGTACTCCACCATGGATCGCGCACATTCGAGCAGCGACATTCAAGAACACACCGTCGAGTTCATCGATATTTTCACCCATGCTGCTGACATCCGTGGCTATCTCCGGTTCGATAGCTGGGGCGTCCCGATTGAAGGGGGCCGAACGCTCGACGATGGATCGGTCGAGCTAACGCTTGGAGGAACCGTAAACGACCGCGTCAGGTTTGCTGAATCGCCAGATATCCTATGACGACGGCTCGGTTGCGTGGGATCTACGCCACTTCTCTCACCGCGCTCCTCAAGGACGAGTACGAGATCGTCCAGGCCTCTCCACCGATCGAATCGCGGTTCGACCGCACGTTCAGTGCTGCTCCCGCCGCGGTGACTATTGCGGATGCAGCCGATCGGACGGGAGTAGCCGTCCGTGCGCCCGATGGTGAAACGCTCCAGGCAGTCGGCTCAGCGCTCACCTCGGTTGGGGTCGACGCGTTCTCCTGGACGCCACCTATCACACCGGAGCTGGTGTGTACGGGGACCGTCGAGTCAGTCGAACGGACGGGTGCAGTCGTCGATCTCGGCGCGGGTGCTGGTTTTCTTCCGTTTCGAGAGGCTGATGAGCAGCTACAGCGTGGCGACGAACTCACCGTCCAGGTTGCTCGCACGACAGCACCCTGGGTCGACGATCGGCCCGAATTGCGGACGACGATTGCCGTTGAAAACAGCTACGGACGCCTCCAGAAGGGGACCACAGCTGCAGGCGATGGGATTGACGTGACGGATCTCCTGGACGTTTCGCCGCGCGATGGCTGGATGATTCGATGGGCTCAGGGCGCCACAGATCACTCGTTTGACGTACTCGCCCAAGCACTCTCACAGCTCAACGAGCGGGCGAAACAGATCGACGCAGGGGATGACGCGTCCGTACGGCCACAGCAACTGCTGTGGGTCTGGTTCGGCAGGAAGAGCCGGTTTGCGCTGGATGACCACCGACGATCGGTGACGACAACGATGGATGGTCACCACCGCATCAAGGCCGGGACGGACGCCGCCAGCGCAGCTGTCGATTTCACCGAGGCGGTTGCAGACCCGACGGGTGATTTTCCGTTCGCGGAGACGATTTCTGCGTTCGGGCCAGACGAGGGTGATTCGATCGAGATCGCCCACGGGAAGCCGGACGGTCGGTGTTTTTCGCTGGGAACCGCCACCATCACCGATCGAGACGATCGCACGATAACGGTCGAGCGGACGATGTCGCCGGGGGGATCGTACGATGCGCTCGGCGTCGAGAAAGAAGCCGGCGACGTTGCCACGACGAAGCTCACCGAAGGCAAGTGGTGGTATCCAACCGTCTATCGCGATCGGAATGGGACCTCGAAAGGGACGTACGTGAACGTCTGCACGCCCGTCGAGCTGTTCCCCGACCAGGCTCGGTACATTGATCTGCACGTTGACGTCGTAAAACACGCTGATGGGACCGTTGAGCGTGTAGACGACGACGAGCTTGCAGCCGCAGCGGCGGCCGGGCAGCTCTCTGAGCAGGTGGCTGATAAAGCTCGGACGGTCGCCACCTCACTTGAGCGCGCGCTCAGCGACGACTGACGGCCCGGACTCAGTTTTCGAGCAGTGCCTGCAGTTCGTACAGATCAGCGAGTTCATGCGTTGGCTCGACGGAGAGTTCCGTCTCTGCCCGGTGGTCACGGCGGAGAAATGCCGCATCGATACCAGCACGCTCGGCGGCAATCAGATCCGTTTCGCTGTCACCGACGTAGAGTGCGTTCTCCGGTGCAAGGTCAGAGAGCGCAGCGTCGATATAGGTCGGCTCTGGCTTTTTCTCTGCTAAGCTCTCGATCGTCCGTGGTCGGCCATAGCAGACATCGAACGCCGACTGGAGGTTAAAATGCGAGAGCACGAACTCGACGGTCGACTGGTGGTTGTTGCTGACGAGTCCACAGGTCTGTGTGAGCTCTGGGACGATTGCCACGTCGTCGTAGGTCGATCGGCTCCCGTCCTCGAATTCCAGCACTTGCGAGCGTTCGTCGAAGCGTTCGCGTTTCGCCCAGAACGTTTCGGGATCCAACTCGTACTCCGCACAGAGCGCGTACAGTTCGTCGGGGTGAATGCCATCAACGATCGCACTGACGTGTTCGTCGGCCACAGCAGAGACGCCAACTGCTTCGAACGCACGCCTGGTGGCGCGCACCTGGGAGGGCCGCGGTGGCGGGACGACCAACACGCCGTCGTTGTCGAAGACGACTGTATCGTAAGACACGGTTGTCGTTCGATCGCCGGTGCTATCGCCGTTTCGATCAGAACTGTTGTCAGAACTCATCGACGAGCAGTCCATAGCGGAGGATATCGCCGTACTCGCCGTCGACGAACGCCTCATTGCGAAAGCGCCCTTCCTGGGTGAATCCAACCTTCTCCAGCACATTCGCTGATGCGTCGTTGCTGGCAAAACACTCCGCGATGATTTTGTTCAGTCGCAGCGTCTCGAATCCGTACGCACAGATCGTTTCGGCCGCCTCGGTGGCGTAGCCGTTCTCCCAGTGCTCGGGCACAATCGAGTACGCGAGTTCTGCAACGCCCCAGCGTTCGTTTGGGGGCTTGAAACCGACCGTTCCGACGCGGGTTTCATCGACCGTAACCACGAACTGTATCTTGGTATTCTCACTGAGCGATTCGATCCACTCGCGTTCGTCTTCGAGGGATTTCGGTTCGATCATCCCCGTTCGTGGCCAGACCCGTGGGTCGTTGAACAGCTCGGCAAGCCACTCCGCATCCTCGGTTTCGGTCGGTCGCAGTGCAATCCGGTCTCCGGTGGTGAAAATCGGACCTGGCATGGGATCGTATTTTGTGACGACACTGATGAGTTTGTTTCAGTAGTGTGAACTATTCACACGGAGTGGTTCTCGTCGAACCATTCGGTTGCCAACAGTCCATACTGGAGGACATCGACGCGTTCGCCCTCGGTGAACCAGTGCTTACGGAGGCGGCCCTCTTGTGTGAAGCCGGCCGTTTCGAGTGCGCTTGCTGATCCAGGATTCGTATCAAAACAGACGGCATACAGTTTTTCCAGCCGCCGCGTTTCGAACGCATAGCCACAAATCGTCCGGATGGCATCCGTCGCATAGCCGTTCCCCCAGTGATCGGGATGAATCTTGTACGCGAGTTCTGCAACGCCGAACGCTTCATCGGGTGGCTTCATTCTGATCGTTCCAACTGAGGTTTCATCCACGCTCACGACAAACTCGACGGCTCCGGAATCGTCGCTCGATTCGAACCACTCGCGTGCGTCAGCCAGTGATGTCGGTTCCGTCACTCCAAGCGGTCCCCAGACGTTGGGATGGTTGACGAGTTCGTGGCTCCATTCGACGTCTTCCGACTCGAACGTTCGCAGTGAGATCGTTTCGCCCTCCAGGAATACTGGTCCCGGCATGGCACAGTTTACTGATGGAGCGCACCTAACAATGTTGGAGCCATGACACCACAGGACGCGGGGCTCATTCTCGATCGAACCACTCTGTAGCCAGCAGCCCGTATCGTAGCACGTCAACCCGTTCGCCCGCAGTGAAGCCGTGATTTTTGAACCGGCCTTCCTGGGAGAAGCCGGCCTTTTCGAGTGCGCGACCCGACGCAGGATTCGTATCGAAGCACTCAGCAAACAGCTTCTCAAGGCGTCGCGTTTCGAAGGCGTAGGCGCTGATCGTTTTCAGGGCGTCCGTCGCGTAGCCGTTCCCCCAGTGCTCCGGATCGAATTTGTACGAGAGCTCCGCGATACCCCACATCTCATACGGTGCTTTCATGTTGACAGTTCCGACTGGCGTTTCGTCGACCGTTACGACGAAACACACTGCATCGGAGTCGTTTTTGGAATCGATCCATTCGTGTGTCTCCTCCAGTGACACTGGTGCCTCCATTCCAAGCGATTGCCAGACGCGGGGATCGTTGACCAGTTCGTGGTTCCATTCGGCGTCGTCTTTTTCGAGCGTGCGCAGCGACACCACGTCACCCTCGCAGAATATTGGACCAGGCATTACCGTCTCATTCGAGAGCGAACACTTGAGGCTGTTTCAGGTATGACAGCATGTGTCGGTCGATCGGGTGGAGGCGGAGCCTTCTCCGGCGAGTTAGGGGTATCGGATGGACTGCTATGCGATCGCTATCGGCGATTGGTTGCTTTCGCGAGTAGCTCACCTGTCGCCGGCTAAACTGATCCACTCGGAAGTATTGATAATTCTTATGGCGGAGTGCAACGCCGTCGCCGATGGTATCACAACGCTGGCGACCGGAGGGGTGGTATGGATCGTCCCGATCTCACCGGGCGCACCGCGCTCGTCACCGGCAGCGCGAAGGGTCTCGGCAGCGACTGTATCGAGGCGCTGGCACGCTGTGGCGCAGACGTCGTTGTTCACTATCACACGAGCGAGGAGGAGGCCACCGCGCTCGCCGACACGCTTTCTGCACAGTTTGGCGTCAACTCACTGGCAGTCGGCGCGGACGTTACTGAGCCCGACGAAGTCAATGCGCTCTTTTCGACGATCGAAGCCGAACGTGGACCGGTCGATCTCCTCGTTAACAACGTCGGCCGGTTCGCCCCAGAAGACTGGGAAACGATGGACTGGGACGTCTGGAAAAATGTGCTGGAGACCAACTTCAACGCGACCTGTCTCTGTTCAAAACGCGCACTTCAGACGATGCGCGACGCCGCATACGGTCGCATCGTCAACATTGGCTACGCTGGAGCGGAGAAAGGACTCGTCAATCCGACGAACTTCCCGTATTTTGTCGCCAAAACCGGCGTGCTGATGTTCACGCGGATGCTCGCGGCCGACACCCAACACGAGGGGATCACCGTCAACGCCGTCTCACCGTACGTCATCGAAACCTCCGATGCATTTCCCGACTCGCTTCCACGCGGACGAGCGGCCACGACCGACGACGTGATCGATCCGATCCTCTTCTTTTTGGGCGGCCCGGAGTACATCAGCGGCGAAAACGTCGAAGTGGATGGGGGCTGGCTGCCCGAATCCGTCTGATCAGAAAAACTGCAACAGATCGTCGCGCTTTGCCTCGTGGAGATGCTCACCAACGGCGTCGGTGAGCGAGCTGATCTGCCCGCGTTTGGCACAGATCGGCGCAACCGTCTCGGGCCACTGCTTCCACGGCGGATAGATGCCGAGCCGGTCGCAGATCGCATCAAGACGCGCATCTCGATCATCAACCTTGTCCATCTTGTTCACCGCGACAACGGTGGGGATCGATAGTTCCTGGAGGAAGTGAAACAGCTCCACGTCGTGGGGAACGGCCCCGCGTTCGGCGTGACGATCGATGATATCCACCGCGCTTTTGCCATCAAGGACGACGATCCCCACGAGAATCCGCTCCGAATAGCCTTCCAGATACTGCACAACGTTCGTCTTGATCGACTCGCGATGGCCCTCCTCGACACCCTCCATAAAGCCAAATCCGGGCAGATCTGTCAACACGAAATCCTCCGACGCCCAGTCGTAATGGTTGGGTGAGCGCGTAACGCCTGGCTTCGAGCCCGTAGAGACCGAATGACCGGTGAGCTCGCGCATAATCGTTGACTTTCCAACGTTCGAGCGACCGACGAGAACGACCTCCGCAGACCGATCGGGACGAGTGTCGAACATGGTTCAGGCGTTCGTCTCGTACGGCAGTTCGATTTCGTATGCTGTTGCATCGATCGCCGCGTCGAGCAGCTCGGTGACGCCCTCGTTCTCAGTGGCGCTACAGCGCAATTCGGCATCGATCGCACCGTCGAGATCGGCCTTCGATGCGACCGTTAGAACGGGTTCATCGGCAAACCGATCCTCGATCTCGTCGCGAAGCGCCAGTTGGACCTCGCGCGGGTAGCCACACGTCTCACTCCCATCGACAAAGACGAGAATACAATCCGCACAGTGAGAGAGCGCACTCACCGCCTGCGACTCGATGTCGTTTCGCTCGTCTGCCGGCCGATCGAGCAGCCCTGGCGTGTCGATAAGCTGATACGTGATGTGATTGCGCTCGATGTGGCCGACGTGGATCTGTGTGGTCGTAAACGGATACGAAGCAATCTCGTTGTTCGCGTTGGTGACGTGGTTGACGAACGTGGATTTGCCGACGTTGGGATAGCCAGCGATCACGATCGTGGGCTGTTCCGGACGAATATCGGGAAGTTCCTTGAGCTGTTCGCGCGCCGCTCCGAGCGCGAGCAGTTCGTCTTCAACGTCATTGGTGAGATCGGCAAGTCGAGCAAACGCCTGCTTTCGAATCTTGCGGGCGGTGTCTTTGTCTCCACGGAGGCGCGACTGGTACTCCGAACGGATATCAGCCGCCTTTCGGCCGGTCCACATCACGGTCGAAAGCTGTTGTTTGAGCGAATCGACGCCGCCATCAACGAGCGCGTCGGCGAGTTCGTAGTAAAACGGGTCCATCGCATCGAAATCGGGCCACGAGGTCGTCACGTTCTGAAGATTGTCAGAAACGATATTCGAGGCTGTCACCAGCATCGACTGTTGGGCCTCGATGCCGGATTTCGCCCGTCCCGCACGAGCAGCCCGAGAGAACGCTTTATCGATGAGTTCCTCCGACCGGGGAACGGTCGGGATGTCCTCGAACGTCATAGTAAGACTATCAGTCCCGACCCTAAAAGCACGTTCGTTGCCCGCTCCGACGGCTACATCCCACCAATGGGTATACGGTACCAGGGAACGTATAGGGAGGTATGGATTACAAAGCGATCGTAACCGGCTTTCTGGTCGCCGTCCTCCTCGGCCTCGTTGGATTCATGCTCCCTGGCATTGGACACGCCGCCGCAGGACTGATCGGTGGGTTCGTCGCGGGATACATGGCAGGCGGTGGACTCATTCGCGGCGGCGTCCACGGCCTGCTCGCTGGCGCACTCGGTGGAATCATCTTCGCACTCATCGTTGGCATCGCGGCAGTGATCGGTGGCACGCTGATCGGTGGCCCGGCCGGAGCACTCGGCGGGGTTGGCATCGTCCTGGGAGCCATCATCCTGGCGCTCATGACCGCAATCCCAAGCGGGCTCGCTGGAGCGCTTGGTGGCGTCCTTGAGTAGGTCAGCGACGCGCCTCAAGCTCGTCGAGGAGATCGTCGAGCGACAGTTCCTTCATCGATAGCAACACGAGAAGATGGTAGACGATATCTGCGCCTTCGTGGGCGATTTCCTCGTGTGAATCATCCTTTGCAGCCAGGACGAGTTCCGTGCACTCCTCGCCAAGCTTTTCGAGCACCTCATTTTCACCTTTCTCTGCGGTGAACAACGCTGTGGTGTAGGAGTCCTCGGGAAGCGTTCGTTTCCGATCCTCGATCACGTCGAACAGCTCTTCGAGCACCTCACTCATCGAATTCACCCTCCGTTGGTGGCCACGTCGTTGGCCCGGATCCATCGAGGACGTCACGAATGTCGTGGAGCTGGTGATACTGGTCTGGATCGTCACCGCCGCCTTCGAACACCTCGGGATCGATCTCGATCGGCGCGTTAGTCCGCGCGGCAAGCGCAAGTGCATCACTCGGTCTGGCGTCGATCACAGCCGATCCTCGTGGCGTGACCAGATGGAGATCAGCAAAATAGGTCCCCTCCTCGACTGATGAGATCGCCACGCGGTCGACGCGGCCGCCGAGCTCTTCGAAGCCGTCGAGCAAGAGGTCGTGGGTGAGTGGCCGTCCGATATCATCAGCGTCGAGACCGCGAACGATACTGGTCGCCTCCGAAAAGCCGATGAAAATCGGGAGTAAATCAGTCTCCTCCTCGTCGTCGGGAGCAAGCGTCACCACGGGAACGGCGCCGCGCTGGGTCCCGGCCACGCGGACGCCCTCGATGGATGCATCCATACGCGTACTGTCGGGGGCACGGGGCAAAACCCCTCGGGGTCGATCAGGAAAACTGCTCGAACAACGCCAGTTCGTGCAGCCGGGTATCAGGCGTCAGTTCCGGGTGGAACGACGTCGCGACGACCGACCCGGATCGAACAGCAACCGGCCGGTCCTCCCACGCTGCGAGCACCTCAACCGACGGGCCGACGTCGTCGATCAACGGCGCACGAATGAAAACGGCCGGAAACGGCCCTTCGAGGCCACGAATCGATATCGGCGCTTCGAAACTGTCGCGCTGGCGGCCAAACGCATTCCGATCGACGGAGATGTCGAGACAATCAAGCGGATGGACTCGCTCGTCCCGTGGATCGGAACTCGCCACGATCAACCCGGCACAGGTTGCCAGTAACGGATTGCCGTCCTCGACGTGGTCGACGATCTCTGGTGCAATGTTTTCTGTCACCAAAAGGTCTGAAATTGTGGTCGATTCCCCGCCGGGCAGTACGAGCATATCACACGACCGAACCGTCCCAGCCGTCCGTATCCGTTCGACGGTGAGCGCAACTCCAGCGGCCGTTGCACCCCGTTCGAGCGCCGCGACGTGCTCGGAAACGTCCCCCTGAACCGCGATTACACCCGCTGTGAGCGTCATGCGTGTGGAAAAGACCGTCTTGTAGAAAAGAAATCCGTTATGATGATCGTGTTCAGAGGGCGTTCAGCACGAGGATCAACACGCCGAACAGCACACCGAACGCGACGACGGTTCGCGGATCGATTCGTGGGGCGTTCCGGTCTTCGGACTCGAAATACCGGACCAATCCGGCACTTGACATCAATCCGCCGGAGCTCTGTCCTTTGCTCATGTGATAGCTTTCGAGTCAGTGCTTGTATGGGTTTCGACCTTGGACAGTGAAAACCCTTATTCCCAGGGCCAGACTAGCTGGTGTGTACGATGACCATCACGCTGAAAGACTTCTACGCCGACTGGTGTGGACCGTGCAAAACGCAGGATCCGATTCTCGAAGAACTTGAAGAAGACTGGGAGGACACGCTGCAAGTGGAGAAAGTCAACGTGGATGAGCAACAGGATATCGCCAACGAGTACCAGGTGCGATCGCTGCCCACCCTCATCATCGAGAACGATGACGGTGTCGTAGACCGGTTCGTGGGTGTGACCCAGCGCGCCGACCTCGAATCTGCGCTCGAAGAGGCCCGCGCGTAACTGTCTCAGTCATCACAGACGGCACAGATTTCGCCCGTTATCTCGTACAAATTCTGTCTGGCGTCTGCGAAATACACGTCCTCGTCAACCGCATTGATCTCTTCGAGGCGTTCGAGGGCGTACCGAACCGTGCGCGCGGACAACATCGACTCCTCGACAATTCCTTTCTGCGTCAGCGGACCGTTGTATTCAAGCACTTTATACACCAGTTTGGCACTCGGAGGCAGGTCAACGAGATTCTCTGTAGACGAATCACTCATTTTCTGGAAACTCACACGTCCGTGCCGTATAAAGATTGAGGCATGACGTGCCGGCGCCACAATGTCACTCCAGAATCATGAAGTGAGAGTGAGTCTGCACGCACCAGATCAGACACCAGCTCGGGGTAATCGAACGGTTTTTGCAGCCGGCGAGCGGATTCGTTCGCATGGCAACCGATGCGTCTTCGTCCCGGAGCGACTACATTCGGAGTGTGACGGTCACGGCACTGGCCGCCATACTCGGAATTGTTGGCGCGATCGGGGCACTCGTCGTCAACAGCTCGATGGCTCCAGCCGCCATCGCCCAAAGCACGGACTCCGTGCTGTTGTTGGTCGTGGTCATCGCCGTACAGATCCCATTGTTAAAGGTGAGCGGTGCGGTTGAGGAGCTCTCCGGCAAAGACATACTGTTTATTGTATTCGTTACGTTCTCATTCTGGTTCGTTACGCTGACGATTCTTCTTACGAGCGGAGTGAGCGTCTAATGGCCGACGACAGTATTGCCGTCGTGGATCTTGATCGCTGTCAGCCCGACCGGTGCAACTACGAGTGTGCAAACTACTGCCCGCCGAATCGCACCGGCAAGGAGTGTATCACAAAGCGGGGCGAAGAAACAATGCAGGGCCAGCCTGATCAGGTCCGGATCTCCGAGGAGATCTGTCTCGGCGAGTCCTGTGGGATCTGCGTCGTGAAATGCCCGTTCGATGCGATCGAGATCATCAATCTCCCCCAGGAGTTAGACGAATCGCCGGTCCACCGGTACGGCGAGAACGCGTTCTCGCTGTACGGACTGCCGGCACCACAGGAAGGAAGTGTTACGGGGATTCTCGGGCCGAACGGCATCGGTAAAACCACGGCGGTCCGGATTCTCGCGGATGAAATCACGCCGAATCTCGGCGATTACGGCGCAGAAATCGAGTGGGAGACCGTAATCGACGCCTATCGCGGCACGGAACTGCAGACCTATCTCGAAGCGCTGCAGGACGAAACAGTGACGGTTGCCAGAAAACCACAGTACGTCGATCGGATTCCGGATCAGTTCGATGGCAACACCAGGGAGTTGCTCACAGGAACTGACGAACGCGGCGTCGTCGACGAACTGCTAGAGCGACTGTCGATCGAGCCTATTGCCGACCAGCCGATCGATACGCTCTCGGGCGGTGAACTCCAGCGGGTGGCGCTCGCCGCAACGCTTGCTCGCGATGCAGACTTTTACTTCCTGGATGAGATCACGCCGTATCTCGACATTGGCCAGCGCGTCACGGCTGCCCGACTGATCCGCGATCTCGCCGAAACACAAGACCGATCGATGCTCGTCGTCGAGCACGATCTTGCGGTGCTTGACCTGCTTGCCGACAGCCTTCACGTCGCGTACGGTGAGCCCGGAGCGTATGGTGTCATCACGCCGCCGAAATCGACACGCCAGGGCATCAATGAGTATCTCTCGGGCTATCTTGAGAACGAGAACATGCGGATTCGCCCAGAAGCGATCGAATTCGAGGCCCATGCACCTCGAACGGCCTCAGCGGGCGACGTGCTCGTGGAGTACCCCGAACTCGAGAAATCTTACGGCGAGGGCGAGTTCTCCCTTGCGGTCGAGGGGGGTGTCATTCACGAAAACGAGGTGCTCGGTGCTGTCGGACCGAACGGCATCGGTAAATCCACGTTCGCAAAGCTGCTGACTGGCGGGCTCGAACCGACAAGCGGTTCGCTCGACGAATCGCTTGATATCGCGTACAAACCACAGTACATCGAAATCGATGAGCCAATGCGCGTTGATGCGTTTCTTGCCTCAATCACCGACCAGTTCGGGTCGTCATACTGGCAGACGGAGATCGCCCAGCCACTCCAACTCGAACGAATTCTTGAGCAGTCGCTGATGGATCTCTCCGGTGGTGAGCGCCAGCGCGTGGCTATTGCGGCCTGTCTCTCGAAGGACGCAGATCTCTACCTGCTTGACGAGCCGTCTGCCCATCTCGATGTTGAACAACGCGTGTTGGCCACCCGTGCAATCCGGCGATACGCAGAGAATCACGACGCGACCGCACTCGTTATCGATCACGACATTTACATGATCGATCTGCTCGCTGACCGGCTGCTCGTCTTCGACGGTGAGCCAGCAAACCACGGTCAGGTTTCTGCACCGGTTGGAATGCGCCAGGGAATGAACGAATTTCTCTCAAATCTTGACATTACGTTCCGGCGTGACCAGCGAACGACACGTCCGCGGATCAACAAACCAGGCAGTCAGCTCGACCGCCAGCAGAAAAACGCCGGGGAGTATTATTACGCCCCGAGCGAAGAGTGAGCCCTCTCAGGGATTTTTGCTGTCGAACATGCCACGGTGATAGAGGACTGCCAGTACGGCAATCGCACAGCCTAACACCAGGAAAAGAGCCCACTCGAAGTCCACGTCAACCGGAAGTGGATCGTACACCGCAACGGCCAGTACTAAAAACGCGAGCAACACCAGTGCGGCCAGTGCTCGGATCGTGGCATCACCTCGCATACTCACCATAGCTACTATTTCTCCCAGCATAGTACAAACCTTTCGTTAAGTCAAGTTATTCATATATAAATCATACAACGAATTCGGTGAGACTCGCCGGCGTCGATCAGTGAACGTGTCGGCTACAGCTCCCACAGAGATACTGCTCTTTGACATCGACTTCTCGAACGGTTGGTGAAAAGTTCATCACGCAGCGTTTGTTGTCACAGTGTTCGAGCCCGAGCGTGTGACCGATTTCGTGGATGACTTCCTTTCGAATCCGGTCGGCGAACACCTCACTGTTAGAGTTGGTGGCGAGGCCACCGTCAGTCGTCGTCTGGAGGCGATACGTCGAAACGACGCTCCCGTTGCCGTCGAGATAGGCGAGTCCGAAGACGTAGTTTCGTCGTCGGTAGAACAGATCTTCAGTCGTGACTGCGATGGTTTTGCCGTTGGTACCAACGTGACTGGCGAGTTCAATGAACGCTTCGGCCCGGTACTGGTCGCGATTCGAATCGTAGGCATCGTTCGGAACCGGTCGATCGTCGTGCACAGTGACATCACAATCATACACTGAACGGAGGCCAGAAGAGGCCTCACGTTTAACCGCTGCGGGGACATCACCGACCGGCACGATGTCGACATGCATAGAAAGGGATTAGAACGGGGCGGGTATAAACATCCCGACGTGACGACATCCCGCACGCGTGCGGCGTTGGTCGATCGACTCGCGCCGTATCAGACGCTCGTGGAAATTGGCATCGGATCTCGGACCGATGTCGCCGCTGCGCTTGCGACGCGCGCGAGCGTGACTGCCGTTGACGCTCGGACTCGTTCGGTGCCGGCCGCAGTTTCGTTCGTCCAGGACGACGTGACTGACCCACAGCTGTCGGTGTACGACGGGGCGAACGCACTGTACGCGCTTAACTGCCCACCAGAGCTCCAGCGGCCGTTGCGGTCGCTCGCGACTGAAATCGGCGCTGACGGTCTGTTTACCACGCTCGGCGCAGATCCAACGCTGGTTGACGTCGAACCCGAGACGATTCCCGGCGACACGCTCTATCGAATTCCGACCACTGAGGGGGGACATCGTGCCCGTTGACGCAATTGTGCTTGACATTGATGGTGTACTCGTCAACGTCCACGATTCGTATCGACGGGCCGTCGTGGAGTCAGTCGAGCAGGTGTACGGAGCGACACTCCCGAAATCTGCGATACAGTCGTTCAAAAATGCGTCAGGCTTCAACAACGACTGGGAGCTGACACACGCGATCGCACTCTACGTTCTCGCACGGAACGAAGGGCTTGAACTCGACATTTCCTCATTTACGAACGAAGTGGCTGTGGTTGGTGGCGGTCGACAGGGCGCGAGAACTGTCGTGGCCGACAGCCTCGATCCAGCCGCACGCGAACGCGTGCTCACCACCTGGGATCCAGAGCAACTCACAGACGTCTTCCAGCAGCTCTATCTCGGTAGTGAACTGTACGAACAACTCCACGACGAAACCGCAACGCTCGACAGTACAGGATTCATTCATGACGAACCTGTGCTGCTCGAAGCGGACACGCTGGAGCGTCTTCGCGACTTGGAGCTGGGCGTGTTTACCGGTCGGCCGAGTGCCGAGGCGACGATCGCACTCGACCGGGTTGGCCTCGACATTCCCCAGGAGCGATGCTACACGATGGACAGTCCAACGCCTGGAAAGCCCGCTCCTGACGCGCTATGTGAAATCGCTGCCACGATGGCTCGCTGTGAGACCATCGCGTTCGTCGGTGACACCCTTGATGACATCGAGACTGCAAACAACGCCAACGAGACCGACGACGATCACACGTACGTTCCTGTTGGCGTCGAAACCGGCGGGCTCAGTGGTGCAGAGGGTCGGCAACTGTTCGATGACGCCGGCGCCACGATCGTCATCGATTCGATCAACGAGCTCCCGGCTGCACTCAGCTGATCGGTCGGTGCACACAACGAATCTAAAAAATAACAATCTTTTGAATAGAATCGGAGCTATCGGGAACGTTTACGGTGGCGGACAGATTCGGAGGGAGTAATGAATAGCCCTGACGGTCTCGACCATCCGTGGCTTCCGAACAGTCTCGACGATTCGTTCGACCCGCTCGCACACGCCGATGTCCAGCCTTCTCCAGAGACGCCGCTGATTGTGACGCCACGCGGTGGCGCACGAGAGGTCGGGAGAAGTTGTTTACAAGTTGACACTCAACACGGCCGGTATCTCGTCGATTGTGGGTTGAATCAGGGTACTGGATCGCAGTTTCCTGCGTTACACGGAATCGAACCGAAATCGATCGACGCGGTGTTTCTCACACACGCCCATATCGATCACAGTGGTGGACTGCCGGTGCTCAGCGCACGTGGCCTGCTGGCCGACGACGCACCAGTCATCGCGACGCCACCGACGGTCTCGCTCGCAACCGTGCTGCTCCGCGATTCGCTAAAAATTCACCGCCAGCAGGTCCACGAATCAGAAGGTACGCAGCAGTACACCGAAGACGACCTTGAAGACGTGTTCGATCGATTCACGACGATCGATTACGGTGGTGGCCGAGTCGAAGGACTCGCGCCGGTTCCCGACGGCGAGACACTGGTGTTTCAGTACGGGAACGCGGGTCATCTGCTCGGATCGGCGTGGATCATGCTCCAAACAGGTGGCTATCGAGCAGTGCTCTCCGGAGATCTTGGCGGGCGGATGACACAATTACCCGACATCACACCCCCGCCGTCTGCCGACCTGCTCGTGCTCGAATCGACCTACGGCGACACCCACAGCCATACAGCGATTGCAGACGCCCGATCGACGCTCTATTCGGCCGTCGAACGCGCGATTCAAAACCGCGAGCCGGTGTTGCTGCCAACGTTTGCCGTCGGCCGTGCACAGACCTTGCTGTTGTTGTTCGCAGAGCGATTACACATGCTCTCCGATGAGCTCTATGATCGCGTCAGGCTCGTTGTCGACGGGATGGCACAGGAGGCAACCGAGCTCTACCACGAATACGTGACCGACGACACGTATATGGACGAATCGATCGTCAACCGGGTGACTGACAGCGGCTGGGAGGAGCCGTTTTTGCCCCCATCGACGACGTTTCCACAATCGGACGAGGATCGGCAGCGACTGCTTGCGGAGACAAAACGCGGCGAGATCGTTCCCGTGATTATCGCGCCATCGGGGATGCTCACCGGTGGAAATTCGCCACGGTATCTCGTCGAATTTGGCGCCCGGTTTGACGCCGCGACGGTTCTGTTGACCGGCTATCAGGCGCTGAACACGACGGGGCGGGCCCTCCAGAACCAGCAAAAAGCAAAGGATGACACGCTGACAATAACCACGGCGGCCGAACCGTTCGGGACGGACTGGCCCGAGTCCCCAGCCGTCACGTGGACGAGCACTGGGAGCGATGATCCGACCGAGCGCGTGACCCGGGCGACGATCCCAGCTAACTGGGTTGAAACGGTCAGTGGCCTGAGCGCACACGCTGCCCAGCACGGCCTGCTGGAGTTTGCCCGCACCGTTGGTCCCGATACGATCGGGCTCGTTCACGGTCCGGAGTATGCGCAGGCGAATTTCGGCACGCATCTGGCTGCGAATGTGACTGGCCTGGAGCAGGCGACCCGCTGTCGGTTGCTGACGCCCATGGTTGTGGGACAGAGCGAATCGCTACAGACTGCCGCAGTCGCACCGGAGATGCTCGAACGAACCGGCTATCAGGAACTCGACGAACAGCTCGATCAGGTTTACGACCAGCTGGTCGCGCTCAACAAGGAAGTCGCTGCCGACCGAAACGATAGTGGTCTCTCTGAAGCAGAAATCAGAGAAATCGTGCGCGATGAGCTCGAAAATTACGGTTTGCCGACTGAGAATCGGCCGACCGATGACGGCCAACCCCGGTGATTCAATCCGTTCGATCGACCCTGGTGGTCATCCGCCGTGACCGACGGTCTCAGTTCGATGATGACGCGTCGTCGTCCACGTCATCGAAGTCGGCATCGACGTACTCGGTGTCGTCGCCCATGCCAGCACCGTCCGGTCCTGCCCCACCCGGGCCAGCTGCTCCGGCACCGGGGCCAGCACCAGCGCCGCCAGCACCGGCGGCCTGCTGTTGATACATCTGCTTGCCGATCTCCTGGAGCGCTTCGGTGAGCGCTTCGGTGTCGTCTTTCAGCGCCTCGGTCGAAGCGTCCTCGTCTTCGAGCGTCTCCTCGACCGTTTCGATTGCCGACTCGATATCGGAACGAAGATCGTCTGAGACATCTTCCTCGTTCTCTTCGAGCAGCGTCTCGGCCTGCTGGATCGAGGATTCGGCGTTGTTGCGCGCCTCGACCCGCTCACGACGCTTCTCGTCTTCTTCGGCGTGTGCCTCTGCGTCAGCTTTCATCTGCTCGATCTCATCATCCGAGAGCCCAGTGCCACCCTCGATGGTGATCGATTCTGCGTTGCCGCTGCCTTTGTCTTCGGCCTCAACGTTGACAATACCGTTCTCGTCAATGTTGAACGTCACTTCGATCTGTGGCGTTCCGGCCGGAGCCGGTGGAATGTCGGTGAGCTGGAACGCGCCGAGCAGCTCGTTCTCCTCGGCAACTTCGCGTTCGCCCTGGAACACCCGCACCTGCACGGCCTGCTGGTTGTCGGCCGCCGTGGTGAAGATCTTGGACTCTTTGGTCGGAATCGTGGTGTTTTTCTCGATGAGCCGCTCAAACAGCCCGCCTTTCACTTCAATGCCGAGCGATAGCGGGGTCACATCGAGCAACACCATGTCGTCAACCTCGCCACCGAGAATGCCACCCTGAATCGCCGCCCCAAGCGCAACTGCTTCGTCGGGGTTGACGTTTTTCTTTGGCTCCTGCCCGGTGAGCGTCTCGACTTTCTCCTGGATCATCGGCATGCGCGTCGAGCCACCAACGAGGAGGACGCTGTCGATATCGTTTTTCGAGTAGCCAGCGTCGGCGAGTGCCTGCTCGGTCGGCGGCACCGTCCGGTCGACGAGATCCTGCGTCAGCGACTCGAATTTCGCGCGGCTGAGCTTCTTCTCAAGCGTCAATGGGCCAGAGTCCGTCGTCGCGATAAACGGCAGGTTGATCGTCGTCTCCTTCCGGCTGGAGAGTTCGACCTTCGCGTCTTCGGCGGCGTCTTTCAGCCGCTGGAGCGCCTGGCGGTCCTCAGTCAGATCCTTCCCGTGTTCTTGCTCGAACTCGGCGGCGAGCCAGTCGATAATCGCCTGATCCCAGTCGTCGCCACCGAGATCGTTGTCACCGTTGGTTGCCTCAACGTCGATGACGCCGCCACCGCTTTCGAGGACGGAAACGTCGAACGTGCCGCCACCAAGGTCGAACACCATCACGGTCTGTTCGGAGTCGTCGTCGAGACCGTAGGCCATCGACGCCGCCGTCGGCTCGTTGACGATTCGCTCTACCTCAAAGCCCGCAATCTCGCCGGCGTCTTTCGTCGCCTGGCGCTGGCTGTCGTTGAAATAGGCAGGAACAGTGATGACAGCTCGCTCGACGGTGTCACCGAGATACTCCTCGGCATCGCGTTTGATCTTCTGGAGAATCATCGCCGAGATCTGCTCTGGCGTGTACTCCTCGCCGTCGATTGGGACCGTGTGATCACCCTCACCAATGTGTCGTTTGATCGACTCAATCGTCCGGTCAGGATTCTGGACGGCCTGATTTTTCGCTGGTCCACCAATGAGTCGTTCGTCGTCGGTAAACGCGACCACCGACGGCGTGGTGCGGTTACCCTCAGCATTCACGATTAGCTCGGGATCACCGCCTTCCATCACTGCAAAAGCGCTGTTTGTGGTACCGAGATCGATACCAAGAATCTTGTTGCTCGCCATGTTGTCTCCCTCTATTGCTGTCGAACCGTTAAACCTTGCTGAATAGAGCGCTTCACCGGCCGATCCAGTCCCCATGGCCGCTTGCGATTTCGTCCGGTCAGGACACGAATGCATGAGACGGGAAAGCCTTTACTGTCGGATGAGCTAGGCTGAACCAATGGTACTCGACGATCTTGGAAGTTCACTCAGGGGGTCATTATCGAAGCTACAGGGCAAGTCCCGGCTGAGTGAAGATGATGTCGCCGATATTGTCAAAGAAATTCAACGATCGCTGTTGCAGGCCGACGTTGACGTCTCGCTCGTGATGGAGCTCTCCGATTCGATCGAAGCGCGGGCACTACAGGAGGATCCACCGGCGGGAACGAGCGCACGCGATCATGTCCTTCGGATTGTGTACGAGGAGATGGTCGCGCTCGTTGGCGATTCGACCCAGCTGCCACTCGAAGAGCAGACAATTTTGCTCGCTGGATTGCAAGGCTCAGGGAAAACCACCTCTGCTGCGAAGATGGCGTGGTGGTTTTCGAAAAAGGGGCTCCGGCCAGCGATCATCCAGACTGATACCTTCCGTCCAGGTGCGTACGATCAGGCAAAGCAGATGGCAGAACGCGCGGAAGTGGAGTTTTACGGCAATCCAGACGGAGAGGATCCGGTCGAGATTGCCCGTGACGGGCTCGAAGAGACGAGCGACTGTGACGTCCATATCGTCGACACAGCCGGTCGACACGCCCTTGAAGACGATCTGATCGAGGAGATCGAAGAGATTGACTCGCTGGTCGAGCCAGACACCAGCCTGCTCGTCCTCGACGCAGCGATCGGCCAGGGTGCAAGCGACCAGGCCCAGGAGTTCGAGCGGGCGATCGGCATCGACGGCGTCGTCATTACGAAGCTCGACGGAACAGCAAAAGGTGGCGGTGCGCTGGCAGCAGTCAACGAAACCGACTCGACGATCGCGTTTCTCGGAACCGGTGAGACCGTCCAGGATATCGAGCGGTTCGAGCCCAGTGGCTTTATCTCGCGACTGCTCGGCATGGGCGATCTCAAACAGCTCTCCGAGCGGGTCGAACGCGCCATGGATGAGACCCAGGCCGAGGCCGACGACTGGGATCCTGAAGATCTGATGTCCGGGCAGTTCACCCTCAACGACATGCGAAAGCAGATGCAGGCGATGAATCGTATGGGGCCGCTCGATCAGGTCATCGATATGATTCCTGGCTTTGGCGGCTCGATCCGTGATCAACTCCCGGACGATGCGATGGACGTCACGCAGGACCGACTCCGAGATTTCGAGGTGATCATGGATTCGATGACCGACAACGAGCTCGAACAGCCTCGGTCGGTCGGTGCTGACCGCGTCCGGCGGATTGCACGCGGCGCTGGTACGTCCGAAGAACGCGTCCGAGAGCTGCTCGAACAGCACAAAATGATGGAACGGATGCTCAAACAGTTCCAGGGCATGGGCGACAGCGACATGCAGCGCATGATGAAAAAGATGGATGGCGGCGGTGGTGGCGGCGGTCTGGGTGGGCTGGGTCCCTTCTGAGCACGACGGTCGAGTACCAAACCCAAATTTGACAACACAGTCACGCAGCGTGTAACGAAGATTATTAGTCTAGGCGTCGAAAGCATCCGGCATGAAAACGACCCACTCGGTTCGGATCGAAGATGTTCGTGAACTGTCGCTTCCAGCCGATTCGGTCGAGCTGGTGGTAACCTCGCCACCATACCCCATGATCGAGATGTGGGACGATCTGTTCTGCTCGCTTGATGGGGATATCGAGGGGGCACTCGACGATGCGGATGGAGAGACGGCATTCGAGTTGATGCATCAGGCCCTCGATCCGGTCTGGGAGATGCTGTCGACCGTGCTGGTCGATGGCGGTATCGCCTGTATCAACGTCGGTGATGCGACCCGCAACGTTGGCGATGGCTTTCGGGTGTTTCAGAACCACGTTCGAATCTGTGATGCGCTGACCGACCGTGGTTTTTCGCCGTTGCCCGACGTACTCTGGCGAAAGCCATCGAACTCCGGCGCGAAGTTCATGGGGAGTGGAATGCTTCCGCCGAACGCGTACGTCACGCTCGAACACGAGTACATTCTGGTCTTCAGAAACGGCTCAAGCCGGCGGTCGTTTGAGTCCAACGCTGATGGTCGCTACGAGTCGGCCTTTTTCTGGGAGGAGCGTAACCGGTGGTTCACTGACACCTGGTCAGATATCAACGGAGCTGAGCAGCCACTTGAGGTGCCGGGTGCGGACGGCGACGTTCGGGATCGCTCAGGGGCGTTTCCGTTTTCGATACCGTATCGGCTGATCAATATGTACTCGGTGTACGGCGACACCGTCTTCGATCCGTTCTGGGGAACGGGAACGACCTCACTCGCAGCGATGGTCGCGGCGCGCAACTCCATTGGCTGTGAGATCGAGCCAGCAATGGCCGAGCTGTTCGATGCCCGGCTTGCGTCAGTGACGGAGTTCGCCGAGGAGGTGCTCACTGAGCGCCTCGATGCCCACGAGTCGTTCGTCGACCGGCGGACGACAGACGAGGGACCGCTTTCGTACGAAGCGACGAACTACGACCTTCCGGTGATGACCAAACAAGAGCGGGCGATCCAGCTGTACGCCATTGACGCCATTGCTTCGAGTGAGAATCCCGACGGGACGGAATACACCGTCGATCACGCCCCGTTTTCTCGCGACACGCAAAGCGAGCCGTCACTCGCAGAGACGCTCGAACGTGCAAAAATTGATTCACTGTCCGATTTTTGAGCTCTCACCGAACGGTTGTCTTTTTGTGAGCAGGGCTCACCCATAGGATATGAGTGTCCGTGGGGTGGCATCGACCGTGTATCGCGAGGGTGTTGGCGCACTCGGCGTGAGCGCAGTTGGGAGTTTGCTCGCGGGGGTCGTCCTTGGCGGACTGGAGACGGAACTGCAGCGCCTCCCCGGCTTGCTCGTCCTCGTCCCAGCATTGTTGGCCACCCGCGGAAACGTCTACGGCTCACTCGGAGCGCGCCTTGCCACCGCACTCCAGCAGGGGCTGCTAACGCCGACGCTTCGGTCACACGACCGGCGACTCTACAATGCGCTGGTGGCTGCCCTGTGTACCGGACTGTTCACCAGCGTGTTCGCGGCGATTGCCACCGTTGTGGTGTTGTGGCTTCTGAACGCTGCGGTCGCGCCGGCGGCGTTGGTGGCCGTCTCGTTTCTAGCCGGGCTCGCGTCCGGAATCGTGCTCTCAGCAACCGTGACAGGGGTTGTATACGTTGGCTACCGTCGAGGGCTGAATCCGGATACGCTCGTCGGGCCAGTGGTGACGACGACCGGTGACGTGTTCGGAATGGTGTTTCTGTATCTCGCAGCACGGGTGGTGCTGGCGTGGTGAGCGGTGATTGGACGGTTGAGGCGATCGTTCGAGCCACGCTTCCAGTGTTGCTCGTGCTGACGCTGATTGAAATCGGCAGCGGGATGGTCCTCCACGGGTTCGAGGACACACTGGTTCAGTATCCAACGCTGCTCGTGCTCGTTCCGGTGGTGATCGGCACGGCCGGCAATCTCGGGAGTATGCTCGCTTCACGGCTTTCGACGGCGCTTCATCTGGGAACGCTAACGTTCGGAACGAATGCGCTCCTGGTTGGCCACGTCCTCGGGACGATACTGCTCGCCGGAACGCTCTTTCCAGCAGTTGGGGCAGGGGCCTGGCTGCTCACGTCAGTGATTGGATCGCCGACGCTCGGTCTCGGCCGCGTGCTGATCATTGCGACGCTCAGCGGCGTTGTGTTGGCCCTGGTGGTCGTAATTGTCACCGTGAGCGCGACATATGCCGCGTATCGACGACGCGCCGACCCGGACGACGTGGTGATCCCTACCGTCACGAACGTCTGCGACGTGCTCGGGGTGCTGGTGTTGTTCGCCGTCGCACAGCTCGTAGTGTGAACTCCCAGGATTGATCGCTACTCGTCGTCGATCGGGACGCCGTCTTCTGTCGGTGGTGCGAGCTGTCTGACGTACGCCGTCGGATCGCCTTCAGAAACCGTGATCGTTGCCGTGATATCGCCAAGTTCGTCGGGATCGCCGACCGCGAAGTTGACGACGCCAGCGTAGGCGGCCTGCTTTTTCAGTCGGACCGTCACCGTGTTCGTTTCGGGGTCGAGTCCGTCGAGCAGGCTCGTCCGAGCGGAGTCGAGAATCGCCTGCTCGTGAAACAGTTCCGAGAGCCGTTCGAGCGAGTGTGTTTTCGCAACGACGGTATCGGGGGCCGTTTCGTTGCCAGCTTGTTGTTCGATCGTTGCCTCGGGAGCGAGTGTGTCGATTGCCTCGATCACCCGCTCAGTGCGTTCGGTGGCGTAAACGGGAGCCTCGAACGTCGCCGTAATGTGAAAAATATGACTACTCATCGGCTTCGAGCAGGCGTCGAACCTGCTTGTGGTATGCCTCGATGCTTTCAGTGTTCTCGATCGTCTCATCTGCCATCTCGATCGCAGCCCCCATTCCAAACCCGAGTTCGCGGGTGTCGCGCTCTTCGAGCGTCTCGACGGAGGGATCGTCGCGTTGGCGCTCGGAGAGTCGGTCCTTGCGGAGCTCGAACGGAGCAGTGATCGCCACCAGCGTGAATTCATCACCAAACGCCGCAACGAACCGTTCGACTTCCGCATCGGATCGAATGCCATCGATCAGCACGGTATCGTGCGTTTTGAGCGCTTCCTGGATGGGGTCAAGCGATCGCTCGGCGATTGCCCCCGGGCCATTTTCTTCTCGCAACGCGACCGCAATCTCCCCATGATGGTCTGTGGGATCCAGACCGCGAGCACGACACTCCGCTCTGATCACGTCGCCCATCGTGACCACTGGAATATCGAGTTCGCGTGCAACGGCGGCGGCTTCACCCTTTCCGCTGCCTGGAAGTCCCACGGTCCCAACGACGTTCATTACAGGACGGTCGGGACGAGATGGCCTTAATGGCTCCGTTCGATAGCGCCCTCGGTGCGAATCCAACTGCTTTTGATGGTTCGCGCAGATGATCCGAATGCGGGCACGTAGCTCAGCTAGGATAGAGCGTCGGACTTCTAATCCGACGGCCGTGGGTTCGAATCCCACCGTGCTCGTGGCCGGTACGCTCTTATTCGATCCGCTGTAATCTCCGTTCGATGAAGTCCTCAGAACACGCCGTCGTCGGCACGGCCGTCAGTATGATCGGCGTCCGGCTGTTCGGTCAGGAGCTGTCAGTCGCCCAGAAACTCGGGCTCTGGCTCTACGGCGTCGTGCTCAGCGTCGTCATCGATCTCGATCATTTCGTCCTTGGTCGCTACTATCTCGGCGACTGGTCGATGCTCAATGAGGCGATCAGCGATCCAGCACGGGCGTTCACTGATCCGGCGTGGCTGTTCACAGACGTTGATATGGAAACCGAACGGCTGTTGAGCCACGCCATCATCGGCGGACTCCTCTCGCTCGGATTGTTCGTGCTGACGCCACTACTTGGGGCATTCACTGCGCTCGTGCTCTACGCGCACGGCCTCTGTGATCTACTCCGCGATACGAACACGCTGTAAGACTCAGGCGTCTTCGAAGCCGTCCTCGAAGACGAACGTGCCGTTTTGCTGGACGATCTCGCCGTCAAGCTCGATCCGCGAGTCCTCGCTCATGTCCACGATCATGTCAACGTGAGTTGCGCTCTCGTTTGGCTCGTGGTCCTCGCCAACAGTTTCGGGGTAGGCGCGACCGACCGCCATGTGGACGGTGTCGCCCATCTTCTCGTCGAACAGCATGTTGTACGTGAACCGGTCGATATCGCGGTTCATTCCAATGCCGAGTTCGCCGAGCCGGCGAGCGCCAGGATCGGTTTCGAGGACGCTCTGGAGCACCGATTCGTTCTTTTCGGCCTCGTGTTCGACGACTTCGCCGTTTTCGAAGACGAGTTGCGCGCCAGTCACCTCCTGGCCCTGGTGATAGAGCGGTAGATCAAACAGCACTTCGCCCTCGACGGAGTCCGGAACTGGCGCAGTGAACACCTCGCCACCAGGGAGATTTTCGTGGCCATCATCGTTGACGGTCACCATTCCTTCGACGGACATCGTCAGATCCGTCGTCTCGCCACTGACGATTCGGACCGCACTGGCCGCGTTCAGTCGCTCAACCATTGCCGCCTGGTGGTCGTGCTGGGCCTCCCAGTCCTTATCGATCGCGTCCCAGACGAAGTTCTGGTAGGCGTCGGTGCTCATCTCGGCGAGCTGGGCGTTGCCGCTTGAGGGATACTGCGTGAGACACCAATCTTTCGACATGATCGTCTCGCTCACCGGCTGATTGACACGAGATTGCTCGGCGACAATTTCTGGCGCGACGTCGCTGAGTTCGGTGACGTTCGAATCTCCCCTGATGCGGATGATTTTGTCGGTTGCTTCTGCGAGCGCAAGCTGATGGGTGGGCATTTCGAGACCGTCCGCCCCGGCCGCCTTGAGATACGCACGGCTGGCGCGCCCGTTCGAGAGCGTGTTGACAGGGACGGCGCCGATATCTCCGACCGCCTCATTCAAAGCGACGATGAGATCTTCGGCCGCTGCTGGACCGGTGATGAGGACGGTGTCACCGTTCTCAACGCCGACGGAATGGTTGACGATAATCGACGCGTGTTGGCGAATTCGTGGATCCATACCAGGTGGCTTTGTCGCACCAGCTGAATATCCTTTCGAAGGTGCGAACGCAATTGGTGCTGAGACGGAGTCTCAATGGGCGTCCCGTCGCGGTTCTGAGCAGTGAGGCAGCCGATCGTCAGCGGTATATCAGCGCTGAATACAATGATGACCATGATCGATCTCCGGAGCGACACGGTAACAAAACCGACCGACTCGATGCGCGAGCTGGCCGCCCAGGCGACGGTTGGCGACGACGTGTACGGCGAGGATCAGACCGTCAACGAGCTTGAAACGAGCGCTGCAGAGCTGCTTGGGTTCGAGGACGCCCTCTACGTGCCATCCGGAACGATGGGAAACCAGATCGCTGCCAGAACGCACACTGAATCCGGCCAGGAGATCATCTGTGAACGCGACAGCCACATCTATCGCTGGGAGCTCGGTGGACTCGCCCAGCACAGTGGCCTCCAGACCAGACCGATCGACGGCACCGAGCGAGGGGTGCTCAAACCATCGGCCATCGCCGACGGAATCGTCGAGGAAGACGCCCACCGCCCCGGAACCGGCCTGCTTGCGCTTGAAAACACCCACAACGCTGCCGGTGGGACTGCAATCGCCCCGTCGCGGATTGACGAGGGGGCAGCCACTGCTCACGAGCACGGCGTGCCGGTGCATCTTGATGGGGCGCGCCTTGCCAACGCCGCTGTGGCACACGACGTGGCGATCGATCGATTCACCGAAGCTGTCGACTCGGCACTGCTCTGTCTGTCGAAAGGGCTTGGCGCCCCGGTTGGCTCGGTGCTCGCGGGCTCTGCATCGTTTATCGAGCAGGCGCGCCGCGCGCGAAAGCTCCTCGGTGGGGGGATGCGCCAGGCAGGAATCATAGCTGCACCGGGACTGGCGGCGCTCGAATCGATCGACCGGCTCGAAACCGACCACGAAAACGCCGCGCTCCTCGCCGAACGCCTCGATTCGGTCGAGGGACTCACCGTTCACCCCCCGGAGACGAATATCCTTCTCGTGACGGTCTCAGAACCAGCTGAAGCGTTTCTTGATGCGTGTGCGGATGTCGATGTTCTCGCGACGGCGTTCGATACGCATCTCGTTCGATTTACGACACACCGTGACGTTAGCAGGGCTGCTGTCGAAACCGCTGCCGACAGAATTGTAGACGTTGTTTCGGATTAGCGGCGGTCGTTTTTTGTTCCCTCTCGGAACGCAAGCATTGTTCGTCGGAAGATCAGATAGAGCCCGAGCAGACAGCCAATGATGAGAACGAGAATAATAACCAACATCGGGTCGTTGAGCAGGGATGCCATACCCCCGCTCGGCTCCCCGCCACCAAAATGATTTCGTCCGATCACGCCGTCACGGCGACGTCTCAACGGTGATCTGATCGAATGGCGTCCCGTCCATCGAACAGAGCGTTGCTGTTATCGTCCCTGAATCCGCCGTGAGCCGTCCGTACGCTTGTTTGTTGCCTCGCGGTTCGGCGTGGCTCCCCGGGTTGAAAACGGGTATCGATCCGAGCGAATCAATCGAAGGGACGTGCGTGTGTCCGACGATTACGAGATCCGCCTCCCGTTCTCGTGCAAACAGAGACAACGCCTGGGCGGTGTGGCGATGGCCGTGGACGAGCAGTATCCGCGCATCACCGATTGAAATCGTCCGATGGTCGGGGAGTGCCCTCTGGAGATCAAGGTGGTCTCTGTTTCCGGCGACGGCCAACAGCTCGCTCGCCTCTGCCCTGAACGCGTCGTATACGGCACGCGTCGTGAAATCACCCGCGTGTATCACCTTCGTCGACGATCGAACCGCTGTCAACAGTGGCCCGGATACGCCATGCTCAGTCCGACCATGCGTGTCTGAGAGGATTACAACCATGGGTCTATTCCTGCAGCGAAGTAGTTATCTCATCGGATCGAATATTCGTCAAAGTTTAGACACTCGTTCCAATCGTGTATTTTACAACCAGGATAATGAGTGTGAATAGAGAAACCGAAGCAACACCACCAGAAATCGAACAGGATCGGGTCAACAGTTATTAGTCACCACTGAGATGAACACCAATAGATACGTTACTACACGAACGAGACGGCTGGCGATGATTGAACATATCCACTTTGCGCGACGAACAACACCCGAATCACACCATCGGGGACGGGCAGGCACCGTCCAGAAACGAATGATGTGAAATGAGTGATCTGCCCCAGCGGCCGGTGTCGAGACGACTCCAGCGGCGACTCTGTGGACTCGTCATCGTTGGCTATGGGGCGCTCACCGGGACAATCCATCTCTATCATCTGCTCGGTGATAGCTCGCCAGGACTGATTCCCACCGTCTACGGGGCGTTCATTCCGTTCTGTCTGTCGATTGGATTGGTCGCCGGGGGGGTCTGGGCTGGACGACGATCGATCCATCCCCGGTATCTTCAGAAGCTCGTTATCTGGACGATAACCGGTGGTGCGGTGTTTCTCGTCTCTGGGATGTTATTCGTGTCGTATCAAACGGCCGTCGGTGGCGCGTTGGTAGCGCAGCTCTACGTTCTCAGCAACGTCGCAACCGGTGGTGCAGTGGTGGGGTTCGTCATCGGACAGTATGCGGGGCAGATCCAACGGCAGAACGAACAGCTTGACCGATATCAACAGCGACTGGAGCGAGAACACGAACGATACGTAGTCCTGTTCGATTCACTGTTGAACCCGGCGATTCAGTACGATCTCCTGGGTGAAACTGCTGTGATCCGTGTGGCGAATCCGGCGTTTGAGCGCCTCTTCGATGCCGATTCGGGAACGATGTCGGGCACTCGTGTCGAATCGGCAATCGAACCGTCCAACATTGAAACCTCGGCGTTCGACATCGAGCGCGCACTGCATGCGGACACTGCCGTCCAGAATGAAGTGCGATTGAAAACAGCCGTCGGTATCAAGGACTTTCTCGTCCACGTGATTCCGCCCGCGGTTTCATCCGTTGGAACTGGTCATCTCGTTGCGGTAGACATCTCCGACCGCAAGCAGTACGTCCGGCGGCTCGAAGTGCTCAACCGCGTTCTCAGACACGATCTCCGCAACGATGCCGGTGTGATCATCGGAAACACACAGCTCCTCACAGAGCTCAACGGCCCGTCTGAGTATATCGAGACGATACGAACTACCGCGACAGATATGGTCTCGCTGAGTGAAACCGTTCGCGAGATCGAAAACGCCCTTGATAGTGACCAGCGGTCGAACGGGACGCTCAAACTCCAACAGATCCTGAATGGCTGTATCGACCGGGCCATGACGGACTACCCAAACGCAAAGATTGTGAATCAGTGGGAATGCGATTCGGCCGTTCGCATCCTCGGGAACGATCAGCTTGCTATCGCGTTCGACAACGTGATCGAAAACGCCATCGAACACAACGACAGGGACGTCCCCGAAGTCATCGTCACCGTTACAAACGAGATCACCGATTTCGTGACCGTCGAAATTGCTGATGACGGACCGGGACTACCAGAGCGAGAACGGCGGGTGTTCAATGACGGCACTGAATCCGAGCTCGAACACTCATTTGGACTCGGGCTCTGGCTCGTCAACTGGGTGGTCGTCGATTCGGGCGGCAACGTCACTGTGGACGAAACCGATGCTGGCGGTGGGCTCATACGAATTCATCTCCCGAAAGCCACGATTTCAAGCAGTCAGCAAGAAGCGTCGGTTGTAGTCGATAAACCCAAACAATGATTGTAATCCCATAATCATCCAGATATGTAGGGCCATACGATGAGTTATGGCAACTAATACCGAGGTTTTTTATAGAAGTAAACGGAGTTTGTGCCAGTTATGGCGCTCGAATCCATTTCGGCCGGTCCGTGGGCACTACTGCCTCCACTGCTGGCAATCATTCTCGCATGGCACATTCGTGATGCACTGATTGGGCTGTTCGTCGGTATCATGAGTGCAGCGGTCGTGTACGGTGCACACAAGCCCGCGGTCGTCGGCGTCCCATCGGGACTCGTGGATGGACCGATCGGAACTGTCGCCGGTGGGGTCATGGGGTTGACCACAATTCCGACACTCATCGCAACTGCACCGCTGTTCAATGACTCGTGGTACGTCGAAAACGTCCTCGTTGCGCTGTTTATGATCGGTGGGATGATCGGCCTGATGATCCGATCCGGGGCCATTCAGGGTGTGCTTGAGGCGCTGACTGATCGCGTCAGCAACGAAGCCCAGGCCGAGCAGGCGACCTTTCTCGCAGGTATCATCATCCATATTGATGATTACTTCAACTGCCTCGTTGTCGGGTCAATGATGCGCCCACTGACGGATAAATACAACATCTCGCGGGCAAAGCTCGCGTACTACGTCGACAGCGCCGGCAGTCCGGCCGCTCGACTGGCGTTCTACTCCACCTGGGGAGTGGCGCTTATCGGCTTTATCGGGCAGGGAATCGTTACGGCACAGCAGGATGGGCAGCTCCCCGCCCATCTGAGCGGGCTCGTTGCCGGCACTGGCGCCGATGCGAGCGCCGCAACCGGACAGATCTGGCCGCTGTTTTTCAACAGCATCCTGTTCGGATTCTACTCCTGGATTGCGCTCATCATCGCTGCGCTGGTTGCCTGGCAGGTCATTCCGAACTTCGGGCCGATGAAACACGAGGAAGATCGTGCGCGCGCCGGTGATGGCGTGTACGGACCCGACGATAACCCGATGATCTCCGAGGAGATGGACCAGTACGGCATGGCAGAGTCCGCCACGCCTGACTGGCGCAACTTCGCTATTCCGATCGGAACGATGATTGTGCTGGCGTTTGCGGCGATGTTCTGGCGTGCGTCGCCGGTGGTGCAAGCACAGTCGATGCAAACCGTGTTTACGATCCCTGGATACACGCTCATACTCCCGGCAGGCGGTGCCTGGTCGTTCAACATCGGTGGTGTGCGCCTTGGGTTGGCAGCCACTGGAGCCATGGTTGTTGCGTTCGCGTTGTATCGACTGCGTGGTGACATTCCGTCCAACTCCGATGCCAGCGACGCGATGGTGCATGGCTTTAAAGGAATCCTCCTTGCAGCCGCGATCCTGACGCTTGCAAGCTCGATCCAGAACAGCGTGACGACGCTTGGAATCTCCTCGTTTGTCACCAACTGGTTCGCTGGTGTCCCACCAGAGATCATCCCCGTTTCGTTGTTCCTCGTGACCGGCTTCATCAGCTTCTCTGATGGGAGTTCCTGGGCAACGTACGGTGTGATGCTCCCGATTGCGATACCGATCGTCTTCTCAACCGGTGCGAATCTACCGCTGGTCATCGGTGCGGTGTTCAGTGGTGGTATTTTCGGCGATCACTGTTCGCCGATCAGCGACACGACAGTGCTCTCATCGTCGACGAGTGGTAGCGACCACATGGTCCACGTCCGGACCCAGCTGCCGTACGCCCTGGTTACGGCCACGATTGCGGGCGTGTTGTTCACGGTCCTCGGATTCGTCGTTCCAGCTGGCTTTCGGATCTTCCCGTACTGAACGGCACCCACGACGGGTGACCGCGACCGTTTTACGCGCGAGTCGGATAGACTCGCCAATGAGTACTCCCGATCCCGACGTCTACGAACAGGGACGCGGCATGGACGCCCACAATCAGGTGATGCGTCGCATCCGCGGACGGAATCAGCAGTCGTACGATCCACACGAGCCAACGCGTGTCTGGCTCGATGAGGACAACACGCCCGATGGCGTCCGCCAGTCACTGACGATAATTCTGAACACCGGTGGCTGTCGGTGGGCACGAGCCGGCGGCTGTACGATGTGTGGCTACGTGGCCGAATCCGTCGATGGGGGGTCGGTGAGCCACGAGGCGCTCATTACGCAGATCGAGGCCTGTCTCGAACACGAAGCAGATCGGGCTGACTCGCCGGCTGAGCTGGTGAAGATCTACACCTCGGGCTCGTTTCTTGACGAGCGAGAAGTGCCTGCGCGAACCCGGCGGGAAATCGCCGAAATCTTCGGTGATCGAGAACGGCTCGTAGTCGAGAGCCTTCCGGATTTCGTCGATGACGACGCCCTCGCCGATTGTATGCACAGCGGGCTGGCAGTCGACGTTGCGATCGGTCTCGAAACCGCAACGGATCGGATTCGCCACGACTGTGTGAACAAATATTTCGATTTCAGTGCGTTCGAAGCCGCCAGCGAGATTGCTGAGAACAACGGCGCCGGCATCAAGGCGTATCTGCTGATGAAGCCGCCATTTTTGAGCGAAGGCGAAGCAGTTGACGACATGATTCGGTCAATCGAGCGGTGTAGCGAGTATGCCCACACCGTCTCGATGAATCCGACGAACGTCCAGCGCTACACGATGGTCGAGGAGCTTTACCACGATGGTGGCTATCGGCCACCGTGGCTCTGGTCGGTCACAACCGTGCTTGAAGCAACTGCTGCGGTGGATGCGATCATCGTCTCCGATCCTGTTGGACACGGGAGTGATCGAGGTCCACACAACTGTGGTGAGTGTGATGAGCGGGTACAGATCGCCATCAAAGACTTCAACCGCCGCCAGGATCCATCGGTGTTCGATGAAGTATCGTGTGACTGTGAACGAACCCACGCTGCAGTTTGCAAGCGAGAAACGAGCTACAACCAGCCGCTCATTCGGTAGCGGGAGTTCGCGCACCGAAGCCGTGTAGGATGCCCTGTCCGTCGGTGCCTGCCTGTTGGCGTGAAGGCAGTGTTGCCCGCTCGGGATGGGGCATCAACACCGCCGTCGTGTCTCGGTCGCCGAGCACGCCCGCAATGTTGTCCGTCGAACCGTTTGGATTTGCCGCAGTGGTCACGTTCCCGTTCGGATCACAGTAGCGAAAGAGAACGCGATCGTTCGCGTTGAGCGTTGATAGTCGTTCATCGGTGATCTCAAAGCGCCCTTCTCCGTGAGCGATCGGGAGCGAGATCACTGCCCCCTGTTCGAACTGTTGGGTCCATGGCGTCTCTGCGTTTTCGACCCGTAGATGAACGTGTTCGCACTGGAACCGTGCTCGATCGTTCGTCGTGAACGCGCCTGGGGTCAGCCCACTCTCAGACCCAATCTGTGCGCCGTTACAGACGCCAAGCACCGGAACCCCCTGCTGTTCGCGCTCGCGAATGGCCGCCATAATTGGAGACTGGGCGGCCATCGCACCCGCACGAAGGTAGTCCCCGTACGAAAACCCACCAGGTAAGACGATTCCAGCAGTGTCATCCGGCAGTCCGTCTTCGTGCCAGACGCGTTCTGCCGTGTAGCCGAGATGCTCTAGTGCCTGCACGGCGTCGCGATCACAGTTGCTCCCGCCGAACTGTACGACAGCAATCATCGTTCGGAGATCTGAACCTCGTAGTCGTGGATCGTCGGATTCGCAAGCAACCGGTCTGCCATCTCTGTCACTTGCTCTCGTGCGTTTTCAGTAGACGGAGCTTCGAGGTCGATTTCGTACTGATCGGCAGATCGAAGCGCAGAGAGTTCGAATCCCAGGCGATCGAGTGCTCTCTGCGTCGTCTTCGCCTCTGGATCCAGAACACCGTGTTTCAGCCGTACGGTAACCGTCGCCGTGTACGCGGTCATTGGCGTTCGCTCAGAGACGAGCAGCAAAAGGGGTTGTTATCCTGACGGACGCTTGGAGCTCGGCTGCTCTGTCACAGTTCACCGTCCCGCTACGCTCGATGAGTCCAAAGAGGCGCCGCAGGCGACGAGCGAAAATGATGCTGATCACCAGTCGCTCCGAAAATCACCAGTGAGGTCGAGAAATCGAAATATTCTTCATTAATGAAGTATGTATATGGTTATTGATACACTGATAGATAGTACGGTAATAGTAGCTATGTCGGGTATATTTTGATCTTCAAAGGATATATCGGGAGTATGAACACGTTGTGTAATTTACCAAAAATTATAATTATCTCGCTAATAAAGAATCTTACGAGGTTTGAAAAACATGGATAGCGCCAATTCGATAATCGTCCGCGAGGACGCCCGAGAGCTGGGTGTCACGGCTCCGGTCGGCTGTGTCATCAGCGGCCTTGACGTGCGCTCAGAGGCACCTGAACTGGATTCGGACGTGGCTGCAGTGGAGTCGCTCGCACAAGAACGCCCAGAGAAGATTCTCGACTCTCAGATCGTCGATGGGTCACGCAAGCTGTACGCCGAAATGGGATATTCGGACGTCAAGCCCGACGGCGAGATGCGGTTCGATCTGGTTCGACGCCGTGGGTTGAAGCGACACAACAACGTGGTTGACGCCTACAACATCGTGGGGGCTGAATTCGGGCTTGGCCTCGGAATGCACGACACTGCAAACCTGGGCGGCGACATCGTCATCGAACGGGCATCCGGTGGCGAACGACTGATTCCACTGTTCCGAGAAAGTTACCGAACGGCAAATCCTGGAGACTTGCTCTATGGAACGCGCCGACATCCGCTGTGGATCTCCGGGCAGATCGGCCGCGACTCCGACGAGTTCAAAGTGACTGAATCGACAGATGAAGCCCTGTTGATGGTCGTGGGCAACGAGAACACGACTGAATCGCACAACCGAGCCGTCTGTGAGCGGACGGTTGAACTGATCCAGAAGACCTGTCCTGAAGCGACCGCCGAATACCTGGACGTTGTTGACGAAGCGCTGATTATCGCGTAGGTAGACAGGATCTTTTTTGCGGCCGTCATACGCAGATCACAGTTTCCTTGCATCCTCCCAGAGCTCGTCAAACACCCGATTTGCGGTCGTGAGATACGAGGAATCCATGAGCGAGTCCGCACGGCCTTCGATCATTGGGGGGGCAACATACCCCACACTCCCATCCGGATTCATACAGTTGCGCTCGTTCAAAAACTCGTAGAGAATTTCGTTGTCTTCCTCGAACGCTGCACGATCCAGATTGTAGATGCCGTATCCCACGATGAGTGGAGCGTCGGTAATTCTGAATTTGCAGTTTCGCGCTACTGTCATCTCACTGCCAGAGTGGTCGCTGAGCAAGTCGGTGAAATCACCGATGCATGACTCCCAGTCCTCATCAGCATCATCTACAAGGAGATATTTGTACTCTCTATCCTGGTTGATGTTGGATGAGACCTCCGTGAAAAACTGACCCGGCGTTTCTGAATCCCCGTTCGCAAGGTTGTATTCGAAATTTCGAAGCACAAGCTTCGTTTCGATACTGTGCTCCTCAAGGCAGATAGTTTCTCGATTTGAGACAATTCCCGCCTTGTACTCAGTGCGTTCAGTTTCCAAAAATTCGTTAATTTGCTCATCGAGCGACTCAGAGATCGTCCGACCGACACGAGCGAGCAGAGACGTTCGTTCGGCAGTTCGGTCCTGTAAGTTCCCCAATGATTTGTCAACGTGGCGGATAACGGGATCGTAATCCTGGTCGGTGTGGTCGTCTTTTTCACCGAACACGAGAAAATCAAGCGTCACGTCGAAAACGTCTGCCAGCGCGACAAGATTTTCGAGACTCGGCCGAGATTGGCCTTTCCGGTACTGAGCGATTGAGGATGATGACACACCGATCTCATTTGCAACTTCATTGTAACTTTTATCAGATACCGCCAGTAATTCTGATAGTTTCTCTTCTAGTTTGATCTCAGTTTCTTCTTGCATAGTTATCCTTCACTGCGTTACAACATAAAAAGTTTTTTGAGTTGATATTCGGAGCCACAGATAGATGCGATCAACAAACGCTGGATAAACGCAGGTTTATAAGTTAGTTCGGATCTATCTGATCTAGTATGTAAATTCGCCCATCCAGGAGTTGCATCCGGCAGATGATACGACTCGAAATGATGTTGTATAGCTATAGGAAAAACGGATAGTTGCCGCTATAGTCAGAATCCAAATATGAGCAAAACAATGAAACAAACGGGCCCACGAACGGCTCCCGACAGGGAGTACGTATGCACGAACTGTGATCGTGGGTTCAGTACGCGAATGGCCCAGCAGATAACGACGATCAGCGAAGACACTGCAGAGTTGATGTGTTCGTGGTGTCGGCACACGGACTGCTACGATGCACCCGATGAGGGCGATATTGAGCGCCCACCTCCGGTTGTCGATGTGCGCCGCTCAGGTGATAGTTCGGCACCCCCCACTGTCGAAATCGAATTCGAGGGGGGTGTCATCGTGCAGTTCAGCACGGATGCCGACGGGATGGTACGCCAGAAGACGATCGACACGGACGGAACGACGTTGGCGAGTCGGATCGCTCGTCACGATGGATCACCAACAGCGTCGCCCGAAGTTCATGGTGAGCGTTTGCTCGATACGTATCGTCGATACACCGTCAGAGGGCTGGGCATACAACGGCCCCATCTCGCTGTAGGGCTGTTAGAGGAGTACTGAAAGATGAAGTAAAATCGTCAGTTGGGGGACGGCTGTGGCGATCTCACTCGAAAATGTCGTAGTAGTCGAGCACGCCTCGCGTGATTGTCTCCTGGAACTGCACGCGTGCACCCATATCGAGATTTTCGTACGTTTCAACGATAAACGACGGAATATCTGCCTCGTAGGTGGCCTTTTCGCTCAGGAGTCCATTCGGTTCGACTGATGGCCCACTGATCGTGTCCATGCCAAATTTCAGTCGCTCGGAGCCGATCTGGGAATTGGCGCGCCGAACGCCCATCGACGCACCATCGTGGGCAGTTTTCGATGGTGAGTGAAACACCGTCTGTCCGACGCCAGAAGGAGTGCTACCCATGATACCCTTCGATTCCTGGAGGGTGAACAGAACGTCGGGCGATAGCTTCTGCACGGCTGCCCAGATTGACCGTGAGAGGTGTGATGTTGGGCTTCCATCGTACGCGAACTTCCGGTTCAGATCACCGCGGTCGTTAATCCGCGTGTTTTGCTCGATTGCCTGCGGGTTTGCCTCCGGAATGACAACAATCCTCCCGTAATCCGGCTCCCAGTCTGCAATCTGATGGGCGGCAACGATTCCGGCCCGCTCGTCGCCGTGTATCCCGCCGACGATGAGTGCAGTCGGACCCTGAATGTGACTGGTTCGCTCTGTCATCTGCGGGATAGAATCGTCGACCGGCCCATCCGAATGGTGCGTGGCCGCCGTCGTCTCACCATCCGACCTGCGTGCACACACCGAGCTACTCGCCGCTGCCGTCCCAACGGTGGCGTACCCTGTTCCAATCGTTGCTAGTGCTGACAAAAATCCTCGTCGGTGCTTTTGTTCCCCAGGCACAAATATGTACTTCGTCCAACTTCCAAATAAATCTTTGGAGCACTATATATACATGTGAAATATACTGCATTTGCTACCGATAGATTGCCGTAAACATACCAATCAGGGCTGTGGCTCTCTGCGACGTGGACCAGCCGTAGACACCGTGAATTCGCTACAGTTCTGCGACGGCTTCGATGGCCGCATCGATAGCGGGCGCATCGAAAAGCTCCCTGGAGACGTACGCGTTTGCGCCGGCCGTGTAGAGATTTGACATCGTTTCGATAACTGCTCTATCGAGCGGTTCGGGCTCACCATCACAGAGCGATCGCCAGTCGGCAATATCCTCTTCTTTTGCCGTTTCTTTGGCCGCAGAGACAGCCGAAACCCACTCGGACTGTGTTCGTTTGTGGTACTGTCTGAGCACCTCTTTGGAGAGCTGCTGGCCATCGTACGCGAATCGGTTCTCATCAAATGTACCGACGACGTCTGCGACTCGCAGTTCGCCATCGAAGTACAGGCACTCAATCTTTCCGTCCTGATGGTCGAACCCTGTCGATGCAGCGCGTTCGGTGATGCATTCGTTGACCGACCGTGCCAGGTTTTCAAGTTCTTCTACCCCAGCCTTTCCGGCAATGCGATCGGCTTCATCACGATCGAGCAGTCGATCGGAGTTTTCGTATTTCGTGGTGAATTCGATCACCGGCTCTGGCAGATCGACCGGTTCGTCCGGCCACGACTCGATGTCGAGGCCGACAGCGTCCGGCGAACGACGATCACGCAGGCTTGAGCCTACGGGCACGGTGTTTCTGAAAACGATCTCGAGCGGGACGAGATAGTTCTCACCAGCGGCCGCGTGGAACGCGTCGTAATCGTAGGTCCGTCCCTCATGCGGGAGTTCTGGAACGCGCGTGAGATCAATCACCATCTCCTGGGGGGGCAGCGTAACCTCTTCAAGAGTGGTTGTCTCACCCTTATCGATTACGCCGCCGTAGTGTGTCGCAATGCCGTTGTCTTCGAGTAATTCGAAGTTTGCAGCGCCCATCGAGCAGAGACTTGCTCCTTTCTCCGGTATCGCATCTGGCATCTTCCCCCAATCGAACACCGAGTAGTCATCGGTAAAGAGAAAACGACCCTGGCCGAGACGGTCCGGAGTGGGTGCCTTCTCGACCTGGAATTCCTTGACGCTCGTCATACAGCATTCTACCCCGGGGCGCACTAATCGATTTCTATCGTGAGTTCTGTCCACGACTGTCGATGGCACACACAACACTCTGTGGCGAACTACATACCGCTCTGGCACGTATGGTAGCCAAACAATTTATCGCCATGGCGAACCTTCTCGTGATCGTACTGACCTTGTCTGCGTTCAGCAGGGTCACTCAGATCGATGAAGTCGTTACCCGTTGGCATCGATGTCGGCAGCTCGAGTAGTTCACTCGCCATCCACACTGCTGGGGCCATACAGACGATCACCGTTCCAACGGTCGTCTCCGTTTATGCGGACGAGGTGGTGGTCGGTTCGAGCGCAATCGATCGAATGACGGATGCACCCGCTCGCACCGTGACGGGATTTAATCGACGGCTCGGGACGAACACCCGGATCGATCTTCCTGGCGAGCTGTCACCAGTTTCGCCGGTAGAGCTGACGGCGAGCGTGCTCAGGGCACTCTGCGATGGCGCACCAACAGACCGTCCTGGCTCAATCGACCGGGCAGTGTTGACAGTACCGGCGACGTACACGGCTACTCAGCGAAGGGCACTGCGGGCCGCCGGAGCCGTGGCAGATATCTCGGTCGATCGTATTATTGACGATCCAACAGCAACGGCAATCGGCTACTGTGCCCAGACAAATATCGACGGGCGGCTGTTCGTCTACGATCTCGGCGGTGGAACGTTTGACGCAGCAGTTATCGATCGGACGGACGACCTGTTCGAGGTTTGCACAACGGGCGGTGATCCACGGATTGGAAGCGATGCATTTGATGCGACGATCGTCGAATGGCTTGAAATCCACCTCAAACAACGCCACGACGTAGCGATCGGAGACGATCCGGTGGCGCTCCAGCAACTGTTCGAGACTGCCCAGGCCACAAAGCATGCACTGGCCACACATCGATCGACCGAGATTTCAACGACAATCACCCACAACGGGACCGACTACGATATTGAGCAGTTGCTCCACCGAACGCAGTTCGAACGACAGGCGAGGCCGATCGTTGACCGAACGATAGCGGCCTGTGAGTCGCTGTTACAGGCCAGTCACATTCCGAAATCATCGATCGATCATCTGCTAGTCGTGGGACAGACCGCACAGCTTTCGTTTATCCCTGAACGCATAGAACAGGCGTTTGGCAAGTCAGCAACGATCGTCACGGCCGATGCAATCACAGCGACGGGTGCTGCCCATCGAGGAGCCTGGATACGCGATTTCGAGCAGTCCGTGAGTGAGCCAAGTGTCGCCATCGATGTTGTCCCACACTCGATTTGTGTTCACTCTGCACCACGTGATCGACGGGAGTGGATACCGAACAACGCGGCCGTTCCAGCACGAACAACCACCATCGTCACAACCCGCACGAACCGACAGGAATCGATCATCGTTCCGGTGTACTATGATTTTTCCCAGCAGACAACACAGCATCCACCAACGATCGAGACGGACCCCTCCGAAAACCGGCACGAAACGGATGCGCACCACCGAAGCACAGATGATGATAGCCGTCGAACGTCAGCGACAGAGTCAGCCACCCGCAGTGGGCTCCTCGATGCGTTCAGGATCGGTCCCCTGCCACCACAGCCAGCGGGCGAGCCGGCGATCGAACTGACACTCGAGTGTAGCTCCGACGGCATCGTGTCGGCAACGGCGACCAGCAAGCGTGCAGAGCAGCACACGCAGATCGACGCTGTCTCGCTCTTTCGACACGACGAATCGACAATTGAACGGATGAAACACGATCGGCCACCCGTCAGACGATGACCGTAGGTGATGTGAGGACCCTGATGCAACGCCAGCCAACCACACTGCTCGAATCGGGACCATGAGCCAGGAGTACTACGACGAGCTCGGGGTTGCTCCCGACGCGACCGAAGCTGAGATCGAAGCAGCGTATCGCGAGCGCGTGAAAGACGTGCACCCTGATCGTAACGACTCGCCAACCGCAGAAGACGAGTTCATCCGCGTCCAGACCGCTCGGGACATTCTAACTGATCCACAGCAACGGGCGCAGTACGACTGCGACGCCGGTGGATTTTCATCGACTGATAAACGTGCCTATGATGGCACAACCCCCTCTGAAGGGACACGCACCGGTCACGAGCGAACGTATCGGACGCGGTGGACGGACCGAACGGAACGGGCAGAGCCGACTGGGTCGCAGCCCCCACCACAGCGTGCCTGGATGCCAACGACCACTGGGATCGCAGACGAAATTGCCACAGGCGTTACGACCACATCTCGCGGTGTGGGCCAGTTACTGGCGGCAATGCGCTGTCCACAACGTCTCACGCCGAGTAAGCGCCATATTGGCGCTGCGCTGGTGACACCAACTGGCGTTCGGTTGCTCGCCACGGCGTTGCTCATCCTAGGCGGCACCATCACGGCGAACTATCTGGGCACAGATCCCCACCAACAGCCGTGGATTGGGTTTGTGATCGTTGTTGGTGGCCTGCTCGTCAGCTACGCCAGCTATGACCTGCTGTTTCCGACGCCCTACTACGAGCCGTCGAATCGGCGGTCGTTCGATCCGTCCGGAACGCCGCGTCTCTGGCCGATTCCGGCCATTAATGGGCTTGGCCTCGCCCTGATCGGTATCGCGTTCTCCCGCGGGGCTCCGGCCGGCGGGCTTGCGTTTACGGCAGTGGTTGTGGGGCCAATCGTTCTGGCGGTTACACTCTCCCGGGCCATTCGCCCGTCAATCACTGCCTCGTATCCGATCGGCCTCGAACAGTGCATTCGATTCATCGCACGAACGGTCCAGCTTCTCCCCGTGATCTGTCTGTTTCTCGTAGGGTTCACGGTCTGGGGCATTGATACGCCAGGCATCCTTTCGAGTTGGGCGTTAACGGGGAGTGCGCCGTGGTTCGACCACCTGACACTCTGGGGCGTTTACGTGGGTGTGCTGTTGAATCTCGGTGTCGGATTACTCACCTGCATTGCACTGGGCTGGTCAGTGTACGCGATGTGTACGCAGCTGACCGCCGCGCCGTGGACTGATCGATACACCAATGGCTATCAGATTCGACCTGGAGCCTGGAACGCGCTCGTCACCGGACCGTTCGTCGTTTCGGTCTGGATGGTGATTGCCGGCATCCCATCGGTGCGGATCCCTGTTGGTGTTTCCTCAATTCTGATCACACAGAACGGACTGTTGCTCGCGCTGTTCATGCTTCCGTCAGTGCTCACCGGGCTCTACATCCTCCGACGCCAGCTTGAGCCAGTGTTTCACCTACAGTGATCCATCCGCAAGGATCGATTGAAATCGCCGGCCTGCTGGCGTATCGGCTTCGATTGCCGATCTAATCCGATCAGAGAGCCACTCTTCGGTGACGTAGTGGTCGTAGACGGGAAGGCGTTCAGTGAGCGTTGCGTCGCCGTGATCGGCAATCGACCTGAGTTCTTCAACTGCTGGCCAGGCGTGTTCTGGATTGATGTGATCATCGGTAACCGGTGAGACGCCACCAAGATCGTCAACACCACAGTCGAGCACCGATCTAATGGGAGCGAGATTCGGTGGGACCTGGATGCTAACCGATGCTGGGAGCGCCACCCTGGCCATCGCCACCGCTCGTCGGAGCGTCTCAGTTGAGACCGAATCACCGTGCCAGCGTTCGTTCTGTACGACCGGTTGGACGAGCACCTCCTGGATATGCCCGTATTGGTCGGCAAGCTCCGCGATTGCGAGCAGACTCTCGGCACGATCGTGCCAGGTTTCACCGATCCCAATCAAAATTCCGGTGGTGAACGGGACGCCAAGCTCGCCCGCAGTGCGGAGCGTTTGCAGTCGTTGTGCTGGTGATTTCGCTCGCGGGCCGCCGTGGGCCTGCACGTCTGCGGTCGTTTCTAGCATCACGCCCATGCTCGCGTTCACATCCGCGACGGTTTCCATCTGCGCTCGCGTTTGGTCGCCGGGGTTCGCATGCGGAAGCAGCCCTTCCTCAAGTGCGATTTCACAACCGTGGCGAAGATAGTCGTGGATCGTCTCGAATCCCCAGTCACTGAGCTGCTCGTGGATCTCCGTGTATCTGTCGTCCGGATCGTCGCCAAACGTGAACAGCGCCTCGGTACACCCCGTTTTCGCCCCCGTCTGAACGATCGATCGTATCTCCTCTGGAGTGAGCAATGTGGCCTGACCGGGGGGATCGTAGTAGGTACAGTACGTGCAGGTGTAGCGACACGCCGTCGTCAACGGCACGAAGACGTTGCGCGCGAACGTCAGTTCAGTGGCCGGTGTAACGTCGCCCGGCGTCACCGAACAGAGCGCGTCGATCGCCTCCGAATCAATCGAGAGCCAGTCGGGCAGTGTCGTGCCCTGTTCGTGGGTCTCTGTGGGCTGAGATGACACGCACTTCGATTCAGCATGCCAATAAAAAAAGCTGTCACTCCCGATCTGCGACCAGCCACGGTCACAGCGCCATCTGTGATCGGGAGCCGCGTCTGGCCATTCGCACACGATGGTTGCTCACCGTGTCCGACCCCCGCGTGATGTGGTATGTTATGGCATAGTATAGTCCTTGGGGTGGAGTGCAGTAGCGAGCGCTCTCACTGCCGTCGGAGTTCGACCCGGCTTGCGCTCGTATCGAGCGTGAATCGATCGGAGAGCCAGGTTGCTGCTTCGTTGGTTGCGTGCATGAGCAGTTCCGGGAGATCCGCCGGCGTATCGATATCGGTGGCGAGTCGGTAGGAGTCGACGACAGACAGCGACAGATCGAGTGTGTCGCAGTTGCGACGATGGTCAAGGAGCGAGCCCCCGTGGTAGTCCACGGTAAACGTGTCGTCTCTGATGACGATCGCGTTCGTTCCGCCGCCGCGACCCGGCGCAATAACAACGTCACCGGGCGTTTCGAGCAGTCTCGTGATAGTTTCCGGTGTTGCGAGTCCGAGATCGGCCATGATGACGGCGGTGGGTGGGTCCAGATGCGCGTTCACTGCCGCAGAGAGTTCTCGATCGTCAACGATCTCTGGGTCAGCGTCGGTCGGTTCGGTCGAGAGCAATGTGGGTTCATAGCCGGCGGCGCGGATGGCCCGACAGACATCTCGGCGCAGGCACGTTGCGAGCGCCGTTCGTTCCGACGGCTTGAGCACCGGCGCGAGACGGGTTTTTGGGTCGGACGTCCGGAACGGAACCAGGATTCGGGTCATGGATGGAGACGGCCCCACCGTGCGTGGCGGGCTCTATGCGGGTGTGGTGGCTGCTGGTGAAAAAAGGTGCGCGAATCTGTGGCTGTGTGTGGACTCGCCTGCTATGGCTGGTGACAAACGTTCCACAGATGGGTTTGGCCATTGGTTCACCTCCTGAGTAAGTTGCCGGGGGATATGCAGTCAGGCCCCACCTAATAGCCGTAGCGCTTATGCGCATCAGCAATCGGAAGCACTTCGGTCACACGCACCTCATTCCGCTCGTCATAAATATCGTAAAACGCAGTGTACTGACGACTGATATGCTGTCGATACCGGTGATCGCCGTCGATCACAAGACCCTCTTTGTCGCCGCGACCGGTGCCAGGATACGGGTCCTCTTCGAGGTATGCGAGGGTATTTCGACAGATCCGTTCGCTCTTTTCATCTAACGAACGAAGAAAAGCATCTACGTCTGGGTGGAGCAAGACATCGTAGCTCATTCGTCGGCATTGAGTGGCACAAACTCGTCACGGTCCATCTCATCAACCTCGCGCATCTTCTTCGCCAGTTGGTTTCGGTTATGCTCCTGAATGAGCTGTGCAAGCACGTCATCGTAGGACTCCCCGACGTCCTTTAGCTCGTGCAATTGCTCTCGCCGTTCCTCGGACACTCGGATGCGTTTATCTGCGCTCATAGATCACTGACCGTTGTACATATGCCACATGTGCAACGTCATGTGAATAGTTCACGATCGTCGCTAATAAACATGTCGCTACTGGCCCACCACTATTTCAACGTAGCAGTGGGGACGAAGAAACTCTCAATCAAAAATATTGCGTGGGTATTGAAGATTCATTTCACCAGTCATAGACACCATCACGGTGTCCGGCACAGATCGTGATTGTATTGCCCAAAACCGTCGAAGCTGCGCACCCAACACATATCATTGTTGAATAGTTAGTCAAGTAGTTCGCTGGGATATCGACGCCACCACACGATCCGGAGCTCACCCAAGCGCGTAGGGCCAGATGAGATCAGCGAGACTGGCGAAGACGAGCGCGCCCCCCACCAGGCCGGCGTTTTTCATGAAGTGGATCAGCTGGCTTTCGTCAGCATCGCCTCTGAAGTCGTGCATGATCGGCGTGACGGGGAGTAAAAACGCGAGGATGAAGATCGATCCTATCAGCGGGGCGATCCCGAGGATTAGAAACAGGCTGCCGAGGACGACGAGTCCGCTGGTTGCCGGCACGGTGATCGAGGCCAGTGGTGCGCCCTTGGATTCTGCGTAGGCGATCGATTTCTCCATATCGAGCAGGTTGTCGAGTGCGAGGTAGGCCAGTGTGCCACCGAAGAGCAGCCGTCCGAACAGAAAGGCGATCGCGTTGAGACCGGTCAGAAACGCCATTGAACCACCTCGACGCCGGCGTCGGTGCTGAGTACGGACGGGCAGTTCGCCAGGCGGTGAACCGGGAGTTCCATCACGGCTATCCGTTCATCGACGATCCATATATTGTTCAGTGTGAGTACAGCAGAATGTGTGCGTGGAGATGGCTGAACCCTCCGGAGTTAGTGTTCTGTTATTATGATATTATTCCATCACGAATTGGAGGTATACCCGCCTAGGTCCCGCAATTCAGATGTAGTGGCTGTTGTGCCGAGTATCAGCATCCGCCACAGATCAACCCAGAATGTCTACACATACGAAATTTTATAAGCCAAGCGGTTGCCAACAAGAGTAGGGAACGCTAGCCCCCGATCGCGGGTTGCGCGTGTATCAAATCGCGCCGGGTGTAAGGGCACCCGACGCTGGGGTTCCCTGCGGATCAGAGACCCATGAAGGGAATAACGCTGCGGTACTGTAATCCTGTCGTATCGTCAATGACTGCCACACGGTGTGCACGCTGTGGTCAGCCAGTGGCTCGTCCACGGGCGCACGCAACCGGCTGTCCGTCGTGGAGGATTGGCTCGTGAGTCTCCCCCAGTTCAGCTTTCGGACGGTAGACGGTCAGATCAGTACGCTCGAAGGGATCGAGGATCGTGCGGAACTCTCCAGTGCGGAGTTGCATCACGTGGTGGATATCGCCGATAACTGCTGGTGTCGCCCCTGTCAGTCAACGGAGTGTACGCATTGTCGTCAGGTGGAGGAGGTGCTGGCGATCGCTGATCTGAGCGAGCGCTCGGGCGGGGGTCCTGATGCGCTTCCGTCGCTCGATCGGATCACTCGGTTTCGCTCGCAGGGTGAGACGATCTACACGGCCTGGTTCGAAAATGATGCTCGGTTGCGGGCGCATGAGCAACGGAGCGGAGACGTGACGTTGTTGGCGTTTTCTCCCGATCGTCCGGAGGATCCGGCGCGAGCGCAGACGCAGGACGAGGCTGACTCTGCTGCGAGCTGTTTGCTAGAAGCTGTTGTTCCGTTCTGTGAAGCTCGATCGACCGAGGAACTTCCCGTAATCCTCCAGTTGTTGGTCTCTCCAGCGCACGACGGCTAACCTCTACGGAGGAATTTTTCGAAATCGCTTGTGGCTAGAATTACCCACCGCGGGCGCGTCTCGAAATGAACCCTCAATCGGCCGGGTTGAATATCTTCATTTCGTCCATCGCGATAACATCGGTATACGTCGGCTTCACTCCTTCTAGGGTAATTCTGTAACCCATCTGTCTGGTGGTTGTAGCGTGTGGGTACCCAGCCAGAGCGTCTGACCCCGTGAAATCCGATGACAACATCCGATTGCACCCCAGGCCAAGCGTATGCAGGCTGCACCCCACACTGTGTGCGGTGCCCGTCCGAAGAACAGGCAGCCCACCCTACAGGAGAGGGCATTCGCCACGTCACAGCCCGATGGGGAGGGGCAATTGGTCAGAAGTAGTCACTTAGTGGGAGGGAGTGTGAACTACCCTCCCGCTCGCCTGATATCCTGCGCTTGAAGGTGGATTTCCTGTTTCGATGATACGCTTTGCAGGAACTGTGGTAGTTCCCGTAGGGAGCGCAGTCTCCACAGGCGTGAATTCGGAATATCCCGCTCCTCCCCGCTTAATTCCCCGTGAAAGGTATTCCAAGACGCATTTCAGTCTCGGTCGGTGTGAGCCCGCATGATGGATGCGAGTGCTTGCGGACCATAGCGGTTTATCGGTTTTGACATCGCAGGCGGCACATTCTTTTGTGATATTCTATTAGTTGCCCGGAGCGAAGTAGATTCCCTTTCGTTCGCACACCAGATTTTTCGTAGAGGAAAGGGGCTTAGCACCTGTATCCAGCTATATTAGGCGTATGAAAGTAGTCTTGGCCTAGTTGACATTCTCCAATTGTGGTCTTTGTATATATTATTAGTGAATATTTAGTTCCTAAGACACTGGTAGAGACTAATGATTTGATATTATTGAGTGCTCTATTGTTCAATCGCTAGTAATAGCTTATATGCATATTTATAGTCATAAATTTGTATGTGATAGTTAATGAAAGGATAAAAATCCCAGATGAAGAGACGATATCGTTGAATCATGAAATGATATGCTAGAAATTGAATGGGGATTATATGGATTAGTAATCATAAGCAGATATATCTATATAGCAAGTTATTTACATCCTCATATGGAAATAGTATTTGGATGTCCGAAGAATCTGAGATCAATCGTCGTACAATAATAAAATCAACTGGAACAATAGCTGTTTCAGGGTTTGGATTTCTAGGAACTTCTGGATCAGCTGTAGCATCAAGTAAACAAAGCACTAAAATATCCGCAGAGAATTACGTTGTGTCGGACAATTATCTTTACCGGCGGATGAAAACTGACAATTCGGATTTTCTTTTGAAGTTCGAATTGGATAGAGGGAAAGTAACATATGCTAAAATGGCAGACAATTCGGTGAATAAACAAGAGATGGCCAATACAAAAATCGCCTCTTCTGAAGTGTCGGATCCGTTGAAGAAAAAGGCGATTTCAATGACTACAGGGACTTCATCAAGCAGGTCTATCCAAAAGTCCTCTTCTACAGGTATAAAACCAGTAAAGCCAGAGGAAATTGTCAATGCTACTGATGGTTATCAGACACAAGATATTGGGGGTATTTTCGACCGACTTATTGTAATTCCCACCACCTTGGGTAATTGTGATTCTTGGTCGGGTTACAACAAACATAGATACTTCCATGTTGGTATGGAATTATTGAATAAAACATTCCATGGGCTTTTAAAGTCGATTGTATCTGCTGCTTTTTGTGATATCCTATTCCAGGTGATTGCCAGAAAAAGCAAGTTCGCTAAGAATGTTCTAAATGCTATTCCAAATAGTAACCTAGGTCGATTTATTCCAGACGGTATTTGTACTTGGATTGTTCAAAATTTGATACAGCATCCATTAAATGGTTCCATTGGTGCATTTGGATTCTGGGATCATGATGGCTCATTATTAAATGAGCCTAAAATCGCTGCAGGGGCTGTGAATGAATTCAATCCGCATCCACAGAAGATGATTAATAATAGGACTGAGTCACTACCAGGCGCTCATATGGAAAGCATCTTGTAGTATAACGACACACTATATATTGGTCTTTTATGTTCGCACCAATGACTCTACGCTTATAAGAGGTGCTCAAAACGACATTTTTATTTTCGTGGATAATGGATTATACTATGTGTCTAGTGAGGAAGACTCATTATTTGAATGGAGTTTGGGAACAGCTCTAACAATACTTTCTGTAGGTATTGGTGCATACGTTGGACAGACATATGGAGTTGGATTAGTGGAAGAATTCATTTTTATGTCGATATCCACAACGACCCTTATTCTCATATCATTATTATTGATGAAATTCGTGGATTTAGTATGGGATCTTTAAATTATGAGGGTCAGGCAAGAGTAGTGTGAATGTGTCGTTGTGAAAATGAGACATGCTCGAGCCTTTGGATTCAAAAAATCCGGTAACAGCCGCAATCGAGGTGCCAAACGCTCGAACACCGAGAATGAGCAGCCCATAATTCGCGTATGTACTGTCGGTAGGGATTCGCGCGATTCTGTAGGACCGCTGTGAGAAGGGTCGAATTGGCTCTAACCCCCACGGTGTGATGAAATCCACGAGTAAGTGAGATGCAATCCTGCCAGGGCCGACAGTAAAGCCGATGAACGTCATTGTCTGTGTATCGTATGTTGCAAGTCGAGTATCCCACTAGGAGGCTGCCGTCCCTGGAGACGCTATAGTGGCTTCAATCCTACTAGGGTGGTTCTGTAACGGTAGTCAATCAGCGGTATACAGCCCTTCTACTTAGTACTGCCGAGGCCGTGTGACCACAGACTCCCAATACCCCCTGCACCCCCGGGGGTCTGTGGTAAATGACCGTTGGATGACTGTATGATCTTCCCGCAAATCCTGCACGAGCGCACCCACAGTTTCCAACCAGTACGACAGTAAGCTTCCCTAACACTTCTATCGGAAATCCATCACATACTAATAGTGGTATTTCGATGTGGTAAGTATACACATCCTACTGGGACAAAACCGGTTGCCCGGTTTTCCCCGGACGTGCTTCAACACGTCCGAGGATGGGTTGGATTGAATATGAGTTTCAAACCCAACAACAACGACGGACGGAGCATAGATAATTCTACTGATGGCAGCGATGTTGGCGGCTTTCTCCCAGAGTCACTTCAAGCATGGAAAGCTGAGATAGAGGAATGTATCTCCCGCAAGGATGCACAGATCGACGCTCTGCAATCACAAGTCGATACGCAACAGGCAAAAATTGAAACACAGCAATCGACGATTGACAGTCAAACAACGGCGTTGCACCAGAACAAAGCGAAAATTGCGGAACTAGAGGCCACAGTTGAAGCGCTCGAACAGGAGCAGGCGGACTACCGCGAGACAAACGAACGGGACAAGGCCGAGATCAGACAGGACGTGACAGAGAACGCACGCCAGACGGAAGCGTCAGAGGCACACACGGAAGCCGTCGCTCGGAAGGTCGAAACGCTTGATGGACGCGAGCAACGAACCCCGCTGGAGCAGATCGTCCGATTGCCGGAGGAGATTATCCACAAGGCCAAACTGACGGCCAACCAGCGACGAGCGCGAGCCATTGCCTCTGAAATCGGTGGACTGGCCACGACAGTGCCGAAAGGAAAGCGACTGGATTCGACGACGATCAAACAGGAGCTCAAACAAGCGTATGGATCGGCCCACGACCAGACGGTCGCCCGAGTGATGTCGTTCCTTGATCGCCTCGGTGGCGATCGAACGGAGGTCGTCCACACCGGCCAAGGAAAAGCCGTGATATTCGACGATTGGCTCGCGAGACGACTCACAACCGCTGAACAGCTCACTGCGGATGCTGTTGATCGCGTCCTCACGAACGTTGTGAGCGTTACTCCCGGAAGAGGCAGCTAAGGTGTGAGCAACCGCCCTCCGATAAGAATCTATACAGGACACACATCTCAGCACGAATGACGGTCGGTTCGGTAGTAGCGGCAGGTGTGAGGAAATGACCTTTTGTTCAGTAGTCGTAGGCTGGATATTGCTAGCTATTGCTGGTCGAATAACGACCATCTAGATTCTAGCTCACGACGATCGTGAGTGGTGGTACTACTGATTCTGGGGGTGACAGTAACCCAGGCACACGGAGTCACTCTATAGTATCTGCCATACAGATCCAAATCTATTAGACTTGTCATAGATTTCTGTATGAAATCATAAGTCGACGTGGCGGTATTATCTTTGTATTCATATATGGACCCGATAACGACCGGTTTGGGGACGAACCTGCTTGCGGCGGGGCTACTGAATCGGGGGAAGAAACGGTATCAGCAATTCCAGGCAGCGTGTCGAAAGGCAGAGTTTCACGCGGAGATCGATGCGATCGAGACGGAGTTTCACAACAGCCTTCGAACCGCGATCGAGGAGTGCACTACAGCGCACGAGCTAGACGACGTGGCGGATATTGGAGATCACTGGGGAACTGTCATTGAGCGTCTCAAGATCACTGCTGTTGCGGACGATGATGCCGATCGGCTGGTGTTTACGAGCGAACAGGAGGCAGTCACCCGAATGGCTCAGGAGATTGGGGCCGTCTACGGATACGACCTTGCGACCAATCCCCAACTGGAACAGGCTCTCAAGCGTGCCGTTACCGAAGCCTACGAAGAAGCCGTTTATTCGTTCGGTGAGCGCCTCGTCGACGCCGGATTGGACCAGCAGTTCGTCGCCGAGGCGAACATCGAAGAACTGGCAGCCATCGATGCGCTCCAGGACCGCCTGGCAGAAATGCACGACCGCCTCTCCCATCCCCGATTATATGAGCTGTACCCAGGGGATGCAGACGGTCGTCGACGAGCAAGCCAGATGATCGATCAGCAAGCGCTTGAATTCGTTTCCAGGCCTGAACTGAACAACAACCGCGATGCCCAGCGCCTGTTGGTTCTTGGTCCTGGGGGGTCGGGAAAGTCGCGAGCGCTGGCCGAGCTCGTTGCCACTTCGGATCAAACAATCGAGCACATCATCCGCCCGAAAGCTGCCCTCCATACTGTTAGCGACCTCCAGCCTCTTCGGGGTGAATTATTTCAGGGTGATGTACTGCTCGTCTGGGACGATATCCATGAGATCGGTCGAGAGACGGATAACACGTTGTTCCGAAAGATGGTCTTCGAACTTGAGGAATTCCTCAGCCCGGAGCATGAGCTGTACGTGATCGCAGCGGCTCAATCCAAATGGGTGAATTTACTTCCTGGGAATATCGAGCGAACGGACTCGCCGTTGTGGTCAGGATTCGAGATCGTCGAGTTGGGTGATTTAGCGGAGGAGTCGATTGGGACGTTGTTCGATCGGGGGGTAGCGAAAGAAGGGATTGATGTGCCCGAGGGGGTTCGAACCGCGTTCGTCGAGAAGGCCAAGAAGACAGATCCCTCACCGCTGTACATCACCTCCGTCGTGGAGACCGTCGACGGGATGCAGGTAACAATGAAGGATATCGAGGGTCTGCCCGAGGATGCACTCACCATCTGGCAGGAGCAGTACGAAGCCATCAAGGCTGCGAACGATGAACGACGATTCATCCTCTTGGCAGTGAAACTCCTGGCTGAACTCGGCCCCTCCCAGCTGTATTACCACTCGCTCCTCCAAGGAATCCACGCGCACGTTTTAGACCGGGATGAACTGATGTTTGAGCCGCCTCTTGAAGAGTTGTGTCGAGACCAGTGGTTTGTGCCGCAAGCTGAGACAGCAGAGAGGACGAAATACACGATCCATGATGTGCAAATTGAAGCAATCGATGAATTGGTGAATGGGCATCTCAGGGAGTACTCAACGTTTCTCTTCGGGGTGGTGGAGAGGTATCTCCCGGACACAGAGGGTATTGAGCATCAGCTACATGACCTCTACGTAAAGTATCTCTTCAATAGATCGGTGATCTGGGATCCTCAAGTGATTGAACAGCACTGTGATCGGGCACTAACACTAGAACCAGCATGTGCTAGCGCTCACATCACCTATGCAAATATTCTATCGGAAACGTTGGACGCCTCAGAGAGGGCCAAAGAGCACTACGAGGAGGCAGTGGCCATCGATTCGGAATCATCCATGGCCCACTACAACTACGCGATATTTCTGTCAGAGGAAGACAGCACGGTGGAGGAGGCCAAAGAGCACTACGAAAGGGCATTGGCTATCAATTCGGAATCATCCGTGGTCCATTACAATTACGCGAAGCTCTTGGAGGAAAAATTAGAGATGCCGAAAAAGGCGAAGCAGCACTACAAGCAGACATTGGCTCTCGCCCCGGAGTATGGTGTCTATCATTGTCGCTATGGAAATCTCTTGATTGATGAATTGGATGAACTTGAAGAGGCGAAGAGGCACTACAAGCAGGCTTTGCAGTTGTTTCAGGATGAAAGCGGTCACAGGGCGAAATTATCTACTCTTAGTGGATTAATTCGCATTCATCGGGCCTGGAACAACGATTCTATGGCATTAGACTACTGTGAGCATGCGCTAGAGATCCATTCGGCCAATTCCAGCGATCGACGCTGGTTTGAGGGCATCCGTGCACTTCTAACAGAGACGGACAGCCGGTCGCGGTATCGACATGGGCTGACGGCAGTCTGTGACGACCACTGTGACCTTTCGCGAGATCTCTTTGAACGAGTGTGGACGAACCATGACGACTACCTCACTGAGTCCGCGTCCACAGAGGTGGTTTTTGGTGCAGGAGTCATGCTGGCAGCCCTTACTCGGAGGGATGGTGACGACACTCAAGCGGTCGAGGAGATCCTGAGCTGTATCGAACCGTCGGTCCTTGCTCCTTCTATCAGTATCCTGTACGCATCTCTGAACGGTGAATCCGCCGACTCAGTCGATGTCTCCATAACTGATGAGCCCCCTGCGGATATTCCAGCGCTCGAACGGCAAGCAGTTGCTCACGTTCTGGATCATGACGAGCACTAGCTCTCACACTGGACCCACGACTACAAACCGCTAGCAATCGATGTGGTGCACTATCGGCCCATCGTTCTTCGACTGCTCTGTGGATGGTTCCTTAATGGAAATCAACCGTTTCTGAACAGACTGCTCAAAAGTGATGTAGAACGGGTACGCCACCGACCACCCTGGCGTTGAGCCAGCCGACATCAAAGGTCCGCATTAATAATCAGAGTGGGTCGAACACCAATTGGGATAACTACCGCTAGCTGATAGCCGCGATTGCGGCCGGAGAATGTTCGGTGGCGACCCAGATCTCACAGCCAGTGAGTAATCACTCTTCAACACTTTTGGACACCAGATGAAGTTCAGTAAAGAGTACGCGTGGATGAGCTATTTGACGATTTCTCGCAACAGATCCAGTTCTATATACTAGTAACTTTTCCAGTAAATAGTGCAAACAATTCATTTAACAACCACTATTAACGCCCCAACTGACCACGTTTTTGATCTTGCTCGGAGTATTGACATTCATACAGAATCGATGAGTAGAACGAACGAAACAGCGGTTGATGGCGTAACGAGTGGCCTCCTTTCATCCGGTGATAGAGTCACATGGCGTGCTCGCCACTTTGGAGTTCCATTCACATTGACTGTTAAGATCACGGGTTTTGAGTATCCCTATTTCTTCCGTGATAAGATGGTAGATGGACCATTTGCTGAGCAGATTCATGACCACTACTTTGTGCCGGTGAGTACTGGAACTCAGATGGTCGATGTATTCCAATTCTCGTCTCCATTTGGAGTGCTGGGCACTATCGTTGACCGTCTATACCTTGAGCGATATCTAAGACGTCTATTAACAGTACGCAACAATCATCTTCGGCAAGTTGCTGAATCTGACGAAAGGTGAATGTCGGTAGAACCTATCTATATATTCCCGATTTAATTTTTGGAAAAGAATGGGCATATTATAGCCATCAGCCGCTTTAACAGTACAAGTGCCAGCCTTCCACCACTAAGGATGACAACTACGAGCGCAGCGAGCGGCCTTTTTTCATCAACGCTTTTCCGGTCGGGGGGCTCCGGCAACCCCTCCCGAAAAGAGGTGGTGGCTAGCCCCGCGTGAACGCATAGAGAATTACGATCAGTCCGCTGTTGATTAACATCAGCACGATGAGATTCACGGACTGCTGCGTGACAACATCCGTGATTCGAAGTAGCCCTGCTCCACCGATCGGAACGGTCGTCAACAGTAATATGCCAATGCTTAGCCACAGCAACGTCTGATTGTCGTTGCGTCTAAATCCACGATATCCCTGCCACCCAATGACGAGACCGCCAGCGCTGATAAGTCCGAGAACGACGAGCCTGACGAGCAGGGTCTCAGTCATGACCAAGAGAATCGTCTCAGTCATTGGCCGACTCTGCAGAAGGGCTGTACGGTCTCGGAGGGGCAATACTGACGTCTCGATCCATTTTCGTGTCCATTGATTTTATAGCTCATAAATTGTCACAATGATGATCATGACACCGGCCAACCGAACCAGGTTTGCACCCGTTATGACGATCCAGTGAGGAATAGTCCCTAGCGAGGCAAGCGAGAGACTCACTCCGAGCGCACCACCGCCCAGCAACACGATGCCAGCCGTGAGCCAGGCAATTCCATGATCGCGCGATTCTCGATACGCACGAATTCCCTTGACCGCAATCACGAGCGAAAGGACACAGGCGAGGACAAAACTGGTAACAATCAACAGTTCGATGCCAAGCGTGACGAGCGAATCAGCTGTTGTGTGTTGAAGTTCCATCGTGCTATCTGAGATCCTCGACGAGATCGGAGAACCGATCGGCCGGTTCGTGCGTTGTTCGTATGATTTCGACGCTGTAGGTGCCGTCTGTGAGATCGATGGCCACTCGATCGAGCCGGGATTCGAACAGCTTGTAATGGTTGCCGTCGGGAGCGACCTGCTGGTGGTCAGTGAGCAGATCGAGTGCCTGTAATTGCTCGATTCTTCGATACACTGTCGGCAACGATGCGTCACAGCGGTCTTTTAGCGCTTTTGCGGACATGGGTTCAGTGCTAGTCGCCGCGAGAATCTCGCGGGCATACCGATCATCAAGCAAGGACGCGATCTCGCTGAGATCATCATCGGTGGTCATCTACTGATCGCTCGTTGTCTGACTATCGATTGTGGGGACCTCCTCGTCACGGAAACACGTCACAGCCGAATGACGATGAGCACTGATAAAAACCACTGGAAGCAGTTTCAGACTGCGAAACCACTCACCGCATCTTTTGTCCGCACTGGAGCTATCGACGTAGTGATGCAATGAATCGAGAAGACACGATTCGAACGACAAACGAATTGGAGCCATCGAAGCGACCACATCGGAGACAGCATCATGATTGACCACTACCGGAACTATACGTTCGCTGTCTGTGGGATCATCTGCGGAATCGGCCTCTTCATGATGTACTGGGGAATCATGTCCATACTTACACCAGGAATTCAGTACACATCCGGTATAATCTGGTTGGACCGCTTTATGCAAACGGTAGCTCGATTCGTCTGGGTCCTTGCCACTGGCGGCTTGTTGCTGATCATCGGAACGCTTCCGGGTAGTATCGCCCTGGCACGACGATACGATTGGATCCGGGGTATTTTCACTATTTTGTGCGCCATCGCCATCTGTTTCGGTGGCTTCCTGACGTTCGCCTCGCTCAATCGGTTCTATGGATTGATCTACTTTTTCCCTATTTACTTCAGCGGCCTCCTGCTGGGTGCAATTGCATTCGAGACCCACGAGACGTTCCCCAACGTGTGGCGGTGACCTAGCCGAAAATGATAGAACTCGTCTAGAAGGGCCGTACAATGAGATTGTGGGCGTAGTTTGCGATTATTCACGACACATTCGGACAATTTCTGTCGCAGCACTCTCAATCCCTGAAAATACCGAAATTGACGAATCTGTTCAGCGCTACCGGATCGAATCGCCGCTTTGCTCTCCAGCCCTAGAAGCTCCAGGCCAGCTTACTGTCCATCCAGGCTCATCTCAACTGCTCGTTCGACGTGAAGCGCCGTCGTGTCGAACAACGGCATAGCAGGCCGGTCGGCCTGTTCAATGAGCATCTCGATCTCCGTACAGCCGAGGACAATTCCCTCTGCGCCCATTGCTCCCATCGCATCCACAGCGTCCAGATATCGCTCACGAGAGACTTCGCTAACGACACCTTTCGTCAACTCCTCAAAAATGATCCTGTTGATTTCTGCTCGCTCCGATTGTTCTGGAACGACGACATCGATGCCGTGGTCAGCAAGCCGCTCGCGATAAAACGGCTCTTCCATCGTCGTTGTTGTGCCCAACAGCCCGACCGTTCCAATGTCGGCCTCGCGAATCGCAGCCGCCGCCACATCGACGATGTGCACGAACGGGATCGAGATCGCAGAGTCGATGGCGCTTGCAACCCTGTGCATCGTGTTCGTCGCCATGACAATGAACGCCGCACCGCCGCGTTCGAGCGCCTGTGCTGCCTCGCCGAGATACTCGCCAGCGCGACCGAACTGTTCGGTGCGAATGAAATGCTCGATGGTCGCGAAATTGACGCTCCGGATCAGCACCTCACCAGCCCCATGACCACCCAGAGCGTCGTTAATACCCGCATTGATCTGGCGGTAGTAGGTAACGGTCGATTCGCTGCTCATGCCGCCGAGCACGCCGACGGTCTGGATATCGTCTGTGTCAGACATGTGATTTCACTCGTGTGTGGATCTCGAGAACCCACACTCGTGGCAGGAAGAGATGACCCATCAGTGACAGCCTGCCATAGAAGGGACCACCGCAGAAACTCACTCGGAGCCAAGCAGCTTCGCTTCTGCCTTCCGGAGATGTTCGAGAAACGTGGCCTTCGACACGTCGAGATCGGCCGCGAGCGCTTTGACGGAAACGTCCCGTGGCCATCCATAATAGCCCTGGCTTCGTGCCAGCTCGAACGCCTCGCGCTGACAGGCGGTGAGCTCCGTTGCTGGGGATGACTGCGTCTGGTGCGTCGTCTCAACCGGTGAAAGACGACGGATTGTGATCGCAGCGTTGCGATCGCGCTCGATTTCGGCAAGCGTTCGCTGGAACTGGCGACGGGGGGCGTAGACGAGCAACTCCCAGGTTTCGAGCCCGCCATCAATCCGATACGTGCCATCAAGTACGAATCCACGCTCGAAAAACGCCGAACCCATCCCATCGGCCGCGTCGTATTCGATGAACACATCCTGGGTTTCGTGACCAATGCTCGATCGAGAAACTGGCGTGCATGTGCTATCCGCAAGTCGTTCGATCGTCTCGATGAACTGCACGTCGTTTGCGACCTCGATCGCCTGGTCGATGTGCGCCCGTGATTCTCCGTGGATCGTGCACCGCTCGTACGCAGAGGAGCCAGTGACTGCAACGCCATGCCCGACGAGACGACTCCCCACCTCGTTCGTCGAAATGATTCCCCAGCAGTCTGGATGCCACACGTCCAACGTCACCTGTAGCAGTTCTCTCACGCCGGTCATACTCGATCACTGGTTGTGTCTCTCTTATCATCGAGATTTGATGAAACTACGGATCGATGCGGCCACTCACGCGATGGTGTAGGCTCCGAGCCTGCGCACTGCAAAAACGTACGCACATCCAACACCCAGGATACCACAGCCGATCGCAAACGAAGCCAGCAACGTTAGCTGTCCCGCGCTCACCAGAATATCGAACGGAATCCACTGCGTAAGCTGGACGCTGAAAAGCTGTGCCACGGCATCATCCGAAACGATCGCCACTGCAATCCCTTGTACGGAAACCAGCGACGAAAGGCTACCGTAGGCGACCTTGCTCGGTGGAACTGCTCGCCGTGACCCGCCGAAATCGACGTGTTCGAACCGGGGGAACGCCGAACCGATACCGAGGGCGAACACCGAAGTTATGAAGATGGCACCGACTGCAACCACCGCGAGCAAGAGGAGTTGAGCTCCCGACCGTCCAGCAGACAGTCCGCTCGCAACGGTGAGCAGTACGGCCACCGGTGCTGTCGGGAGAAGCGCCGCGAGCAGGTGGCCACGGACGAGCTGGTGACCGGTGACGGGGGCACTCAGAACAGCAGGAAGTGTGGCCCCCTGATTGCCGAGCGGATTCAGAGGAATTGCAACACTGGCTGCCCAGGCGCAGTACCACACCACGAGCCAGGGGGTAAACCAGGGCAATGTGCCACTCGAAAATAGCTGTTCAGCCATTGGAATTGCTCCAATGAGCGGGTAGGCGACGAACACCAGCTGTGACGGTGCGCGATAGATGCGACGGAGCGTCGTACTCCCAATGGCCATGGTAGCTGGCGTTTGGCTCACCAGCCCGACTACGCCATCAAGCCGAGACCGTGGAGCCGACCTATTGTTCGAATCTGAACGATGGGGATGAACTGGTGTCGCTCGCCAGGCAAACCGTGCGGCAGTCGGTGCGATAGTGAGCCCACCCAGAACCACCACGCTCGAAATCCCAACCGCAGTCGCTGCCGAAAGCGGTGGCATGGCTGCGCCTGGTGTAGTACGCAACCCGAGCGCGCCAAGCCACGTGAACGGCATCCCACTGAGGACCGACTCCAGTGCTGCGATCGCATCGACGAAACGCCCCGTCACGACAGCTCCGACGTATGCGGTTGCGAGCAGAACGCCAACGATCGGCTTGAGTCGAGCAAGGAGTGTCGATCGGTGAACCACACCCTTCAGCGCGAGACCAATCGGATAACCAACAGTCACCCCTGTCGTAAGCGCCACGATCATTGCAGACAGACCGCCAATGACGGGAAACGGTGAGCCACTCCCAACTGACAGTCCGAGATAGCCACCACCAACTGGTGGACCCAGCAATACGGCGAATTTACAGACTGAAGCGAGCAGTTTCGAACCCACCAGATCAGTGAGCCGAACGATGGTGAGATACTGACCGTCGTGTGTAAGATCACCATTGCTCCCGAACGCATCGAGTATGAACAGCACTACCGCAAACACCCACAGGATTCCACAGAAAAACACGAACTGGTCGATCGATCCTGCTGTGGCAGTGCCAGCGTCGAACGCCGAGCCCAGCTCAAGCATGATCGTGTACGATTGCACGGTTGCAAACACCACGCCGATGGCAGAGAGCACTCCGTACAGCTGCCAGAAATCCTGCGTCCGAAGCCACCGCCAGCCTCGACGGAGCTCAATCCTCGTCAGTTCGACGCTGACTGAGGGTGATGGAAACTGCACGTGACTGGAGGGCCACGGAAAGCTATCTCCTGATCGGTCATTGCGTTCGCTGGCGGCTTCCGTCATCGGTGATTCACGCTCCTCATTGATCTCGTGTGCCAGCATCGATCGCTTGGTTGGTCCCATCCGCAGTCAGTGCTAGAAACGCGCGTTCGAGTCCGGCGTCCTCGTCCGCCTTTGCCCGCTGTTTGAGTTCATTCGGCGTTCCCTCGGCGAGTAATCGTCCATCGTCAATCACGCCGATCCTGTCGGCAAGCTCGTCGGCAACGGATAGTATATGGGTTGAGAGAAATACCGTCCGCTGCTGAGAGACCAGCGATCCGATCGTCTCCCGGACCGTTCGGGCTGCTCGGGGATCCAGTCCGGATGTCGGCTCGTCCAGCAACACAACCGACGGCTCGTGAACGATTGCCGCGATCAATCCCACCTTCTTCGTCATTCCCGTGGAGTACGTTCCGATCCGTCGGTCCGCAGCAGCCAACAGATCGAATCGCGATAGCAACCGCTCGATCCGCTCATCAGCGAGGTCGTCGGACAGTCCATGCAATCGTGCAACGTGACGGAGATGCTCCCAACCAGTGAGCTCATCGAACACTGGCGGTTCGGCCGGGAGATATCCGATTCGCTCGGTGAGTGTTGGCCGGTCAGTGATCGACACACCATCGACGGTCGCAGAGCCGTCAGTCGGCTTTGTCAACGTCGTTAATAATCGCATCGTCGTGGTCTTTCCCGCACCGTTTGGTCCGAGAAATCCGTACACCGACCCCGACGAAATCGACAGCGAGAGATCTGTAACAGCAGTTGTGTCACCGTATCGTTTCGTGAGTCCGTCCGCCGTGATCGCTGGCGGGCTCACGCCAACCGGACCTCCACGATATGTTGTTTCATCTATCTAAGCCAGAGCGACCACTGCATGATGAGCGTTTGGCGAACGATATTTCTATTTGGTAACTGATATACTTGGATGGATCACGGCATCGCTGTGAGCGATGCATCAATCACGCTGGCAGTTTCAGAAAGTGTGACGTCCAGCAGCCCGTGTTCGAGGCCGATTTCGAACGATATCGACTCAGGGTCACCATCCGGTGGAGCAATCTGCGGATTATTCCGTGCGAACTCCTGTTGCCACCAAAATCGATCGTATATGGATCGATCGTGGTGGTGATAGAGCAGTCGAAGTTCGGAGAGTGAAACAAGACAGAGTCCGGCGGGAGCGTCGAGAGTGCTCCCACAGGACTCACATGGCGCACAAAATCTGATTGCCTGGTTCGGTGCATCGACGCGTTCGAGCGCAGTGTCGATCGGTGAGAAACAGTCCGGACAGAACCCGGAGTGGGCCATTTCGATCGTGTGGAAGAATTCCCGGGTTGCGACGTCGATGACCGGCTCGATCCGCTCCACGCGGGCGGCGTTGGGCGCGAGTACCCACACGAACAGCTGGTGGTCATTCGGACAGGCCACCTGCAAAACGCCCCTGTCGTATTTGCCGATTGGTCGGTCACTGCATAGTGGGCAGCTCGAATTAAGCTCCGTCGGACCCAGGATTGTGTGGTCTGTGTACGTGCCGCTGACGATCGCGGAGACGACCTGCCCGCCTGCAGCAGTGAGATAATATCGACCAGCAGCCGTTTGTTCGACGAACACCCCACGGAGTTGTTCGAGATGATATCTGAATCGACCGGAATCAGCCACTCCAACACGTTTCCGGAGCGTTGAAAATGGGAGTCCTGGCCCGTTTGACTGCGATTCAGTCCGGTCACGGTCGGCCAGGGTCTCGATAATTCCGACACGTACTGGATCACCGAGCGCAGCAAACGCTTCCGATGGATCGGTGCCACCCTCTGCTTTCCCTGTCATGGCAGTCGCTATGGGCTCAGCACTCGTTTCAGTTGGGCACAGTTCACCAGAGAGGTCGCACGAGATCCCAGAATCCAATACTAGTGGAGTGCTGATGAATCGACCATCGCTCCAATAACAACAATTGACTCCACTTGATGATCACATCACCCTGATAGCTGCACTAGTTCTAATACATAAAATAATTGAATATATTTTAATATAATTCTATAATAGAAAGATAATTGTGTTCGCAGCCGTCACGAAAACGGGGCGCGTGCTCCCCATTGAGGACTGTGCAGAACGGAATCTCTGGTGTCCACACTGTCGCGCACCGGTCACACCCGTTGGTGGACATCTCCGTTCCGGAACGCTGGTCTGGAGCCATTTTCGACACCGGAACCGACAGCCAGACTGCGATCCGGATCACATTTCGACGGTGCGCGAAGTCGTTGCTGCCTGCTTTGCGTGCAAATTCCCAGGAGCGACGGTCACAACGAACAGAACCGTTGGGGCTCTCCCAGCCGATGTTCTCGTCGAGTTTCAGATGGGAAAGCTGGGATGGGGGAGCACGATCGCAACAATCATTCGGGAGAACACGGAGACGAAACCGGTGAATGTGCTCGAATCAGAATATCTGGATGCCGGAATCACCGTCAACTGGATACGAGATCTCGACGTCGCAGGCTGGTGTGCGGACATCTGGACCATTTCTCCTCCATGGTGATTCAGTCGACTCGAAATCCGTTGCGTACATCGAAACTATATTCTCTTCTTGACAATGAAAAACAGTATCGATGCACACACGGCATCCGTTTTGGGACGGTGATTCTGGAGCAACTGCGGTGCGACCGGCGAAACAGGACGCCTTCCGTTTGCCCCGAACGTGGATCGCCAGTAGCGCCCGACAAGCATGAGCACGCATACATTCGAGATAGGACAGCTCACGGAGACAATCCAGGACTATCTCGACGACGACCGATTCTGGCTGACCGTGGCGCTCGCCATTTCGAGCGTGATAGTGTGGCTATACTATACGACGCATCCGTATCCTGCGTACGGTGGTGGCCTCTATCTTGAGATTGTAGAGACGCTCCGTGCAAACGGTTTCCATCCACCGCGAACGATAGCTCACTACACCGCTGATGGAATTCCGTTCGCCTATCCGCCGTTGTTGTTCTATAGCTACGCGATAGCTGGTGAACTCGGCGTTGATCTCTTCGAGCTGATGCGCATTTTCCCTGGCGTGGTGACGACTATCGCGCTCATTCCATACTACTATCTGGCACGCGAACTACTGGGAGATTCACGCACGGCAGGTGTCGCCACAGTAGCCTACGCCACAATTCCCGCCGCGAGCCAATGGCACATCACCGGTGGCGGTTTTATCCGCGCGCCTGCTCTGCTACTGTTGCTCACAGGCCTCTACTGCGCCCTCAAACTATTCGATACTGGCGGTCGGCGCTGGCTCGTCGGCGCGACCACGGTGTTCGGGCTGACGGTGCTCACGCATCCGCAGTACGCAACGCTGTTCGGCGTCAGTGTACTCCTCTACTATCTCTGGAACCACCGCACCCGGGCAGGACTCATCCACGGTGCGATCGTCGCTGTGGGTGGCCTCCTCATTGCCAGCCCGTGGTGGCTTCGCGTTCTGCGTGTTTACGGGGTAACGCCGCTTACGAGCGCAGCAAGCACCCACGGCGGGCTGTTGAACCCGCCCTCGGAGGTGATCAATCTGCTTCTCGGTCCCCTGTTTGGATGGCCAACGATGGCGATTGTCCACATCGCGTTGCTTTGTGGCTGCGTCTATGCACTCATCAAACGACGTACATTCGTGGTGGTATGGCTGCTCGTCGTGGCACAGTACTCCGCGGCCCCTCGATACTGTTTCATTCCCGGTGCGTTGCTAATCGGACAACTGCTCGGAGAATTCGTGCCGCTGGCGTACAATCGATGGACTGCGTCGGAGTCCGTCTCTGCAAGGGCGTTCACCTGGGTGCTTGCACTCGCAATCTGTCTCGGTGCTGTTGGCGCGGGGATCACCGGCGGCATTACCGCCGCCCCCACCGGCTATGCGCCGTACCTCTCCAGTGATGATGTTACTGCCATGGAATGGGCCCGTGCGGAAACAGCCGCTGGCGACGAGTTCGTCGTTGTTGGCGACGTCGCTGACTGGTTCCCACACTATGCAGAGCGCACCTCTATTGTCAGCCCGTGGGGTGCCGAATGGGTTCCCGGTCAGTATGCTCATCACAATGAAATGACGACTTCACTCGTCGCGTGCAAGCGAGCAAACTGTCTCTCCGCTGTTCTCGACCAGTACTCGCTCTCACCAGATTATCTGTACGTCCCGAATGGGCGGGTTACTGCGGGTGGATTCGACTACCAGCAGCCACCAGCAATGCGGCAGTCGCTCGCCGCAAGTGAGCAGTTTCGAATCGTCTACACGAATCCCGACGTAACGATTGTCGCCGTCAACTCAAACTCCTGAACCTTCAAGTTCGTATAATAGACAACCATGGATACAATATTGGTTTCTGAGATAAATTCTGAGAACCATCCAAAATCGGCCACAAAACGTATATAACTATTACGTAACAGTATGATCGATGGTTCGGAAAACCGAGGTAGTTATCATTTTAGTAATTGTACTGATACTCTTTTCCGGTTGTTCTGAAAACAAACCAACAGGATCAGTGATGACGCCAACGGACGATGTTGATGCGACACCGTACGAGCACAGGTCAACGAAGCAAGCGGACCAGACTGCGAGTTCGATGGGAGCAAACACAGAGGCAGGATCTGCAGATCCGTCCGTGACCCCAACACACTCGACGACAGGAACACCGGTCAGAACAGCATCACCCGTTCCGACGGCGGACACACAGCAAACGCCGGCGACACCAGCCGGAACGGAGACTGATACCTCGGCCGATGGGACACCAACAGTTGCGCCAACGACGACCCAGTCGCCGACAGCGACCGAGACAGCTACGCAAACGTCGACGGCGACAGCAACGGAAACGACGGACACGCCTGTTGTGACGCCAACGCCCAGCGGAAACGAGAGTGATCCGTACGACTGTTCGGATTTCGATAGCTGGGAAGCGGCACAGGAAGTTCTTGATTCCACATCTGGCGATCCGTCGGAGCTCGACGAAAACGGCAACGGAATTGCCTGTGAAAGCCTTCGGGAGTAGTGGTACGTCTCGGGTGGGCCCTACGTCGTGCGGCCGCCATCGGTCTTCGTCCGATCTGTCACCCATCGACGGGGAGACCACAGCTCGTCCGGATCGCTTCGTGATCGTCGATTGGTGCCTTCACTCGCCTCCAGTGTTGGCGTCAGCCCGCAATCCGATGGTCCGATTATCACAGCGATTCACTGGCGGGAGTCCTCTGACGCCAGGATGTGCGAGAAAGAAACAACCGGTAGCGATTGACAGCACGCCAACACCATACAGTACGATCGGTGGCGAGAGCTCTCCGGAAATAATTCCTCCCAGCAGGCTCCCAAGCGGTGCAACTCCGGAGAGACAGCTCCGAATCAGTGCGCTCACGCGTCCCAGCAACTGCTCTGCAACCACATCCTGAACCAACGTGGTGAAAATCACGGTGAACGCACTGCCGGGAACTGCACTGGCGAACAACAACAGCGCCGTTGGGATGCATTCGGAAATGCCCACACCTACGAGCACCAACGCACCAGTTGCGATGGGTGCGCCAATCGCAAGCGTGCCTACCGAGACAGAATCAAGCACTGGTGCGGCAGCTGCTCCGAGGAGCCCACCGAGTCCGATCGCACCAACAAACAAGCCATACGCCACTGGCCCGCCGACGGTCGACGCGTACGCGGGCAAAACCACCGACGCTGCAGCTGCACCGAGATTGCTCATCGCTACTCCACCCAGCACTACCAGAAGCGCAGATCCCCGAACGTACGAGGCTCCATCACGAAGCGCTGTGCTATAGCTATCGATCGATCGAGATGAATTTCGATTCGGCTTGCCGTCGGCGATTGCAACGCCCCGAAAACAGATTACTGCTATGACAAAGGTGCCGGCATCAATGAGATACAGCCCAATTGGACCAATGATCCCAATGAGTAGTCCACCAACTGCATTGGCGATCGCATCGACAGTCCGCAACGAGGTTGAAAACAGCGAATTCGCCCGTGTGAGTGCATCTTCAGAAACAATTCGCGGGAGTGCTGCGGTCTGTGCGGGATACACGACGCCGTTGATGGTGTACAACACCGGAATCACCGAGAGGATGAGCCACACTGGCGGTTGACCAAAGAGAGCTACAGCCGGGATGATCAACACGCCAACACAGTTGATTCCCTGTGACCACAGAAGGATCGATCGGAGCGGCCACCGATCGACGAGTGGACCGACAAACACACTCAGCAGATCCGGGAGTCGAATGAGTGCCCCACCGATCGCAGTGTACAGTGGTGAGTGGGTCACCTCCCAGAGCAACCACATCGTAGCTATATAGTACAGGCTATCACCGCAGTCCGTACTCACCCGACCAGCGAACAACCGAACGAACGTTCCATTTTTGAGGAGATCGCGCACAGCAGTTGCTCTCTCCTTGACGCTTTAAATGTAATCTGAATAATATTTCTGTTCGCTGCGAAACAGAAGCGCGTTTCTGTCAGCAGTTGGTTTCGTTGGCGACACCACCCTTTCCTTGCTGGCTGGCGTAGTATTCATGCTATGTCAGACGACCCGTTCGATGAGATCGACGTGCCCGACGATCCACTGGCGGATCTCGACCGCGCGACCCAGCAACTCACGTTGCGAACGGAGCGTCGACGATACGACAAACCCGTCGTCATCATCGAGGGGTTTGAGGGAGAAACGGATCTCGAAGCTCTCGCGAGCGAGCTGAAATCGGCGCTTGGCACCGGCGGGACCGTGACAGACGGGACCATCGAGCTGCAGGGCGATCACAAATCTCGCGTGAAAACGCTCCTGGAGGAGCGAGGCTTCCAGATCAATTCGGTGTGATCTGTGTGGCAACGAACGTTCAGGCCGACCGACCGAGCACCAACCCGTTGTGCCGGTCGATAGCATGGATGAGTCGATAGCTCACGAGCGCGGCGATGAGCACACCGTCAAGGAGGCTGTTGGCGAACGGATTTTTGTTGGTTACAGCCAGCCAGGTCATCGCGATCGCAGCACCAGTGACTGCCCAACCGCACCACCGGGCGTGGCGGGTGCTCGATTCAACGATCAAGAGACCGCCGTAGACGACCCCACAGACGGGAAGCAGTACGATGGCGAGTTCGATTGCTAGCTGGGCACCGGTGAGCTGATGCATTCCGATCAGTCCACACAATCCGACGAAACAGGCCAGACAGAGGAGGCGAAGGCGAATGGCGGAGACGGTGACCATACGCATACGTATGTGTCGCATTCGAAACAAAACCATCGCATCAGTGATTACAAGGCAGACAACAGTATCGTCGACACAGCGCCGACGGCCTGCTCCCAGAGCGAGATGCCGGTGAACACTGAAAGCAGCGTATCGCCTCCGAAGAAGGCGAACAGGACCGCTCCGACGTAATGGGCCGTATGAAGATCGAACCGGTGGGAAAACCGATGGAAGAGGTACGCGTTCGCGAGGCTGATCGGAACGATCGCCAGCATCTCTCCGATCCAGATTGCTGGCGTGGCCCCATACTGGGCCGCAAGCCCGATCGTGATCAACTGGGTCTTATCACCGAACTCACCGGCGGACATCAGGGTGAACACTGAGAGAAACTGCCCAACTGGGCCGCCGATCGAGTGACCAAACAGCTCGAACGTTTCGTTAATTTCCGGAAGGACCTGGCTGCCGCCGTCGGTTTCGAGGGGCTGACGGTCTGGTGCGGACGTGAACAACACCACAGCAAAGAACAAAAACAGTCCCGCCGTGAGCAGATCGAGAAATACGGCGGGAAACAGCCCCTGAAGCGTGTGGCCCAAGAGGATTTCCAGAACGGTCCACGCGCCAAACGCGGTGCTCGCGGCACCCACCACGAGCAAGGGCCGATATCGTGTGGCCAGTCCGGCAATGATGAACTGCCCCTTCTCACCCGGAAGCACCGTCAGCTGAGCGATTGCTGCGATCGCGACGAGCTCAATGAATCCTGTCATAGCGTCACCACCGCCTCCAATGCTCACACACCACGGCCACAGGGGTATGCCGGTACACGCCCCACTCGTCAGTCAGTAGCCCATCCATCACGGTTGAATAATTAGACTCGTCTAAGTTATTTGTTGTGGACTCCCCATTCAGCCATCGCTGTTAAATAATCCGCGCCTGGAACGGAAACGTTACGAGGACGATACTAAAACGGTCGTTCATGGAAATTGAGTTCCCCTGGTACGATAGCGCGCTGCTCGTGGGCGTGATATTTCTAATGGGTGCGCTTGCTATCAGCGACGAATCACCGGTCCGCAAGCGGAGTATTTGTGGTTTCGGTGTAGGCGTCTGGTGTTCGGTTCTCGTTCGACACGTTCCACCAGACGCACCAGTCTTGCTTGGTGGACTTCTCACAGCGATCTGCGTTGGCCTTGGTGTCGGTGTCTACTACCATCTCCGCGAGCGCAACGCCATCGATCTGATTCTCCCACGATGAGTCACTCGCTACGTGATCGATGACCGATCGAGCGGGCGACTATTCTCCCAATGTGATTCGAACTGCTGGACTGCCCACGACCTGACAGTCGAATCGTCGGTGTCGATCGACGCCCTGAGAACACCGTCATCATCACGGACGAGAAGATGGACCGTCTCGTCGGCCACCGTTACGGCGAGCGGTATTCTTGCATCTGTAACGCGAATGCTCGCTCCATCAGCCCCAATGAGTGCTAGCAGCTGCTCTCGCAGTTCGGAGTCGTCAGACAGTGCTTCGATCGCCACCGGTGAGAGGACAGCGTCGAAGGTGAACGTGCCATCGGTAACCCGCTGGACGACTAGCTCCAGACTCCGTTCGTTGAACGCGAACGAAAACGCCTGGATTTCATCAGCCGTCCGTTCGAGCTCAAGGAGTCGACCAACTGGTGCGTCGGGTCGCGTGGCCGACGGGAGAACAACGGTCGCATCGATGAGTCTGCGCAACGGAAACGACAGCCGATCAGCGGGAAGATGCTCGACGACCGGACGGAGATCGGCTTCAAGCTCCAGGAGGTCAAGAAATTCGGTGAGTCCCTCAGCAAGTAGCTCGCCAGTGGCAGTGGCAACGTACTGGCCATCTCGTCGTGTGATCCACGATCGGTCCACAAAATCGCGAAGAATCCGACTGAGCGTTGCCTGTGAAACGCCCGTCGCCGTGGCGAGTGAGCCCCGTGTGTGCCCACCGTCCGCAAGCAACCGCAAGACAGCAATCCGATTCTCGGATCGGACGAGAAATTCGATCTCTTCTAGCGTCTCCTCCATACCACACTGTCAGCGATCCCGGCGGAAAACCGTTTTCACACCATGAAACGGTTTCACTCCGTGTCTTCCGGTCGCCTCCGTGCGATCATTTCTCCGTATGTAACAATTTCCGAATAGAACTATCCCCCCATCAGTGCCTACGTTCAAATGACATGGAGCACACGGACGATGGGCGTCGTCCCCGCGACGGTGGCTGCGGTGGCTTGCCCACAGAGACGGGAGGTGGTGGCTGAATGGATCGGCGTGCGATGGTGTTTTTCGCCCTCACGAGTGTCTTCTTCGGCGGCACGTTCGTCGGCGCGAAAGCCGGACTCACAGCGGTGCCACCACTGTTGTTGCTCGGCCTTCGTTTCGATGTCGCCGCAATCGTCCTCGGCGGCTACGTACTCTGGCGGTATTCGCCGTCAGCACTCCGACCCCGGACACGAGACGATCTCGTTGGCATTCTTGCGACGGGTTTCGTCGCGGTCGGGGTGACGAATGCGTTGATTTTCGTCGGCCAACAGTACGTCACGAGCGGCGTGTCGTCGATCATCACCAGCCTGAATCCAATTCTCACCCCCGTGTTCGCAGCGGCGCTTGTTGCTGACGAAGAGCTGTCGCGTCAAGGCGCATTCGGCATGCTGATCGGCCTCGTTGGCGTTGCGCTCGTCGTCTCACCCGATCCAGCGCAGCTCATGGGCGGCGCAATCCTCGGAAAGGTGCTCGTGTTCGGCGCCGCGATCACCGGCGCGCTCGGAAGCGTCCTCATTCGGTGGGCAGACAGTGACCTCTCGGCGTCGATTCGAACGGCGTGGGGGGTTCCAATCGCCGCCGTCTTCGTGCATCTGCTGAGCGCCCACGCTGATGAATCGATTGCGAGCGTCGTCTGGACGCCAACTGCAATCGCATCGATCGTCTATCTCGGCGTCTTTGCCGGCGGTGTGGCCTACATCACGTACTTCACGCTGATTGACACCACCGGCGTGATCCGTGCGAATCTCGTCTTCTATCTCGTCCCGGTCATCGCTGCACTCGGCGGATGGCTCTTGCTGGGCGAATCGATCACGATGGTCGCTATCGTCGGCTTTTTCGTCATCTTCGCCGGCTTTGCGGTGATTGGCAGCGAAGAGTTGACGTACAGAGAGCTAGAGCGATCAATGAATCAGTTCGCGAGCTGAACGGCTATCAGAACGCGTTGCGATCCGTATTGCTATCACATCCCTTATCGACGTATCGAGCAAACACACCCATATGAGCGACGACGACCTTGCCTGGGAAACCCTTGCGCAAGAGACGGCTTTTTCCTGCCCTGGATTCACGGTTGAACATCAGTCTGTCCGCCTCCCAGATGGCACGGAGACTGATTTCGATTATCTCAGCGAGCGGCCGGCGGTGGTGATTCTTCCGTTCACGACGGATGGGTCGGTCGTCGTTATCGAGGAGTGGCGACAGGCCGTCGGACGGATCAACTACGGACTCCCCGCTGGCGGCGTCGAAGCCGAGGACGACGACCTCACCGACGCAGCGCGTCGAGAGCTTCGTGAGGAAACGGGCTACGAATCGACAACCATGGAGCCGCTCACGACGGTCGAGCCGGCAAACGGAATCGCTGACAGTGTTCATCATTATTTCGTTGCACACGACTGTACACCGACAGCATCCCAGGATCTCGACGTGAACGAAGCGATACGGCCAACGACAACGACGCTCGATACCCTCCGTGACGCAGTTCGTGCGGGTGAAATTCGCGATGCACGGACGGTGCTAGGCGTGTGCTATCACGGAATGAGTAAAAGCGACGAGGCTTAGGGCGCGCTGGCGCTATCACGCACAATGAGCGGACAGTTCGAAATCCGGACGTTCGACGCGGCCGGCCGAGTCGGGGAGTTATCTATCCCCCGCGCGGGCGTCACGATCGAAACGCCGGCGCTGTTACCCGTCGTGAATCCCCACATTCAGACGCTTTCGTCATCGACACTCAAATCGTTGGGGGCAGAGATTCTCATCACGAACAGCTACATCCTGCATCAGAGCGACGATCTGCGTGATACCGTTCTTGAGGAGGGACTGCACTCGCTGTTGGATTTCGACGGCGCGATCATGACGGATTCTGGCTCGTTCCAGCTGGCAGAGTACGGTGAGATCGAAGTAACCACCGAGGAAATTCTTCAGTTTCAGTCGGCAATTGGCTCCGATATCGGAACGCCAGTCGATATCCCAACGCCACCCGATGTGAGCCACGAGCACGCAGAACGCGAACTACAGACGACACAGGAGCGAATCGAGCTGGCGAGTCACCTGCAATCCGAGCTGGACGACGACATGCTCGTTACTGCACCTGTGCAGGGCGCAACCCATCCGGATCTGCGCGAGCGCGCAGGTCGCCACGCAGCCACCAGTGGCCTTGACGTATTTCCGATCGGTGCGGTTGTGCCGCTGCTCAATCAGTATCGCTATGCAACCGTCGCCGATGTCGTGATGGCGGCCAAGCGCGGACTCAGTGCGGATGCGCCGGTCCATCTGTTCGGTGCTGGCCACCCGATGATGCTGGCGTTCGCTGTCGCGATGGGCTGTGATCTGTTCGATTCTGCAGCGTATGCAATCTATGCGCGTGATGATCGGTATCTCACGGTTCGGGGAACGGACCATCTCGACGAGCTCGAATACTTCCCCTGCTCCTGTTCGGTCTGTACGGACCACACGCCGACAGAGCTCCAGGCAATGGACGACGCGACGCGAGAACGACTGCTCGCACGACACAACCTCTCGGTGACGTTCGCCGAAATTCGACGGATCAAACAGGCAATCAGGCGTGGAAACCTGCTTGAGCTGGTTGAAACCCGTGCCAGAAGTCATCCCACGATGCTTGATGGCTACCGGACGCTACTCGATCACAGCACCCAGCTAGAGCGAACCGATCCAGTGTCGAAAGACGCCTTTTTCTATCTCTCGAGCGAGAGCGCACGTCGGCCAGAGGTCAAACGACACCACGAGCGCCTCCAGCGGCTCTCTATCGAGGGATCGGTGTTACTCACCGAAGGGAATCCAAACGATGCGTATGATGCGTGCTGGCGGCTTCGCCCGCCGTTCGGTCCGTTCCCGCGGGCGCTTTCGGACACCTATCCCTTCACGGCAGAACTGCCCGAACGGCTCGATCTCGCGGCGTATTCTGCTGGGGCAGACGGAATCGAAGCACTACTCGAAAACAATCCCAGCGCAGAGGTGACCGTCGCTCTCCATAACTGGCCCGATGCCGTGGTAGAGCGTCTGTCGGAGTCGGTCACGGTTACGCCACTGCATGAGAACACTGCGCAATCGCCGGTTGATAAGACAACGTAGTAGTGCCGTGATCGTCTGAGGATAGCCAATGACCGAGTACTTCGAGGTAATCGAGCGTGATGGCCCGGCCCGACTTGGCCGGCTCCGGCTTGCCACGCCGGTGGCGACGCCCGCGCTCGTTGACGAAGTGATCGAGGACGCTGGCAGCCTCTGGCCGACAGAGCGTGACGCCCCCGACGGTGATGACGAATCGCTCACGATATTGCCCCATCGTGCGTTTCCCGCTGGAACCGCATCCGAGGTGGAATCGGCGTTTGCGGTCGAGCCGGACTCTGTGTCGTTTCCCAGCGCCACTGTGATCTCCCGAGAGACCGCCAGCGATTACAACACCGATGCGTACGTCCTTTCTGAGGCGTCAGGGATAGTCGGCAACGCCCGGGCGTTCGTGGAGACGATCATCGACGTTCGCTCGTCAATTCCGGATGACACAGGGCTGTTTTGCTCAGGGGTGGCAACAGCCGCCAATGCAGCGGTGCTCGCCTACGCCGGGATCGATTGTTTTGACACCCATCGGGCGCATCTTCGCGGTCTTGAGGGATTCTACCAGACTACGGACGGCGAACAGTTTCTTGAAGATTTATCAGAACTACCGTGTGCGTGTGCGGCCTGTCAGCAGTCACGTGAGGCGTTTGGCCCCGAGGACTGCGCTGCCCACAACGTGAACGCGCTGCGAGCGTCGCTGGCGACCGTTCGCGAGCAAATTCGAGCGGGGACGCTCAGATCGTACATCGAAGGCCAGGCTCGCCACGAGGCGTGGCTCACTGCGGCGTTTCGCCGACTGGATCAGCAGTACGGCTATCTCGAAGCGCGGACACCCCTGGTGCGGACGGCAGAAATGCTGGCGGCGAGCGACGACGCCATGCGCCGCGTAGAGATCCAGCGGTTCGCGGATCGGGTCTGTTCGCGTTATCGCAATCGCTTCGACCAGCCGCTCGTGCTCGTCCCGTGTTCGGCACGGAAGCCGTACAGCAGTTCACAGAGTCACGGCCAGTTTCACGAGGCGATCAACTACCGCGCCCACACCGTCTCAATGACCTCTCCTATTGGAGTCGTGCCACCGGAGCTGGAGTACACCTATCCTGCCCAGCAGTACGACAGCGTCGTCACCGGCCGCTGGAGCGAGTCAGAGATCGAGTTCGTTGCCAACGTTCTCAAGCGCTATCTTGAGCGCAACGACTACCCACGTCACATTGCCCACGTCCCACCGGGTGGCTATCAGGAGATCTGTGAGCGAGTCCAAGCACGGACCGACGTGGAGTTCGAGTTCACCGTCGCGGAGCATCCAACGACAGACGATGCCCTCGAAACGCTGTCGGAGACACTCAGCGGTGAATCAACGTTTCTGAAGCGCGAGCGCGAACACAACACCGTTCGGGCGATTGCTGATTATCAGTTCGGGGCTGGCGCTGGAGACGAGCTGTTCGGTGCGCTCTCGGTCGATGGCTATCTTCCCGGGTTGCGGGTTCACGACGACGACGGCGAACAGCTCGCAACGATCGTCCCCAAATACGGAACGCTCTCGTTCACCCTTGCTGGGGCACAACGCTGGAACGAAAGCGACGTCCCAACCAACCGCGTCGAGATCGACCCGTTCGTTCCACAGGGAAGCGTTCTCGCACCGGGGATAACGAGTGCCAGCGAGTCAATTCGCGTCGGGGATGAGGTGTTTGTCGAGGGTGAAAAGGCAGTTGCCGTTGGTCGAGCGAAAATGCACGGGGCAGCTATGGAGAGCTCGTCGCGGGGAATCGCCGTCGAGGTTCGCCACGTCGAAGAGCGTTAGTTTTCTTCGTCGAATTCGAGTGCCACGGAGTTGATACAGTAGCGCTTGCCAGTTGGGTCGGGGCCATCATCAAACACGTGGCCGAGATGTCCCTCACAGCGGGCGCAGACAACTTCGGTTCTCACCATGCCATGGCTCGTGTCTTCGCGATATTCGATGGCGTCCTCAGCCGCATCGAAAAAGCTCGGCCAGCCAGTGTTTGAGCCGAACTTCGTCTCCGAATCGAACAGTTGCGCACCACAGCCGGCACAGCGGAAGGTTCCGTCGCGATCTTCGTCGATATACTCTCCCGAGAACTTTGGTTCGGTTCCACACTCGCGCAGCACGCGGTATTCGTCCTCCTCAAGGGTTTCGCGCCACTCCTCCTCGCTGTCTGGAACGGACTCATCGGTCATACCATTTGTAGCCGTGCTGGTCGGTTGTGTGTTTCGACAGCGGCGGCCTCTGTGACGGAGGCCAACACAGCAATCCTCATATTACCGAGATTAGATGTGTTTGACAGTGACTGAGAAGAACGCCGAACCGTTCGATCAAGCGGCTGTCCTGACCCAGCTGCAGAATGCGTGGTCGCTCGAAACGAGCACACTGTGGACTCCAGAGAATCCTGCGCGCGGACAGTGTCCGGTCACGGCGCTCGTGATACAGGATCACGTTGGTGGCGAGATCAAAAAGACACCAACCGAGGATGGCCCACATTTTTACAACGTCATTGATGGGGAGCGCTACGATCTGACGGCCGGGCAGTTCGAATCCCTCCCGACGTATCTCGATTTGCCATCGGATCGAAGCGAAGCGTTCGAGCACACGAACGAAACACAGTATGACGCGCTTTCTGAGCGATTTTCCACCGAAGCAATCGAGAACTAGGTGACGAACGATTCGATAATCCGACCTTCTGCACGGTGGAGGACGCCACTCGCAGCTGATGAGTTGACATCGAACGCTTCTGCGAGTTCGTTCAGGGTGATTTTCCGGGGACTCTCGTAGTAGCCCTGTTCGACCGCCGCGGTAACGAGTTCCTGTTGTCGGTCTGTGAGCATTGCAGTCGGTTCGTACGACTGTGTCAGTGATTCGATTTGGTAGGGAATGTCTGCAGCACGGAGCTCATCGCCAAATCGCGTGAGCTGGTCGTGGGGGGCCGTTATCTCGGTGATGAGCCAGCCATCCTGCAACTCGTACGGGAATCGAATGCGTGTCCCTGAAGACTTGATCGCGTGATACGACTCTGGGACTGGAATCGCATACTGAATCAGGCGCAACTGTTCTTCGGAGTGGAGAACCTCGTGCGATTGCACAGTCTGCGATTCGTTGAAGCGTTGAACGATTGCCCCTGCGTTCGGTGACGTCACTTCGACGATCCCGAACAGCCCATCGTCCGTACAATGGCCCGTCTGTACCGAAAATTCCGCCGCTGGGAACGCAGCCGAAAGGGTGGCGAGCCAGCTTCCGGTAGCCGCCTGATTGAGTCGTATTTTCATCCGCGCCATACGGTGATGGACGGGCCTGGTCGCCTTAGGGGTATGTAAACAGGTGAATATACTCATCCAGAAAGCTACGACCAACTGCCCACCATCTGCAACTGCAATGGAACCAAACTTTGAAGGGAAGAACCGGCAAGCAGGAACGTCGCAATCGCTGTCGTTCGACAACAGAACGGCCCTCGTTACTGGTGGGAGTTCGGGGATCGGCCGGGCAACCGCCATCGCGTTCGGGAACGCGGGTGCAAACGTCGTAGTAGCGGGTCGAACCAGAGCAACTGGCAACGAAACCGTCAGTCGAATCGAAGCGATTGGTGGGACGGCAACGTTCATCGAAACCGATGTGACCAGTGAGCAAGCTGTCGAGCGGATGGTTGCAGAGACGATCGAAACCTATGGACGGCTTGATTACGCCATCAACGGCGCCGGGAACGTCGGAAAACCGGGACCGCTCACTGATCGAACCGAGAGCGACTGGGAGTACACAATGAATGCGAATCTCAAAGGCGTGTGGCTGTCGATGAAACACGAGATTCCACATCTCAGAGAGAACAATGGTGCAATCGTAAACATCGCATCTGATTTCGGACACGTCGGATTCGAGGAGTTCTCGCTCTACGTCGCTGCCAAGCATGGGGTGATCGGTCTGACGCGCGCTGGGGCCCTTGAGTACGCTGAGGACAATATTCGGATCAACGCAGTGAGTCCCGGCGCAATCAACACGCCAATGAATCGAGATCGACTCGGCAGCGCAGAAGCCGTCCAAAAAGCGTTCGGTCCAAGCCATCCCCTCGGGCGTGTTGGCACTCCAGAAGAAGTTGCTGATGCAATCGTCTGGTTGGCGTCTGATAACGCCTCGTTCGTCACCGGCCACTCGCTCCTCGTAGATGGTGGATACACTGCGCAATAGATCGTATAACGTCGTAGAAATGATAACTAGCCATCAAACCCGACTACTGATTGGGACGCTCCTTGTGGCAAGCATGTTGACGATCCTCGTTGACACCGCGATTTCGCCCGCACTGCCGGCAATCGAACGCCACTACGCAGGCGTCGCGAATGCAGCCTTTTGGGTGAGAGTTCTGCTCGTTTTTCCCTCGCTGTTCGTTGCGCTCGGTGCACCGCTCATGGGTGTGATCACCGACCGTCTCGGTCGAATGCCGGTGTTACTCGTCAGTACAGCGCTGTACGGTGTTGCCGGTGGCGCAGGTTTCATCATTGAGTCACTGACACTCCTTTTCGTCTCGCGTGCACTCCTCGGAATCGGTGCTGCGGGGGTGTTCGTTGCAGTTACAACGCTCATCACGGATTACTTTCCGTCCGAACAACGCCGCGATACCGTCCTTGGCTGGCAGGGCGCAAGCATGACGTTCGGCGGAGCGGCCTTTTTCCTCTTTGGTGGCGCTCTGGCGGGTGTTGGCTGGCGGGTGCCGTTTCTCCTCTATCTTGGAGCACTCGGACTGCTGCCGTGTATTGTTGCTGTGGTGTACGAACCCGACGTTGCTCACGATGCTCCCAAAGCGGATGGGTCCATTCAACAGGTCCTCGATCGACTGCCGTATGGACAGCTCGCGCTGGTGTATTCGACAGCAGTGATAGGGATGGTCGTATTTTTCATGGTGCCGGTTGAGATACCGTTCTATCTCACTGCGGTGGTGAATGCGGATGATCTCACCATCGCAGTTATCCTCGCCACACAGGCGCTTCTCGCAGCGATTGTTTCGACACAGTATAGCCGTGTTCGCTCACGGATCGGTATCATTCCCATTGTCGGACTGCTGTTCGCATTCATGGGTGTTGGATTCAGTATCGTGAGTCTTGGTGAGACGCTGGTGGTTGTTCTGGTCGGAACGCTGGTAACTGGCGCTGGTGTTGGATTTCTCATCCCGAATCTAAACACCTGGATTGCCACCGCCGTTCCTGCTGGCGTGCGTGGTCGCGCCGTCGGTGGATTGACGAGTTTTCTCTTTCTCGGGCAGTTTCTGTCTCCATTTGTTAGCTCGCCTATCAGCACGTGGCTCTCCCTTCGAATGACGTTCCGAATCGGTGGTGGACTATTGGTCGGCCTCAGCATTGTCATCGGTGTGTGCGCCTGGTATGGCAGTGGACCGAATCATTCTGATTCAACCACCACCTCCTGATCGCATCCACGGCTCGGTACCCGTCACTTCCACCGTTCGGACGTGCCGAGATATTTCGAGGCTACGATCCCTTTCTCTCGAAAATCTCGTTTGCAAAAAACCTATGCCGTCTGGTACTGAACGTCTGTGAACGATACTATGACACTCTCCAGACGTCAATTCGTACTGACAAGCACTACACTCACTGGGGCAGTTTTTGGAGCCGGGTGTCAGTCGTTCGTGCAGCTGCATGCTGACGTGTTTTTGAGAAATAAGACCCAGACAGAGCAAACGATTTCGCTTACCATTCACGATATGAGCGGAGATGAAGTATTCGAAAAAGAGATCAATCTCGAACCAACGGACGGGGGAGAACCACGGATACTCGGCAATCCTGTCGAACGGGATGCAGATTACACCGTCACTGCACGAACAGACAGCGGATTCAAAGCGACGTGGGATTGGACCGACGTTGAAGGGGAGCTTCGAATTACTATCCAAAACGGGGCGATCGAACATTCTGCGGCGACGGGATCTGGAATGGGAACGGAGTGAATTGTATATACTCTATCAATATATTCCATCTGTCGTATGGTATTGCCTTATTGAGAACATTCTGATTCCACTCTGGGAATAACTAACAGTGATCCGTAAAATGATGAGAGTCACTGATGTCACAATTACCATTCCAGATATGTCGGGGAAACGGGTTGATTTGATATTCCCCTAATCGTTCAAATCCTCACTATAGTTCTCATAGATTTTCTTGTGCATCCATATTACCAACTTTAATTGCCATATCAACTAGTCTATAATTGCCACTAATATTATTATAGAAACTCTTCCGTCTACCTAATTCATATTGACGCAATCCATACACAATAACTCCCTTAGTGAGTTCTCGTTCTGTCTCACCGTAGAGTGCTTCAATGCGCTCCCAGTCTGAATAATCACCATGTTCAGAAAGTATGGAAATAGCATACTCTCGGGTTTCGATAAGATCACTCCATCCGTCTAGTACCTGTCGTGCACAGTGAATAACTTCCATTGAGTCAAATCTCTGCTCATAAAACCAGCGAAGAACCAAGAAGTTATGATAGTTATACCTAAGTTCTTTATTTGCAACTATTAATGCCAATCTTGTTGCAACCTCATCTGCATTTGAAAGGTGACGGAAATAATTATACAGGATTCGTCGAACATCGGGGTTTCCATCCTTAATGTACTTGATACAATACTCTACCGCGATAGGATCCTCTGCTTTTCCCAGTCGGTTGATTATATACCTGAATAGATGAGTATTCAATTGGCTGAATTCGTTGTCTTCGATGTAACGTGAATATGCTTCGTGTAAATAATCTCTCTGTTTATTAGTTATTTTATCATCTGAATCATCGTCATCCCCATCCTTGAGGTCTACCTCTTTCGGTGGGGGGCCTCCATCCCGCATGGGTTCTCCATATTCTACCACTTTACCCACTCCATAAGGAACCGTACTACCAACTACCGAACGGGCGTGTTCTGCGGCAACTTCAGTGATAGAACTTTTCATAACTTCAATTTCATCTACCTTATCACACCTATTCTCTTTTTCATCTCCTATATCTTGCTTTATTTTCTCAAATGTTGATTCTGGCTCAGCATATGCTTGAAGAGCATCTATTGCTGGCATTATCTCTGTCTTTCCAGATTTCATATTTAGACCTCGAATTCTGAACTCCCGTTCCAGAAGGTTTTGGGCCTCAATTGCTCCATCTCGGGAATCACAGAATACAACAAAGTCGTCATTATATCGGACATGATCGAACCCATTATTTTTCAGCCTTTTATCTATACCATCCAAATAAATCTCAGCAAGTATGTCAGAGGGTCCATATCCTTGTGGAACCCCTCGTTTTCGTGGCGATGACCAGGGTCGAAGTAAATGCCTCATTTCGTTTCCAACATCTTGTCGACCAGTAAATTGCTTAAATAATGAGGTGACCCTTTCAATATCGATATTTTCATAAAACCCAGATATATCCGTTTTTAGAACATATTCGCTATCTTCAGCAAGATCGATTTTCTTCTCCTGCATTGCAGTCCAATATGGTTTCTCAAATTCATCCCACTGATTCGTATCCTCAATATCTTCTTGAAGAATATGTGAATATCGACATTTCCCTGCAGACCATTGAATTGATGAGCGCAGCTCATCAAAAACCTCCAAAATTAGTGCGGAATATACGACCAAATCTTCGGGATGCAATACACTGGCTGGACGGAGATGATAGTTCCTCTTCGGTACATCGATTATTCTTGGTGGGCGTGGGTCATATTCGCCATTGGCTAGTGTATCTTTGAGTGTCTCAAGCCAGGGCTCTTTGTTCCGTTCTAAAACCTCTATGACATACGGACTGCTGATAAAAGAATTCATGTAATGATTGTAATCTCGCTTCGTTTTCCGCCAGGCCAAAGATAAACTCAGATTCTCGGCAAAGTCCATACATACCAACCAGTTCCCATCACAATGAAACTTCACCCTGATAGGTGTGTGGTTCGTCTTGCCTACTGCCCTTATTGCCAACTACATGTAATATGAGCTTCTTCCGTTTCTCTGTGAACTGAGGCACTGCTCCACTGAACCATTCCAATCAGTCCGGGGGCTGACTTTCTTGGAATATAATATTAATTTCCATTAGATTCCATTCTTGATTATTGTCATATTATCCGACATTAATAAAGAACCAATACTAAATAATACCACTAATATTAATAAAAATTCATTCTGCCTATGAATATGGGTAATAACCTATCTCATTTCGCGTGGTGTATCTGTCATTGCCATTTATGACATAAATTCTGGAATATCTATGAATAGGATCTTTAATTTTTATTAATCAATCCAAGTTTGTTACTGTAGTGTTGTCTGAGATCTGCAGCCCTGCTGAGAAATATTGTCATAGTAACACCTGCGGTAGTGGATAGCCGCTCCCGATAACCTCGAAAGAGCGAGGGAACTCAATAAGGAGGCTGATGTGTTCCTTTCTATCTGTAACCATAAGAAACGCTGCCACACATGCTCGACCCCAGTTAACGCGGGGGACATCGGACCGTTCTCCGCCGTATTCATAACAATCTGAAGAAGCCTCTACGTAGTGCTTTTCGTGAATTTGTGATGAGAGAAAAATTGCTACTATTCATTCGGAGCGAAGTCTGAGTTAGCCACTTACCACTGCCAACAAACTAGTTATATGAGCCATAGTGTTTCAAATATGGAACGCTCTGGATACCACGACCTCGAATAGTTCAATTGAGCTCCCATCCAGAGATACGGGAAGGATCGGTGAAAAGCAATTCTATCTCCCAATGTAGTCCACATCGTAAAACATGGGCCGACACGGATTTGAACCGCGGACCTCCCGGTTATCAGCCGAGCGCTCAACCTAACTGAGCTATCGGCCCGTTGTACGCATTCTACTGTATTGCCCTGTATTGTTTAAGCGTTTCTTTTCGCTAGCCACATGGTCGTCAATCGCTCTCAATCGTTAATCGCTCCCATTGTCGCCTTCGACGGAGTAGTCGTCTTCGCCGAGATCGATCGTCGACCCATCGTTGCTGTTCGGAAAGCCACCGGTGTACACCGATCCTGTAACAAAGCCACCGGATTTGCCGTCGAGATACGGCGTCACGACGAACCGCTTGAGGAGTTTGCGAACTGGATACCGCGTTGGCGGCAACGACAGCACCAGTCCGGTGAGATCGGTCACCAATCCCGGCGTCAGGAAAAACGCACCGGCACCGATCAGCAGCGCGCCATCAAGCAGCTCATCATCAGGGACGCCACCAGAAGCCACCTTGCGGTTGATCCGCCGGAGCGTGTGTCTCCCTTCTGCCCGAACGAGCAACATTCCCAACAGCGCGGTCAGGACGACGAGCAACACCGTCGCCACCTCTCCAATAACTGTCGACACAGCGAGCAACAGCAGTATATCCAGCAGGGGAATGAGCAACAGCAGCGCGATCAGCCGCTTCATGGCCCGAGCTATGCTGTCCGGACGCAAACGTGTTGCGCTCGACTGGCGGCCGTGCCGTCCGACGATTGATGGCACTGTGGTGGCAAACAAAATTCATGACTGAAAGCTCACTCGTGATCTCCGAATCCACACCTGCAGAGGCGTTCGGAAAGCTCTCCCACCCAGTCCGGGTCGAAATCCTCCAGACGTTGGCCACCTTGGAGACGCCGTGTTCGTTCGGTGAGCTGCGTAGCGCCAGTTCAATCGATGATCCAGGACAGTTCAACTACCACATTCGCACACTCGATGGAACGTTCGTGAACAACACCGACGAGGGCTATGCGCTCTCCGTGGCGGGCCATCGCCTCGTCGGTGCAGTCCGGTCGGGCGTCGCAACAGAACGATTCGAAGCCAATCAGTTCTCACTCGGGGGGAGCTGTCACAGCTGCGATGGCACACTCGTCGCCTCATTCGACGATCGCACAATCGAGGTGGTCTGTGACGATTGCACCGCGGTACACACCGAAGCGTCGCTGCCACCGGGATCGCTTGTGGGGAGTTCTCCAGATTCGGTGGCGACGACGATCGATCGGTGGTGTAAACGAATGATGGCCGACGCAGAACACGGCATCTGTCCGAACTGCAGCGACGATCTGAATCGACGTGTCGTCATTCCAGCAGACAAAGACGCGCCGGACTGGCTCACCGGCGACGAGCTCGAAGCCACCGTTTTGTACAACTGCGAACACTGCGGCGAGCGCTTCCAGTCCGTCCTACAGTATGCCCTCCTCACCCATCCCGCGGTGATCAGTACCTACTACGAGGTCGGCATTGATCTACGAGACCGATTGAACTGGGAAATTCCAGGAATTGATCCCACGAGTGCCGACGTTGTCGCTACCGATCCGCTTGCTGTTGCAGTCCCGTTCACGATCAACGGAATACGATACCAATTCGTCGTGAACAGATCGCTCAAACTGCTCGAAACACGATCAGGCTGAACGTAGGGTGATAGAAACGAAGTTCTACAACCAGCCCGACAGAAATATAATTCTACAAACATTTGATAGCCCGTGTCTCCCAGCCATAGCCATGGAGTCGCTCGCGCAAAACAGAACGTATCTGCGGTTGTTGTGTGGTCGAATCGTCACGAACGCTGGCGATAGCATCTACGCGATTGCTTCGATGTGGTTGGTGTACGAACTCAGTGGGTCGTCTATCTACACCGGGATTGCTGGCGCCGTTATGTTCGCAGCGCAGCCGTTGCAGGTGTTGCTGGGACCGTTGATCGATCGTGTGGCGGTCCGACGGCTCCTGGTCGGAACGCAGACAGTCCAGCTGGTTGGCGTGCTCGCGATTGTCGCTCTCTACCAGCACGAGCTGTTGACCGTCTGGCTGCTGATCGGCGTGATGGGCGCACTCGAACTGTGCAACCAGATCGTGTATCCGGCTCAGAGCGCCGTATTGCCACGGATCGTCGACGATTCGCAACTCGCACGTGCGAACGCCTGGTTTTCGATGAGCTATCAGGGCGTAGACGCGGTTTTCAATGCAGTGAGCGGTGGATTGATCGCACTCGTTGGTGGCACAATCCGCGTGTTTATGCTCGATTGCCTGACGTTCGTGATCGCCATCGTGGCCTTCTGGGGACTCTCGATTCAACCACAGGATCAGAACAGCTCCGAAAACGATGACGAACAGTATATCGAAGCGCTCACCGCCGGTGTCACCTATCTTCGAGGCTCGCTGATTCCATGGCTATTGGGCCCGGCAGTGATCGCAAATTTTGCATTCGGCGTGGTTATTGTCACGCTCCCAGCATTTGGAGCGGCCAACGGCGGGGCGTGGGTCTATGGATTGCTGGGAGGTTCGATGGGAGCCGGGCGATTCGTCGGCACCATCATCGGGCCACGCCTCGAAACGATTCCGTACGGCGTGATTCGGATCGTTGGGGGTCTCCTTGGCTGTGCTGTGCTGGTGGTCGCCCTGCTGAGTTCGTCGGTGTGGTCGATTATCATCGCGTTCGGATTGAGCACCGTACCGAGTGGCGCTGTAGGAGTGCTCGGTGCGACGCTGTTTCAGACAGGGATCGAAACCGACCGCCTCGGTCGGATCATCGCCATTAGAAACGCCGCAAGCACGCTGTTGCTTCCCCTCGGAGCTGCGATCGGGGGCATGCTCGCAACGCAGCTTACGCCGGCGATCGGGCTAGTGGCGATGGCAGGCGCTAATCTGATAACGGCCGTGGTGTTTGGTCTGCATCCACGACTCAGGCGACTCCCAGCGGTCTACACCGTCGATGGGACGACGCTGGGTCTTGTCGACAAAACGGACTGAGAAATCGGCCGCTATTCGGTCGTTGGCTCGTCCGCGTCGATCTCCTCGTCGAGTTCCTCAGCGATCTCGTCGGCATCAACGTCAACGTCTTCGAGCGCATCTTCGAGGTCACCGCCACCCATCATTCCGGGCATTCCCATGCCACCCATCGGGTTGCCATCGATGACTTCCTGCACGATGACGCGATCGATCCCAACCTGGTCGATCAGTTGCTGGGCGATCTGCTGTTTCTGGAACATCCACTGCTGGTTCATCGCCAGCTGTGGGTCCGAATCGATGTAGAGCGTTTCCTTTTCGACCGTCACGGTTTCGGTCTCGGGCTCGCCCTCATCATCATCGTCGTCGCTCTCGACGACCTGCTCTTCTTCGACTTCGTCAGTCTCGATGAACATGTCGAGCTCGATGTCGAAGAACATGTTCATCAGGCCCTGCGCCTGCTCGAGTTCGTCGTCGACCTCGCCGACGATCTCGTACTCGTATTCGATGTCGTCACCGGCGAGCGGGTGGTTGAAGTCAACGCGGGCGCGGCCGCCGATGATGGTCTCAAGATAGCCCTGCTGATTATCGATCTGGACTGCAGCGCCTGGGTAGCGGTCGTCTTCAGGAATCTTGTCCGTACTGACCGTCCGGACCTCCTCCTGGTCGTACTCGCCAAACGCCTCTGGGGCTGGGACGGTAACCGATCCACTGTCACCAACCTCGCTGCCTTCGATTGCCTCCTCGACATCCGCAAAGATGTGTCCGGAGCCCAGAACGATCACGCGTGGCTCGAACGTTCCTTCGTCGGCGACGCCTTCCTCCTCGGCGACCTCCTCGTCGGTCGTATCGACGAGCGAATCGTCTTCAACGGTCCGTGCCGTGTAGGCCAGACGGACGAAATCGCCGTCCTGAAGGCCACTCTCTGTACTTTCTGCTGCTTCCTCGGATGCCTGGGTCTCCTCTGCAGACTCGTCTGATTCTCCAGTCATAATGAATACGTCTTCCGATACGCCCTTAACCGTCACGTTTCCAATGACAGAGTGTGCGAACCACTCACGCCACCAACTGCAACCCAGCGAACCCAGGTGAGTAGTTCAATGTACGAAGTTGAAATTAAAGTGCAAGCTGCACACGAGCAGGTCCGCTCGAAACTGGACGAACACGGAGCCACGCGGCTCGAGCAGGTGCAGCAGACCGATACCTACTATGACGCGCCTCACCGTGATTTCAAAGCCACCGATGAGGCCCTGCGGATCCGTCGAGAACACAATCGCGACGCAGAGACGCTCATTCACAAGCTCACCTACAAAGGTCCGCGCATCGACGACAACTCCAAAACTCGCATCGAACACGAGATGGAGATCGACGCGCCAGCCACCATGGACGACATTCTCACCGCGCTCGGATTCGAACCAGCAGCAACGGTGGAGAAACTCCGCCATCGATACCGACTCGGCGCGTACACGATAACGCTCGATGACGTCACCAATCTCGGAGAATTCGTCGAAATCGAAACGGCAGTCGAATCGGAGGCAGCCGTCACCGATGCCCGAAACCGTGCGTTCGAACACTGTCGTTCGCTCGGTCTCGATCCGGACGAACAGCTCACCACATCGTATCTCGGTCTGTTGAAATAACTAATAGTTATCAAAATAGCGGCGAAGGTTTCCGTAAGTTATAGAACCGGTCATAGCCAAAGGCTGGAAAATGAGTAGTCGGAACATCCAGGTCGAGCCGATGCGGCGGCGTGCCGTCGAGGATCAGGCGGTCGAAATCGTCGAGCGCAAAGGGATTGGACATCCAGATTCCATCTGTGACGGCATTGCAGAGCACGTCTCAGCGACGCTCGCGCGTGAATATATCGATCGAGTGGGGCGCGTCCTCCACTACAACACAGACGAAACGCAGCTCGTTGCTGGCTCGGCAGTCCCAGCGTTCGGAGGTGGAGAGCTGACCGAGCCGATCTATCTGTTGATCGTTGGGCGGGCAACCCGAGAGTATCAAGGGACAACAATTCCAACGGAGACGATCGCGCTGGGAGCCGCCCGCGAGTATCTCAGCGAGGAGTTGCCAGAGCTAGATCTTGGAACCGATATCGTGATCGACGTCGATCTCGGCGAGGGGAGCGGCGATCTGCGCGAGGTGTTCGGCGACGAGGGACAGTCGGTGCCAATGGCAAACGACACGAGCTTTGGCGTTGGGCACGCGCCACTCACCGAGACCGAACGAATCGTCAAATCCACGGAGCACCGTCTCAACACTGAATTCGCCACAGATCACCCCGAGATCGGAACGGATGTGAAGGTGATGGGCAAACGCGAAGGCGATCAGATCGACGTAACGGTCGCAGCAGCCCTGGTCGATCGACATCTCGACGACATGGCCGCGTATCGATCGTCGATCGATGCGATCGAATCATTCGTCGAATCACTCGCATCAGAGATCACTGATCGGGAGGTTTCTGTCTACGTCAACACGGCTGACGACTATGAAGAGGGAGCGATCTATCTGACCACCACTGGAACCAGTGCCGAACAGGGTGATGACGGATCAGTTGGTCGAGGAAACCGGGCAAACGGCCTGATCACACCGAATCGATCGATGAGCATGGAAGCCACCAGCGGAAAGAATCCGGTCAACCACATCGGCAAGATCTACAATCTGCTCTCGACTGAGATCGCAACCCGCGTTGTGGATGAGGTCGATGGAATCCGCGAAATCCGCATACGCTTGCTATCGCAGATCGGCCAACCGATCGATCATCCACATGTCGCCGATGCGGCCGTCGTCACCGAATCGAACGTTGCCCTAGGCGACATCGAAGACGACGTAACGGCAATCGTCGACGACGCGCTTGCTGACGTAACGTCGCTCACCGAACGTGTTATCGCAGGAGAACGCACCACATTCTGAAAGTAGAACCGCTCTCGAAGGGAAACCGCTATACGGTCGGTGCGTGAAGCCGATTCTATGACGACGGTCTGTCTTCTCGGCAAGCCGGAGTACGATCTCCGAACGGAGCTGCTCTCTAGACAGACCGCACGCCGGGCGTTATCGACGTATCAGCTCGGACAGCCCTACGAGAACACGATCGCTATCAAGACGATCAGTCTCGGTGCGGCGGTCGCATTCTGTAATGATCTCAACTGGTATCTGGTTCGATTCACAGACGACGTGCTCATCCGTGAGCCGTCGATCACGGACACCGAGTGGCTATCGAAACCGCTCGCGATTGCCATCAGGGAGAACGAAACCGATCCTGAGACGATTGGTCCGCATCTGAAAGTGTTCGGCGTCGAACCACCACAAGAGGGGCCACCGAAGCTGGTTGAGCCGATGTACGCCACCATGATCGACGGCTCGGTTCCGGACTACGATCTTCGTCCGGTTGAGCGGACGGAGACAGTGTACGTAACCCAATCCGAGTGGGGTGGCTGAGCGTGGCCACAGAGATCGCAACGAGACGTGAGCTCGGTGTTGATTCCCAAGCCCTCTCGTATCTTGAGGCCGGCGATCCGGACGCACAATCAATAGTACTCTGTCACGGTGGTGGGGTCGATGCAGCGATCGTTTCCTGGCGGTCGGTCATTCCTCGATTGGCAGCAACGCATCACGTGATCGCACCGGACTGGCCAGGGTTTGGAGAGAGTGCCGCGCCGCCGTCTGCCCCGAGCATGGAGTTCTATGTGGAGACGCTAGCAAAGGTTCGCGAAGAGCTCGCGCTCGACGCGCCAGTGCTCTGTGGCGTATCGATGGGTGGCGCGATTGCGATTGGTGATGCGCTCGCCAATCCAGAGCAGATTCAAAAGCTGATAGCGATCGACAGTTACGGGCTCGGATCGACAGTTCCCGGCGGGCACCTCAGCACTTCCCTCGTTCACACGCCAGCGTTCGATTGGCTCTGGTCAGCAATTACACGAAATCGCCAGCTTGCAGCCGCGAGCGTCCGGTTTGCCGTTCATCCAGCCAATCGCTCAGAGGCGCTGTTTGCGGACGTGCGTACTGAACTTGAACGGTCAGACGCCACGAGAGCGTGGCAGTCCATCCAGCGAAAGGAACTCCGTGGTGGAAGGCTACAAACGGATTATCGCGATCGGCTAGGAGAGCTTTCCATGCCGGTGTGTTACGTTCACGGCGCAGAAGACCGTCTCGTTCCGGTTGACTGGTCACGACGTGCACATCGGTTGACGCCAGGGAGTGAGCTGGCGGTGTTTTCGCCGTGTGGCCACTGGACACCACGAGAACGGCCGGATGCACTCATCGAAACGCTCGAAACTTTTCTCGGGACGGCGTCGGCCAACCGTGGAGAGTAAGTGTTTATCCACCGGAGAAATGAGTCCGAGTATGAGTACGGAGCGGAGTGGTGATGATTCACCGTCCCGATCGACCACCGGCGTTCCCGAGATCGGCTCAGCGGACGCGTTCGATCGCCTTGGTACGATCGGCATCGAAGAAGAGTTTTACGTCGTTGACGATTCAGGGCGGCCGACGGCGGGAACTGACGAGCTTGTGTATGAGAGTACTCCACCTGAGATTCTCACTGATCGACTCGATCATGAACTGTTCAAATGTGTGATCGAAACACAGACCCCGACGCTTGCTGGGTTGGATGACGTCCCCAGGACGCTCAGAGCAGTTCGTTCGGCACTGATCGAACACGCCGAAGCACACGGATTCTCGATTGGGGCCGCTGGGCTCCATCCGGCAGCGATCTGGCGTGAGCTCGAACACGCAGAGAAACCACGATATCGGTCGCAGCTCGAGCGCATTCAGTATCCCCAACACCGAAACACGACCACAGGACTCCACGTTCACATTGGTGTCGATGACGCCGATAAGGCGACGTGGATCGCAAACCGGCTCCGGTGGCATCTCCCGGTCATGCTGGCGCTATCCGCAAATTCTCCGTACTGGAACGGCTACGATACAGGGTTGGCTTCAGCACGCGCGAAGATTTTTGAAGGATTGCCAAACACCGGTATGCCGACTCGCTTCGACGATTTCGACGATTATCTCGACCTCGAACGGACGATGCTCGAAACCGGTTCGATCAATGACCGGGGCGAGCTCTGGTATGAAGTTCGGCCACACTCAGCTCATGGAACGGTCGAAGTACGAACTCCCGACGCACAAGGTGATCCCGAAAACGTCGTCGCATTCGTCGAATACACCCACGCGCTCGTCATGGATCTCGCGGCCAGATACGAAGACGGAGAACATCGCCAGCATTCAGTCACCCATCGGAGAGAAACCCTGGACGAGAACAAATGGCGAGCAATTCGACACGGACACGACGCGTCGTTCATCGATCGCAACGGATCCGACGTTGTCGGACTCGGGGAGATCGTTGATCGAGAAGCCCAGCGGCTCGGAATCAGTGGAATTCGTGACCTCTACGAACAGGAAAGCGGGGCGAACCGTCAGCGACGCATCCTCGAAGAAGAGGGAATCGACGAACTGTGTCGATCGCTAATTATATAATGAAAAACTGAGATATTCGTCGCGGAGGAGCGGTGAATCGGTCGGCAAGGAAGGTTTTATATTCGCGAGATTCCACAGCACGTACGGTGGTTGCTCCATGTCCCCCAATAACACGGCCGATAAATGTAGGATTGGCGATGGATCTTCCGATGAGTCAGTGCAGACTCGCATACGGAGGAGTTCTGCCACTGGTGAAATTGACGAATCGCTGGTAGAGATACTGACGTGGATACTTGAAACGGACACCAGGGCACGAATATACCTGTATTTGCGCACACAGCCGGGTGTTACGAGCGAGGCGATAGCGACAGGAACGGGGCTCTATCCCAGCACGGTTCGCGAGACGCTCGCAGTATTAGTTGAGGAGGGGACAGTCAAGCGAAACGAGGAGCCGCTTGATGGCAGCGACAGGAGTACATACATCTATGAGGCAATCTCGCCGGAGCAGGTGGTTCTCGACGCCGCAGATACGATTCAGAAGCGGTTGAACACCGTGTTTCAGCTCGATGAGTTGCTCGGAGTAACCGACGGAGCCTCTCCAGAAGCTGTAGAGAGAGCAATTCTAACCGAATCAGACGAGGAGGATGCAGCTGTGCCGGTATCGGTAACGGTTGCAGAGAATGAGCGAATGGACGAGTCCTGAGCGGTCGAACGCCGTCGCGATTGCTGGGCGACCTCCGCGGTGGTCATCGTTCCGGAGTGCTCTGAGCCGAAGCCCATAAGCCACGGGCGTACCTCGTTCGGTTATATGGAAGTCGCGCTCGGGGGGACGTTCGATCCGATTCACGACGGTCACCGAAAGCTGTTCGATCGAGCGTTTCAGCTTGGCGATGTTACGGTAGGGTTGACCAGCGACGAGTTGGCCCCAAAAACCCGCAACGAACAGCGGCATGTCCGTCCGTTTGACGAGCGAAAGGCTGCGCTTGAGACGGAGCTGCAATCGATCGCCGACGAGTACGACCAGGAGTTTGCGGTGCGGCGGCTTGATTCACCAACTGGAATCGCGACAGAGGCACAGTTTGATTATTTAATTGTTTCACCGGAGACCGAAACGACGGCATCGACGATCAATGAGATCAGAGCGGAGCGCGGCGTTCCGGCACTGGAGATTGTCGTTGTCGATCATCTCGCCGCCGAGGATGGTGAGCGGATTTCGAGTACGCGGGTAGTGAAGGGTGAAATCGACGAGCACGGTAATCTGACGCCTGAGCGGGCCGGCCGCGAGAATTTCGAAGCGGAGTGAGTCACCAGCGGGGTGGATTGAGTCCGGCGTCTTCGATGAGAGCTTTCCAGCGCTGCTGGATCGTGAGCCTGGCGACATCCATCGCGTCGGCGACGGCCGACTGTGAGCGGCGCTCGCCAGTGATGAGCGCGCCAGCGTAGAGACTGGCTGCAGCTGACGCGCGTTTTGACCGATTCTCTTCAGGCACTGTCGAGAGAAAGAGATCGACGGCGCGTGTAACCGTCGCATTCGAGAGCGAGAGCTGTTCGGCCCCGCGTTCGATGTCGGCGATCCACTGGTCGTTTTCGAGCTGTTCGCGTGCTCGGTACATCTATTCGAGGTGGGGAGTCGATAGACAAATGCATTGTGCTGGACGGAACGACAGACTTTTTCTATCGCTTGCAGTACGGTCTGATGCGCGTGGGTAGCCAAGCCAGGAAACGGCGCAGCGCTTAGGACGCTGTCTCGTAGGAGTCCGCCGGTTCAAATCCGGTCCCACGCAGTGAACGAACACCGTGAGCGAACGGAGCGGATTCGGATTTGAATCAGGGAGCAGCTTTGCTGCGACCGTGGTTCAAATCTGGTCCTACCTATCCTCGTGAATGGGTCTGTGATCAGACGACCGTGGTTCAAATCCGGTCCCACGCAGTGAACGAACTCCGTGAGTGAACGGAGTGTGACTGGATTTGAATCAGGGAGCAGCTTTGCTGCGACCGTGGTTCAAATCTGGTCCTACCTATCCTCGTGAATGAGTCTGTGATCAGACGACCGTGGTTCAAATCCGGTCCCACGCAGTGAACGAACTCCGTGAGCGAACGGAGCGGATTCGGATTTGAATCAGGGAGCAGCTTTGCTGCGACCGTGGTTCAAATCTGGTCCCACGATGTGAGAAGGAAAACGAAAAAGCATGCGGTTGGTTCTGGGTTCTGAAACACCGCTGGAAAAATTGATAACAGTAATAAGTGATACTGGAAAAGAAAAAGGAGAAAGACTATGTCAAAGAGAATCCACAGTATCGATAGTTTACGTACCATCGCCATATTTTTTGTTATTATAGCACACGCTAGCCCATTTAAAGGAGTTGGTACATACGGAGATCATATCTTCTTCATTTTAGACACTATTGGACAGTTTGATGTCCCGTTTTTCTTTGTGGCTTCCGGGTATTTCTTTGCGAAAAAAGTGAATCAAAACAATGTTCTAAACTACATAACAAACGTTGTTCGAAAACTGGGTTCGCTCTATCTGTTCGGAATACTCTGCTCATTAGTGGTTGTTGCTAGTATTGAGCTGATTACCAATCATCAATTCATAAACGCAGTTGTTCAAAAGTTAGTTGAAAATAACTCACTCCTCAAAATGGTGTACTACGGAGGATCCATTTCGTGGCATCTGTGGTTTCTGACCGCACTTATCTTCTGCCTCATATTTGTCTCGATATTTGTCATTTGTGGGAAAGAGCGTTACGTACTTCCAGTCGCTGCAATTGCACACGCTTTCGGCATTTTATCGCAGAACTATCCGATGATCTTTGATGTATCGTATCCGACACGAGATGCCCTTTTCTTTGGGTTTTTCTACGTCGCACTCGGTTTCCATATCCGATCGTCCGACTGGAAACCCAATAAAGATCGCAGTCGGCTCTATCTTGGAGCTTTCTGTGTTATCATGGTCATTCAACTCCTTGAGCAGTATGCCATCGCCTATCTCATCCGGGGAGTTCCGTTTGATCAAATCTACTTTACGGAATACACCATTGCCACAACACTTCTGGTTTCAGCACTCTTTATCTATGCTCTCTCGAATCCTGATCTCGGAAAGGGAACGATCCTACCAGATTTGGGGGAATACGCAGTCGGAGTATTTATTCTTCATTTGCCGTTGTACCGAGTGATCGAAGCCCTGAATGATATCGTATCGACGCAGTTCGGTATTAATCCCCGGTCGACGATTCTGTGGCATCTAGCCATCGTGCCCCTCCTGTATGTTCTCTCGTTGGCCATCTACCTCCTCATGGCAAAGCTACGGATCATCGAACTCGGAGGGAGTCATATTCCATGGCTCAGCTATATTCGAACTCGATTCCAAACAGCGGACACAGACAAAGGTGTCACAGCTGACTGATGGCCCTCTCACACGGGTTTGCTCATCCGTAAAACCCCCTCAACCGGAGCACAATAGTGCCCCCGCCCCCACGAGCATCCATGCCCGAAGCGTATCTCGTTGGGGCGGGCCAGTCCGATTTCGGCTCATTTCCTGACGAAAGCTACCGGTCGTTGTTTCGAACGGCCTACGAGAATGCGATCGACAGCGTCCCGAACGGACTCGATCCCGACTTGATCGACGAGGCGGTTATTGGGACACTCGGCGTGGGCGGACGACAGTTGGGGCTCTCGGGTCCGGCGGTGACCGAACACCTCGGCCTCCACGGGATTCCGTGCACACGAGTCGAAAACGCCTGTGCAGCTGGTGGCTACGCGGTCCGTCAGGCCGCCATGGCTGTGAAATCAGGCTTGGCAGACGTAGTGCTCGCCGGCGGCGTCGAAATCATGACAGACGTTTCCGGCGACTCGGTCCGGTTCTGGCTGGGTGTGAGCGGCGAAACCGAGTGGGAGCGACTCTCCGGGACGACGTTCGCCGGCGTCTACGCCCAGATGGCCCGAGCGCACATGGACCAGTACGATACGACGACCGAACAGCTCTCTCGTGTTGCGGTGAAAAATCACTCGAACGGCGCAGATAATCCGCACGCTCAGCTCGGTTTCGAATGCTCGCTCGAAGACGCCGAAAACGCACCGACTGTCGCTTCGCCGTTGAATCTGTACCACTGCTGTCCGACCTCGGATGGGGCCGCTTGTGCACTGATCGTCAGCGAAGACGTCGTCGAGCAGTTCACTGATGAGCCAATTCGAATCGCTGGCGTCGGCGCAGCCAGCGACAGCGTTGGATTATTCCAGCGAGAAACGTACACGTCGATACCTGCCTCACAGCAGGCTGGTGCAGATGCGTACGCGATGGCTGGTATTGAGCCAACAGCAGTTGATTTTGCTGAAGTCCACGACTGTTTCGAGATCGCTGAGCTGCTGGCATACGAGGATCTTGGATTTTGCGAGCCCGGCGATGGGGGAGCAATGATCGACCGCGGCGAAACCGCCCGCGATGGCACGCTCCCCGTCAACACCTCGGGCGGACTAAAATCAAAAGGGCATCCGATCGGTGCAACCGGAACTGGACAGGTGGTTGAGGTGTTCAAACAACTTACTGGGGCAGCTGGTGACCGCCAACTTGAATCACCAACATACGGACTGACCCACAACGTCGGCGGCAGTGGTGGCGCAGCAGTGGTACACATTTTTGAACGTGAGCGATCAACGGCGGGTGATCGTCGATGAGTGGGCTCGCGACGATTCGTGCTGCGGCAAGCTACACCCCCACATTCCGGATTGATGCAGCGGCGTTTGAGCAAGCATGGGGATCGTTCGACGCACCAGGTATCGAATCGAAAGCGGTGCCCGACGCTGACGAAGACGCGCTGACGATGGCCACGGAAGCGGGCCGGTGCGCGCTCACCGCCGCGTCAATCGATGGCGAAGCGATCGTCTGGCTGGGATGGGCCACGACAACTCCACCGATCGAAGCAGAAGCACTGACCCCGCGGCTGAAATCAATGCTGGCAATCGACAATCAGACTCCATCGGTATCGGTGACGGATTCGACACGGGCAGGGACGCAATTGCTACGTGAAGCACCGGCAGACCGAACGGCACTCGTACTCGTGTCTGATTGTCCGCAAGGCGCGCCTGACGACGAACTGGGCCATGCCGGAGGCGCTGGCGCCACCGCATTCGTACTTGCGCCAGATGGACATGCACCGATTACCGAGGCCAACAGTTACGAATCGCCAAAACCAGGCGTCCGCTTCCGACAGCCGGACGAAACGTACGACCACGGACTCGATATCGGGCAGTACGAGCGAAGCGCGTTCATCGATGCGATAGCAAGCGCCAGTGAATCAATCACCACTGCTGACGCTGACGCCGTTGCAGTGCAAGCACCGAACGGAAAACGACCGTATCGTGTCGCAGACACACTCGGGGTCGATCCAGCACGAATCAAACGCGTCGGAACGGTCCACGAGCTGGGTGACACTGGTGCAGCGAGCGTTCCGCTGGGACTTACTCGGGCACTAGCAGAGGATTGTTCGACGATCATCGGCGCCTCGTTCGGTGGAGGAGTCGGTGCTGACGTTCTCAGAATCGAGTGCACAGGAGCCGTGCCAGTGATCGAAGCGACATCGACGGAAGGGCAGCTCTCCTATGCTGCCTATCTCCGTCGGCGTGAAGCGATCACAACACCAACAATTGACACCGGTGCTGCCCACGTCTCGGTCCCAACCTGGCAACGGTCGATCCCACAGCGCCACCGATTGATCGCTGGCGAGTGTCCCAACTGTGATGCGCTTGCGTTCCCACCTTCAGGGGCCTGTCCGCAGTGTCGCACACTCGTCGACTACGAACCAATCGATTGCTGGACGAGCGGGACGGTCGAAACTGTCACGACGATTAATCGCGGCGGTGCACCCCCAGAATTCGCCGCCCAACAGGACCAACAGGGGGCATTTGAAGTCGCCATCATAGCGCTCTCCATCGATGGCCGCTCCGTGAGTCTTCCGGCGCAGCTCACCGCAAGCGCTGGCGTTGGAGCGCGTGTTAAACCAGTTATCAGGCATATCTACACCCAGGAGGGTGTCCCGCGCTATGGGGTGAAATTCCAACCAGCGAGTGTCCAATGATGACGGGCCGCACGATCTTAGCCGGCGTTTAACAACAATTATACCACGCCGTCCACTCACGACGGATATGAGCGCAGAACAGCAAACCAAGCGTAAATGCACCTCCTGTGGCATCAACATTGCCGGACTGAGTGCAGCATCGTTCGACTGTCCGGAGTGTGGCCACGGACTCCACCGGTGTGAGCGCTGTCGCAAGCAGAGTAACCTCTATGAGTGTCCTGACTGCGGTTTCACTGGCCCCTGAACACAATGGGAAAAGTTGCTGCCAAACTGACGGTCATGCCGGAAGGCCCCGAAATCGATCTCGACGAACTCCAGGAGCGACTCGAACAGTCACTCTCTGAGGGTGCAAAAATCAACGGCTTCGATCGCGACGATGTGGCGTTCGGGCTGGTTGCACTCGTACCCACAGTGATCGTGCCTGATGATTCGGGCGGGACGGAAGTTGTTGAGGAAGCGTTCGCTGAGGTCGACGGTGTCGAGAGTGTTACCGTCGAAAACGTCGGACGGATCTAACAGCGCGATTCCTTTTCGCGAGCTATCATCCAGAGCGAGAGCCCTGCCAGGAACTCGCGTGCTAACGGGTCGGTCAGCGGGTCGAGAACGCACCTTTTATATCTCTCACGGGAAAACGTACAGCAAATGCCGAGTTCTAATGGCCCACTCAACGGTACACGCAACAAGCTCTCGAACGATCCCCGGGATCGAGGCACGTCAGCGCCGCAAAAACGTGTCGAGCAGTTTGAGAACGGTGAAAAAGTCCACCTCAAAATCGACCCATCGGTGAACGAGGGACGCTTCCACCCACGATTCAACGGGAAAACTGGCGAAATTGTTGGCACGCAGGGCCGATCGTTCAAAGTCGAGATCACCGACGGCTCGAAAGCAAAAACCCTGCTCGCCACCGCAGCTCACCTCCGCCGGCAGCGATGACGATATTCAAAGAAAAGCTCGAAGAAGAACACCTCACGATCTCAGAAGTGAAAGAGCTGCTCGCCGAGATCGAAGCAGAGCGAGCCACTGATGAAGATCGGGAGATGCGGTATGAGCTTCATCGAGCCATCGAACACGTCAACCGGTTCGCCGAACTGGAGGCCAAAGAGTCCCGAGAGCTCGCCGAAGAGCTCGAAGAACTTGAGAAGGTCGACACCGCTACTGCCTTCAAAATCGTGGATCTCCTCCCACAGAATCGCGACGAACTCCGGGCGATCTACGCACAGGAACGGTACTCACTCTCCGGTGAAGAGCTCGATGCCGTTCTCAATACCGTCGCCAAATACAGCTAAGGCTTCCGTCGGTTTGATATTCGTTTTTAGGGTAGTTGACTTAAGTATGTGGTACACATTGTACCGTCTATGAGTACTGTCGAATCCGAGCAGACTACACGCGTGGTGGTCCTCGATTACCTTCCACACGGTCGGCCTGACGACGACCGTCCCCAGTACAAAAAACCCGCGCTGGCACAGGTGCTCGGCATCGATGCGTTTGAGCTCTATGAGTGTGTGCTCAGTGAGGAGGCCTCGGTCTCGATCGGTGACGTGATCGACCGTGATGGTGAGCAGATAGATCGGTGTCGAGCGGTCGACTACGACGATCTCACGTCGAGTGCGAGCTCCGAGATCGAATACGCCATCGAGACGATTATCGACGAGGACGAGACACGGTTCGTCAACTACTACAACGACGCCCAGCCGATTACGCTTAGACTCCATCAGCTGAATCTCCTTCCAGGAATTGGCAAGAAGCTCCGAAATACGATTCTTGAGGAACGAAAGCGCGCTCCATTCGAGGATTTTGATGACCTGGAGGATCGCGTTTCCGGGCTCCACAATCCACGAGCAACGCTTATCGAACGGATCCACGAGGAGCTGCGAGAAGCGGATCTGAAGTATCGGTCGTTCGTCGGCGTTTCGAGCGAGGAGTAGAGCGAGGGCGGTATACGCGCCGAGGGCGTAGGACGGGCAATGACGATGTCCCGAGATCCCGACGCGCTCATCGAACGGGCTGGTCTCAGCGGCGATCCAGCCGCCGATCAACACTTTCTGATCGACGATCGTGTTCTCGACCGGCTGCCATCACATCTTCCGAGCGACGCCGACACGAGTCACGTCGTTGAAATCGGTGCGGGCACGGGTGGATTGACGGACCGGCTGCTCTCGGTTGCCGATCGCGTGACAGCGATCGAACGAGATCCGCGTCTCGTCGAGTTTCTGCGCGAGGAGTTCGCCGATGCGATCGCCACCGAGCAGTTGACCGTCCGTGAGGGCGACGTTCTGGAGATGACGTTCCCGGAGTCGGCCACCGCTTCCGTGTCGAATCTCCCGTATAGCGCATCGAGTGAGATCCTCTTTCAGTTACTCGTGGAGTCGATTCCACTCGTCGTGATGGTACAGCGGGAGTTTGCTGACCGACTCGTCGCTGATCCCGACACGGACGACTACGGGCGACTCTCGGTTACGGCAGGACATTACGCCGACAGCGAGATCGTCGAACCGGTGCCACGCGAAGCGTTCTCACCACAGCCGGCGGTTCAGAGCGCCATTGTTCGGCTCACGCCACGTGATCCTGCGTACTCAGTCCCTGATGATTCATTTTTCTTGCAGTTCGTCACCGCAGTGTTCACACAGCGGCGAAAAACCCTGCGCAACGCGATTCGCAACACGACGCACATCTCTTCGATTCAGGACGCTACTGCCGTGCTTGAGGCGCTCGATGCGGACCTGCTTCGTCGGCGACCCGGGAAGCTCTCACCCGAACGGTTTGCGGAACTGTCGTCAGTTGCCTACGACACCGGTGATCCACAGCGTGCCACCAATGAGTAATCCTCGGGACCGACTGGAACGAGAGCAGGTGTATCAACCCGCAGAGGACTCACAGCTGTTGGCAACGACTGTTAGTGATGAAATTGGGCCCACGGATCGCGTCCTCGAAGTCGGAACTGGCAGCGGATACGTTGCCGGCCAAATCGTCGGGAAGACGGGCGCAACCGTCGTTGCAACTGATATCAACCCCCATGCTTGTCGGAGCGCAGCAGCCCACCCAATCGAGGTGGTCCGAACCGACCTCGCCGACGCGATCAAGAGCCAGTTCGACGTTGTCGTCTGTAACCCGCCGTATCTCCCCACCGATCCCGATGATGAACTCGACGACTGGATGGAGTATGCCCTCTCCGGTGGTCCAGACGGGCGTGCTCTCGTCGATCCACTGCTCGAAGAACTCCCGAGGCTGTTAACTGATGATGGCAGAGCCTATCTCCTCGTCAGTACGCTCACTGGAATCGATGCCATCACCGAACGAGCCACAGCATTTGATCTTCAGATCGAGACGATTGCCGAAGAGCCCGTCCCGTTCGAAACGCTAACGGTACTAAAAATTACCCTGAAACATTAGACGGAGTAGTAAATATTATTTGTGGGGATTCCGTAGCCGTCAGCAATGGTGAACGTAGTTGCGTCCACGCCAGGGCTCTTTCCGTTGCCTGACTGGGCGAAATCAGAGCTCGCAGATCTGAAGGGACATCAAAAAAGCGATCTCATCGACGGCTCCGAATCCGACGACGTGACGGCGGTGTACGACCGTGCACGGTCTGCTGTGATCGAGCGCCAAAAAGAAGCTGGACTCGATCGGATCGTGGAGGGACAGCTCCGATGGGACGACATGCTTGCCCATCCGCTGTGCGTCCACGATAACGTTGAGACGCGTGGTATCATCCGATACTACGACAACAACAACTTCTATCGGGAGCCGGTCGTGACGGGGCCGCTAAAACCGAGTGGTGACATGGCGCGCGACCTCAACCGCGTTGGGGGCGTTTCCGGACTGCAAGCTGTCATTCCGGGGCCGTATTCACTGTTCGATCTCGCGACGGACGAACAGTATGGCGATCCGTCCGCGTTTATCGCGGCCATTGGGGAGTTTCTGGCCGGCGAAATCGCAGAGTTTCCCAGCGTCGAGATGATTGTGCTGCTAGAACCCTCGCTTGTCGAATCGCCACCAGACGATTCGCTCGCCCCCCGTGTGAGCGAGGCAATCGATACGGTTGCCAGTGCAACTGATGCGTCGGTAATCTGTCAGCCGTATTTCGGTGCGCTCGACGAGAAGGTTCACGCGCATCTTCTCGATGCGGACATAGATGCGGTAGGCTATGACTTCATCACCGACCACGAGCAGTCGCTGTACAACATCAACGAGTACGGGACGAAATCAGAGATCGCGATCGGCGTGGTTGACGGACAGAACACACGCGTTGAGGAGGTCTCAACCATTCACGAGCGGATCGACTGGGTTCGCGAAAACACACCGGCAGCGTCGTTCGAGACGATCTACGTGACGGCAAACACTGGCCTGTTCTATCTTCCTGAGAGTCGATTCGAGGCAAAGCTCGACGTGCTTGCAGCCGCGTCGGAGTATGAGGAGGTGCATGCTTACAATGACTGACGTTCGAGAGCAGTTTAGACCGGCGGACCATCCACACGATCATTTCCTGTTGACGACCGTCGTTGGCAGTTATCCAAAGCCAAAGTGGACAGATCGCGTTCGCGACATTCATGATGGCGAAATTGATTGTGACGCGTCGTTCGATGAGGATCACTGGCAGGAGGCTGCCGACGACGCAGCCCGTCTCATCACCCATGAACACGAGCGATCGGGCCTCGATGTCATAGTCGACGGCGAGATGCGCCGCACGGAGATGGTCGAGTATTTCGCCCATCGAATCGATGGCTATGAGCTCAACGGACCGGTCAAGGTGTGGGGTCACAACTACTTCGATAAGCCATCAATCACAGACACTGTCGAATACGATGAGCCGTGGCTTGTCGATGAGTTTGAGTTCACTGATGACGTTGCGGATCGGCCGGTCAAGGTGCCGATCACTGGTCCGTACACGCTCACGAACTGGGCGTTCAACGAAACCGACCGAACGGATGAAGCGCTCGCCACTGATGTTGCCGCGCTCGTCAACGAGGAGATCGAGCAGCTCGTTGAGGCCGGTGCACGGTATATCCAGATCGACGAGCCGGCGCTGGCGACAACACCCAACGATCACACGATCGTCGGCGAGTGTCTTGAAGTCATAGCCGACGGGATTCCAGCAGACGTTCGTCTTGGACTGCACGTCTGCTATGGTGATTACTCGCGGATCTATCCCGAGATCCTCGAATATCCCGTTCACGAGTATGATCTTGAGCTCGCAAACGGCGATTACGAGCAGCTTTCCGTGTTCACTGAACACGAATTCACCAAGGATCTTGCGCTCGGCGTTGTGGACGCACATACGGCGAGCGTCGAGCCAGTATCGCAGATCAAAGCAAACATCGAGAAGGGTCTTGAGGTTGTCCCGCCCGAGCGGCTCACCATCAGTCCGGACTGTGGCCTGAAGCTGCTACCGCGTGACGTGGCGTATGGGAAGATGGAAAACATGGTGAAAGCCGCCCGAGAAGTTGAGGCCGAGCTTGACGCCGGGACGATCGACGTGCCAGCGCGTACGATACAGGCCGACGACTGATCGAATTCACAGGACTGCAGTGCGGTGTGTGCGACGATAGATCGGCCAGGTGAACGCGGCGAGCTCAATTCCGAACGCAACGATTGAAGCCACCGTGAACGCCGCTCGGAGAGTCGTTTCCCACGGAAGGGGCCCGATTACATCAATTGCTACCAACCAGTAAGACAGACCAACTGTACAGAGACAAAGCTGCAGAACGAAGCCATCGGTATGAATGATCTCAGCGCGCCATCGCCGGACGAGCAACAGCGCAATGGCGATCCACGCGATGACCCCGGCGTACCACGGGAGCAACAGCGTGCTCGTGGGAATTGGAACTGAATCTATCATTTGTTACACCGGCTTCTCGTTGGCGCGCTTTTTTCGGACCGTCCAGACAATACACAGTCCGGCAGCTCCCATGAGAACAGGACCAAGAACATTCGGGAGTGCCGTTCCGAACCAGTCGGCCCCAACTCCAAGCCATAACAGCGTTAGTCCACACGGAAGACCGAGAATCGACCGATCGGCGCTGCCACGCCACCAGTCAGCAACTGCCCAGAGTGACAGCAGCACGCTGTTTGCCAGCAAGAGCACAGTAAGCGCTTCGAAAACCGGCATATAATAGATAATAAATGATGGTACAAAGCCATATCGTTGGGATACAGTTTCGCCTTTGTTCGGTGACGGTCAACGCATACTGGAGCGTCGTTCGTGAAACAGCGATCCTCCCACCAACAGACAGCCACTGATCGCGAGAAAAACTCCGAACCACTCGGTGAACGGTTGGTTTTTCCCGAAAAGCGCCGTCTCCCAGGAAAACGCGACCATCCCATTTCCGAGATACGCCAGCGACAGGCCACCGATTACGCTGAGACGGTTCCGATCGGTGTTCCCACGATACCAGTCGAGCCACATCCACAGTACGCACACGAGACTTCCTGCTGTCAGAATCATCCAGATCGGCTCCATCAGCGCCATATATTGAATCTCAGATGGTTCGAACATTATTGTTCGGGTGTCAATCCCGGGGATTCAAGCTGGATTCATCGAGGGGACCCGACGCTTAGGTACGCAGGAGTGCTATCGTGGGACATGGTAGAGTACACCGTCGAGATCGAGATCCCGGAGGACGCAGACATGTCCACCGCCGGCGAAACGATCACGCTCACGATACCCGAAACGGAGACAATTCTCGGGAGGGCAAGAGCAAACGGGCTGTGGCTGCCGGCAGACTGCCAGCAGGGCTGGTGTACGACCTGTGCCGCCAGATTGCTCTCGGGTGATGTAGACCAATCAACTGCGCGTCGGTATTACGAGAGCGACGCGGCAGCCGGCTTCGTGCTCACCTGTACGGCAACGCCCCGCTCTGATTGTCGGATCGTCGCCTGTCAGCGAGGGTCGATTCTCGAGCATCGGGCCGAACACGACCTGCCACCAGGCCGTTCGAAGGGGTGAGTGATTGTCCGACACAGCGGCTTAGCGTTCACGCAGCTACATTGTTTGCTGATAGCGGATAAAAGAATTGTATTTTCAATAATTAGTTATATTTACGCTCACTACCCTTATTACATACTATTACATATAACAGAGTATGCCGATCGACATCGAACGGTTCGAAGAAAGTGATGAGTCGGAACTCCGAGCCCGGAGTCCAACAAATGCAGAAATTATTCTCACGTTTCTTGCGTCCGATCCAGAGCAGGCCTATCTCCCGAAGGAGATTCACGACCGAACAGGAGTTCCACGCGGAAGTGTAGGAGTCGTCCTCTCTCGACTTGAAGATCGTGGACTGGTGCGACATCGTGGCGAGTACTGGGCGATTACAGAATCCGACGAAATTCACTCGGTACTGTCTACCCTTCGATCCGCAGCAGCTGTATCGGACCGATTTGGACCAGAAGATCCCGAGGAGTGGGGCCCTGGCATTGGCGGGGAGCAATCCTGATGCAGTATTCAGCCGGTGATGTCTGGTGGGGGCCAGCCATACACAAATCGGCACCATCCTATCGACCCTGGGTGATCATCAGCAATGATACACATCCATTCCATCACACGGAATGCGTCGCTATGGCGATAACGACACAAGCACACTCCGCAGGAGTTGAAATTCGAGCAGAGGACTGGATACGCGGAGGCTCGAAAACTGATTCGTACATCTCTCCCTGGTATGTTCTTACGATGAAATACTGTGATTTCGACCGACAGCAGGGTACCCTACGAAAGGGGCTTTTGGAAACGGCAACTGATGAACTCACAACCTATGTCTTCGGCGTCGACCAACGGTGAGAGCGTCACTGCCGTAATCGATGGGGCCTCACAGCCATCGAAATCAACAGGCCGTTCGAAGCGGTAGCCGGCGAACGAACGATTTATTCGGACCACGACGAAATCGCAGGCATGAACGCCGCCGATCGGCGGGCACTCGTTTCCCGCTACACCGAAGAGGTCGTCACCGAGGCCGAACTCGACGAGCTACTCGAACGCGAGAATCCGTCGGTGTACATCGGCTACGCCCCCACTGGACAGATGCACATCGGCCATTTCACCACGATTCGGAAGCTGGCCGATTTCCTCCGGGCGGATTTCGACGTCACAGTTCTGATCGCAGATCTCCACGCGCATCTCGACGATGAGAAGAGCCCGTTCGATCTCCTCGACGCCCGCTCGGAGTACTACCAGACAGCGATCGAGGCGATGGTCGAAACCGCCGGCGCAAGCGTCGATGATCTGACGTTCGTCCAGGGACGTGAGTTCGAACTCGATGAAGAGTACACCCTCGAACTGCTCCAGATGGCCGCCGACACCACAATCACGCGCGCCCAGCGCGCCGGCAGCGAGGTCGTTCGCCAGTCCGACAACCCTTCGCTCGGCGGCGTGCTCTACACGCTGATGCAGGCGCTCGATGTGGCCGCGCTCGATGCCGACGTCGCCTACGGTGGGATCGACCAGCGAGGAATCTACATGCTCGCACGGGAGTTGCTCCCCGACTGGGGCTACGAGAAGCCAATCTGTGTGTTTGCACCGCTGCTTTCGGGACTCTCTGGCGGGAAGATGAGCGCCTCTGATGCGAGTTCGAAAGTCGGGCTCACCGATTCACCGGAGGAGATTCAGGAGAAACTCCAGCAAGCCTACTGCCCACAGGGTGAACGTGAGGACAACGGCGTGCTCGAATACGTGAAATATCTCGTCTTTCCCATCCTCGACGACCGCGGTGAATCGTTCGAGATCGAACGGCCGGAGCAGTACGGCGGCAATCTAACGTACGATCAGTACGCGGAGCTCGAAGCCGACTTCGTCAGCGAGGAGCTCCACCCACAGGATCTGAAGGGCGCCACAGCAGAGTACATCGCCGAGATTGTTGCCCCCATTGGCGAGACGATTGAGGAAGAGCCAGGGCTGATCGACCGCGCCTATCCCGAGTGAGTCAGTCGTCCGACGGGTAGCTTTTTGGTGGGGGGTGAAATACTACGATCGAATGGCGTCTTCTGGTGGCACTTCGGATGGAGTTGGCGTCCGCCTGGCTCGAATCATCTCATTTTCCGTCGTGTTACAGCTCGCACTGCTGCCAATTGTGATGGATTTCTCCGATGCGTTGCTGGTTGGTGATTCACTCGGTGGTCGCGAGCTTGTTGTTGTAACGGGGCTGGCGATTGTCCTGGGGGTCACCATCGAGCAGTTTCGACTGATGACCCCAACGGACACCGTCTGGAAGTTCAGTCTGGCGACGCTGGTTTCCTATCACGTCTTTCGTTCGCTGGTCATCTCATCGTCCATTCGCACTGGCGGATCGATCTACTATCCGCTACTGGTGGGATCAGTGGTCATTGGCGCAATGGCCATAGGGTATCTCATCACAACCGTTCGTCTCAGGGGGTTGGTTCCCGGCCGGTGAAGTCACGATCCGGAACAACCACTCAGAAGGAGTTTCAGGCTGTGATACTACCCAGTCACAATGGAAAAGGACCGCTATCGAATCACCCGCCGGCGTGCGCTCGCGGTTGGTGGCACTGCCATCGCGGGCGGACTGGCGTTTCCTCGGCGCTGGGTGACAGCACCACATTCGACGGCTGCAACGACCAGTCGCGCTAACTGGCCACTGGTGCAGGGTGGACCATCGCGCGCGGGACATCAGCACGTCTCCGTCTCCGTCTCCGTCCAGCAATCAGATCCGGCGACGGGCGACCCAGTGGGTGAGCGTTTGTGGCTCAAAGAAGGCTGTCACGCACCTATTGCCCTCGATGGTGCACTCTATGCACACACAGACGACGCCGTCCTCAGACTCAGAACCGAGTGATCGTCCGATCCCTCGTGCCAATCTGGCGTGTAATTCTCTGTGATTTATAGCACCAGTGTTCAATGCATACACAGATGCAACCAGACACCTTCCAGATTACCCGACGGCAGGCGCTGGCCGCCGGTGCGATCACTGGGGCCAGCGCGCTTGGGCTGCCGAGACGGTGGTTCAAGTCGGCGTACGAATCGCCCGCTGCTGTCGAGAACGCCGCGTGGCCGATGGGCCAGCACGACCCCGCAGGAACGGGCCACACCGAAGACAGCGTTATGATCCAGACCCGCAATCAGCCGGCTTGGAGCGCGAAAATCGACGATCCAGTGCTCGGGATCGTTGCTGGAGGCGAGCAGCTGTTTTTCACGACGAACCAGTCGGTCGGCGCGATCGCTCGATCGGACGGCACGATCAACTGGCATGTCTCGCAGTTCAATCCAATCCCCTGGCGGAACGAATCGCTCTCGTTTGCGATCGAGCCAACGTATCTGGGTGACCAGCTACTCGTGGCCGAAGCAACCTCGATCGTGGCGCTCAATCCCGAAAACGGGACGACGCTCTGGGAGTTCGAAACCGACGATACCATCACCTCGATGCTAGCGCTTGGAAACACGGTGTACTGCGAGGCCACGCTCGACGATGCGCAAGTGACGATCGCACTCGATGCGTCCACAGGATTCGAGCGGTTTCGGGTACCAACAGAGCGGGCGATCCACCCACAAGTCAGCAGCGATAGACTGCTCGTCGGCACCGCTGTAGACGATCCAAAAACGGTTCGCGCACTCGATCTGCAATCCGGCAGCATGCGCTGGACACAAACGCTCGACGTTCCACAGCAATCGGCCGCATTGGCGGGCACTGGCGGGCCGTGCATCGTCGATGGCACCGTCATCTTCGGTGGCCAGACCGTCCAGGCAGTATCGCTTGAAGACGGCGAAACGCGCTGGACCCAGGAGCTCGATGTCACTACCGACGGCAGATTCGCCGTGGTCTCAAACGGCGAGATGGTCCACGTGTTCGCCATCGAAGCCGATCTGATCGCCGGGATCACCCTCAGTGACGGCGACGATCTCTGGACTATGTCGAAACTCGGACTCGCCGACTGGAACCCAGCACTCACCGCGGATGTCCTCTACGTTGGCGTTGACGACGGGATGTACAGCGTCGCCCCCAAAAGTGGACTCGCCGCGCTACCAAAGATATCTGCGTTCACCGCCATGTGGTCTCCCATCGCTGTTGACGGCGTCCTGTATGCGGTCCGTGATGATGGTGTTGTCAAACTAAAAGGACAATGAGCATTGGACAGTACATTGACGACGACCGAACCGAACGCGCAGTGACGCTCATCGGCTATTGGCTGGCAACGGGACTGCTGGTAGTTCCGGGGCTCGCGCTGGTGTTGCGCATGGTGTTGATCGACGAGCCGACCGTGACGCCAGTTGTGATCGCTCTCGTGCTGTCGATTCCGATTGCAGGGTGGTGCTATCGATCGAGAGGGACACTGCAACTCCGATCACTGCTCGTCTGGGGACTCACCACAGCCCTCTGTGTGGGCTTTCTTGGCTGGGTAACTGAAACGGTTCTGACCCGACTGAGTGGCAGCCTGTATTTCACGCTCGTAGCGCTGTTGGGCTGGGTAAGTGCGAGTGCGGTTGGCTGGGTTGTTCAGAAGTCGGCTAGGTAGATTCGCCATGCGCAGCTGTTTGTGAAATTTAGATGATCAAAATAGATTTTGGTGCTAATCATGCATTCGAAATCGACCTGCTAGAATTCAGCTACCGATTGCGAGCAGGATGGCGACAACGGTGAAGAGCGCCTGATGGTTGATGAATGCCCTAACTGCTGTCGGCTCCGGGTGGCCTCGGTTCGTGCTATTCGCAGACTGTGGCGGAGCTATCCTGGAATCATCATTTCCTAGCTGGGGCTTCGATACCGAACCCACCACGACTGAATCGTCACGACGTGGCCATTGGTACCAGTGCCCATCAATTACTGATAAACAGTCTGAAAATGTAACCCAGGATGATATACGTCTATGTTATTCTATTTTTGATATCACAAAAAATCCATCCACTCGCAAAGGCAATACCAGCCAGGAGTGAGGGAGATCCAGCCGTGATAATTAACCAGATGCACAGTATGAGAAGAGTGAATCCTGGGTAAAGCTCACGTAGTATCTTCGGAAGATCCAATACAACGATAATCAATTCAATGAAGCTTCCTAAAAGGAATACAGCAATCACTGGGACAAGCCAGGTATCCGTCAGATTGAATGATATAGTAGTAAATATTATAAATATTGTAAGAATTAACCACCCTAGGAAATTCCGGAATTCACTACGAGATGTTTGGAAATAGTTATCAATGTCTAACATTCTCTTATTTATTAGTATACCTTTGTATTTTTATAATTGTAAGTGGTGATCTATACATCATCCGACGGAATATCGATATTGTCGTGGATTAGTTTCAATCATACACCACAGAACTATGTTGAAGTTACTAACGAGTTTATGATATATAATGATTTGGAAATAATAGGAGGGAGAACGGACAGCGTGCGAAATGAAACGACGGAGACGAACGGTTGATCGCAGGCCAGAACTCCGAAGCCGGCGAGGATTGTAACCAACGCCACGGCTTATTAGTGACCGATTGCAGATACGGGTATGACCGACGAGTTTCTACTGTTGAATCCGGGGCCAGTGCCACTCTCGGAGCCAGTGCGCACAGCGATGGACGCACCGATGGTGTCACATCGTTCGGCCGAGTTTGAGGAAACGTATGCGCGCGCACAGAACGGCCTTGAGACGGTGTTCACCCAATCAACGCTCGATGGGAGCGCGAGCGGATCGGGAACGCCACTGATTCTCAACGGCACCGCCACCATGGGGATGGAGATGGCCGTTGCCAATCTCACCGACGAGACTAGTGAGGTCGTTGCGCTTGTCAACGGGAAGTTCGGCCGCCGATTCAAGCGGATCGCCGGCCGTCATGCATCCGTAACCCCGGTCGAGGTCGAATGGGGCGACTCGTTCGATATGGCGGCAGTGTCCGAAGCGATCACGGACGAGACCGATCTCGTCACGATGGTCCACAACGAAACCTCAACCGGGCTCTTGAATCCGGTGGCCGAGGTGGGGGAAATCGCCGCCGAACACGACGCGCTGTTCGTCGTCGATGGCGTCACCTCGATCGGTGGCGATGTCTTCAAAATCGATGCGTGGAACGTTGATGTGGCAATCACGGATGCCCAGAAGGCGCTTGGCGCACCACCGGGCGTGAGCGCGCTATTCGTCACTGAACGCGCCGTCGGCGCCATCGATGGCGACTCCGCGCCGTTCTATCAGGATCTCGACTGGCATCTCCGAAAAGCCTCCGACAACCAGACGCCGTTTACGAGCGCCGTCCCGTTGTTCCGTGCGCTCGCCGTCGCCCTCTCCGAGATCGCTGACGAAGGCATGGAAACGAGAATCCGTCGCCACCGTCGGCAGTCGCGTGCGTTCCGCGCCGCATTCGACGCGTTCGGGCTGGAATCATTCCCGAACGTCCAGGGTCCAACCGAACTGTCGAACACACTCACGGCGATCAGCCTCCCCGGACCGATCGCCGAGGATCCTGACGCCTTTTTCGATGCGATCGCAGATCGAAACGTCTCGATCAGCGGCGGACAGGCACACCTCGGCGGCGACATCTTCCGCGTGAGTAATATGGGCAAGCTTGCTGACGAACAGATTCAACGCGGCGTTCGAGCAATCGGTGAGGCGCTGAACGAGTGTGGTTTCGACTGCTCGGTCGAACAGGGGCTCTCGGCAGCCACTGAAACGCTCGAATCGGAACCCGCGACTACAGCGTGATCCGCTCGCCCGTGGCGTCGCTCTCGACGACCGCATCAATCACGCGCATATTTCGAACGGCTTCGTTGCCGTCGGTCTCTGGCGGAACACCCTCCTCAATCGCCTCGGCGAACGCCGTAATTTCTCGGGCGTACTGATCGACCGGCTCGAATCCCTCGGTCTCGTGTTCACCATCGATGACGTACTCGATCGACACCGATGCGTCGGAATCGACATCGAAAGCGGTCTCCGTTCTGATCCAGCCGTTTTCGGCGTCAATCCGGTAGTACTGTTCCATCTGTGAGTCGAATCCCGACTCCACCGTCGCCGTCGTGCCGTCGTCATATGCCAACACGGCCGTCATTTCGGTGTCGACGCCTGCGTCTCTCGAATCAGAGCGCCAACCGCTGACCGAAGTTGGCTCGCCCATGAACGTTCTGGCAGCGTTGATCGGGTAACAGCCCACATCCATCAGTGATCCACCAGCCAGCTCCGGTAAGAGACGGATGTCGTCCGGACGATCACGGAGCGGGAATTTGAACGCAGATTTGAACGACGTCAGTCGGCCCAATCTGCTATCAATAAGTTCACTGATCCGCTTCGTTCGAGGATGATACCGATACATGAACCCTTCCATCAGCACCACCCCCCGTTCGCTACAGTACTCAACGAGCTCGCGTGCGGTCTGAGCGTCCTCGGCAAGTGGTTTCTCACAGAGCACGTGCAATCCAGCATCCGCCGCCCGGCGAACCCACTCGCCATGCAGCGCGTTCGGGAGCGGAATGTACACCGCATCCAGTGTGTCGTCACTCACCAGTGCGTCGTAGCTGCCGTGGACCCCTGAAACGTCGAACTGCTCGGCAAGCGCACGTGCATCGTCCGCCGACCGCGAGCCAATCGCACCGATCGAATGGTCCGTCGACTGAATCGCCGGTAACACTGATTTTCGACCAATCTTTGCCGTGCTGAGTACACCAATCTTCATATGAATGCACAATTGATGGACGGCGAAAAACCCACTGAGACGTTTCTTATTCGTCGTTAGATTGGAGTCTGGTGGTGGTCTCAATCAGTGGATGGTGCGCATAATCGACGACCGTGATGTCGTCAATGCTCTCAAGTTCGTCTTTCCGTGCCGTCTCTGCCATGCCGAGTTCGACCGGCTCTTTGAGCTCAATCACGTAGGCATCCATCGATTCAACGCCGACACGTTGGGCCGCTTTCACGCGGTGATGACCGTCCGCGAGCAACAGCCGTCGGCTGCCGTTGTCGATCACAACCAGCGGCTCTGCGAGGCCGTTTTCGAGCTCATAGATCCGACCTTCGAGCTCGTCGGTGTACACCTTCCCTTGTGTTGGAATCAGCGTGTCGAGATCGACCGTCCGGCGGACCTGTTGCATATCAACTCCATGAATGGTTTTCAAGGTCTGCACCAGCTTGTTCACTTTTCCGGGGGTTGCCCGCTCTATCTGACTCCGAACGACATCGGCGTTTGAGATAATACCGACGAGATGACCAGCATCGTCGACAACGGGGAGTTTCTGGATACCAGATCGAAGAATCACCCGGCCCGCATCGGTGATATCCATCTCCGGATGAGCGACGATCAGATCCTCGTTCATCACCGTGAAAATCGGATCGTCATCACCAGCGAGCAAGAGATCGCGGGCCGTTATTATTCCCTGTACGTACCGGCCGTTACAGACAGGAAAGCCGCTGTGACCCTCATTTTCGGCAATGCGGCGGGCAACGTCCGCGACAAGTTCGTCCGGGCTCACCGTCGCTACCTCCCGGGTCATGTAATCTTTGACGCGCGGCTTCTGGCCCTCGGTATCGTCCATTAAATTCTGCTATGAAGCAACTGGGTAAATGGTTCACGGTCGTCACTACCAGTAGACGCTATCAGTGACGCCACTGTCGCGCTGCCAGGCCGGCCGTTCCCGTATCGTTTCGAAGAATCGTTCGTCGATAACAGTCTGAACGGTCTCAATGAGCACATCCGCGTCATCATCGCCGTCGTTTTCGATCAAGCCAAGAAATCCGAGTGGAATCTGCGCGCCGGCCATATCGGCGTGTCCGCCGGCATCACCAATCTGATCGAACGCGTTGCGAAGCGTTTCACCAACATCCAGTGGCGTCGACCGGGTGCGAGCAGAGGCGTAGATCACGTTATCTCTGATGCCATACACCATGGTTGTTGTGACGCCCTCGATATCGAGCAGCCGATCCGACGCCTGCGCGATTGCATCGCGCTCACGGAACTGACCGACACAGCTCGTCAACACCGACCCTTCGACGGTCCGATTCCGAATTGCCCGCCCGATCGTTGCGAACGTCTCTGCTGTCATCCGGGGGGATTCGACCTGGGCTAACACCTCCATATCAGCGTACGGGATGAGATACGCTGCCGCCTCGAAATCATCCACTGCGATTTCACGGCTGAACTGCTTCGTGTCGACCCAGATTCCAAACAACAGCCCGGTCGTGATAGGCGTTGGCGGAACGATATCAAGCCGTTGGAAGTAATCAACAAGCAGTGTGCTAGTTGCCCCGACGTCACTCCGGAGATCGACAAAGCGCGCCTCAACAGGTTTTCGTGGCGGGTGATGATCGACGACAATATCGATTGGTCGCTCCTTTTCGAGCTGATCGTTGACACCGGGACGAGCGTGATCGACGAGGGCAATCGCATCGTAGTCGTCGATATCGAACGATTCGTCGTCGAAATGCAGTAGCTCGTACTCAAGAAGGTTTACGAGCGCACGGTTTTCTTGATGGGTGATATCACCAGCATAACAGGCATCCGCCGGACAGTTGACCCGATCGGCGAGCGCAACGAGCGCAAGTGCACTCGCGATCGCGTCAGGGTCTGGATTGTCATGCATTACGACGGCCAGTTTTCCGTCAATCTCGCGCAATGCTCGATGAAGCTGTCGGACACGGTGGCCCTGTCTGCCTGCAGACGCAAGCACCTGTTCGGCGATTGCACCCCCGGGATCAATCACCCGATCGGCAACGGATTTGAGCTGTTCGGTGTGATCTGTGCTCGGAACGCGTCCGAGATAGGCGACGAGCAGCGCATCTGGAAACGCGGTCCGCGCCGCGCGTGCAGCTCGATAGTTCGTCGCCCCATCTCCGCTCGCAACAATAATCGATTCTGCTGGAGGGTCGATTACCGTCTTGAGTGTCTCTGCAGCGTACTCCGGAACGTGGACCGTCGGAATGCCATCACCGCGGAGCGTCTCCGCGTGATCGCCATCCGTAACGACGACCTGCAGCTCTCCAGGTCGATCGACGAGTGAATCAACCAGCAGCTGCCCGAGTGAGTCACACCCAAGCACCAGCCGGGTAACCATATCACGTATTGTGGTTTGGGCCGGTAAATACTTCCTCTTTCGAGAGGCAGCCAAAAAATCGGATAGAATCGGTGCGAAACCGCTTAGAAGAGCGCGTTCGACGCCAGCTGCGCCGGATCAGTGAACAGCGCAAGCCCTGGAAGCAACAGCACCGTCACGACTGCGGCAACGACTACTGCTGCGTAGAGCCCAGTTGGGTACTCTTCGATCGTGCGCCCCGGAACTGGATCTTCGATCCACATAGCCTTGATGACGCGCGCATAGATGAACACCGACAGCGCGCTGTTGACGATGAGGGCGGCGGCGAGCAGATACGACGATGTAAGCACGGTCCCGAGAAGCAGGAAGTATTTCGAGACGAAGCCACCACCGAACGGCAGCCCAGCAAGGCTGACCAGAAACAGCGACATCGCCGTGCAGGCGACGGGTGCCTCTTTTGCAAGCCCGTTGAAATCTTCGAACCGACGACCGATTCCCCACTGTTCTGCCAGTGCGATGAAGAGGAATGCACCCGTGTTCATAAAGCCATACACGAGCAGGTGTAGCATTCCCGCTCCGACGAGCAGTTGATCCGCTGCGCCGGTGAGCGCACCGAGTGCGATCAGCGCGTAGCCCGCGTGTGCGATCGATGAGTACGCGAGCATCCGTTTGACCTCTTCCTGGGTGGCAGCGGCGAACGTTCCGAGCGTCATGGTGATGAGTGCGAGTACTTGGAATGCGAGCACCCAGTCGACCCCTGCAACTGCCGACGTTGGGAACGCCGTCAGGAACACGCGGAACGCCAACACGAAGCCGGCTGCCTTCGACGCGGAGGAGAGAAATCCAGCGATCGGTGCTGGTGCGCCCTCGTAGGCCTCCGGTGCCCAGAAGTGGAACGGCACGGAGGCCGTCTTGAACGCGACGCCACCGAGAATCATCACGATACCGATGCCGAGCACGCCCGTCAGACTGCCGTCGATACCAGCATCGAGAACGGTTGCGATCTCTGCGAGCGTGAGCGTTCCCGTAACGGCGTAGACCAGACTGATCCCATAGAGGAACACCGCCGAGGAGAGACCGCCAATGAGGAGATATTTCAGCGCGCCTTCTGCGCTACCGCGGTTATCCTTGAGATACGCTACGAGCGCATACGATGGGAGCGAAGCAAGTTCGAGACTCACGAACGCCGTCACGAGACTGTTTGCGCTTGCCAGCATCGTCATCCCGGTCGCCGCTAGCACAACCAGCGCGTAGTATTCGCCCTGGTTTGGCCGGTCGGCGATGTAATCGTGACTCGCCAGTGCGACGAGTGCCGTCACGCTCGTGAAGATGACGGTGAAAAACAGGCTCATCCCATCCACAATCAGCTGGCCATCGAACAGCGTCGCCGCTTCGGGCGATAAGAACAGCTGTGCGCCAGCAACGAGCAGCGACGCGAGTGAGCCGGCAATCGTGACCGTCGCCAGCAGCGTGTTCGACTGCTCATTCGGCCAGATCGTATCGACGAGCAACACCAACAGCGCGGTCACGCCGAGCAACAGCGCCGGGACGAGTGGCTGATAGCCACCAAGCCCGAGGGCAGCTGAGACGGGGTCAGTCATCGGACAACACCTCCAATCGTGGACGCCACATCACGCAGCTCCATCGAACCCATGGCCGCGTGCTGGGTGTGTGTCAGTTCAGTCATCGGTGTGACGGCATCCTGGATCATGCCGAAGATCAGCTCCGGTGCGGAGCCAAGCGCGATGATGAGGACGATCAACACGACGAGCGGCGCAATGTCGTGTGGTTTTGCGCGTGTGATCTCGTAATCGGTCGCCACGCGGAATGAACCGAACAGCGTCCGCTGCATCGCGAACAGATAGTAGCCGGCGACGATGACGATGCCGAACATCGCGATCGCCGTCAGTAGCTGTGCGTGTGGGAACGTGGCCGAAAAGCCGCCGCTGAACACCATAAACTCGGCGACGAACCCGGACATGAGCGGGAGGCCCATGTAGGCGAACGAACCGGCGACCATCGCACCGGCCGTGATCGGCATCCGGTCTGCCAGGCCGCTCATATCGCCGACCATCCGCGTGTGCGTCGTGTTATAGATGACGCCAACACAGAGGAACAACAGCCCGGAGATCAGGCCGTGGCTGATCATCTGGAACGTTGCGCCTCCGAGCCCGTACAGATTGAACGCCACGAGCCCGAGAATGACATAGCCCATCGATGAAACCGACGAGTACGCGACAATCCGTTTGAGATCCTGCTGTGCAAGCGCGAGCAGCGCTCCATAGAGTACTGAGACGACCGCAATCGCGACCAGCACGAGTGCGTAGTCGGCGGCCACCTCCGGGAGGAGCGTGAAGTTGAACCGGAGCAGGGCGTACGTACCCATCTTCAATAGCACACCAGCCAGAATGACCGACACCGGCGTTGGCGCTTCAACGTGGGCGTCAGGCAGCCAGGTGTGCACCGGAACGACCGGCACCTTCACCGCAAAGCCGGCGAACATCGCGAAGAAGGCGACCACTTTCACCTGCTGTGGCGAAAGGCCGCCGACCGAAGAGACCGAACCAGTCGCGAGCTGCTGTGCGAGTTCGGGCAGTCCGAGCGACGTGACGCCCGAACCCATCACGAGCAGGAAAAAGCCGACGAACATCACCAGCGAGGCGACGTTCGTGTAGACGAAGAACTTGATCGCGGCGTACTTTCTGCGGGGACCGCCCCAGACGCCAATGAGGAAGTACATCGGCACGAGCACGGCCTCCCAAAAGATGAACCAGACGAAAAAGTCCAGCGCACCGAACACGCCGATGAGGCTGCCCTCAAGCAGCAACATTAACCCGTAGAACTGGGATTTGCGCTCGTTGATCGGGGTCCACGCGCTCAAGATGGCGAGACTCGTGAGGATCGTCGAGAGCACGATCAACGGCATACTGATGCCGTCGAGGCCGACGTGCCACGACAGATCGTACGGCCCAAGCGAGAGCCAGTGGGCGTTCGTCTCAAACGCCAGTTTGCCGCCCTCAAGCAGGGCGTTGCCGGCGCCATCGAACGCCGAGAACATGTACAGACTGACCGCGATTGCCACGACGCTGATACCGAACGAGAGCCGTGGTGCGTATCGGTCGGGCAGCAAGAAGACACCGACCGAACCCAGCAGACAGACTGCGATGAGCAGTTCAATCAGCATTCAGAACCACCCCCCGAGCAGTCCCATCGCAACGAGCAACACGACCAGACCGACCGTGAGCAACGCCGCGTAGTTCGTCACGACGCCAGTCTGGATCCTCCGGACGCGCTCGCCAGCAAACAGCGAGACGCTAGAGACGCCATTGACTGCACCGTCGATGACGCCCTGGTCGAACGTATTCGCTGCGCGTGCCACGTTCGCCGTGAGCCCTTCAGCGAGCCATACCTGATATTCGTCCTGGTAGTAATTGTTGAACAACACCGTCTTGATCGATCCGAGTTTGTCCGTGTGTTCCTCCGGGGACGGCACGTTGTAGAGCACGTGCGCCACGGCGACGCCTGCGAGCGCGAGCCCGAGCGAGAGCGCACCGGAGCCAAGCATGAGGCCCGTCGAGTTCTCGACGTGGTGGACGCCGCTCACCTCGGTAAGGAGATGGTGATAATGCTCGACGGTCAGCAGCTCGCCGCCGTTTTCGAACCAGTGGTGGAGATACGTCAGATCCATACCGGTCAGCTTTGCGAGCGGGGCCATGTTGATGAGCCCGACGACGACCGCGAGCGCACCGAGCACCACCAGCGGCGCTTTCATGTTCCAGCCGTACTGGTGTGGACTCTCCGCAATGTTCGTCCGTGGCTCACCGTGGAAGGTGAGAAACACCATCCGGAAGGTGTAGAATCCGGTGAAAAACACCGCGATCAGCCCCATGGCGTAGGCAGCCATGAATACCGGATCGTTGAGGCCGAGTCGCAGTGCCTCATACAGCACCTCGTCTTTCGACCAGAAGCCACTGAACGGAATGATGCCCGCGAGCGCGAGCGACCCGGCGAGGAACGTGTAGTACGTAACCGGGAGTTCGTTTTTGAGACCGCCCATCTTCCACATGTCCTCATCGTGGTGCATTGCGACGATCACCGCACCAGCGCCGAGGAACAACAGCGCCTTGAACACCGCGTGGGTGGTGAGATGGAAGACACCAGCCACGTAGCCACCCGCACCCAGTGCGAGCATCATATACCCGTACTGAGAGATGGTGGAGTAGGCCAGCACCTGTTTGATCTCCCGTTTGACGACGCCCATGGTGGCCGCAAACAGCGCGGTAAAACCACCGACGAAGGCGATAATAGCCAACGCCGTCGGACTGAGCGCGTAAAAGCCGTACATCCGTGCGACGAGATAGACACCCGCCGCAACCATCGTCGCTGCGTGAATCAGCGCACTGACGGGCGTTGGGCCTTCCATTGCGTCGGGAAGCCACGTGTGGAGTGGGAACTGTGCGGATTTGCCCATCACGCCGCCGAGGACGAGCAGTGCAAGGATGGTGAACCACGTCTGTGGATCGAAGCCGAACGTGTGGACGTGGTCGGCCGACCCGGTGAGTGCGTGCTCAGCAAGTGCCGGGAAGCTTTCTGTGCCACCCGTTCCGATAAATGCTGAGGTTCCAAACGTTGCCAGAATCCCGACAACGCCGATGAGGAAGAAATAATCACCAAATCGGGTGACGATAAACGCCTTTTTCGCCGCCGACGGTGGTGCATCCTCACGGAACCAGAAGCCAATCAGCAGATACGAGCAGAGCCCGACCAGCTCAAAGAACATGAAGGCCATGAACAGGTTCGAGGCCATCACGAACGAGAGCATGCTGAAGCTAAAGAGGCTTAGTCCAGCGTAGTAGCGCGGGAGGCCGGTCTCGCCTTCGTCGTTCATATAGCCGAGCGAGAAGACGAACACCAAAAACGAGATGAGCGTCACGATCAGCAACATCAGCGCCGAGAGCTGATCGATCAGAATCCCGAGTTCGAGTGAAAACGGCTCTGCCACTGCCACGAGCGTGTGCAGGTGTTCAGTGTGTGGTTCGCCGTTGCCCATGACGGTGAAATACGTCCAGATTGCGAGCAACAGCGAGCCGGCGGTTGCCGTGATTCCGGCCAGCGCGCCTTTCTTCGGCATATATCGCCCGAAGAACAGGGCGATCACGAACGATACGAACGGTAATGCGGCGATCGCTGGTGCGAATTCCAATGGTCCTGCCATATCTTACCACCTCATCGAAGTTGCCGTGGTAACGTCCACGTCGTCGAAGTTCCGATAGAGCACCAGAATGATACCGATGCCAACGGCGACCTCGGCCGCGGCCAGTGCCATGGTGAACAGGCTAAACACCTGTCCCGAAAGGTTGCCGTGCTGTGCGGAGAACGCGACGAGGTTGATGTTCGCCGCGTTCAACATGAGCTCGATGCTCATCAGGAAGATCAGTGCGTTACGACGGGTGAGGATGCCGAACAGGCCGATACAGAACACGGCCGCCGACAGCAACAGATAGTACTTGGCTGCGATCATCGATCATCACCCCGTCCGCCGTCGGTCCGGACCGACCCACTCGAGTCGTTGCCTTCGCGACGCGCAAGCATGACCGCGCCGACGAGTGCCGCCACGAGGACGACATCGATGATTTCGAACGCGACGAGGAAATTCGCCGATGGTATCGACGGTTCGAGCGCGAACATTGCCATGCCGATCGATCGGAGAACCGAACCCTCACCGAATCCCGCGGGCGCTGGGAAATTCCCCTGCAGGAACACGGCCGCCATCACGGTAAACAGCGCCACGGCAGCCAGTCCCGGCAACAGGTGCGATCCGAGCTTCAATCGTGGTCGTGTCGTCATTGTCCCACCTCGACAGCGGGATCGTCACGGGTGAGCATCACGGCGAACGTGATGAGAACCAACACTCCCCCGACGTACACGAGTATCTGCATCGTACCGATGAATGCCGCCTGTGTCATGACGTAATGTACTGCTACCGAAAGAAGTGCGACTCCGAGTAGGAGCGCAGAATGCCACACGTCACGAACGAGAACAACCCCCAGGCTACTCCCGATCGTGATTGCGGCAAACAGCACAAACGCCAGTAACTCGTACGGTGCTCCTGCCATTAGTGTCCCTCATGTTGGCTTCCCTTTGAAGATTTCGAGAACGTATTGTGAGCTTTGGCCCCTGAGCACCCGAGCCATCAGCAAAATCGGATATGTTCTGGTATCAATTTTTGTTACGGTCGGCGTGCGACACCAACTCACACCACCCGCGGTTCACCACCTGTCGCGACGCTTACCAGTCTTGCGCGTGACTGTGAGGGGATGTCACGCATTGGTGACAGATCAAAATGATATTAACCAACCATTCTATAGATGGTTGTAATGAACCGTTCTTTTAGGCATGCCCTCCTGCCTGCGGTCGTCGGCATTTTTGTCTTTCTGCCGATCTATGGGACGTATTATCTAACACATCCGTATCCGTCGCTCGGTGGGGGGCTGTTTCTGATGATGGGTCAGGAGATCGTATTGAACGGCTTTGCAATCCCTCAGACGGTGCCGTACTACACGGCTGGTGGCATTCCACTGGGCTATCCGCCGCTGATGTTGACCATCGCAGGGGGCGTTGTACAGCTTGGATTTTCACCGTTTGTAGTCGCGCGTGTTATGCCGGGCTTGTTGATGGTGTGTGCGCTCGTCGCATTCGGTGTCGCCGCGAAAACGGTGTTAGAGAGCCGGTTTCAGGCGGCCCTTGCGGTCATCATCTTTGTCACCTCACCACCAGTTCTCGAATTTACGGTGACTGCTGGTGGCACTGTTCGAGCGGCGGCAATGGTGTTGTCCTGTTCAGGCATCTACACCGCGGTTCGAATGTATCGGACCGGCGATTGGACGTGGATAATCGCAACCGCTGCCCTGTTCGGAGCGACGATACAGACGCATCCGCTGTACACCATCTTCTTCGGGACAAACGTCGCTGCGCTGTGGCTCGGCACCGACCGGTCGCTCCGTGGGCTTGTTTCCGGTGGCGCCGTTGCTGCTGGCGGTATTCTACTTGCTGCACCGTGGTGGCTGACAATAGCCGATGTACACGGCGTCGAACTGTTTTTCACCGCATCGAGTACCCATGGCGGTGTTGGCTATTTTGACTGGTACTGGCGGCTTCTCAGTCGATCGACGGTGCCAGCCTCGCCGTGGCCAGTGGTCTCGCTTGTGGCGGCAGCAGTGCTAGTCATCAAGCGGCGACCCGCAATCCCATTCTGGCTCGTCAGTGTTGGATTCTTAACTGGGCGTGACGAGTATCTGCTCGTCATCGGCGCGATGGCAATCGCGACTGCGTTCACCGACGAACTGCTCCCACTGGTTGACGGCGTTGGTGTTTCGAAAGCGCACGGACCGACGGGTAACCGACTGACACAATGGACGCGTAACCGCATTCGGGCGATCAGCGGCGAATCGCATGGTATTCTCACTGTGGTTGCTCTGTTCTGTCTGTTCGTCGGGACGGCATACGGTGGTGCAACCGCCATGAACTACGTCGATGGGACCCAGTCCGATCCAGCACTGCCGATGTACGTCCAGGGGTCCGATATGAAAGCAGCCGAGTGGATCAAAGGACACACACAGCAGGATGCGTCATTCGTCGTCATCGGTGACGTGGCCGAATGGTTCCCGCTCATTTCGGATCGAACGTCGCTGATCGTTCCCCAGGGTGCCGAATGGAACGGCCAGCGAACCGAGCAGATTGAACTGCGGAGCTCCATCAGCAACTGTCGGACGACCGTCTGTCTCACGAATCAGCTAGCTGCGGCCGATCTCTCACCTGAATATATTTATCTCTCACGCGCGGGCTACCACGACGATGCATCCGCGTTTCGGTGGCAATCGCTCGGGTTCAGTCTCGAAACCGATCAGTCCTACACGATCGTCTACGAGAATGATAATGTAATCATCGCAGAACGTATTTCTGGTTGATGACAATCGGGAGTTCGGATTGCTATCCCAGTGAGCGTTGTCAGTATCTACCGATTTGACCGCAAGTGATATCTATTCCCCACATCATTGATAAACAATCCAACAATTCATAAAACAGATATTTTTAAATAACATCCATTCATACAACACATTGCTATGGTCCAAGAACAGTCCCGACGACGGTTTCTCCAGGTCGCAGCAGCTGGTGCAACCTCCGTTGGAATGAGCGGTGTTGCATCGCAGCACAGCCTGGCAGTGCCGGCGATCGGTGGTCCCGCGGCAGTCATCCAGACTGGTACCCTGGTGATCGACCGGACAGACCGACGGGCGTGGAATCGCGTCTCGTTCGGGACCTCGTTTGCGCTCTCACCGATCGTCATCGTACAGCCGGTCACGGCTCGATTCGCGCCGGTGGCGGTACGGAAAGTGACTCGACGCGGCTTCGAGTTCAATTTTTCTGGCGGGCTTGACGACCAGGAGTTGCACTTTCCCCAGCGACTCAGCTACGTGGCCGTTGCGCGCGGTGAGTACACAATGACAGGAACGTCGCTCTCCGTTGCAGCCGGCTTTACGACCTGTGGTCCCACGCCATCATCGATCACGTTCGACCGATCGTTCGACGATGTGCCAGTCGTGTTTACACAGCCACAAACGACGTCTGCTGGCGACCAGTTCCACGAGACGAGGGCGCTGACACAGACATCACCGGCAGACCCACAGTCGTGTACAATTCGTCTCGACGGGCCGCCGTCGATCGACCCACAGACGGTCGGGTATCTCGCATTTGAACGCGGAACGGGCGTCCTCGATCCGCCCGAAGAGATTCCCGAAGAGCTGTTGAGCAGGTACGAAGTCGTCAGTACGGACCGAACGCTGACGGATTCCTGGCACTCGTTTCAGTTTCACCAGCGATACGATCAGCCAGTCGTCCTTGTCGAATCGCAGTCGAATGAGCGCGGATCGACGGCGATTACACACGTTTCAGATCTCAACAGTGGTGGTGGATCGCTGCGGATCGCGGATGGACGCCCGACGCGAGCCTCCCCAGCCCGAACGGAACGAATCGGCTATGGCGTTTTCGAGAACGAGTTCGTCCTGTTCGCTTAAGCACTCGGGGGCGAGCCTGTTCATCTGCCTGATCCATACCGTTGCCAAATCGGTAGATCCTGTAGAAACATTTGTGTGGGATGGATCGTATTAGGTGTACGTACTAGGTATGGTCAATCGAAGTAACTCGCAAACGGTCGATCGGATCACAGATCTTCGAATCGACGACAAAATCAACGTTCGCTCGCTTGAAACCGGGCGAGAGGATGCGTTCATCGTTGCTGGATTCGATCTCAATATCGTCAATCACCGACCTGAAGTGACAGCACAGCTTCTGACGCCGGCAGAAGAGCCCGCACCGATAGTCGTGTTCGATACCCCGTCCGGGATTTGTCTCAGCCCGACGGACGTTCCCCAGCGCCAAGAGATAGATGCTGAGGTTATTCTCTTCGAGAGCCGTCAGCAACAGCCCCAGCAGACACAGTTCCGGTGACGACTCGGATTGCGTTCCGATCGAATTCAGACCAGTTGCAGTGAGTGGCTGTACCAGAACACACTCACCGTGCCGAGCAGTGCCGTCAGAACGACTGCGAGTGGATGGTACTGAAACAGCGGATCAACCGGGAACGAGAGAATTAGCTCTGTATCGAGCGACAAGGCCCAACTTGCCGTTATTCCGAGCGAAAAGAGCATGAGCGAGAGGCTTACTCCAGCAGCAAGGGAGGGCTCCGTGCGCTCTGTGCTTGCGGCTGCAATAACAATCGCACAACAGATCCCAAGCAAACCAGCAAGCAGGGGATCGACCGGACCAGCGCTGTAGTATAGTTCGACGGAGCTCGTATCGAGGGCCACGAACGGAAGCCCAACCCCTACAACGAGCAACAGACACCAGACCGTCGCGATGCGGGCAGCGATTTGGCGGCCAGCCATAGCCTATATCCCGGGCGCTATGGCCTTACCCTTTCTGAAACTCCACCACAAAGTACAGGTTTCTACAGCTCCCCCTACGGGTATGGGACTCGGTGGAACGGCAAAAAAACTCCAGCAGGTCATAAATATGGCCGAGGAGCTGTATGCTCGAATGAATGACCTTCGTGAACAGCTCCAACAGCTGCGTGAGACCGTCGAGGAGACGAACGCAACGGTGCAACAGCTCCAGCAGGAAAACGCCGAACTCCGTGCTGTCGTCGGAGCGATGGCCGAACAACAGGGGATCGATCCACAGGAAGTTGTTGCGTCTCAGCAACGGTCTGAAGGGGCAGTCGGTGGGCATACTGATCGGACGGGGACACAGAGCAACACCAATCGCGGATCTGCACCCGGATCGTCTTCGATCGATCAGCCGCCAGATCGATGAGGCTGGCAATTCACTTGAGGCGGCGGTGTTCGACCTTGAGACAGCTGTCCTGAACGAACTGTCGGCCCGATTTTCTGATCTGTCGCCCGGCTCGATCGTTTCGAATGCCAAGCTGTAGCCACACCGTGTCAACATCGCTTCGATCGAGAACTGATTCGACGATTCCACCAACCTCTGCGCTGGGCCGGAACACGTCGACGATGTCGATCTCCTGCTCAACCGCGTCGAGGCTATCCACCGCTGAGTGGCCGAAGATTTCGTCGGCGTAGGGATTAACGGGAATCACGGTGTAGCCAGCGTCTTTCAGATAGCGCGGAATCTCGTGTGCGTCTTTCCCGGGGGTGGATGAACAGCCAACGACGGCGATCGTGTCCGCGTCAAGGATCTCGTGCAGCGTCGCATCGTCAGGGGAATCGTTCATATCTCAATTACTACGATGAGCAACAAAAAGTTGCACCTACTATCTCACCCAACGACCCGCCCGGCGACGAACGCACCGGCCGCCAAAAACATGCCGAGTTTTGTCGTGAGCTGTGCAGTCGTGGGGTCGCGAAAGCTGTACAGCGCACTCCCAATCAGGAGACAGTCCGCAGGAATGACGAGTAGCAGATAGGCCACCCCAAACGTACCATCGAGATAGACCAGCGGGCTCAGGGCGACGGCACCACCCATCACCACGGTTCCAATCACGAGTGCGCGTCGAACGCCAACGGCGATCGGGAGCGTGTACAGTCCTTCCTCGCGGTCGCCTTCGATGTCCTCTACGTCCTTGATGATCTCCCGGGTCAGGGTTGTGAGCCCCGCCAGCAGTCCCAGTACGGCGACCGGTGCGAGGATATCACTGCCGACGGCTGCGCCACCGAATAGAAACGTCGATCCACCGAGTCCGGCCACCACCACGTTTCCGACGCCGGGTAGGCCTTTGAACAGTTTCGTGTAAGCCACCAGCGCGAGGAGATCGATCGTCGCTATTGCGATTGCCGTCAGTGGGAGGGTCAACGCCAGCACGATCGCGAGACAGAACAGGATCACACTGCTCCACAGCGCCTGTTGTGGCGTGACTGCGCCCCGCGGAATCGGTCGCTCTGGGTCGTTGATCGCATCGATCTCCCGGTCGAAGTAGTCGTTGATCGTGTTGCCAGCCCCAGCCGCCAGCACGGTTGCGAGCCCGGCCGCAATGGCGGCCGTCGGATGCACCCCGAGTCCGCCAGCGACGTACGCGCCGATGAGCGTGAGAATGCCGCCGACGATTGCGTTCATCGGGCGCGTCAGTTCCACCACGCCTCGAACGGTTTCCATAGATGGTCCTACCGGAGGAGCGAAATAAGTACCCCGAATACAATAGACAGACTTAAATTAGTCCGCTTATTCCGAAGGAGTAGGGCGCTTAGCTCAGCCTGGACTTAGAGTGCTTGGCTTCGGACCAAGTTGTCGGGGGTTCAAATCCCTCAGCGCCCGTGGAGCGAGGAACGCAGTGAGGAGCGAACTGGCACTGCGGGATTTGAAGTAAGGAGCGGCTTTGCTACGATTGTAGTTCAAATCCCTCAGCGCCCGTGGAGCGAGGAACGCAGTGAGGAGCGAACTGGCACTGCTGGATTTGAAGTAAGGAGCAGCTCTGCTGCGACTGTAGTTCAAATCCCTCAGCGCCCGTCCGATTTTCGAACAGTTCAATTCCAACAGCAGTTGGTGCTGTCGTGCGGTTTGCTACATCCAATGTCGGTAGTACGGAGCTTCATCAATGCGTCTGTTGTCTCTGCGATTCATTCAGACAGGATCGGTAGCAGTTTTCACTGCATGAGCTGGACAGACGCACAAGAGATGCAGCTCGGCCCGTGGAGTACGACCCACACTGTAACACTACTCGAAACTTGGTTATAAATCAGTTTCGCGCCATGTTACAGCATGGGTGATGACGACACGGTACTACCGTGGACTCGAAGTGCTCTACGCGCTTGATGAACCGAAGACAGTCGAGAAATTGTCGACAGCCCTTGAACTTGATATTGAGGAGTGTGCTGATCGAGTGACGTATCTGGAGGTGTTCGATCGAGTCTCCAAGGTCGGAGAGACGGTCTATTTAGCGAAGTAGGGTCCGATGCGACGACGGATCAGAGGAGAATCGTCCACAGCAGATGGTTTCAGTAATATAGAGTCACCATCCGGGATCTACGCCAGCTCCTGTAATCAATTTTGAACGAGATCAACCATCGTATTTGATCACGGCTGCAGTGGCTTCGCCCGTAATGAATGCCTCACCGATCCCTGTACGGCAGTAGTTCGATAGCGATCCAACCCACCGCTCGCCGAACAGTCCAGAATATTTATATCAGATGGTTTCACAATGTGGAGCCATGTCCACTCAGCGCCGACCACGGGTTGACCAGTCGTTACGATGGACTGTGCCGGACGCCACCAGCAGCCTGTCTCGCCCAACATGGGAACTGGCTCTCACAGCGAGCGTCTGATGCACGGAATCGTTCTGAAAGGGTTCAAGGATTTCGTGATTGAGCGGTTTGACCGTGAGACCTGGCGCGCAATCCAGGCGGATGCGGGCCTTGAGGGAAAACTCTACGTCCCAGTGACGGAGTATCCGGACGATGAGGTCAGAGCGTTGCTCAAGGCTGCCGTTTCAATCAGCAACACGCCCGCTAACGAACTTCTCGAAGCGTTTGGTGAGTTTCTGCTCCCATCGTTGCTCGAAACCTACGGCGTGCACGTTGATGACCAGTGGAGTGCGCTCGAACTCATCGCCAACGTCGAGGAGTATATCCACACCTCGCTCCGCGCGAAAGCCGTCGCCGCGTACACGCCACCGCAGCTCCAATCCGACTGGATTGACGACTCGAACGTCCGAATCGTCTATCGCTCAGAACGGACGCTTTGTGCGTTCGCGCGCGGATTGATCAGTGGCATCGGAACCCATCGCGGAGAACAACTCACTATCGAGGAACGGGCGTGTATGCACAACGGTGACCCACAGTGTGTGCTCGTCGTCAGCCGACGCCACACGCCCTGATCGGTCGCCAAGTGGCCGAATCGAACCCACAGATATTCCAAGTTCTAAGAAGTACAATTTGATTAAAATTATTCTCACTTAATGTAAAGATGTGACAAGGTTTATAACACATCGTTGTGAATGCTCCTTCCAATCATGGGACTGCCCGGTACAGCACGAATTGGGTACCACCACAGGGTATCGCTCGCCGTCTGTGGTGGGATAGTGGTGGTGGGGGCGATTCCGGTCGTAGTGACGGGGACAGTCAATCGGGAGTTGATCGCCGCCGCCGCCGGTGGAACAGCAATCGGTGGGCTGATCGGACTGGTCGGGCTCGTCCACCTGATGGGACAGATCGGCGGGCTGTTATCGGACGTCGATGCGGACGCTGATCCGTCAGTGTTCAGCCCGACAGCCGAACAGTCGGGACTCGTTGGTCGAATCGCCACCCACTGTATGACACTCCAAAGGCTTCAACGCGAAACGACGGCGATCGAACGGACCGCGATGTCGTATCGACGGGCAATCGAGGAGACAAACAGCACCGAGATGACGCCCCACTTAGACACTGCCGTTGAACCAGAACCGCTTGCTGGGCTTGGAACGGTAATCAACACCGCGTTTAACGATCTCGAAGCACGAATTGGCGAGCTAACGTCGTTTGCGACTGAAGTCGCAACGTACGGCCAGGAACTCCGGATGAGCAGCGAGGAGCTTCACGACGGAAGTCAACAGGTGACTGAAACAATCCAGGAAATCTCCGACAACGCACACAGACAACACCAGGAGCTTGAAACGGTTGCCGTCGAGATGGAGGCGTTCTCGACGACGGTCGATGAGATTGCTGACGCCGCCACCGACGTGGCAGCGCTCTCCACTCGAACGGTTGAAACGGGCCAGAGCGGCCGAGAGTCCGCACACACGGCGATTGAGGGGATGCACCAGATCGAAGCCGAAGCAACGGAGACGATCGAAGAGATCGAAGCGCTTACAACAGCCGTTGAACAGATCGACGAGTTGATAGATTTCATCGCCGAGATCGCTGAGCAGACGAACATGCTGGCGCTGAACGCGAACATTGAGGCGTCGCGCGCTGGCGAAGCCGGCGATGGATTTGGGGCTGTTGCCAGCGAGATCAAAGCGCTGGCCGAGCGGACCAAAGACGCTGCCACTGACATCGAAGATCGGCTGGCCGAGATTCAGCACCGAACCGACCGGACGGTCACCGAGGTGGAAGCCACAAGCGAGCGGATCGCAGCGAATGCCGATGCCATCGAAAACGCATTGACAGCGCTCGATGAGATCGCTGCGCTCGCGCAGGAAACGAACGACGGCGTCCAGTCGATTCGCCAGATGACAGCACAGGAGCTCGAAACCACCCAGGAGATAGCCGACGTGGTTGACCGGACGGCACAAACGGCTGCCTCCATTGGCGAAGAGACCACGGAAGAGTCTGAAACCGTCGTTGCGGCGGCACAGGCACAGACGGCCGCGCTCGATCAGATCGCCGATAGCGCTGGACAGCTCGCAGAGCGGGCCTCCCGACTGAGCTCACTGCTGGGGTCGGTAACCCCAGCGTCGGATTCGAACGGATTCGAACCCGAGGGGCCGCCATCCACAGACGCAGCACCGTCTGACGATCAGACTACCCTTGAGAACTCTCACTGATGAGCCAGTCACGATCCGACGACGCCGATGCCATCGCTCGTAAACACCGCGTCGAATTCGTTCACGTTCGGATCGACACCGAACGATGGGCGATCGAACGCGGACGCGTCCGCCGGCTCGTTCGAACGCCACAGCTCACGCGAATTCCCCGGGCACCTGCACCGATTGCTGGCGCAACGGAACAGAGTGGAACCGTAACGGCAGTGATCGATGGACGCACCCTCTGTGGAGCTGACGCGGGGAGAGGCCAGCAAGCGGATGGCACACTCGTCGTGTTCGAGGGGCCACAGCTCGAACAGCGAACCGGACTGCTTGTCGATCACGTGCAGGGGATCGAATCACATTCCGTCGATCAGATCTCTGCAGTGGCGGACGAACGGCCACAGAGCCCTTCGTACCACTGTGCCCGCATTGACGAGACCGCGTGGGTTCTCGATCCGAATCGACTGATAGACGCCATCAGCACTGGCAACGCCAGTGTGACTTCCGACCAGTAACATGACTGTACGAATCTTGCTCGTTGACGACTCGGTGTACATGCGCCGACGGATCGCCAGTGCCTTGCCAGAAGCCGCCTACGAGGTGGTGGCTGAGGCTCCAAACGGTGCTGATGCAGTCCGCAAGTACAAACAACACGCCGATGCGATCGATGTCGTCTTGATGGATATCGTCATGGCCCAGGCAAACGGAATCAAAGCCACGGCCGCTATCAAACAGCTCGATCAGTCCGTCAGGATCGTTATGTGCACGAGTGTTGGCCAGCGGGCAAAGATGAAGCTGGCCGCCCGTGCGGGCGCTGATGGCTATCTCATCAAGCCGTTCGCCGATGAAGACATCGTCGATGCGATCGATCAGGTTCACGCATGAGTGACGATGAAACGCTCCGCAGAGAGGTGATCGAGCTCACTGCAGCGCTCCACGATGGACTGCTTGCCATAGAAGACGACGGCGATGAGACCGCGATTGCAGAGCTGTTCCGGGCAACGCACACGCTGAAAGGAACGTGTTCGATGGGCGGACTCGAAGCAGCGGCTGGCGCCGCGCACGCGCTCGAAGAACTGTTCGAAGCCATTCGCGAGGACGCTATCGAGCCGACGACCCCACTCGTTGACGCGGCGCTTGATGGGGTCGATGCCATCGCAGCCGTCGTCGACGCCCCCGATATCCAGTCGGCGGTTGCGCCAGCCCAGGCCACTTCCGCGCTGCAATCGCAGCTTTCGGAGCAGTTGGATGCTCGTCCAGGCGCCACTGCAACGGACGACACGGATACGCCACCCCATAGCTCGACGGAGACGAACGAGCAGACGCAACCACCCGACGAAGATCCGTTTGTCTGGGTCAGCGAGACGCCAGCAACCGACATAAAAACGCTCGAAACAGAGCTTGAAGGGGTGTCATTCGGGGAGTTCGATGAGCAGGACGAGCTAAGCATTCGGGAGCTCCTCGAAATTGAGCCAGAGACGGAACCGGACGAGAATTCCGACGGCGGTGCTACTGATACTGGGAGTGCAGACGACGATCGCCCTGGTGAGAGAGCTGACGATGGGAGCCCCACTGAGGTGGCGCCAACCGACGCTGATACCGAGTCTATCGACGCCGCCGGAGATCCATTCGTCTGGGTGTCCGATGATGCACCTGCCGGAGCTGATCTCGAAGCCCTCGAAGCTGAGCTTGCGTCGGTTTCGTTCGGGCCGTTCGACGACGAAGACGTGCTATCGATCCAGGAGTTGCTCGAAATCGAACCGGAAGAAAAGACCGACACCGACGCGTCTGCCCTCGATTCGGTTACGCTACCGACGGCAGAGGAGACACAGGACCACACATCCGAGCTCGCTCAACCGGCATCGTTCGAGCCCGATCCCGAAACAAAAGCGTTTGCCGACAGATTCGAAGCGCTGTTCGAAGCAGAGACCGATGGTGATGTTCGCGCAGTCGGGACGATCGAGGAGAGCAGTCTGGAGCTGCCCACACAGTCCACTCGCGAGGAGGCCATGCAGTCGATTCACTCGGTGACTGTCGACGTGACGACTGCAGACGACCTGCTAGCGCTCGCCGAAAAACTGTCGATGGTCTCGCTGTCGCTCGAAGCGGAGCTCGATACTGACGACGATGCGCTCGAATCATTGTTGGAAACCCTCTCATCGGTCGAGACTGACGTGCTCCAGACGGTTCTGAAGCTTCGATTGCTTGAGTTTGGTGACGTGGTCGATCGACTGCCACGGGTTGTTCGTGACATTGCGAACGCACAGGACAAACAGATCACCCTCGATATCGAGGGTAACGACGCGACGTTCGATCGCCGAATCGCAGAACAGGTCAGAGAGCCGCTATTGCACCTGGTGCGTAACGCTGCCGACCACGGGATCGAATCACCGTCTACACGTAAGTCGCTCGGAAAGCCACCTACTGGAACGGTCACCGTTCGGGCCAAACAGATCCGAAACGGCGCTCTCATCGAAGTTGAAGATGATGGGGCCGGTATTGATCCCGAGGCCGTGCTTGACGCCGCGGTCGAAGCGGGTGTGTGTGCTGCGGACGAAGTTGCCGATTACGACCGGTCTGAAGCGCTTGAACTCCTGTTCCATCACGGGCTTTCGACCGCGTCGTCAGTCACGGACGTTAGCGGTCGCGGCGTGGGGATGGAGATCGTCGATCGAGTGTGTACGTCGCTCGATGGCTCCGTAGAGATCGAGAGCACTCCTGGCTCCGGAACGACGGTGCAACTTCACGTCCCCATTACGGCAGCGATGGCGCCGCTGTTGTTCGTCTCGGCCGGTGCCGAGCGGTTCGCGATTCCACAGTCAGCAGTCGAAGGCGTGGCGAGAAAACGACACAGTGAGGATGGACACACCCCACCGTATTCGCGCTCCGACGGCGAAGAGTATCGACTGTGTAGTCTTCACGAGCGATTCGATGTCCCACGGACGCGGACAACGACGAGCAACATCGTCTGGCTGCTTGCCGATATCGATCGCGTTGGGATCGAATGCGACCGGGTGATTGGCACACGGCAGGCGGTGGTGACACCGTACGGACCGCCAGTTGATTCGATACAGGGAATCAGCGGGGCAACGATCGAGGAAAGCGGCGACGTTATCAACGTGATCGATGCGACGACGATCTAACCACGCATGAAACTTGACCTACCCAGACTGGAGTCGGTGTACGAGATGGCACACGACGGCGCCCAACTGGCCGCAACACGATTTACGAACAGTCTGGAAATCGACACACGTGTTCGAAACACACGGATTGCCTTCGGGACTCCCCCAACGTCCGCAGCCGATGAACGATCGGTCGCCGTGGCTATCGATCTCGATGGCTTTCTCGATGGTCGGTGTTTCGTCGAATTCGACGAATCGATCGTGGCAACGATCCAACGACGCCTCGTTGGTGGGCGGTTTGACGAACCCGATCCGGCGCTCGGACGGAGCGCACTCCGTGAGGTTGGGGCGATGCTCAACAACGGCTTCGTTGACGGCTGGGCGGACGCACTCGATGCCGACATCGACGTCTCACCGCCATCGATCGAATCCATTGGTACCCCCCAGAGACAGGTTACAGCCTCTGAACCACTCGAACTGTCGTTCTGGAGCCAAATCGACACGGTCGATCACAGCCGAGCGTTTACACTCTGTTTCGTCCCAACTGCTGACTGTGTGGAACGGCTTGTGAGCACCGATGCTGGCGAGCGTGCGATCGAAGCGAGCGCCCTGCGTGGTCTCGACACGCTGCTTGAGAACGGCGTTGCATCGATGTCCGACACCGTCACTGCAATGACTGGAATCGAGGTTGAAACGCCCACAAACCGACTGGAATTCATCTCGATCGATCGCCTTCCCGCCCGCGTTTCGAACGGTCGATATCGAAGTGTAGCGTTCAGTTTCCACGATACACCTAGTGGCTATCTGCTCTTTTTGTTCGACCACGACGGTGCCAGCGCACTCGTCCGAGAGCTGTTCGGAGAACCGTCGCACAATGGGGCGATGGCACGCGATGCGATTCAGGAACTGGCCAACGTGATGACCAGCAGTTTGCTCGACGGGTGGGCAAACGTCCTTGAGACGACGATCGATCATTCCACACCCGCCTACACGGACGACATGGGTGCTGCCGTGATCGATCCGCTGGTGGTTGGACTGAGCGAGCGCCAGGAGTTCGCGTTTGTCTTCTCCTTTCAGTTGCGTGCGATCGATACGTCGATCGAGCTGGATGTCTACACCATTCCTGACGAGGCCGATCTCCTCAGGGCGCTCCGTCTCCTCGAAACGAAGCCCATCGAACCCGTTGCGCAGCCACCATCGTTCACGCCGACAGAGGCGACGCCCACGGCGTTTGCCGTCGGAGACCTACTCGAATCCGATCATCCATGACCAACGCACTTGAAGACGTTCTAGCAGACGAATCAGACGAAACGCTCGTCCGAGCAGGAGAGTACCGTGTCGTACCGTCCGGAGCGTCCCTGTACGCCTACGGCCTCGGGGCAAGCGTCGCGATCGCGATCTGTGGACCCGACTCGATGGGCGGACTTGCACATGCGCTGCTATCCCGCCCAGACGGCGCCATGCGCCGTGGTGCAGGGACCTTCGTTGAGTCTGCGATCCGTGAGATGTTGCGAGAACTGATCGAGGCGGGCGCAGGCTACGGCTCGTGCGAGGCGAAGCTCGCCGGGGGCGCGACGGTGTTTCAGCTTGAGGGACTCGATCCAGATACCGGCGGGCAAACGGTGGCAACCGCCCGCCAAGAGCTCTCAGCTCTGGACGTTCCCGTCGTCGCCACGGCGGTCGGTGGCCAGCGCGGCCGGTGTGTTGCCTTCGACACCGCAGCAGATGAGCTCACCGTGGCCACCAGTGATGGCGAAACAACCCAGCTTTGACACCCTCAACGGGGATGATAACACCTATCGCACGCGCGGGGTGCTAGCTACACAATGGCCATGGGTATCGAGACAGGGCTGTTCGGCCACGTGCTGTTGGTGGTCGTGACGGCACTGTTAATCTGGGTTGGGAGTGGGTGGCTTGAGCGTGGCTCCGAAGAACTGGCCGGTCATTACGGCCTCCCTGCAGTGGTACAGGGATCGGTCGTCGTCGCGGTTGGCTCTAGCTTTCCCGAGCTGGTGACGGTGATCGTCACTGCCCTCTCAGGAGTCCCGGATATGGGCGTCGGAGGAATTGTTGGCTCTGCGGTGTTCAACGTACTCGTCATTCCAGCAGTTGCTGGGCTGGCAACGGCATCCGCAATTGAGTCGAGTCGGACGATCGTCTATAAGGAAGCCCAGTTCTACATGATAGCGGTCTCTGCACTGATCGTGACGTTCGCGCTGGCAGTGATCTACGAGCCCGTCACCACCAGCGGTGAGCTGATCGGAACGATCACCCGTCCGCTCGCGTTGATCCCGCTCGCGTTGTACGGGCTCTACCTGTTTATTCAGTACCAGGATGTGAGTGATGCAGCCCAACCCACGGAGCCGACCGACAGTGTCCCTCGAATGTGGGGGCTGCTGGCGGGCGGCCTGGCTGTTATTCTCGTTGCCGTCCATCAGCTCGTTGCGAGCGTCGAATCGCTCAGCACAGCGTTTGGCGTCCCGGAGTTCATGGCCGGCGTGACGATCATAGCCGCTGCGACGAGTCTGCCGGACACACTCGTCAGCGTGCGCTCAGCGACGAACGGCAACGGCTCGACCAGTCTGGGAAACGTCCTCGGCTCGAATACGTTCGATCTGCTCGTGGCGATCCCGATCGGCGTGTTAATCGCCGGTGGAATCGTGGTGAACTTCGCCGTGGCTGCACCGATGATGGGCGTGTTGACCGTCGCGACAATTTTGCTGTTTACCGTCTTGCGAACGGAACTAACGCTGACGACCACAGAGTCTCTGGTGTTGCTGGGTGCGTATTTCGTCTTCGTCGGCTGGGTGGCAGCCGAATCAGTCGGGCTCTCGCACCTGATCAGGGGTGCGTAGCCTCAATTGCAGCGCCGTCGATGGCAGACCGAATTCGTGCACTGAGAACGGAAACTGCGCTGTGGTTGAGCCCCTCGGGAACGATCAGATCGGCGTGGCGTTTCGTCGGCTCAACGTAGCGTTCGTGCATCGGCTTGACAGTCTCAAGATACTGCTCAATCACACCCTCAAGCGTCCGCCCCCGCTCGATAACGTCGCGCTCAATCCGCCGAAGAATCCGAACGTCAGCGTCGGTATGCACGTAGACGCTGAGATCATAGCAATCGCGAAGGCGGCCATTGTACAAGCTCAAGATTCCCTCTACGATGCAGATTTTGGTGGGTTCGACCCGGACTCGCTCATCGGTCCGCGTGTGTGTGGTGAAATCATACTGGGGCATTTTTATTGGCGACCCGCTGGTGAGCTGCTCAAGCTGATCGACCAGCAGCTCCCACTCGAACGCATCTGGGTGGTCGTAGTTTATCTCCGATCGGGCCGCTAGCGATCGGTCACTGTGATCCCGGTAGTAATTATCGAGCGAGAGGATCGAGACTGGCTCGTCAACTGACGAGGAAAGCGCCTCTGCGACGGCTGTCTTTCCGGCCCCCGTCCCGCCGGCCATCCCGATAACGAACGAATCGCCACTCATTGTTTCTACTGAGACCTTATACTGGATAAACATCAGCATTTTATGTCCCGCCCCCTGCCCCGTCGCCTTTCAGTAGAGTTATGTCCCATTCGGAAACGAAAATACACCCGTGTGGTCGAAAGTTCGCTGTGCGAATGATCGCGTCTCTCGGAGGGGCTTACTCGCAACACTGGGTGCTGGGTTGATCGCGACGACTGCTGGCTGTGTGCATCCGCGGCCCCCGCCGCAGGGGATTCTCCTCCAGAAAGGGATCTACGCCAAAAATGAAAATGACCAGCGGGTCACCGTCCTCCAGGCCGGAGACAATGAGCTTAACATCTCTGATCCGCTGTTGCAATCGAAACTGCCAAGAGCAAACGAACCTGCGAACACGACTATCCCGGAATCTGTCCACGAACGGCTCAAAAACCGTTATTCGGACATATTCTACTACGTCGAAGTGAAAAAGCTCAACGAGCATGGCCCACTGGTGCCGACGCAATCCGGTGATAAGCCCCGCTATCCAGCAATCGGCGGAAAGCCAAAATACAACCTCTCACGCGAAGAGTTCGGAAAGGTCATTTCCGGTGATCGAATCGAATACACAGTTGATATGTTCGATAGCAGGAAGATGGATACGCTGACGGTTATCATCCGGAAAGGGACAGTGGCGAAAAAGCAGCCGATCTCGAACGACAATCTTCCGGACGGGGTCGACCCGTATCTGATCCGTGTCAATCACGGCTCTGATGACTCGCCGTACGGTATGGAGTACTACGCGACGGAAGACGCCTATCAGAACGCACCCGTCGGCTCAAAAAGCTGGTTTGGCGTCATCTACGAGAACCGGATCAAACCCACAATTCAGACGTTTCGACCGGATCCGTACGGGAATTTATGAGCAATCAGAGCCGGCGCCGTTCGGACGGCCCGTTCTTGCGCGGCGTTGACCGAACGGTTGGCAGGTCTATCTCCTCTCGAAGCCCGATGGCTACTGTTCGAATCGTCTCCAGGACCGATCCGAAATCATCTGCCGTAAACCAGTAACAGTAGCTGATTCCGGTCACTACCATCAACACGAATGAGTAATACACTAGTGCAGTGTAGATATCTGTCGTAAATAGTGCGAAATAAATACCATTGATGAGCAAAAACACGCCAAGTAGCTGGAGACCGATGTTGGTCCGTTGCATCCATTCTTTCGACTCCTCGGCAGATCGATTCCGAGCAGTCGTTCCGTCCAGCGATTCCATGAATTACATTTCGAGACACACACTAAAGTATGTTCGTCAGACAGTCGTCACACGAGTGTGACGATATCGCGTCCCACGCAATCCTTTTAGGAAACGATCTACGACCGTTAACATGGCAAAGGAGTCCTACGAGCAGAGATTTCTCGAGAAGTTGAACGTACCCGAGACGTTGACGTTTGACGACGTTCTGTTGCGACCCACCGAGAGCAACGTCGAGCCAGAACAGGCTGGAACAGACACCAGGGTGTCGAAATCGGTGACGCTGTCAGTTCCGGTGCTATCAGCTGCAATGGATACGGTGACATCGACGGAGATGGCAATCGAGATGGCACGTCAAGGCGGACTTGGGGTGCTCCATCGGAACATGCCCGTTGGGGCGACGGGCGATGCCGTCGAACGGGTAAAACGAGCCGATGAGCTGATCATCCGTGATGTCGTCACGGCCAGTCCGGACCAGACAGTTCAGGACGTTGATGGAATGATGTCCAGCGAAGGCGTGAGTGGAGCGCCCGTCGTAGACGAGGACGGCGTCGTTCTGGGGATCATCTCCGGAACAGACATTCGACCGTATCTGGAAGTGGGAGACCGCGATGAAGTCAGGGAAGCGATGACCGATGAGGTGATCACTGCTTCCGACGACGTGACCGCGAGAAAAGCGCTCGAGCTCATGTACGAACACAAAATCGAGCGTGTCCCAATCGTCGACGAGAACGGAACGCTCACCGGGCTCGTGACGATGCAAGGCATCTTACAGCGCCGAGAGTACGACAACGCCGCGCGTGATTCGACAGGTCGGCTCCGAGTTGGCGTTGCCGTCGGACCGTTCGAAGAAGACCGGGCGGTCGTTGCCGACGAGGCCGGTGCTGACGTGTTGTTTATCGACTGTGCGCACGCCCACAACCGGTCGGTGATCGACAGCGCAAAAGCAATCAAATCGACCGTCGATGCGGACGTTGTCGTCGGCAACATTGGCACTGCAGACGCTGCGCGCGAGCTCGTCGACTTTGCTGACGGTCTCAAGGTTGGTATCGGTCCTGGAAGCATCTGTACGACTCGCGTGGTCAGCGGTGCTGGGATGCCACAGATTACCGCTATCGCGAGCGTTGCAGATGTGGCAGCCGAACACGACGTTCCTGTAATCGCCGACGGCGGCATTCGCTACTCCGGCGATGCGATCAAAGCGATTGCCGCCGGCGCCGATGCCGTCATGCTCGGCTCGTATTTTGCCGGCACCGACGAAGCACCCGGTCGCATCATTACGATGAACGGGAAGAAATACAAACAGTACCGCGGCATGGGTTCGGTCGGAGCGATGCAGTCCGGTGGTGGCGATCGGTATCTCAAAGACGCCGACGAAGACGAAGAGTACGTTCCGGAGGGCGTTGAGGCAGCGACGCCGTACAAAGGCTCACTCGAAAGCGAACTCCACCAGCTTGTTGGCGGTATGCAGTCCGGAATGGGCTACGTTGGTGCCGAATCGATCCAGACCGTCAAAGAAACGGCCGAATTCGTTCGCGTCTCACCGGCCGGACAGACGGAGGGCCATCCACACGATGTGGTCATCACGGACGAAGCACCGAACTACAAGCCACGAGAGTAGGCAAACAAAACTCTACAGAATTATTGACCGCAGGAGTTGACGGGCTGAGAGGGATTTGAACCCTCGGCCGTCTGGTTAAGAGCCAGATGCTCTGCCTGGCTGAGCTATCAGCCCTGTTTGACCATTGCGAGGGTTCATTCATATACGTTTCTGTTGCGGATGATCAAGAGGAGAGTTTCAAGTAGGTTCGAGACCCAATTTGCGTACCATGAGCACCGCCATCACGATGGCGTCGATGTCTACGTACGCGATTCTCGGTTGTGGAAGCGTCGGTCACGCCGTCGCTGAGGAGCTCGAACGGGAGAAAAAAGACGTACTCATTCTCGACGAAGACGAGGATCGCGTCGAGGCCCTTCGTGATCAGGATCTCGACGCTCGGGTTGCAGACATTCGCGAGCCCGACGTGGCCGAATCGATCGCCGACCGAGACGTGATACTGATCATGGCAACCGACGTTGCGACCAACAAGTCAGCGGTGACCAATCTGCGCGAACTATCCGGTGAGCGCTACATCGTCGTTCGCGCGTCAGATCCCGTCTCTGCCGATACGTTCACTGATCTGGGCGCGGACGTGGTGATCAATCCGTCGGCGGTGATCGCTGATTCGACGCTTCGCGCGCTCGAATCCGGTGAACTCGATTTCAAAACAAATGAGCTAGTGGATACGATCGACGCGACGAACACGGGACTGGCGATAATGACCCATCATCGACCAAGCCCAGATGCGATCGCCAGCGCAGTTGCCCTCCAGGCCATCGCTGCAGAGCAAGACGTGGACGCCGACGTGATCTACGATGGAGAGATGTCGCTCCAGGAAAACCGGGCATTCGTCAATCTGCTCGGCATCGATCTCGTCCCGAAAAGTGAGGTGGCAATCGGTGATTACGACACGGTTGCGCTCATCAATCACGCACACGCGACCGAACCGGCCATAGATGGCGTCGTCGACATTTACATCGACCACGACGAACCCCAAGTTGATGTTGAGGTCTCCTTCTCCGATATCCGCCCGAACGTTTCATCCTCCTCGACGATACTCACGAAATACATCCAGACGCTCGATCTCACGCTTGAGGAGACGGTTGCGACAGCGCTTCTCTATGGCATTCGTGCGGAGACGATGGACTTCAAACGCGATACGACGCCCGCTGATCTCACCGCGGCTGCGTATCTCTATCCGTTCGCCGATCACGACACGCTCGAACAGGTTGAAGCGCCGAGTATGAGCCCGGAAACGCTCGACGTGCTCGCAGAGGCGATTCACAATCGAGAGGTTAAAGGGAGTCACCTCGTTTCCAACGCCGGATTCGTCCGCGATAAAAACGCCCTCGGACAGGCAGCTCAGCGATTGCTCAACCTCGAAGGCATCACTACCAGCGCCGTCTTTGCGATCACAGACGATGCGATCTATCTCGCAGCTCGGTCGAAGGATATTCGAATGAACATTGGGTCGGTGCTCGAAGACGCATTCGGGGACATTGGCGAGGCGGCCGGCCACTCAACCGACGCCAGCGCAACCATCCCGCTCGGAATCTTTACAGGGATTGAAACCAGCGAAGAAAATCGAGACACGCTGTTGGCGCTCGTCGAAAAAGCCGTCCGGACGAAACTGTTCTCGGAGCTCGGTGTCGAAACTGGCGACAGCAACGGATCGTGAGGGCACTCGCACCGACGTAGCCGACTCACGGGCAATGATTCACTCCGCGATTTCTTGCTTTCGTTCAGCGGTGTGTTTGAGCCTGTCGATCGTTTCGTTGACGATCACGACGTCGCCAACCGACCGAACCCATCGATACGGAACGATCACCCCCTGGCCCTCGTTGATGTGGTCATCGAACAGCTCCAGGTTCACTTCGCCAAGTGCCAGGCCAGTAACCATCTCGGCGTCGAGATCGAGCTTTAGATCGTCGACTCTGCCGACAAACGTTCCACCTGCAGAATACACATCGTGGTCGATCAACGCGGTGATCTCGCGAGGATCTGCATCGTGCTCCATATCGTGGCGTCGATGGCAAACGCCTTAATCGTTTGTGGGTGGCTGATTATTCGCCAACTGCCAAATAAACCAACGGATACACCATAATCGAGATAGTAATTGGAAGTATAAGTTATAATAATCGAAGATTCGTGACAGTGATGGAATTTTTGATCGGAAACGATCCGGTGGCTCTATATATTTCTTTGGTCTGATGATATAAATTACGGTGAAAATTTGCACAGAGAGCCCGACGACGGCCCAATGATTTTTATAGCATTATTGGTTGTCGAGTGAGTTGCTCAAGGAGTAAAGTGAAATACGTGGGCATCCAGGATCCACCTGCCGGATGCCTCTGACACCCCGGCAGCTATCCTACCTGTGACGGTTCTGCCCGACCCGTTGCAGGTTTCGACCAAACTGCCCCCAGAGTCGTCTCTATGGCGGTTTATTCGTGTGCAGCATCCCACAGTTCGGCCTTGTGAACGTTGCCACAGTCGGTGCATTTGATGCGCCCCATTGCATCGACGGCCGTCGCAAACGACTCACAGTTTCCGCAGTAAAATCCCCACCGATCAGTCTGATCGGGTCCGTAAACGACGTAGAATGGAGCTTTTGAGCCCCGTTCGCCAGTGGACCGATCGACGAACAGTGTGGTGCCATCCGGATGGCGCGCTTTGTGCATACTCGCTGTTCAGGTGCGAAGCTACTAATACTGTCTGACAGCTCTCACTGGGAGCCTGCATATTCGCCACCGCAGAAGATCGACGAAACGACGACACCAGCCAGTTGATCCTGTCCGATGATCGATCGGGCCTGCAGACAGTGGCTGACTGCCAGCACCTGACGGGTGAGTCGCTAAGGACCCTCCCTTTGATGCACACACTGTCGGTGGTGATCACCGACGCGTCGCCACGACGGGTACGTGGTGGTCAATCGGGTGTCAGCGTGGACCACTGCAATCGGGTTCATCGGCTGGTCAGCGGGGTCCCGGTCCACGCCCCTTGCCTCCACCGACGAATGCGTGCCACCGAATGGACGAATCATCGTTTTCGCAACTGTCCACCGACAGCGTCTGGCAATTCTTGTGAGTGGATTGGCGGAACCCAAAGTCACTTTTAGCCCAGTACCTTAACTACTGTAACTCTATGTCCCGTAGTCCTTCGTTGCCGGATCGGCCCCAGCTCGAACTCGATCCGGAAATGCCGCCGGCTGAACGACTTGATGCACTACAGCGACACTACTGCAGAATTCTTGAAGTCAACGAACAGCTCGACGACCAGCTCCAGTCTGCGCGCTCCCAACAGGGCGCACTCCGCGACGATGTCGATTCGCTCCAGCGGGAGAATGAAACCCTCAAAGCGTCTGCCCAGTACATTGCGACGGTTGAGGAGGTGCTCGAAGAGCAGGTCGTGATCAAACAGCACGGGAACAACCAGGAAGTCCTCACGGACATCTCCCCACGGCTTCAGGAGTCGGTCGAGGCCGGGGACCGGGTTGCGATCAGTGATTCATTCACGGTCCAAAACATTCTCAACGCCGAAACCGACTCGCGCGCGCAGGCGATGCAGGTGACAAAGCGGCCGACCGTCACGTACGACGATATCGGTGGGCTGGACGATGAGATCCGCGAAGTGCGCGAGACGATCGAAGAACCGCTTGTCGCCCCAGAGCAGTTCGAGACGGTCGGCATCGAGCCACCATCCGGTGTGTTGCTCCATGGACCACCGGGCACCGGTAAGACGATGCTTGCCAAGGCCGTCGCCAATCAGACGGATGCGACGTTCATCAAGATGGCAGGCTCAGAGCTGGTCCAAAAATTCATTGGTGAAGGCGCACGGCTCGTCCGTGATCTCTTCGAGCTTGCCGCCGAACGCGAGCCGGCCGTGCTGTTCATCGACGAGATCGACGCCATTGCGGCCAAGCGGACGGATTCGAAAACGTCCGGCGACGCTGAGGTCCAGCGGACGATGATGCAACTGCTCGCCGAGATGGACGGCTTCGATGAGCGTGGCCAAATTTCGATTATCGCCGCCACCAACCGGTTCGACATGCTCGATCGGGCGATCCTGCGGCCAGGACGGTTCGACCGGCTGATCGAGGTGCCAGAGCCGGATCAGACGGGACGCGAGCGGATCATCGAGATCCACGCAGAGTCGATGGAGCTGGCCGACGATGTGGCCATTGACTCCCTTGCGGAGATGACTGCGGGCTTCAGTGGGGCGGAGCTGTCGAGTCTGGTGACCGAGGCCGGCATGTTCGCTGTGCGTGATGAGCGGACGGCCGTTGAGATGGCAGACTTCGATGCAGCCTACGAGAAGTTGACGGATGAGGACGACGACGCGACGGTTACAACCGCGACGTTCTACTGATCGCCGTCTGTTGTCAGCGCATCAACAGCTGCGATGCCGGCGAGGTTAACGATATCGGCCACTTCATCGCCTCGCTGGAGGATATGTACGGGCTGGTCCATACCGACGAGCATTGGGCCAATTGCTTCCGCACCACCGAGCCGCTGCAGTAGTTTATATCCAATATTTCCAGCCTCGAGATTCGGGAACACGAGCACGTTCGCCGGTTCGTCCAGCTCGCTGAACTCGTAGGTACCCGTCAGCATTTCCTCAACAACGGCCGTATCGGCTTGCATCTCGCCGTCGACGGGGAAATCGACCGACGGATCGTTCTGAAGGCGTTCGGCTGCCGTTCGGGGTTTTTCGGTGCCGGTTGTGCGAACACTGCCGAAATCGGAGTATGACAAAAACGCCACCCGTGGCGAGACGTTGAATCGTCGGGCAAGTTCCGCAGTGTGCTGGGCGATTTCTGCGAGAACGTCTTCGTCAGGGTCCTGATTGACCGTTGCATCAGCACAGAACACCACCCTGTTTTTGAACGTCAGCAGATAGACGCCAGCGGCATAGTCGGCGTCTTCTGCGGTGCCAATCACCTGGAGCGGTGGCAAGAGCGCCGAAGGATAATGGTGCGTAAGCCCAGTCAGCAGGGCGTCTGCGTCACCGAGCTCAACCATCACGCTGCCGAGATAGTTGCCGTCCTGGATCAGCTCACCGGCTTCGCGCCGGGTGATTCCTTTGCGCTTTCGGCGTTCATAGAGCCGATCAGCATACGCCTCAAGGGAATCGACCGCCGGATCGACGATTTCCGGGCTCATTTCGAGACCGAGCGAGTCGGCCGTGGCGTGAATCTCCTCGCGCCCACCAATGAGAACTGGCTTGGCGATATCCTGATCGATCAGCTGATGGGCCGCCCTGATCACCTTCTCGTTCGTTCCTTCTGCGAGGACAACACGCTGGTCGGTTGATTTCGCTTTGTTGAGCACTACGCGCATCATTTCGCGCGATTTCCCCAGGCGGGCTTCGAGCGCCTCACGATACGCGTCGAGCGACACTGAGTCGCGTGCCACACCGCTTTCGATCGCCGCAGTGGCGACCGCCGCCGAGACATCGAACAGCACGCGCGAATCCAGCGGCTTCGGAATTATGTACTCCGGGCCAAACTGAAGCGGGTCGTCACCGTAGGCCTTCACGACCGCGTCTGGAACATCCTTGCGGGCGAGATCGGCCAGCGCGTTGGCCGCAGCCACTTTCATCGCTTCATTGATCTCGGTCGCCCGCACGTCAAGGGCACCCCGGAAGATGAACGGAAAGCCGAGCACGTTGTTCACCTGATTCGGATAATCAGAGCGACCAGTCGCCATAATGACATCGTCATCGCGGGCGCTTTTCGCGCTCTCATAATCGATCTCAGGGTCGGGATTTGCCATCGCGAAGATGATCGGATCGGACGCCATCGACGCGACCATTGATTTGCTGACAATGCCACCGACAGAAAGGCCAACGAACACGTCAGCACCCTCCATTGCCGTCGACAGATCGCCGGCTGGAATGTCACGCGCGAACTCTGTTTTGAACTCGTTGAGATCGTCACGTTCGACCCTGTCAGCCGTGATGATTCCCGTCGAATCACACATCGTGATGTTTGCTTTACTGACGCCCAGGGAGACGTAAAATCGTGCCGTTGCGACGGCACTCGCACCCGCTCCAGAGAAGACAACTTCGAGCTCGGAGAGGTCTTTGCCGGCCAGATCCGCGGCGTTCAACAGCGCGGCCCCGGAGATGATGGCGGTTCCGTGCTGGTCGTCATGAAACACCGGGATATCCATCCGCTCACGGAGTCGTTGCTCGATCTCGAAACACTCGGGGGCTTTGATGTCCTCAAGGTTGATCCCGCCGAACGTCGGCTCCATTGCCGCGACGGCAGTAACGAACGCATCAACGTCCGCTTCTTCCAGTTCGATGTCGAACACGTCGATGTCGGCAAAGCGCTTGAAGAGGACGCCCTTGCCCTCCATCACGGGTTTCGACGCCTGTGCACCAATATCGCCCAGTCCGAGCACCGCTGAGCCATCAGAAACGACGCCAACCAGGTTTCCTTTGGCAGTGTAGCGGTAGGCGTCGTCGGAATTGTCTGCGATTTCCAGACACGGCGTGGCGACGCCGGGCGAGTACGCCAGACTCAGATCATGCTGCGTGCTGGTCGGTTTCGTCGTGGCCATCGCAATCTTTCCGGGGGGGTCTTCGCGGTGATACGCCAGAGAATCCTCATCTAGTCCCATGTACGCCCTGTGCGGAGGAAGCCTAAATAATTTCCTCGATTTTGCACAATCGTCGAGGGGGAGGTTCGTCGCATGCGAGATGGCTGGATTCAAATGATCGCACGTCAGAGGTCACGTATGAGCAAACGATTCCGTCGCTACCTCGTTTTTACGGCGGGACTGACCTACGTACTGATGTTGCTGGGCATCTTCACGGCTTCATTCGGTGCGGGACTGACCTGCGGTCAGCGGTGGCCGTTCTGTGACGGCTGGATGGGGCTGTTTCCGGCGACCATTCCGAGCTTCGTCGAGTGGTTCCACCGTCTCGTCGCGATGATCACCGGCTTTGTCATTCTCGGTGGGGCATACGCTGGGTGGCGGTATCAGGACGACCGACGCGTTGCCTACGCGATCACGCTCGCGGTCGTGTTGTTGCCCGTTCAGATTGGTCTGGGCGCGGTCACTGTGACGCTGAACGGGCTGTTGCCGTGGGGATACGCGCCGATCGTGCAGCTGTTGCATTACGTGGTTGCCCTCCTGATTCTCGGGCTGTTGACGGTCGCGACTGCGCGGACGCTTGCAACGAGCGCGCCCGATCGAGTGGGTCGCTGGATACGAGTTGGTCTCACCGCCGTCTTGCCAGCGATTGGCGTTCAGTATCTGTTCAGCTACAACACCGTGTTTGCCTTCACCCCGACGGTACAGATCGTCTACTACGCGTTGTTGCTCGGGATGTTCGCAGTGCTTGTTGCGGTCATCGTCTGGGGCGGCGTTGCTCCTGGGATGGGTCGAATTCGCTGGCTGGCCGCGGGTGGAACGCTCATTCTCGGCACACAGATGCTCGTTGCCAGACGGCTCTGGGGTGCCGTTCCAGCCGGCGTTGCGGACGGGCTAACCGCGCTGCTGGTTGTCGTGGTGGCAGTCGCCGTCTGGTTGGTCCATCGTGGTGGATCAGTTGCGCCACCGAATGGCGAGCAGTCCACCACGCGATAGGTCACAAAAAGTCGTCAAGCCCAGTCTGTTGCTCGTCGTCGTCGTCAGCTGACTCGTCTGCTGGTGCAGTTGCCACATCGGTTTCCGTGGATGTCGAGTCGTCGTTGTTGTCAGTATTCTCTTGAGACGCAGTCGGTGGGTCGTCAGCGTTCTCGTCACCATCTGGTGCGCGCAGTTGTGCCGCGTCTTCGACGATCGATTCTACCTTCTTTGTTGATTTTCCAGAGCCAGTGATCAGTGCGACGTGTTCGGCCTCAAGTTCGTACTGTGCAGCCACTGCAACGGTGAGCTCCCGTGGCTTGCAGTGGTGGATCATCGTTTCGAGATACGGCACGATCGCTTTCCTGGCCGTTGCCATGCTGACGTGGCTGCTGGTGGCAATCTGCTGTGCGACGTAATCACGATTCGAGCGAGCGGATCGAGTCCGACCCAGCTTCGACCAGTAACTCGGCGGACTGAAACGCGTCCACCCGCCTTTGGGCTCCGCTCTGGCGGCTGCCACGCCGGCGGTCATTGTATCGCTCGCATAGCGCCAGAACGAGTAATTTTGCGTGGCACGAACCCGGCCAAGCCAGCGATCGGCTGCCGAAAGATTGCGGTAGGCCGGTGGGAGCTCGTCACTGGTGTACACCGCCGGGAGATTGTCTTCAATCCAGTTGATCATATCATCCGGCGTTTCATCGACCGAATACGAAAATTCGAGCGCCCCCTGCGCGTCTTCGTCTTTCAACACGGCATCGAGCAGCTGGAATATCCCCTCCGTTCGATCACGATCGGCAGTGACAACCATCGATTCGGTGAGCTTGCCACCGGCTTCGGTTGCGGCCTGGAGATCGTGAATTGCCCCTCTGAGGTCACCGCTGTTCTGCTCGGCGATCGCCTCCAGGGCGTCGCTTTCGAAATCGATTGACTCCTTGCGGGCGATATCGCGCAACACAGGAACGATCGACCGGGCGGAGACGTCGCGGAATTCGATCTCCTGAGTGGCGTTTCTGAGCGCGTTCGACATCTCGTAGAACTCGTTTGCGATGAGGACGATCGGCTGTTTGGCGCGCTTGACGAGCGACGTGATCGCGCGCGTGCCACCCCGATCGGCGTTGCCGTGGATATTGTCGGCCTCATCGACGATGACGAGCTGACGACCACCGCCAGTCAGTGACTGATTCATCGCCGCACTCCCCGCGACTCGCTCAATCTCGGCTTTCGTTCGCTGATCGCTTGCGTTCAGTTCGATCGTCGACCAGCCCATGTCGGCCGCCAGCGCGTGTGCGCCCGAGGTTTTTCCAACCCCAGGACTGCCGTGAAGAATGACTGCCTCATGGTGGTCGTCCCAGGTTTGGGCCCACTCCTGGAGCTGGTCGCGAGCCTTGTTGTTTCCACGGAGTTCGGTCAGCGTCGTTGGCCGATACTTCTCCGTCCAGTCAGCCATCCGCGCGATTCACCTCCGTACTGGTGGCACCATCGTCGATCATGGTCGAGCTAACGACTCCGGTGCTTAATTAGTTGCGAGTACCCGTTCGACGATCGTAGAAAAATTGACGTCGATACCGGTTCAGGAAAAGTCTTCAGCCGTGTAGACACACTCGGTGATGAGTGATTCGTCGAGCTGGTTCTCCGCCAAATACCAGTCGTCCGACTCGAACACCGGCTCAGGCCGTTTGTACCCCTCTGGTGTCGATCCTCGCGAGACGTCAGCGTAGGCGTCCGCAATGTGGACATCGCCGAGCGGCCAGTGCCATGCCTCGGGGACGGCGAGCATCCGGATATCGTCCGTGTGGATCTCCGTGCCGTCCATTTTCTGGACGAGATATGGATCGAAGAACAACTCATCACCGTGTTCCCCCAGCAGGGTTTTGTCCGGGAGCTCGATCGTACATCCCGCTTCGAAGGTGAGCGTCAGTGTTGCCATCTCTTTTGGCATCGTACAGCCATCGAACTCCTCCGGTGGCTCGCCGTTCTGGAGATCCGAGAGGATGGCTGCCGTCTCCGGAAACACCTCCAGATCCAGATCCGCATCGGCCTCGAACGATCCAGCGCTGCTCTTGGAATCGATCGTCGCACCTGACTGATCTTTGACGGTGAGTTCGTAGCTGCCAGCACTGCAAAGCACGTCACCGGGGAATCGCATGTGCCACGAGTGGTCGGCCTCCCCACCGCGCGCCTGAGGCACGATGTCGACGGTCATTTCGATCACTGTCGCCATGTGCTCCATCGACTCGACAACCGTGTAGCTCGCATCAATCTCCACCAGGAAGTCGTTGTAATCCCAGTCGGATTTTTCGAGCGTCCAGTCCTCGTACCCGAACGTGAGCTGCCCCGTTAGCGTCGAGGTTTCATCATCCGGACAGTCAACCGGGATGCAACAACAGATCCCGTGTGCGTTTCCGGTCCCTGTCATGGTGCCAATTCCAGCAATCGACAGGGCAGTCGTTTTCAGCGCTGTTCGTCGTGTCATACTCGGCATCTGGCTGCTGTCGTCGTCAGTCATGGTGTTTGCAACTGGGCTGGTATCCAACCGCCAGTCCCTAGTTTTCACTACTTGCTAATCATAGTTTTTCAGATCGAAAATAAATACTATTATCAATTTATGACTATATCAGAGAGACAGCATTGTTAACGGCTGATATCGGCCTGTTCATTCACACGTGGTTCACATTGTGCTGCCGAATACCTTCGGGACGAATATAGTGTGTGAAAAAGTATCACACTCTAGAAACTGCTTAGTCCGTGCGCAAAAAGAGTCGAGCATGTTCCCAGAATCGATATCGACCGAGCGCCTTTCGCTGGAGGTGCTCAGCGAGGACCATCTCTTCGAGCTCTACGAGCACGTCGCAGTTGATGCTGACCACATCGATGAAATCACCGAGTATCTCAACTGGTCGCCGCACAGAACGCTCAACGATTCACGGGAATTCATCGAGAGTACCTGCGATGAGCGTGAATCGGGACGTGGCGTCACATACGTCGTCTATCCGTGTGCGGATGAACCAAACGCCGGCGAGTTTGGCGGCCTGTGTGGGCTCTCCATCGAGTGGGAAAAGCGGACCGGTACGCTTGGCCTCTGGCTGCGAAAACCGTTGTGGGGCCGGGGCTACTCCGGCGAACGCGCCGATGCGTTGCTAACCATGGCGTTTGATCGCCTCGACCTGGAGCTCGTCGAAGTGTTCCACCACGTCGACAACAATGCCTCCCGATCGGCGATCGAGAAATACGTCGACAGACACGGTGGCCGCAAAGAGGGCGTGCTCAGAAACTATCTCGTGTATGATGACGGAACTGTCGTTGATTCCGTTCGGTATACGATTTCACAGGCAGAATTCAAGGGCGCCACCACCCAGAACGTGTGAATTCGGCATACACTCACATCAATTATCAAATCTAATTACCAACAAATATCCGAATACTTACTATTATACCGACGGCTGAGTAACGTCGGCTATGGCTGCGATCGAACTCCACGGTGTAACCAAACGCTTCGGTAGCGTGCGGGCCCTGGATGATCTCGAACTGACGGTTCCCGCGGGCGAGATATATGGCTTTCTGGGCCCCAACGGTGCTGGGAAATCGACCACGATCGACGTGTTGTTGGATTTCGTCCGCCCGACGACTGGACGAGCAACGGTGCTCGGCCATGACGCCCAGAGCGAGTCTCGGGCGATCAGATCCCGTGTCGGCGTGTTGCCCGACGGCTATCACGTCTACGACCGGCTGACCGGTCGCCAGCACGTCCAGTTTGCGATGGACTCGAAGGGAATTGATGGCGACGCGGGGGCAATTCTCGAACGAGTAGGGCTGACCGAGGCGATTGATCGACGCGCGGGAGGCTATTCGAAAGGGATGGCCCAGCGACTCGTGCTCGGGATGGCGCTCGTCGGTGAGCCCGATCTCCTCATCCTCGATGAACCCTCTACCGGGCTTGATCCTGCCGGAGCACGGCGAATGCGCGAGATCATTCGTGATGAGGCGGCCAGGGGGGCAGCAGTCTTCTTTTCGAGTCACATTCTCGGCCAGGTTGATGCGGTCTGTGACCGCGTTGGCATACTCCGCGAGGGGCGGCTTGTTGCAGAGGACACCCCACAGAAGCTGCGCTCTTCGATTGGATTTCAGTCGAAGATGGTCGTCCACGTTGACCGGACGCCATCCGATATCCAACAGCGTCTGAGTGCACTCCAGGGGGTAACGGACGTTGCGGTTGCCAACGGGACGATAACGGTGGAGTCTGCCGATGACTCCAAATCGGCGGTGTTGACCACGATCGAGGAGAGCGGCGTGGCAGTCGAGGATTTCACCACGGAGAGTGCGTCGCTTGAGGATCTGTTCATGGCGTACACCAAAGACGCCCCCGAGGTTCCAGCATGACGTGGACGGTCATTGCGCGCAAGGAGTTTCGTGACGCCAGCCGATCGAAGCTCCTGTGGCTCGTGGTGGGGCTGTTTGTGGTCTTTGCTGGTGGGGCATCGTATCTGTACGCACAGATCCCCTCATTCCACATTGGTGGGCCGAACACGCAGTTTTCTGCGGTCGGATTGCTCGTGTTTCTGGAGTGGCCAGTGACGGTGCTCGTGCCGGTGCTTGGGTTGTTGCTGGGCTATAAATCGATCGCCGGAGAGATCGAAAGTGGGAGCGTTAAGCTGTTGCTCTCGCTGCCACACAACCGCTCTGCAGTCGTGCTCGGAAAGCTCGCTGGACGATATCTCGTGTTGGCAGTCGGCATTGTCGCCGGATTTTTCGCGGCCAGCATCTTCGTGGCTGCCAGCTATCCGACGGCCCAGATTGGCGCTTCGATCGGCTTCGTTCTTGTGACGATCGGGCTGGGATGGGCCTACATTTCCATTGGGACCTGCATTTCAGCACTCACGCAGTCAACGACGCGAGCGGGAGCGCTGATATTCGGCGCGTACTTCCTGTTCGGATCGCTGTGGCAGCCGTTCGGACGACTCATTCACTGGGCGACCACGGGGTCGTTCTCCTTTGGATTCACCGGGCCGCCGGAGTGGTTCATCATTTTCTCACGGTTGAGTCCGAACGGAGCGTTTCACGGCGTGCTCTCTGGGCTGCTGTCGTTTGCGAAAACCGATGCGGGACTGTCTGCGTTTCAGGCCGATCCGGTGTATCTTTCGAGCTGGGTTGGGGGACTGACGCTGTTGGGCTGGCTCATCGCGCCAATACTCATCGGATATCTTCGATTTGCCGGTGCAGACGTCTGAGTGCTCAGCGAAGGACAACTGATTACAGGACTGGCGTCAAATCCGGGATATGGAGCTACGATCGCCACCGCTGTTCGAGGTGCATGCTGGGGCAGACGCGACAGTCACCGCGTTTGGCGGCTGGGAGATGCCTGTCGAATTCGATTCGATCCGAACCGAACACGACGCTGTTAGAGAATCGGTTGGGAAGTTCGACGTTTCACACATGGGCCAGATCGAGGTCACGGGACCGGACGCTGCAGCGCTCATGCAGCGACTCACCACCAACGACGTGCAGCAGCTATCGGTCGGGGAGGGCCAGTACGCAGCGATTACGGACGAGGACGGCGTCATGCTCGACGACACCGTCGTCTACCGGCTTGATACTGAGGCGTTTCTGTTCATTCCGAACGCGGGTCATGACGAGGAAATGGCAGCCAGGTGGGTCGAGTTTCGTGACGCGTTCGATCTCGACTGTACGGTCGAGAACACCACCGAGGAGTGGGCGATGATCGCGGTGCAGGGGCCCGACAGCGAGGCGCTCTGTCTCGACGCCGGGATCGAGGTTACAGATATTGGCCGATTCGAGATCGCCACGGTAGCACTCGACGGAGCCGACTGTTACTGTGCGCGGACGGGATACACCGGTGAGGACGGCTTCGAGCTACTTGCACCGGTTGCACACGCAGAATCACTCTGGCGAGCGTTCGACTGCCAGCCGTGTGGGCTGGGCGCACGGGATACGCTTCGCCTTGAGCAGGGGTTTTTGCTCTCGGGACAGGATTTCGACCCCGAATCGAATCCTCGAACGCCGTATGAAGCAGGGATCGGCTTCGTCGTCGACACTGACACCGAATTCGTCGGTCGGGACGCACTCACAGAGCCTGCACGCGACCCTGACGAGCAGCTGGTTGGCTTTTCGCTCACCGAGCGAGCAATCCCGCGTCACGGCTACGCGATCGAAGCCAGCGATGGATCGACGCTCGGTGCGGTGACGAGTGGCACCCAGAGCCCAACGCTCGAACTCCCGATCGGTCTGGGCTACGTTCCAACGACACACGCAAGCGAGGGAACTGAGATCGCTGTGGTCGTGCGTGGAGACCGAAAGGCAGGACTCATCAGGAACCCACCCTTTGAGCAGGCAACAACGGACCAATGAGCTTCGAAGTACCCGAGGACAAACAGTATCTCGAAACACACGAATGGGCACAGATCGACACGGACGCGAACACCGCCCGGATCGGCATTTCGGCGTTCGCACAGGACGAACTCGGAGACATCGTCTTCGTCGAGCTGCCGGCCGTTGGAGACACAATCGAACAGGACACCGAGTTTGGCGTCGTCGAATCGATCAAGGCCGTCTCGGATCTGTACGCGCCACTGTCAGGAACGGTCAGTGCCGTCAACGAGGACGTCTTCGACACGCCTGAGCTTCTCAACGAGGCCCCCTACGGAGACGGCTGGCTGCTCGAACTCGAATCGATCGATGCTGATGAGATCGATGCCTTGCTCGACGCAGACGCCTACCAACAACAGATAGAGTAACGGTCTTTTAGTCGTCGTCCGCGCGTTCTGTCTGTACCGAGGGAGAAGCACTGCGAACAGCCGACGTGGTTTCGCCCGGATCGAAGAGCTGGAGCGCGGTGTTGATCGTCGACCAGTCATCACGCTCTGCTGCATCACGGAGGCTTTTGGTTGGAGCAGCAAGCAACTGATTGATTAGCGAGTCCGCCAGCGACTCGACCGTCGCTCTCTGCTCGGCCGTCAGCTCGCCATCAGCACGGAGCTTCGAAATCGCCGTCGAGAGTTCCTGTTCTTTCATTCGTTCGGCACCCTCGTACATGGCGGCAATCACCTCATCGGCCTGATTGCGTTTATACTGGATCAACAGCCGATCGACGGCGGTGTCGATCATTGATTCGACGGCGTTCGCCGCCTGTTCTCTGTTTGCCGTCGTTGCCCGTGTGATCTCTTCGAGGGCGTCCAGATCGTACACCGATATGCCCGCACGGTCACTGAGTGTGGGTTCGATATCCCGTGGCTGGGCGATATCAATGAACGTCGTCTGGCCAATATCACGCGAATCGAGGAGCGACCGGTCGATGATCTGCTCGTCACTGGCGGTGGCACTCACCACAATATCTGTCGATTCGAGTGCCATACCGAGCGAATCAAGTCCGATCGCCGTTCCGTTATCAATCGCAGTGGCGATGTGGGTGGCGCGATCAACCGTTCGGTTGGCTACGACCACCCGTTCAGCCGCCGTCGAGAGCGCGTTGGCTGCGATTGCTCCCATTTCACCCGCACCGATGACGGTTGCCGTGGCCGAGGAGAGATCGATTCGACGGGCGGCGAGTTCAACGGCCGCACTCCCCAGTGAGACGACGCCTTCGTTGATCGTCGTCTCCGTTCGAGCGCGCTCGCCGACGTGAATTGCTTTCGTGATCGCTGCCTCAAGCACTGGACCGATACCACCCCGTTCGGTGGCGGTGGCATAGGCGTCGCGAACCTGCCCGAGTATCTGATCCTCGCCGAGAACGAGTGACTCAAGGCCACACGAGACACGGAGGAGATGTTCGAGTGCGGATTCGTGGTCAAGCCGACGGCGGACATCGGTCGGAACGGCCGGCGTTGCCGTTTCCAGCGCAGCATCGCCAGCCGCTTTTGAATCCGTGACGACGTACCATTCAGCTCGGTTGCACGTCTGGAGACAGAACGCCTCCGAGACGCGTGGTGATTCGAGAAGGGCATCGACGATGGCCGCGGGTGATCGGGCACAGGCCGCCTCGATCGTCTCGATATCGGCGTGGCTGTGCGCAATCGACCAGCCCGTGATAACACCAGATACAGCCGTCATTTTGTTTCACCCAGAGCCCCAGCGATGGTTTCGCTCACTACGTGCGCAGTGTTGGAATGGGGATCACCTAAAGCCTTCCAAACACGATCAGATGAGACGACGGCCCGGAGCGCGTCCCGTCGGTCGGCCGGGGATTCCTCAGCCAGTCGTTCGCGTTGCGTGGCAAGAATCGTTGCGAGTGATCCTGTTCCCTCGATCGTTGGTTCGATTTTCTTTCGAAGCGTCCGACTCAGTGCAGGACTGGTCGCTCCCGACGAGATGCCCACCACCACCGGATCATCGCGAATCATCGATGGAATCGTGACGTCGCCAACCGTGCGGTCAGTTCCGGTTGATCGATCTGCACGATTGCAGAGCACGTTCGTCTCTGCAACAGCGGCGTCGATCGCGTCGTTGACCGACGGATCGTCCGTCGCTGCCACCACCAGTGCGGGCGCAACTCGGTCGATCCAGGAAGCGATGGTTGCAGGCGTTGGTCGACAGCGGATGCGCTCTGCGCCGCCGAACGACCCGGGTTCGAACGTTGGACTCAGCACGATCACCGTCGCTTCGGTCGCGAACGTCCGTGCACGACGCTGTCCAACAGCACCGCCACCAACGATCAACACCCGTTCATCAGTGAAATCATGCGCGAGCAAAATCACGGCGAGTCCACCGATGCGTTGAGTCGCTCATCGAGCCGGATGCCGGTCTTTTTCAACACCGACGTGGAGAACAGTGTCGTCCAGTCCTCGTCGGTGACCGCCCAGAACTCACCCATTCGTTCTTCGACCGTCCGAATGCGGGCATCAGACTCCGACTCACTGCGGCCATGGGTCATCGCAAAGAAGTTGTACGGCCAGACGTCGTCGTGGCGTGGCCGTTCATAACAGTGGGTTACAAACTCCAGCTCGGCTATTGCCGGGCCAACGTCCGCGAGTCGGTCGTCGGGAACATCCCACACTGTCATGCCGTTTTCCGTATAGCCCAGCGCGTAGTGGTTCGGAACCACACCGATTCGACGAATCTTCCCTTCAGCCCTGAATCTGGCAATCGTCTCACGAACCCACGATGGCGTGCGATCGATCTCCGTGGCCACCGTTGCGTAAGGCTGTGGCGTGATCGGGAGCCCATCCTGAATTTCGAGTAACAGATCGCGCTCGTCTGCCGTGATGTCGGTGCGATCGGTGGGCTTTGGCGACGGCCCGCGATCGGTGCAATCGATCGGTGCGTCCCTGAGTGGCCCATCGATTGGGAACTTCGCCTCAACGCGAAACTCCTGTTGTTTGGGCATGTTGTAGGTGGGCTGGCCGGTTTCGCGCTCGATTTCATCGAGCACCGTTTCCACGCGGTCTGCATCTCCGACGGAAACGACGAACCAGACGTTGAGTTGGTCGTGCGCGCGCTCGTAATTATGTGCGACCTCCCGGTGATCGTTGATCAACTCGACGTTCTCATCGAACTGATCGTCTGGCACGTGTGTGGCCACGAGCGTTGCGGTTCCACCGATTGCTTCGGCGTTGATGAGCGGGCCGAATCGAGTGAGAATCCCAGCATCATCTAACGACCGGATTCGATCGCGCAACTGCTCGGCGGTGATCGACACGTCTGCAGACCGAAGGGCAGCAGCCGCCGCATCGAACGGCGCGTCACAGACCGGAAATCCACCCTGAAAGCCGTTGATGATGGCTCGATCGGTGGCGTCTGCGTCGTCGAGCGTACTCATTGTCACAACTCGGTGCTATCGGCTGATAAACGCCACGTTCGACCGAATTCGTTAGGTGTATGGAAACCGTTACCATAGTTGTGCCCTGCTTCGTTGTCTGTACGAACTGCGGCCAAAGTGACTCCTACACCGATAGACACGCGGCCCGTCGGGACGACTGGCACGAGCTTTCGATCGATGGCGTGGTCGGTCCTGCCGACCAGTCCGAGTGGTACGGGCTCTGTCCGGAGTGCAGCCGGTAAGGTCCCGCCAACGTCGACGGCAACTGATCGGCTGGACTTATTCAAGAATCGGTAGGCGCAGTCGTGTCTCTTCCGGCGATCCGTGATAGAGCCACACCCCAACTGCGCTTCGAGAGGGCTGATACCCGACGTTTGTCGTCGAGATGGTCAATCTGAGTGTATCACCGGGCGAGAACGGGCGTGAAAGTGGTGGGAGTCGTATCGTTCTGTCGATCGGACCATCATCCTCGATTCGCAACGGCGTCACCTGGCCATCGATCGGCGTGACAGCATCATCACGCACGCGTACAAGCGATGCGAACAACCGACACTCCGGACCGAACGGATCGACAGTGAGTGAGAGTTCCGGCGTGCCAAACAGCGTCAGCTCTCGATCGATTGCCCATTCGAACGATAGTTCGCTAATGGAACTCTCGATGGGACCAGTGTTGGGTGCATATGACGTATCATCGTCAGTGACGTCAGCCACAGACCACTCCTCCCACGTGGTTCCCGATGCTGGAATGCCGTCTGCGGTTTTATACCCGCCGGATTCACTGTCGTAGTACGTGATCGCAGGGAGATTGGTCGTTCCATCTCCACGAAGATGTGTATCGAGCCATGTGTGCGCCAGTGCGTCGATTACTGCCGCTTCGTCGGAGAGACCAGCTGCTACCCCCGTAAGGCTGTGGCCACCGTTCGTCAACACCAGTCGATGGGCGGTACTGGCACGCGCGTTCCAGAGCGCCTCAAGCGGGGTAAACAGCGTATCAGAGAAGCCGTGGATGAAAAGTGCCGGCGCGGTTACCGAGTCAATCATCCCAACTGGTGACCGATCGGTTAGATATCGGATCCCCCAGTCAGGAAGCTCGTTTTTCACCAGACCGTGGTATAGAAGTTCGTACAGTTCAGGTGCCTGCCCCTGCAGGAAATCGAACGCATCGGTGCCACTAAGGTGTGCGCCCGCCGCGCCAGCAACCGTCAACAACAGCGCCCAGCCACGTTTGATCACGCCGTTCGGTGCCAGCGAGTACGTCAGATCGTGCCAGGCCCAGCGCGGCACGATCGCATCGATTCGGTCGTTGCTTTCGGGGAGTCCTGCACCGTTTGCTTCCGCAATCGCCGTGTTCAGCTGAATGCCACCCCCATACGACGTGCCGTCCATTCCGATCCGTGGGTTGTCCGGCCCGTCCGTCTGAACCGAATCAACTGCTGCCAGATAGGTGATGCAATGCTGAGCATCTCTGATTTCGTTTGGGCCGTTGAGTCCCACTTTTCCACCTGAGTTACCGAATCCACGAGAGTCGTAGGTTAATACGACATAGCCGTTGGAAGCGTACGTAGTCGCACGATCGTCGAGAAAGGGTGAAATCGCCCGATTCCCTCCGTAGCCATGAGTCATCAACACCGCTGGATGTGGCCCATCGCCGGAGGGCTCATACAGCGTTGCACCGAGCTCAGTTCCGTCGAACGATTCGATCGTCAGATTCGATTGCGATATCCCATCCGAACCGACCGCACCCGAGACACCCACACCGAACATCGTCGTACTCGCCCCGACTACTGTGAGAAATCGTCGACGGTCGATCTGGCCGCCGTGAAGCGTGTTGTATGATACCATAAAACAGGCATTATTGACGATGGTCTTTTTATCACCCCCGTTCATCCTCGGCTTTTTATTACAATAGAATATTTGAAGAATTATATACTGTCCATTAGCGAATCAACGAGCTTGTTTTCGGCTCGTCTGAGATGCTCTTCGGCAGTCCGGCGTTCGACGCCAAGTTTTTCGGCAATCGCTGCGGTTGAGATCTCGCGAGGAATATCGTAGTAGCCGTTTGCATGGGCGATCTGCATGGCTTCGCGCTGTCGGTCGGTGAGCTCCACGTGGTGTGGGGTTTCCATCGACATCGGTGACCCCTCAGAGAGCGACCGCTTCGTGACGACGCGCACCGGCACCCCGTCCCTGCAGAGCGCGCGATACCACGCGGTCAGGGATTCGCCATCGAGTGCAAGCACGCGACAGTGCTTGGCACCATTTTCGTAGACCAGTGGCGGAAGCAACAGACAGTTGTGGCGCGCGATGTAGCCGTCGATCGCGTCAGGAAGGCGCGCGCGGAGACACGTATCAGTGATGAGAACGGATTCGGTGCCGGATTCGAAGATTGCAGTGACTCCGACCGCGGTTTCGACCTCCGCGACCACTGGTTCGAGCGGCCCAGCAACGGAAAGAAGATCGCACTGATCGAGACACCATAGTTCAATGCGTCCACCAGTGCGCTCGCTGGCGTTCGCACACGGACCATCGCTGTCGACGGCAATGATTGCCTCGTGCATGCGCTCAGTTTCGGCTGCATACAAAAATACCCCGCCATACGGAGGCCCGTTGCTGGTGATGCTGGCCACTGAATACTCGCTATGACCAAAGACCTGATCGGAGCGCCCAGCGAGCAGTGGCGTTCCTATCGTGGCTCACCAACGGGAACAACGCTCGAATGCAACGACTGGCCACAGGAGGCCGCATTCCGGCTGTTGAACAACAATCTCGATCCCGAGGTTGGCGAGGATCCGGAGTCGCTAGTCGTTTACGGTGGGACGGGGCGTGCGGCCCGCAGCTGGGACGCCTACGACGCCATTCTCGACGAGCTTCGTTCGCTCGGTGATGCCGAAACGTTGCTCGTGCAGTCTGGAAAACCGGTTGGGCGGTTTGAAACCCACGAGCGTGCACCACGCGTGTTGATAGCCAACTCGAATCTCGTTGGCAACTGGGACGACTGGGAGACGTTTCACGAGCTTGAGGCCGAGGGGAAGATCATGTACGGACAGATGACCGCGGGCTCGTGGGCGTACATCGGTACGCAAGGAATTATTCAGGGAACGTACGAAACGCTCGCGGAGCTTGCGCGCCAGCAGTACGATAGCGATCTCTCGGGGAAGATCGTCGTCACTGGCGGGCTTGGGGGAATGGGTGGCGCACAACCGCTTGCAGTGACGATGAACAACGGCGTCTGCATCGCTGCGGAGGTCGATGAAACTCGGATTGATCGGCGGATCGAAACGGGATACTGTCAGGAGAAAACCGACGATCTCGCGTGGGCAATCGACCGCGCACAGGAGGCGGCCACGGCCGGTGAGCCCTACAGCGTTGGTGTCCACATGAACGCAGCAGAGATGCTCGAATCGATGCTCGATCGTGGGTTCGTTCCAGACGTGCTCACCGATCAGACCAGCGCGCACGACGCTCGCAATGGCTACTATCCAAGCGGCTACTCCGTCGCTGAAGCCGACGCACTCCGTGATCGTGACCCAGACCGCTATATGAAAGCCTCGCTCGACACGATGGAACGCCACGTTCGGGCAATGCTCAAGCTGCAGGACCAGGGGGCGATAACGTTCGAATACGGGAACAACATCCGTGGCCAGGTGGCGGGCGACCGATGGGACGGAAATGGTGATCCATTCGACTTTCCTGGATTCGTTCCGGCCTACATTCGTCCGTTGTTCTGTGAAGGGAAAGGGCCGTTTCGGTGGGTCGCACTCTCTGGCGATCCGGCTGATATCCACCGAACGGATGAGGCAATCCTGGAGCTGTTTCCCGAAAAGGATCATCTCCGGCGCTGGATTGAGCTTGCCCAGGAACAGGTCGACTTTCAGGGGCTCCCGAGCAGGGTCTGCTGGCTGGGCTATGCGACAGACGACGACGGGCTGACCGAACGGGCACGGTTCGGGCTGGCAATCAACGAGCTCGTGCGCACCGGAGAAATCAGCGCGCCGGTCGTCGTCACGCGTGACCATCTCGACGCCGGCTCAGTGGCGAGCCCGAATCGAGAGACCGAATCGATGCGGGACGGCACCGACGCGGTCGCAGACTGGCCTATCCTGAACGCCCTGCTCAACTGTGCCGCCGGCGCTGATATCGTCAGCGTCCACGATGGTGGCGGCGTTGGCATTGGCAACGCGGTGCACACGAACAATCACGTTGTGCTCGATGGCACCGATCGGGCTGGGGAGACTGCGCGTCGCGTGTTCACCACCGATCCGGGAATGGGCGTGATCAGACACGCGGACGCGGGCTATGACGACGCGTTGGGTGCGGCTGACAGATCGTCTGTTCACATTCCGATGGAGGAACACCAGTGAGCGCCCCCCTCCGCAAACCCCCCATTGACTGGACAGGACCATCGAGCGATCCGAACGACGAACAGCTCGGTGATGTCACTGAGCAGATTGGAATCGAGAAAGCCACGGATCGAACGGCGATGTTTGTGGGCGAGCCAACCGATCGGGCGGTGATTGGACGGAAGGGTGCACGCGAGGGGCCTCGTGCGCTCCGTGAGGCACTCGCCGGAACGAAAACCCATCAGTTCGACCGTGGACCGATCGATGCGCTTGGCGATCTCGGCGATGTCGCATTCGAGTCGACCCATTCAGTTACTGACCGACAGGAGCTGGCAGCGGAGGTCGCCACGACACTGTACGATTCCGAGACACGACCGGTGTTTCTTGGCGGTGACAATTCGATGACTGTCGGAAACGTCCGCCCGTTACTCGAACGTGGGAGCGTTGGCGTGATCAGTCTCGATGCGCATCTCGACAGTCGTGCGGGAGCGCCATCCAGCGGAACGCCGTATCGTCAGCTGTTCGAAGCGGGCCTCGACACGTACGCCGTCGTTGGGGCTCGCTCATTCGAAAACTCGACGGCCTACGCCGAGTATGCACGCGAGCACGGCACGGTCGTGACCGCAGAATCGATACGCCAGGATCTTGCGGGCGCAATCGAACGGGTCGAATCAGCAATGGCAGACGTCGAGCAGTTGTTTTTGAGCGTTGATCTCGACGTGGTTACGGCCGCGGCAGCGCCCGGCGTCAGCGCACCCACGCCCGGCGGAATCAGTACGCGAGAGCTGTTTGCGCTGGTCGAACGGTTCGCCACGATGGACCGACTGGCCGGCGTCGAAGTCGTAGAGTGCGCGCCAGCGCTCGATGCTGGCGATCGAACCGCAATCGTGGGTGCACGCGCCATCGCCCACGTGGTGAGCCAGTGGAGCAGTGGTGAAACACAATGATCGATCTCCTCATTCACAACGCAGCCGAACTGTTGACAGGACCGACCGACGGAGCGCTACAACCGATTGAAGACGGTGCGGTTGCGATTGATGACGGAACTGTTGTGTCGGCCGGCGAGAACGAAGCCGTCACGGAGGCGTATCCGCCGGCGAATGCAACACAGACGATCGATGCCAGCGGCCAGACCCTCGCTCCGGGATTCGTCGATAGCCACACACACGCACTGTTTGGTGGCGACCGATCCGACGAATTCGCCGCCAAGCTCGAAGGAACGTCGTATCAGGAGATTGCAGAGGACGGCGGTGGCATTCTTCGAACGGTTCGTGCAACGCGGTCGGCCAGTGATGACGTGTTACTCGACCGGTTGCGGGCGACACTCGATACGATGCTAGCCCACGGCACCACCACCGTCGAGATCAAATCGGGCTATGGTCTCGATGTCGAAACTGAACTACGCATGCTTGCGTTGATCGAGCGGGCCGGCAAGACGCATCCGGTTGACGTGATTCCAACGTTCATGGGCGCACACGCGGTTCCCGAAGACGAATCGACGTCAGCGTACGTCGATCGGGTTGTCACCGAACAGCTGCCCGCCGTGGAAAATCAGGGAATTGCGCAGTTCTGTGATGTGTTCTGTGAAGACGGCGTGTTCGACGTTGCGCAGGCCAGACGGATCCTCACAGCTGGCATCGATCACGGGCTGACACCGAAGATTCACGCTGAAGAGTTCGTGCATCTCGGCGGCGCAGCGCTCGCTGCGGAAATCGGTGCCGCAAGCGCGGACCATCTCCTGAAAGCCACTGACGACGACCGGGAGGCACTCATCGAAGCGGCTGTTACGCCAGTGTTGTTGCCCGGCACTGCGTTCACGCTCGATGCCGAGTATGCAGACGCGCGTGCGTTCCTGGATGCTGGGGGAACCGTTGCGCTCGCGACCGATTTCAATCCTAACTGTCACTCGCCAAGCATGCCAATGACGGTCGCGCTGGGCTGTGTGGGGATGCGGATGACGCCGCTAGAGTCGATGACTGCGGCCACAGTTGGGGGAGCCCACGCCCTCAATCTCGGAGAAACTGGAGTTGGGACCATCCAGCAGGGTGCGCCGGCAGATCTCGTCGTGCTCGATGGGCCGAATCACGTTCACGTCCCGTATTCGTTCGGCGTCAATCCAGTTGCAACCGTCGTGAAGGAAGGAGAGGTAGTAGTACAATGACAATTACGCTGGACGGAGCGTCGCTAACCCCCGAAGCCGTTGCGCGCGTCGCTCGGCAGGACGAACGCGTGGAGGTGGCTGATAGCGCCTGGAAAGCGGTGCGGACGTCTCGCGAGCGCGTAGCAGACGTGGTCGCGTCCGAGGAGCCAGTGTACGGTCTCAACACCGGGTTCGGCCAGCTTGTCACCGAGCGAATTCCCGCAGACGATCTTGAGCAGCTCCAGACCAACCTGGTCCGGTCACACGCAGCCGGAACTGGACGTGAGCTCTCACGCGAGGAGGTGCGCGCGATGATGCTCACCCGGATCAACGCCCTGGTGAAGGGCTACTCAGGTGTACGCCCGGTTGTAATCGAGTATCTGCTCGAACTGCTGAACGGGCAGGTGCATCCGATCGTCCGGTCGCGAGGGAGCCTCGGCGCGAGTGGTGATCTCGCCCCGCTCGCACACATGGCGCTCGTGTTGATCGGCGAAGGAACTGCCATCGTCGAGCCAGAGGACGAGCGACGATCCGGCACCGCAGCACTCCAGGCGGTTGGATTGGAGCCACTCGAACTGGTAGCAAAAGAAGGGCTGGCGTTGATCAACGGCACGCAGCTCACCGTCGGGTTGGCAGCGTTGCTCGTGGTGGATGGCCAGCGGCTGATTGACGCCGCCGACGTCGCCGGCGGATTCACAACTGAGGTGACGATGGGAACGACTGCGGCCTGTGATCCGGCGATTCAGTCCGTCCGACCACACACTGGCCAAGCAACCAGTGCGCGCACCGTTCAGTCCGTCACCGACGGTTCGGAGATTGTCGAATCGCATCGCAACTGCGATCGCGTCCAGGACGCCTACTCGATTCGCTGTTTGCCCCAGGTTCACGGTGCAGTGCGCGATGCGATCAATCATCTGCGTGAAGCCGTCGAAGTTGAGCTCAACAGCGCCACAGACAACCCACTCATTTTCTCTGCTGAGGAGGCTGACGACCGCGCAAGCGGCACTGCGGATGTGGGCGTCATCTCCGGGGGGAATTTCCACGGCGAGCCGCTCGCGTTGCGGCTGGATTACGTGAAAAATGCGCTCACGGAGCTGTCGACGATCAGCGAGCGCCGTGTTGACAGAATGGTGAATCCAAACATCCAGGAGTCACATCTCCCGGCGTTTCTCGCGAGCAACAGCGGCCTCGAATCCGGGTATATGATTGCTCAGTACAGCGCCGCGGCACTCATCAACGAGAATCGCTCGCTCGGCGATCCCTCAACGGATTCGACGCCAGTGTCTGGTGGCCAGGAGGATCACGTTTCGATGAGTGCTCAGTCGGCGTTCAACGCTCGACGAGTGCTTGAAAACGCCTCGCGCGTCGTTGCAGTCGAGCTGTTGTGTGGCACACAGGCGCTTGAGTTCGTGCCAGAGCTATCGCCGGGTGCGGGGACGAAACTCGCCTATGAGCACGTCAGAGATCGAGTGCCACCGCTTGAGACCGATCGGCCGCTCACCGAAGAGATCGAGGCGATCGAAACGTCGATCTGCTCGGGCGCGCTCGTCGATGCGGTTGTGGAGTATCTACCCAGTCGGTCGTGAGCTGTTGGTAAACACATCTGTCAGACATCAAATCATCACGGCATTGATTACTGGAAAATTCTACCATGCCAACAAAACCAGCTATTGCTTCGTATCGGAGCCACCGATTGTCGCCCGCAAGCAGATCGATTCCGGTGGGTGAGTGCGGAGCGCTCGTGTCAGCTCCGGATGCTCACGCGCAAATGCTTCGTCCGGCGTTGGCTCTTCAACGGCCTGGAGCTCGAATCCAGCTGCGACCAAGGGAGTTAGCAGCGATTCGATCGAACGGCGGTAGTAGGTTCCACGATTGGCGACCGCATCAGTTCCCCAGCGGATGTCGTATCGTTCGGTTTCGGCATAGTCTGGAGAATCCGACGCCGTTTCAACGGTCGCTTCGGGTTCATCGCCGGTGGATGGGTAGTCCTCATCACGGACGACCAGATACTCGTGGATTGGGTTGTGGGTTGAAATGAGGAGAACACCTCCATCGTCGAGCACCCGGGCGAACTCGTTGAGTGGCGTGGCCACCGTTTCAAGATGGGAAAATACGTGCTGGCAGAGAACAACATCAACGCTGTCGTCTGCTAACCATCCCAATCCCTCACTCAAATCAGCGTGCACGAACTCTCCGTTCGGAACACGCTCGCGGGCCTGCTGGAGCATTGCCTCGCTGGCGTCGATTCCAATCACTTCGGCGCCGTTCTCGTTGAGCTGTGCGGAGTAAAACCCATACCCACAGCCCGCATCGAGCACACGACGCCCATTCAGGTCGGGGAGCCAGCCCGCCAACGTGGTCCAGAGCAACCGATCACGGGCGGGCGTGTCGACGATCGCAGACCAGTTGTCGGCGAGATCGTCGAAGTGAGCTGCGATTCGTGGGGGTGTGTCGGGCATACACGATTGTCCAGACCTCAACTCATAACGCCCTCGAATAGTATGCAGATGAACACGATAAACAAACTATTTTAATAGAATCCGTCACAACTGTAGCGCACGGTCCGAACAACACGTATATGGTACAGATTCAGAATGCAGTCGATCCCGGGTCGGGGGTGAACGAGGATATCACTGTAATTGGTGAGGAGTATGCCATTCTACTGGACGGCGCAACCGGGCTCACAGAAGAATCGTCCACGGACGGTCCAACTGATGGACGGTGGTACGTCGAAGCGCTTTCGGAAGAACTCACAGATCGAATTCCCCAGACGGAGCGTCTCTCAACGGCTGCCGAAATGTCGATTGAGGCCGTTCGAGATCGATACAACGCTCTGACGGGTGCGGTTTCACCGCCACCAGAGGCAGTTCCCTCGGCATCTGGTGCGATCATCGACTGGTCGGATGGAGAGCTCACGTACTTCATTCTTGGCGACTGTTCGGTGATCCTTCAGACGAATACCAGTGTGATTCCAGTGATTGGTGGGGGACCTCGAACGCTTGACGAACGAGTGCTCGATAGAATGATAGCGCTACGAGAAGCAAACCCGGAGCTTTCGCAGGAAGCACTATGGGACCAAGTAACGCCACTGCTCAGAGAACACCGAACGCGAAAAAATACTCCGGACGGATACTGGGTGTTCAGCCTCAACCCCGAAGCTGTCAATTACGCTATGGAAGGGGGGGGGAATTCCACTGTCCGAGACGGAGTATGTGGTCGGCTTCACGGACGGTGTAGAGCCGCTACAGGAACCGTTTGATCTCTTTTCGGACTGGAGCACATTCGCATCGTACGTTCATCGAAACGGTATCGACCGAACGATCAGATTGCTACGAACGTTCGAAGGAACTGACGAGGACTGTCGGGAGTATCCCCGGTTGAAAGCGTCTGACGATGTCGGCATCGTCACCGTAGAGCCGGAGTGATTCAATGGGAGCACATTCAATTGATGAAACGATGTTCGAATCGATCGCAACCGGCGAGGATCCCGAGGCGATCGTTTCGTTTCTCGAATCGCTCCCACCCGAGCGAGAGCATGGATGGGAACTACACCTCACGAAGTTGATCGAAACCGCCCCGGACTGTCGGAGAACACTCCGGAGCATCCTCAATGACGAAGCGAGTCCGGAATCCGTCCGATTCGGGGCATTTTTTGCCTGTTGTATTTATCATCGTCGACAGGGCAACGTGACGCAGTTTGGGATGTTACTCCGGGAGTACGCTGAGTTCGACGATCATCCACTGTTCCCACACCTTCAGGGACTCCATCAGAGTCAGCTCTCATCGCCTGGAAGCGGTCACCGGGCGATCGAATTCGCCAGGGAAGCCGCCCAGAGAGTTGGCGCACATCCCGGGGTACGTCACAGTTTGGCCATCGCAATCGTCGAGCATCTCGAACAGGAACCGTCCGAGTCTGCCCAGGAACTGCTCGAAGAAGCCCACGAAAACGTCACCACGGCAATCGAACGAATTGAGTATCCACGATATTTCGATACGTTGGGGCGCATTCTGACCCATCAGGGAAAATACGACGACGCAAGAGCGAACATACACAAGGCGATTGATCTAGAGGACGAGGCGAAAGAGGATTACGCAATCCGGATCGGAATGTATCGCTCACACGAATTCAGGGTCATTCTCGAAGAGCATGCTGCTGATATTTCGAACGAACAACAGACAATTCGTACGCAACAGCGCGAGCTGGGTGAGAAGGTATCCGGAGCGGTTGCGCAACTGGAGCACGCCAGCGAACAGTCAGAAGAACGCATGCGAGAAATCCAGACCCAGACGTTGCAGTTCATGGCGTTTTTCGCGACGATGCTGGCGGTCATCGTCAGCTCGATAACCGTCACGACTCGCTTTCCGGTTCCCGACGCAGCAGCGTTGATTCTGGTGTTGACTGGCGGATTGCTCGCTGCGTTCGGCGGATTCACAATTGTTCTTCCGATCGATCGCGTTCGAACGAAAGCGGCTGCGTTGTTCGGGATGGGAACCCTGATTGCGGGTGCTGGAATTGGCGTTATCCTCTCCCTGTGAGCAGTTCGTGGATTTCGGTTGTGACAGCATTGGTGTCTCGTCGCAACGTTCAAATCGATACCCAGTAGACCCATGGATGTGAATCGGAACGATCGGGCGATCACGGGGTTAGTCATGCTGGGCCATTCGCTGGTGCATACCTACGAGTTCGTGTTGCCGGTGTTCATTCCGATCTGGCTCGTACAGTTCTCCACGACGGAGTTCGTCGTCGGTTCGATTGTGGGCGTTGGCATGGCGTTGTTCGGACTCGGCGCGCCGCTGGCCGGCATTCTGACCGATCGTCGTGGCTCAAAGCCGTTGATCGTCATTTCGATGCTCGGGATGGGGCTCTCGTTCGTGTTGCTCGCGGTTGCCGGACAGTTCGAGGGCTCAGGTGGTGAATCCACCCCAGCGCTGGTGCTCATCACGCTTGCGCTGGTGCTCTGGGGCTGTGCGGCAAGTCTCTATCATCCGGCCGGCCTCTCGTTGATCACCCGCGGCGTCGAAGCCCGCGGGAGCGCGTTTGCCTATCACGGCACCGCCGGCAATATCGGCACCGCCGTTGGACCATTTCTCGCCACAGTGTTGCTGTTCGTGTTGAACGATCAGTGGTCACTCGTTGCGTTCATTCTCGCCGTTCCGGCACTGATTGGTGTCGCGCTTGCAGTCCGAATCGACGTGAACGAGACCGCTGCCGTCACTGCGGTGACCGATGGGGGCACAACCGGTATCAATTCACTTGCGGAGTTCAACGCCGAATCACGACGACTGCTCACTGGTGGCTTTCTGGTCGTGTTCGCTCTGGTGATGTGTTCTGGGCTCTACTATCGCGGGATGTTGACGTTCATGCCAGAAGTGCTCGGGGGGCTCAGCGCCATCAAACCGATCGAACTGTTCGGACGGACGTTCGAGCCAGCAAATTATCTCTACACAGGATTGCTGGCTGCCGGCGTTGGCGGCCAGTACGTTGGTGGGAAACTCACTGATCGTATATCGCTAGAGCGGGGCCTCGCCGGTACGTTTGCCGTGCTCGCTGGACTCGCACTCGTGTTTGAGCCGGTCGTCGCAATCGGAATGAGCGCTATCATTCCGCTGTTGGTCGCAATCGGCTTCGTGCTGTTTTTCGTCCAGCCATTCTACCAGGCGACGGTCGCAGAGTACACGCCAGCTGACACACGTGGACTGTCGTACGGATTTACGTATCTGGGTGTCTTCGGCGTCGGCGCACTCGGAACGCCGCTTGCAGGCATTGCGCTCACCTACTTCCCGGAGTGGGCGCTGTTCGTCGTGCTTGCTGTGATCGCCTGTGGTGCGTTCGGGTTAGCAGTCTACCTTGCTAATTGATCAACGTAAGTCCATACAGATTTCTAACAAAAACAATATGGAATGACAGATCAAGAGATTGCCTAAAGAGAAAATAATTTCCTTACCAGACAACAAGATAGATACCGCCAGTAACACCGATTACACCAAGGACAATAACACTAACAACTCGTGTGATATCAAGATTCCCGGGGAGTAACAGACTCATACTTGCAAATCCACAGATCAATCCACCCATCAAGACGAGGATCAGCCCGACGGCAGCAGTCGGTTGTAATGAAACTGCTATTTGGGTCGATGTAAAGACTACAGCTAGAATTGCAGCGAAAAATCCCAGGAGTTGAACAAATCTCGACTGGATATTATTTATTCGTTCTTGTACTTCTCCGGTTGCACGGTCTAATTCATACTTCTGTTGTTCAACTTCAATTCGCATCCGATGGAAATATCTATCAGCGATCCTCTCGGCGTAGTCTTCTTTTTTCGAATCCTCAAGATGTATTGATCGGTCCACTTCGTCAAGAGCCTCCTCAAACCGGCCATTGATTGCTAGTGCTCTGGCCTTGATTAGATATGGCTTTCCGTACTCAGGTTTCTCCGTTATTGCTGCTTCTATAGATTCTATGGCCTCTTGAGCGAGGGTTTCATGCTTGGTGCTTCGAACGAGTCCTTTCTCAATTCCATACACAATATTATGGGCTAATCCAACAGCCATTGGCCAATTTTCAGGATGATTTTTGACTATAGGACGGCATTTATCGATTGCTTCTGGATATTCCTTTCGTTTTCGATGCAATACTGATTCTAGATATTTATACATATCCCTATCCTGATATTCATCATTTCCAATATCCACCCATTTTGCAAAATCCCTAATATTATTCTTTCTTCTGGATTTCATTGCTAAAAAGTAGAATGCCGCAAAGCGAATGCGATCAATAGACGCCTCATACTCAGTGGTGGGCGTGCCATCCTCAAAGAGTTGTTTTACTGTCTTATTTCTTAATTCTATTTTATTAATATTAAAAAGGATCTTTATTTGTGGGTAGAATTTCGGATGCGTCTCCTCTGGAAGCCCGCTGAAAAATTCCGCTACAGTACTACGGGAAAAGTCCTCTTGTAATCGACGTTCCCACTCAACAAGTTCAGAGTTAGTCCATGGATTGGGCATCTGAAAGCTGTAATGAAAGCATCGTTGCGTCATCGGAGGGCTTTGTCCGAGGATACTGTTGCAGCATGGAATCTGATTCTTCGATTTCTCGTATCTCTTCGAGCACTGTTTTGTGACTATTTGACTTGATTCTGTTTAAAGCTTCCTCCCAAGAGACATAGATTTTATATGTATCTACCAAGCAGGAGAACCCATCAGTCATCAAATGAAGCTTTACGCCTTCGCTAATATCGAATTTTCCTGTAAATGCCATATCTACAGCAGATGGATCAAGCCCAAACATCCAGTAGCTTTCAGGAGAATTCATATTATTTTTATTTCTCAAGAAAATGTCCTCCACCTGTTTTCGGGCTTCCCAGACATCTTCAGCACCGTCAGCAAACGCTCGTTGCATTGCTTCTATCTGTTCTTGTTCTTTTGGAGCAACCCGCTTATCAGTCACAGGAACAACGGTGAAATTCTTCTCGATGAGAAGAGTACAATCGCCAAGGATTAGATACTCAATTTGATCAGGAACAGTTTCATTATGGACTCTGCGCAAAAGCACCCCAGCCGCCGCCGGCATATCGGAATTCCCAGTGGGCTCTTCGTTAGCAACCGTCCGGTACTGATCACGGACCAGTTCTAAACTGTCATGAGTAAAAGATGATAAATTACTATAATTTTCTCGGGATAGTTTACGGAAGGCTTTGTCCATTTGTTCAACATACCACTTTCCATCCGATTTGGCGGGCGTCTTCGGTTCCTCGCGATGTCCTGTAACACCATCAAGAACCCAAGCATAATTTTTATTCTCTCCAAATATATCCTCATTTACCGATCCACCGCTTGCAGAAATAGCACCAATTTTTGAGAATCCGGGGCTAGTCATGTCGGACACCTTGTGCCGACTGCTATTAAAACACGCACCTGTCACGGGATAAGAGTGCAACAAAGAGGGCTGTACGAATTACACTAGTAATCTAGCCATGTTATGAGCACCCGCCACGGAACGAGCAACACCAGCCCAACAGCGAGCGAAACGAGCGCGAACGTTACTGCAAAATCACCATGGAACAGATCCGTTGCTCGGAGTGCCTGGCCGATGACTACAGCAATGAGCCACGTTCCGGCGGCATAAACTGTGGCCGTCTTCGGGGTACAACGCGCCGACCGGCTGTACGTGCCAAGAATGAGACTGCCAACGATCCAGCCGAGCAAAAACGGGGTCGCCGTGCCGACAAGCCGCATCGGATTGGCGAGCAGATACTCCAGACCCCAGTGACGGAGTTCGCCGACGAGCACGAACAGGCCGATCAGGAGCAAGTCGCCGAGGGCAACCAGCAGGGTTTCCGGCGAGCGGTCAATGCGAGCACTTGATCGATCTGCGGTTCCAGCCATGCGTGATCGTACCCCCCAGCAGGTCTTTATTTGATTGATCTCCGGAGTGCGATGTGTTCACGTAGCACGACCAGCAAGATTACTTCGGAACCGCCACAACACTCGTCTGTGACCCAGGAGATCACCACCGTTCTCTTCGATCTCGACGACACGCTGTGTGAATACCGACAGACCGTGGCGGACGTCCTCGAAATCGCTCACGAAGACGTTGGCATCGAACCGCTGTTCGAACCCGCAGAGTACGTGGCCCGGTACGACGAATTCGCCGAAAACGCAGATTCGAGCGAACAGCTGCGCCAAGAATGTTTCAGCACTCTCGCCGCCGAACACGACCGCGATCCAGCGCTGGGTCGAGCAGTGGCTGCAGCCTACTCCAGAGAACGCGATCAAACGGACGTGCGACCATTTCCTGGCGCGATCGAGACGCTCGAAACGCTCTCTGACAGCCACAGCCTCGGGCTGATCACCAACGGCGTGCCGGATGCTCAGCGACCGAAGCTCGACACCCTCGATATCAACGCATATTTTGATATCGTGCTCTTTGCCGGGAGCGAACTCCCCGCAAAACCGGCGCGTGCAGCGTTTGACCACGCACTCGACCATCTCGGCGCGACACCTTCGAAGTCGGTCCACGTCGGCAACTCGCTGAAATCCGACGTTGTCGGCGCGCAGCGAGCAGGAATCGATGCCATCTGGTTCGCTCCCCGCCAGCACGCTGGAAGCAACCCCGATCCACGGCCAGCGTACACCGTCGAATCCATTCCGGAAGTGCTCGACGTGGTCGAATCCCCGTCCTGAATCCCGAAACCACCACCAAACTCGTTACATTCGACCGCACGCCACGGAGAGCGAACCGTTTTTTTGGTTCGCACCAACGTCCTCGCATGAACGTTCAGCCCATCGCGGAGCTATCGCCAACTGAGCGCACCGCGTTGTTCAACCGCTCATCCGGCGTTGAAGACGCGATCCAGCCCGCCGAAGAGATAATCGAACGGGTGCGCACCGAGGGCGACGCCGCGCTACGTGCATACGCACGCGAATTCGACGACTGCGACGTTGGGAATCTCGATATCACCGACCAGACCGAAGCCGCAACCGAACGACTCGATCCTGAGCTTCTCGCTGCGATCGAAACGGCCGCCGACAACATCCGCGCGTTCCACGAAAAACAGCTGCCACAGGACTGGCGCGAGACGATCGAGGGCCGTGAGCTCGGGCGCCGATTCCGTCCGATCGAACGCGTGGGCGTCTACACACCCGGCGGAACGGCGTCATACCCATCGAGCGCGTTGATGGGGATCATTCCCGCCGTCGTGGCCGGCGTCGAACACGTGGGAGTCGTCACGCCACCCGCAGACCAACTCGACGACGCGACGCTCGCCGCGATTCAGATCGCCGGGGGCGACGCCGTCTATCAGGTTGGCGGCGCTCAGGCGATTGCAGCACTGGCGTATGGTACCGAAACCGTCTCTCGTGTGGAGAAAATCGTCGGCCCTGGAAACCGGTTTGTTACGGCCGCAAAGCAACTGGTCCAGGGCGACGTTGAAATCGACTTTCTCGCCGGTCCGAGTGAGCTCGTTGTCGTCGCCGATGAAACTGCCAACGCCGCGTTCGTGGCTACAGACCTGCTTGCACAGGCCGAACACGATCCGAATGCGTCTGTCGTTGCGGTCACCCACCACGAACCCACCGCCGAACGGATTGCCGAGGAGACCGACCAGCAGCTCGAAACGATCGATCGTAGCGATATTGCCCAGGAAGCGCTCGACAACGACGCCAGTGGCGTCTTTCTCGCACGATCACGATCCGAAGCCGTGCTGTTTGCCGAATCGTACGCCCCCGAACATCTCTCCATTCAGTCAGCCGACGACGAAGCGATTCTCGACCGGATCGATTCCGCCGGAAGTGTCTTTCTCGGACCGTACACCCCCGTAGCTGCCGGAGATTATGCAACCGGGACGAATCACGTCCTTCCGACGGGAGGTGGCGCGCGAACGACTGGCGGACTCGCCGTCGAAACGTTCCTCCGCTCAACAACCGTCCAACGGCTGAACAAAACTGCACTCGAAGACCTCCGCGAGACGATCACCGCAATCGCAACCACCGAAGGCCTTGACGCACACGCTCGCAGTGTCGATCGCCGATTTCAGTCCTGATTCTCAGTAGATCAGCTCGTCGCTGTTTTCGACCATGTACAGCGTTCGAGCGCCAATGTTCACTGCGTGATCGCCAACCCGCTCAAGATCTCGAATCGTGAGTAGCAACCGTGAAACCGCACCCATCAACGCCTCGATGTCGTCTTCTTTGTTGGCCTCATCGACCTCTGTCTCAATCAGATCGCGCATCACTGTCGTACTAGCCTTCTGACACAGCGAATCGAGCTCGTCATCCCGTGAATCGATCTCGAAACAGGCCTCTGCATCGCGGTCTGCATACGCCAGCATCGCGTTGTCGATCATTTCAAGGGTTAGATCGCCTATTGCCTGAATATCGACCTCCGGAAACATATCGGCCTCCGCGCGAAGCGTGTACTCGCCAAGATTCGTCGCCAGATCTGCGATCCGTTCGAGATCAGTGATGATCTTGAACGACGAGGCGATAAACCGGAGGTCACCCGCAACTGGCTGTTGTAAGGCGAATAGATCGATACAGGACTGCTCGAGATTGAGATACATCTCGTTGATCTCGTTGTCCCCCTCGATCACATCGCGTGCGAGTTTCTCGTCTTTCTGTTCCATTGCGTTCAATCCCGAACGCAAACTCTCCGAAACGACCTCGCTCATGTACAACACGTCCGTTTCGAGTTCCTCAAGTTGCTCCTGATAGCCCTGACGTGCCATTGGTGTAATCACTACATCAACACTCATATATCCGATGAACGTAAAGATCTCTATAATTCCTCCGTATGAATATTTAGACCATATAGTTACTATTTACTCATCGTTGGTCAATCCCAGATAGAGGGATTGAAACGGCTGCTACTGGACGGGAAAGCGTACTACAAACCATTCAATATTCCTCCATTGCACCCACGAACCATCGGATCATTCGACGAATTATCGAGCAGTACCCTCTGACCACATCGAGTATATAGCGATGCCACAATTTATTGTTATTCGTCCATCAGGGTCTGTATGGAGACGAGGAAGGTTCAGGTAACTGGTGGATCCACATACACGGTTTCATTGCCGAAGGACTGGGCGACCGAGAACGACATTTCGGCCGGGAGCGTCGTCGAATTCTATCCCGAAGACGACTCTCTCTTGTTATTACCCCAGGACGAACAAGAGCGAACGGAGGGTGAACTCGACATTACCGGGATTGACGGTGTCGAACTGATGCGCATGGTTACGACGATGTACGTAAGCGGTTTTGACATCATCACACTCACCGCGAGTCGGATTACTGCTGCACAGCGTCGGTCGATCAGGTCGGCCTCACAGCGACTTGTCGGGCTGGAGGTAATCGGAGAGACGAGCGAGAAAGTCTCACTCCAAGATCTTCTCGATTCGTCGGAGCTGTCGGTGACCAACGCAATCACTCGCATGCGATTGGTTTCGTTGAGCATGCTCTCGGACGCGGTGACTGCGCTCATTGAGAATGACAACGACCTCGCCACTGACGTTATCGAACGCGATGACGATGTCGACCGACTATGGTCGATGGTATCGCGGGTGTTCCGATCGGTGCTCCGAGATCCGGGGTCTGCTACGGACGTTGGCTTGCCGCGTGAGACGTGTTTCGACTATCACTCAAGCGCTCGCCAGCTTGAACGGGTTGGCGACCACGCAGCAAAGATCGCGAATCTATCGCTAGATCTCGATGCAATCCCGTCAGAAGCTGCCGATGGGATCGTCGAGCTGAGGACCGAAGCGATGACAGCCGTCGAGAAAGCGATGGAAGCACTGCTTGAGGACGATACCGAAACGGCGACACGGCTTGGCACCAACGCCCGTGAACACGTCCGAGAGATCGATACACTCGCACGGGAAGTCGACGACAGCATCCGCGGACTCGACCCACAGCCGGCGCAGTTGCTCGGGCTGATCGTGGATTCGCTCTCTCGGAGTGCAGATTACGGCGGAAACATCGCCGAGACGGCACTCCAGAACGCAGCACCAAAACCGTAGGTGTGTTTCAGTTCGAATCGAGGACGGCGTTGACCTGGCCGCTCTGACCCGGTCGCGACGTCACACGGGCGCGCCCTTCAGCCGTTTCGATGATGGCACCCTTGGTGATAATGTTCCGTCGAACGTAGTTGGGGTTCGCACTGTTCTCGATCACGTTTTCGATCGTTGCCGTGACGACGCCGTCGTCGGTGGCAACGTTGGCGCGATCCGTTGAGAGCGCACGCGTTTTCGTTTCGCCACCACGCGCCTCAACAACCTTCAGTGAGGGTTCGCCGACGCGGGTCTCCGTTGGGGAGTGACCCAGTTCGTGCAGTCGTTTTTTCCGTACCGAAACCCGTCGGCCACCGGTTCGCTTCTTCGGGGATCGCCCCTGGTCTTTCATACCGCTATCCAGCCCGGAGACACACTTGAAATGCTCGGTCCGACGTGGCCACGTTTCGACAAGGTTAGCACCCTGGACACGAGCAGTTTCATCGATGAGCCTGTCGATCACCGTTGGAGCGCCGTTTCACGCAGCTGGACGCGACCGCCTCGGAGAAAGCGAGTTCGTCGTCGCTCTGTCGCTCGATCGAGACTGGTTTTCTCCAGATCAGGCAAAGCGGCTGATCGACGTGGCCGTCGTCGATGGACTGCTCGAACGCGACGATGATCAGCTCACGCTCACGTTCGATCCTGAACCGGTTCCGGACGCGTTCAGCCCTGACGAATCCATTCTCCGACAACGAACCACCTTCGAACGCGTACTCGATCGGCGTACAACCGAAGCCGACGCGTCGAAACGGGAGGTCGTCGCGGCGATCAACGAACTCCAGGCCACACTTGGAGTTACCACAGATGCCGCTGCAGTGCTGTATGCACACCGAAATGGCCACGATGTCAAAGAGCTGGCTGCTGGAGTCCGCTCGGAGCTAACACACGAGCTCACAGGCGAATAACATCATTTTTGCAACACCCATCTATCCATTAATATTGGACAAACCGAATGTATGTTGTAGAAAGAGTCCGTGGGTACGGTGGGTTTCGAGAGTGAAATACTGTGATCTGCGACTCCATCAACCAGACTGGATGATCCATCCAATAGGACGGTTCATCCGAGACGGTGATGTGGTTCAGTACGACGAGTTAGTGACGTGGAACCTTCATCCAGAACTGTCGGTTGAATATGAGCTGTTCTACGTGGAGTTGACGGATATAGCGAGCTACTGCCGTGCGCTTGAGACGATCGATACGATCGAATGGTATCGAACGGTTCGACTCGACGACCGGTCGCTGTTCGTTCTTGTCTGTCAACAACTACGTGAGCGACTGCTCGCGCTTCGGAAGACATTTGCCCGGCTACAGATCGTCGTTGTTCCGCCGGTCGTGTACGATACGGACGCCGTGATGGAGTTCACGGTGATCGGTGAACAAAACGCACTGCAGACGCTCATCGAAAGCGTTCCAGGCGTGACCGTTCTCGACACAGGGGGACTTGAGACGTACGACCGGCCGGCGATCGACAGTACCGCTTCGGTGACCGATCGGCAACTGGAGATGCTCGAAACTGCTGTCAGGATGGGATATTATGCCGTTCCTCGCGAGGCGTCGCTAGCCGATGTGGCGACGGCACTTGAGTGTGCAAAAAGCACCGTATCAGTGACGTTACGCAAGGCTGAGTCAACCATTATCCGATCGGCACTCACCTGATCGACAACACTGCGGGCGATTTTTACAGCAACTGTTGGATGTTTTGATAGCGGATCGCGGCCCATTGGTTGCGAGAAAGATCGAACGTCTCGAACAGTGCAAACTGATCGACTGCGTTGCTCGTCGAGAGTTTGTCGGTCCCGAACATGAGATGCTCCGCATGCGTTGTGAGAAATGTCTGTGCGAACGACCTGTCGCGTGTGAGTGCGTTCCAGCCAGACCCTCCGGAGAGGTCGCCATACAGGTTGTCGTACTGGGTGAGCAGTCGTGGAACTGGACCGCCAGAATCGACCGAGTTCGTGGGATAGCCGCCGAACTGTGCGGGGTTTTTCGAGAGCTGTGACCACCAGCCAGGGCCGTGTGCGATGAACGTCGTGTCAGGGTACGATTCAAGCATCGATTCGAACGCCCCCAATCCGATCTCGTCGGTCGCGTTCATCTCATCCATGTGAAACAGCAAGGGGACGTTATGGCTCGCACAGAGTTCATACACGGCGTGCATGTAGTCGTGATCGATCGGTAGCGGTGCTTTGAGCTCGCCGACCCCTTTTGCTCCCGCGTCGAGGTACGTGTTGATTCGCGTCTGGAGCCGATCGAGCCCAAACCGTTCGATCTGCTGTGGGCCGACCGACGCGAACGGAATGAGTCGATCAGGATGGGAAGCAACCTCACGGAGTACCCACCAGCTAGGGATTGGATACGACCATGCTGTGGGTGATTCCAGTGGATGGACGATTGCTTTGTCCACACCGTGTTCATCCATCCAGTCGATCGCCGCGTCCGTTTGGAACGGTTCGCGACCGAACGCTGGTTCGGGCGTCAGATGGATGTGGACGTCGATTAACGGCAGTTCAGCCGGCTGTACGTCACCGTCAGAAGCGTTCGAGTCGGACGGTGTCGTTGCGTCCTCGCTTGAGGACTGCGTGGTAGCACCGTCCTCGTCCGCCGAACAGCCTGCAAGCCCAACGGCTGTGGCCCCACCGAGCAACGTGAGTGCCTCCCGGCGAGTGACTCCTTCTCGTACCATGCGTGAGTGTATCATATCACCGACCGTAAGCTGTCCGAACGACCATGCAATCAATCACGTTTTCGCGAAATGACGGATTGACGCGTTCGAACGACAGTTCGACGACGCTGGCGACCGAGCGGACGCACTACTGGAAAATGTCTTCGAAACCCTCGATTTCGGGAGGGTAGTAGCTGCAGTCCACGGTGAGAACGACCGTCGAACGCTCCGTTGAGGCCACCTCAGTCTTCGACGTAGTAGAACCAGTCGTCGTGGTCGTCGACGCGTCGTTCCACACAGTCGAAGAAGGCGCTCTGGAGCTCCTCAGTGACAGGGCCGCGAGTGCCGGTGCCGATTTCGGTGTCGTCAACGGATCTGATCGGCGTGACCTCCGCTGCGCTGCCGGTGAAGAACAGCTCATCGGCAGTGTAGAGCTCGCCACGGCTGATCGAGGCCGAATCGTGCACCGTATAGCCCATTTCACGGGCGAGCGTGATCACCGACCGGCGGGTGATACCGTCCAAAATGCTCTCTGCGAGGCCGGGCGTGTAGATCTCGCCGTCCCGGACGAGAAAGACGTTCTCGCCGGGCCCTTCGGCAACGTTCCCCTCTTTGTTGAGAACAATCGCCTCAACGTAGCCGTTTCTGCGGGCTTCTTCGCCTGCGAGCATGCTGTTGACGTAGAGGCCTGTCGTTTTGGCGTTCGTCGGGATCTGACTGGACGCGTGCTTTCGCCACGAGGAGATCATCACGTCGACGCCGTTTTCCAGCGCCTCCTCGCCGAGATACTTCCCCCACGGCCAGCACGCGATCGCCACGTCCGTCGGACAGCCCGCCGGACTGACCCCGAGGCTGTCGTAGCCGTAGTAGGCGATCGGACGGATATAACACGATTCGAGATCCTGGCGGCGGATCAGCTCGACCGTCGCCTCGGTGAGCTCCTCCGGTGAGAATTCGATCTCCATATCGTAGGGCTTTGCCGACTCGTACAGCCGATCCAGATGCTCTTCCCACCGGAAGATCGCTGGCCCGTGTTCTGTCTCATAACACCGAACCCCCTCGAACACACCACTGCCGTAGTGGAGTCCGTGGGTCAACACGTGAATCTGTGCGTCGTCCCAGTCGACGAACTCCCCGTTCATCCATATCGTATCGACATCCATATCCGCGAAACTCATAGTCTACTCTCAGTTTGGGGGGGTAATGAGTGTTGGCGGTTTTTGCGACGCATTGTGAATCGTTCTCATGATCGTGGCGTGTGGCTCCCAGACCGACACCTCCGTTGCCAGGGTTGGAAGGTTCTTAACTGGCGGGCCCAATACGCCGATAATGAACGGTAACGAGTTCGGACGACTGTTTCAGGTGACGACGTACGGCGAAAGCCACGGCCCATCGATGGGTGTGACGGTGTCAGGCTGTCCTGCGGGTCTTGAGCTAACGGCTGCGGATATCCAGCGGGAACTCGATCGGCGAAAGCCCGGCCAGTCAATGATTACGACCAGCCGAAACGAACCGGACGCCGTCGAAATCCACAGCGGACTGCAGGACGGTGTCACCACGGGAACGCCGATCGGAATGACGATTCAGAACAAAGATTCCCGATCTGGGAAATACGAGCCGTTTATCACCGCGCCACGGCCCAGTCACGGTGATTTTACCTACTCGGCGAAGTTTGGAACGCGCAACTGGGGTGGCGGTGGGCGCTCCTCGGCACGCGAAACCGTCAACTGGGTCGCTGCGGGTGCAATTGCACAGAAAATCCTCGAACAGGAAGGAATCACGATCGGGGCACACGTCAATCAGATCGGGGAGATATCCGCACCGTCAGTGACGTTCGATCAGCTGTTGGCCACTGCCGATGAGAATCCGGTGCGGTGTGCCCACCCGGAAACCGCAGACCGAATGCAAGCGAAAATTGAGGAGTATCAGGAGGCTGGCGATTCGATCGGCGGCTCGATCTACTTCGAGGCACGCGGTGTTCCTCGCGGACTCGGCGCGCCGCGATTCGATTCGATTCCTGCCCGGTTGGGCCAGGCGTTGCTCGCCGTTCCGGCGGCGACAGGCTTCGAATTCGGGCTCGGTCGCGAGGCCAGAACCTACACCGGGAGTGAGCGCAACGAGGACTGGACGTTTGACGAGGACGGCGATCCAATCCCGGTTGGTAACGACCATGGCGGCATTCAGGGAGGGATCACGACCGGTCAGCCTATTTTTGGCGAGCTGACACTTCACGCACCAACCTCGATTCCACAGTCACAGTCCACCGTGGACTGGGAGACCGGCGAACAGGCGGAGATCCAGGTGATTGGTCGACACGATCCCGTGTTGCCACCGCGTGGCGTCCCGGTCGTTGAGGCGATGGTGGCACTCACGCTGGTCGATTTCCTGTTACTCGGCGGGCACGTCAATCCGGATCGGCTGGACGGACAGCTCGGTGAGTACGACACACCGTATCACCCACAATCGCCGAAAAACGAGTGAACTCGGTTACCAGTACGGCGTCGACCGGACAACGCTCGATCGGACGCCGAGCGCGACCGCACCAGCGATACTGAGCAGGACGATCCCGATTGTCGGGATGGCCGCGGCTGCGTGTGTTCCCGTGAGCGTGCTCGAAAGCGTGACCAGTGATCCGATTGCGCTAAGAGCAATCACCAGCACGACGAGTCCGCCAAGCAGTCGTGTGCGTTCCATGGTAGTGCGTCACTGCGCTGGACAATTTACGTTTCGGCTTGTGGCGAGGCGGCCAGCGAGCTTCCAACACGATAAAGCCCGCTTCGAACGGAGCTAGCCCATGACAACGGTCGCTGTGCTGTGTGATCCACCACAAGCGGGAGCTGTCCTCACGGGACTGACCGGAACTGCGTCGCCACTCTCCGAGGAGGGAGCTGTCACGCTGTACACTGCGCTGTTGCGTGACAGCTGCCGAGCCGTAGAACGGAGCGGTGGGGAGCTGCTCGTCAACTACCGGGAGCGTACAGACAATGCCGAAGCGACGGTCCGATCGCTCGTCGAGCCCGCGCTCGATGCACTCGATGACGTCAGATTCGAACGCCAGGTTGGGAGTGTGTTTTCCTCTCGTGCCGGCAACACGGCAACACACCTGCTGAAGCGGGAACAACAGGATTCGGTCGCGATCACAACGCCCGAAGCAGCGTTGCTCTCACGATCGCAGATAGACGCCGCGGCGATGAAACTCCGGCAATCAGCGGTCGTCCTCGGTCCTGCATCCCGAGGGCGGGTGTACTACGCCGGCTTTCACGACCCGATCGACTTCGAGGCCGCCTTCGATTCGCCAGCGATCGAAACGCTCACTGATCGAGCGAGTACGACCGGTCGCGACGTGGATTTCATCGAGCAGTCCTCGCTCCTCGAAACACAGGACGATCTCTCGGGGGTGGTTGCACAGCTGCGCGCCAGACGACAGGCGGACCGACTCGTCCCACCACATACGATGGCGGCGATCGATGAGTTGGGTCTCGGCGACACTGGATCGCTGGCCGACCGTTAATAATTAAAGGACCCCACCGGTAAGGAGTAGTACGGATGCGGTGGGGTGGCGGAGTGGACTAACGCGCCTGTCTTGAAAACAGGTGGCCTATGGCCTCATGGGTTCGAATCCCATCCCCACCGGTACCAGTTTTTGTGACCGCGTGGTTGCTCCAACACCGTTCCCCTGTTCGAAGTCGAGAGCGACGCATTGGGTGGGTTTTTCCGGACTCGGACCAATTGACGGCTATGCGAGTTGGCATCGTCGCACAGCAACAGAAACCCCGTGCTACCGCCCTTGCTACTGAGCTCACCCGGTCGATAGACGATGCTGTCGTCGACGAAACGACGGCCACAACGATTGACGCACCTGGCATCGAAATCGACGAAATGGGCGGGTGCGATCTCGTCGTCAGTATTGGCGGCGATGGAACGTTCTTGTTCGCTGCAAGGGGAATCGGTGCCACACCGATAATGGGCGTTAATCTGGGCGAGGTTGGATTTCTCAACGCAACACCCCCGGACGATGCGCTCGAAACCGTCCAGGAAACGATTCATGCGCTCGAATCGGCCACACAACCCCCACTCCAGCCCGTCCCCAGGCTGTTGGGAGTGACCACCGACTGGACGCTGCCCCCAGCACTCAACGAGGTTGCCATCATGGCACCCCGTCGAGGACCACCAACGGAGCTATCCTTTGCGATCGAGGTGGATGGCGATCAGTACACCTGCGATCGGGCAGATGGAATTATCATCGCGACGCCAACCGGCTCGACAGCGTACAATCTGAGCGAAACCGGGCCGCTTGTTCATCCGACCGTTGACGGGCTCGTGATCACACAGATGAGCGCCGCTGGGGGCATGCCACCGCTCGTGGTCGACAGCGACGCCTGCGTGAAAATCACTGCTCGTGGCCCTGGTGACGTGGTTGCCGTCAGCGATGGGCGGGCAAAGCACACCGAGGCAGCGCCACTGTCACTTGCGGTCTCGACCGACGCGCCACCGGTCAGGATCGCCGGCCCGGAGATTGACTTTTTTGGTGCACTCAGCAAATTGGAATGAGACAAATGCGCGTGGTTGATGTGGACAAATAATTCGCAACCCCTATTCGGTCCAAACTCCTCGTTGTTGTTAATGAGCCAGCAGTTACCGGACGTGCAGGCGTCGAGTCCAACCGTGAGCATCGGACTCAATCGCGTCGGCGTGACCGGTGTCGAAAAGCTCGTGGAGATCGATCAGAACGGTGATCGACCCGTCGTCCTGATGGCAGAGTTCGAAGTGTTTGTCGACCTGCCCAAATGGCGAAAGGGTGCGGATATGAGTCGGAACATGGAGGTCATCGACGAGACGCTCGAATCGGCCGTCGGTGACACCGCATCCGGTGTCGAAGACGTCTGTGGGACGGCCGCCGAACGACTGCTCGAAAAACACGAGTACACGACGCAGGCTGAAGTTCGTATGGAGGCCCGCTATGTCGTCCACGATCGCACGCCAGCATCCGAGCGCCTCACGCAGTCGACTGCCGACATCATCGCGAGTGCAACGGCGACAGAAGACGGGACCAGTGAAGAAATTGGTGCGCGCGTAACGGGCATGACGGTGTGTCCGTGCTCACAGGGAATGTCCGCCGCACGTGCTCGGGAGACGCTCCTCGATCTCGGCGTCGACGATGACACCATCGAGGACTTCCTCGAAGCCGTCCCACAGCCTGGCCACTCCCAGCGCGGGCACGCCACGCTGACGATCGAAACCGACGGCTCTGTCGATATCGATGTCACGGACGTCATTGATATCGCTCGTGACTCGATGAGTGCGCGGATCTACAACCTGGCAAAGCGACCTGACGAGGATTACATGACCTACGACGCACACGCCGATGCGAAGTTCGTCGAAGACTGTGTCAGGTCATTGGCCGATGGTGTCACTGAGACGTTTTCTGCACTCCCAGACTCGGCCGTCATCACGATGAAACAGTCGAACGACGAGTCGATCCACCAGCATAACGCCCACGCAGAGCGCGTTGCGACGATGGAAGAACTCCGGGCAGAAATCGACGGGTGAAACGATTGGACTCAGTCGAACGTTAGCGGTTCTGCATTCTCCCAGTGCGGTTCAAACTCGCCACGCACTTCGCTCGCAAAGCTACGATCTTTCAGATCGATGAGCGCAAACCGGTCGGATTCGCGCAATGGGTGCGCAACTTCGATACACACTTCAGAATCATCAACGATGGTGAACGTGCCCGTTACGTCGGAGCTCGTCCGGCAGTCGAAATTCCGGTGTGGAGAGAGACTCGTCCGATAGCGCGTCCCAACCGATGGTGGGAGATCATCGACGAGCGCCGGACGCATCAACAGCGAAACGTCAACGTCACGGGAGAGCGCATCTTCCAGCGCGATCGAGACGCGTTCACCAATCATGTTGATATCGAAGCGATCGGAGACCGTCGAGGCGACCATCACGATCCGGTCGTCTGCTGCATCGAGGCGCTCGACGAGCAGATCGTCGACCTCTTCAGGGCCGACGGCGGCGGTCCAGAATCGCTCGTCGTGTGGCTCTGCGCTTTCGAGACTGTCGGTTAGCTCCTGTACGATCTCCTCGTACTGGGATTCCTTTTCCGAAAGCTCTCGTTTTTTATCTTCGAGCAGTCGATCAAGCGCGGTTGCGGGCTCGACGGCGACGTACTTTTTCGGACGGGACGCCGTTTGCGACCGAACGAGGCTGTACTGCTCGATGCTGTTGAGGACGTCGTAAATCCGACCCATTGGCACCTCGCTGACGTGAGACAACTCTTTTGCCGTTGTCGGGCCAGTTTTTAAGAGTGCGCGATAGGCGCGCGCTTCGTATTCGGAGAGGCCCAGGTCTCGCAAATTAGCCATTGTATAGAGCAATTCTTCCCTATCGATAAAAACACATCGGGAGTTTACTCCCCCTGAACGCGCGAAATGAGGGCTTCTGGTGTTCGAACGCGATCAGAGGCCGTCTCGCCGGTGGTTACCGCCGCCCAGCCGTCGTGATCCCCGGTGAGTACGACGATCTTCTCGTGGTCGGCGATTCTAAGCGCGGCCCGGTGGAGATCGCTTCCGGGTTCATCCGCGACCGTGATCGTAAGCGGCGTCGAGCGGGCTCGTTCAACGGCGGTGGCGTAATGTGCCACCTCTGCTCCCATCCGATCGCTGGCACCAGCAAACTGCGCGAGGCTTTCGCGTGCGATCTCGGCGTAGCGGTCCGTTTCGGTGAGTACCGACAGATCAACGAGTGCGTTGGCGAGTGTGGTGTTCGAATCGAGCGGATAGAGCGGCCGATCGAGCAGTCCTGGACCTTCAATGGGGCCATCGACGAATCGGCCATCGCTCGATCGCAGGCCGTCGATCGTCCAGTCTGCTACCGACGTTGCAGTCTCACGGACTGCTGGGTCGATGGTCTGGGCAACCGTCGTCAGCGCGCGCAACAGCGACGCCTGATCCGTGAGCAGTCCGGCGGGGCCACCAGCAAAATGCTGGACGCGACCGTCAGCATCGAGAAGCGTGGTGGTGATGTGATCGAGTGCGCGTTCTCCAAACCGCTTGGCGCTCTCATCATCAGTGAGTGCGTAGTAGCGTGCGCAGGCGCGGATGGCGATCGCGTTCCCATCAGCGAACACGGTTGCGTCAACTGGCGGGCTCTCGGTCGATTCTCGATCGGTCGCACTGCGGGTGTAGTAGTCGCTTGCTGCCTGACTCCCAGCAAACGCCGATCCCGTCCAGAGCGTGGTTGCAAGGAACTCGATGAGTCGCTCGGCCGATCGTCGATACCGCTCCTCACCAGTGTACTGGTAGGCAGTGGCGTATGCGCCACAGAGCGCCCCGTTCGTCGATAGCAGTTTTGCGCGGTGTGGATCCCCCCAGCTGGGTTCGTTCGCATACCGGTATGCACTGCCATCGTACTCGTCGATCAGTCCACGCGAAACGGCGTCAAGCGTTCTGGTCGCCGGCTCTCGCGCCCGCTTGAGCGCAAACTCGATCGTTCTGGGAAGCGGAAACTTCGCACCCGTCCCCCAGCCTGCGTGTTCCGTATCGAACGCCCCGTGAAGCTGCTCGGTCATGTGGCGCTCGATCCGTTCGGAGAGCGCCCCCGCCGGGGGTTGACCACCCTGGAGCGGCCGCGGAACCGAGCCCGTTTGACCGTCTTCGTAGGAATCGCGAACGCGCTCTATAACGTTTCTGAACGTGTTTGCATCCATATACGTCGATCCAGTCAGGATTGCTCCGGACGGAGAAAGAAAGACGACCGTCGGAAACCCACCCATCGTGTACCGGTCTCGAATCCGCGGCCGGCGATCGGGATCGACGAGCACGGGAACGAAATCGTCGTTGACGTTGGCGGCGATCATCGGCGAATCGAACGTTTCGCTCGCCATCGTCTCACACCGATCACACCAGGGCGGTGACAGCACTACCAACAGGGGTGTATCGGTCTCACGGGCGATTTCAAACGGCTCGGGCCCCCACTCGTGAAACTCCACGAGCGTGTCACTGTCCATGACTATAGTCGGCCGGCCGGCTGAATGGGTGTTTCGGAAGGCCAGACTACCGATCGTCGATGGCCTCCACAACGGCTGGGGTGTCGTTCGTTGGATCGTTGACGGCCCGCGAAACGGGATAGCGATCGAGGACAGCGTCGTCGATCGGCTCTAGCGTCTCGACACCAGCACCTGCTAGCCACGCCTGTTCGGTGGGCTCCGAGAGCACCACCGGCATTCGGTCGTGAATCGGTTCGACGGTGGCGGTTGGCGACTGGGTCAGTATCGTAAACGAGATGAGCTCCTCTGCACTCCGGTCTGGGCCGTCCTGGGCGAACGCATCGAGTTGTGTTTGCACGTGTGTCGGCGTCCACCGCTCGTAGAGCCCGGCCAGTGCAAATGGATCGCCGTCGCTGTGGACAAACCGGAAGGGCTGGCTGCGTTCATCGCTCGACCATTCGTAGAAACCATCCACCGGAACGAGACAGCGACGATGGCGATAGGCGTCAGCGAACGTTCGTCGATCGGCCACCGTTTCAGCACGGGCGTTGATGTGATCGGTCGTTCGTTTGTCGGCCCACGACGGCACTAATCCCCAGTGTGCGCGCTGAATCGTATCAGCATCGTCATCTCGGATGATTGGTAACTGTTGGCCTGGTGCTGCGTTGTATCGAGGCTCGAACGAAAACGACAGTTGGGCGTCGAACCGCGTTTCGAGCGCTGCTGGGTCGACGAACAGACTGTACCGACCACACATGGACAGTAGTTGGGTCTCAATCAGCTTAAACGTCTACCCCTTCATCCACACATCCATTTAAATTAAATGAGGCACAACCGTCGACCGTGTCCAACGATCCACCCTTCGAAATCACTGCCCGTCCCGAACGACGGTTTACCGGAAACACGCTCCGATACGACGGTGACGTGACGTTTACGCTCACGGCAGCCGATCCGAACGACGAGCCGCTCGAACAGACGATCACGCGTGTCCTTGAGGAGGGTCCGTATCGCTACGGCGACTGGTTCGACCTGCCGATCCCCGTCTGGTTGGTTCACGACGCAGACCGGAGCGATACGTTCAGGGTGTCGATCAGCGATGGCAGGGTCAGATTACACGTCCTTCCGGGGACGACGGGACCGGGGCTCGAAGCGTTCTACGGACGGCTTCTCGAACGAACGGAAACGCCGTGGGAGATCGACCGGCAGGTCAGCGTATGACGCCACCTCACGGCTCGCCGGAGACACAACCGATATTGCGGGGTGGATCAACTCCTGACGTATGACAGTGTCTCGCGCAGTCGAGTTAGACGGCCACATTATCGACTCAGGAACGCTTCAAACCTGTTTCACCACTATTATGGAGCAGGGTGGAACCTTTGAGGTGGAGTCGTTTGATATCGGCAAATCCGAAACCGATGAGTCCTACGCACGACTGTCTGTCCGGGCAGACACCGAAGACGAGTTGAAAGCGATCATCCACGAACTCCATCAAAACGGAGCCAATCCGATCGATCCGAACAACGCCACGCTTGAGCCCGCGCCCGCCGATCAGGTCGTTCCCACCGGCTTCTATTCGACGACGAATCACCCCACTGACGTGCGCATTGATGGCGAGTGGATTCCCGTCGAACGCAACGAAATGGACTGTGCAGTGGTCGTCGAGCGGACGCCCGCAGGCGCACGCGCAACAGCACGCGTGCTCAATGCGATCGAAGCGGACGATCAGGTGGTAGTTGGTGAAACTGGCGTGCGAGTCAAACCCCCTGAACGGCCGCGTGACAACTCCGGTGCGTTCGGATTCATGCAGGGTGGGGTCTCAAGCGAACGCCCCTCGCAGTCGACGATCGCGAAAATAGCCGACGCCATCATTGAAACGAAATCATCGGGCGGGAACGTGCTCGCCGTCTGTGGCCCGGCACTGATTCACTCCGGGGCGCGCGAAGCGCTTGCTCGGCTCGTTCGAACGGGATATATAGATATGCTGTCGGCGGGCAACGGGTTCGCGGTCCACGATATCGAACGCGACCGATTCGGAACGTCGCTCGGAATGAACACCGAAACGCTGGATCATCCGCGCAGCGGACACAAACACCACATTTACGCGCTCAGTGAGGTGATTCGAGCAGGCTCAATCACCAACGCCGTTGGGGAGGGCCTCATCGGCTCCGGCGTGATGTATGAGTGTGTCACCAACGACGTGCCGTACGTCCTCGCCGGCTCTATCCGTGATGATGGCCCGCTCCCGGACACGATCACCGACACGATTAAGGCCCAGAACGCGATCAGAGAGCAGGCACACCAGGCAGACATGGTGTTGATGCTCTCGACGCTGCTCCACTCGGTCGCCGTCGGGAACTGTCTCCCTTCGACAACACGCGTCGTCTGCGTTGATATCAATCCGGCCACCGTCACGCAACTCCTCGACCGTGGTTCAGATCAGGCCGTCGGCATGGTCACCGACATCGGGACGTTCGTGCCAATGCTCGCAGAGCAGATCTGTGAGTAGTTTCAAGGGCAACGATCGCCAGATTAATAATGTATAGGGCTATTTTATTAATAAAATGGACGATGCTGTCACAGGCGGTTCACCCTGGCGGACGAATCGATACACACAGGTCGGCGTTCTCGCCGTCATCGTCCTGTGTGGGTTATCAGTCGTTGGAATTTTCTCGGGCCCTTCGAAGGTAGTGATAATCGCGTGGGTTGCGCTGCTGGCAATGGCACTCGCCGCATTCGTTGGTACTCGCGGAGAGACGGCCACCGCCAGGCGCCTCGTTTGGGGCTACGGACTGGCGAGTGGGGCGATGATTGCGAGTGCGTCGTTGTTTCTCGTTCCGGACGCAATCGGCTTTGATCCGAAGATCGGTGGCATTGGAATCACACTCGGCGTATTGCTCGGATACGGTGCACACACGATCGGCCATCGGCTCTCACACATTGAGGGACTAGGAACGATCACCGTTCAGTTGAGCGCGCATTCGTTTGCTGGCGGCGCGATCATCGGATTGATCTACGGAACGCTACCTGATCTCGGATTGCTTGTCGGACTGAGTATCATTTCACACAAGGCACCCGCCGGCTATGCGGCCGCAAGACGGCTCGTTCGCGACGGAAAAACACCAACCGTCCTGTTGCTCCCGTCGGCTGCCGTTGGACTCGCTGCACTGCCCGCAGCGATGATTACGATTCAGAGCACGCCTGTCGAAAACGCGCTGTTGTTTGGCTTTGCAACCGGTGTCTTTCTCCACATAGCGATGGACTTTCTCCCACAGTGTGAGACGGGCTCGGAGTTCAGTGATGCGCTCGGCGTGACAGAGTCCGCCGCCGTCCATGCCGCACTGGACAAGCTCAGGATTCATGCCGTCATCAGCACGATCAGTGGTGCTGTCGTCGTCGTCGGTGCCTGGGCACTGATCTCGTAAGTTCGTTAGTGGAGCATCGTTTCACAGTGTGGACAGATCTTCATCCGAATCGGAATCTTTGATTCACACCAGGGACACTGCATCTCTCCCGTATCACTATCGTCTTGGCGCAACATGGTGAGTTTATTTTATCAGTCGAAATAATAACTATAACGATCAATGTGCGGAGTGACAGAGGGGTGCCTCGGTTGGCTCACAACTCGATTCTGGAGGTGGGATCATCGAGTTCCCAGAGGAGTTTCGGGAGAAACGCATCGAGATGGTCCACAACTTTGCGTTCGGAGACGTCCAGTCCATCGCAGTGCTGGTGTGCTTTCTCCCTGATGGAAACGTGAATCTCACCGTCCTCAACGTGAATCTCCAGGGGAAAGACCGAACAGCGCGTTGGCTTCCAATCGTGTTCGGCATGCAGCGAACAGAGTCCCTCGTCGTTGAGGAAATAGCAGGCCTGGTCGTCGACATCGACGAACTCATCGCGGTCTTTGGATTCTCGTCGGATGAAATCGTGGCCTTTCAGTTGTTTGAGTGGCCCATCGAGCGATTCACGGGCGGCGAGTTCGCGGAGGTCTTCCCCGTAGAGCAAGACGCCGTGCTGACAACACCAGGTGCATTCCGACACGCACTCGAACGTGAGCGACTCGTCAAACTCAACGATTGCCTCACAGCCGGGATACACCTCCACGCGCGAATGTCCGCTCACGAACGATACAGAGGGTGGCAACGATGATACGTGTGTCGGCTAGGAATATCCGCGCCAGCGTTTCCCACACTCCTGGCACTTGAAAAACCGCGTTGGTGGTTCGTCGGCGGAGCCCGTCTGTTTGATCGTATACCAGGCCCGGTCGTGGCCACAGCCATCACAGATAACCTCCGTGGACGGAAGCCCCTCGTCGGCAGCACCCTCCTCGGTTTCGATCACGTCGTCGAACGTCTGTTCGTCGGTGCTGATGAACGCCTCTGCTCGGTCGTCATCGCGTTCGGTCCGTTGATCGCAGCTCGAACAGACCATTTCGTCGGTGTCGCGGTCTGTGTGCATCAGCGAGCCACACGCATCGCAAAACTGCATATCGGACCTAGTCGCTCGATGGGCTAAAAACGGCTGGTCACCGATCGATCGAAATGGCGCCCGTATTTCGTGGTTTCGCACAGTAGACCGTCGCATCAAGACCAACCGTTTCTAGCGTCTCCTCGACGGCCTGGAGCCCAAGCGGGGCCTGCTCCACCGACGTGAGCCCATACACTGCCGGTCCCCACGAGGATTGGCCAACCCCAAAGAGTGCGCCACAGTCTCTGAGCTCAGTAATGAGTGCTCCAGCAGGGGGTCGGTAAACGCCGCCTTGCTGTTCTGCGTACCACGAACCGTTCAATCGACCGATGGCATTGATCGCTTGCCCGAACTGCTCGATCGAGTCACTCGCCACGGCTGGTAACAGCTCGTGAGTCACGACCGTCGCAATCGTATCACTAATGGCGGGATCTGCGGATTCGACGACCGTTCGCATCGACGCGTCTTCGGATGCGCCGTGGTCTCCAACCACGCCATCGGGAACGACCACGACAAATCGCCACGATTCGGGGATCGTGTGGCGCGCGATCACGGGCGGAACGGACCACTCACCGTGTTCAGGGGGTGCCGTAGTGAACCGCTCGGTTGGGTGGCCGCCATCAATCACGAAGCCACCGGATTCGAACGTTGCGACGCCAATGCCGCTGCGACCGCTCCGACCAAGCGAGGGGGCTCGCGACCGGATCGCCGGGTCGAGATCGTAGGCGCGTGCAATCCCAGCGAGTGTCGCAAGTGCGTGTTGCGTTCCGCTGCCGAGTCCAACGTGGCGATCGAGCGATTCGTGCACCTGGATCTTTGCCCCCGGGACTGAAAGCAGTTCGACGGCCGCGTTCGCAACATCGCTGACGATCGATGGCGCACGGACAGTTTCAGCTCTCTGCACCTCGATCCGGACGGTAGGCGCATCGATGGCAAGCCCGATGCCGCCATAGAGGCGCTGGCGAGCTAACGAGAGATTCTGAAACCCTAAATGGAGCCGAGGGCCTGTCCGTACGACGACCATGCCCGAGTAACGCTGGACACGGCCATTCCGGTTGCGACACCGGAGAGTTGTACCACTATCGACAGCTACTCCGAGATGATCGAGTGGAGTAAGTGGCCAACGAACACGAGCAGATAGCCGATCGCGAGCCCGGTCGTGAGCCACATTCGGCCGAGCAGTGCGATCAGGAGAATCAGAATCGGCCCAGTGAGAATCAGCAGATCGTAAATTGGGTCGCGATCGCCCGCCCACGACAGAAAGCTCACTGAAGCGAGATCCGTCGGGACGAGCTGTGTCAACAGCGAGACGATCGTTGCGATAGCAGAGCTCATCGTGAGCCTCCGTAGACGAGCGCGCGCAACAACACCAGGACAGGAATGAACTCAAGGCGGCCAACCCACATATTAAACATCAACAAGAATTTTGCGGCCGAGGGCATTGCAGGTCCGGTGATACCAGTCGAAAGCCCGACGTTGCCCTGTGCACTTGCCACTTCGAACACCACATTTTCGAGCGTGTACACGTCAGACGACACCAGCAACAACAGTCCCGTGATCCCGACCACAAGCAAGACGATACCCAGTAAGGCGATGATCGACGCCTCTTCGAGTTCTTTTGAAACTTCCGTATCTGTCAGGGTCCGGCCATCGATTTCGAATCGTCGGATCGCCGACTCCGGATAGAACACGTCGGAGATTCGTCTGATCATTCCCTTCGCGAGCGTCAACAGTCGTATGAGCTTGATTCCACCGACGGTAGAGCCCGCTGCCGCGCCGATGAACATCCCTGCAGAGAGCGTTAGCTGGGAGAGCACTGACCACTGTCCACCGATGTCTGCGGTCTGAAAGCCAGTGCACGAGGCAGCGGAAATAAACTGGAAGAGTCCGTATCGAAGGGATTGGAGCGACGTTCCGTACGTGTTGAAGTGGAGGAGCAATCCGATGAGGAAGATCGACCCGGCGCTGAAGTAGATCGCAACCCACCGCGTCTGCAGATCTCGGGCGACCGATCGACCGTCACCACTCAACAACAGATAATGGATCGGGAACGCGATCGATCCCGCGATCATTATCGGGATCATGGCAAACTCGATCAGTGGTTCCTGATAGCTCGCGAGCGAATTATCAGTAACCGAAAAGCCACCGGTTGAGAGGCCAGTCATCGCGTGGTTGATCGCATCCCAGATCGGCATGCCGACCAGCCATAACAATAGCGTTGCCACGAGCGTGAACACGAGGAAAATCCACCAGATCGTCCGGACGGTCGAAACGATGGACGGGTGAATCTTGTCCGAGCGGGCCTCGCTCTCATACAGGGTGAGCGACCCACTGCCTGGTCGGGCGAGAATTGCGGTGGTCAACACGATCACGCCGACGCCACCAACCCATTCGGTGAACGACCGCCACCACTGAATCGTTCGAGGGAGGGTGTTTTCATGCACTGACATCGTGAGGCCAGTGCCAGTAAAGCCGCTCATGCTCTCGAAAACGCCGTTCAATGGGTGTCGAAACGCCGCGAGTGTCGGGGTGTCGAACGCGCCCGCCCAGCCAGGAGCGAGGGCAGCAGTCCAGGAGATCGTCAGAAACGGTAGCGAGCCGAGAATCGCGACCAGTAACCATCCGAGTGCGGCCACCATCATCCCGTGGAGCTTATCGACCGATCCTCTGGTGCCGTATCGGAGCGAGAGATACCCAAGGGCGTAGGTGATCGCGGCCGAAATGAGCAGTCCAGGAATTGCGAACAGCTCACCCCACAACAGCCCCACGACAATCGACAGCACCATCATGCCAGCAAGCGCCTGGAGAATCCGACCAATGTCGGGCAGAAGGGTGCGGAGACTGGAACTCATCTCTCCGATCGTTCCACAGTCAGAACCAAATAAGATACGCTTCGTGGATCACCGACCGTGTTCTCGCGATGGCGAAGAATCATCGAAATGCCCGAAGATATCCGTCACCCTGGGTGTAGCGCCTTGCTGGGCGTACACCGTCACGAGATCGCCAGCCTGGATCGTGGTGTTTCCTCGTGGGGTGATTGGATCTGCTCCTTCTTCGCGTTCGATCGCCACGAGCAGCATGTCATCGGTGAGAATGTCCGAATCACCGGCTTCGGAGAGCGTCAGCCCTTCGATGGGAGCTTCGTCTGACACGTGGATTTCGAACACTTCTGCGGTCTCACCGACGGACATGTAATCGATGACGGCGGGTCGCTCGACGGCGCGGTAGAGATAATCGGCGATCAATCGCTGTGGATTCTGCATCGTATGGACGCCAATCCGCTCAAAGATGGCCATGTGGTGGGGATCCTGAACCACCGAGACGACCTCTGGAACGTCGAACTCGCCAGCGAGCAACGACACCATGATGTTCGTCGCATCCCGGTCGGTCGTCGAGATCACAGCGTCTGATTGGTCAATGCCGGCGTCCACGAGCGTCTCCTGGTTCGTTGCGTCGTCGTGGAGCACGAGACAGTCATATCGATTGGCTGCCCGCTCGGCGCGGTCGCGATCGCGTTCGATGACGACGACTTCGTTCCCTCCAGCAGTCGCCACATCGATGAGCTGGATGCCGATGTCGCCAGCACCGACGATAATGAGATACATCGTTGTGTATCGCTCCGATGGTCAGTGGTGAAAATCCATCGAATGGATCAGCACTCGTACTGCGACAGCAGCTCCGATTTGTGTTTTCTAATCGTCATAATACAGACATCAGTCGTGTCGCTCACCTCCTGTTGGGTGACACAGCTTCCACCAGTCATCCGATCGGCCGTGTAGATGGCGCCAGCGGCGATCGCAACCGGATTTGCGCCGGAGCCAATGTATTCGTCGGATGCACTCTCGATGATTCTGTTTGCCGTGAACACGGTCCGGTGGCCGACATCGAGTTCTGAGCCGAATCGCTCAACATACTCCTCTGGGGCACCCGGTTCGACCGCGAGTCCAAGCTTCGTGTTGATCGCTCGCTTTGCGCGCGCGATCGAGTTCCGATCGATTCTGGATACGAGCTCGATCTCGCCGAGCGAGCGTGGGAGCCGTACGTTGCTCGCAGCGATGTGCAACGACGCTGACGTGAGTGCCTCGACCGACCGTCCTCGAAGCACACCGTTTGTCTGTGACAGCCGAAAAATGTCCGTTGCAGTCTCACGGACGTCTGTCGGCAGTCCAAGCGCCGCACCCATGCGTTCGATCTCGGCCGTCGCCTGCTTTTGGTACTGTTCTGTGGAGTCGCTGGACTGCGATTGCATCCGACGCAAGCGGTGCATCCGCCGTCGCTTTCGAGCCCCGATGAGATTGCCACGCGCGTCGACATCTCGCCAGCTGATCGATGTCGAGAGCATCGTCTCCGAGCCTGTTCGATCCATTGGAGGCCCCGTTCGTGAGCGTTCTTGATCCTCCGCAAAACTGTACGATCGCCACTCCGGACCATGATCGATAGATCCCTCCGAAACGACCATCCCGCAGTCGACACACGTGCGCTCGCCGTGTTTTGGATCCGCGACGATATTCCCGCCACAGTCCGGACACGTCGGTTTGCGTGTTTTTTTGTTTTCTTGAACACTCATTTTGAGATGCTGTTCTCTACGCACCTACTAAAGAATTGCGCAAATTCACTTAATTTTCCAATCCGATACATTCACTGACGCTGTAATCATCGATATATCCTGAAATTCCAGCGCGCCCACAAAATTCTTCACCGATTATCGCTTGAGCCTAGATATGCACGATCTCTCCCATCGGCGATCGCCAGCCACGATCGTCGAGGCTGGGGCGTTACTCCAGTCGACGACGCCGGTACGGCTGTCGATTCTTGAGCAGTTGAAAGACGATGCTACGGACAGTCAACAGGAGATTGCCGCCGCGGTCGATCTGTCCGCCTCTGCGGTGTCGCAGCATCTTGGGGCTCTTGCTGGTGGTTCGCGTCCAATCGTCAACCGTGATGGATCGTTTCCGGTGGTGACACCCGTCGGATCGAAGCTGCTCGATAACATCTACCAGTTGGTAGGCTTTCACGGCTTTGACACCGAGTCCATAGACTGGTCATCCGCGGCCGTCGCCGATCTCCTCGATCCGATCTGTGTCGCCAATGGGCCGTTGTTCACGCTCACGTACTACTCGATCGGGCTCAGGAACTCTTCGGGCGACCGACTCGATCTGCTGTTGTTTCCAAAGCGCATTAGCGTCGCGTCGATACTCACCGACGTACGAACCTGGCAAGAGCGCCGCGGTGAATCCGTCACGAGAGAGCAGATCAGATACCGGTTGAAAAAGCTCGCTGAAGCGGACGTGATCGAATTTTCTGATGCAACGATCACCCTTACCGAACACGGAAAGCTGCAGCTCAGACTGTTCGAACGGGTGATTCAACTGTTCACAGCCGAGACTGACGCCATCGAGACCGAATCATCGAAAACGAGAGTGGGCTTTGATCGCAGCTCCGATGGACCAACGGTCGTGCCTGCGCTCTGTGGACCCAACGGCGAGCCGGTCGCTACCGATTCGCTGACGGTTGCCGAGCTCGCCGAACTTGCCGCTCGGTACGCAGACACTTTCGACCCGAAAGAGACGCTCGACCTCTCGTGGGTACTTGAAGAAGAGCCGCCGGCGACCTGAGATCACCGTGCGCGGCCAACTTTCTGATGCCAGTTCGTGATCTTCTTTCCGCGCCGGAATCCACCCCGATGATTGAACCGTTCGAGATCGGCAGGGAGAATCTCTGGATACGACGGTGCATCCTCCAGTGTTGCAAGCTGTTTGAACAGCTCTTCACGATCGTATTTCCGTTTGGGATCCATCGAAATCGTTGCCGCCGTATACAACGCACCCGGCGAGAACTGCTGTGATTCGTAGAGATGACGCAGCTCGCTCGCCTGATTCGAGAGATCCGCGGCAATGTCGAGTCGGGTGTTGATCTCACTGGCTTCAGAGATCATATCGTTCGATTCCGCGATGCGTTCGGCCGCATAGCCGAGATGGTTCGGCGTGTTCGTTTCAGCCACCGATTCGAGATGCTTGAGCACCGTCTCGGTCTCGTTGACGATCGCTTTGTGATCGGTGGAAATTCCTTCGGGACCGAAACAACCAGTGAACAGATCTGGAAAGAGGGGCACTGCGAGCCGGCTACCCAGCAAATACCAGTCCTCGTGTTGCACGCCGGTCGTCTCTCGCGCAACGGTGGCGATCGAGGAGAACATGTCATGATACGCGCCGGTGACTGAATGATCCGGTCGACCGATCTGCTCGATTCCATGTTGCTCGTGGTCGAGCGCCAGGATTTCTGGGTCGATCTCGAACGATGATTCCCGAACGATCGTGCTGATACCCGACTGTTCACCCTGGCCAAGCACGGAGACAATGTTGATGGGAAGCTGTTGATTGGCAGCGTGCTTCACCTCAAGGGCTGCAATGTTCTTTCCGAACACGCGTTCATTGTGGCTGATCGGATCCTCAACGCCCGATTGTAACTTTTGCTGGTGCTTTTCTACCGCCGTGCGCCGCTCCGTGTTGAGCTCCCAGTTGCCGAGTGCCGTCATGAACGGCTTCATATATTCTCCCTGGCAGAACTCCAGATACGTTTCTGAAGATTGACGGGCGGCGTGCTGGGTAACATGTTCGGGCAACGATTCAAGGGCCGACCAGTAGGCCTGAATATTGCGGTCCTGTTTCGTAGCTGAGTAGTACTTCGCGTAATCCAGGCTGTGTAAGATCCCCTGCTGAATCAGCGTCTGGCAGAGTGCCCACCGGAGTCTCACCTCCTGGTTGTCCGTCTCCCGAACGGCCCGTGCGTGAAGACGTTTCAGATCATACGTGTCCATCAGAATGATCGGCTGTTCGTGTCGGCTCGCGTTTCCCAGTATCGATGGGAGGTTAGAAAATAATGTAGAAAAGCACATACTTGGTGGCGTGAGATAGGCTTCAGTGATCATGGTGTCATCTCCTTGTTTTTTATGGGTGTTAATTCTACTGGACGGTGTTGCCTCTGATTTGGTGCTCAGTCCGTACACCCCAACAACGGCGGGGAGGACTGAGCGTAGCAGCTGCCTGCGTGTCTGCCCCATAGTCATATATATGACCTCTCTGGAGTTAATATTGTTGGAAATTAATAACTAACTAGTAATTCCTTTATCACTAGATTAATCATGTCGATAGAATGGGTCCAAGATATCAGGACTAATTTAATATCGGCGCAATTGCGGTGCTAGCTCGGCAATAACAACTACCTGTGTGGATTGGTTGGATATTCTATATTATCTATTGATACATTAGTTGCGCCCGAATATGATCACTGGCGATTGCTAATCCCCCAATTGGATTACACACAATTTGGCGACGAGCAGAGAGGAGCGATCAGACCGTACCAATACACTGGAGCCACTCACCGTCATTGCTGGTGAACTTTGTGTTGGATATCGATGCCTCCGCAAGGAGCGACCGCAGTTCCGGTTCGGTGTACCGTGTGAACACCCGCTGGTCGTTCTCGTAGGTGTTGCCGACGGTCCGTCCCTCACCCTTTTTTACTGCCAGCGCGATCGTTCCCTCCGCAAGAAGATTGCCGAACGCTTCGAGTGTTCTGAGGGCGTCGCCACGGGGAACGTGCAGAAAGGACGCACAGGCCCAGATGCCGTTGAACGAACCGCTCGAAAATCCTGGCATACGCATATCCATCCGAGCAACGCGACCGGGGACCCGGTCGTCCGCGCTGGCAAGAAACTTCTTGGACAGATCAATTCCAACCACATCGTATCCCCGGCGATCAAACGTTTCGGTCTCCCAGCCGGGACCACAGCCAACATCCAGGATGCGATTGCCATCACAGCTGTCGAGAAACCGTTCGAGCAGGGGTTCGATCGCAGTCCGATCCACGTGACGCGATTCGTATTCGGCTGCGACGGCGTCGTACGTGTCGACGGTCGCCCCTAGATCGGGATCCATACCCCAAGAAATGGCACACACCTGAAAGCAGTTTCTACAAGCTTTTAGGGGCGGCCACCACCGTTTAGCTATGGGCACCGAACAACCACGAATCCTGTTACTTGGTCCACCGGGGGCTGGCAAGGGCACACAGAGCGAGCATCTCGTTACTGCGTTCGATCTCGACCACGTGACGACGGGCGACGCGTTGCGCGCAAACAAGGACATGGAAACGGAGTACGGGACTCCCCGCGAGTATATGGACGCGGGCGAACTCGTCCCAGATCCGGTTGTCAACGAGATCGTCGCCGCCGCACTTGATGACGCCGACGGCTACGTCCTCGACGGCTATCCACGAAATCTCTCACAGGCCGAGTATCTCGATGAGATCACCACACTCGATCACGTGCTGTTTCTCGACGTCGACCGTGAGGAGCTGTTGCGCCGACTCACCGGCCGGCGCGTCTGTCCGGAGTGTGGAAAAACGTATCACGTCGAGTTCAATCAGCCCGAAACCGAGGGCGTCTGTGATGCCTGCGGGAGCGAACTCACCCAGCGCGACGATGACACCGAGGACGTTGTGAACGAACGGCTCGACGTCTACGATGAGAACACGCTCCCAGTCGTCGAATACTATCGCGACCAGGGCGAGCTCATCGAGATTGACGGCAACGACTCACCCGACGGCGTCTGGGAGACGATCCAGACCACGCTGGAGTGAGGGGTAGGGATCCCTCCCTTCGGTGGTGTGTCACACGCCATCAGATCTACAGAAAGGAGGTTTCATAACGCCTCATGCCCTAGGACTGGCCAATGGTACGTGCTGAACAGAAGGTGAACGATCTTCTTGCGGAAGATTCTGGCATGAGCGATGCACTCTCCGCCGTGCTCGCCGAAGCCGAACAAAATGGAGGAACGGTGGAGTGGGCCGATGTCAACGGCGAGTTGACGAGTGGCCAGTGGGGGCGGATCATCGAAAAGGGACTGCTCCAGAGCGCCAACGGAAACGGATTCGCCGTCCAGCAGCCCGAGACGATCAAAGGCGCGCTCAACGGGCAGTTTAACGCGTCAACATCAAACGCGTCCAACGGCAGCACATCCGCTGACGATTCGGACGAAGACTCCTCCTGGACGACCTACGACAAACTCGCCGGGCTCGTTGCCCTCGGCATGATGGCGGGCTACTCAATTCAACCCATCAAAAACACCGTGGGCGGGATCATGCACATGCTCCTCGGCCCAGTCAACGCAGTCTTGCCGTTCTATGGCGTCGTTCTTCTGTTGGCCGTTGCACTGGGATTCTACTCGACGGTGTTTCGCGCAAAGCTGATGGACACTGAGATGATGGGCGACCACCAGGAGAAGATGAAAGACCTTCAGGACCGCCAAAAGGCCGCCCGCGAGCGTGGTGACGACGAAGCGATCGAGCGCCTTCAGAAAGAGCAGATGGACATGATGGGCGACCAGCTCGGGATGTTCAAACAGCAGTTTAGACCCATGGTGTGGATCATGCTGCTGACGATTCCGGTGTTCCTCTGGCTCTACTGGATGATCGGTCCGGGTCCGCTCCCCGCCGGCGACACCACGGTGATCATGCCGTTTGCCGGGAAGGTCGCCTGGACGGACAGTCTGCTGGTCTTTCCCGCCTGGCTGGCCTGGTATATGATCTGTTCGATCGGCTCCACGCAGGTCATCCAGAAGGGGTTGAATATGGATATCACACCGGGTTCGTAAGACAACTACTTTTAGGCCACCGGTCCGAGGGTAAACATGTTAATCACGGTTTCCGGCCCGGCGGGCGTCGGAACGAGCACGACCGCAGAGCGACTCGCCGACGTGCTGGGATACGATCACGTGAGTGGAGGCGATATTTTCCGCTCGCTCGCCGAAGAACGCGGGATGAGTGTTCTAGAGTTTAATCAGCTCGCTGAAGAGAACGATCAGATCGATCGCGATCTCGATCGGCGCCAGCGGACGCTCGCGCAGGATAACGACGATCTCATTCTCGAATCCCGGCTCGCTGGCTGGATGGCCGGCGAGAATGCTGATTATAAGATCTGGCTGGATGCACCGCCCTCGATTCGAGCCGCACGAATTGCAGACCGTGAAAACAAGCCCGTCGAAACCGCTCGTGAGGAAACCCAGGCCCGTGAAGCGAGCGAGGCACGTCGCTATCGCGAGTGTTACGACATCGATATCGAGGACCGATCGATCTACGATCTCACTATCAACACTGCTCGGCTCGATCCCGACGGCATCGTTCGGACGATCCGATCGTTCGTCGATGCGTACGACGAGCAGGCCGATGAGGGGACGATGCCGATCACGGGCGTCCGGTACGAGTTCTAGGCCAATGCGTGGGCCACCCTCAGAGCGCGATATCGAGTCGTTGTGCTCGTTTGGCGTCGTGAATCTCGATAAGCCGCCCGGTCCGTCCGCCCACCAGGTGACGGCGTGGCTTCGCGATCAGCTCGACGTCGATCGGGCAGCCCATGCCGGGACGCTCGATCCGAAGGTAACGGGCTGTTTGCCGGTGTTAACCGGCGATGCGACCAGGATGGCACAGGTGTTCGATGACAGCATCAAGGCCTATGTGGCAGTGCTCGAACTCCATGGCCAGGCCGATGATCTCTCCGCACTCGAAGCGTTCGAAGGAGAGATCTATCAGAAGCCACCACGCAAGAGCGCGGTTGCTCGTCGGCTTCGGACCCGGACGATCCATAGCCTCGAACTGCTCGAACGCGATGGCCGCCAGGCACTCCTCTTCGTCGAGTGTCAGAGTGGGACGTACATTCGAAAGCTCTGTCACGATCTCGGGCTGGCGATCGGGACCGGCGCGCACATGGGCGATCTTCGCCGGGTGCAGACCGGGACGTTCGATGACACCGATCTGTTCACAATGGAAGATCTGACCGATGCGGTGGCGTTTGCTGCGGAGGGCGACGAAGCGGCGATCCGTGAGGTGGTTCAGCCCGCAGAGCGCGCACTGGTCGGGCTTGGGTCGGTTACGATTGCGCCATCGGCCGCCGAAGAGATTGCCAACGGCGCTCCGCTGTACGCGCCGGGAATCATCGAAACGGAAGGCGTCGAACAGGAGGCACTCGTCGCGTGTTACACGCCCGACGGCGCAGCGGTGTCGATCGGAACGCTCGTTGGCGACCCGGACGCAGAAAACGGACTCGTCGTCGACACCGAGCGCGTGCTCGTCTGAGCCCCACCAAACTGGCCACCAGCGGGGAGAAAAGCGACACGCTTAATCGTGGATGGTACGTTGGCTCAGGTACGCGGGGCCGTGGGGTAGCCTGGTATCCTCTGCGCATGGGGTGCGTTGGACCTGAGTTCGAATCTCAGCGGTCCCACATTCTACACTTTCGATACGTCGAGAGCCATCTTACTCCAGAAGACAGTTACTCCGCTGATAGAAACTGACTGGCATTCCTACTCGACGACAGGTGCTGGTCGGCGCCGGGACCACCTGCATCATGGGACTCGCTGGGTGTGGCACCCAGAGCACGGTGTCGTATGCAGGCCGCGAAGATGCGACGACAGCATGGTGGCCACAGCCACAGTACGGCAGTTACGAGACGTGTTACAACCCAGAGACAACAGTGACCCCAGATGAACCGAGCGTGCGCTGGGAAATAGAAATAGCAAGTCCAGCAGCACGACCAGTGGTGGTTGACGGAGTCGCTGTGTTGCCGACAGCCGATGGAGTACGAGCCCTTTCGGTGACAGATGGCACCGAACTGTGGAGAACAGGGGTGAACGGATCGTCGCAGTATCCGCAGTCCGTGACAACACACGATGGAGTGGTCTTTATCTCACGAGTTGAGTCACCCGAGATCATTGCAGTGGATCTCCACTCAGGAACCCAACAGTGGAAGCTGTCACTCGACCTGTTGCCAGTGGCACTCACGATCAGCAGACGTGGACCAGCCCTGTATGTTGGCTTCACCGACGGCCGTATCTACAAACTCAATCCCACAACTGGCGAAACAATCTGGAAGCAGGAGCTGTTCGGAGCAATTTCGACGCTCGTTGTAGCGGAATCCACGTGCCTGGTCGGTACTGAAGGCGGTGCTGTATACGCTCTCTCATCGCATGATGGACAGGGTATCTGGCGGCGGAAATTCCCAGGGATGATCTCTGCACTGGGATCACTGTGGGGGAGTAGTAACGGAGCAACGCACTTTGTCAGCTGCTTTGGCGGCCCAGTCTACGGGGTAGGGGAGATAACTGGTGCCACTGTCTGGCAATCGGACGATGTGTGGTCAGATGAGTCGCTCGTTATCACCAAGGATCGCCTGTTTGCGGCCGGTGAATCACTCACCGCCATCAGTACGGACGGGGGGACGCAGAGCTGGACGGCCGGTACTACCACCCAGTGTGGGCCAGCTGGCGCTGGAGAGCTCGTGTTCGTGGCCACGGAAACCAGCATTGATGCGTACAAGATGGGTGGTGGGGCCGGGGTTGGCGGGATACGGTTCGGCCCAACACAGTGGAGCCAGCCCGTCGAAGGCAGACCCGAGCAGGGAATTGCGATCGCCGACGGCGCTGTCTTCGTGATGACAATGGGTATAGATGGCGACCGGTCGATGGCCTACGCGATCGAGTAGTGTTCTGGATGAACCCTCTATGAGAAAACACTTAGTTACGTACGGAAACGAAAACGCATGCCCACACGTCGACAGCTGCTGGCCGGGCTCGGATGCGGTGGGATCTTCGGTGTGGCCGGCTGTCTCTCCGAGGAGACTGAGTTTTATCCTGGCGATGAGGAGGAGCGAACAAAATGGTGGCCACAGTCTCAGTACGACGGCTATGGGACGTGTTTCAACCCGGAGACGAGGGTGTCAGCTGACTCGCCGAGCGTGCGCTGGGAGCTTGAAATATCCAGTCCATCAGCGCGACCGATCGTCGTCGATCGGGTGGCTCTGTTGCCGACGATGAAGGGTGTTCGAGCGGTGTCGACCGTGGATGGAAGCGAGCAATGGATGGCAAGGGAGCAGGACTCGGTGATGTGGCCCAGATCCGTCGCCGCACACGACGGACTGGTGTTCATTTCTCGCTCTGAAGCCCCAGAGCTGGTGGCGATCGATCTGCAGACGGGAAAACGAACGTGGGAGCGAACCTTCGAACGGTCACCAACAGCATTCACGATAGATCAGTTGATCCCACAGCTACTCTTTGGTGACGACAGGGGAACCGTCTACAGCGTCGATCCAGACACTGGCGAGACGAACTGGAAGCAGTCCGTCTTCGGACCAGTCTCCAAGATCGTGACCAAGAATGGGTTTCATCTGGTCGGAACGGGGGGCGGTGCGGTGTACGCGCTGTTTGGCGAGGAGGGGGATGGTCTCTGGCGTCGGAGATTCCCGGGAGCAATTACGGCGCTGGGGTCGATGAACGGGGGCTACAACGGGTCGGGAGCGTTCGTCAGCTGTTTTGGTGGCAAAACCTACGCACTCAACCCGAACAAGGCGGGCGCAATCGTCTGGTCGAAAGACGTCTGGTCTCCGGGATCGGTTGTCGTGACGAGCAGCCACGTGTACACAGCTGGGAACGCCATCTCTGCGATCAACTATCGGAAGGGAAAGCAAAACTGGTCCGTGGGGCAGACGGTCCAGTGTGGCCCAGCCGCTGCCGGCGACCTCGTCTTCGTTGGCGCGGAAAACGCCGTCGAGGCGTACAAAATGGGCGGCGGCGCTGGACTCGGCGGCGTCCGAATCGATACGAAAGGCTGGAGACAGCCAGTCGATGGAACTCCCCAGAACGGGTTTGCGGTCGCTGACGGGGCGGTCTTCGTCATGACGGAAGGAGGGAACGAGGAGCCATCGAAGGCGTACGCGATCGAATGATGGCCATAGGTCTTCACCCGTGAACTGTCAGCTCAATCCTCATCGAAATTCATTTCTTATCACTGATCAAATCTCATCGAACGAATGCCCGGCCCGACATTTCTCGACGCCGACGCGATTGAACTCCGTGTGCCAACGAAAGCGGATCGGGAGTGGATCAACAAACAGCAAAACGATTCCCGAATCTGGCGGTCAATGCTCACGCACACGCCAACACAGCTCGAAGACACGCCGTACGAACAGGACGACGAGACCGTCCGCCTGCTGATCTGCGATTCAAATGTGCCGGTGGGAAAGATCTGGCTGCGACAGGCCGGCATTCAACAGCGCTACGGCACCGGAACGCTCGGCTACTGGATCGCACCCGACGAGTGGGGCCAGGGCTACGCCACGGCCGCCGTCGAGCGCATGGTGACCTATGGTTTCAAACAGCGCAGACTCCACCGGATCACGGCCGACGTGTTCGAGTGCAACCCGGCGTCTGCAGCCGTGGTAGAAACCAATGGCTTTCACCAGGAAGGCACTGAACGAGAGGCTGCGTTTATCGACGGCGAGTATCACGACGTCCGCAACTACGGGCTGTTGCGATCCGAATGGATGTGCTGAATCGCACTGTGATACGCCGGGGGAACACCGAAGTGGATTGCCCGTAACACCAGTGTATGGAACGTGCGCCGACACGGAGCCACACAAACGGCTGTGATCGCCCGTGAACGCGCTGTTCGACGCCGACCGAAGCCTGCTGCCGTGGTGGTTTCTGGTCGCCATCCTCACCGTGATCGTGCTGGCGATCGCCTACGCGTTCGTTGGAACGATTGTTGTTGGGATTTTCTTCTACTACGCAATGCGCCCGATCAACCGTCGCATCCGTCGATTTACCAGCGCACGCCGATTCGCGGCTGTTACCACGCTGGTGCTCGTTCTCTTGCCGATCATCGTTTTTCTGACCTACACGCTGTTTGTCGGCCTCGAAAGTCTGAACATGGCGCTTTCAGAAGGCATTCGACAGGCACTCCGGCCGTACGTGGATCTCACCAGATGGCTCGAAGAGCCACAGACGCTGGTGACGATCACCGAACGGCTCCAGCGGTCGGCACCGCTCCAGGGGATTCTCACGGCCAGCATCGACGTGCTCGTGGCGGTGACGAACGCGCTCGTTCACGTGGGTTTGATCGTCGCGATCGTTTACTACCTGCTCCGTGATGGCGCACGGATCGAAGCCTGGTTTCGAGAAGAGGTGGGGCCAGACAGTGCTGCCTACGCCTACGCCAGTGCAGTGGACACGGACTTAGAAACCGTCTACTTCGGAAACGTCATCGCCCTGGTGATGATCACGTTCGGCGCAATCGTCTGGTACCACGGCTACAACGTGATTGCGCCGCCACACCTCCAGGTGCCGGTGCCAATGTTGCTTGGGCTATTGACCGGCATTGCAAGCATCATCCCAATCGTCGTTGGAAAGCTCGTCTACCTGCCGATAACGGCGTATCTGGTGTTGCATGCAATCCGGACATCACCAGTCCAGCTCTGGTATCCAGCACTGTTCGGAATCGTCTCGCTCGTCGTTCTCGATCTGATTCCACAGTCATTCATCCAGCCGTATATCGCCGGTCGAAAGCTCCACGTTGGATTAACGATCTTCGCGTACGTGTTCGGCGGGCTGTTTTTCGGCTGGTATGGGCTGTTTCTGGGTCCGATCATCCTCGTCTTTGCCCTTCAGGCGATCCGGCTGGTCATCACCGATCTCCTCCATGGAGGGCCGGTGACGCCACGACCGACGGCTGCTCGCGATCTGGGCTCCGATCCAGCGCTCGAAGCCGATGAGTGATCACTCCTCTTTGATCGCCGGATTCGTCACCGCTCCGTTCGCCGCCGAGCCAAACGTAGCGCCGTACTTTGCGAGCACCCCGCCCGTGTAGTTCGGGGTGGGCGCATCCATCGCCGCCCGTCGATCCTCGATCGTTGTCTCTGAGAGCGCAACGTCAAGCTGGCGTGCTTCGATGTCGATCGAAATCGTGTCACCGTCTTCGAGAACGCCGATCGGACCACCGACGAACGCTTCGGGCGCAATGTGACCGATCATTGGACCGCGAGTCGCCCCAGAGAACCGACCATCCGTGAGTAGCGCCACGTCATCCTCGTGGCCCTGGCCGACGACAGCGGCTGTGACGCCGAGCATCTCACGCATTCCAGGCCCACCCTGGGGTCCCTCGTTGCGGACGACGATCACATCACCCGACTCGATTGCTCCGTCCTGCACGTAAGCCATCGCAGCCTCTTCGGTTTCGAACACCCGAGCAGGTCCTTCGTGCGTGAACGCATCCGAGCCGGTCGCTTTCAACACCGCCCCATCAGGAGCGAGATTGCCGCGCAAGATTTTGATCGCTCCCTCCGGCGTGAATGGATCGTCGACCGGCCGTAAAAACGGAGCGTCGATCGCCGAATCCGCGGGGAGATCGAGTTCTTCGAGTTCTTCGGCGATCGTTCGTCCCGTGATCGTCATCGCCTCGCCGTCGATCAACCCTGCCGCATGGAGCCGACGAATGACGACCGGCACACCCCCAACATCGTGGAGATCTTTCATCTTTTTCGTCCCGCCAGGCTGCAGCTTGGCAATCTTCGGTGTTCGACGGCTGATCGCGTCGAAATCCGCTAGCGTGAGATCGATTCCGGCCTCTGCCGCCATCGCCAGCAGGTGCAACACCGCGTTCGTTGAGCCGCCGGTCGCAACCTGCACAGCGATTGCGTTCTCGAACGATGCCTTCGTGAGAATCGACGACGGCGTCCGGTCGTCCTGAACCGCCTCCAACGCGAGCTCCCCAGCGCGAGTCGCGACCGACCGCCGCTCTGCAGATTCTGCCGGCGGACTTGCCGATCCGAGTGGCGCCAGCCCGATAGCCTCGCTGATGGAGGCCATGGTGTTTGCGGTGAACATTCCGCCACACGATCCCGCCCCCGGACAGGCATCACGTTCTAGCGAATCGAGCTCTTCTTCGCTCATGTCGCCGGATGCGACCGACCCAACCCCCTCGAAGACGTTCTGGACGGTCACCTCCCGGCCGTCGTGTTCGCCGGGCATGATCGATCCACCGTACAGAAAGACGCTCGGGAGATCCGTCCGAATCGCCGCCATCATCATCCCCGGCAAATTCTTATCACAGCCCGCAACCGTCACCAGTGCGTCCATTCGCTCCCCAAACGCAACGAGCTCAACCGAATCCGCAATCAGTTCGCGTGAAATCAGCGATGCCTTCATTCCCTCGGTGCCCATCGAAATCGCATCCGAGATGGTGATCGTCCCGAACTCGATCGCCATCCCGGATTCGGATTCGACACCATCGATTGCAGATTCCGCAACCGTATCGAGATGCACGTTACACGGCGTGATATCGGCCGATGGATTCGCGATGCCAACCATCGGACTGGAGAAATCGGCGTCATCGTAACCCATTGCTCGGAACATTGCGCGGTGGGGCGCTCGGTCCGGCCCCTCGGTCACCTCGTGACTCGGCAGGGTGTCTGATTTACCATATCGATGAAGCTCGTCGCTCATATCTCCACGAACGCCCACAGTCGTATAACTCTCCGGTGGGGGTCAAATCTTGCTGGCTTGCTGGCGATCAATTCCACCATTATGTAGACTATCCTACTATATCCTCCGAACTATTGGTAGGATCTCCAACCATTTTATTTTGGAGTTCTATCTGGTGATTACCCAAGCCTACTTGGCCCTGCTATTACACTAGAGCAATGATGACCCCACAGATTGCTGTTGTATATTATCCAGAGGGGGCAGGGCACGCGACTCGCATGCTTGCCGTGGGTCGGGCACTCGAGCAACGGGGGGCGACGGTGCACGTCGCCGGCGGGGGTCCAGGGACGGAGTTCGTTCGGATGAACGGCTACGATCCGTTCACGCCGACCACCGTCGATTTTATCGACACCAGACAGCTGGGAATGGGTGGTGTCCTCACGGATAGTGTTCCACGCGCCGTTCAACGCATCAGAGATCTCGTTGGCTGGCTCCGAGGCGTTAGTCCGGCGGCACTCGTGACCGACGATATGTTCGCGACGATTGCGGCTAACGTCGCTGGGGTGACAACCTACCACGTGAGTCATAACTCACCCGGGCTGTATTCGCAGTATCTTGAGCGGATAGCCACGTCGATGCTTTCCTTGCACCATCAGTACTCTGCGCGGTCGTTTTTCTATCCAGCAGTGTGGGAGCCGTGTCGTGCTGACCCGCCACGATGCACACGCGTCGGCCCAATCGCACTCGAAGGATCCGCTGAGACACCAGATATCGACGTGCTCGTTGTGCCGAGCGTCTACTCCCGGGAGATGGATCGGTTTATCGAGCCAGTGCAAGAAGCTGGCCGGTCAGTGCTCGCAGTTGGTGGGCCAGACTGGGAGCCAGTCGTCTCGCTCTTTCCCTACATCGAAGCCGCGACTGTCGTCGTCTGTTCGGGCTATTCAACGGTCATGGAGGCGGCCGTTGCCGGAACACCGTGTGTCGTGCGGCCGTTTACGGACGAACAGCGTGGCGTCGCCGCGTTGCTCGCCAACACGGAGGGTTTTACTGTCGTCGACTCTCCGTCGGCGGTTGCTCGTGCGGTAGCGCAACCGCCACCAGCACCATCATTCGAGAACGGGACTGATCTGGTTGCTGAACGAGTTCTCACAGAGAGTGATACCACAGGTCCGACCCGTCCCCGACCAGCGGCCACTCCGAGCAACGCTACTGGTTCGCGGCAGACTGAATCCAGACAGTCTTCTGGTTTGTAAACGCCTCAATCCCGCGCTTCGATAGCTCTCGTCCGTAGCCCGACCGGCCAATGCCACCAAAGGGGAGGCGAGGATCGGATTTGGTGAGCTCGTTGATGAACACACTGCCGGCGTCAATACGACCCGCCAGCTCCCTGGCGCTGTCGAGATCAGAACTCCAGATCGAACAGCCGAGCCCGTACGGCGAATCGTTGGCCAGCTCGATTGCGCTGTCAATCGAATCAACCTCGAAGAGGGGAGCTACGGGGCCAAACACCTCCTCGTTCGTCATTGGCGTCCCCGGCGGGACGTCGGACAACACCGTGGGTTCGAAGAAATACCCAGTCCGGTCGAGTGAGTCACCGCCCAGCTCAAGCGTGGCGCCGGCCGCAATCGTTGCACTCACCTGCTGGTCGAGGGTTTCGAGGAGATCTTCCCTCGCCTGTGGCCCAACATCGGTTGATTCGTCGGTCGGATCGCCGACCGTCAGTGCAGCCATTGCATCGATGAATCGGTCTCGAAACTGGTCATACACCGATTCGTGGACGATGAATCGCTTTGCGGCGATACAGGACTGTCCGGAGTTTATCATTCTCGCCCTGGCTCCAACACGGGCTGCTGCCTCGACGTCAGCATCGGCAAGCACGATGAACGGATCGCTGCCGCCGAGTTCGAGCACGGACGGCAACAGTTCCGTCCCAGCAGCGCCGCCCACTGCGGTGCCAGCGCGCTCGCTTCCCGTCAGCGTCACCCCCTTGATACGATCGTCCGTGATCAGCGACTCGACCCGGTCGGAGCCGACGAGTAGGCTCTTGAACACCCCATCCGGGACTCCAGCCGCCGAAATCACGCGCTCAATCGCTCGTGCACAGCCAGGAACGTTCGAGGCGTGTTTCAACAGCGCGGTGTTGCCGGCCACCAGGGCAGGCGCCACAAACCGAAACACCTGCCAGAACGGAAAGTTCCACGGCATTACGGCAAGCACCGGACCGATCGGATCGTGGCGGACGAACGTCGTCGCGTGTGGGTCACTCGGCAGCTGTTCGCTGGCCAAATACGAGCCGGCGTGTTCGGCGTAATGTGCACACACCCACGCGCATTTTTCGACCTCCGATCGGGACTCTGTTATCGGTTTGCCCATCTCCAACGTGATGAGGGCCGCGTACTCCTCACTCTCCGATCGGAGCTGCTCGGCAACTCGCTGGAGGCGTTGGCGTCGATCTCGTAGCGGACGATTGGCCCACGATCTGCCGGCCCGAACGGCAGCCGTGATCGCACGCTCGACCGTTGGGTCATCGTGAGGGGCAATCGGATCGAGCGGCTGCTCCGTTGTGGGATCAATTCGATCCATGGTCGAATCACAACCGGCATCCACAAGAAAATATTCATTAATCAACATTCAAAAATTTGTAACAGGCCAAGATTTATCAACTATCTAATGCGCAATAACCTGGTGCGTAATAAATAAGTATCTATGAAATAATCATGAGCCGTGCCATCGATGTCCGTGTTAGTAGGGCTCACTGTGCAGACGTTCGGAATCGGCGCATCACCAGCACCTGTCATTTTACAGGGTCAATCCCGGACGATGGACGAGGTCTTTCCCCATCTGTTCTCGATATTTCTCATCCTGGGAACGCTCGTCGGTATTGTGGTGTTGTCGTATATGGTGTACGTTGGAGTTCGCTATCGGTCTGATGGAACAACCGATGAGCGAGCCGATTCACCGCAGCTCGGGGAGTTACCGGAAGGTGGCGGTGACGGGCGAAAACTGGCGGTTTCGTTGACGTTGAGCGCGATTATTGTGATTGCGCTGATATCATACGCGTGGTTTCTGTTACTGGGAGTCGAGGGAGGGCCCCCAGAAGTCAGTGGGGAGCCCAGCACCGATGAGCCCCTGTCGGTGACAGTGGTTGGTGAGCAGTTCTCCTGGAAGTATATTTATCCGAACGGGAATACGGCGTACACCCTCCGGGTACCCAATGATCGTCCGGTTGCGCTCACCGTCACGTCGAGCGACGTGATGCACACCTACGGCATTCCGGAATACGATCTGAAAACCGACGCGATCCCGGCACAGAACACGACAATCTGGTTCAATCCCAACGAGACGGGGACCGTCGAAGCACACTGTTATGAACTGTGTGGGACCGGCCACTCGGAGATGACCTCCGAGGTGATCATTATGGACGGCGCAGCGTTCGATGGCTGGTACGCCCAGAGCACCAGCGACGCCACACCGACACCAAACGAATCGACGGACAAGGTGGCCTACGCCATAGACCGTCCACAGAGCGAACTGGCGGACAACTACGTGCTGGTGTAACCGATGAGTGACGACAGATCCACTGATGAGACAGCTGTACAGCCCGATGGTGGCCACGCGAGCCAGCCGCTTGCCGAGCCCACGTCGAAGCAATCCGCACTCCGCCGGTTTTTCACGCGGGATGATCTCCCTCCGTACGGCGCGCTCCGGCGATGGCTGCTCACGACAAATCACAAGGATGTTGGCGTGCTCTACGTCATTACCGCGCTGTTGTTTCTCGTGTTCGGTGGCGTGCTGGCGCTGTTGATGCGCGTTGAGCTGTTGACACCCGTTGGAGACTTTTTGAGTGCCGACGGATACAACCAGACCGTTTCAACACACGGGTTAATCATGGTGTTCTGGTTTCTCTCGCCGTTTGCGTTCGGCTTTGCGAACTACATCGTGCCACTGCAGATTGGCGCGAAAGATCTCGCGTTTCCACGGCTCAACGCCCTGAGCTACTGGCTCTATCTGTTTTCGGGAATACTAATCGGACTCTCATTTTTCCAGGGTGGGAGTTTCTCGGGCGGCTGGACGATGTACGCGCCGTTGTCGGTCCCAAACTATATGCCACAGATCGGGTCGACGACGACGATCCTCGCGCTCACGCTGTTTGTTATTTCAGTCACCGTTTCGTCAGTGAACTTCCTGACGACGATGCACCGCATGCGCGCACCGGGGCTCACGCTCCGGCGGATGCCGCTGTTCACCTGGTCAATTTTGCTCACCGTCTGGATGATGCTGTTCGCGTTCGCGGCGTTGCTGGCCGCACTCCTGATTTTGAGCTCCGATCGCATTCTCGGGACAACCTACTTCACCGCTGAAGGGACGCCCGGATCGTTGCTCTGGACGCATCTGTTCTGGTTTTTCGGCCATCCAGAGGTGTATATCGTCTTTTTCCCGGCACTGGGAGCGATGGCGGAGATGTTCCAGACGTTCACCGGTCGCCGGCTGGTCGGTCGCAAGTGGTTTATCGTTTCAATGCTGCTCGTTGCGCTCCAGAGCTTTCTGGTCTGGATGCACCACATGTTTCTCACATCGATCAATCTCCAGATCAAGACGCTGTTTATGATCACGACGATCGGCATTTCCCTGCCGTTCGACCTGATGGTGTTCTCGTTGATCTACACGATGGTGAAAGGCAGGTTGCGATTCACGACGCCGTTTTTGTTCGCGTTTGGGTCGCTGTTCGTCTTCATCATCGGCGGTATCACAGGCGTCTTTCTCGGAGCAGTTGTTCTTGATTACCAGCTCAGGGGCACCTACTGGGTGGTGGCGCATTTCCACTACGTGATGGTCTCTGGGGTCATGGCGCTCGTCGGTGCGCTGTACTACTGGTATCCGAAGCTCACCGGTCGGATGTTCAACCGCCGGCTCGGAAAGCTCTCGTTCTGGCTGTTTTTCGCCGGTTTCAACCTGCTGTATTTCCCGATGTTCATCGCCTGGGAGACGCCACGACGCGTGTTCGACTACCCAGCAGAGCTCACTGGCTTTCATCAGCTCGCCACCGTCGGTGGGTTTCTGCTCGGGTTTGCGTTTTTGCTCGTCATCTGGAACTGTTATCGCAGCCTCTGGGACGGCGAGCCGGTCAGTTCGAATCCCTGGGCGCACGCCACCACTGCTGAGTGGGCCATTCCCTCGCCACCACCCCTGGAAAACTACCCAGGCATGCCGTCCTACGAAAGCGGCTCACTCGACTTTCTGGACCGTGACTCAGTCACGACTGATGGTGGCACGGTCACGAAGCCGACGCCCTCGGGGCATGACGGTCACGACAGCCACGCGAGTCCCTGGCCGCTAGGGATCTCGATCGGCTCGTTCGTGTTGTTCCTCGGACTCTCAGGCGTCGCCACCGGCGGCATCTACGTCCCACTCACGATCATTGGCGGTGGGCTGCTTGCCGTCACCCTGCTTGGATTCGGGATGGAATCGTTTTCTGTTACAGAGCCCGCTGTTGCCGAACGGTGGCCGTTCGCGGGGATCGAAAACGGAAAGCTGGGCGTCTGGATCTTCCTGGCTTCGGACATCGTCCTGTTCGGTGCGTTCGTTGGCTCATACGCCTTCCTCCGAGCGGGATACGGCTGGCAAGCCTGGGAGATCGTCCCGCATAACCCAATCCCAGGATTGATCAACACGTACATCTTGCTGACGAGCAGTTTCTGTGTGGTGTTAGCCCTCGTCGCCGCCCAGAAGGGCAGACGGTGGGGCGTCGTCGCCGGGCTGACGACAACGCTGTTGCTCGGGATTGCCTTTTTGATCAACAAAGGAATCGAATGGGTCGAGCTCTTTCACCACAACGTCTGGCTGTCCACGGACGTGCAGGCCTCAACGTTCTTTTTGACGACCGGACTGCACGGACTGCACGTCGTGCTTGGCCTCGTGATCGTGCTGTATATGATCCCGCGAGCGCTCAATGGAGCGTATCTCGACGATGAACGGCCAGTGGAGTATTTCGGCCTCTACTGGCACTTTGTCGATATCGTCTGGTTGTTCCTGTTCCCGCTGTTCTACATCCTCTAACGAACCATGGCAAACACAAAACTCTACACCGTGATTTACGTCGTACTGTTCGTCTTTGCGACCGCGCAGGTTGCGATCGAAGGAATGTCGCTGGGCTTTGAACTCGCCGTCGGGCTCATCATCGGGCTCTCGGTGGTCAAGGCCGTCCTCGTCGCTGGCTATTACCAGCATCTGTTCACCGAACCGCGGTCGGTGACCTATGTGGTGCTCAGTGGCCTGCTCACGGCGCTCGCACTCACGTTCGCCGCATCGTATTCGATCACGTGAGCATCGGTTCGTAGCGCCTTTTTCGAGCGGATCCAATCACTCACTGATGAGTACTCCGGGGGATATCTCACCCACTGATCTCTCGCCGATGGCATGGCGGTTGCTCCGTGTTGGAGCTGGCTTCGAACAACGGGCTGTTGAACGATCAATCGATGAAATACAACAGGCGCACATTTCGATGCTCGAACGGGGCGCACGGTCGCTTTCTCCGGCACGTCGAGCAACGCTGTTCGAACTGTACGCCGACGAACTCACCACCGAACAGATTCGAGCCATTGTGGACAATTTTTGAACCAATACTGGTTAGGAAATCGAAATGATTATTACTGCTTCCTAGAATGTGGCTGTGTATCAATGATACACCGGTTACAATCGGCTGTTCGCAGTAGAATGAGCATCTTCCTGGTGGCGCTACTCGGTGCGGTAGTGATTGCAGGCTTACCAACACCGGAGGGGCTCTCGATTCGGGGCCAGTACGCGCTGTCGACGATGTACTTCGCGGCGGTGTTGTGGATTTCTGGGGCCGTTCCGCTTGCGGTGACAGCGCTGTCCATTCCGGCGTTGCTGACCGCCTTTGGTGTGTACGCGGACCTTGATCAGGCGTTGCGGGGGTTTGCCGACCATCTGATCTTTCTGTTTATCGCAGGATTCATGCTGGCCAATGCGCTTCAGAAGTACGACATCGACCGCCGGATCGCGCTGTATATGATCGTCCGACTGGGGAGTTCCCCCCGGTTTTTGGTGTTGGCAGTGATGTGTGCGACGGCGATACTCTCTATGTGGGTGTCGAATACGGCAACGACGGCGATGATGACGCCGATTGCGCTCGGCGTGCTCACGCAGGTGATTGGTCGCGAAGAAATCGAATCGCGGGATGATCACGTTGCGACGGATGGCGGGCTCGCACAGGCTGGTGATGGGTTTACCAACATTCAGCTGTCGATGTTGCTCGGCACGGCGTATGCGGCCAGCGTTGGTGGTGTTGGGACGCTTATTGGGACGCCACCGAACGCGGTGTTGGCCACACAGCTAGAGGCGATGCACAATTATGAGATTGGATTCGTTGATTGGTTGTTCATCGGGCTGCCAATCGTCTTCGTTACGCTGCCGCTGGTCTGGTATCTGTTGACCTACCAGTTCTACCCGCCACGGATCGATGACGTTGGTGCGGCCAGGGAACAGGCACGCACGGAGCTTGCGGAGCTCGGAACGCTCTCGTCCCGTGGGCGATGGGCGCTGTACATTTTCACGGCGACAGCACTGTTGTGGATGATCGGTGGGTTAGACCGGCTCGCCGAGTCGTTCCTTGGGCCAATGTGGCTGACCACGCTGTTTGGTGGCGAGGGAATGACGGTGTTGGGCGTCGAGGGCCACCAGGGACTGCTGTATTACGTGATGGTCGGTTTGTATGCCATCCCAGCGCTGGTGCTCGCCGAGACGATGACAATCGATGAGCTGCTCGACATCGACTGGGGCGTGATTTTGCTGTTCGGTGGCGGGATTTCGCTTGCCGATTCGCTTGCAGACACCGGCGCAACCGAGTGGATCGCCCAGTCCGTCTTCGATGGGCTAACCGGTGCACCAATCATTGTGGTCGTCGGGGCGGTGGTGTTGCTCATCATCTTCCTGACGGAGATGACCTCAAACACGGCGACGGCGTCGATTATCGTTCCGGTGTTGATCTCTATCGGTGGGACGTTCGCAGCGACGCTTGGGCTCGCACCCGTCTCTGCGGGGATCTTTCTGGCAGTGAGTGGCGCGATCGCGGCGAGTTTCGCGTTTGCGTTGCCGGTCGCCACACCACCGAACGCCATTGTCTTCGGAAGCGGCTATCTCGAACAGAGTCACATGATGCGCGCGGGCGTCATCCTCAACCTCGTGATGACCGCCGTGTTGACAATACTGATCTGGTTGTTGTTCCAGTTCGTCTGGCCAGTCGTCCTCTGGTGACTAGATCCAGACGAACACGTAGACGTACGTAAAGCCAAAGAACGTGCAGATGAACGCCGCAACAATTTTGAGATGGTAGACGAACAGCTCGTCTGTCTCAGTATCGTTCGCCGACTCGTAGCGGTCGCGTTCCGTTTCATCCAGCGCATCGTCGTGTCGTTCACCCAGGTGTAACGCACACAATCGCTCGGTCGGAAACGGCCGATCACAGAACGGACAGCGATCGGCTGGCGTCACATCCTCAGGAACGGACGTTGCGAGTGACTGACCCCTTGCATCGTCGTGTGGAAATTGGCGTGGCATATCAGGAGACGAATGGCGGCGCCGCGTACGGTTGTAACACGATCCACATGCTCACCACGGTGTAGGCCATCATGGTCACGACCAGCGGATACTGGATCCGTAGCGGCTGGAGCGTGCCGGTGAACAGTTCGAACGCACTCGCGTGTGCGACCCAGACAGCAACGACGTGGCCGAAAAGCACGAGCAGCAACTGGAGGGCCCCGATCCACGGACCGGGAACGAGCCGAACCGGAACCATGGAGCCACCGAGCGGCTGAACGATCGCAACCAGCAGCACTGGGAGTAGTTCAAGCAGATAGCCCAGATAATGCGCGAGATGGTAGCTGGCGGCGATCGCCAACAATGATGGCACGAACCGACCGGCGATCACGTCCGCGGAGACAAACGTCGGCCCCGTCCGTCGAGTGTACCGGACGGCCAGCCGATACACGAACAAAAACAGCAGATAGCCACCGACAAGCGCGAGCAGATAGACGGCCAGCGCAGCAACGCCAGGTCCGGGGACGATTGATCGAACGACTGTGGCCCACAGCTCGGTCCCAGTGAGTCCATCGTACGTTGTCGCCCAGAGGATGGCGATGACGAAGCGAACGTCACCCCATCGCACGAGATCGGCGGCTGGCGAGCGTATCGTGAGCGTGCCGTTGTCGAAGTGAAGCGGTGCGACGCTCCCATAGGCGCGAAACACCCTGGAAATCGGGTCGATCCGTTCGAACCACCGACTGCCAACAAGCCAGCCCCCACCAATGGTGAGCAGCGAGTAGCCGATGATCACCGCGCTGAGCAGCCGCGGATCGGTGGCGAGTGGCGTCACAACCTCAAGAAACACAAGTCCCAGCAAGCCACCGACAGCGGCCCACCGTTCGAGCACGGGTGGTATCTGACGTCTGCGACCACCACCATCAACTGCGTCGACGATCGTTCGCCAGGGGTTGAGCAGTGGCCAGCTGTTGGCGAACAGATACACGGAGATGGTGAAGCCAGCCCACCAGCCAACCCAGACGAACAGTATCGTGAGACTGCTCAACGGAGCGACGGGGCCAACGAATCCAACGACGAGGAGAACGAGCAGCCAGCCGACCGAGAGCCAGCCGACCCGCCCACCGAGCCTTTGCAGCCAGTTGGGGAGTCGAACGGTTACGGAACGCCGGCTGAACCAACAGAGAAACTCCCGATCGGTCACCGTCGCGGTGAGCAAAAACGAGCTGAAGACGACGCCACCGCCAGTTGATAGCAACAGCCACTGGGGGACGGTTACGGGTTCGTCAGAGGGACGTATCGCACCAGCGTGGGCAAGCACCGGATCACAGAGCCACAGTGTGAGACAGCCAGCAAGAGCGAACAAGCAACTCACACGCACCCATCGGAGGGACCACTTCGAAGGCATCAAATCAGCCGACGAGAACGAGTTGGCCTGCGATCACGGCGATGGCGATACAGCCGAGCAGCCAGAGCGCTACGCCGGTGGCTTCTGCGCTCTTGCGGCCGTGACTGCGCAGTGAAACGTAGATTCCCGAGATGAGATAGCCACCGAGAATTCCACCAAGCACGACGGCGATGAGGATGCCCGCGGTCTGGCCCGCAAACTGCCCGATTGAGTCACTGGCGAGAAACGCTAGCGTTCCCCCGCCGGCGACGGCAACAAGAAGCAAAAATCCGAGGATCCAGCTGGGCGGAATATCCTCCTCGGCGGTGGCTGACTGTGGTGGGGGTGTGGCCCGGTTCGATTGGCTCGTTCGCAGTTGGGTGTACACCACCACCACCGCCACGAGCAACACACCCATCGATACGGTGAGTGCGACCGTGTTTGAGAGTATCATGGTGTACCACCCCATAGCGAGCCATCCCTAATAAGAATTGTAGCGAACGGTCAGTTCAGTTAGATGAGTTGTCACTCGAAGTCGCGGCGCATCGCAATCTCGAACCAGGGGCAGAGTCTGAGTTGGCGGTACTGACGGGGATTCTCGTACAGTCGTTCGTACGGAACCCAAAGATAGCCACCAACTTCGTCCGGATCCGGATCAAGTGTCGTCTCATCGAGCGTGCATTTCAACACTGAGCACACCTCGAACTCGACGCCGTCATTGAGATAGTATCGTTTGTACTCGAACTTATCCGTCACCCGGAGATCTGCGTACTGCGACGGCTCGATGCCGAGCTCTTCTTCGAGGCGCTCTTCGGTGGCATCGATCTGGGTCTGTCCCTCGATGGGATGGGAGGCGACGGTTCCATCCCAGTGTGTGTCCCAGAGTCGTTTGTCTGCGCTGCGCTGTGCGAGCAGAATGTTTCCGTCACCATCGAACACGAGTGCGGTGAACGCTCGGTGGCGGATTCCGTCACCGGTGTGGGCGGTGAGTCGGTTGACGACCTCCTGCGGGTTGTCATCGCCGTCCACAGCGACGACGTTCTGGGCCGCATTCTCGTGCGACAGCTCGTCGTCGGACGACGAGATCGAATCTGTGGCCATGCGCGTGACTCAGTGTGGTGATCTTAAGGCCTCTTCGAATTCCGTGGTGGGCTACCCAAGCCGTTCATCCAGAATAAGTCGCGTTTTCGTGCTCTTTACCTCCTCTAACCCGCGTGCTTTGGTAATCAGATCGTTCACTCGTCGCGTGTCAGTTGCATCGACAACCAGCACAATGTCTTCTTCGCCGCTCACCTGCCAGACGAAATCGACCTCATCCCACTCGGCCATGCACTCAGACACTGCCGTCGTGTCTACGTCTACTGCGACGGAAATCTCAACCATCGCCTTGACGTTACCCGTCCGCGTCGACACCGTAAATCGCTCGATGACTCCATTATCGACCAGCCGATCGACTCGATTTCTGACCGTCCCCTCGGAGGTGTCGACCGTCGAGGCGATCTCCGTGTAGGGCATTCGAGCATCTCGACGGAGGACGTTCAGGATATCCCGATCGAGACTGTCCATTTCCATTGAGGTTATTGTGTAACAGTGGCCGTCACTTGTGAATTACGATATTCGAAGTGAGATTTCGAATGACAATGGTTAAGGCGATCAATAGATACTTTTTTCGTAATGACGAACGCCTACGTTGCGCTCGAGGGGGGACGTGTGGTCACCGCTCGCTCTCGTGCTCCGGGTCGTGCTCAAGGGGAACTGGTGTTCACAACCGCATACACCGGATACGAGGAGAGTCTCACCGATCCATCGTACGAAGAGCAGGTGTTAACCTTTTCCTATCCGTTGATCGGCAACTACGGCGTCCGCGAGGAGCGATTCGAATCCGACCGGGTGCATCCACGGGCAGCCGTCGCCCGCGAGCTGACCGACGATGTCGCTGCGTGGCTTACAGAAGAAGGCATTCCAGCGGTTGATCAGCTCGACACGCGCGAACTTGTGATTGCCATTCGTGAGGAGGGTGCGATGAAGTGTGGAATCGCTGCTGGCCCGGACGCAACACCCGAGCAGGCGCTTGAGGAGCTCGCTGCGTGCGTGTCGATGAGCGATCACACCGAGATTGGCGAACAGGTGACGGTTGACAGTCCCGTCGCGTACAATCGCGACGGCAACGGGCCAGACGTCGCCCTCATCGACTGTGGTGCAAAAGGCTCGATCATCACGTCGCTCATCGATCGCGGCGCAACGGTCCACGTGTTGCCCTGTGACATCACCGCAGACGACGTCACGGAGCTTGCGCCGGATATACTGTTCATCTCGAATGGCCCCGGCGACCCGAAGAACTTCGAGGCGGCCGGTGAGCTCGTCTCGACGTTCGCTGGCGACATTCCGATGGCCGGGATCTGTCTCGGCCAGCAGGTGATCGCCGACGCGCTCGGTGGCGACACCGAGAAGATGACGTTTGGCCATCGTGGCGTCAACCAGCCCGTCCGCGATCTCCGCTCCGGACAGGTGCTCATGACGACCCAGAACCACGGCTACACGGTCAGCGATCCCGGCCAGCTCGAAGTGACCCAGGTGAACGTCAACGACGACACGCCAGAGGGACTCGACAGCGACGAACTCAACATCATCACCCGGCAGTATCACCCAGAGGCCAACCCTGGCCCAGAAGACACGCTCGGCTTTTTCGACGACGTTGTGGCGCTTTCTGGCTCGACGAAAGCAATCTCCTCAGCGGACTGAACACACGACAAACATCATTTTTGTGGTGATCATTGCTGAGTAATAGCAGTTGCAGGTGAGTTCCAGCGCTCTGTTCGCTTCGGCGGTTGCGCCGTTCGGTTACCGGGCTGAACGATGGTCACGAATAGCCTAATCTGAGTTAGCCTAATTCAGATTGGTGTATTCTGCGTTGCATTACACCGAAACCGTCGTCGATATCGGTCGCTGGTGGTACAACGGCCACGAGGTTGATGTGGTTGGACTCACTGCAGAGGGGGCACTGGTCGTCGGAGCGTGTACATTCACGAATTCGCCGCTCGATTACGGTGCGCTCGCATCACTCGAAACACACGCCGATCACATCCGGTGGAAGCCACATGGCAGCGAGCCCCAGGTGAAATATGCCTTGTTCAGTCGGAATGGAACGACACCGTCCGTTCAGGAAGCCGTCGCCGATCGTGAGACGCTTCGATCGTTCGATCTTCACGATCAAGAATCGTCGAACAACAATCAGCGCAAAAGAAATCCGCGATCCGCGCTCGATCAGCTGAACATGTCCCGCATCACGGGATGCATCTCCATTAACTGCTCTTCTGCAATCTCCTCGTAGAGCTTATACGTGATCGAGACGGTGAGCAGGAGTCCAGTTCCAGACACCTGTCCGATCGTCCCGAGCATGTTGGCCCCAACGGCGAGTAGCCCAACGAGCGCACCGCCGATGATCGTCACCTGCGGAATGTATCGCGCGAGCACCTTCTCCATCACACCAGGATTCCGACGGAAGCCGGGAATCTGCATTCCGGAGTTCTGGATCTTCTCTGCGGAGGCTTCTGGCCCCATGTCCGTCGTTTCTACCCAGAAGACTGCAAACAGCGCACCGCCAACGACCATGAACAGCAGGTCGATGCCGATCCGCAGCAGTATCTGGGCGGGCTCTGTGGCCAGCGCGTCGATCCACTGCGTCGACCGAATGGGCTGGAAGTAGTAGAACAGCCCATCCGTTGGAACCAGTCCTGCTTGTTGGTTCTGTGTATACTCCCAGAACGGCATCATGTTGCCGAACTGGCCGTACAGCAGTTTGCCAACGAGCTGAATGTTGGCCTGCAGCGCGCGGACGAGAATCATCGGCAGCACGCTGGCGTAGATGAGCTTCACGGGATACCGACCACGGGCACCCTTCACCTTCGCGTGACTCAGTGGAATCTCAACGCGCACGCTCTCTGCGTACACGACGATCGCGAAGATCAACAACGTGGTGAACAGCGCGAGGAGATTCCCGGGGCCGAGTAGCAGTGAAGACAGTCCACTGCCTGAAAACACCGGACCGAGCGGTGTCTTTCCGACGATAATGTCGAACCAGCTCGCGAAGAATCCTTTCGGCTGACCGGTCCCAAAGAACCCGCGCATGAGCGACTGGCTCACGCCGGCAATAATGAACAGGCCGATTCCGCTTCCGACGCCCCACTTGCTGATCACTTCGTCCATGAACAGCAACAGGAGACCGCCGACCAGGAGCTGCGCGAAGATGAGCACCTGAACGCCAAACGTGCCGATCCCGAGCTGGGCGCCAAGCGTCTCGCTCGCGGGCAGCATGCCCCCGATAAACACCATCGGCAGCCCAGTCAAGAAGATCATCACGACGACCAGGAACTTCTGCAGTCCCTGATACAGCGCCTGATCTCGTGGATTCGAGGTGTCGAGCCCGAGGAGATTCGCCCCACCGAGCAGCTGCAGCACAATGCTTGCAGTGACGATCGGTCCAATTCCCAGATGTAACACGGTCCCGGTTCCACCAGCCAGAATGGCACGGAACTGACCGTAAATATCAGACGATCCCTGTGTCCCAAGTCCGAACAGGAAGACGTTCGTCAGGAAGAAATACAGGACAAGCACGCCTGCTGTCCAGCCAATCTTCCGTTTGAACGGTACATGGCCCTGTGGGCGTGAGACGGTGGGCATCCGGGTGAGGACCGGGGCGGCGGTCTCCTTCCAACTCATTATTCTTCGTTCTCTCCCTCGTCCTCGGTATCGTTTTTGGTTTCCGCCGCGCGTTTCTCACCGCGCTCTGTCAGTTTGACCGATCCGCCTGCGTCCTCGATCAGCGCAACGGCGCTCTCGGAGAACGCATCGGCGGTTACAGTAAGTGTGCCGTGTACCTGTCCGCCGCCAAGCACTTTGATGTAATCAACGTCCTCGCTCGTATTGAGTACGTCGCGCACATCGATGGCGTAGCCATCTGCAGTCTCCTCTGCGAGGCCATCGGCCACGAAGAGCGCTGCATCCTCATCGAGTCGGCGGACGTCGATCGTCTCGACCGTCTCTTTTGCTTTTTCCGGCCGCTTGAAGCCGTGTTTGCCGACCGATTCGTAGTTGTGGAACTCGTGTTTCGAGCGACCTGCACGTCCTCGGCCACCGCGATGGCCGGCACCACGACGGTTCTTGTGCGTACCGCCGCCGTGCGTGCGAGAGCCGCGCTGTCGTTTCTTTTTGCTGGTCATCGCATGGTAGTGAGGAGCTCGTCGATCTCCTCGGTCGTGTGTTTACCAAGCTGGCCACCCTCTTTCGTTGGGTGTTTGAGTCCGTTGTGGCCGCCACGTGGGGGATGAAGCCGAAGCGTCGGTGAAATCCCCGCCTCGCGCAGCGTCGTCTCCTCGGCCACGAGCGCACTTGCCAGCGCATCGATACTGTCGTAATCGGTGTTTGCATCAACCCACTCCGCATCGAGTGCGTCGCCCGATTCCGTCTGTCCGCGGGTTTCGAGCAACAGCGCAACCGTCTCATCGCTTGGCGTTCCGTGGGCAACCCAGTCATTCACCTTCGTGATCATGCCACGGTAGGTCTCGGTCTCCGGAACGAGCGTACAGTGGTTGACGCGGCCGAGATTGAGCATCGAGATCGTGTCTCGAACGCCCTCGCTCATGTCGACCTCACCGCGAATCTGAACGAGTGCTTCCATTATTCGGCCACCTCCAGCTGCTCCTGTCGTGGGCCACGGGCCTGCGCCGAGTTCATCAGCGCATTGTACGTCGCCTTCGAGAGGTTGATCGTCGTTCGAGTGTTGCCGTGACTCTTCGTCCAGGCGTCCTCGACGCCCGCGAGCTCAAGCACGCTCCGGACCGTCTCGCTCGCTGCGAGCCCGAGTCCAAGCGGTGCTGGCATCAACTCGACCGTCACGCTGCCGGCTTTGCCTTCCGTCCGACGGGCAAGCGAATGGTTACCGCCCGCGCGGTCCTCCCAGGAACCGCTGCCGCGCTCAACCTGGATGATGTTCAGCTTGGCAATCTCGATCGCTTTCTGGATTGCACCGCCAACCTGGTCATCCCGACCTTCAGCATAGCCAACGAAGCCGTTGCGATTGCCGATAACGACTGCACAGCGGAATTTGACCCGGCGACCCGAGTCAGTCATCCGCTGGACCATGTTGATATCGAGCACGTCGTCTTCGAGGTCCGGCAGCAGCTGATCGACGAGTTCGGGCTCTTTCAGCGGGAGCCCGCTCGCGAGTGCCTGCTCCATCGACGTCACGTCACCCTCAGCAACCTGCTTGCCAAGGCGCGTCTGTGGTTCCCAGCCGTTACTCATAGCTCATCCTCCAGTCGATTCCGTACGTCGTCGAAATGTTCGGGCAGTTCGGTCGCATCGAATTCACCACTGTACAGCGGGTCATCCAGGGAAGCCGCATAGTCGGCGATATGCTCGCCACGGGTTCGGTCCCACTCTGCGAACACGTCGTCGCTGTGTGGAATGTCGATCCCAGCGTCGATAGCGCCTTCCTGGACCGCGAACACCTTGTTGCCGGGCGTCGCGGTGTTGAGTCCGATGTCGAGCACTGCGTCCTCGAGTCCCGCTGCAATCGCGCGCTTGCCAGCAAGATAGCCGGTCAAGTACGCAGCAGGCAGGTTACTCGTCGGTGCTTCCCAGCCAAACTCCGATAGATCAGCCGAGTGTGCGCTCGCCAACGTTCGATCCCCCTCTGAGCCTGTGCTCACCAGCTGCGCCCTGATGTGTTTGTTACTCTTGCGAGCAACCAGGCGTGGCTTGCCGGATTTCAACAGGCGCAACCGCTGATGGTAGTTCGTGCGTGCCTCACGGCGACGCCGCATCGGCACTTTGTATCGTGGTCCGGTTGCCATCGTTATTCTTGCTCCTCGATGTATCGCTCTAGGTCACCGACACTGTCGAACTCGCCACCGCTGGCCTGATCGTACAGCGATCGGTACTCCGATGAGGAGAGCTCGCCCTCATCGCGGAGTTCACGCAAGCGACGTCGCTGTGCGCGAATCCGACCCATCCAGTCGTCCTTTCGATTCTGCCGTGCGCCGGCGGTACCTTTCCGGGAGCCGTGTCCCTTCAGGTGCCCGTAGGCGCGCTTTTTGTTGCGCTCACGCGCACGACCCCGCGAATTCGACCGCTTTTCGCGTTTGGTCTGAATGAGGTCGCGATCGATTAGATCCCGAACGTCCTCGCGCGTGATCGCATCGGCAATCTCGCCCTGTGCTTCCGGGTCGAGCCAGACGCGGTTTTTGCCGATGTCGAGCTCGTCCGCTGCGATTCGTTTCTGATTTTTCAGATCACTCATCGGTGCGTTCAACCTCCACGTACGTTGGGTTCAGCACGCGAATGCCCGCCTCCTCGGCGGTCTCTTCGATGTGCTCGCGTTTGCGCGCGCCCACCGTCGAGCCGATGCGAACGGCGTGGGTCTCACCATCGACGCCCTCGAGGTCGTCCGTGTTAAACACACGAACCTCCTCGAAGCCGCTTGGGTGGCGACCACGTGCCGCTTTCGGCGTTCGAAAGCCAGCTTCGACGGTCGCGCCCTTGCCTTTCTGCCCGCGGCGCTGTTTCGAGAGATTTCCACGCGGTGCACGCCACGATTCAGGCGTACGCTTTTTCTTGTGGTAGTCCTGCCGACGGAATGCCGGCGTTCCCTCACGAGCGCGTTGTGCGAGTTTCTGTTCGGTCTCCTCGTCGAGATCCGGCGTTTTATCCACCAGCCCGCGTGGCTGGAGTTCGGTCTCGACGGCCGTGTCGGGCTCTGGCTCTGGCGTCTCGTCTTCGATCTCTGCTTCGGTCTCGGTTTCGATTTCGAGATCGCCAATGTCGGCCTTGATACGCGCTGCGAGTGCGTTGCCAATCCCATCAACATCCGAGAGATCGGACTGGTCTGCAGAGCGTAGATCGTCGACCGACTCGAAGCCTGCCTCACGGAGCGATTCGGCCTTGCTTTCGCCGATACCGCTGACTTCCGTCAGTGCTGTCGGTGTCTCTTCGTCTGCCATCAGGCCTCACCTCGGTTCGGTTTCTGTGTGATGTACACGCCGTCCTGGAAGACCCGTGGGTCTTTGTCAGTCACGCGTGTGAGCTGTTCAATATCCGCGGCCGTCTGGCCCACTGCTTCGATGTCGGGCCCTGAGAGCGTGACAGACTCGCCGTCAACGCTCACGTCGGTATCACCGTGGATCGGTGTCCGTCGGTCGGCCCGCTCACCGAGGAAGTTCGAGATGACGACATCGTCGCTCTCGACACTGACCTGCATCGGGAAGTGTGAGTAGAGCACTTCCATCTCGTAGGTCCAGCCTTCGGTGACGCCGTGGATCATGTTCCGGATGTGGCTCTCGAACGTGCCAACGGTCGAGTTCGTCTTTGCGTCGGTTTCGTCGGTTTCGACACGAACCGTGTCGTCTTCGACGGTGACGCGTACATCCGGATACCACAGCCGCCGCGTTACGGTGCCCGTTGGCCCATCGATCGTGAGATCGAGATGGTCAACGGACCCGCTTACGTCGTCCGGTAGTTCGATTGTTGTACTCATTGTCGTTCAGTAGACGTATGCGATTACCTGGCCACCGACGCCCTGTTCGCGGGCCTCGTAGTGGCTCATGATGCCGCTGCTGGTGGTCACGATGAGCGTCCCGTAATCACGAGCGGGGAGAAATCGTTTCTCCCACGTTTCGAACTCGTCGACACCCACGGAGTATCGCGGGTTGACAGGGCCGCATTCGTTGATCGCACCTTTCAGATCAACCTCGAACTCGCCGGCTTTCCCGTCGTCGACGTACTCGAAGCCGTCGATATACCCGAAGTCATAGAAGACTTCGAGGACGCTGCCGATGATGTTCGAAGCGGGCGATACGGTGTGGCTGAGATGGCCCACGCTCTCGGCGTTATCGAGTCCCGATAGCGCGTTGCTGAGTGGATCGTTGTCCGCCATTGTTAGCTGTACTTTTTGAATCCCATCTCGCGGGCGATCTCACGGAAGCACTGCCGACAGAGCCAGATATCATACTTGCCTACCAGTCCCTGTTTACGCTCACAGCGCTGGCACTGCTCGATCTGGTCCGTTCGCTTCGAGCCGTCATCGCCCGTCTCCGGGTCCTGATGTTCACTTTCGCTCATGTGTTACTGTACCTCCACGTCGTAGGTCGATTCGAGAAAGTCGATCGCGTCCTCGACCGTCAGTCGGTGGTTCGTTGGGATCTGGCGGGTCGCCTTATCGCGTTTGCGAACCCGGTAGCCCGGACGCACCAGATTGACCGTCACGTCGAGCCCGTAGATACCGATCTGTGGGTCGTACTCCTGGTTCTCGAAGTTGGTGTGCTCTTCGATGCCGAAGCTGAAGTTGCCAGTCTCATCGAACTGTGACCGGCTGATTTCCGTGAACGTCAGCGCCGTTTCGAGAAAGTCCTCTGCGAGATCATCGCGGAGCGTGACTTTCGTGCCGATCGGATCGCCCTCGCGGACGTTGAACTCCGGAACCGTCTTTTCGGCCACCGTTCTGACCGGCTGCTGGTCGGTGATCTCACCGAGGATCTCCTCGGCGTCGGCGAGTTCTTGTCCGCCGGAGCCGACGCCCATGTGGACGACGACCTTCTCAACGACGGGAGAGCGCATCTCGTGGCTCACTGCCGTTTCGGACCCACTCATTCGTCGCTCACCTCCTCACTGTCGAGGAAGTTCTCGTCGATCACGACGACGTACTCTTCGATCGTCTCGAAGTCGTCGTCGTCCTGCCCGACGAGAACGCCGTTCGGCGAGCTGCCAGGCGTCACGTCGATTTGTTCGATCGTCCCGATCTCGCCCGCGTGGCGGCCCTTGACGGCCGTCACGAGCGCACCATCCTCGTATGGGAAATGCGCCAGGACCGACGCGTCGTCGGTGCTGATGACGATAGAGTCGTTCGGGCTGATCGAATCATCGTCGGTCAGCAGCGTCCGTCCGTCGTGCAGACCGAGCTGGATCTGCCCACCGCCGACGTGGTGCTTTTCGGTCACTTTGCCGAGCTTGCCGTCAGTATCGGCCACGTCGATCGGCGTCAGTGCGAGTCGACCGCCCTCGTCCGGGAACACCCGGTAGAACTCCTCGCGGTCGCCAAAGCCGACGATGTCGAACATGCCGACAGGGCGTCGGACGTCGGACGGCACGTCGCCGTTGACATGCACGCTGCCCTGTTCGAGGGCGTACTGTGCCTCTTTTTTCGAGGCAACGTAGCCGAGCACGTCCCGGAGCACGATGAGGAGGGGAACGCCCGCCTCGCCGTGTGGGCCACCACTGGCTTTGACCGTGTAGTGTTGTTCTTTGCGCGCGATCGGCCACGTCTTCGGGACGGAGAGTCGCTTCTGGTGCTTACTCATCGTTTGCCTCCGTGAGACGCGCCTCCCGCACGTCGTCGTCGAGATCCAGGTCCGTTACCTGTACGTTGCTCGCATCGAGCGGCCGGGCGACCTCTTCGCCGTCAGCCGTCTCAAGCGTAACGTCCTCGACTGCGATCGTGCCCTCGCTCAGATCAACATTGACGACCTCGCCGTCCGTGCCAGCGAAATCGCCGCGCTGGACGGTGACAGTGTCGCCTGCGTTGACCCGGACCGAGCGCTGGTCGTACTCCTCGCGCAGTTCGGGCGCGAGTGGTGCACGAACCTGCTTGTGGCGCTGGTGCAGGGGCGCATCACGTGTATTTTCACGTTGTTTGTGTGGTTGTCGAGTCATGATTAGCCTAGACGATCATCGTCGCCGTGCTGGCGACGCTACCGAATCGTTCAGCGACCTCTCGTGCGATTGGACCCTTGATTTCAGTGCCGCGTGGATCTTGATTCTCATCAACGATCACTGCAGCATTGTCTTCGAATTTTACGCGGGTCCCATCCGGTCGTCGGATCGACTTGCGCTGTCGAATGACGACCGCTTTGAGCACCTGTCGTCGCATCTCTGGGGTGCCTTTCGTGATTGAAACGGTCACGAGATCACCGAGTCCGGCTTTCGGGTGGCGGTTTTTCGTGCCACCGTAGCCATCGACGCTGGTGATCTTCAGCTCACGAGCACCCGTGTTGTCCGCACACGTCAACAGCGAGCCCTTCTCTAGGCCCTGCGTAACGTCTGCTTTGAGTGCGCGCATTAGTGCTCACCCTCCTCGGCCGCGGAAACCTCAACCACGACGTGGGATTTCGTCTTCGAGAGCGGTCGCGTCTCTGCTATTTTCACATCATCGCCGACAGAAAGCGGCTCAAGCACTTCCGGCACGTGTGCCGGAATGCGCGAGCGTCGCTTCATGTATCGGTCGTACTTCGGCACGTTGACCTCGTACTCCCGCTCGACGATGACGGTTCGTTGCATGTCCGTCGAGACGACTCGCCCCTCAATCACCTGACCGCGAACGGGCAGCTGACCGAAGAACGGGCACGTCTCATAATCGTAGTCCTCCGGATTGTCTGGTTCCGGTGGGTGTGCTACGTCGAGTCCTATTGCCATTGTGAACCTCCAGTGCGCTCGGTGCGTCGGGCTGGTCTGGCGATCAGTCGTTCACCGTCGACGAAGACCGTCGAATCGGCCTCTGGAAGACGGAATGCGAACGTCGCGATAGCCTTTGGCACCTGGCGCGTCCGAGCCCCATCGCGAATCACGAGGGTATTGGTCGTCTCATTGACAACCGGTCCGTGACAGTCAACGAGCGTTGGATCTGTCGACTCTGTGACCCGCGCGTGCAGGCCGATGAGTTCGTGTCGTGCGATGGTCTCGGGTGTAATCATTGTCAGTCTATTCGTCGGTTTCGAGGTCGCCTTCTTCGCGCTGGATCGTCTTGATCCGCGCAATCGTCCGGCGAAGCTCTTTGATTCGACCCGGATTCTCGGGTGCACCACCGGTTGCCTGGACGGCACGATCGTTGAGCAACTCCGTCTGGAGTTCATCGAGCGCGTTCGTCCGTTCAGCTGGCGTCATATCACGCAGCTCATCAGTCCGGTAGATCGCCATTATTCCTCACCCTCCGAGTCGTCGTCCGAATCATCCTCTGATTCCATCTCCTCCATCAGCGCTTCGGCCTCGGATTCGACTTCCTCTTCGAGTTCGTCCAGTTCCTCTTCGATCGATTCTTCAGGTTCTGGAGTATCAACGTCCTCCTCGGGAACTGCCTCCTCGATCACTTCTTCTGCGACGTCGGTGGATTCGTCAGCTTCGGCTGCTGGCTCTTCGGACGCTTCATCCGGTTCGGCCAGTAGCTCTTCGACGCCTTCCTCCTCGGTCTCGACGACGTATTCTGAAACGTCAACGTCCTCGTGAACGCGGAAGTCATCGGGCAGCTCGGCTTCTGGTGGAATGATCTTCACCGTCACGCCGATCGTTCCCAGTTTCATCACTGCGACGGACTGGCCGTCATCGACGATCGCGTCGGCCGGTTCGCCGTTGTGTTTGATGTAGCCACGGTTGAACTTCTCAACGCGCGAACGCGCACCCGTGACTTTTCCTGAGAGGACGATCTCCGCACCGAGCGCGCCAGCATCCATGATCCGGTCGATCGTGGTGTGACCCGCCTTGCGGAAGTACCAGCCACGCTCAAGTGCGTTTGCCAGCCGGTCGGCGACGATCTGTGCGTTGAGATCCGGTTCATCAACCTCCTGCACATCGATCTGCGGGTCGTCAAGATCGAACCGCTCTTCGAGCTGGGTGGTGATCTTCCGGATGTTCTTTCCGCCCTTGCCGATGACCATCCCTGGTTTTTCGGCTTTGAGAACGATCTGCGTTCCCATCGGGGTCTGTGCGACCTCCATGCCACCGTAGCCAGCACGGTCGAGTTCTTCCTGGAAGAACTCGTTGATCTGCGTGCGCTGAATGCCGTTTTCGATGAACTGGTGTTCGTCTGCCATCAGTTATCCACCTCGCTGAGCACGAGTTCGACATCAACCTGTGGGGTGTTCCACTCGGTTGCGCGCCCGAACGCTCGGGGCTGACGACCAGGTGATTCACCGACCTTGTGAGCAGCGACGTGATCGATCAGCATCGATTCACCGTCAAAGCCCTGGTGGTTGGCGTTCGAAACGCCGTTTTCCAGCAGATCGAGAAACGCCTGCGCTGCCTTCTCAGGGTAGCGACCGGCGTCCCAGCCATCGATGTCGTTTCGGTGACCGACACCGGTGTTGTGGGATTTAAACGGCACCGAGCGCTCGCCAGCCACGACGGCCTCGAGATACTCGACGGCCTCGCCACTGGTCTTCCCCTTGATCGCGCGTGCGATCTCCTTGCTGTGCTTGTGACTCATGTGACGCTCCCGGAGCATGGCTTTGGCCGTGGTGTCCGGATCCGCGTCGACACTGTAGCTGATTCCCATATTATTTGAGTGGCACGAACTTCGAGGAGCGGGTCGCGCCAATACCTGCCTGGCCGTGCTCGACGGACGTGCGTGTCAGCACGAACTCGCCGAGATAATGCCCGAGCATCTCTGGTTCGACGTAGACCCGCTCGAACTCCTGGCCGTCGTACACAGCAAACGTCTTCTCGACGAACTGTGGCAGAATCGGCATGTCACGCAGATGCGTGCGGAGCGGGTCGTTGGCTGACTCCTCCTCGCCGCGGCCGTTTGCCTTTTCGAGCAGCTTCTGCTGTTCGTTGGTCAGACCGCGTTTGATACTTCGCCGCTTTCGTGCGGGTAGCAGTTCGGCGAACTCAGCAAGCTCCATCTCGCGGAGTTCTTCGAGCGTGTGGCCACGGTAGGTGAACTCCTCGTCGGAGTCGCGGCCGATCTGGTAGTCCGTACTCATGGTCGTTATCTCCCCTTCCCGGTTTTTCCGGTTCTGCGCGAGGCGATGTCACCGACCTTGCGGCCGGGTGGTGCATCGCGCGAGACACTCTTTGGCCGACCGGGGTGCTGGCGACCACCACCACCAAATGGGTGGTCCACTGCGTTCATTGCCACACCACGAACACGTGGCCATTTCGTACCGCGCGCACGCATCTTGTGGTGTTTGTTACCGGCTTTGACGAACGGTTTCTCCGTCCGTCCACCGCCGGCGACCACGCCGATCGTCGCCCGACAGTCGGGCGAGAGGCGTCGCACTTCGCCGGATGGCAACTGAACGACCGCTGCGTTGCGGTCGTGGGTGAGCAACGTTGCGCTCACGCCCGAGGCGCGAGCGAACTTGCCGCCGTCACCGGGCTGGCGCTCAACGTTACACACGGGAACGCCCTCAGGGATCTCTCGGAGTGAGAGCGTGTTCCCCACGGCGATCTCGGCGCTGATACCGACCTGAATCTCTTGACCGACCGTCACACCCTCCGGGGCGAGCACGAGTCGCTGGTCGCCGTCTTCGAATTCGACGGCTGCGACCGGTGCCGACCGGGCTGGATCGTGTTCGATATCCACAACCGTGCCCGCGACGAGATCGCCGTCGATCTCCTGGGCCGAGCGGTGTGAGAGGTCAGCCTTGTATCGATGGGATGGTGCACGGAACGTCGATGTACCGCGTCCACGGCGTTGTCCGAGAATGCGTCGTCCCATTCTCAGAACACCCCAATTCTGGACGCCACTTCCTGTGCGTCATCGTCCGCGGAGAGGCGCACTGTGGCTTTTTTCGTTCCGTCAGGCGTGACCTGCGTCGTGACATTGACGACATCGATCTCGAACTGCTCGGCGAGTGCCTCGGTGATATCCGGCTTCGAGGCATCGAGCGAGACGATGAACTCGAGTTTGTTCTCGAAATCCATCTTATCCATCGCCTTTTCCGTTACGTTCGGATAGCGAATTACGTTCGTACTCATTGGTCTGTGACCTCCTCGATTGCGCTCTCGGTAAAGACCGTGAGCCGACCAGGATGTCCACCCGGTGCAAGCGATTCGGCGTTGAGCTCTGCGGCCGTCGTCACATCGGCACCCGCCAGATTGCGGGCGGCAAGCGACGGCTCGTCGCTCGTCACAAACAGAATCGATTTTGGCTGTTTGTATTTGCGTCCACGGGTCGTTCCGCGACCAGCACGAATGCTTTTGCCGTCTTCTGCTCGCTCGATGTCAGCGTAGAGATCGAGCGATTCGAGCAGCTCGACGACCGCTCGCGTCTTTTCGAGCTCCTCAAACTCGTCGGAAACGACGATCGGTAGCTCATCTGCATCGAACGCGTGACCGCGCTCTGCAACAACCGACGTGTCCGTCGTCGCCGCGATTGCGCTGTCAATTGCGAGGCGTCGTTCTTTGTCGTTGATCTTCTCACCGCGGTCGGCCTCTGCCTTCGGCGGGTGTGCACGGCGACCGCCGACGGTCTGTGGGACACGTCGACCGACGCTGTTCTGTCGTGGGACGTGTGCCATCCCGCGACCGCTACCGAATGATTCTGCCGGCGTTCGCATGCCAGCATACTCATCAGCACCGTAATCTTGCGTGCGGTTGGCCTGGGCCGCCCGCACGGCACGCCCGATGAGGTCGGGCCGAAGCGGCGTCTCGAACACTGCGGGGAGATCGATAGATCCCGCCTCGCTGCCGTCGAGATCGCGTACTGTCGTGTTCATCCTTGGTCACTCTCCGTTGAAACGTATCGAACCTCCGGATCGAGCCGGGGGGTGTCGTTCGGTCGTACTGACGGACGGAAACGCACGAGGCGCTGTTTCGGACCGGGCACGGAGCCTTTGATGAGCACGTGCTCGCCGTCGACTTCACCGTAGTTGATAAAGCCACCCGCAGGCGTCACCTCATCGTCGCCGATCGAGATGATACGCTTGTTCAGCTCGGTGCGCTGGTGGTAGCCAGTCTGTCCCTGCTGTGGGACAGTCGAGCGAACGCGGGACGGATTCCACGGACCGAGGTTGCCGATCCGTCGTCTCCAGCCCTGACGGGCGTGTTTGCCCTTGCGTTTTTGGACGCCCCATCGCTTGACGGGACCCTGGGTGCCTTTCCCTTTGGTGACACCGGAAACGTCGGTGTACTCACCGGCACGGAACACGTCCGAAACGGTGAGATCGCCGCCGTCTTCGAGCAGTTCAAGCCCGAATTCGAGGCGGTCTTCGAGGTAGTCACCCCCGATGCGCGTTTCCATTACGTCCGGTTTTCGCTTCGGAACGGTTTGTAGCTCGGACGGCACGGTGTGGCTGATGAGTCGCACATCACCCAGTGTGCCATCTTCGAGTGCGTCCCGAACGGTCTGTTCATGCTGTTGGCTGTTGTCCGTCGACGGAAGATCAAGCGTCCGATCGAGATCATCGTGGAACTCGTCGGTCCAGACTTCCGTGAGCGGACGGCTGCCGTACGGCGTGTCTTCGTAGGCTCGCAGGGCAACCGCACGCATTGGCGGGGTCTCGACGACCGTCACTGGGACGGTCTCTTCGATCCCCTCGCGTGGGGAGTCGGGATCGTCGTTGATGAGAACGACGTGGGACATACCGGCCTTGTATCCGGCAAAGCCCTGTACCCCGACCTGTCCGTCGTCGTCGGGCCAGGTGCTAATTCGCGGCACCTCACTCGACGCACGGACGCGTGGGCTAAAGCCCATCGAGCCTTTTCGTGGTCTGCTTGGCGTTGGCATAGATTTTCAACACTCACTCCAGATTGAGACAGGCGAGCGTCGCGAACAGAGCTTCTTCCGTTCGGATCGTCTCGCTGCCTTGTTGTGGAACCGTATTGAGCCAGAGATCGAACCGGGACCTGTCCGGTTGTGAGTCGTCAGCCGACGGTGTATCTCGCAGTTCGACCCCATCGGGGTCGATATCGAGGATCTTCGGAAGGCCGCGTTCTGGCGCACCGAACGCAACGGTAAACGATGGTTCGTCGCCCGGCGTTGCTCCTGTCAGTCGCTGTTGGAGCGTAGTGAGCGATTCGGTCGAGAGCTCCTCACCATAGCGCGAAGCGGCGATCCGCACGCCGCTGTCGGTACGATTGAGGGCCTCATCCATCGTGGCGCATTCGACGTGTACACCCGGTGGTGATTCGTCGGGTATGATGCGCGCACGAAGCGGCTCTTCTGAAGCGATCCTGATGGTAACGCGTTCTCCCTGATCGACCGTCAGTGACGACGGGACGGGCAGAGAGATCGGGTGTTGCAGGCCGCAATTGACCCGGACGCGTCCGTCAGATCCGACCTCGGTCACGATTCCCTGTCTTAACGACCCCGGATCGTCTGATCCGGAGCCGGTCTGTGTAACAGCCAGGAGCGGCGGCATGACACCAACGTACTCTAGTTCGTCGCGCTGTCCCCACACCTCCTTTCGGAGGTAGGGGGGTGTGGCCGCATAGGCCAGGACAGTTCGAACGAACCCGTCACCCCATCTCGTCTGTCCATCCCGGTCGGGATAGACGACGAGACGGTCGATCCGAAACACGGTCGCCGCACGGGCGACGTATCCCAGTTTGCGGGTCGCCTCCCGTTTGTCGCGTGTTTCTCGGACCAACGATGACGGCACGAGTACAGTTTTTGTCATGCCGATTCGCTTCCTCGCTGTTCACTAGACTGTGCTGTCCATTCAGGACTCGGGATTAAAAGGATAGCGCTTCAACATAGGAGTGTGACCGGCTCGCACGTGCTTTTACGCATCGACAGCAAACCGCACGACGGAACAAGTTCGACACGTTTTTATTGATGACCGTGTTCCGGTAGAGTGTAGCTGGGCGCTGGTAGTGTAGTGGTATCACGTGACCTTGCCATGGTCACAACCTGGGTTCAAATCCCAGCCAGCGCATGGACGGACAAGTGTTTTTGTGATTCCTTTTGTGAGTGAGCGATTATCTTGTGCCGGTTCAAATCGTTCTACAGTGGATATCGAAGGATTTTCAGAGCATTTCAGCTCAATATGATTGACTTTCGTTCGGTATCGTCGTAGGGTGTGATGAGCCGCGGACTGAGAAAGATAATGTAGCCGTCATACTGTGCGCTAACGCTTTAGGTAACACGCCCGTATTACCACCATATGTCCAACACAGACACCAGCACGGATGGCGATCCAACAATGACGACAATCACGCTAAAGGTTCCACAGGCCTTTCTCGATGATCTTGATGCAACCTGGCGGGCCGAGAATTTTTCATCGCGCAGTGAATTCATGCGCTGGGCCCTCAGAGATGCAGTCAAACACCCCACGTTCACACGGAAAGGATGGAGAGACATTGCTGTGAGTGAACATCAGCTAGCCACCGGTGAAGACACGTACAGCAGTGACGAAATTCGATCACTCAGCAGCGATACGAAGGATGAAGACGAGTGATGCAAGTTGGGACTGGGAGTTCACTGAGCCCGCAGTTCGTGAATATGAGACGCTACAATCACATGAACAAGAGAGAATTGTTTCCAAACTAGACGAAATCGTTTCTGACCAGTGGCGGGATCCTGATGCGTATCTAGAACCGCTCACAGGAGCTCCTCACTCAAAACTTCGGATCGGTGCGTTCAGACTCGGTTGCTCGATTACGCCTTCAGATGAAATCTTGCTTATTTACACTATTGAAAAGCGATCGGGAGCCTACAAACCAGGCGATGACTGATATATCTAATTCAAGTCCGATCAGTTAGTTCGATATCGTCGGAGACTAACACCGATGACAAGTAGCGGAACCCCGAACACCAGCAGATACGGGGCCAGATACGCGAGGCCAACAACGAGTGCCCGGAAGACAGTCGCCACGCCATCGACCGATTCCAGGAATGCTGCGACGATGCCCGTCTCGTACCACGCCGTTTGATCAGGTGATGTGGTCGATGGGCGTTCGGTCAGTTCGACGGTGAGCGTCGAATACGCCACGCGGTCTTTCAACGCCGCTTGTTTTGCTTCGAGCCGTTCGATTTCGGATTGCACGGCAGAGAGCTTTTCGCTGACCGAAAGGACGGCCTCGGTATCACTGGCGTTGGAATACAGTCCTCGCAATCGGTCGCGCTGGGAGCGGAGATTCTTCAACCGAGCGTTGAGGTCCGTGAGCTGGTCGGAGACGTCTGTGGAGTTACTTCGCGCGTGCGAGACGTTGCCGACCGCTTTCGTCTCCTCGAACACCGTCGTAAAGTTCTCTGCTGGCACTCGGTAGACGATCTCACTCCGGTGTTGCTGGCCATCACGACCGGCAAACGATTCACTCGACGCACTCACCGTGCCACCGTGGGCTCGAACGATCGACGTGATTCGCTCGCGGGATTGTGTAGTGTTTGAGACGCGCGTGTGCACGTCACCGGCTCGAACAATAGCCGACTCCACCGAGATGTCGTCACTCTCTGCCGATTGCTCGGCCTTGGCGTTCTCCCGACTATCAGCCGCACCCGCAGGCGGCTCACCACCACCACCACTCAGGGCGGAATCTTGCGATGCGATCCCCCCGCATCCAGCGAGCATCACCAGGAGCGCGAGTATCACGACCGACTTCGTACGTATTTCCATGCCAACTATTGCCAACTGATTTGTAAACTCCTTGTGATAGGTAAAAATCCGATTGTCGCTATGACTCCCCGAAAGAGCGAAATCCTGGGGAAACAGTGATAATTTGGCTGTGAAAATGGTTACAGGATGCGTGTTCCCTCCGAGACCGTGTTCGCCGTCGGATTCCCAGCCCGGACGGATGGGTACTGGATCGCTGGGCTACTCGTCAGTACGATCGTAATGCTTCAGACCCATCTCACAATGCTTGCCGTTCCGGTCTGGTTGTTCGTGACGTTCGTCTGGTGTGTGCGATCGGGCTACCGCCGCCCGAACGTGGTGCCCGCGGCACTCATCGGGGCGCTGGGTTTGATGTCCAGTATTACCCTATTCGCCGCCTCGTTCAGTCTTGTTGTCACTAGTACGCTGTCCACCTGGCGTATATTCGTGATTAACGCCCCTAGCTACGGATTTGTTGCGCTCGTCGGCATTGTCTACGGAACGGTCGGTCACGTCCTCGGACGGGCACTCCAGCTGTGAAGCTGAACAACGCTTACGGTGGCAGCTGCTGAATCACGAGTCGATGTCCGTAATCGCACTCCTCAGCGTCGCACCGGTGCAAGAAGGCTCTATGAGCGAAGAGGTCGCAAAGGCCGTTGATGCGCTCGATGCGTACGACGTGTCGTATGAGACGAATCCAATGGGGACGGTTATCGAAGCTGACGCGGTGAGCGAACTGTTCGATGCCGTTGAGGCAGCGCATACGGCGGTTTCTGGCGACCGGGTCAGCACTGTCCTGAAGATCGACGACAAACGCACGATCGACCAGTCAGCTGCCGAGAAAGTCGAGAGCGTGGAGGAGCACCTGGGCCGACCCGCGAGCGGCACCTAGTAACCAACAACCGTTTTCGGACGCCTTTCGAAAAGAGCGTATGGAGAGTCTCAACCGAATGGCCACTGAGCTGGTGGACGAGGCCCTGGAGTTCACCGACGAGCTGGCAATCGACGCGTATGAACTAGAAACGGGCACGACAGTGCTCGATTTCGGTGTTGAAGCAATCGGTGGAATTGAAGCCGGACTGCTGTTGACCGAAATCCAGACTGCTGGGCTGGCGACGGTCTCGACCACAATGGGAACGGTCGACGACACACCCAGACCGATGGTGGAACTGTCCACTGACCATCCCGCGTTCGCACTGCTCTGTTCACAAAAGGCCGGCTGGGAGCTGACAGTCGCAGAAGATGACTGGCGATTCGACGCGCTCGGGAGCGGTCCGGCGCGCGCACTCGTCGCCACGGAAGAAGAGTTCCGGGAGCTTGGCTACGCTGATGCCTTCGAGTTCGCCGTGCTCGCGCTTGAGGCCGAGCAGCTTCCGACCGAAGCCGTCGCCGAACAGGTAGCCCAGCGGTGTGATGTCGATACCGGGCAGCTGTTTTTGCCGACCGTCTCGATGGCGAGCATCGCTGGCTCGACGACAATGGCTGCCCGTGCTGCAGAGCTGACGGCCTTCCGGGCGTTCGAACGTGGATACGATCCGCTCGACGTGCTCTCGATCTCTGCGAAAGCACCCCTCGCGCCAGTGGCTGCGAGCGAACCGGCTGCCATCGCCCGAACGAACGACGCGCTGGCCTACGGCGGAACGGTCCATCTCACCGTCGAACAGGATGCCGGCGCGGAGCTGTTCGGAGAGCTGATTTCCAGTGCGCCAAGCGAGTACGGCGATCCGTTCGAAGTGCTGTTCGAGGCCGAAGACTGGCAGCTCGAAGCGCTCGATCCGGACGTATACGGCCCAGCACAGGTGACAGTCGATGTCATCGGCGGGCCGACTTACACGTTCGGTGAGCGAGACGATGCGGTACTCGCCGAATCGTTCGAGCTATGAAGTACAAGGTCGTCCCGCCGGTCCGCGATCGATCGTTCATTGAGACGGCGACGAAATCGCTCCCGGTCGTTCCGGCGAGTGAAGCCGACTGCTGTGGACGGCTACAGGCCGATACATTGATCGAGAGTCGAGACGTGGCCAAACAGTGGATAACGTTTCTACAGGCGCTTGGCTATGTGGCCGAAGCCGACGGAAAGTATTACCAGGATCGCTCACCGCCGGCGGAGCTCAAAACAGCGTTTCTCGATGGTGTGTATGGCGCACAAACGGTCGTCGAAACCGTCGCCGACAGTGACAGATCGCTGCGTGAGGGCGAGGTGTACGAAGCGGTCAAAGCAATCGTTCCACAGTATGAACGGAGCCGTCGAACCGATTGGGAGACCGTCTGGGAGACCAGAATTGTCAGACTACTCGACTGGGGTGTCGAATTCGAACTCCTCGTTTCGAGTGAGGCTGGTTACTCGTCGCCGTAGATCGACTGAATGCGATCGTCGAATGCGTCCGTGATGTTGCGTCGCTTGAGCTTCATTGAGGACGTGAGCATGTCGTTTTCTGGCGTCCACTCCAGCGGAATGAGTTCGAACTCTTTGATCTGTTCGTGTTTCGCAAATCGCTTGTTCACCCGCTGAATTTCCTCGTCGATCCAGCCACGAACGGCGTCGTGTTTCAAGATCGCTTCAGGATCGTCAGCCAGCTCGATGTCGTTCTGTTCGGCGAGTCCTTCGATCACCTCGAAATTTGGAACGATGAGCGCCCCGATGAACTTCCGGTCGTCTCCGAGCACCATCACCTGTTCAATCCGATCGCTGGTGGCGTATGCGTCCTCGATCGGACCTGGGGCGACGTTTTTGCCAGTGTCGAGGACGAGCAGCTGTTTGAGTCGGTCGTGGTAGATCAGTGCGCCGGTGTCAGCCTGTTCGACGATATCGCCCGTCCGAAACCAACGGTCGCCCGCGTCGTCGTCCGTAAACGCATCTTCGGTCGCTTCTGGATTGTTCCAGTAGCCAGCCGTGACGTGCGGTCCACGAACGAGCAGTTCGCCGATCTCTCCGGTTGCCTTTTTTGTCTGGTCTGGTCCGATCACGTTGGTGTCGAGTTGGATATCGACATCGACGAGCGGCGGACCGAGGCGACCGGGCTGAATGTTTTCTGGGCGGTTGACCGACACCACTGGCGACGTTTCCGTCAGGCCATAGCCCTCGATGATCGTCAGCCCCATGCCGAGGAACAGCTCACAGAGCTCCTTTGAGAGGCTGCCGCCGCCGCTGATCAGCAGCTCAAGGTTGCCGCCGAGCTGGTCTTTCACGTTCTGGAAAACGAGCTTGTCGGCGAGTTTTCGTTTCGCACGCAGCCGCCGGCCAGGACGTTCCGTTCGCTGATACTCCCGCGCCACTTCGATCGCCCAGTCGAACAGCCGCTCTTTGAGATCGGAGTCACGAACCTGCTGGCGCATCTGGTCGTACATGCGCTCGTAGACCCGTGGAACGCTCGTCAGCGTGGTTGGTTCGACGAGCTGAAGATCCTCCGTCAGTGTGTCGGGTGATTCGGCGTATGCGACGGTTCCTCCAGCACCGAAGATCACGAAGTGTCCGGCCGTCCGTTCGAACACGTGCGCGAGTGGCAAAAATGACATCGCAACCGTGTGCGCGTCGATCGTTTTTGCGTCATCGTCCCGGTCCGGCCGAGGCGCGAGCCGTTTTCTGATCTGGTTGACGTTGGCGCGGAAATTGCTGTGAGTGAGTTGGACGCCTTTTGGCTTGCTGGTCGTCCCCGACGTGTAGATCAAGCTCGCGAGATCGTCGGCGGATCGGCCGTGCAACCAGGCCTCGTAATCGCCCTCCTCTGTGGCCGCTTTTCCTTGTTCGTAGAGCTCCCCGAGGGTGATGATGTCGTCGCGATCCGTATGTTCTTCGAGCGTATCGATCACCACGATGGTTTCAAGGTCGAGGTCGTCTTCCACCTCCAGGATCCGTTCGAGGAGTCGTTCGTTCTCGACGACCACGCAGTCGGCATCCGGATCGTCGAGGAGATACTGCACCTGTATTGGAGACGATTCGGTGTAGACCGTCGTCACGACGCCACCGGCCGACAGCACTGCAAAGTCCGTTTGTGCCCACTCCATTCGGGTGTTCGCAAATAGCGCCACCCTGTCGCCAGGGGTGATTCCGATATCGCGGAATCCACCAGCGAGAGCGACGACGATCGAGCGCATTTTCTCGTAGGTAATCCCGGCAAAGTCACCAGCTGGTGCCGGATCGAGCACGCCCGCGTCGACGAGCGATCGGTCGTAGATACCACCCTTATACAGTTGTGCCGTCCGATCAGCGTGGCGGACAGCACTCTCGGCGAATAGCTGTGGAATGGTGTTCTCCCCGATAACCTCGTCAGTGTACTCCCGTTCTGCGGTGAGCCAACCGGGTGCAGGATCCATATTGACCATCTTCGTCACGGCCCCTAAATACCCGGCTAAAACGAAAAGCGATGCCATTCGAGTTTATCGATGGTGGGATTCAGCTGTGACGCGATTGGTGAAAATATACTTGTAAAAATACGTGCTTTTTCATAAGATTGTAAGCGGAAAATTCCCTGGAAGTGAATATCTTGATGAAACTGCGGTGGGTGTGCTCTGTCACGCATATCGATAAACCTCGCTGTTGAGTTGTCTGTTAACCAAAATGATATTAGTCTATTATTTTCGATGCGATGATCGTGCTCCGTTGAGGTTACTAACTCGATTCGAACCAAACGGGGGATGAATCGCGTGGAAGAAGCGTTCTTACAGGCACCAGGCAATCTGACGTTCGTCATGACGCGGACGTTCGGAACCCTCACAGATCAATTCAACTTACTAACACATACGAAAGTTTATAACCCAGTGGGTTGGCACAATCAACTGGGAACGCCAGTCGGTGAGATTCGCGCGTGCACTGAAACGCGCCGGGTGTAGGAGCACCCGACGCTGGGGTTTCCATGCGGATGGTAACCCATGAAGGGAATAACGCTGCGGTACTGTAATCCTGTCGTATCGTCAATGACTAGCACGCGGTGCGCTCGCTGCGGGCAGCCGGTTGCTCGGCCACGCGCACACGCGACTGGGTGTCCATCGTGGAGGGTTGGTTCGTGAGTCTTCCACAGTTCAGTTTCCGGACGGTCGATGGTCAGGTTAGCACGCTTGCGGGGATCGATACTCGCGAGGAGCTTTCCAGTGCGGAGTTGCACCATGTGGTGGATATCGCGGAGAACTGCTGGTGTCGGCCGTGTCAGTCAACGGAGTGTCGGCACAGTCGCCAGGTTGAGGAGGTGCTGGCGATTGCGGATTTGAGCGAGCGTTCGGGCGGTGGAGTTGATGAGCTTCCGTCGCTCGATCGGATTACTCGATTTCGATCGCAGGGCGAAACGATCTACACCGCCTGGTTCGATAATGATGCTCGGTTGCGTGCGCATGAGCAACGGAGTGGTGATGTTACACTGTTGGCGTTTTCTCCAGATCGTCCGGAGGATCCTGCACGAGCGCAGACGCAAGATGAGTCAGTGTCTGCTGCGAGCTGTTTGCTAGAAGCTGTCGTTCCGTTCTGTGAGGCGCGGTCGACCGAGGAGTTGCCTGCGCTTCTCCAGCTGTTGGTCTCACCAGCGCACTGCGACTAACCTCTCCGGAAGGATTTTTGATTGCGCGAGTGACCAGAATAACCCACTGCAAGCGGGTTACAGAATGAACCTCAAACGGTCGGGTGGAACAGCTTCATTCCGTCCATCGCGATAGCATCGGTGTACGCCCGCTTCAATCCTACCAGGATGGTTCTATAACATGGAAAATAGCTCATCATCGGATCTTGTAAATATGGACTCATTCAAGTATTATCATACGAAAAATATATGAATCCAATTGCATACCCAATACTAGAGAATATAATCCCATAAGAAGTAATTAGGAAGGTGAGATCCAGTAAATAATCAATTTGCATACCAAAAGGGAATGGCCGGTATGAAAAGAAAACTGTAATGATACCCATAAACAGATAAAATATAATTCCAGCTATCAAGCTAGATATCAACCCACCCTTCATATAGGCTATTAGCAGTCCCAAAATGATCGATGCAAATACCATTGGCAATTGGGGGACAACAGAAGATCCTAGTGAAGCATTGCCGAACGGGTTGACGATATAAAATAATGAAACTGTGCCCGAAATCACCAGCGCTATCGCTAAAGACTTAATCACATTATTCCAATTGCCTATGAATAAATTCTTTATAACACTCATTTGCCTATGTCTCACCTATTTCGATTTATAGGCCTTTCACCTACTTGTCGAAAGTAAAATAGCAGTATAACAAATGTTCAGTCTTTTATCAACCGAAAATAAATAAGTTGCTCCCAGCTGTCTTCAATCCTACTAGGGTGGTTCTGTAACCCTCGATCGCCTCGCGATACTCTTCGAAATCGTGGCTTCAATCCTACTAGGGTGGTTCTGTAACGGGGGATCCCCGGCGTGATCGTAGCCGCCGCCGCGCTTCAATCCTACTAGGGTGGTTCTGTAACCGGAGATTGTAATAATATCGTCGTATGGACTGCGTGAGCTTCAATCCTACTAGGGTGGTTCTGTAACCCGTACAATCGTGGACTTCAACACGCGGCAAGTGCTTCAATCCTACTAGGGTGGTTCTGTAACACAGTATTCGCGGGCAGCTGCGCGACCTCCTTGGCTTCAATCCTACTAGGGTGGTTCTGTAACCTTGAACGTCTGGGTCATCGGTCGAACTCACCTTTGCTTCAATCCTACTAGGGTGGTTCTGTAACCCGGGTTGCGTGGGCGATTGAACGCAATGACTTCTGGATGCTTCAATCCTACTAGGGTGGTTCTGTAACTAATGGGGTGTATTGTATTGAATGTAGTCGGGCGATGCTTCAATCCTACTAGGGTGGTTCTGTAACGAGACGCGTCAGCCAGCGACACACTGAAAATTAAGGCTTCAATCCTACTAGGGTGGTTCTGTAACCCGACGCCGTGTGGTCCGGATCATGGTAATCGAGGCGCTTCAATCCTACTAGGGTGGTTCTGTAACTCAGCGAGTGATTCGTCATCAACTTCTGCCTCGAAGCTTCAATCCTACTAGGGTGGTTCTGTAACCATCTCGATGAGTTACGGACCTTTCCCGCGCCAGAAGCTTCAATCCTACTAGGGTGGTTCTGTAACCCTCCTCAATGATGTCGCTGTAGGGATCATCGGGGCTTCAATCCTACTAGGGTGGTTCTGTAACGGTAGCCAATCAGCGGTATACAGCCCTTCTACTTAGTACTGCCGAGGCGATTTGACCACAGACCCCCAATAGCCCCTACACCCCCGGGGGGTCTGTGGTAACTGACCGTTGGATGACTATAAAATCCTCCCGCAGATCACTGACCGATCTGGTCTAACCAGTTTTTGAGCTTCGACTAAAGCGTAGATCGGAGGCCCTTCAGTGAAAATCCAGCACGAACGCAGCCACAACTTTCAACCAATACAACCGTCATACCCTCCAACACTTCTATCGGAAATCCATCACATATTAATAGTGGTATTTCGATGTGGTAGGTATACGCATCCGACTGGGATGAACCGGTTGCCCGGTTTCCCCAGACGTGTAGAAGCACGTCCGAGGATGGGTCAGGATCAAAATGGTTCTGAAACCCAACGAAATCGACGGACGGAGTATAGATAACACTGATGAAACCAGCGAAGTTGTCGAGACGTGCCTCGAAGCGATATCGAGCCTTCGCGACCAGCAAACAGCGATGCTCAAGACGATCGAATCACAAAACGAGCGAATCGCCACGCTGGAAGCAGAGCGAACCGAGAAGGAAGCAACAAACGCAGAGTTGCACGAACGGATTGTGGAACTCGAAGACGAGCTCGAAACCTATCGCGCAGCAAACGAACGGGACAAGGCCGAGATCAGACAGGACGTAACCGAGAACACTCGCCAGACGGAGGCGTCAGAGAAACACACCGAGGCTGTTGCGCGGAAGGTCGAGACGCTTGATGGAAGCGAGCAACGGACGCCGCTGGAGCAAGTCGTTCGATTGCCGGAGGAAATTATTCATAAAGCGAAGCTGACGGCCAATCAGCGACGAGCCCGAGCGATTGCCATGGAGATCGGCGGACTGGCCACGACAGTGCCGAAAGGAAAGCGACTGGATTCGACAACAATCAAAGAACAGCTCGAACGGGAGTACGGATCGGCACACGACCAAACGGTCGCCCGAGTGATGTCGTTCCTGGATCGACTGGGTGGTGATCGAACCGAGGTCGTCCACACCGGCCAAGGAAAAGCCGTCATTTTCGACGACTGGCTTGCTAGACGCCTCACAACCGCTGAACAGTTCACTGCAGACACTGTTGATCGCGTCCTCACGAACGTTGTGAGCGTCACTCCCAGAACGGGCAGCTAAGGTGTGAGCAACAGCCCTCCGATAGGAATCTATTCAGGACACACACCTTGGCACGAATGACGGTCGATTCGGTAGTAGCAGCAGGTGTGAGGAAATGACCTTTTGTTCAGTAGTCGTACGCTGGATATTGCTAGCCATTCCTGGTCGAATAACGCCTATCTAGAGACTAGCTCACGACGATCGTGAGCGAACTACTGGTGAGGGCTCACCCGACCCAACACGAGATTCCAACAGCTGTCTGTTCGATGTGGTCATTCCGATTTCTGGATATCAATCAAGGAACTTCCCGTGATCCACCAACTGTTGGTTTCTCCAGCGCACGAAAGCTAACCTCTATGACGGATTCTTTTGAAACCGCATGTGGCTAGAATCACCCATCGCGAGCGGAGCGAGCAGCTTTTTTCATCAACGTTTTTTCGACGAGTGGTGAGCGGAGCGAACCCGAGTCTAAAAAAGGTTGGAATGCAGGCCAGTTGCGTTACCAGAATCAGCGGAACATTGACGTGCGTCGGGCAGTGAGATCAGAAGTGAATTCGGAGTCTGGATGTCGATTTGGTAGATCGACGGCGTGACCTTCGTGGACCTTTATAAAGTCTGTGTACAGGGGGGGTCCACGAAGACAGGTCCGATTCTCGCCGGTGCAGAAACGATTATAGGGGCTCTACTCCAATAATCACCCCCTGTCGCAGGACCCTAGAAACCCAATGCGGGATTGAAACGGATGGAACAGAACACGACGGAACGTAAGTAGGTGGGTCGCAGGACCCTAGAAACCCAATGCGGGATTGAAACGAAGGGAAATGAGCGAGTGTGAGAAGGATGATGACGGTCGCAGGACCCTAGAAACCCAATGCGGGATTGAAACAGTAGTAGATGTGATGGAAGCAGACCAGAACGCTGTCGCAGGACCCTAGAAACCCAATGCGGGATTGAAACTGCACGATGATCCACGGATTAGGTTCGGGCAGAGTCGCAGGACCCTAGAAACCCAATGCGGGATTGAAACTTGCAGCTCATGACTCTTCGGGCAATGTAATCCCGCGAGGTCGCAGGACCCTAGAAACCCAATGCGGGATTGAAACTACGAGACTAGGGATAATCGGGGTACAACAACCGTCGCAGGACCCTAGAAACCCAATGCGGGATTGAAACGAGTGATTCTGGACTTGAGCCTCCGACGCAACAGTCGCAGGACCCTAGAAACCCAATGCGGGATTGAAACCGGACACATCCCCCAACACGGGAACGGTGTCCTCTAACAGTCGCAGGACCCTAGAAACCCAATGCGGGATTGAAACTTTGCGTCTACATTCGAACCATGCTTGTTCCCGGTCGGTCGCAGGACCCTAGAAACCCAATGCGGGATTGAAACGAGTGATTCTGGACTTGAGCCTCCGACGCAACAGTCGCAGGACCCTAGAAACCCAATGCGGGATTGAAACACTCGAATTGACAGAAACAAACCGTCCTTTCTCACGTCGCAGGACCCTAGAAACCCAATGCGGGATTGAAACTCATCAACTCCAACGACACGTCTATGTCGGTCGAAGGTCGCAGGACCCTAGAAACCCAATGCGGGATTGAAACACAATGTCAAGCTGAAGAGTTGTTGGGGTTGGGGAGTCGCAGGACCCTAGAAACCCAATGCGGGATTGAAACGCGACGACGGCGATGATGACGATGGTGTGGACGCGGATGTCGCAGGACCCTAGAAACCCAATGCGGGATTGAAACGTTAGGAACGCATGGCTCAACGTCGATCGCAACAGTCGCAGGACCCTAGAAACCCAATGCGGGATTGAAACGAGTGCATCGAGCTGGGCGAGCGGGAGCGCCGAGACGTCGCAGGACCCTAGAAACCCAATGCGGGATTGAAACGGGGTAGCTCCTACCATATCTGGATCACGGAACCACGTCGCAGGACCCTAGAAACCCAATGCGGGATTGAAACACAGTGAATTATACCATCGAATTCAGGAGAGTTTCAGTCGCAGGACCCTAGAAACCCAATGCGGGATTGAAACCGATGGAAATTGAACCAGCAGCGCACGGTAAAACGGTCGCAGGACCCTAGAAACCCAATGCGGGATTGAAACTTCGTCGGGATGTCCCGCTTGAGCTCGCCGACCAAGGTCGCAGGACCCTAGAAACCCAATGCGGGATTGAAACTCGTAATTATGGATAATCTACAACTTACAATTGAGCGTCGCAGGACCCTAGAAACCCAATGCGAGATTGAAACCGTCGATCCGGTTTCAGGACCGCTCAGCTGTCTTCCGTCGCAGAACCCTAGAAACCCAAAGCGGGATTAAAACCGACCTACGTCGGCAGCAACATCGAACGTGAGAAGGGTCGCAGGACCCTAGAAACCCACTGCGGGATTGTAACGACGAGGTCGCGGGGCCGATCGTTGGCGATCGGTATGTCGCTGTACCCTAAAACTATAACCACGAAGGAGAGCCGATTCATGAGTCTTCCACATACTGTTATCGTACAGGTGTGGCTGCCTGCACTCCTCGGACTGCTTATCTCTCCGGCCCACGACGACCAACTCAAAGCCACCTTCTCCGCACATTTGACGAACTAAATACGACCAGTAACACCCACCGTGAGCTTCGCTCGCGGCTCTTTTTGGTCCAGATTCTTTGATTGAGAGGTGAGCTCTGCTCACCCCTCCCTCAAAAAAGGTTGGGGCTATCCTGACTCCTCACTATCGAAATCCCGTCCACCGAGTCCCACACCGGGGGTATTGATCCAGGCTTCGAGGATGGCGAACTGGGCGCGCCGGAGCCGCTCCGACAGCGCCTGATGTGACACACCGAGCGCATCAGCCACCTCATCGAGCGTCACATCCCGCGGCACCGTAAAATAGCCCAGCTCGTGTGCGGTGGTGATCGCCACGAACTGCTCGTCTGTGAGCCCAAGCGGAGCCGCTTCCGTAACGCGTGGATCGTCCGCCTGGAGATCCCGAATCCGATCAATCGAATACGACACCCCGCTCGACTCACACCGCTCGCAAACACGGGTGAGAACGTCCCGAGACGGAAACAACAGCTCAAGATGCCACTCCGTGGCTGTGCCATCGCCCGAGAGCAAAATCGTCTCGCCATCGATCAACAGCTCGCTGACCGACTCCACCGATTCACTCCAGTACAACCGCCAGAGCGTCCGCCCATCGGCCTCAAGAACCCGCGTCACCGACCGCAACGACTCGTCAGCGGCGAATGTCTCCGTTAGTGCCGCTACGTCCACACCCTCACTCCACACCAGCGGAAACAACGAATTGGCACCGGAAACAGCGTACTGAGCCCGCGTGATGGTGAGTGTCGGACGGGCGGCAAACGTCTCGGCGAGACCAAGCTCGCTTGCGGGAACCGTCGCCGTCACCAACGCTGGCGTGGACGAACCAGACTGGGTGTGAGAAGGACTCGTCATGTAAACACGGAGTGATAATACTACGCACACAACCCCAAAAACCGTTCACCACAACTGGAATCGATTACGCCCCACGCTCAGCCCAGTAAACGCCGATCAATTCTCAAATACTTCGGTAATCGTTCCAACACCTTTCGACCGACCCTCCCGGAACACGAACCGCTGGCCCTCCTCGATGACGTACGGCCGGAACTTGAACTCAACGTGGGCCTCGCCGGTATCGCCCGGCAACAGCTGTGGATCCTTCGGATAGAACGCGGCCGCCTCGCTGACGGTTTCGACGTGAACAACCGGCTCGTAGCCGTCGTTGATCCGCGTAGGATGATTCAACACCATCACCTCTGCGTCGAACGACCGCACTGGAGTGGGATCAACATCCGCCGGCAGTAACACCATCCCGCGCTCTACAGCCGACTCGCGAACGCCCTTGAGCGCAATGCCGACGATGCGACCCGCGCGCGCCTGATCAACCCGGTGGTAATGCATCTCGATCGAGCGAACCTCAACCTGCTGGAACGAGCCATCCGGCATCGGCCCGACCTGCAGCTGATCGCCAGCCGAAACCGTCCCGGATCTGATCGTCCCCGACGCAACCGCACCAACGCCGGTTACGTTGTACGTCCGATCGATATACATCGAAAACCGACCATCACCAGTGTCGGTCTTTGGCAACCGCTCGAACAGCTCGTCAAGAACGCCGAGACCCTCCTTCGTGACCGCACTCGTCGTGACGATCGGAACGATTCGCTCGGAAATCTCCTCGATGGCACTGTCAACGCCGTACCGATCAACGACCAGCGGGGAGCGATCAGCATCACGCAAGAGCCGCTCAACCGACCGAAGAACTTCCTGCACACGATCTGGTTGCACCATATCCACCTTCGTGATGGCGACGATCGTTGGCAGTTCCGTCGCGAGGAGAATCCCAAGATGTTCGCGCGTGGTGCGCGTCGGCCCATCATCAGCGGCGATCGTCAACAAGCCATAATCGAGCTTCTGCCCGACGAGCCCACGGATCGTCGTCCGTAACCAGGGTTCGTGACCCACCGTGTCGACGAACGACACGAGCCGATCAGCCGTTTCGACGACGTGTGCACGATCTTCCTTCCGATTGGGATTCGGTGCGTGAACCGGCCCGTCGTCATCGAACCCATACACGCCATAGGAGAGATCAGCAGAAAGCCCGCGCTCGACTTCGTGAGGCTGGACGTCGAGAAACCCACGCGTCCCGCCTTCACCGTCATCCGCCCGCCCGGTGACAAGCGAGCCAACGAGCGTGGATTTGCCGTGATCAACGTGGCCAGCCGTCCCGACAACAATGTGCGCATCGTCAGTGTCGAGCATGGCTCCCTCTTTGACGTGCGCAACGCCAACGCGGCCCGCATCGCCTACTGGCCACGTCTGGACGGTGTCGATGTGTGCGCCAGCCTGCTCGGCAAGCAACGAGAGAACATCCATCGACTCTGAAAACGTTTCGGCATCAATCCCCGCGAGTCCGCCATCATCCGTTGCCCCGACGACGTAGGTGGCTTCGCCATCGCCAGATAAGACGCGATGGCGCAACTGCGCGACGAGACTTTCGAGCCGGCCATCGGCCAGATGAACGTCCCGAGTGAGCCGTTCTTTGAACTCAATGCTGCCACCCTCCTGCTCTCCGCGCTCGAGGGCGGTTTCGAGCACGGCCCGGTCAGGGCTCATTGGTACCTGGTAACGGTTGAATGAATAAAAGATTTCCCGAAGGCGTGCGAACTGTACGCACACTCACCGATCAGCGACCGATTCGAGTGCTTCGAGAACGCCACTCGCATAACCGCTGGACGTTTGTCGGTCAGCGACCGCAGCGGCGCGCTCGTCTGCGTTGGCAACCGCGATTGCCTCGCCTGCAACTTCGAACATCGCAACGTCGTTCTCCGAATCGCCGATCGCAAGCACCGACGACGGATTGATCGACAACCGACCACAGAGTTCGCACAGCCCAGCACCTTTATCGATCGACGGGTCGGTCAGATGATACGCATATCCAGTGTCGAACACGCGAAGCCCGGCGTCGTGTGCGAGCTCTCGCAACGGTTCGAGTGGCTGATCGATGGCGACAGCATACTCAGTCTCTCGCCAGCGATTGATGAGATCTGCACCACCCCACCCAGTTTCATAGCCCGCTTCCCGATACCGTTCGATCACGCGCTGGGCCCGAGATCGATCACCGACGATCGTCAGCTCCTCGTCATCGACCGTATAAATCGCCCCGCCGTTTTCGGCGATGACACGGGTTGGAATGCCGATAAAATCACACAAACCAATCGGATACGGGATCGATTTCCCAGTTGCGATGATTACGGGGCCATCCCACGCACGCAGCGGGTCAAACACCCGCGGATCGATTGATCCGTCGGGTCGCGTCAGCGTTCCATCAATATCGACAGCGAGTGGCTGCATGGCTGTACTAGCGAAACCGTGCGAAAGAACGAATCGATCAGGAACTGAGCCGTTCGTACGCCTCGGTCACCCGATGAAACGCGTCAGCATCACCGCTATCAGCATCAGGATGGACCGTTTTGACTTTCTCACGATAGGCGCGTTTGATGGCGGACTGATCCGCATCTTCGCCGAGATCGAGAACGTCGTAGGCCTCCGCAGTTGAGAGTCCGGACGGCTCCGTCGGGGGAGCTTGCTGGCGTTGAGCCTGCTCATACTGGGCCTGCTGATACTGCGCCCGCTGGCGCGCCCGACGGCGTCGTGATCGAAACGGACCGCGTGGGCCAGCACCGAATCCGCCGCGGCCGGGGTCCGCACCGGACGATCGAGAGCGATTTGCCGTGCGAACGACGCGCTCGCGGAGCCGACCGCTCGCGTGTTGATACAACACGTACGTTGTCACGCCAAACATGGTGGTAAGCAAAAACGCAAATGGCTCGAACACGATCCCAACCATCGCTGTCAGCACTGTGAGACCGCAAAACACCGCAGTCAGCCCGACGATGAGCCACCGACGTGTCACTATGCGCATGTAGTTTCTAGAGGGGGTTTTGTGTTTCGGTGGTCCGGCAATCGGCGACGGGTTCTTCACCTGTGAGATGGTATCATTGAACATGAGTGTAAGTGGCCTCTGTGCGCTCTGTTCACGACCAGAGATCGTCGATGGCTGCAACCGGTGTGGGCGACTCGTCTGTGAGGACCACTACGATCGAGACAGCGGCTGGTGTACGGACTGTCGAGCAACGGTCACACCAGAAACTGTGGACGAAACGAAGACCTATCAGCTGTAGTCCCGCTCACTCCGACGCCGCAAGATACGATGCCCCCCATTTGCCCATTGCCTCGATGACGGGTTCGAGTGATTGCCCTTGCGCGGTGAGTCCATACTCAACGCGGAACGGCTTTTCACTCACCACCCGACGCTCGATGATGTCTTTCGCCTCAAGATCTTCGAGTGACTCGGAGAGTACTGTACTCGAAATCGGTTCGAGATCTCGTTCGAGGTCGTTGAATCCGAGCGGACCGATATCTAACAGCCGATGAACGATCACTGGATGCCACTTTCTGCCGATGAGCCGGGCTGTGCAGGAGACTGAACAGAAGCTATTGTCTCGACACCAACCGGCCACACACCCCTCACGTTCGTACCCATTACGCATACTGTATATTTCAACAACAGCAGAGTAGTTAATGTTGGTGACATTCAGGTCAGCAGTCGCTGAGTAGGTTAGCCGATGGGTAGCTTAGCTTTAGGTGGCTTCCAGTCTGAGCATCAACTGGGCGTTGGACACCTCCCGCGCCCGTCGATCGCCGACACTCCCCCCGTCGAACGGTGTCGTCAAGCAAAGACGACACCCGTTTGACCGCTACTCGAATCGTTCAGGTTCGTGGGCATCGTGATCGGAAGTCATCACCGCTGACGATCTCGGTCACACGACACCGATGGCGATCGTCTCGTGGTCTGATCGCCACGATCTGTTCGGATGCCCCTCACCACCGGAAGTTGCCTGCAGTGCCCACCGCTTCCGGTCCTATTGTTCTCGCAGAGAGTCACCGAAACGAATTGAGCTGTCGTTTGAGCTGTTTGGCCGCCTGTCCGGCCGCAGTTGCGAACTGTTCGCCAGCACCGGCGAAAATTATCCCGCGTGAGGAGTTGATAACGCCAACGCCATCGGCCAATCCGTGCGTGACGGCCGCCTCAGCGTCACCGCCCTGCGCACCAACGCCCGGAACCAGAAACGGGAGTGCTGGAACCCGCTCGCGGACGGATTCGAGCTCATCGGGCGTCGTTGCCCCAACAACGAGGCCGACGTTATCGTGTTCGTTCCACATTGCGCCAAGCTCAGCCACCCGTTCGTACAGCAGTTCGCCGCTGTCGAGTTCGAGGTCCTGGAGGTCTGCGCCGCCGGTGTTCGACGTTCGACAGAGCAAGAACACGCCGCTGTCGGTTCGTGAAAGGAACGGCTGGAGCGAATCCTGGCCCATATACGGATTTGCGGTGATGGCATCAGCGCGATCCAACAGTTTGGCGTACTGCCGTGCGGTGTTGCCGATATCCGCCCGTTTCGCGTCGAGAATCACCGGAACATCCTTGCCATGGGCGTAGGCAATCGTTTCTTCGAGTGCCCGCCAGCCGTCGGGGTCCTCATAGAAGGCGACGTTGGGCTTGAATGCGGCCGCGTGCTCGTGTGTGGCGTCAATAATCCGACGGTTGAACGCCCATCGTGGCAGCTCATACTCGATAAGGTGTTCGGGGAGGCGGTCGAGATCTGGATCGAGGCCAACGCTGACGACGCTGTCAACGTCGTGGATGCGCTCACGAAGTCGGTCGAAGAACATGGATGTGTAATGGATCCCGGTACTGAGAGTGCTTTCGACTCGACGTGGTCAGACGGCAATCGCCTCGAATACCCCGAGCACGCGTTTTACACCGGCGCCGTCGGGGACGAACACCAGCAATCCCGGCGGATTCGAACGAGGACGAACGCGTAACGAGGTCGATTCGGCGGCCGTTCTGACCGATGTTGTTGAGTCGTTGAACTCTACCCGGATGCGATCTTTCTGGAGATACACTGACGCAACGCGTTCATCATCGTACGCCACGCCGTACGCGAACGTCCCATCAACGCTTGGCTCTGCGTCCGGAACCACATCCACCACTGACAGCGACGACAGCGGGCCATCCTCGCGAGCGGTGAGTTCGCTGGACAACAGCTCTCCGATTCGACGACCGTCGAGCGCACGATCCGGACTCATGCGGCTGGCTTTGGCGCGCGCTCCTAAAGGGCTACCTCATCGCATCGAGACCAGCACGGAGCTGGTCGCGCCACGATGATCTGAACGCCTGAAACATTTGTCGCCAGTCGGTCGCAAGGGCGTCCGATAGCGCTTCGTTTGCGTCATCGAAGACCCCACTACCATGCCCAAGGATGATCCGCTCGGGAGAAACGTCCGACAACACCGACGGCGGCCTGAGACGCGCCGGGAGAAAGAACCCAACGCGCTCGGTGTCCACGGTTACCATCTCCAACGTCGAAAGACAATCCGGAACGTACAGTGTGCGATCCGACGATCGATACGCAATTCCCTCCGTGTGCCCGGGAGTAAGCGAGACGCCGTAACGACAAATCCGGCATCGCCGAACGTCTCATCGAATCGCTCGACAGGGGCGTCGAGGCGGGATTCAACCCGGTTCATCCATGCAGGCACCCAGACAGGCACGTCGTATCTGTTCGCAAAAACGTCGGCGTCACGAGCGTGAAAGTTCGATAACACCACTACACCAGTGACCGAGCCGAGCCCGTCGATCAGGGATTCAACGTCCGGCGCATCGAGCGGATCGAGCAGCCAGACGCCACCGCCCTCGCCACGGACTGCGTGGCTGGCGCGCGCGCCCGTCTCTTCAGGGTGAGCGATCCAGCCAACCCCATCCTCCCAGCGATCGATTACTCGAAATCCATCAGATCGTGCGCGGTGATACATCTAACAGATGCACTGAAGACGGCCCCCAAAACTGTTCCGTTCAGCCTACAACTTCCGCTCGGCGTCGTCTGCGAGCTCTTGCATTCGTTTTCCAATCCGTCCAGCACTCGAGAACTCGTCTTCGCTCATCGCCGTAGCAAGCGCGTTCCCAAGGACGAAAACAGCGTGCTTGTGCTCACTTTTCGATTTGTGAACGTCATCCGGAGAGACACTCAACTCATCGTACGGATCGAACAACGAGCTGTTGATCCCGTCCTGTTCTCGGAAATACTCCATAATAATGACCATTTGATTGTGTAACTCCAGCAGCTCGTCCTTATGCATGAATGAAACAACTCGCGGTGAAGGTTTAAGGGTTACTGATACCTGTCAGAACACATACTCATCATCGTGGCCCATCATCCCATCGTCCTCGAATCCCGGCTCATCGTCATCCATTGGGCCGCTCGTTTTGTACGCCCGTACCCCAGCAGCAAGCAGATCCTCGACGGCCTCCTCGCGATTGATAAACTCACCCGAATCGACCATCTGCGTGATCTGCATCTCGAGATGCTCCGGAATCGTGATCTCCATCTTTGGCATAGATATTCGACGGTTTGATAGTCGATTATATAACTCTGACGGGGATCACCCGGATAGGGAAAAAACTCATCCGACGTTCGGGAAGATATATTCTTATTATTATTCAATTATTTTTTTATAAAACAATCCCTATCCTATGATTTTTTGGTAGGATGGGCAAAGTCGGTACGGCTACCTGTCTCCGTGGCGTGTTGTGTGTATGGAGTGTACGGATAAGACGGACATTCATAAGGCGTTCGATGGAGAGCGATTACCGCCGGGACAGCGAGAGACGACGGCGTTCCCGGTGCTGTCGAAGGGTGACGTTCCATCCTGGACGCCCACGACGGAGTTTCGGGCATGGGGAGCCCTCGATCGGGATCGCTCATGGACGCTCTCTGAGTTTCGATCGCTGCCTCACGAGACCCAGTGTCAGGATTTTCACTGCGTGACAGGCTGGAGTCGGCTGGACTGTCGGTTCACAGGGGTGCCGTTCACTACACTCGCGGAGCGGCTATCGATCGACGACGATGTGGTTTCAGTTACATTTCACGCGCTTGACGGTTACACCACCGCATTACCGCTATCCGAATGCATGCGCGATGACGTGTTATTCGCATGGGCGCTCGATGGGGAGCCACTGTCAGGACCACACGGTGGGCCACTCCGTGTTCTCACACCACACAAATACGCCTATAAAGGAGCGAAATGGGTGTCAGGAATTGCGTTTCGAACGGAACACGAACGTGGCTACTGGGAGCGTCGTGGCTACTCCGACAGCGCAAATCCCTGGGCAGAAGAGCGATACGCCTAAGAAACTGCAGCGAACGCTCGAAAGCGCTCTGCCGTCTGTTCTGCTGGCCGTGGGGAGTCGTCTGGCAAATCGACAACGGTACAGTTACCCTTCCGGGTCGAATACTCCGGACAATGAGTCGACTCCGTGGTGGTGAATCGGTGGGGGTCGAAGACGGTCCACTGGTGAGCCACGCCGTCCCGATCGAGCCGCCAACGTTTGCGTCAGTGGTACGATCCGCAACATCGCCGCGAGCGGTGTGGTGTGGTCCAGCTCGCTCGGCTGTCTCCGATTCGTCGTCGGTCGAACCAACGATCGTTACCAGCGAGCGCGCAGCGGTGCTGACGGCGAGTGGGTCCGATCGATTTGCGACGATTCGTGACAGTGCCACGGAGCTGTTTCAGTCACTCCAGGCGGACACCCCTGCAATTGCTCGTCCACGTCTGTTCGGTGGCTTTGCGTTTCACGACGACCACACACCGACCGGCGTCTGGGATGGCTTTCCCGGCGGACAGTTCGTCCTCCCCCGGTTTCAGATCACCTGGGGTGAAGACACCGCCTGGCTCACGGCGACGGCTGCGGAATCTGAGCCCGCAACGGTTGAGCAGCTGCTCGCATCCGGGCGCGAGTGGATACAATCGCTTGAGCCGGCCACTGAGACGCTACCGCCAGGGATCCGGGACACGGACAGGAAACCGGAGCGAACGTCGTGGACGAACGCTGTCGAGGCCGCAGTCGATCGCATTCACAGCCAGGCGCTCCGGAAAGTCGTGCTTGCCCAGTCGTTACGAGCGACACTCGAACGACCGCTCGACAGCGGCGCAACCCTGGCACGGCTACGTGATGCGTATCCTGGCTGTTTTGAATTTCTCATCGACGGCACGAATGATCGACAGTTTCTCGGCGCCACACCGGAACGACTCGTGACGGTTGCTGGGAAAACCCTGACGACCGGCGCCCTCGCGGGAACGACGAGTCGTGGTGCAACACCGGCGGAAGACGAGGCGCTGGCCGATAGACTACGCGAAAGCGAGAAGGACAACCACGAGCACGATCTCGTGATCGACACCATTCGCCAGCAGCTTGCGCCACTCACCAGCTCGATCACCACCAGCGATCGTCGACTGCGCCGGCTCGCCACCGTCCAGCATCTGGAAACGCCGGTAAAAGCCACGCTCACAGACGATAGCCACGTCCTCTCGATGATCGAGGCGCTCCATCCGACGCCAGCCGTTGGTGGATTGCCGCCCAGACCGGCACTGTCAACGATTCGTTCGACCGAGCCGTTTGAGCGGGGCTGGTACGCTGCCCCGATCGGCTGGTTCGATGCGAACGGCGACGGCACGTTTGCCGTTGCGCTCCGGTCGGCCGTCAGCGCGATCGATGTGGCGACGCTGTTTGCGGGCGTGGGAATCGTCGGCGACAGCGATGCAGCCGACGAATGGGACGAAGTGCAGCTCAAATACCAGCCGATTCTCGACGCGCTCGAATGATTCTATGAACGATCCGTTTTCGAATACGAACACGTTGTGGGCCTCGATTATCGTGGATGAGCTCGTCACAGCCGGCGTCAAACGCGCGTGTGTTGCGCCAGGCAGTCGAAACACGCCGTTGACGGTCGCACTCAGTGAAAATGACGACATCGCCGTCTTTTCACAGTTTGACGAGCGATCAGCCGGCTTTTTCGCGCTCGGACAGGCCCGCGCGACGGGAACCCCGACAGCGCTCGTCTGCACCTCCGGAACGGCCACCGCAAACTTCCATCCGGCTGTGATGGAGGCGACGCAGGCACGGATTCCACTCATCGTTCTCACGGCAGACCGACCGCGGGTGCTCCACCACAGCGGTGCCAATCAGACGGTCGATCAGGAGGGGCTCTACGGCGATGCCGTACGGTCGTATCGGACGCTTCCTGAGCCCGCCGTCGACGCCACGAAGTTACGGGCGCTCAGAACGGCGATCGATCGGGCAGTGCTCGATGCCACTGGCGATGCACCAGGCCCGGTCCATTACAACGTGCCGTTCGAAAAGCCACTGGAGCCCACCCCAACGAACGATGTTTCAGAGGCGTTTCTCGACGCGCATCCAGACGCCGTCTACGGGCGCGATGGGCCGTTCGTCTCGATTTCTCAGGGAACACGAACGCCGATCGATGCAACAGCGATGGACGCACTCGTAGGGGCGGTTCAGTCCACTGAACGTGGGCTGATCGTTGCGGGCCCGGACAGCAGGCTATCGCCAGACGCCTGCGCGATGCTTGCTCGCGCAACCGGATTCGTCGTCGTAGCCGACCCGGTCAGTGGCCTGCGATTTGGCCCGCACGTTGAGTCTATCCCCGTTTTTGGTGGATACGATGGCTATCTCGACGAGTTCGATCTCACACCCGATCTCGTCCTCCGGTTCGGGCAGTCGCCAACCTCGAAGCGACTCCGCAGCTATCTCGAAGCCGCTGAGACACGACAGCATCTGGTCTCACCGGACGGGCGGTGGGACGAAGCCACATTTACAGCAACCGACCTGTGGACTGCCGACCCGACCGCCTTCATCGAGGCGCTGGCCACTCGGCTGTCACCGAGGACGCCAGAAACCGAGTGGCTCGATGCGTTTCGTCGAGCGGAATCGGAACACTTCTCGGCGCTAGCAGACGACGAAACCCATTTCGAGGGGGGTATCGTCTCCGATACGGTCGCGCTCGCCCCAGATCCGAGCTCGCTGTTCGTCTCCAACAGCATGCCCGTTCGAGATCTCGACCGATTCGGAGCGCCAACCACCACATCGATCGCAGCGTATGCCAATCGTGGAGCGAGCGGCATCGATGGCATCATCTCAACGGGGCTGGGGATTGGGAGCACAACCGACGACCAGCTCATCGTACTCACTGGAGATCTTGCCTTCTATCACGATATGAACGGCCTGCTCGCGATCGATCGCTGTGGCGTTGACGCGACGATTGTGGTACTGAATAATGATGGTGGCGGGATTTTCAACATGCTCCCGATCGAGTCGTTCGACCCACCGTTTACGGAGTATTTCAACACGCCCCACGGGCTAACGTTCGATCCCGTTGCCGATCTCTACGGACTTGCGTATGACGGGGTCCAGGGGCGTGAATCGTTCAGAGATGCCTACCGCCAGGCGCTTGCGACCGACCGAACCCATCTCATAGAGGTGTTCGTCGACGACGACAGCAGTCACCGCCACCGCGAACAGCTCGACGCTCAGTCCTCAGTGTCTGCAGAGGACTGAGCCGACTGGTTCGAGGGTGGCGACTGTTCGAGAACCGTTCGGATTGACTGCAGTTCCGCTTTGATCGCCCGCAGCTCACCAAAGAGCTGATACAACAGATAGAGGCCCACAACCACTGCACCGAGATATGCGAGGCGAACCAGCAGATACACCGAGCTTTCCAGAACGTCCACCAGCAGCACGAATAGAATCATTGCGAACGCTCCGACGATCAAATACCAGACACGCTCTTCTGTTGTGTTCATCTGCGTGTATCTTTTCAACAGAATAGTATCAATATATTCATTGTGGTGGGCAGATGCTGACCACAATCACCGGCCTCGACCCGATCAGGGAATCTTTTTGCACAATCCGATCACAGTTCAGTCATGGACGCTTCGTTGTTCGATCCCACGGCGTGGGAGGCGGTTGAGTCGTTCGACTTTCGGGACATAACGTATCATCGAGCACTCGACCACGGCACCGTTCGGATCGCATTTGACAGACCGGACGTTCGCAATGCGTTTCGACCGGGAACAGTCGACGAGCTGTACACCGCCCTCGATCACGCTAAACGACAGACAGAGATCGGCTGTGTGTTGCTCACCGGCAACGGTCCGTCGTCAAAAGATGGCGGCCACGCCTTCTGTTCTGGTGGCGATCAGTCGATTCGTGGTGATGATGGCTATCAGTACACCGGTGACGACGAATCGCCTGACGATGGATCGACCGGACGGCTCCATATTCTCGAAGTACAGCGGCTGATCCGACACATTCCAAAACCAGTGATCGCCGTCGTTCCAGGCTGGGCCGTTGGAGGCGGGCACAGCCTGCACGTCGTCTGTGATATGACAATAGCCAGTGAAGAGCACGGGAGGTTTAAACAGACCGACCCTGACGTGGCGAGCTTCGATGGCGGGTTCGGGTCTGCGTATCTCGCCAATCAGGTTGGACAAAAGCGAGCCCGGGAGATCTTCTTTCTGGGGAAGACCTACTCCGCAACAGAAGCAGCAGAAATGGGAATGGTCAACGAGGTAGTTCCCCACGAGGAGCTCGAAACCACGGCGATCGAATGGGCGAAAACGATCAATGAGAAGTCCCCGACGGCAATGCGGATGTTGAAATACGCGTTCAATCTCGACACTGATGGACTGGTCGGCCAGCAGGTGTTCGCCGGAGAGGCGACGCGTCTGGCCTACATGACCGATGAGGCCCAGGAGGGTCGCGACGCCTTTGTCGAGGGTCGAAAGCCGGATTTCGACGACGTCCCGTGGCATTACTAAGATGACCGAACACTCCACGACACGCGCATGGCTCCTTGCAGCTCGGCCACAGACGCTCCCGGCTGGCGCAGCACCGGTGGTGCTGGGCACCGGTCTCGCCATCCGTCAGGGCGTCTTTCGTCCACTTCCGGCGGTGTTGGCATTGCTTGGTGCGCTGTTGCTCCAGATCGCCACGAACTTCGCCAACGACTACTACGACGCCATCAAGGGGGCCGACACCGACGAACGAGAGGGCTTTACCCGAGTGACACAGGCTGGGCTCATCGAGCCAGCGGCCGTCAAGCGGGCGATGATGCTGACGTTTCTCGTCGCCGTCGGCGTTGGCTGCGTGCTCGTCGCGATCGGTGGCGTGCCAATCCTGCTCATTGGATTGGCCTCGATTGGAGCTGGATTCACCTACACTGGCGGTCCGTATCCGTACGGCTATCGCGGGCTCGGCGATCTGTTCGTGTTCGTCTTTTTCGGCGTCATTGCGGTCACGGGAACGTACTACGTTCAGGCGATCGTTCCGTTTGGCCCACCACTCGGCCTTTCAGTCCCGTCGGTGACAGTTCCCACAATCGCCCTGCTCGTGAGCCTTGCGCCGGCGGCATTGGCAACGGCAGTGCTCGTCATCAACAACATTCGCGACCGCGAGACCGACGCTGCGGCGGGGAAACGAACGCTGGCAGTCATGCTCGGCTATCGTGTTTCACGGTTTGAGTTGCTCTCGCTGCTCGCCCTTGCCTATGTAGTGGTGCTCTGGCTCACAGTGGATTCCGGCTCGCTAGTGATTGGTCTGCCCCTACTCACGATCCCACTCGCCGCACAGCTTGTCTCCACCGTGTTTCGGTCGACCAGCGCAGCAACGCTCGATCCGGCACTCGAACGGATGGGACAGCTGCTCGGAGCGCACTCGCTGTTGTTTGCCGTGGGGTTGGCGCTCTCGTGAGCGCTCATCTCGTCCGTCCTGCCCGCAGCAGCGACGAATCGATCAGGACTGCACGCTTGAGGGCATGCCCCCGACAATAACGGTCGAATCGTTCGAACTCGAATTGGAATCACCCCTCAAAACGGCGGCCGGAACGATCGAATGCCGTCGTGGTGTTCTCGTCCGTCTCGACGCCGAGGAGTACGTTGGCTACGGTGAGGCGACTCCCTTGCCCGGATGGACCGAGTCGTATGATCGCTGTGAGCAAACGCTGCGCGATGTAGCCGACGCGATCGCCACAGGCACATCCGTCCGAAACGCGATTGCGTCGATTCATGCAACAGCTACGCCAGCAGCGCGCCACGGCCTCTCGCTCGCACGACTCGATCTCCGGGCGCAACGGTGTGGGCTCGGACTGTCACAGTATCTGGCTGGCGGTGGCCCTCGCGATGCTGTGGCCGTCAACGCGACGATCGGTGACGGTTCAGTGGCGAGTACCGTTGCTGCGGCCAGGGCTGCCGTTGATGACGGCTATCAGTGTCTGAAATTAAAGGTGGGGGCCGGCGCCGTCACTCGGGACATTGCTCGCCTCAGGGCGGTTCGATCGGCTGTTGGACCAGCAATCGAGCTGCGAGCCGACGCAAACGGGGCGTGGAACCAAACACAAGCCGAACACGTCGTTCGAGCGATCGACGACGCCTCCGTGGCGTATATCGAACAGCCACTTGCACCGGGATCGCTCTCGGCCACGAACGACTTGCGTGCGATCGGAACTGCCATTGCACTTGATGAGGAGTGTGTTCGGACGCCAATCGACGAGATTCTCCGCGCAAAAGCGGCCGACGTGCTTGTGATCAAACCGATGGCCGTTGGTGGGATCGATCGAGCATTTCGGATCGCTCGCCTCGCCCGACTGGTCGGCGGCGTGACCGTAGTGATCACCACGACGATCGACGGCCCGATCGCGCATCTCGGTGCCATCCATCTCGCAGGAGCGCTCACAACCGACACCGCGTGTGGGCTCGCCACTGCAGACCGCTTCGCTGATTCGACTCCTGACGCACTCACAGTCACTGACGGGAGAATGGACGTGCCAGACGACCCCGGCTGTTCTCAGACCGTAGGAAGCGAAACCGGAATCAAAAACTGGTACGGCATCGAATCGTAGCCAATGGACGATTGGCTCGCCGACCGACGGGTTGAATCACCAGCCGCGACGGCGGTGGTCGACCCCAAGACCGACGCCAGCTGGACGTACGCGGAACTCGACGCGGCCGTCGAGACGCTTGCTGGCAGACTGAGCACATTCAATGTGTCTGGTGAACGCATTGCGCTGTACGCCCCACCCTCGCCAGCCACAATCCAGCTCGTTCACGCCGCGATGCGCGCTGGTGCAATCATCGTTCCAGTCGATCCCACGCCGCCGATTGATGCAGCGCGACTCGAACGCGTCGATCCCGCGCTGGTCGTCGTTGCTGGCTCGGCCACAGACCGGTTTGATGAAACCGTTGCGTCCATTCCCGTGCGCTCGCTTGCGTCGGACGGACCGGTTGCGCCGATCGCCGACGAGCCGAGCAGTTCGTTTTCGCACGCTCGCCGTCACCCGGACGATCCGCTCGTCAATCTGTTTACCTCGGGAACGACTGGACAGCCGGATCTCGTCGAGCTGACGGTGAATAACGTCTGTTACAGCGCGATGGCATCATCGAAACGACTGCAGACGACGACCGGCGATCGGTGGTGCTCGCCGCTCGGACTCCACCACATGGGCGGGCTCGCACCCATCTACCGGGCGGTGCTAGATGGGATGACGGTCGTTCCAACAACCACTGATCCAGAGTCGCTTCTGACAACGCTGCACACGTACGAGGCGACGGCCGTGTCGCTCGTCCCCGTCCTGCTTGAAGAGCTGCTCGAACGCCGATCACTGCCGGCGTCGCTGCGCATCGTCTTGCTCGGTGGCGGGCCTGCCTCGCCATCGCTTCTCGATCGCTGTCTCGATCGATCCGTACCCGTGTTTCCAACGTACGGTATGACCGAAACGGCCTCACAGATCGCGACTGCGACGCCAGCGGACGTGCAAACGGCTCCGAACAGCGTCGGTCGGCCAATTTTTTCGACGACGGTCACGATCGTTGACGAAAATGGGGCGCCATGTCCCCCCAACACGGCGGGTGAAATCGTCGTCTCTGGGCCGACCGTCTCGCCCGGCTACGTTGATAGCGACGCGTTCGAGCGGTGTGCCGGTGGCTTCAAAACGGGCGATCGTGGACTGCTCGATGCGGACGGTCGACTGTTCGTTTTAGGGCGCACCGATGACCGAATCAACACTGGTGGCGAGACCGTTGATCCCGCGGTCGTTCAACGCGCGGTCGAGCGCCATCCTGCCGTCGAGGGGGCGGCTGTCGTTGGCCTCGAAGATGACAGATGGGGCGAACGCGTTGGTGCGTTGATTGAGCGAGCGGGAGACTGCACGGCAGACGACCTTGCTGCATTTCTCAGCGACCGGCTCGCGTCGCACGAGCAACCGCGAACCATTGCCTTCGGATCGATCGAGCGGACGCCATCAGGGACAATCGATCGACAGGCAATCAAAGCACGGCTGAAACAGCCAGGCAATTGAACGGGACGGAGCACGTAGACGACCCATGTGTACGATCGTCCTGGCCTACCAGCAGTTTGAATCCACGCCACTGCTCATCGGCGCAAACCGAGATGAACGCTACGACAGGCCCTCCGCACCGCCACAGCTGCTCGATGAATCAACGGCGATTCTCGCGCCAGCAGATCAGGAAGCGGGCGGCACCTGGATCGGTGTGAACGAGGCCGGCCTGCTCGTGGCGCTAACCAACCGCTGGGGAGCACCGGTTGGGTCGGGCGAGCGCTCGCGTGGACTGCTGGTGCGCGATCTCCTTACGCACGGCGACGCACAGAGCGCCGCGCGCGCGGCTGAGCGCGAACTCGATAAAACCCCGTACGATGGGTTCTATCTGTTGTGTGCGGACGAAAACAGCGCAATTCTCATCGAAAATTCGAGTGGGCCACTCATCCGGACGCTATCCCCAGGCGTCCACGTCGTGATGAACGTTGGCTACGACACGAGCTACCGAATTCCGAGCGAGCACGCAGAAAGCGCAAAACAGCAGGCAGCAAACGGACGCGAACTCCTCGCGCTGTTGCGTCCAGCACCGGGCGAAGCACCCGCCAGTTGGCGCGATCGGACAGCAACGGCGCTTTCCAACCACGAACGCGGTGTTTGCATCCATGGAGATGGCTTTGGCACTCGATCATCATCGCTGATTCAGATCGATGAGGAGGCGATCGACTACTGGTTTGCTGACGGCCCGCCGTGTGAAACAAGCTACGACCACGTCGATGCACAGCTCCGTTGAATCGCACTGACTCCTCTGTCCGCCCTACAAAACTGTTAAACCGGACTCACTCTGAGTGTAGCGTATGAGCGTTACCGCCGATGAGGACGACCTATCGGACGACGAACGCGCAGGCCTCGCGCTTATTCGTGAGACCGGCGGCGTTCACCAGAGCGATTTCTGGAAGGAGCTCGATGTCTCCTCACGTACCGGCAGCCGGATCGTCGAGTCGCTGGCTGAAAAGGAGCTAATCCAGCGCGAAGAAGCCGTCTACAACGGCCACAATACGTATTATCTCACCCCGGCAACGAAAGATCTCGATTTTTCGCTGTTGATGGCCGGCGACATGCTCTCGCCGTTTGTCGCCGATGAGGAGGTTGAATCCAACAGCGACGCGTTTTCGCAGTGGATCATGACGCTTGCGTATCAGTGAGCGACAAACCAAACGATCCATAGGACTCTGGTTCTCAGTTTCTGTATGCAACGTCGCACGGTCCTCAGATCGATGGCCGCGGTATCGGGAGGGCTCGCAATGGCTGGCTGTCTCGGTGATACGCTCGAATCGACGGGCAATGGCGGGGATAGCACGCCAACTGAGACGCCAGTTCACTCCGAAAACGTCACACTCGCACACCCTTCGGACTATCCGACGTCATACTCACCGAAGTTTCTGAGCTGGGACGACCAGCTCCCAGACGCTACCGTCACCGCGCCGCTTGAAGACCGATCGGTTGCGCTCCGTGACCTCAACGTGCCTGCCGTGTTCACGTTCTTTTTCAGTCACTGCCAAACGGTCTGTCCAGTGCTGGTTTCCTCGCTCCGAGAGATTCAGACGCACGCGAGCAACAACGGCTACGATGATCAGATCGCGCTCGTGCCGATCACGTTCGACCCCGAACGCGACACCGCAGAGCGGCTCAGGACGTACGCTGAGGAGATGAACGTCGACGCTGACGCGGAAAACTGGCAGTTCTTGCGGCCTGACTCCGTCGAAAAAGCCAACTCGGTCATCCAGGATGAATTCGGTGTGGAATTCAAAAAGCAGCCTCAGGAAGAAGGCGATGGCTACATGTTCGATCACCGATCGCTGATCGTGTTGACGAACGCCGAGGGCTACGTTGAGCGGGCGTATCGCGGGAGCGAACCGCAAACTGAACAGATCATCGAGGATCTCGAAACCGTCCGCACCCAATGAAGTCGCTCAGCCGACGAGGCGTGCTCACCGGTCTGGCGGGGATCTCGCTGACGGGCATCAGTGCGTGGGTTGCCCTCGATCAATCGAGTTCGTCAGATGGCCCGTTTCCGGTGTCCGTTGAGACGTTTCGGGCACAGGGCTCGGAAGCCGGGACGATAGAGCTACCAGTTCCAAACACGGTGACGGTGCTCGATCTGTTTGCAACGTGGTGTTCGCCCTGTATCAAGCAGCTCCCAACGCTACAGTCGCTCAATGAGGAGTACGAGGACGTCGCGGTCGTTTCGGTGACGAACGAACGAACCGGAGAGACGCTGACCGTCGATGACATTCGGGAGTGGTGGGCCGACCACGGCGGCAACTGGACGGTGGGGCACGATCCCGACAGCACGCTGATGGCCGCACTGAATGCGGGAGGGCTGCCGTATCTCGTCGTGTTCGACGCCAGCGGCACGCCTGTCTTTCAAGACAGTGGCGTCGTGAGTGAAGCCCGCCTCCGCTCGGCAATTGCTGAGGCCAAATCGTGAGCACAATCCCGTTGAGTGGCGCGCTTGCATTCGTCATCACCGGCGGGATCACGACGTTTTTCGCACCGTGTGCGTTTCCGCTCCTCGGTGGGTACGTTGGCCATCTGTTTCAGAACGATCGATATGATCACGCCCTCATTCCCGCGATCATCGCGGCCGGTGGCACGCTGTCTGTGCTCATCACGATCGGCGCCAGCGGAATGATCATCGGCCACGAACTACTTTCTGAGCTCAAGTGGTTCGAACCGATCGTTGGGGTGGGGCTGATCGTGGTTGGCGTGCTCCAACTCACCGATCGGGGGCCAGCACTCCGAATCCAACTGCCGCCCCGGACCGAATCCCTCAGCGGATTTGCCCTCTTCGGCGTCGGGTATGGCGCAGCCGCCGCGGGCTGTGTCCTCCCGATACTCGTTGGCGTGATCGGACAGGCACTGGCGTTCGATCGGGCGACTGGACTGCTCCTCATTACAGCGTACGCCGGTGCAGTCGCCATTCCGTTGCTCGGCGTGACGATGCTCGTCGGCACTGGCATCGACATCTGGAAGCAAGCTGGGCGCTACACTGGACGGCTCCAGGAGCTCGCCGCCATCTTGATGATTCTCGCCGGAATTGGACAGCTGGCCGTTTCACTCTGGGTTTTTAACGTTTTCTGAGTGGATGAAGTGGAGGAAGGCCCGATCAGAACGCAGCCATCATGTCACACGCTCCAATCGCGTCCGAATCGGGTGCGATGTCCCAGATCGATCTGAATCGCCGGACCGGGGGTGAGAGTGGCCAACGCGTCAGCGGGGGTACCGGTCGGTCCGTACGCCAGAGCCCTCCTTCGGTGGCCCCGTGTGGGAGAGGCCCGCCGAACGAGTGAACTGGGACATCGACAGTTGTACAGAGTTACCCCATACTGATCAGTTCTATCACAGAACAGACAGAGCAACCGTCGGTACTCAGACCAGCTACACCACAGACACTATCAATACTATGTATACTATTGGTCGATCTCCAAAAATTCCACACAATCCACTAGGAATATCCTGCTTTCTACTTCGGACATGCACTCAATAATGGGAAAGAAAGGTGTCGTCTACAACTGAAAGGTCGCCCGTTGTTCTGTAGTCACACCGCGTGAGTACAGTTCGACTCACAGCTTGTGGCGAAAGGCATGCAGTGCGTTCTTGCCGGTATCGGTCAGCTCAACCTGCTTTTGCCGGCCAACCGTGTTGACATCGATGTAGCCGTTTTCCGTCAGTGGATCGATGATGTTGGCGTTGAGCAGGGCAAACTTCGCCTTGTCATTGGCGGGCTGGTTTTCGGCAATGAACGACAGCTCCTCCGTTTGTGCATACTCGATGATATCTTTTTTCTTGGGCGTGTAGATTTCGGTTGATTCACACTCAAGGAAGTCCATTGCAGCCACCTGATCGGTCGTTGGCGATTCGATCGGATACGTTGGCAACACCTCGTCGTCCGCGTAGCCGTAGCTCTGGCGCTCGGCGCGGTCGGCATGGGCATATCCCTCAGGGTGAACGTAGTACGCAGTTGCTTCGGTTGCCATACACGCGATCGTTGCGCCAACAGCCGACAGTTTTGACCCACTCGAAACGTTCACCCGAACGATATCATCAGCATGATCTGAGATGACGGTCGTCACCGCACCAAGAACATCATAAATGTCGATCAGATCTACCGTCCGAGACCGCACTTCAACGCTTTCAGTCGAGAGTTCGGCCTTGAGTTCGTCGTGATACGACGGCTTATTAGATTGTGGCTCATCATGTTCTAATAAATAAATTATATCAATGTCGTACCGACGCGCCGGGCCGATGATTCGGTCGAACTCGAATCCAAGCGGCGCAATGTGTACCTCATCAATAGTATCCATGATGTGAGCAAATCTACACGTGATATTAAATCCACTCACTTGCTCACCGCACAACTACTGGACGTAGTCCAGTTACTCTCCTCGGTGTGGATCTGTAGCGTTGGCCAGACCGTTCGTACTCAGGGCATCGACCGGAGGCGTTTGAGGACCATATCGAGCGGAGCATCTGAGACCCCAAGCGAGTAGCCATCGATTGCCGCGAGTGCGGATGCGTGTTCCCAGAGGTCGTCTTCTTCAATACCGTGAAGCACAACCGCAGATGGAGTCGGTGTGACGACCCGTTGGGCGACAAGCGGCGATTCGCCCCGTGTGACGTTGGTAAAGACGAGTGCCCGGTTTGTCGACTGACCGTACAGTCGGTAGAAATCCTCGCTTGAGAGCCGGGTGATCACTTCAATCGAGTCGATGACCGTGTGGCCAGCAATGGTTGACTGACTCCCGGAGACGACCTCAGTGGCGTCGATCGCGTCGTAGAAGTCGCCAATCGAGGCCGGTGTTGAGTATTCCTGGAGGTCATGAACCACATCGTTATCGAAGCCGGCCGAGAGAATTCGCGTGTATCGACGGATCTGTTCGCCACCACGATCGTCATCGACGTCAAGCAGCGCTTCGATGATGCGTCGAACCACCGAAATACCAGGACTCTGCCGGCGTCCGCTTTCATAGTCGGAAACGACAGACGGAGAGACCTCTAGCTGTGCGGCCAGCGACGTCTGCGAAATGTCGAAATCGTCACGCCACTTTCGTAACGTTGTCCCAGGATCATCGCTCAGTACCACCTCCCCAGCAATGCGTCGGGCCAACTGCTCGCGTTTGTCGGACATGGCGAATTGCAGCCATGGAAACGCAAAAACACATCGACACTCACCGACGATCGTGGCCGTTTTTAGCCAGCCACCAGTACCACACGTGTGAGTGGGCCGATTACGACTGGCTGTCAGTCCGTCGATTCGTTACTCGGCGGCGGATTCAGCCGAAAAACTGTGACGCAGCTGTACGGCCCACCCGCGGCCGGCAAGACAAATATCGCGCTTTCGGCCGCAGTGGCGACCGCAGCCACTGGCGGTAGAGCACTGTATATCGACACTGAGGGGCTTTCTATCGATCGATTCGAGCAACTACTTCGGGGACACACGACCGATGCAGAGACGGTTGAGCGCCTGTCAACACGGATTTCAATTAGCGACGTGCTCACGTTCGCTGAGCAAAAAGAAGCCGTCAAGGACGCCAAAGAGCAAGCAGAAACGCTCGATCTCATCGTCCTGGACAGCGCAACCGGTCTCTATCGACTCGAACGGAGCGAAAACGACAGTGCGAGCACGTTGCGAGCAATCGGCCGGCAGGTAACGCATCTGCTCGGGCTAGCCCGCCAGCACGAACTGGCCGTCTGCATCACCAATCAGGTGTTTGCTGATCCCGACTCCGATACGACACGGCCGCTGGGTGGGAACACGCTGATGCACTGGTCGGGTGCCGTACTCAAGCTAGAGCGGTTTCGCGGCGGAAATCGACGGGCGACGCTCGAAAAGCACCGCTCAAAGCCCGCCGGTGAGAACTGCACCTTCCAGATCACTACCACCGGACTCGAATCAGGATCAACCATCTGAGCGCCAACACCCCTTTTGTGTCCAACCGCGTAGGTTTCACCGTGATAGTCGTCGCCACTGAAGATTTCGAGCTCTACCACGGGGTGGTCAACGAGCTGCGCGAGCGCGGCGTCGAATTCACGACGCAGGAGCCAGCCACATCGCTTGATCGGGCCACCAACGTGGTGATCACCGGAACTGACGACGCGTGGCCGGACGATATTGGCGTCGAACTCGTTCGTGGACGATCGGATCGGCCCAGGCAGGTAGTTGAGCGCGCACTCGTCGCACTCCGTGGCGGGGGACGGACGATCATCGGCATCGATCCGGGTGATCGTCCGGGCATCGCCGTCTGTTCCGGGACGATGATCGTTGAAGCGTTTCACGTCCCACTGGCACAGGCCGCCACTGCGATTGAAACCACACTGGACGAGGCGATCGATCCACTCGTTCGGATTGGTGATGGGGCTCGGCTGAAGGGTGCGCGCATCATCGACGACCTACCCGACGTGCCCGTTGAGCTCGTCGATGAGACCGGAACGACGCCAGCCCTCGGAAGTGGTGCCCGCGGCATGGGCGACGTGCTGGCGGCCGCAAACATTGCCAGGATCGAGGGCAAGCCGATAGAAGAGCGGGAAATCGAGCCGACGGCGGGCGAGATCGCGGCGATCAAGCGACGATCGCGAGAGCAGAGTGGTGGCGATCGGACGATCGATGAGGTGCTCGCCCGTGCGGTTGCGCGCGGTGAGCTCACGATTGCGGAGGCACTTGAGCGCCACCGCGAGTGATCAGTCGCGGTCTGTTTCGATCTGGCGTTCGGCACGCTCAAGTATCGTTCGTACCGCCAGGCCGGTGTCTGCTGCAACGGCCGCGGCGTCGTCGTACTCTGCGCTCAGATCGTACACCGTTCCGTCCTCGTCGGCACCGATTTTCACAGGGACATCGTACTCCGTTCCGTCGACGCTGAGTGTTGCCGTTTCGAACGAGCGATTGGCAACGAACCGGTGGGTGACGCTACTCTCTCTGATGCCGAGCGTGCCGGTTTCTGCAGCGAGGCGTCTGGCGACACGAGCAGCGTCATCTGGCTTCGTGAGCACCCGGACGACGTGTCCTGGTCTGGATTTTTTCATCGTCGCGGGGAGGATCGTCACATCGCGTGCCCCTGCGTCTTTGAGCGTTTTAGAGAGCCCACCGAGCACCTCCGGTGAGATATCATCGACGTTCGTTTCGAGCTGTCGTATCGAATCGCGTCCCAGCTGGCCGGCCGTCGTGCCAAGCGTTCCACGCAGCACGTTCGGGTGGTCGGGAACGTCGTAGCCGCCGGCGCCGTAGCCGACCGCAGAGACATCGAGCGATGGGAACGTTTGTATGCCAGTTGCGATTTCAGCGAGGATCGCTGCCCCAGTCGGTGTGAGTAGTTCGTACTCAACGGGGCCGCCTTGTAGTTGCCAGTCGGCCTCGGTGGCAATGTTCACCACTGCCGGTGCAGGTACTGGATAGGTGCCGTGACTCATCGTTACAGACCCCGACCCCGCTGCGACCGGCGTTGTCAGAACCTGCTCAACCGATAGCTCGGACAACAGCAGACAGACGCCAACAACGTCAGCGATCGCATCGTCCGCGCCCACCTCGTGAAAATGCGTTTCAGTAAGCTCGGTTCCATGAACCGCAGCTTCTGCCACACCCAGCCGGCGGAAAATTGCCGTCGCTTGCTCGGTGACGGAGGAGGCAAGATCCATCGACTCCACCAGCTCGATTACCGCCGGATACGTCCGAAGTGGGCCGCTCCCCTCTGCGTGATCGTGTGCGTGAGTGTGATCCTCGTGGGTGTGACCATGATCGTGCTGATCTACATCATCACCGTGGTGGTGATGATCCTCACTGTGGTTGTGATGGCAGTGATCATCCTCACCGTGGTGATGGTGCTCCGCATCGATTGCATCCGATGATTCGCCATCCCCTCCATCCCTGAGCACCCGCACGCGTGTGGCCTCAATCCCGTTTTTCGTCGTCGTTTCGGTCGCGTACGTGACACCGAGCGACGATTCGACGGGCGTCAGCACCGACCGATCCGCGCCAAGATCAAGCAACACGCCAAGTAACATATCGCCACTTGCACCCATCCGGCCATCGAACGCTAATGTCTGCATATCGGTCGATCGGGTGCGGCCAGGATAAGCAATCTGCCTCGGAGTGATCGACTGACAGTAGCGCTGTGGTATGTGTGTTCATGATGCTCGAACGTGATATCAAAACAATACGTGTCCGAATAGCGAGCAAAAGGGCTATCACTCAGGGGGGCCGATTTCTACTAACCGCGTAGTACCATGAATGAAGTCCAACTGGAGGTGGCAAAGGCGTACCCGAACGATTCGGGGCGTGGGATCGCTCGTCTCGACCCGGACACCCTGCTTCATCTGAAGTTGAGTCCGGGCGATATCATCGAAATAGAGGGAAGCGAAACGACCGCCGCCAAAGTGTGGCGAGCAGACCGACAGGATTGGAACACTGATACCGTCCGCATCGACGGATTCACGCGTCAAAATGCCGATGTCGGAATCGGCGAACGGGTGAAAATCCGCAAGGCGGATGCGAAAAAGGCAGAACAGCTCGTGCTCGCCCCGCCGGAAGAGGCTAGCGTGCAGTTCGGAAGCGACGCTGCGGGGATGGTCAAACGCCAGATCATGAAACGGCCCGTTGCCCAGCGCGACATCGTTCCGGTGATGTCGAGCACGAACCATCCATTCATGCGATCACCGGGGCAGGCGATTCCGCTGATCGCCGTCGAAACGGAGCCCGACGGGGTGGTGCTCATCACCGAAGATACTGACGTTGAGCTGCGAGAGGAGCCGATCTCTGGGTTCGAGAGCCGCGGTGCCGGAATCACCTACGAGGACATTGGTGGGCTCCAAAGCGAGATCCAGCGCGTTCGGGAAATGGTCGAGCTCCCGATGAAACACCCCCAGATTTTCAAAAAGCTCGGCATCGAGCCGCCACAGGGGGTGTTGCTCCACGGTCCGCCCGGTACCGGCAAGACCCTGCTCGCCAAGGCCGTTGCCAACGAGACCAGCGCGAGTTTCTTCTCCATTGCTGGCCCCGAAATCATCTCGAAATACTACGGCGAATCCGAACAGCAGCTCCGCGAGATCTTCGAAGACGCGAGCGAAGAATCCCCAGCGATCATCTTCATCGACGAGTTGGATTCGATCGCGCCCAAACGCGAGGACGTAACCGGCGAAGTCGAGCGGCGGGTGGTTGCACAGCTGCTCACCATGATGGACGGGCTCGAATCCCGTGGGCAGGTGATCGTCATCGGTGCGACCAACCGGGTGGACAGCGTCGATCCCGCGCTTCGTCGGCCGGGACGGTTCGACCGTGAGATCGAGATTGGCGTCCCGGACGAATCGGGTCGCGAAGAGATCTTACAGATCCACACGCGTGGCATGCCGCTCTCGGATGACGTGAATCTCGGCACGCTCGCCGATGAGACACATGGATTCGTCGGTGCCGACATCGAGTCGCTCACGAAAGAGGCGGCAATGAAGGCGTTGCGCCGCTACCTCCCCGAGATCGATCTGGACGAGGAGGACATCCCACCCAGCCTGATCGATCGAATGATCATCAAACGCGGTGACTTCCAGGGTGCGCTCAACGAGGTCGATCCCTCGGCCATGCGCGAGGTGCTCGTCGAGCTCCCCAAGGTGAACTGGGACGATGTCGGTGGCCTCAGTGATCCGAAGGGCCAGGTTCAGGAGTCGATCGAGTGGCCCATGAACAGCCCCGAACGGTTCGAGCGCCTGGGCATTACGCCACCGTCGGGCGTGTTGCTCTATGGCCCACCGGGCACTGGCAAGACGCTGATGGCAAAGGCCGTCGCCAACGAGACGAACGCCAACTTCATCAGCGTTCGCGGGCCCCAGCTCCTCTCGAAATGGGTCGGTGAGTCCGAAAAGGCGATCCGCCAGACGTTCCGGAAAGCGCGGCAGGTCGCGCCGACCGTGATATTCTTCGATGAGCTCGACAGCCTCGCGCCAAATCGTGGTGGGGATGTGGGCACGAACGTCTCCGAGCGCGTCGTCAACCAGCTGTTGACCGAGCTTGATGGCCTCGAAGAGATGGAAGAGGTGATGGTCATCGGTGCGACCAACCGCCCGGACATGATCGACCCAGCGCTGATTCGGTCCGGTCGATTCGATCGGTTGGTCTACATCGGCGAGCCAGAGCTCGACGGTCGCAAGCAGATCTTCGAGATCCACACGGAGAAAACGCCGCTCGCACCCGATGTGAGTCTGCGAGAACTCGCAGAGCTCACCAGCGGCTACGTCGGCAGTGATATCGAGAGCATCTGTCGTGAGTCGGCAATCGAGGCGCTGCGCGACGATGAAAAGGCCGACGAGGTCGAGATGCGCCACTTCCGCAAGGCGATGGAGGCGGTCCGTCCGACGATCACCGACGACATTCGTGGGTACTACGAACAGATCGAGGATCGGTTCCGCGGCGGCCAGGACATGCTCGAACAGCAGTCCGAACGGATTGGCTTCCAGTAACGTTCATCGAGATCGGACTCGTTCGAGGGTGAGCCACGTGGTGTGGCCCACCACACGACGATTGTGACGCCACGCTTTTCACTCGCAATCGGTTTCGTCGGCATACTTTCAGCATGTTCGATACTGTTGACAGTAGCGTGGCGAGTGACCACGTTCGTCGAATCACGACGACAACCAGCGGCCAGTCATCTCGGGGCAATCGATGAAGCCCGGATATCCGTTCGGAATCGAGGATTCGGACTGGTACGTTCGGCTGTTGTTTGGGTGTACAATGGCGATCATGGTCGGGCTGGGTGGGTTCGGACTCGCCAATCCGGGTCGGATGAGTCATGTGCTCACCGCAGGGAAGACCTGGGTACTCACCAACTTTGGTTGGTGGTTCATCCTCCTCGGCTTCGTGTTGCTGGTGTCCGTCGTGGCCTTCGTCAGTTCATCGTATGGCACGATTCGGATCGGCGGGCCCGACACAACGCCGGAGTTCAGTCGATTCGCCTGGCTGTCGATGGTGTTCACCGTTGGATTTGGGGCATCAATTCTGATTTGGGGTGTCTCCGAGCCCATTTCAATCGTTCAGTCACCACCGCCATCGCCGATGCCGGTACAGGGTGCCTCTCGGGAGTCGATGGCGCTCGCATTCATGTTCATCCATGAGGTGTTTCCCGGGCTGGCCATGTGGTATCTCCCGGTGGCGATCGCCTTTGGCATCACCGTGTACACCCGTGGTGTGGCGGAGTATCGGATCAGTTCGTTGTTCGATGGTGCGCTCATGGGTCGGTCGTTGCCCGCATGGTTCGGATCAGTCCGACCCACAATCGAGTGGTGTATCGACGCCGCGGCAGTGATCGCCACGATCGGTGGGATTGCGACCACGCTCGGGTTCAGCGCACAGACGATGGCTGCCATTCTCGGTCGTGTATTCGGCACCGGGTCCACACTGATAACGTACGCTGTGTTCGGGCTCATTGCGCTGGTGTTTCTCCTCGACGTGTGGCTCGGCCTCCGGTCGGGGATCCGCAACGCCGCACGGGCAACCATGGTGTTAATCGGGGTTTCCATGGCCGTTCTCGTGGCCGTTGGGCCCCGGACGTTCATGTTTGAGCTCGGACTGGATGCGACCGGCGTTTGGCTCAGCGATCTATTCCGGCTCACGCTGTACACCGCCCCAACAAGTGCTGGGAACTGGGCGGCGAACTGGACCGGTTTCTGGTGGGCCTGGTGGGCCGCCTGGAGCATTTTCGTCGGAAGCTTCGTTGCCCGCGTCTCGAAGGGGCGGACGATACGCGAGATGTTCGCCGTTCTCGTCCTCGCGCCGACGGTGCTCACCTGGATACAGCACTCGCTCATTGGCGGCTGGGTACTCGCACCGGGCTATCAGGAGCCCATTGCGCAGGCGATGGCCGAGTCCGGCAAACCGGCGGCGATCGCCGAGGCGCTCTCAATCACGCCCATGGGCACCGTGCTTGCGGTTCTTTTCGTGCTGGTGATTGCGGGCTACATCATCACCTCGCTCGATTCGGCCGTGTTCATGATTGCGGCCATCACGCTCGGGACCGAGGATCCCAATCCCAGGAATCGGGCGTGGTGGGGGCTGTTGCTCGCAGTGTTCGGAGCGATGTCGTTGCAGCTCACGAAATTCAGTGCAATCGAGTCGCTCTCGGTTATTATGGCGCTGCCGTTCTCCGTGCTGTTACTCATCATTGTGTATGCGAGCTACGTCGAAGCACGGGCGTATCGGGAAGGAACAGACCGTTCGGGCTCGTGAGCGATTACTTCAGACCGTTGATGAATCCAAGGTCAAGAGAGTGCTGGCGTGCGACAGTTGTAGCGCAGCTCCCAGTCGTTCCACCCCATCGTGTGTCGGAGTGAGATCAGACGTGGTGGTGTGTTCGATTGCAAATCGCTGTTCACCAACGGTGGTGGTCTCTTGCTTAGCTACTGCTGTGCGAAACTGGAAAATGTTTGTGAGAACTGGCAGCGACCCATTTTCGCTCATTGCCCGTACTCATATCATTCGGCAGGAGAGTATTTGAAAATGTGACGAACTTGAACGGCCGATCCTCATAGCCGGACACATATTCGCGTTTTCGGGCGTTCACTACACCTGACCCTGTGATTTCACGTGATAGGTAGTATAGTAGGTTTGCTTGTTAACAGAAGCGAATGTGGACAGTAAACGCATAAAATAACTATATCCATAGCTTTTATTACCTATACGAATTTTGAGGAAGATATAGATGGATGAGAATCCGTTATTGATAACAAGTATAGGGGAATCTACAGACCATTATAAAAAAGCCAACTATAAATTCAATGGAGATGGAGAAACTACTAAATTTGCTCCAATTGCCACTGCTGAGCTTGTAGAAGATGATATCAATGAGGTATTAATCGCCCATACAAAGAGCTCAAAAGACGCAGCAGGCGTCCTGAAAAATGAATTCGAAGATCGGGATTTTACAGCTCACAAGGAGTCAATTCCAACGCCAGAATCGCAAAGTGAAATAGATGATCTCATGACATCGTTGATCGCTGCCATCGAAAAACGGGATCCCAGTCGCCTCATTGTAGATGTCACCTTTGGATTTCGGACGCTCCCGATGGTGATATTCACAACAATCGCACACCTCGAAACAGTCAACGGGATAGAGATTGCTGGCATCTACTACGGAAAACTCGAAACGGAGGGAGACGGTGGATCACTGATCGATATTACATATCTAAACTCTCTGTATGAATGGTATCACGCCCTGAACGCGTTCGAGCGAACCGGAGAAATGCGACCCGTTCATGCTATACTCGAAAAGAACGTCAACGATCTAGTGAAAAATTCGTCCGAAATAGAGCAACAACGGGTTACTGCATTCGTGGATCGTGTCGGCGACGTCAGTGAGAATCATGACGAAGGACTCCCGCTGTACTCTGCAATACCCGCTCGGGAAGCTACTGAGTTGATTGAAACCATTGATAAGAGCGCGTTCATCGGGCCGTCATCACTGTATCTTGAATCACTGGAAGAAATGCTCGCGTTGCATGCAACTGGAAGCGATGCAGAAAACTGGAGCAATATTTCGCTAAATGAAGACGAGATGCAACGAGAAGCTGAAATCATCGAGTATTACACGGAAAAGGGACAGTTCCGGCTTGCACTTGAATGTGCAAAAGAGTTGTATATTAACTGTGTATTAAATTATTCAGATAAAGGAGTTGAGAACTGGTTAGCGAATGGCGATAAATCAGATGATGATTTCCGCGGAACGTGGTCGAAAAAATGTTTAAAATCCAATCATATAGACGGAATAGAAGAAGAGTCCATCAAAACTCAATTCGATAACTGGCAGGAAATGAATAATATTCGGAATCATTTCTCACACAATGGGTACAACAGAGAGGAAAAGCCCGATCCAGACCATATCAGGGATCGTTTGCTCCAGTTCTGTGAAACGGTCAAGTCCGACGATTACTGGTCGGAGATAGTGAATGAGAAATAATATACGAGCCATTAGACGTGCGTGTCTGCTCGCAGAAGTGGGTCGACTCAAGAGCAGGGCTGGTGGCCACCCTCCAGAGCCCGCACAACACAGTCTCCATCTCGCTCGGGACCACCTCGACGATCAAGCGGCTGGGGAACTCATTGAGCAGTATCACGGAACTATCGATGACTCTGCGTCCGAAACACAGCGCCGTGCAGTATGGACGGTCAGAGCAGCGAATACGCTCGCCTCGCCACACAACACGCTCACCGATCCGACGGCCGACCCGATCGAACTCACGAGCGTCTTCGATCCCGTTGCAAAAACCCAACTCACAGACACCTACGACCCATCGCCGCTCTCCATTGACCGGAAAACGCTGTTTCCAACAGAGGAGAGTCACCCCAATCCTGGTGACCAATACGATACTCTGTGGAATGAACTGACGGATGTACTCTCTCCAGGGACGGATTTCGAAACGCTGCTTAACATACTCCAGCGCTACATCTGGTGTGTCCCAGCGTTCCCCGATACCCCGAGTCTTCCACTGTTCGATCACTGTCGCACGGCAGCCGCGATCGGCGAGGCACTCGCTCGCTCTGGGTTATCACCAACACAAATCAAAGCGTTGGCTACGGGTGAGGAACTTGAAGAGCCGTGTTTCACGCTCGTGAAAGGCGACCTCTCGGGGATCCAGTTGTTTTTGCACCGGATGAAGAACGGCACTGATGCACAGGACCGTATTGCGAAACGGATGCGCGGTCGGAGTACGCTGTTGTGGGTACTCACGGAGAGTCTTCGTGCACTGTTCGTTGATCGAATGGACCTCTCAGCTGCGAGTGTGATCTGGAGCGGCGGCGGGCAGTTCTATGCCGTGGTTCCGCCCACAGCTGCCACCCTGACGAATGGAAGGACGATCGACGAACAACTCGATGCGTTCGAGGCTGCAGTGGGCAACGCGATGTTCGAACGGTTCGATGCCAATCTGAGCTTCGTCCTCGGACGGGCTGAAACGAAACAAGGAACATTTAGAGAGACGTTCGAGCGCGTTGCACAGGACTGCAGTGTCCGGAAACTGCGCAGTGAAGCGCCGTTCGCGGAGACAATGGAGTCGGTCTTTTTGGATGGTTCCAATATCGCATCCCAGTCGCGTCCGTGCACAATCTGTGGCGGCCAGAAAGACCCATCGAAAGACCGGTGTGGCGAGTGCGAACTCCAGGAGGAGATCGGTCGTATTGTCCCGAAAATGACACAGCTAGGAATGGAGTTCGTTACCACGAATGACTCCAAACCACGGGCAGGCTCAGAGCGAGTCTCATTCGAATTCGGCATCGATGACGGTGGACCATCAGTTCGATGGACGCTCGGATCCGCCGCTGTCTCCCTTGACTGTGATCGTGTCTATTCGGTAAACGAAACTGCACCAGACCAGTCAATAGAGCGCTGGGGCTTCGTTCTTGCTGGTGTGTGCGTTCCGCATGGTGGAGGCATCGATGGTGTGTGGTCATTTCCGGAACTGGCAGACTTCTGTGGAAGCGATCAGCCGTATTTGCATGCCATAACGATGGACATCGATGATCTCGGATCAACGATTGATACGGCCATGGACGAAGGGCCTGCGAGACTTTCGGCACTGGGGCGAGGACTTACGTTGTTCTTCGAGGGCTATCTCAATGAGCTCGCAGCGTCGGAGTCTCTGGTTCGAAAAACAGAACGCTGCTGTCCAGAGTGTGCTGATCGAACCGATTCGATGGAAAAGCGGATGATCACCCCAGTAGATGCCGACGACACCGATCCGTTAGAATTTCGGAAGCGAGACACAGTCAAGATCGATGAGTTTTGTGATCGGTGTGTCGAATCCGTTGCACCGATATACATCGGTTTCGCTGGTGGTGATGACCTCCTGTTCGTTGGTGGATGGGATATCGCAGCGGAGTTCGCACAAACAGTCCATAAAGAACTGCAATCGTATGCAAGTGGTTCGCTAACAATCAGTGCCGGATGTCAATGGATTAGGCCGAAATATCCGATTGGTCGGGCCATTGAACAGGCAGAAGAACGGCTCAGTCATGCGAAATCGTTCAAAACACACCAGAAAAATAGTGCGTGGCTGTTTGGTTCATGTCGTGAATGGACAAACAGTTCAGATACTGGTATGTACGATCTGATCGATCTCGGAAACACGCTTGCATTATATGTCGAATCGGGAGCTGTCTCCCAATCGCTTCTCCATGCGTTGCTCTCTATAAGTACTGAGTTTGATTCCGGACCGCCGACGGATGTCAAATCAGAATGGGCGGTTAAATATGCCCTCACACGGGCGTGGGAGGACGGAGATTCTGACGTGCCCGAATCATTAGAAGAGAAAGTAACCGCGACATTGCCGTGGATCTCCGTGCCAGTAACGTGGGCGAACGTAACCACTCGATGACAACCAATGACAGAACTCACCGAAGCAATTACCATCAACGAACTGGGCGAACAGTACGGAAAACAACTCGCGAACGCTGGGTTTTCTAAAACCCAGATGCAGCGAATCTACATTCCCATCAAAGAAGCCCAGCGGGCATTTGAGAACGATACCGTCGAGAAGGCCAAGACAAAGCTGGAGCTGTTAAAACCACTCCTGGCACGACAACACGCTCGTCATAGCAGTTCAGATGACGATGACGATGAAGAGGGTGTGAAAACGTTGAAAGACGTGTTCGATGCGGAGCTCGGAGACCTACAAGACGAAAACACGGATCTCACCGAATTTTTCAGGCTGATGGAGGCTACAATGGCATACCACTACTATTACATCAATCAGGAGGAGGATAGCTGATGAAATTCGTTGGACAGATATCGATGACGTATGAGATCGAGTGCGAGACGGGGCTTCATATTGGTGATGAGGGAACGCTCCAAATTGGAGGCATCGATGGTCCAGTCGTGAAGGATCCCGAGACCGATCATCCGTACATACCAGCGTCATCATTGAAAGGGAAGCTTCGATCACAGCTCGAATGGGCAACTGGAAACGTTACCGAAGACGGTGGCGTTCACTGGTGTTCGGATGAATCAGTGCTGTCCTGTCCTGTCTGTCGTCTATTCGGGGTGCCTGCCGAAGTCGAAGAGATAACCGGTCCAACTCGACTCATCATTCGAGATGCCTACCCGAATGACGAAACCGTAGAAAAATGGGAGGAGTTTGATATGGTGCTTCCATACACGGAGCTGAAATCTGAGAACTGGATCAATCGGCTCACTGCAGAGGCTACTCCACGCACCAATGAACGGGTTCCAAAGGGATCCGTATTCGAGACCGAGTGTACCTTTCGACTATTCGACCTCAGTGAGGACAGCTCGTCGACCGATAACGAGCCAGAGGATCTCCAGTATCTTTCGTATTTAGCGACCGGATTTGAGCTGCTTGAGGGGTCATGGCTCGGTGGAAACGGCTCTCGGGGATACGGGTCAGTGACTACCTCGTTGACGAACGCATCGATAGCGGTCATTGAGAACACAGGGGATGACATTGCGTTCGCAGCTGACGACAGCGTTTGTGATGACACGGAGGAGGTGCAGATCGAATCGCTCGTTGAACAGTTCCGCGATAAACTACCATCATGAAATCAATTGTGCTCTCGCCGGATGGGCCATTCAGCGAGCTACCGAGATCCGATATGCTCTTTGGCGCACTATGCTGGGGAATTGATGAGACCCTTGGAACTGATCGTCTCGAATCGATGCTTGCAGAGTTTCAGACCGGCCATCCCCCATTCAGAATTTCGTCTGCATATCCAGTAACAAAAACCGATACGGCGACGATTCGGTACTTTCCAGTTCCACGGCTTCCGTGGCTAGTGGCAGGGACTGGCGAATTATCAAAAGAACAGCTCGACACTGTGGCTACGTGGAAACAGATCGAATTCATTCCTGAGTCGCTGTTTTCTATGATTGTCCAGGGATCGATAACCTCGCTTGAGCAGATGACTGGATTTGACGAGGATGGTCATATCGACATTGGTGGGCAGGAGTACGTTCGCCGTTCTACGGTGGTTCTGCCTGCAGATGATGGCGTCGATTTACCCTTCCGGACGGCAGAACGCACGCGGAACGCAGTTAACCGACTGACCAACGCTACCGACGAACAGTTGTTTCAGGAGGAGGCCGTCCATTTCAGCAAGAATTCGGGACTTCACATCTGTGTCGATGGCGAACTTTCGCTTGTGAGAGCAGGGCTGATCGGGGCGCAAGTCAACGGAATCGGTGGAAATCGCTCAATCGGCCACGGACAGTTCTCAATCGATGGCGTCGATACGATTACACTGCCAGAGTCAACTGATCCCTTCGGGTGTACACTATCGATTGCCATTCCAGACGATGACGCCATCGAATCCTGGCTTACGGCTGGTTTCTATGAGCTTGAACGGCGCCAGGGTGTCATCGAGAACGATCACACATCGCCGGATTCTGTGTGGAAACGTGCTGTTATGGCGCTCCGTGAGGGGTCGCTCATCCCAATGTCGAAGGATGTTCACCCTGGACAGAACCCCATCGTCGGATCAATTCCCGCCGGTGACGTCCAGCAGTATGGCTATCCGTTATGCGTTGGTATCCGTGGCTTCGACGGAGGTATCCATCCGTGAGTCGCGACATACTCACGATTCCACTCGATCTCAGAATTCAGTCACCGGTACACATCGGAACCGGACAAGAAGTGCTGGGAAGTCACTACACGCGCCATAATGGCACAACGGGACTCCTTGATATTGAGCAAGTGGTGGAAGCGTATCCTCCTGCTGACCGTGACGTTACGGCAATCGCCGAAGGAGAGATTGATTTCTCAAAACTTCCAGATGATCCAGCAACGTATTTTCGGTATGAACTTCGTACCTGGGCACCGCTCAGCGATTTTGAAGAGACTACTGTTGCACCCGTCGTAAAGGATGAGCAAAATGTTCCTTATATTCCTGGCTCAACGGTCAAAGGGTGGTTGCGGACAGCGTTGGCCTTCCGAGCCCTTGGTGGTGAACCGGACGGATCAATAACCGACTCGGGACGTGGTGGATTAGATATATCTGAGGATGTGGAAGGACTCTTTCGTCCAGATGGTGACATCTCATCCGATTTATTTCGGTGTTTACGGGTTACAGACGCGCATCCTGTGTCTGAACCACAACTTGGCGTTTGCCAGATCCGAACTCGCCAGTATAGCCAGGAATCGAAAAAAGGGACGGATCCAAAGTGGATGGGATATAAAATTTTTGCCGAATGTTTGCTCCCAAATCTAGCTGACAAAACCAGCAATAAACCTGATTTCAAGACAGAGCTAACAGTTGATCTTGCGTTACTCAGAAGTATTATCGATCAATCAGATGGAGCGGCAGAATCCATCTTTGCGGATGAGTTGTCAGAAACGGGCGTCAAGAATACGATTTTTAGTGCTGTTCACGATTTCCAGGACAGCATAATAGGTGTGGAAAAGGAAATCGTGGAGGACTGGAAATACGATCAAGTGGCTGCAAAGGATGAATACAGACATTTTAAAAACTTTTACGAAGAGGAGTTAGCCAGAGTTGGCACAGAGAAACCGAGTTCCCAGTTTCTCATTCGGAGTGGGAGATTTACAGGTCAGTACTCGAAGACCGTAATGAAAACGCTTTCGCAGGAACAGCAGGTGCGCCAGAATATCGATGCACCGATTACGCATTGTGTTTGCGAGGGAGAGATCAAGATCGATGAAGAGACTGAGAAGCTATATTGCGAGAACTGCGGTAATCTCAGGGATGTGTTTGGTCTTCCAGTGGATCCTTATCCAAAGACGAGACGGTGTATCCGACGGCCGACAGATCCAGAGAAAACTGAAGATCTGTCGTGGGATCATTATCCACTTGGGTGGTTAGAAGCGAAGATTGTGTGATTGTATCAAAATAGTTCTATTTTGATCAGTATCCTATACAACGGGCATAGCCAGATACGAGTAGCAACACGCGGGTCGAAAAAACAATCTCATGGATTATATGACTGAGTTCAGCAGGATTCTACAGGCGGGGCAGGGTGCCTCGGGGTCACGCAAATCACTTCGTGATTTGCTGGAGACAGGAAATCTTCGATTTCCCTTACCTTGACCCCGAGGCGGCTCACGATCCGTTCTTCAGTGTCACAGGGAAAATCCATTATGACCGACCGCCCGTGGCATCGCCCCCGCTTATATCAGAAAGTGCAGCATCGAGAGCGGAGAGTTGGTCGTCCAGTCGTTCAACCAGCTCTTGTTGCGTAGGGGAGGGCGCTGTCGCCTCCAGTTTGTTGCGGAGATCCTCAACAGCACGTCGATCACCAGTGAGGAGTTCGTATGCGTTGAGCGCCCGTCGACCGACGGCAGGTGGCACGTCGTCAAGGAGGGTGACATCCACAGCGTCGGTTTCCAGCACTATTGCGAGCAAACTGTGGAGTTCAAGATACAGCTCACGCTGTTTTGGAGATGGACAGTCCGAAGCAAACACGACTCCGATATCGATATCGCTCTGTGCTGTCGCTGTGCCAGCTGCGTGGGAGCCAAATATCACCGAAAAACAGAGTGGATACTCCACAAGTTCCGATCGCAGGGCTTCTCGATCAACCAGAGGAGTATCAGAGGAACCTGCGGTCATTGGATGTTAGATAGGGCCCTTTGCCAGATAAATGTCCGGCAGTGGCACCATCTTCGACGAGATTGATACTGACACTGCTATGGGGGAATCCTCCACCGGCGCTGACACACTGGCTTGATTAGTGAGAAGCCTTCACAACACTGTTTTCAATTACCAGCTATTCGAAGCTATGGCTACTGGAGCAGTGACTCTGTACATCGCCACGAGTGTTGACGGATATATCGCTGATGCGGAGGGAAAGATAGAGTGGCTATCAGAGTTCCCATCCACTGACGATCTGGGGTTTTCCGAATTTTTCGAAACCGTCGACTGTCTCGTTATGGGCTCAACGACGTACGAGCAGGTTCTCGGCTTCGGTGAGTGGCCATACGGCGAGAAGCCCACGTACGTGTTCACCAGTCAGGAACGCTCACCCGCAACCAACGAAGTAACGTTCGTAAACGATGCCGTCGCCCAGAAAACGGCTGCACTGAAAGAGCAGTTTGATCACATCTGGCTCGTTGGCGGCGCATCCCTCACAGAGTCGTTTCTCAACGAGCAGCAGGTCGATACGCTCCAACTGACACAGCTTCCAGTACTCCTCGGTGAGGGAATACCACTGTTTGCAGGGGGATACGACCGTCAGCGTCTGGAACTGAACGACACAACGAGTCACGAGGGAGGCGTTGTGGAACTGACGTACAAGCTGCCCTAACCGTCACAGAGCTATCCCAAACTCACAAAAGTCCTGCCATAATGAGTAACAATACCGACACTACGCTACCAGCCATGAACCACGGTTGTGCATCTGCGGCCGTTTTTTCGACCGACTGCTCTGAGCTGGTTTCCGCAAGCCGACGGTACCCAAACACTGCCAGATGGGCAAGCACGAGCCACAGCACGACCATTGCGAGCACAAGATGACCGCGACCCGATCCCTGAAGCGTTTCAAATGTGTAGAGCGTTCCCGCGAGATGGCCACCACTGAATAACAACAGAAGCACTGAACCAATCGTGAGATACCGGAACCGGGTAGCGATGAGCGAAAGACCCTCCGCAGTGATCGCTTCAGCCCGCGCTGCGGGAATGACAGCGCCGGCGATCAACACCGTGGCACCAGTCCACAACGCAGCGACAATCGTGTGAACCGCCAGTACGAGTTCGAGAATCATTGATTCGCACCCGTGAGTGAACAATTGTTGATCGGACTATCGGCAGCTCGTTCGAATCTGAAATGGGTAGCCTTCGTCATCAATCTGCTATTTGGGAGACGGTAATAAGTACTCAATGAGCATTCCCAGGTTCTGGGTGAAGAGCCCTGCATCCCTGCGTCGTACAGGGAGATAGCGGATCGTACTGAAATGCTAACAGAAGAGCAGCTGCTGCAATACCACGTACGAAAATAGCCCTCATCAGCACACCAACACTGAACCCCCAACAGCGCGAACACCCATGCATGACAGAGAGCGAAGCGACCGAACAGGTGTGGTTCGTCGAGCGAACCTACTCGGACGACGAGCAAAATCTGATTATCATCACCTACGCCACCCTCGACGGCTCACGCTATTTCCGAAAAGAACGCGCCTTGACATCGTTTACCGACAGCCGCGAGACGACCGCCGCTGTTGAGACGTCCTCTGACAATCTCGGCCACGTTGAAGATCCAGAACGCAAAAACCAGTACGCCGACGCCGCCTCGCGCACGAAGTCGAACTACGATCCCGATGAAATCGTCTGACGGAACTCATCCGTTTGGAGCTCAACTCACGGTCCCTGCTACCCAGATTCGAAAACGATCATAGACTCGGATTCCGCACGAAGCATTCCGACAACAGATTCATCACCGACGAAGAGTGGACAGGGTGATTGTCGATCAGTACTCAACGCGCACAACGCAGTAGCCCACAATCACAACCAATACATAAAAATTTTCGAACACAACTGATAATCCAGACAACTCACAGAAGTGTTGCCCTCCATGAATGAAATGGAAAACCACCAGACACAGCCACGCATCACCTATCAGAAAACCCACACGACAGCAATAATCACCACCGAAAAACACATACAGCGAACTGTTTGCGGCCAGCATTGCTGATAGTATATGATTTAATATATTATCCCACATTGTTGAAGACTGCATCAGCTATGTGTTGAGATATTATTCCAGTAGATGTCAGTTGCATAGTTCTGATGTAAACCAAGGTATGATGGGTAGCGAGTCAGCTAGGCGACAGCAATCCGGCAGTACAGCATTGGAGGGACCATGACGACGGCCGAGGTCCTGCAAGGACCGGATGATCGGCTGTTCATTCACGTTCACACTGGCGATGTGACGCTCTTGACTGAGATCACGGATGACGAATTCGAGCTCTTAGAACGGACGGTCGAACGTCCACACCCTCTCCGAAAGCGGCACCCCTACGACACATGATCAACGAATGCACGGAGTGTGGCAGCAGCCTCGTGAAGGAAACGCACGCAGACCACATCTGGATGTGTGCGGACTGTGGGAATATCATGCACGAATAATCGATCACGCCCACCCGTGACTGACGCCCCGGCTCTCCCGTGATGGCTGGTGGCCATCGACGCGTTGCGTATTTTTCGTCAGCTTGGTCGCTCAGACTCTGTAGACAGCGACCCCTCCGCATCAAAGCGTTTCGCCCGAAGATAGCGGGCTCGCTGTCGATTTGCTGGGTCGCTAAACTCCGCTTCACGAATCTCATCGATGCGACCATCAGCGACGGCAGCAACCAACGCTTCGAGCTGGTCCTTCTCACTCGGCGTGAGCTCGAACGTGTAGCGTTCCGTGTCCTCACGCTCGATCTGGGTCCACTTCCGGGCTGCCGAAATGACGACCGAACAGGGCTCACGACACGGGAACGCACCCGCACCGCGTGGGGTGTCAATCTCCTCACCATCGGCTGCATCCCACTCACGGCGCTTTAGACACTGTGAATCGACACAGCACGCTTCGGTGAGCCACTCAAGCTGCTCACCGGAGAGCTCATCTACCATCGCGTAGATCCCGCTCTGGCGGTCAGCTGCGGCCGCCCAATTGGTCACATCAAGCTCGCCCTCGCGCTCAAGCGACCAGTTCTGAATCGTCGCCGGATAGAAGAAATCGATCGCTTCGACGAGCGACGCTCCCGTCAGTTCCGGAAACAACCAGCCAGTCGACAGCGACGGTGCGGTTTTGAGCGGCCGATACCGTCCTTTGTCATCCGTCGTGGCAATCTCGCGGGCTTTGCGCGGATCCACAAATCGCTCCAGTTCTGCTGGATCGGCGTCGCGGTCGTCCGAGTGACGCAGTTCATACCGTCGATCACCATCCACTACTGTCGCCGTGATTCTGAGCTGCCCCCACTCGCGAACAACGCCGCCACTGGTCAGTGCAGCGTCGCGTTCTGGAACCGACCGTTCCTCTGCGTGCTCAACCCAGCGAAGAAACGCCTGCTCGGCCGTCGAACGCGAGCGTTGCGTCCAGTGAAACCAGTTGTCAACGAATGGATCACCAGCAGCCGTCTCACCGAGTGCCGACGCAGTGAGGTCCGTGACCTGCCGTTCGGTCGTTTCGAACGTGTACAATCCGTCCGATTTCGACACTGAAAGGCCGTCATACGAAATGGATCGCTCCGCGACGGTAGCCACTAGGGCGGCCACAGGGTCGGATTCGCGGTCCATTACCACCACCTCGTCGAGCGCCCGTTGCGATCGCTCTGTCGGTCCATACCACTGCTGCGACCGGCATGCCAAAAACGACGGCGATCAGTTCGGTCCTCACTCGACATCGATCGCCGTCCCTCCGGTTTGTTGTTTGACCCGCTCGATCGCCCCAGCAACGTCAGCACCAGCGTCTGCGGCCCGCTCAAGAATTACGTCAGCGAGCAACGGCTCCGTGCCAACGGCTCCAGAGTACCAGATCTGAGTCCCATCGACCATCCCCGGGACCGGATACGAGCCCGGTCCATCGAGATCCAGACCCATATCCGCCGGAATGTCTTCCTGGGTGTGATAGCCATCGGCGACAAAGAGCGGAACGACGACCACGTCGTCGCTCTCGAACAGCGTCGCCACATCGTCGACTTCGGGCGACTCGTCCATGAACATCGCCTTTACCTCGGCGAAATCGTACGTCTCGCGGATGCGGTCGGCGTGATACTCGATCGCCTTTGCACTGTTTTCATTGCGTTCGGTTCCGTGTCCGACGACCGCCAGCCCAACACCAGACCCAACGTTAGGATCGTCAGTGACGCTCCGTGCACGCTGGACGATCACGTCAGTCATCGAATCATGCGTTCCGACCGGCCCACAGTACTGCACTGTGGTGCCGGTGTCCGTGGCCGTATACGCCGCGTGATCGGCACTGGTTCCATCCGACTCCCAGTCGGTCACGTCCCAGTCCTGCAGCCGAAGCTCACGTGGAATCACCTGTTCGGTAAAGTAGCCCTCGCTGATAAACATCGGTACGACATACACCGTCTCGACGTCGACGATGCGCAACACCTCGCGGAACGACGGCTCCTCTTTCCAGAAGGCCTCACGAACCGTCTCGAACGCATCTGCCTCGCGGATCGTATCAGCATGCGCGAACGTCGGTGTGCTCGAATCCGGATTGAGATGCGAGCCGTGAGCGACGATCACGAGCGCCTCGTCGGTCTGCTGGGACATAGCTGCCAGTTGGGCGACCAGCAGTTAATCCGCTTCGTTCTCGACGCTGTCACACCCGTCCGAATCTTTCAAACCCATGCCGATGGTAGCGGTGGCTAATGACCATCCGCGTTTCGAACACGCTGACAGGTGAGCGCGAGCCGTTCGAGCCAGGCGATGAGACGGTCTTGCTGTACGTCTGTGGGCTCACCACCTCCGATCCACCGCATCTTGGCCACGCACGACTCTGGGTACACGCCGACGTGGTCGATCGGTGGCTCAGCTATCGCGGCTATGACGTGCGCCACGTTGAGAACTTCACCGACGTGAACGAGAAAATTGTCGCCCGCGCGGGTGAGGACGATCTCGGCGAGTCCGAAGCTGCGGTCGCGCGATCGTACACGAAACGAACGATCGACGACATGCGATCGCTGAATCTGAAGCGTGCCACCGTCTATCCGCGCGTGAGCGAACACGTTCCAGAGATCCTCGAACTGATCGAGACGCTCATCGATCGGGGATACGCCTACGAATCGAACGGATCGGTGTATTTCGACACGACCGCATTCGACGCGTATGGTGACCTTTCGAACCAGTCGATTGATTCGCTGACTGCGCAGGGCCCAGAAACCGAACTTGCCGAAAAGCGTGCACCAACCGACTTTGCCCTCTGGAAGGCCGGTGGCGTCACGCCAGAAGCAATCAAAGAGCATCGACATGACGGGGCACTCTCCCCAGAAGCCGCCGCCGAGACGGGCCAGACGTTCTCTGCGCCGTGGGGTGACGGCCGACCGGGCTGGCACATCGAGTGCTCTGCAATGGCGATGGCACACCTGGATACGACGATCGATATCCACATGGGTGGCCAGGATCTCGTCTTTCCACATCACGAGAACGAAATTGCCCAGAGCGAGGCGGCTACGGACGAGCAGTTCGCCCGCTACTGGCTCCACGTTAGACTTCTCGACACGGGCGAAGAGAAGATGAGTTCGAGTCTGGGCAACTTCTCGACGGTGAAATCGGCGATCGACGCCGTCGGTGTGAACGCGGTGCGGACGTTTTTGCTATCAACATCGTACACCAGTCGACAAACGTTCTCCGAGGACGCCCTCCACGAAGCAACCGAGCGATGGGACCGGCTCGAACGCGCCTACGAGACCGCCCTCAACGCGATCGATGGCCCGGATGCCATGGCAACCGTTACCGATGAGTCGTTCAGAGCGAGCATCGAGGAGACGAAATCAGCATTCGAGACCGCGATGGACGACGACTTCAACACGCGAGTAGCGATCGCTGCGCTGCTCGATCTCACGACGGCAATCCATCGGCATCTCGATTCCGACACGTACGATTACGTCGCCCTCAGACGGGCGCTCTCGACGTTCAACTCACTTGGCGGTGACGTGCTTGGATTCGCATTCACCGACGACCAATCGGATGGAACCGTCGAAATCGCCGACGAAGCAATCGAGCTCGTGCTCGAACTCCGCGAGCAAGAACGCGAGGCTGGGAACTACGAACGGGCCGACGACCTTCGTGACGCGCTCGTAGAGCTAGGCGTTGAAATCGAAGACACTGACGACGGGCCAGAGTTCCGGCTGTCTGCACCACACAATTGAAACGAACGACTCGTGGCGGACCACAAGCTTTTACCTCGATGGTACGCATCGCTCAGATGCACAATCGGCAGGGATGATACGAGCTTCCATCGGGTGACGATCACACGACCAGTGTGTGCCAATGGGCCGATCATTCCACACCAGTAGTCATCTATGATACCCAGTTTATCGACGACGAAACGCGCGTTGCTCGCCGGCATCATCCTCATCGGATTGGTAACAGCCACAGGCTGTCTTGAAGGACTAACCAATGAGGAAGTCACTGCGACAGCCGATCCCGCGGCCGTGAACAACGATGCGCTTGCGGGCACCAGTTACGAACTAACGCGTAACGATTCGCCGACGATCGAACGGTCGATTAGCGTCCTCGGGATGAATCGAACGTTCAAAGCGACGAGTCATATCCGCGAATACGAGCGCAACACCGACATTGGACCTGAGGTGACGATCACCAGATTGGTCGTGATTTCAACGCCGAAAAAGTCGGTGGCCGGCCAGTCCGTCAATCCGCTCGGTGAAATGTCGAACGGCGAGCTGATTGAACGGTTCCTCGATACGTACAACGGCGTGCAAAACGTCGAGTCGGTTGGCAACCGCTCCGTTTCGGTACTGGGCGACGAGCGGACCGTCGAGCGGTTCAGCGCCGAGGCACAGATCATCCAGGGCATCTCCATCACGGTGAATATCCACATCACCACGTTCGAACATGAGGGCGATTACATCACGGTGATCGGTGCCCACCCAGAACAGCTCGACGAACAGGCGAAAATCGACGGGCTCATGGGTGGACTGAAACACCCCGCCTAACCATTGATCAAAAGCGGTACCAGCAACACTCCCATCAGATGGGCCCGTTTAACGTGAAATCGGCCAGGGACGAGCCCAATGATGGTGCTCAGAAGGAAGATACCCACGCCGACACCGCCAGTTAGTACGAATGTAATTAGACACAACACGAAGAGGACCACCACTGTGAGCGGCGTCTGCTCGATGGAGCCGATCAGATCGAGATACGCTGGCCCAATTGTCACTACAGCTACAAATCCGAACGCTGCACCGATCCCGATCGTCCACGCGAACAGACTGAGTTCTATCGGAGCGTTCGTGCGCGTCAGTGCAACGACGACTCCAGTCCGTGGCTCACCGAGTGCCACGAGCGCAACCAGGGCGAAGATGCAATTAGAAGTATTGACACCGCTCGTGGTGACGATAAACCCCCGACTGCCGTATCGGGAGGGAACGGTGACAAGCGCGAGCGTGGCGGCAATGGCGCTTGAGACACCTGGAACGTAGCCAACAACGGCACCACAGAGCGAGCCGATGACGCCGAAGCCACCGACGGCGCGTGGAGAGAGTTCGATTGCTGCCTGCTGTTGTGACCCATAGCCGTGGCCGCCCAACGATTCGAGCAGCACTGGTGCGCCAAACAGCCCGGCGAACAGCGGCATAAGTACGCCCCCGACCGGAACGATGCCTGCTGGATCCAGCTCCAGGACCAACAGTCCCAGAACACCACTGCCCACAACGGAGAAGAGCCCGCCAATCGTTCCAACGGGGATCGATTCGGTGGCGAGCAACGCCAGAATGATGAGCAAAAATACGGGCTGCCGATTGCTCTCAAAGAGTGGCAACACGGAGCGGACGACCCCTGTGAGCGGGACTGCCAGCACTGCTGCGACCACCACTGCGCTGGCTGATCCAAGTGCAGAGAGCAACAACGCTTCTTTACCACGCCCTGCGAGCACGAGTCGATGGCCCGGGAGCGCAGTGGCTGCCATCGACGGATCAGGAACGCCAAGCGCAAGCGCGGGCGCAATGTCGAGAAACGTGTGAACGACGCCGGTGGCGAGAACTGCCGCCGCGACACATACCGGCGGCCCAGGAAGTTCTGGGGCAATGCCGGCGAGCAGGAACGCAATCGTGTTCGCGTGAATGCCGGGCGTGAGACCGCTGAGACAGCCACCGAGACAGCCCGCCAGGACAAACGCAATCAGTGTGAGGGTCTGCTCTGGCGCGAACGCGACGGCCTGGCTCACGACCATACGGACCCTGGCCACGGTATCAGTTCTAAACCTTCGGCTCTGCGGGGTGGGTCACGAAAAAGTGAGTTCTGTCTCGATGACGTTAGCCAAAGAGCTGACCGAGACCCTCGCCGCTGGCCTCTTCTTCCTCGTCATCATCGTCGTCAGCGTCAGCAGCGTCTGCTTCGTCGTCATCGTCTGCCTCTGCGGCGTCTGCTTCGTCGCCACCCGTTGCTGGGGCAGCGCCACCGGCTGGGACGGCTGCAGCCTGCTCGACGGCTTCTTCGATGTCAACGTCTTCGAGCGCGGCGATGAGGGCCTTGACGCGGGACTCCTCAACGTCGACGCCGGCGGCCTCAAGGACTGCCGTGACGTTCTCTTCGGTGATGTCTTCGTCGTCCGATTCGTTCAAGATGAGTGCAGCGTAAATGTATTCCATTGTGATTTGTGTGTTGTTGTAGTGTTGTGTTCGATGGGCTATCCAAACATCGCGCCGAGACCTTCGGCACCGTCCTCCTCATCATCGTCGTCGTCCGTATCGTCCTCTGCGTCGGCGCTAGCATCGTCGTCGCTAGCGGCGTCGGAATCTGACGATGAATCAGATTCTGTGCTCGGAGCTGGCTCGACGCCACGAAGCTCCTCGGGGAGTGCCTCCTCGTCATCGATCACGGCTGCGAGCGCACGCAGCTGTGAATCTGCTTTGGCGACGAGATCGTCGGCGATGGCCGGGCTCTCGATCGCGGCGAACAGTCCGAGGCTGCGTGCCTCGTTGCTGGCCTTCGAAACCAGCGCGTCCGCGGTCTGGGCGGTCGGATGCCCAGCGTTGATCGAGAGATTGCGCCCGGCGGCGACGGCCGACTGGACGTCGGCGCGGTACTCCTCGACATCGATCGCCAGCTCGTCCGGCTCGAAGAACACGCCCTCCGAGTAGACGCCACGAAGATCGAGCCCAACCTCCTTTGGCTCAATGCCGAGTTCACTCAGCACGCCAGAAAGCTGTTGGCTCACTTCGTCGCCTTCATCGAGTACGTGAGAGTCTTCGAGCACCTTGATCGAGCCACCATCGATGCGAGCGTTCGCACCGACCTGCTGGAGCTCGCCGACGAACGGACCGGGATCGATGCCGGTGTCGCCCTCCGGAATGACGATATCGTTCGGCGTGACCTCGCCGGCGTTGATCGGTGCCGGCGTCTTCGAGTCTTCGAGCTTTTTGTACAGCCCGAACGGATTGTCGTCAGTGGCGATGAGGCCAATCTGACCGGTCACGAGATCGGACAGCTCATCGAAGCCACGATCACTGTCTGCGATCGCGCGTTCGATGAGCGTGTTCCGACTCACTCTGAGCTCTGCTGAGCCGTGGAGATCGCGACGCATCGCCTGTAGCTGTTTGCTCGGAATGCCGGCGATGTTCACGATACCGACGCTCTGATAGTCGTCGATGAGCGATCCGATCGACTCGACTTCCTCGCGTTTCCACTCCGGAATGACGTCAGTCGTGTGGTCGGGCTCTGCGGACATCTTAGGCCACCTCCTCCGTTGGACCCATCGTCGTCTTCACGTAGATCGAATCGATGTTGAGCGGGCCCTTCTCCAGACTCGCCTCAAGTCGACGAATGATCACATCGATATTGTCAGCGATGTCCTCGGGCTCCATTGTGGCCGAGCCGACGAGCGTGTGGAACGTCCGTCGCTCACCACTGCGGAGCTGGACCGTGCTTTCCATCCGGTTTACAACCTCGACAACGTCGTCGTCGGGCTGTAGCGGCGTCGGCATCTTCCCGCGCGGACCGAGAACGGTCCCGAGGAATCGACCGATGTCCTGCATCATGCTCGCTTCTGCGACGAAAAAGTCCGTCTCGCCGGCGAGATCCTTTGCGGCGTCAGTGTCCTCACCCAGCTCCGACAGCGCATCGCTGTCGAGCACTGAGTCAGCAACCTCTTCGGCACGCAGGGCGGTCTCGCCCTCTGCGAACACGACGATACGAGTCTCCTGGCCCGTTCCCCGCGGAAGGACAATGCCCTCATCGACACGGTTGTTTGGGTCGTTAAGATCTAGATCGCGAAGATTGATGGCAATATCCACCGATTCGGTAAAATTCCGTGGTGGCGCCTCATCAATCGCGCGAGATACTGCATCCTCTATTTCCTGATTTGCCATTGTTCACCTCCGTAGTACGCCTGTGGCTCCTACGGCGTGAAACAGGATCGAAACCTGCCTCGTTTTTACACACTCCGATCACGGACTTAAGCACGTCGAAGTCTTGTGCAACCAGAAGAACCAGCAGAGCACACTCCCGTCAAAACAGGACCGTTACGCGTTTTCGAACGTCTCGTCGTAGTCGCCGTCGTCGACGCGTGCTTTGAACGTCCGCGCGTCATCACCATCGACGGTGACGCCAAGCGAAACACACGTGCCGGCAACCTCCTTGGCTGCGTTTTTCGTGTCGTACGCGAGCAGATCGGACTGCTTTTGCTTTGCAATCTGTGCGAGCTGATCAACCGAGATATCGGCGACAAACTCTGCCTGTGGCCGGCCGCTGCCGGTCTCAAAGCCGAGTTCGTCCTTGATCAGTGCCGCCGTCGGGGGGACCCCCACGTCGATCTCGTAGCTACCATCGTCTTCGTACTCGATGGACACCGGCACTTCCGTGCCGTCAAACGCTTCTGTTTGATCGTTGATATCATTGACGACCGCCTGCACGTCTACGGGTGTCGGACCAAGTTCCGGTCCGAGCGGTTGACCAGGCGTTGCCTGGCCACCAGGGACGAGTACCTCAATCGTTCCAGCCATATGCTGAATCACCCCCTTCGTGGGTTTAAGGGTTATTGTATCCCGTTGTGCGGGGTGGGATCGACCGGGAAAAACGGAGTAAACGACGAATATCTACGCGACAGCGACGCCCTGGCGTGTCAGCCAGTTGCTCGCCTCACGGATCTCGGTCGGACTACCGATGATACGGGTTTTCGTCTCCTCTTCGACGAATGAGAGGACGAACCGGCGGTTGAGCTCCTGTCGAAGCCCCGAAAGTGCTTCGGTCGGCAAGATGATCTGCGTGCTGTCGCGGAAGCTATCGATGTTTATCATTGGTCCGATCCGTTAGCGTTGATTGTGCCCTGTTGCATGCGGCGATTACTCGGTGCGATGTCACGGGAGGGTTCCATCACCGATGGGACGTTTCATGACCCATCGTGGTATATCTTTCGGAGTCATTTCGACCTAATCTTGTTGTAATCGTCGGTGTGTATTTTCTACACCTGGGTTCGGTGATGACAGTGTTAAAATTTCACACGGTAAAAAAACTTCGAGTTGTGTATCGGACCAGGTCTAGAGGATGCTTCGCGTGCGGTCTATGGCGCCGTTCCAGTGGGCAACGAGCGTTGTAACCGCCAGATCGCCGGTAACGTTGTTCATCGTCCGGAGTCGGTCGAGCAGCGGATCGATTCCGGCAACCATCGCAATTGCAGACACTGGCAGTCCAACCTGTGAGAAGACGACAGTCATCATCACCAGACTCGCGCCTGGAACGCCGGCAGTCCCGATGCTTGCAAGCAGTGCCGTCAGGAGGATGCTGAGCTGTTGGGCGATACTGAGATGCACACCAACAACGTTCGACGTGAAGATCGCAGCGATCCCAAGATACATGGCAGTGCCATCCATGTTGATCGTTGCTCCCAGGGGGAGTGAAAAGCCATAGACGGATTCTTCCACGCCGAGATTCTCGTCAGCGTTCGACATCGTCACGGGGAGCGTCCCGGACGACGACCGAATGGAGAGTGCCGTTACCATCGCATCGGTTATGCCGCGCACAAACGCGATCGGTGATGAACCAACGAGAAGCAAGATGATTCCCACCAGATACACCAGCGTAATCTGGATGAGCACAGCAACCAACAGCGTGCCGGCCAGCGTGATGAGATCCAGAATCATCTGTGGTCCGGTCTGCCCGAACAGTGCTGCCATGAGCGCGAACACACCGATAACGCCGTATTCCATCACTCCCCAGACGACCTTGAACATCACTTCAGCACCGGCCTCAACGATATCGAACAGCGTCGAGATTCCGGTAGCCACCGATGATTCCGGGTCTGTCTCCTCACGAACGGCGCTCATCCCGATTCCAAAGATCAACGAGAATGAGATGATACCGAGCATGTTCCCCTCGGCCATCGCGTGAATCGGATTCTCGGGGATGATTCCGAGCAGCACCTCACTCAGTGGGGGTGCAGCTTCGGGGGAGATATCACCGTTGGTGAGTGTCACACCCATCCCAGGATCAAAGACGTTGCTTACCACCAGTCCGACACCAATCGCGACTGCGGTAGTAAGCAGATACACGATGACGACCTGTCCACCAATCTTACCGAGATTGGACGGTGTCAGCGTTCGGGCCGCCATTATCAGCGTGAAGACGACGATCGGCACGATGATCATCTTCAACAGGCGGACGAACAGATCTCCCAGCGGCTGCAGTACCGTTGCTCGCTCACCAAACACGAGGCCCACAATCGAGCCCACAATGAATGCAATTGCAATCCGGTAAACGATTGGGATAGATCGATATCGACGATACAGACCACCAGCACTCGTTACCATGACACGTCGAGGTATTTCACGGCAATATTTAACGCTACGGTGTTATGAATCCCCAAATAATTGGCCCGACGAATTAATAAAAATGATTGTTTAGGCAGTTTCATCAGTGTGTATTTAGTTTGCCTGTGATTCCCGTGACGGGACCGCCAACGAACACTTTTTTCGCTACCGATCTCGGAGGGCAATTCAATGGGTCTTGAGGAGGAGATCGAGGCGATAGAGGAAGAAATAGCCAATACTCCGTACAATAAGTCTACTGAGGCCCACATTGGCCGTTTGAAGGCGAAGTTGGCACAGAAAAAAGAGACGCTTGAGGCGCGTGGGTCCGGTGGCGGCGGCGAGGGCTACGCCGTCGAGAAAACCGGCGACGCAACCGTTGCGCTCGTTGGCTTTCCGAGCGTTGGGAAATCGACGCTGTTGAATGCACTCACGAACGCAGAGTCCGAAATCGGGGCCTACGAATTTACCACGCTGAACGTCCATCCCGGCATGCTTGAGCACAACGGCGCGAACATTCAGCTGCTCGACGTTCCGGGGCTGATCGAAGGGGCTGCAGGCGGTCGAGGCGGCGGCAGAGAGGTGCTTTCGGTCGTTCGGACCGCTGATCTGGTGCTGTTCGTGTTGTCGGTGTTCGAGATCGAACAGTACGCTCGGCTCCGCGAGGAGTTGTATGCAAACAAGATCCGTCTCGACACCACGCCGGCTAATATGTCGATCACGAAAAAGCACAAGGGTGGGATCAACGTCACGACGAGCGGGGACGTGGGGCTCGAAGACAAGACGATCGCGGAGGTGCTCCGTGAGCACGGCTACGTCAACGCCGACGTAACGCTGCGCGAGGAGATCACGGTTGATGAGCTCGTGGACGGTCTGATGGACAACCGCATCTATCTTCCATCGATCGTTACCGCGAACAAGGCAGATCTCATCGACCCAGACTATCTTGACACCGTCAACGAAGAGCTCCGAGCGCACGATCTCGATCCCGAGGAGGTTATTTTCATCAGCGCAGAGGAACAGAAGGGGCTCGACGGGCTCAAAGAGACGATTTATGAGACGATCGGGTTGATTCGCGTCTACATGGACAAACCCGGTCGTGGTGTGGATTATGATGAGCCACTCGTGCTTCGCGAGGGCCAGACCGTCGAAGACGCCTGTCGAAAGATCGGTGGCGACTTTCTTGACCGGTTTCGATTCGCGCGCGTGTCGGGGCCGAGCGCGAAACACGACGACCAGCAGGTTGGGCTTGATCATGGGTTGAAAGACGAAGACGTTCTCCGGCTGATCGTTCGTCGATGAACTGCTGGCGGCGGTTTGGACTGCTCTGTCTGCTGGGATTCGTTCCGTGGCTGGTGGTGAGCGGAGCCGGTGGGACGACCTACGTGTTTCCATTCGGGTTGCTTGATGGCGCTTCTTGGCGGTTACTGTTGCTCACGACGTATCTTGGCGCACTCAGTGGCGCAGTGCCCGCATTCGCGGAGTCGCTGGCGATCGGTGCGGGCTGTTTTCTGCTGGCGCTCGTCAGTGCGTTCGCCGGTTGTCTGGGAGCTTCGACCGATCGGCTCACCGGCGGCTTGCTCGTGCTCGCTGCGCTCTCACAGCTCGGCCTGCTCGTCGGCGTTGGTGGACGACTCCACGCGACGGCAATTCCTGTTGGTGTGTTGCTGGTTGGTTTCGGTGGCGTCGTGCTATTTCGAAGCGCAACGGTGTGACCGTGGATCGAGTCGTGGGAGGGTGTCAGGACGTTTTCGAGAACAAGATGGTGATGGGCTCCAGATTTCGATGCCGGCTTTGCTGGTGGCGCAACTGTAATCCATGCTATGTTCACGCCCACCAATCAACGAAAATCTTGCTCTAATACCCATACCGAACCAGTCACCCACACACACTCGTACGTCCGACAACCTCCTAATTAAGTAATCAGATTAATTCAATTATATTTAAATAATACATAATTCATTGTTATGTCGTGTCTGGCAATAATTGTCGGAAGGGCGACGCACAGAACGGAGCAGACGAGCTGTCGATCCCTCGGAGAACGGTGTTGCAAACGCTCGGCGCGGGCGTCGTTGGCGCAGGGCTGGTTCCACTCGGCGCTGGCCAATCCACAGAAACGTGTGCTGTTGGACCGTTCGAGGGAACCTACTCCGGCGCGACGGTCACGCTGTCTGATCTTTCTGGCTCCCAAACGCGGACGAAATCGTCCGGTCAAACGCCAAGCACCCGACCGCTCCACCCGACTGGTGGCAAAACGGCGTCCACTCGGGGACTCAACCCGTCCGACAGCGCCCAGCAGCTGCACGGGGGGAGCTGGTGGCCCGACGGCGAGCTCGAAATCCACACTGAGTACAACGGCGTCAACGCCGAAGCAACGCGTGGTGGGGTGCCTTCGGACTCGCAGATTGCCACTGGACTGTCGGAGCACGTCCACGCGCTGAACCAGCAGATCGCAGTCTTCGATAAGGACTCTGGCGAGCGAATCGTCCAGATACCACTCGAAGCCCTCTGGGAGGAGGTACTCCCAGAACCGGATGACGGCTTCGTCTACGGCTATCCGTTCGTGTTCGATCCGCGAGCGCGCTACGACCGACGACGCCATCGCTACGTGCTTGCGGCCGTCCAGTACCAGCCAGGAATCACGGAGGACGGCGAAATCATCGACCGAGAACGGCTCGAAGAACAGGCTGAGGACGATGAGGAGGAATCAATCGGCACGCTGGCGAGACCGCCAAAGGGGTATTTCGTGGTCGCCGCCTCCGCCACACCGGATCCGACCGGCCGCTGGCACGTCTACCGAGTCCCGCCGGAGGATGCGAACGGTCCTGACAACCGCGGACTCGTGGATTACCCGACGCTTGGGTTGGATCGGGATGCAATCTATCTCACGCAGAACTTCTTCCCCGGTGACGCAAGCGGCGTCCGGGTTTCGATGGTCGCACTGAACAAAGAACAGCTCTACCGTGGGAAACCGGTAACCGGCCACCAGTTCGACGACCTGGGCCATCCCGACAGCGGGTCGCTGGATTTCACCGTGCAGCCGGCGTTCCAGCCATACAGCGGTGGCCGCCACGGAACGTACTACCTGATCAACAACCGATTCCCCACGACAGAACAAACCGCCCCGGCGAACCAGCTCACGCTCTGGAAACTGACCGATCCGCTCGGTGACCCATCACTGCGCTGTTTCAGCGTGGACGTTCCAGCGTACACCACCCCACCAGCAGCGCGCCAACCCGGTTCAGACCGGCGGGTAGACGCAGTTGGACGCCGGCTGATGAACGCAGATTTCAACCCACTGACGAACAGCCTGTGGACCGCGCACGCGACAGCAACCGACTGGAACGATGACGGCACTGCGGTCGCAGCGATCCGCTGGTACGAAATCGATGTCGAATCGAACAACGTCCGCCAGACCGGCCTGTTCGGAAGCCCGGATCAGTCGTTCTTTATGCCGACGATCGGCACGCATGGACGCAGCACGATGCTCGTCTACAACGTCTCCGGACCGGAAACGTACCCACGAATGGACGTCGCCGGACGGAAACGGTGGTCGCCAGAGAATCAGCTGTCCGATTCGGCCACCGTTCAACAGGGCAGCTCTCCGTACGATTATGGCGGGGGAGAGACGATGCGGTGGGGCGATTACAACGGTATTTCAGTGGATCCGATTTCGAGGACCTTCTGGACCGTCAGCCAGTACTCACCCGACGTGGATATCCCACCGGAAAACGATGCGCGCGACCCGTACCATACGCGGATTGCCAACGTTTCATTCGAGCACTGACGGTCATCGGTGAGAACGACTCCGTCAGTCCATTTTTGGTGACCCACACCCTGAGTGGGGCTATGGCGGACGAACTCGATCACGTGATGATGCGCGTATCGGATCTCGACCAATCGCTTGCGTGGTACCAGACACACCTCGGCTATGAGGAAACGGGCCGCTGGGAGGCCGATACGTTCACCAACGTCTTTCTCGCGCCACCGGATCGCGCTGACGACGAAGCACAGCTTGAGCTGACCTACAACCACGATGGGCGCTCCTACGAGTTCGGTGACGCCTGGGGACACATCGCCGTCCGCGTTGATGACGTGTACGACGCCTACGAGCAGCTGCTGAATGGTGGCGTTGAGGACTACCGCGACCCAGATTCGTGTGGGGGCCAGTACGCGTTCGTGAAAGACCCCGACGGCCACGAAATCGAGCTGGTTGAGCGAGAGAACGGCGCACGCTGGGGACTCGACCACACGATGATCCGCGTCGAAGATGGCGACGCAGCGATTGGCTGGTTCGCACGCAAGCTGGACTACGAACTCGTTCGACGCTCCGAACTCGACACGTTCGCGCTGTATTTCATATCCCCGGCCGACAGCCCAACCGCGATGTCAGTCGAGCTGACTGTCAACTACGACGACCGCAGCTACTCCATTGGCGACGCCTGGGGCCACCTGGCAGTGAAAACGGACGATCTCGACGACGAATGGGAACGGCTGCTCGAACGCGACGCACTGGACTACCGCGATCCAGAAAGCTGTGACAACCGATACGCGTTCACGAAAACGAACGAGGGTCACGAAATTGAGATAGTGACGCCCTGAGACATTACTCCAGCCCGGCGATCCGATTGAGCGCGTACACTATTCTGAGCATCGATGCGCTGTCGTTTCGTTCGAAAACGAGACCATCAGTGTCGAGAACGTGTTCTGAGACCACACGCGAGGCATGCTCGGGCGCAGCCCCAATACCGTAGTCGTTCTCTGCCAACCACTCCATCACCCGCAGATCGGTTTTCGAATCACCCATCGCGAGCGCGAACGGCGAAGACAACCCAAGCACGTCGAAGGCAGTTTCCACGCCCGCTGGCTTGTTCAGTTCGAGACTCCCGAGCTCAGCTGCATCACCACGGTAGTAGGCCACGTCGAGCCGATCAAGCACGGAAGCAACCGCGGACGGAATCGATGGCGACTCTTCGGGAAGACCGCCGTTTCGCTCCAGAACTCCCCTGATTTCGGGATCTGCGTCCGCGTAATACGTTCGCACCATCGATTCGGTTGCCCCATCGACGGCCTCGGCGAGCAGAGACAACAGATGGCCAATTGCGGCGTCGATCACCGACACTGCATCGTCGCTCCCCGTCTGGAAATTCGGCTTGAGCGTGACGTTGAACTCGTTACCCTGGAGGTGACAGCCCCGCCGAATCGACTCCGGTGCCGACGAGAGCACTCGCGAACGCACGGCATCGAACACGTCCCTGATTTCGTCATCGAGCTGTTCATACAGCAGCATTTTCGTCTGCTCGCCGTGACCGGGCGTGAAGACGCCGTTGCCAGCCTCATACACGATCGAGAGTCGTCCGGAGTGGACGATCTCGTTGCCGAGTCCCTGCGTGATGAAGCCCTTGACGTTTTCGAGCGTCTGGCCGGTGCAAATGACGATTGGGATCCCGTCTTCAAGCAGCTGTGTGAGGAGATACAGCGTCTCTCTCGGGATTTCATTGTCTGTTTGGCCGGCAGAGCGTAGGGTTTCATCCACGTCAAGCACGAGGACGTTGACGGCGCGTCCGTATTTGGAGTAGAGATCGAGCGCGGTGAACGCCTGTTCTCGTGAGGCATACGCCCCGATGTCGGCGAACGTCTCCCCGGAAGTGAACGTCGACCGTATCGAATGCCGATTTTGATCGAGCTCGTCGTTGATCTCAGACCAGAGTTCGAGCGCCACGCGTGATCCAAGCGCGGGAAACAGATCGACCAGCGTCTGGTACTCCTGGAGCGTCTCCGTGTCGAATTCGTCGTATAGCTGATAGAGGGTGTCGTAGCGATCCATGGGCTAGTCTTCGATGGGGGTTGTGTCAATGTGAATTTCGTGGGCTTCTATGTCCTCAAGGGCAGCAACCCGGCCACCGATTGTGACATCACCGTCGTCGGTTTCGATCGTGACGGTGGCGAGCTCACCCGTCGGTTCGACGGCCGAATCGACCACGACCCCCGAAACGGTGCGGCGACGGCCACTCTGTACGTCCCGACCGACGACGTGTGCATAGCAGGTCCGATCCATGGCCGCAAGCTCTCTGACACACCGACGGATCGAGGCGTATCGCCGGGGGAACGACCGAGCCTGGTCATCCTCCATGATCGGCTCGGCTGTCGTCCACAGCACCGTATTGAAAAACCCGGAGACGAGAAAGCCCAGCGCAGAGCGGTTGAAGATGACGCCATAATGTTCCGTATCGCTGGTGAGCGCACTCTGGGTTGCATACACGGACCGACTCCCGTCGGCGACGGCCATCACCGGCGTCGTGATGCCACGACGCGCACGGGCAACGGTTGCGACCGTCGAATAGTCGAACGCTGAAGCCGGCACTGCCTCGGCGGCCGGCGTGACGATCAACTCGATGGTAACGCCGTTTTCTCGGGCCGTCTTCAGCAGCCCCTCGAACCGATCGAGCAACGACGGCGTCAGCGAAAGGACAATTTCGTACTCTGCGCTTTCGATGACGGATTCGAGATATCTGAGAATGCTTGGCCGAGATTTCACCAGTGAGACGGCCTCAGTGTCGCGCGACGGTGTCGTGTATCGATCAGAGAGTCCGGCAATCATCTCATCGAGTGAGGTCTGTATCGTCGGAAACACCTCTTCGGGATCGAGCGCGACAACGCGCATTGGCCGAGATTCACGCAATTCGACCATTCCACGGTCGCTGAGCTTTCTGACAGTGTCGTAAACGCGCGGCTGTGGAATGTCCGTGTGATCGGCGATCTCACTCGCCGTTAGCTGTCCGTGGTCCAGAACGGCGAGATACGCCTCGATCTCGTACTCTCCGAAATCAAAGCGGTCCCCAACCCGCTCCATCCGGTGACGTAGATCATCAGAGTCCATTGCTCGCCCTTTTCGTCCCCTGGCCAAAATGTTTACTAATCAACGAAGTAATTTTTCGGGTCGAAGCCCATCACAATGAGAACGGTTCTGAATACTCGTTCCGACGCCAGGGGTATCATCCTGTCGGCCTGGCGATCAGGAAATCCAAACTATTTACTTGTGTTTGAGTGGTAGCTTTTCCAAGATCGACGGACGATGCACACCAACAGAGACGTGCTAACGCTGGGAGAAACGATGGTGATGATGAACCCGCACGAATCCGGCCCACTGCGCCACATTATGGATTTCCGAAAGCGGATCGGGGGTGCGGAGAGTAACGTGGCGACCGGGATTGCGCGCCTGGGTCATAGCGTGTCCTGGATCAGTCGCCTTGGCGACGATCCGCTGGGGCGCTACGTCAGGGATACGATTCGCGGTTCGGGGGTGGATACGCGGTACGTCCAGTTCGATGCGGACGCACCCACCGGGTTGATGTTCAAAGAGCGACGTGAGCTGCGCGAGAGCAGCGTCTACTACTATCGGGACGGGTCGGCGGCCAGTCGGATGGGCCCTGAAATTGTGCCCGATGAGGCGCTTGCTGGAACGGAGTATCTTCATCTCTCTGGAATCACGCCCGCACTGAGTGACAGCTGTGCAACGCTCATCGACGACGTGATTGACCGGGCAAACGACCACGATGTGACAATTTCGTTCGATCCGAACCTCAGATTCAAGCTCTGGGAGCCAGCAAAAATGCGACGAACGTTGCTTCCAATGATTGAGCGCTGTGACATCCTGTTGCCGGGGATCGAAGAGGCCACGACGCTGATCGAGATGACAGAGCCGGCAGCCATTGCTGAAGAGTTTCTCGCAATGGGACCGACGGAGGTGATCGTCAAATGCGGCGAAGATGGCGCATACGTTGGGACGGAATCGGTCGGCGAGCATCTCGATGGCTACACGGTCGAGCGAGTGGTCGATCCGGTTGGCGCTGGAGATGGGTTTGCTGCTGGCTATCTTTCCGGGCACCTCGACGGCCTCGATCCGGTCGCAGCCACTGACCGCGCGAACGCAGTCGGTGCGCTTGCCACCACCGTGACCGGCGATGTCGAAGGGTTGCCGACTCGCGACGAGCTCAGCCAGTTCATCGACGGCGAGCCCGTCGACTATCGCTAGTCGGTTCGTTTTTCGTTGGCGAGATCCGTGGCGATCGCATCGGGATCGCGATCGGCCAGCGAGCCGTAGCCACCACCGCCGGGTGTCAGTACTGAGATCGTCGCCCCGCGTTTCAGCTCCCGCGTCGTCTTCGCCGGGGCGGCCTCACCGTCGATCAGATTCTCGCCGGTCGCCCCCGGCTCGCCGCCCGCTCGACCCTGTGGCTTGCGACGGCGTCGCTCCGTGAGCAACGAGACCGTCGCAGACTCCGCAAGCGTCAGCGTCCGCTCGATACCGAGCCCACCACGGAACGCACCCGCACCGCCACTGTCATCCCGGAGCCGATAGCGCTCGACATGAATTGGATATTCGAGTTCGAGCGCCTCGATCGGCGTGTTTCTGGTGTTCGTCATCCCAACCTGTACCCCGTCAATGCCGTCATCATCCGGACGGGCGCCCATTCCGCCGCCGATCGTTTCGTAGTAGGTGAACGAATCGTCACGCGCACCGATCGTGATGTTGTTCATCGTTCCCTGGCTCTGGGCCGGGACGGCCTCGGGAATCACCCCGGCAAACGCATCGAACACCACGTCGGTGATCCGCTGGCTCGTTTCAACGTTGCCACCGGCGACCGCCGACGGAGACGACGGATTGAGCAGCGAGTCCGTCGGAATTGTAACGGTGATGGGCGCAAAGCAGCCGTGATTCGGTGGGATTTCCGGATCGCAAAGCGCGCGGACGACGAAATAAACCGCACTCTGACAGACGGCCGCCGGTGCGTTGACGTTGCCAGCGACGGATGGAGCCGTCCCCTCGAAATCAACCGTCAGCGACGCTTCTTCGATCGTCACCGTTGCGGTGATCGGGATCTCCCTTTCGGTGCGGCCATCGCCTTCAAGCCAGTCGGTGGCGGTATGACTGCCGTCTGCCATCGCATCGATGGCATCGGCCATGCGAGCCCGTGAGTACTCGATCACGGCGTCGAAGCCACTCAGGAGTCGGTCAGTAGTGTACGTTGTTTGGAGCTCGTCGACCCGATCCTGCGCCCGGTCGATCGCACCGAGCTGTGCCCTGAGATCGGCGTTTCGTTCCGTTGGGTTCCTGACGTTCGCCAACAGGAGCTTGAGCACTCCCGTGTCGATCTCACCGTCGCGACGAAGCGTCACTGGCGGGATCCGGACGCCTTCGCCGTAGATCTCCTGGGTCCCGGTCGGCATACTGCCAGGTGTCGATCCACCGATGTCGGCGTGATGCGCGCGAACGCCAGCGTAGCCGATGATCGTCTCAGCATCGTCGGTCAGTGGCCCAACGAGCGTGAGATCCGGCAGATGTGAACCGCCGCCGTCGTACGGATCGTTGCTGATGACGACCGAATCGGGTTCGATGCCGAACTCGATCGCTGCACGAACCGACGCTGGCAGTGCACCGAGATGAACGGGAATGTGTTCGGCCTGGGCGACGAGACGGCCATCGGCATCGAACAGCGCAGTCGAACAGTCACGGCGTTCTTTGATGTTTGCTGAGTAGGCACTCCGGACGAGTACGCTCCCCATCTCTTCGGCAACCGATTCGAGTTGGTTACGGACGATTTCGAGCGTCGCTGCGTCTAGCGTGGTGGTGGTGGATGCGGTCATCGTGATCGGGTGAGTTCCATCGAGCCGGTTCTCTCAACAGTTGCATGCCAGGATGGACGAACGACAGTCGTGCTGGCCGGTCCCTCAATGATTGCAGGCCCGCTGACCGTGTCCTCTGTGGGCAGCCGCGATCGGTCGTAGACGGGCGTCTCGCGATAGTCGCCGTCGAACCACGCCCGTCGCGTCTCGCTCTTCGCAGCCGCCATCGAACCGTCCGACAGGCGCGCCACGGTCACGCTCGGTCGGTCGATCGTCGCCCGAACGCGGAGCGTAACGGTTTCGATCGGTTCGTCGAGCCGATAGCCCGTCACGGTTTCGTGCGTCGAATGAAACCGCTCGGCGATTGTCGTCGGATCGATCGTGTCACCAATTGGAACGGTGTGTTCGTAGCTCTGGCCGACGTACCGACAGTCAACGAGTCGGTCGACAGCAATCGATCCGTCGTCGGGAAGATCCGCACGGACGCTGGTGCGTAGCGCTTCGAATCGACGTTCAATCGCCGAATCGAGCGCGGAGAGCCGAGTCCGGTGTGTGGCGGGCCCAACGCTCAACAGCGATCCAGACAGCAGTCCCGTGGCCGAGAGCACGCCGCTTGCCGCCGGAATCGTGACCGTTTCGATCGATAATCTGTCGGCAAGCCCGGTGGCGAACATTGGTCCGGCGCCGCCGTAGGCCACGAGCGAAAACTGCCGCGGGTCGTATCCCCGATCGAGGGTGACTGATCGAATCGCCCGCGCCATTCTAGCAGTGACAACGCGGGTGATCCCAGCCGCGACCGCGGTCACATCGTCGAGCGAAGTCGATGTGAGCAGCGATTCGAGCGAGTCTTCAGCTCGCCCCACATCGAGCGTGAGCGCATCGCCAAGCGTGGTCGATGCGCCGAGATAGCCGAGCGCTGTTGCGCTGTCGGTCACCGTGGGATCCGTGCCACCGCGGTCGTAGCACGCTGGGCCGGGATCGGCGCCGGCCGACTGGGGGCCGACGCGCAACGCTCCGCCGCTGTCAACCCAGGCGATCGAGCCACCCCCAGCACCGACCGTCGAAACGTCGATGAGCTCCGTTGCAACCGGCCAGCCACCGATCGTGGCATCAGTGGTTCGGTCGATCGACCCGTCAGTGACGACGCCAACGTCCGTCGAGGTTCCACCCATATCGAAGGTAATCAGTTCGGGGGAATGTTCGGTTGCCGCCGTGGCACCGACGACACCAGCAGCCGGCCCAGAAAGCACCGTCTCGACGGCTCGCGATCGGACCCCAGACACAGTGGCGACGCCGCCTGCCGACTGCATCACCAGCGGCGTCGGGAGCCCAAGCGCAGTTGCCCGTTCGAGGAGCTCCCCAAGATACGAGTCGATTACCGGCGTCACAGACGCATCAATGACCGTGGTTGCCGTCCGCTCAAACTCTCGAAACGTGCCAAGCACCTCGTGTGAAGCTGACACCGGAACGTCGAGTGAGGCCGAGAGTAACTCCGAGACCCGGCGTTCGTTCTCAGGATGCGCGTAGGCGTGCAACAGACAGACTGCGACGGCCTCCACGTCCGCGTTCCGCAGTTGTTCTGCCAGTTCAGCTACCGACCCCTCGTCCACGGGCTCGATCACGCCGTCTGGGCCCGCTCGCTCTTCGATCTCGAATCGTAACCGACGTGGAACGAGCGGCTCGGGCCGATTGACCGAGAGATCGTACAGCGAGGGCCTGTCCTGGCGGCCGATTTCAAGCACGTCACGAAAGCCCGCCGTCGTCACAACCGCCGTCCTCGGCCCGGTCCCCTCCAGTACGGTGTTCGTCGCGACAGTCGTCGCGTGTGCGAACGAATCGATCTCTGCGGGCGACACCGACGCCTCCTCACAGACCGACCGGATCGCATCGAACACGCCGTCCGTCTGTGGGTTCGTTGTTGGAACTTTCGCCGTGTGTGACCCCGATGACAGCACCAGCGATGCGTCCGTGAACGTCCCACCCACGTCAACACCAAGTCGTATTGACTCCGTCATTAACTGACAGTATCATCGTACACCGGCTTCCCCCTTGCCCTGCTCACAATGATTCCCGAACAAGAAATTTACAATCGTAGTATTATTTCCGCAACTAATTATAGACCGTGGATTTACTTCCCTTGCCCTTCTACATCCATTTGGGATTAGTATGGTGAAAATACACAAATATATCACACCGTTTGAACAGCTAGCAAACACTCCGAGTGGAGTGAAGACCAGTAGCGGGGAGTCACAATGAGCGAAGTCGTGCTGTTGCTGGATTCGATCCCGTATATCGGTCCGCTTGTTGTGTTTCTAGTCAGCCTGATTATCGGAGCCCTGGGGATCTACATCGGCGCAAAATTGATCATTGATGAGGACACGGGCTTTTCTCACGCGCTCATCACGGCGTTGATCGGAGCGATCATCTGGACGATCCTCTCAGCCTTCTTTGGGTGGATTCCTGGACTCGGTCCGTTGATCGTCCTGATTGTGTGGATCTGGTACATTAACCACCGATACCCGGGTGGTTGGTTCGCGGCGATTGCCATCGCGCTGATCGCGATGCTTGTGGTGTGGATCATTCTCTATCTCTTGCAGATGGTGGGGATCGACGGGTTGACGGCGATTGGCGTCCCGTAGTGAGCAAACCGTCAGTGCTTTTTTTGCACGCTCGCTTGTGGCGCTCGTGCGCGTTCTGAACCATCTCGAACTGGAATCCCATCTCGATCGCAGTGGCATTGGGACAGCCGTCGACCACCAGCGGGCTGCGCTTTCGCGGACGGACTGCACAGTGGTCACCTCACCGTGGGCTGGGGGGTCGCCACTGGGTGCGCTTCGCTCGCTGCGAGCGGGTGCCGGCGTAACCGCGTCGTTCGATCTTGCCCACTGTAATATGATCGGCCCGCAGTCGGTGGCAATCGCCCGCTATGCGCGCGCTAACGACATCCCACTCGTGTTGCACGCCCACGTGACGCGAGAGGATTTTGCCGAGAGCTTTCGAGGGTCGACCGCAGTTGGTCCCGCACTCGGGCGATATCTCCGCTGGTTTTACTCACAGGCTAATCTCGTCTGCTGTCCGAGTGAATACACAAAATCAGTTCTCGAATCATACCCAGTGTCTGCGCCGATCGAACCGCTTTCGAACGGCATTGACCTCGACTCGATGGTGGGCGCAAACGAGCGTCGATCGACGTATCGTGATCGGTACGACCTGGAGGGAACGGTCGTGTTCTCTGTGGGGAGTGTGTTCGAACGAAAAGGCCTCACAACCTTCTGTGAAACTGCCCAACAACTGCCGTACGAGTTCGTCTGGTTCGGCACGTATGATACGGGCCCGCAGGCGTCTGCAACCGTGCGCAAGTGGACAAACAACCCACCCGACAACGTCACTTTCTCCGGCTGGGTGGACGACAAGCGGGGCGCGTTCGGTGCCGGCGACATCTTTTGCTTCCCGGCGAAGGTGGAAAATCAGGGACTCGTCGTCCTTGAGGCGATGGCATGCTCGAAACCGGTCGTGCTGCGCGACATCCCAGTGTTCCGTGAGTACTACACCCACGGTGAAGACTGTCTGTTGTGTGAGACGCCAGCCGAGTTCAGGGATGCTGTCACCGAACTGGCTGAAAACCCAGCGCTCCGCGAGCGGCTTGGAACCAATGCACGCAAAACCGCAGAATCCCACGGGCTCGATCGACTCGCCGATCGGTTGACGACGCTGTACGAACAAGTCACAACCGTTTAACCACCGCGCCGATTCTGAACGAGCAGATGCGTCCGACGGTCGTTGCGTTCACGGATACCTACCTCCCAACAGTCAACGGAGCGACATACACGATCAAAACCTGGCGTGAGCGCTGGGAGCGCCGTGGTGGGCGAATGGATGTGGTCTATCCGCGCAGTGAGCACACCCCCGAGGAGGGTGAGCATCCAGTCACCAGCGTTCCGTTCCCGTTTTATGAGGGCTATCGCGTGGGCTTTCCGCGGATACCTGACGCCGTTACCGACGTTGATCCCGATGTCGTTCACGCGCACACGCCGTTTGGCGTCGGACTGAGCGGGCTTCGCGTCGCCAATCGCGTCGACTGTCCGTTCGTCGTCTCGTACCACACCCCCACGGATGAGTACGCCACGTATCTCACCGATGTGTTGGCGGCGAGAATTGAGACGGTTGCCACCACGTATGAGGACTGGTTTCTCGATCGAGCAGATCACATTCTCGTTCCAAGCGACAACACGAAATCTCAGCTCGCCTCGCGTGTGGAGACGCCAATCTCAACCGTGCCGAACGGCATCGACACCGAACAGTTTTCGCCCGTCGATGGCACGGCGTTTCGCCGGCGCTATGATCTCGGTGAGGGGAAGCTCATCGGCTACACCGGTCGACACGGCTATGAAAAACGACTCGGTGACATCATCAGGGCTGCGGCTGATCTCGATGTGACAGTCGTTTTCGGCGGCGATGGCCCTGCGCGCGCGAGTCTCGAATCACAGGCGTCCGCAAGCGACGTTGACGTGCGATTTCTGGGCTTTCTGGATCGATCGGAGCTGCCAGCCTTCTACTCTGCCCTCGACGTCTTTGCGTTCCCGAGCCCGGTCGAGACGGAAGGGCTGGTTGCCCACGAAGCAACGGCGTGTGGAACGCCGGTTGTCGGGGTGGCCGCCGGCGCGCTTGCCGAGACGATCATTCCCGGTGAAACCGGATACCACTATCAGCCCGGCAATATCGACGGATTCCGCCGAATGCTTTCAAAAGCGTTTGCGGAGCGCGAATCGCTCGTCGAATCCTGTCTCGAACGACGTTCGGACGTAAGCGTCGAGCACTCGGTCGACACCCTCGAACGCATTTACGATGGTGTTTGCTGACCGGCCACGGCTCACTTGATCGTGGTGTACGCTGATTCCTCGTTGAGCGCGAGATTCGTCGCAATCTCGGCGTTTCGGACCGCATACTGGGCGGTCTGCTGGAGGCTAACGAGCACCTCTCTGACTCGCAACAGATCCTGATTCGGCATCTCGTCGATGTCGTCAAGGATTTCTTGTTCTTTGTCGCGGATTTCGGTGAACAGCCGACGAACCTCAAGTGCAGTTTCGTAATCGCGCGTCACCGCGCAGTTAACACCCTTTTCGGTCACGGTGTCAACCTGATCAGTGAACTCTCGAATGCGACGCATCGTCGTCTCATCGACATCGAGCGTGTGCCCCTCCGCATTGAGCGCAATTTCGGCGATATCTTCGGCGTTGTCCGCCGTCAATTCCAGATTCTTTGCGATCGATCGGTAGCCGATCAACGCGAACCCATCGTCGAGTTCGAGCGCCTTCGTGAGATTTGGATTCTGATGGGCGGTGAAGATGAGCCGGAGCAACAACACGAAGATCTTGTTCGCCTGACGTTCTCGGTTGAGCGCCCGCTGGGCAAGATCAGGATTTCCGTGGGCCAGCGCACGGATTGCCTCGTTGCGCATCGTCCGACCAGTGGATTCGAGGCGCTTGAGCAGATCAGCGAGCGTGAAATCTTCGGGATCGACGGAACAACGGATAGTGATCCGCTCGGGCGTCTCTTCGATCACGCCAAGGCCCATCAGCTGGGTCTCTGCGTTGTACACGGCGTTGATCGTCGTGCTTTCGAGCGTCTCTTCGCTGTCGCTCTCGACCTGGATAATGCGTCGGCCTAGCACGTACTGCGCTAAGATGGCCCGCTCAACGGCATCAGCGGCCAGGCTGTCCGCGTGGATGATCGCTTCGGACTCCTCTTGCTGTACCGATTCGGGCATAACTGCCAACATTCCCTTGCCACCCATCCGCAGCGACACCTCGTCGCCCTTGTTCACGTTGTACTCCTTGGCCCATTCGGCCGGGAGCGTCATCGCCAACGTGGACGGTCCGAGACGCTGTACTTTTCGGGTTTCCATAATCGCAGGTGGATTCTCCACTCCCTTAAGGATATCTCAATGTCAGTGAATACCGCGCCGGGTTGTTTACCAATTCGAAGAATATGCTATGAATTATTGTGAGATATATTCACACAATTTTGCAGAGTCGGCGTTCGAACCGTCCCACGCGAACTTTCTGCCAGCCCGATAGCGCCGCATTGAGCGCCGAATCGCCGGTGTCGACACGCAGTGCTGAGAGCGAATCGAGTTTCTCGCTTGCGGCGACTATTTCGAGTGTAGACGCACGTATCACGGCCGGAGAAAACTGTTGATTGCCGCGTCCGAAGACGAAGCCCTGGCCGCCGATGGGTGAAACGACGATGACGTTTTGCTCACCGAGCGCAGCACGCAGCTCTGCTTCCGTGCCATCGCGAACGAGGAGTTCGCCGTCTTGCTCGCCGGTTGCGCGCCAGAGGTCAACGCCGAGTGGCGCACCGTCAATGTCGAGTGCGTCCTCGATCGTCCCGACAGTGCCACCGGGGCCGAACAGATAGTTCGTCCCGGGACGGACGTCATCGACGAATCCGCCCGCGAGTCCTTCGAGTGAGCCACCAGAAAGCTGTTTGCTCGCCTGGATGGCGTCACTGACGGGGACGCTGACGATCGCCTTGAGCTCCGACTGGACGGTCCCCTCGCGGTAGGCAGCCTCGTCGATATCGTTTACTTCGCGGCGTTCGGTGCGCTCAAAGGTGGCCCCAATCCGGCCGGCGTCACGCGGCGTGACTGCAAAGACCGACGAGTAGATTTTGACGCCGGCCGGGACGCCAAGCACTGGAATGGAACTGTCATGTTCGGTGATCGTCTCTGCAACGTCAACCGCGGTGCCATCACCGCCGACGAACAGAATGAGATCAACACCATGGTCTAGAAACGCTCGCACGGTCGCGCGAGTGTCTGCGGCGGTTGTCGGCGTCTCTGGCTCGTGGACGATCGTCGTCTCCGCCTGGGGATCGACCGCGTCGGCAATGGCTGTGGCCCCCATCGATCCCGCTGCTGTCAGAAACGTCGGCGAGTCAGCGTGGGTTGCGAACGACGCAAGCGCAGCACGAGCTCTGGAGGGCGCGCGTGGCTCACCACCCAGTTCGCGAGCTCGTTCGACCATTCCATCCGTCCCTTTCAATCCGACACGGCCGCCCATGCCCGCAATCGGATTCACGACAACGCCGATCTGTTTCACACTGACCACTCCGTTGAGCAACGCAAAAAACGACGCGCCTGGGTGCCGAACAATGCAGTTCGTTTAAGCCACTGGGGGTGAGAAACGTCGATATGGATTCGTTCGTTGCACTCGCCGCCGGATCGCACGCACACACGGTGGGGATCGCAGGCTGGCTGCTGACCGTTGGTGGACTCGTTGGGATCGTGTTGTGGCTCCGTCTGCTCACGCGCGGTTCACACGCGAACTGAACCACTCGGCGGCTCGATCGACCGACTCCGGATCAGGGCCCCTGATTTTGACCGTCACCGTCTCGCCCGGATACGAGCCAACCGTCACGTCGAACTGCTTGCGGAGCTGCTCGAATCGGTCGAGCAGTTCGCTTTCGGGCTCATCGACTGTCACCGTCGCCACGTGGGTTGTCGTGCCGGTGAACGCATCGGCGACGGTCGCAAACATAGCTTTCATCTCCTCGGGGACGCCCGGCAGCACGTAGACGCCGTCAATGACACAGCCCGGTGCCACACCAACATCGTTGTGCAACGGCTCTGCGCCGGCGGGGAGCTCCGTCGTTCCGTCAACGAGGTCGTCACCGGCGTAGTCGCCGTTTTCGTCGAGCCACTCGGCCACCAACGGATTCGACTCTAGCGGCGTTCCAAACGCCGCTCCAACGCCCTCGATCGTGCAGTCGTCGTGTGTCGGGCCAAGTCCGCCAGTGACGACCACTGCATCGTACGCCGCCCGATACTCGTTGACGATGCGAGCAATATCGGCGACCCGATCGGGAACGGTAACAACACGTTCGACGGTCGCACCCCGGTCGGTGAGCCGCTCTGCGATCCACGCGGCGTTCGTATTGATCGTCTCTCCGGCCAACAGTTCATCACCAACCGTGACGATGGCCACATTCATACGCGGTCGTAGGCGCGACGGGGCCAAAAGTGGTGCCGACGAACGGCAAGAATGACACGGATCGACCGTGTGTCTCGGATATGGACGACGACGATCAGCAAATCGAAACGCGCGCAATCCACGCCGGCCAACAGCCCGACCCGGAGACTGGCTCGGTGATGCCACCAATCTATGCCACCTCCACGTACGAACAACCGGCCCCGGGCGAGCCCACTGAGTATGAGTACTCCCGGACCGGCAACCCCACGCGGACCGCGCTTGAGGAAAATCTTGCAGCACTCGAAGGGGGAGCACACGGCCGGGCATTTGCCAGCGGGATGGCCGCGATCAACACGGTGTTGAATCTCTGTGAATCGGGCGATCACGTGATTGCCAGCAACGACGTGTACGGTGGGACGTACCGACTGTTCACACAGGTGTACGAACAGTACGATCTCGAGTTCGATTTCGTGGATATGACGGACCACGACGCGGTGGAAGACGCCCTCCGCGACGAGACCGAAATCGTCTGGGTTGAGACGCCAACCAATCCGCTGTTGCGCGTGGTCGACACCACGGCGATCGCCGATCTCGCCCACAGTGTGGACGCGCTCTGCGTGGTTGACAACACGTTTGCGACACCAATACTCCAGCAGCCACTTGCTGACGGCGCCGATGCCGTCTGTCACTCGCTCACGAAATACATGGGCGGTCACTCCGATGTGGTCGGGGGCGCACTCGTAACCGACGATGACGAGCTCGACGAGCAGTTCGGATTCTATCAGAACAGCGTCGGCGGGACGCCGGATCCGTTCACGGCCTTTCTCGTATTGCGCGGGACGAAAACCTTGCCCGTGCGGATGGAGCGCCACTGTGAGAACGCACGCGCAATCGCAGCATGGCTCACTGAGCAACCGGCCGTCGAGACCGTCTACTATCCCGGGCTCGAATCGCATCCAACACACGACGTTGCTCGAAAACTCATGGACGACTACGGCGGGATGGTGAGCTTCGAGCTCGATGCGACCTTAGAGCAGGCAAGCGATGTCGTCGCCGCGACGGAGGTGTTCACCCTGGCAGAGAGTCTCGGTGGCGTCGAGAGTCTCATCGAGCAGCCAGCGACGATGACACACCAGACGATCCCTCGTCAGGAACGACTCGACGCCGGGCTCACCGACGGACTGATCCGGGCAAGCGTCGGCATTGAACACAAAGACGACCTGATTGATGACCTGGAGGCGGCGTTCGATCGCGTTCTCGTCGGGTGAAATCGGAAAGGGCAACTGATTACGACTGAACACGTACAGCTACCATGAAACGCCGGACATATCTCGCCGGAGCAGTCGGTCTTCTCGGTGGCACTGTCGCCGTCAGCGCCCCCAGTCTGCGTGGGGGAGCCCAGCAGTCTACACAGCGGTCCCCGTCCTCGACACTGTTGCCAGGAACGGAGTACGAAACGCCGATCTACCGGTTCAGCGGCGATGGCGATGGGCCAACTGGCGTCATCGTTGGAGGAATGCACGGCGACGAACGGTCGGGCTTTCTGGCCACTGAACGCGTTGGGCAGTTTTCGATCGACGCCGGCGAGCTCGTCGTCGTGCCGCGCGTCAATCAGCCCGCCATCGAGGCGAATACGAGACACGGCATCGGTGGCGATCTGAATCGACAGTTCCCACCGGGGGAGACGCCAACGACGAAGCTGGCGCGCGCCCTGTGGAACGATGTGGTCCGTGCCACCGACCCGGATTTCCTCATGGATCTCCATCGCTCGAAAGGGATCTACGGCGTGCATCCCGATTTCGTCGGGCAGGCGATCTTCCCGACCGACGTTTCGCCGGCAAAAGCACACGCAACGGAGACGATCAACCGCCTCAATGATGACGACGTCTCTCGCTGGATGCCGTATCACAAGTTCACGCTCGGCAACGTCATGCACGGAACGAGTCCGCTGTTGGCACACAAAGCCGGCGGCGATCTCTCAATTCCGGCGTACATCGTGGAAGCGGCGGAGTTTCTCACTGACAGACAGACGAGAATCGACTGGACGGTAACGGCGGCGACACACCTGCTCGAACGCCACGGCATCGAACGAACCGACGGCGGTGATGGCGAATGAGCTGGCTGCGTTCGCTCCGTCGCATCGTTGCCGGACGCGCCGTGATTGGGGCGTTCGTGGTGCTCGTCGGCCCATTTTTGCTGGGCGTGTACGACAATACGCTGATGACACCGCTTGCGCTGCCTGGCTATGTCGTGCTGTCGATTGGGAGCTCGATCGGTAACACTATCTTCCCAAACCTGGCGCTCTGGGTCTTCTGGGTGCCGTTCTTTGGGGTGTTTTATCTCATTGCTATCGGTATTGGTGGACTGTATCGCACCGTCCGTCACTGATATTTGTCAGTCGAATAATTACTGAATGGGATGAAAACGACGTCGCTAGCAGAGATCGTCTCAGAGCCGAACCCGCTCAACGTCCACGAGATACGAAAGCCCCTGAGCAAGGTGCTTGGAACGACGGACGTTGCGATCAACTACTTCGAGCTAGAAACCGGAGAGTCGTTCTCTGGCGGGCTCCACACACACCACGACCAGGAGGAGATATTCATCATCCTGGAGGGAACCGCAACGTTCGAAATCGGACAATCCGGCGATGAGACCGTCACGGTTGACGAATCCGAAGCGATTCGATTCGAGCCGGGCGAGTATCAGTGTGGCCACAATCACGATGACGCAACCGTTCGAGCGTTCGCGATCGGTGCACCCGGAGCGTCACACGACTGGGATGGACTCGAAACGATCATCTACTGTTCGAGCTGTGAGGAACAGACCGGCCACAACGTGGCACTCGAAGGGAGCGCCTTTTCGCTCACCTGCAAAGCGTGTGGCCACGAGCCCTGATCAGAACAACGCCTGGCTCGAATCGAGGATTTTTGCCGGGCCACCGACCTGCCAGCGCCGCGTCGGTGCGTGCTCGCTGAGCGCCGACTCAACGGTGTCAACGTGGGCTGCGGTTGTGTTGACGTAGACGCTCGCACCGGTGTCGGTTGAGAAATACGCGGGAACGCCGTCGTCGCGGAGCGACCGGACGGTCTCGAAGATTGCAAGCGTGGTTGGCTGCCAGTAGACCCAGCCAGCCGGCCCCGTCATCGTGGTGGCCGCAAGCGAGAGCGAATCGTGTTCGGCAAGCTCGAAAACGGCGTCGAAATCTCCGCGACGGAGCCCATCACGCATCGTGACGATCTGTTCGTGGATGTGTGCCATCCGCGCCTCGAACATGTGGCTGTCGGCCGCCTCCTTGTGGGCTTCCTCGGTCTCTTTGTACGCCGGCACTTCACAGCCGATGATTCGGAGCTCGTCTTCGAGCACCGAATCGAGTTGCTCTGCGTGACAGTCCGCGTCGTTCAGCCCGGCATACAGCTGTGAGAAACCACCCGTGACCGCGCGTGCGGCAGAAGAAGATCCGCGCCGCGCAATCGTCGATATCTCCGCCCGACTCAGATCAAGCTCTGCAGCCGTTGACAGCGCCATTGCCGCCGCCGCAAAGCCTGAGGAGGATGATCCAAATCCGATGTTCGTCGGAAACGAGCTCTCCGATTCGAATCGGACGGGAGTCTCGATCGATGCCAGCTCACGAACGTGATCGACAACCGACGTAACGCGTTCTGCCGCGCGACCGCTGACCGGCTCGCCGTCGATGACGAGCTGATCCTCCGTGAGCGAGTCGTCGAACGCGACGGTCGTCGTCGTGTTGCTCGGTGCGGTGCAGACACTGATCGAATCGTGGTACGGCAGTCGGAGTTCGGGATCGCGCATCCCGTGATACTTGACCAGTCCCTGGATTGGATGGGCCCTGGCCGTCGCCTTCAGTTGCATACCGTGTTTGGAACGTACCGACGGCTTAACTCGTTCGAATCGACTGGCTCAGAGCACCGACTCTGTGAGCATCTGTCACATCAGCAAAGATTGCCGTAACTGGCAGTTATAACTTTTTGTGGATATATGAGTCACAAACATGGGAACCGACGAGCAACGCACACGCGCGTTTGACACGCGCTGTGTGCACGCGGGCCAGCAACCCGACGAGCGGACGGGTGCTCGGGCGACGCCGCTGTATCAGACCACATCGTACGAGTTCGACGACGCAGACCACGCGGCCGGGCTGTACGCGCTCGAAACGGACGGTGACGTGTATTCACGGATCTCCAATCCGACGGTCAGAACGCTTGAACAACGATTGGCTGACCTGGAGGGTGGCGTTGGTGCGCTCGCCACGAGTTCTGGGATGGCAGCCCTCGATGCGGCCACACTCGTGCTGGCCGAATCTGGCGACAACGTTGTGTCTGCGGCCTCAATCTACGGAGGGACGCACGCGTATCTCCAGTCGACGGCCGCTCGACGCGGGATCGGAGCGCGGTTCGTCGAGACGCTCTCGCCAAGCGCGTACGCGGCGGCGATCGACGAACGAACGGCGTACGTCCACATTGAGACGATCGGGAATCCATCGCTCGTCACGGCCGATATCGAGCGTGTCAGTGAGATCGCCCACGACCACGATGTCCCCCTGATTGTAGACAACACGTTCGCAACGCCGGCGCTCTGTCGACCGCTTGAACACGGTGCGGATCTGGTGTGGGAATCGACGACGAAATGGATTCACGGCGGCGGAACGACGATTGGCGGCGTGCTCATCGATGGGGGCACGTTTCCGTGGGCAGACCATCCCGACCGCTATCCGGAGATCGGCGGCGACAATCCGGCGTTCCACGGGCTGAACTTCAGTGAGCGCTACGGTGAGCGGGCGTTCACGAACGCGGTTCGCCAGCGATCGTTGCGGAGCCTGGGCGATCAACAGTCCCCGTTCGACGCCTGGGTGACGCTCCAGGGGCTCGAAACGCTCGCCCTCCGGATGGAGCGACACTGTTCGAACGCGATGGCCGTCGCCGAATTCCTCGCTGACCATACCGACGTGGCATGGGTTCGGTATCCCGGGCTCGAACGCCACGAAACGCACGAGCAGGCGAGTCAGTATCTTGATGACGGCTACGGTGGCATGATCGCCTTTGGCCTAGAAGGTGGCTTTGCGGCCGGAAAGCAGCTGTGTGAGTCCGTTGAGCTGACGTCATTTCTGGCGAACGTTGGCGATGCAAAGAGCTTGCTTATCCATCCGGCAAGCACCACACACGCACAGCTCTCGCCCGAACAACAGCGCGAATCCGGCGTGACCCGGGATCTGGTCAGACTCTCCGTTGGCATCGAATCGCCCGAAGACATCATCGCCGATCTGGATCGCTCGATATGACCGAGACGATCTCGATCGGTGAGTTCCAGTTCGCCTGTGGCGAGACACTCTCGAATCTCGAACTCGCCTACGAGACGTACGGTGAGTTCACCGGTGACAACGCGATCTTGATCTGTCACGCGCTCACTGGCAGCGCACACGTCGCCGGCGCTCGGCGCACCGACACCAGCGGGCAGGCAAGCGCCTGGTGGGATGCCGTCGTTGGGCCGGGAAAGGCGATTGACACGACGGAGTATTTCGTCGTCTGCGTGAACGTTCCGGGGTCGTGTTATGGCTCCAGTGGGCCGGCGTCGACCGCTCCCGACGGCGAACCGTACGGAACATCGTTTCCCGCCGTCACCGTCGCTGACTGGACGAACGCCCAGAGAGCACTGCTCGATGCGCTCGGGGTCGCACAGCTGTCTGCCGTCATTGGCGGGAGCGTCGGTGGCATGAACGCGATTGACTGGGCAAAACGCCACCCAGATCAGGTCGATCGACTGATCGCGATCGCGACCGCACCCAGACTCGATCCGCAGTGTCTGGCGCTGAATGCGATCGCCCGACGGGCAATCACGACGGATCCGGACTGGCAGGACGGCGAGTATTACGACAGCAACGAGGCGCCGACCGACGGGCTTGCTATTGCCCGCCAGATTGGCCACGTGATGTATCTCTCCAAGGAGTCAATGACGGGAAAGTTCGGCCGCCGGGCAGCCGGACGTGACGCACGCCGTGATTCGTTTCCGGTCGATCCCGCGGCGTCGTTCTTTCCATATCGCGATGTCGAATCGTATCTCGACTACCAGGCCGAAAAATTCGTCGAGCGATTTGACGCCAACAGCTACCTGTATCTCACGCGGGCAATGGACGGCTACGATCTGAGTGCCGGCTTCGAATCAGACGCGGATGCGCTGGGCGCATTCGAGGGCGAAGCGCTCTGTATTTCGTTCACCGGTGATTGGCATTTCACAGTCGAGCAGTCAGAAGCAATTGCAAGCGCACTCCGGTCGGCAAACACGCCAGTTGCTCACCACGTCGTTTCATCAGACCATGGCCACGACGCGTTTCTCGTCGAGCCAAACAACGTCGGACCGCCGATCGCCGGCTATCTTGCGGACGGCATCCGTGCGACTGCCGTCACTGACACGGTTGAGCGTGAGAGCGGCGAGTTTGCGCCCGTCCACACGAGCCTGTTCAGCTGATCAGCGCCGATACACGACTGAGCCGATTCCGATAACGATCGCCAGTGGATACGCTGGCCGATTTGATAAAACGGACCAGATGAGCGAGGCGGGGCTGGACTGCGGGCCGGCCGACAGCTGCCCCTGAATGACCACACCAAGATAGAGACCAGCGATCGCAGCCATTGTCACGCCAGCTGTTGAGAGTGGATTGTCGTTGACCCAGTCGAGAACGCCCATTGCTCCCCGTCGGGGAGCATCGATAAGCCGCGAAAGCATAGGTGGTGTTACCGATCGGACACGATAAAGGTGCGTCAGACGGAGCGAACGCCACGCTCTGTGAGTACGGAATCAAGCGCCGCCATCGAATCGACCGTCGTCGAACACGCGTGGGCAACCGCCGGCTTTGGATCGAAGCCGATCGCAAGCCCAGCGGTCTTCAGCATGGGAAGATCGTTCGCGCCATCGCCGACGGCAACGACATCGGCGGGGTCAATTCCGTGCTCCGTCGCGATCGATTCGAGTGCGTCGTCCTTCTTGCCCTCGATCAGCGGGCCGGCAACCGATCCGGTCAGCTCGCCGTCCTCGGCGACGAGCCGGTTGGCGACGATCGTGTCTACACTCGTCTGGGCCGCAGTGAGCGCCGCCTCGACGCCACGCTCGAATCCACCGGTCAAAATCGCGACCATCACGCCGTCTGCGCGCAGGCCGTCGATGACCGACGCCGCGTCTGGACGCAGCCGGACCTGCTCGAACGCGTCGGCTGTGGCGTCCATCGAGAGCCCTTCGAGCAGGGCAACCCGCTCGCGAAGACTCGTTGCGTACTCGATTTCGTCGTTCATCGCCCGCTCGGTGATCTGGGCCATCTCATCGGCAGCGTTGCACTGCTCGCCGAGCAGCACGGTCATCTCCGAATCTGACAGCGTCCCGTCAAAATCGAACGCCACAAGGTCCATATCTCAGTTGGATGGCTCAGGGCTCAAAACGGCCCCGATTCGAACGTGAGCACACCACACTGACAGTATATCGCAACTTTTGCCAGGGCTGTGAACGAAGAAAGCGTTAACCCCACACCAACAGAGACGGAGATATGAAGGTACTCATCACGGATCCGATCGCGGATGCAGGCATCGATCGGCTCCGGGAGGCTGGATTCACGGTCGAGACGGCGTATGACGCCGATCAGGAAACGCTACAAACCGCGATACGGGATGCGGTTGGCCTCGTTGTTCGGTCAGGAACGGAGGTGACGAGCGACCTGTTGTCGGCTGCCCCAAAGCTCCAGATCGTGGGGCGAGCGGGAATCGGCGTTGACAACATCGATATCGACGCCGCAACCGATCACGGCGTGATCGTTGCCAACGCCCCGGAGGGCAACGTGCGGGCGGCCGCCGAGCATACGGTCGCGATGACGTTCGCCACCGCCCGGTCGATTCCACAGGCACACGGCCGGCTGAAGTCCGGCGAGTGGGCCAAAGGCGACTACGTCGGCACGGAGCTGAACAACAAAACACTCGGTATCGTTGGACTCGGGCGCGTCGGCCAGGAGGTCGCAAAGCGACTCTGTGCGCTCGGCATGGAGCTCGTCGCCTACGACCCCTACATCGGCGCTGATCGCGCAGAGGCGCTCGGAGCCGAGCTCGCAGAGCTCGATACCGTCCTTGATCGAGCCGACATCGCGACGGTGCACACGCCGCTGACGCCAGAGACGGAGGGGTTGATCGGCGCTGCGGAGCTGGACCGACTCGATGGCGGCTATCTCATCAACTGTGCGCGTGGTGGGGTAATCGAAGAGGATGCGCTCGCGAGCGCGGTGGCCACTGGCACACTCGCCGGCGCAGCGCTCGACGTGTTCTCGACGGAACCGCTCCCCGAGGACAGCCCCTTGATCGGCGCCGAAAACGTCGTCGTGACGCCACACCTCGGCGCAAGCACGGAGGCCGCCCAGGAGAACGTCGCCACATCGATCGCAGACCAGATCGCCGCTGCCGTTGCCGACGAACCCGTGCTCAACGCGCTCAATGCGCCGTCGATCGACGCCAACGCGTTCGGGCGAGTCGAGCCGTACATCGAGCTGGCAGAAACCGCCGGGCGGATTGCGATGGAGCTGTTCGATTCCCACATCGACACCGCACACGTCGAGTACGCGGGTGAAATCGCCGACGAGGAGGTCGATATCGTGACGGCAAGCGCTCTCAAAGGGATGTTCAGACCGCTGGAGTCACAGGTCAACGCGGTCAACGCGCCTGGAATCGCAGAAGAGCGCGCAATCGATGTCGTCGAATCGAAGGCGACAGCCGCAGAGGACTTTCAGAGTTTGATCTCCGTCACGCTTGAAAACGGTGACGGGTCGGTTACCGTCAGCGGCACACAGTTTGCCGGCAACGACCCGCGAATCGTCAGAATCGACGGCTATCGGGTCGATGCGATTCCCGAGGGGCACATGCTCGTCGCGCGCAACTACGACGAGCCGGGCGTTATCGGCTTTATTGGGACCGTCCTCGGCGAGTACGACATCAACATTGCCGGCATGTTCAACGGCCGGGAGACGATCGGCGGGGAGGCGCTGACGGTCTACTCGCTTGATAGCGAGCCAAACGGGTCGATCATCGAGACGCTTGAAGCCGACGAGCGGATCATCAGCGCGCAGTATCTCGCGCTCACCGACGAGTAGCGCGGATCACGCGAGCCGTGGTCATACCTCGTTGTCACAACAGAAATCACGTGATGGCGACGAACTGTGGATTCGTCAGCCTTTACCGCGAACCTCACCTCAGTTGACGCATGGTGCTTGACGACGTGGCTATAGCGACGATCGTGCTGCTATCAGTCACGTCGAGCTTTCCATTATTACTGTACGGTGCCTGGATCGTCATCGACACGGAGCCAGTGACGTGGACGGTGCTCATGCGCCATCTCAGATACATTCTCACTGGCCTTGCGCTGACGACAGTGCCACTGGTCGGCTGGATGATACCACAACTGACCGATCAGTTGACTGGCTTTGCAGCGCTGCATGCCGTTCTTGGCCTCCAGGCGTACGCCATGTTGCTGTTCGCGTTCACCGGCATCGTTCGGATTTTCATGGCCAAGCGCCGACACGATCTCTATCACGATTACGACGAGGCCGTGCTGCTCGATGAGATCGGTGGCGAAACAATGAATCACTGGCGCTGGCGCCTCCGGATCGGCGTGTTCGGCTACATCGGCTTCTGGCTGCTCGCCTATCTCGGTGGCGTGCTGCGATACCTGGCGCGCTATGACTTGCTCGGGTGAGAATTACCAGGGGTCGTTTGCGGCCAGATCCACGTCGTGATCGAGTTTGGACGACGGACAGAGATCTTCAAGAACACAGTCTTCACAGGACGGATTCCGTGCTGTACAGACCGCCCTGCCGTGATCGATCAACAGATGTGTGTACTGCTGCCAGTGCGATTCGGGAACGAGCTCCATTAGATCCTCCTCGATGCGCTCTGGACGCTCGTTTTCGGTGAGCCCAAGCCGTCGTGAGATGCGCTGGACGTGCGTATCGACGACGATCCCCGTAACGATGTCGTGGCCGTGTTGTAACACCACGTTCGCCGTTTTCCGGCCAACGCCGCTGAGATCCGTGAGTTCATCCATCGTATCGGGGACCGCACCGTCGTGTTCCTCGACGATCGTGGTGGTCGCAGAGATGATGTAGCCAGATTTGTTGTTGTGAAACGTAATCCCGTAGATATCATCGGCGAGTTCGTCCTGGTCGGCGTTCGAAAACGCTTGCGCCGAGGGATATTTCTCAAACAGCGTCTCGGTGACTTCGTTAACGCGTTCGTCGGTACACTGTGCCGAGAGCATCACCGCAATGAGTAGTTCGAGTCGATTCGAGTAGGTCAGCGAAATCGTCGACTCCGGATAGGCCTCGAGCAGCCGATCGACGACGCGCGTCGCCTGCTCCTGGTCGGCCAACTTCGTTCCCATATTCCAACTCTGCGTGGTTCGAACTTGTGCGTGACGGTGTGGCGATTCCGTTTTTGGAACGGCAAACGGATTTGGGAACCCTTTTGTTCGACGGTTGGCTCGTTTCGTATACGAACCAGGGTCTCGTCAGGTGCGACGGGCCTATGAGGATGTTCCGATCGATGATTCAAAGTACTGTCTTTCAACTCGATGACTATGGACCGTGGACAGTCACGCCGACGCCGCGTGCGGAGATGGACCTTCAGACGCTCCAATCACGGCTTTACGCTGACGTTGCCTCCTTCGTCGGTGAGCGCGGTGGCTACGTCTTTTACACGCGTGGTGACAACTGTATTGCGATCACCAACGGGATCGATCGTGCGACGCACCGAACGCTCCAGCGATCGATCGCAAACCGCTATCCGATCACCTGTAGTATGGGGATCGCCAGTGGTGAAACGCCGGCGGCCGCCGTGGCCGACGCGACCGACGCACTCAACGCAGAGGGAAGCGCCCAGGGCGGAACGCGAACGGAGCGACTCGCCGGGACACCTCTCGAAGCGGCAGCCACGCTGTCGATCGCTCATTTCGACATCGTGGATGCAACGGGACGACTCACCGATCAAGCGGACGCCTATGCCGTGCACATGGCGGTCCAGGAGTGGGCAACGACGCTTTCGCAGACGCTGTATCAAGACCACGACGCGCTCGGATTTTTTGTTGGGGGCGACAATCTGATCGCCGTCTGTCCACCGCTCTCAGAGAGAACGTACGGCGAGCTTATCGATCGTGTGGAAACCGAGACCCACACCGCGTTTCGAGTCGGCGTTGCCGCCGGACCGACGCCACACGAGGCCGGTATTGAGGCAAAACACCAGCTCGAACTGGCGCGCGAACGCGACGAGACAGTCGTGATGGCACCCAACGCGCGCAGACGCTCACAGTCCGAGTTCGCGCCCGAGCACTAGCCGCTGAATTTCGCTCGTTCCTTCGCCGATCTCCATGAGCTTTGCGTCGCGGTAGAATCGCTGTGGTGCAAAGTCAGTGGTGTAGCCGTAGCCACCGAGCACCTGCACGGCGTCTTCGGCAACTTCTCGACTCGTTTCGCTGGCGTCGAGCTTTGCCATCGACGAAATACGGGTGACGTCCTGGCCGTCGTCGTACATCGTCGCGGCCTTGTGCGTGAGGAGGCGAGAGCGCTCGATTTTCCGGTCCATCTCGACGATCATGTCGCGAACGGCGTCGAACTTCGAGATCGACTGCCCGAACTGCTCACGCTCGGTGGCGTACTCACGTGCGGCCTCGAACGCACCCTGTGCCAGTCCGGTCGAGAGCGCAGCAATCGAGACGCGGCCGCCCTGAAGCGTCTTTTTCGTCTGCTTCCAGCCTTCACCCTCCGATCCAAGGAGGCGATCCTCTGGGATCCAGCAGTCATCGAAGGTGATCTCACAGGTGGGTGAGGCGTTCAGCCCCATCTTCTCCCACACCGTCGACACCGAAAAGCCATCGTCGTTCTCTGGATCAACGATGAACGTCGAGATGCCATCGTAGCCAGCACCCGGATTCGTGACGGCCTTGACCAGGATCGAACCCGCAACGTTGGCGTTTGTGATGAACTGTTTCGTCCCGTTGAGGACGTAGCCATCGCCGTCGCGCTCGGCGATTGTATCCATATCGCTCGCATCACTCCCACTCGATGGCTCCGTGAGCGCCCACGAACCCAGATACTCGCCTTTGGCGAGCGGCGTCAGCCAGCGCTCTTTTTGGGCATCCGTGCCGAACAGTTCAATCGGCTTTGAGGCCAGGCTCACGTGTGCCGCAAACGAGAGTCCGATCGATCCGGACACCCGACCGAGCTCTTCGGTAACGAGCGCGTACAGCAGTTGATTGCCGCCGAGGCCGCCGTAGTCTTCCGAAATTGGCACGCCAAGCATATCAAGATCGGCGAGTGCATCGAAGATTTCCGCCGGAAAGCGGTGTTCTTCTTCGATCTCCTGGGCGATCGGAGCGATCTCTTCATCACAGAACTCGCGAACCATCTCCCGGGTCATACGGTGTTCGGACGGTAGCTCGAACTCCATATCCACCCAGAGTAATGGCATCTATAAAAATTGCCGCAACATTCAATCGAGCGCCGGCGACCGAATGATCGGCACCGACGCCGAAACGTATTACCGATAAACTGCAAACTGTATGTAATGACGCGGAACGTACAACGGCTCGTTGATGGAGCCCTCCACTCTTCCGTGACTGCAGATCGGCTGACAACACGAAAGTTTGGCATGATGATGGGAAAGCTCTACTCACAGCCGCTCGTGGAGTATCTGGAGCCATCGGAGCGGCCACAGTTCATCATCGATCTGAACGGGGAGTATCTGGAATTTTCGGGGCTGTCAGCACCCGAACCCCCCAACGCCTCAGTTGCTGGAACGACGAAGGGACTGTTCACTGACGAGCGACTCGTTCTCGTCGCCGGAAACACCGACGGTGATCAGGTGCTTTCGATCCCGCTTGATGACATCACCGGGATCGATATCGACTCGGGATTCGTCACAGATGGGCTCACCCTCGAAACCGAGCGGGGGACGCTCAAGATGCGTTGTGTCCATCCCACAGAAGCCAGCGATCTGTCCGAACTCTCCGAATTCCTCATCGAGTGTGGGGGCTGTTCCGAATCTGATCGGAACGAGACGGACGCGTTCGAACGAATCGGACAGTTCGTCAGTGGAGCCAGAGATGATCTCGTTGATAGAGATCGGCTGACCTCACTCAAGCGCGATCCGTTCACCCGATTGTTACACAGCAAGCCACTCGCCTCGTATCTTGAACCATCGGAACAGCCACAGTTCGTCCTCGACACCACCGGTGAACAGTTGCTCACGTACGATGGCCCGGATGCACCATCAGCGCCAGTGCCTAGCGACGATGCCACGGGCCTCCACTGTCTGACGGACCAGCGGTGGCTTGCCGTAACGCCGAATCCAGACGGTGACGTTCCCACGACAATCCCACTCGAAACGATCACCGGCGTTGCTACTGACAGCGACGAACGAACAGTGACGGTCTCAACGGAGGAGTATCACGTCCAGTTTCACTGCAACAAAAACACCGAGATCGCAGAGATCGAAGCGATCAAGGAGTATCTCCGCGCGAACACGAGCGCCGACGGCGATGGTCCCAAGCCTGTCGGCCGACCCATCGATTTCCACCTCGACGCGTCACCGCAGGGTGAATGGGTCACAGAGCAACGAATTCACCATCTCGAAGATGCGCTGGATCCCGAAGAGCCGGTGCATTACGTGTTGTATGGGCCATCGCTGCGCCTCGAAGGGGCTGGACCGGACGACAAAGGATGGAACAGCGACGTGTATACGGCCTTTACGGACACCAGGGTCGTTGCCCAGATCAAACAAAAACATGGAGATGATCTCCGCGAAATCCCGTACTCAGCGCTTTTATCCTGTGATCTCGACATCACCACCGATTGGATGGAGCTGTTCTGTAACACGGCCGCAGCCACCTACACATTCAGACTGCACGAACCTAACGAGGCGGAGGTGAAAGCCGCACTCTCATTTATTCGTTCACAGCGACAGACACAGACCGCTCGCGCAAAAGAGAGAACCACCGAAAACGACGACGAGGCACAGGATGGCTCCCTCGATCCGACCGAACAGCTCAAAAATCTTTCAGAACTCTACGACGCGGGCATCCTCTCCGAAAGCGAGTTCGAGACCAAAAAACAGGAGCTACTCGAAAAGATCTAGGAACCAGCGGAGAACTGACTCTATGCAACTTTTAGCACGTGAGATCTATCACGTAGCCAAAATTAGGTAACGTTCATACGCGCTGGTCGCAATCGTTCAGATGCATGGCGATACGACGGCTCATCAGGGGGTCGATCGAATGGGACCGTCTGGAGGGGGTAATGGTTGCCGTGGCCGAACGATACGATGAGCCGGAGGTTCGGGTGGAGTTTTTAGAGACCGACAACTGGTTATCGACGCCGTGTGCTGTCAACGATCAGTGGTTTGTGAAGGTGATCTCCGATCAGCACGCACTCGTCCACACGCTCATCACGACCGGTCGGAATCTGGGGGCCCTCTCAAGCGGCCGGATGGGATTTTTCGAGCACGTCAGGACGCCGATGGAGATGGCAACCCAGGAGTTTGAGGCCACCCAGCAGATGCGCAGGGCCGGGATCAACGTTCCGGAGCCGATTGAAGTGTTCGAATACGACGGCCTTGGCGTGCTGGTAGTGGAGTTTCTCAACGATTTCCAAACGCTTTCGGATCTCTCGGCCGACGGCGTCGAACGGTTTGCACCATCACTGTTCAAATCACTCCATTCGGTTCACGACGTAGGACTGGCACACGGTGACCTCCGGGCGTCGAACGTGTTGATCGCTGATGGCAGGCTCTTTCTCATCGATGCGACGAAGGTCCGTGCCGAAGCCACCGAATCCGCGCGTGCGTACGACCTGGCGTGTGCACTCGCCGCACTCGAACCACAGATCGGCGCGAACACCGCCGTGAGCACTGCCCGTAAACAGTATTCCCTGGATGATCTGCTCGCGGCGCGCGAGTTTCTGGATTTCGTCAATCTTCGTCCAGATCACGATTTCGACGCCGAGGAAACGAAAGGCGAGATCGAAAAGCAAGCGTCGTGACCGTACGGACGGTTCCCGTCCGACCGTGCCCCTGAAGACCGTTCATCACTGATAGTACATATGGATCGGGCGGCGATGCGAGATGAGATGGTGGCAAGCCTTGAGCACGAATCGAAAGGGTATCTGGAATCTGCGGCCATCAGCGTGGCGATGAGGACCGTCCCCCGAGAACTGTTCGTGCCGAGCGACCGGGCCGAGCAGGCGTACACCGATCAGTCGTTTGAGCAAGCAGGCAGTCGAATTCTTTCACCGTCGCGCGTCGCTCAGCTTCTTGAGGCGCTCTCACCCACGGCAGGTGACTCCGTCCTGATCGTCGGCAGCGGCGTTGGTTACACTGCGGCCATCGTCGCCGAGATCGTGGGTGCAGAAAACGTCCAGGCGATCGATATCGATCGACAGCTCGTGATAATCGCCCGCCAAAATCTCGATCGCGCTGGCTACGGTGACGTCCTCGTCGATCGAGCCGACGGGACAGACGGCTATGCACCCTATGCCCCGTATGATCGTATCCTGGTCGAAGCGGCCGCCGTTCGGCCACCTGCCACGTTGCTCGCACAACTGCGCGAGGAGGGGACGCTCGTCCTTCCAACGGGAACTCAATCGCAGATCCTCGCACGATACGATCGTGATGGCGAGCGCGTGGGTGAATTCGGTCGGGTGTCGTTCAATCCGCTGTTACTCGAAGGCGAACAGCACGGAACGATCGAGCGAAACCGAATGCACCGAGAGGACCAGGAGTTCGCAGCCCGAGAACGCAGCCGGCAATCGGGCTGGGAGCATAACTGGATCGACTGGACGAGGTGATCGAAACGAAAACGATCGTTGTGACTCTCGGTTGTGAAAATCGTATGAATACGGACAACGGGGTTGCCCGACGTTCCGAAACGGGGAATGCTGCGTACTTCCTCCACCCCGCGACCCGTCGAGCGACAGCTGTTCGCGGATCCGCTGCTCGCTTCCGCGCCTGACGGGGTGTCCACGATTAACCACACTACGCTGCCCCTGCAGGCAGGCAGTGGTGGACCGTTGCCCCCGACGGACGAGGCTTCGACGTTAGCTTGCAGGGCCCGCTCCGGTTGGACCGGACGCACCCGGATTCGGCCCCCACTGAAGACTATCTCGTGGGTTCCGAGCAGGGCCTAACTGCCCGACCTAGTCCATTCTGAGTGTAATCGTGACCAGCATAAACCCCTTTCGGTACCGTGATTTATCGATCTCATGACAGCGAGCGGACACCAATCCGGTTGGGCCAGAAAACACTTGCCCACAATAGCGGAACAACGCGTATGGACCACGTCTCTCGACGCCGGTGTGCGAGCGACGCTTGCAGGGGCCACCACACTGCTAGCTGGCTGTCAGACTGGCACTGACCAGCCGGTTGCACAATCGCCCACGGAGGAACAAACACCATCGATGACGGCAACCGATACTCGAACGGCGACAACAACCGAACCCGAAACCGAGCGCCCAACGGATACGCCTGCATCGACTGACACGCCGGTAGAACCGGTCGATCCAACGGTCGCTGGCTGGCCCCAGTTCGGCGGAACGGGTGGAAACACGTTCGCCGTGACTGGCCGGTCAGTTCCCACGGCGAAGTTCACTGAACAGTGGCGACAAACGTTCACGAAAGAGAAGCGGACGGAGGGGATCGCCACTGAAATCGTTGCTGATGGGGAGTATTTCTACGAGATCACGACACAGTCCGACGGAGAAGATATTCTCCGCGCCAGATCACAGACTGATGGCACCGCCGAATGGGAGCTGTCCGTCGATGGCTACGTCTATTCGAGCCTTGCCGTCAATGACGGGTCAGTCTACGTCTGTGGAGCAACGTTCAGATCGATCGCCGCCACCAGCGGCACGGTGGAATGGGAAATTGAGGGTCGGGCAGAACAAACCGTGGTGAGCGGTGGGCGGTTGTTCGTTCACCGCGGAAATGAACAGAGCCAGTTCGCCGTTCTCGACGCCTCTGATGGGTCGGTCATCTGGGAACAATCAGTCGTTTCGGAAGATTTCCGTGGTATTCACACGCCACATGCGGTGGCCGATGGGCGAGTGTATATGCCGGTTGATCTACTGCACGGGACCGATGCACAGCCGCGAATCAAAGCGTATGCTGCTGACAGCGGCGAACTGATGTGGAATACGCCGGTCGAAGGAACGTATCCCCGAATGGTTGCGTCTTCGGAAGTTGTGTTTGCCGTTACAGAAAAACGGCTCTACGCGCTTGATCCCGCCTCCGGTGCGGTGCTGTGGAAAAAGCGTGGTGAGTCCGCAAGCATGGCCCACGTAGATACGACGTCTATCCCTGCGGTCCATGATTCTGTAGCCTACGCCACGATCGGTGAGACACTGCATGCGCTTGCTGTGAAAACTGGAACCAGCAACTGGGACAATCCAGACAGTACCCGACCGCTGTCCTACGTGGATGGCTATCTCTACGGCCGCTCGACAAACGGCGTGAAAGTGTACGACGCCACAACTGGATCGCTCGAAACGGAGTACACCGTGACTGATCGGGGCTATCTGAAAGGCGATCTCATTCCGCTGGATGACTCCGTGCTCGTGAAAGCAACCCGAACAAAGCGAACGGACGCCGGAGAAAACGTCGACGAAGTCTCGCTCATCTCCCTTGGTGGCGAGCGCTAATCCCCGACTGGGTCACCGACTGTCCTCGTCAAGGAGATCAGCAACGACATCCGCATGGGGGATTTCGTCAGCAACGGCAAGCAGTTCATCGTCGATGATCACCTCTGGATCGTATCCCAGCTCCGTTGCAATCCGCCGACCAATCTTCGGATCTGCCTTGAAGAACAGCGTGATCTGACGGTGTTTGATCTCGTCTTCGGCGACGCCAGCCATATTCGCAGATACGTTCTCAACGAATCGATTGCGTTCGTCCTGTGACATCACCTCGCGCAGGAGATCACCCGGCTGTTTGAAATTGTCAATACGTTCGTTCATCTCGTATCTGTCTGCATTGCCAGAAACGGCGAGGGGAGGCTGTTCGACGGACGGTTGTTCGATAGGGCCACCGAAGCTGTTGGGTTCGTAGTTTGGTCCACCACCGTTGTTGTCGTCGATTCGCATCTGTCCGTCCTGGTGATAGTTGTTCTTCGAGGCTTCTTTCGGTCGGTTGACCGGGATATCCTCGAAATTGACGCCGAGCCGGTGTCGGTGCGTATCGTCGTACGAAGGGATTCTACCCTGGAGCATTTTGTCCGGACTGTGCGCTATTCCGGGAACGACGTGCGCGGGTGAAAACGCCGATTGCTCGACTTCGGCGAAGTAGTTGTCGGGATTTTCGTTGAGCTCCATCGTCCCAACCTCCATGAGTGGATAATCGTCGTGGGGCCACACGCGGGTGAGATCGAACGGGTTGATGTGATACGATTCGGCGTCTGTTTCTGGCATGATCTGGACTTTCACCGTCCAGCTCGGGTACTCACCGGCTTCGATTGCGTCCCAGAGATCCTGTTTGTGGTAATCAGGATTCTCACCCGCGAGCCTGGTGGCGTTTTCCTGTGGAAGATTCTCGATCCCCTGATCGGTTTTGAAGTGAAACTTCACCCAGTAGCGCTCGCCCGATTCGTTGTAGAGACTGTACGTATGGCTCGAATAGCCGTTCATTGTCCGCCAGGAGGCGGGAATCCCCCGATCTCCGAACAACCAGGTGACCTGATGGAGCGACTCAGGTGAGAGCGACCAGAAATCCCACTGTGGTGTTGGTTCGTTGATGTCTTTCGATGGGAGCTTTTTCTGTGTGTGAATGAAATCAGAAAACTTCGACGGATCACGGACGAAAAAGACCGGCGTGTTGTTGCCGACCATATCCCAGTTTCCGTGTTCAGTGTAGAATTTCACCGCAAAGCCGCGTGGATCGCGTACCGTGTCCGGTGAACCACGCGGCCCCGCAACCGTCGAAAATCGAACGAACAGCTCCGTCTCTTTTCCGACCGCCGAAAAGATGTCCGCCATCGTATACTCGCTGATCCGATCATCGGTGACCGTGAATGTTCCATACGCACCGCCACCTTTTGCGTGGACCACCCGCTCAGGAATTCGCTCACGGTTGAACTGGGCCATCTTCTCGAAATACTGGTAGTCCTCCATCAACAGCGGGCCCGCAACGCCAGCGCTGCGTGAGTTCTGATTGTCCGGGACGGCCTCACCAGAGTTTGTTGTCAGCGGATCGCGCTCGTGTTCATCGTCAAAGTCTGCGTCTCCCATCTCGTGGTTGGGACTGTCTTCACTCATAGGAAGCGAACTCATTCTATAGAAATCAGCCATTCCATATATAATTTAGTTATACATCATATATTAAAAAATAGATCGAATATCAAATATAACATTCGTTCCGCGAAATCGTTCTACTGACGAAGGAATCAGTGCGAGTCAGTAGCAGAAAAATTCGAAGCGAAGAAACCCCGCGTTCCGTCGCTACTGATAATCGACTTCGCCCTCACCTTCGCCGATCCACGCACCACGATCGGGTTCACGCGATGCAAGGGGGTCGATATCCTTATACCACGGAACGCTCTTGAGCTGTTCTTTGTTGTAGGCGAACTCGTCTTTGGTGTCGGCCGTGAACTCGAAGTTCTGTGTCAGCAAGATCGCATCGACCGGACACACCTCCTCGCACAGCCGGCAGTAGATACACTGGCCGATGTGGAGATTGTACTGTTCGCCGTTGCGTTGATCGTCAGTGACGATCTGGATCGTGTCGTTGGGACAGACGTTTTCACACTGGCGACACCAGATACAGCGCTCCTGGCTAAACTTGTGGACGCCACGGAACCGGGGGCTAACCTCCGGTGGGACGTCCGGATACTCGACGGTAAACGTCGAGCCGTCCAGTGCGTGTTTCATCGTCGTCGCCATCCCTTTGAGTATTCCAATCATTGTTTGATGTTGGTGAAAACGGTGGTTCGTTTGACCACCAGAACCGCCGTTAGACGATCACCCCGACGATGACGGCGGTCAACAGCAGATTGGCGAAGCTCAGTACGAGCATGCCCTTCCAGCCAATTTCGATGACCTGGTCGACGCGAACGCGCGGAATCGCAGACCGGCACCACTGGGTGAACAAGAAGAACGCCCAGATTTTGATGGTAAACCAGACGAAGCCTGGCAGCACCGGCCCTGCCGGACCGCCGAGGAACACCGTTGCCAGAATCGCACCACCCAGGAAGATGTGAATGAACTCCCCGAGATACGCCAGCACGAAGTAGACGCTCGAATATTCGGTCTGGAATCCGGCAACGATCTCAGTTGGTGCTTCCGGAGTGTCGAACGGGTTACGTCCGACTTCTGCCATGTTCGCAGCCAGAAACAGAACGAACGCGAACGGGTTCACAAACGCGTACCACGACGGAATTGACAGCGCACCGAGCTGCAACAACGGTTCCGCCTGCGCGGCGACGATCTCGCTAGTCTGGAGCGTGCCCGTGAACAACACGACGGACATCGCAGTAACGACCAGCGGGATCTCATAGGCAACGTTCTGTGCAACCGCGCGCAGTCCGCCCAGCATCGAATACTTGTTGTTCGAGGCATAGCCGGCCATCACGAGCGCGACGCTCGCGATTGAGGCGACGGCAAACAAGAATGCGAGGCCAACGGTGGGATCAGCGAGTTGAATCCCGTTCCCCATTGGAATGACTGCAAATCCGAGCAACGCCGACGCGACGAGCACGAGCGGCGCAAGATCGAACGCTGGTCGGTCGACACCATCGGGGATCACCAGCTCTTTTGAGAGCATCCGCACCGCATCAGCAACGATGATCAACAGCCCGAACGGGCCGATCCGATTGACAGCGATCCGGTCGGTGAACGCCGCCGTGATTTTCCGCTTTGCCCACGGCCCTGCAACGGCCGTGTTGAGCAGAATGAACGTGCCAACGAGCGCAGCGCCAACGAGCGATAGGACAAAATCTTCGAGCGGATTCACCGCACCGAGCCCGAGTGCGCCCGCAAGCGTCTCCGAAATCGTCATCGGTCCACCTCTCCGAGCACGATGTCAAGGCTCCCAAGCGCGGCGATGAGATCCGGGATGAACTCGCCTTCTGCCATCTCCGGAAGCGACTGGAGATTCGAAAAGCACGGACTCCGGATCTTGAACCGGCCGGGCTTGTCGGTGCCGTCGCTTCGGATGTAGATGCCGAGTTCTCCCTTTGCACCCTCGACGGCGCGGTAGATCTCAGTGTCTGGATCGGGCTTAATCGTCCGTGGAACGTTCGACTGAATCGTCCGTTCGTCTTCGGGCCACTCCTCAAGGAGGTTGAGACACTGATCGATGATCTTGCCGCTCTCTTCGACTTCACGGAGTCGGACGAGCAGGCGCGAGAAGTTATCACAGCCGTCTTCAGTGACGACATCCCAGTCGAGCTCCTCGTAGTAGCCATACGGATCGTCGCGGCGGAGATCGTAATCGATCCCAGATCCACGGGCAACCGGGCCCGTACAGCCGTAATTTTTGGCCACTTCAGGCTCGATGACACCGGTGTCGACAGAGCGCATCTGCAACACTTCGTTACCGGTGACCAGGTTGTGATACTCTTCGAGCCGGGATGGCAGCTCATCGAGGAAATCGCGCGTCTTCTCGAAGAACTGCTCACGTGGCTCGGGGAGGTCCCACGCCACGCCACCGAGTCGGAAGTAGTTGAACATAAGCCGCTGGCCGGTAAGATCTTCGAGAATGTCCTGAACGACCTCGCGGTCGCGAATGGAGTACATGAAGATCGCGGTGAAGTCGCCGTAGATGTCGAGTGCGAACGTTCCGAGCGCGAGCAAGTGCGAGGCGATCCGGCAGAGCTCGGCGCTCATCGTTCGGATCACCTGTGCGTACTCAGGGACCTCGATGTCCGCGAGATCCTCTGCCGTGCGCGCGTACGCCCACTCGTTGAGCATCCCTGCCGAGATGTAGTCCCAGCGGTCGGGATACGGCATGATCTGGTGGCGATAGGTGCCCTGCTGGCACATCTGCTCTTCACACCGGTGGAGATAGCCAATATCGGATTCGACGTCCGCCACCTGCTCGCCGTTGAGCGTCGTTTTTAGATGGAGCACGCCGTGAGTCGCCGGGTGGTGGGGACCGATGTTGAGAAACATCGTGTCCGAACCGCCCGGGTGGTCCTCCTGCAGTGGATTGGCGTGTTCGCGCAGCGGGACGACCTGTGGCTGTTCTTGATCGGCGTCCAGCCGAAGCGGATGCCCTTGCCACGTTTCTGGCAGCAAGATGCGGCGCAGATCTGGGTGGTCATCGTACTCGATCCCGACGAGATCGTAGGCTTCTCGCTCGTGCCAGTCGGCCGTTCGGAACACCGATTCTGCGCTCTGTGATGTTGGATCGTGAACGCTAGTCGGAACGACGACGCTGACCTCCTGGGTCGGGTCGTCGAATTTTTTCAGGTGGTAGATGCTCTCATAGCGGTCCTCGTACTCTTGTGCGGTAACACACGAGAGATGATCGAAGCCCGCTTTGTTCTTGAGCACACTGAGGGCGTCGACGACACGGTCTGGCTGAACGACGAACGCCTCGGCGTTGAGATGGGTTTCTCGGTCGATGACCACATCTCCCAGGAGCGCTTCAAGCGTATCGTAATCGAGACCGTCGTCGGTCACACCAACGTCGGCCTGTGTCGCTGGCTCTGGTGCTTCAAGGCTCATTGTGACTCAGCCCAGTTGTATCGCATGACGAGGTCCTCCTCGTCGATCTGGTCAGCAAGATGCTGTACGAGTTCGTCCTGTTCGAGATCACCAAACTGTTCGAGTTCGTACGGTTTGACGGTAACCGGCGACGACTCACCGTTGGCGATGCGCTCCTGGAGCTTTGCGATGCCGTAGACGAGCGCTTCCGGACGTGGGGGACAGCCCGGAATGTGAATATCACACGGAATTACCTCTTCGGCACCTTTCAGAACGTTGTATCCCTCCTGGAACGGGCCACCCGAACAGGTGCACGAGCCCATGCTCACGACGAACTTTGGCTCAGGCATCTGGTCGTACACTCGTTTCATCCGTGGAGCGAACTTCGAGACGATCGTTCCCGGGACGATGATCACGTCCGCCTGTCGGGGAGACGCACGTGGCACGCCGGCACCGAATCGGTCAAGATCGTGTTTGACCGCGTAGGTGTGCATCATCTCGATACTACAGCACGCAATGCCAAACTGTAGCATGAACATCGAAGAGCCACGCACCCAGTTCATGAAGTTATCAAACTTCGTGAGAATGAACGGCGAGGAGCCAAACGCTTCCCGAAGCTTCGAGTTGAATCGGTCGTCAACTCCCTCACCCATGCGGGCCTCCTGTGTTGTCTGTGCGACTGTCGTGTCCTGATTGTGGCTACTCATGGCTCATGACTCCCTCTTGGTGGTCAGTTCACGCCGTGGTGTCCGTACCCAGCGGACCGCGCCATTGCGCCACGCCCACGCGAGCCCAACGACGAGAACGCCGATGAACACCAGCATCGGCACGAGAACCGTTGCGAGTCCGGCCGTCGAGACGGCATCACGGTAGATCACCGTCCACGGAAAGATCAGAACCGTCTCGAGGTCGAAAATGACGAACAGTAACGCAACCATGTAGTACTGGATATTAAACCGGATGCGTGGCGTGCCCGTCGGCACCTCACCGCTCTCGTAGGTCGTGGTTTTTCCTTGTTCCGGCACGCGTGGGCGGAGCAGGCTCGAGATGGCCATCATACTGAGCGGTATCGCTACCGCGACCACCCCAAGCGCGCCGATCGCTATCCATGGATTACTCATCGTACTTGTATCGTATCGCAGCTTAGAATGCCACCCATATAAGGATTCATTTCCCGTGATTCGCCGGTTCCACCCGCCATAGGAGGGAATTCCACACGATCGATGCCCATCAAATTCCTGTGGGATGTGCGAGGATTATGATTGGCGCTCTGCGAACGCAGCAGGTCCCTGTTCGTGGAGCGTTGCAGAGACTTCGCCAACGTCGCGCTGGAGGTCGGTGTGATAGTCGATGAGCGCCTGCGCAAGTTCGTCGTGTTCACGCGCCAGGATCTGAACCGCAGAAAGCGCCGCATTGAACGATTTGCCGGCATCCACCGCGGTGATCGGCGCCCCCGTCGGCATGCCGATGACGGAATCGACCGATTTCTCCTGGACTGGAACGCCGATCACGGGAATCGGGTAGGCGATCGAGGCCATCATGTTTGGAAGATCCGCCGATTTGCCACCAGCACCGGCGATGATCACGTCAAGGCCGCGGTCGCTCGCCGTGTTCCCGTACGAATACATCAGTTCGGGCGTGCGATGTGCGGAGACGACGTACGTTTCGTAGCTGAACCGTTCCTCGGGGGGGTCGGCTGGGTCGGTACACTCGACGAATCCGAGCTCGGTGAGTGCGTCGAACGCACCGAACATGGTGTCGAGATCGGAGTCCGATCCCATCACGATGCCGATCTCCGGTGTGGCTTCCGTCGGTCGGTCGGTCGCTCCAGCAGCTTCGAGCTCGTCGATTATCGTCTGGATTTCCGGTACGGTCATGGTTGGTCAGTACGGAACGTTACGGAGTCACGAACGGTACGAGTTTCGTCCAACAGCGCGTCCGGGTCCGAGCCGATCGTCGTTATGTGGCCCATTTTTCGGAGGGGTCGTGCGGTCCGTTTGCCATACCAGTGGAGACTCGTCCGGGGTGCATCGAGAATCGCTTCGACGCCAGCCAGCGCAGCCTCTGTTGGGCTGTCAACGTCTCCGAGCAGGTTGGCCGTCACCGTTGGTGACCGGCGCTCGGTCGACCCGAGCGGCCAGCCGAGTACCGCACGAATGTGCTGTTCGAACTGTGAAGTGACGGCACCCTCGATCGTCCAGTGGCCGGAGTTGTGTGGACGGGGGGCGATTTCGTTGACGAGAATCTCTCCATCAACTGCGAACAGTTCGATGCCGTAAACGCCACGGCCATCGAGCTCACCGAGAACGGACATCGCCACTTCGTTGGCACGGTCGTGGAGTGAGTCGTCCTCGTCGATACGCGGTGGGGAGACGGTTTCGCGAAGAATCTCTGCTTTGTGGATCGTTTCGGTCAGTGGAAAGACATCAATCCGATCGGCACCCTTGACGCCGATGACGGACAGCTCGCGATCGAACTCCAGAAACTCCTCAACCATTGCGTCGGTGCCGATCTCGGCGAGTCGATCAGCAGCCTCCTCGGGGCCTTCGACAGGGACGTTGCCACGGCCGTCGTAGCCGCCGCTTCGGGCTTTTACCATCATCGGCCAGCCGAGTTCGGTGCCGGCGTCGATGAGTTCGTCAGTGTCATTCACTTCACGGAACGCCGGAACCGGGATGTTTGCCTCCGCAAGCGTCCGTTTCTGCACGAGTTTGTCCTGGATCATCGCCAGCGTCTCCGGAGACGGCTCGACGGGAACATCGTGGGTTTCGCTGACCGACGAGAGCAGCTCCGGATCGGCGAGTTCGATCTCAAACGTGAGCAGATCAGCCCGCGAAGCCAGCTCTTTGAGGCCGTCCGGATCGTCGAACTCACCCACGATCTGGTCGGTGACGACCGGCGAAGCCGGACAGTCGGGCGTTGGATCGAGCACAATGACGTCGACGCCGAGCGGTCCAGCGGCCTCGCCAAGCATGCGACCGAGCTGTCCCCCACCAACGACGCCGAGCGTCGGGCCGGGCGACGATAACTGTACGCTCATACGCGCGGTTTGGGTGGCGCACCATAACCGTTGTCGGATCTAACACGCCGTGGTGGGCGTTCACATTATGAGTTTGACTCGTTCAGCGCCGCTGGATCGAAGAGGAACGCAACCTTTGTGTCGGTCGTTCTGAGCTGTTTGATCCGCACCTCATACGAGGGATACCGTTCTGTGAGTTCCTCGGGTGGAATCGTTTCGGTCACGGTGGTGTTGTTCTCCTGATAGTGGACGGTGTCTGCGCGTGCGATCACGACCGGAGGCGAGCCCGTGACATTCGAGAGGGCAGTCGGTGAGCGAGCACACGTCACGGTGAGATCGCTCCGCTCAAAGTACCAGGGCAACGGTAACGAATCGAACCAGCCTTTCTTGCCCAAACAGGAGGGTTGCTGATAACTGTCGTTCCCATGGGAGAGGTCCGTTCCATACACCAGCACGTCAGTGCCAGGATTCTCCCGGCCAATTTGTTCGATGTCGTAGAGCGTCGGATGGAGATCGTCGGCTGGCTGGGCGTACTGAACGAGGGGATTTCCGTCCTCCGTAGGGCGTTCGTACACCGTATCAACACCCACAACAGCCATTGGCACCAACAACAAGACGACGACGGCACTCGCGGTGCCAACACGGAGGAGTTTTGGCGTCGAAATCGCCTGCGAGACCGCCTGGTAGACGACCGATGCGCCCGCTGCGGCAGGAACCATCAATGGAAGCACCACGTGAACGCCAGCCCACGGCGCTTTGATATCCGTGAAAATCGGATAGCCCAGCAATGAAACAACACCCCAGGCGAACGTGATCGTCAGCAGTGGTCGATCGCGTTCGTCGGTGTATCGATACACGACGAATCCGACGACAGAGAGTGCGAGAACAATCATTGAACTCGTCGAAATTGTCTCTAACAGATCGACGAGATACGACAGATAGGCGTGGTCAGACCGACTCCCGTTGCCCCAGTGGTTGTAAAACTGCATGAAAATGCCGGCCGTCGAATCTGAGAGGAAGCTAACCAGGAGCCCTGGATCAAGGAGGGAGTCGAGCCCAACGTAACCGCCGTTTTCTCCGGACACGTAGAAGCTTCCGTTTTTGCGCTCGCCGTAGAAGAAGATGATAATGGCGAAAAACTCCACAATCGAGAGCAGGGCAACGTAGCCGTGTCGACCAAGCCAGTTGAACGTCCGTTCGAACACCGATCGACAATAGTCGAGCCGTCGGTCGCCACGCGCTCTGGTTTCGAGCAGTCGTTGGTCGAAAACCAGCGCGAGGGCACCCACCCAGCAGAGGAGGTAGATGAGTGCGTTTTCTTTGGTCGTACAGCCAAGCGCCACGAACGCGGTCCCGACGAGCATCCAGAACGAATCATCAGTGTCGTACGCCCAGACGAAACAGCCGAACGCGACGAACATGAACGTCGCGACGAGTGGATCGCCGCGCATGAATCGCCCGTAGTAAACGAGGAGCGGGTCAAACGCAAGAAACGCCGCGAGAACGACCGTCGCAACCGAATTCAATCGCTTTCTGAACAACAGTGCAGCTGCTGGGAGCAGTCCCGAGACGATCGCAGGGACGAGTCGCATCGATCGGTCGGTCTGGCCAAGGAGATCGAACACAACCGGATTGACGATATGATAGAACGGACCGTGAATGACGGGACTGTAGCTATAGTTACCCGTCTGGATGAAATCCAGAATCCAGAAACCGACACGCGCCTCATCCCAGTGAGCGACGCGATCACCGAGATAGAACAGCCGAACGACTAGCGCCAGCAGGGTAATGACACCGACGAGACCGAACGCCAATCGCTGGGAGGTGGGGCTCTCGTCGGTGAACGTCGAGCGTTCCATTGGCGGGTTGTAGGCCTGTCGGGTTAGAATTCTTGTGATTCCAGATTGCTGACTCACCTCGGATTGGTGACGGAACGGTAGACATTTTTGGTGGCCACCCCTCCGTCGGGTATGATTCGGCTCGGACTGGTGGTTTCACAGTTCAACAAGGAAGGTCGCGTCACACACGAGATGGAGTCGCGAGCACGCGATGCCGTCACAGAACACGACGCAGAGATCGTCGAGACCGTCCCCGTACCGGGGGCCTATGACACGCCATTGGCCGCCGATCGGCTCGCTCGCCGGGACGAGATTGACGCCGTTGCGGTGCTCGGTGCGATCGTCACCGGTGACACCGGACACGACGAGGTGATTGCAGATGCGGCTGCACAGGGGCTCACAGACGTGTCGCTCAACCGTGATACGCCAGTGACGCTGGGGATTATTGGCCCAGCAATGAGCAGTGACGAGGCAGCGGCCCGCGTGAACCACGGTGCATCCGCGGTCGAAAGTGCTATCGACCTCGCGCAAACGTTGTGAGACAGGTATGAGTATGGAATTCACGGACCGGATTGAGCGGGTCGAACCCAGCGCGACGATCGCTATTAGCAACCTCTCTGCTGAGCTGCAGGCCGATGGCATCGATGTCGTCAACCTCAGCGTTGGCGAGCCAGATTTTCCGACGCCCGAGCCGATCGTCGAGGCCGGAAAGGCGGCGATCGATGCCGGACACACGGGCTATGCGCCATCGAACGGCATCCCAGAGCTTCGTGAAGCGATCGCCGAGTCGCTTGCCGAGCGAGATCTCACGTACGATGCCGATGAGATCATCGTGACGCCCGGTGGGAAGCAAGCGCTGTATGAGATCATTCAATCACTGATCGGTGACGGCGACGAAGTGGTGTTGTTGGATCCGGCGTGGGTATCGTATGAGGCGATGGTGAAGATCGCTGGTGGGAGTCTCAGTCGTGTGGATCTCACGCCGTATGATTTCCAGCTCGAACCCGCGCTCGATGATCTTGCTGAAACCGTTTCCGATGAGACGGAGCTGTTGGTCGTTAACTCACCATCGAACCCGTCTGGTGCGGTGTTTTCCGACGAGGCGATGGCTGGCGTACGCGATCTTGCGGTCGAACACGACATCACCGTCATCTCCGATGAGATGTACGACCAGATCACCTACGGCGTCGAGCAGACGAGTCTGGGCACGTTTGATGGAATGGCCGATCGGACGATCACGGTCAACGGCTTTTCGAAGGCGTATTCGATGACTGGCTGGCGGTTGGGCTATTTCGCTGCGCCAGATGGACTCATCGAGCAGGCCGGCAAGCTCCAGTCTCATTCGGTCACCTGTGCGACGAACTTCGTCCAGCACGCCGGCGTCGCCGCACTCACCGAGTGTGACGACGATGTTTCCCAGATGCGTGATGCGTTCGAGCAGCGTCGTGATCTGCTCGTCGAGCTGTTCGAGGATCACGGCAAGGACGTGCCAATCGGCGATGGTGCGTTCTATTGCATGCTTCCAGTCGATGATGACGACCAGGCCTGGTGTGAAACGGCAATAAAACAGGCGCACGTCGCGACGGTTCCCGGCAGCGCGTTCGGAACGCCCGGCTACGCGCGACTCTCGTATGCGGCGAGCGAAGACCGCCTCCGTGAGGGAGTAGAGCGGTTGGCCGCAAACGACTGTCTGTGAACAAATCCATAGATTGATACGCAAGCCAATCATTTAATGTCAAAATGCCGAGTGATTGGCCTGAGCATCTCAATGATGATCAAGCGAAACAGCAACTAACGTTCAAAGTAGATCGATTTGATCAACTTGCTAGTGATGCCCTCTCAATCTTCAGTATTCAGATGCTTATCTTCCCAGTATATATTGCTGCTACTGCACTTCTTGTTAATATTCGCGATATTTCCGTTCCAGATATTACAATTCAGACAATAATTACGGTTGTCAGCGACGATTTTAAAGGAAAATTGACTGTGGTGCACATATTCGGATGGAGTGTCATCACAACATGCCTTATACTTTCATTGAGAGCGTATTACAAATCACGCAAAATAGCGTACAGGCTACCGAATGTGTACCATAACAGCGTGACACCTTCTACTATCGAGCGTGCTCTTCCGGATGATTCATCTGGGGCTTTTGGGTTCAAAATGGCAGAAAAGCAATACGTGAAAACTAATAATTTTATTGATAAATATAGCTACGATCCGTCGATCTCAGAAATTGCGTATAGGAGGTTCGACAGAATCAACAGCCTCGAACGAGAGCTGCGAACGTCACTTGCTGTCTCACTTCTCTTCACACCTATAAGTATACTTTTAATTCTTGGTAGCTATCTCCCATCCCAATTAGTAGATATTATTATAATTGTTTCAAAAATCATTATCATTTTAGCTATTATATTTGTTATTGCTAGCTATTATAAAATCTGGGAAAGTCTTGAATATTTAGTCGAATGGATCAAATCGTTAATAAAGGCGGTAATAATCGCTACAATTTCACATATAGTAACTGGAATCTCTGTTATAATATGGGAACCCCTTAAATCGGTATATTGTAGGTTGCGTAAAACGGGCCAGGAAGCGGAGGACGACGAATATGGTGTGGGTGAAGAAGATGAAGTTGAGAGTAGTGAAGGGGATGACGAAGGCCAGAAAGATTAGATTCTTCTCCATTGCGACCAATAATTATACCAGTATAGTTACTAGTATTATATCATTCGACAATACTATCTACGATTGATCAGTAGCTTTAGCGCGATGGCAGCAACACGTCGTGCGGTGCTTGGCGCACTCGCGGCGGTGATGAGTCCAGTTGGCCACAGTGTCGATTCAACGGCACAGGGCGTTCAGTTGGGGAATCAGCAATCAATCAGATCGAGGCCCAAACGCATGACACGACGAACGTATCTCTGTTTGCCTGGCGTTGCGTACACGACGATCTTTGCGAACCTCCCGGTGTTACTTTCTGATCGTCGCGAGCAACCGACGATCATCGTTGACGCTTACGATTACGAGCGCCTGCACGGACGGATGCTGACGGAGCCAGAGAACAAGGAAGTGCAGCTGCGCGGGACGATCGCGGATGCGCTCGTGCGACGGGGGACGATCCAGCTCGTGGATTACGCCGCCATGTATCCGATCGAGCGACAGGACGCACACATTCATCAGTTCTGGGAAGCCGTTCGATCAGTCCCCGACGATGTAGTCCAGTCGGCAGCGAAGGAGTCGAACGCAGGCTACCTGGAGTTCGGCCGCGGAGAGTATCAGCAGTCGTTCCGAAGCGCGCTCGGTAACTGGGAAATCAACCTCAAGCGCCGTCGTCGCGTCGAGCGCCAGCAACGAAAGTTCGAGCGAGGAGCGGGCAATCCAGGGGAGTTTGCAGAGAACGTGTTCGCGCAGTATATTGCCGGCCTCGAAGTGCGAGCAACACTCGAGTCGCGCCACGACGTCAAAATCGATGGCGTGCTCGGACACGGAGATGAACAGGGGATCAGCACGATCATTCGCGAATCATCACTCGAATACGATCCATCAGTCCTCGCGCTTGGACCGAATGACCACGCAATCGCACAGATTGGCCACCCCGATCCGTCCCATCCGGCGCGGCGACAGCGGCTCCTCGATGCGATTCACACCGTCGCACAGGAAACGACCGGGGTGGACGATGCCGACTGGTTCGTCCTTGGACCACAGCTCGCCGTTCCAATGTTCCCGCGGCTGGTCTCGATCGCCAGCGTCCGCGATGGACTCACCGAAAACCCGCGAGCGCTGGCAGACCAGGCGAGCGCGGCGCTATCGTTCCTCCAGGAAAAGCGTCGTGAGAACGCGCCTACCACACTCGCATACGACGCCGAAAAGCTCGAATCCGAGATCGAAACGACGCTGTCTGCAGCCTCGATCGAAGGACGATTACACCGGGCAGCAGACGTTGCAAACTACGCCGACGACATCAGAACGCTGCTCAATACCGAGCGATTCTCTCACGGCGCCATTTTGATCGCCGCCTCGATACTGATGGATCCGCAGTTTCGCTCAAACACGGACGTGTTGTATCGCAGGGCGCGTGCGCTACAGATTCGACGGCGACAGCTCACCGTGAGCGATCAGGAGATCGAATTTTTCAGAAACAGGGGACAGTATCGGAGAAATGAGGGCACCGACAGGGATTGGTACCACCTGGCTGATAGAAATCGCCATTAGCTCGTTCGGACGGTCGTCCACTTTCGAGTGAGCGATTGCGACCCATCATACTGGCGACCGAGTTCCGATGCCATATCGAGCAGTTCATCCACCGTGATGGATTCTGGAATCGCCACCACCGGTTCGTCATCGACACACAACGTCGGTTCCACGACCGTGTCGGACGTCGTTGGAGAAAAGCCCACGACGGTTCGATCTTTCAACTGACCGTTGTCGGATTCTGGGATCGTTTCTGGTGTCTCCGACTCGTGCACCTCGACGATCTGGACCAGCTCCGAGAATAGCCAGAGCTGTGCTGTGCCCTTCTCAGTAACTGTGATTGTGTCGGCTGCCAGCTCAATGCAGTCGTTGGAGGCGAGCGCGGCTAGCCGTCTTCGTAGCGTCCGCCGTGATGCGCCCGTCCCCGAATGCATCGACGTGGCCGTTTCGATCAGTGCTGCCCGCGATACTGTGCCAGTAAACGGAGCTGAAAGCGAGGCGTCGAACGATCCGACCGAAGTGAACGCCGATAGAACGGTGAACAGTTGGCTGCTCCGGGTCGTCGTCAGCGGGGCAAGCGCTGTCTGGAGCATCGTTCGATCATCGGCCCCAGACCAGTCGATCGTAGACAGACCATCTCTGCGATCAATGAGGAGTTCGTTGACGACATCCAACACCGCATACCCCGCCGACGTCACGGTGTATCGTGACCCCAATTTTTCGACGAGCGGAACCGCTAACTCTGAAAGCGCCCGCAGATGCTTTGACACCGCCGGTGGGGTACAGGCGAGCTGATCTGCGATTGCAACCTGTGTCTGTGCTTCCCCCCGACCCAGCAACCAGACCGTTCCAAGGGCTCGGGGGCTCAACGATCGAATGATCTCACCGGCTCGATCGACGTGTTTGGGACGACCAACGGACGATGTCATGGTAATGGGACAGTAACACTCGGTTATCAGTGTTGGGTTTGATTACACATTAACTGATAACAGTATATATTGCGAGTGTATTCATTTTCACTACAAGTTTTTAACCGATAATGGGAAATATATTAGTAGTATGGCAGCGACCATTAACCAGTATGACTGCATCACAGGTACGGATGTCTGGGTGTCCTGACTGTGGGGGACGGGTGACAGAAGATCCCAAGCGCGGTGAGTTCGCCTGTACTGCCTGTGGGACGATCATCCAGGAGCAACTGCTCGATCACGGTCCCGAGTGGACTGCACACGACGCAGCCGAATACGAATCAAAGGCTCGCGTTGGGCCACCGATAACGGAGACGCTCCATGATCGAGGGCTGTCGACGGTGATCGACTGGCGAGACAAAGACGCCCACGGCAATACGCTCTCAGCACGCAAGCGCCGGCAGATGCACCGCTTGCGAACGTGGAATATTCGATCGCAGACAAGTGATTCACAGAAACAGTATCGAAAGCAGGGGTTGGCTGAGATTGACCGGATGGCAGCCGCACTCGGATTACCAACAGATGTGCGAGAGACCGCCAGTGTGACGTTCAGACGGGCACACAGTCACGGAATCGTCACCGGGCGGTCGATCGAATCAGTCGCTGCCGCGGCGCTTCACATCGGTGCCGCGATGGCCGGTCTGTTTCGAACACTCGATGAGATCGAGACGGTAGCGCGTGTTAGCAGAACCAGAATTGCCAGGGCGAAACGGGCAATTAACGCCGAGTTTGATCTACCGATCGAACCAGGACGGCCCGTTGCGTATCTCGACCGATTTGGATCACAACTCGAACTCGATGCGGATGCGCTCCGGCTGGCGCGTCGAATTCTTGAGACGGCACCGGACGAGTATCTCGGCTCCGGCGCGAGTCCAGTGGCAATCGCTGCGGCGGCGCTGTATCTTGCCGACGATCTCACGGGTGGTCGATCGGTAAGCCAACGAGCAGTGAGCGAAACGTGTGGTGTGTGTATCGCAACGATTCAGACGCACCATCCACGGCTCAGAGACGGGTATCAATTGGCACACTCGAGTTGAGATGTGATGTTAGCAACGCTCAGCACAGATCCGATCGATAATATCGCCGGTTGAGTAAAGCTCGCCGTCGAACTGCGGTATCTTGCCGGACGCACGGCGAACCGCACAATCTATGTCTCTCGCAGCGAGTGCAGTCTCGATCTCGCTATCATCGTGATGCTGGTCGTGACCGAGCAAAATCACGTCCGGATCGATCTCCTGAATCGGTACGAAAATATCCTCCGTGTGACCGAGATGTGCCCTATCAACCATCTCTAGCGACTCCACCATTGCTTGTCGCTGTTTATCTGGCAACACTGGTGGCGCCTTGTGTGTGACATTCGAAGCGCGCGCGATGATTACGTGCAGTTCGTCGCCGAGTGATTTTCCTTCCCGGAGATAGTGGACGTGTCCCGGGTGTAAAATGTCGAACGTCCCCTGAGCTACGACCTTCATCACTTGAGCTCCCGATCGATATCTTCCTGTGTTACGTCGAAAAACTGTTCAGCTGGATCAGGCAGCGACACGTCAAACACGCGGAGCGAACACCGCTCACCGGAGCGGTCGTACGCCTTCCAGTCGGTTGGACCGTACGGAGCGCCCAGAATGATGTGTACCGACCCCTTGCCAAACGTTGACAGATCAGTATCACTGGGTCGAAGGGCTCCGTTTGGATGTGAATGAATTGAGCCGACAGCGTCCCGATCATTGGCCACCTGTTGTTCGTTCATCGTCGCCCGCACCGGAGAGGAACTCGTCCCGGGAACGAACAGAATCTCCGTGATAATCGTTCCATCCAGGTCCACGCCAAGCGACTGGGCCTCCTCAGCACGGAGCAATCCCATGAACTCGTTTGGGTGGGTGTCCTCGGCGGCCTCACGCGCAAACCTGAGGGTCTCCTCGGCGATGCCGAGAACCGTCTCCGAGCGAAACAAACCCATATCCCTCTAGACTCCCGGTTTCCATCTAAGCGTTCCGAAACACCCAGCCAATCGCAAGCCATTCTCCACTGGCTGCACGGCGTTTCGCCCGCTACCACACATATATCTTCACTGAAATGGACAATATGCAGACATAGATCATTCGAAAGGGAAGCGTTAACACCAACGAGGGCCGACTTCGGAGAAATGCCACCTTCACGCGTCTCTATCACTATTGTCTACGACCTCGCACCGGGCTGTACGATCGACGATGTCGAAGTCGGCGAGCGATATCACGCCACTGTCAACGGCGTGGTTGATTACGGCGTCTTCGTCGATCTGTCGGATTCCCTGTCGGGGCTCGTACACGAATCGAAGCTTGATGGCGAATATGAGTATGGCGACTCGCTCATCGTTCAGTTGGATGAAGTTCTCGATAACGGCGATCTGAGCTTCAGTGAGGTTCAGCCAGCGGAGTATCGAACTGATGCTGTCGAGCCAGGCCGACTCGTTTCGGCCGGCGAGCTCGATGGAGCCGTCGGGGAAACCGTCCACATGATCGGCGAGATCATTCAGATTCGCCAGACGACTGGCCCGACGATCTTCCAGTTGCGCGATGACGTTGGAATCGTTCCGTGTGCTGGATTCGAGGAAGCGGGTGTCAGGGCCTACCCCGACATCGAACTCGGCGACATCGTGCGCGCGACCGGGACGGTCGAACAGCACGACGGTGCAAAACAGCTTGAGCTCACGGATTGTCAGACCGTTCCGAACCCAGCGGAGGTGCAATCACAGCTCGATGAGTCGCTCGATGCAGTCGCAGCACCGAACGATATCGATCCGCTCGTCGATTGGCCAGAGCTTGAGACGATTCTCACTGACCTCGAGGATGTCGCCAAGACGCTTCGTCGTGCAGTTCTCGACGGGCGCCCAATTCGAATCCGCCACCACGCAGACGGCGATGGGATGTGTGCCAGCGTCCCGCTGCAGTTGGCGCTTGAGCGCTTCATCGAACAGCGCTATGAGACTCCTGATGCGACGCAGTATCTCCTCCGACGGCTCCCGAGCAAGGCGCCGTTTTACGAGATGGAGGATGTCACCCGTGATCTGAATCACGCACTCTCGGATCGGGACCGCCACGGACAGAAGCTACCGTTGTTTTTGATGCTCGACAACGGATCGACCGAGGAGGATACACCCGCTTACCGAACGCTGAACGAGTACGACATTCCAATCGTCGTGGTCGACCACCACCACCCAGACCCCGAAGCGGTCGAATCGCTCGTCACGGATCACGTCAATCCGTATCTGCACGGTGAGGATTACCGCGTGACGACCGGCATGATGTCGGTTGAGCTCGCTCGCATGATCGATCCGTCGTTGACTGACGACGTTCGCCACGTTCCGGCCGTTGCTGGTCGGTGTGACCGCTCGCGCGCTGATGCGATGGACGCGTATCTCTCGCTCGCAGAGAGCGCAGGATACGACGAACAAGACATCGAAAACATCGGTGAAGCGCTTGATTACGCCGCATTCTGGCTGCGATACGACGATGGCAGTGGCTTCGTCAATGACGTGCTCGATGTCGGCTGTGCTGATGAAGATCGCCACGCCGATCTGGTGGAGTTCTTGGCCGAGCGCGCCGAACGGGATCGAGAGCGCCAGCTCGATGTTACGTTGCCACACACGGAGTATGAACAGCTGGACAACAGTGCGCATCTCTACCGCGTCGATGTCGAGCGCCACGCACATCGATTCACCTACCCGGCTCCCGGGAAAACGACCGGGGCCGTGCACGACACCAAGGTGACAGACCACGACGGCGATCCGGTGATCACGATCGGCTATGGGCCTGACTTTGCCGTCCTCAGGAGTGATGGTGTGCGACTCGATATTCCAGAGATGGTAACTGCACTTGCCGATGAGTACACTGAAGCTGGTGTCAGTGGCGGTGGGCATCTCGTCGTTGGGTCGATCAAATTCGTCTCCGGTCGTCGGGAGCGAGTCCTCGATGCACTCGTCGAGAAGATGGCCGACGCAGCGATCGACGAGCAGCTCCGTTCAACGCTACTCTGAACGGTCTTCGAACGATATTCTGCGGGCGATCCACAGCGCTATCACCGTGAGGACGGCGAGCACGATGAGTGCACCCACTGGCAGTGGATCTTTCTTCTTCCCGTCCCAGTCTGTATCGAAGATTGTTGTGTAATACCGACCGACGGAGGGCCCCTCCATCATCACCAGCAGTTCTCGGTTGTTCTCTGCAGCGTTCTGATTCCAGTTCAGGCTCCCGAGGAAGACGGTGTCTGCATCGATGATGACTCCCTTGGCGTGAATCTTCTCGAAGCGACCCCGCGGATCAGCGAGTTTGACGCGAAGATCGAGATCTGAGCGGTTCGCACGTCGATTGAGCTGCGCTGCCATTGCTCGGTTCTCATCTCTGACGTACCATTCACTTGAGAGGAGGATTCGAACGGAGACACCTCGACGAGCGGCCGCGATCGCTGCAGTTGTAAACGGACCGTCCGGACCGCCGATTGATACCTGGATCACCCGGATCGAAGACGTCGCATTCGTGAGCGCTCCACGAAGGGATTGAGCGGCGTTTTCGGGACCGACCAGCAATCGCGTTCGATTGGGCTGGACCGTTTTCGGATCAACCGTCCGGTCGTAGCGATCCCCGATCGGATCCGACGGCTCAAACGACGCCGATCGACGGTAGTGAGACCAGGGCTGGCTGGCGTTCCAGCCCCTATCTGCTCGAAACAGTTCGGTCAGTCCAGTTGCGATCTGGCGATTGGTGATTGTCGTTCCCCAGCCACGACTCGAACGGCTGCCAACACCGGAGGGCTTCCAGTTTTCCGTCAGTATGATTGCCGATTCATCCACAACCGCGTATTTTGCGTGATGAAACCGGTATCTGGCCTGCTCACCGCCCAGTATATGGACGGGGACACCGGCAGCCACGAGCCGATCGAGCTGTCGTGCCTGGCGCTGCGACATCCCCCCGACGGGACCGCCATCAAGCAGCAGTTCGACGGTCACTCCACGACGATGGGCCTCGATGAGATGCGTCGTAATCTGTGGATCACTGAACGTGTATCCTGCAAGTAAAATGCGATCGGTCGCTGATTTGAGCGAACTGACGACCGGTTTGGTTCCGCCAGGAAACGCATACAGCGTTGCTTGGGCATGTGAGCTTTCGACAACGGGAAGATCAGTCGCTCCGCGCGGCCGCCACTCCCAGCCATCGTCCGTGGATATATAACGCTCTCCGGATCTGGCGTTCTCGTACGAGACGACATCGACCACACGACCGTCGGCCACTAACTCAAGTCGTTCACCAGTATTGGCAAGCGAGAGTGTTCCGTTGGTGCCAACAGTCTGTGCGCCATCCGTCGGTGGTGGTTTCGACGAATCCAGCGCTATCTGCACACGGCCCTGAACGGTCGTGTTCGAAACCGCAACCGCCCCTTCATCGTCACGGAGGACGAGTGATGACGTCGAAGAGTGAACGATCAGTTCGACGAACTCACCCTGATCGTTTTCGGCGACTGGATCGGGATAGATCGCGACGATTTCCGGATCAGCGGATGACGACGTCGTGTTAGAACTCGCACCCATTCCCATGAACGCAGAGGTACTGAGACAGAACAGACAGACTCCGTACACCAGCCATTTCGAGGAAATCCGGAGCACAGATGGGAACACGATAGGAGATCATGATCCCGCCACTGTATTTGAACCTTCGGGGTTAGACCGGTTCGGTGTTCGCAAACGCCTGTGTCGCCCGTTCGGCCTCAACCTGTACAAGATACGACTGATCGTCGTCGTACGACTGAATCGCATCGAGTGCGTCTTTGGTTCCGATCTGGTTGAGTGCCCACGCCGCACTTGCCCGAACGGAGTTCTCATCATCCGACCCAAGACATTCGCTGAGCGGTTGTATTGCCCGCGTATCACCGATTCGACCGAGTGCTTTGGCAGCGCTCGAACGCACCGACGGTTCGTCTGCGACGAGCCGGTTTGCGACGGCCTGTGTGGCCTCTGCGTCGCCGATTTCGCCGAGGGCTTTGAGCGTGATTGCCTGGAGTACGGGATCACCGTCGCCGTCGATGAACGGAATCAGCGTCTCAAGCGCGCGTGCGTCGCCGATTTTGCCGAGCGCTTCGATCGGTTTTTGCTTGCGCTTTTGGGCGCGTTCGTTCATCTCTTCGAACGCTTCCGGCGGACCCATCCGAATGAAAGCATCGAGGCAGTTTTCCTGCATAAAATCGGAGGTAAGCTTCTCAAGCGCAAGCAGAATCGGCTCTGGATTATTGTTCGATTCTGCAATCCTGACGACCGAAAGCTCCGGTGGGAAGTCTTTCCGGTTTTTCGGCGTCAGAACGTCGTAGAAACCCTGGTAGTCTAGCTGTTCGTGAACCGTGAGATCGCTCCACTCCTGGGCATCGTCGAGGTCGGCCGTCAGATCATCGGTTGCATCACCGAGCGCAGTGATCGTTTCGGTGTCGCTGTCTGGATGCAGTTCGCTGCTGTCGATTGCATCGCGCACCGATTCGAGTGTTGACACGGCCTCGTCGATCGAGTCACCGGGTTCGTCGATGGTGGTCGCAAGCGGTCCGGCGACGGCTCCAGCGTACGTACTGACGGCATCGATCGCGTCTTGTTCACCGACGTCGGTCCAGCGAGTATCCGTGAGTCGGCTGGCCAACTCATCTACGCGTTCGGATACGTCCTCGGCGTACGGGCCGCGCTCGTCGTCGATTGCAGCCGACAGTTCGTCCGCGCGAGTACTGAGTTGCTCGCGCTCGGACGGCTCATCGTCTTCGTCGTCCGATTCTGGGAGCGTCTCAATCGCTTCTGTGGCTGATTCGAGCTCACCTTCGAGATCGTCAAGGTCGGATTCGGTCACCTCATCGTCCGAAAGTGCCGTTTCGATGCTATCGAGACGATCGGACACCGCCGATGGATCGGTGTCGGCTGGGGTGTCATCTGTGTCGGGTGTGTCGTCGTCCCCGTTGCTCATACCTCAGAATGCGACAGTCCAAGCCAAGAGCGTTTCCTTTCGTGCTACACCCACCAGGACCATCCCAACCGGAAACCGCCGGGCCTATATCTTCGTCTAGTGTATGATTTCCATGGATCGCCGTGCGTTCCTCTCGGGGGCAACGACCGTCGTCGCGGTGGGCCTGGCCGGCTGTCTGAGTCGGTCATCGCTCGGCGCAACCGATTTCGACATCGGGATGGACTCGGATGCGTTTGATCCCGAGGAGGTAACAATCGAGACGGGAGATACCGTCATCTGGGGTAACCCCAGCTCCCGAGCCCATTCGGTGACAGCCTACGAGGCAACCGTCCCCGACGGGGCAGCCTATTTTGCCTCCGGAGGATTTGACACCGAACGCGATGCCCGAGACTCCTGGCGTGAACACACCGGGAGCGCTGGCGGCAAAATTCTCTCCGGCGAAACGTATGAACACACGTTCAAGATTCCAGGGACATTCCCATACTTTTGCATTCCACACGAGAACGTGATGACTGGTCGAATACACGTCGAGTAGTCGGCAAAAAAGTGAATTCCGTCGTTAGTTGTCGAGTTCGACGTCGTCTTCTTCGAGACTGACTGACGTCTCTTCTTCTTCTGCGATTTCGTCGGGATGAGCTTCGAGCGTCGTTTTCTGGACTTCGACGCGTCGAAGCGGGTAGATCGTCTTTGCTTCGTTGTAGATGCCACCAGAGAGCCGCCCATTGACGATGCCGTCGACGAACTCCGCAAACGTTCGCTCAGCAGCAGCGTCCTCGACAATCTGGGTCATCTGATTCCGGATTGCTTTCTCCTGGCTCTGGTCTGCCTTTTTCGTGGTGTAGGCGACCGGCTGGACCTGCACCCGGTAGTTGTCCGCCGTCATCACGGTCACGAAGGCATCGACCTTCGAGGAGCCACGGCGAACGAGGCTGCGAAGATAATCGCGCGTGAGTTCGTGTTTGATGAACTCAGTGTATGCGCTGTCGCTCCCCACATCGGTAATCTTGAACGTGAGCTTGGTGTTGTTCTCGCTGGCGTCGTTTTGCAACTCGCCAAGCGTCGATTCGATGGTTCGCCCGTCCAACTGCTCGGGCTCTCGTGCAACTGTTTCACCGAGTTCGGCCCGATCGAACTGCTCCGGGGCGAACACTGTGTACCAGCGTTTCTCTCGTTTTCGTCGTGAAACTGATCGTTCACTCATGATTGGTAGGTTCGTTGTTCAACAACTGTACTGCGACTGTGAGATTCGTGATGTAGTCGTCCACGGTCGTCCGGACGCCTCCGGTGGTTGGCCGCTCGATGACGGTCGTTATCGTCCCTTCGTCCTCGACGGTTGTCATCTCGTCGGTATTGTCCGGGACGAGTGCTGCGGCGATGGTCGCACCATCGTCAGCGTCGACCGTTGTCCTGATTGTCGCACGACGCATCTCAGATCGCCTCCGTAAACGCCGTCACCACTGGATCGGTGTCGGTGACGCCAACACGGGTGTATCCGTTCGTTGTCGTCAGCGGCGTTGCAGGCGTGGTTGATTCGAGTGCGCGTTCGAGTGCAGGGGCGGTGTCCTCCGTTCCTGTGACGACAATGCTGTCACCGCTCACTGCCAGGACGACCGGCTCTGGCGATTGAAACTCCCGAATGAGTCGAGCGACGGGTTCGAGCACCGCGTTCGAACCGTCAGGAAGTCGTGCAACCACACAGCCAGGGTGTCGTTCGAGAGCACAGTCATCGATTGCTCCATGAACGGTGGTAGCATAAGCTCGCCAGCACTCTAGCGCTTCTGGTGGGTCGCTGCGACCCAGTGCAAGCGCGAGTCCATCACCCGGTGCAACACGCGCCAGACCGTCCAGTACATCGCCGTAGCCGGCAATCGTCGCAAACGGTCCAGCGGGGGCAACGAGTGGGTGGAGTAGCCGCTCGATTCTGTGACTTGCACGCGTCTCGGGGTTCTTGACCACGGACATCGACACCAGCGACGCAATCGTCGTTCGCGTGGCGTCGTCGAGGCCGTCGTCAATCGATCCGAGAAGTTCGGTGACCGCTTCGGTGTCACCCGAAAACGGTGCGTGGATGAGCGTCGAGTGCGCGAGCCCATCGATCGGTCCGTTAGTTGGGACGCCAACGCCGGGTCGCCGTTCGAGCGCCGTTTCGAGGCGTTCGACTGTTGGTTCGACGGCGCGTTCGCTGGCACTCACGCCAGCCAGTCCCAACGTAGTGATAGCCGGCGCCAGCGACGCATTCGAGAGTTCGTTCGCAATCGAAAGCGCCGTGCTGGCGATCGGTCGATTGGTGAGCGCAATATCTCCACCGCTCGTGCCGACCGTCACGGTCACGTCATCGAAGTCGTCAGAGACTGTCGCGAGCCGGTCGAGCCGCGCCTGAAACGGCTGATCGAGCGTCCGTGCGAGGACACCGATCGCTGCCAGTGCATCGCCATCGGGGGTTCCAATGAACCGAACGAACGGCGCATTTGAAAGCCGTTCGGCGTGCGTAGCAGGCGATCGATCAGCAGTGTCGGCGCTGGACATTGATGAGATCTCAGTAGGATTCGAGGAGTTCGCGTGCGGACTCGTAGGTGTAGGTGAACTCCGCGTCGAGTTCGTCGCCGCGATAGTACGCTACAAGTCGGCGAACTTTCGACTCCGTGTTCTGGAGTGCGCGTTTGTTCTGGTGGTCGCCAGGGTTGGCGTCCATGTGTTCGTGAAGGCGCACCGCGCGTGCGAGCAGGTTCCGAAGATCTTCGGGGAGCTCCTCGCGAGCGTCGTTTTCTTCCAGGATCGTGGTGACCTTCTTCTCGGTTGCGAGTTTGACATCCGGGATTGGAACCCCCTGGACGCCCTCATCGCGCAGTTTGATCCCGATAACGCTCGGGTCGTGGCCCTGTTCTGCGAGTTCGACGACTCGCTCTTCGATTGCCTCAGGATCTACATCACTCCACTCCGGTGGTTCGTCGGTCGCTGGGCGGTCCGATCCGGACGACCCGCGACGTCGTGTGTGCATTCGTGCCATATTTCTGATTGGAACCGCACGAATAGCGACGTTGCACAGCTCTCGCGAGTAGCGAGAAGCTGTTGCACTACCACACTCTCGAGCGATGGAAGCCCATCGCGTTGTCGGATGTGTGGCCGTGCCGTTCCCAGCGAAGAGAGAGGGGGTATGCTGAAAACGGTTTCTACTCCCCATGGATACGGTTCGATGGGATTAAGTTACCCGGTGGGATAGAAAGGGATGCGGGCTCGTAGATCAGGGGTAGATCACTCCCTTGGCATGGGAGAGGCCCCGGGTTCAAATCCCGGCGAGTCCATCGACGAACGGAACTTTTGTGGAGCGAGTGAATGGCGAGTTAGCCGTCCATATTGTATCGCAGCTCCCGATACAATACGATCCAGAACAGCGAGGCTCCGGTACCGAATTAACAGCCACCCGAAACCCGATACATGAAGAGTGGACCATTCTTTGTGTCGACTGTCTTGACGAGCGTGAATTGGCCAGTGTCTATTGTTCCCCGACATGGGGTAGCCCACCCACCAGAAAGTTCAACTGTTCCATCAGAAGGCAACCGTTTGCCCATCAACAATGTATCAAAAATTAGATCGCCATTGGGAGAGTGTGTGGAATAACTCTGCGCAATTTTTCCATAACTCACTGCTTGTAATGCGATGCCACGTTTTTGAAGCTCGTAGGCAACAGGTCTTTGTATTGGTGCCCGGACAGTATTATTTGCAATTTTTCCTTCAATCCAGACACTATCATAAATTGTATTAGTTATGTCATTTGCAATTTCGACACCCGCATCTGTCGTTCGTGTAAATCCGGGAGAGGAGTCATGCCAAACCAGCATTCCAGCGACCGGAGACAAAACCACCACCAGCACAGAAATGATTGCCAGTGTCCGATGGTCTTCCGTAGCTCAACGATAGATTTGATGTCGCGATAAATATCGCCAATGTTGGATAATTTACTAACCATATAATTAATTTATTATATTATATACTAGCATTTGTCTCAATGGATGTAGTTCAGTTGTGATTTATGGACAGCAAAATGCTGTCGAATGAAATGAGTGCATCAAACACGTCACTGGCGTTGGATTCATATTGTAGTTTAGACTTATCTTAAGATGAACATTATAGCTTCCGATTTGGTGTATCCAACCCCAGTTTACGCTCTTCATATCTGGTCAGATACAGAAGTTGTAATTAATAGCACGTACCCCAGTGGTGATGATGGATACTGGATTGGGAGGAGACTGGTTTTTGAGCAGCCCCAATTTCTATGCTTCCATCTAATTGTAAATGTATATTAATTTAGATCGAAATCATCATAGGAAAATTTAATACCATCCCGATGATCACGTTGGTAAAATAGATGTACAAATCAGAACGTTACAAATTTGCCACACTTACGCTCGAGCCGACCGCACAGCCTGAATTGGCAACGATTCACGAGGCACTCGATCGATTCGAGGCGATCGCGCCCAACACTAACCGCAAATACGACCCTGACAGCGAACGAATTACTGACCTCATACTCAACGCCGACCACGGCGAATACGCCTACTGCCATTTCGTTTATCACGCGAGCGCACGCGAAGCTGATATCCCTTCAGATGACACGAACGAAACCGACAATGCACGGACGTGGACGATCCGTTCCAGAATATTCTACTTCGAAAACGGCCAGTTCGCGATCCAATCGACCGATGGACTGGCAAAACACTGGCTCCCACCACTGTTCGAGCGCATCTCGAACGGAGCCATAGTGACTGAGTACCGATTCTACCCGGAAGAAACTGATTCGTGTGACAAAGACAAACAATTCAACACAGAGATAGCAGACGCAACCACCCACTGTGACGACCCAAAGCCGACCGATCTTATTGATGCGACAGCAAATGAGATTGAATCGATCGGCGAGCAGCACGATAAATCACCACAAGAAACGCCACTTCCAACTGGCGGCGTCATGACTGCGTGGCCTGAACCGAACGATGGTCTCTCAACGGCCGATCGTGCCGAGCGAATTGTCGACAGAATCAAACCATATCTAGAAACCCACCGGTGAGTGGCAGGCAAACCACTACCAACGCAGTCCACAGCGCCGATCTCGACCAACCAAAACGCCCCCGATATACCACTCACATCCACCATTTATTTATTCCAGAATTGGTAAAATAATTTTGATATGGTGATATTTACTCGTTTCAGTATACGTAGATCTCCATATTGGTTACGAGGACGGATTATATAAAAAGGATGGGAAGTGCCGATCAGTAGTCCGTTTTATTAGTCAGTTGTGTGAATTCAGAAGACGATTCTTCGTCCAAAACAGGTTTCCAAATCGCTTCGCTATCAGTACGCAATTGCTGTGCGGGCACACGGTGCGTGTCAGATCGCTCTCCGTTGATTTTGTGATTGGCAAATGCGCGGAGATTGCTCAGAATCTGATGGTGGTCCCCTCCCACCTTTAATTCACAAATTGATAAATCAAATTTTATATACAAATTCTGTCAGTTGTGTTCGAGAGAGCATCGATTGAGGGATGCTAATTTATCTGATATAATTCGTGGTAACAGTCCGGATGGATCCGACAAACGGCGACGAAACAGTAGTAAATCAGTCAATCTCGGATAGTTGGCCAGTCGTTCGTATTCCCCAACGATAGACTTATTTGTGAACGGATACAACCTCGATTCATGCACGATCTAACTGGCTTTCAGCGTGATCTGCTGTACGTGATCGCTGGACGAGATGAGCCACACGGATTGGCGATTAAAGATGAACTGGAAGATTACTACGAAAAAGAGATCCACCACGGTCGGTTGTATCCCAATCTCGACACGCTTGTCGACAAAGGCCTCGTCGAAAAAGGGCAACTCGACCGGCGGACGAACTACTACGAGGTAACCCGCCGCGGGCAGCGAGAGATCGAAGCCCGTAACAAGTGGGAAGCACAGTACCTCGAAGACAGCGAATAACCGATTCGTGCACGGCCTCCCTTGAGGGGGGAGGAATTTTTAACGTGGACTGACTGCCGTGAGCCCCCGGCTCGGACGCTGGGTGGACATTCGTCAGAATTTTCCGTGAATAGCACAGCAATTGCTGAGCAGATCGACCACCTGCTGTGGTGATGGCAGGACCATTGCCAAGCAATTACAACCATACTGTTGTAATGTTCATGTCACTCACTGCAATATGGTGTAAATATTGCCGCCCCCCGCACACCCGCCAGAGACGGGAGTAGCGTGCCGTCATTCAACATGCGCAGCAAATCCGCTCGCTAGTGTGGCGCCACCAACCAACAGATGAGAATTTATTTCTTGCAGATTGTTTCAGCTCTAACCACAATATTGTCCAATTTTTGGTAGCAAAATATATGGGTGCAACGTTCGACTACAAATTACCATGGCAACCCATGTAACGTGTCATCTCCCCACCGATGAGTTCGCCTTATCTGAGACTCTGGGCAGCGCTTCGGATCTTACACTGACATGCGAACGGATCGTGGGGCTCGGTGAGAAAGCCGCGACACCTCTGTTGCGTTTTCGTGGCCCCGATCTGTCGACGATTGAGGCGGCATTGTCGGACGATCCGACGGTCGATGCCTTCGAACTACTGACACGGACAGCGAATGAGGCGCTCTGTCACATCGAGTGGACCAACCGAGTCCGTCTGCTGGTTCGTATGCTCACTGCGACAGAGGGAGTAGTGCTGTCTGGAGCCGCGACACCACGCCGCTGGACGTTTCGACTGCTGTTTCCATCGCGCGATGCCGTATCACAGCTCGATGAGTTCTGTACGACCCACAATCTCTCACTCGACGTAACAACGGTCGAAACGTGGGATGGCAACGGACCAGATCCTCTGGGACTCACCGCCGACCAGTATGAGGCGCTTGTGACTGCGTTCCAGTACGGATATTTCAAGGTCCCTCGTGAGATCGTCCTTGACGAACTCGCCGTGGAGATGGACATCTCTCATCAGGCCCTCTCCGAGCGTCTCAGGCGTGGACACGACACCCTGATCGAACGTGTGTTGCATCCTGGAGCGCCAGAAACTGAAGATTCGGGCGTCCGCACGGACAGCGAAGCCACCTCGGGGGAACCCTCACAGCTCTCGTCGGTGAATCTCGATTGAACCCACCGATCGATTTGTTCACATGGTAGTTGGTTGCATCCTGCAAGCACTACTGCTATAGCAGATGCTGCATATTTCAGGTCCATGCCACAGTGCCAGAACTGTGAATCGTTCGTGTCGAGACAGTACGCACGGGTATTCACGCCGGATGAGGTCAATCAGCCCCGTGTGTGCCCGAACTGCGAAGACAAAGTTCGCGATGGGAACAGTGTCCGAGAGGTACACAACTAATCGGGTGTACTTGCTCAGGACCGTTTTTGTATCTCTTCTCGGAGAACCGCACTGACGAGTTCCCCGTCAGCCTTTCCACGCAGTGCACCCATGCACTCGCCCATTAATGCTGAGAATGCACCCATGCCGTCCGATTCTACCTGTGATTCATTTCGCTCGACGACTGACTCAATTGTCTCGCGTACTTCACTCTCATCGACGCCGGCAACGCCAGCTGCGTCGATCGCGTCCTCCAAGGTCCGTGTTGGATCCTCGGCGAGTGCTTCAAGCACCGGGTTGACACCTTCTTTGGCCAGGTCGTCTCCAACGAGTGCTAGCGTCTCGATTATCTGCTCATCAGCCAACGCATCGACTGGAACGTCGTCCCGGCGCAGCTCCGTGAGCGTCCCTTCGAACGTTTGTGCGCCCAGCGTCGGATCGATCCCGCGTTCGACCGCGCGTTCGAACGCCGGCATATGCCGTCCGTAAGCAACCTGGTCGGCAAGAGTGGGATCGAGACCGAGCTCCGCGACGTAGCGGTCCGTTTTCTCGGTTAACAGCTCTGGTGGTTCGATTGCTGATGGGTCGAGATCAATGGGTAGGACGTCGGTCTCAGGATACATCCTGGCCGCTCCCGGCAGCGGTCGAAGATACTCCGTCGTTCCGTCTGCGGTCACACCGCGAGTTTCTTCGGGAACGCCGTCGATGGCCGCTTTGGCTCGGTCGATGACAGCCTCGATTGCGCTCGTCGCAATGGTTTCGTCGGCAGCCACGAGCACAACGCCGTCGTCGGAGTCCGCACCCACCGCGGCACGGAGTTGTTCGACTTCCTCGCTCGTTACCCCGTAGGCAGGGAGCTCGTCCGTGTGGAAGATTCCGCCCGCACCGCTTCGCTTGGCGTGATCTGAGAGCTCCGTCCCGAGCCGTCGATCCGGTTGGATTTCACGGCCAAGGAGTCCATCGAAGCCGTAACAACAGGCCGCCAGTACGCGTTCTGCACCGGCGATGACACCGCTGTCAGTGGTAGCGAACACGTCAGTCACGTCGATGGGATCGCCAACTGATGCGTCTCGTTGGTGGAGCGTCTCACTGATCGAAACCAGCTCGATCTGGCGCTCAACCTCCTGATCAACGATCGAGGCAATCTCATCGAGACTCTGGACGCCTTTCATCTCGACACGTGCACCATCCGCAATCGAGACGTTCACGTCCTGGCGGATCGTGCCGAGCCCCCGTTTGACTGCGCCGGTCGATCGCAACAACATGCCAAGCGTGGCGGCAGCTTCCTGGGCCTGCTCTGGGGTTCGGATGTCTGGACCGGTCCCAATCTCCACGAGTGGAACGCCGAGACGATCGAGTCCGAACACGACGCCATCCTCGGTTTCTTCGATCCGTGCACAGCTCTCTTCTTCGAGGAGTAGATCCGTGATCGTCACCGACCCGTTCTCAGTCTCGATCGCTCCGTCGGTCGCTATGAGTGACGACCGCTGAAAGCCCGAGGTGTTGGACCCATCGACGACGATCTTGCGCATGATCTGTGCCTGATCGACGACTGTCATATCCAACAGGTGTGCAATCTCAAGCGTAACTGCCAACGCCTCCGCATCGAGGCGATGTGGGGGTTCATCATCCTCCTCGACGAGGCAGGTCGTGTCGTACGCCAGATACGTAAACTCCCGGTCGATGCGGCTCTCCTCCAGCGCCGCGGCATCAATCTCCCCCAGCTCACTCCGCGTTGGATGTAAATACCGTGTCAGCGATCGCGTCGACTCCTCGGGCGATCTCCGTTCTGTGGGACAGCCACAGAACAGCTTCGTTTCCGTGTCGAGCTGTTGATGGATCTCTAAGCCCGCCACCAGCCCGATTTCCTCGTAGTCGCGGTCGGTCATTGTATCGGGGTGTGTTCCCGAACAGTAAAAATCCGTCCAGTTACGGCCAGACTCACCGCCGTAGTCGCTCACCAGACCACCCACTACCCAGTGAACAGTTCAATCTATCAGAAATAGAATGTGTATTGCTATTTATAACTATATAGATGATGTGATATGAAAATGTTATTCCAATATATCTAATTATTTCTCTCCACCATTCCAGCGGTAGCTCGTAATACGCTTGCTGTCCACAAGTATATGCGTATGTGTAGAGAAAGAAATATTACTAATTGTACAACAGTCAATTGTCCGCAATAATTATCTCAAAACCTATTAGTAATTTATCACCATAAACAGTGAGTTCTCAGTTTTTCAGAGGGGGTGAGCCAGTTCGTTCAGGAATCTTCGCCGAGAATTCCTGGCTCAGTCATTGCTGCTGGATCGAGAACTGTGTCGGCCTGGGCTTCAGAGAGATAGCCCTCTGCGATCGCCACTTCTCGAACCGTTTTCCCTTCCTTGAGCGCTTTCTTGCCGACAGTGGCCGCCGCGTCGTAGCCGATGGACGGATTGAGAGCAGTTGCCAGCGCCATCGATCGGTCGACCTGGCGTTCACACTGTTTCTGATTTGCTTCAAGTCGATCGATGAACCGGTCGGCGAACACCTTGCTTCCATTTGCGAGCAGTTCGATAGACTGCAACACGTTGTGTGCAAGAACCGGTTTGTAGAGGTTGAGATCGATCTGGCCTTCAGCAGCGCTTGCAGAGACGGCCGCGTCGTTGCCGAGCACCTGTTTGTGGATCTGATTGACGGCTTCGGCCACGACAGGATTGATCTTTCCGGGCATGATCGAGGACCCTGGTTGATTTTCGGGCTGGTCGATCTCGCCCAGACCGTTTCGCGGACCAGAGGCGAGCAGGCGAAGATCGTTCGCGATCTTGTTGAGCGAGCCCGCCACCACGCGAAGCGCACCGTGGATTTCACTCATGGCGTCGTGCGCAGCCTGGGCTTCGAAGTGATTGTCCGCCTCGCGGAAGGGGATACCAGTCTCTTCGGCGATATACTCACTGGCCAGCGCCGGGAAGTCCGGATCAGTGTTGAGCCCCGTTCCGACCGCAGTGCCACCGAGTGCGAGCTCTTCGAGTCTATCGGTGGCGAGTTCGACGCGCTCGACTCCTTTCTCGATCTGTGTCCGGTAGCCACCGAACTCCTGACCGAGTCTGACCGGCGTTGCATCCTGAAGGTGCGTGCGGCCAGTTTTGACGATGTCGTCAAATTCGGATTCTTTCGCTTCAAGGGACGCCACGAGCGTCGCAAGCGCCCCGAGTAGCTCTTCCTCGATGGCCACGCGCGTCCCGATGTGCATTGCAGTTGGGATCACGTCGTTACTCGATTGACCGAAGTTCACGTGATCATTCGGGTGAATCTCTCGGGAACCAATCTCCCCGCCAACGAGTTCGGTCGCTCGGTTGGCTATTACCTCGTTCGCGTTCATGTTCGATGACGTGCCGCTCCCAGTCTGAAACACATCGACTGGGAACTGATCGTCGAGCTTGCCGGCGATAACCTCATCTGCTGCTGTCACGATCGCAGCAGCCGTCTCTTCGTCGAGATGTCCGAGTTCGAGATTGGCCTGTGCTGCTGCCTTTTTCACAATTCCAAGTGCCCGAATAAATCGGCGCCCAAACGTTACCGAGCTGATCGGAAAGTTTCCGATTGCGCGCTGTGTCTGTGCGCCCCAGTATGCGTCCGCTGGAACCGTCATCTCACCAAGGCTGTCCCGTTCGATTCGTGTGTCCTGCTCGCCCATGCGATAGCTTCGTTCTGTCCGGGCGTAAAATCCATCGAATCGACCCGCGGACACCGATAGTTGAAAGTCGACCAGATGGTTTTACCAGAAAGCATTTGTAATGGTGGGACTTTGTCCGAATCAACATACTGCCCACATCGAATCGTCCGATGTTTGGCAACTAATACGAACGAGTGGAGAACGATGGGAACGAAACGGATATTCGACAGGGTGGTACTCACAACAATCGTCGTTGCAACACTCTGGTGTAGTGTCGCCTTTGGCTCTGTAGTTGTTCCCACCGGGCTTGGCGGTGACTCACCCGATGCCCACGACGTGAGTGGGGGAGCACACCCCGCTATTGGGGAGTTCCACCAGGCAAATGAGCGCACAGCAGACCACAAAGAGACGACTTCTGGCACCGCACAAACATTCACTGACCAATCGTATCCGTTGCAGTCGGTCATAACCGGGACGGTGCCCGGAGCAATTCGCCAATCACAGCTTGCGTCAGGGGAGAACGTCAGTGAGGCCTTCACAGAGCGAAAGAAGGTTGCGATGAATGATTATCTCGCAATTCAACTCAACTCACCTGCGCTAACCAGTTCGCTGGCCGAGGCCGACGATTCAGAAGCAGCGTTGCTTGGGATTCTCGATCGAACGGAGCTATCGATCGGACTCTCAGTAGCCGCTCAGTCGGATACCGTCGCGATAGACGAAATTAGTCAGTCCGGTGGCCTCGAAGTTATTCCACAACAACAGAATGAGTCCACATTTGTGCTTCTCAACGTTGGCGCGATCGACTCACTGGCAGTCGAGGATGAGGGCGTGCCACTGAACCTTCGGATTGATGCATCGAACACAGATCCTATCGAGCAAACGAAGACGATCGTTCCGCGTCAGGCGACGTTCGAACGGAGTGCTGATTCGCTTCAGCTTCGTGCTGATCCGAACCAAACGATACGTGGGAAGTCAACGGTTGCTCCGGGAACAAACCTGACTGTCGTAACGAAATCGGAAGAAGGAGCGCCATTTCAGATCACCGAGCAGACACAGGTCGGAGCAAACGGCTCATTCGAGCTGCAGTTAGATCTGAACAAATCTTCTGCGGGAACTTCGTTTAGCGTCTCTATCTCGAACGAATCCCTCGAAAATACACCCACGCTTGACGGACAGATAGACAGCGCATCAAGCGCAGACATCGAGATCGGAACGGGCAGTGGAAAATCTCAGGGACAGATTGTCGTTTCACGGGCAAATCTCTCAGATGGTGGCTTTTTGGCCATCTACAACGGTTCGTATCTCTCAAACAGTTCATCATCCAGACATGAATACTACCGAGGCGTGTCGAGCCATCTCGACGCAGGGCAGTCAGAAGAGATTCCCATTCGCTACGATCCCTCCGGAACCGGGAATCGAACGATCGTCGTCGTTGCCCACCACGATTCTAATGGCAACGAGAAGTTTGACTACGACAATAGCGCGCTCGATGCCCCATACGTCGGTGCCGATGGCGGTGCTGAGATGGATATTGCTCAGGTGACAATTTCGAACGACAACGGGTCGGGCGGGCCCCAGTTCGTGACGGTGATTAACGGGACGACAGTCAACGCAAACGGCAACGCAACCGGCCCCGCAGCTGATCAATCCACACACGATCGAGAACAGACGACAACCAGTGGATCAGCCACGCCGAATCCAGACGGAACGGAAACGTCTGGGCCCGGATTTGATGGTGTTCTCGGGCTGATCAGTGTGCTAATCGGGCTCTCACTGTTTGTCTGGCGACAGAATCTGTAGCCTCAGACCCAACAACTAAGCAATTTGGCCCGAACAATCCACAGTGATGATTGACGTGCTGGTTGGGTTTCTCGCATGGACCCACGAATTTTCTCCGTATCTCGCGTGGCTCACCGTCAGTGGGTTCGTTCTTGGTGGATTTCAGTCCGGACGATCTGACCGAATCGCCCGTCCGGTAACAGTTGCATCGTGGGGACTGTTCGGGCTCTTCTGGATGACGCAGATTCACTACTATCTCTTCACACAAAAGAGTGCGATCGAAGGCGTTGGCTGTTTGCTCGCCGTGCCACTGTCGCTGTATGCCGGCCACTTGTTGTGGCGTGGGCGAACGTCGTTGTACGTCCTTTCGCGTGCGATTGGGGCGATGGGACTCGTGTTTCTTCCGTTTGAGGCCATTCCCGTGTTGACGCAGACGCTGATCGAAACCGTCACGTACCAGACGGAGTTTCTGATGGGTCTGCTGGGCCAGTCTGCACCAGGGGCGTTTCGAATCGTCTCGGGGGCAGTCGTCGACCAGCCACCGTACCGGTCTACATTTTTGTTTGTCGATGATTCGGGCCACACGATGACCTACACGATCAGACTGGCGTGCACGGGCCTTGGTTCGATGGCAATCTTCGGCGGCCTGATTCTGGCCGTTGAGGGGCCAGTGCGACAGAAAGCACGCGCGCTCATGGTTTCGATTCCAGTGATCTACGCGTTGAATCTCGTTCGCAACGTGTTTATCGGTCTCACGTTCGGTCAGCAACGGCTTCATGTCGCACCGGAGCTGATAATGGGGCTGTTCGGGACGTCCGATCCATACCGGGTGTCGTACTATCTGGCCGACCGAATCATCGCCCAGACGCTCTCGGTGTTCATTCTCGTCGCCATTACCTGGCTCGTCGTGCGACAGCTGCCAGGGACGCTGCGCGTCGTTGAGGATCTCCTGTTTTTGCTCACGCGAACTGAGTACGAACTTGCGGCTCGCGTCGAAGACGCCGAGCCGTCCCCTGCGGACTAGTGCGACGGTTCGACGAGTTCGGAAGGACACCCAGCAAGCGTTGTGAGCGCGTCTGCCTCCATATGGTGGAGCGTCCCTGGGATGACGAGAAGATGCAGCGGCGCACCGAACGAGCGGTCTGCAAGCGCTCGGAGTTGGTCGGCTGCGACGGTCGGCTCTGGACTCCCGGCCCGACAGACGGCAACTGCAACCGTCTCATCGTCCAATCCGCTCGCAAGGAGTTCGCTTGCCGTCGAAGCCCGCATATACTCCTCACGGTCGGCTTTGATATCGAGAAACACGAGCGTGTGCAGTCCACGGTCCTGATTGGCTTCGATCGTCTCAATAACGCTCTGTGGAACGTCATCGCCGCCGTGGGCGTATGGAAAGGGCAGCGTCGTCGCTTTTCCGAACCGGTAGTTCTGGAGGCCAGTGAGCGAACTCGCGGCAGCCTGGGCGGTCGTTCCATGGATCACGCGGGTTTGAATGTCCCGTGCCGTGGCGCGAAGGCGTAGATCGACGTGTGTCGTCGAGATCATCGTATCGCCGGCTGTCATAAACGCCACATCCGATGCGGCGGCATCCTGGAGAATCGACTCGGGATCCCCTTCGACGGCCCCTCGATCCAGGCGTTCGATCTCGGTGTCGTGATACGATTCGAGCGCCTCGGTCGTCGTTCCCACGAGTTTGCTGGTGTAGAACTCTACGACGACGCGATCGGCCGCCGCGATCGCCTCCCGACCGGCGACGGTCACCGACCGTTCGTCGTACAGCCCCAGCCCCACGAAAGTAAGCATACCGCCACTCGGTGACGGATCGGGTTAAACGACCCGAACGAACCCGATGATCGTCAGCTTTAGTCAGCTTGATCGCCGAGAACGGATATGGATCGGGTTCCCTGTGTTCGCGTCCGCCCGTCGGCGGGCGAGGCCACCCGAACGGAGCTGGCCGGCAGAGAGCTGCTGGATCCGAGCAGAAAGATCACGGTCGAGGACGGCTGGCTCTACATTCCGGTGCTCGAACCACCATCGTTGTTCGATGTGGAGTACCGATCGCCACCCCAGCGGGATCGACAGACCACTCCCGAAGATGTGCTGGGATTTTCACCTCGCTACGAACGGATTGGTGACGTGGCGCTGCTCGATGAAGACGATCCGGAGCGGGCAGCAGAGATCGCCACTGCACTGTGTGAAAGCGATCTCCCAATCGAGAGCGTGTTGAATCGCGCATCGAAAGTCAAAGGCGAGCTTCGCGTGCGCGACTGGGACGTGCTCGAAGGCGATCCCACCACCGTCCATCGAGAGTACGGCATGGGATTCGAACTGGATCTCTCGGCAGTTTATTTCTCGCCACGACTCGCAACCGAGCGCCACCGCGTCATCGAGCAGGTGGAAGCCGATGAACGACTACTCGATATGTTCGCCGGCGTCGGCCCGTTCGTCATTCCAGCGGCAGCCAAGGGGGCGACAACCGTTGGTGTGGATCTGAATCCAGTCGCCATCGACTACCTCGAACGCAACGCAGGGCGCAACGATGTCGCGAATCGGGTCACCGCCATCGAAGGCGACGTGCGAACGGTCGAGTACACTGGGTGGGCGGACCGACTGGTGATGAATCTTCCACACAGCGCCAACGAATTCGTAGAGACGGCCGTCCGGCTCGCGGGCGATGCGTGTTGGATCCACTACTACGATATTCAGCATGAGGACGATCCGTTCGGACCGGGCGAGGCGGCGATCCGCGAGGCTGCCACGGAGTACGACGTGACCGTCGAACACAAGCAGATTGTTCGTTCGTATGCTCCCCACGAACTGAATGTCTGTCTCGACGTTCGGCTCTCGTGAGTCAGAAAGGGGTGGATGCGAAACGGTATGCCGAATCAAGCCAAGGATGGGATTTGAACCCATGTATTCTCGATTACAAATCGAGTGCTTGAACCGGGCCCAAGCTCCCTTGGCGCGCTATCCAACTGTTGGTGGTTCACCCTATGAGTGCGTATCGGTTTCGTGTTTTGCGAGGGTCAACCGATGAGCGTCATAGCCATGGCGAGCATAAAAGCGCTGTGCTGCGCTGTTGGCTGCCATCACATCAAGCATAATCGTCTCAACACCCGCGTCATGCAGCCGAGTGTGAGCTGCCTCAAGCAGTGCCGATCCGAGACCCTCATTTCGAGCCGCCTGAACCACGTAGAGATTCTCGATGACGCCCGTTTTGACGCGCTCCGTATACCGGCCAGCCTGCGCAGTGAACATAACGAATCCCACGATGGTTCCTGCATCATCGCGGGCGACGAGAATGCCGTCGCTGATGAGATGCTGAGCGATCGACTCGCGAATTGTCTCTCGATTGGGAGCGGCTTCGATCAGAGAGTCGTGGCGCTGTTGGCCAGCAGCGAGTTCCACCCAGAGATCGACGAGATGGTCAATCTCCGCCCGATCTGGCGACTCGATCGACATCACGCCCCGTCATCCAGCGCCTGGATGGCTGGCAATGGCTCTCCAGTGAGCATCGCGAGCGCTGCGCCGCCGCCCGTGGAAACGTGGTCGAATCCGGAGAGTCCGAGTCGTCGCATTGCGGCTGCCGTATCGCCGCCGCCAACGATCGAAAAGCCAGCGGCAGTCGCCGCAGTGTAGAGCTCTTTCGTCCCGGTGGCAAACAGTTCTTCCTCAAACACGCCGGCCGGGCCGTTGAGAACAACCGTGCCGGCGGTTTCGAAAATGTCCGCGTAGGAAGCGATCGTCTGGCTGCCGATATCGAGTGCGGGTTCGTCGACCGGCAGGTCTGACACGGCTAGCTCAATCCGCTCACCCGAGCGTTCGATCGCTACATCCGTCGGCGTGACAATCCGGTCGGGATAGCGCTCAAGCAACTGTGCTGCGAGATCAAGTCGATCTCGCGCCCGTGATTTGACCACGGACTCTGTCTCCGGACCGAGATCGACACCCGACGCGTAGCAAAACGTGTTCCCGACGACACCACTCGTCACCACCGTGTCGGCCAGTCCAGACTGCAACACCGTCTCTGCGATCTCGATCGAATCGTCAACTTTCGCGCCGCCGAGTGAGTACACGCGTGGCGATGGTCGCGCTTTAATCTCCCCCAGTGCTTCGATTTCGGTCTCCATGACGCGGCCAGCGTAGCTCGGAATCCGTTCAGTAAACCCAACGATCGAGGGCTGCGAGCGGTGGGCCGCGGCGAAGGCGTCGTTGACGAATATATCCAGCGCTTCATACAGCTCACTGACAAGATGAGTGTTTGCCGCAGTTGCTGGATCAAACGACATGTTCTCTTCGCTGTAAAACCGGGTGTTCTCAAGGAGGAGTATACTCCCCGGATCAAGCGAGTCGATTGCCCTGCGGGCCGACGAGCCAAACGTCGCGTCAACGTACGAAACAGGAAATGAAAGTAACTCGTCAAAGCGATTGGCATGCGACGCGAGCGTCGTGAAATCGTCGCCACCAGGCCGGCCTTGATGGGCAAGAACGACAACGCGACCGCCTCGGTCGGCGAGCTCCGAAAGCGTCTCGACGTGAGCGCACAGCCGAGCGTCGTCAGCGAGCTGCCCGTCCTGCCCGATCGGACTGTTGATGTCAACGCGCACCCCGATTGCATCACCGCTGACCGCAAGCTCGTCGAGCGTCCGTATCATGTCCCTGGTTCCACTGCGGTGTACGAAAGGTGTTGTGTTCTGCTTGCGAGTGGCGTGTACAACCACACCACGCTCCGTAGTACTGCCCGTGGCACGAGCCATTTATTACTGTGGCACCGACACCTGCCAGTGAGACGTACACATGGGAATGAATATTACGCATGATACGATCGCGGTGCGAGTTCGTGAACGACCGACAGAGCTGATTGTCGGCCTGATAACAACACTATTTCTTGCAGATTTACTGTTGAAACTACAGGGGACGACCGTCTTACTGTTCGACACGCACATTCTTGGCGGCTCAATAGGACTCTCCGAGCTGTTCACCTACGTACTGGACGGGTTGATCGTCGGGATTGCGGTCGGATTGGCGGGGATTGGTCTGTCGATGACCTACAGCATTCTCAACTTCGCCAACTTCGCCCATGGGGAGTATCTCACGAGTGGGGCGTTCGTTGGGTTCTCTACGGCAGCCGTTATTGCTGGGGGGTCGGGGATCGTGGATCGGATGTTGTTGCAGAGTAATCCTGGTCTCGAGTTGCTTTCGACACCGATTGCGCTCACCGCCGGTCTCATCATGGCTGCAATTAGCACGATCGGGCTGGCACTGCTACTCGATCGGCTCGTGTACAAACCGATGCGCGATGCCGAAGGGATCTCGTTGTTGATCGCCTCCATTGGCGTTGCGCTGTTGGTTCGCTATTCGATCGCATTCATCTGGCAGACGGGTCGCTACGGTGTGACTGGAAGTGCCACCAAAGTCACGATCCTCAATCTGGTGACGCTCACGACACACGAGCTTACCTTACTGGTGTTGGGTGTCATGTCGATGATTGGCGTTGCGATCATGCTTGAGTTCACCAAACTCGGGACGGCAATGCGCGCGATGGCCGACAACGAATCACTCGCCCGAGTGAGTGGCATTCCCGTCGAGCAGGTCACGCGACTGACGTGGATCGTTGGCGGGGGGTTGACCGGCATCGCTGGCTATCTGTTCGTGTTGGAGTCGGGGACGATCGCGTTCAACTTCGGCTGGATCAACCTGCTGTTGATCTTCTCGGCCGTCATTCTCGGCGGGATCGGATCGGTGTACGGCGCCATGGTTGGTGGCGTGCTCATCGGGCTGGTCGATAAGCTCGCACAGGTGTGGATCCCGTCAGATCTCACGCGAGCGGCCGTGTTCGTGGTGTTGATCGCCGTCTTGATCGTCCGGCCAACCGGACTGTTCGGTGGGGTGAAAACCGCATGAGTACCAGCGACTTCCGAAGCCGGCTCACTGGGCTCCCAGATGCGCTCTACGTTTTTGGACTGATGGCCGGGCTGTACGCGGTGTTCACCGGACTCACCGTCCTCCTCAATTTCGAGCTGTCGGGCATCGTGAACACGCTCCGTGCGATCACCTACTTCTCTGCCGTCTACGCGATGGTCGTCCTGGCGTTGAATCTTCACTGGGGCTACACCGGGCTGTTCAATCTCGGCGTTGCCGGATTCATGGCGGTTGGCGTGTACACCATGGCGATCGTTAGTGGACCAACAAATCCAGGCCCTGCAGAGATCCCAGGGCTCGGCATGAATCTCTGGGTGGGCGTGGTCGCTGGCGTCGTTATGGCCGCGCTCGTCGGCGTGCTGGCGTCGCTGCCGGCACTGCGACTGGAAGCCGATTATCTGGCTATTGTAACGCTGGCGCTGTCGGAGATCATTCGGCTGGTGCTCAACTCCACGCTGCTCCAGGAGGTAACCGTCGGTGGCGCCACGTTCGGCACTGGCGGCGCAACCGGGTTGACGGTTCAAAACAACCCACAAACCCCGGTGACAGCGTTTTTCCAATCCGGGCCAGGCAGTGCGCTTACTGATGTGGCGATGGGAATTGGGATCGACCGGCCAACGGTTGTCGAAGGGATTGGCTACGCCATCGTACTCGTGGTCATTGTTGGCCTGCTATTCGTCTTCATCCGGCGAATTGCCACCTCGCCGTTCGGCCGTGTGCTCAAAGCGATCCGAGAGGACCAGGTAGTCGCCAGCGCCCTCGGAAAAGACACCCGCCAGTTCAAAATCATCATCTTCGGTGTGGGCTGTGGACTGATGGGACTTGCTGGCATCCTCTGGTACGGGAGCGATGGCTACATCAATCCGCTCTCGTTCAGACCAAACATCACGTTCTACGTCTTCGTGGCGTTGATTATCGGCGGTGCCGGATCGAATACCGGCAGCATCATTGGCGGGTCGATCTTCGCAAGCGTGCTGTTTTACCTGCCACAGTTTCTTGAGCAGAACAGTACCCCCGTCCTCGATGGGATCCAGTCGGTGCTTGGGGGCTCAACCGCGACACCGCAGACGATCATCGATGCTGGTGGTGCACTCGCTGGGCTGGATCTGACGGCGTTTCTCGCCTACTGCTTTGCAAACATCAGTTCGCTCAGATTCATCGGGGTGGGCCTCATTCTCATCTATCTGATGCAGCGCCGTCCGGACGGCCTGTTCGGCCACCGGATCGAAACGGCTGCGAGCATCCCGTTGACACGGGGTGATACCAATGAGTGAGGCACCCGATGCGCCCGCGACAGAACCCGTGCTCGCCGTCGATTCGCTCAAAAAACAGTTCGGGGGAATCACGGCAGTCGAAGACGTTTCGTTCGACATCCAGCCCGGATCGTTGACCGGATTGATCGGCCCGAATGGAGCCGGCAAATCGACGACGTTCAACTGCATTAGCGGCACATTGGCGCCAACGTCCGGATCGGTTCATTTTCAGGGCGCCGAAATAACCGACGCTCCGCCGCACGTCGTTGCCGAGCATGGGCTGTTCAGAACGTTTCAGATCGCCCGCGAACTCGAAGAGATGACCGTCCTGGAGAACTTGCTGCTCGCACCGCCCGATCAACGGGGTGAATCGCTCGTCCATGCCGTTACGCCCGGCCTCCGCCAGCGCGTCAAAGAACAGGAACGCGAGCTACTTGAGCGGGCGTGGGAGCTGCTAGAGCGGTTTGAACTCGACCATCTTGCTCGCGAGTACGCCGGCTCGCTCTCTGGCGGCCAGCGAAAACTCCTTGAGCTTGCACGCGCGTTGATGGCCGAACCGTCAATGGTGTTGCTCGATGAACCACTTGCAGGCGTCAATCCGACGCTCGAAACACAGCTGCTCGAAGCGCTCCACGAACTCCGCGAGGAGGGATACACGTTCTTGCTCGTCGAACACGACATGAACGTCATCATGAATCACTGCGATCCAATCATTGTCATGCACCAGGGATCGATACTCACCGTCGGCACAGCAGACGACATCAGATCGAACGAGCGCGTAATCGAGGCGTATCTCGGAGGTGACCAATGAGCGACGCCGCTGCGAGCACGGCCTCCCGTCCGGAGGATCCCGGCATTCTCTCCGTCAGAGATCTTGACGCTGGATACGACGAACTGCAGGTGCTCTCTGGCGTGGATCTGGACGTGGCACGCGGCGAGTACGTCACGATCGTTGGCCCAAACGGTGCCGGAAAATCCACCGTCATGAAATCGGTCTTTGGGCTCACAACGTATTTCGATGGTTCAGTGACGTTCGATGATAGATCGATTGCCCAGCAGCAACCAGAGGAGATTATCCACCACGGGATCAGCTACGTCCCCCAGACAGGGAATGTCTTTCCGTCGCTGTCGGTCCGAGAAAACTTAGAAATGGGCGCGTTCATCCTGGAGGACGTTCCTGAACAGCAGATCGAAACGATCTTCGATCGGTTTCCGATCCTCCGCGAGCGCCAGTCACAGGCCGCGGGAACGCTCTCCGGGGGGCAGCGCCAAATGCTCGCGATGGGACGGGCACTGATGCTCGATCCGGAGCTGTTGTTGCTCGATGAACCATCTGCCGGGCTCGCACCGGATCTCGTTGACGAGCTGTTCGATCGAATCGACGCCATCAACGAGGACGGCACCGCAGTCATGCTCGTCGAACAGAACGCAACCGAGGCACTGCGACGCTGTGACCGGGGCTACGTGCTCGTCCAGGGGGAAAATCGGTTTATGGACGACGGCGAGACCTTACTCGCCGATACAACCGTCAGAAAAGAGTTCCTCGGCGGCTGAGCGACTACTGGCTCATTGCCGACTGCAGCTTTGCCGAATACGATGACTGCTCTTTCTCGAACGCGACTTCTGCCTGCACGGTGCCGCCGGCCTCCTCGAAGGCGCTCACGAACGACTCCGAGAGCGACTGGCCGTATGAGTTGTTGACGTACATCGTCGCGGCCGTCGTTGCGCCCTTGTCCTCCGCGGCGACCTGCGCGAGCACTTTCCCCTGGAGGGCGTCGCTGGGGGCCGTCCGGAAGATGAAGTCCGAATCGTCGAGGGGAGTAACCTTTGGCGACGTGGACGAGGGTGAACAGCCAACCACCTTATTTGGAATGTACACCTGGTTTGCAACTTTCAGATTCACGCCAGACGACAGCGGCCCTGCAATCGCCTGATAGCCGGCGTTAACGAGATTGTTCGCGGCTGAAATCCCGGCCTGCGGATCGGTCTGTGAATCAGCCACTCGTTGGTCGATCGTGAGATCGACGTTCCCCTCAAGCTGTTTCACCGGGAGGGTTCCGGCGTCACTCATTGGCTTGCCAAGATCCGCGAGGTCACCACTCGTCGCCATCAATGAACCGACCTTCACCGTTCGGTCGCTATCGCTCCCCGGAATTGAGTCGCTACCACCGCCGCCATCGCTCCCACCCTCGAACGGGATCGTATCGTCAGTCGAGAGCCCATCACTGCCGTAGGAGAAGATGTCGTATTTGACGGCGCCCATATCGCCGTTCTCATCGAAGTTCACTGCACTCGATGCGCCGTTGTAGTTGATCGCGGTCCCAGAGGCCACCGTTTCGACCGCCTCGACGAACGAATCCGGACCGAACTCCTCTCCGTCGGGATTGGCGACCGAGCGCATCGCATCGCGGATCGCAGGCCCGTCGTTCGATCCGGCCGCAACGTTCGCGAGCACCAGGATGGCTGTCGCGTCGTAGGTGTGTGCTGTAAACACCCCCGGTTCGGTCCCGTATGCTTCGTTGTAGCGCTGGGCGAAAAAGTCAGCACCCGGACCGGACGCTGCCGGCGCAGTGCCTGAGATGTTGCTAAGATCCTCGCCCACGTCGTCAGGCAGTGTCTCCGATTTCATCCCATCAGTGATCAGAATCGACGTATCGGTGTCGTACTCGGCGTAGTAATCCGAAAACAGCTGCACGCCGCTGGCTGGATAGCCAATGACGATCAGCGCGTCTGGACCATCGCCACCACCATCCGATCCATCAGTTGTCCCCGAGTCCGAGCTATCCTCGGTCGTACAGCCTGCCAGCGTTATGAGGCCGGCCGTACTCATCGCACCAATACCACCGAGCACCGCACGGCGACCCATGTAGCGCGAAGATTCATCACGGTTTGTGATATCACGTCCCATCGTGTTCGCCACTATGTGTGCATAAGTATAAATGTGACTTCTACTGACTGATCAATTAACATTAGAGTTCGCGGCCAGTATTGCGAGTTAGCTTTGTGCACACTCTACACAGAGCGATCGCCCATTCGCATTCGACAGTGACTGTGTAAACGCACCACAGTCTTCACAGATTCCCTGGGGATTGCTCTCAGCGTCCCTCTCGGTGGCCACGGGGCTCTCGAATTGGTCAGGGGTGTGGCGTTCCTCACCACTTGAAAGCGCACTCACAAGATCACGCTCGGTGAGCACGCCGAACAGTTCGTCGTCTTCGACGACGAGCAGTGGATCCTCGGTTCCGACAAACCGGGTGAGGGCATCGTCAACCGGGGTGTCGGGACTGATCGTCTCGAACTCCGTCCGCATCACTGATGCGAGCGGGCGGGTTTCATCCACGCCGTTGACGAGGACGTCGAGGAGGTCACGAACGCCGACCAGCCCAACTGGTTCGGTCCCGCGGACAACGACGAGATAATCGGTCGCCTCCGCAAGCAACAGCGCAGCGCTGTCATACACCGTATCGGTTTCGCTCGCACCGACAAAATCGGGCAGGAGTACATCACGAACTGTGTTGTGAGCGACCATATCTCATGGTAGTGGACAAGGAAAGAAAAAGATGGTCCACACCGATCCTACAGTCGCTCGGCGACGACCGCAAATGCGCGACCGGGTTCGACGGTTGCCTGCTGGGGGTTGTACACCACGACCGTCGTGGCAGTGAGTTTCGGTAGGTGGTGGTCGTAGAGCTCGCGTCGCACTCGATCTGCAGTTGGCAGCGACCGAGCACTTGCGACCTGTTCGCTGGATTCGAGGGTCGCAACGATCGCACGTGCGAGCTCCCGCACGGTTCGGGGACGCTCGTCGCGAGCCTGTATCTGGAGCAGTGCGCGACGATATGGATGTGCCACCAGCTCAGTGATGACCTCCTCGGGGAGTGAGTGACCACGTGGGCGTTCGATCGCCATACTATACAGTAGGGGAGAAGACGACAATAAGTGTGTCGCACGCTGACACACTACGCAGAACCGATCTCGTACGGCCAGTATCCCTGATTTCTGAGTGAGCGGCCCATGGCCCGGTTAAACGACTGGATGTCATCGACCGACGACTCGGAAACGCCCGACAGCACATCAGAGACGCTCACAATGGTCTCGTGGTCGATGCGGACGGGCTCGTCGCCGTGTGCTTCCTCGAACGCGTCGAGATCCAGCGGAAAATCCTCCTCCTCGTCGACTTTCTTCGCGAGAATCGCCTGTCCGTACTTTCGCATGCCTTCACTACCCGCCTGGTCGTCCGGATCGTGGGGCCAGTTCATAGCTGACAGTGTGGTCAGCGAATGGTTAAGCGTTCCTTTCGGCCCCCAATCGAATTTTTAGCCCGGAAAGATCACGTACAACAGCAGATACACCACGATCCCAAGCGCAAACGAGATGAGCCACAGTGGCGCTGCAATCCGGCCGATCGTTCGGTGTCTGGTGTCGTAGATCTCAACGACCGATCTGGTGAGTCCGAGCAACAGCACGTAGTAGAGCAGCGGCAAACAGATGATCGCCAGCGTAATGTGAATCCCGAGCAGCGGCAGATACAGATACGATTTGATCATTTCCGGCCCCGCAAACGTGGTCGGTCCCTCAATCGTCACCCGGTAGAGATACAGCGCCAGAAAGGCGATAAACAGAAATAACGCTGACATCATCGATCGACGGTGCCGTTCGACCATGTCACGCTTGATAAAGCGCCATCCCCCCAGAATGAAGCCAATGGCAACGGCGCTCATGAGTGCGTTCAGGTGGGGAATAGCGACGAGCAGCCCCTCGTGGTGGGGAAGCTGCTCCGTGGGGATGAATCCGAGCACAGCGCCAAAGACGACCCCGACCGACGCAATCGTCAGTATGGCTGTCAATTCTAAAACGTGATCACGTGCGAACGATGACATACAAGAGCCCACAACGGGGAGCCTCTTGGATGTTATCGCTTGCTCGGAGTGGTGACTCGAAGCGAACTGTTTTGTGAGAATGTTGCGTGGGTGCTGTCTGCAGATCCCTCAAGGGGGACAGCACGTGCACAGTGCCGTAGTGGCAGTAGTGCGTGGGACCGGATTTGAACCACGGTCGCAGTACACTGCTCCCTGCTTCAAACCGGACACGCTGTCACTACGGACGTTCACTGCGTGGGACCGGATTTGAACCGGCGGACCTCTACAGGACAGCGCCCTCAACGCTGCGCCGTTGGCCTGGCTTGGCTACCCACGCACGGTGTGTCGTGTGCATTTACCCATATTCAGTTAACTAATAAAAGCCCTTCCCTTTCATCGTACGACTGCGTACCGTTCGCAGTGGTCACTGATCGTTGCCAACGCGGATGACCTGCAACAGCGAGAACACTGGCACACCCTCAATTTCATCGACGCCGCGTTTGTCTGCGAGCACGACACACGCTGCTGGCGTGCCACCACGTGCCCGAACACCCTCAATTGCTTCGGTCATTGTGGTCCCGCTGGTGATGATATCATCCACAATGTAGCATTCGCGATCCTCGATCTGGGCGAAATTCCGCGAGAACGATCCCGCGAGCTCTTCGATATCGCCCTCTTCCCACTGGTGTTTCCGGGGGGTGTACGCGCTCAGATCGGTGTCAAGCTCGCGGGCGATCGTTGTCGCAAGCGGCGTCCCCGCCTTCTCAATGCCGATCGTGAGATCGACCGACTCGCCCTCCTTTGAGAGCAGATCCGCCATTGCGTTGCCGACGAACGATAGCCGCCGGCTGTCCCGACCGAGTGCGCTCCAGTCGACGTGAATGTCGTGGGGGCCACTGACCGACGGCGCGACTGACGGCGAGGGCTCATCAACGCTCCCACGCTCGATCAACCAGCTGGCCGTGTCCCTGGAGACGTTCAGCTCGTCGGCGATCTCACCCTTCGAAAGCCCCCGTTCGGTTAGCTCCGCCGCGCTCTCGATCAGATCGTCAACGTTCTTCATGTACTGTGGGCTAGCTGGTCAATGCGTATAAACATGGGCGGTGGATTCGAACTGAACGGCGGTAATCGTGGATAGCTGGCCTACATTCGATGATCGGGTGTGTGCAAAACAGACAACTCACAACAATTATATAACGTTTTCAATTCAGCCCTACTATCGTTTGGAAGGGCTGATTTCACCGATTCTGGAGGCAATGGATGAATCATTCAACGTTTCTTTCCATCTTCATATAGCAATATACATCACCGACAGTGCTATAGGTGAGTGTAATGACTCCCTCCGGACAGACCGCCATCGGAATTATCGGATTGGGAAACATTGGACAGTATCACGCCAACCAGCTCCGATCGCTGGGGACGGAGATATCGGTCACCATTGGCGGTGGGATGGATATCGATCGCACTGCGAGAGAGCAGTTCACCGAGTCGTTCGGGGTCACCACATACGAGGACGCCACAGCCCTCTACGACGCGGTCGATGCAGTGATCATCACCACGCCGAATCGGTTTCACGAACAGTACGCCGTCAGCGCGCTTGAGGCCGGCCTTGACGTGTTGATCGAGAAACCGATCGCGCACACGATCGAAAGCGCCCAGCGCGTCCGCGAGACCGCGGCCGAATCCGATGGCGACTGTATGGTGGGCTTTCACAATCGCTTTTCCTCTGCCGTGCAGGTCCTCAAAGAGTACCACCAGGCGGGCCGGTTCGGAGAGCTAACCCATATCGACGCGAACTACATCCGCAGACGGGGCGTTCCCGGACGGGGAACCTGGTTCACCAGCGAGGCTGACGCTGGCGGCGGTGCACTCATCGATATTGGCGCGCACGCGATTGATCTCGCGTTGTATCTCCTCGATTTCCCGACCGTATCGGAGGTCACCGGCGTCACTCGGTCGGAGTTTGGCGGCCGGCCTGATTACACGCATCTTGAAATGTGGGGAGACCACGGCGATGGTCCATTTGACGTGGATGATTCGGCGAGCGCATTCATTCGCTGTGCAGAAAATCAGACGATCTCGCTCGATGTGGCCTGGGCGACCAACCGACCAGCAACCAACGAGTTCATCGTCACCGGGACGGAGGCCGGTGCTCGCCTCGATCTAAGCGATGGAACCCTGACGCTGTTTGAGTCCTCTCCGGCCGGCAGTCCACATTTTGCTGATACCGAGATCACGACCCGTGATGAGAATCCACACCGGAATGAGCAGCGGTATTTCGTTGAGGAGATCCGGAGCGACTCGCCACTAACAATGAACACGGTCGAAGAAGGACTCAGTGTGCAGCGCGTGATGGACGCGATCTACCGATCGAGCGATCGAGCCGGAGCCGTACCGATAGAGATGGAACCGCTCTCGACGGCCGATTAACGCCGTCCAATCGACTGTTCATTCTGGAGGGCTTCAATCGCTGCTGCATCCGGAAACGCACTGACTGCACCGCGTGCCGTTGTGGTGAGCGCGCCCGCTGCGTTCCCTTGATCGAGCCAGTGCCACGGATCGTCAGCGCCACCGACTATCCCATCGAGCAGGCCAGCCAGAAAAGCATCACCAGCGCCAGTCGTGTCAGTGACTGCAACCGAGTAGCCTGGATGGTCGATCGCAGTGGGACCAACTGGACTGTTCGCGGTGGCACGCAACAGCGATCCATCCCCGCCCTGGGTGAGCACCACGGTGTGAACACCAGTCGCGAGCACCGACTGCGCAAGCGCCGCGGGGGTTTCACCGTCGAAGCCCGCGGTTCGACAGTCAGCGGCGGAGCCACAGACGATGTCAGTGTACGCGAGGACGTCGCGCGCGGTTCGTTCGAACGATTTGTCGGTCCACAGCGATGGCCTGGCGTTGGGATCGTAGACAATGGTACAGCCGGCCGCTGTCGCTCGGTCAAGGAGGTCGAGAATTGCCGCTCGTGCCCGATCAGCGGCGAGCGCGATCCCACCAACGACGACCCAATCTAGCTGTGCGAGCTGTTCGTCGGGAACAGCCCCGACTGAAAGGTGAACGTCAGCTGGCCGCTCCCGATAAAACGTGAACGTTCGATCTCCGGCTCCGTCGTGGGTGACGAGGGCGAGTGACGTCTTTGATTCCGGCGCCCGCTCAATGTATGGTCCCAACAGTCCGATCGCATCGAGGCGTCGCCGCAGAAAATCTGCCAGGGGATCAGCACCGAGACAGCTCCATAACAGGGGCGCATCGCCGAGGCGTGCGAGGCCAGCCGCCACGTTGGTCGGCCCGCCCCCCATCCGTCGGACGAAAAGATCGTCGTTCCCACCAGCTGGTACGAGATCGACGAGCGTCTCTCCCACGACGAGAACGGATTCGGTCATGGAATGACAAACGCACCCACCAGGGAAAAGCAGTCGTCTCACTCAAGCTTGCGGTGGGGAGATTCCATACCGCCGCCTGCTCGTCGTGTAATTGCTTAAATAGCAGCAACCGAATACACGTTCATGGCAAAATACTCGACCGGGGGTATCAGCTCCGACGACGACGGGAGCTGTGAGCTCTGTGGAGCCGAGGGGACGACGCTCCAGACCGAGCGAGTGGCTGGCGCGACGCTCGCCGTGTGTCCCGACTGTCGGTCGCGTCACGGAGCGTCGAATGCGCCGACCGACCGAGACGAGCAGGGTCGGCCCACTGATTCCCGGGATCCAGACGAGTCGAACAGAAAGCGTCGTGCGGCCCAGAATCAGGCCCGACTCGACGACGCACAGCGCACCAACCCCGAAACCTGGGTTGATGGCGCAGAATACGAGGGCGATCCACTCCCCTATCTGGTGCGCGGCTACGGTGATCGAGTGGCCAACGCGCGTGCAGCCGTCGATTTCGGTACTGCCGATCTGGCGAACGAACTCGACGTGTCCGAACAGAAGATTATCGCAATTGAAGCGGGTCGGGCGACCGACGCTGGCGTCGGTGGATCGCTGATCGAAGCGATCGAATCCACGCTCGACATTTCGCTCACCGAAGAGCACTGATTCTCAGGTTGCTTTGAGGTTGTGAATCACAGACAGCCGATCGACGATCTCCGCGGTCGGCTCGATTGCGTTCTCGATCAGTGCCGTGTCCTTATACGCCCCTGGGGCTTCATCGAGCGTATCATCTGAGACCGACGTGGAGTAGATGTCGTCCATCTGCGATGTGAACGTGTCCATATCCAGTTCGCGAAACGCTTTCCGACGGCTCATAACACGCCCAGCCCCGTGCGGAGCGGAGTAGTTGTAGTCAGCATTCGATTTTCCCACACAGATACAGATCCCATCGCGCATGTTGTACGGCAGCAACAGCCGCTCGTTTTCATACGACCGCACGGCTCCCTTTCTGATGATGATATCGCGAAAGTCGATGTAGTTGTGGACCGATTCGATCGAATCGACCGCCTCGCGCCCGATGATCGCCTCGATCTGTCGGGCCATCTCACGGCGGTTTTCGGCGGCATACTGCTGTGCGAAGATCATATCCCGGAAGTAGCCATCCGCCTCTTCGCCTTCAAGATAATCAAGCGTCACATTGCGGTCTCTGTCGGCGATCCGCTCGTGGAGCGCATCGATCTGCCGTTCGATTTCTTTGCCGTCGTACTCAGCGCGAATGCGCTCAATCTCGGCCTCGACATCGATCTCGCGCCGGTCCATCAGCTCCGTTGCCCGCGATTGCCAGTGCTGGGCCACGTTGTATCCCAGCCCACGGCTGCCGCTGTGGACCACCGCCCAGACGTGGTCAGTTCGGTGAGAGCGGCCGAATTCGATGAAGTGGTTGCCACCACCGAGCGTTCCAATTGAGTTGATCGCCCGGCGTTCGCCCACGCCAACTCGGCGACAGAGCGAGGAAAAGTACGACTCATCATACGCCCCATCCACGAGCGACCGACCGTACGCCTCCTCGAACTCGCGTAGTATCGACGTTGTCTCCTCGAATGGAAACGAATCGAGCGAGTAGTCGCTCTCTGACCGGACCGACGACCCCATTGGAATTTTCGCGCGGAGCTGCTGATCCAGTCGATCGTGATCGATATCGATATCGCCACCGAGATCGATCGCGTACAGCCCACAGCCGATATCGACACCGATCGTGTTCGGAACCACGCGCTCACCGAGGGGCATTGTAAAGCCGATGACGCTCCCTTTCCCCCAGTGGGCGTCGGGCATCACCCGGACTGGTTGCCGAAACGCCGGGTGGTCGACCAGCGTCTGGAGCTGCTCGTGGGCCCCATCGCCGAGCTCCTCGGCGTCGAGAAACACCTCGGCATTCGTGTGCGCACCCGATATTCTGACCATGGCCGTGCTATCGGTCTGGCGAACAAAACGCCACCGGAACAAACGCTATTGTTCACCCACAGAATATCCGTGTAGCTTTGTGAGTCCAGACCGAACAGTTCGGTGATGACACGAGCAAGTGTCGTCGGAGTCGGGATGACGACCTTCGGCGTTCACGACCAACCGCTGCCAGAACTGTTTGGACAGGCGGCACTGGATGCGATCGATGATGCGGGTGTGATGCCCGGCGATATCGATTCGTTCTACTTCGGGAACGCGATGGGTGGACAGACCGAAAACGACACACATCTTGCCCCAACACTCGCCACCGAGATCGGTCTAGCCGGAATTGAGGCCCAGCGATTCGAAGACGCCTGTGCAACGTCTGCGAACGCATTTAAAAACGCGGTTGAAGCCGTTGACGCCGGTATTCACGACACGGTGCTCGTCGGTGGCGTCGAACGATGCACCCCCGAAACCGGCAAGGGAACCGGTGCCATGACAGAAATTTTCGCGTCTGCGTCGCATCGCCAGTACGAACAGCCAACGGGATTGACGTTCCCGGGGGTGTTCGCGTTGCTCACAAAGCGACACATGCACGATTACGGCACGACAGAGCGCCAGCTCGCCCATGTCGCCGTGAAAAATCACTACAACGGCACCAACAATCCACGCGCACACTTTGGCACCGAGACGACAGTCGAAGCGGTGCTCGACTCGCCGATCGTGGCCGACCCGTTCCATCTGATGGACTGCTGTCCGTTCTCCGACGGTGCGGCGGCAGTGATCGTCACCAGCGACGACGTAGCCGATTCGTACGACGAGCCGGTCGATGTCACCGGTGTTGGTCAGGCCACCGGCCGAGTGCCACTCGGGCTAAAATCAGACATTCACGCAACCCAGCCAGCACGCGATGCCACGGCGACAGCCTACGAGCAGGCTGACACCACGGCCGAAGCGGTCGATTTTGCCGAGGTACACGACTGTTTCACCGGTGCTGAGATACTGGCCAGCGAGGCGATCGGATTCTTCGAAGACGGCGACGGTGGCCCGGCAGCCGAAGCGGGACGCACCGCGGCGGATGGTGACCGGCCGATCAATCCGAGCGGCGGCCTCAAAGCAAAAGGCCACCCGATCGGTGCGACGGGTGTCTCCCAGATCGTCGAGCTGACCGAACAGCTCCGGGGAGACGCTGGCGCGCGCCAGCTTGACGATCCAACACGAGGGCTCGCACACAATCTGGGTGGCGACGCAGCTACCACCGTTATCTCCGTGCTGGAGGTGCGAGGATGACCGACGCGTTCAACTACGACGCGTGGACCTCCGCACTCGAACGCGGCGAGTTGCTCGGCGGCCGCTGTCAATCCTGTGAGACGACGTTCGGCACGCCCGTTATGGTCTGTCCGGACTGTTCACACCGTGGCCTTGCGCCGACGCCACTTGCAGAAACGGGGACCGTCCACACGGTGACGCGAATCGAGGTGCCACCGACCGGCTTTGAGGGGCCATTCTTCGTTGGAATCGTCGAACTTGAGGACGCACGACTCACTGCTCGAATCGAAGCCGATGACGGCGAGCCAGAAATCGGTGACAGCGTCACGTTTGCTGGGGGACTCAGTGCGGCACCCGACGGGCGTGTGGCGCCGCTGTTTCGCCTCGACTAGCTAGCAATCCATCCGGGCGAGCCAGAGCGAGGGATCATCGAGTTCAGTGTTCGTCGGCAGGTTAGCTGGTTTCTCCCAGACGATCGCGGCGGTTTCGAGGTCGCTCTCGTCTGCAACCTGCTCGAAGAACGTCTTGCCGCGTTCGTACTGGCGACGCTTGCGGCCAAGCCCGAGCGCATATCGCATCACCTGCGTCACTATGCCACCGCTGTGCCGTCTGGCGTCGAGTTTGCGCCGGAGATCGTCGTACTCTGCATCGAACGTTCGATCCATCAACAGCTCCGCGTACCCCTCGACCGCCGTCATCGTCACATCGACACCGGTCAGATCGAGCTGACTGACGTTTCCAGCCGAGAGATCCGCTAGCAACTCTTTTACTTGTCCTTCGAGATGGTCGGAGAGCCAGGGCGCAGCACCGAACTCGGCAGCGTGTGTCACTTCGTGAAACGCAATCCATCGGGTGAACCGAGCGGTGTCGACATCGAGTTCGTTCGCAATCCGCTCAATGTTCGGATGAACGAAATAGAGCGCGTGCTCGTCGCTGTCGGAAAGAAAGAGCGGATCGTACTGACCGAGCACGTTGTTAGAGAGAAAGCTGACTGAAAGCGCCATTGAACCGGTGTTGATTGTTCTGACGAGACCACCAAGCATGCCGATCTCCGTGTCCATCTCCGCAAGCACGCGCTCAAACGTCGCGACGTTAGCGTCGATCCAGTGGTGGCGGTGTTGTACTTCAATGGTTTCGGGCAGATCAAAATCCACTCCACCGACCGAACGGATTCGGTCGCGAGCGCTGCGAACGTCGTCGCGATACCGATCAATCGCCGCCTCGTCGAGATCGATCGATCCGGGCTCAGTGGCCGCCTTCGCCGATTCGGTGACCGCTGTCCAGTCGATCGGTTCGGAGCCAGAAGCGTCCGCAACCGCCCGTACTGCACGATAAAAGTTCATAGATAGAAAAGATGCGCACTGGCAAAAGGTGTTCCGCCGATTGTCTTGTTATCGCGACCAGAGCCAGCCAGTGCTGGCCGTCTCAGCACCGGTCTCATCGTGACCGACGATCGCAGTGAGCGAGCAGAGAAACGCAAGTCCAATGAGTGAACGGAGCCCCCCACGATCGGCTGCTGTCTCGGACTCTACATCCGCAGACGCTGTGGGCTCGGTTGGCGGTGCTGTTCCGTCCTGTCGTCGCCACAGAAAGACTCCCACTCCCACCGTCGCAACGCCAACCAGACCGACCAGCACACTGCGGAGCCCACGGGATTGTTCCACCGGCGCGTCAGTCGGCTCGCGAACGACCTTGTCACCACTGAACGGTGCGTTGAGCGTCGGTTCGTCAATGTCGACTTCGAAGATCGTCAGGTCCATGGAATGTATTCACTGTCGTCCACCATCAAAATTTGTATCAAGCCGACGCTAGCCGGTTGGTTGCTCGCTGGGGTGGAAACGCCCAGGGCGACAGACAAACGGCCAGGCCCACCAGGACCGTGGTATTCTTGGGCTGGCTGGCACAACGTACGACATGGACGCCGAACAACGAGACTTTCTCGAATCACTGTTGACTACACCAACGCCGTCAGGATTCGAACGAAAAGGCCAGGGGACGTGGCTTGACTACGTAGAACCGTTTGCAGACGAACTCCACACGGATGCGTACGGCAACGCCGTTGCAGTGTATCACGGGAGCGACGACGTTGATCTCGAGCTGGCATTTGCCGGCCACGCGGACGAAATCGGCCTCATGGTCAGAAATATCACCGAAGACGGGTTTATCCAGCTCACTGGCGTTGGGGGCGCAGACAAAACCGTCACTCGCGGCCAGCAAGTGACCGTTCACGCCGACGAACCGGTTTCTGGCGTCATCGGACAGACTGCCATCCACCTGCGTGATCGGTCGAACGGTGAGGACGTGGATGACATCGCCAATCAGCACGTCGATATCGGCGTTGATTCGAAAGAGGAGGCCGAAGAACTGCTCGAAATCGGCGATCCGATCACGATCGACAGCTCGATAACCTCGCTCTCAGAGACGCGACTCACCGCCCGCGGAATGGACAACAGAATCGGCGTCTGGGCCGCCGCAGAAGCGCTCCGTCGGGCGGTCGAACGAGACGCTGATGCGACCATCTACGCGGTCGCAACCGTCCAGGAAGAGGTCGGACTGAAGGGCGCACAGATGGTCGGCTTCGACATCGCTCCGGACGCCTACTTCGTGGTCGATGTAACTCACGCCACCGACACCCCAGCCGTCCCTGGTGAGAAATCAACCGCCGTGGAGATTGGTGGTGGACCCGTCGTTGCACGTGGCTCAACGAATCACCCAGCACTCGTCGATCGCCTGCGTACGGTTGCCGACGACGAATCGATCGATATTCAGCTCCAGGCTGCCGGCTCACGCACCGGAACCGATGCCGATGCGTTCTACACATCCCACGGCGGTGCCCCCGCTGTGAACGTTGGACTTCCAAATCGATATATGCACACCCCCGTTGAACTCATTGACACCGACGATCTCGAAGCCGTGGCTGCGCTGCTCGGTGCCGTCGGCGGCGAAACAGACACACTGGTTACAGATCTCCTCAATAACAACTAGATTGATATATTTTCAAAATCATAATTGAATCTGGCTATCACGAGCGTCGGTCGGTCTCGGTGGGCTTAAGACAGAGGAACGAGGGGAAGGGAATATGGCTGGACGACCGCTGGATGTACTGGAGGAATCACTTGGAACTGTAGTGACGATTTCGCTGAAGGGCGGGGAGTCGTACACCGGACGACTGGCTGGGTACGACCAGCATATGAATCTCGTCGTCGAGTCGGAAGAAGACACAACCGTTATACGCGGCGATAACGTCGTTTCCATCAACACATGACTGGAGCGGGTACCCCGAGCCAAGGAAAGAAGAACAAAACGACGCACGTTCCGTGCCGTCGCTGTGGTGAAAAATCCTACCACTCGAAAAAGAAGGTCTGTTCGTCGTGTGGGTTCGGTAAATCCGCCAAACGACGCGATTACGCCTGGCAGTCGAAAGCTGGCGAGTAACTGGACTGACCGAACGACTATCCTGCGTGTCGGTCGGTTCGCCCGATCGGAACGTGTCTCTCGATAAACAGTAGACAATGCACGAAAAATGCGGTGTCGTAGGAATTTCTCTTGATGATCGAACCGCTGCCCATCCACTGTATTACGCACTGTTCGCGTTACAACACCGTGGTCAGGAGTCTGCCGGGATCGTAACCCACGACGGATTTCAACAGCACGACCACGTTGATATGGGTCTTGTCGGCGACGTGTTCGACGAGGACGACCTCGAGTCGCTCACTGGTTCAGTGGGGATTGGCCACGTGCGATATCCCACGTCTGGGAGCGTTGATGCCTGTTGTGCCCAGCCGTTCTCCGTCTCGTTCAAAAGCGGATCGCTGGGATTGGCACACAACGGCAATCTGATCAACACAGAATCGGTGCGTGATGAGCTCGCCGCACTGGGACACGCGTTTACCTCAGACGGTGACACGGAGGTGATTGCTCACGATTTAGCCCGGAATCTCCTTGATGGTGGCTTGATCCAGGCCGTTCGACAGACCATGGGTCGGATCCACGGCTCGTACGCACTCACGATTATTCACGATGACACGGTCGTCGGCGTTCGCGATCCAGAGGGCAATCGCCCCCTCTGTCTCGGGAAAGTTGATGGCGGCTACGTACTCACCAGCGAGAGCGCTGCCATCGACACCCTCGATGGGGAACTGATCCGAGACGTTCGACCAGGTGAGTTGATCAGGCTCGATCCAGACGGTGGCGGCTACACCTCCTATCAGCTCACCGAGCGAGAGAACAGCGCCCACTGTTTCTTCGAGCACGTCTATTTCGCCCGGCCGGACTCCGTGATCGACGAAACGCTCGTTTATGAGGTTCGACGCGAGCTGGGACGACAGCTTTGGGAGGAGTCGGGCGTCGATACGGACGTGGTGATGCCCGTTCCGGATTCTGGCCGTGCGTTCGCTGGCGGCTACGCCGAAGCCGCAGACGGTGTCGAGTTCGCTGAAGGGCTGATGAAAAACCGGTACGTCGGTCGGACGTTCATCATGCCGAACCAGGACGCCCGCGAGCGCGCCGTACGGCTCAAATTGAACCCAATCAAATCCACAGTCGAAGGCAAGACGGTCACATTGATCGACGACAGCATTGTGCGGGGCACCACTTCCACACAGCTCGTCGAGCTGCTCAGGGACGCTGGCGCGAGCGAGGTACACATGCGGATCGGTGCACCAGCGATCATTGCCCCGTGTTATATGGGGATCGACATGGCGAGCAGAGAGGAGTTGATCGCCGCCGACAGAAGCACTGAATCGATTCGCGAGACGATCGGTGCCGACAGTCTCGCCTATCTCTCGATCGACGCCGTTGCAAACGCACTCAAGACTGATCGCGATGATCTCTGTCTTGGCTGTGTCACCGGCGAGTATCCCTATGACATTCCGGACGAAACTGCAGATCGCGACGTTTCACAGCCCGTGCTCGGCGACGAACCCGTCTCGCACGCCGACTGAGGCCGACATCATAATGTGATTGTCGTCTGATCAGTTTTGTGTGCCGTTCACACCGTTTCATCTTGGTCCGGGATTGCTCGGTGGAGTGCTGTTCTACCGTCAGCTTGATCCGCTCACGTTCGTCATTGCCAGCGTCATCGTTGATTTTCGGGCCGCACTGGTTCTGTTCGGCCTGCTTGGGGGCCGACTCCACGGGCCACTCCACACCTATCTTGGAGCCACGGTGCTGTCGGTTCTGCTCACGGCAGCGATCGTACTCACTGCACGGCGGATCCAACTGCGTGATCGAATCAGGTTCGCTCCCCGTTCAGTCCGTCACGTCGTCGGTGGAGCGATCGCCGGCAGCTGGCTCCACGTGACGTTGGATTCCGTTCTCTACACAGATATTCGACCGTTTGCCCCGCTTTCGGTGAATCCACTCCTCGGCGCTGCTGGTTTGGAACTGATCTACGGCGGCTGTCTGCTCGCATTCGTCGTCGGGTGCGCTGTCGCGCTCTTCCAGCATCACCAAATCACGAACTAGCAACCAAAGCAATCGAGTAAATATACATACCAATTCGAAACGTATACAACTATATCTACAACACTTATAGCGTAGTAGTTGGCTACCGACGGACATGGCGACCGGTCGGACCCACACGCAGGTGAGCACCGTTTTGGATGGTCTCCGCGAGACGTACGACTCCTTTTCGATCAATCAGTCCTCCGTTTCAGTCGATCACGAGACCTTCGAGCGGGTTGCTGAGCGGGCTACTACCCACGTAGTCGATGTCGACGTGAAGGTACAACGTGAATCGAGCGTCCTCGTTGTCGAGACGGATGGAATGGCGCGCGCGCCCCACGGAACGGTCGCGGTTGAGGAGTCCGGACTCGAAAGCGGAGCCCACAGACTCGTAAAAAACCAGACTGGTATCAACTGCCATGTTGTAGACGTACAGAGTGCGACAATACTGACGATCACCGATAAATCACACACTGGCCGTGATCCCGTTTATCGACTTTCGCTGTTGTTCAATGCGGTGTACGAAGCAGGTGAGCCAAAGGGAACAGCCCGATGGCAAAGCGCCACTGCGACGCCAACCGTCGCCCATCCGGCGCTGGACTAGATCACGCCAGTGACGCGTGCGGCCTCACGGGCTGCAGCTTCACTCACACCGTTGCCAAGAATGGTATAGCGGTCGCGAATCTCGTGTGCACTCGTCATAGCCTTGAGGAAATCATCCGTACTGTGACCCAGTGCGTCGACCGTGGTTGGGGCGCCGATACTCGACAGTGCTCCACGAACGTTCTGCCAGTTGCCATCCTGACCGGTGTGGAGATACTCCGTGGTGATCGTGGCAACGCCAACCTGGTGGCCATGCAGTGCCGTGTCGCCAGCGATCCGGTCAAGCTGGTGTGAGATCAGATGCTCGGCACCGCTCGCCGGTCGTGAGGAATCAGCGATCGACATAGCGACGCCCGATGAGACGAGTGCTTTCATCACAATCCAGGCAGAATCCTCCAGGCCGGGCTTGATCGACTCTGCATTGCCGACAAGCATTTCGGCCGTCATCTGTGAGAGTGCACCAGCGTATTCGGAGTATTCCGCGTTTTTCAGCCGGTGTGCGAGCTGCCAGTCCCGAACCGCAGTGTAGTTGCTAATGATATCAGCACAGCCAGCCGTGGTGTATCGCCATGGTGCGCCGGCGATCAGTTCGGTGTCGGCTATTACGCCAAGCGGCGGGTCGGCAGCGACGCTGTGACGCGTGTTGCCGCTCGGAATCGATCCGCGACCGGAGACGATTCCGTCATGGCTCGCCGTCGTCGGCACGGAAACGAATCCCACGCCGAGTTCGTCGGCCGCCATCTTCGCCACGTCAATCACCGTCCCGCCGCCGATCCCGAGGAGGTAATCGATATCTTCTGCCCTGGCGCGGTCGATTACCGCCTCAACAGCACGAAACCGTGCCTGGTCGACGAGCTCGACCGGTGGGTCGAAATCCAGTTGCTCGATAACCCCGGTGACGGCCAGCTCTCTTGGCGTTTTGCTGGTGACAATCAGCCCACAGCCCGAGAGATGAAGATCGGATAACACCGTCTCTGTTTCCTCGATCACTCCGTGACCGATCACCACGTTTCGCGGGAGCCGGATCCACGAGCGCTTCTCGAACATACCGAGGAGAACAACCCGCGGAGTATATACTGTCTGGTTGGCTCCGGCCGCCTCAGACGTTCGGCATCCGGCTCCCACCAGCCGGGCAGAACTCCTGAATCAGATCCGGGCTCGCCACCTTCCGGACGAACGTTTCATCCGTGAATCGACGCTTCAGCTCCCGGTAGCAGAGTTTTGCGATGTCATTCTGTGCGTACCGACCGGGTTCGAGATCGACGGTTGTCACCGCCTGTTCGGTGATTGCCGCCGGCGGACCACCGATGACGCGCGTTTGTGGCTCACAGGTGATCCCAATCACGACGCCAACCGGCGTATCACGGAAATACGTCCGCTCGCCACGAATCACGAACGAGCCTTTCTCGATGAACTCGCCGCTCTCTGGCGTTTTTGTCACTTGATCCGGCTCTGCCATGTACACATCACCGCTGTAGTGGCCATCCTTCCAGACCGACGAGTATGATATCGCAAACTGTGCCGCCTCGGATTTGCTCCGGTCGGGAATGTCGATATCGCGTGCCGATTCGCTCGGGCCGGTCGCCTTGAGAATCGTCACCGGTGCGCCGTGTGCCTGGGCGTGGAAGAACAGATCACCACGCTCCATGTACTTTTTCACGAGCGCTTCGTTCTGGTCGGCGTTGCGCCCACCAATAACGAGAAAGCCATCACTCGTGTGGAACCAGCGGAATCGTTCGTACCAGCCCTCATCCTGCCGAACGGGTATCGATTCGCGCGACAGCCACTCGTCGTCGGTTCGTCTGGCTTTCTCAGTTTCGTCATCCTCTGTGTCATCGTCGGGCGCCTGCCAGTTGTCGCGTCGTTCTTTGATGGCCGCTAGCTGTTCGCGAGTGTCATCAATCGCCTCAAGTGCGCCATCACGCTTTGACTCGATTGCTTTTGCGGACTGGTACAGCTGGTCTGCGTTCTTTTCGACACCCATGCTGACGTCGATCGTCACCGTCGTCTCATCGAGATCGAGCGTGACAGTTTTCTCGTTGCCATCAAGGCCAACCACGGCGTTGGCCGCCGGAATGTCCTGGTCTTTGCCGGCATCGAATCGTGACTCGATCGCCTCGAAGGTGAGATCGTCCGCGCGTGCGGTCTCGATGGCCGACAGTACCTCATCAACCAGTCCATACCGCTCGTAGAGCAGCTCTGCCTTTCGTCGTTCAGCGGCGGCGTCCGCTTCGAACCCATCGATTGCACCCGATTGCTGGTCGATAATTCGTTCGTATTTTTCGATCTCTGCCTCGAAATCCGGCCGTTGTGAGGATTGCTCAGCGGGTTGCTGTTCGTCCTCGGTGAGATCGCGATAATACTGATCCAGCGCGTCCGTGAACTGCTCGAACGGCTCTGTGGCGAGCGATTCATACTCCGTCATCGGAACGGGTGTTACATCGACCGGCGTCTCATCCTCCTCGTAATAACAGCGCGCATCGAATGAGCCATCGCTGATCGTCGTCCGCAGGGCGGAGAGTTCACGAAAGAGCGCATCGAGCGTTGTTTCCGTAATCGACTCGATCGAGGCCGTCTTCTCGACGCCCGCCCGACTGCAGAGTTCTTCAGCCCAGAGGCCACCGAAGTTCAGCTGCGTTGCTAGCGTCCGCACAACATCAGTGTCGGAGTCGTGCATCTGCGCGTCGAACTGTGAGCGATCCACCGAGAGCGGATCGAACCGAGACTGTGGATACTCATACTGTGCGCCGGGGGCAACCGTCCGTGAGGAGAGCCGCACGGTCTCTAAACAGGCCAGAATCTCAAAATCAGCGTTACAGACGATCACATTCCCGTCACCAAACAGCTCAGTGATGACGTACGTATCGCCATCTGGCCGGGAGAACCGAAGGGTGACGATCCGGTCAAACTCGTGTTGTTCGACCGCCTCAAGATCCGCGCCGGACGTTCGATTCCGGAGTTTCATCGCGAAGTTTGGGGGTCTCCCCGGCGCGTCTGGAACGTGTTTCGGATCGGCCAGATAGAGCCGCTTTGGGTCGCCAATGTCGATGAGCAGCTCTAAGCGCCCAACATCGAAATCCCGCATCCGCAGCCTGACGAGTGAGTCGTCGTAGAGATATGCCTTGTCGAGCTTGGCACCCTCATACTGTCGCAGTTCCGTGGTGAGTGCCGCGAGGTCGACACTGCTGAGCTCGCGTTTCTGGTCCATACAAATGCAGTGTTGGAGCAGTCGAAAATGGGTGTCGCTCGCCGTGCGCTCACAATTGATCGGCAAGGCGCTGCAGGTGGTCGAAGCCGTTCTCCGTGAACGGCGATCCATGGCCCATACATGCGATTTCGAACGGTGGGCACCGTTGAGCGAGCGATTTTACGCTCTCGCGAACCTGGCGCATGTCGTACGAATCCCCCCAGAACGGCGTCGTGAGCTCGCCGTCGGTTTCCCAGACCAGATCGCCAAGGAAGGCGACGCCGGATTCGTGGACGTACACCATATGTCCCGGATTGTGACCCGGCGTCGCAAACGCTTCGAATCGGCCAATCCACTGTTCGTCGGTAACGCTGTGGAGATCGATCGACTCCGGGAGCGGGAACAGCGTTCGTGCCGCCCGGTGGAACAGCCCCTTGTGGTGTGCAAGCGGTGGCTGATGGTCGCCTTCGGCCAGCTTGATTTCGGTGGCGCCGAGATACACCGGACAGTCGATCGAGATGGAGTGGAGTCCACCGGTGTGGTCGAGGTCGTAATGTGTGAGTAGGATTCGATCAATCTCGTCGGCCTCATACCCAGCAGCTGCTATTTCACTGGCAAGCGATCGTCGATTCCACCGATAGCCGGTGTCAACGAGCGTCAGGTCACCCGCCGTTCGCTCACCGGTTTCCGGATCGATTGCGTCGTCAATAAGAAACGCATTCGACCCGAACGGCTCGTGCCAGCCGAGTTCGAGCAACCAGAGATCCTCACGAAGCCGTCGCATCGTGCTATCTACCAACGTTGTACGCTTAATCTTCACGGCAGTCACAACCGGACTGCCAGACCTGTTGGATTACAATCGCTTCGAGACGTATGGGCCGTCCTGGTAGTAGCCCAGCTTCTCGCGGTAGTACTGGCGGACGCCAATGCCGCTAATGACGCTTAGCTTCTCGTATCCGGCATCGCGCGCCAATCGTTCTGCGTGATCAAGCAGCTTTTTTCCGTAGCCTTTGTGCTGAAAGCCGTCGGCTTCGTCCTGGCCGAGCCCAACCTGCGAGCCGTACACGTGGAGTTCGCGGACGATTGCTGCGCCTTCGAGTTCGGCCCTGGTGATTTCGCCGGGGAATCGCAGTCTGCAAAAGCCCACGAGCAGGTCCTTATCAGGGTCTTCGTAGCTGATGAACTGCTCGGTGCCGTCGGCGACCTCGTAGGTCAGCACATCGCGTTCGACGGTATCCGGCGTTTCATCGTTCATCCCGACTTCGCGACACCGGATACAATCACACGTCCAGCCGTGCGTTTCCATCCGCTTGCGAGCGAGCTGTCTGAGATTCGATTTCCAGACGCCGCCTTCGATGAAATCCGCGGGGATATCGCGCTGGACGCGCTGGAGACGGGTGTACTTCGGGATCATCGATTTGATTTCGGCGACGAGCTCGGCTGCTTCGTCGTTTGACAGCGGCTCGTACGCATCCTGTCGCCACATGTCGTATGTACGCGTTCCCTTGACGACGAGTGTGGGGTAGATCTTCAGATAGTCCGGCCGCCAGGCCGGATCATCGAACAGCTGGCGGAAATCCTCAAGACACATGTCGGCCGTCATGCCTGGTTGCCCGGGCATCATATGAAAGCCGACTTTGAACCCAGAATTACGCAGTTGCCGATTGGCATCGATCGACGCCTGAATGCCGTGTCCGCGGTGCATCTCCCGGTTGATACGCTCGTAAGTCGTCTGCACGCCGAGTTCGACTTTCGTCGCGCCGAGTTCGAGCATGCGATCGATCTGCTCGGGGTCACACCAGTCGGGTTTCGTCTCGAACGTTGTGGCCACATTGCGCACGTCTGCGGTTTCGTTCGCCGCGATCACGTCTTCGAGATACTCGAAATCGTACGATTCCTGGGCGAAGCTCTCGTCTTCGGCCGGTTCTGGCTCTTTGTTCACGTCGTACTCGTTCATCGCCTGGAGTGCGCGCTTGACGAACCATTCCTGGTAATCGTGCGATCTGGCGGTCATCGTGCCGCCCATCAGAATCAGCTCGGCCTTTTCAACCGGATGGCCGATTTTCCGGAGCTGTTCGAGCCGAAGTATCACCTGACCATATGGATCGTAGTCGTTTTGCACGCCGCGGGCTGCCGCCGGTTCGTGGCCGGTGTAGCTCTGTGCGGAGGAAAACTCCGATGCCGGCCCGCCAGGGCAGTAGAGACATTTGCCGTGGGGGCACATGTGCGGCGAGGTCATGATCGCGATCGGAGAGACCCCCGATTGCGTCCGAACCGGTTTGCGCCGAAGCACCGGCTCAAGCTCGTCTCGCAGGTCAGGGCCGCCAAAGTCGAGCAGTTCGGAGTTTTTCGGCACTTTCGGCGCGGAGAACTCCGAGCAGACTTCGAGTTTCGCGGATTCGAGATCGTCGCGTCCAATTGACCCATCGAGAATCCGATTGATCAACGTCTCACAGACCCGCTCGAAGGCGTCCGTTTCGGTCGGGTGTGTACTCATCTATGAACAGTGTCGCGATCCAGCAATAAGAGGTTGCGGTTGCGCGGCTGACGGATTTCCCAACAGTTATCTCAGTATCAACTGTTTCGCACAACTATGGTCGACACTCGGTTCGCAGTTCTCGCGCTGGTCGGGCTCCTGTTGGTCGCAGGCTGTTCTGCGCCATCAACAGGCCCGGAGAACGACGCCGGCACCAGCACGCCAGCATCACAAACAGAAACGGCGACGACGACTGCCACCGCTACGCCCTCACCCACGGATAGCACGTTCGTCATGACGGCGCCTGGTGAGGAATCGAGCAAGTGGACGGAACCGAAGCCACCGAAAGATCCTGAAGACAAGCGGCAGGATCGAATCTCCAAGGTGGAGTTCGTCAACTCAGAGGCTGCGGGTGATGGAGCGGTTTCGAATTTCGACCTTGAGGTGACGGCAGACACGATGATGAAGGATGTCGATCCCACGCCGGATGTCGACGGTGAGCCGTACTTCACGGTCGTGGTCAACGGGCAGCTCATCGATCGGGAAGAAGTGAACATGCGAGAGGATGGTTCGTTTGTCCTGACGATTCACAGCGGTGCACTCGGACAGTTTGATGCGGGCACGCTCGACGTTCGGGTGACGATGTACGACGTCGATCACTACCACGACGATCGCTACGACGTCTGGGAGGGATCGATCGACTTCCAACCGGCAGGGTAATCGACCGTTTCGACGGATTCGGTGGGCGTTTTTACGGACTCGGTTTCAAAATCTCGCCGACCATTGTCTCGAATTGATCGTGTTGGAACCACTGTTCGTCGCCATCCTCGGCCCTGAGATGGACACCGACTGCACGCTCTTTGGCAGGATCGTATAGCTATTCGATTTTTTAGTCCTGGAGACCCTGCTGGACCCGGAGCCGTTGGATTGCAAATCGTCCAGCAACGTCCTTCTGGGCCATCAAACTGATCTCCAACGGAGCGATCACCAACCTCCAGGAGATCGATTGCCGCCCAAAGTTGTGTCCCGCAGTGACGACATTCGGCCTCGATTTCGACCGTTGTGCCGGAGGGTTCGACGGTGCTGATCCGTGTGGATCGTGCTCACAGGTCATCGATGGCCTCCTGGTCAACGACGACGATCCAGTTGCATCCAAGACAGCGGAAGGCTGTGTTTGCAAACGCCGATGGATCCCCATGGAGCGGTGTCCGACAGCCGTTGTGGGGACAGACGGCAGTGCCGAACACTGACTCGCAGGTTCTAACCATCCGGTGATCCGTCGTGATCGTTCGACAGCGATGCGTTTCGTCGAATTGCTTTGGGTTGCTGTCGCTATTCATCGTCTGACTCTCCTGGTGGAATCGATCGGCACGCTCCGCCACCGGAATACACGAGCTCGAACGCGTCACGCTTCTGATCTGGTTCGCCAAGAAAGTCACAGAGTAATCGGTAGTACTCCTGTACGACAGCTCGACCAAGCGGGGTGATCTGATAAGTGGCCCAGTCGCCCGTTTGTTTGACGACAAATCCCCGTTCTTCGAGCGCTTTGAGCTGGTCGTAGATGCGAGCGTAGCTCACAACTTTCCCTGTCTCTTCTTTGAGATTGGTCCCAATTTCCGCCTCTTTTACCGGCTCTCCGTGCGAAAGGACGGTTAGTAGATCTCGCTTCGGTGCGTTTAGATCGGTGAATCCTGTGTACGCAGCCATGTTCAGCCCACCTCGTAGAACGCTTCGAGACGTGGGTAGTGGTCCTGGATCACCCTGTCGTAGATATCGCAGCAGTCTCCGACTTCCTTCTGAGTGACTGCTGGTCCGCCGGTGAGTCTATCTCCGAGATAGAGCGCAGCGGCCGCAATCGTAACGGGGCTTGCACCTGAACCGAGATACTCCTCAGGAGCTGATTCAAGCACCGTTCGTGCTTTCTGGATGGATTTTGCGTTCAGATCGAGTTCCGATCCGAACCGCTCCAGAAATGTCGATGGGTGACTGGGTTCGATTGCGAGATTGAATTCGGTGTTGATCGCGCGCTTCGCCCGTGCGATGGGCGTCCGCTCGACACGAGCGACGTGGGCGATTTCGTCTAGCGTTCGATTGAGGCTAGTTATTGCGGCGGCGATGTGCAACCCAGCTGCTGCGACTGCCTCGATCGATCGACCAACCACGATTCCGGTCTGGTGTGCCTGCCGGAAGATGTCACCTGCTGTCTTGCGGACATCCGTTGGAAGACCGAGCGCTGACCCCATACGGTCGATCTCTCCGAGTGCCTGTCTGCGGTATTGGTGCTTTGAGTCAGGCGTTTGAGAGCGAATATGCCACGTTCGAAGCCGGTTCATCTGTCGGCGCTTCTGCGCCGGCAGGACGTTCCCATTTGCGTCTTTGTCGGCCCAGCTGATCGTGGTTGCCAGGCCACGATCGTGGAGTGACCGATCCGTTGGCGGGCCGACGCGGGATTTTTGTTGGTTTTCTTCGAAGCTAAACGAACGCCACTCCGGTCCGTAGTCTGTTTTCCCTTCTGAGATTATAATTCCACACTCGTCACAGACGGTTTTACTGCCCTGATTCACTATTTTCCCATCACATTCGGGGCAGTCCTCGTTATGGTCCCTTGTGATGTTTGTCACAGCCATGTGAAGCATCTCTATTCGTAATGACTTAATTGTTTGCCTCTAGTCGCAAACTTACGGCCAGAATTGCTTCGAAGTGGCTAATCTTTGAGTGTCCACAACATCTTTAATCGATCGACGAAGATAATAATATGATGACAACCACTGCCGTAGAGCGTCACATAATCGACTCAGGAGAAGTCATCCGTTCGATGACTCCCCGCCGGTTGGGCAGTCTCTATTGTCTTAACCAGCCCAGTGTGCACACTCAGACTGAGATAGCGACTCAGTTAGGATGCTCGCCACCAACAGTGTCACAGCACATGCACAAGTTATCTTCCCTGCCTATCCAAGTCGTTGAGAAAGTAGGAGCATCTCACGTGCCAACTGAGTTCGGATCAAATATGATCGATATCTTTGACTATATGCTATCATACCTAGATATTGATATAACAACTGTAGACTGGTCACAAGATGATCCATTAGACGGCGGTCTGTATCCTCTCCACACCGCGCGTGGTTCTATGATCTTCCTATTATTAGATGCTCTTGGCCGTCAGATCTCATTTGGCAGTGAGTTAGATCTTTTCTGCCAGGAATCCAAGATTTATATCTCGGAAGTTGTTTCAGACATACAATCACTGAACTACAGCATTGAAACGTCTGATCGAAGGATCAAGCGACAGATGCGGAAATTGGAAGAGAGTGGATGCGTTTCATTTGGCGAGAAAACAGTTACTCTCTCTAAGAAAGGATTTGCCCAAATATGGGTTGTAAAAGAGATTCGTGACCTGATTCAATCACAACGAAGCAAGAGTGATACCTCAGAGGCGTCGAAAACTGTAGAACGAATCCCGGTGAGTCTATCCGAAGAAGGACCTGGTGAGTTGATTGAGCCAGTGCTCTATCTTGATGATGAACCTGTATTGGTGATCGGAGATTCTATGACACTAGCAGAGCTCCGGGCTTCCGTGAACGAGATGATGCAAGAGAATGACGGTGATGAGACACTAGAGACACAATGGACGATACGCCGTAATTAGGCTCGTTGTCGATCTGCCTGCTGATACCAATTGATTTCAGTTCCATCATCTCGACGAATCTTGTTACGGTCACGGAAGAACTCTATCTCTTCATCACCGAGTGTCGCAGTCCTATGCTGGAGTTTTTGCGCTTTCTGATACAAATCATCATGAGACGCACGCCATTGAGGGTCCATCAAAACTGATGCAGCTATCATCAGTGCTGCCTGGGAGTAGTGATCATCATCACCGAGAGCCCGGAGATCATCGGAATAATTCGAAAGATCTGCTGCTCGATTGAGTTGTTTTTCGATATCGTGGTGTGAATCAGTAGTTGTGATTTCTTCCGCTATTTTTTCTGCCTCATAGCTCATCGAGGACGAAGTATTTGAGTTGCTTTTAGTACGGAGCTCTGCAATAATCTCCTTGGCTTCGTGAGCAACAGCAGACGGGCGGTGAGTGACTTCATTCCGAACGTTTGTGATTGAGAGGTCTGTCATTGTTGGCACAGCAAGGTTTGCCCCGAGCATGTACCAATCGTTATCCTGGACTCCAGTGGTTTCTTGAGCTATTTTGCTGATACTGTTGATCAATTTATGCCTCTGAGCAGGATGTGATGGTGTAGGGTGTCCAACCTGTTCAATCGTTTGTCCATCACTTCCTAGTGAAATCACATCAGAATCGATATCCAAATTAGTTTCACGGAGAATTGTTGCTATCCCCCGGCTATCACCATCACCAAGTACACCATCTATGTGATGCGGTGTTTCAGAATTGAGCGTGTGACGAATTTCGAGTGCTGCGATATATTGCGCCCAGATATTCTCATTGAAGGTCTCCGGATCACCTGAGCCACTATCGAAACGTCGATGTTGTTGTCTCAACCCCTTTCGTCGTTCTGTGTTGACATCCCAATTTCCGAGGGCTCTCCGGAATTGCTTCTGATAATCTCCTCGTCGATACCCTAGATGACCATCAATTGAATTTCGAGCAGCTGTGTCTGCGACGTGATCCGGAAGTTGTTGCTGTGCTTCCCAGAATCGATCGAGATATCGATCTTGTTTTTCGATAGAATAATAGGACGCATAGTCGATAGTTTGGAGATCTCCCCGACGAATGAGCATGTCAGTAATGCTCGTCAAATACTGCATTCGCATATCGTTTGGATAGACATGAATCTGTGATCGGAGGCGATCGTAGTCATATCGATCCATGAGAATGGTTGGATTAGGGCCGTGACTGGAGAGAAGCACTGGCAGATTAGAAAATAGAGTTGTGAAAGAGGCTCCTGGGATGCAGAGATACGTACTATCCATTACTATATTATTTTTTGAATAATACCTATTAATTGTGTCGAAACAATTTATTGATTTCCCAGTAGCATCTTGTCCTATGACTCCGAAACCAAGTATTGAAGCTATTGTTTTCATCATGTGTCGACGTGATGTTTTCATACTAGGTGATACAGTACCATTGCATGATAATCTTGTCGCTAATTTCAGATAAACAGAGGACTGAATATGAACGTGATGACGTGGTGACCACTATCGACCGAATTGATGGCCTGATCACTTTCGTGGAGATGGAGGGGATTCTCACAGCGGAGAAGGGTCAACGATTCGATCCCATCATTGAGTGCTTTGATCTCAATAGAAAGCATCGGGTGAGGAACAAAGGAAATCCCGATCTAATCATAGAAGATCAGAACTAACCCATCTTCTTGATTCCTGAATTGGTATTGCAGAAATTATAATATTAATATATTTGGCGATATTTAGCACGCCACCACAAAACACGTTATCTACGCAGTCTTTGATCGGAAGTACGATGTGTCATTATAGGCACCATATTTCAACGAGACAGAACGATCATGACTGCAGACAAGGATACTGACGACGATCCGCTGTTGTTCGAACAAGACCAAGCCGAGACTAGTTGGCCAATTCCCCGACTGTTTCAGGAGTATGGGGCAGCGTACAAACCACTGATAGCGGTTGCACTCGGAGCGTCCCTCCTTTCTCCTGTAGTCAGTCTCCTTCCAACATATCTTCTAAAAGTGGTAATCGACAGCATATTCCTCCAGACGACGACATTCACAGTGCCGCTTGTTCCTGCTAATTGGCTACCCACACACCCTCAGTCCCAACTTCTCCTCTCGGTCGGGCTCATAGCCGGTGCTGCAGTGACGAGCTCAGGGCTTGGTTGGGTCAGTGGTTGGGCGTGGGGTCGATTCGCCCAAACTGTTCAGCACATCGTGCGGACGGATGCCTACAAGAAGATCCAGCGGCTCGGGATATCCTTCTTCGACGACCAGCAAACCGGACAGATTCTGAGCATCCTCAACGATGACGTGAACGAACTCAATCGATTACTTGAGCGATTTCTTGATGAGCTTCTCCGGATCGGAGCTCGGTTTATCGCCATCGCCGCGGTTCTGTTCTATCTCCACTGGCAACTCGCGATCATCGCTTTGATTCCAGTTCCAGTATTGGCCGTGATGAGTCGATGGTTTATCTCCCGTATTCGTCCGAAGTACGACGATGTACGCCAGCGCGTGGGTGTTCTCAACGCTCGGATCGAAAACAGTCTGAGTGGGATCAGGGTCGTCAAGGCCTACACGTCGGAGCTGTTTGAAGCTAATCGTGTTGATGATGCATCCAAACAGCTACTCAATACCCGATGGGATGTGATCACCACACGCATCAGCTTTTTTCCATTAATGAATGTCGTCAACTGGCTCAGCTTCGGTGTTCTCGTGGTGATCGGCGGGTTGTGGATTCTCAATGGTCCACCACTGTTCTTCACCGAGCCATTGTCAGTTGGGACGCTAGTAGCTTTTCTCACGTACAATCGGCAGTTCACGAGTCCGCTGATCCAAGTGGGGCACTTAGTTGATTTGTATCACGACGCTCGGGCCTCAGTGATTCGTATTTTCGCGCTTAAGGACTACGACATCGAGATCAAGAATCAAGAGAATGCACTCTCTCTCGTCGACATCGATGGGGCGGTTGCATACGAAGACGTAACATTTCGATATGAAACGGACGAGGAGCCAGCGATCGAGGATATCTGCTTCGAGGTCGAACCAGGTGCATTTGTCGGGATCGTTGGACCAACTGGATCTGGCAAAACCACACTGACCAAACTTCTTCCACGGTTTTATGACCCAGATGATGGATCTATACGCCTTGATGGCCACGAACTACGCTCGATTGCGCTCAATGACCTCCGGACAGCGATCGGCTACGTCTCCCAGGAACCGTTCTTGTTTTCTGGCACGGTCAGTGAGAACATCGCCTATAGCACCCCAAACGTTTCTCGTGCCGAAATCGAGCAAGCGGCCAGAATGGCTGGCGCTCACGAATTTATCACGTCACTTGCAGACGGCTACGAGACCGAGGTTGGCGAGCGTGGTGTGAAACTGTCGGGCGGGCAGCGTCAGCGAATAGCCCTCGCCCGAGCGATCATCACGGACCCAGATTTGTTGATTCTCGATGAAGCGACCTCACACGTCGATAACGAAACGGAAGTATTGATTCAGACAGCCCTTCGGGATTTCAGCGCTAAACGTACCACCTTCGCTATTGCCCACCGCCTCTCGACGGTCCGACACGCCGATACGATACTAGTTCTTGATGGTGGAAAGATTGTTGAGCAGGGTGTGCATGAGGAGTTACTTGAGCATGATGGGCTGTATGCGAATCTTTGGAAGGTCCAGGTTGGGGAACTGGGTGATTTACCAGAGACGTTTCTCGAACAAACAGCCGATGCAGATGCAACTTTCTCCATTCGGTGACGGTGCGACAGATCTATTAATCCATGTTCACGACGAAGGCAAGTTCAGAATTCGTGGTTCAAGCTCAGAGGAGAGCAGGAATAATCTGATAGCTGCTCTATATTCGAACACAACCAATAGAATAAAGTATATTTTTCCATTTTCTCAATAACGGATGTTTGCCAAAATCCATGTTTCAATCCATTCATGAACATTCCCTGCTGTTTCTCGTTTAGCCTTGGAAGTAGTATTAATTCGATTTTTTATTTATACTAAAATAAATAATGAGAAATAATATATACTATGATGTATTAGAACGATAATGAGGTGCAAAAATGGGAACAGATCATGTCAAGGCAGATGGTCAGTATGGTTCCAACGATGACGATGCCCGACTTAATGTTGAATCGGATGATCCACCAGAAGAGATAAAGGAATTATTCGAATTGGAGTAGGGAGTTGCCATTACTAGAATAACACATTCAAGGAACTCATTTATTCATGTCTGGTATTATAGTTACTATTAACAAAGATACCGAACCGGTTGACGAATCGCATCTAAAGGAGCTGCTTACGAAACTCGAACACAGGGGAGGAGACACTTTTAACGTCCGCTGTATAGAGAATGTAGGAATTGGATATGTAGGTATGTATACGGTACCTGAAGAGGTTGGGGAGGTACAACCAATCCACCACAATGGAATCTCAGTCGTCGTTGACGGGAGAATTGATAATAGAGATAGCTTGCTAGAGGAGATAAAACAAGCGGAGGGCGAGGTATCGGACGAACTGAGTGATGCCCAGATTATTCTTAGATCATACTCATTATGGGGAGAGGATTTCCTGGAGAGGGTAGTTGGAGTCTTTGTTATAGTCATTTGGGATTCTTTAAAGAATAGGCTCCTATGCGCTAGGGACAGAACTGGAGTGCGAAATATCTATTTGTATGATTCTCCAGACCAACTATGTTTGTCGTCAGAAGTCTCTCCTCTTTTGCACAATAGTATAGCAGACCCAGAATTAAATGCTAGTGTCATAGCTGAGTTTGCAGTACATAACCATCAGAGGATTGGAGAGACGTTTTACAAAGGAATCAATTACGTACCACCAGCGACGTGTGTTAAATACGACGGAGACGAACTGCTCTCCACCACTTATTGGAATCTAGCAGAGTACGAAGGACGAAGAGAAGATATATCTGAATCAGAGATAGTTAGAGAATTTCAGGCATTATTCAAAGAATGTATTTTATCTCGAATGCGGTCCATAACATCGCCAGGTGTGATGATGAGTGGTGGATTAGATTCCACTGCAATTGCTGGAGTTCTAAATAAAGAAACGACAGATGAAGTTTCGACATATTCGTTAGTATCGAATGCGCTTGAAGAATCGAATCCGACTGATCCCAATTATACGTTTCCTAAGAGAGAAAGAGAGTGCATCCAGTCTATGACCGACATACGCGGTATAGAAGAAAAATTAATCAATATTGACGAATATTGGACGTTAAAAGATGTTAATGCGTATACACCACAACGGCTTGAATCACCACGATTTAATGCTCTACGCCTGGTAAATTCAGAAGCCCATAATGCTGCGGCCAACGCTGGAACAAATGTATTACTACTAGGCGATGGAGGGAATTTGTTCGATGGTTCACGGATATACTATGCAGATCTTATCCAAAATCGAGATATAAGCGCTCTTCTGGAACATATTGATATTGACTCCATTTCTAACGAATATCTTCTAAAATGGTATGGATTGGCTCCACATCTTCCAGATGTATTTTCTGTTGGGGTTGATTTAGATGCTGATAGTGACTGGCCAAGCTGGGTTAATAATTCCTTTATCAGAGAACACCTATCCGCAGAAGATAATGACCGTGATAAATTCCATTATTACGAGAACAAGCGGAATTTCGGCCTACTTACCGACCCAGAACGAACATTTGCGTATGATATGGAGCAACAAGCAGCACTACGGCAAGGAATCGAGCTACGGTTTCCGCTTCTAGACTCTAGGATTATCGAGTTTCTCTTTTCCCTTCCTCCGGGGATGAGATACCGTGCTGGATCAGAGAAATATTTGTTTAAAAAAGCAATGGAGGACGTTTTACCAAAGGAAGTTCTGTCTCAGGACCATACATTCATATTCGATCCACTCATTAACCATGGTCTTGCTAGAGAACAAGAGAAGGTAGAGCGATTGCTGTCCAACGGAAATATAATAAATAATTCATTTTCAGACGAAAGTGAATTGATGGAATTCATTGAGTCCTATTACAGAGGCGAGGTTGACGCAATGGCGTTTTGGCGGATCATTTCCCTTGAGCTGTTTCTCTCGGCAGCAAGGGCCCGGTAGCTGGTTAGTACTTTTTTGCGAAGTAAGCCGTTTCAACGGCCTGCTCACCGCAGATCGCACACTCCTCATATACGGTCCCAGTCTCATCTTCCGGTGGAATCATCACTATCTCCGCAGAAATTGTGTCCTTGATCGGTGTCTCACACTCCTCCTTGCCACACCAGGGCGCTTTCACATATCCACCATGTTGACCAATCGTCCCCAGAATTTCCTCCCGAGATTCAGCCTCACGGATGTTTTCTTTGAGATTCTCGTGGGCCGCGTCGTAGAGTTTTTTGTAAACGTCGTCAAGATGAGTATCAACGACCTCAATCGCATTTACACGATCCACTGTGGTCGATTCGCCGTCGGGACGATGGACCAGCGTAAGTTCATCTTCAGCAACCTCGTTAGGTCCGATCTCGATACGAACAGGTACTCCCTTTAGTTCCCATTCGTTGAATTTGAAACCTGGATTGCGTTCGTCGCGCTCGTCAAGGTGGACACGGAAACCCGCTTCAGCGAGTTCTGTGCGAATGCGTTCGGCGTAACCAAGCACTTCCGCGTGAGTGTCTTTCTGCCAGATAGGGACGATGACGATCTGTTCGGGTGCGATTGTTGGAGGGAGGACGAGTCCTTGGTCATCCGAATGGGTCATGATCAGAGCACCGAGTGCCCGCCATGAGAGCCCCCACGAAGTTGTAAAGGCAGTGTGCTTCTCCTCATTTTCATCCCTAAATGCGAGATCAAACGCTTCGGCAAAACTCTGTCCAAGCAAGTGACTTGTTGCACCCTGAACAGATTTTCCGTCAGGCATCAAGGCCTCGACAGTTGTCGTCGTATCTGCACCTGCGAACTTGTCATGGGCTGGTTTGCGACCTCGCAGTACAGGGATGGCGAGTACATCTTCGTACAAGCGTTCGTACTGATCAAGACGGCGCATCGTCTCCGTCCACGCAGCTTCGTTGGTTTCGTGGGCTGTGTGGCCTTCTTGCCAGAGGAACTCTTTGGTGCGGAAGAAGGGCTTGGTTTCTGTGGCCTCCCATCGCACCACCGAACACCACTGGTTCACTCGTAAGGGTAAATCTCGGTGGCTACGCACCCACTGCGCCATAAATGGCGCGATAATTGACTCGCTGGTGGGCCGAACAGCGAGGCGATCTTCAAGTTCGTCGTGCCCACCGTGTGTAACCCACGCTACTTCAGGATCAAACCCTTCGATCACGTTCTTCTCTTTTTGGAGATATGACTCGGGGATAAACAACGGAAAATAGGCATTTTGCACACCGTCGGCTTTGAACCAGCCATCAAGGTACTCCTGAATACCTTCCCAGAGTGCATATCCACGAGGACGTGTGACGATGAATCCACCCATTGGGGCGTAATCCGCGAGTTTGGCCTTCTGGACGACTTGCGCGTACCACTCGCCCGTATTATGCTCCTTGGATTCGGTAACACCGAGCTCTTGTTCAGCCTTCATTTCGATTATTCCTATCTTTCTTCCCGCAGCCTTGCGTTTTTTGGTTCTTCGAAATTACGTTCTAAATAGTAACACTATCACTACTTCAGGAATTTAGTCTGGAGCCAGAACACTCTGGATGATGTATTGTCGAGTGATTCGCTCTCGTGTTGACGAAGTGGTTCTGTCCTCACGTTTGCCGGGGCACCAGCCAGTACGCGATTGGATTAATACTTCAGCTACGTTTAGAATCACGTGATCTCCAGAGACCAATGGCTGCCGAAGAGGTAGAACGATACTGACGACGGGTCGCTGACGAAAGTAAGACTGTACACGAGGTTTATGGACATCGCGGCAAAAGTAAGATGAATCTCAATGACGGACGACGAAGCCACAGAAGAATTGGTTGAGAGGCTCGCCGCAGCGTTGGTTGTCGATGATTCCCCACCAGGTGATTCGAGTGCGTTTTCTGTCGCTCGATTTGAGAGTAAATCTCTCCCGTAACGATTTCGATACCCCAGTATACAGAGTTGTGGTTTATAGCGAATTAAAAAACCGAACCGTACGCTCAGTTCGCCTGCGGTGCCTGCAGCGTCGCGGTGATTGCATCGAAGACATGCGCTTCGATCGCGGTCCGCTCGCCGACAACGAAGCCGATGCGGTTGTTGCCATCGCGTGCGGTTACGCCCGCGTTTGGAACGGTCTCGTCGAGATACTCGACAACGGCCTGGAGATCAACCGGCGTCGTGGAGCGAATGGCGATCTCGTCTTCGTCAACGCCGATCGTGACAAAGGTTCCATCCCGGTTACGCCGGTGGATTTCATCGAGTAAGAGCTCCGTCGATGGGAAATCGAACCGGTGAGTGAAGGCGTCCGTATCGAGTACCGCAAACGCGACGCCGTTTTCGGCCGTCCGATCGAGATTTGCCTCGGCGGTTTCGAGCTCCGTATCGAGTTTCTCGCGGAACTGTTCGCTGACCTGCTCGATCAGCCCATCAGAAACGGATTGATCGAACAGCAGGTCGCCGATCAGCTCGCGTTTGCCGTCGTAGGACTGGTAGTAGGCCTGCAGGGCGATCGATTCACGGAGCTGGTCGATCTGCGACTGTTCGTAGCCAAATGGGCTCCGTTCTGCGAGTTCTGCATACACTGCTGGAGGCGTCTCCCAGAAGCTCGCCGCCGGGAGATGACCGAGATCGGAGCGGATATCTGGTGTGACGTGAACGGCAACGGTGCTGGCGAGTGCCGTGGTGCTCGTTTCGGAGGATTCACCAGCAAGCTGCGGGTTGATCAGCACCTCGATGGCGTCTCCAACGGTCGCTTCGCCGGCGCTATCGTCGATGACGATAACGTCGACATCGTACAGTTCGAGCAGTTCGAGGCCGTCAAGCGAATCCGTCGTGCTTCCAGTTGCCACGAACACGAAGAGCGGCGGCTGCTGGGAGTGTCGGTTCTGAGAGGACAACAACGAGGTGACATCGTTCGTCGCGTCGTCCATATCGTAGGCGCCCTCAAGCGGCCGCCGGTCGAAGAGATGATAGATGGCATCGCCACCAACGTGTTCGTCTTCGATTCGGGGCTCGACTGCGTGCTCAATCGCCGCGCCGGCAAGATAGCCATCAACAGTCGTTTCGTGACGGACGACGATCGGTCGCGATTCGATCACTGCTCGGCGGATTTTCGTTGCAGCGGTGCGGATCCCGTCGAGAACGGCCTCGACAGCGGTATCGTCGGCCAGTGGGTCAACGTTGTCCACGGCAGCCTCTGCCTGAATTGCGTCGTCCATCCGGGACGCCACACTCGATGCGCCGTCGTCGGAGAGCGCTTCGAGTGCTTCGGTCTCGATCTGGAGTTCGCCGCGTCGTTCTCGAACTTCGCCTGTGAGCCGGACGTAATCGCCCGATTCGATCGACGGATACGCACGAACGCCGGCACCGTCGAACGCTGCACAGTCGACCGTGGCGGTTTCGTCCTGAATCGAAAAGACCGTTGGACCGCTCGTCTGTCGAACGTCCGTGACGACGCCTTCGAGCCGGACGACATCACCGATCTGCTCGGAAAGGCCGCCGATCGAAGCACGTTGGAGATCGGCCGAGGGCTGGCCGGCGTCGGGTGTCGTCTCCGTCACTGCTTTGGATTCGGATGCAGTCGATTGCGGGTGGTCGGCTTCAATCGATGGTTGTTGCGATTGGTCTGGTGTCGAGTCAGCTGCCGTCTCAGTACTCGGTTGCTGCTCGGTATCGGTCGGTTCTGGCTGTTCCGTCTCGGTCGTCTGTGACTCCGCATCGTCAGTGTCGTCGGCTGCAATAGCCACGTCGGAGTCATCGAGAGTGTCGTCCGGGTCGTGAACGTACTGGCCGCGGAATTCTCGCAATGAATCGCGAAGCGACCAGCCGAGATCGACATTGCCGTTGTCTCTGACGTTGGTCACCTGGACGAACACGTCGTCGCCTTGATCCCAATTGAGACTCTCAAGACGCCGTGGAATTTCACTTCGATGGAGAAGACCGGTAACGTGGTCTCCGAGATTGACGAAAATGCCGAAATCTGCGTAGCCATCGACAGTACCGCGATAATAACAGTCAACGATGAGTTGGTCGGGTCGCGTCCCGGTGAAATCGAGGACGACATCCTCCTTGTGGAGATTGCCGATCTGACCCTCCAAGGAGTCACCGGTGACGATCTGCTCGCTCATATGAATACGAGCCGGTCCGGCTTGAAACGGTTGTCGGAATCACTCGCGGGACATCGACAGACGACACCATGTTGCACAGTACCCAACCGCTGAACCAAGCCAGTCCGTTACAGAATCGCCGTGATCGCCGTTCTCGCGCCAAACACGTAGCCAAAGAGGATCACTGCCGGAACGAGTGCACTGCTGGCGGCCCGAGCGATTGACGTTTCGTGGACGATCGCCGTTCCGTACACCAACAACACGGCGCCGTAGCTCGTCGCAAGCATCCAGATGAGCGCACCCATCGTTGCGAGAACGCCGCCTGTAGTGGCGACAAGCACCGCACAGACGCCGGTCACTGCACACGGGGCGATCGCGTAGGCGATCAGCTGGACAGTTTGTGAGACACCGGCGCGATCGGGTTCGACGGCCAGCAGGCCGACCGTTTCGAGCGCTGCCACGAGATGGAGGCCAACAGGAGTGACGAAGACAGCGATCAACAGGAGCACCAGCAGTCCTTCAAGGACCATCGCGTCGAGTGAGCCCCCCAAATCGACGAGCACCCGCGGCAGCGCAGCGATGAGCGAGACGGCGATGGCGAACGTGAGCCCTGGTGCCTGATCACCGGTTGATATCGCGCTCGTGAAAAATTCACGGGGAGCGAACAGCACCCGAACCCAGGCCGTTATCGTGCCGGCAACCCCACGCTCGCGGCCGCCGCTCGCATCGATCCACGTAGTCACTGTCAAAACCAATGCGACTGGCAGAAATTAACGTTCCCATTTGGTGAACCACCTTGGGGGAAATCCGTTCAGAGAGTGGCTCAGTGACAGTTTGGAAATGGGTTACATTGAAGACGTCTCTGCTGGAATGTCGATCTGAGAAGACGGATATCGTTCCGTACTCGGTCCGCTGCGCCGGCGTTCTCGATGCTTACCACTTGTTTCGGTTCGACACAGTTCCCTCTGAAACTGCCGTGAGGGTGGTTTGGTCATCGGAGGCTGTAATCGACCAGGACGGAGCCGTCCTCGAAACGACGTGTCGTGTCGAGAGTGAGATCGACCCGGACAGCGTCGGGGAGGGCTCGGGTTCCCCCACCGACGATCGTCGGGAGCACGCGCAGTACATACCGGTCGACCAGACCTGCCCGGATGGCTTCGCCAGCGAGGCCGGCACCACCGATTTGCAGGTCGCGCTCTGCGGTGTCTTTCATGGCCTGTACCGCTTCGGGATCGAACGTCCGCTCCAGTCGGGTTCGCGGTTCCGGCACCGTGTCCAGGGTGGTCGAGTAGACGACTTTCTCGGTATCCCGCCACGCCTCGGCGAACTCGCGTTCTACCACGGAAAGGTCGTCGAGGACTACTGTGTCCCAGACCCGCATCGTCTCATACATGCGACGGCCACAAAGGAAGGTGGCGACCGATCGTTGGAGATCGTTGAAGAAGGCATGCGCGTCCTCGGATGGCTCTGACCAGTCGAAGTTGCCGTTCTCGTCGGCGATATACCCATCAAGTGATGCGTTGATGCAGTAGATGAGGGTGGCCATGGGTTCCGCTTGGGTATCGCGCTTATTAACTATAACAGCAGACGTGATTAAAACTGATCAAACGCTATCCATCTTCTGCGTACATCCTCTCGAAGGAGATTGCAGTGTGAAAGCCAAAACAGTGCGACCACCAGAACGGAGCGGTCAGTCCTCCGCGCCGACGTTCTCGGTGCTCGCAACGGTGTGTTGCTCCGGTTCGATCGTTGCGTACTCGACGGTACGCTGTCCAAGTGTCACAACACGGTCTTCGATATCAGGATCGACAAACGCACCGTCATCAATCTGACTGTTCACGGATGGAATTGCCACCTGGTGGGGTATCACCCAGGCGTTCAGCGACCGACACACCGATCGTAGATGGTTCAGCGTCGGGACCGGGAACGAACCACCAGAAACGGCCAGCAGCCCAACGGTCGTGTTTTCGAACTCGTCGAAGCCACAGTAATCCAGCGCGTTCTTCAGGGCACCCGAATACGAGCCGTGATACATCGGCGAACCAAGAATGACGGCATCAGCCGCTCGGACCGAGGATCTGAGCGCCACAGCGTCGCCGGCATCACTGTTGTCGGCGTTGAACACCGGCAGCTCCATCGTTTCGAGATCGATGAGCTCCGTCGATCCATCCATCGATCTGACCGTCGTCAGTGCTCGTTCGAGTGCAATCCGCGTGTTGCTGTCAGTTCGGAGGCTGCCACAGACCGCAACGACGTGGGGAGCAGTCATGAGAGAAACACATCTCTGTGTGTGAAAAACATTCCGAATGTCGATATCGCGAGGGGACAGCCCTTACCGTCAAAGCCGGACAGTGGTGTCTTCGAGCTCGACGAGATCGTCATCGGCCAGATCCGAGCAGAGATCCCTGAGCCACTCGCGGCCGTGGGTGCCATCCGGAGTATAGTCAACACGCACGCGTGGCCCGAGTCGATCGAGTTCGAGTTCGTCGTGCTCGGAGAGCACACTGATCACCCGACCACGGAGTTGTCGTCGACTTCCCTCGAAGCTGGGCTGGGTCGGAACGTCTGGCGCGGTGAAATCACCGCTCTGAAAGGCAGCGCAGTCGTCGCGCCACGGACACCCTGCTTCCTCACAGCGGGGGGTTTTCTGACAGGCAACGGCGCCGAGTTCCATGATCGCGTTGTTCCAGACGCGAGAGTTCTCTTCGGGCATGCACTCGTTTGCGACCGACTCGAACGTCGCGTCGTCGTCTTCGATCTCGAACAGCCGATAGTAGACCCGCTTGACGTTCGTATCGACCACTGCGTTTCCGTTGTTGAACGCAAAGCTCGCGACGGCGTTGGCCGTGTACGGACCAACACCCTGGAGCTCCTGGAGCGTTGCTGGATCCTTCGGAAATTCGCCGTCGAACTCCGAGCAGACCTGATTGGCAGCCGTGTGGAGATACTTCGCCCGATTGTTGTAGCCGAGGCTGTGATTCGACCAGAACCCCACCACGGCCGCCTGTTCAGCCGACGCAAGCGCATCGACCGTGGGCCAGCGCTCTAGAAAGTCGTGATAAGCGGCTTCTACCCGATCCAGTTGTGTCTGCTGGCTCATCACCTCCGAGATCAGAATGGGGTACGGGTTGGTGGTCTCTCGCCAGGGATACGATCGGTGGTCGGACTCGTACCACTCGATGAGCGATGAACGAAGTGACGCGAGTCCGTTCGATGTGAGCGCCTCGGCCATCGACCGATGACTCCGCGACCAATCCGCTTGAACGTGGCGTTCTGGAACCACGATCAGTACGCTAATGGCGGTACTCCCCCCACCAGTCGAATATGTCGTTCACTGATGAACTCAAACCGATTGCCGAGCCGATCTGGGAGGCGACGCTCGAACACCCGATGGTCAGCCAGCTCGGCGAGGGAACGCTTGAGCAGTCGCCGTTCGAACAGTGGGTACGGCAGGACTACGTCTTCTTGATCGATTACAGCCGCGTGTTTGCGTTGGGTGCGGCTGCGGCGCCGGATCTTGAGCGGATGGGTCGGTTTGCAACGCTTCTCGAATCGACAGTCAACACGGAGATGGACCTGCATCGCTCGTACGCAGAGGAGTTTGGCATTACCGAATCCGAGCTGGAAGCGACGGTGAAATCACCCACAACGCAGGCGTACACCGACTTTCTCGTCCGGAGTGCCCACGAGGGATTCGGTGCGACGGTTGTCTCGCTCTTGCCGTGTATGTGGGGCTTCAACGTCACCGCGAAACGGCTTGCCGAGTCCGGGTTTCCCGACCATTCGGGGTACCGGCAGTGGATCGAACTGTATGCCGGCGACGAGTTCACCGAGCTGACAGAGTGGTGTAAAAATCTCGCCGACGATGTGGGGGCAACGGCGACTTCCAGCGAGCGAACACGATACGAGGAGCTGTTTGTGACCTCTGCGCGATACGAATATCTGTTCTGGGACGGTGCCTGGAACGAGGAATCCTGGCCGGTGTGACAGTCGTCTCGCAACCCCTTTTTTCACCGACGCCGTTGGTCGCTACCGATGACACTCGATGACCTGACGGAGACCGTCGAAACAAGCTACTCGGCGTTCGACGACTCACTCGATGTGGCGCTCGATCGCGAGACGAAAAACGAGCTCTCATTGCTTGAAGCGGCGCTCGAACCGGACAACACCGACGAACTCGTTCGCCGAGCGATCCATATGCTCTTTCAGACCTCCGTCGACACTGGATCAATGGATTTCCACCTTCGCAGGGGGTTCGACGTCACCTACGATGAGTATCTCTCTGGGATGACGTTCGATGAGATGACTGGGGGGTACGACACCCATGACAGCGATCCACGACGCTACCAGTTCTGAACCCATCCAGTTACTATCCAGAAAACATTTGCCGTAAGAAATGCAACATCTGGTATGGACCCAGGTGTCATTCTGATCGTCGTTGTGATTTTCGGACTGATACAACTATTTCGCCGACTCGCATCCAGCGATTCGAGGCGTCGGTCCCGAGGGTCGAGCGCCTATCACGATCACACCAACGGCGACGACGGCGCAACCGACGGTGGCGGGGGCATTTTCGGTGGCGATGGTGGGGGTGGCGGATTCGGTGGCGACGGCGGTGGCGGCGAGTAGCTCCTCAGGCCGCTCGATCGACGGCGCTTGCGAGCAGTTCTGCGGCCAAATCAATTTCTCGTTCAGTCACATCGAGCGGTGGGAGCAATCGAAGGGTTTTCTGTCCGCAGCCCAACGTGAGCAATCCCTCGGCGAGTGCCGCGTCCACAACATCATCGCGCAACGCTTTCGACTCGAACTCAACGGCGAGCATCAATCCGAGTCCACGCACGTCGACGACACCCTGGAGCGGCATGTCATCCAGCAGTTCGAGGGCCTGACGACCGCGTGCCGTCGCATTTGCCAACAGCCCATCGTTCTCGATCGCATCAAGCGTGAACACGCCCAGTGCAGAATCAATGATCGCACCCGCACCCCATGTCGATGAGATGCGCGCTTTTTCCTCTGGGAACACGTCTTCGCTGGCTATTGTCGCCCCAACACGGAGTCCCTTTGCGGAGGTGATCACGTCGGGTTCGATCGGGAACTGATCCGAGGCCCACATCTCGCCGGTGCGGCCGATTCCGGCCTGAATCTCGTCGGCGATCAACAGAATATCCTGTTCGTCACAGATCGTCGCGAGATCGCGCATGAACGCGTCGCTCGGGAGTCGGTAACCACCTTCTCCCTGAATGGGCTCAACGATGCAGTAAGCCACGTCGGACGCCCCTACGGCGCCACGGTCCGGGTCCAATAGCGATTGGAGCTGTGAGCCATCCGCGGTGAAATACCCACAGCCACACGGTTCAGTCCCGCTTGCGTTCGTATCGTCACAGTATGGAATCGTGTGAACGTCCGAGATCGACGGATAACCGCGTCGATGAACGGCTTTCGATCGATTGAGCGACAACGCACCGAGCGTCCGGCCGTGAAACGCCCCGTCGAACGTGATGGCGTACTCGCCGCCTGTGTGGTCGTAGGCGATTTTGATCCCGTTTTCGACGGCTTCAGCCCCCGAGTTGGAGAGAAACACCGTGTCAAGGCCGTACTGACTCGTCGTCCCAACGATGCGTTCCATCAGCTCAGTTGGACCGGGAAGCCCAGAGTCACCCACGTTCTGCCCGCTAACGTAGAAATCCTGTCCGGCAATCGTGAGCGGATCCACGAGATCAAACTCTCGGAGCCGCTCCATGACGGCGGGATGGTTGTATCCCAGCGGTGCCCCACCGACGTGACTGGTGAAATCCATCAACACGTTCCCGTCGATATCCGTACAGAACGGGCCTGTAGCCGGTGCAGCCGGATCCCAGACGAAGTCGTAGACGTATGTGCTCGGAGCCGAGTGTTCGTGATGACGGTCAGCCCAGCGCTCTGCGTTCGGTCCAGGCATCGACGTTACCGATGGGGTTGTGTTCTCACGGTTCATGTTCGGCCGTTGGAACTCCAGTAGTAAATAATGGATTGGGTTTAGTGCAGTATTTACCTTGACAATCAAACGACGACAATTCCCGTCAACAGAATCCCGAGGGCAGACAACCCAATTGAGAACATCACCACCCGCTTGCGCAACGTTTGCGATGGGCCAACGGAGATGAGTGCTGCTTTGACGAGAATGCTGGTTATCGAGGCGACCATGACGGCAACGATTGTTGTCGTCGCCGAGATCGCACCCCCATTGTACAGCACGATCGCCGAAGTGGTCGCTCCGGCACTCGAAATAAGGCTACCGAGAAACGCCGCGACGAAAAAGCCGGCATTCCCGAAGATGGCTGTTGCAATCGCCGCCCCCACGAGGACAACCGCGAACAACGCTCCGAAGCCAAGCGCGTTGCGGAGTGAGAACGGACTTTCGAGCGAAAGATCGAGCTGTCGTGACCAGTCAGCCGTGAGATAGGCGATGACGATGCTTGCAATGATGAGTCCTCCCAGTGGGACGATGAGTGTCCGAATCGCCCAGCGCTCGGTTGCAAACGCCACGACGATCGCCAGATTCCGCAGCGCCATCGCGCCGTCGGCGAGCAAGATTGCGGCAACGGCGTACGATACCGTCTGTTCGTCGCTGCGGACGTGATCGACCATCGCGCCAACCACAGCAGTAGACGAGACGAGCCCGCCAAAAAATCCCGTGACGACCACACCTCGACCGCCGTATGACCGAACAACGGCGTAGTTGATGATACCGATTGCAGCTATGCTCACGACGAGCAGCCAGATGACGCGTGGTTCGATGGCAATCCGAAGATCAGCGATCCAGACCGGCATTTCACCCGATGGAAGCAGTGGATAGATGACGAACGCGAGGACGCCGAATTCGATCGCCGATCGCAGTTCGGCCCGGGAGAGTCCCCAGGCAAAATCGTGGAGTTCCCGCTTCAAGACGAGTAGCATCGACGAGAGAATCGCGACGGTGACACCGGCAAGCAGGAGCTCTGATCCAACGAGGACGCCAACCCCGTAGGCCACCATCATCGAGACGCCAGTCGTCAGTCCTAGCCCGGTATCGTCCTCAAGGAGTCCTCTGACAGCGAGCATCGTTCCCTGGAGCACGATGAGCAAGCCACCAAGAGCGAGTAGCCACGGCTCTTCGAGGACGGTGAACACCGCACCGAGCAACGAGATCAGCGAAAACGTTCGGATGCCCGCCGACCGATGCGACCATTCGCGCTCTACGCCAAGGAACAATCCGAGCGCAGCCGCCAGCAACAGCCGGACGAGAACGGGGGCTGTCAGCTGGGTGAGTGCCATCCTGTCTCACCGTTCGGCAGGCATACTAATCACGATTGTGCCGGGTGGATTTTTGCGCCCACTCGATCAACTCACTGCCATGGACTCATCGCAGCCGAACTGGCACCGACGCGCGTGGATCGGTGTTGGCCTGCTCCTGGGACTGTTTTTTCTGTTCGTCGTCTACTCGTTCATCGGAACGGTTGTCTTTGGGATATTCATCTACTACGCCACGCGACCGGTGTATCGACGACTCGACGACCGACTCAGATACGACAGCTTCTCGGCAATCATCGCACTGGTTGTGCTGGCACTCCCTGCGCTCGTGTTGTTCTCGCTCGTAGTCGCCGTCGGTGTAGAGCAGCTGTCACGGTTCACCAGGACGATCGATCCGGGCGTTTTTGGCGGGTTGATGGGCCCCATGCTCGAACTCCAGGCGAGTCTCTCCGATCCAGCGACGCTTTTCGATCGACTCAGTGGTATTGATCTCGGTGTTGTTGGCCAGATTCAGGGCGTCTTTGGACACGTTGGGCGCTATCTCGCCACCTTTGGCAACGTTCTGTTACACCTGTTCGTGATGTTCGCGCTCGCGTTCTATCTCCTCCGCGACGGTGAGCGTGGCTATCACTGGTTTATCGATCAGTTCGACGACGAGAGCGGGTTGCTCGCCCGCTATCTCCGGGCCGTTGATACGGATTTTTCCTCAATTCTGTTCGGGAATATCCTCAACGCCGTGTTGACCGGGTTGATCGGTGCCGTCGTCTACGGACTGCTCAATCGACTTCCTCACGGATCGATACCGTATCCCGAGCTGCTGGGACTGTTGACCGGCGTCGGGAGCCTGATTCCCGTCGTTGGAATGAAACTGGTGTACGTCCCGGTTGCGCTGTTGCTGGCCGTCCAGTACGGTGGGACGCCGGGTGGCGCGGGGTTTGTCATCGTGTTTGTCGCCGTCTCGTTCGTGATTGTGGATACGCTGCCGGATTTCATCCTCCGACCGTACGTCTCGGGGAGAAATCTCCACATCGGGATGGTGATGTTCGCGTACATCCTCGGACCGCTCTTGTTTGGCTGGTATGGCATCTTTCTTGGCCCGATCTTGCTCGTGCTTGGCTTTCATTTCGCCAGAATCGTGCTCCCTGCACTGCTCGGCACCGACGCTACCGAACGCGACGAGCGAACCCAATCCAATGACGCAGAAAAAGACGACCCCGATGACGCAGACGACTAGCTCGTTTAGAAGCCCTTGTCCATCAGCTCGCGCGCGATGACGTTCTTCTGAATTTCGGAGGTGCCCTCGTAGATCTGGGTGATCTTCGCGTCACGGTAGAGCCGCTCGACGTCGAAGTCGTTGACATAGCCCGACCCGCCGTGGATCTGGACGGCTTCGTTCGCACAGTCGACTGCCACGCGGGAAGCGTACTCTTTGGCCATCGATGCGAGCGTGGTGAGCTGATCGTCATCGTTCTCGACGCTCCATGCCGACTTGTAGGTGAGCTGGCGTGCGGCCTCGGTCTGGGTGTGCATATCAGCGAGCTTGTGCTGAATTGCCTGGAAGTCGCCGATCGGACGGCCGAACTGTTCGCGCTCTTTGGCGTATTCGAGTGCGCGTTCGTTTGCACCTTTGGCGATACCAACACCCTGGGCGGCCACCATCGTCCGCGTGATGTCGAAGAACTGCATGAGCTGCAAAAAGCCCATGCCGCGCGTGCCAACGAGGTTATCCTCGGGGACGCGAACGTCATCGAAGATGAGTTCGGCCGTGTCGCTCGCGCGAATACCGAGCTTGCCCGTGATTTTCTCGCTTTTGAACCCGTCACGATCCGATTCGATGACGATCTGGGAGAAGCCGTTGTACCGGCCCTCGGCGTCAGGGTCGGTCTCACACATTGCAACGAAGTAATCGCCAACCGATCCGTTGGTGATCCACATCTTGTTTCCGTTGATCACCCACTCGTCGCCGTCTTTTTCGGCCGATGTCGACACCGATGAGACGTCCGAGCCGGTGTCAGGCTCCGAAATTGCAGCGCCCATGATCGCTTCGCCCGTGGCGACCGGCTCCAAAAAGCGCTCTTTCTGTTCTTCGGTGCCGTATTCGATCAGCGCGTCACTGCCAAAGGCCGTCGCCGTGAGCGACAGTGCAATGCCAGGATCTGCGGCGAACAGTTCCTCGACGATGATCGCCGTCTCAAGTGCGCTATAGTCAGCGCCGCCGTATTCGATCGGAATCGACGCGCCATTCAATCCCATCTCGGTTGCTGCCTCAAGCACCTCGAACGGGAACTTTTCGTCCACGTCGTATTCGGTCGCGACCGGCTTGATTTCGTTTTCCGCAAAGCGGCGTACTTCTTCCCTGATCTGTTGTTGCTCCTCGGAAAGTTCGAAGTCCATGCCCTCCACTCATACTGGTTAAAATATAACGATTTTGCGCAGCCGATAAACCTGTAAACGGTTGTTACGCGGGCAATGGGAAACGTTGAACACCGCTGAGTTGGATCCACTAACCGTCATGGAAATCGATGACATCGACACCATAGCTGTGCTCGGTGCGGGGAATATGGGCCACGGGATTGCGGAAGTGGCTGCCCTGGCGGGCTATTCGGTAAACCTCCGGGACATCAACGAGGAGTTCGTACAGGATGGCTACGAGCAGATCGAGTGGAGTCTCGGAAAGCTCGCAGAAAACGACCGGATCACTGACGATGACGCCGACGCGGCGCTCGATGCGATCACGCCGCTGGTTTCGATGGAAGAAGCCGTCGGGGATGTGGACGTGATCATTGAGGCCGTTCCCGAACAGATGTCCATCAAACAGGACGTCTACGGTGAGGTTGAGGAGTATGCGCGTGCGGACACCATCATCGCGTCGAACACCTCCTCGCTGTCGATCACGGATCTCTCGGAGGTCACCGAGCGAGAGTCACAGTTCTGTGGGATGCACTTTTTCAATCCGCCAGTGCGGATGCAGCTCGTCGAGGTCATCTCCGGAGCGCACACTGACGATTCGACGCTCGACGCCATCGAAGCGCTCGCTGAGGACTTCGGAAAGACGCCAGTTCGCGTGCGAAAGGACACGCCCGGCTTCATCGTCAACCGAATTCTCGTCCCGTTGATGAACGAGACGTGTTGGCTGGTGTCCGAAGACGAGTCCACGATCGCCGAGATCGACGCCACCACGAAGTACGATGTTGGGCTCCCGATGGGCGCGTTCGAGCTGGGCGATCAGGTGGGCAATGACGTCACCTATCACGTTCTTGAGTACATGAACGACGTGCTCGGCGATGCCTACGAACCAGCGCCGCTTCTGGAGACGGTGATGGACGAAGAGCGCTTCGGGAAAAAGACCGGCGAGGGGTTCTACGACTACGAGAACGGCGACGGCGTTGACATCCCAACTGACGCGGGCAGTGATGAGATCAAACAGCAGTTGCTCGCCACGATGGCCAACGAGGTTGGCAATCTGGTCGGCCAGGGCGTTGCTCCGCCCGAAGACATTGATCAGGCGGTCCAGCTCGGTGCGGGTTATCCAGAAGGCCCCGCAAAACTGACGGATGCGGCCGGTCTCGAATCGCTCGTCGAACTCCTCGATGAGCGCTACGAAGCAACTGGTGCAGAGCGCTATGCGGTCTCCGACGGGCTTCGCGAGCACGCCGACGCAGGCGGCTTCTACGATGACGACGATGCGGAGGAGGGCATCGAGTACGACGCCGTTCGCGTCGAGTATCCCGGCGAGATGGTTGGGCAGATCGTTCTCGATCGCCCACACCGGATGAACACTGTCAGCCCGCAGCTGCTCGAAGAGCTTGAGCACGCGATCGAGACGCTCGAAGATGACGACGACGTTCGTTCGATCCTTCTCACCGGCGCTGGTGATAAAGCGTTCTCGGCCGGCGCGGACGTGCAGGCGATGGCTGCCAACGCCGATCCGCTTGAGGCAATCCAGCTTTCGCGGACGGGCCAGCAGGCATTCGGAACGCTTGAAGAGTCCGATCTGCCGGTCGTTGCTGGTATTGATGGCTACTGTCTGGGCGGTGGCATGGAGCTGGCCACCTGTGCGGACATGCGCGTTGCAACCGAGCGCTCTACCTTCGGTCAGCCCGAGCTCGATCTCGGACTGCTTCCCGGCTGGGGTGGCACACAGCGCCTCCAGAAGATCATTGGCCAGGGACGTGCCAAGGAGGTCATTCTCACCGCAGAGCAGTATGACACCGAGACGATGGCAGGGTACGGCTTCGTCAACGATGTTGTCGACAACGACGAGCTCGAAGACGCTGCGTTCGAGCTTGCTGCCGATCTCGCAGCTGGCCCGCCAGTCGCCACCCGGTTCACCAAGAAGGCGATGCTCCGTGGCTGGGAGGACGTAGACGCCGGGCTTGAGATCGAATCGCAGGCGTTCGGCCATCTCATCAGCACCGACGATCTGATGGAAGGCATCACCGCGTTCATGGGCGACGGCGACCCTGAGTTCGAGGGCAAATAGACCCTAAGCGATAGCATCCGATATCGCATAGGTCCTTTTTTCGCCACCTGAGTAGCAGCGCCATGGGTACCACGGTCGCCCCCGGAGTACGGGCATCACGATTCTCGCGTCCTCGAATTCAATATTGTATGCAGTCTCTGTGCCGAAGTTCCGTAACCCCGGTACTTCAGCATCGTACTCGTCGCTCTTGTGAATGTCCCGCTGAATTGGGTGAGATCGCGTCTGCTCTCTCACTACCCTCATTTGATTGAAAGTGGTGAAAACGTATACTCCCGTTTCTATGATGAGGATGCCTGAAAGAATATCCTGATTGAACCCGACGATAATCCCAATCTCGACCGCGAATTATAGGAGAAGCGGAAGTCTACAGACTGTGTTCCAAAAGTCGAAAAATAATTGAACGACATTTTTCTTGTCTTCCCACCCCCTATAGGCCATAATGAAAATTATTGGCATTAAAGTCTTCTCTGGAAACAGCGCCGCGCTAACCACACGGCCGCTTCTATGGTTCGTCCAAGGTTTCGTGGCGACGATACAGGTAGGCACCACCGCTGAATATGTTGATCACTGGGATCGCCCCACCGAGAATCCACAAGCCGCTCGGATTCCACTTGCTATTGGCACGAACATATTGGCTGTCGAAGAAGGTGGCCAGTGGAACGCCTACCCATGATGCCAATCCAATGAGTCCGACTAGGGTTGGGCCTACTACGGCGCTCGGTAACATAAAAAATATCACCCAACCAATAACACTGGCTGCAACTATGTAATACCAATCTTCAGACACCGTGGTCTGATATTGAGATGGATCGTGTTGCGTCGACCGTGTGGTAGGCGGGGAAGACGAAGTCGTGCTCTGCTGGCCTGGTTCCGATGACTTCTGTTTCTGCCTGTTCTTGACCCCACACGCTGGACAGACCTCCGCCTGCTTTTTGATTGGCTCACCACACGATCGGCAGAAAACCTCGTCCGACTCTTTTTGCCGTGTCATAGTTCACCAGGTCTCTCCGTGAACTTCCAATTCCTGACGAGCATCCTTTATGATTTTCCGAGAGTGGATAGGGACGATGATAAACCCAAGAAGGAGGTAATTGAAGGTGAGGAAATTAAGAACCGCTAACCCAACTTCATCTACGTACCAGTATCCAGCAGGAGTAAGTAGGAAGCCCAGCGCTATTGCAGTTCCTACGTCCTTACGTGCCAGCTTCTGAAGCTCATATACCCGCGAATCTGGGAGTCCACCTGATGATCCTCGTCCAGTATCGGTGCTCTCTCTCCCTTCTCCGGAAAATTGCCGGACACCACACTCAGGGCAAATCTCTGCCTCTTCTTTTATGACTTCACCGCAACTCGTACAGTAGACCTCATCGGCTTTCAGTTCTTTTCCACCAGTAGAATCCTCAACCTCAGAGGAGTCCTCCGACGTATCTGGATCATTAGATGACATCTCTTAATGGCTTGAACGCACCCTTACTTAATATTTACCACATAACACCAATTGATTTCCACATATTCCTTCCATTCTCAGGACGCGAGAGGTGCGTTACAGCTTTCTCCTCTCGTTATAGATTCTTTTCATCTCACAAATATAGCTTAAATATGAAGCTGTAGTGTCTATTCGCCGATCTCGGAGGTGGAGTAATCTATGGGTATAATCGGAGGTGGCACAAGTTTGAATACGATCTGGATTCGGATAGCGAGTGACGCCCCGGACCTCCAGAAGTTCTGACTATCGAACTCCTGCATCCGATTCTCGAGACGTTGAAGCTTGTCGCTGATTTCGGAGAACTAACCCGAATAGTCGGGTTTGCACGCCGAATCCCCGGAAGTATCGGATGCCATATCCTGTACAACGGCGCGATGAATCATTCCGGAGAACGTTCAATTGACTCCTTGCCCTACTCATTCCGGCGATCATTTTCAAATTTTGACACACAGAGCAGCACTTGTTTTCGCTCGCTCACGGCATAGTCATGTCATAGAGCCCACGGTTCCTATATCACATACTAACTATCACATTTATTTTCGAGGGCGAGTAAGGAGACCGAACGGTCAACTGCGTCGCTCCGTTCACTGGGGTATGGCGATTCACCCCACAGCACAGATTCAGGATTCGACCGTCGAGACCGAGCATGTTCGTGAATTTGTGACGGTGCACGATTCGACGGTGGCTGTGGATGCGCGGCTCTACGAGCGGGTGTCGGTCAAGAAAGCCACGATTGGACCGCACGTCGACATCAACGCCGGCAGCTATGTTGAAAACGCGGCGATTGAATCGAACGTGCAGATCGGCCCGAACGCGTCGGTTGTGGGCGTCACCCATCGGCTCAGCGAGGCGTCGGGGATGGAACACCGCAACGATCAGTTCGAGGAGATCGTTCTCGAAACGGGAGCGTTCGTAGGTGCGGGGGCCGTCGTTCTTCCCGGCGTTACGGTGGGAGCGAACGCCGTGATTGGGGCGAACGTCACCGTGACCGATGATGTTCCCGAGGGGGTTGTTATCCGTGGGTAGCTCTCCCATGTTGCTGGTTGCATAAGCGGCCACGAAAGGCCATGCTTATTACCCAGTGGTGCTCACCTGGTAATACGCTCGGTTGGTGTAGCCCGGCCAATCATGCGGGCCTTTCGAGCCTGCGACACGGGTTCAAATCCCGTACCGAGCACATAACAAATTCTTCACTTCTTAGTGTGGTAAGTTACTGAGTGGTAGTTCTAGTACTGTCGTGCAGTTGTGTATGGCGGTCGGATGCGATAGTCTACGAACCCTCACCAGTACTGTTCCTTTATTTTGGAGTATCTCTTCAGACTCCATCCGGTCGCCCGTAGTCAGCCAAGAAGGGTTCATCATCAATCACGACGAAGTTTTCTGCCCGAAGCTCTTGGAGGTTGAGCGGAAACATTGCCAGCTCCGCCGTGGCCCGCTGTAAAAGTGGACGTCCTTCTTCTTTTGGTAGCTCCGTGAGTGGTTCACCATATGGCATGATTAGCCATCGGAATCGACGCTGATGATGATCTGGAACTGGGAGCAGCGGCCAATCGCCCGAGATACCGTGGCGATGCCATAGTACAGCTTCACGTTTATTTTGGACAAATCCGCTGGAGAACAGATCGTCTCCGAACCGGGCCAATTTTACGACATAGTTTGCGAGCGATGACTCGACGGGAAACTGAAGCACACACCGTGCAACACCGATGCCAACGAGATCAAAGCCGTCGTCAAGTAACGGTGATAGTATTGTTTGTTCACTTTCGTGGATTGTCGATCGTTCCTCACTATCCGGTGAGCAGCCATCTCGCACCGCCTCCTGATCAAGTCTGTCGGTACAGTAACACAGATCAGTCGCAATGCGATTGATTCTCTGTCGCTCATCCTCTGGGAGTAACCGTTTGGTGGACATACACCATACTGAAGAACGGGATAAAATAAATCATTTTAACAATATTGGTATCACAGAGATGGATGCCAGTGAATTTGATTTAGTGATATATAGAATACAATATCCAATAATGCAATAGATTTTTATATTACATGTGCGTGTATAGTACAGTAGACAATGGGTAACGATAATAATGTCCTCGATTCAGGCACAGGCAAAGCACCAGAATACAACAAATCTGATACTGTGAGTCTCATCTCTTTGGCCCAGAAAGGGATTAAAGATAAGCTCATACGAAAGTGAAGACTCCAACAGTATTCGATTATAAAATACCATATCTTTACTAGTACATCTTAGCAACCTCTGATTTGTTTTCCATAATATGAAGAGTGAATTTCATGCATGTATTGATCACCAAGAGAGGACTACAGAACCTTGCTTTCGTGAATGTTGGATAAAAGATCGACTGAAAAGAGAATCCATCCGTGAGGGGAATGTATCTCTTCATGTCGATAAGTATGAGCACCTTCCAATTTTGCACGAATTGTATGTGACCGACAACGAATTGCTCATCGCCTTTTCGGGCGAGCTACACGATATAAGCCATGATTTCCATCGCCAGTCAGAAATATCATTCACTACAAGAACGACGTACGACATTCTTGCAGTTGCATATCGAACGTTCGGCTGGTCATTTCCCAAGCATTTAATCGGTGATTATCACGTTCTCATAGCCGACTATTCACAAGATCGACTACTCGCTGGCCGAGATCACGTAACAGCAGATCCACTCTTCTTCGCAGTAAAGGACGGTGCAACGTTGGTGAGCACCGATCTGAGTGCCCTAGCTAACGAGATTCAGGCCGATGTGAACGAAACATATCTGGGACAGCATCTGACCGGTACCATCGAATCTCCTCGTAAAACGTTTTATGACAACATATACAGAGTTCCACCTGGTTGTGTCGTGGTGTCGTCACCCGACACGACACAAGTGAGGCGATACTATCATCCCCATCCTGATAATCGCACTACGTATCGATCCAAATCCACCGAGGAGTTGGCAGAGACTTTGCGAGAGTTACTTGAAGACGCTATCGACTGTCGAACCATTCAGACGGAGACAGTAGGGGTATTTATGAGCGGTGGGGCCGATTCGACAGCCCTTGCTACCATCGCTAACGATCAATATTCGTCGCCCTCTCTGAAGACGTATTCCTACACGTATCCATCTACCACTGCAATAAACGAGAATCAAGGCATTGAGGCCGTCGTCAGCGAAAAAGGACTCCACAACGAACAAATCAGCGTCGACGATTACTGGGTGCTGAAGGATAAGACACTCTACGAACGAGCGTGGGCCTACGCCCCTGCTGTCGATTCTCTACTCCAACCGAAACATGAATTGATACAACGAGCAGCAGCTGATGGCGTAGGAACGGTGCTTGTCGGTGACAACGGTAATATGCTGGATGGTTATCGAATATCAATAGCCGATGCGTTCGCCACCGGACAGTATCTTGATGCGATTAAAACAGCCCAGGAAGATCCAACATACACGACTCTGGCCTGTCTAGTACAGTACGGTCTTTTTCCGCTCTTGTCAATCGGCGAAGTAGAGTATCTACCTCCAAGACAGGTTCAATCGCCCGTAAGAGATCGGCTTTCCGACCACATACGAACTCAGGTGGAGGATATTCGGCGATCGCCCCGGCGATGTAAGTCACTCCAAGCTCACAGTGACCAAGCTCTCTATCGTGTGCTCACCTCCCCGATTTTCGACTACCGATACGACATTTTCCGTAAGATAGCTAAGTATCACGGGGTAAACGTCATTGATCCCTATCAAGACCTCCGCCTTGTTGAGTTTGTGTTCGATCTTCCGCTGACAGCGAATCTCCAACGCGGATATAACAAAGCTATCTTCCGCCGTGCACTGTCTGACGTATTACCGAAACAGATCCTTACTCGACGCAAAACAGACCGCGTGGAGGAAGAGGTAGCGGACGGGTTGCGCCAGGAAATAGAGTATCTCGGATCACTTCTTTCGGAGTCATATCTTACTGACTACGGTATTGTCTCCGATCGTCGTTCAATCCCTGACCTACACCAAGCTATAGACGCGTTCGGGTCACTCGAAACGGCTGATGTAGATCTATGGCAGCACATATCTGCGCAAGCATGGCTTGAACAGCGACAGAGCAAGTAACAATACATTTTATTTATAATTTGTGAGTGCGTCAAAGTATCACATTTACTCTACTGCTCCGTACTACTAACTCGCTGTCTGTGGTAGAGGAAGTATGACACAGTCAGCGCTTGATATCTTTTCTTCCCTTCCATCGTTCGCGGCTCCGACGGTACTTCCCGAGGAAGAGGCTATCGCATACTGGTGGTCTGTGGATGACACGATCACTCTCCGGATCCATGACCTATCCCAGGACACAATCAATATCATCCCCCTCGATCGTCATTCACTCACATTAGAAGGAGAAGAACCCCTACATTGGATCGGTGATGGGTTTCTCATACAGAGCGATCCCAATGTTTATTTTTGCGAGTGTGACGGCAGTGTCGAGACTGTTTCGTTTGGTGCTCCCGAGACGTACACGTATATTATCGACATCGATTCCAAGACACATCGTGTCTTGTATACCAACTACGATGATCCGTGGACGCTCCGACTTTCGGAGGCCGATGGAAAGCAGTCAAAAGTGCTGACAGAGCATCCCGAGCAAAGTGGCCACGCAGGGTTTAGTCCGGATGGACAGTGGCTTGCCTATCGTGAAAATCCCACCGAATCGTTTGGGGCCGGTCGGATCGTCATTACCGATCGGGCTGGCGAGCAAGTGAGGACAGTTAATATCGGGGATGCCTCAGCACGGACTCGCCTCCGAGGTTGGCACCCAGACAGTCAACGGCTGCTCATTGATGATCGTTCAACGGGCTGGTATCGTGTCGGCCTCCATGACTGGCAAGTCGAGGACACCACGTGGTTCGGGGACGGCGAGTACAACGAATATCCACTCACGATCACATCTGATGGTAGCCAACTCATTACAGTTCGCAGTCACGCCGGCCGTAGGAGTGCGATCGTTTATTCTATCCACAACCCAGCAGATGGCTGCCAATTTGATCTCCCCGAAGGTGTGGTGGATCGGACGCCTGTACAGCCTCCCGGCATGACGTTTGCGTCCGATATGGTCTATCTCGTTCACGAAACGGGGACACGCCCGCCTCAGCTTCTTCAGTATGACCTTGAGACGGACACCATTACGGTGCTCATCGACACCGCGACGTCAGCACTCACTGCGTGTTCACTCGTTGAACCCGCACATGTAACCTACGATGCCCCCGATGGACAATCGATCAATGCCATACTACACCGAGCATCAGAAACTCCTTCGCCCGCCGTCGTGGTCGTGCATGGTGGACCAACAACGGCTGTTACTTGCGGTTTTGACCCATTTGCGCAGTATCTCGTATCCGAGGGATACACAGTCCTTCAGCCGAACTATCGTGGATCAACTGACCAGGATCGTGGATTCGAGCGAGCCATTAAGGGCGATCTCGGCCGGGGCGAGGTAGATGATGTTGCAGCTGGTGGCCAGTGGCTGGCTGAACAGCCGTGGGTTGATGATAACCGGCTTGCAGTCTTTGGGCATTCTCATGGTGCGTACAATGCGGCCCTACAGGCGGTCAGTTATCCCGAATTATGGAGGGTCGTTATCCCCGAAAATGGATATCTTGACGCCGTGGCAGTGTTCAACGAGCCAAATCTCTATGCACAGCGTCGCATCATTGATAACCAGACGTGTGAAACGACTAAAGCGTATCTCCAGTCCGTAAGCCCGATTCACCGTACAGCAGACGTTGGATGCCCGGTCTGCATCATTCAAGGAGAGGACGACGCCACTGACCAAGCTAGAGCGTTTGCCGACGGGCTTCGAGAACGAGGTTGGACAGCTGGTGAACAGTTTCGACTCGAAATTATTGAGGGAGAAGGGCACGTTATTCAGAATAAGGCCCAGCTCTGGGGGCTTATTACCGATATACTTGAAATATATGTCGGATGCTATTAAATAGCACCAAAGTGCAAGTTTGTCACTATCTAGCTGAGTAATATTGAGAAGTGACCTGGTTGATAATATTCTCGTGAAAAGATGCTTGCAGACATGATCACTGAGAGCTATGGAACTGACTAGGAAGAACCCAGCGAACATTTCGAAATCGCATCTTTCAGGTCATCAAGTTCTCCCGACAACTTCGAGGTCGATATCCGCAGTAGCCATCCCACCGGTGTCAATTTCGCCGGATGACTGATTGAATAGCCGTTGTGATTGTTTGACTGCTGAGACGTATCGACAAAGATCTTCGCGGTGATCAAGCGCGTGGTACCATCCGTCCCCACTTCCGATATACCCCGCATCTCGAAATCGCATGTGGGTGGTTATGGCAGTTCAATGTGGATAGCAAGTTCCTCAGTAGTTTTGTAACCTGTCCGCAGGAGCTTTACTTCAGTCCTGGTGATCGCTTCAAACCAACTACGGTAGTTCTGTAACTTGGTAATACGCTCGGTTGGTGTAGCCCGGCCAATCATGCGGGCCTTTCGAGCCTGCGACACGGGTTCAAATCCCGTACCGAGCAGTGGTTTTTCGAGTGAACAACGTGGATAGCTCTGTTCTTGGGATTGGGTGGCGACTGCTGGGAGGTCTTACGATAACGATCAGTGGACCGTACTCGATCGTTCAGTAAATTGCTTCTATGGGTCTTTATGAATCTCGGAGGACTGCTGGGTCTCGAAGCAGTCAATTGTGGTTCCCACAGCGATTGGATCGGGTCAGTTGGAGACGATATCGACAGCGCCATTCATTGACGTGTACGTGTCGCCGTTCCACTCGTTCCAGCCCAGCAGCTCCCGCTTGGAGATATTGAGATTCATTAGCAGATGGTCCTTCGTGATCAGCGTCGAGACCCGTACTATGTGCCTTCTGAGGGGGCGCGTGACCTTCATTGGTATCAGCAGTCAGGTCCATAGACACAGCAATCTCCAAATCAACTACGGCCACAATCTACGGAGTGACATCGGTGTGATCACGCCCAGATCATTGCTGTTCTGTCAGTTCACGTCACCGTCACAGTGTGGCCCTGAAACACGATGACAAAGTGAGCGGCGAACGAGAATCGGGAGATAACAGCGCAGAATTCCGCTTGTTATTTTCAGGAGAGTTCGAGGAGCTGGTGAGCCAGTTCCCGAGGCATCGACACCATTGGCCAATGTCCCGTCTCTAGTTCGTGGAGCTTCCACTCTCTCTGGTCGCACAGTTGTCGAATCGTATCGAGGATGGAGTCGTCCATTCCGTTCTGGGTGCAGAGGATGTAGCTGGTGGGTAGTGCTGCAGTGGCCGGATTACCGACGTTCACCGACTGTTTGAACGTGTTCAGTGGATGCGGAACAGCGTTTTCCCGCAGCCACTGCGTGTCCTCATCCGAGATATCCACCCAGCCCGGATGGGAATCTGGCAACGGCCAGCCGCCAGCATGGTCTTTCGCGGCACGTTCCATCGCGTCCCATTCGTCAGGGGGATAGAACGCAGATGCCGAAATGGGTTCGTCATCCATCGGAACCAGTGCATCCAGGTAAATAACGTGTGCGAGCCGTTCAGGAACCCGTTCTGCTACACCAGTCACTACCAGCCCAGCATAGCTATGTCCGAGGAGGATAACGTCCGTGAGCTCGTTGTATTCCAGCGTATTCACAATGTCAGTGATGTGTGTTTCGAGGCTGATCTCTCGGCACATGAGGTGTTCTCGTTCACCAAGTCCAGTGAGCGTCGGAGTATAGACGTCATGGCCTTCATCGCGGAGCAACGGAGTGAGATACTTCCAGCACCAGCCACCAAGCCATGCACCGGGGACGAGAACGAATTGTCGTGCCATGGTTCTCAAACGGGTGTGAAGGTGATATAGTTCTTCGTGCCAGAATAAAAGTGAGTTCGATAATGGCAGTATTTATTGCATCTCACAAAGGAAACGTATAATATTCCATATAGACATTTCTTACATATGGCGAACAATAGAATGGGATCTATATCTGATCACATTAAAAAAACTCCGTGGCATCTGTGGTTTGTGGCGCTGTTTTTTCTTCTACTGAATATCTTCGGCCTATATGATTATATTATGGTACTTGATCTCAATGAAGCATACTTCAAATCACAAAACTTCGGATCACCCATTATCACTTATTTCACATATTATCCACTGCTACCACGGATATTCTGGACGATAGGTGTTACGAGCGGCGTGATCACACCTATTCTGATTCTGATGCGAACCCGTTGGGCAGTGTGGCTTGCATTCGTTTGTGTTATTTCTCTAGGATGCCTACATATTATCACGTTTGGATTTATGAACCGGTGGAACGTGTTTGGGCCGTGGCTATCTCTTTTCGATACATCGATTTTCCTGTTGACTGTCGGACTCTATCTCTATTGCCGGCGAATGTCTGCTCGTGGTGTGTTACAATAGATTTTTTCTGAGGAGTATTTCGCAGGGGAGTCCGTCGTATATATGTAGTCCAGATTAGATGTATTGAAGTGATGGACTCGAACACGGCGGCTGGATCTTTCGATTCGAGCGTGGCGACGACATCGACGAGTTCAAAACTACAGAGGTGGCCGAGAGTGACGCGCTCTCGCTTGGTCAAAAAAAAAACTTTTGAACGTGAGAATAACCCGGGAAACACGATAATCAGACTGAGGAAAAAGGTGAATGACTTTCTCTTATCTTATATATCCCTAATAATCGCGAGTTTATTATTATTTGCTATGCATCTGTACTACTATGGAATGGTCACCACTCACACCAGAATTACTTGTTTCAGATTATCAGAAGAGCCTCTCGTTTTATGTTGAAACGCTTGGGTTTACCGTTGAGTATGCCCGTGAAGATCCATTGTTCGCCTATCTTTCCATAGAAGGTGCTCAGCTCATGATTGAAGAGCGGTCGGATAACGAATGGTGGGTAACAAGTGAGCTGAGCCATCCATATGGAAGAGGAGTGAATTTTCAGATAACAGTCAGTTCTATTGATCCGTATGCAAACCGCCTCATGGATGATGGCTACCAGTTATTTGAAGAGATTCGGGAAGAGTGGTATCAGGTAGATGAAGTTGAACGTGGGAATAGACAATTCTTGATTCAAGACCCAGATGGGTATCTTCTCCGGTTTATGGAACACATAGGCACGCGTTGAGTGGTTGCACTCCGTGGGGGGTCATTGCGATTGGCGAAGTACGTACTGACGAGCGGACATACCTACCATCGTTGGTCTATGACGCACAGCATTAGCCCACAACAGATAGTAACAATCAAACAGACAATAAATTTCTACCAATTAAGTATATCTAAGTAATTATAATTGCAATATCCTGATGGCTGAATTCGTACAATTGTCAAAGAGAGTGCTTATAGAGACTGTTCTGATTGATCACACAACGCCATTGAAATCCAACACATACGAAACTTTATAACCCAGTGGGTTGGCACAATCAATTGGGAATGCCAGTCCCCGATGTGGGCGCGCGTATCAAATCGCGCCGGGTGTCCATAGCACCCGACGCTGGGGTTCCCATACGGTGAGGTAACCCATGAAGGGAAATGCACCGCGGTACTGTAATCCTGTCGTATCGTCAATGACTACCACACGGTGTGCTCGCTGTGGCCAGCCGGTGGCTCGCCAACGGGCGCACGCAACGGGCTGTCCATCGTGGAGGGTTGGCTCGTGAGTCTCCCGCAGTTCAGCTTCCGGACGGTAGATGGTCAGGTCAGAACGCTTGCGGGGATCGAGGATCGTGAGGAACTCTCCAGTGCGGAGTTGCATCACGTCGTGGACATCGCGGAGAACTGCTGGTGTCGGCCCTGTCAGTCAACGGAGTGTCGACACAGTCGTCAGGTTGAGGAGGTGCTGGCGATCGCTGATCTGAGCGAGCGCTCTCGCGGTGGTCCGGATTCACTTCCGTCGCTCGATCGAATCACCCGGTTTCGATCGCAGGGCGAGACGATCTACACCGCCTGGTTCGACAATGATGCTCGGTTGCGGGCGCATGAGCAACGGAGCGGGGACGTTACGTTGTTGGCGTTTTCTCCGGATCGGCCGGAGGATCCTGCACGGGCGCAGACGCAGGATGAAGCTGTCTCGGCTGCGAGCTGTTTGCTAGAGGCGGTGGTTCCGTTCTGTGAGGCTCGATCAACTGAAGAACTTCCCGCGATCCTCCAGTTGTTGGTTTCTCCAGCAAACTGCGAATAACCTCTACGGAGGAATTTTTCGAAACCGCGTGTGGCTAGAATCACCCACCGCGAGCGCAGCGAGCGGCCTTTTTTCATCAACGTTTTTTGATCGAGCGGTTGCCGAAGGCAACCCGAGATTAAAAAAGGTTGGGCAGTGTGACCACAGACCCCCAATACCCCCTGAACCCCCGGGTGGTCTGTGGTATATGACTGTTAGATGATCGAAAAACATCACATCAGCCACTATCCGAGTGCAATGGATCTCAGTGACTACTCTTCAGACGATTGTGGCCCTCTAACCGAACAATCTCGTCTGAAGCTTGTTCAAAAGGGAGGAACGAGGGTGTAAGCAAACGCACTACCTTCCAGTAGTAAGCGAGATACCGCTATCCATTGCGAACCGCATAACGGTCACCGGAATAGTAGCTCACGACAACCGTGAGCAAATTTGCCACACCAACACCGATGGCCACCAAGCCAGCTATCGAACGTCTATACTGCACCGCGTGCGAAATGACCTTCACGAACCCACAGACGACCCGAACGACGTAATGGCGAGTTCTTACGACGATTCCAGGTGGCTCCAAACCGAGCACCGACCTGGACGGGTTTATCTGAATGACAGTCAGCCAGAAAACCCTCCAATCGCCTCACCTACCAGAACGCCTTCGTTCTGGCATACTGCTGCTCCTGGGCGAGAATATCCCGGTAGAAATCGTCCTCGTTCTCGCGGAGCTTCGCAATAATTCGCGCGGCGTTGTGCGGCCCGACACCCCGAGCAGCGAGCGCAATCACTGCCTGCTTACCGTGGGCTTGCACCAGACTCGCGGACTGATAGGCCCGCTTTGTCATCTTCTCCTGCTCGTCATCCTTCTCGTTTGCTGTCACCGCATCGATCACGTCATCCGCCCACGGATTGAGCGCGGCGATCTGCGTCGATTCACAGAGCGGACACTGTGGCTGCTCGCGAACACGTTTGACAGACTGTTTCCGCTCGAACTCCTGGCAATGAAGACAGAACAACAGAATCCGATCCTCCTGAATCCGCTCTTTGACCGTCTGAATAACGCTCGCATCAGCGTTCTCTGGCGTGAGTAACTCCCGTTTCGAGGATCGACCACCAGTCCCGATTGGCGTCCGTCCGGAAACGGTCTCGACGCCGAGCGCACCCGATTGAATGCGTTCCAACACGTCAGCCGTCCGTTCCACGTCGAGCTCCTCGTATAACACCGCACGGACGGCTTCATCATACACCGGCGTCTCTGACAGCGCATCGAGCAACCGAGTGCGACCGATTGAGCCCGATCCACGCCAGCGCTTGAGCGCACCAAACTTGCCGGCAACCTGCGCGAGCATGAACTTCAACACATCCGAATTTTTCAACGCGAGCTCGATGATACCGGCGACGTGGGCTGGCTCGGTCGTTTCGAGCAGCTCCACAACCGTATCCCGACTGACGCCACGCGGCAGCTCGAATTCGATCCGATACGGATCGGTGTCCATCCCAACGGAAGAGCCGGTCTGCTGGCCAATCAATGCGGAAAGCACCCGACCAAGCGTCTCATTGACCGTGTGACCGAAACAGGCGTTGAGTACCATCTCGCGACCACGGGACTCAATGACGAGCGTGTTGGCGTCGGGGAGCGCCTGCGTGTGTCGCTCTAGCTGTTTGAGCGCCTGCCCTGCAGTGTGGTCATCCGTCAGATACCGTTCACAGAGCCACGCTGCAACCGCCTCCATCGATTCACCCGCGTCGAACTGGTCCCGGAGGGCCCGCCTGAGTGAACCAACATCCTGCGCGACGGCGTACGGCACCGGAATCTCCTTGCCGGTCCAGGAGGGCACCTCACCGCCCGGATCCTCGATCGGTGACACCGTCACCGATCCGTCCTCCTCATCAACCTCCACGATCCGCCACATCTCACCCTGCTGAATGAACACCTCGCCCGGCTCTGCAAAATTGACGACGAACTTCTCATCCAGCGTGCCAATCTGGCGACCGCTCGCCACGTCGTCAACGGCGAACGTCTCTTCGTCAGGGATCATCGAGAGATTCTCATAAAAATACTGCCACGTGCCGCCGGATTTTTCAAGCCGGTCGGCGGACTCCTCAAGCCAGATGAGCCGATTGTTCGACAGCTCGCGAACGATCTCCCGGAACGTCGACTCATCGAGCGACGCAAACGGGTACGCGCGGGTGATGATCTCATACGCACGCCGAGCACTGATCTCGCCGTGACCCATCAACAGCCCGGTGATCTGATTGGCAACCGTATCGAGACTCCCCTCGTGGATTGGCGTCGGCTCGACTGCACCGCGTTTTGCTCGCTCGGCGATCACGAGCGCCTCGAAGGTATCGTCCGGCCGTGTTGTGATGATTGTTCCGTGCGAGCGCTCGTCTCGATGATGGCCAGCCCGGCCAACCCGCTGGAGCAATCTGGAGACCTCCCGCGGGCTGGAATACTGTATCACGTGATCAATCCGACCCACGTCGATACCGAGCTCCATCGAAGAGGTACACAACAGCGCATCGAGTTCGCCGGCTTTGAACCGGTTTTCAACGTCGATACGCGCCCGTTTCGAGAGCGAGCCGTGGTGAACGCCAATGTTGGCGTCGATCGCTTTGAACCGCGAACCGAGCGCTTCTGCCGTCTGTCTGGTGTTGACGAAAATGAGCGTCGACTCGTTTGCCGCGACGATCTCATCCATCGCGCGGACGTGACTTGCCACGTCGGCTTCCGTCATCAGCTGGCCGGCGAGTCGTTCGTCCTCTGACGTGATTTCAGGCGTCGTAACCGTGAGCGAAAGATCACTCCCGGCATTAATCTCGACGATTGATACGGGGCGATTGCCGGTCAGAAACGCGCCAACGGTGTCGGGATCGCCAACGGTCGCCGAAAGCCCAATCCGCTGGCTCTGGCCCGCGAGATCGCGGAGGCGCTCCAGCGCAATCGAGAGCTGCGCACCGCGCTTCGAATCAGCGAGTTCGTGGACCTCATCGACGACAACGTGGTCGACCGTCGACAGCGCACGACGGAGCTTCGAGCCAGTGAGCATCGCCTGGACGGTCTCTGGCGTGGTAACGAGCACGTCCGGGGGATCGTTCGCCTGTTGGGTTCGGCGATATCGGGTCGTATCACCGTGACGAACGTCGATGTCGAGATCGAGTTCATCACCCCACCAGTCCAGTCGATCGCGCATGTCCCGGTTGAGCGCGCGCAAGGGTGTGATATAGAGCGCACCGATCCCTTCACGGTCGCCTGCGTCCACGAGCGCATCGAACACCGGGAGCATCGCGGTTTCGGTTTTGCCAGTGCCAGTGGGAGCAATGATGAGCGCGTGGGCGCCAGTCGCAAGCACCGGAATAGCGCGTTGCTGGGGTTCCGTTGGCGTCTGAAAGCCGCGTTCAGAAAGCACTGCGCGAACCGTCGGCCCCAACTCCGTAAACGCATCCACCCCGCCACCAGACTGGCGATCCATCACAGTTACTAGTCGAAGGAATCGATTAAGCCTCACGCGGTGTGTGTCAGCAGTCCACCAGATTGGGACTCAGCCCTCTGGGAGCGGTTCGATCGCTCCACGGCGACCATTGAGAATCGAAAACTGCTCATCACGATCGCGTTCGAGCCAGTAGAGCAGCCGTTCGGCCCAGTCGAGCTTTCGACGTTTGATCGAAGCAACCGATGGGTCTTCGAATGACCAGCCAGCGAACTCAAGTTGTCCTGCGCCACAGTGATCGACGATGAACGCGGCGCGATCACCATCGGTGAACCCGCCAACGTTACACAACGGGGCAACCGGCCGGGCCTGAGTCGTTCCGAGGACGTTTTGTTGATCCATCAACGGCACATACTGGGAAAGCTGCTCCTGGTTATCACCATGCGCCGCAACTGCGACCGGTACACCCTCGGTGGTGAGTTTGACGACGCGTTCGGGATCAGTGTCGAGATCGGTGACGACGAGATCGATTGGCATCTCGTCTGAGACGTGTCTGAGGCCACTACCGGCGACGACAAGCCGCTCGGTGTCGTCCAGTGCGATCGTCTCAGCGAGCGGGCCACCGCCGACGAGGAGGACCGTCTCCGCCGTGAAGTCCAGTCGCTCCGCTTCGAATTCGGTGCACACTGTTGCGAGGTGATCGCGTGCGCGACGATCCGCACTCTGGTCGTAGCCAAAGGCCTCGCAGATGGCGGTGTAAATCGGCTCCCATCGCTCGAATTCCATCAGTGGGCCGTTAGTAGTCACTACCAATAGGGCGTCCGATCCAGCGGTCAACTCCCAAACCAAAACCTCTACACCGATCAGTGACGTTTTTCTCTCACGAACAGGGGGTCGGTCGGCGAGTCGGTGGCAGGCCGGACAAGAAACGATGACCAGGGGACTCGGGGTAGTTGTCGACGGTTCGCACCTTCCAGAGTGGCTCATCACCCTCGCTGGGGTAGTGACACAGCTCGGCGATCTCTGGTTTGTGCTGGCTATCGTGATTGTGGTGATTCTCATGGGAACCAGACAGAACCGAATGACACGAACCCCCATCGAAGACAGCGCGTTCTTGCTCGCACTCGGGCTCGGTGCGTTTGCTCTCACTATCATTCTCAAGGCGGCGTTCGCGCTGCCACGGCCACCCGGCGCTACGTCGGCGGTGATCCCGGTGTGGGTTCCCCCACCAACGGCTGGCATCTACGAATCGTTCGTGACGGCCAGTGGCTTTGGCTTTCCGAGCGGTCACGCGCTGAAATCCACGGCCGTCTATGGCGGGGCTGCTCTCCTCTTTCGTGATGTGGCACGGCGACGAATTCGTATCCTCGCCGCCACGACCATCGTGGGGCTCATTGGTGGCTCTCGAATCATTCTCGGCGTCCACTACACGATCGACGTGCTCGTCGGCACCGTCTGCGGTGTGCTCTTTCTCTGGGCGATGTGGACGTCGACACGTCGCTCACCCCGGCGTGCGCTGGGAGTAACGGCCGGCCTCGGGGTTGTGGCGACGGTCGTCACACTGGATTCGAACGCAGTATTGGTCGTCGGTGGAGCGGCGATCGCGCTGGTCGCCTGGCGATACTGGCGCTCGCAGCAAGCCACGCAGGGGTGAAGTGGACGTATATGGTCGTTCGAGCGGTAGCATGACCATGGGATTTCACACCTACGACATCGAAAACGCAGCAGCAATGAACGATTCCGATCGGTTTCGATTCTGCTCGATCGAAGAGCTGCTCGGGCTGTTCGAACCCGGAGGAACAGTTGCGGATCTCGGCAGCGGAACCGGGTTTTTCACCCAGCACGTTGCAGCGCACGCCGATCGGCTCATTGCGATCGACATCCAGCCAGCCATGCACGAGTGGTTCCGACGAGAGGGCCTCCCCGCAAACGTTGATCTACTGACAGCTCCGATCGGTTCGCTTGGCCTTGCCGATGACGCTCTCGATGGGGCGGTTTCGACGTTCACCTTCCACGAGTTCAACAGCCAGTCGGCAATCGACGAGCTGGCTCGGACGATCCGTCCTGGCGGGCAGATTGCGATCGTCGACTGGACGGCCACCGGACCCGGTGCAGAGGGACCACCCACCGACCACCGCTACTCGCTCGCAGAGGCGACTGCGGCAGTGGCTGACCAGCCGTTCACGGTCGAAGTGGCGAGCGAGCGCGATGAGACGTTTGCAATTGGCCTCCGTCGAGACGCCTAGAACTCTGGAAGATCGTCTGGAGGCTCGTAATCGGACTCCCAGTCGATATACTCCGCTTCGAGCACGTCACAGACCTCCTGTCCGAACTCCGTGAGCGTTGCGTTGATCGTCGAAACGGTCTCCCAGGAATCAATCGCTGGGTGGATCTCGCGTTCGCGCCAGTCCTCTGGCAGTCCAGGGGCGTGATAGCCAACCCGGTCGGCAAAGCTGTCCCAGAAGAAATCGAACTCGGCGAACAGCGCAAGATCGGTGGCAATTTCGAACGTCTCCTCATCCATCGAGGTGTCCTGCGCCCACCGGTCAAACGCTCGTTCCCAGGCCCCCTCGACGAGAAACGATTCGAGCTCATCGCGCCGATACTCCTCCCCCATCACGGTCGCGTCCTCGTACGCGTCGGGATCGAGCGCCGTTTCGAGATCGGGTGGATCAGGCAGCGCAAACGTGTCGCTCATACGCGTCGTTCGAGGGGCGTAGAAATAAATGGGCCTCACTCAGGCGTGGCAATAACCGCAAGATGGTCGTCGTGAAACGGATCGAGACGCTCGGTCTCCAGCACTGAATACCCCTCCAGGCGATCGAGAAACCGATCGAAAACCGTCTCAGGATCGGCCGTCACGTCTTCGCTACGGGCCTTCACCACTGCGAGCAATCGGCCGTCGTCCGACAGAAACTGTCGATTTGCGTTCGCGACCTGGGCCTGATCTCGCGTCGCCACATCCTGGACGATCACGTCAACGGGTTCGACGACGTGTGCGTACTCCGACGGTGATCTGGCGTCTTCGAGCAGGACGAAGAGGTTGGGCCGTTCGGCAGCAACCTCCAACAGATCGGCAACCGGACGAGCTGCGAACTCAACGGCATACGTTGGCCCGGCGAAATCCGCCACATGACTCACGGTCGTTCCGGCAGCTGCACCGAGATACAGCACAGTTTCGCCCCCTTCGAGCCCGGTGTCCATCCCGCGCTCGAACATCGCCCCGAGCTTTGAGCGTCGTACGTCCCAGGCGCGCCACCCCTCGCTCGTTGGCTCACCGTACACTGGTGGCCCCTCGGTGACGAGTCGGTCCGACCCTTCGATCGTTCGATAGGTAACGCCCGACGGGAGGCGGTCACTCATCGCCGTCACCCCGTGATTGAATCGTCGCAATGCGTTCGTCAAGCTCGGCCTGCAGTGATGGCCGGCGGTCGCCCGCGTAATGATCAATTCTGGCGGCTATTGCGAGCTTTCCAGCCAGCGCTCTGGCCGCCGATCCGCGTAGGGATGGCTCAGTGCCCGAAACGTATTCGTGAACGAAAATGACGCCGTGTTTCGGCGAACTGCCCCGTCCGGCGAGATGCGCGAACAGCGCATCCTCAGCACCGAGCACCTGAATCGTCCCGCTCGGTTGTTTTGCGAGGGCTTCAAGGCCGCCAGCGAGCGCGATCAGCCGCGCCCCAAGAACCGGCCCCGCCAGCATCGAGAGATTCGGCGCGACGGTGGGCATCGATTTCTCGATGGTTTCGCGGAGCGCAGTTGCTTCGTCATCGAGCGACACCACCTGTTCTGCGAGCGACACCAGGCGCTCGTCGGTCGCGGCGGCGATTGCATCATCCGTTTGTGTTGGTGAGCGCGACAACAGCTCGCGAGCGCCATCAATCCCTGAAACCGGCGTATCCGTTGTCGACGACCAGGCACTCACGCGCTCGGCCAGCTCATTCGCCACTCGCTCGGTGTCGTCCATCGCACGAATGCAGTGAATCAACCGCTGATCGTCAGTTCGCTCGCGCCGGCGCACCTGTGCGCGGGCGGTGGCCTGTGTCGCAGCATGGAGCAGTTCGTAGTACGAAGACTGATCGGGAACAACACCCGACTCGATCGAACGCGACGGCCAGTCGGCCGGTTCGTTGGCGCTGCCATCGGCGATCGCTCCGACGTACGTTTCGGGATCGCCGGGTGACACCGACGAAAACCAACCCCGGTCGCTCCCCCGATCTGCGTTCATAGCCCACCATACCACCGGCGAACCAAAGGTGTTCTCGAATCGAATGGCCCGCCCGCAGATATACAATACACATAAATTCATACCGTAATTAACCATCAGCAGCCAGGCGGTATTTTGTATATGTGTAAATTTGATTTCTGAAAATCGAACTCTAACACGAGCGTTACGAAAAGATTATACGCGACACGATCTGATCACAGGACAAGAAGGTGCGCACGTCATGGCACAATTAGAGATCAAAAACCTTCATGCGAAGGTAAACGAAGACGGTGGAGAAGAGATTCTGAACGGCGTTGATCTCGTGGTCAACTCCGGTGAGATCCACGCGCTGATGGGTCCGAACGGGAGTGGTAAATCCACGACGGCGAAGGTCATTGCCGGTCATCCAGCCTATGAGGTCACCGACGGACAGGTGCTCATTCATCTCGATGACGACGAGTTTGGTGACGAGGAGGTCCCAGAGGACCTTCAGACGTGGGAACTGCTCGAACTTGAACCGAACGAGCGGGCTGCACTCGGCGTCTTCCTCGGCTTTCAGTATCCGGCCGAGATCGAAGGCGTGACGATGGTGAACTTCCTCCGGACGGCACTGAACGCAAAGCTCGACGAGCGCGAAGAGCTGTTCGGGGGCGATGAGTCCGAGGATGACGAAGACGATGAGGCTGGCTACGAGACCAGCCCGATGGAAGGAGCCGCGGACGAGGGCGAAATCGGTGTCGCCGAGTTCCAGCAGCTGCTCAAAGAGAAGATGGAACAGCTCGACATGGACGAGGCGTTCGCTCAGCGGTATCTGAACGCTGGCTTCTCCGGCGGGGAGAAAAAGCAAAACGAAGTCTTGCAGGCTGCGATCCTTGAGCCATCGGTTGCCGTGCTCGATGAGATCGACTCCGGACTGGATATCGACCGACTGCAGGATGTGGCGACTGGCATTAACGCACTCCGCGACGAACAGGGCGCTGGCATCTTGCAGATCACGCACTATCAGCGCATTCTCGACTACGTCGAACCCGACCACGTGCACATTATGCTCGACGGAGAGGTCGTCATGAGCGGCGACGCGGATCTGTCGGTAAAACTCGAAGAGAAGGGATATGACTGGGTTCGCGAGGAAGTGTACGGAACAGCCTGATAAGTGTAGAGGACCAACAATTCACAACTAATGAGCTCCGAACAAGACCATCTCAAAGAAACCGATACGGAGGCCCGCTTCGGATTCAAAAAGGAACAGCAATCCGCGTTCCAGACCGAAAAAGGGCTGACTGAGGAGACGATTCGGCTCATCTCCGAGGACAAGGACGAACCCGACTGGATGCTTGACCGGCGGCTCCGTGCCCTCCGGCAGTTCCACGAAATGCCGATGCCGACCGACTGGCCGGGCCAACCCGATCTCAGCGAAGTCGACATCGACGAAATCGTCCCGTACATCCGCCCGGATATCGACGCCCGTGGTGGCGTCGACGACTGGGAGGACCTGCCAGAGGAGATCCAGGACACGTTCGATAAACTCGGCATTCCCGAAGCGGAGAAGAACGCGCTTTCGGGGGTTGGTGCCCAGTACGAGTCCGAGATCGTCTATCAGAACATGCAAGAACAGTGGGAAGAGAAAGGTGTCATCTTCTGTGACATGGACAAGGCGGTCCAGGAGTACCCCGACCTCGTCGAGGAGTACTTCATGACAAAATGCGTTCCGCCAAGCGACAACAAGTTCGCAGCCCTTCACGGGGCGGTCTGGTCCGGCGGATCGTTCGTCTACGTTCCAGAGGGCGTCACGGTAGAGATGCCAGTGCAGGCCTACTTCCGGATGAACTCCGAAGGGATGGGTCAGTTCGAGCACACGCTGATCGTTGCCGAGGAAAACAGCGAAGTCCACTACATTGAGGGCTGTTCGGCACCGAAATACTCGGCGTTCAATCTCCACTCGGGCTGTGTCGAAGTCTTCGTGAAAGACGGCGCACACGTCCAGTATTCGACCGTCCAGAACTGGTCGAAGAACACCTACAACCTCAACACCAAGCGTGCAATCGTTGAACGCGACGCTACGATGGAGTGGGTGTCCGGATCGATGGGCTCGAAGGCGACGATGCTCTATCCGTGTACGATTCTCAAGGGCCCGGGCGCGACGGACAACCACATCACGATCGCGTTCGCGGGCGAGGGCCAGGATATCGACACCGGCGCGAAAGTGTATCACAACGCGCCGAACACCAAGTCCACGATCGAGTCCAAATCCATCTCGAAAGACGGTGGGCGGACGAACTACCGTGGACTGGTTCACATCGCCGACGGCGCAGAAGATTCCTCGACAAGCGTCGAGTGTGACGCGCTGATGTTCGACAACGAATCGACCTCCGATACGATGCCGTACATGGAGATCGAGGAGTCGAAGGTTGACGTGGCTCACGAGGCAACCGTCGGGAAGATCGGCGACGAGGACGTCTTCTATCTGCAGTCGCGCGGACTGGACGACGACGACGCAAAGCAGATGATCGTCGCCGGCTTCATCGAGCCGATCACGGAGGAACTGCCCATCGAATACGCAGTCGAGCTCAACCGTCTCATCGAACTTGAGATGGAGGGAAGCCTCGGCTAATTTCGCTTACAATCTATGAGTAAACAGGTACACAGAACATTATCGGAGAGCCAGGTGACGGCGATCAGCGAGGAGCTGAACGAACCCGACTGGCTGCGGGAGCTTCGCCTCGACGCGTTGCAGTCGCTAGATGAGCTTGAGTTTCCGGACGTCATTCAAACGCCGGGTCGGACGTGGACGGATCTCTCGAAGCTGGATTTCGAGGCACTCGTCGATCCCGAGGGCGCACTCGAACAGAAAGAGCGTGTCGCACCGGAGGGTGTCGAAGTGCTTTCGTTCGCAGAGGCGCTTGAGGCTCACGAATCGCTCGTTCGTGAGCATTTCGGCAGCGTCGTCGATCCCCAGGAGAACTACCTGACCGCACTGCAGACGGCGTTGTTCACGACCGGAACAGTCATCTACGTTCCCGAAGGCGTCGAGGCCCAGGCCGCGACGATTCGAACGACGATGGCGGGCCAGTCGCTGTTCAACTACACGCTAATCATCGCCGAGCAGTCGTCCTCAGTGACGATTCTCGAACGGCAGGAAACAGCCGAGGAAGGCGAGTTCGACGAGCGCTACTACAGCGGAATCGTCGAGTTGGTCGCCGGCGAAAACAGCTACGTGCAGTACGGCTCGTTGCAGGATCTGACCGAGAACACTTACAACTACGGGCTCAAACGGGCTGACACCGACACGTACGCCACCGCCAACTGGATCGACTGTAACGTTGGGTCGCGACTGACGAAAACCAGCGTCGAAACGGTCCTCTCGGGTGAGGCCTCCGAGTCGCAGATCGTCGGTGCGTTCTACGGACACGACGACCAGCACTTCGACGTGGACGCCCGCGTCTGGCACGAAAACGAGCACACCACGGCCGATCTCGTCACGCGCGGCGTCATCGACGATGAGGCCCGCTCGGTGTACGAAGGCGTTCAGGACGTTGGTCGTGAGGCCTGGAATACGAGTTCTTATCAGCGAGAAAACACGCTGATGCTCTCAGATGAAAGCGAGGCCGACGCATCGCCAAAGCTGATCATCAACAACCACGACACTGAAGCGAGTCACTCAGCAACCGTCGGACAGGTCGACGAAGAGGACCTGTTCTACATGAAATCCCGCAGTGTTGACGAGCATCTTGCAAAGAACATGCTCGTTAGTGGCTTTTTCGTTCCGGTGCTTGAGGAGATCGAAGTCGAAGAGCTCCGTGAGGATCTGAACGGGCGTATTCAGGATCGGCTGGCCCAGCGGACGGCCTGAGATCGGGGATTATTTTTCCGCGTCGCAAGAGGGAACCACTTAACTGTAACCATCACCGATTAGAGGTATGACCGTATCGTTCATCGAAAATACCTGTATGAGCAGCTATGAGTGTCACACGTACTGTTGGATCTGATCATCAGCTCGCGCGACTCCTCCAGATCGGGATGGTCTTAGAGGAGGTCGTCGAGGCCCGGGCGTACAAACACGCGCAGTCAACTGATATCGATCTTGAGGATGACGTGCTCGAACTGCTCGAAGAGGCCGCCGAGGAGTCGGCCGACCATCGCAGTCGGCTCGAAGCGCTGATCGACGAGCTCGAAGCAGAGCCGGTTGCATTCGAGAAGATCGAACCGCTCGTCGAGGCACAGTACGGCAAGACGAAGCCCGACGATTTCGACGGCGTCCTGTACGATCAGCTCTGCAACGAAGAGACGGCGTATAAGTTCTACGACGACGTGATCGGTGCCATTGCGGCCTCTGAGACCTCGTTCAGCATCGATCGCGCAGAACTGGTCTCCGTGTTGGAGTCGATTCGCGAAGAAGAACGGGAGGGAGTTGAGGAGGTAACCGAGCTCATGGAGACGCACCAATGAACACGTCTGATCAGTATCTCAAAGCGATCTATCTGGTACAACAAGTCGAAGACGGTCCCGCAGCGACGGGGAAAGTCGCTGATATGCTCGATGTGAGTCCGGCCAGCGCCAACGAGATGATTGGCAAGCTCGAAGCCGATGGGTTCGCCGACCACGAGAAGTACAAAGGGGTGTCGCTCACCGATGAGGGGATCGTTCGCGCCGAGCAAGCGCTCCAGACCTACTGCATCATCGAGCGGTTCCTGATCGAGGTGCTCGAAGTCGAGCGCTTCCGCGAGGAAGCAAAGGCGCTCCAAACCGTGATCGACTCGACCGTGGCAGAGCGGTTGGATACGATCATCGATCGCCGGTCTGAGTGTCCGTCCTGTTTCAGTGCCGAGGACGATGTCTGTCAGCACATCGAGTGTGAGCTCGTCGAGACGGCCGATTCTGAGATTGCGGATTGATGGGACTCTGGTTTTTTGATTGAATCTCAACAGCAAGTAGTGACTACGCGTGAGAATTTGGGTGGCGAACACTGAGACCGTGTGTCGTAATCTGCAATGCCATTCATCTATCTCTGTATTCGACTATGTTGTAATATTTGATAAAATATACGACCTAGCTTATTCCGCGTGTCAAATATTGAGGATAGTTGATATCACCAACTATTGTTCCTTTGGAGGTATTTCCCACAATATACTATCGTATCCACATTGAGTTATATCTGTGTCGATTATCTCAAAACAATTATAAACATCTCCAACATGAGTACAAGAAGGATGGTTGAACGAGATACAAACCATATAACCGATATTAGTCTCTCAATAGACTTCTCTACAGCCATAACAGAGGAAATTCCAGCGGTCCCAGATGCATTTGAAATACTAATGGAACGCGAGAATGAACGTGGTGAAGCCGTAGCGGTCCATTACGCATATGCATCGTTAGAACAGCTCTTCCTTGTACTAGAATTGATAGAAAAAGAAGAATCAGGAAGGGTGAATTTCGGGACAAGTGGGATAAGAGTCCAGATAGTCGATGAATCAATAATATTGAAACGGCAATTTAACATTTGTGGTGACCACGACAAGATTCGCAATGAAATCGAATCCCTCATCCAGCAGGCCATTACCGAACTGCAACAGAGTGAGATAGATCTACAGAGTGCGATTGATGAAATTGCTACGGGTCGGTTTGCTCCCTGGCATATCGGTCTAACAGCGATTCAAGATAGACTAGTTGATTAAGGGCAGTAATCAACTTTATATAAATAATTCAAAGATTCAATAACTAGAGTTGGTAATGACGAATAACTAATTTATATCTCACAACTAATCCGGTGGTTTTTAGCCACATTGTATTCGTCGGTTACATATGCAACGCCGTGCCACAGCAGTGTACGCGACGTTCTTTTTCGTGATCGCGATCGGATCGTACGCCGGGCTGGGACTTATCGCACAGCCCGCGCTCTCGATGGACGATCCGGAGCAAACGCTCTCTGTGAACGATACGTTCTCAGTTGGTGATCAGTCGTACACCGTCACCGCAATCGACGGCGGGGCCGACAGCGACGGGAACCTCCAGCGCTCGGGAACCGTCGAATGGGTGAACGAAACGGGAACCCACACCAGCGAGTGGGCGAACAACTCGACGTTCGAGCGCCAAAACGAGACGTACTTTCTGTTGACGAACACCACTGGTGAGCAACCCACGGCAACGCTAACCCAGCCACTCAATCGAACGGCGATCCTCGTGAACGATTCCGCAGCTCGCAACGAGCTCGTCACGTCGAACGGCACCGACTACGTTGTCATCGGCTCCAACGACAACCAGGAGGTGGTCAGGGCAGACGAATACTTCCCAACACCACCGACGCAACGACTGGAAGCCAACGAAACGTTCGACTTTTACGGCAACGAGACGACCGTCACCGAGATCACGAACGACTCGGTGACCGTCCAGTGGCAGGCACCAAAAACGAACACAATTGAGCTGGGTGCCACGACAACGCACACAACGACGCTCGTTCGTGGTGGCCTCCCCGCCGATACGACAATCGCAGCAGGAGCGAACGTCACGCTGAATGGCGAGCAATTTGCGGTCCACTACCCCGACAACACGACGGCAACACTCTCAAGCGATCCAGCAACGTATCACAACGCTCTCACAGAAATTACCGATCGGTTCAATCGAATTAAAGGGCTCTGGGCAGTCACTGTGATGAGCGCACTGGCTGGACTGTTGTTGATCGCGCTCGCCGCACTCCCACGACGGGGCTAACCGACCGCCACACACATTCCGGTTGCGCCCGTTCGTCCGGTATGGAGTATACGGTGATCGGCTGGCCTGAAGACGAACCGACGCTGCGCCTCGATCATCGCCAGTTCGCCTACGCCGGGAAATTCGTCATGTCGAACAGTGGCAAAGCAGTCGTTCGCGGCCCCAGAGGGACGCTACTGAGTGCGGTCGCGTTCAACGCAGATCGAACCGACGACGACCAGCTCCGCCTTCGGTATATCACCACCAGAAACAGCCACCGCGGCCAGGGAATCGGCACCCGTCTCGCTTCGTTCATCACGGCGCGCGCCCACGAACGTGCGTTCGACACCGTCACCATTGCCGTCAACAATCCGTTCGCGTTTCACGCACTCTCGAAGGCGGGATTCGGATTCACGGGCGAGCAAACTGGCATGGCGGAGCTCGTCCTCGAACATCCACACGACCGATCAGGCTACCAGAGCGGCCTCGATCTGTTTCGCGAACGCGACCTTTCGATGGCGGAACTGGCGTTTTTACAGCGCAAAGCCGACTCGTCAGCGCCTACAATCGTTCCCGATCCCAGCGGGTAGGACGACCCCAGACTGCTTTTATCCGCCGGGCGGATACCCACACCAATGGGAAACGCTGCGTTCCGAGAGATCGCGACGATCGAGGAGGTCTCCTTCGATGAGCTCTCTGGTGTTGTCGCGGTCGATGCACACAACTGGCTGTATCGATATCTGACCACGACTGTCCGATTCACATCGAGCGACGTCTACACCACTGAGGATGGCACTGAGGTCGCAAACCTTGTTGGGGTCGTCCAGGGCCTCGGAAAGTTCTTCGAAAACGATCTCGTTCCGGTGTTCGTCTTCGATGGCGGCGTCACCGAGCTGAAAGCCGAAGAGGTTGACGACCGGCGCGAACAGCGCGAAACGTACGAACAACAGCTCGAAGACGAACGCGAGGAGGCAGATGCAACGCGAATCGCCCAGCTCGAATCGCGTACGCAGCGACTGACAGATGTGATCCACGAAACGACTCGCGAACTGCTGGATCATCTCGACGTGCCGGTCGTCGAAGCGCCAGCCGAAGGTGAAGCCCAGGCTGCCCACATGGCACGCAACGGCGACGCCGACTTCGTTGGAAGCGAGGATTACGACACGCTGTTGCTCGGGGCACCCGTGACACTCCGGAAGCTCACCAGCTCCGGAGATCTCGAACGAATGGACTTTCAGGCGACGCTGAACGCACACGATCTCACATGGGAGCAGCTTGTTGACGTGGGGATCCTCTGTGGGACGGACTTCAACAACGGTGTCGACGGAATTGGCCCGAAAACGGCCGTGAAAAAGATCCACGAGCATGGTGATCTCTGGGGCGTCCTCGAAGCAGAAGACGCCTACGTCGACCGGGGCGACGCGATCAGATCACTGTTTTTGAACCCTGATGTTACTGATGATTATTCCGTTGATACCGACGTGTCGCCAGATATTGACGCCGCAAGCGACTACCTCACTGAATGGGAGATTCCCTACGATGCAATCGAGCGTGGACTCCAACGGATCGAGGATGCGACCGCACAGACCGGGCTTGACGAATTCTTCTGAATATAATAATTAAGTGTAATTCAATAAATTGCTTTCTAAAAATACTCCATATTATATGAATTTAAGTTTATCTTTTGATAACTAATATTCTGGAAAATTACCCCTTTGATTGAACAACTTCCCATACACTAGCCACTTTACGCTTCACTAGTTTTCCTAGCCTGTACCCAGATTTACCCGAAATTGATGCTATCAAGAATATGAAAGCCTTCGCATTGAATGGCCATCGAATTAGGGATAAGGCAAAATATTTTCGAGCCTCGTCATAAATATGATTTCCAAGAGCAGAATATGCTAACTCAAATGTGATATATCCATAGACCTTCTTCTTGAACAACCACCCATATTCTTCAGCTATTGGTAATGATTTTTCAACAAGACCTGGATACGAGATATCTCTCTTTTTATCAAAATTATGACTAATGCGATCTCTTCCGTCCTCACGGTAGCTTACAACCAACGGCTCGTCAATCGCTTCAAATTCACATTCCTGTGCCACACGGATCAACCACTCGCGATCGTTCCAGGAGGGGAACGATTCATTGAACGTTCCAGCCGTTTTAAGAATATCTCTTCGTACTACAATTGATGGGAATGCTGGGGTTTTTCCACAGAGGAATTGCTTAGTCATATCACCCTTTGTTTCCGCACTTCGTACAGTAATCAAAGAACCATCTGGTTCCATTACCTTGATTCCAGAGTAGATGGCACCCACTTCTGGACCAGTTGCTAGTAGCCGATTAACCTGTTTTTTAATTTTATCTTCAACCCACACCTCATCATCATCCAAGAATGCTACGAAATCTCCAGTAGCAGCCTCAATACCCGTATTTCTCGCTGCACTAGCTCCTTTATTTTCTTTGTGCTCTATAAATTCGACAGGAACTGATGATCCACTAGTTGTTTCTTTCACAATGCTTTCTGGAGACTGGGGTGAACTATCATCAACAACTATCAGTTCTAAACTTTCATATGATTGTTTCAATACGGACTGAATCGCATTCTTTAGATGCGCCTGTCGATTGTATGTCGTTATAATAGCACTTACGAGAGGCGATTCTGTCTCGCATTTCATTTGTTTAGGAGAGATTTGCAAACATCATAAGCAAACCGATTGCTCAATCACATCGGTGTTTCCATCTATATCCTATTGAGATAGAAACATTAAATAACAATAATATTGCAGATATATATTTGGATGAAGAGACATCATGAACGTCGAAATGAAGCGTAATGCTTACCCGCTCAAAAAAATAACAGAAGACAAATGTTCGGAGACACCAGATATAATTTCGAGAATTTTGTTGATGCAATAAATAATCCGGAGCAATTCATTGGAGAAGTCAATAGAATTGGCGTAGGAATAAATAAGCGAATTCACGCATTAAGCCGACGTAACTCTGGTACTCGTGTGGCTGATGAAGATTGGGACAACTTTGTAATATTAGATGGTTGTAGATATGACATGTTCGAAGAACAGTGTCCAATTGATGGGGAACTCCAGCAAAGACGATCTCTTGGTAGCGAGAGTTGGGAATTTCTTCGGGAAAACTTCCTAGGAGAAACACACCACGACACTGTATATGTGACTGCAAATCCTCATGCTCCAAAATTACCGGAAGGAACGTTCTACACGACAATTAATTTGCTTGAAGAAGGTTGGAGTGAAGAGGATCAGACAGTTCTTCCGGGTACTGTAGTTAAAGAGGTTCTTAACGCATACGATCAGTACCCCAACAAAAGATTTATAATACACTTTATGCAGCCACACTATCCCTTCATTGGTGAACACGGGAAAGAACTAACCCATAGAGGTCTGCTTCATCCCGACAAATCAGATTCAGACACGGAGCGTCAGCTGTGGGGCAGTCTTGGACATGGTCGTTTAGATATCGACAACGTGTGGAAAGCATACAGAGAAAACCTCGACATTGTGTTCGATCACGTCACTCGACTCATGGAAGATCTGCCGGGGAAATACATAATAACGTCTGATCATGGGAATCTGCTCGGCGATCGAACTCGGCCACTTCCATTTAAAGGATATGGCCATCCACGTGGGTTGGATGTCCCAGAACTCCGGAACGTTCCCTGGCTGATTGTTGAATCTGAAAAAAGACGATCTGTGAGAGCAGCTCAACCTATTGCCACAGATAGACCTGGTTCATCAGTCATTGATGATCGACTGTCGTCCCTCGGATACAAGTGATTTTTTGCGCTACGAGAAGATTCAGTTATATGTAGTCTTCAGTTCTCGGTTAAATGGAGCTCCTAGAATGAATCCAGAGAATAACCAGAAAATCATCAGGGCAACACTTCCTGATGCGTGAATTGCTGTCCAAAATGAGAATGCATAGAATCCTATTAAGCCACACAATACACTACCCCACAGCAACCGGTCTTGATCTGACATCATAAATTGTTTAATGCAGAGATAGAAGATCGAAGCTAAACAACACAAATATAAAAGAGCCCCAGGAATCCCTCCACTCGCTAGTGCCATTAAATATATATTATGAATCGCAAGCGGCTCTGTTATTCCATATGTAGAAGTATACCAATAAAAATTATACCCTCCAATTCCAAATATTGGGTGTTGAAATCCAAGATCGATAGCGCCAATATACTGGCGTATGCGTACTGTTGTATTGTTGGTGCTTATTACAGGAATCGCATCTAGTGCCGAAATTATACTATCTTCGAATTGGAAGGATCTCTTTATTGTCCCGCCTTCAGAATCGGGATTATAACTGCTACCAACTTGTGTGCTCTCAGAACCCTTATCTTCCGAAATACTACGGAAACGGAACAACAATAAATTGACGAGTTCTAAAAATAGCGAGATACCGATACCAATAAAGCTACCTTTAACTGCTGATAATGATGTACCGGATTCACGAATATAACCATCTATCAGGTAAATCAATGCAGAAACAAACAGTATCAATGACAGCGCGCCAAAACCCGCGTCAGTTCCACTCACACGAATAACCAGTACACCCAGTAGAAGACTTGTGAGAGAAGCCAATCTTACCCAACGTTCTCTGGTGACAAAGATCAAAAGGAGAACGGGGACCAACAGGAGGACAGCTGCAGTTAAGATTCTGGAAGATCCTGTAAATCCTCCCGCAAACTGCCCTACGTTAATTGAGGTGATACCCAGATCCAAAAATCCGTACGAGGGTTTAACAGATTCACCAAGATAAGTAAGTCCAAATCCCTCCCCATAGATCATTTGCACGAAGGCAAAGGCCATCTGAGAACAAACAACAATAATTAGCGAATGCAATGACGTGGTTATTCCAATATATCGAACGATTACTGCACCCGCCAGCAAAAGGAGAAGATTTCTCACCATAGAAGCAACAAATATGAATGCTGCGGGTTGTGAACGGCCATTCCCAACGGTAGCCGCCAACAACATCCATATAATAAATCCTCCAAGCGATCCAATGATGATCTTCTGAGTGCGTGTAAGTAATGACGAGAATGAGTAATTAAAATCGCTATTGGCCGATATAAAGATTAATAATAAGAGAAAGGGGAATAAAGCGACATCAACGAGCATAGCATCGAGCGATACAACTTTCCACCGAATATGTATTTCATATAACGGAACATTAGCAGCAAACGATGAGAGAACAATTATAGAACTACCAAGACTCGTGAATAATCCAAACTTATTAGTCAGCATCAAAATACTCGCAATAAGAACAAGAGGAGTTACAATAAGTAAGCTAATATTTGTAGTCAGATATACCAAAGGAACCCCAAAAATCAACAATATACTCAGTATAGTTGTAGACATCAAGAAGTCTCGTTTATCAATCTGCCATAGATCAAGATCAACTGCAGACATAGTTACGTCGCTTCTTAATGATGATCTCATCTTATTAAATATCTATGACCATCAACCTTTTAGGGGTTACGTATTTCCTATTGTCACAGATGGACGGTTACAGCACAACTGCAATGATAAACTTCCCCATCTACAAAAAATACGTCAAAACTTGCAATAATATGCAGGATTAGAAAGACTGCATTCAGATCACGAAATTATAATATCTTTCGCAAGTTCGACATCCGAGGGTTCGAACCCAAGCAGATATAGGCAAATTCCATAAACTAATAAACCAAGAATTCCTCCAATGATAACTGTAATAAGACCCGAATAAAAGAGGGTTGGAAGAAGCATTATTCCTCCTGCGAAAACGCTAGCTACAAAAGGTTTGTAGTAGCTCTTTTTGAATGGTGAAAGTCCTTCAAGCTGTCGTATCTCAATCCATCGTACAATATTCAATACACCCAATACGGACGCAGTCGCAGCAGCCGCACCAATCATCCCATACTCAAGAATTAGAACGACATTTAGAATTACATTCAAAATTCCAAACGCCCAATGATTTATAAAGGTTAAATACTGGTTGTCAGTCATCATGAGCAAATAATTGCTAGGACCAACCCCTGCATTCAATAATTGCCCCAAAGATAGCAGTATTAATACAGGTGCACCGACAGCATAATTTGGGTCAATAAAGACAAGTATTTCGTGGGCATAAATCACACCACCAACTGTTGTAAATAGTGCGATCGTAAATGACCATCTAGTTACCGTACTATATATCTCGTTCAATTCATCCAGTTTGTCCTCATCATACAATTGAGAAGCGATTGGAGCGAATAATTGATTGCAGGCAACAAGAGGGAGGGTTATAGCCGTTGATAGTAAAAATGATATTTGATAGTAACCGACCGCACTTGTTCCCACAAAAAATCCAACCATAAACAGATCAATTCGGTTATAAAGGACTGATCCGGCCCTCGAGAGCATTAGTGGGAATGAATAATTGAAGAACGATCGCAGACCGGTAGTTTCCGGTGATTTGTTTATTCGAGCTCCTATAGGCCTTACAGATGTGCGTTTATAGAGTAGGATGATACCTAATAAGAGGGAAATAACACTCGCAACTATGAGTGCTGCAATCGTGCCAATGAGTGCAAATCCAAGTATTAATGCGAATATTACGGCACAAACGCGTAAGCCAGGTCGAATTAGTTTCTGTAGGAAGATTTGTTCAGTTGGTTTACCAAGTCCACGGAATACATTCACCAAAACTCTAATAAGAGTGTCTAATGGAAGAAGAATCGCAATAATTCTCAATACATCCACAAATAGAGGATCATTTAGTGTGAAACTATTTATTAAAGGAGAAAAGACGAAAAGACCAGCAGCAATTGAGAGACTGCCGGCTATAGTAGATATGATAGACACTGCTATCACCCAATTTTGATTGTGTAAATCATCACTGTACTTTGGGAGAAAACGCAACACAGCCTGATCTGTTCCTAAACTAGCGAACATAGTTGAAACTGTTATATATAGATAGGCGAATGTATATATCCCATACATAACTGGTCCCAGTACACGTGCGAGAAGAATATTCAAGATGAAGCCAGATGCCTTATAAAGGATTTCCCCCACAATAAAAATTGAGGCACCATCAACTATCGAACGTAGAAATTCAAAGCGAGACGTTGTTTGGTCTACCATTTCTTCACTTACACTCCAACCTCGTAATTATTATGGGGGTTGTCAACACTATAGAGTTCCGGAATATCCACTGAGTGCGTAGTTCGACAGAACCTCATCAACACTGAGACTGTCGCAGGGTATTGCAATGTCATCATGGTTTGAAGCTAGGTCATTACAGGTAAAGATTTTACTTTAGAGAGTTTGCGGAGGTAGTAGATCCTCCAAAGCACCGCTTGGACGCTACAAGTATAATATTTTATTCTCATTCTAATTAATATATTAATATATAATATCTTAATTGGAATATATATCCTTTTCAAAGAATGGAGAAAACGCTATCTTTTTCAAGGGTCGCTGCTATTTTTCCAGCAAATGAGGTGCCAGCCACGGTGAAAGTCTGTTTTCTAATTAATCAACTTGCTCCAGACGGAGCACCAACACTCCTGCTCGATATCGTTCGCCAGACTCAAAACCAGACAGATATCGATTACACAGTTTTATTCCTTGAAGGAGAAGACACGCTCGCGCCCGAGTTTGAATCTGAGGGGGCAAGGGTTGTCGATTTTGATGCAACATTCAAATTTGATCCAGTTGCAATATTTCGGCTAGCTCGATATCTCCGCCGTGAAAAATTCGATATCCTTCACACGCATCTTCCGTACTCACAGTCCCTTGGTCGTCTATTTGGATTTTTAGGAGAATCAGACAACCTGGTCTCAACACAGCACAACGTACCATATGAGCGTCATCCAATAACACGAACACTTGAACGAGTCACGAGACCACTGGACAACGCAACAATCGCAGTCGCTAGTGATATTGAGCGCGAGTATACTAATAGTGTGCATCTATACGACGGTCAGCAAGACGGCCAATGGTGCACGATATATAATGGTATAGATGTTGAAGGATTCCACGAGAATGTTAAAAATGCATCACCTGAAACGTTTAAAGCCAAGAAGAATATCCAAGGGAACCCAATATTTCTTACTGTAGGTCGGTACGTCCCAGCGAAAGCACAAACGGATATCATAGAGGCAATGTCACATGTCACGGAAGAACTCCCCGATGCGAAATTACTCCTCGTTGGATGGGGAGAGCTCGAAGAGGAGCTAAATGATGCTGTCACCACTCATGCCGTTGAAGATTCTGTAACCGTAGTTGGACGCGTTCCTGCAGAAGAGATTCCCGAATACTTTGCACTAGGGGATGTATTCGTCTCTTCCTCCCTTCGAGAAGGACTCCCAATTGCAATTCTTGAGGCGATGGCTGCGAATCTTCCCGTAGTTGGGACCAAAATACCCGGAGTAAAAGAAGTAGTGAAAGCAGAAAAAACCGGGCTACTTGTCCCTCCAGAAGATCCTCATGCCCTCGCTGAGTCGATGGTCCAATCTGTAGAGATGAACCATCAATACGGTCAAAACGGCTATGAGCGTGTGCGTAACCACTTTAATGTGCGTACGACTGCCCAATCTTACGTGAATCTTTACGAAGAGCTGACTCAGAGTGAGTAGTCGTCAGGAGAGTGTTTGAAACACCGATGATAGTATCAGATAATAATCTCGCTATCGGCTCAATCGATGGCTTTGAAAATTAATCAACAATCCATTAATATCACCCAACCAAACTACTAGATACCATTCATTAAACATCATGTCATGTCCATCGATATTACACGTCATCACGCGGTCCGATTGGGGGGGCGCACCCCATATCGTTCAACTGCTTGCGGAGGGAACCAATGCAGACGTCGCTGTTGCATGTGGACCTGGTGGTGAGTTGATCGACCGACTAGAAAGGAGTGGGATAAGGGTGTATGAGCAGCCACACTTCAAACGGAGCATCGAACCAATGAATGATATCCGTGAACTGGTGAGCCTCTATCGGCTCATGCGACGAGAGTCATTCGATCTCGTTCATTGCCACTCGACGAAAGCAGGACTTCTTGGGCGGATTGCGGCATCGCTCGCGGGGATTCCATCCGTGTTCACGGTTCACGGGTGGGGATTTTACAACACCGAATTTGGTTCATTCCGCAAAGCTATCGTCAGTGGTGAACGGCTGTTGTCTCGATGGACGGACGCAATCGTGTGCGTCTCGAACGACGATCATCGGCAGGGAATGACACGTTCGATACTTTCTCACACCGAAGACGTAGTTGTCCACAACGGTATCGCCCCAATCGAGATTCCAGATGACAGAGAGCACCTCGATAATCATGTCAATAGTATTTCAGACAGTACGGTAATCGGAGCAATCGCACGACTCGCTCCACAAAAGAATCCCCTTACAATTCTCAAAGCAGGGAAACGGATCCAGGATGACGGCGAAGATGTTGTCGTGGTGCTCATTGGCGACGGACCACTAATGGAGGAGTGCCAGGAGTACGTCGACACGCATGATGTCGACGCGCATCTGCTTGGGTTTCAGGAGCATGCACTAGAGCTGCTCTGTGACATCAATACGTTCTTGCTTCCGTCTCGATTCGAGGGGCTCCCTCTCACGGTGATTGAATGTCTTCACCTCGGCATACCAATCGTCGCATACGATGTTGGTGGCGTTGCCGAAGCAATCGAAGACGGCGAGACAGGTTACATCGTCCCGGAAGATGACTTCGAACAGTTTGTCGAACAGGTACGAACGCTGGCTCGTGAGCCAGACCGTCGAGAGCAGATGGGTGAGCAGGCTCAACAAACTGCAGCCGAACGATTCACTGCTGAGCGTATGGTCACCGAATACGAACGTGTTTACGCCGACATTCTTGGTTACTCAACGCTGTAACGAGATCGACTGAAAAAGTGGCGTCATATATTACCGTCAGAGTCAAAGCGTCGGTCTGGATACTAACAACCAAATGAGTACGGATCAGGGACGCGAACGACAGACGATTCGGTGTCTCGTGGCGAAAGTTGGTCTTGATGGGCACGACCGTGGAGCACACGTGATTGCTCGTGCGTTTCGTGACGCAGGCTTCGAAGTGATCTACTCCGGACTCCACAAATCTCCAGACGAGATCGTCCAGGCCGCGGTGCAAGAGGACGTAGATGTACTTGGTATCTCGATTCTCTCGGGGGCGCACAACACGCTCGTGCCGAAAATCATGAGCGGACTCGAAGAGTACGGCGCCGCATCAGACACGCTAGTCATCGTCGGCGGGATCGTTCCCGAAGAAGATAGATCGGAGCTGAAAGAGTTGGGCGTTGCCGAGATCTTCGGCCCTGGCGCAACGATGGAAGAAACCATCGAATACGTCCGGGAACACACTGAGCACCGATGAGTCTCGTTGCAGACCTGCTCGACGGTGACCATCGAGCGCTTGCCCGGGTGATCACCAGAATCGAAAACAGAGCGCCAGGCTACCGCGATATGGTGAGCGAACTCCACAGCCACACGGGCGGTGCCAATGTGATCGGCATCACCGGCAGTCCGGGCGCCGGGAAATCCACGCTGGTCGATAAGCTCACCGCGGCGTATCGCGACGCCGGCCAGACGGTTGGCGTGCTTGCGATCGATCCCTCCTCGCCGTTCACCGGCGGCTCCGTCCTTGGTGATCGGATTCGCATGCAGTCTACCGCCACCGACATGGACGTGTTCGTCCGATCGATGAGCGCGCGTGGGCGACTGGGCGGCCTCTCGACGGCCACTGCTGACGCCGTCAAAGCACTCGATGCCTTTGGAAAAGACACGATCATCATCGAAACGGTCGGTGCTGGACAAAACGAGATCGATATCGTGAAAACCGCAGACACGGTTGCAGTGCTCGTCCCACCCGGCTCTGGCGACGACGTCCAGATGCTAAAAGCCGGCATCTTCGAGATTGGCGATCTGTTCGTCGTGAACAAAGCCGATCTGTCGGGGGCCGATCGAACCGTCACCGAGCTCCGGGAGATGATTCGGACGCGATCGGACTACACAACTGGAGATGACCAGCCACCTGGACGAATCGAACCGGCGATCGAAGACCAGACGAACGGCTGGGAGCCCTCAGTAGTTGAAACGGTCGCCAAAACCGGCGAAGGGGTCGACGCACTCATTGACGAACTCGACGAGCATCTCGCGCATCTCGATCGATCTGGAAAACGCGAACAGCGGACCCACAGGCGATTCACCGAGGAGATCGCAACGCACGTCCGCGAAGACCTCCGCCGACTGAGCACGACCGAAATCGAACGCAGAGGCGGCCTCGATGAGCTCGCGAGCGCCGTTCAGGCGCGTGATACCGATCCCTATTCTGCCGTCGATGAGCTTCTCGAACCGATCCGAACGTGTGTGGAGTCGAAAACGAACCAGCACTGAACATTGTGGCGGCGTCTCGATTTACACAGGATTAAGCCGGTGACGCCCCTACAGATCGACATGCGAATGCGAAAACTTCTCACAGGAGCTGCTGGCTCCGTTGGACTGGTTGCAGGAACCAACAAACTCCTCCAACGACAGGCCGGAACGCTTCCAACGCCGCTTGGGAGAGCGACCGACGAGTATCGCTGGCGGGGCTTCGACGTATCGTACACTGAAGCCGGCGATCCGTCCGATCCTGATCTGGTGTTGATTCACGGCGTCAACGCCGCAGCAACCAGCGCGGAGTTCGCCGGGATCTTCGATTCGCTGGCTGAATCGTATCACGTGTTCGCCCCAGATCTGCCCGGCTTCGGGCTGTCGGATCGACCACCGCTTGAGTATTCGGCCGCGTTGTACACGACGTTTGTCGAGGAGTTTCTCGAAGAGCTCACGGACGAACCGACGGTGGTTGGTGCGTCGCTCGGCGGTGCGTACGCGGCGGTCGCCGCGACCGAAACGCCGGTTTCCGAGCTGTTTTTGATCTGTCCAACCACGACGACGATGCCTGGCAACCGAACCTGGCTTCGGACCCTGTTGCGCTCGCCGCTGCTCGGTGAGGGGCTGTTCAACCTCACCACGAGTCGGAAGGCGCTCGATTACTTCAGCGCCGACCACGGGCTGTTTGACCCGACGGTTGCGGACGATGAGTATATCGAATATCGATGGGAGAGTAGCCATCAGCCGGGCGCCAGATACGCTCCGGCCTCATTTTTGAGCGGCGCGCTCGATCCCGCCGTTGATCTGAGCACGACCCTCGCATCGATCGAGCAGCCATGCACGCTCATCTGGGGTCGAGATGCGAGTACGAGCCCGCTTTCAGCCGGCGAATCGCTGGCTGCACACGCTGACGCCAAGCTAGCCGTGTTCGACGACGCACAGCTGCTTCCACACGTCGAACATCCTGACGACGTCGTGACAGTGCTCACCCACAGCGACGACGCGACGGCGTATTTCAACGAGTAGCTGTTATCCGTTTGGGCCATCCGTTTCGATCGCTCCCGACAGTGAGCGCTGTGGATACGGAATATCGATGCCGTGCTCGTCGAAACTGGATTTTACGGTGCGAATATAGGTGCTGCGAATGGCGAGAAAATCACTCCGATTCGGCTCATCGATCCACACCCAGGCCGTGAGTGCGACGTACGAATCAGCAAGCTCGGTGCAGTACGCCGTGGGCGAGGGGTGATTCAAGATGGCATCCATCGATTCAGCCTCCGACTCGATGATCGAAATCGCGGTCTCGATGTCATCATCGTAACCGATGCCGAACGTGAACTGAATTCTGAGACGGTCGTTGGCGACGTGATTGGTGATGACACCTTCAGTCAACACCCCATTGGGAACGGTTAACAACTCGTTGTCGAACGTGCGGACACGAGTAACCCGTAGCGTAATGTCTTCGACGGTCCCCTCGCCGTCTTCCCACTCGATCCAGTCACCAATTCTGAACGGGCGATCAACGTAGATGAAGACACCTGCAACGAAGTTCCCGAGCACATTACTCATCGCATACCCAACCGCAAGCGTCCCTGCGGCCGTGATGGTCGAGACTGACCGGAGCAAGGATTCGAGTTGTGCAACAGTGAGTGCCAGTAACAGCGCCAACAACACGATTGCTGCGAGTGCCAATCGCCGGAGCGGTTGTCGTGCGTGATCATCGATCTCTGCGTGTCGATCAATCAATCGGCGACCGAGTGGCAAAATGACGAGCCGACCGATAATGAACGTCAGACAGAACGTGAGGGCGAAATAGATGGCTTGCGTCAGCGCAACCCCATAGTGGCCCAGAAACTTGAAAATCGGGAGCGCCTCAACCATTACTGAAAGACAGCAGTGTGACCTCGCGTTTCAACGAGATCCGCACCGGCTGCCGACGCGAGTTCCTCTGCCAGCGCTGCAGTATCGGTGGCACCCAGCGCTGAACGGAGGAACTTCACCTTCACGAGCCGCCGGTTTTGTAACTGGTCGGAAAGCTCATCGACGACCGGATCGATGCCGCGCTTGCCGACCCGAATTGTCGCATCGATTTCGTGTATCTTCCGGCGAAGCTCGTCGTTCATAGCTCTAGGTTTACGCGGTAGCACAGTGAAGGTGACGGTTCCAGTCGCTGCGTCTGTCTGTCGCGTGCTACCTATCGGTATGGATACCGATCATGTGCGCCACAGGAACAGCTGATGACGACGTGCCCATCCTGGAGTCGAACGCGAGCGTTCTGTCCGGGAACGAGCGCCACATCACACCGATCGCAGCTGAATCGTGAGATCGATCGCGGTAGCTCCAGACGATTCCGTTCGGCGATGCGGCGCGCGCGTCGAACGTACGTCCGTGAACGGTCCTGGTCGCCCGATTGAACCGCCTCGGTCGCGAACGTGTGCAAGCGCTCGATTCGTTCCGCTGCGATTGCCATACCAATAGCTACGGTGGGTGGACGGTTAAGCGATGAGAATCGGTGAGACGAACGGCCGCGGTCCGAACCGGTTACATGTAGCCGAGATCACGCAGCCGACCCATTAGATCCTCTTTGTCCTGGGCTCGGCCAGCGCGCTCGGTTGTTTCCTCAAGATTCTGCAGCCAGGCCGGTTCGTTGTTGGCCTTATCCGTACTGACTTCGCTGCCGAGCGACCGGAAGCCCTCGAAGTATTTCGGGCTCACCGGCAGCGCATCGTGGTTGAGTCCGTTTGGCAGATCGTCATAGTCCTGCGGGACGTGCCCCATTGGGTAGTCCTCGACGGTGTCCGGCACGACGAAGTTCCAGAACGCATCCCAGACAGCGCGCTCTTCGAACTGAAGAATCGGCTGAACGCGGTCGTGAGGCGGGTAAATCTCTGGGTCGTGTCGCGGGCTGAAGAAGGTCTCATCCGCGCGGGCCTCCTGTTCGTCCCAGCGAATGCCCGAGATGATCCCGTCGATTCCCTCGGCCTCAAGCGTCTCGTTGAGCGCCACCGTCTTCAGGAGGTGGTTGCCAACGTAGGTGTCGAGCAAGAACGGGAACGTATCCTCTTCGTATTCGAGGATGTCACGAACGTGGTGCTGGTTCTGCTCGTTCAGATCCGAGACGGCGACCTCCTCGCCGGGCGTGTCTGCGATCTGGCCAACGTTCTCGTTTCGTGCGAAAATCACATCCAGGTCCCACTCATCGGCCCAGTGATCGACGAAATCAAGCAGCTCATCGAAGTGCTGGTAGTGGTCGATGAACACCGCGGGTGGCACCTCAAGATCGTGTTTTTCGGCCACTTGCGCGACGAAATACAGCGTCAGCGTCGAGTCTTTCCCGCCAGTCCACATCACTGCAGGCGACTCATACTCCTCAAGGCCTTTCCGCGTTACCTCGATCGCCTTCTCCATCTTGTCCTCAAGCGCCGGGTAATCGTCCGGCGACTCACCGTCTCCGTCTTCGTACGACACGTCGAGATAGTCGGGAAACTCTGGCATCTCGTAATTAGATATCATTACCAGCCTAAAGTTAGTTTCGGCCCCCGACGGTTGAGTGACCTGTTACCAAACTCCAAACTCCGAAAGGAATTAGCTGATGAATTCGTTGTTTCGCCAGTCAACGCCGTTCGAGCCCGCCGATTCGTGTGGATCTTCACGCACTTCGATGGTGGCCGGTCGTTCGTCACCGTCGACAATGCGCGTCGCTTCGAGCTGGCCGTTGACTGCGGTTATTGCGGTGAGATTTCCTTTTTCAGCGTTTCGCGCGATCTCACAGAGTACTTCAAACATCGGATACTGCAACGCCGTGTTCTGAAGCACCGTTTCGCGATCTCCCTTGAAGCAGGCGTACTCCACGAGTTCTGAGGGGCGTTCTTCCTGTTCTTCCTGTTGGCCAAACGCGCCCCACTGTGGGCCACTCGGTGAGGTGCCCATCGGACCGCTGTTTTCCTCTTCTTCTTCCTCATCAAGATACACGCGATTCTCGCTGACACTCGCCTTGAGCTGTGCAGTCGGTGTGTACTTGCTTATATCGTCTTCTGCGGCTACGGCGCTCAGAATCAAGGTGTTGTTCCGACGCGTGATCTCCACGTCTTCGATCTCTACCGGGAGATCCGCATCGTCGAAGTGCGAATGAACGTCTTCGAGTGGCAATTCGAGTGTCGAATGTAGCGTGTATACGTGGCTGGTCATAGCTATGACAGGCGCTCGATGGGGTACTGGCATCCCCGGGACCGTAATTGGTCGTACCTATTCTATGAATTCGTCACTTATACTGTTTTCGAGCCATCCAGCGAAAGGAACACACACGTATCATATCCGCCGTCAAACATCACAGACAGCGGGCAACGGGCCGATTTCAGTGAGCCATTTCTTGACCGAGCATTACGTCGTTAGCTCGTTGCTTCCGCAAGTGTTGGTTCGAGTTCGCCCCGTTCGTCCAGTTCGGCGACGACGTCACTCCCGCCAATGAACTCGCCATCGACGTACACCTGTGGGATCGTCTCCCAGGAGCTGTGTGATTCGAGCGCCGCACGGTAGGCGTCCAGTGATTCGAGGACATCGACCGTCTCGATGTCGTCGCAGTACTGCTGGAGCAGCCCCAATGCGCGTCGCGAGTAGCCACACTGTGGCATCAGCGGCGTTCCTTTCATGAACAGAACGACATCGTTGCTCTCGATCGCATCCGAGACGCGTTCGGATACCTCTGACTCGCTGAGACCACCGGAGGGGTCGAACGTCATACTCGAACGTTTTCGTTCTCGACAGAAACGTGTTTCGCCCGGTACGGAGTTGTATCCCGTCAGTTATGTCTGGTGGATACATACACACCCCCATGACGAAACGGGAGTACGAAGTCGCGGTGATTGGCGGTGGTCCTGCTGGGTTGACGGCTGCATTGTATGCGACACGACTCGGGCACGATACGATTTGTATCAATCGTGGCGGTGGTCGGGCTGCGATGATGCTCGACACCCACAACGTGATTGGCGTCCCCGAGTCCGTTTCTGGCAACGAGTTCCTGCAGACGGCGATCGAGCAGCTCGAAGAGTACGGCACCACGTATGAGCGTGGCTACGTCGAGGCGATCGAACCGACGGCGGCTGGCTTTCAGCTCACGGTTGGCGACAGTTCGATAGCAACGAAGCGAGTGGTTCTCGCCACGGGCTTTTCTGACGTGCGTCCCGACCCGCCACTTCCACGGACCGGGCGTGGACTCCACTACTGCCTCCACTGTGATGCCTATATGTTCGTTGATGAGCCGGTCTACGTGATGGGCCACGGAGAGAGCGCCGCGCAGGTGGCGATGATCATGCTCAACTTCACCGACGACGTGGATCTGCTCACGCGTGGTGAAGCGCCAACCTGGAGCGAAGAAACCGAGCGCCAGCTCAACGCGCATCCAGTCGAGTTGATCGATGCCGACATCACGGACGCGCACACCACTGATGACGGCTGGCTGGAGGGGTTCACCTTCGAAACCGGTGAGACGAGGGCCTATCGCGGCGGCTTTCCGATGTACGGCTCCGAGTACAACAACGAGCTCGCCGAAGCACTCGGCTGTGCTCTCAACGACGATGGAACTGTCGTTGTCAATGATCACGGTCGCACCTCGGTTGATGGGGTGTATGCGGTCGGTGATCTCACTCCCGGTCACAACCAGATCCCGGTTGCAATGGGGGATGGCGCACGAGCTGGCATCGATCTGCACTACTCGCTCAGAACGTATCCGAAATCGCTCGATGAGATCGAACGCGACGGCGTGGTTTCAGAGACGGAGGTGCCGGCCGTTTCCGAACAGCTCCGAAAGTCTGCGCGCAAACACCGACAGCAACCGACCGCAGCGGACGACTAACGGCCAACCTGATCTGCAATCAATCATTTATATAACTAGTTACAAAAATGCAGTTCAGGAAACGTTAAATGGTGGCCCGCTCCTGGATTCGAGTGCATATGAGCTACGAACTACCACCGCTGCCGTACGACTACGACGCACTCGAACCGCACATCTCCGAGCAGGTGCTCACCTGGCATCACGACACCCACCACCAGGGCTACGTAAACGGCTGGAACAGCGCCGAAGAGACGCTTGCAGAGAACCGTGACGCTGGCGAGTTCGGCGATTCGGCCGGAGCGCTCCGCTCTGTGACGCACAACGGCTGTGGACACATCCTCCACGAGCTGTTCTGGGACGCAATGGGTCCAGAGGGTGGCGACGAGCCGTCCGGTGCGCTCGCAGAGCGCATCGAAGCAGACTTTGGCTCCTACGAGGCCTGGAAGGGCGAGTTCGAGGCCGCAGCAAGCGACGCCGGCGGCTGGGCACTGCTCGTTTACGACAGCTTCTCGAACCAGCTACGCAACGTCGTGGTCGATAAACACGACCAGGGTGCGCTCTGGGGCGCACAGCCGATTCTCGCACTCGACGTGTGGGAGCACTCGTACTACTACGACTACGGTCCTGCCCGTGGCGACTTCGTCGAAGCGTTCTTCGAGGTCGTCGACTGGGAAGAGCCGGCAGATCGCTTCGAGCAGGCTGTTGAACTGTTCGAATAGACCACACTGTTCGAATACCCACCGCATACGGTCGAACAGGATGTGACCGTCGCAGTTTTTGACGAAACCCTCTTGGGTGACTGACGGGTTAGTTTTTGTATGGCGCAGGTTCGCAGGAGACGACCATGGATTGCTGCAGTACTGGGATTCATTTTCACAGGCGTTGGGCACATCTATCTCCGCCGGTGGCTTCGAGGCGCCGCCTGGTTCATGGCAGCTTTGGCCAGTTCATTTTTCGTTCCAGAGGCCGCTGTCGAAGCAACGACACAAGCGGCAACGACCGCGTTCACGAACCCGCAAGCGGCCCAGTCGATGACCCTCCCGATAAAGGAGTTGCTCCCGATCTACGCCGTCATTACCGCGAGCATCATTGACGCCTACATCATCGCGAAGATGAACAACCAGCTCGTCGAAGAGATCGAACAGGGGGTTCGGCGCTGTCCGTCGTGTGCGAAAAAAATAGACGATTCGGTGAACTTCTGTCAGTGGTGTGGGACCGATCTCGACGACGACCTTACTCTTTGAGCGCCTTCTTATCCGTCTTCCCGATGTCCGTGAGCGGCATCGTTTCGACGAATTCGATGACCTCGGGGAGCGCATGCCGAGGCACTTTCCCCTCCAAGAACGTGCGAATAGCCTTGGCGTCAAGATCCTCTGCGGTTGCTTCTGGCTCGATCACGATCTTTACGCGCTCGCTTCCCGGCCGTTCGGGGTCTGGAATGCCAATCGTCGCCGGACGGCGCACGTCAGGATGGGAGTAGAGTACTTCGTCCACTTCCTCCGAGTACACCTTCAGCCCGGAGACGTTGATCATATTTTTCACGCGATCAACGACGTAGAACCGGCCGCTCGGATCGATCTTCACTACGTCGCCGGTGGGGACGAAGCCGTCTGCATCGAACGGATCTTTCGAGCTATCGAGATAGCCGAGCATCCGCTGTGGCCCCTTCACGTATAGTTCCCCCTCGCGCTCGTTGGCAACGGCCTCCTCAATGGGGATCTTGTCGCTCGATTCCACGTCGATGAGTTTGATTTCGGTGTCGGGCACCGGGACGCCGATCGTCGGATGGTCGAAGCCATCAGCAGCAGTTCCCTCCCCGGTCATCATATCCAACAGCCCGCGAACGTTGAAGTGGGTGATCGGCGACATCTCCGAGAGGCCATATCCCTGTGAGATGCCCGTCGAGCGCTCTTCGAACGCAGATCGGGTTTCGTTCGCCAGCGGTGCCGACCCAGAGATGCCGATGATCTCCTGTTCGAGGCGTTCGTCGACCAACTCCATGAACTGCGTCGGAACACCGAGCATGATGATGGCGCCGTACTCATTGATCAACTCGACCATCATGTCGGTGTCACGCGCGTCCGGGACGAGCAACACGTCCAGACCGAGTTCCAGCAGCGAGTGCATCACGGAGTAGCCATAGGAGTGATACATCGGCAACGCCATGATTCCCGATTCCTGGCCGCGCATGAGCTGTGCCATTTGGGACTGGCTGGCCACCCCCTGGAGGGCGTTCGCATAGACGTTGCGGTGGGAGAGCCGACAGCCCTTCGGGAGTCCGGTAGTGCCGCCGGTGAACAACAGCGTGTGAACGTCTTCGGTGACGTCGAACGAGCGGGCTGGCGGGTCGGGGTCGGTCGACTCGACAACGTTCGAAAACCACTCCACGCCGTCGATTGACGGATACGACGACGGGGGATCCGCACTGTAATCTTCGACGTTCGTGAGAATCACCGAGTCGAGACCGAGTTCGTCACGGAGGGTGAACAGGAGCTCGCGGTGTTTGTCCTGGCCGATGAGGACGTCCGGCTCGCCCCGTTCCAGACGGTAGAGCAGGTCGTCGTCCGCATCGAGAAAGTCGTTGGGGATGTGAACGCCACCAGCACGGGAGATGGCACACGAACTGATGATGAACTGGATCGAGGTGGGCAACACTGTCGCCACCCGATCACCTTTTCCGACACCGCGTTCGGCGAGCGCCGTGGCGAGTCGTTCGGTGTGCTCAAGGACGGTTGGATACGGAACGTGTTCGCCGTGCTGGACCAGTCCCTGCTCGGGATAGGTCTCTGCGGCAGTGTACAGCAGGTGATGGACCGGTTCATCCGGATACGGCTCAAGCGTACGGTCAATTCCAAACGCCTCATACTCGGATAACCACGGCTGTGCAGGGTCGGGCATCGACCGGAGAAAGCTACTGTCACCCCAAAAGGTCGTTCGCTGGAATACGCGGCCGTATTTAATCGTCGGCGCCGACGGCCCCAGCAGATTCGACGTCGGCCTCAATGCTTGGTGGGTATTTTCCACGCTCAAGTTTCAGATCCGATGTCGGTCGTGCCATGCACGTGAGGGCGTACTCCTCGGCTTCGGCTTCCGTGAGTCCACGGGCGGCCGCAACGGTCTGTTCGACGTCGCCCTCGATGATCTCTGCAGAGCACGCCAGACACATCCCAACACGGCAGGAGTACTCCTGTGCGATCCCTTCTTCGATGCAACGGCTCAGGATAGTTTCGCGTTCGTCAACCTGGATCGTCTCACCCGTCCCAACGAACTCTACCGTGTGCTCGGTCATACTGGCCAGGTTTGACGCGGACCATTAAACAGTTGTTGGAGTTACACGGCCGCTCAGCGGGCAATTTTATTGTGAAAGGTCCATAGTATCTGGTATGAAACCCAACCCCGAATCGTTTCACGCTCAAACAACCGGTGTCGTTGCGCTGTTGGTGTTGGGTGTAGGGATGGTTGCGATGTTCGCACGCGTTCCGAATTTCTACGCGATATGGGCTATCGGATTTGCGGTCGTCGTCCCGATCGTCGCCATTCTCACCAACAGTGAGTTCGGCAGCGATGCGGAGCCGTCGGTCGAGGAATCCGATGCCGACAATCCACTCGAAATGCTCCGCGAGCGCTATGCTCGCGGCGAGCTCTCTGACGAACAGTTCGAGAAGAAACTCGATCGCTTGCTCGAAACCGAGACGATCGACGATGTCAAAACTCACAGGGCCACCAAAGACCCCCAGCGTGAGCGCGACCGATAATACCGACGAATCGATAATGGTTTTCCCGTCGGGGGGACTCTGGTGAGTATGACCAGTTACGACGTTGTCGTCGTCGGTGCCGGAACAGGGGGTTGTTATGCCGGTGCGACGATCGCGAGCGCTGGCTACGATGTAGTCGTGCTCGAACGGAAAACCGCCGAAGAAGCCGGTCACATCGCCTGTGGTGATGCGATCAAGGGCGCATCAAACTTTCCGGAGGCGATCCCACGGAGTCAGATCGAACCAGCGTTTTCAAACAGCGTTGTCGATCACGGCCGGCTTGAGCTCCCGACAGAGGACGCCGTGCTCGATATTCCGGTGCCCGGCGAGCTCGCCGTGTTGGACCGCTGGGAGTACGGTCGGCTCCTCATTGATGGCGCGGACAGCCAGGGCGTCGAATTCCACTACGACACTGTCGTCCAGGACGTGCTCCAGGACGACGGTCGGGTAACGGGCGTTCGGGCAGTTCGCGACGACGACGTGGTCGATTATGAAGCGTCGGTGGTCGTTGATGGCGCTGGATCGCTCTCGATCCTTCAGGACAAAGCGGATCTCTCGAACGCGACGTTCGATACAAACGTCAGCTACTCGCAGTTCTGTTCGGCTTACCGGGAAATCGTCGAGGTCGATGAGCCGGTCGAGTGGGAGGATGCGCTGGTTTTTAAGCCGACCGAGCGGGCAGCGGGCTATCTGTGGTATTTCCCGCGATCGGCGACGGAGATCAACGTCGGTCTGGGCTTTCAGATGAACGAATCGCCCATGAAACTCGTCGATGCGCTCAAAGAAGATCTCCGCAATCGCCCGGAGTTCAAAGGCGCAACCGTCACGGACAAGCTCGGCGCGGCACTGCCAACGCGTCGGCCGTATGATTCGGCTGTCGCACCGGGATTCGTCGCGGTTGGTGATGCTGCCGGGCACGTCAACCCAACAACCGGTGGTGGAATTGCCGGGGCGGCCTACGCCGGACAGTACGCCGGCGAGCAGGCGATTTCGGCGATTGAAGCCGGCACGGCCGGCGATGAGGGTGCCTTCTGGGAGTACAACAAGCGGATCATGGACCACTTTGGCGCGCGGTATGCCGCACTCGATGTGTACAACATCTTCATCACCGCCTACGGGATGGACGATCTCACCGGGCTACTGGCGGCAGTGCCGACCGAGAAGTTCTCCGAGGCGCTCTACTCCGGCAGCACCTCCGTTGGGCCTGCACTCGCGCTGAAGACGCTGTACAACTCGTTTGGCCACTGGGACACGCTGTTTGATCTCTACTCCACCAAGCGACTCGCCGACCGGCTGCTGAACCACTACGAGAACTATCCGGCCACAATCGATGGCTTCGACAGCTGGCAGATCAAACGCGACCGGATCATGGAAGACATCTACGCGACGACCGGCGCAGACGCGAAATACTGAGTTGGTACGTCGATTCTACTGATTTTTTAGCGTTGTAAGTAGCCCACACCGCAAGCTCGTGTTTCGAAGGGCGAAAGCAATCGTTCACACAGCCGCGAAAACAGTCCGTCTTCGATCAGGCAGCGAGCGCGCTCTGTGTCTCGTTTGCGGTTTCGTTGCCGGCATCGCCTGCAGTCTCATTACCTGCGTCGCCTGCAGTCTCGTTGCCGGCGCCGCCCTCACTCTGTTGTTGTTCGAGCCAGTTCTGATACTCCTGCTGGCTTTTCACTTCGATCGTTCCGAGCATCTGTGAGTGGCCCGATCCACAGAACTCCGCACAGTAGAGCTGGTAGGTGCCTGGTTCGTACGATTTCGTTTTGAGCGTGTGGTACTCACCGGGGAACGCGTCCTGTTTGAGGCCGAGCTTCGGTGCGTGGAACGAGTGGAGTGTATCAGCAGCCGTGAGATGGAGATACACCGGTTTGTCCGCCGGTATCACCAGTTTGTTCGTCGAGCTGAGATTCTCATCGGGACCAAGATAGTTGAACGTCCAGGAGAACTGCCGGGCGATGACCTCAACCTGGACAGCGTCCTCATCGGCTGCAGGAGCGTACGTCCCGTTGTAATCGTAGGAGAGCCCCTCAACGTCGCCTGGGGAGTTCGTGGTTGCGGTCGTTCCGCCGAGATAAACGTTCCCAAACGCGACCGTTGAGGAAAGTCCCACAAACAAGAGCACGATCGCGGTTGCAACCGTCCAGGAGATTTCGAGTCGACGGTTCTCCTGGGTTGGTTTTGCTTCGCCAGAGTTTCTGAACCGATAGACAGTGTAGATGAGAATGACCTCAACCAGCACCGTGATCGGTATCGCTGCGTACAACAAAATCTCGTTGAGATTGTTGATCTGCTCGATGTTGACCGACGGTTGGGCAGCTGCCGTCCCGGCCAAAACGGTGGCCACCAACAACCCCGTAATGACGGACAATGCGCTCCGTATCCGCGTCCCAGTCATATGCTGCGGTTAGATAGCCCACGGTAAATACCTGCTGAACTATGGTGACGACGCGACAGAACGATGCAAAAAACGGGGAGAATAAGTATGAACGATACCGAGGTTCGGTAGTGTCCACGGAAGCCTCATCCCCGCGATTCACGCAGTTGTTGGTGGCCACTGTGGTCGGTGTTTATCTACTCGTTGTGGTTGGTGCGACAGCATCGCTCGCTGACAGTGTGCGGGCGTGTTCGACGTGGCCAGTCTGTACTGGCCCGCTCACCGATCTGCAGCTCGCGATCGCGATGGGCCATCGTGCGGTGGCGGTGCTCGTTTTCGGCTTGCTCTGTGCTGCCTGTCTGGTCGGCTATTCGAATGCGACGGCACGCGTGAAAGCCACACTGGTGCTCTCAGCGCTCATCTACCCCGTTCAGATTGGTGTCGGCGCGCTCGTCGCGACCAGCAGCGCGCCGGTAGAGCTCGCAACGCTCCATCTTCTCGGCGGCGGTGTGATTTTCGTTGCGCTCGCGCTGGGGCTCGCCTGGCAACTCGAAGCCGAAACCGGATCGGCCGACACCACACCAACGACACCTCCAACGGGAACAGTTTCGGAGTCGACACCACCTGAACAGCCACCACAGGAGGACGGGCTCATCGCGACGATCCGGGCGTACTACACGCTAATGAAACCCCGGCTGATGTGGCTGCTCTGTCTCGTTGCGGGTGCGGGCATGGCGCTTGCAGCGTCCACCGGAGCCACGACGCTAACGGTGCGGACGGCAGTCTTCACACTCGGTGGGGGCGTCCTCTCGATCGGTGCGTCGGGAACGTTCAATCACGTGCTCGAACGCGACGTGGATCGGCGGATGGCGCGAACCGCAGATCGACCGCTGGCGACCGACACGGTTGGCGTCCGCAACGCGATCCTGTTCGGCGCCACGCTCGCGCTCGGATCATTAGTGTTGTTCGCACAGCTCAACGCACTCGCAGCGGCGCTCGGACTGTTTGCCATCGTGTTCTACAGCGTGATCTACACGCTCGTGTTGAAACCAAACACCGTCCAGAACACGGTGCTTGGTGGTCTCGCCGGCGCGATTCCGGCACTAATCGGCTGGGCGGGCGTCACCGGTCGGATCGATCTTCCGGCGCTCGTGCTCGCCGCATTGATTTTCGCCTGGACGCCCGCGCATTTTTACAACCTCGCGCTGGCTTATCGCGATGATTACGAGCGCGGTGGCTTTCCGATGATGCCGGTCGTTCGCGGCGAAACCGCCACGAGAAAGCACATCATCTACTATCTGGTGGCGACGCTGCTCACGGCGATTGCGCTGACTGCACTCACCCCGCTGGGGTGGCTCTATGCGAGCGCGACCGTCTCGCTCGGCGGGCTCTTTCTCTGGTTCGTCGTCAAGCTCCACCGCGAACAGACTGATGTGGCAGCGCTCAAGGCGTTTCACGCCTCAAACGCCTATCTCGGGGTCGTGCTCGTCTCGGTGATCATCGATGCAATGGTCGTCTGAGACGGCTCGGTCCGCGCTCAGTTCCTGGCTCACCCGCACCGAAACAGTGGCATGGCTCGCCGTCTGTAATGCCGAGCTGCTGATCGTCCTCTGGTATCTCCTCATAACACCAGGGACAGCCCGATCGCCATGGCTGTACGTGATGCCGTTCGTCTGGATCAACGTCTCGATCTGGGCAGTGATACATGCAACCGTCCCAACGGGAGTTGCACGGTCGAAACGACTCCTCGGCGGCGTCCTTGCGATTGGCTACTTTCTGGTGCTTGGCTACGTTGGTGGGCTTGTTGGCAGTGGGCTCGGCCCACTCGCAACCGGACTTCGCCTCGAACTCGTTTCGTTGCCACCGGGATTTTCACCAGCACTGTTGTACGCCGGCGAGCAGCTCAGGATTGCACTGCTCCCGTTCAAGTTGGTCGGCTATCTCACGCTTGCCTGGCTGGTCTATCTGACCGCCATCGATGTCGCCGGCTCGCTCACGGCCAGCGTGCTGGGATTGTTCTCCTGTGTGTCGTGCGTGTTGCCCGTCATCGCGGCGGTGCTGGGATCAGTGCTGGGTGGCACTGGCGCGCTCGTGACGGTTGCGGGCGCACAGAGCTATCTCCTTTCGACCGTCGCGTTCGTGCTCACCGTTGGACTGCTCGTCTATCAGCCAACGGCGGGGAGCTTTTCGCGCTGGCGTTCCTAGCCCGAATCATGACAGTCGTCGAAATCGAGTACTGTGTTCCGTGTGGCTTTCTTGAGCGCGCAGAGTCGATCCAGCACGCGCTGTTAGAGAACTTCGGCCAGCAGCTTGATGGTGTGCTCCTCCAGACCGGGGATCATGGAGTTCTCCAGGTGCGGATGGATGAGACCCTCGTCTACGACAAACAGGAGGACTCGTACGACGTTGACGAGATCGTGCGTTCGGTCAGAAACGAGCTCTAACGACGAATCCGAAGCGCTTACCCAGCGACTGACCGTCTCTGTAGATATGGTTTGTAACGCCGAGAACGTTCGGCGTGCGTATGGCGACACGGTCGCACTGGATGGCGTCTCCCTTGCCGTCGAGCGAGGCAGCGTGTTTGCGCTCATCGGACCGAACGGTGCAGGGAAAACGACACTCATTCGATCGTTAACCGGCACGACAGAGTACGAAGGAACGATCGAGCTGTTCGGTGAGCCACCATCGGCCGTCAATTCGCAGCGAATTGGGCTGTTGCCACAGTCGTTTTCACCACCAGAGCGATTGACAGCCAGAGAGCTCATCAGCTACTACGCCGGGCTGTTCGAGAACACACGCCCAGTCGATGTCGTGCTCGAAGATGTTGGCATGGAAGATGCTGCCGACACCTGGTACGAATCGCTCTCTGGAGGCCAGCAACGACGCGTTTGTGTTGGCACAACGCTGGTGAACGATCCCGAACTGTTGTTACTCGATGAACCGACAACGGGGATCGATCCAGCCGGCAGACAGGATCTCTGGTCGCTGCTCGACAATCTCGCCGCCGCGGGGACCACCGTTGTGCTGACAACACATTACATGGAAGAGGCCCAGACGCTGGCCGATCAGGTCGCCCTCCTCGACGACGGGGTGATCGTGGCTGATGGACCACCCGAAAACCTGATCACAGAGTACGGTGGGCCGAGTCGACTCTCGATTGAGTGTGCCGACGGGACGGAGATCGAGACGGCAACGATGGCCGTTGGCGGGCTTGGTGAGGGCGTCGAAACCAACCACCGTACGGTGACGATCCGCGGCGTCACCCCGCGTGAGATCGACGCCACACTGACAGCACTCGAACGCGCCGATGTCGAATTCGATGGCCTCACCTGGCAGGAGCCGGATCTGGAGACCGTTTATCTCACGCTAACAGGAGATACTAACGATGGTGCCACCCCCAGCCCGGAGGTGACAGCTCCATGACCTCCGTTGCGCGTGTAACCGCCGAGGCAGAGAGCGCCTATCGGTCGTTCGTCCGCCGACGGACGGCCGTCTTTTTCACGTTTTTCTTCCCGGTGATCATCATCCTCATCTTCGGAGCCCTCGTCCAGACCCAGCCAACCGGTGGCGGGCTGTTCGCAGAGGCACCCGCCTACTACGTCCCGGGATATCTCGCCGTGGTCGTTCTGTTCACGCCGCTGTCGCGCGTCGGCTCGACCGTGGCTCGCCATCGAGACGGCAATCGATTCGAAAAACTGGCCACCACGCCGCTTACCAGGGTTGAGTGGTTGCTTGCCCACACGCTCGTCAACGTAGCCATTATCGGCGTCGCGAGCTGTATCATCCTCGGACTCGTGGTCGTCACCACCGGCGCAACGATCGTCTTCTCCTGGTGGCTGGTCCCGTTCATTGGCTTTGGCGTCGCCCTGTTCTGTGGGCTCGGCGCATTGCTCGGACGGATCGCAGACTCACAGGATGGCGTCATCGCCGCCAGCAACTCCATTGCGCTCCCGCTGTTGTTCCTCTCAGAAACGTTCATCACGCCGGCGCTGTTGCCCGACTGGTTCCGGCCGGCGCTCAATCTGTCGCCGTTAACCTACTTTGCCCGCGGCGTTCGCTCGGCGACGATGCCACCAGGTGGAGATCCAGCACGAGACTGTCTCGTACTCGCGCTCCTCGCAGTTGTGTTTGTGATCGCGGGCGCGTACGCGCTCCCACAAACCGACTGACTGCTCAGCGGGGCGCCCAGCTGTAGAGGTGATTCAGCATGAAATACGTCAGCACCCCCAGCGCCAGGCTTACTGACCAGGCAACAACTGCGATACGGCCGACGCGCGCGTGAATCGTTTCGGTCAGCTCCGCTGGCGTGTGCGAAAGCCCGAGAACGATCGCATACAGCACGACCGGCACCGCGACCACGGACAGCAATATGTGAATCGCCAGCATGAGTAGATAGAGGGGTCGCACGATCGACCGGTATTCGTAGAGGAACTGCCCCGGTTCGATCAGAATCGATTTCTCGAATCCACCGCCCACCTTCCAGAGGTATAACACCAGAAACAGGCAGATGAGCCCGAACGCGGTGACCATTGCAACACGGTGGAGACGAACCCTATCACGTCGAATGAGATACCAGCCAATCAGCAGCGCTGACAACGCCAGGGAGTTGACGACCGCGATGAGATCCGAGAACAACAACACGGTGGATTCAGAAAGTGAGGGAAACAGTGGGAGTACCCCAGCAAACGCACCGATAACGAGTGCGTAGCCAACCACCGACAACAGCACGGTGACGACTTTCGCGTGGGGTTTAACCGACGACAATCGGGGGGAGCTGGCCATACAAACCGTTTGGCTACCCACCTTTTCTCGGCTTCGTTTCCGTGCGCTCCGAACCAACCCCCAAATATGTTGGTATTGCGTGTTGAGGCCGAAACTATAAAATTACTTTACTATGTCTCGTCTTGTCGCCCCATGGAACGACGGCGGTTCATACAGGCGACAACAGGCGCTATTGCACTCCTTTCAGGATGCACGACAGAGCAAAACATCAACTCAGAGAACAATAATACGAAGCGAACGATCAACAAAACGCTGGACGTGGCAGACAGTGCGGTGCTGGGAATCAACAATCCGAACGGCGAAGTGACGATCGACGGCGTTGATGGGTCGACCGCAACGATCGACGGAACGATCACTGGACCCACACAGCAATCGGTCGATGCGGTTACGGTGAACGCATCGAAAACAGACGGCGATATCACGGTACGATCCGAGTATCCAGACACTCGCACGAAGCGAGCGACCGTCTCGCTTCGCATACGCTACCCTTCGACGGCGTCAGTTGGTCACGTTCAAACGAATCACGGCGCGATCACGCTCCGGGATACTGGTGGTTCGCCACAGCTCCGATCCAATGACGGGTCGATCACTGCCCGCCGTGTCGATGGGACTGTCACCGCGCGCACTGACAATGGAGCGATTCTTGTGCGCGATCCTGGTGCGATCGGGCAGCTTCGCACGCAAAATGGAAACATCGAAACCGACGTTCCAGCGGTCACCAGCAATGTAACGGTGCAAACGACGAACGGGCCGATCGACGCGTCGCTTTCTCCATCACTCGATGTGGATATCAACGCAACGACGACGCACAGTCCAATCAATACGCATGGGCTCAGGTTGGAGAATTCCAGCACAGCGACTGACGTCTCCGGAACGATCGGATCGGCGAACCACCGGCTCGAATTTCGTACAACAAACGGCTCAATTTCGCTCCACGTGCTTACCGCGTGACGTGGACGAACCAGTGGGGCTATGGTCCACACGGCAGTACTTGCCGCCATGATCCCACCAATCGCCAGTCGATTCGTGGCTGGGGAGACGGAGGCCGAGGCACTCGAACACGCAAGAGCGCTTCGTAACGACGATATCTACACGATATTGAACCTGCTCGGAGAGCATTATCACGAGCCAGCACCGGCCGCGACTGATACGCAGACGTACCGCCAGCTCTGTGCAGACCTGGACAACACTGGGCTCGGCGCATGCGTTTCGGTCAAACCGACGCAGATCGGGTTGGGTGTTGGTGAGGAAACGTTCGAGGAGAATCTCGGAACGATCGTCGACCGCGCCGAGGAAACCGGGCAGTTCGTCTGGATCGACATGGAAGACAGAACGACAACCGACGCGACGCTGTCTGCGTTCGAACGGTTCGTGCAGGAGTATCCACGGTTGGGCGTCTGTGTGCAGGCAAATCTCAAGCGGACGGCAGCCGATCTTGAGCGGTTGGTCGAGCTCCCAGGGAAGATCCGGCTGGTGAAAGGAGCGTACGATGAGCCCGAGCAGGTCGCATTCACGGATCGGGATAGTGTGAACGCACGCTATCGTGAGCTACTTGAACTGTTGTTTACCGAAAAAAGCGCTGGCAGCGTTGCGGTTGGCAGCCACGATCCAGCAATGATCGACTACGCGATCGATCTCCACGACGCCTACGGAACGTCGTTCGAGATCCAGATGCTAATGGGCGTTCGAGAGGACGCACAGCGGGAACTTGCCGCAGAGTACGACCTCTATCAGTACGTTCCATATGGCGGCCGCTGGTTCTCCTATTTCTATCGCCGCGTGATGGAGCGTCGAGAAAACCTAACGTTCGCGCTCAGAGCGGTTCTGAATCGTTAGTCGTCGTTGGCCACAGCGGAGTGACCGAGTTCGTCATCGCTTGTTCTGACATCAGCGTTTTGCCAGCTTCCACGGATGAACCACAGATACGCGATGATGCCACCGAGCACGTTCGAGATCGCGAACGCGATCCAGATCCCAGACTGGCCGAACTGCAACATGGTGGTTCCGAGCCACGCTGCGGGGAGTCGAATGAATCCCAGCGTCGCAATCGTGATTGCGGCCGCAATGATGGTGTAGCCAGTGCCACGGAACCCCCCGGTGTACGCCCGCATCACGCCGATGAAGCCGAACGTTGGCGCAACATAGCGCAGGAATTCGGTGCTCACAGCAATGACCTCTGGGTCATTGGAAAACACCGTGGCGATCTGTGGTGCGCCAAGCCAGACGATCGCGGCGACCGCCGAGAGCAATCCAAACAACGCGAGTGCAGTAATATGATTCACCCGTTCGGCACGCCCCTCTTTGCCGGCACCGACGTTCTGGCCGGTCATCGTCTCGACGCCCTGTGAGACGGCAATTGCCGGGAGAAAGATAACCGAGAAGACACGGGTACCGATCCCGTAGCCGGCCACGACGGACGTCGAGAAGGTGCCAACGATCACGAGCAGGAAGTTCACCGAGAGTGCGCGTCCTGCGCCTTCGAGTGATGCTGGCGCGCCAAGCGAGACGAGCTTTTTCGCATACGTCAGGTTTGGCGTCATCTTCGAGAGGCTAATGTGCACACCGCGGGTGCCACGGAGCATGATCCACAGCCCAACGATTGCAGCGCCGGCCCGACAGACCACGGTCGCCACGGCGGCGCCCTGGATTCCCATCTCCGGAAAGACGGACCAGCCGTTGATGAGAAACGGATCGAGGATGATGTTCAACACGACCGAGCCGAACATCACCATCATCGGCGTCACGGTATCACCGTAGCCACGCATCAGCGACATGAAGACGAAAAAGCCGAACATGAAGACGATACCGACGGTGATCACCTCCATATACGCTGTCGCCCCGGCGTGAACCGCAGGAGACGCACCAAGCAGCGCCAGGATGTCGTCAACGAACGGATAGCCGATCGCGCTCAGTAACAGCGATCCGAGCGTGGCTATTGAGACGGTCTGTGAGGCGGCGTACTCTGCGCGCTCTGATTCGCCCGCGCCAACGTGTTGTGCCACGAGCACCGATCCGGCCACCGAGAGACCCGTTCCGAGCGAGATCAGCAAGAACACCACTGGAAATGCGAAGCTGATCGCCGCCAGCGCGTTCGTGCTGTACTGCCCGAGCCAGTACGTGTCGGCCAGGTTGTACGCCGTCTGGAACAGATTCGTGACGACGATCGGCAACGAGAGATAAAACATTGGCCGCGCGATCGAGCCACTGGTGAGATCGAACTCGTCCCGGTCTTTGAACAGCCGGTTGAACAACGAGCGAAGGCTCACTCACTATCACCCATCACGTCGTCGGTGAACAGCTGTTGGTCCATGAACGAGCGTAGCTGTTTACGCGAACACGTTGTCGGTCGCCCGGTCGAAATCTGTCGGACGTCCGCACCACCGACGTAGGTGTAGATAAACTGTGCAGTCTTTTCGGGCGAGACGTCCTCGCGCACTGATCCGTCATCGATTCCCGCTTCGATGAGTCGCCGGATCTCACCGACGATCAGCTCCTCAAACTCGATCAGCTCCTCACGAAACGTTTCGTTGTACGGCGCTTCTGCCTTCAGTTCGAGCATCGCCGTTCGGAACTCCGTTTCTGGGGACTCCTCCGATGATTTCATCTTGCCCTCGACGACCTCTAAAAGCGTCGCCGCGGGGTCCTCACGACCGGACGCAACCTCGTTTTCGAGGCGCTGTTCCATCCGGTCGTAGAGAAACTCCAGAAACGACCGCAGCAGCTCCTCTTTGCTGTCGAAGTGGTAGTGGAGCGCGGCCTTCGATTTGCTCGATTCGTCTGCGATGTCTTGCATTCGCAGCGACGCATACCCCTGTTTGCACAGGGCGCGATACGTCGCCTCCATTAACTCGTCTATCGTATCTTCTGACATGGTAGGGTAGTAACTGAACGGTCAGTCAGTTCGTGTACTAACTGACTGGCCAGTCAACTAAAGGGCTTTTGGTGTCAATAGATTGTGACGAATACTACCATGGGGTAGGATATCATTGCGGGTGGTTTGAGCGCCCGTGTATGGCCACCAGCAGGACTTTCGGCGGCGGCGACAGGGTTCAGTTCATGGATCACGCAGTCGTCCATACCGATGCCGTCCCGCGGGTGGACATGAGTGAGACGTTCGACGGACTGTTTGACCCGGACGTTCGTCGCGTACAGGCAGCCCTCGGAACCGAACAGCTCGTCACCAATCTCTGGTATTTCGAGGCGGATGAAACGATGGTTCATCACAGTCACGAGCAGCAAGAGGAGCTGTTCTACGTCCTCGAAGGGGAGTTTGCGGTGAAGTTCGGAGCTGTGGGTGCGACCCAAACCGAACGCGTTGGGGTCGGTGGGTTCTTTGCTGCAGGACCTGGCGTCAAACACGGTCACGCCTGTGTGAGCGATACCGGCGTGCTCCTCGCGGTTGGTGCGCCAAACGAGCCGGACATTCAGCCGGCTAGCTACACCGATTTCGAGGACGCCTGATTCGGGCACCATCACGGTTGGTGACGCCGGTACGGAGAAGTGATTCCAGCACTGCGACCCAACGAATGCTGTCACAGCGCTCGTTCGAACCGACCCGCGCCAGTTTATTTGTGCTGACCGTGATGACGGGAGCTGGTATTACGTTCCTGCTTGCCCATTCTTCGGTCGGTCTGGGGGCGACCGTCTTCTACGGTGCGCTCGGGGGGCTTCTCGTATCGGCGTGGGCATCTTCCGCCAGAAATGAGCAGCCCCAGCGACTATCGACGGCCTGGTTTCTTTTTGGGAGAGTTCTCGATGGCTTCGCGCTGCTAGCAGTGGTCTGGGTGACAGTCTGAAGGGGGTTTCTGCCGATGTTCAATTGTATGCGTCGAGCGCGCTGCGTTCGATCAGGTGGTGATTCACGAAGCGGTAGGAGTGTGATCAATTCACACAATCCACCAGTAGGAATGTATAATTTTCCAAAAGTAACAATGCAGAAGTTTGAATTGCCGTAGAGTAAACACCAGCATCATGTAGGTTGGGGCTGTTGCCATCATTCGCAGATGGCAGACGAGAACGACGTAGTACGACAAGAAACCGCCTACAAGGATGGGATGGTCCGGTCAATCACAATGCGACCGACCGATTCAGATACCTACCCTTGTGGTTGGAAATATCGTCTGCACTTTGGCGACACTGATGGCAACACCGTTCTACGATATGATAACTCGCACGAGCTCGAAAAAGGCCATGAATGCCACACTCCGGATGGCGTTGAAATCATCGACTTCCCCGGAATGATGACCCTTTACAACCGATTCCTCCGGGAGGTTGATCAGTGGTGGGAGCGAAATGAAGAGTGACAGACTAACGTCGATTCAATCATCTGCACGTGCATCGAACACAAATCAACGCGGTGCAACAACAGCGGTAGCAACCATGACAGACACACTGATCGTTCGAATCGGAGAGGATGATCGAACACGACAGGAGACCCGTGAATGGATCGCAGCAGCAGAACGAGGAGAAGATATCGAACCAAATCGAGTCCTCAATATCGAGCGTGAGGAAGATGTTGCACGCATTCTCAGTGCGGTAAATCTCGAACTGCTCCGAACGATCGCAAGAAAGGAACCGGCAAGCATCCGCGAGACGGCTGAACTCGTCGACCGCGACGTTACGGACGTTCACGGTAATCTAACGAAGCTCGAAACACTCGGTCTGATCGAGTTCGAACAGGATGGCCGAGCGAAGCGCCCAGTTGTCCCCTACGACGATATTCAGCTTGATATTGATCTCTCCGGCGATAATGACGGAAATCACAGGCATGCAGTTGCGTGATTACTGGTTCCACACGCTACCAGTACTTCTCAAATTAATCACTCTCCCTCCTGACCCGCTCCATCCGATGCTGATCCGGATGCTACGGAGAGGAAATTATTACTACAGATCTGCTGGGGAATCACGATAGGGTTTGATTTATTCATTCCCCGCCAGTGGTATACGACTCGCAAGCCTATCCTCAATGTCTTGCTCAGTGATCGTTCCAGGATGATATTTCGCAGGGAGTATCCTATTGGGTATTATAAATAGTAATGATATGGATAAGAAGGCGCATAAAGCTATCAATCCATCCTCAAAGAGGATGCGTATTATAATAAAGTGGAATAGGATACCAACAAAGACCGTCGCCCCTAGTGTAAATGGTCCAAGACCACCGGATCGGCGTTCAAACCCATCACTTGATTGTAAAGTAAGAAAAGGAGCCACATCTAGCAATACAGGATGTAAAATGAAAATATAAAATAATATCGAAGCCACAACAACGATTCCTAATTGTATATATGTGCTTGGTTTTTCTTCCATTTTAGTTCACCCACGAATTGGTTTGCGGTTTTGTGAATTTATTCAATGATTTGTTACTACTGGTTTCGTTATCTAATGGCGATATCTGAATTGTTCGACAGAAACCCTCAGATTTCCATTTTTCATCTACGTTATCTTGACTTTGCCAATTGCAATAGTTGATCGCAACAACATATGCATTACCACCTGTGACGGTCAGACCACCCCAAATGTGATCAATTCTGTCGCTCACTCACTCCCCGCCAGGGGGATACGACTCGCAAGCCAGTCCTCAATGTCTTGCTGGCCAATAGTACCAGGATAATATTTTTCTGGAAGCATTTTGTTTGGTATGATAATCAATAATATTAATAACATGAACGCAGTGAAAGATAGTAAGCCATCTTCTATGATTGAAATAATCGCGATATAATAGATATAAACACCAATCACGAGTGTGGCGAGATACGATAAGAGTCCTAGACCTCCCGTTCGCCGATCAAATCCGTCGCCCGACTGGAAGGCGAGAATTGGGGCAACGTCCAATAGTATTGGATTTACTATATATATGAATATGACAGTCATCACTACGAAGATCGCTATCCGTTCGACGTATTCCTTGAATGTTGTAGTAGTCATTTTGAATCAGTAATTATCATTTAACTATGTGCGATTTTTGAATTACTTTCATCTAGAGGAGACATTTGAATAGTTTGACAAAGGCTTTCAGCCTTCCAACTCTTATCAACGCTTGACTGGCGCTGCCAATTGCAGTAATTATTCGCGATAGTATAAGCCTCGCCACCAGTGACACCTACATCTACCACAAATTTCCTGCTATTTTTAGCCCTAAACATTCTCTTAATATATTTTGGTTTAATATCCATATCCACTGCCCACTTCACATTTTCAAGATCATTGCCTTTTTTGGCATAGTATTTGATGTCATCAACTGGCACGTCATCCGTAGCGAGCTCGCCCGCAAGACCCAGATCAGCGTTCTTCCGATTGAGCAACAGCACATCGTCCGACGTTGCTCCCTCTTTCGCAAGTGGCATTGCCGTTTCGGGATCGATCCCTTTCTGTGTGAGTGTCAGGACTGCATCGCCACTGAAGCCCTCCTTTACGAGTGGCTTTGCCTCCTTGAGATCGATGCCAGCATCGATGAGCGCCTGTTGTTGCTTCCCTGAGACTCCATGTTTGACCATGCTATTCACGAACTGTTCCTCATATCCTCTGTTCACGATGTCTGTGTACTGGTCGTTTGTGATCTTGGCGGTGTTAGGTGGACGCTTCGAAAGGATCTCTGCATTTTTCTTTAGGGTCCCTTTCATCGAGTATTCGATGATCTCACTCATCGACTCACCACGATTTAACAATACAGTCGCACCGCCATCGCTGACCAAATCCAGCCCAACCCGTATTTGCACCCTTGAGGCGCTGTTCGCGAGGAAAGTGGCCATCGTCTTGACCACAACTGGTGAGCGTCCAAAATTCTTAATCCAACTGGCGGTAACCGAGGCGACTTTTGGCGCATCCCCAAGTCCAAACGCACCGAGACTACCTGCAATTCCGATTGCATCGAGTGTCGCCTCCCCAAACTCACCCACATCCAACTCTGTTATAGCACTGTAACTGTTCTGAATAAAATCGCGGGTATCAGCGACTACGCCAACGTACGGCGTTGACGCAAGTCCCAGCATTCCAAGGAGATAAAACGGCGACTCAGACTGGGTGACTTCCGCCAAACCCTTTGGCATCCCCATCTCACCCAACACACTTCCCAGGGCGAAGGATCTGGCCTGCTCAGGATTCTCGTGCGCCCAGACGCCGATCCCCACTCCCGGAATTCCTCCCAGGATCATAGCTTTGAGCGCGGGATGTTTTTCCAGGAAATCGATTACCGCACCAATGTCATTGTTGAATTTTTGAATGTATTCGTTTGCCTTTTCTAAAGGTGATTTGACCACCTCCGAAACTTCATTGGTGACCTGCTGAACGTCATCCTCCTCGTTACCGTCGAGATCGATCGCTCCATCGTCGGTGAAGAGCCGATCTTTGGCATCGTCATCGAGACACGTCAGTCCGCAGTCTCTTTTTTGTTCGTCGCCCGAATCCCCGCCAGACGATCCCTGTGCGGATTGATCGGAATCCTGTACCGGAGGTACTGATTCGGACGAGTCCGATCCATCGGAATCAGGTGCCCGTGCACCCGAAACATCAGAATCAGCGTTGACCGTGAGATCGGTCTGAAGCTTCTCTACGTTCGTATTGGTCGTATCGATTGAAAATCCTACACCAACGGACTGTCCTGGATCGAGCTTGACAGCGTTTCGTTTCTTCTCAAGCGGGGTGGATCCATTGTAAAATCTGATGTTCGGTTCGGTATCCTGTAGCCAGACAGAGACTGGACTGGTCCCCTGATTGGTAATCGTGAAAACGTTGTCCAGCTGCATTTGACCGTTTGCGTTCACACCCGCTCCCAGCTGAGAGCCGCCGTCACCGACGCTATCGAGCGAAAGCTCCAGTTCTCCGGCTTTCGTATAAGAAACATACTCGCCGTTGTCCCCACTCGCAGGGTGCAGCCCGAGATAGCCCCCCGCATCGTCGGCCACCTGTACGTTGGCGTTCCGTTGGGCAGTGAACGAGTCGAACGCCCCAGTGACGTAGATTGCACTCGTCACCAACCCAACGGCAATCAGAACGATCGCAAGACGACGGACCCTCCTCATGGAATCTTTATCTACGAATTTGACTATAAATCTGCATTATGATAAATGCCTCGTTGTAGTGACTAATCCATGAGTCCGTATGGTTTGGGGAACTATATGGATGTGGAACTTTTAATACTCTCTCTACATCGAAGAAGATGGACCTACCAATCAACAAACCGAGTCAATCGTCGCACTCACACCAAAAACAACGCCGATCCTCCCACTCACTCGGAAAGCTGCGCCATAACGATGGCACCGGCGACGAGCGCAAGCAATCCAAGCACCACTCGTGAGCCACCGTCAACAGCAATCGATGAGAACGCAAGCGAGATCGCTATCACACCGAAAACAACCGCCGGGAGTGTCTGTTGAATGGAAGCTTGCACACCCCTGGGCTGTCCGTGAACCACCGGGGCGGAGGATCCGCCGTTCGTTCGCTGGGTGCGCGTCGACGCGAGCGATGAATCGACGTTCACCGCGGTGTTCGACGGTGACGCTGGCTGTGCATCAATTCGGACCAGTCGCTTTTCGCTCCCGTACGCAGTCGCGACCGTCAGCTGGCCCTCCTGTGGGACCGTTACACTCATCGGAATGGTAATCGAAACGGACTCTCCCGATTCGATGTAGTAGTTCGTCGCATCAAGCTGGGCGATCTCCGAAAGCGTCGAATCGAGATTGAGATACACGTGGGTAGACTCACCGTGATTCCGGAGTTCAACGGTGAAACTGCCGTCCGTTGCGAACGACTCCGGAACGTCGAGGGTGTGCATGCCGTCCGGGTTCACATCGACGGTGAGTGTTCCCTGCACGGATTACTTAAATGAGTGTGACCCTAAAAAAAGTACGTGTTCGGGGGTCACTCCCTCATGTCAGGCGGAAGTAGATTTGGGATGCCGTCTTCGATGGGATACACCGTTCCACACTCGGTACAGGTGAGCTCACCGGCGAGAACCTCCGTATCGTCGTCATTCGACTCCGTGTCTGTCGCCGACAGGTTGAGCGGTTCTTTGTCGAGCGGACAGGCGAGAATGTCCATCAGCGACTCCTTCATACCCCGTAATCGGAGGACCGACGCAAAAAGCGTGCCGGGTCAGTCCGACAGTTCGAACGGATTCTCCAGAACGATGGTCTCCGAGCGGCCGGGACCAATGCCCACAGCGTAGAGTGGGACATCCAGTTCGTCGCTGATGTACGCAAGATAGGTGCGCGCGTTCTCGGGGAGCGCCGAAATGCCCTCGTCTGCGACCGATGGATCGAACGACTCCCAGCCGTCGAATGTCTTTTCGATGGCCGAACACTCGCCCCAGCGCTCGGTCGTCGGTGGCATCGTCTCGATCGTCTCACCATCGAGTTCGTACGCGTGTCCAACGATGACAGAATCGAGACCGGCGAGCACGTCGAGATGGTTGATTGCCAGGCCAGTGAAGCCGTTAACTCGCGTTGCGTGGCGCAACATCGGCATGTCGAGCCAGCCAACGCGGCGGGGACGACCCGTAACGGTCCCGTACTCTCCGCCCTCATCGCGGATCCACGTCGCAAGCTCTGCGTGTTCTGGGCTGCCACCATCCGGTGGCGTCTGACCGTCAACGCTGCCGAGTTCCGTTGGCAGCGGGCCGGTGCCAACACGGGAGAGATACGCCTTGACAATGCCGACGATCTCACCGTCACCGATCACCGACGGTGCAAGTCCGGTGCCTGCAGGCGCACCAGTCGCCGTCGTGTTCGATGAGGTGACGTAGGGGTAGATGCCGTGATCGATGTCGATTGCGGTGCCCTGCGCCCCCTCGAACAACAGCGATTTCCCAGCAGCCCGCTGTTTTGCGAGGAATTCGCCACAGTTGACGACCATCTCCTCACGGCGGAGGCGATCGGCAAACGCCTGATAGCGCTCGAATAGCGCCTCGACTTCGAACGCGTCGCCGGGCTCGATTCCGTAGACTTCCTCTGCAACCGTTCGGTGGTGCTCGACCGCATACTCAAGCCGGGTTCGAAACACCGATGGATCAATGAGATCGCCGACGCGAATTCCTCGACGGCCGGCCTTGTCCTCGTAGGTTGGACCGATTCCACGCCCGGTCGTCCCAGCAGCCAGATCTTCCTTGGCCGACTCCTCTCCACCGTCGAGAACGCGGTGGTACGGGAGGATCACGTGAGCGCGAGCACTGACACGCACGTCCGGGTCAAGCCCACGCTCTGTGAGCGCGTCAATCTCCTCGAACAGCGTGGACGGATTGACCACACACCCATTGCCCAACACGCCCGTTCGGCCCCGAACAACGCCGCTGGGAACCAGCGAAAGCTTATACTCTTCACCCTGGTGGACGACCGTGTGTCCCGCGTTGTCTCCGCCCTGATACCGAACGACAACATCGGCCCCGTCACCATACAGATCTACAATGCCGCCCTTGCCCTCGTCGCCCAACTGCGAGCCGACGATGGTTACAGTCATGAGTGAACCTTCCTGCCACCACGCTAAACCGATTTCGATAGCCCAACACGGCCACCGTTCATGCCAAAACAACGTGGTACACGTTTAGCAAAATTGAGAAACGAACAGGCAGCAGCAGACACCCGACCACTCACCCCAGTGAATTTGGCCTCCTTAGCCCAAACAACCGCCATTCCACAAGTGTTAAGCCATGGCAACAATTACCGCCAGATAGCTAGCTTATTCGAGAAGACAGCAAGGTTTAAACCCGTCAAACACAAGTTAACAAGTGCCATGATAGACAGACTTGAGAAAGAGGTTGATATGCTCGAACGGCACCTTCAGGTGCTGAAAATGGTGATCGAGAACGAACCGATCGGAATTGTGAAGATGTCGAACGAGACGGGATACCCACACCACAAGGTTCGATACTCGCTTCGCGTGCTCGAAGAGGAAGATCTCATCGAGCCATCGAGCCAGGGTGCAATCACGACCGATCGGACGGCAGAGTTCGTCAACGATCTCGGTGGCAAGCTCACGGAGATTGGCGACAAGCTCGATGGAATGAAGATTGACGAGACGGTCGAAGTCGAAGGCTAACTTACAGATCTGGTACTGCAACGTGGAACTGTCGCTGTCGAGCTTCTACCATACTGAGGTGGAACCCACGCTTTCTCGACAGCCTGATGTAACTCGCACGATTCGAGCCACCGAACAGCCCGCCGCTTCCGCCGGTTGCGTCTTCGGCGACGGCAAGCGCGTTCGGTTCGAAGTAGCTGGTCGAGACCAGAAACGCACTCGTTACTGGCCACTGGCTGGCTGCCACACTGGCATCGTCGAGTAGATTTTCGAGATGCGCATCGGTGGTCGGATCGGTGGAGTCGTGGATATTGACAACGAGTAGCGGATCGCCTCGCTTATCGAAACACACGACATCGAAGTAGATTGACGTGCCATCCACCGTGTTTCTGGCATGCAGCGCCGCCCGGTCAATATCCGGGAGATAATCGTACAGATCCGCAAGTTCGTTTTCATAGCCCGCGTTGTAGATCACATAGAGGAGATCACGGACGAGCCAGGAGACCACGTCAAATTCGATCGAATTCGAGAGAAACTCCTCATACGGCGTTCCGTCAACAACGGTCGACTCGGGGTCGAAGCTCGTGTGGTGTTCGAGCATGAGGTTGTCGTTTACCTCTTCGGGCGTTGCCTCGCCGTGGTAGGCGTCGGTGAGCGTCGCTCGATTCTGGGTGTGATAGCGAACGAACAGTGACGTCCCCGCAAGCGCCTTCTCTGGCGTTAGCTCTGTCAGGTTTTTGCTGTGCTGTGAAGAGACCGACCCGCCACTGGATTCGAGATCGTGAATTCGGTCCTGAAGGCGACTAATTTTGGAGTTGAGATACTCGCGCTCTTCAAGGAGATTGTCTCGTTCGGCTTTCAGCGTGTCGCGTTCGTGCTCAAGCGCGGTGATCTGCCGACGAAGCTCCTGGATCGACTCGTTCGACCCATCAGTCGCAAGCGGTTCCGTCTCACCAGGCAGCGCGCTCGGCGACCGGACGCTAGAGCCACGCGAATCAGCAACCGGTGAGGGCTCAACCGGAACGATTGAGACGGTGTACTCGCCGGTGATTGTCTGTCCCACGGTATCTGCCTGTTCGTTCGTAAGCAGGCGATTTTCGCCGCTGACGAACGCGATCGACGTGGAGCCGGTCTGATCGTACACGGTGTAATATTCATCACCACCGCCTCTGAGCTCAAGATAGCCGATGAACTCCTGGTTACCGTTCCAGTTGTCGAACGCGTTTACTTGATTATCGATCGGGACTCGTGCTGTGTGGTGTGTCGAGCTCCGAACGGGCTCCTGTTCGAGCATCGAGAAAAGGACTGGCAGAATAGGATCAGGACTGATATAGATGGTACCCCGGTCGGTGATATCGTCTACGGCCCCATCGAACACCCCCACACTGTCGCCATCACGCATGAGAATCCACGTTCCAGCGTGCACCGCACCGCTGAAACCAGCGCTTGACAGATCTGAGAGTCCGACATCAGATCGGAGAAACTGCCGTGATGGCCATTGTTCAATTCGTTCGACCGTGCGCCTCTGCATACGATTGGATTATCGGCCAGGAACAAATACTTTGTAAAAGCGCTCGCACCCGTTACGAGCGGGTTTCGATGTAAGCAGACGGTCGACAGCGGTAGGTCAACTCCCGGTCAATCGGCTCCGGGAGGCCACCCCAGAGTGCCTGGGTCGCGAGCTCTTCTTCACCCACGGCGACGACCCACTCAGTGATCGGCGTCCGTCGTCCCTCAATCAACAGCGGATACTCCTCAATACGAATCACGCGGTCAACAGGAAACTGCCGAAAGCCGTTGCCCACGTCGATTTGTACCGGCCCCGTGGTGAACGCTGGTCGGAGATCCTGTGGGGTATCGACGAGAATGTGATAACAGTAGAGCTGGTGCATCGATCCGTCGGCAAACACCGACGCCGTATCCCGACCAAGCTCGATAATTCGATGCGTCTCGGCGGCCAGCTGGAGGCGTTTTCTCTGTGTGGTGGGTTCGTCGGCTGGCGTCGATGGCATGGGTGAACTCATTCAAACGTCACCGGCAACACACGACTCGTGTGTACTTTACGGATCCACTATTAGTCTATCGGATACGCCAGTAACGTGTCTGTAACGGGAACAGTCGGGTTATTTCGGCGGCCTGAGTCGGTAGTACCGACGGTTCAGTTCGAACATATATCCTTCACGCATCGTTTTGAGCACCGCATACGTGAGACAGCCCCCAACGATCGGCATCAGAAACGTCAGATCGAACAGGAGATGCGGTGGCATCAGGGGCGGGAAGAGATTTTTGACCGAGAGTGCAGCGATAGTGATCGAGAAGATCACGCCACTCATCCCAATGGCAGCCCAGAACGGCTCTTCGACTGGCCGTCGCGCCGATCCCTTGTTCAAGAACGGGACGACCGCAATCGCGCCGACGATGACGAGATTAGCAAGCACCCCGTACGTTCGGTCAGCCATCAGCTTTTGCCCACCAAGGATGGAGAGCTCAGGGTTGAGCGGGCCGAGCTTTAGCAGTCCGAACGACCAGTACAGATACCAGTCAGGCAGAATCACGGCCGGCGTGGTTGAGGAGTCGGCTGGGGCCTCGATGTGTGGCGGCATCGTTGCTGACAGGAAGATGATCATCCCGATGAAAAACGAGGCGATTGCTAGATTACGAATTGTTTCGTGTGGCCAGGCCGGAAACCCAAGCACATCTCGCTCGATGTAGCTGGATTCGGTTCGAAGATCCTGGTCTTCACGACGAGCGCGTTCGAAGTACTCGTACGTGAGCCGTGAGAGCCCCTGCGTTCGAGCCTTCCGATCGCTCCACGTGGGCGTTTGATCGTCCGGCGCAACGATCCCCGAACCGTCTGTCCGGGGCTGTTCGCCGGTGGTGTCGCTCTCGGTCATTTGTGGCTATCAAGAGTTACCAGTGAGCTACCTTCAACCCTGCGGAACTGGCGCAACAAGAGAGTCGTCGATCGGAATGCAACCGATCAGTGGGGCTCGGCGATGCCCTGCATCCAGACGATACCGATGTGAATCGCGATCAGCGCCGTCACGATGAACGGCAAGAGGAACACGTGCATCAGATACATCCGTTGTATCGTCGCTGCACTGGGTGTGAAACCACCGAACACCAGCTGTGCGGCCCACTCACCCAGTAGTGGTATCGAAAGGGCCATCTCCACACCAATCTGGCTGGCCCAGAACGCGAGCTGATCGAACGTCAGCAAATAGCCGGAGTAGCCAAACACCAGCGTCAGCGAGATCAGCACGATCCCGAGCAGCCAGTTGAGCTCTCGTGGCTCTTTGTACGCACCGGTGAAATACACACGCAGCATGTGTAAGAACACTGCGGCGGTCATCACCTGCGCCGACCACCGATGGATCGAGCGCAGCATATAGCCGAAGTTGAGATCCGTCATGATGAACGTGATCTGCTGGTAGGCAGCCGACGGATCACCCGTCGCACCACCGGCGGCTCCGGGAACGTAGTAAAAGCCAAGCAGTGCGCCACTGAACGCGGCCACAATGTACGCCAGCAGCGAGAAAAAGCCAAGCGAGTAGAGCGGATACCAGTACCAGAACTTGTTGTCCAGATTGTACTGCTCCGTGTGGCTCTTTGGCATCTGGAGATTGATCTTATAGTAGAGATTCTCCAGCAACTCCATGTAGTCCACAATGCGGAATCGCTTATCGATCCACATCAGCGTCGAGAGATAGCCCTTCTCGACGGGAGAGAGATCTTTCTCCTGGAGCCAGCCGTTGTGGTCGTGATCGTCTTTGGGTTCGAGGCTCATTCTCAGTGTCCCCCACCGGAATCGCTGCCCGAATCGCTGCTTCCGCCCGAATCCCCTGCTGGCCGTGGAAGCGCCGTAAACGTCTTATCGATGATGCTGAACGGATCGTACGACGACTGGTGGCACTGACAGTACACCTGGTCTTCTGCGGCGAACTTCTCACTGCCGGGGAACGCCTTGAATCCCGGCACACAGCAAAAGTGCGTACACTTATCCAACCATGCGATAAAGCCCTGCGACGTGGTTGCCTCAAGCCACGGGTCGTTCTGGGCCATCTCTTCGATGCGTGTGCTCCGAAGCAGTTGAATCGGAATCGTGTTGTCGGTGTCCTCCGAGCGCCAGGTTGCCATGGCGGGCTTTCCGAGGCCGCTTTGGCCGATATCGTTGCCCCAGTCCTGATAATCGCTGAAGTGATCGACAGTGAGGTTGTCGCCGGCTGAAAGTTCGCTTGATTGCCATTCGTACGGCGACTCTGGTGCCGATTTGAACTCGTTTGGCTGGTCGGCATCCGGACGAACGCCCTCGTACGTCTGGACGCCACAGTACTGGAACCACTCGGTGGAGTAGGTGACACCAGCGATATCCATCTCCGCGACGGTGATCTGCTTTCCGGCCTCCTCGACGGTCTGTGACTCCGGCCAGACGCCTCGAATCGTCCCATCGTCAGCGATCTCCAGGGGAATCTGGGGCATGCCACGGGGAGCCGGTCCGCCCGTGTTTTCGATCGCTTTGAACTGTGTGACACCACCACCCTCACCAGTTGAGGAAGTGAGCGACGACGTACCGATACCGGTGGTGACGCCCACCGTCGACAACGATGCTGCGCCGACGACGCCTTTGACAAAGCGGCGACGGCCGGACTCGGTCGGATATTTGTCTGAATCGTTTGAACTCATAGAATCACCGTTTGTAGTAGGGATACACTGCGCGCTTGATGGAATCCCAGACGCTCACATCGGTCGTCTGTCCCTCGGCATCCTCTTGGCGCACGTAGAGATCCTCCCATTTGCGACGACGCTTTTTCACGACCATCACATCGGGCAAGAACTCCTTGCGATAGAGCATGAGAATGAACGAGAGATTAACGAACACCAGCGTGAGCAAACCGCCAAGGAACATGTTTCCGAACGGGTCGAGTCCCCAGCCGGTTGCGATGCCGTAGGTGAACATCCCGACGAACACCACCTCAAGCACCGTGAGCAGCACGATTGCGATCGCCGCCGCAGTGCTCTCTCGTGGTGGTTCGTAGCGATGGATCGCGCCGTAGTCGCTGTCACCCGATGGCATCAGTTCTGTCCTCCTTTCGTGTGGGCGCTCTCACCGTATTTGAGCTGGTAGAAGGTGAACACCAGCGCCATAAACATCATGAGAACGGCTCCAAAGCCGACGTAGTGGGGCTGAATGGCAACGCCCATCTCGTGGGGGTCGACTTCCTGTGCCGCAGCGGCTGACTGTCTGGGGACGTTGGCACCGACCGCAACACCGCCTTTCATCCCGCTTCCTTCGTGGGGGACGCAGTGGTAGTTGAAGATGCCCTCCTCCTCAAACGTATGCTCGAAGGTCGTTCCTGCGTCACCCGTCGGGCTGCCGCTGTTGAACGCCTCATCGTTTGAGACGACGTTGTGCGCACCGCCCTCGCCAGTCCATTCCCAGATCACGGTCGTTCCTGGATCGACGTGGACGGCTGCCGGACCGAACCCCATCCCGTCACTGCCAGCACCGACCTGGATAGTCACTTCGGCGTTGCCAGTCTGGTCGTCGGCCGAATCGGAATAGCCGTTTGCATCGTCGAGGTAGCCACCGAAGTCGATCGGGCCGCTACCACCGCCACCGCCTCCGGAGCCCTCCTGTGCGGCGACGGGCCCAGAAGCCGCAGAGGTTGCAGCTGCGGCCCCTGCCGCGCCGCCAGCTGTGCGGAGAAATTCCCGTCTATTCATACACACGCTGGATTCAGGACCGAATTCGTATAAACCCACCGAAGCCACATACAGCGCCGCTACAGCCCGTGTTGTGGCGTCTCGTTCGTTTCGTCAGTTGAATTGTCAGTTTCCAGCTGTTCGAGTGGGATGGCCGACTCACCATCGCCGCGTCCGACCGCTCGCAAGCGGTCTCGATACTCCGCCGCCCGGAATCGATCGGACAGTCGTGCGTTGGCGACCATCACGAAGACGAACAGCCCGATCAGCACGAACACACCACCGAACACGCCGCCAAAGAGGCTCCCCTCACCAATCCCAGCGATCGATGCGCCAATCAGTCCCAGCCCCATCAGTGAAACGGCGCTGCCAACAACCAGCAACATCGTGTGGCCGAGCGAGCCGGTTCCCTCTGCTATCTCGTCTGGGTGTGGAAGCACCTCGCCTGCTGGGCGATCGGGTGCGTCGTATGACTCCATCGAACAGAGTGCCACTGAGGGTTCTACGTCCCGGAGAACGGTCCCTTGTCCACTCACCGTCCCATCCTCGAACACGACGGCGTAGCCCTCATCGGAGACTGCGGCGACGCGATCCGGCGAATCAAGGCGCTCGATCCGCGCAAACACGTCTCGGTCTGCAACCCGGTGTTTCAGATCGGCCTCCACACGATCGAGCAGTCGGTGCCCGGTGATCCAGCTGTCCGGGTCGAACACCGCGTCCCACTCTTCGGCCGTCATCTCCGCCATATCTCGGGGGCCGAAATCGTCGAAGTCGTACTTCGATTCCACCTGCTTGCGAAGCTCCTCAAGCTCGTCGTCCGTCGCAGGGGAGGCCGAATCGTCGCTCATACGTCGTGTACACGCTCCAAACCCCTTAGCGTGACGATCACTGTTCCGGAGGGGCGCTATTGCCACAATATGATCGACCATTTGGCAAAAGTATTACAAAATATAAAAGAAAGTCGTAAGTATTATGGTTAATCGTTTATCAGAATTGTTCGGAATGCGAATCCATGCCATTCTACTGACAGCCATACTGATAGTCTCGGCCGGTGCGGTCGGAACCACAGGCGCGATGGTTCCGGCGCAAGCGGCCGACACTGGCGTTGCAGATCGTCCTGCACACCAGCCGACCAATGAAACGGACGGTCCGATTCCGGTTGAGCCGGCACCTGGCGAACTCGAACAGCCCACCGCGGGCGAGGTGCACGCGGCGGCCAATGCCGTCAGCACTGCAGACACTGAGAGCAGTGCAACCGCTGCCGGCGATGGAATGCTACGCCAGTTCTACACCTCACAGACCGGTGCGTTCACGCAGTTCGAACGCCGCGGTGTGGGTGACAATATCGAAATCTGGGTGGCGACGAATCTATCCTGGCCAGCGGACGATCCACGAGCCGATCCATCGGTGAGCGACCGACAGGTCAACCACCTGATCTCGGAGTTCGATGAGAAGATCTACCCCAACGAGTCGGAGGTGTTTGGCACGCCCGCAGCGCGCGACGGTGTCGACAGTCCGCTTTCTGAGGCTGGGTATTTCCCGTCGGACTATTACAACACCGCAGATGACGCCGGCAACAAGACGGCGTTGCTCGTGACGAACATCGTCGATGAGAACTACTACAACGCGAGCTATCCGGTGTACACCGCCGGCTACTACTCGCCGACGACACAGCAGTACTCCGATCGGAACGTCATCACGGTCGATGCAGCCAACTGGGACGACCTCGACGGTGAGACCGAATACGTCGGGATCGAGGGCACGCTGGCACACGAGTACCAGCACCTCATCCACGGCGATTACGACAGTGATGAAACGTCCTGGATCAACGAGGGAATGTCGGACTACGCCGAGAACGTGGTTGGTTATCCAGCACCGGAGAGCCACGTCACGGGCTATGAGCAGAATCCATCGAACTCGCTGATCAACTGGGGCGATCAAGGAGATATCAACATCCTGGCCGACTACGGCGAGGCATATGCGTTCCAGTTGTATCTCGTCGATCGGTTCGGAGAGGAGTTCGTCTCCGAACTGTTTGCCAACGAGGCCAACGGGATCGAAAGCGTCGAGCAAACGCTTGATGCCAACGGTATCTCGGCTGATTTCGCCGACGTTTACCAGCAGTTCGCGGTCGCGGCGGCGCTTGACGGGAAGGTGAAAAATCCCAAGGACGCCTACCAGATCGACGGCATCGATCTGAATCTCAACACGTCGAAGGAATCGCCGACGGCGAGTGCGTGGGGCACAGCGTATCAAGAGTACGATACGAGCGAGAAGGGACCGATCAAGGACGTTTCTGTCTCGGGCACCGACTATCTCGGAACACAGTGGCAGACAACGACCGATCCGGTTGCTGGGGAGGGAGAAGTCCTCTACAGCGGCTCTGGCGATCTGCTGGATCGGTTCGCCATCACGGAAGCCGACCTCTCGAACACGGATGACACGACGTTGACGTTCGAGACCAACTACGCTATCGAGCAGAACTGGGATTACGGCTTCGTGCAGGTCTCAACCGACGGCGGTGAAACCTGGACGAGTCTCTCGAATGAGAACACGGTCTCTGAAACCGCAGATGGTGCCCATCCGCGCGTGCAAGAGAACGTTCCCGGCTTTTCGGGCAGCTCCGACGGCTGGACGAAACAGACGTTCGACCTCTCCGCCTACGAGGGCCAAGAGGTCCTGATCGGCTTCAGATACACGACTGACTGGGCAACCCAGGAAGACGGCTGGTATCTCAAGAACGTCTCGGTCGGTGACAAACGGCTCAGCGGTGATTCGACGGAGCCGTTCATGAGCCTCCGCGAAGCACAGCAAAAGCCGATCGACTACCAGTACTCGATCGTCGGCATCAAACACAACGGCAAGGCGAAGGTGAAACATCTCGATCTGAAGAATTTCGAAGCGTCCGATGAACAGGACCTGAAGAAATTCCTGCACAACGGCAACTTCGAGAAGGTGATTGTTGCGGCCACGTGGGCTGCCAACACCGGAGAGAGTGGTCGCGTCCCGGTTGGCGTCGATCTCTCGTTCGCCCACGAATAACCGCGCCGTTCTATATTTTTTCACAGCTGCCCGGTTGCCTGGAGATACGCCAACAGAAACTGCGTCGCGTTGAACAGGCCGTGGACGATCGCCGGGACGATGAGATCATCAGTCAGTTCATACAACGCACCAAGCGCCAGCGAGAGGACGAACACGACCGAGAGCGCTCCGATCACGCTGAGCGCCGAGCCGTTCATGCTGCTGTAATGGATTGACGCGAAAAAGAGGCTGGTCAGCACGATCGCACTGGTTGGTCCCATTGCTCGTCGCATCGACCCCTGGACGACGCCGCGAAAGAGGAGCTCCTCGCTCGGCCCGACGATGAGCTGAAACCCCAAAAAGAGCCAGATCAGCACTGGCTGTTGTTGGACGTCCTGGATGAATGAGCTTTCAGCCGTGGGGATCTGCAGAATGTGTTCGATAAGGTACGATATCCCTGCCCAGGTGAGAACCACGAGGAGAAAGCCTGCGATAATCGCCTGTATCGTCCGCCAGGACGGCCGTTGCAGATTGAGGAGCGAGAACCGATCAAGCAACGAGAGATACGCCAGGCTCGTTCCGATGAACGCCACCCCTTGCAGCGAAATCGAGCTCAACAGCGCCGCCCGTCCGGGATGGCCAGCGATGGCGATGCCAAATCCCGCAAGCAATGACTGCAGGACGACCATGACGATGATTCCGACAAACAGCGCGCTAACACCGACGGCGACTGCTCGGAGCACGGTCCGAAACCGCCAGTACGGTTCGTCGACCTCGATCACAGCCACCCACCCATCCAGCAATGATGCATTGGCCGGACTATGCCGGGTCAAGCCAATAATTTTGGGAAGCGACGACGACCTGTTCAGGGTCCCTCGATGGTGAGCGAGCGGGTATCACCGACCGCGTTTGCCTCAGGAGTATCGTCGCCGCCGAGCAGGCCACGTGCAGCCCGTTTTCCCCACTCAACCGCCGGCTGTGTGAACGTCTCGACTTCTAACAGCTCGCCGGTCATGATCGTGGCTGCTTCCATCGAGACGAGGAGCTCACCCAGCGAGTACGCATCGAGGGCATCGATCTCTAGTCGAACGGTTGGCTGATTGGCCGCGGCGAGACTCGCTTCAGTTGCCTCGAACTCCGCATCGAGCAGTGCTCCGAGGCCGGTGTCTCCCAGATACGATAGCGCATCGATCTCCGTCGATGGGATCGTCAGTTCGGGCCGTTCTCGTGGACGCACGAGCGTCACGAGCTTATCATGTCTTCCAGCCCGATACAGCTGGAGCTGTGAGTGCTGATCGGTTGCGCCCAGCGCCCGCACTGGCGTCTGGCCGAGGCCATCCTTGCCGAGACTTTCTGCCCACAGCTGTGCGAACCACTCCGCAAACGGCTCTAAGCGCTCTGCGTACGGAACAAATGCGTTGATGTTCGCACCCCGCTGTTCCAGCGCGTACGCCACCGCGGCGTAGGCGTACGCCGGCGTCTCAAAGAGGCTTGCCGACAGTGAGTTTCGGGCCGCACGGCCGCCAGCAAGCAGCTGCTCCACATCACAACCCAGAATCGTGGGCGCCACGAGGCTCGTCGTCGACAGTACGGAAAACCGACCAGGCACGCCCGCGGGCACGCTGAGTGACGGGAGGTCGTGGCGGTCTACGAGCTCTCTAAGCGGGCCGTCCGCACCCGTCGTCACGATCGTCTGTTCGGTCCAATCGACGCCGGCGTCCGCCATCGCCTCGCGAACGATGAGGAAGTTCGAGAGCGTCTCCGCTGTTGTCCCCGACTGGGAAACGACGTGGACTGCCGTTTGGTCCCACGTCAGTGATGATAGCTGCGAGGAGAGCTGCTGTGGATCGACATTATCGCAGACGGGATTGTTCTCGCCAACACCGAGTGCGCTGGTCACCGTAGCACTGCCGAGCGCACTGCCGCCAATACCGACGGTGAGAACCGTCTCACAATCCGCAAGCGGTTCGACGGCGTTCGCAATACGGTCCGGGTCCGTCTCCGAACCGAGTGCGAGCGACCGGTAGCCAAATCCCTCGGTTGTAATTTCTTGCTCAATATGCTCGTGGATAGCAGCGACCCGTTCGTCGAGTCGTTCGAGTGCGGCGCGGGAGAGTCCCGGCTGTGAATCGAGGACGCTGCCGATATCGACGTACATGAGAGCATGATGGGCAACTGGTGGTATAAGCTGGGCGAAGCCGATCGGGGAATTAATCCCAGAGCGACCCATTTACTCGTCTAATGACCGCTGCAGGCGACACTCGATCGTACGGCGGCCTGCTGACGGCGCTCCCGTTCGCGTTCCGACGGTCAAACTCCACGGTGTTTCGGGTGTATCTGCTACTCGGTGGATTCGTGGGACTGTTCGTGACGCTTATTTTTGGCCTGGGGACGCTCGTCCTGCTGGATTCGATGGCCGGCGTCGCAGCGGGTGTCATCACGTTCACACCCGCGCTCTATCTGCTTATCTGGCTAGCGATCGTTGCGCCGCTGCTCACACCACCGCTGCTCGTCGCCAGACGCCACCGACTCGGCAATCCGAGCCGGCGGTATGACTGCTGGATCGCCGTGGCTGGCTTTTGCTTCGTGGGGCTGCTCTACTGCGGCGCGGTAATCGCGTTACCATCCACACAGCAGCCACCGATTCAGCCCGGTCCGTTTGCAGGACTGCTTCGCCAGTTCTACGCCTGGGCACAACCGATTGGTGTCGTGCCACCGCTGATTGGTGTCGGGGCCATCATCGCCACGCATTGGCTGTTCCGTGACGACGAGCGAACGCTGGAGTGAAATTCTTCGACGAAGTGAATCCGATATGGAAACTACCACCAGCACGTTTCTCATCACCCATGCCGACGATGACAGTGCGATGGCACGCGACGTGCACAGCGGACAGGTGCATCCACTCGCTGACAACCCTGGCGTCGAAGCCGGAGATGTTATCGAAGCGACCGTCGCACCCGAGCCCCCGCTTGAGCTCACCTGGCAGGTGATCGAGGTGGATGATCGGCGCAAAATTCCAATCGAACGCGCAGACGAACCCCCAACGAGCCAGGAGCGCGAGCTCGCGAGCGAACAAGAAGTAGGCGAAATGACACGAATGGAGCGGGCAGGAATTGGCGAGATCCACGTCATAACTGTTGCTCCGGCCCAGACCGACGCTGCAGTGGCCGACGTGCTCGAAGACGAAGGAACTAGAACACGGGGAGCACGCCTCGGCGTTAATCGCGTCGAGATCAGGGCTGACGAGGCCAATGGCATCATCAGCGTCCGCTATCTCCCGTGACGAATTCGCGTCGCGGATTGCGATTTATATAAAAACGTTTATCCGATCACCACTCACACGCCTTGGCATGATCGATATCGACGTACCGGATGTTCCGTACAGACGGTACAGCAACCGGCAGCTCGTGGCGATCCCGGCCGCCGTGTTGCTGGTTGCGCTTCTCATTATTGCTGGCTGGTACGTTACGACGGGAGCACCCGTCACGCCGGGGATCGACTTTACTGGCGGCACCGAACTGCAGATTAGCTCGGACCAGTCGGTAGACCAGATTCGATCGACGTTCGAATCTGAGCTGTCGGTTCCAGTTGAGACGGTGACACAGAGCGGAAGTTCGTACATTGTCACGTTCCAGGCGACCGATCAATCGGAGATTGATCAGATACAGTCGGTTGCCAGATCGTCTGGCTATGAAATCGAGCAGATACAGACCCGTTCGGCGACGTTCAGCGGTGATGCACAGCGTCAGTCGCTGATCGGCATTGGCGTTGCGTTCGTAGGAATGAGCGTGTTGGCGTTCGTCTTCTTTCGCACGTTCGTCCCATCGATTGCGATCGTCCTCAGCGCGTTTTCCGATCTGGTGATTCCGATCGCCGTGATGAACCTCCTGGGGATGCGACTCTCGCTTGGGACGGTCGCCGCGCTGTTGATGTTGATCGGATACAGCGTGGACTCCGATATTCTGTTGAACAACTCGATACTGCGCCGGAGCGGTGATTTCTACGAATCCACCTACCGCGCTCGCCGGACTGGTGTGACGATGACGGTCACCTCGATCATCGCCATGATCGTGATGACGATTCTCTCCTCGCGATTCGTATTCGGAATCCCGCTGTTGCCCCAGGTTGGAATTGTCCTGGTTGTCGGGCTGATCACAGATCTGATGAACACGTATCTGATGAACGTGAGTCTCTTGCGCTACTACGTCTATGAGGGGGTGGCCAAATGAGCGGTCGTCTCCGTGAAAACTGGCGAATCATTCTATTGGCCGTGATGGTGCTTCTCAGCACGATCGCGATCTTCGGGCCCGTTGGAGGAGACCAGACGGTTCCCGGCGCGAACACGGCAAACCAGACCGATGATCCGACGAATCTCCAGTTTGGACTGGATCTCTCCGGTGGCACACGCATTCGTGCGCCGCTGATCGGCATCACCGCCGAAGATGTTGAACTACAGGATATGGAGAACGAAGAGGTTCGCGCGCTTGAGCGCAATCTCACCACCGAGCTGTCGGTCTCCACGCAGGAACTCACAGTCCGGACGTCAGCAAACGAGTCCAACACCGTCGAGGTGTTTTCGAACAACATCACGAACGCCCAGCTCAGGCAGGCACTCGACGAACAGGGGGTGGGCCACGGCGAGATCCGCGACGGCGTGACCGACCAGACGCTTACGGAAACGGAGCGAACGCTCGACGATAAGATCTCTGGAGCGGGTCTTTCGGGTGGTGACGCCTACATCTCACGGTCGGCGACCGGCGGCGAGGCGTTCATCGTCGTGGAAGTGCCGAACATGCCGCGCGAGGCGGTCAAAGAGCTGATCAATGAGCAGGGAACTGTACTCGTCGTGGCGCATTTCCCCCAGAACGGGAGCTATCGAAACGTCCCAATGTTCTCCCAGGAGGGGATCGCCCATGTTGGCACAATGAAACGGGGGGAGACCGGCGAACCGAACGTACCGGTCGATCTCACACCACGGGCCGGTGACAACTTCACGAACGCGATGAACACGTTCGGATTTACCTCCCCGCAGGGGACAACGAACTGCACGTATCAGTCAAATCCGGACGACGCTGGCCACTGTATCTACACCGTCTCGAACGGCAAGGTGGTGAACGACACCATCGTCGAGGGGACGATCGTGCAGGGTGCTGGCCTCAACCCGGGGCTTGCGAACACGATTCGAAACGGCGACTTCCAGAACGCGTTCCAGGTCGAAACGTCGAATGCCTCTGAAGCACAGCGGTTGGCGCTCAACATGCGCGCCGGTGCGTTGCCGACGAATCTCGATCTCGATGCGGGAACGACCTCCTACATCGAGCCGAGCTTGGCCCAGCGGTTCAAATCGCTCTCGGTCGTGACGGGGCTGCTCGCCATGCTTTCCGTCGGTGCGGTCGTTGGTTGGCGCTATCGAAAGCCGAAGATCGCGATTCCGATGGTGCTCACGGCCGCCGCTGAGGTGTATCTCCTGCTGGGATTCGCCTCTATTGTTGGAATGGCGCTGGATCTCTCACACATCGCCGGCTTCATCGCGGTGATCGGAACTGGGGTCGACGATCTCGTCATCATCGCCGACGAGATTCTCCAACAGGGTGATGTTTCGACCAACAAGGTGTTCCGTTCGCGATTCCGCAAGGCGTTCTGGGTGATCGGCGCGGCCGCCGCAACGACCGTGATCGCGATGGCACCGCTGGCAGTGCTTTCGCTGGGTGATCTTCAGGGCTTTGCGATCATCACGATCGTCGGCGTGCTGATCGGCGTGCTCGTCACCCGACCGGCATACGGTGACGTGATCAGAAATCTCGTAATGGATTAGAGCGAGTCGAGCGTCGTCTGCTCGACGCTCGCAACAATATCCGTGGCGGTTTTCCAGGTCGAACGTGCACAGTCCGGGAGCTCGCCGTGTGTTTCGACGTACGTTTCAAGAAATGATCGCGTGGTTTGATCGCCGGGATAGCCGCTTCCGACGTCGCCGTACTCCTCGGCGATTGCGGCCACTGCCCTGTCCCGTTCGACCTTCGCGATGATGCTTGCTGCACTGACGAGAGCATAGCGCTCGTCAGCACCGTGTTCGGCTTCAACAGTGAGTTGTGGATCGACTCTATCGCCCACCCGGCGGGCGAATCTATCGGCATCGGTGTCAGCACCATCGAGGACGCCAGCCGTTTCGATCCCACCGTCAAGCGCGCTGTCGATCGCGTTTGCGTGCGCAACGACCGTCAGCGTGTTCATATCTGTGTCGGGATCGTCGATTGTGTCGGTTGCAACGTGTGCGACGCCGACATCGAACGCCGGATCTGACCGAATCGTCGCCGCCAGGTCCGTGCGCGTCTGGGCAGTGAGCGCCTTCGAGTCGTCGATGCCGTCGGGGAGGTCATCAACCGGTCCACCCACACAGGCGGCGACCATCGGACCGAGAACCGGGCCTTTTCCCGCTTCGTCGACGCCAAATTCGAATGCAGTCATCTGCTCACCGGAGATACGCAGGATCGGCAAACGGCTCGGATTCACCCTCGACCGCCAGCACATCGAGCGTGGACACAGTGCTCTCGACGCCAAGCAGTCCAGTGAGACTTGGCTCGGTTCGGCCACCATCGCCCGAGACGAGCTCTTTGACGTAGAGGCCACCCTCGCCGTGGAGTTCGATCGAGGCGTGGGTCTCGTCGGTCAGTTCGCCCTCGATATCGTACACTGTCCGCGTGCGATCGATATCCGCACGGCGGTGGTCAACCCGTTCTGGCGTTCGTTGAGTGATCGTTGCGCCCTGTAACTCATCCAGCGCTGTGGCGAGCGCGTCAGCGGTGACTGGTTCGGCGAACGTCACTGCCATGCGGTAGGTCTTCGACGCATCCAGGCGTTTGACCCGCTCAACCATTTCGTGGGTGGCAAGCGCCAGCTCACTGACAGCGGCTGCGGGTGCTTCGTCGTTGATTTCTCGCTCAATCGCCTCGAGATCGACAGTCCGGCGGCGTGGCTCTTCAACCTCGATCACGAACGGGCGGCCAGTGCCAAGCATGAGCGCATCGACGTCCTCTCGGCCAGCGCCGTGAAAGACCGCACCGCTGCCGTCCATCGCTTGTTGGACGATCGGGGCCGTCTGCTGTTCGACACTGGTGCCGTAGCGATAGCCGGTTCCCTCACAGGCTTCACACGTTTCTCCTCGGTGGAGTCCGGTCTGTGCACAATCAGAGCACGGCCACTTCGTCTGGGGGACGTCGCGAGCCTCCTTCCGATAGCGTCCGTAGACGAACGCCGAATGGATGCGGACCTCGACCTCGTCGGTTGCAAGATCGATCAGCACCTGCGTGTCCGGCCGGTCGAGATCGACATCTGTCTCGGTTTCTTCGCCAATTCGCTTTCCCACCTCCCGATTCAGTTCGCGTTTGAGCGGTGCACCAGCGTCGGTTGCCAACCCAACGTCCTCTCGAAGGAGCTCGTCGTTCTCGGTGAGCAACGGTGGCACCCGCGTTCCAACCTGATAGCTCTCAAACTCCCAGCCCTCAAGCTTGGCGATTGCCCGCTGTGCGAACGTTTCGATGCGGTCGCTTTCACCTTCACACACCCAACACCGTTCGTCGTCGGTTGGATCCGAATACGGCTCGTCAGCGTTGAGTGCCTGTGAGATTCGAAGCGAGCGGCCGCGCTCGGTGTTCGTCAGCCCAAAACTCCGGTCGGCGACAAGCCGGCCGAGACAGGCATCGCAGAGCGGCCCCGTCGCGGTTGCCTTGCTGGTGAGATCGAGAAGGTCCATCGTTGGGGCAGGCTACACGGTGGACTGATTTGTCCGTTGTGTGTTCGAGGCCCGGATCACGCAAAACTAGACGACCGCGTCGTGCACCGTCCGAGCGTGTTCTTTCAGCTCGTCGGCCGTATCGAAAAGCTGTCCACAACTACACCGGTGGCGCGCGTGCACCGGCTCGTGAACGTCGTTCGTGGCCATACGGTCTTCTCGGCCCACACCACTATGTACGTTGTGTTTATGCATACCAGATGATGGATTGATAACAGGTTCGACGACACAAATTGCTCGCTACGGACACCGAAAACTGGTGATACATCCTCCAGCAGTGTGTACGGTACCGTTGCACGAACGTTTTTAGTACCAGTTGTTCTTTCCATCGGTATGAAGTTCGTACTCGTGGGCTACGGACGGGTTGGTATCCGAACGGCGAACATTCTCAAAGAGGAGGATCATGAGGTCGTCATTGTGGATGCAGACCCGGAGAAGGTCGAACTCGCCGAGTCTCGTGGATTTTCGGTGGTCGCTGGAAGTGGCGACGACGACAGCGTGCTCGAAGCGGCCGGCATTGAAACCGCCGACGCCGTCGGCGGGCTGACTGGTGATCTAACGGTGAATTTGAGTGCATGCGTGATCGCCGATCGATTCGACTGTCGGACGGTGCTGCGGATCGACGACGACTATCACGCAGACATCTACGAAAAGTACGCCGCCGAGGTAGACGCGGTGGTCTATCCAGAGCGACTCGGTGCAGCAGGTGCGAAAACCGCATTGCAGGGCGGTGACTTCGACGTGCTGGGCGATCTCACCGAAAACCTGTCCGCTGGAACGGTCACTGTGAGCGATGGTTCCGGGATGATTGGTGAGCAAGTCCGGGGTGTCGATCTACCCGAGGACGTTCTCGTGTATGCCCACGGACGGGCGGGTGAGCCGATGACAATCCCACTGCCACAAACGACGATCGAGGCCGGCGATCAGATTGCATTTATGGCTGCGCCCGCGGAGGTAGACGCCGTCCAGCAGCTGTTCGGTGGGACGGAGTCGCCACCAGTCTGAGCCGCCGACGGAGGTTTGGCGCTTGCACGCCAAGGAGTCAGTATGTCGTTGCAATCGCTGTTCGAACGCGCCGATGCGTACGAGGTGACGGTACCGGAGATAACCGATACCCTCCACTCCATTCGCGATGACCAATAGCACGACGATCGTGGCCGACAGCGACGTGCTGGTCGCTGATCTGCTCGTTGGGGGGACAGCTCGCACCGCGCTATCGGCCATACGTGAACACAGCTGGCTGACACTCGTCGCGAGCGAACCGTTGCTTGAGCAGTCCGAAACGGTAATCGAGACGCTCGCAACCGCTGAGCTCGCGGCCGACTGGCGCGCGCTCATCGAAGACGGCACACAACTGGCCGACCATCGTCCGGGAGACCATCCAGCTCTGGCGGCGGCCTATGACAGTAGCGCAGCACACGTACTCACGTTCGATGAACAGCTGCTTACTGCCAGCACTGCACGGTCGCTGCAACGGCGGCTCAACTGCTCAGTCAAGCCGCCCGATGGCTTCGTCCACCTGTTTGATCCGGAGGCGCTCTACGAACACGCGTTCGACGAGTCGTATCCAGGCCCGGACGAGCGCGCAACAGAATGGTAACGTTGTGTTTCAGTTTGTGGAACGGTTTGGTGTATCGCTTCTCAACGCCCTAACGAAACGTGCTACTGTCGCTCGCGATTCGTTCAGGACCTGATTCCCGAAGAACACATCAATCATCACAATAGACCAGTGGAAGGTATAAACAGATATGTGTGATTATAAATTATATTTAATGATGTCCAATAAGATAATTACTCCATGATCAATTTTACAACCTGTTGTTGTAGAATATATGAGCAGAGAAAACGACACAACTCGATCAGATTCAGATCTATCGGACGCAGAAGAATCGGCGTCGACCATGCCGATGATCGATCGACGAACGCTACTACACGGATTCGCGGTCGCAGGGGGGCTCGCTGCTGGGGGCCCTCATATGTTCGCCGGCACAGCGGATGCCTATGATGGAGGATACGACGACGAGTATGTACTCCAGGATCGTCTCGATGCGGCTATTGCCAATCGGCAGGAGACGATTCAGCAGTTGCTCGTCGATCTAACGACGATCGAATCGGAGTATGACAGCACGTATTTCGATCGGACGAAGCAGATGCACGGAACAGAAATGTATCCATCATTATTCATGAAGGGAATGTCGATGGAGACGAACAGCAACGGTGATCCATATCCTGAAGGGTTCGTTTCCGTGGGAGCCCACGAGACCGTCATGAGTCCGATTCTTCGGAATCGTGATGAGTATACTGCCATCCCACAGGGAGACGAACGGCGATTCATTAGCCCCCAGTCAGTGCATTCGTTCCCAACGGAGGGCATGGATTCATGGTCCGGAACGATGCCTCCCGCACCATCTCCCGACAGCGACCACATGGCCGGGGAGATGGTCGACCTCTACTGGATGGCAGCCCTTCGTGATCAGCCGTTCGATGCCTACAGTGGGACGCTCGACGGTGCGATTTCGAAGTCGGAGATCGATGCCGATATCGCCACCATCGCTGACGCAATACAAACCCCGTGGTGGCACAATACTGAATATCTGTTCGTGGAAGCAGCGACCGACGAACTTGATTATGGACCGTACCTCTCTCAGTTTCTCATTCAGGATGTGATGTTCGGTGCCTTCCCGATCAGTCCACAGATCAAGACGTTCCAAGCGGGGCAAGATTATCGTACAACCCGCCAGGAGTGGTTACGGCTACTCGCAGGGGAAGGCCAGGGAGCAGAGTCATCACCACCAGCAGGACGGCTGACCGAAGGGCCACGATACATTGCTACAGGCCGTGACCTCGCGGCGTTGGTGAATTTCGATCCATCGTACCACGTGTATGTCATGGCTGCACTCACGCTCCTGGATCAAGGGATTTCGATAAACCCAGAGCTCCAATATATGACAGACGCAGGAAACAAAATTTTCGATTACATCGACGGCGGGCCAGTGGCGCTGTTGGATCTCATTGGTCGAGCTGCACGAAACGCGCTTCTCACGGCGTGGTATCACAAATGGCGCGTACATCTCCGCCTTCGTCCCGAAACGTTCGCCGGTCGAATTCACTCCCAAGGGTTGGACAGCCGATATTACGGCATTTCAGATCTCGTTTTCGAATCGAATGCCCTCGCCGAAATCGAGGAAACCACTGGAACTGCTTTTCTCCCGCTGGCGTATAAGGAAGGCGCGCCGGTCCATCCAGCGTATCCCAGTGGCCACTCAACTATCGCTGGGGCCTGTGGAACCGTACTGAAAACCTTTTTCAAGAATGAGGACTGGCCGGGAGAGCTGTTCGTTCCGTCCGAGCATGGAGCCAGCCGAACAACCGTGTCTGTCCCTGCGAATCACCAAGGAGTCCATCAGGAGATCGATAAGTTGATGTCGAATATGGGCCTCGGACGCATATTCGCTGGCGTTCACTACTACAGTGATCACTACTGGGGAATCAAGCTCGGAGAGCAAACCGCTGTTGCCATGTTACGGGACGTCCTCGATCAGGCATACAGCGGCGATCGAGCTGTCACTCCAACGTTTACCGAATATTTCGGAGATTACAGCAATCCACTGGAGATTTCGGTCCAAGAATTAGAGAATCTCCGCGAGAGTGCCACACACGGACTCACGTATCCAAAATCGTAGAGACAACCAGTTCCGACAACGGTCGGATTGGTTCGAATCACCCCTCAGAGGCGTTCTTGTTGGCGCAGTACCGGGTCAGTTATTGATGATCTTAATTATAAATAATACATGAATTTGGAAGACATAAATATAAAATTAATATGGAAAATTATTAGTAAGTTGTATTTTATGTATCTTTATGGATCGTAGGCAATTCCTCCAACGAACTGGCGTAGCGGCTGTCGGAGTAGCGTCGATCAACGTATTCAACGGGCGGGTAGCTGGGGCGGTGCAAACGCCCCCGCTGGTTTCGACCTACGATCACTACGATTACCAGCAACCACCGGGGCCGGACCAGGGGTATTATCTCACGCTAAAAGATGGATACACAGAAACAGGGTACGACACGATTGGAAATATCCCCAGTCTTGATACGAACTGTCAGGAGGTGGTTGTTTACATCCACGGATTGGGTGTCGACGATCAACAGGTCGGTGACAGCGCGAGCACAGCACATACCGAGCTTGTGGATGCGGGCTACTCCGGCGGATTTGTGGGGTATTCGTGGGATTCCGCCACGTGGTCGGTATACCGATCTAACGAGGTTGCAGATCGGAACGGGACGAAGCTCGCGCAGTTTTTGGTCGATCTCAAGCTTGCCTGCCCCGAACAGTCCGTTCATCTCGTAAGTCACGGTCTCGGCGCTCGGGTCGTTATGAGTTCACTCGCGGTGCTCGATACGCACTCCAACTGGACTACTGAGATGGAGATCGGATCGGTTCAGTTACTCGGCGCTGCGGTGGACAACACGGAGCCAGCTGTCGCACCGATCGACAGCATCATCGCAGCCCAAACTGGAACGACGAAAAACTACCACAGTGAACAGGATAGTGCGCTCTCGGATATGGTGTACTACATCGACTCCGTCGACACTGCACTCGGTGAAACTGGCGTTCCAAGCAGTCAGAGTGCTCCCGAAAACTACACCGATATCGATGTTACAGCAGGGGTTGGTTCCGATCATTCGGCCTACCTGTCCACCGCAAGTGATGCGATCACGAGTGAATTCGGTGACGACCCGGTCGAATACAGCTGGCCATTGTACGACCGGGGTGACGAGGGCGAAGCCGTCTACACAATCCAATATTTACTGGGCCACCACGGCCACGAGTTGAATGCCCACGATGGAATCTATGGGTCCGAAACGCAAACCACCATAGAAACGTTCCAGAACGACCGCGGGCTCCTGGTCGACGGAATTGTTGGCCCGAACACGTGGCGTGAGCTGATCGTTCCTGTCCTTCCAGATCAGGCGCCGTGGTGGGCGACATTTGCCACACAGCACAATCTCAAACACGGTCATGGATTCGATATCGCCGTTGATGGCGACTACGGACCCGAAACCAGAAGTGCAATTGAGGACTTTCAGCGTGATGCTGGGCTTACCGTTGATGGTCTCGTCGGGACAAACACCTGGCAAGCACTCGTCGACCGGCTCTGAAAATTCACCGGGAGTCGAACCACTCTGCGAATTTTGCCAGCGCCCGACCACGGTGTGAGATCGCGTTTTTCTCCGCCGTTTCCAGTTCTGCGAGCGTTTTGCCGTCGTGCTCAAAGATTGGATCGTAGCCAAAGCCGCCATCTCCGCGCGGTTCGACGATGCGACCGGGCATCACACCGGTGAACAGTTTCACTGGCAGCCCCGCAGCATCGACCGTCTCGTCCGTCGCTGCAGTTGCCCGGTCTGCAACTGCAAGATCGTCACCGCGCCGTCCCTGATCAATCGGCTCCGGTGTGGCGTCAAACGACTCCCCGTCACAGTACGCGATCACACACCGGAACGAAGCCCGCGTCGCGTCGGCCCGGCGGGCGATCTCGCTGACACGCTCGACACCCAGCGTCGATTCGACAAAGGAGGAGTACGGACCTGGAAAGCCATCCAGCCCCTCGATAAACAGCCCGGCGTCGTCGACGATCACCGGCGCATCGATCGCACGATACGCCGTTCGTGCGCCGTGGGCCCCAATCGGTTCGAGCGTCGATGACTGGAGCTCGGGATAGTCGAAATCAACCGCCGTAACGGCATCCAGATAGTCCTCTGCCTCCCGGACCTTCCCAGGATTCGTCGTCACGTAGTTGAGCATGCCACCGATCGGTGGGCGAAGAGAAAACGTTCGTCGGTTTCGTGATCAGTCAACGATGACTTCGACCGGTTCGTCGGCCGCGTCGCCATTTTCGCTTTCGGCCGCGTCGTCGCCAGCATTATGCTGATAGTACAACACACCAGCCACTCCAAGCACGACCCACGATCGCCAGTTGGCCAGGTTCAGCGTGTATCCGATCCCAAACGGCTTCTCGACGAGCATCCCCTCGTCGGGCTGGAAATACGACGAGAGCATGCGACCAATGCTCGGGCGTTCAAAATTGTACGGAACACCGAACAATTCACCCGACTGTGGCTTATCCACCATGCACGCAGATATGGCCGGCTCGGTTAAACCATTTGCCACATGCTGCTGCTCAATTTATTCTCGCACAATGAGCGTCACTGATACCGGCCACGGCCTTCGATCTGCTCAAGCTGTTTAAGCACGGCAGGGGTTCCTGACTCGCGATAAGCGGCTTCGAACGCGTCCCTGAGTTGTTCGTGATCGTCTGCCGTCCCGGCAAGGCTGCGTTCGAAGACGTGACAGTCCATCGCGTGATCTTCGATAGCGTCGGAGTGATAGGCCAGTCCGAAATCGATGAGCCATGTGCGATCACCGACGCGAACGTTTCGCGAGGTGGGATCGCCGTGGACGATGTTTGCGTCGTGAATAGTGGCCAGATGGTGACCGACAGTTCGGACGCGGTCGATCGAGAGCTGATCGCGAAGATCAGCACGACCGACGCGTTCGAACACGATTGATGGGGCCGATAGATCGATGTCGAAGATCACGGGCGTCGGCACGCCAAGCGTTCGGACGGCGTGCGTAAGCCGCGCTTCCGAGCGCGTGCGCTCTTGGCGGAGCCGTTTGTCGAGTTGTGGGTGTCGATACGCCTTAGCGATACGCGTTTTCGTGATACGGTCTCCATCCACCTCGATCGTCGCCTCAGCACCCGTTTGCGGGCCAGCGTCGGGTGATGATACGGGGTACGAGACGTCGTCGGACCGCCAGCTGACAGGCACTTCGTCCGGACGGAATTTTGGACGGACCGCAGAGTCATCGATCGCAACCGTATCACCGCTGGCTGCCATCTTCGCGCCGAGCACGGCGATCATGCCGGCGTTGTCGCGCAACAATCGGTTCTCCGGGGCGTAGAACGTGGCGCCACGCGCCGTACACATCGTCTCAAGCATCGCCTGCAGGCGCTCGTTCTGTCCGACGCCACCACCAAGAACGAGTTCGTCGCTTCCGGTGAGTGCCAGCCCACGCTCTGCAACCTCGGTGAGCATCGCAAAGATCGTCTCCTGGAGCGAATAGCTCACATCTTCGACGGCGTTGCCCGCATCCACCGCCGCTTTGGCGGCGCTCATAATGCCAGAAAACGAGAAGTCCATCCCTTTGACAACGTACGGAAGGCGCTGATACGACCCGTCTTTGGCGGCGCGTTCGACTTTCGGACCGCCGGGATGCGACCAGCCGATGTGCCGGGTGAACTTATCGATCGCGTTGCCCACACCCGTATCCATCGTCTCACCGAGCATCCGGTAGCGGCCGTTGTGATAGCCAAGTAGATGTGCGTTCGCACCGCTGGCGTTGAGACAGACCGGCGACGTAAAGCCAGACTGGTGGCGACCGATCTCAAGATGGGCGAGCATGTGGTTGACGCCAACCAGCGGAACGTCCAGCGCGCCAGAAAGCGTCCGCGCCGCAGTCCCGACGATTCGAAGACACGGTCCAAGCCCGGGGCCACGTGCGAACGCAACGACATCAATCGGCGCCTCCGCTTCCCGAACGGCATCGATCACCGAGGGAATTGCCGCTCGCATGTGCTCAGCGGCCTCACGGGGATGAATGCCGCCGCTGTCGGGCTCATACGCGTCTGTAACGATTGAAATCTCTTCAGTATCGGTGTCGAAAATAGCAGCACTCGCCGCCCACGCCGTTCCTTCAATACCAAGAACACGCATACTGGGGCGGCGGAGACTCCTTCAGGCCTCTTCTGGCTCGGCGTCAGCCTCTGCGTCGACGCCGATTTTGTTGCGCTCTAGCATGTAGGTCTGCTCGATTTCACGGGCCTGATCGGCGGTTTCGTACACTTTCGCGTAGCCGATCGTCTTTCGCATCCCGTATTTCGTATCGAGCTTGTGAACGACGACTTCGTCGGCGTCCTTGTTCAACATCGCCGCGAGGCTGTCCCGAACCGACAGCCGTGATGGGGTTGCCTCCTCGTGAACGATCCGAAATCGCACGTCAGACCGGTGCAACATCGGATTATCGGATTCGTCGATGATTTCGATGTCCATGTTACCGTTACTTGCCCCTGAAACGGCTAAAAGGATTTCGAACCGCTGAATCACCCTGCGATTATTCCGCACGCCACTTGATCGAGCAGCCACGCGACGGCCGGAACGCCGTGTCGGGTTCGTTACCAGCCAGTACGTCGTCAATCACCGCCCGAATCTCAAAGCCAGGTTCGCCCGATGGCGTTGCATCAGGACTCATTGCGTCGTCGAGTCGACCGTGGTAGACGAGCTCGAACTCTCCATCGCGGTTGGCAAAGAAAAATGGATCCGGCGTGCACGTCGCCCCATACGCCTGTGCGATCTCCTGGGTCTCATCACGCAGATACGCGTCGTACGCAACCGTCCCATCGGCCACGAGTTCGCCCATTCGTTCGAGCGAATCGTCGGGATACTCCGTGGCGTCGTTTGGATTGATTCCAACGGTGGCGATCTCGTCGTAGTCGGCTGCGATGGCATTCAGCGCCTCGAATTTCGCCTGAGCGTACGGACAGTGATTACAGGTGAAGACGATGAGCAGTCCGCGTTTCTCCGCAAAATCCGCAAGACGATACTCCGTGCCGTCCGGCGCGGGGAGTGAAAACGGCGGTGGAGAGTCGCCAGCGACAAGCTCCTGGCTGGATTCTTCGAGTGCCATACGTCACTCTCTCTATTCGAGGACCATGTGTGTTTCCCGCCCAGAAATTGCGGTCGGACTCAGTCGCTTGCGACCGCGGGCTGGCCACGAGTTCTCCGGTCATCTCCAAGCGTGATGCCTCGGCGCCGGCAGTGACCAGCAAACGCCTCGGGCGCGAGCCCCGCGTACGCTGCAGCCTGCTCGAGCGTCAACGTTTCGCCCTCGTACAACGAAATCGCACCTCGAACCGCGTGGTGAGTCATACACACGTGTGGATCCTAAGACCCTATAAGTATATCGTGAGATTAATTCTCATTATATGTCTTTAGCGTTCGTTGTGTAGCAAGGCTTTTTACCGGTCTACTGTGGGGAAGAGATATGGACGCACGCACCGAACTCCTGGGGTTGCTCCGGGAGAACGCTCGATATACGATCAGTGATCTCGCCCGGTTGACCGACCTCCCAGAAGCGACGATCGAGGCGACGATCGCAGACCTCGAGGATGAGGGCGTGCTACGTGGCTATCAGGCAGTCGTAGACTGGGGACAGTACGACTCCGAACCAGTGCGCGCAAACGTCGAGCTGAACGTGACGCTCGATCATGAAACGGGCTACGACGACATTGCGACGAGACTCGCCAAGTTCGATGAGATACGGGCATTGCGACTCGTTAGTGGTGACTACGACTTCGAGCTTGAGGTCGAAGCCGACTCGATGAGCGCGGTCTCCCGGTTCATCAGCGAGCAGGTCGCCCCGGTTCCGGAGGTGACCCAGACGGTGACCCATTACGTGATGGAGAGCTACAAGGAAAACGGCGTGGTGTTCGACGACGGCCACGACGACGATCGCCTCTCAGTGACACCATGACGAGTGATCGACTCGCAAACCGAGTGCAGGGCGTGCCGCCCTCTGGGATTCGTCGGTTTTTCGAACTGGCCGAAGAGATGGACGACGTAATCTCACTGGGCGTTGGCGAACCGGATTTCACCGCGCCGTCGCGAGCGCGAGCGGCTGCAATCGAATCGCTCGAACTGGGACGCACGTCGTACACAGCAAATCGTGGGATGCGTCGACTCAGGGCCGAGATCGCCGACTACGTCCAAAAATGGGAGCTATCGTACGATCCTGACGACGAGCTGCTGATCACGACCGGCGCAAGCGAGGGGCTCGATCTGGCCTTTCGCGCGCTCGTCGATCCGGGTGACGTGGTCGCCGTCGTCCAGCCTTCGTACGTTTCCTACGCTCCGGGCGTTCAGTTTGCCGGTGGTGAGGTGCTCGAAGTGCAGACGCGTCCGGAGGACGACTTTGCGCTCACGCCTGCCGTTCTTGCGGCGTCGGGTGCCGATCGCGCCGATCTGCTCGTCTGTTGTTATCCGAACAATCCGACCGGCGCCACTATGACAGCGACAGAGATCGAGGCGGTGGTGGAGTTCATCAAAGAGCACGACATCTTCGTCCTTTCCGATGAGATCTATGCGGAGTTGACCTACGATGGGAGTCACACTTCGTTTGCCTCATTCGATGGGATGGCCGATCGAACGGTCGTGTTGAACGGCTTTTCGAAGGCGTATGCGATGACGGGACTCCGGCTGGGATACGCGATGGGGCCGGCCGACGTGATCGGTGCGATGAATCGCATCCATCAGTACACCATGCTGTCGGCACCAACCACTCCGCAGTACGCCGCCATTGAGGCGATAACAGAGTGTGACGATGCCGTCGAACGGATGCGGACGCAGTACAATCGTCGCCGGAACTTCGTGCTCTCTCGGTTCGAAGAGATGGGCATGGACTGTTTCGAGGCGACCGGCGCGTTCTATGCGTTCCCGAAGGCCCCGATCGAGGACGACACCGCATTTGCGGAAAACCTACTGGAGGCAGAGCGGGTCGCGATGGTACCCGGAAGCGTCTTCGGCGAGGGAGGAGCCGGCCATCTCCGTGTCTCGTATGCGACCGGGCTGGATGACCTCCGTGTGGCGATGGATCGGCTTGAGTCGTACCTCAGCTGAATTGACAGTCATCCAACCCATCAGATCAACTCCTCGTATTCTTTTGGTGAATATAAGGTGTATGCAGCCCTTACAGGGTTTAATTGAAGGGGCTGGTTATCGAACTGCGGGTTGTTATGACACAACACACACTTTCGGACGTTTCTCACACTCCACCAGCCGGCGATTCCGTCGAACGGGTCTGGACGCGAGGGACGGAGACGGCCGAAGACGGTGGATCGCAGGAGTCGCGCTCCGAGTGAGGAAGCTCAAGTACTGTCGGCCCGGAGCATACTCCATGGGCGATCGAACCAACGAGTCTCGAGACGTGGAGGTTCCACTCGGGGTGTATAAGATCGTCACGGTGTTTTCAACGCTGTTTGCAGCAGTGGCCGTGGTTGGCGGATTTATGCTGTTAGATACGGCGACGAATCAGGCGACGGCGTCGCTTGAGACGGTGAACGTTGCGCTTGCCATTCTGGGAATTGCCATCATTCTGGCTGGCGCGGCGTTGTACGTCTTTTCCACACGATTCCGAACGGCTGAAATGGGAAACCCTAAAGACGATCCTGACTAATCACCGATAATGGCCGACGAATTCATCAAGGGGTTCGGCATTCTGACGAGCGGCATGCTCGGCTGGATGGTCATCGCAGGCTGGTACAACACGACTGGCTTTGAGGAGGCCCAACTTTCTCAGCCAGCACCGGATAACCTGGTGCTGCTCGATCACCTGGCACTGTCGCTTAAAACTGGTCTCGTCACGTTCGCCCTGCTTGGCGCACTCACCTTCTGGGTTCTCATTCCGGCGGGGCGCGAACTCCGCAAGGCAATGGCCGCCGAGCAGTAATTTCTGTACTTGACGCGCTTGCTTTTTGTTTGATTCTCTGAAGCGTGCGCAAAATCACCAGCAGTGTGTCGTTCCATTTTGGAGCGGATCGCTCTTGACGCTGAGTACACAGAAGCTGAAAGTCCAGTCGTTCAGACGATCTGCGACCAGAACGGTTCGATGACGAAAAAGACGCTGAGAAAGCCCGCATAGAGGACAACCAGCAGCGAGGCGACCATCGCGCCTTTTGGTCGTTCGATCGGGAATCCCTGTCTGGCTTCGACTTTCCGTGCCTCAAACTCGAAGAAGTCCGTGAGCACCATCCCCAGGACGAGCGTTGAGATGACGATCCCGGCGTGGTAATGGTGGGTCGTGTAGTAGAACGCACCGAGCACGAGCAGCATGTTCGACCCTTCGAGCAGCGGATGTCGTTTCATTGCCTCTACACCGTCTTCGGCCTGAGCGACCGTCGATCGATGCGCCAGCGCACGGGCGACGAGGTTCACCAGGGCGAGCGCAAAAAGGACGTGCTCGATCTGGTCACTCAGGACCGCATCGATCGGACCGAACATCGAAGCCGCAAGTACCATACGTACAACGCGGTGGTGGACCCATTAGAGCCTTTCCAATCCCCCCTGGATACCAATCGTTTCGATCGTGTCCACCGTGCTCAGCGTGACGGTCTCGGTCGCCGGCACTGTTCCCGCGAGCGTGCCATCGACCAACAGCTCAACGGCCGGCTCGTCCCGGTCGACGGTGAGCGAAATCGTCGACTGGTCAACGACCCAGTGCTCTGGTGCCGTCGAGAACGGCCCGATGGGGACGATCGAGACGACGTTCGTTTCGCGACCCAACAGCGGTCCGCCAGCGTCGTGTGCGTAGCCGTGACTCCCAACTGGCGTTGCGACGACGATGCCGTCGGCGCGAATACTCGCAATCTGTCGGCCCGAACTGCCATCGCCGGCAACGACCGTGAACTCAGAAATACGAGCCGGCTCACCGGCAATAAGCGTCACATCACCCAGCGCGTGGGCCAGACAGTCGCCACACGTTGCCCTGAGTACTGGCTGCGTGACGGTGAGCTGTGACGCCGTCAGCGTTGTCGATCCCGAGGCGCTGTCAGCGCCAAATGCAGCACTAAGCGTTGGAAGGATGCTCGGGATGGCATCGACAGGTGGGGATTCGAGCCCACGCCAGTCGACGCCAACCGGGAGAACCGGCGACGCTATCGAGGGGAGCACGGAGCGAATGCCAGCCTCCCCAACGGCGATCGTAAACGCAACCGACTGGTCGCCCGCACCCACAACCGGCGTCGCGCCGGCAGCTTCGACTGCCGATTCGACGGAGTCGGTCGGCGCACCAACGATACCGACGCGCGTGTCGGACATTAGTTCCGTCATTGGCCCGGTTTGCTAAACGACTTTCGAGCCGAAGTTAGTCGAGATCACCTATCAGTCGCATGCCCGCTGCCAGGTTCTCGTTCTCAAGTGCGTCGATGATCTCCGATCGCGGCCGAGGTGTCAGCGTCGTCGAATCACTGGCAAGCTCGACGACCAGCTCGGTGGTGATGATCGCACTCTCACGGAGCGTTCGAGATTCGAGTTTGTCAATCGTATCCGCGTGGGTGTGCGCCCATCCGCGTCCCCGGCCATCGGTTTCTGACATGAGGTGGAGTCCTGGCACGCCGCCGGCGAGCACGAACGGCCAGTGGTCGCTGTGGGGGCCCATTTGCGGCGTCGTCGAAATCGGGTGATCGAATCGCTCTGCCACCGTCTCGACGGCGTGTTCTATTCCAGCAAAATCGTGCGTATGCGCTCGGATTGTTCGCCCACGGCCAATCCCATCATTGTTGACAATTGCATCGATTTGGTCCAGGTCCATCCGCTCGGCAGCGTACTCAGACCCACACAGTCCGACCTCCTCGGCGCCGAAGGGGGCGATATGCACCCGGCGATCCAGGTCTGCCTCCCGTCGGGCAAGCGCAGCCGCAACCTCAACTACCAGTGCGGTTCCCATGCCGTTGTCCAGCGCCCCCTCAGAGATGTCATGGGCGTCGAGATGGCTGGTCAGGAGGATTTCGGTATCCGTATCGGGGCCAAGCTCGGCGTGCACGTTCTGGCTCGTCGTTTGTTCGATCTCGGCAGAGACCTCGACGGTGACTGTTTCGCCAGTTGCGCGCCGGCGGAGCCGCGCACCCACCTCTTTGCCGACGCCAACCGCGGGGATTTCGCCGATCGGTTCCTCTGCAGTCCCCACGCTTCCAGTCGGTGGGAGACAGCCTTCGACGTGGTTCGCGAAGATGAATCCGGCTGCACCGGCTCGAACCGCCCGGTAGTATTTTTCTCGCCGGTGGATGAACCGGTCGTACCATTCGGGAACCGTACTTGAGACGAGGACGATCGAACCCGAAAGGTCGGTATCGAAATCCTCCGGCAGTCCGTGGCCGAGATCGACGAGTTCGCCGGTAACGCTTTTCGATGGCGACCGTGGAAGCCCGATCGATTCGTGCGTCCGATCAGCTGTCTCGACTGAACTCGATCCGCGCTTCCATCCCTGAATCGGAAACTCCTCGAGATGGGCGTTCCGTGCGCCAACCGCGTCGAGATGATCGCGCGTTAGCTCTGCGGCCCGACGCTCGCCAGCAGTTCCAGCCAGTCGATTCGGAATGTCGACTAGCCGTTCGAGATGGTCCCATCCGACATCGCTCGTGAACGTCGCACCGATCCAGTCGGTCATACGCGTCGATCATCAGGCCGGCGAAATAGCAATTGTGAATGCTCGATCGGATTGGGTCTCGTCACCGTCGGCCACTCCTTCGCACTCGTGCGCGATACACTCCCAGTCCGAATAATTTCAGGAACGTGAATATATAATATCGTGTGCAAGCGACGTTGGGTCATGGATGAGCGATCGTCGGAGTCCGCTCCAGCACGCGACGCCCATGCGGATGCGACAGACGCCAGCGCAGAAGAGAGTGACGGCCACCAGATGAGTGACGAGGCGTCCCTTGAGATCGCAATCCAGGAGGCCAACGATACATTTCAATCGATTTCCAATCTCGACAGCATCTGTGACACCTCGATCGTCGGGATTACGTTCTTGTTGACCGCGATCGTTGGCTGGGCCGCGTTTGCACTCCCTCGGCTTCCCGCTCGCTCGCTTTCCTGGCTGGGTGTTGCCGGAACGGCGGTTCTTGGTGCGCTCGCAATTTTCATCAGCAGTGTGTACATCGTGAAATCCCTGATTCCGCGCGCGTTCTACACTGACAGCGTCGGTGCCGTGCTCATCGACAAGCCGTTGGTTCCCGGATCCACCGATCCAACGACGGCGATCGAGGCGACAGAGCAAGCAACCGGCGAACACTCATCGAAAGCGGCGTTCGATCACTGGCTCTCCCAGTATGGTAACGACGAACGGATCACCAGTGCGGCGACGTTTCAGTACGCCAGGCTGTTCCATTACAAAACCGTCGCACAGCTGAAAGCGACGGCGACGACGCACGCAATCGTCTGGTTCAGGGTGGCGGTGGGGTGGGTCGTCGTCTCGATTTTGGTTGGGACGGTAGGGCTGCTAGAGGCAGGATAGAGCAGATCCAGTAGATTAGTCAGATATTTGTTGTGCATAATAGACTGTATCGACTCCTGGCCCCCGATCATCAGGTATCCGGGTAACAAGGGAGAATCCCAACTCCTTCAGGAGGGTAATGTGTGCGTCGTTTTCTGCCCAGGTTCGTGTGGTTACGTACGGAAGTGCAAATTCGCTTGGCAAGTCTTCCAGCAACGATTGATACATCGACCGAGCTATTCCCTGTCGACGGTAGTCCGGATGAACGATCATCGAGGCAGCGTAGTTTGATGGAGAATACTCCTTGATTTGGTCTGTAGCGTATCCATGTCGAAATGAGAGATACCCTACGACGGTGTCAGAGTCATATGCGAGCACAAACTGCTGTGAGCAAAGCTTCTCGACATACGCAGATAGGGATGATTCAGAACCGGCTTCGTCTTCGAGGTCCTCGGTTTTGGACGACCTACCCCAGCTTCCAAGTGGCGGAACGAATTCCGTTGCGCAGAGTTCGACGAGTTGTTCGATGGTATGGCGTTCATCTGACCCAATTCCTCCGAAGAGGAGTTTGATCTGGGTCATTCTGAACTGACCAACTCTGCTCCAATGGTGAGGTAACCAGAATAGCCGCCAGTATTATTTCCGACACTCCGAGCGCATCGATATCCTAACACACGACAATTCATGTCGCCGCATAACTGTTTATTCTACAAAAGAATGTCTTTTTGAAAATGAAGTTGGGTTAATGCTTATTTGGATAGTCTACAGTAGGTGCTTCCCTGAGAGAGCTCATTTATAGTCGACATTCGGCGTAACCGATGAGAAAGACCGTGGTTAGACGCCCTTTACCTCGCGGCTTCTGGAGTTTATTGAATAGGACACGCTCGAACGCAAGGTCGGTTGAGAGCCGAGCCTGCTACCACACTGAACACATCGATAGGGGTGTGAGGGGGAGGGGGAGTCGGAGTGTAAATCGAGAGATTGAGGTGGTGGTAAGGAATCCGTACCTATCCGGTGGTATATAAAATATCTAATTCAACAATCAGAAAAACAGAGGTATCTGAGTTATTTCGTAGATAGATGTATGCTTAGTTCGAATTCGAACCACCCCTTACTTACTAACGTAACGTAAATAGAAAGCTTTATAATAATATTGATAAGGAAACGAGTCATCCAATAGAAGAGCTTGTATGGTCCTTCCTTTAGATACCTACAGTAGACCTGTTATCGGCTGTTACAATTACCACTGCCCCCACTGACGTGGAGATAATGTGAGGGAATACACTCCGATCCCCCCTCCCCCCGAGTAGATGAACTCCCATTGGCCCGACCATCTCCCTAGCCAGTAATATGTATACATTTACACTCTATTTACCCCTCCCGTTACTCTCTTCACTCTTTTCACTCTCTTCACTCCCATTGATTTATAATGCCACGGGTTATTGGGTCCCGTAATCATGGAATCCTTCGGCGGAGAACAGAAGATATATAAAAATATTGATATTCTCGATCCTGAACCTGACACGTATAAGCCGACTGAACTCCCGGAACGCGAGGACGAGATTTCGAGAATTCATTCGGCATTGCGGCCAATTACGCTTGGTGGTTCCCCGCGGAACATTCTCGTGTATGGGCCAACGGGACAAGGAAAGACAGTTGGGGTGAACCTCAAAACTGAGCAACTTCAGGAGTGGGCAGAAGGCGAGGATGAGATCGATCTCACAGTACTGCGTGTTAGCTGTAAGGGAGCAGGCAAATCATGGAATGTGCTCGCTGAGCTCGTTAAAGTAGCGAGAGAGGTTCGGTACAACAAAACCGTTGAGAAGCCGCGTGGTCCCACCAAGGTCGAACTCTTCGAGATGCTCACGGAGGACCTTGAGGTAATTGGAGGCACAATTATAATTGTTCTTGACGAGATCGACGGGATCCAAGTAGACAACTACGTCCTCTATGAACTCCCACGAGCATCGATAGAGGGCGTGTCTGTTGGAGTAATAGGAATAACAAATGATTATCAATTTCATGAGAATCTCGACGCTGATATCAGATCCTCACTCGGGAGTCGGGAGGTAGTGTTCAGCCCATACGATGCGAACCAACTCCGAGATATACTTGCACGACGAGCTGCCCAAGCACTCCGGAATACGTATTTTGAGGATGGGATTAAGGATTCACAATATCTTCGCAGTGAGGTGCTTTCTGGAGATGTTATTCCACTTTGCGCCGCTCTCGCTGGGCAGGACACGGGCGATGCCAGACAAGCTATTCATCTATTATCGACAGCATGCGATCTAGCCCTGGATGACCGAAGTGAAACTGTTGAGGAGTCCCACGTACGGAACGCTCGTGAAGAGATACAGGAAGAAACGATCGGAAAAGGAATTAGCGGTGAGACTACGCAACGAAAGATAGCGCTGCTAACAGTTCTCGAAGCGAATTTGGCTGGAGAAACACCCGAAGGAACGACGCAGCTCTATCGTCGATACAAACGATTGACGAACCTAATCGGGACAGAAACGTATCAACAAGGTACGTTCAGGGAAAAGCTCAATGACTTGGTGCATGGAAATATCCTCGAAGGAGACCGTCATGGTCGTGGCCGAGGACGCGGTATGACGAATCTGTACGGGCTCGCAGTTGATCCCTCCCTCGTGATTGATAAAATCGGAGAGGACGCCCGACTCAGTGATATTACTGAAAAATATGAATAAGAACGTCACCGTCTAACTTGCATCCGCTCGCACCGACAATACATGTTCAATGTTACACTCTGATTCCCCCTCCCCGGCATTTCCAAAAGAATACATTTGGATCCCAATTTAATCATTTAGATCACTACACCGTTCAATAGCTGATTTTTCCCACCCAATATTTCTTAGGGAATGAATGCGGTGAAATATATCCGCCTCACGGTTATATCATCTGGATCAAGTTCCTGGTTGGCAAGGAGTTTGAATTGATCTCGAAACACCTCACGCTGTGCGTTATTTTCCAACCGCTCCAGATATCGGATCAGGCTGGCCTCAGTGAAATCCTCGATAATAGTTTCGAGTGCACTTTCTTCTAGGATTTTAAATTGAGAGATTTCGAAGCCACACCTACTCAGTAGCGCTTTCATTTCGTCTTCGGTATGATATGTGAATCCCAACGGGATATCCAACGGATCGAAATAATGTTCCCAGTTGTAGCGGTTGATCAGCTCCAGAACCACTTCATGCAACTCCTGGTAGGTTCCATTGGCGCCTTGATGGACAGCGAGTACCCCATCCGTAGAGAGGAGCTTGTGAATAGTGGTGTATGCCTCAATTTGATTCTCGATTAGATGGAGCGTGGAGTTGGAGAATATGAGATCATACGTATTGTAATCATCTTCTGGAGCGTATCTATCAATAGATGCTTTGACATACTCGATATGGGGATCGTCCCCCTGATGTTTCGCACGGGCCTTGTTTATGTTCTCCATCGAGTGATCAATCGCCGTTATATGTGCATTTGGGAGTAGACGGTTCTTCAAAACTTTTTCAGTTACATTTCCAGTCAAACATCCAACATCTAGCACGTTTTTTGGTTGGAATCCCAGCGCACCAATTTCTTCGGATACAATTTCTTGAAGTGTATATGACTGCTGAACAACTGTATTGGAATGTTTCTCGAAGCGGTCCGGATCCCAGAAAAGGTCCCGTTTATTTCTGAGTTTTGCTAAGCACTTATTCGTGAACTCGTTCAGCAGCACTTGATCATTATACCGTTCATGCCGGGTGTACGCCTCTGTGAATTCTGAGAGTGCGCTTTCGTAGTTCTGGTTCAGGAACTTCGATAACCCACGATTAAACGTCTCAGTGTAATATTTACTCAACCGATTATTATCGCATAGGTTGTAAACAATCTCATTTTTATTGATCCCCTGAAGACTCTGATTTGGGATTTTACGCACGTTATACGAATCGGGAAGGGAATCTTGCTGTATCTCTCTGTATGTAATTTGGTCTATGAGGATAGAAAGGCCATACTTCTTGCATAATCCTTCAAGGCGGGCAGCAAGATTTACTGGCCGGCCCAGTACAGTGGACTCTATGTCAGCCAAATTCGTCCGGAACACTTCCCCCGTAGCAATCCCAATTCCAATATCTATCGAACCCAATTCTTCCGTTGCTTCAGTCTCTGGGACTGCTTCTTGGTGAATTGCAACTGCTGCAGTTACTGCGGATTCGCTCGGTTTCGCTCCGTCAAAGACCGCTAACAAACAATCCCCGAGAATTTTATCTATTTCTCCGTTATTGGCTTCGATACATTTCTGGGACTTCCGAAATAGCGTATCCAGAATTCGGCTTACTCGCTCCCCATCGAAATTATCGATGAATACCGTAGAATTTCGAATATCAAAGAATAGGACTGAAACGTCTGCCCGGCTCCCTTCTCCCGTCACAGATGTGTGTAGAATGTATTTTTTGGAAAGTATTAACCATTCCGATATTAATCATATTCGTATTTGGCGCACTTACAGGTGAATAACTAGCCACTCTATCTTTCGAGTGTCCTAGTAACCTTGGTCGCTGCTGTGATATGCAGTATCACCATGAGCCAACCAGCACCAGCTACCGGGATGCGTACGATGATGGAATGGATACAACCGCTGCTCTACCCGTCGCCTTCTTCATCCACGATAACGACTTCACCGTCCTGCACGTCGACGTTGATGAGCGTCTTGACATCGCGGGTTTTCATCTTGTTTTCGCCACCGACCTTTTTGATGACGGCAACCACGTCGGAAACGTCCGCACCGATCTCCTCAAGCGCGGACGTGATCGAATGGAGCGTGCCACCGGTTGAGAGCACATCGTCCAGCAAGAGCACGCGATCATCCGGCTCAACGTCGTTGAGATACATCTCGTTCTCGGAGTAGCCCGTCACCTGCGCGAGCGACACCTCTCCGTCCAGTCCGTACTGGCGCTTGCGAATGACCACCAGCGGAATGTCCGTCATCAACGAAACGGCCGTCGAAATGTGAATCCCCATTGCGGCCGGCGTCACAATCTTATCGACGCCATCAAGCTCTGCCTTTCTGATGATGCCGATCACGATCTCACGGAGCAGTTCCGGTTCTAACATCGGAACGCCATCGCTGATCGGATGGACAAAATATTCGTAATCCCCCTTCTGAATTATCGGCGCGTCTCGAAGCGACTGAGAGAGCCGTTCCATGTTGCGCGTACTCAGCGGAGACGTAAAAGCACGGCTGTGTGTCCCGTCTTCGACAGATATTATCATACAGCCAACAACATGTGCCGTGTTCGACCTGTCTCGAAAGCTTTAGCAGGGCGTCCGCCGCAGGGGTTGTGTACAGGTGCCTATGAGAACCACAAATCCACTCGACCGGCCACGTACGCGACGCAGCGTTCTCGGCGCGACGGGAGTTGCGATTGCGAGTTCGATCGCAGGATGCACCAACATCGTCGGCTCCGATTCAGGCGACGCCAATGCGGGTGGCGATAACGGAGGGTCGTCAGGCACGCCGCAAGCTGCCACTACTCCCGCAGGCGAACTGCCGTTTATGCACACGGCAACCGGAACGACCGAGTACGGGGTGCCACTCGATGGATCGCCCGTAATGGGTGCCGACGACGCGCCCGTCGATATCTACTACTGGAGCGATTATCTCTGCACCTACTGTTCGTCGTTCGCGTTGCAGGTCCATCCACAGCTCCTCGAAGAGGACGTGCAAGCTGGAAGAGTCCGGATGGTGTTCCTCGAACTGCCGTTCAAAGGCGAGAACTCCGTCCCGGCTGCTGTGCTCGCAAAATGCGTCTGGGAACAGTTCGCCAAAGACGATCCAAACGCGTACTGGGAATGGCACCAAGCGATCTACCAAAACCAGGGCGATGTCGACAGCGGCTGGGCCGATCGTGAGAAACTGCTCGCAATAACCAGCGATCTCGGTATCGATACGGGTCCAATAAAAGACTGTATCAACAGCTCCGAATCCGAAAAACGCGAGGAGATTCAAACTGAGATCGATCTCGCAGACCGCGCCGCACTCAAAGGAACACCCGCGTTCGTGCTCGTCAACAAAGCAGCGTACGACGGATCGGACACCGTCGGTGATGATGGAAATGTGGTGAAGAAAGTCGAAGGCTCACATCCGTACGAGCTGTTTTCGAAGGAGATTCAATCCGTGTTGAACGCGGAGTAGTTCGTTTTCAACGGCGAATTCCGCCGTGCTCACTGCAAGGCAGTCTGTGTGAGCGTCACCGACTGATCGGTCGTCTGTGACTCCCAGATAACAGAAACGGTCTCAGCATTCGCTGCGTTGCCGGCGTAGAGCTGTTCACCCGCCGTGTACTGTTCATCCGCGCCAGCTGGTGATAGCGCGCTCGACTCGACGGCAGTGCCATCGATAACGACCTGGACGCTTGCTGCAGAGAGCGAATCACCGCTGTCGTGTGCGATCACAAGGGTCTCTCCGGACACGGCAACGTCAATCCGCGTCGACGGTGGGGGATCGTGATGCGCACCCATCGTGAAGACGAACGAGCCGATCACTGCGGCGAGAATTACGGTTATCGCCACCATCAAAATCACACCAATGACGGGCGAAACCCCGCGCTCATCGACTCGAAGGCGACCGACGGGGAGCTCACACACGGCGCTCACCCCGTCGATCGCAGGGGAAAACTCTGAGCGTGTACCACGAGCGATGATGAACGACCTGGGTATCGGACACGCCGTGGAGCTGGAATGACGATCGTCCAGCACGATGCCTCTGTTCCCTACAGATGACTGCACATGCGACCCCGCAGCGTCGCGTTCGACACGGCGTGTGAGCGTCGGCCGGGACCGCAGGGCGGAGCTGGCGACACCGACGCGACCGCCAGGGGTGGCGATCAACATCGCTATCACCGGATCGATACCCAGTGACACCGTCGGGGGCAGGGGAATTCCTGTGCATGTGCACGTCCTGGTGGTCCCATTATCGCTTATAACGGTTTGCGTAGATTCTCACGTTTTTTCATGTCTCAATCGCTACTAGACTTCAATACTGTTAAGGCTGGACTGTCGTGAGTATAATTGTGCAACCAGATTCGGCGATCCTTCTCGCCGTATTGGCGATTCCGTTCATTGGAGCCGCGCTGGCCCCCCTGGTCCACCGCGTGCTTGGTGAGCGGACAGCCTACTACGCAGCGACGATTGCTGCGCTGTGTAGTGGTCTGCTCATCAGCCAATACGGGCGCTGGGGGACAGTGACGGTCGAGTGGATCCCTGCTCTCGACGTTTCGCTCGTGCTGTATCTCGACGGGCTAGCATTTCTCATCGGACTGCTAGCCAGTGGCATTGGAGTGTTGGTGTTCATCTACTCTGGTGGATACATGCACGGTGAGCCGGGACAGGCGAAGTATTACACGACGCTGTTGGTCTTCATGGGGTCGATGCTCGGTGTTGCGCTCGTGGTTGACCTGCTCTCGCTGTTCGTGTTCTGGGAGCTCACCAGCGTTGCGTCGTTTTTGCTCATTGGCCATTATCAACGCGCAGACCGTTCGCTGTACGCCGCCAGGAAAGCAATGTTCATCACCGTCACTGGCGGGCTGTTCATGCTAATTGGCTTTCTGCTGCTCGGTCACGTCTCCTCGTTTGTGCTCGATGGGACCACGTTCACGCTCATCGGGACCGAACAGTCGCTGATCGGCATCCCAGGGCAGGTGACCCATGCCGAGGCGATTCGTCACGCACTGATCGAGAAGGGGCTGTTCGTTCCCGCCATCGGACTGATTGCAATTGGTGCGGCAACGAAATCCGCACAGATTCCGTTCCACATCTGGCTTCCAGACGCAATGGAGGCCCCAACGCCAGTGTCTGCGTTTTTGCATTCGGCAACGATGGTGAAAGCCGGCGTCTATCTCATCGGTCGATTCCGGCCGCTGTTCGTTCCTGAACACGTGTTCGCTGCGGAGGTGTGGACCTGGCTCTTCGTTGGGCTGGGGCTGGCCACGATGACGATCGCCGCCATGCTCGCGGTGAGTGCGACCGACATCAAGGAGCTGTTGGCCTACTCGACCGCCTCTCATCTCGGATTGATCGTCGCCGGCTTTGGATTCGCCGAGACCGTCGGCGCTGAAACCGGCGCGTTCCACATTCTGAACCACGCCGCGTTCAAGGCGACGCTCTTTCTCGTCGCTGGAATTATTGCCCACGAGGCCGGCACTCGGTCGATTGACGCGCTTGGTGGGCTTCGCCACGATATGCCGATCGTCGCGGCGATCACGGCCGTTGCTTCGCTGAGCATGGCCGGAATTCCACCGTTCAACGGCTTTTACTCCAAAGAACTGCTGTTCGATGCGGCCTGGGAAACCGCCCACCACTTCGGTGGGTTGGCCTGGCTGTTGCCAGTCGTCGCGGTCTTTGGCAGCATTTTCACGTTTCTCTATTCGATTCGATTCCTCTGGCTGTTCTTCGGCGACCGACCGACAGAGCTCGGCGAAATTCACCGGCCACCGGTGGCAATGTTGCTGCCGGCCGGCGTGCTCGCAATCGTCGTGCTGGTTCTCAGTCTGGGTGCCGCGCCGATCGCACACGACTTCGTCAACCCAATCGTGAAAAGTTCGCTCATCGCCCCAGCGGAAGGCTATCATTTCAGCGCCCACCTTCCGCACTCGCTCAAACCGCCAGTGCTGATGAGCGTGGTGACAATCGTTGGCGGGATCGCGACATACCCGTTCTACGACCGCCTTCATCACGGAATTCGACGGCTGCGGTCGGTCGCCCTGCTCGCTCCGAACCAGTACTACGATCGAGCAATCACTGGGATTGCCCACGTCAGTGACGTGGTGCCACGCTACGTCCAGACGGATCTCATGCGCACGTACGCGGCGGTCGTGATGAGCGCGGTGAGCGCATTCGCGCTTGGTGGCTATCTGCTCGGTGGCACGGGAACGGATCTCACTGAAGCAGTCACTGGCGTGAATCTCGCGCTCCCGATAACAATCATCCTCGCCGTGGCGGTGATTGGGGCACTGGCTGTCGACCGCGCGCCATCACACATCGTTGGCGTGTTGACACTCTCGATTCTGGGCTTTACCGTAGCGGTGTTCTACGTGCTCGCGAGCGCGCCCGATCTGGCGCTCACTCAGCTCGTGATCGAGACGCTTGTGCTGGTGCTCTTTTTGCTCGTGCTCGATCGACTGCCGGCGTTCTACGGCGAACTTCGCCGTCGTCGGGCAGTTCTCGACGGAGTGATCGCCGCTGCAGTTGGCCTGACCGTGACAATCACGGTCCTTGTGACGACGGCCGCAGATCCATCCGACGGCATTGCCCACTATTTCGTGGAGAAAGCGCCGGTGCCAACCGAACACGGGACGCTCATCACCGACGCTGGTGGTGGAAACAACATCGTGAACGTCATCCTCGTGGATTTCCGAGCGTTGGATACGATGGGTGAGATTTCGGTGGTCGCAATGGCGGCGCTGGCGATTCTGACGCTCATCGGGATGCGAAACCGTGGTGAGCGTGCATGAGTTCGAGCAATCAGACGACGGTAATCGTCCGCACGGTCGTCCGGTCGGTCGTTCCGATCATCATACTGGTCGCCATTGGTCTCCTCTTGCAGGGACACAACTTCCCTGGCGGCGGATTCATTGGTGGCGTCCTCACAGTCACGGCGTTCGCGCTGGTGTATATCACCTACGGCGCAGAGTATCTCTCGCAGTACCTGCTCGGGCTTACCGACGGCAGTGTGGCTCGGCGCGAGACACAGGATGTGCTCGACCCAGACACGGCGTTCTTTTCAGGGACCGTGGGTCGATACTCCGCGGTGTTCGGGATAGGACTGGCGCTTGCTGTGGGTGGTGGACTCGGCGCCGTCGCGTTTGGCGAGCCGTTTCTGTCACAGGCCGTCCTCTATTTCGATCACATCCCGGTGTTTGGCGTGATAGAACTGGCGAGCGCACTGGTCTTCGATCTCGGCGTCTACTTCGTCGTCGTCGGGTCGCTACTGACAATTCTCGCGGTGGTGGGTAACGAATGACTGAAGTCGTTCTCGCCATCGTGCTCGGTGCGCTGTACGCCCTTGGGACGTTTCTCGTCCTCAGACGCGACGTCGTTCGTGTCGTCTGGGGAGTGACGATCATCAGTCAGGCTACGAACGTCTATCTGGTGACGATGGGCGGTATCCACGGCTCGATCCCGATCGTGAGCCATGGCGGTGGCGGTCACCATGCCGTGACTGACCCACTGGTGCAGGCACTCGTCCTCACGGCGATCGTGATCGGCTTTGGAACGACCGCGCTCGCACTGGTGTTGACGTATCGACTGTATCAAGAGCACGGCACCCTGGATCTCCAGGAACTTGCCACCACGGAGGACTCACAATGAGTGCGATTGTCGCAGCACCGTTGCTCGTTGCCCTCGCTGGTGCCATCGGCTGTTTGCTACTGCGCTCACGGCCGCGATTGCTCCGAGGCGTGAGTCTGCTTGCCGGCGTCGGCTATCTCCTTGCGACGGTCGCGCTCGCACGGGCAGTGTACGCCGACGGCGATGCCATTCTCGTCTATTATCTGTCTGGCTGGCAGGCACCGTACGGAATCACGCTCGTTGCCGACCGCCTGTCAGTTATCTTCATCGGATTGACGGCGATCGTCTCGCTGGCAGCGCTGTGGGTGTCGATCAAGACGATCGACGCCAGCGGACAGCGCATCTCCTACCACGCGCTCTATCAGTTCATGGTCGTCGGCATCACCGGCTCGTTCCTCACGGCGGATATCTTCAACCTCTTCGTCTGGTTCGAGGTGATGTTGATGGCGAGCTACGTGCTGGTCGTTTTCCACAGTGGTCCGGAACAGACGCGTGCAGGAATGCAGTATGTGGTGCTGAACCTGCTCGGCAGCGCCGTGATGTTGCTCGCCATTGGTGGCCTCTACGCCACGACGGGCACGCTCAACATGGCGGATATCGCTCGACGGCTCGCAGAACCAGCCGCCTACGGGATTGCGCCGGGGCCGGTCCTCGGACTCACCGGGCTATTGCTCTGTGTGTTCGCGCTGAAGGCAGGGCTGGTTCCGTTCCAGTTCTGGGTGCCCGGAGCATATCAGGCCGCACCCCCACCGGTGACGGCAATGCTCGCCGGTGTCGTCAAGAAAGTCGGCATCTACGCGATAATACGACTGTATTTTTCGGTCTTTGCAGTGGCTTCGATCCCCGACGCTGGCGGGCTCGCTGTCGTCGCCGGCAAGCCGTTTCTGGTCGTGTTCGGGGGCGTCATTCTCGTGATGGCGCTGTTGTCCATCCTGCTGGGTGGAATCGGCGCCGCAGGCCGGAACAATCTCGACGCGCTGTTGGCGTACTCCTCGATCAGCCAGGTTGGATTCATCGTCCTGCCACTGGCTGTGGCGGCAACCACACTGCCGGGCGATTCACTGTTCCGCGCGGGTGTGCTCGCCACGATCGTCTACGCAATCATCCACGGATTTGCGAAAGGCGTGCTCTTTCTTGTGAGCGGTGCGATCGAGGATCACGTTGGGACGCTTGAGTTTTCCCAGCTCGGGGGGATTTCCGAGCAGGCACCCGTGCTCTCGGGCGCCTTCTTCGTTGGGGGGCTCACGCTGATCGGCATCCCACCGCTGTTTGGTTTCTTCGGAAAGCTGCTCGTCTTCAAGGTGGGAGTAGACGCACAGAACACGATCGGCTGGATTGCCGTGGGCGCAACGCTCATTGGTGCAATCCTGACGATAACGTACGTCACGCGCGCCTGGGAGCGAGCGTTCTGGGGACCACCAAACGAGTTCGTCGAAGAGCTCACCGCCAGTCCCTCCGTGGTGGCCGTGATCGCCGGGTTGGCCATCATCATTATCGCACTCGGCATCGGCTTCCAGCCGGTGTATGAGCTGGCCAACGGCGCAACGTCCGCCGTCATCGACACTGACGCGTACGTTCGGGCCGTCCTTGGGCCTGAAAGCGCCCACGCCATCGGGGGTGGGCTCCGATGACGACCGTCAGAAAGTGGCCGGTGATCGGCTTCGTGCTCGCAATCATCTGGCTGTTCGTCAGGGGAATCTCCTACGAACCGATGCGGTTTGTCGCCACCATGCTCGTTGGGCTACCCGTTGGACTCGCAATCGCGTATCTTACGCGCGATCTCTACGGGGAGTCGATCGATCTCTGGGCGACGCTGTCGGGCATGCCAGCCGCCATACGCTATCTGGGCAGATTCCTCTGGGAGCTGCTCACGGCGAATATCGACGTGGCCTACCGCGTGCTCGCGCCGTCGTTGCCGATCGATCCTGATGTCGTCGCCGTCCCGTTGCGCGTCGAATCCGACGGGGCAATCACGACGATTGCTAACAGCATCACACTCACACCGGGGACACTAACCATGGAGTACGACGACGCCACAAACACGCTGTTCGTCCACGCAATCACTGGTAACAACGATGTGGAGGGCGTCCTCGCGCCAATCCGAGCGTGGGAGGATCTCGCGCTCGTGATCTTCGACGAGGAGGCCGATCCAGCTGATCCGGCCCCGGAGTGGCCACCCAATGGAGGTGATGACGATGGCGAGTGAAACCACGGCCCTGTTCGACTGGATCGTTACTGGTGGGTTGCTCGTCTCGGCAATCGTCACGCTACTGTCAGCCTATCGCGTCATCAAGGGCCCGACAGTCCCCGACCGAGTGGTTGCCCTCGATGTGATTTCGACGAACGTCGTCGCAATTGCCGTCTTGTTCGCCATCCAGTCGGACAAGGGCGCGTTGGTAGAGGTCGGACTGGTGCTCGCCATCATTGGCTTTATCAGTACGGTCGCGGTCGCACGCTACGTGATTGAAGGAGACATTATCGAGTGATATCCATGGAGCTACACACCATTCAAATAGCGATTGTCGCCGCGTTGATCGTCGTGGGCAGTGCGTTTCTGCTCGTTGGCACGATCGGACTGCTTCGGCTGCCAGACGTCTATAACCGAATGCACGCAACGTCGAAGGCCACCACGCTCGGCGCGGCCTCGATCTTTCTGGCTGGCTTCGTGCATTTCGACGCACAGGCAGAGGGGCTCAGCTCGCTCGTGGGGATTCTCTTTCTCTTCGTGACCGCACCGACGGGTGCGCATATGATCTCCAGGTCGGCCAGAAAGATGGGCGTCGAGTTTGGCCTCGGCGAGCAGTGGCCAACGCAGCCGGCAGACGATGACACGGCTGCAGACGCCGACACAGACTGAAATTGATATGACCCTGGCGAGACGACTCTCAGCCGGTTTGTACGCGGGGCTGCTCATCTGTGGCGTCGGGGCTATTGCCTGGGTGAGCGGAAAACCGTTCGTCTTTCCCAGTCTTGGACCAACTGCGTTCGTCCTGGCCACCCAGATCGATGACCGACCATTGGACCAGACGATCGTTGGCAGTCACACCATCGGCGTCCTCGCTGGCAGTCTGGCGTGGCTCGTTTTCGCTCAGGGAATGACGATTTACACCGTTGGTGGCGCGGGTTCGATCGCAAGTAGCGGATTCGTCGTCGGAGCGATCGTCTCAGTAATGGTGACCACGTCCGGAATGCACGCAGTATCAATGGTCCATCCGCCGGCCTGTGCGACGACACTCATCGTCTCGCTCGGGCTATTGACGGCACCAGATGAGCTTGCCATCGTCGTAGTGAGCGTCGTCGTGCTCGTCGGAACGGACCGACTCCTCAGGCAAGCAGTTCGGAAAGCCGGTCTGCGATGGTGAGTCCGAGCCCGGTTTTCGACCCTTCGTACTCTCTGCTGTCGGTTTCGGTGACGAGTAACGCCCGTGACTGATCGTCGCCAAGCACGGACGCATCGTTCGCCACGACGAACGAAAGCCCTGCCCGCGCAAGCGTCTCGCGTGCGGCTGCTATCAACTGAGCGTCGTCGCCACCCGGTTCAAGCTTGTGTCCAACGATTGGGAGTGACGGGTGTTCCTCTCGTATCGTATCGATCAGTTTTGGGGTCGGCTCAAGTTCGAGCGTTCGAGACGTACCAGAGCGAAGTTTTTCGGTTGCTGTCTCGGTCGTGTAATCGGAGATCGCGGCGGCCGAGACGAGCGCATCCGCTGCTGGCGCGGTGTCTTCGACGGCAGCGAGCATTTCTGCCGCGGTCTCGACGGCCCGAACGTCGGCGTACGGAACCGCCGATCCGTCGTGAACCAGCGTGACCGACGCACCGCGAACGTAACACGCCCGGGCGATCGCGCGTCCCGTCCGCCCGGAGGCCCGATTCGTGATCGTTCGCACCGGATCGATTCGCTCGGCCGTTGCCCCGCTCGTCACGATAATATGCGTGCCCGCAAGCGGTGTGTGCCCGGCCGTTCGGGCGACCGTCAGCGCGATTGCATCGTTTGTGGCGATTTTTGCCTTGTCCTCTTCGATGCGCGGCGAAACGAACGGCACACCCCAGGATTCGACCCGTTCGATCGCCTCCAGCACGCCCGGATGGTTGTACATTGGCTCGTGCATCGCTGGCGCGACGACGACCGGCGTTTGTGCACCAAGCGCGGTCGTCGCACACGTCGTCACAGGGGTATCATCGATCGCCGCGGCGATCTTCCCGACCGTGTTGGCTGTGGTGGGCGCAAGCAACAACACGTCCGCCCAGCCATCCGTGCCACAGAGTTCGACGTGTTCGACGCGGCCGGTGAGTTCGGTGACGACCGGATTGTCCGTGGCAAACGCGACGGCTGCGGGGGTGATGATCCCGCGTGCGCTCTCGGACAGCACCGCACGAACGCTCGCACCACGGCGTCTGAGTTCGTGTGCCAGTTCAACGGTTCTGACGGCCGCGATCGAGCCAGTCACGCCCAGCGCGATCTGCACGCCATCGAGCGTGCGGCTGTCGCCACCGGTGGTGAACGCGTCTGCAGGCGGAGATGAGTCACCCATTGGCTACGAACGGCTACGCCGGTTGGGCTCAAAAACGCCGCGTTGTTCGCCGTTCAATACCACACTCTTATGCGCTGGCATCCAAAGAGTCCGTGTGAACGCCGTCGAAGCGAGCACTGTCGTCTACGTGCCCCCCACCGAGGTGTATGCATTCCTCGAAGATTTCACTGGGTACGCCGGCTATTCGGAGTACATTCAGGAGATTCACGCCGACGGTGATGGTGGCCCGGGGACGACGTACGACATCACGTTTGCGTGGTGGAAACTCAGCTACACCGCGCGATCGACCGTAACCGACATCGAACCACCAGAACGCATCGACTGGAAAATTTCGAAAGATATCGATGCCCGTGGTCACTGGCAGATCACACCCGCACCAGAGGAGGCCCCAAAGGACCACGACCACGCCTCACGCGTCGTGTTGGAGATCGGGTTCGATCCATCATCGGCGAACGCCAACGCGATCGATCTCCCACCACTCGTTGGGCTTGACTGGGTGATTGGGAAAGTGAAACCAAAGATCGAACGAGAGGCAACGCGTGTCGTCGAGCGCATCGTTGCCGATCTGGAGGGAGAACAACGGCCGGTGACTGTCGATATCGAAACCCGCTCGTAAACCGCGCTACTGCTCGTAATCGCCGCCGTAGCGCAAGAAGAAGTACGCAAGCCCGAGCGTCGAGGCCATTGTGGCAAAGGTGGCGACACCGAGATTTTTCGTCCCCTTTGTGACCGCCGGGGGCTGTGGCGTCGTGGGCTCTTTTCTGGGAACCTCACCGACCGCAACGGAGGCGATCATGCCGCTTCCCTCGTGTGGGACGCAGTGGTAGTTGTAGATTCCTGCCTCCTCGAACGTATGTTCGAAGGTGACCCCAGAGCCAGCTTCAGCACTTCCACTGTCGAAGGCGTCATCGTTCGAGACGACGTTGTGGGCTTTTGATCCAACCCATTCCCAGATAACTTTCGTTCCAGGATCAATGTGAACAGCCGCGGGACTGAATCCCATCTCCTCTGAGCCAGTTCCCACTTCGATTTTCACTTCCTTGGTCCCAGTTTTGTCGGTAGCCGACCCGGAGTAGCCGTTTGCGCTGTCGAGAAAGCCACCGAAATCGATCGGCCCGGTCGCGCCACCACCCGATGATGACTCGTCGGTGCCGTTTCCAGCGGACTCAGTACCCGATTCCGTGCCTGCAGACTCCGTACCGCCCGATTCCGTCCCGCTGGAGTCAGTGCCCTCGGATTCGGTGCCGGTGTCCGTACTGTCAGTCTCCTGTGCGGCTGCCGAGCCGGTTGTTACACTCACACCGATAGCCCCAAAGAATCCAGTTTTGCGAAGGAAATCCCGGCGATCCATCCGCTCGTCCGTACTCATATGGCGGGCTACGGAATCCGCTGTAGTGAATACTTTGATTTCCTGTCCAGAACTACAGTGTGTAGTCGAACTCGCCCGTCTCAGTCTCGAGAAACGCCCCCAATAATGCAATCGTCCGCTCGATATCGTCGAAATGTGCGCTTTCGGTGACGGTGTGGAGATAGCGAGTCGGAACGCTGATCGCTCCGGCTGGCGTGGCGCCGTTCGCGCGCTGGAGACGAGCGGTATCGGTGCGTCCCGCCGGAAGGATCTCGTGCTGGAACTCGATATTTTCCGTTTCGGCTACCGATCTGAGTCGGCGATTGACCTTCTGGTTGGTGATCACCCCTGAGTCTTTCAGTTTGATCGCCGTTCCCGCACCCAGTTCGGTGACGTGATCGGCAGCCTCGTGACCCGGAATGTCATTTGCAACCGTCGTGTCGAGCGCGATCGCCAGATCCGGATCGAGATCGACGCCGATCGTGCTCGCCCCACGGAGCCCAACTTCTTCCTGTGTCGTCGCCACGAAATGGATCGTCACGGACGGCTCCGTGAGCTGGCGAGCGGCTTCGAGCATTGCAGCAACGCTGACGCGATTGTCGATCGACTTGCCGGTGACGAGCTCGCCGACTGCACGCGTCGTCTGCTCCATCGTTACCAGGTCACCAATAGCCACGCGCGATTCGACCGTCTCGCTGTCGAGTCCGAGATCGATCCGGACGTCGGAAACCTCCTGTGTTCCCTCCGGGTCGTCTTCAGTGTGTGGCGGCACCGAGCCGATGATTCCTGCCAGCGCGCCGTCGTCGGTGTGGACGCGCACGCGTTGTGCGCGGAGGACGCGCGGATCCCAGCCACCCAGCGGATCGACCGCAAGAAAGCCATCATCGTCGATATGGCGGACCATAAAGCCGATCTCGTCCATATGCGTCGCCACGAGAACGCTGTACTCGCTGTCACCCTCGATCGTTCCGATCAGGTTTCCCATGGCATCCGATTCGACCGCATCCGTCGAGCGCTCAAGCTCTCTGCGAACAATCTCGCGCACCGGATCCTCATAGCCGGGCACGCCACTCGCTTCGGTCAGTTCAGTCAACAGCTCCGTGTCAAACGACACTGACGATGGAAAATCCGACATGCAGTAGGCTCGGTGGGCGGTTCACATGAGCAATGCGTTCTGGAGATGGCTACGCAGTTCGACAGTTACGCTGTTCGGTCGAGCACATAGCGAGTGAATTCCGCGAGCTGTGATTCGATCTCTGGGTCGAGATCCAGTGCTGCGAGCCCCTCTCGCGACTGTTCTGCGAGCGACTCTGCGAATTCTCTGGCGTAGTCGATGCTATCCGTTTCCTGGAGCAGGTTGACGACGAACTCGATTGCCTCTGGATCGTTCGTTTCATCCCAGAGAATTCGTTCCATGCGCGCAACGGCCTCTGGATCGCCGGTTCTGGCCGCGTGAATCACCATCAGCGTCTTTTTCCCCTCTAGAATGTCGTTGCCGGCCTCCTTGCCGAACGCGCCGCCGTTTTCCAGACTTGTCTCAATGTCAAGGATGTCATCTGCGATCTGGAAGGAAATGCTCATCAGTTCGGCGAATTCGGCCGCCGTCTCACACGTCGATTCATCCTCCCCAGAGACGATCGCCGCCAATTTCGCAAGGATTCGCCCGAGACAGCCGGTTTTACACGCACACATTTCGAGATACTGTGCTTCTGTGCTATCGATCGACTCGGTGTTGTGCCACTGGATATCCATCCCCTGGCCAATATGTGTGCGATTCAGCTCGGCCATCAGCATCTCGTAGGCACGCAGTCGGCGCTCTGGAGAAAGCCCGGCTGGATTGTTGGTGATGATCTTCAGCGGCAGAAAGTACAGTGCGTTGCCAGCGTTGAGCGCCGTATCAATGCCGACAACGCGATGCAGCGCCGGTTCACCCCGCCGCATTGTGGCTCCGTCTTCCACGTCGTCGACGATGATCGTCCCGTTGTGGAGGACCTCTGGAATACACGCGTAGGGAAGATACGACTCAGGATCCTCGCCAAAGCCTTCGATCAGGAGTAAACAAACGATTGCTCGCCAGCGCTTGCCGCCTCGGTCGAGGAGATTCCACACCGGATCTGAAAGCGCCTGCTGGACGCCAGCCGTATCGTATTCGTACCGTGGCGTGCCGAAAAACTCGGTTAGATACGCGTCGTCGATCGTTCGTGGTAGTATTCGCTCAATCTCACTGTCAACAACTGGTCGCCACTGTGCAAGCACCTCCCGCATACTCAGGACCATCCGCTCGGGAATCAAAAGCCTCGTTATTTCAACGAACCCAACGGACCGGAAAACATAGCGGGAGGTAGATTTGAACTACCGATCTCCGGGTTATGAGCCCGGCGGAATCTCCTGGCTATCCCATCCCGCTACTATCTCGTAGTTCACTCCCCGTAGTAAGGGTTATGATTCTGTCGCCGTCCGTCACTCACTCACAAGTGGCTGGATGACAATCGCGCAATCGTCACCACCAGCCGGCAACCGTCTGATGAAATCCACTCGTATCACACAAGAATTATAGTTCCTGTTCAATATCGCCCCGCATGGAGTATCAGTTGGTTGTGCAGTGGCTGTTTGTCTTCTTCGGCCTTTATCTTGCCGGAATTCCGCTTGCGGTGATGTTGCACCCCAGACAGGCGACCGTTGGAGCGCCTGCTGGGCTCGCGCTTTCATTGCTCCTGGTCGGCGTGAGCAGCTACTGGATCGGCCAGTTCGTGTTCGGACCGGTGGCGATCGCGGGCGGACTCGTCGTGCTCGCACTCTGTTCAGTGGCTGCGTATCGACGCGTCGATCGCCTCCCCACTGCGCGGTCACTCGCTGGCCCGCTCATAGTGTTCACGGTCGCGTTTCTCGTGATGGTGTTGATACGGGCTGTCGATCCAGCAATCCATCCAAGCGGTGGGGAAAAGTTTCTGGATTACAGCCTCTTGCGCTCAGTAACCCGAGCGACGCAGTTGCCACCCCAGGACGTCTGGTTCGCCGGTGAGACCGTTCGCTACTACTACGGTGGGCATCTGTTGAGCGCGATCATCACCCTCCTGACCGGAACCGACCCCCGGTTTGGATACAACCTGTCGCTCGCAGCCTGGTATGGCGCGCTCGTGATGGGTGTCTACGGACTGGCGCGGCTGCTTGCAAAGCGTGCAGACCGAAGCGGACAGCGGGCGGGGATTGCAGGAGCGCTACTCGTAGGTGCAGCGAGCAACCTCCAGCCAGCCGTGCGGACGGTGCTCTGGCTGGTCCCCGATTCGATCGCAACCGCGCTCGCACGGACACTCTCCGTTCCGATCGAGGGGCTTGCCCAATCGCCCGAGTCGTTTTCGTACTGGAACGCCAGCCGCGTCATTCGGACGGTTTCGACTGATCCAGAATCGGTGCGGATTCCCACTGAGTTTCCGTTCTTTTCGTTTCTCAATGGCGACCTGCACGCACATATGATCTCACCGCTCTTTCTCGTGCTCGTGGCCACACTCTGCTATGGCTACTACCAGGCCGACCAGGAAGAAAACCGTCGACGGATGGCAATACTGGTGACGACCGGGCTCGCCAGCGGCTGGATCGCGCTCACGAACACCTGGTCATTTCCCACGAGTCTGGGACTGGTCTTTCTCACGGTGACGTTTAGCACCCCTCTGGTGGGGGAATCCCTCCAGCAACGGCTTCGAGACCGCCTCGTCCGTGCTGGTGGGAACCGGCCACCGATCAGATGGATTGCAACCGAGCTGGTCGCCGCGATCGGTGCGCTCGGCACGCTCACCATTCCGGCGGCTGTGGGCCTCATCAGCGTGGCGCCGTTCTGGTCAACCGCGGTGAGCGGTCGACAGCTGGCCATCGTTTCGGTGCCGACGCCGTACGGCCCACTATTCGTCGTTCTCGGCGTTTTCTTGCTGTTGTTTGCTGGGATCACACTCCGGATCAACGCGCTCAGAACACTGTTCGAGCGCCAGCCGATCGCAGTCGGACTCTTTGCGGGAACGATCGTTGCCGTCGCACTCACGGACATCCTGCCAGCGCTCGTGCTTACCGCACCGATCGCACTGCTCGTCTGGCACCAGCTTCGGACGGCCAACGAGGATGACAGCATCACAGCGGGATTCACTGGAGTACTCATCCTCGCTGGAGCGGCCATCGTGCTGCTCGTCGAGCTGTTCTACGTGAAAGAACAGGCCGGAATCCACCGGTTCAACACCGTGTTCAAGGCGTACATGCAGATCTGGGTGCTCTGGGCCATCGCCGGCGGGGTTGCAACCGCGTGGCTCTGGGAGTCAAACCGGACCGGCTGGCGGACAGCTGGGCGGCTGCTCGTCGCTCTGCTCGTCGTCTCGACGGCGATCTATCCCGTGCTCGCGACGACAAATCACGTCACGTCGCCGAAAATCGGTGGAACGCTCGAAGAGCCAACACTGGACGCCAGCGTTATTCTCGACCAACACCCGAAGGAAGCCCCCGCAATCCGGTGGCTCGACAACCGATCCGGACAGCCAACGATCGCCAGCGCCCCTGGAACCCACATCTACCGATGGGTCAACGCCGAGGCGACGCTCTCAGGACTGCCGACCGTCGCCGGCTGGGCACACGAAATCGGCTACCGAAACCGCTCAGTGTACGAACGACGCGTTAGCGACGTTGACAGCCTCTACACCGGCAATCAATCGACAGCACGGCAAATCATCCACCGGTACGATATCAGCTACATCTACGTTGGGCCAAACGAACGCGCGCGCTATGACACAATCAGCGTTGGCGAGGGTGACGGGCTCACCGTCCACGAGTTCGGAAACGTGACGATCTACGAAGTTGACTCCTGATCAGTTCGTTTGAAGATCGCCACCCCTGGATTGGTGTACACCTGCTCGTAGGTGTCGGCCGTGCGCAGCTCTCCCACCAGCTGTGTTCGACCGCTGTGTTCGTTGCCGTGGACGGTGTAGGCTTCCCGCGAGACGTAGAGATAGTCGGGGTGGCGGTCCGCGGTGTTGAGTAGGACGGTCACACAGTCGAGATCACGACAGCTCGCGAGATCGCGAAACAGTTCGTATTCAGTGTAGTAGCCGCCCGTCGTCGTCCATTCTGCACCCCACGGACTGAGCACAACCGTCCGCTCTGCGTAGTACGGTATCCACTCGGCGGCATCACTCATCACAACGAACGTTTCGTTGCGCTCGGTGTTGTTCGCAATCCACTTTGATGCCACAAGATCCTGTTCGTCGACAGTCTGGGGCTGTGTGGCGCTATCATGGTAGTTCGTGTTCAACTCGCTGCCGGCAAAGGCAACGCCAGTGCTGATCGCACCGGCAACGACACAGAACGCAAACACGGCCGAGAACAGCCGCTGTGGAGAGGTCAACACCGGAATCGGCAGCTCCAGATCAATCTCTGCGATCGACGGTGCGATCACCTCAACGATGATGATCGCCGCCAGCATTGACCCGGCGACGAAGGTAAACCGCTGTTTTCCGATGACGTACGCCGAAAGCACCATCCACAGCGGCAGGAAGTAGCGCCGTTTACCGATCGCGTAGATGCCTCCAGCAAACGCCGTCACGAAAAACGGAACGATGATGGTCGATCCCCAGAGTGGATAGATGAGCTTCGATCGGAGCCGTTCGAAGCCACCAAACAGCCCAGTGTGTGTTCCACTCGCGGTCATGAAGATTTCGAGCCCGTGCGTCTGTGCGATCTGTAGCAGCCACGGAGACGCACCGATGAGCGCCGTCAGTGGAATGAGCGCACCCACGAGCAATCCGCGAACTGACCGATCATAGTAGGCATACAACAGCAGATAGCTCCCCGCGAAAAAGACCGTGTAGACGGGATGGGAGAGCAGCGTCAGCGTAAACAGCAGGGCTGCCGGGAGGACCCACCGTCGATCCATCTCGCGAAAGAGTTTGATACCCGCGTACAGCCCCACCATTGTGAACAACACCGCAACCGACCGCACAATGCCACCCGCAGAAATGTGCCACCGCAGCACCTGTGGCGTAACGGCAAAGAATATCGTCGCAATACCCGCAAGCTTCGATCGTCCGAGCAGTTCCTTGGCGACGTAGTAGTACGGGATGAGATAACAGACGCTCACGACGCCCGGCACATACAGCTCAAGCCACACCGGATCAACACCCGTCAGATCCACCACAGCGGCGATGCAGTAAAACACCAGCGGCGGATAGGCAAACGGAATGCCGCCGTCGAGATAGTACGGAATTCGCTCTGGGAGTGCATAGCCCCCCGTTCGGATTTCCTCTGCGATCTGGAGATAGAGACCCCCCTCATACGCTGGATGGCTGTGCGTTGATAGATAGGAAAGATACACCGCAGTACCAACGCAAAGCGCTACAATCAGCCAGAGCTGATCGCTGGTCGGTCGTGAAAATCGCCAGTTCTCATCAATCAGATCTCTCGTTGCCATATTGATTTCTCCTCACTCGTCAAATTGGACCGTCATTCCAGGATATACGCTGACGGAATTACCGTGGTTGGCTCTGTCCCGAACGCGATGTCGTGACATAGATACTCTCTCTGTCGAGAATGAACTCATCAATGAATGCCGCGATGAACACGACCGTCTGGAAGATAAGATAGAACCAGAGCGTGAACGCCGCGAAATATTCTCGCCAGTGGTGTGTCTCCCCGTCGAGCCAATCCTGCATGAAGACGAGATATGAGACGACAACGGGCGCAACGGAGATTGCACTCCAGATTGCCCAGCCACCCGGGATGAACGACGCCGTCGTGACACCCTGGAGCCCCTGGAACAGCGGCATTGGGAACACAAGGACGAACAACACCGGCACGATCGCGTAGACGAACGTGTAGATCGCATCGATCTTCTTTCGTGTCGAAACGGCGGCTTCATGGGGCAACAGCGGGAGATATCTGACTGCGACTTGCATCCAGCCGCGTGCCCAGCGCTTGCGCTGATTCCACCAGGCGTCGAGGGTTGCTGGATTCTCCTCGTAGGTGATGACGTGTGGATCCATTTTGAGCTCCTTGCCGATCTGGTGGATCTTCGAGGACATGTCGATATCCTCGACGAGAATCTCTTCGTCGAACTCGCCGAGCTCTTCGAACACTTCGGCACGGAAAAACGCCTGTCCGCCGCCGAAGATCGTGAACCCATCAACGACCTCGCGTGCGAACAGATCTGCCTTCTCTGCGATGTGCCGTTCGACGGTTGCGTGCAGTGCAAGCACCGAGTCGGTCGGATTGTCACCGTAGCAGCGGCCTTTCACACACCAGGTGTCCTCATCTTCGAGGAACCAGGCAACCGCACGCCGAATCGCGTTCGGTTTGAACTTGTGGTCGGCGTCGATGCTAGCGATGATATCGCCCGTCGCGTACTGCAGGGCGTAGTTCGTTGCTTTGGCTTTTCCACCGCCGGGTTCGTCGCGAACGACCGCTTTGAACCGTGAATCTTCGTTTGCGGCCGCCTTGGCGATCGCTGCCGTGCGGTCGGTCGAGCTCGCCTCATAACAGAGGACGACCTCAAGTTTCTCCTCGGGATAATCAACCCGTTTGCAGGCTTCAATCGTCTCGCCGAGCACTGGCTCTTCGTTGTACGCAGGAATGACGACAGAGACCGACGGAAGCGATTCGTCATCGGGAATCGATGGCGGATCGGAACGCGAGAACGCAATCACCGCGGAAACGACGGTTCGGCCAACGAGACCGACTAACCCCAGCAGCAAGATCGTGTTGAGGAGGCTACCGTACCCCTCCACGTACGGGATCGGTAACAGAACACCTGTCACCAGAACCCCTGTAATGAGCGCATACGTCGATATCCGACGGAGAGATAGCGACGTCTCTTCGACTGTCTTGACTTCCATACTACCAGTACCCAGGGGATACCTAATAAAAGCGTGAAATCGTTCCGTTCAGTTGCGCCGTTGCAGACCGTTGCGAGCCCCGCTATGGAGATTTATACGGAAAGTAACTGTCCGGAAATCCAGTGACTGTGTGCCCAAAGCTGACGATCCAGGTAGCCAGTGGACAGTAGTCGCCACTCCCCCCACGGTACTGTGTCGTCGAACGAAATTACTTGACAATAATCAGATTAATACTGCGAGCGGTTCGCAATAACGCCACTGGTACTCGGTCTCAGATTACTGAACGACCGAGATCGTTTCCGCAGTCGTGTGGTCCGTATCGAGGTACATCGGCATGTACTGACGCCGTTCGAACGATTCGCGCTCGGATTCGTCACCAACAGTACACCATAGCTGCACGCGCTCGGGACCGTGCCAGTCGCCCTGGCGCTTGATCGAAAAGCAGACCAGTTCGTCGCCATCGTGCTCGATCACGGCATCTTTTCGAATGCCTGGATCGCCGTCGATGATGAGATTCTTCATGTCTACTGCTCGCACCAGCACCGGATTAAAGCCTTCGACAGCGGCTCACACTCGTTCGTGCGCATCCGTGAGGCGATACACGCGCTTTCTCGCGTCCGTAAACGAAAATCGCGACTGGACGACGCCAATATCATCGAGCTGGGAGACGGCGTATCTGACCGTCCGGGTCGGCAACAGCGTCTCTTCGGAGAGTTCCTGCTGGGTCAGTGGGCCATCGTACTCCAGCACCTTCGCCACCAGCTTCGCGCTTGGCGGACAGTCTTCGAGTTGTTGGTGGCCAATCGATTCGTCGCTGTGATCTGCTGTGCTCATACCACGTCTCATTGATGCAGTGATGTAATATTTTCTATTTCAATATTACTATAGATTATTGCACCAGTGCAATCGGTAGTGAAACGGTCGTGAGCTGGCCGAATACCAGAGGGAGACTGCTTCTACCCTCAGTTGACCCGAAGCCTCTTAAGAGAACGACTGCTACAGTTCGAGTAGATGACCGACATCGTTGACGACGTCGAATGGCCGTACGAACCCGACGCGTCACAACAGGAAAAAATCGAGTCGCTCCAGGAACGGCTTGAGACCCTGGAGGGACAAAACGAGGAGATGCGGGACCAGCTCCTCGATGCGAACGCGGAGAACAACAAATACCAACAGAAGCTAGAGCGACTGACCCACGAGAACAAGAAGCTCAAACAGTCACCGTTGTTCATTGCAACGGTGCAGGAGATCACCGAGGACGGCGTGGTGATCAAACAACACGGGAACAACCAGGAGGCGCTGACTGAAGTCACCCAGGAGCTGCGCGAGGCGCTGGGGCCAGACGACCGTGTTGCCGTGAACAACTCGCTCTCTATTGTGCGCATTCTCGACGCCGAGACTGACGTGCGTGCGCGGGTGATGCAAGTTGACCACCAGCCTAACGTTGGCTACGAAGACATTGGCGGGATCGACGACCAGATCGAGGAGGTCAGAGAGACCGTCGAGCTGCCGATTACCAGCCCCGAACGGTTCGATGAGGTCGGCATCGAGCCACCATCGGGCGTGTTGCTCCACGGCCCACCTGGCACGGGCAAGACGATGCTCGCCAAGGCCGTCGCCAACCAGACTGATGCAACGTTCATCAAGATGGCTGGCTCCGAGCTGGTTCATAAATTCATCGGCGAGGGTGCAAAGCTCGTTCGCGATCTCTTTGAGCTCGCACGCCAGCACGAACCAGCGGTGCTGTTCATCGACGAGATCGACGCCATCGCCGCAAAGCGGACCGAATCCAAAACCTCCGGCGACGCCGAGGTCCAGCGGACGATGATGCAGTTGCTCGCCGAGATGGACGGCTTCGATGAGCGTGGCCAGATTTCGATCATCGCCGCCACCAACCGGTTTGACATGCTTGATCGGGCGATCCTCCGGCCGGGGCGGTTTGATCGGCTCATCGAGGTGCCAAAACCTGACGAGACGGGCCGCGAGATGATCTTCAAGATCCACACCCGTTCGATGAACGTTGCCGACGATGTGGAATTCGAAGCGCTGGCCGAGCTCACCGGGTCGGCAAGCGGTGCCGACATCAACGCCATCTGTACAGAAGCAGGAATGTTTGCGATCCGTGACGACCGCGAAACCGTCACACGCGAGGATTTCGAGGCCGCCTGGGAGAAGATCAGCGACACTGAAGACGACGATTCCGTCAGCCAGACGTTCGCCTGATCCATCCAGGTAGTCGGTCACACCCATTTCGACGTTCCTTTTACTGTGTGTATTCTAGCTCCAGCCATGGATGCACAGCCGGGATTGGACGACCAGTATCGTCGCTCTAGCTCGTGGCCCCTCTTCGTGGCGCTCGGGCTCGTCATCTCCGAGCTGGGCGTGTTGTTCGGAGTCATCCCGATTTCCGTCGGTGGGCTGGTGCTGTTCATCGGTGCGATTGCGGCGGCCGTCAGCGAGGCAGGCTATACGGACCGTCCGTGGCGGTTGCTCGCCGGACTCGGTGGGCTGCTCGTTGGGGTTGGCGTTCTCATTGCTGTCACACAGGCGAGCGCCCTCGCACCTGCGGCAGTCATTGGTGTCTTCGCGAAGGGGTTCGCGCAACCACCCAACGGTGTCGTCGTGCGCGGAATCTCGATCATCGTCGCCGGCATCGCCGGCATCGTGCTCGCGCTTGTGGGACCCCAGCTCGCCACCACACCCCGGTAACCACACCCAACGGGGCGAATCGAAGCGCTATTTAGCCGTCCGGACGATTTCGTGGGTATGGAATCCAGCGTCTTCGATCGAGAGACACTGCTCGATCTGACGGTGAACATCATCCCGCTCGGTATCATCGCGTTTTTCATCGCCGTATTCCTGCTGTTGCCAGGGTTCGGCTTTGACCCACTCGCAACGTCAGTACAGATGGCACTCCTGGTGATTCCATTCGTTTCGCTGGCAGTGCTGACGTACATATCTGGCAAGGCGATCTCCCGTGACGAGCAGTTGCTCGAATCGGAGTGACGGCCGGGTTCTCCCCGAATTTTTGGTGCAAAAATCGTCGCCGTAGAACATAACCTTTCTAATCCACCGGTGCTGATGGGTCGTATATGGACCTATCAGCACAGCTCGCGCTGACCGTTTTGATGGGAGTCTTTCTCGCTGCGGTGGCGATGGCCCTATCTCGCTTGGAAGACTGGCGAACGTACACGCCACTGACCAGCGGTGGGGGCGTCGCCGGCGGTGAGTCGGGCTACATCACGCGGGAAAAGCCGCTTGGGCTCACACGCTGGTTAACGACGGTCGATCACAAGGATATCGGGATCTTATACGGCATCTTCGCCGTCATTTCGTTTGCCTGGGGTGGGCTCGCCGTCCTGCTGATTCGGACGGAGCTGATGACGCCCGCAATGGACGTGCTCGAAGGGCTTGGCGGCGAGGCGTTCTACAACGGGCTGATGACCAGTCACGGCATCACTATGCTGTTCCTGTTCGGAACACCAGTGATTGCCTCCCTCTCGAACTACTTCATTCCGTTGCTCATCGGTGCTGACGACATGGCGTTTCCGCGGATCAACGCCATTGCGTTCTGGTTGCTCCCGCCGGCAGCGCTGTTGATCTGGGCTGGGTTCTTCCTCGACCCGATGACGGGCGGGGCAATCGAATCCGCACAGACCTCATGGACGATGTACGCGCCGCTTTCGATCATGCAGACGAATCCCGGCGTGGATCTGTTCTTGCTTGGATTGCATCTCTCGGGCGTTTCGGCAACGCTCGGTGCAATCAACTTCCTGGTAACGATCTTCTCAGAGCGCAATGAGGAGGTTAACTGGGCGAACCTCGACATCTTCTCGTGGACGATCCTCACCCAGTCTGCGCTGATCCTCTTTGCGTTCCCACTGCTCGGCTCTGCGATCCTCATGCTGTTGCTCGATCGCAACTTCGCCACGACGTTTTTCACCGTTGAGGGCGGTTCACCGATTCTCTGGCAGCATCTGTTCTGGTTCTTCGGTCATCCCGAGGTGTACATCCTGGTGTTGCCACCGATGGGTGTGATCAGCCTCATCATTCCGAAGTTCTCCGGCCGGAAGCTGTTCGGATTCAAGTTCGTCGTCTACTCCACGCTCGCAATTGGTGTGCTCTCGTTCGGTGTCTGGGCGCATCACATGTTCACCACGGGCATTGACCCGCGGATTCGACTCTCGTTCATGGCAGTCTCGCTTGCGATCGCCATCCCGAGTGCGGTCAAGACGTTCAACTGGATCACAACCATGTGGAACGGCGACATTCGGCTGACAGCGCCGATGCTGTTCTGTGTTGGCTTCGTTTCGAACTTCATCATTGGCGGCGTCACCGGCGTGTTTCTGTCATCCATTCCGGTCGATCAGCTCCTTCACGACACGTACTACGTGGTTGGACACTTCCACTACATCGTGATGGGTGCGATCGCGTTCGCCGGCTTTGCGGCCATGTACTACTGGTATCCGATCGTCTCCGGTCGGATGTATCAGAAGACGCTCGCGCGCTGGCATTTCTGGACGTGGATGATCGGCTCGAACATCACGTTCTTCGCGATGTTGTTGCTCGGCTACGACGGCATGCCGCGCCGCTATGCAACGTACGGCGATCAGGGTGCGCCGTTCTCCGTGCTCATCCAGAATCTCCACATCATCGCCTCCGTGGGTGCGTTCATCATGGCGATTGGGACGATCATCTGGCTGTACAACTTCGTCGTCTCGTGGTATGAGGGCCCAGCAGCCGGCCCCGATCCGTGGGACCTTCGCGAGTACGGCATGGAGTCCCGCGAGTTCGAGTGGCACGCAGACCGGCTCGAAACCGCCCTCACTGACGGCGGCAGCGACGACCAGTCAGACGACTAGCTCGCGTTCGAGCGCATACTTTCAGTTCTCATATTCGTAGTACATCGGCAGTAACTTCTCCTGGCCACCTTCAGGGACGCCAACCCGCTCGTCTGCTCGCTCGAAGCCAGCCGAGCAAGAATCTCTGTTAGCAGTTGTTCTCCCAGCACCTCGCCGCGACGATCAGGATGGACGTTCACATCGAAAATGGTGGCATAGAAGGTGATATCGGAGAGAGCGCGAGCAGCCGCGATGCATTCGCCGTCGTCTATGAGGCCAATCGCCAGATCCGTCTGTTCGAGTGTTCGTTCTACCTGCGCTGGCGTTCAATCCCCCCACCAGCCATACGTCGCGTCCAACGCACACAGTTCGGGAGCGTCTCCACCATGCAGCGCCCGTGTTTCGACGACCATGGCGTGGCTGGGGATGGCCGTCGCAAAAACGGTGACATTCTCTCACACCATGTTTGCAACAAGCGCGAACGCGGAGAGCCCCATCAGCAGGGCAATTCCGGAGAACACGACCAGCAGGAGATCTTTCTCTTCCATAGCCGCCATAGCAGTCCGAGGACAAAAAGCTCAATGTCCTGCCGGGCCAATCACTCGCGTGAACTCCCAGCAGAGCTACAATGGCCAGCGATTCGTTACAGGCCTCTATCTTGCGATCGTGGCGGTTGCGGGCGTTGCGGGCGCGATCATCGGGAGCCTCGGCATCGAAGGAACCGACCCCGAGCTGTTCTTTCTCATTCAACTGCCACCAACGGCGCTTGGAATGGCACTGTTCGGGGCGATCACGGTCGGGACGATGCTCGGCGTCGTTCTCGTCGTGTTGATCGGCGTCTCGAATCGGTACGTCGAGTAGTTGCTTCGATCGATTATTGGGCCTGGCTGACGAACGGTTGGTATGTACCAGATCGTGACCGGAATTGCGCCGGAGGATCCACAGACTGCCCCAAAAGTCAGTGCGATCGCCGAGTTGCCTGCCGCCGCCGAGACTGTCGCCGTGACGATCGTGCACGTTAGCGACGAGGAGCGTGAGCTGCGCTCGGTGCCGGCAGTGAACGAGGCCTACGAGACCCTCACCGACCACGGCATCGACGTGACGCTGCGTCGATCGACGGCGACGCCGCTGAACGCCGTACTGGCCGTTGCGGACGACATCGACGCGGATTGTATCTGCATTGGGGGTCGGCGACGATCTCCTGCCGGGAAGAACCAACTGCGCAGCGGCTCTGAAGCCGTGATCTTGAACACCGAGCGCCCAGTGCTGATCGCCGGACACACGACCAACTCAAAGTGAAACGAGACAGACGTGCTTGCTGATCGACTCGATGGTGGCGTCTTCGAGCGCTCCGTCGGGATGGGCAACCACCGGTACGGCGTCGGGGCGATCGCGTGCTGTGAGTGCCGTGGTGACGGCCGCGTCGAACGACGCCCTGTCCGTCGCCACCGCAACGTCGAGCCGAACAAACGGCGTCGAAACGACGTACGACAGCTCACCATCGGCCGGTGAGACGTTCACCGCGCCGTACGCCGCCCGAAGCCGCTGGCCGACGCGATCGCTGAACGCAGCTGTCGTGTCGTCTGGGGGCGCAACCGTGAGCGATCCGTGTGCAGCTCTCACCGCAGCGATCGGAACTGCAAGCGTGACGCGATCGCTGCCCGCAAACAATAGATCCGTTCCGTAAAAGCCGTCTGATCGTTGGATACCGATCAAGCTCCCGCTGTCGCCGCCCGTACTCATCGGATCGAAGATCGTCACGCCCTCAAACGTCACTGGCGAATCGTAGTAGCCACCAACGCGCACACGCGCGTCGTGTCCCCGTCTCGTTCCGCTGGTCACGCCCGTCGTGCGGCCGCTTTTGTGAAACGTTGCATCGGCAGGCGGCTCCTCCTCGAAGCCGACGAGCTGGCCAACCCCCAGAATCCGCTGGTCGATCGAATCAGGCGCAACAGAGACCAGCGCGCTATCGGTTGTGTTCGGCTCCGCCGAATCGATCGTCACCGCGCTTTCGAGCGATCCTACGGCGTCGTCATCCGTGCCACCATCCATCGGTCCGGGCTGGTAGATCGGATCACCCTCGTGAGAGCCATCGATCGGTGCAGCCACGTGCGCATTGGTCAACACGACCGGGTCGCCGGTTTCGGAGTGCAACACTGGCGTTCCGAGCGTCCCCGCAGTCACGTCCGCGTGCCCGATCGAAACGCCCGCCGGTGCAGGTCGCCACCTGGTTGTTCGATCACGCTCGCTGGGCGGTGCCTGACGCACAGCACCGGCGTGAATTCTGGGTTCACCGATCTCTTGAACGTCAGTTGGAATCGATTCACCATCTATGTCGACGGTGGCTGGGATCTGCTCGCTGGCAGCAAGCTGGGACACCGGGCGCTTTTTTGAGACAAGAACGATGACTGTGGGCTCGTCGGTCGGCTGGCCGCCAACCCTGCGGGTGCCAAGACAGGTGCCGATAACGTTGGGATGTGATTCGAGCGCATCGCGGAGGTCGTCGGAGAGCTCCATGGTGACAGAGCTCACGCACGACCGTCCTGTAAGCGTTTGGTGTGGGAATATGTCCGAAAAAATGCGTTCACAATTGTCGTGATAGCTCGTGGCAAAGGTGTAGAACCCCACAACGATGGGGCAAACCGCGGTCCTGATATGGCCCGCCCCAAAATGCTTCCATACTGGATTGTAGACGCGACCTGCGCACACCATGACCACGAACGACACAGGCAGTCCCTTCGCACCACACACGCCGTCCGAAACGGCGGCGATGCTTGCGGCCATTGGGGCCGACACCGAAGCGGAGCTGTTCGACATCCCAGACGACGTACTGTTCGACGGTGAGTTCGACATCCCAAAACGATCCGAACGGGCGGTGCTAGCCGAAACGACCGCACAGCTCGAAATGAACGACTCAGTGACCGAGTTCCTTGGCCGTGGACATTACGACCACTACGTTCCGTCGTGGGTGGACCACGTTGCCGACCGGTCTGAGTTTCTGACGAGTTACACGCAGTATCAGCCCGAAATCGCCCAGGGCTTTCTGCAGGCGCTGTTCGAGTATCAGTCGATGCTCGTCGAGCTCACCGGCCTGCCGGTGGCCAACTGCTCGATGTACGACGCCGCCACCGCACTCGGTGAGGCCGCAACGCTCTCTAGTCGACTTCGGGGGATCACTGGAACGACTGTGCTCGTCCCAGAGCTCCTCGCGTCTGGCCGACGGGCCGTGCTTGAGAACTACGTTGCTGGCACGGAGCTGTCGGTCGAAACGTATCCGATGGACGACGGCGTCGCCGCGACTGCGGCAGTGGCTGAGCGCTGTGCATCGGATGTGGCGATGGTGTACGCCGAATCACCAACCGTTCGTGGGACGATTGATCCGGGGCTCTCGGAGCTGTCCTCGATTGCTGACGAACACAGTGCCGTGTTCTGTCTCGGAACGGATATCGTTGCGCTCGGGCTGCTGGAATCGCCGGCAGCGGTTGGTGCCGACATCGTTGTCGGCGAGGCCGGCTCGCTCGGAATCGGAGCGAGTTACGGGATGGGATTGGGACTGTTTGCCTGTCGTGAGGAGTATCTCCGACAGATTCCGGGTCGACTCGTCGGCGCCTCCACAGACGAGACCGGACGGCGTGCGTTCACGCTCACCTTACAAACGCGCGAACAGCATATTCGCCGGGAGCGTGCAACGAGTAACATCTGCACGAATCAGGCATGGGTCGCGCTGAGGACCGCCATGACGGTTGCCGATCTCGGCCCGGATGGACTCCTCGAACTCGCAAGCGAGAGCGTTCGGTCGGCCTCGACACTCGCAGCACGGATCGACGCGATCGATGGCTACACCGCTCCGGTTCACGACAGACACCACTTCCGAGAGTTCGTCGTCCGCACGGAGTCGTCGGCTGCCACCGTCCAGGAGGAACTGCTCGCCGAAGGGATCGCCGTCCACGCGATCGATGAGCACCTGCTGGAACTGTGTACGACCGAGACCAATGCCGACGAGCGCGACCGACTCGTTGCGACACTGGAGGAACTCGCATGAAATTCGAGCAAGCACGCTGGATCACGGACGAAGACCGATACGAACCGCTGCTGGCAGAAAAGCGATCGAAAACCGTCTCGGTCGATGCTGATGACGCGGGACTTCCAGACGAGCTGACGCGAGATGAGCTAACGCTCCCATCGGTTTCGGAACCGGAGCTCGCACGCCATTACACGCGGCTCTCGGAGATGACCTACGGGATCGAAAACGGACCGTTCCCGCTGGGATCGTGTACGATGAAATACAACCCATCGTTCACCGAAGACGTGGCCGCGCTTGCGGCTGGCCAGGTCCACCCCGACCGGCCTGCCGAATCAATTCAAGGGACGCTCGGGGTGCTCTACGGGCTGCAGGAGTATCTCGGTCGCATTGGCGGAATGGACGCCGTGACGCTCCAGCCGCCGGCCGGTGCTGCCGGTGAGTTTGCCGGCATTCTCGTGGCGAAAGCCTACCACGAAGCCAATGGCGACGACCGAACAGAAGTGGTCGTGCCCGACAGCGCGCACGGAACGAACTTTGCCACCGGTGCGCTCGCCGGCTTCGACGTCGTCACCCTTCCGAGTGGGTCAGACGGACGCGTTGACTGTGAAGCACTCGAAAACGCCGTCGGTGACGACACCGCGGCGCTGATGCTCACCAATCCGAACACGCTTGGGCTCTTCGAGCGAGATATTACCGAGATCGCCGACATCGTCCACGACGCCGGGGGCCTGCTCTACTACGATGGCGCGAATCTTAACGCCCTGCTCGGCCGTGTGCGACCCGGCGATATGGGATTCGACGTGATGCACTACAATGTCCACAAGACGTTCGCGACACCGCACGGTGGTGGTGGTCCCGGTGCTGGACCAGTTGGCGTTGTGGACGATCTCGCCGAATTCCTCCCGGAGCCACGCGTTGGAAAAACGGATGAGGGCTACGAGCTGTTCGCACCGGAGTCCTCAATCGGCAAAGTGCACGGCTATCACGGCAACTGGCTCGTGCTCGTGAAAGCGTACGCTTACATCGCCAGACTGGGTGATGCAGGACTCACTGATGCGAGTGCAAAGGCCGTCTTGAATGCGAACTATCTCGCCAGTCAGATCGAGTACGACGTTCCGTTCGCGCCGTTCCACCACGAGTTCGTCGCAAGCGCGGATGCGGACGCAGCCGACGTTGCAAAGCGGATGCTCGATTTTGGTGTCCATCCACCAACCACGAAGTGGCCAGAAGCCGTCGAAGAGGCACTCATGGCCGAACCAACGGAGATCGAAACGAAACGATCGCTCGATCAGCTCGCAGAGGCGTTCAACGCCGTGGCGAACGAATCGGAAGCAACGATCGAGGATGCGCCGAACCGAACGGCCGTCCAGCGGATCGATCAGGCAACGGCAGCGCGAAATCCTCGGCTCTCCTGGCAAGCACTCGAATTCGACGCTGAGTGATCACCATCCCATCGGCGGGAGTCGTGTCACACAGCTTCTACAGAACGTGTACAGCGGATCATTATCAGTGCCACAGTCCGGACACCGAACCACGGACGTCTCCGACGGCGATTGCTCGCGGTCTGTGCCGACGAACGGTTGGGGATCGCCAGGGTTTATCCAGTAGCTGGTGGCCGGAGTCGGCGGCTGGTCGGACTCCTCGTGCTCTTCTGGCTCCATATTCCGGGCCAGATACAGCAACACCGGAATCTGCAAGAGCGGGAACAACACGAGGATCACCAGTCCCCACACCAGAGTATTCATATCTATACTACGGTAGACAATGACTTACTCATTACGGTGTTTTTATGCTTTTTCAGTGATCCAAACGCCTGGAGGGGTTTTAGTGGCTGGAGTGCGAGCGGTACGGTATGGATGCACACACCCTATCGCCGGTGGTAGCGATCGTCGGGGTCACAGTCGGTCTCGTGATTCTGTTGTACGGAGTCGCGTTCGGGAATCAAACGGGGCTCCAGCTCGTTGGCGGCGGGATGACAGTGGTCGCAGTGGGAGTGCTTGCTGCGTATCTTCACCGGGCAGAACGACTGACACGGACGCACTGAAAGGAAACCCTATTGTATCGCCGGCCGAAACGTCCCCCTGCAGTCCCGTGGTGTAGTGGCCAATCATAGCGGCCTTTGGACGTGGTTGGGATATACCGATCGCGGAGGAAAGCCGTTGACCCCAGTTCGAATCTGGGCGGGACTATAGATACGCAGCGTCCCAGCGCGTCGGATTTCGCTGGTTTCCACAGTCGGTGCATTCTGCGCGACCCATTGCGTCCATAGAGACCTCGACGCCGTCGCAGTTCGAACAGAAATAGCCGTACCGATCGGTTCGGTCGGTGTCGTTGTAGGCGACGAAAAACGGCGCGACAGTCCCCCGTTCTGCGTCATCGTGGTCGATATACACCGTGGTGTTGTCGACGGAAACCGACTCGACGGCCGTCGGTTCATCCTCCACGTAGACGTTTTCGACGTACTGCGTGCCGTCGATCTCAACGCGCTCATCAACTGCTTTTTTCATGTCGTGACGTTCGTAGAACTGATTGCCGCCGTGGTTGTCCCTGAGGACACGACCGCGAAGGCGGCTGGCACCCATCCCTTTCAGTTGACTGTCGATCGCATCGAACAGCTCCGTCCCGATCGACCGACCACGGTGGTCCGGATCGACGTGTAACCAGAGGAGATCCCCGTCGCCGTCGTTATCAACGAGAACGCCCTCAGCAAATCCAACGATTGACGCGTCGTCATCGGCAACCAGGACGGTCCGATTATCATCGTCGAGGAGTGCATCGAAGGCGTCATCTGCGTACCACTGTGTGACGGCCCCCTCAATCGTCTGTGGACTCAAGGTGTACGAAGCCGACAAAGAACGGCGAGCAATATCACGAACTGCCGGTGCGTCTTCGGTGGTCGCTGTACGAATGTTCATATTATGCTAAACCCATCCATCCACAATAAAGCCCACTGCCGAGGCGAAGCTTCTCCGAACAGCATCGACGCCTTTCAGGCCGGCTATCGCACCGTCACCGCCCGATCTTTGTGATCGTTCCACCCAGGTGATCAGAGTCAACCCAACGTAACCCTCAAGACTGTAACACCACTATTGCAGTGTAACATGAGTATCTGCAGTCTACGGGGGCGGTATCGTGGGGGTTGAAATTCGAGAGGATCCCGTCACCGACGATGAGTTCGAAGAAATGAAACAATTCGTTCATGATTACCTCGCAGCGAGCGTAGAGAGCGAGGACGATGGTGGGCGGATGCGGTGGTATCCATGGCACTCGGCGCAGTACCGGTATAACCACATTCTGAACGTGGTCACTGTCGCAACGCGGATTGCCGAGCGCGAAGGAGCCAACGTGGACGTGGTTCGAGTTGCATCGCTGTTTCACGACATCGCAAAGCTAGAAGTTGATCAGGATGTGCACGCAGAGGCCGGTGCGCGGATCACCCGGGAGTATCTGGGGAGTCACTGCGACTATCCGGCGTCGTTCGTCGATGAGGTCTGTAGCGCGATCGAGGCCCACTCCTATCAGGGGCCGCTGTCCGATCTCGGGCTTGAGGCGCGCTGCTTGATCGAGAGCGACCTTCTCGATAAGGTTGGCGCAAACGGGATGACGCTCATTCTGTTGCGGATGGGCTATGAAGCGCGTGGACACACGGATGCGCCCGAAATGATCGATCGGATCGTCGAGCGAGGGCAGAACGTCTTGGATCGGATCGAAAGCGAAACTGCCGAGTCGATCGCTCATCAGCGACTCAAGCGGGTGCGCTGGTTCCGTGAGTGGCTTCTCGAAGAGGTTGCAGTGCTTGACGACGACTCCGAATCGGCGATCGACGAACTCGCGAACTAGCCGAACAGAATGCCGATGGCGTCGGTGAGAAAGTAGACGCCAAAGCCGGCGAGGACGAGCGCGCTCACGGCTGCTGTCAGTGGTACCATCGAGTCGATGCGATTTTTCGCGGCGATCAGCGTTGCCGGAAAGCCAACGACCCAGAGTGCAACCCCTGCAAACAGGCCGACGAGCAACAGCGGCGTGCCGGTATGAACGACGAACAGGCCGGAAAGCGACGCCGACAGTGGTTCAAGCACGTCAACAGTGCCGGGATTGAGCAGGGCAACGCCGGCGGTGAGCCAGAAGAGAATCTGGTATGGGTTGGTGATGGCGAGTGCAAACGCCCGGCGAAAGCCACGCCCGCTGTCGGCGCTCGTCTCGTCCGTGAATCCATCCTGGAACTCTTTGGCGGTGTCGTAGGCAAAATACAGCATCAACAGTCCACCGACACCGACCATCACGCCTCGGAGGAGTGCGAACCGCTCAACGATTGCCACCACGCCCAACAGGGCGCCCACGAAAAAGCAGATGTCGGCCACCATCGCTCCCAGGCCGGCACGCACACCAGAGAGCCAGCCGTGTGTGACGCTCTCATCGGCGATTACCGCGTTCATCGGGCCGGGTGGTGCTGCGAGTGCGATCCCGAACACCACGCCCGCGACGAACGTCACTGGATCCGTCATTAGTTCCTCTAGGGGCGAAACTGCGAAAAATGGATTGAAACGGAGTCACAGTCCGATACGCCGATAGCGACGGGAGCAATATCCCAGAGAAACGATCCACACCACGGGAATGGGAAGGACGAACGCAGCCACCACACTCAGCAGCCCCGCACCCGTCCATCGCCACTGATTGGGAGTCCACGGCGCGTCCGTTCGACTGAGCGCGCGCGTATCGAGCCACAGCGAGACGATGAAAACGAGTCCCACCACCAGCAAGACGAGTGGTGCGAAGACAGTTCCAGAGATCAATGCAATCGCTGCTGGGCCATCTGTCGCGATGAGTCCAGACGTAAACAGCGCGGACTGGAGTCCGAACAGCCCGACGACAAGCAGACGTGGGAGTTCCACGATCGGAACCAGCACGCCAATCCACCACCATCCGTGTGTGTTGTCCACAGCCATTGGTTGGTTCGCCGCTCAGTGGTCGCCACCGCTCAGTCTTTCGATCAGATGCCCTGTCCCATCAGATGGCTCCGAAGGAGATCCGCATCCGGCGCTCCGGAGGCCGGATTGATGAGGACAATACTATCATCGGAGCCAAACGCTTCGCGGAGTTCCCAGGCCATCGCCGCCGCCGCACCGCCAGCAACACTGATATCAATTCCCTCGTGGCTGGCTATTGTTACCGCCGATTCGAGGATATCATCGTCGTTGACGGCCACTGCGCGGCCGTTGTGCTCTCTGAGCGTCTCCAGGATGAGTTCGCTTCCCGCTGGTGCCGGCCGTTCGAGCGCGCCGGCCACCGTATCGGGAACGTCCCATGGTGAAACCGTGGTCGCTCCGTCCTCAAACGCCGTAACGAGCGGCGCACAGCTTTCGGATTGGCCGGCATACAACGACGGAACGGAATCGACGAGACCGAGCGCTGCAAGCTCTCGCGCGCCTTTTGCCATTCCATACAGCGGCGCGCTCCCAACAAACGGATAGCAGACGACGTCGGGAGCCGTCCAGTCGAGCTGTTGGAATAGTTCGAACGCAACCCCTTTCGCTCCCTCGTGGCGAAACGGCGTCTCGAACGCACTCAGGGAGTACAACTCGGACGACTCGGTTTCGAACGTCGCCTTCGCGTCATCGAATCTGCCACCAACGACGTTCATATCACCCCCATGAACGTTGATCATCGCTTTGTGCTGAAACGGCGTCCTGGAGGGCACGTAGGCGTGCGTGGTGAGCCCTGCACGCGCACCGAAGGCGGCCGCCGACTGGCCACCCGCACCGGTGCTCGCCAGTCCAACGTCGGTCGCGCCGTGCTGGCGGGCAGCCGAAATGGCCAGGGCGATCCCGCGATCCGTGATCGAACCGGTGGGATTCGCCCCTTCGTCTTTGATGTAGACCGATCCAACGCCGAGTTCGTCGGCCAATCGCGGGCAATCAACCAGCGGTGTCGGCCCCCCAGCAAACTGAACGCGCTCGCTCGCAGGGATGGGCATCAACACATCGAACGCGTCGCTCGCGGACGCCTGGTCTTGTGAGAGCTCGATGGAGTCGAGCGCATACGCTGGATCGAGGATCCCACCGTCTGGATGGCGTTCGACCGTCGGCGCGAACTCCTCACCCGAGAAAGGATCGCGAAAGCCCGTAAACGCGGCTGTCGTCTGCATATTCGGGCTACTGGGCCCCCGGATTAAGCCCTGTTGAACTGCTCGTTATCCGATGTAGCGGAGATCGTCCTCGGTCGGTGCCTGCGACTGCTCCATCTCCCTGATCTTCGAGACGACTTCTTCCATCTCTTCGGCGCGTTCTTCGAGTGCATCGTAGCCCACCTCGAACGCACAGAGCGATTCGAGGACTTCGAGCACGGCGCGGGCGCTCTTGGGATCAACGAGATAGCCGCTGGTCTCACCCATCAGACAGGCCGCGTTGAAACCACGGCGCTCGCCAAGCCCGAGCAACAGCCCACTAACGCCAACAATTCCGCCGGCGGGTTCGTTGTCACGGAACTCCACGACATCGTCGAGTTCGTCAATGAGCGCGTCCGAACTCGCCGCACCAATAACGCTGTACTCTTCGATGAGCTCGCCCGTCGGCACGCCACCCAGCGTGTACGCCCGCTCGACGCCGAACGATTCGGCCACATCGAGGATGGCGCTGGTGAGCTGATAGTGGCCACGAGGATCCTGCGCCTGGTGGTCGCCGGTTAGCACGATCAGATCGTTTGGAACGGACTGCTCGGCCGGCGTCGTTGAGCCGTTGGTTGCAACGTCGTCATCACTCGATTCGTCGTCCTCGGACGACGTAGCAGCCGTCGTCAGATCGACGTAATGAAACTCCAGACAGGCGAGCTGTGTCGTGCCGTCCTCGATCGTCACCTGTGGTGGAAAATGCTCGGAGTAGAGGCGTCGCAACAGCGTGGTTTCGAACTCTTCAAGAAGATGCTCGGCCGCCAACTTCCCGACGTGACCGACGCCCGGGAGCCCCTCGATCAGAATTGGATCGCGAAGCGACGGATCTGCGACCGTCTCAATATCGAACTCGTCCATGCAGCCTACTGCCGTTCTCGTCGCTTAAGTGCACGTCGGTACTTTCCGTAGCGGTCGGTCGGATCGTACGGTGCTGGAGCGCTGTTGTGGGCCGGTTCGCCACACTCCGGACAGGACTCTGACAGCGTGTACACCGGCCGATCGTGTGCCGTCTGCCAGTTCGAACAGATCCGAATATCCGATCGCATGCGATCAGTTGTTGTCGGCTTCGGTCTGGCGTTCTCGGTGGAACTCCGCGGTGCCACCACGCGATTCGATCGCCTCCCGTGCTCGATCGACCGTCTCGGTCAGTTCGTCCTCGGCGAGCTTATACGACGGTGCCTTCACCTTGATGCGATATTCGGGAGCACCGACGTAGGTGACGTCGAGATCGATCTCGTCTGCTACCTCGCCGTTGCCGGTCGCCGATTTGAGCGCCGCCTGGATGTCGTCTACACCGTTCGGATTGGGTGATTCGAGATGGATATACCCCGTAACGGTAACGAATGGCACCGAAACGTTTGCTCGGGCAGTATCGACGATCGCGTCGATTTCGTCGTCAGTGAGCTCCGTGTGTTCGAGCGACTCTGTCCCGTGGATTGCTGCCTCCTCAAAGCCGTCGTACAGCGTTCCGAACGACCCCAACAGTTCGTTGGCAACCGTCCCGTACTGCTCGTCGGCAACGTCCTCGCCAAACGCCAGCGTCATCCACTTATCTGCCTTCTGTTCGTTTTTCCACTCCTGGATCTTCTCGGACTGCTGGTGGTCGTTGACGTCTTTCAGCGAGAGATCGATCTGCTGGGCGTCTTTGTCCACTTCGAGCACCTTACAGACCGCGGTCTCGCCCGGACTGACGTGATCGCGGATGTTTTTGATCCATCCGCTAGTGACTTCGCTGATGTGTACGAGACCGCGTCGGTCGGTGTACTCTAAGAGATCGACAAACACCCCGAAATCTTCAATCTCATCGATACGGCCCACGACGAGATCGCCGGGTTCAGGCCAGCCTGTGTATTTCATGTGTACCGGTTGTGGGCTAGCCCGAATAAACCCACCGTATGCGAAAAGTGCGTTCGACGTTCGTCTCGTGAACGGCGAATAGCGCCGGCTTCAGGCTTTTGCGCTTCGTTCGAGCGTTTCGGTCACTTCGCCCTCGAAGACGGCCTTCCCACCGGTTGGGCGGGCCAGCACGTGGCCACAGACGGCACACGCGACTTCGCTTGCGGCTTTGCCGAAGATGATCTGTTCGTTCTCACAGTCCGGGCACGTCACACGGTAGAATTTTCCTGCCATCGTTTACTCCTGGAATTCGAGTCGGCCAGCACGCCATCCTTCACGGAGGTGGGCCTTCCCACACTCGCTGCAGCGGTACGTCAGATTCGTCTTCTTCGTTGGTTTGTTGCCGGCCGGCACCTTCGAGAACTTTCCTGAGTTACCAATGCCCGACTTCTGGCGTTTTCGCTGGCGGCCCTGGACTTCGGTCATGCCCGAGGAGCGCCCGGAACGGACTTTCTCAACCTCGTGTTCGGTGTGGAGATTACAGTGTGGACAGTGAGTCCTGAATCGGCGTGGCATCTGCATGGTTACTGGTGGTCCATTATCGACGCCGCATTAAAACCCGTTTGGTTCGACCCTGAGGGCTGTCGGGTGTGACCGTCGATCACAGTTTCCCCTTTGTTGTGAACGATCGTGTGGAATCAAGGGACGGCGCAGTGACATACCAACAATTATCAAACGGACGGTCAAAATTTCCAGCGACTGGTATGACAGCCATCGAAACCGCTGCCCTGACCAAACGCTACGGTAGCACCCTCGCCGTGAACGAGCTCTCCTTTTCGATTCCGTCGGGCGTCGTTTACGGCTTTCTCGGCCCGAACGGCGCGGGAAAGACAACAACCATGCGGATGCTGACGGGGCTGCTCACCCCCACGAGCGGGACCGGTCGCGTTGGTGGCGTGCCAATAACCGACCGCGACGGGTTGCGCGAGCAGATTGGCTATCTCCCCGAAGAACCCCCACTGTACGACGAAGCGACCGGCCGCGAGCAGTTGACCTACGTCGCCGGACTGCGTGATCTCCCAGAGCGCGAGAGCCAAGACCGGATCGAGGAGCTGCTCGGCGTGCTCGATCTCACTGTGGATGCTGACACCCGGATTGCGGACTACTCGAAGGGGATGCGCCAGAAGGTGGCGTACATTCAGGCGGTGTTGCACGAACCGCCGGTCGTGTTTCTGGACGAACCAACCTCGGGGCTAGATCCGCGCGCGGCTCGCACCCTGCGCGAGGAGATTCTTGAACTGGCTGCGAACGGGACCACCGTCTTTCTCTCCACGCACATTCTCCCCGTCGTCGAAGAGGTCGCCGACACCGTTGGGATTCTCTACGAGGGCGAGCTGGTGGCCGAGGACAGCCCCGAAGCGTTGACTGGTGTGGAAACTGATGGTGACGAATCGCTCGAAGACGTGTTCTTAGAACTGACCGACGCGGACGAGGTGGCAATGGATGGCTGAGTCGGGCTGGCTGCGTCACAGTGCAGAGATCGGCTGGTTCGAGTTCCGACGCTCGGTGCGAACTCTGCGTGCGAACAAAGCGCAGCTGTTACTGCAGACGGGCCCCGCGACGCTGTTTCCGCTGATTTTCGCCATCCTGGCAATCGTGTTCGCAGGACAGCTCCGTAGTATCGACCCGATCGCGTTGCCGGATGGCGCAGCCGGATACGTATCAATTACCTGGCTATTTATGGTGTTTATGGTCGCCAATCGGACTGTAAGCCAGCGAGATGGCATCGAGAGCGAGTCGCTCATGCTAACGACGGTGTCATCGCGAACCGTCGCCGTCGGTATGGTGATCGCAGAGCTGCTCCGCGCACTCGCCAACATGACAGGGCTCATTCTGGTGGCGACCGGCGTTAGCGCCCTCGTGTTCGGCTCCGTGGCCGGGCTCGTTGTCGTTCCAGTCGCAATCTTTCTTCTCGTTGGATCGCTGGTCGTGACCGGCCAGGCGTTTGGGTACGCAACGCTACTCAGTCTCCACAGATCTCCGTTTTTGCGCCAACACAAACTGGTAATTGGGATTCCACTGGGACTGCTCGCTGGCAGTGCCTATCCACTGTTAGTAACGTTTGGAAGCGCCGGCTGGATGCCGGTTGGCTTCAGCGACATCGCCATTTTTCCAGTCGGCTGGCTCGTCGATCTGATGGTCGTTGGCACGCCGCTCGTCGGTTCAACGAGTCGAATGGTTGGTGGGCTCGCTTTCAGTGGGCTCATCATGGCGGGCGGACTGGCAGCAATCACACGACTCACGACTGAATACTGGTTCGGCGAGCCGGTAAGTGACGATTCGGACGACGCTGCCGTGCAGCCAACGACGCCAGCGCCCGATGCGCGCTCATCGATCGGCCCAATTGCGATTCCAACAGTCTTCTCACAGCCAACACGCCGGGTCGCAGAATGGGGGTTGCTCCGCTCTATTAGAGAGCCAAAACGACTGGTGTATCTGTTTCTTCCGCTGTTCATTGGGTTTCAAGTTGTCCAAGTTGGATTTCAATCCGGCTCACTTGAGCAGATCCTCGCGCCAGCGTGTGCCGTGACGGTCGCCATTCTGATCGGTGAGATCGTCGCCATGAATCCGCTCGGCGACGAGGGATCGATGCTTTCCGTGACAGTGCTTGCGATTTCGGGGACGAAGTTCGTTCGCGGACTGCTCATTCCAGGAATCCTGTACGGCGTCCCAGTTGGGATGCTTCTGACCGGGCTCACAGCCGTTCTCTCGCCCTACTCGATCACGACAATGCTCGTACTCATCGCGGTTGCGGGCGTTCTCACCGCCATCTCCGTGGCAATAGCGCCGGCGATCGGGATGGCGTTCCCACGCTACAGCGCGATCTCCGTCGGGCGCAGCCAGGAGGTTCGTCCGCCAAGAATGAGCGCAATCGTTCTCCACGCGTCAGCGATCGGCCTCCCTGGAAGTTTGCTCGTCGCGTTTGTGATCGATCCCGAAATTGCGCGAACGGGACTCGCGATCGGACTCGGGATCCTCCCCGCGCTCATCACGGGACTGCTGGGCTGGGACGGCGGCGCAAGCTGGTTCGAGGGCGTCGCGAACGCAATCAATGAACTCAATCTCGTCACCGCCGGCGTAGTCGGCCCCGCAGCGTTGATCATTGGTGGAATGCTAGCTGCTCTGCTCTGCTATCATTTCGCCATCGAACTGTTCGAATCGTACGAATTCAACTGACGTGGGGCGCAGAGGCTATAGGGGCTGAGGCGGTAGTGCGCCCCAGATGACGCGGGTGCTCCACACCGGCGATACACACGTCGGCTACCAGCAGTATCACCACCCCGAACGCCGTGCTGATTTTCTCCGGGCGTTCGAGCAGGTGATCACCGACGCGATCGACGACGGCGTGGATGCGGTTGTCCACGCCGGCGATTTGTTTGATGACAGACAGCCACGGCTCGACGATGTGCTAGCCGTTCTCGAACAGCTCAGACGGCTGGATCGGGATGCAATCCCGTTTCTCGCTGTCGTCGGAAATCACGACCACAAACGCGGCGTCCAGTGGCTGGATCTGTTCGAATCGCTCGGCGTCGCCACCAGGCTCGACGAAACGCCACACCGGATCGGCGAAACGGCGTTTTACGGCCTGGATTTCGTCCCCCGGTCACAGCGTGAGGCGCTCGACTACGAATTCGAACCACACGACGCAGCACGCGCCGTGCTGGTCTCACACGGCCTGTTCGAGCCGTTCGACTTTGGCGACTGGGACACCGAGCGACTGCTGTCGGAATCGACGGTGGCGTTCGACGCGATGCTCGTCGGCGATAACCACACACCAGGACAGAAACGAATCGAGGAGACGCTGGTAACCTACTGTGGCTCAACCGAACGCGCGAGCGCCAGCGAGGTGACAGATCGTGGCTACAATCTCGTGACACTGTCCGAAGAGACGGGCGTCTCGCTCTCACGACGCAGTCTCGACACCCGACACTTCGAATTTATTGACATTGAACTCGCCGAACACGAGGGAAAAGACCGGGTGTTCGATCGACTGCGTGAATACGACCTCACCGAGAGCGTCGTCATCGTCACGATCGATGGCGCTGGCGAACCGCTTGCGCCCGCAGCCATCGAAACGTTTGCCAGCGACCGAGGGGCACTCATCGCGCGTGTCAACGACCGGCGCGAGCGTGAGACCGACACAGAAGCCCCACAAGCGACGGAATTCGTCGATATTGACCACGCAGTGCGCGAACGGATTGGGGAACTCGAACTGAGCGAGGGTGCCCAGGAGATTGATGCGACGATCCGCGAGCGCGATATTGCTGACGCCAACGTTGCCGATGAAATCGAACGCTGGCTCGAACAACGCGTCGGCAGTGCAGACGATCCAAACGAGGAACCTACTGAAGGTAACGCACAGTCAACGATGGGTGAGTTTCAGTGACGATCGCGTTCTCGCGAATTGCCCTCGAAAATTTCAAATGCTATGAATCGATCGACGTTCGTCTCGACGACGGCGTAACCGTGATCCACGGCCTGAACGGAAGCGGAAAATCCTCGCTGTTAGAGGCGTGCTTTTTCGCCCTGTACGGCTCGCGTGCGCTCGATGGCACGCTCGATGAGATCGTCACGATCGGTGCAGAAGCGACGACCGTCGAGCTCTGGTTTACCCACGGAAACAGTTCATATCACATTGAGCGGAAGATCACGATGAGCGACGATGCTGCACGAACCGCTCGCTGTGTCCTCACTCCACAAGCGCCGAGCGAGGCCGTGATTGAGCGCCCAATCGAGGGCGCAACTGACGTTCGAGAAGCAATCAGTGGGCTGTTGCGAATGGACGCCGAGGCGTTCGTCAACTGCGCCTACGTCCGACAGGGCGAAGTGAACAAGCTGATCAACGCGAGTCCGAGTCAGCGACAGGACATGATCGATGAGCTGCTCCAACTCGGCCGATTGGAAGACTACCGCGAGCGAGCAAGCGATGCCCGCGTCGGCGTTGGTCGGATTCGTGACGAAAAACGGGGGGCGCTCGCAAGTCTCGATGCACGCATCGAAGCGATCGAAGAGAAAAATCTCCACGACGTCCGCAACACACTCATACAGAAACGAAACAAGCGAGACGGACAGATAGAGACGGTCGAAGCAGCGATCGAGGAGGCGAAAACGAACCGTGAAAACGCACTTGAAACGCTGCGCGCAGCGAAAGAGCGCCGTGAAGCGCTGTCGTCGCTCGCAGAATCGATCGAGTCGCTGGAATCGACAATTGCAGAAACCGAGCGCAAGCGTAGCACGCTCGCTGAAACGCTCGAAACGAAGCGAAACACCCGCTCAAACGGGCAGGAAACGCTCACCAAACTGTTCGCTGAGAGCGACTTCGACGGTGAGCAAGACGAACTTACAATCGAGCAGCTCGATGAGCGACTCGAAACCGTCACCGAACGGGATGAAACGCTCCTCGAAGAGATTCAACAACACCAGCTCCAAGCCCAGGAGCTGACGAATCGAGCCGAACAGCTCGAAGCTGACGCCAACGAGCGCGATTCGCTGGCCAGTGAGGCCAGAGAGAACATGAGCGAACGCACCGAGGCGATCGAAACGCTACGCGAGCAGATTGAATCGCGATCGGAGAAACTCGAATCACTCACCGAACGCCGCGAGGAGCTCGTCGAGACGTTTTCGTCCGCTCCCTGCGAGTACGGTGACGCCACAACATTCCGGGAGAGCGTCCGGGAGTCGCTAACAACGCTGCGCGAGCGGATTGCGGAGGAACAGAGCAACAAAACCAGTGCCGAGGAGGCGCTTGCCGAGGCGAAATCGCTCAGAGACGCCGGAAACTGCCCGGAGTGTGGCCAGCCAGTCTCCGGATCGCCACACGTCGAGGCGATCGATACCCGCGCTGAACGAGTTGAGGAGTGTGTCGAGACGCTCGAAACGATGCGTGAGAAACGCGCATCCGTCGAACAGCAGCTCAAAACCGCCGAAACGCTCGTCGAACGCGAGCAAACGATCGACGAGCTCGACACCGAGATCGAAACGACACGACAGCTGCTTGACGCCGATCAATCGACGCTTGCGGACGGGCGTGAACGGATCGAGGAGCTCACCGAGACCGCAGAGACACACGAAACAACGGCCGAAGAGAAACGGGACGAAGCAGCCACGGCCCGCGAGCAGGCAACGGAGATCAGGGCGTCGATTGGTGACGTCAACGCTGCACGGACAGCGCTTGCCGACCAACGCGAGCGACTCAAGCGACTGCGCACTGCGCTGGAGGAAATCGAAGCAGCAACCGAGGCGATTGATCGGCTGGAAACGCGTCGCGAGGAACTCGCCGAACTCAACGACGAGCGCCGCGACCGACTGGCAGAACAACGGCGCGAGCGGGCGGAGCTACAGTCTCAGTTCGATCGTGAGACGCTCGAAACGGCGTCCGAACGGCGAGACGAGGCCGCAGAGAAAATCGAACGGTTAGAGCCCCAGCTCGAAGAGCTACAGAACTCTCGTGACGGGATCCAAGAACGGCTCGGCGCGCTCCAGAATGAGCTCGAAACGCTCGAAACGCTGCAGAGTCGTCGCGACGACGTCGAAGCAACCGTCGATGAACTCTCGACGCTGTATGATGAAACCGAGCGCCTCCAATCGATGTACGCCGAGCTGCGGACTGAACTCCGCCAGCAGAACATCACCCGCCTTGAGCGGCTCATCAACGAAACGTTCGAGGTGGTCTATCAGAACGACTCCTATGCGCATATCGAGCTCGATGGGCAGTACGGCCTCTCGATCTACCAGAAAGACGGTGACGAGCTCGATCCACAGCAGCTCTCCGGCGGTGAGCGCGCACTGTTTAATCTCAGCCTCCGCTGTGGGATCTATCGGCTGCTGGCCGAAGGGATTGATGGTGCGGCACCAATGCCGCCGCTCATTCTCGACGAGCCGACCGTCTTTCTCGACGCAGGTCACGTCACCCGGCTCGTTGATCTGATCGATTCGATGCGTGGGCTCGGCGTCGAACAGATCGTGGTCGTGAGCCATGACGACGAGCTCGTGGGCGCGGCTGATGACCTCATCAACGTGCAGAAAGATTCGACCACGAACCGGTCATCCATTCGACGCCAGTCGCTCGGCTCGATCACGACCTGAACTGCGACCGAACCGCGTCGGTTACGTCGAAATCTGCACCAGGCTGTGTGGCCGACGTGAGACAGCCGGCGACACGGAGTTCCGCCAGCGTCGCATTACATTCGCGCTCGCACCACTCGCCAACGGAAAGGAGCGCTCGAACGGTGACCGGCCCCCAGCAGAGTGCGTAGAGAACCACCCCGCGAGATCGCAGTGTTGAGAGTGAGAACGCGTCTGTGAGCGATGCTGGAAGGCGTGTGCCGAGCATGGCAAACGGATCAGAAAGGCTGTGTAGCTGATCGACCGGAACGGTGATGCGCTCGCCATTCGGCGGCAGCTCGACGGTGGCTTCCTGACCCCGTCGTTCGATCACTCCCACCACACGATCGTCTGACAGCTGGTGTATCGAGGGCGCGCTCATGGCCGTCGAAATGCCCGATACCGGCGATACGCGACGACCAGCGCGGCCACGCCGACCATGGCTACTGCGCCGCCGAACTGTCCTTGTCCCCGAATGAATGCGTACAACACGCCAACGGTGAGCCCGAACAGGCCGACGTTCACCATCACCACAACTAGCCAGAACGTCCTGGCAACGTCCGCGTCACCCCCGCCACCGGGTGCTGATGCCGATGACTCGGGGGCCGCAGGTATATCAACGCTTGGGCCGGCCGCATCGTCCAGCGGTGGCTCGACGGAGTTCGGATCGAATTCGTGAGACTCCCCACCGAACCAGCTCCCATCGCGCTTTTCCTCGTCGCCTGGAGACACAGTACGCGCTACCAGGGGACTCCACAAAAGCGTCTCGACTACACCATCTCATCCAGTGACACGGCACCGCGTGCCTGTAGCCAGGCCATCGGATTCTCCGTATCATAAAACACGACACCCTCGTCAGTCTCGTACGACTCTGTCGACGGGACAGCGGTCGCTTGGGTGGACTCGGCACGCGATGCATCGGAATCGGCCGTCGATGACGGGGTGTCGTTGCGTGACATGCCGTATCTCACCTTGGTGAAGCCCACAGCATATGTCTTTTGGGCAATTTCGCTGCTGCGGAGGAACGCTCCAAAAAGCGGAGTTTTTATTCTCGGGGGGCGATCGATACCCATGACCGAGAACGCACGTCTCACGGATTTTACTGGAGACGGCGACGCAAACCAGCGGCCGCCAGGCGAAGCAAAAGCGGTTGCTGGATCCGCTCACGGAGGGATCTCTTCGGTCGTTGATACAGCTGAATACAAATATCCCGATGCCGATGGCCAGCTTGAAATTGCCGTTACGCAGGTCGATTACACGATCGAAGGGACTGGCACGGACGAACGGCCGATCGTGCACGTCTTTGGCCGCACCCCCACCGACCGACTCGAACACATTCGAGTCTGTGAATTTCGTCCATATTTTTACGTTCCGACGGAATCGCTGGAGTCGCCACCGGAGTTTGAGTTCGATCGACTCACTGGACACGAGGCGGGCTACGAATCGATTCGTGGAACGTCGTTGACGAAGGTGTACGGACAGACCCCACGTGATGTCGGACAGCTCCGCGATCAGTTCGACCATTATGAGGCTGACATTCTCTTTCCGAATCGGCTGCTGATCGATAAAGACATCACCAGCGGGATTCGGATTCCAGAGCGCAGAGACGAGGACGGAACGATCACGATCCATCACGAGGAGATCGAGCCGTGCGAAGTCGAGGCCAATCTCAGGATCAACACGTTCGACATCGAGGTGGACGACCGCAACGGCTTTCCAGAGGATGGCGAAGAGCCAATCGTCTGTCTTTCGAGTCACGACTCCTACGACGACGAATACGTCCTCTGGCTCAACGAAGACCGGGATGGCGTCGCTGGCCCCACCGATCTCACGGGGTACGAGCCGATTGATGGCTCGATCGACGTAACGGTTCGTCGGTTCGACACCGAAGCGGCGATGCTCACGGCGTTTATCGAGTATATCGACGACACCGATCCCGACGTCACCACTGGCTGGAACTTCACTGATTTCGATATGCCGTATCTGCTAGATCGACTCGAGGTCATCGATGGGGTTCCAGCTCCTGATACGCTCTCTCGCGTGAACGAGGTGTGGCGCGACGACTGGCAGGGGCCGAGTGTGAAAGGGCGAGTCGTCTTCGATCTGTTGTACGGCTATAAACGCACGCAGTTTACGGAGCTCGAATCGTACCGGTTGGATGCGGTCGGCGAGGCCGAACTCGACGTGGGCAAAGAGCGCTACCCCGGCGACATCGGCGATCTTTGGGAGGACGACCCCGAACGACTCCTTGAGTATAACCTTCGGGACGTGGAACTCTGTGTCGAACTGGATAGCAAACAGGGAATCATCCCGTTTTGGGAGGAGGTGGCCACCTTCGTTGGCTGCAAGCTCGAAGACGCCACAACACCCGGCGATGCGGTCGATCTGTACATCCTCCACAAAGTGTACGGCGAGTTCGTGTTGCCGTCGAAAGGTGCCGTCGATGGCGAAGAGTACGAAGGGGGAGCGGTGTTCGATCCGATCACTGGCGTCAAAGAGATGGTGAGCGTTCTCGATCTCAAATCACTGTATCCGATGGCGATGGTGACGATCAACGCCAGCCCCGAGACGAAAGTGGACGACGAATTCGACGGCGACACGTTCGCCGCCCCCAACGGAACGCAGTTTCGCACCGAACCCGACGGCATCATTCGAGAGATGGTCGATGAGCTGCTCGACGAACGCGAGCAGAAAAAGAAGTACAGAAACGACCACGACCCAGGCACCGACGCGTACGAAATCTACGACCGCCAGCAGATGGCCGTCAAGGTGTTGATGAACTCCCTCTACGGTGTGTTGACGTGGGAGCGGTTCCGGCTGTACGATGCCGACATGGGCGCTGCCGTCACCGCGACCGGCCGTGAAGTGATCGAGCACACTCAGGATGTCGCCGCAGAGATGGGACTTGACGTCGTCTACGGCGATACAGACAGTGTGATGACAGAACTGGGAGCTGACGTCTCGCGTGCGGAGGCGATCGAACAGTCGTTCGAGCTGGCCGAGACGATCAACGCTTCGTACGACGAGTTCGTCAGAACCGAGCTGCACGCATCGAACCACCGGTTCCAGATCGAGTTCGAGAAGCTGTATCGTCGCTTTTTCCAGGCCGGACGGAAAAAGCGCTACGCCGGACACATCGTCTGGAAAGAGGGCAAAGACGTCGACAACATCGACATCACGGGATTTGAGTACAAACGCTCGGATATCGCACAGATCACCAAAGAGGTGCAACACCGCGTGATCGAGATGATCGTCACCGGAGAGGGCGACGCCTACAAAGACGACGTGATGGAGTATCTCCACGACGTGATTGATCGGTTCCAGAACGGCGAGATCAGCGTCGACGAGGTCGGCATCCCCGGTGGGATCGGCAAGCGCCTCAACAATTACGACACAGACACCGCACACGTCCGTGGTGCGAAATACGCCAACGCGATGCTCGGGACGAACTTCGATCGCGGCTCGAAACCAAAACGGCTCTATCTCGACCGGGTCCATCCGTCGTTTTTCCGCCGGATCGACGACGAGATCGATCCCGAGACGCGGCCGATCTACAACGAGTTCCGAACCGAACAGGACGTGATCTGTATCGAGTACGCCGATCAACTCCCAGAAGGGTTCAGCGTTGACTGGGAAACAATGCTCGAAAAAACGCTCGAAGGCCCGATTGAGCGCGTTCTCGAAGCGATCGGCATCTCCTGGGACGAAGTCAAGACCGGCCAACAACAGACCGGTCTCGGCGAGTTCATGTGAGTATCAAGCGTTGCTGAAAAATCCCGCACGTTTTGCCTCCTCGTCGTCGGTTCCCCACGGCGGATCGAACTCCTCGATCGAGAGCTGTGGCAGATGCTTCGCACAGTGGATATACGCCTCATCGATCTCGATGACAACCCAGGATTTCGTCCGGTCGGGCGGATCAAACGCGCCTGGCGCTGATTTCTGAATCGTTGCCCGCCCGTTGATATGCAACCCGACGGTCGTCTCCCACCAGTCGACAAACAGCAGTGATGCGTGGGGATTTTCGAGAATGTTGCCAAGCGATGCGTGAACGCCGTTGCCACGGAGCTCCGGATACGCAACCGTCCGATCGTCGACCACCCGGACGAACCCCTGTGGTCCAAGCCGTGGCGAACAGTCCGTGTGCCCGTTTTCGTCGGCCGTCGAGAGGAAAAACAGGATCCGTTCCGCAATGAACGAACGCATCACGTCGTTTAACCGGTCGTGCATCGCGTTCTCGTAAAATGATAACGCGCGACCCGTCGTCTCGAACCGATCCTGCAAGTCGTGTTCACCATCACTCCCGGGTAATGACCCCTTCCCCGAATCTGTCATGGATTAATTACCAAATAGAAGAATAAAAGAGTATGGTAGAGTAATCGACCTACAACCAGCCCTGGTTCAACAACAGTTCGCCATTGAGCACGCTCGCACCGGCCGCCCCCCGAATCGTATTGTGTGAAAGACAGTTGTACTGGATGCCGCCCGCTGTAGCCCGAAAGCCGCCGGCGGACACGGCCATGCCGTTGCCCCGGAGTCGGTCGAGGCGTGGCTGTGGTCGGTCGGGATCATCACAGACCTCGATCAGCTGCTCGGGTGAGCTCGCCAGTGAGAGCGATGGATACTCCGTCATTGCGGCGGCTGCCGTTTCGGGAGCGATTTCGTCGTCAGTGTCCACCCAGACGTTTTCGAGATGGCCGTCGATCGTTGGAATGCGGTTGCACGACGCGGCGACATCCATTTCGTGCCAGTCGATTTCGGCGCCATCAAACGTCCCCAGGAGTTTTCTGGCCTCGCGCTCCATTTTCTGCTCTTCGCCACCAATGTGTGGGATGGCGTTGTCGATGATCTCCATTGAGCTGACGCCAGAGTAGCCGGCACCGGAGACGGCCTGTAGCGTCGAGACGGTGACAGACTGGATATTAAACTGATCGAGGGCCGCAAGCGTCGGCACCATGGTGATCGTCGAGCAGTTTGGATTTTTCACCAGCGCGCCGTCCCAGCCGCGTTCATCGCGTTGCACTTCGAGCACATCGAGATGTTCGGCGTTTACCTCCGGAATTGTTAGCGGGACGTCTGGTGCGGTTCGATCGTTCGAGGAGTTCGAGGAGACGACGTATCCGGCGTTACACAGTTTGGGTTCTACTCGCTCGCCGACGCTGGATGGGAGCGAGGAAAACAACAGATCGACATCGTCATCGATTGCGTCGGGCGTGGTCTCACGTACCGTCATCGTTGCGATGTCGTCGGGAATTGGCGCGTCAACGCGCCATTTCGCCACGTCGCGGTACGGATGTCCCGCGGACTGGTCGCTCGCCGTTAGCGTGGTGATCTCGAACTCCGGATGGGGGTCAAGCAGCTGAATCAATCGCTGCCCGACCGCCCCCGTTGCGCCCAAAATGCCTGCAGTGACAGTCATTGCCAACACTGGGGGATGGACACGCAAAAACCGTTGTGTTCCATGCAATTCGACGCTGACTTACTCAGGTGGCACCCCCTCGTAGGTCGCTCGCAGCATCTCGTCAACGGGAGCTGGCTCGATTCGATAGGTCAAACACGCAAGCGGAGCGATCGTTTCGAGGAGCTGCGCCGGCGGGCCACAATAGAGAAACGAACAGATCGTTGCCGGCAGGGGAGCCGTCTCCGGGCCACTCCCGGCGGGTGGTGGAACTTCAGTGTCATGACTGACGAAATTCTCAGTCTGGAGGCGATCGAACAGCGTCGTATCGAACGGTCGCCTGACGGTGATCGACACCTGCTTTGCCGAGGTAAACGGGAGCGACGCGGGCGTTTCCGTCCGAATACGACGCCCCGACCAGAGGACGGCAATGCGATCACAGAGTCTGACCATGCTGTCTATTGATCGTGATGAGAACAACACGGTCGTCCCTCGGCGACGCTCTTCGTCGATGAAGCCAACGATCCGCTGGCGGGTAACCGGATCGACACCGGTCGTCGGCTCGTCGAGAATCGCCACTGCTGGGTCATGCATGAACGCCACCACGAGTGCAAGCAGTTGCTGTTCGCGTTTGTCCAGCGACTTGATTTGACGGTCCGCTTCGAGGCCGAACCGTTTGGTTAGCATATCCCGTCGATCGCCGCCGTGCACCGCCTCGTGTGCGTCGAGAATCTGGCCGACAGATGAGCGATCGTCGTAGCCGGGCGCGGCAGGCACATACCCGATCGCATCGGTTACCTCCCGCCGGCCGCGTTCGCTGTGAACGTCACAGTCGAGCACGCGAGTCGTTCCCGTTTTGGGCGATTGAAACCCCAGTATTGTTCGTATTGTCGTCGTTTTGCCGGCGCCCTGCGGGCCAAGCAGTCCGAACGCCTCGCCCGTATCGACCGAAAACGACAGCGAATCGATCCCGACATCGTTACCGTACTCCGTGGTTATCCCCTCGACCTCAATGACTCCCATACCGAGAACGCCGGCAACCAATCGCAAAGAATCTTTATATTATTTTGTAAGAGCTCGCGCGAAGCCAGCAACTGGACAGCTTCTGTGCGACACGGTGAAAACTATCCGATTATTGAGCAGGGGTCGCCTGTTTTCGGGTGATGTAGCCCGCTATTCGGTTGCGAACTGATTTCGATTCGATGTTTGTGAGTTCTGTGACGAGATCTTTGTTGCGCTCGAAGTCGTCGTCGAACGCTTCAGCGTAGCGCTCTAGCAGAATTGTCGCCGTTTTCTTGACGTAGGCGGGTTTGATGGCCATAGGATCGATTCTCGTTCACGCGGCTAAAAAGGTTCGTTTCGTGGCGGTTCGGAACGGGCAGTGCCAGCAGTACTCAATCGAGCGCCACTCCGTCGACGAGCGAGGTAAACCGTTCCCAGGCGGCTTGTTCTCGCGGGCCACCGCACCGTTCGACGACAGCTTTTGCGTATTCGATCCGCGCAACGATCTCGTCGGTGTCATACTCTGGAACGTCGAGTCTTGAGGCGCCAACGGTTGCCTCGATGAGTGCGTAGTAGCCGCGATTGGTCGTTGGAACGCGCTCGGTTTCGATCCGTGCGTCGACCGGGTCGAGCCGCCAGCGCTCGAACTCGTCGGTCGTTTCGATCGAGGTGGCCGACACACGGACCCACGCGTCTGCGCTCTCAAGAATCGGCTGATGATCCGTCCGGCGCGAGCAGGCGGCTTCAACGAAATCCACTGGATCCTGTGTGAACTGGACGATACCCTCACCGGTTTCGTGAAAGCCCCGCCGGGTGCGTGTTCGGCCCCACGTTTTTGCCGTCACAGTTTCGCCGGCAAACAGCCCCAGCGCGGCCACGTTCCATTGTCCATCCGGTCGTTGGGTCGTGACGATCGTCTCGGTGACGCCCGAAAGCGCTACCGGCCAGCCATCAACCGTCACACCGAAAGCCCCCGTTCGAGCGCGATATAGAGCCCTGCAGCGATGATGTCGGCTGTTGCACCGGGATTGATCCCGGCGGATATCAGTTCATCAGCCAGCTGCTCTGGATCGATCTCGCCGTTGCTGGCGGCCTGTGCCCGCTCCATCACGTCGATTGCCGTTTCCTCGTCGTGTTTCGTTTCGACGAACGAGTCTGGACGCTCTGCGAGCAGCTCCAAATACGTTGTGGCCGCCCGGTCGGCGACCGGCCCCGACAGTTCGGCGAGGGAATCGGCCACGCGAAACGCGTCTTCAAAGCCGGTTGTCCACTCTCTGGCCACGAGATCGCCAGGGACGCTCAGCGCCATGATATCGTAGAGAGTGCGTTCACGTGCTCTGATCGCTGATTCGGCGGCTGCCCCGCGGCGAACGTCGAGCGCGTCGAGATCGTCGGGTGGATCCGCAACCGCGACCTGAACGTGTTCGAACGCCCGGTAGAAATCGACGGCATCCTCGACGGTCGTGCTCGTCACCGTTTCAGTCACACGCTCTGGGGTCAGTTTCCTGGTGGTGTCTCTGGCGGTCGTACAGACCAGCGGAACGACGAGTAACAGCGCACCGAACTGGGTGTTGCCACCGCTCTGGTTTGCCATCCCGACGACGCTTCGCTCGAACGACCGCCCGACGGCCCCGCCGTTCTGCGCCAGCCGAAGGCCACCCATAGCGCTGACGGCTCCGGCCACGAACTGTTCGAATCGCAACTCGTCGTACTCGTGTGTTCGATCGACGTTACCCGGTTTCGGTGTGCCAGTTACTTCCAGCAACAGGGCGAGCTGGGCGTTTTGTGCCGGCGATCTCATCGCTGTCGACTCCGTTCGGTCCCAACCCACTCGGTCGTTGCGTTTGAGACGCGAGACAGGACGGCTGGCGAATCGCTCGGTCGACCAACGCTCACGGCAGTCGCCCCTCGCCCGAGATAGCTGCGGACCGACTGCCGGTCTCTGACGCCGTTGTTTGCGATCACGGCAAGCGGTGTGGCGGTTGCCACCCGTTCGATCGCGTCGGGTGAGTCCATCGCATCGAGATGGAACAGGTCGCCGCCGGCCGCGTAGACGGCGTTGGCAGTGGCTTCGAGATCGACGGTTGGGAGTTCAGCGCGGGCCTTCACACTCACTGTCGCGCCGGTCTGGGCCGCGCGATTGACAAACGAACGCAGCCGATCGGTGTCCGCAAGCAGCGTTTCTCCCGCACCGACCGCACAGAGTTCGTCCTGTCTGCAGTGGGCGTTGATCTCAACAATTGCGTCGTGGTCGCGACAGACGGCCGCCGCCTCCTCGATCGGCCCTGGCGTCGTGCTCCGAACGTTGAATCCGGGGGTGAGTGGTGCGTCTGCAAGCTGTGTGAGCTGCTCATCGATGAACGCGATCGGATCGTCGGGAAGAAACTCAGACCGATCGCGTTCGGTGAGTTTTCGTGCGCCGGCTCGTGTTTTCGTATCGATCGCGATTCCGCCAAGCATCGCGGCCCCAACGTATGGCGCTGCTGCCCGAGCCCAGTCGGCGTCGGACTCGCCGCTCAGACTCGCTGCAACGACACGAGGCGAGAAATTGAGCACTACTGCTCACCCACCGGTGTGTGCGACGTGGATTCGACCCGGTCGATCGCCGTCTTCACTGCTTCACAGACACGGTTCGAGGCAGCGGGGCTATCGATCGTGGTGTCGGTGTGAACCGTCGGTCGGTCGAGTTCCGTCGGGTCGTCTGCATCGAGAACAAATGCGTCGGCAAACGGGTAGGCCGCCGCAACGCCGGCGGTACTGGCCTCGTAACCTGACGCACGCATGAGTTTGTCGGCCGGTCCGGAAAACAACTGCTCACCCACGAACGGGGACACAGCCACGACCGTGGTCCGTTCGAGTGCGCGTTCGAACGATTCCATCGCCACCATCGGGCCGATCGAGGTGATTGGATTTGAGGGGCCGATCACCACCGGCGCTTCGAGCGCCGTGCGGACCGCCGCCGTCGGTTCTGCATCGCCAGCCCCCCGGTATTCGACAGCGTTCACCGGCGGCGTCCCACCGTTTGCGACCCAGAACTCCTGGAAATGCAGGTGGCCGTCGGGCGTGTGGAGGATCGACGCCACGGGATCGTCGCTCATCGGCAGGATTGTCCGCTCGACGCCGAGCACGTCGGCGAGCGTTTCTGTCACCGCCGTTAGCGTTTCTCCCTCCCTGAGGAGCCCTGCGCGAAGCAGATGGATCGCACGGTCCTGGTCGCCGAGTTCCATGAACTCGCTCACACCAGAAAATCGCCGCCAGTTGGTAATTTCTGGCCCGGCCGTCTGCTGGTCGTCCGGGAGATAGCGTGGCGCATCTCCGAGACCGGCCTCGGTTCGGAGCTCCCCGAGTGCGTCGTGCGTTTCGGTACTGTCGTCGGCTATCCCCCACCACCGCTCTTGGTCGAGACAGTCGCCGTCGAGAAACAGCATGGTGTCAACGTCCGGTGAGACGAACGCCCCACCGAGAGCGACGTCGTCGCCCGTGTTTGCGATCACCGTCGTTTCTGCCGGGTCGAAAACCGACTCCGCGCCGCGGAGTAGCTTCGGCGTCCCCGTTCCGCCGGCCAAAAACGTCGTCATACTACCACTCGTGTGGTGGGTGGGGTTAAGCGTGTGGACGGACACAGCGAGGTGGGACTACGCACACGATAGTCGGCCAGTGTTGGAGTACAGATCAATAGCTACGGCTATAGCCCACTGTACCTTGCGAAGAGATTGATCCGGGCAGACTCATCAGGGATCGAATCCAGCGGTCGGTCCGCAACGAGCGAGAGCGATGACTCGCCGAGGATCGGTTGCTCAAGGACGACAGTGTCATTCAACCCGAACGCACCGAATCGTGAGCGATCGACTGGAAACCAGCTCGTGGACGATTCGATTGGTGTCGGATCTGGATCGATACCATGAACGACGAGCGAATATCGAACGTCGGCCGCTGCAACCAATCGCTCGTGCACAGATGAACTAATCCGAACGTCCGACGACGCTTCCCACGACGGACAGATCCATGGATCGATTTCTCCCTCGATATCCGGCGATTCGGTATCCAGCCATAGATCGACAGGCTGGGCAGTCCGTATCCTGTTATCCTCCTTCCATTCTAGGGTCACCACCTTACCCACGATCCGACCGATGGGCTGGCGAGAAAGCCCACCACCACTCCAGGCGAGCGATAGCACTGAAATTCCAGTCATGAGAAATCGTCGCCGTCCGAGCATATCGTGAAATTCGTGACTCCTATTGAACTGTTTACTGGTACTATCAATCTCCGCCCCCTGTGACGACGATGGGCGTGACTGCACCGTTTTTACCCCCCGCACTCGAACGTCGCGCATGATCGCGGTCAAGGACAGCGTCCACGACCACATCGAGATCGATGGTATCGGTGCGGATCTCATCGACACGCCAGCGCTCCAGCGGCTGCGCCGGATCAGCCAGATGGGGACCGTCACCTACGTCTATCCCTCGGCGAACCACACCCGATTTGAACACAGCCTTGGAGTTTATCATATCGCGAGCCAGGCCGTCGAGAAGCTAGATATCAACGGCCGGACGGCCGAGACGATTCGTGCTGCCGCGCTGTTGCACGACGTTGGCCACGGCCCGTACAGCCACAACACGGAGGCGGTGATCCACCGCCACACAGGGCGCTACCACGACGAGGTGCTGGATCTGCTTGAAACTGGAGCGATCGCGGGGATACTCCAGGAACACGGGATCGAACCCACCGCCGTCGCGGAGCTCATTCGCGGCGACGGCCGTTACGGCCAGCTGATCTCCGGGGAGCTCGACGTGGATCGGATGGATTATCTCGTCCGAGACGCCCATCACACGGGCGTTCCGTACGGAACGATCGATCACGAGCGGTTCGTCCGCGAGCTCAGATACGTTGATGGCGAGCTCGTACTTGCGCCGGGCAACGTCCAGACCGCAGAGAGTCTCCTGCTCGCGCGTGCGTTGATGAATCGCGCGGTGTACAACCACCCAACAGCGCGGATCAGCCGGGCGATGCTCGCACGGGCCGCCGAACGGCTCATCGAGACCGGAGCGATCGACGGCACAGGGCTGCGGCGAATGGACGATCACGATCTACTCGTTACGCTGCGCTCAAACCAAGCCACACAGCACATTGCCGATCGGCTTGATTCGCGCTCGCTGTTCAAGCGGGCGGTGTGGGCAGAGCTCGATGACGCTCCGGACGAACTGCTTGCGAGTGAATTCGACGACCGCGCTGCACTCGAAACGGAGATCGCTGAGGCGGCCGGCGTTGATCCCGCGGCGGTGATTCTTGACGTCCCACCCAGTCCGTCGATGGCAGAATCGACGAGCCGCGTCGTCGTCAACGGCGAAATTCGACCGCTCTCTAGCCAGTCTGCGCTCGTGCGGGCGCTGCTCACCGCCCAGCGCGATCGGTGGCGCTTTGGCGTCTACACCCCGGAGGAATCGACGATTGCCGTCGGAAAGGCCACAGAGCGTGTTCTCGGACTCGACATCGATCATCTCGTCACCGATGATCACTGGGGACGGCCTGCAACGCTCTCAGAATTCACGGAGGTGGGTGACTCGTGAGCGAATCGATCAGCGGAACGATCCTGCGTGGCCCAGCGCTCGACCCACTAGAGGGACGGCTCGTGATTGCGGATGGCGAGATCGTTGCGATTGAGGAGACCAGCCACAATTCGAAGCAGATCATCCTCCCGGCATTTGTCAACGCGCACACCCACATTGGCGATTCGATCGCCAAAGAAGCCGGTGCTGGTCTCAGTCTCGACGACCTGGTTGCGCCACCCGACGGCCTGAAACACCAGCTGCTCAGGGCGGCCAGCGACGAGGAACTGATCGAAGCGATGGCTCGTTCGCTCCAGTACATGCATGCGAGCGGGACAGCGCTCTTTCTGGAGTTCAGAGAGGGTGGCGTTGCGGGCATCGAGGCGATCGAGACCGCGCTTGCGGGAATGGCCATCGAGGCCGTCGTGTTCGGTCGGGAGTCGATCGACGCGCTATCGCGTGGAGATGGCTTTGGCGCGAGCGGCGCACGCGACAACGAGTTCGACGACGCTCGGGCGGCCGCCAGAGAACTCCAGAAGCCGTTTGCCATCCACGCCGGAGAGCGCGATCCCGACGATATCGATCCGGCGTTCGAGCTCGATCCCGATCTCCTGGTGCATATGGTCCACACCCAGCCAGAGCAGTTCGACTGGCTCGCCGACACGCAGACTCCCGTCGCCGTCTGTCCGCGCTCGAATCTCGTCACCGGCGTCGGTGTGCCACCCGTTCGAGAGCTGCTCGATCACACCACCGTGGCGCTTGGGACGGACAACGTGATGTTGAACAGCCCGTCGATGTTCCGCGAGATGGCCTACACCTGCAAGCTCTGTGACGTTTCCGCGAGGGAGGTGCTCCAGATGGCGACGATCAACGGCGCTCGGGCGATCGGCATCGACAACTGGGCGATCGAGGAGGGCACACCGGCTGCGCTCTGTGTGCTCGACGGAACGACCGACAATCTCGTCGGGGCGCGTGATCCGGTGCGGGCAATCGTCCGGCGGGCTGGAATCAATGACGTGGAGCGGGTGGTTCTGTCAGGAGAGCGGTTATACTCAAGATAGCCGCTTCGAATCTGCTGAATTTTTAATATTGGTTGATGAATAACTAACGCGAATGAAGCGTAGTCCCGGATCGTCGACGCTCGCTGATCTCCTTTCGTGGCTCGAAATCGCCGTTGGCATACTGCTCATCCTCACGACTGTGTTCCTGTTTTTCGGTACCGCAACCCACGTTACCATGGGGACAGATGCCGGACCAGTGGAAGCACAACACCCACAGACGGTCCATTATTCGTCGGCCGTGTGGCTCCAACTGGCGATCATCGGGCTCGTCAATCTCGCCGGCGTGGGCTTTCTCTACGATGGAATCCGGCGGCGAGGACGCAGGCCGACCTGAGACGGACGCTTCCATCGCCCACAGCTGGCGATGGCAATCATTTTTGCGGTGCCCGTCGTGACTCAGCATCCCCTCATGCCATCCAACGATCTCCAGCTCAAGGCCATCGAACAACAGATCGAACAGTGTCAGGCCGAATTCGGAGACGCACCGGTTATCGAGCGCCAGGACACACCCGATCCAGAGACGTTCGAGCAGTGGCGAGCGCTTTCTGAAGATGGGTACGTCGGCAGTGCCTACGCGCTCGTTCGCCGCCAGCCAGCTGATCGACCGCCGCTCTCGGCCTCAATGCCCGACGAACTCGACGAACGGTCGGCGGCGCTGTTGATTCGCCATCGTGGCGGCACGTTGTGGGCCGCGCCGGGTGGTGGCCACGAAGCCGGCGAAACAATGGCAGAGACCGTGGTCCGAGAGGTCACAGAAGAGACAGGGATCGACTGTACGCCAACGTCGATCAACCATTTCAGACACGAAATCTCAACCTGCGAGGGCTATGACGAGCGACTGCACTGTTTGCGCGTCTTCTTTCACGCGACGTATGCAAATGGCTCGATTTCGATTCAGCCGAGCGAACTCAACGGCGCGGCCTGGTTCGAGACGGCGCCCGAAGAAAGCCAGCTCACAACCGGCACACGACGGTTGTACGCGGAGTCAATCGAGTCGTTCTGAGAGAGTCCATCCGCAGAAGTGCTACCGAACTAGCTGTGTTGCGATTGGCTGTAGGAGGGGATTTATGTTTATAACTCTCCTATACAAATAGTGACACGGGATCCGGGTTGATATTCAGTATTCACCACCGAACGACGCCCACAGAACACCCCCGAAACCCTGACATTCAATGGTAGTGAGATGCAATGAGTTCAGCAAGACAGATAACACTGACAGAAACGCCAGATGGTAAGTGGACGGCGTACGATACGGCGACAGAGCAGCTATCGAAGGGGACGTCCCCGGATGAGGCATTGAAAAATCTCGCTATCGACACTGAAACCACCACGATTCCACCGGATGACCCGTTGTTTACTGGTGATCCATTTCTGTCCATTGACATGGGTGACGACTCAATTGACGATGTTGTGTACGGAGAACGGAACGAATGAGTACGAGTGGAGCAGTTCCCCTGTTTATCGTGGGATAGGAACGAAGACCCCTTCCTCAAGGAGTCGTTCGAAAAGTCAGAGATCTTTCGTGATGACGAGAGAGCTAAGCTCTCTCGAACCACGACCGGAGGGAGCGAGTAGGGAGGGGATACAGTTCCGCATAGTTCCCTAACACATTCGACGCTCGGCCCACCGTGCCACGTTTTCGCAACACTTACATAGATAATGTATATACTATCCATGCAATGAAGCGGACTACAATCACGCTTCGGGAAGATCAACACGAGTGGATTCAGGAGAATCACCTGAGTCTATCTCCGTTTGTTCAAGAGAAACTCGACAGACTCATCGAAGACCGTTCATAGATGCACTACAACTACCGGTACAGGCTCGACCCGTCCGATGCTCTCCAAGAGTCGTTGGACCGGCATCGGGATCTGTATCGGCAAGTGTACAATCATTTTCTCTATCGACTCAATCACAGTGACGAGACGACGAAATACGGTGAAATCAATCAGCTCCCGTCGATTAAGCAGTGGTGGGGCGATCTCACCGGCCTGTATTCTCGAACGCTACAGAACGTCGTCGAACGGTTGTATACCAACCTCTCACGGCTGAAGGAGGCGAAGGAGAATGGTCGTGCGGTTGGTCTACTCAAGTGGAAAGCGCCGACCGAGTACCGATCATTCACCTACCGACAGTCTGGGTTCGAGCTCAAGAACACGAGTGGTCAGACCGTCCTACGGCTTTCAAAGATCGGAGAAATACCTGTTCATTTCCACCGAGAAATCCCCGAGAACGCGACTATCAAACAAGTCACGGTCAAGAAGGAACCGACGGGAGAGTGGTTCGCCACGTTCGGTATCGACGTGGACAAAGCCACACCTGAAAAACCGGAGAATCCCGAGAAATGTGTTGGCATCGACGTGGGGATTCTCAAATATGCTCACGACACCGATGGTACTGCGGTCGGGTCGCTCGACCTCTCCGACGAGCGGGAACGCTTGGAGCGCGAACAACGGAAGCTCTCGCGGAAAAAGCACGGCTCCAACAACTGGGAGAAACAGCGCCGAGTCGTGGCCGAATGTCACGCCAACTTGAAGAACAAACGCCGTGATTTCCTTCACAAGCTCTCGAACTACTACGCCCAAGAATACGATCTCGTCGCTGTCGAAGACTTGAACGTCGCTGGAATGATGCAGTTCGATTCAAACTCCCGAAACCGCGCATCCGCCGCATGGGGTACTTTTCTCAGGGTGCTTGAGTATAAGTGCGAACGAGAAGGAACGCACTACATTCCGGTTGAGCCGAAAGATACTACCAAAGCGTGTGCGGCGTGTGGTGTGAAAACCAACAAACAGTTGTGGGTCCGTGAACACTCCTGTCCAGCGTGTGGATTCACGGCGGACAGGGACGCGAACGCTGCGTGGAACATCTTTTTTCAAGGCCTCGAAGACATAGGAGTGGGATACTCCGAATCAATGCCTGTGGAGACTGCGCTCCCTGTGGATACATCTGTATCTGCAAAGCACGTCATTGAAACAGGAAGCCCCGTCCTCAGGGAACGAGCCGTCACTGCGGCGAGTGAGTAGGCGGGGTAGTTCACCGATACTGGTGCATTTTTCGCCCATTTTAACGGTAACGATGACCACCACGGACAGGCAACATCGATTTTCGACGCCATTCGGAAGAGAAATGCTCCGTATCGTCCACTCCTCACTAGCGGGTACGTACTTTCGGAACTCGCTACACTCACTCTCCGGAAGAAAAATCATACGAGTGCTGTCGAAGCACTGTCTCGGGTCCTTGATTCGCCCGCAATTTCAGTCGTTCATCCAGACGCTGTCCAGTTCAGTGCGATACGAGAGTCTTTCGAACAGTATTCAGACCAGCAGATCTCCTTCGTCGACCATTCATCTGCAATCATCGCCCGAAACCGTGGAATCGATCGCATCTTCACCTTCGACAGTGACTTTCGGACGCTTGGGTTCACACTCGTTCCCGGTGATACTGGCTTGCAAGGGGACGCTCAGTGAGATGCATTGCTCTGAAAATCGAACTGCACAAAATCAATCGAGTCGTTCTGAGTGTTCCTGATAGCGATTTGCGAGCTCAACGTAGTGATCGCCGGCGTACGTCCAGGGCGTTTCGTCATCGGTCCGTTTCACTTCTGCGGGCGTCCCAATCGCAAACGACGACGGTGGGATGTCGGTGTTCTCCGTGACGACACTCCCAGCGCCGATGAGCGCGCGATCGCCGATCGTCGCACCATCAAGCACCGTCGCCTGCATGCCGATCAGCGCCCGCTCACCGACCGTGGCCGCATGGACGATCGCGGTGTGGCCAACCGTTGCGTAGGGGCCGATTTCGACACCCTCGTGACAGACCGCATTGTCCTGAACGTTTGCGCCCTCCCTGATGACGATCTCACCGTGATCGCCACGGAGTGTCGTGTTGGGCCAGATGCTCGCGTCCTGTTCGATCGTCACGTCACCGATGATGACGGCCGTCTCATCCACGTACGCAGAGTCGTGAATCGTCGGTTCTGATCCCTCAAACGAACGGAGTACCATACCGATTCGCTGGGCCACAGCGCTATAAATCGTCGGTCAGCATCCGAATGGAGAAGTAGACGCTCCTGCCAGAAGAGACATGGTACGCATCGACGGCTCGACCATCATTGGAATGGTCCATCTCAAGCCACTCGCTGGGGCACCGGAATTCGACGGCGATCGAGAAGCGATCATCGATCGCGCACTGGCTGATGCACGAACGCTCGCCGAGGGCGGTGTTGACGCCGTGTTGGTCGAAAACTTCGGCGATGCGCCGTTCTACCCCGACAGCGTGCCACATCATGTGGTCGCGGAGATGACACGCGCAGGGACGGCCATCCAGAACGCAATCGACATCCCAGTGGGTATCAACGTGCTCCGAAACGACGCCACAGCAGCGCTCTCGGTCGCCGCGGCTACTGGTGGCGAGTTCATCCGCGTCAACGTTCACACCGGCGCGAAAGTCACCGATCAGGGACGGATCGACGGACGGGCCCACGAAACGATCAGACTCCGCGAGCGCATCGACGCAACGAACGTGCGCGTGTTCGCCGACGTGGGCGTCAAACACGCCAGCGCACTCGGCGCGGCATCGATTGCGGCCGAAACACGCGATCTCATCGAACGCGGTGCTGTCGATGCCGTGATCGTCTCCGGAGCCGCCACCGGCGAGTCGACCGATACCGACGAGCTCCAAACGGTAACGGAAATCGCTCACCAGGCCTCGATACCGGTGCTTGTCGGCAGCGGCGCAACGCCGGACACCATCGACGAACTGCTCACCATCGCCGACGGCGCTATCGTCGGCTCCGCAATGAAAGTCGATGGGAACCCATCCAATCCAGTGGATGAAGACCGCGTTGAAGAGATTGTGAACGCTCGGTAGCTTCTTCAGGGAACATTAATATGTCGCGTCGTGCAAGTATTGCCAGTTAATGACCACACACGAGCACCCGTTGTCCTCGGTCCTCGAAACGGTAGGCGAGACGCCGCTGGTTGCGATCGATGTTGGGCCGCCGTCGGTGGACGTGTACGCCAAACTAGAGACGTTCAATCCTGGAGCGAGCGTGAAAGATCGCATCGGCCGCTACATGCTGGAAGCGATGTTAGACCGTGGTGAGATCGATCCCGGCGGGACGGTGATCGAGCCGACGGCCGGCAACACCGGGATCGGGCTCGCAATAGCCGCCCAGCAGCTGGATTTGAACGCGATATTCGTCGTTCCCGAGCGATTTAGCCAGGAGAAACAACAGCTCATGCGGGCGTTGGGGGCGCGCGTCGAAAACACCCCAACGGAAGCCGAAATGAGCGGCGCTGTCGATCGAGCCCACGAGCTCGCCGACGAAATTGAAAACAGCGTCGTTCCCCAGCAGTTTGCGAATCCGTTGAACACGGAGGCCCACTACGCGACGACCGGCCCGGAGATCTATGGGGCACTCGACGGCGCGGTGGGGGCCGTCGTTGTCGGCTGTGGCACTGCTGGAACGCTGATGGGGATCGCCAACTACGCCAGAGAACAGAACGGTGACACTCATATCTGTGCCGTCGAACCGGAAGGATCGATGTACGGCTCGCTGCTCGATGGCGCTCCAGAGCACGAGGAGTATAAAATCGAGGGGATCGGCACCTCGGATGCCACCACGAACGAGCTGTTCGATCCCACGCTGGTCGATACTATCGAGCAGGTGAGCGATCGCGATGCACACACGGAACTGAAACGGCTGGCACGAGAAGAAGGCCATCTCGTCGGCTCAAGCGCCGGCGCTGTGAGCCACGCCGCCAGGACCGTCGCAAACCGGATTGACCGAGGCGAGCTCTCAGTTCCACACCAGACCATCGTCACGGTGTTTCCCGACACGAGCGAGCGCTATCTCTCGAAGGGGATCTACGGCTCGTTTGAAGAATGGGATGGGTGAGAAAGAACGATTATTCGATCGACAGCTCCGCGTTGAACCGCTCGAAAAACGTCTCCACGAACGCCCATCGAGACTCGCCAAGCCGTCTGGCAGGTGCTGTGTGTAACGCCGACAGACGCTCTTTCGCCCACCCTTTGAGCAGGGCTACGTCCGGACGATCCGGTGGTGTCAGATCGTGTGCAGAACTGTCATCCAGGCTTGCGTACGCCGATCCCGCTCGACCGGATCGTTCACCGACAATGCTCGCCAGTCGGACGATGCCAATCGCGCCGATCGCATCTAGCTTGTCTGCATCGAACAGGAGCCGTCCCGCAGACGTGCTCGGTGCTGGCGAGCTATCACGAATCGAGTGCGAGCGGATACAGGCACAGATCCGTTCGACCCGCTCGGAGGAGACGCCCGCGTCAGTGAGTAGCGCACGGGCTTTTTTCGCCCCCCAGCGGTCGTGATCGTCGATCGTTCCGGTTCGTTCTCGGGGCCGTCCAATATCGTGCATCCAGGCCGCAGCCGCGAGGAGATCGGTCTCGACGGGTTCATCGAGTCGTTCAGCCAGTCGAAGGGAGAGATCACACACCCTGGCGGCGTGATACTGATCGTGTCCGGGGAGTGCATCCGCATAGTACGGGATCGCGAGCGAACGCGCGAGTGAGGAACAGTCCGATACCATCGATGCTGAATCTCACCGCAACGGGTGGAGATCTTTCGATTGCGAGCCTATTCACAGCGGCTGGAGGTTCCCTCAAAGCATATATTATACCGACAGTTATTGGGAGATAGACCGGCACAAATGACATATCGACCACCATTTCACGGCTCGGGGGGTGCTGTGGTTGGCGTCTGTCTCGTCGTTGTTTTCGCAGGATGTCTTGGTGGTGCCTTCGACGATTCCGAAGCGGGATCGCCCTCTGCAACGAACACCAGCGGTACGGCGTACACCGAGGCGATGGAGGCTATCCCTCCGATGAGCGAGCGAACAAACGCCGTGATGGCAGACCTCGATGAGAAACATAACAGAATATCTAGTTATGAGGCGTCCATCACCGAACGGACTGTGACGGAGCTTTCGAACGGAAGCACGATGGAGCACGTCATGAACTGGCACGTGCAGGTGAAATACACCGACGACGGCGTACTCACCAACGTTTCTCGGTGGTCACCAGACACGGCCGAGGAGCAGTCCTTCCACATCCGGAATCGGACTGCCGAAATCACCTACCTCCCGGATCAAGCCGAGTATGCAATCGAACGATACGACCGCTCTCGGAATACTGATCGGGAGAATCCAGGATATCCGCATTACAGATCGTACAATGGCGAGTACAACATCTTCGATGCTGAACCCGCTGAGGTAAAACGCGAAAATGCGATCGAATTCGCGGGCAACGAAACGGTTCGTGGAGAAAAGGCGTACGTAATCACGCTCAATGGAAACCCAAACGGTGGGAATAGCGCGTACTACGCCGCTCAGACGTTCTACGTCGACACCGACACTGGCGTCGTGTTGAAACAGACGGCACAGAAACCCCACCTCGATTCGATGGCGAACATTTCGGTGAGTGAGCTAGAAGACCCAGGAGACAGACGCAGTAGGAACGACACCGAAAGTCCCGACGATGCGGTGTATCTCGGTGATAAGACGATCACTACCACGTACTCCAACGTGAGCGTCAACAGCGTTCCAGACGATGCGTTCACGCTGGATCTCACCGCAGACGACGATGTGGAGGTCATCGACGACGACGAACGGTGACGGAACGACCCGTTCACGAGGATGCGACAGTACAACTGGATATAAAACTGCTATATCTCGAAGGATTTTTTACGAATATTAGTTTCAGAGTTATATAATGGACGCAAAAAAGGTGCAGTGTGATAACTGTGGATTTTGGACGGAGATTGACACCACAACCAATGGGAACAAGCTCTGTCGTCGCTGTTCGGAAAAATTATACTACTGAGTCCTGGTGCGGTCGGTTGGCGATTTCGGCGAGCGCCTCGACGCCCGCCTCGTAGACGCCGGTGGCGATCTGATCGAGCGCGGGGAGATTCCACCGTCGTTGGAGCGTCGAAAAGCGATCGCGCATTCCTTTTCCTTCCTCAATTGCCAGTTCGTAGCGTTCGATGGAGTCGTCGTGGACGTAGAAGACGAATCGGGTGTACGCGATCTCCTGTGGGCTAAACTGGCCCGTTCGGACGAGATCACTCGGTTGCCTTCGTTCGCTGGGCGGCGTTGTGGTGAAAAACTCGATTGCGGATGGCGGGTAGCCGAGGATGGTGCCGAGTCGTCGGTGCCAGGCGAGCGTGCCCACGGTTTTATCAGTCGATGGGAGGAGATCCAGGCGGCCACCGTTCGGAGCGACGAACCAGTCGCTGGCAACGCCAGGGCCGATTCGGCGCGTTGTGAGGTCGAACAGCTGACAGAGCTCAAACAGACCGCGGTGGGGTGCCCACCGGTGGTTCGGGAACGCGAACTCATGGGCGGTGATATCCGCGGCGGGTTTATCGCCCGCAAGCACGAGCGCGAACAACAGCGGATCCCGATACCAGACCGGTTGCTCGACGTACCGTGCACAGTAGGCACGCAAAGCCTCGTGCTGTGCGGGGGTGCAATCATCCGCGCGCGGCGAAATCGTGGAGGGGACGAGCACGGTCGCTCCGTTGACGTTCGAACAACTAAACTACTCCGGGAGAAACTCAGGAGATAGGTTCTGAGAGTGGAATATTCAACTGTCCTGGTGGTGTGACGGCGCTACGGATGGTCGTCTGGTGGTATCGCGACGCGCTTGCACCATTGCATAGCTATGTAGTTCTCCTGGGATCAATCGACCTGTGAGCTCGATACGCGGTGCAACAAGACGGCGGCGATCCCACCCAGTACGATGTCGAGCACACCGAGCAGTACGATCGCTGGCACAATCGTGTTCCAGATGCCAGAAAACGCCGTCACATTGATCACCGAGAGGACATCTTGGCCGAGCATCAGCGCACGGAGGGCATCTACGCCGTATGTGACCGGATTGACTGTTGCCAGGACCTGCATCCACTCCGGGAGAAAACTGATTGGCAGAAACGCGCTTGAGGAGAAAAGCAATGGATAGTGCGTCATATACATCCAGATACTGGCCGATTCAATATCTTGTGTCACGAGCGCGATGATGATTGAGAAGGCCGTAAACCACAGCGAATACACGATAACAACAGCGAAGATTCCGAGTACGCCTCCCAGTCCCGTCTGGATGTAGGGCCCGACCGAGCCACCGGAACCGATCCACAAGAGCAGGTATCCGAGCACGAGAACGATCGCCGATTGGAAGGCGATCCTGAGCACATCAGCGAGGGCTTTTCCAAGAAATATCGCCCCCCGGTGGGTTGGTGAGACGAGTATTTTTTCGAACATGCCACTATCCATGTCCTGGATCAGTCCCGTTCCAGATTGGATGGCTACCGTCATGGCAGTGACAATGATGATCGCCGGCGTGAGAAAGGTAATATAGTTGATGTCTGCTCCAAACAGGTCTTGAATCGGCCCGCCGGCAAGTTTCCCGAACACCTGCGTAAACAATATCAGAAAGATAAACGGCGATAGCAGTGCCTCGAACACTATACTCGCGTTACGGACGGCTTTCTTGAGCCAGCGTTTGAGCGTGACCCACACGTCGACAGAGAAGCTGTTGCCAGCCGCCAGTCGTTCGGCTGTGTCGGTCGTACTCATCGATCCACCTCGTCCTGGGCGAGGGCTTCCGGTTGGGCACGACTGTTACCCGAGCTTCGCTCGTCAATATTGCCAGACTGCGTCTGGCTGTTAACCGGAACGTCTCGCGTTCCGGTGATAGCGAGGAAGACGTCGTCAAGCGTCGGTGATCGAACGTCGAACCCTGTCACCGTGAGGCCCGCATCTCGCAGCGCGACGAGGAGGTCGGTCCCCTCTCGGCGCGCGTGCTCGGACGCGATAGCGATACCTTCGTCGGTGGTCTCGATCGTACAGTCCGCGAATACACCTGACTCACGGGCGACTCGTTGGGCGTGCGCTCGGTGATCGGCAGTCGAGCCTTCGATCGTGAGTTCGAGGATGTCACCGCCGACCTGCGATTTGAGCGCATCCGGTGAATCGGTGGCGACGAGTTTGCCATCTTGAATCACCGACAGACGGTCACAGAGTTCGTCGGCCTCTGCCAGATACTGCGTTGTAAGAAACAGGGTCGTCCCCTGCCGATTAATTGCCCGGAAGTACTCCCACAGGCGGTTTCTGGCCCGCGGATCCAACCCGGTCGTCGGTTCGTCCAAGAAGACGAGTTGGGGCTCATGCACGAGTGCAGTCGCGATATCGAGACGCTTTTTCATCCCACCTGAGAAATCGCTGGGCTGCTTGTCCGCGACATCCACAAGATCGACGAGTGCTAACAGGTCATCAATCCGCTCAGCTCGCTTGCTCCGGGGGACGCCGTACATCTCACAGGCGAACTGGATGTTCTCGCGGGCGGTGAGTTCCGTATCGATGCTCGTCTCCTGGGCCATGTAGCCAATCGACGACCGAACCGCTCGAGAATCAGTAACCACGTCGTAGCCGTTGACGGTCACCGATCCGCCAGTGGGCTCTAACAACGTTACGAACGTTTTGATTGCGCTAGTTTTCCCCGCGCCGTTCGGGCCCAAAAATCCGAAGCATTCGCCCCGAGGAATCTCGAGATCGATGCCGCGTACTGCATGGGTGCCATCCGCGTACGTGAGTTCGACGTTGCTCGCCGTGATCGCAGTCGTGCATGTCGTTGGTGTTTCGGTCGATTCAGTTACCATGGTCGTTCGATCTTGCTTTCTGGTCGTTCTGAGTGTCTGTACATCCGCCGTTGATGGGCTTCAGGTTTAGTTCATCCATCAACTGAAGAGAAACGCCGTTCCGCAACAGGAATTACCCCGATTATAATCGGGTTATTTATATGGAGTGGCGGTTTGGATCACGTGTATGCCCAGACCGATTCCAGCGGTGCTCGGGAGAGGAGACCGGAGAGCAACACAATGAGTGCGTCGTTCCACCGAGTATGAGATACATCACGGTTGTCTTCTCTCTGAGTGAAGAGTACGTTCGTTCACAGAGCGAGCAGGGAACAACCACAGATCCGAGAGAGATCTGGATGGATGGGACGCTCATCGCAACACAGGAGGCAATTCAGTACCAGAACCTGCTTGAGGATGGGACCGCCGTTGCGATCGTCCAGTTCCGTGGGGATGCTGACCGGTTCGAATCGATAGCAGACGAGGAACCAGAGATCATCTCCTGTGCAGTGACGGGCGGTGATCCGTGGCTGGCGTATCTCCAGTTCGAACCGGAAGCATTGCAAATGACACTGTTCGAGCTTTTCGACAGGGAAGCGATCAGCATTGATTGGCCGATGCGAGAGACACCCGATGGATTGCGAGTCACGCTGTTCGGAGAAGACGCAGCGCTGCAGCGAATGATGACCAGCATTCCCCAGGAGATGGAGTTTCGCCTCGAACGGGCCGGCGAATACCGACCGGAGCTAGCCGATCCCATTGCTCAGTTGACGGACAGACAAAAAGAGATCGTCCGGACGGCAATCGCTGCGGGCTATTACGAGCTGCCACGGCGTGCAACGCAAGCGGATATAGCCGACGAGCTCGGCCTGGCGCAGGGGACAGTTGGAGAGCATCTTCGCCGCGCAGAGGCGAAGATCATCCAGTCGGTCGTTGTTTGAGGCGACTGCAAGGGACAACCAAAAAAGGATCAGAAATCGCTACTCGCTCTCAGTGACGGTCAGCTCACCGATCTTCGATGGTGTAGGTGATACCGGAGGTTGGGGGGATATCGATGTATCCGTGGAAATGGAACGTGTCCTCGTAGTTGGCGTAGACCGTGCCGTCGATTCCATAATCGTACCACGTTCCATCATATTTGATCGCCTGTGGATATTCGAACGAATAATCTGACCCGTTTTCATTGGGGCCATCACCACCCCAGATTGGTGTCGTCGAATAGATCACGTAATTGGTGCGATCAGCGACACCCCGAACAGTGACCCGATTCGCGGCCTGTGCGTGGATCCCCTCGGAGGTCTCGCTTGCTGTCGCCGTTTTTGCGCCAGCAGTGATGCCAGCAATGCCGAGCATTCCGGCCGCAGCCCCTTTCAAAAACCCACGCCTGCTGTTCGTGTGAGTGCTCTGTTTGGTTCGATTCTTCGTTGATGCAGGTCGATTATCTTGCTCTTTAACTACCATTTACTTACCATCACCGCATCTGAAGAGATGTGCGCCCCGCCCATAAATTCACCGTCGATTTATTAATTATAATTAAATTCTGGTAGTTTACATTTGATTCGGTGCCGTATGATAATTCAGGAGTTCATCCCGTTCGATCGCGATTGCTTGAGCGAGAAAGAACGGCGGCCGTTCTTACTCGGTCGTGATCCGTGCCAGCGCGGGGTGCTGGTCTTCAAGACCAGTCGGACAGCCGAGACTGCGATAGCGACCGTACGAATCGAGCAGCTCGATCAGCCCAGCAGCTGCACTTGAACAGCCAGGTCGATCGATCGTTTCGAGCGGTGATTGTGGATCCGACGCGGGGAAGGTGAGCTGGTGGATTTCGCCAGTTCGGGTTTCGTGGTAGCGGACTTTAGCGCCCGTATCGAAGGTGGCGGCCACCACTGTTTCACCCGTTGCGCGGTAGCGCGTGATCCGCTCGATGCCGGGCAGATGTTCGAAGGCAGTTCGTTCGCTCGCGAGATCGGCCATCGTGAGGATCTGTTCGATTCTGGTGGCGTGGGGACAGCCAGTGGATTGGCACGGGCGACACCAGGTTCCCTGGCCGATATCCACCACGTGGTAGAGCTCCGCTTCGGAGAGTTCGTCGCGTGAATCCACCGTAGAAAGGTTCACGCAGTTGCGGTCGTCGTCCCTGAACAGAAAGAGGGGCAGCGTCATCGTCGCCCCCAGAGTGGACAGCCAAGGTGGTGATCGCGATGACCTCGGAGCTGGCGGCGACAGACGACACAGCTGTGGCTGTAGTGGTTCAACGAGTCGGTACAATTACGGTTGCGTGTGTTCTCCCATTGCATGGGTATCTCCTTGCATGAGAGCCCAGCGTCGGGTGGTCACGACACCCGGCGCATTCAACACGAACGCGCAACGCCTGCATGGCGCATCTGTGCTCTCGTGTTGCATTGCCTTCCCGATCGCTTATAAAGTTATTTAGGAATAATTGTGAAAGACTGTTCGAATAACAGGTTTGTGGGAGAGTGCTCCATCGAAGAATGAATTAGGCACTGGGTTGGGGTCACGATTCACGTCACTGAGGAAACGCCTCGCTCCATATCCAACGATGAAATTCCAATACTAATGTGTAGATGTCTCAGACTGAGTACCTGAATCTGCAACAACGACTGCTCCTTTCATCCCCGATTCTTTGTGGGGCTCACAGTAATAGTAGTGCGTACCAGGAGACTTGAACGTATGCGAAAAGGGTCCCTGTGACGTGATTCCACCGCTATCAAACTTCCCGTCCGTGGCGACAACATTGTGCGCACCTCTCCCTTCCCATTTCCACGTCACGGTCGTTCCTGGAGAGACTTCGATCGCGGCCGGTTCGAACATGGGAATATCATCTGCGTTATTATGCCGTTGCGATTCATTCCAAGATGTATGGGGGTGTTCTGGTGTATTTAGTTCATCGGGACCAACCGTTACAGCAATCGATTTGTTACCAGTCATATCTTGAATGGAATTATCATACCCTTTCGCATGAGCGAGCCAACTCTCAACGCTTTCCGGTTCTTCATCCTCTGACTGACATCCTGCTAACAGTCCCATAACTGCGATACTCCCAGCGGCCCGGAGAACAGTTCGTCTCCTGGTTTGTTGGTTATATGTCATTATTCCTATTGTCCAATATATAAGTAGCAATGATATAGTCTCTGCGACTCGTTCAACATACCCGCTGAACAACGCGGCGACGACGACCAAGACATCTACCACTCGTTCGATTGGCCTGGAGACCGAACGTATCGAAAGATACGAATCAAGAACGAGTGATGATACCCCACTAACGAGTGCCACTCTATGGGTCAGGACTTTCATCGCTTCAGCCACCTTTGGAACGTCCCAATCTGCGACCCAGGACACCACAAAGAATTTACAAAACCCCTCAGATGAGCCACCATGCGACGGCGTACGCTTCTCTCTGCCTGTGGACTCGCGCTCTCGGGGCTCGCTGGCTGTTCGAGCAACACCGGCGAGGAGGAAACAACACCGACCGAAACGCCCGAACCAACTGTCGTAGTCAATGAAACACCACCTCGTCCGGGTCCAGTCACGTTTCTCTCACTCCAGGCAAAGTTAGTACGAGTCGATAGGTATGCCGCAGAATTGACTCGTGGTGAAAAATCACAGTATCTCTATCTCGATCTCGATTTTACGGACGAAAAACCACCAGCCCGGGATGAATTCACCGTTGAATTCAGTGACAGAACGATCTATCCGATGGCCAAGGGCAACACAATGTCAGTTCTCAACAACTACGGACCACAGTACACCAGACACCGTGGAACGGGATGGCTTCTCTTCGAGTTGCCAGCAACGGGCGACGCAACCGACGCCAGATTGCGCTGGCCAGACGGTGAATGGATTCCAACCGAACGCATCAAAACACGACTCGCCGGGGAACACCCACCGTTTTCAGTTGGGCTATCAATTGATAGAACTATATCTCCTGGATCAGTGCCTTCAATCACTGTTGAGATGACGAATGAGGGCTCCATTGCGTGCCGATTCGTCGGGTCACTGAATCGTGCCGGACCAAATAGTGACGCCACGAAACCCACCGAAACCTCAGGGCCCATTTCCTTTCCCCCTGCATCCTCCAAATTCGTTCCCGTCACCGGAATCTCCGAGTTCGTCCCAGCTGGCAAGACGAAACGGATTGATCTGACCGAATCGGATGAATCGTTCGACGTACCTGCCGAACAGCGTGGAGACAACGAAGGGGATCTTTACTACTGGTTCGATGAGCCAGGATCCAGATCGAGGGAAATCGTACGAGTCGAGATCAAAAACGAACAGTGACGATACCTGACGACCGAGTAGCCACGCTGGGAATGCAACTTCAATCGCCACTGAAACAGCCCTGTCTACGATCCAGTACACCACAAAGAATTTACAAAACCCCTCAGATGAGCCACCATGCAACGGCGGACGCTTCTCTCTGCCTGTGGACTCGCGCTCTCGGGGCTCGCTGGCTGTACAACGCTCCCTGGAGATGAACGGAGCCAGACGACAGCACCACCAACCACAACGCCCGAACCAACCATTGTCGCCGACCCGACGGCTACTCCCACCGGACCGATCTCGGTGCTGGCACTGCAGCCTGCGCTGGTGAAAATCGATACAGACGTGGCACGATTCAGCGGGAGTGACAGCACACAGTATCTGTATCTCCATTTCGAATTCACCGACAAAAAACCGCCAGCACACGAAGATCTCACCTTCCAGTTCGACGGCGAGAGCCACGAGCCGATCGCGAGAACCCACTCAATTCTCAACAGCTACGGCGCACAGTACACCAAACGCCGCGGAAAAGGATGGGTCCTTTTCGAATTGCCAGCGTCAGGCGACGGGAACAACGCCCGATTGCACTGGCCCAACGGCGAGTGGACGCCACCCAGTGCGCTCCGAAATCGACTCGTCACCCCCCACCCACCGCTTTCGGCCGACGTCTCGATCGAGGAAGCGATTGCTCCGGGCTCGGTGCCCACAATCACGGTCGAAGTAACGAACGAGGGCTCCATTGCGGGCCGATTCGTGGGAGCTCTCAATCGATCCGGTCCCGAAGCCACCGCAATGCCCGTTGGCGAAGTCACCGAACTTGTCCCCGCTGGCGAGTCGAAAACAATCGAAGTGACCGAATCGAACGAATCGTTCGACGTCTCAGCCGACCAACGGAATGACGGCGAACGAGATCTCTCCTACGAATTCACATACGACGGAAACGAGATCACCCAATCGGTGCGGATCACGACGGACAACTAGCGACGAAACTCGACGAGTGGGGTGCCATCCATTGCGTCCGGAATCTCGATTTCCATCGCTTCGAGCACGGTTGGAGCGACATCAGCGAGCGTCCCACCGTCCTGAATGGCAACCACGTCATCAGCTATCGCCACGAACGGCACCGGATTCGTGGTGTGGGCGGTGTGGGGATCATCTGCTGGTCCCATCTCGTCTGCGTTCCCGTGATCGGCGAGCACGAAGAGATCCGCACCGGCGTTGCGCGCCGCCTCGACGAGCCGACCGAGCCCTTCGTCAACCGCCTCCACGGCGGCGACGGCAGCATCGTAGTCGCCAGTGTGGCCGACCATATCCGGATTGGCGTAGTTGAGAACGAGCAACGAGGGATCCTCCGTCTCAATGGCCCCAATCGCCTCATCGGTGAGCGAGCGGGCGTTCATTTCGGGCTGCTCATCATACGTGGGCACGTCCGGACTCTTCACGATCGTCCGTTGCTCGCCGTCGAACGCAACCTCTCGACCGCCGTTGAGAAAGTAGGTCACGTGCGCATACTTCTCCGACTCGGCCAGTCGATACTGAGTCCGACCGGCGTCGGCAACGACCTCGCCCAGCGTCTCTTTAGGCTCGTTCGGTGGAAACACCACCGGGAGATCGAACGTGCTGTCGTACTCGGTCATCGTGACGAGCTCCGTCGTCGGAGGATCGGTGTCGAACGACCACTCCGGACGAATATCTGCGAGCATGCGCACCAGCTGCCGAGCGCGATCAGCCCGGAAATTGAACCAGAGCACTGCGTCGCCATCCGAGAGCGCCGGCGCTCCCTCAATGAGCGTGGGAACGACGTACTCGTCTGTGACATCCTCCTCGTAGGAGCGCTCCAGCGCCGTGATAGCGTCGGGGACAACTTGCTCGGCGTCGCGATTGACGATCGCATCGTAGGCGCGTCTGGTCCGCTCGTAGTTCTCGTCACGATCCATGGCGTAGTAACGACCGGAAACGGTGGCGATTGCACCCGTGCCAACGCGATCAATCACCGCCGAGAGGTCGGCAAGATACTCCACGCCACCAGTGGGTGCGGTGTCGCGTCCATCGGTGAACGCGTGCGTTACCGCATCAACGCCCTCGTCTGCGAGCAGTTCGAGCAGTGCGTGAAGATGGCGCTGGGCGGAGTGGACGCCGCCATCGCTCACCAGTCCACAGAGATGCACCCGCCCATCGTGCTCGCGTGCGAACTTGATCGCATCCTGAATCGCCCCATTGGTAGCGAGCGAACCGTCATCGATCGCCCGATCGATCCGCGTCGAGCTCTGCAGAATCACTCGTCCAGCCCCGATCGTGAGATGGCCGACCTCGCTGTTGCCCATTTGTCCCTCGGGCAGCCCTACCGAATGGCCATCCGTCCGCAGCGTTGTCGAACGAAAGCGTTGCGTGAGCCGATCCATCGTGGGCGTCTGAGCGCCCGCAACCGCATCCCGATCGCTACTCCCGATTCCCCAGCCATCGAGTACGACCAGCGCAGCGTCCATACCGAACGCTGGCGAGCGATCAGTAACTAGCCTTCGTTTATGACATAGCCGCTCGACACTCGGGGGCTTTTTACCAGCGGCCGGCGATGCCACCACCGTGACACTCGATCCGGTCCATTTCAAGGGAATTACGCAGCTCGCCGATCGGATCCAGCGGGACGCAAGCCTGATGGACTACCGCGATCTCGCCGAAGCGATCTGGACCGAACAGCTCGACCCGCTGGAATGGCAGGGAAACACGCTGCTTGAACCGATTGGCGAGCTGTCGCGTCGCAAGGTGTCGATCGAAGGGATTGCGCTGGCCGACGATCCGTTCGAAACCCGCCATGGACTGGATTCGGGAACGATCAACCCAACGACGTTCAAAAACGGCCTCGTGCTCGACGTTGCCCAGGCCGTGATGAGCGCCATCCCCTCGGATCTCGATCTCCACCGCCGTCGAACCGTGGTGATGACCGTCCACTCGAACGACGCGACGATCGATTTCCATGGTGGCTGGCGACGGCGCGACGACGGATTCATGCGAAAACGCGTGCTCCACACCCCCCGAGTGAGCCGTGGAGAATCCGCCGTCGTCCACGATCTCGCGCTGTATCTCGCAGAAAGCGAGCACGTCCTCGAACAGGCCGACCGCGTCGAAGAGTTGCTGGTGCTCGACGGACCAATCTATCCGCGCGGACTGCTGAACTGGCAGCGCAGCGAAGAGCTACGTCGACTGCTCGACGACAACGAACGGCCACACGACGTGATCGAGAACTACATCCGGATCGTCGAGCGGTTCGCAGAACGCGACGTTCCACTGGTTGGGTTCGTGAAAACGCCGCTCTCGCGAACGATAACCAGAACCGTGGAAAAACGCCGAGGTAACGCACCGTGGGTCAACGATGCCGCCTTCTTCTCGCAGCTGTTAGAGCGCGATGACGACGAAGCGCTGACGTTCACCAACTGGTTCCGATCACGCGGCGGCCAGGATGAGCTGCTATCGGCCGACGGTGACGCCTGTGGCGTCGAACGGCGACGCGACCCGGCGGAGTACGAGGTGACCTACTGCGTGATCTACGATCCCCGCGACGGGATCGTCTACCGACTCGAAGCGCCGGCCGTCTTTACCCGTGATGAAAGCCGCCGTGAACAGCTCACTCGACAGATTCTCAAAGGCGTGGCCGTCGAACAGGGGCCGCCACTGGCTGTGGAGAAAGCAGACAGCCTGGCGAAAATCAGCAAAGACGAAACCCGAGCCCTCCAGTCCGCACTCGAACAGACGCTCGAAGCCGAACGCGACATCAGCTACGACGCCAAACGAACGGAGCGCTGGGGCCTCTGAGAACCCATCAGTTCGGACGAACTGAAAAAGCTGTTAGTAGCTCCTCCTCCCATACGGCGTATGGAGGAGTTCGAGGACGTCACGGAGGTGACCTTCGACGACGAGTCCCTGAATGAAACGTTCGATGAGCTTTCTGTTTCACAGCAGGGACAGGACCACGGTATCGGCATGTTGTCCGCGTCCGAAGGGCTAAAAATCGACGAGGAGCCCGACGACACCTGTTTGCGGGCGTACATCACCGTCGAGAACCGACAGGACGTTCGTATTGGCACGTATCTGCTCGTTCCGTATCCTGACGAAGAGCGGCTGTTTGCCCGGATCACGGGTTTGGAGTACGCACAGGAGTTTCGCTCGGACGACGCCAACGAGATTCACGCCAGGCGAGCAATGCGCTCCGAAGAAGTCGACGAGCACGATTACAAGTTCATCGCTACGCTCGAACCGGTTGCCGTGTTGTACGAACAGCGCGAGGAGCTCACCCGACGGATGACCGATCGGGTGCCGATGCCCGAAACGATCGTCGAGCGCGCAACGGACACCGAGGAGATCAAAACGGGGCTGAAAATCCCGGACACTGGCGTGTTTCTCGGCCATCTCGCGGTCGGTGGCCAGAAAGTCAAAACCGCGGCGGAACCGCCAACGATCGATTATCGGCTTGATGACTCCGATACGGGTGGCGATCCCCTCGTTTTCCGGCATTCACTGATCGCCGGTGGCACCGGATCGGGGAAAACCCACGCCGCAAAGAACATTCTCAGGCAGTATTTCGAACGGCGCTATGAGATGCCAGACGGTCGATCGCCACAGCTGGCGCTGGTGCAGTTCGATCCACAGGATGAGTACGCACAGCTCCACGACGATAACGACACTCTGCCGGCAGAGGTTGCCCGACAGTACGACCAGGAGAACATCGCTCACGGCGGCCACGACGACACGAAAGCGTTCATCCCCGTCGTTGGATCGGCCAGCTACGGCGGTGGCCACCACCGCGCCGAACAGGTTCCGTTCACGATCTCGTTCTCGATGGTGCAGTCCAACCCGTGGCTCATCGCCCGCGGTGGACTCAACGAAAACCAGTATCCCGCACTCATCGATCTGATCAAGCGATTTTTCACCGAGCAACCGGACGGCAGCTACCGGGCGTTTCGCGAGTTTCTATCCGACGATCTCCGCGAGCGTCTGAGCGACAGCGGGCGGATCCACGAGGCGACGTTCAATGCCGTCCGCAGACGAACCGGCGGCTTCGGGCCGATCTTCGACCAGGACGCACCACCAATCACCGACCTCGTCGAACAGTTCGTCAGACCCGGTGGCGTCAGCGTTGTCCCAACGTATCACCTCAACAGCGCACGCGCGAAAGAGACCGTCGTGCTCGCGCTGTCAAATCTTCTCATCAGCCAGAAGCTCTCGAACGACGCCGACTACGAGCGGATCGCACAGACGCCGCTTGTTATCGGCATGGACGAGGCACATAACTTCCTCACCGACGCGGACACGCCACAAGCACGAAAGGTGATTCAGTCGTTCACCGAAGCCGCAAAACAGGGCCGAAAAGAGCGCCTCGGACTGTTTCTCATCACGCAGGATCCACAGGATATCGCCGATCCGGTGTTCAAACAGATCAACACCACGATCGTCCTCAATCTCGGCGACGAGGACGCCATCAAGGCCGTCAACATCCCGCGCAGCCTCGAATCGAAAGTTCCGTACATGGAGAAGGGACAGATGGTCGTCTACTCGCCCGACAACTCAGAGCCAGTCGAAATTATCGGATTGTCTAACTGTGTTACCAGACACGGCCGCGAAAGCACTGAATAGGCGCGAAATCAGCCACAGTGAAACGATCAGCAGTCCGAGCTACCGGTGAATTCTTATCCGGATGCAGACTATCTGTAGATATGGTGCGGCATGTGCTCATTCCACACGATGGATCCGAACCGGCAGAGCGTGCACTCACACACGTGACCGAGGCGATGGCTGACGCCAGGGTGACGCTATTATGCGTAATTGATCCGTCTGCGGGCTTTGGTGCTGGTGCCGGCGCACCCGGCGCAGCAGAGGTGTGGTATCGATCCGAAAAAGAACGCATCGAAGATCGACTGACCGACGCACAGTCGGTGATCGAAGATCGAGGAATGAACGCGCGGACAGAGGTGAAGATGGGCCAGCCCGCCCGGACAATCGTTGATCACGTCCACGACACTGACGTCGATCGGGTGGTGATGGGGAGTCACGGCCGACGCGGCGTCTCTCGGCTCTTGCTCGGGAGCGTTGCTGAAACGGTCGTTCGTAACTCCCCGGTCCCGGTGACGGTGGTTCCGTGATCAGTCATCAGCCGGTGGCTGTGACGTCGACCGGACGTCGGAAATCGCATTCCGGAGTGCCGCTCGCTTGAGAAGAATGAAGCCAATGAGCACGATCGTAAAGCCGAGCACGCCCTGGAGCGTGATTCGTTCACCGAGCACGAGAAAGCCCGAGATCGCCGCAACAGGCGGTGCAGTGTACGAAACAAGATTGATCTCGATTGGGCCAAGCCGTTCTAGCAACTCGAAGTAGATCAGAAAGCCGAGCGCTGAGGAGAAAATCGAGAGATAGCCGAGCGCTAGCAGTGCCTCACCCGGGTGAACGATCGAGCGCATTGATTCACCGAGCAGGAAACTCAGTCCGTGCATCAACAGCGCACCCCCAACCATCGAGTAGGCCTCCATCGATTCGATCGGCAGCCCGGTATCGGACCGCTGGGTGAGCACGCTCCCGAGCGAAAACGAGAGCGTTGCGACAAAGATCAAACCGGTAGCGATCACGTCGCTGGCAAGGAGATTCGACGGATCTGGGTTCGTCAGAACGACCACGCCAATGAGCCCTAACAGCATGCCGAGCCAGCCAATCGGCGAGAGCCGCTCATCCGGGAGGAGGACGCGCGCACAACCGGTGGTCAACACCGGATTGAGCGAGACGACGATGGCCGCAGTCGCGCTAGTCACCGCCGGGTCCTGTTCGCCGATGAACAACAGCGCGTGATAGATCGCGATCAGAAACACCGACCCAATGGCAATTTGCCCCCACTGCGCTCGTCCTCGTGGAATCGGATCGTCGAGCACGTACCAGGCGTATCCGAGCATAAAGACGCCGGCAATGTCGTAGCGAAACGCGGCGAACAACACCGGTGGAAACCCAAGTTCGAGCCCAGCTTTGATCGCCATGAACGCAGAGCCCCACACCACTGCGAGAACGCCAAACAATCCAAGGGTACGATAGGACACGTGGACGCTCAGTGTGCTAACTCACTCACAGTTGTGATCCCGGCAATGGGCGTCAGCGTGCAGATGACAGGACACGTGGTGTGGTGTCGTGTGCTCGTCTGGAGGAGTGGTTTCACAGACGCTCTCGAACGTCGTATCGAGCCGGTCGAGAGCCGTCGCTCGATCGCCGGCGTTGAGGGCCTCCGTCGCCGCCTCGATTGCTTGCGTGACCGTCGCTGAACAGCCTGTGCAATCGAATTCGTCCAGGGCAACCGATTCACCGCGTGCGATCTGGCTGCGGAGTCGAAAGATGGCTCGGTAGGTGGACTGATCGATATCGATATCGGCCGGTGGAATGAGTTTCGGACAGCGGGTGTGGAATCGACAGCCCGACGGTGGATCGCTGGGTGATGGGAGCGCTCCCTCAAGATGATCGATCGACCGGTCGCGTTCGTTCGCGCGCGCACGTGGGACGCTCTCAAGCAACGCGCTCGTGTAGGGGTGCGCCGGCGCGTCGAACACCCGTTCGAGCGGCCCAACTTCGATGAGTTCGCCCAGATACATCACGGCGACACGATCACAGAGCGAGCTGACGACCGAAAGATCGTGGGTGATGCACAGATACGTCAGTTCCAGTTCGGCCTGGAGCTCGTCGAGCAGCGACAGGATCTGTGCCTGGACGGAGACATCAAGCGCACTCACTGGCTCATCGAGGACGATAAACGACGGTTCGAGCGCCAAAGCGCGAGCGATCGCCACGCGCTGGCACTGGCCGCCGGAGAGTTCATGGGGATAGCGGGTGGCCATCGCAGCCGACAGCTCGACCCGATCAAGCAGGTCACGAGCGCGGCTGTGGCGCTCACTCTCAGTTTCAATGTCGTTGACTACGAGCGGTTCGCAGATGATTTCCTCGACAGTCATTCTCGGATCGAGGCTCGAAAACGGCTCCTGAAAGACGATCGCTGTTTCCTGGCGAAAGCGGCGTCGCTCGGCTGCGCTCTGAGCAGCGATCGGTTGGCCATCGAACGCCACCGATCCGGCGGTGGGCTCCTGGAGTCCGAGCAGGAGCTGTCCGGTCGTCGATTTTCCACAGCCGGATTCGCCCACCAACCCGACGGTCTCTCCGCGCTCAATCGAGAGCGAACAATCATCGACCGCAGTAATCGACGACCCTTCTCGGCCACGAAGCCGATCGAGAACGGAGACGCCATCGGTGAATCGCTTTGTGAGCCCTGCTGCCCTGATGAGTGGCTGATCGGTCACTGGTGATCACGCTCCATCTCGTGGGCGGCGCCAGGTTCGAGCGCCCTGTCCGGGTCGAACGCCCGGTCGGTGAGCACACAGCGGGCGCTGTGGCGATCAGTCTCGGCCACCGGGCGTTCTTCGGGATGCGCTCGACAGTCGGTCATCGCTTGTGGACAGCGATCCGCGAAATAACAGCCCTCGGGGAGTTCATGGGCATGTAAGCCGGTCATTCGCCCAGAAAGCGACGGGGACGGTGTCGCAGTGGTGTCGAGATCCGGCACTGCACTGAGCAACCCCTGGGTGTAGGGATGCACCGGCGCGTCGAACAGCCGGTCGATCGGGGCACGTTCGACGAGTTCACCGGCATACATCACGCCTACGCGGTCGCTGTGATGGGCAACCACGCCGAGATCGTGCGTGATCAGCACGACCGACAGTCCAGTATCGTCCTGAATCTCGTTCAGTAACGAGAGAATCTGTGCCTGTATCGTCACGTCGAGTGCTGTTGTCGGCTCATCCGCGAGCAACAGCCGCGGTTTGCCGGCAATTGCCTGGGCGATCATCGCTCGCTGGAGCATGCCACCGGAGAATTCGGTGGGATGCTGTTCGGCTCGCCTCGCCGGATCGGGAATGCCCACGCGTTCTAGGAGTTCGATTGCCCGCTCGCGACTCGATTCGCTCACGAAGCTTCGGGTCGGCAGCAACGAATCACGAATGAGCGAGCCGAGGCCGTACGTCTCCGTTTTTGACCGCGTCGAACGGGGGCGGGCAGACGCCCGCTGTTGGACTTCGACGGCTTTGGCGATCTGTGAACCGACCGTTGCCGACGGATCGAACGACGACATCGGATCCTGAAACACCATGGCGATTTCGGTGCCACGGAGCGACCGACGGGCGTTCGCAGGGAGTGTTGTCAGATCGACAAACTCCCCGTCAACGTCGTGTTCGCCCGGCGTTGCCGCGAGCTCGGGAGTACGGAACCAGAGCGACCCGCCAGTTATCGTGCCGGCCGCTGGGAGCAATCCAGCGATCGAAAGCGCCGTCGCCGACTTTCCGGAGCCAGATTCCCCAACGAGACCGAACGACTCGCCAGCTTCGACGGTGAACGACACCGACTCGACGGCGTGAACGCGTCCGTCCTCGGTATCAAATCTGGCGGTGAGATCGCGAGCACGGAGGAGATCGGTCACGGGCCACCACCCCCATCAGCATCGATACCGGGATCAAGCGCATCTCGAAACCAGTCGCCGATGAGATTGACGGCGAACACGGCGAACACGATCGCAAACCCGGGAATCGTCGTCACCCACCAGGCGGTCGAGAGCAGATCACGGCCTTGACTCACATCGAAGCCCCACGAGAGCGTCGTCCCGGTAAAGCCCAGAAACGCCAGCGCGCTCTCTAGCAAGATGATGGTTGCGACCTGGATCGTGGCTAGCACGAGAATCGGGGTAAGCGCGTTGGGGAGCACGTGACGGCGGAGTATGAACCGGTCGCTCGCGCCGACGCTCCGGGCTGCGAGAACGTATGGGGCGTTCGCCAGCCCCATCGCCTCGCCGCGGGCAATACGAGCCAGCCAGACCCAGTTGACGAGACCAACCACCAGCACGACCGTCCCCGGAAGAACGACGTGTGCGGGCATTGCTGGCGTGATCCCGAGGACAACCCACGGATCCGGAATGCGAACTGTGGCGGTGCCAAACAGTCCGACCAGTGCAACCGCCAGCACAAGCGACGGAAACGCAAGCATGACATCACCGCTGCGCATCAACGCATCGTCAATCCGGCCGCCGTAGTAGCCAGCGATCAGTCCAGTGGGAACGCCAATGATCGCGGCGACTGTCGTTCCGAGGAGCCCGACGAGCAACGACGTGCGAGCGCCGTACAGAACGCGAGAGAGCATATCCCGACCGAGTGCATCCGTTCCGAGCGGGTGGGTCCACGTGGCGCTGATTGTCGTCGTTTCAGTCACCGTTTTGACCTCACCATCCACAAGCTGTGAGCTGGTCTGTTCGGTTTGCCCGCTGAACCCGATCGGTGGACGAAGCTTCTCGTCCAGCTGTTGGGTGGTGGGATCATGCGGTGCAAGCAGTGGCGCACAGAGTGCGCCCACGACGAGGAGCCCGAACAGCACGACGCCAAGCTTCGGGAGCAACTGTCGACGGAGTGTGCGTCGAAGGGCGCGACGCGTCCGAGGCGTGAACATCATTCCATCGACACCTCCGGATCAAGCCGTGTGTAAATGCCATCGACAACGGCGTTGATCACCACGAAGCCGACGCCGATCACGATGAGACAGCCCTGCACGACCATCCAGTCGCGGTCATTGATCGCGTCTATCAGTAACGATCCCAGTCCGTGCCAGGCGAACACCCGCTCGGTAATCACCGCACCGCCGATCAGCGTGCCGAGCTGGAGCCCAAGCACCGTCACCACTGGGACGAGCGCGTTTCGGAGCACGTGCTGATAGCGGATCACGACCGGTGGGAGCCCCGAGGAACGAAGCGTCCGCACGTACGATTGGTCGAGCTCCTCGACAACACCACTGCGTGTGAGCCGCGTGAGGAGTGCGGTGAAATACGTCCCAAGCGTCACCGCCGGCAGTGCCAGATGAGTGAGCCAGCGCCCAGCCAACTGTGGCGCATACAGCACGTCGATCGCTGAGATCACCTCGCCATTCGCACGCGCCGGTCCACTCACCGGAAACCACCCCATTCCGACGGAAAACACCAGGACCAGCACGAGCCCGAGCCAGAAGTTCGGCGTGCTGATGCCGACGAGCGAGAAGCTCGTGGCGGCGTAATCGGTTGGCGTGTGTCTGCGTGTCGCGCTCACGACGCCGAGTGGAATCGCGATCACAATTGCGACGATCGTTGCTGCAATCGCCAGATCGAGCGTCTGTGGCAACCGACTGGCAAGGAGCTGTCGAACTGACGTGTTGTTCACATAGGAATGGCCCAGATCGAGACGGAGCAGATCGCCAAGATAGGTTGCGTACTGCACGTGCAGGGGCTCGTGCAACGACAGTTCTCTGGCGATCTGGGCTTTGAGCTGTGGACTTGCATCCAGGGGGGCGATCGTCGTCACTACCGAGCCGGGCGTGCTGTATCGCAATAGAAAGACGACGGTAACGATCGCCCAGACGACGACCACCCCGTGGCCGAACCGCCGGGCGAGAAAGCGACCTGAAACCATCGATCAGTTCGACCGAGCGATGGTGGCCGCCTCGATCCGTTCGTCGCGCCGGGCCGTCCACTCAAGGCGCTGGTCAACGCCGTAAACGCTGAACTGCTGATGGAGAAAGATCCACGGTGCCAGATCGTGATACTCGCTGTTTACCGCCGACAGCAGCTCCTGACGTTTGGACTGATCGGTCGTTTCTAATGACGTTTGGACCTCCTCGTCTAGCGATTCGGCACAGAACGAGCTCAGCACCTCGCCACAGCCGAGCGTTGGTATGAGCGTTTTCGTCGCGTCAAACGTCGCATTCCCCCAGCCGATGAGATACATGTGTGGCATCGTCGACCGATCGCCGTCGGTGAGCTCGCCGATGAGCGCGTTCGTTTCGCGCTGTTGCAGGTCGGCGGAGACGTTCGAAAGCGAATCGATCATGCCAACGACTGCCTGGGCGATCTCAACGTCTTTGAGATATCGACCCTGTGGACTGTGGAGCGTCACCGACGTTCCGGCATGGCCACTTTCTTCGATGAGTTGTTCAGCGCGGTCGGGATCGTGCGGATACGGCTCGATCGAGTCGTCAAAACCGACGAACTCCTCGAGCGTTGGTTGGCCGGTCCCCTTGCCAAATCCGTTCAGAATGTCCTCGACGATGCTTTCGAGATCGACGGCGTAGTTCATCGCCTGTCGGAACTGTTGGCTATCGAACGGTTCGACGTCGGATCGCATCGCCACGTAGAGAATGCGGGTGCTCGGTGCGGTCGCAAGTGCTGAAGCGTCGTTGGATTCAATCCGCTGCACCTCTTGTGGCGGGACGTTGACGACGAGATCCGATTCACCCTCAAGCAGTGAGTTCACACGCACGCTGGCCTCTGTTGCGGCATCGATCGTCAGTGCCGTTGGCCCAGGTGAGGGCCCCCAGTACGACGAAAACGGCTCGAACGCCACGCGAGTGTTCGCCTCGTACGTCGTCTGTTTGAACGGCCCCGTGCCGTTCATCTCCTGTGTCACCGTCCCCTCTCCCGATTCTGTCACCCACTGTTTTTCGACGATATCGCAGTAGGTCGCTAGCTGATTGACGACAAGCGGATTTGGTCCTTCAGTTATCACGTCGACGGCATGCTTGCCGTCGACCACTTCTGCATCCGTGATCCCGGAGAGCTGATCGCGCTGGGCGCTTTCAATGCCAACGGATGGATCGACGATCCGACGAATCGAAAACACGACATCAGCTGGCTGCAGCGTCGAGCCGCTGTGAAAGGAGACGTCCTCGCGCAGCGTGAATCTGACCCGGCCGGCCTCCTTGCGGTCATATCCAGTCGCCAGCCGCTCAGTCACTGCACCAGATGCATCGCGAGCAAGCAGTCCCTCGTAGGCCTGTCGAACGACGTTCTCCGTCGGGGTCGAGCGGTGATTGTGTGGATCGAGCGTGTCCGGTGGTGTCCCCTGCGTGACCGTGACGGACAGCTCGTCACCCGCTGTCGTCGTGTCGGTCGATTGCTCGGGGGTGTCGGACGAACAGCCCGCCACCGACACCGTTGCCATGACCGTCCCGAGTGAACGGAGCACCGTTCGACGATCGACCGTCCGCCCACCATCCATATCAGACATACTACATCCCATGTATCTTAGTTTTATATATTTCATGGTCATTATTTACTTCGGGATAGTAGCAATTACCCCATTTAGCCCAGAAAACAGGTCATCGAGCCGAATGAGATACTACTAGCATCGATACAGTTCCGCAATCTATTCCACCCACATCCAGCACTAGTTTATTGGTTTTGGCTGGCTAAATCTTCTACCAGGCAACAGCAGATTTAAGGTTACCGAGAAGTATTCTCCGATATGGCCGCATATGGCCGGCCGACCTTGCGAGATCTGTTTGATGAATCGCCGACTCCCCACATCGCACATCCGCCACGAACCCACCATCGTGATTTTTATGTCGCAACGGACGGGTCGTTCAGCGATTCAGGAGGCGGACTCGGTGTTATCATCGAAACCCGTGATGGAGAGTGTGTCGCACGACGGTCGCTCCCAGACGACGTTCCGAACAACAACGTCGCGGAGTATCGTGCGTTGCATCTCGGTCTCGACATTCTCGACGCCCGGGTTCCGGGCGACACACGGGTTGGAGTACTCATCGATCATGACAACCTGGCAGCCAACGTCAACAGAGCGACGATCGCCACCAAACAGCCACAGATTGGGCCGCCACACCCGTTTCAGATTCCCACCCAGTCGCATCACCACTGGCGAGGGATTCGAGCCCGGATCGCAAGCCTGGGCGAGTTACGGGCGGCCCGCCTTGACAGCGGCGTGAATCCAGCACACCCGCTGGCGAACGCCCCCGAGCAGTACGCCCACGTCAACGACGAGCCCGACCGGTGTTTGTTACCACCAACACCGATCGACAGACAGCCCGGAGAAGGCGTGCCGCCACCGTCGCGTGCGAATCGCCCGCGACACGCGAGCGACTGACTCAGGCCAAAAAGACGTGGCGTGGTCGGTCGGCGAGCACGTCTCGTCCCCACTGGACGGTTTCGGAAAACGCATCGGAGCGGAAAAACGACATCGCGTCTTCTTTCGAATCCCACTCGCTTGCGATGAACATATCGTTTTCATCAGCCGTGTTGATCAACACGTCAGTGTTGCGGTGGCCGTCCATCTCCGCGAGCAGTCCTTCCACCTCGTCGAACGTCTCTACAAACGCCGATCGATGGTCGGGTTTGACGGTGTAGAACATCCCCATCGTTCCAAATCCGTCGTCGGGGGCTCCGGCACGGCCGACCACCTGCGGGAGTTCGGCGAGATACTCGCCGGCGGTGTCTGCTGCGCTTTTCGTTTTCCAGAGGCTCACCACGGCCGAGCGGTCGCCGTGACGGGCGTGATAGCAGTTCGTCCCCTGGTGGGTGTCGTATCGATCGAAGCCATCGCTGAGATCGGCCACTGCAGGGGTGAGATCGCCGATCGGTGCGGTCGAATAGACCACGAGCGCGAACACGTCTTCGCCGTGTGGCTGTCCGGCGTAGATGTCGAGCGAGTCGAGTGACTCACGAACGTCTTCGGCGGGCGCAGCGGTTTCTGGTGTCGTATCCGCCGTCGCTCCCGACACGCCACCGATCGTCGGCGCAGCCGCACCGGAACAATCTGCCAGAAAGCCAGCCGCAGTTTCGGCCGCGCGTTCGGTCGTCCAGAGGCTTACCACGGTTGGCCCCTCGTGAACCTCGGTTTCGATGTGGCTGTCGTAATGCTCGAAGTTGCCCCGGAGCCCGTCAATCTCGTTCGCTATCGTGTCGCGATCGGTGTCGGCCTCGACCACGACGGCGTGTGGGTTGGCATCGTCGGGGGCCCCAATGGAGATTCCGAGCGAGTCAAGCGTCTCTGAGACGTCCGTCGATGGCTCGCTCTCCGATTCGTAGGCCGATAGCTGTTCACCGGCCATGAACGGCTCAAGTGCGCTCGGGGCGAATCGGCGACCGAAGTAGAACGTGCCGAACTCCCCATAGCGTGAGGTTGACGGATCGAATCGCATCTCATACAGTAGTCGTTTGATCTGCGTTGGATCGTTCGCAAACAGCGTGATGCCCCATTCGTGGTCATCGAAGCCGATGGAGCTGGTGATGATCTGCGTTACCTTCCCGGCGTAGCGCCGGCCGATATCGCCGTGATTCGACATCAGATCGGCCCGGTCGTCAAACGGGAGGTCGTACCAGTTGTGCTCTGGACCGCGGCGTTTGTCCATCGGGTAGAAACAGACGTGTTCAGCCACTGGAATCTGGGGTCGGATCCGCGATTCGATGTAGCGTGCGGTGCCCGAATCGGCGACCTCCTCGCCCTCGAAATACTCCTGTGACATGTATCCAGAAACTTCCGTCACCGAAACGAACGATGCCGTTTGTTCGGTGAAGCGGGCGAATGGCGTCCGCTCAAACGCGCGTTCTGCGGTCTCAATCGCGGCCGTCGTTTCTCTGAGATGGAGGATCATGAGATCGGCTTTGTGGCCCATGATCGCAAAGGCCGCTGATCCTCCCTCGTTGCCCGCCACGTCCGCCAGAGATTCGTGGGCTTCGAGGAAGTCGACGCCCGATTCGAGTGCCCGCTCGCGTTCGTGTTCAGAGGCAGCCTGCCACGCGTCCCAGTCGATTGTCCGAAAGTCGTGCAGGGCGTACCACCCCTCCTCGGTCTGTGGTGCAGTGGGCATACAGCAGGTTCGATTCCACCGACCAAGAGCCCTTTGAGACGGGAACGGAATGGGATCGGACAGATGAACACTCGCAACCAACAACCAGTTACTCAATCGCTGCGAACCCCGACCCAGCCGTGATTGACCACGATTATCACACCCATTCGATCTACTCTGACGGGCGATTTCTCCGGCAGATGCTCTCGGCGGCCAGCGACGCTGGGCTTTCTGGAGTTGGGTTCGCAGATCACTGTGTTGTTTCCGACCGCGCTCCGATGGTCGAGCACCGCAACGCCCTGGGCTTTGCCCTCGATACGATCTACGAGCGGCGACGAGCGGCAATCGAGGGATTCCGCGAGGCGTTCGAGATCGAGATTTTCGACGCCGTCGAGATGGATTACGACCCTCGCGACGAGGCTGTGATCGAGGCGTTTCTTGGGGAGGCAGATTTTCAGTACGCCATCGGGAGCGTTCATCTCCTTGACGGCGTGCACATCCAGTATGAACCGTATTTTGCCGACAAATCCGAATCCGAGCGGACTGCGCTCATCGAGAACTATTTCGAGAAGCTCATCGCGCTGATCGATTCGGAGCTGTTCGAGGTGGCCGCTCACATCGATCTGATCGAGCGAAACCCCGCACTCCGTGGCTTCGCAACCGAGTCACAGTATCGACGGGTGGCCAAAGCGCTCGAACGCTCGCGGACGGTCACCGAACTGAACGCTGGGCGTTTGTTGGCTGAATTTGGTTCGGTCCACCCAGTAGCACCGTTTTTCGAGATTCTCCGTGAGCACGGAGTGTCGTTCACCGTCGGGACCGATTCGCATACGCCAGCGGAGCTCACTGATCGAGTTCCAGCGGTGGCTGACGAATTCGAAGCGCGTGGTCTCGAACCCGCTGAACTCTCAGTCGAGAGTAGGTGATAAGACACTCCAAAAGCTACACCAGAGAATGTGTGCGTACTTGTCAGGGACGGTGTCGAAATGGGCCGGCTACGCGGCGAGTCTCTGGATGTTCGTGTTCGCTGCAATGAGTTTCTACTGGGGACTCGGTGGAACGGCGGGGCTTGAAACGGTCGCGATCGGCCAGGAGTTTGCGGGAAATTCCTGGTTCATCGCCGTTCTCTGGCTCACTGGCGGACTGAAACTGATCGGGGGCGTGCTCGCGCTCGCACTGGTCCAATCGTGGGGACAACTGCTTTCGCGTCGGCTGGTTCTCGTTTTCGCATGGGCTGTGAGCTGCCTCCTCGTCGTCCACGGCGTTGATTTCGTGGTTCAGGGTGCGCTCACAGACGATGGATTCATCACTAGCACCACGACAGGCACCTGGACGGCCACACATTGGCAGACATTCGTCTGGGGACCGTGGTGGCTTCTCGGTGGGCTCTGTTTCAGCCTGGCGACGTGGAGCTATCAGCGACGAACGTCCTGAAGGCCGCCACTGTGGGGGACACGCAGAGATGGGTGTCATCACCAGATCCGAGTGATTAATTGTCCAACAGTAAACGGACGACCATGACGAACCCATCGGACAACTGTGTGTTCTGTCGAATCGCCGCAGGGACCGAGCCCGCACAGATCGTCCACCGGAGTGCCACCAGCTGTGCGTTTCTGGACCACGCCCCAGCAGCGCCCGGTCACGTCCTCGTGATCCCAACCGAGCACGTCGAAACGCTCCCAGCAACGGGGCCAGAACGCGCTGGAGCGCTGTTCGTAACCGTCCAGCGTGTTTCTGACGCGATCGAGCACCCGACGGGATTTCTATCGTCCAATCGAACGGCCGTGCTGCGGGCCAGGAGGTATTCCACGCGCACGTTCACGTGATTCCCCGCTCGGCGGACGATCAGATCACGCTCTCGTGGGAGCCAACGCCTGCCGATTTGAAAGATGGCATCGCCGAACAACTCAAACGGGAGCTTGACTGATCAGGCCTCGATCTCATCGAGCGGGAACTCAAGCAGCCGATCGCCGCTTTCAGAACAGGTGACCGTGAGCACATCGTGAGACTGACAGCACGATTCGACGACCTCCTGACCGTACTCGATCTGGCCGCCGTCCTGGGGACACTCCTCTAGAAAGAGCCGAATCCCGTTGAGGAGCTGGCCCTTTTGCTGTGGCGAGCGCTCGTCCCACGCGGGATCGTACGCCTCAAGCGCACTCGCCGCGCCAACATCGGCGAGCAACGCCGCTTGTGATGGCCACTGGCCAACGATGCGTCCTTGTTGGCGAAGCGTCCGTCCGTTTTCGTGCTGTTCGATCGAGAACTCATCACCATCCGTTTCGACGCCAAACGACTCTCCAACCGCCGCGCCGTCCGGTGGCGTTTCTTCGAGGGCGTCGATGGCGCTACTCCAGCGCTCGGCGAACGAGTCGGTGAGACAGAGATCGTCTTCGTCAGCACACGGCTCAAGCACGCCCAGCTCCAGAAAGAGTGCGTCCGGATCGATCGCGTTGTTCGTGGACTGCTGCGCACCATCCGACTCGTCGACCTGCTCTGTATCGGATTCGGTCGGTGCTGACTCGTCCGTCTGAGCCTCCACGCCGCCGGTGAAACCGCTGGCAACGGGCGCTTCGGGCTCCTTGCCGAACAGTGCGAGGACGCTTTCTGGCAGATATCGCTTGGTCAGCGTCGGCGTCCACGGGACGACATAGCCCCGCAAATAGATCACCGCAGCCGCGAGCGTGAACGCCACCCCTCCCAGGAGTCGTGAGCGCCAGGAAAGCACCAGGCTCACCACCCCGGCAATCAGGAGGTTCACCATCGTACAGGGAAGACACCGGTTATCGCCGGTGTACTCCGGTTGTCGTAGCGTCTCAACGATGTCAGTTTTCATCACGTACCAACAGTGTTCCAGAAACCCATCTACGTTTCGGTTTTTCATAACAACGTTTCTACTACATCCTATGTATGTAACTATTAAAATACTCATATAGCTTCAGATATTAAGCAAGTAGATAGCAATCGTCGATGTACAGCCAGAGGAGGGACGAAATCCAGATCATCTTGCGATTGACGAGACTGTGATCCGTCTCAGCGATGTTCTTCTCCCACACACAGTCTCAGCATTTTAATAATAAAACTTCTAATAATTAATTATAATTATTTGACTTTTCGTCTGTAATAACTTTCATAGAATTTTCGCCCTCGAATTTGGCAAGGAAACCATCAATAAGTATGATGCACCCATAATGTCTTTACTCAGGTATGATTGCACTGAACCGTACAAGACTACTTGCGTCACTGAAGATCGGTATACTTACTAGTTGTACTGTTTTCTTGGTTTCCATTAGTTTAGCCTATATATTCGGAGATATAGACATTCAAATGAGATATATGTATAGCATAATTATGGGGATTGTTTTTGGACTCACCATTGCTACGCTTCAGTACATTGATCCAGACGATCTCTATCATTGAAGAGCACAGCATCAATTCAAATCTGGATAGTGGCAACGCAGTGCTACAGTCTCGAGCCACACGTCCTGGGCCACCTACACCACACGAAGCCCATCAAATGCAGATGTTCTGCACCTTGTTTGATTGAGTTATATCTACAGCTGTGAGTTTATCCACCAAACAGCTGCGGACCAAACACCATCAACACGAGCCCGGCACCCATGGTGAGTCCGATGGTCGTCGTCACCATCCGAGTGAGGCGTCTGCCATCGCCCACGTTCAGCCGTGAGACCAGCGCTTCGGTGGATGATCTGAGAATGTGGCCCCCATCGAGCGGATAGGCCGGCACACAGTTGAAAAATCCGAGATTGATGTTGATCCAGCCGGTCCAGAACAGCAGATTCGCGATGAGGAACAGCCAGCCACCCAAGAATGAGAGCGGGCCTTCAACCGTGTAAAAGTTCGTCACTGGCTCGACGAAGCCGGCAAAGTTGTAGGACGTCGCTCCGAGCGCGCCGGCGAACGGAAGCGAGAGCGCCTGAATCGAGTGTGAAAGAAAGCCCATTGGTGAGAGCCCGCTCGTTCCACCGAGGCTCGCGAGGAACTGCTCGGCTGGATAATCAAAGATGCCGAAATCATCGATCGTGTTTCCGCCAATCCCTGGAATGATCGTCACGCCGATGTAGCCATGGTCTGCGGGGCCATCAGTGAGCGTCGTGGAGAACTGTCGTTGCTCACCGTCAACAACGGCGGTCACCTGTACCGTCTCACCCGGCGACGTCGTTTCGAGTGCCGCGCTGAGCTCATCAGCACTGACGATCCGTTCGCCATCAAACCGAGTGATGACGAACTGACTGGCGTTGATTATTTCCGAGCGATTCGCCAGGGGGCTCTCCTCGGTCAATCCCTGGACAGCTGCGCCACCGACGAGTTCGAACTCCGTGCGATTGGTCGTGACGGTAACCCGTGGGGTGGATTCGAGCAAACTCCGGAGCTCGGCGCGCGTCGAGACGTTCGTGCCGTTTACGGATTGAATATGGACTGGCTGGTCGGCGTCATTGCCCGCTCCTTCGAGCGCTCCAGCCGCAGATCGCGTCACAAACAGCTCGCGAGTGACACGCTCCGTTCGCTCTCCATCCCCGGTCGCAACGGTCACATCGACCGTTTTATCCTCGATCTCGGTGAGCCGGCGATCGAGCGCGTCCGCATCAGCGACCGACTCGCCGTTGATTGCGGTGATTCGATCACCCCGCTCAATTCCCGCCTGATCCGCTGGCGAGCCCGTAACGATGTCACCGACTGGGGCGCCAGGCGCAACCGAGACCGCACCCATCACCGGCCCGAACAACAACAGAAAGCCGACGATCGTCACCGCGAAATTGTTGGTGACGCCCGCGGCAAACATGCGCGTCTGACTCCCTCGATCCGCCTTCAGACGGCTCATCTCTTCGGGCTCGACGAACGCCCCGATCGGGATAATCGCCAGCATTGCAAGCCCCATTGAATCGATCTCGATGTCGCCAACACGACAGAACAGGCCGTGACCGCCCTCGTGAACGACCAGGCCAACGAGCAGGCCAAACACGATCTCCGGGGCAACAGAAAGCGGGAGAAAGTCGTTGACGCCGGGAATCACCAGCACGTTCTGTGGTTCGTTCACGACGGTTGGCTGTGGATTCACCACGGCCTGAATGCCCGCTATGAGCACCATCAAAAAGACACCAGCCATCATGACGATCGCGATGCCAACACCGAAATTGCCGTAGGCACGCCAGAATCTGCGGGGCTGTGAGAGCCGATCGAGCAACACCTTCCCGTACTGGGTGTGGAGGGTGGTGATCGGCCCCTGTGTTCTGATCTGCTCGGGGAGCCATCCCTGCTGTTGAGCGATCGTCATCACGAACCAGTAGAACATGAGGCCACCGAGCACCAACCAGAGCGTATCGACCATCGTTCGTCTCAAACAGTGGTACTCGTATGAGCCTTATCTTCTTTCAGGTCGAGATGTCCCCGTTCGATAGGCGGGTTTTGTCCAGCTTACTGCGTTCACTGGCCGGTTACGCTTCGAGCCGGAGCCGGCTGACGACGAACGATTCGTCGAGCGCACCGAGGAACGGCCCAAGTCGGGGACCCTGGGGCTGGCCCAAAAAGAGCTGATAGCCCAGCTCGAACAGTTGACCCACCTCGATGTCGTTCGACCGAGCCGCCTCGTAGATCTGCTCTTGGATCGCGTCGTCGTCGAGTTCCGTGCGCTCAATCGCCGTTGCCAACGAATCGAGTGCGGTCGCTTCCGCGTCCGTGGGAGTCACATCGGGGAGCGTCTCTGCCAGCCGATAGTTGTACTCGTTATCCGTTTCGACGGCCCAGGTGCGTGCCTTTTCTACCCGGCTGAGTGCGTCTTCGATGGCCTGGTCGGGCGCTGATTCGGGGAGATGACCGCTGCGACGCGCCATTGTTTTGCGCAACTGTTGGTCGTCGGTCATGCCCAGCACGGCGGCAAACGTGTACGGAATGCGAATGCGATCTGCATCGGCGGATTCGACACAGTGTGGATACGCCCGCTCTGCAATGGCGGACTCTCGATCAGTGCCGTCGATTTGATCGAAGTAGATCGCTTCGAAGCGATCAAACTCATCGACGAGCTGATCAAACCGCGAAACGTCGAAATCACGGGCTCGCTTCGGTGGCTTCGTAAAGAAATAGCGAAACACCTCGCGTTCGATCATCGAGAGCACCGTCTCCACGGTGATGACGTGACCAGACGACGACGAGAGCGCCTCGCCGTTGTACGTGAACCACTCATACACCATCGGCACTGGTGGCTCGATCTCGAAGATGGCGTCTGCGATCTCTTTTCCGCTCGGCCAGGAGCCCTCGGCGTGGTCTTTGCCAAACGGCTCGAAATCAACGTCGAGCACCATCCACTGGGCCGGCCACTCAAAGCGCCACGGAAGCTTCCCTTCCCGGAACGTGGCCGTTCCTTCGTGGCCACAGCCCTCGATCGCCTGGTTACCAGCCTCAACGCTTTCACAGACGTAGTCGACGGTACCAGCGTCGAGATCGATGGCAGTGACGCTCTCTGTCAGATGGCCACAGTTCGAACACTGCGGCGAGAACGGGACGTAGGAGTCATCAACCTTCTCCTGGTATTCTCCGAGCACCGTCCGTGCTTGCTCGCGCTTTTCGAGCACTGTCCGAACGGCCGGCTCGAACGCGCCATCAGCGTAGAGCTCCGTGTTTGAGACGATCTCGATCGGCACGCCAAGCTCGTTTGCGCTCCGTTCGAGCAGCGTCGTCTGATGGGCACCAAACGACGAACAACAGCCAAAGGGGTCGGGAACGTCGGTGAGGGGCTTGCCCAGATTCTCCCCGAGGGCGCTGGCGTTGATATCGCCCAGCCCGACGATGTCACCATCAAGCGACGCCAACGTCCGGGGCATCTTTCTGAGCCGGTCCTTATCGTCTGCGGTGAACACCTGCCGAACGGCATAGCCACGATCACGCAACGACTCGGCCACGAAATAACCGCGCATGATCTCATTCGTGTGGCCGATATGTGGCACACCCGAGGGGGAGACGCCCCCCTTGATGATAATCGGTTCGTCCGGATCCCGCTCAAGGATCTCATCCGCCACTGAATCGGCCCAGAACGCCCGGCGATCAGCAGGTGACTCGGCTCCGCTCACGGCACCACCTCGGTCCCGTCGTGACTCCCGTCTTCGATTGCACGACGAACCGCATCGGGTTCGGTGCCGTCCAGAACGATCGTCCGGGTGCCAGACCGCTGAATCAGCTTCGCGGCCAGCAGATCGACGGGGGCGTTCGACCCGGCGTGCATTTCGATGTCGCCGATGATGTTCACCAGCTCATCGGTCGCAAGCGACTCGAACTTCTCTGCAGTGCTCGACTGTGAGGGATCCTCGTTGTAGACGCCATCAACGCTGGTGGCAAAGACGAGCAGCTCCGCGTCGACAGTCTCAGCGAGCGCCGCCGCGACTGCATCGGTCGTCTGTCCGGGAATCATCCCGCCCATCACCGGGATGTCGCCGTCAAACAGCGCGCCAGCCGCCACTTCGTACGCTTTGGGTGGAACTTGTCGTGCAGTCTCACCCAGCGCTGCAATCAACAGTCGTGCGTTCAGTCGGGTTACACCAATCCCGAGCTGGTCGAGTGCCATCTCATTCGCACCGATCGCACGGGCGGTTTCAATATAATCCCGTGCGATCGATCCCCCGCCGACAACGACGCCAACGTCATGACCCGCAGCCCGAATCACCTCGATACTGTCGGCGTATGCTTCTACCCGCTCACCGTCGAGGTCCGGAGCGAGAACGCTGCCACCGACAGAAACGATAGCTCTCATTGGAACGAAATAGCCAGCTGGCCCGCTTAAGGGTTATCAAGCGCGGAATCCACGCGCGCCACAACCTCTATTGCGATCGCTCTCCCTACGCCAGATATGCAGATCGTCTCCATTGTTGGTGATGACGCCAGCGTGCTCCTCGAACGGCTCGTCGGCCGGCTTTCAGCCCGGGGAACCATCGCCACGATCACCGAGCTCCCAGCAGATCCGGCTCCCGGCCACGAAAGCGCGATTCACTACACCGCCGCCGGTGCTGGTGTTGCAGTTGGCCACGCTGCGGAGGGCTGGAGTGCGTATGGAACGACCAACAGGTCGATCGATGTGCTCATCGACGAGCTCGCCGGAACCTACGACTACTGCTTGCTCGAAGGCCACACCGGCCCCAGCGTTGAGACGATCGCTGTTGGCGTGGTGGAGGCCGAATCACCGATACTGGCGGTCGACGAGCCCGAAACCTGCGCGCTAGAGCCAATAGTCGAGGAAATCGACGACAGCACACCGCACGTCACGCTCGAATCGCTCGTCAACGACGTACAGTCGGTGTCGGCCGAATCACAGGCGGGGGCAATAGCGACGTTCACCGGGCGCGTGCGTGCGAAAGACCATCCGGACGACACCCCAACCGAGCATCTAGCGTTCGAGATGTACGAAACCGTGGCCAACGACCGTCTCGATACGATTCGCACCGAGCTTGAGGCGCGCGATGGCGTCCATGCCGTCCGGTTTCACCACAAAACCGGCGTCATCGAACGCGGTGAAGAGATCGTTTACGTCGTCGTGCTGGCCGGGCACCGACGCGAGGCGTTTCGAACCGTCGAAGACGGAATCGACCGGCTGAAAGCGGAGGTGCCAATCTTCAAAAAGGAAGTCACGACTGATGAAACGTTCTGGGTACACGACCAGGCGGACCAGCCGTGATACAACCCTTGTCGCAAGAGAAACAATTATACGTATTCCACAATTGAATTAAGTATATCCAACCCACACATCACATTTGTTATGCATTTCCAGGAAATATAGACAGATTTCATATATGTTCGACGAGACGGCCTGAGAATCGGTTGTAAAATATCTCCGGCTCTCTCGACCGGTTGTAAAACGTACGTTTCACCCCGATTTATTCGGCTTTACTCCCAGCAGTCGTGAAATAGTTTCAATGTTCCTCCAGTTATATGCAGGTATCCACACTACGAGTTACTGTGGTGAAAGCATGAGCGTAACTCCCTCTCAACAGACCGCTGATGTCTCCGCTGGCAACAAAGAGACCCGGCTCCGCGAGTATCTCTACACGCAGGCCGTCGAAGGCAACGGCGAGGTCTACTTCAAAAGCAAGTTCATCGCCGACGATGTCGATCTCTCGCCAAAGGAGATCGGCGCGTTGATGTCCAAACTGACCGACTCAGTCACTGAGATTGAAATCGAAAAATGGTCGTACACAAGCGCAACGACGTGGCGGGTGAAGACAACAAACTAGGCACTCGCTGTTGGCTCATCCACTCTCTGGCAGGTCCCTTCTGGCGCTTTTTTGCCCGAGATTTATTTTTGCTCGGGTCATCCACTTCCATAATGGCCGAGTCCGACGACCCTCTCGGTGGCCCGGCGATCGAGACGCTCGATCCAGTGTTTGCTGTTTCCGAGGTTCGCCGTGAGAACGACCGGCTTGTGTATTTTGGCGAGCCAGCCATCGCGCCGGCTGCTGTCGAACGGAATGTCTGGCCCCTGTTTCGCGAACACGGCTATGAAGTGCGGCTCACGACGGTCACGGATGGGGCGACAGATCCGATCACCGGCGTCGATATTTCCACGCCTCGACAGGCACTGATCGCAGAGCCACGGTCGCTCGGCATCGACGGCATTCCATGGAACAACCTCATTTTCGCGATGTTGACGCTGGTGACGACATTGTACGCGGGCGTGCGCTGGTACGGCATAGAGAACGCCCATCCGATGGCGGTGTTGCAGACCTGGCCGTTTGCCGTCGCCGTGCTCGGCGTGCTCGGTGTGCACGAGCTTGGTCACTACGTCATGAGTCGCTATCACCGCGTCCACGCGAGCCTGCCGTATTTCATCCCCGTGCCGACGATCTTCGGGACGATGGGCGCCGTGATCAAGATGAAAGGCCGGATCCCCTCGCGGAAGGCGCTGTTCGATATTGGCGTTGCAGGACCGCTTGCCGGACTCCTGGCCGCCATCATCGTCACGACAATCGGTCTCCAGCTCGATCCAGTGGCTGTTGACGGCCCGATCTACCAGATAACGGGGTTGAACTATCCACCGCTGATTCAGCTCATCGCCATGGTGACCGGTAAACAACTCACTTTCACTGACGGGCTGTGGATCAATCCGGTCGTGGTTGGCGGCTGGGTGGGTATGTTCATCACGTTTTTGAATCTGCTTCCAGTCGGGCAGCTCGATGGGGGCCACCTCATGCGGGCGATGATCGGCCAGCGACAGGAGACGGTCGGCGTCCTCGTTCCGGCTGGGCTGTTTTTGCTCGGTGGATATCTGCTCATTGTGCGTGCGTTTGCCCTTGAGGCAATTTTTCTCTGGTTTTTCTGGGGAATCATCACCACCGTGTTCGCGTACGCCGGCCCCGCCCATCCGATGCGAGAAGAGCCACTTGATGCTCGACGGATGGCAATCGGCATCGGGACGTTCCTGCTTGGCGTGGGCTGTTTCACGCCCGTGCCGTTCGAACTGGTCTGACACTCACTCGGTCTGAGTCAGCACGCCAGCAACCAGACTCGCGTGGACAACGCCCACGACTGCGGAAAGGATTGGCCCACTCCGTGTGTCCAGTGTGGTGAGCTGATACGCCCCAAGAACGAGGATGGTGGCCCCAATAACCGAGAGCCAGCTTCGCCGTGTGACCATGACGCTCATCGGAACGGCCCGGCTGAACGGGATGCCCTCGATCAGTAATCCCGGAAGCACGAACAGTAGCGCAAACCCACAGATCGTGATGGTCGACCCCAGCGCGGTCCACACTGGCCCGGGCGTGTACGGGAGCACAATCCAGCTCGGCACGGTGAGCAGTCCGTACCGAACGAGTCCCTTTGGCGAGAGCGTAACGCCACGGAGTCGGGCAAACAGCCAGCCACCACAGCCGATCGTCACCGAATACTCGAGAAACAGCAGCCAGAGCGCCCACAGTTGCCACGTTGGCTCAAGCCCCATCAGTGCAGATCGAGAAAACGTAACCTGCGAGATGAGCTGCACACTGACGGTCGGTGGTGTGTCCGGAAACGATCTCGCCGCCATGTGCACAATCGGTGATTCCTGCAGGAGTCGGTCAAGCCCTCGGATGAACAGCCCAGCACCGAGCCCGACCACCACTGTTTCCGGAGCGCATCGGACGCAGCTGACGGCGTCGTCGATCAGCGAGGCTCCCATCAGCCGGCCCCCAGCGCATAGATCGATCGGCCATCCGAACAGTAAATGCCCTCACCAGCCGCGATGAGGGCCGAAATCGGCCGGTCGTCAAACGGATCGGCCGTCTGCCAGAGCGTCTCGCCAGACGCCGCGTCCACTGCGCCCACGCCGCCGTCTGCCGTGGGGAAGTAGACGGCCTCATTCGCGACCGCCGGAGCCTGAAACGCTGCTACGTCTGCTGGAACGAGGGCAGATCGCCATCGTTCGCGCCCGTCAGAGAGCGAATACGCACCGATCGACCGGTCGCCCCCGTCTGGAACAATCGCGAACACTGCCTCGTCGGTGACTGCAGGCGCACTCGTCAACGGCAGGTGGCCAGTGGCTGATTGCCGCCAACAAACCGAGCCATCCGCACGCAAACACGCCGTGGTTCCACCATCACGGACGATAAACCCGTCCGGAATCGCCACCACGCTGTCGGGCAACAGCCCAGAGGGCTGCACAGCAGTCGTCTGCTCACCCGTCTCCACGTCGAAACCACGGAGTTGCTCACCATCGACGGTGTACACCGTCCCATGAGCGAGTGAGGGCCGATTTCCAGAGCCGGAGCGTCGCCACCGAACCACGCCCTCTGTGGGGCCAACCACCACGAGTTCGGCCCCCGTATCGATGATGGCGTCTCGGCCGTCGGTCACGGGTGGAACGAGCACGTCCGTGTCCGTACCACGCACTGAGTGCTTCCAGCGAACGGTGCCAGAGCCCGGATCGTCCGGCAGTGTCAGCGCTCGAACGGACGCGTCGGAAGCCAGAATCAATGACTCGTTGCGATAGACGGAAGACGGAACGAGCGCACCCCGAGAGACGCCGGAGCTGCGGTGTGTCAGCGACAGTTCGCCGGTGACAGTATCCACACCAACGATATCGACACCAGCGCCGTACACCGTTCCCTCTCCAACCAGCATCGGAGAGGACGGTTCAAGCGCTCGGTCTCGCACGACCCAGCGCAGTCGCACGCCCGATCTGGGCGCAGCCGCGTACGGATTATGCCACGTCCCGGCGGGATCGTAGCCGTGTAATGGCCACGATCCCGGCGGCGGCGTCGAGTACCGCGTTGGTGGTTGATACCGCTTGTAGACAGACCAGAGCGGAATAATCGATCCCACCCCACCCAAGAGACCGAGCACTGCACGCCGAGACGGTGACCAGTTCATTGACAATGAATATCATCGTATGGTCAAAAATCAACTGGAACGAAACCATACAACGTAGTAACACGTTCTCTATCTCATTCAGAACTGACAGTCTAGAAACCTTATTTGTCAACTAACTACTTGTCTGTCAGTTTCAACGAGATCCACGCTCAGTGCGTAAAGCCTCGATTCTTGAGTGCAACGCCATCGATCGTCACGGTATCGTCGTCCGTCACGCGGCCGATCGGCGTCACTGGAACGTCACACGTCGCCTGAACAACCTCGACGGAGTCGGTAGTAAACACTAGCTCGAAATCCTCGCCAAAATGAAGTCCGTACTCGGTCACCACCTCTGGGCCAGTCGCAACTGCCTGGACCCGGTCGTCTATCGGAATATGCTCGCGTTGGACGGCGATGCCACAGTTGCTCGCCGCTGCGAGCTGGTGGAGTGACCGTGCCAGGCCGTCGCTCGAATCCATCATTGCGCCCGCGTGGGGAGCGATTGCCCCACCGGCACTGGTTCGTGGATCGAACTGAAACAGTTCGTTTGCGAGCTCTGGGTCCGCATCGAACAGTTCCAGAGCCGCTGCGCTGCGCCCGAACGTTCCGGTGACACAGACGGTTTCGCCAACCGACGCACCGGACCGATAAATCGGCTGTCTGCTCGTTCCGATTGCCGTCGTTGCGACGGTGAACTCGTCGTGTCCGTCGAGGTCGCCACCGACATACTCCGCGCCAACGAGCGTGCAAACGTCACTCGCTCCTTTGAGAAACGCCGTCAGCGACGATTCCTCGAACGAGGGCGCGCCGTACACCGCAACGGCAGCTGTTGGGGTTGCTCCCATCGCAGCAATGTCCGAAAGCGACGCCCCAACCGACCGCCACCCGGCCGTATAGCGTGTGGTTCCGTCGGGAAAATCCGTCGTCTCATGCAGCATATCCGTTGAGATCACCGTCTCGCCAACCACCGCTGCGTCATCACCGGCAGCGCCGACCAACTCCTCGATCACCCCGAGCGCGTTCTGCTCATTCATGTCACCGCCAACGGGTTGGACACCATAACACCCTCCGATCGTCACGGTCTCGAAGACCGGTGGATTGAAGCAGCTAATCGCCGGTTACACGGTATGGCCGTCCGGAATCGAACGACGCTACTTGGATTTGGTGGCGGGTTGTTGCTGCTCGGGCTGTTGCTCTCCATTCTCGGCGTCGATCGGACGCTCGACGCACTCGGACGAGCGGATCCCACAATCCTCGTGGTGCTCCCGCTCGTGTTCTGCGTCTGGCTCACCGCCTGGGGACTGTTGCTACGGGTGGTGATCGGTGCGGTTGACGGCGGGATCCCCGTTCGAACCGCGGTGCTGGTGTATGCGGGAGCGCTGTTTGCGAACAATGTCACGCCGTTCGGCCAGGCCGGTGGCGAGCCCGTGAGCGCATTTCTCGTCGCCGAAGCCGTCGATGCGGAGTATGAAACGGGACTGGCGGCGATCGCCAGTGCTGATGCCATCCACTTCGTACCCTCGCTATCGTTTGCCACGATCGGGCTGGGATGGCTGGCGGTGACGGCCGCGCTGACTACACAGCTCAGGGCCGCTGCTGTTGTTGTTGGCGGCCTCGCCGTCATCATCGTCGCCGGGATCGGAATCGGACTGCGCTATCAAACTCACGTTGAGCGGGTGATCGTTCGCCTGCTGTGGCCGATCGGTCGCACGATCTGTCAGCTCATTCCCCAGCGGTCGGTGCCAACCAGGTCGGCGATCGAAAACCGGGTTGGGGGGTTTTTCAGCGCCGTGAGTCGGGTTGGAAGCGATCGGGACCGGCTGTTGCTCGCGCTGGGCTGGTCTGCACTGGGCTGGATTGCGCTTGCCGCGAGCCTCTGGCTATCACTGTTATCGCTGGGTACAGCCGTGGCGTTTACGATCCCGCTGCTCGTCGTGCCGCTTGGTTCGATCGCATCAGTCACGCCACTGCCAGGTGGCATTGGTGGTATCGAATCAGTGTTGGCGGCGTTGCTCGTCTCACTGGGTGTCGCTCCACCGGTGGCTGGCGCGGCCGTTATCATTCATCGAACGGTCACCTATCTGCTTCCGACGCTGCTGGGTGGCGGTGTGGCGTGGCTGCTGGGCGTTCGATCGACGACAGAGCCCAGCTGAGTCGGCATCGATGTGTTTAAACAGCGCGCGAGTGGATAGATCCGTAATGACGACGTTCTACGACGTGCCGGCGGACGCACTCATCGAGGCGGTCGCCCAGAAGCTCGACATCGAAGCACCCGAGTGGAATGAGTACACCAAATCCGGCGTTTCACGCGAACTGCCACCCGAACAGGACGACTTCTGGCAGGTCAGAGCGGCCAGCCTCCTGCGCACCGTCGCCAAAGATGGACCAGTGGGTGTCAAGCGACTGCGAACGGCCTACGGCGGCTCAAAGCAGGGATCGACCCGATACCGGGTTCGCCCGGACCAGAAAACCAGTGCCAGCGGCAATATCATCCGGACGATTCTCCAGCAGCTCGAAGCTGCGGGCTACATCGAAACGGGCGAGGGTGAGGGTCGCCGAATTTCTGGCGACGGTCGCGCCCTGCTCGATGAGACTGCTTCTGACGTGCTCGAAGACCTCGATCGCCCAGAGCTCGAGCGCTACGCCTGAATTTCGTTTCACGGAATTGATTCGAGCCACGGCCGAAGCGACTGCTATTGGCGAGCGCTGGCCCGTCACGGTTTTGTGTCGCGCTCGCTAACGGTTTGGCATGCCGAGTGAGGACGAGCTTGACGAGCTTCGTCAGAAGAAGATGGAACAGCTCAAAGAACAGCAGGAATCGCAGGATGTCGACGAGGAGGCGATGCAGGCCCAGCAAGAACAGGCCGAAGCCCAGAAAAAAGCCATCCTGCGCCAGAGCCTGACCGATGGCGCGCGAAAGCGACTCAACACCGTGAAAATGTCGAAACCTGAACACGGTGAGCAGATAGAGCGCCAGATCGTCGCGCTTGCCCAGAGCGGTCGCGTGCAGGGAAAAATCGACGAAGAGCAGATGAAACAACTCCTCAGTGAGCTGACGCCGGATTCGAAGAGCTTCAACATCCGCCACCGGTAGGCAATCCGCGACCGCCGAGTTGAAGTGTATCTGCTGAGAGGTGTGGGTATGGACGACCCTATCAAAGGCTTTCGTGATTTCTATCCCGACGAGATGGGTCCCCGTCGGGCAGTCATCGACACGATCGAATCGGTGAGTCGTCGGTATGGCTATCGTGAGATTGGAACGCCGGCGCTTGAGCCAACGCAACTTTATATTGATAAAAGCGGCGAGGAGATCGTCGAGGAACTCTACTCGTTCACTGACCAGGGCGGTCGCGAGCTAGCGCTCACACCAGAGCTTACTCCAACAGTCGCCCGGATGGTGGTAGCAAAACAGCAGGCGCTTTCGAAGCCGATCAAGTGGCGATCAACACGGCCGTTCTGGCGGTATGAAGAGCCCCAGCAGGGCCGCTTTCGGGAGTTTTACCAGACGAACGTTGACTGCTTCGGGTCGGCCGAGCCGATGGCCGATGCCGAAATCCTCGCGCTGACGGCCAACTCGTTGACGGCGCTTGGGCTGGACCGCGAGTCGTTTGAGTTTCGCATCAGCCATCGAGATATCCTTGGCGGGCTTCTGGAGTCGTTTGACGCCGACATTACCGTTGGCGGGGCGATTCGCGCGGTGGATAAGCGCGAGAAGATCGATCTCGCGACGTACTACGAACTGCTTGAGAACAGCGGGCTGACGACAGAGCAGGCGAGCACGTTCGATGAGCTGCTGGCCGTCGAGTCGCTCGATGAGCTTCTCGACTACGCAGAGGGCGATCGACTCACGTCGGCAATCACCAACCTGCAGGACGTGCTCGCCAACGCCGAGGAGCTCGGCGTGCGCCAGTACTGTACGCTCTCGCTCGATACCGCGCGTGGACTGGACTACTACACCGGGACGGTGTTCGAGTGTTTCGACTCGACGGGCAGCGTCTCCCGGGCCGTATTCGGCGGTGGACGCTACGACGAGCTGATCGAGGGGTATGGTGGGCAGCCGACGCCAGCCGTGGGCGTGGCGTTCGGACACGCAACGCTCTCGCTGTTGCTCGATAACGCGGGCGTGTTGCCCGACGAGTCGCTCCAGACGGACTACTATGTGCTGACCGTCGGCGAGACACGTGCTGTCGCCACCGAAATCGTCCAGTCGCTGCGCAACAGCGGACACGTCGTCGAGACGGATATTGCCGACCGGAGCTTTGGCTCGCAGATGGGCTACGCCGACAGCATTGGCGCCGAGACGGTCATCATCGTTGGCGAGCGCGATCTCGAAAACGACGAAGTGACGATCAAAGCGATGGACTCTGGGGAGCAGACGACCGTCCCGCTTGCTGCCATTCGCGAGGACACCTCGCCAACAGTCGACGACTACGCCTGATGGTCCATCGGGCGTTTCGGCTCGCGTATGATGGCACGAACTATCACGGGTTTCAGCGCCAGCCAACCGTGACGACCGTCGAAGGGGAGCTGTTCGCCGCGCTCGGTCGACTCGGCGTGTTCGATGGCGACCATCGTCCATCGGGCTACGCCGCTGCCGGACGAACGGATCGTGGCGTGTCGGCACTCGCACAGACCGTCGGTCTCAAGGCGCCGGACTGGCTCACACCACGCGCACTCAACAGCGAGCTTCCTGCAACGATCCGCGCGTGGGCAATGGCGACCACAGAGCCATCGTTTCACGCGACCCACGACGCGAAACGCCGGGTGTACACGTATTATCTGCTCGAAAATTCCATCGAGACTCATCGAATACGAGAAGCACTGCCCGCTCTCTCTGGCACGCACGACTTTCGTGCGCTGACGCCCGACGACGACAACACGACACGAACCCTGCAGACAGCACTCCGCGTCGAACCACCGTTCATTGTGCTGACGCTCGAAGCGGGTGGGTTCCCACGACAGCTCGTTCGTCGAATCGTGGGATTGCTCACTGCAATCGGCCGGGGCGAACGCGACGATCTTGCGGCGGTGCTGCAGGCTGATACGCTTAGCGGACCCGATGGTGTCCGGGTCGCGCCGCCAGAACCGCTCCTTTTGCGTGATGTGGTGTATCCCGGCCTCTCGTTCGACCGGGATACGGAGGCAGCCACGTCCGCAGTCGATGTGTTCGAGCAAACCCACCAGCAGCTCGCGACACGGGCTCGCGTCGCAGGGGCGATCCATCGCGGCATCGATACCGAGTGAATCCGTCGAATTCTGGCGGTAAGCTCCGGTTTACGGTCAGAAGTGCGAGTATACTTAGGTGGCTACGTGTGCCCGACTGTACTGGCAACAATGAACCGACCGAACAGCGACGAACGGCGTACAACTGCCAGCGGGCGGTACGACTGGCTTCGTCGCTACGGCGCGACAGCGAGTGTACTCCTCATGGTGGCGGTGGTCGTTGGTGCCCCAATTGTGGGGTTGACCGGAATCGTCACGGCACAGGACAACGGCGACGGCGGATCGGATTCGTTCGGCGTCAAGCAGGGCGAGACCTGTTATACGGTCTCTCCCATGAGTGATGGCTCGGACAACGTGGTCTCGTGGTACGACTATCGGACGCACGGCCACGGTTACAGCTCACGCGGGACCGACGATCTGCAGGTCCAGGACACGAGCCAGTTCTTCTTTTATAAGGGGAACGGTGGATTGAGCCTCGTGTTCCTTCACGATAAGTTCACCGGGAACAGAACTGAAGGCGGCGGCGCAATCACGTTTGTGATGAAGGGCCTGCCGGTCACTGGCGGCTGGACGGTCAAAGACGATGGCTACGGCGGTGCTGACGATCGGTTTACCTACAACAAGTCGATGGCCACGGCCACGTGGGGCTGGGCCGGTGGGCGGAGCGATGGCGGTGTCTATCGCGCAAATCCATCGTCGTGGGATCGAACCGTGACGATCACGCCGAAGTTCAACAAGGAGGCCAACTCCTACCCCTACCCCGGCTGGGAGGGTGAGGGGACCATGAATCAGGTCCAGCGGTGGATCGTTCGGTCAGGTGATGGGAAAGCGCACGCACTGAACCTCTATGAAGACGTGCAGATCTTCCCAGGAACGTGTGATGAGCCAAAATCCGGCTCCGATGGCGGTGGTGGTGGGTCGAGTGCAAACGATGACGCCGGTGGTGTGAAAACGATTGCGTCCGGGCCAGGCTTTAACGTGGTACTGACGACAGTTGCGCTGGCAGTTGCGTTGATCGGCATCCTGGCACGCAACCGACTGTAGGCCACCGTTACGCTGTTCTTTTTTGAAGGGACGATGCCCTTAACCGAACGGGGGCGTACGCACAGATATGAGCTCGGTGCCCGAACGCGACGATATCGATGAGCGGTATAAATGGGATCTCTCGGATCTGTTTGCTGATGAAACGGCGTTCGAAGAAAGCGTCGCTGAGTCCGAGGAGCTGATCGATGCGCTTGCGGCCTACGAAGGCCGCGTCACAGAGGACCCTGAGACGCTCGCCGACGTACTGGAGTGCTCCGAGCAGTTGATGCGGACCGTTTCGAATGTTGCGACCTACACGCGATTGAAAACCAGCGAAGACACCCGGAATCAGGAGTATCAGGCACTCGCTGCGCGGGCGGAGTCGCTCGCCGCCACCGCGCGATCGACGGCGGGTTTCATCGATCCGGAGCTCCAGGAATGCTCTGAAACGGAGATTGAGGAGATGATCGAAGCGAATCCAGCACTTGAGGAGTACGACCAGTATTTCGATGACGTGCTCCGGATGAAACCACACACGCGCTCAACCGCAATCGAGCAGTTGCTTGGAGAGCTCAGCGAAGTCACCAGCGCGCCCAGTGAGATCTACAAACTACTGACGAACGCCGACATGCGATTTCCAACGGTTGAGGATCCGTCCGGTGACCCCGTCGAAATCACGCAGGCAAACTTTACCACGCTGCAGAAAACGCCGGATCGGGCCTTCCGAAAGGAGGTATACACGTCGTTCTACGACGAGTGGGAAACCGTCCGCAACGCCGTCGGTGCAGCGCTCAAAAACAGCGTGACAAACGACGTGAAACAGGCACAGGCGCACAACTACGACACCGCCAGAGAGGCCGCGCTCCATCCGAAAAAGATCCCGCCCGCTGTGTATGACACGCTCGTCGGAACGGTCAACGACAATCTCGACACGCTCCACCAGCATCTTGAGCTCAAACGCGACGTGCTCGACGGTGATGCGCTCCGGATGTGGGATGTGTATATGTCTCTAACAGGGAACGAGAGTCCGGAGATTCCCTACGAGCAGGCCACAGAGTACGTCACGGCGGCTGTCTCACCACTGGGCGAGGCGTATCAGAACCAGCTCGCAGACGGACTTGAAAGCCGCTGGGTGGACGTGTATGAGAACGCTGGCAAGCAATCAGGCGCCTACAGCAGCGGAACGTACGACACCCAGCCGTACATCATGATGAACTACCAGGACGACATCTCCTCTCTGTTCACGCTTGCTCACGAGCTGGGCCACTCGATGCACAGCCACTACTCGAACGAGCACCAGCCGTTTGTGTACGCGAACTACGAGATTTTCGTCGCAGAAGTCGCAAGCACAGTCAACGAGACGTTGCTCACGCACCATCTGCTTGACACCGTCGAGGATGAAACCCTTCGCCGGCACGTCCTCGATGAGTATCTTGAGCGGTTCCGATCGACGTTGTTGCGCCAGACGATGTTTGCGGAGTTCGAACACCGTGTTCACGAGATTGTCGAAGAGGGTGGCGCACTGACGCCCGACAGATTCGACGAGTGCTATGGTGAGCTCAAGGGGCGCTATCTCGATCCGGTCGTGATGGACGATCGCATTGCTCGCGAGTGGATGCGGATTCCGCATTTCTACATGGGCTACTACGTCTATCAGTACGCCACGGGGATCAGCGCGGCCGTCGCGATCGTCGAGCAGCTGCTCGATCCGGACCAGCCAGACGCGGCCGATCGCTATCTGGACTTTCTCAGCTCGGGATCGAGCGACTATCCGCTCGAACTGCTCCGTGAGGCGGGCGTCGACATGGCCTCACCAGAGCCAATCGAAACAGCGTTCGAAACGTACGAGTCGTATCTCGATCGGTACGAGTCGCTGGTCTGAACGGGACGCTAGTCTACGTCGGTGCGCTCTTTTAGGACGGAAGCACATCGCGTATCGTCACCCACGGGCCATCCCCCTTGGTGTCTGTGAAGTTCACCTAGACAAGATGGTCGATGAGTCGCGAAATAGAATACAGCAAGCAGTCGAATACGAAGTGTAATAATCGGAGTACGAAGTCAGATGTCCTGGCCTATATGCGTGTAATGGTGGTAGACTGTGGACCCGAGTTCGTTCGTGCTGTTGAGAAATTTATCAAATGAAGGCTGCAAATATATGTCTGTGAGACCACTGTTCTAGTGCGCTGGTTGGTCTATATACTACGGAAATGGTTCACAGACATCTGTCCGTGTTTTTTGCAGTTGGAACAGAGCTATTATATAATAAGCCTCTCTAGCACTGTCCGGTACCCGCCTCTATATACCAAGAAATACATGATAGGTAGTAATACCACAAGAAGAATATATGTGTAAACTATCGGGGCGAGAGGGTCAATTGGCGATAAGAACTGACCTCCTAAGTAGGCGATAGTACCTGTACTTATCCACATAGAGAGAAACCGATCATACTCAGTTGGTGCCTCCGCCCGAGTACCCAGATTTACTTTTCGATATCGTTTGTAAAGATAGTAAAGAGGACCGATAGGTGGAAATAGGATCACCGATATGATCGCCCATTGGAAGGGATGGTCATTCCCTCGTGCGCGAGCATCTCGGAACACACATAATCCGATTGAAAGAAGTATTGATAAACCAAATACTGCATATGAGAGGACCAATAAAGGGACGAGAATACTTGTATCCATCAACTATGATTTATGTCCTATAGAATATAATCTTCTGGATTTTCTCTAGTAAATCGCAAGGCAGTATCGCATACGATATATAATCTAGAATCCGATTCACTTATTCTGTATTTTCGAGCGTGTTCAGTCGGTATGCCGCCCCGACCGTCGGTGCACAGGCGTTCGCCTCCAACGACGCCTCCCGTTCATTGCTCGAATCGCTCGGCTTCGAAAAAGAGGGACAGCGCAGAAACTTCGCGTTCGTCGGCGGCGAGTACCGCGATCTGGTCTGTTACGGGCTTGATCGCTCGGTCTGGCTAGCATCAACACCGTGACGAAGCAGACTGATGAACGCGCCATCGTCCATGGCAGCCGTTCGTTCATCAAGATCGCGTTGGAGCGCCTCGATATCGGCATCAATCGCTTCGATCGCTTCGATGTCACGTCCATCTGAGCTGTACAGCGACGCTCGCCGCTCAAGGAGCTCAAACAGCTGTTGTTCTTTCTCAAGATACGACTCCTGATCGAGCATCTGATCGACGGCACACAGCAGTTCGTCTTTGGTGATTGGCTTCGTAATCGCCGCATCCGCGCCAGCCTCGATCAGATCGAAGTTCGACTCAACCGCTGTGGCCATCACGATCTTACACTCGAACTCGCGCTCGCGAACGTGTTCGATCACTTCGCGGCCGGTCATCGATGGCAACAGCCGATCGAGCACAATAACGTCGACGTCCGCATCAACCTGCTCAAGGGCCCCATCGCCGGTCTGTGCCGTCCGGATCGTGTGTGAATCGGACAGCCAGTGGCGGTAAATCTCGATCAGCGACGGCTCGTCTTCGACGAGCAAAACAACGGGCGAGGAATCACTCATTGCTCCGCAATTACACGCCAAAATGATTAAGATTCCGATTATCCAATCCAATCAGCATCGTTGTATTAGTAGTTAACAGCTAGTGGAATTTTCAGATCGCCTGGAGGAATCATGGACCCGACGTCCGATCGAGCGCACGAAGCGCCGTTGCAGCGTCTTCAACGGCCAGCAGATACGACCGGGCTCGTTCGGGATCGTCGATCGTTGCAGCCTGGGTAGCAAACCGGGTAATCGTCTGCTCAAGGGCTGTTCTGGCTTCCGTGAGTGAACTTGCGCCTGTGGGTGGTGATTCGCTGGGCGGCTGTGGTGTGACGGGTTCGTTTGCGGCGGGGCTCGATCGATCGACTGACCGATCCGTGGGAGTTTCCTGCGCCCCAGATGCCGCCGTCGAATCGGATGGTGGCTGGTGTGTACCATCGCCGGGCGCCGTCGGTTCGGTGGGTGTGGCCTCTGTGGGTGGCGGCGACGCGGCGGGCTCGGCGTTCGATCCATCGGCTCCCTGCGCGTCGGCCCCAGAGTGATCTTCAGTGTGACACGTGGGGCAAAACTCCGTCCCATCGTGGCGGAACAGCGGATCGCCACAGGTGTCACAGTGCGTGTCAGTCATCGTCGCCCCCTGTAAGAGGAGTTCACTCATGCGGGCCGTCGCCTCCCGTTTTTTCTGATCGCGTTCGAACTGGCGTTTCAGCTTTTCGCGCTCGGCCTGCTCGTCGAACTCGCTCATACACCATCAAATGTGATCGATCTCAAAAAGGACTCCGACCACTGCCGCTCAGCCGCCAAACCGAACGATGGTAACGAACCACACGATAATTGGAAGCCACTGGTAGCTTGTTCTGTTCGTTCAAAAAGAGATGGTAACACTGAACAGTTTACGTGCTACCAGTGGTGAAATGGCGCTTTTCGACACGTTTAACCAGCCCGTGAGACGATTTTGTGATATGGTAAAAGTAAGCGTTGTCGGTGCAGCGGGGACGGTCGGTGCGGCGGCTGGATACAACATCGCACTTCGAGATGTGGCCGACGAACTGGTGTTTGTCGACATTCCGGACATGGAAGACACGACGATCGGCCAGGCAGCCGACGTGAACCACGGTGGGGCCTACGATTCGAACACCACGATTCGACAGGGCGAGTACGAAGACACCGCTGGCTCCGATGTCGTGGTGATTACCGCTGGCATTCCACGCAAGCCCGGACAGACTCGACTTGATCTGGCTGAGGACAACGCTCCGATCATGGAGGATATCGGCGCGTCGCTGGCCGAGCACAACGACGACTTCGTGACGATCACCACCTCCAACCCGGTCGATCTGCTCAACCGTCACCTCTATGAGGCCGGTGATCGGGCACGCCAGAAGGTGATCGGCTTCGGTGGGCGACTCGACAGCGCTCGGTTCCGGTACGTGCTGGCCGAAGAGTTCGATGCGCCCGTCCAGAACGTCGAAGCGACGATTCTCGGCGAACACGGCGACGCACAGGTGCCTGTCTTCTCGAAAGTCCGCGTCGATGGCACCGATCCGTCGTTCACCGACGACCAAAAAGAGCGGCTGCTGGAGGACCTCCAGGAGAGCGCAATGAACGTGATCGAACGGAAAGGCGCCACCGAGTGGGGACCAGCCACCGGCGTCGGTCATATGGTCGAAGCCGTGCTCCGTGACACCGGCACCGTTCTCCCCGGCTCGATCGTGCTCGACGGCGAGTTCGGCCACGACGGTGTTGGACTTGGCGTGCCGGTCAAGCTCGGCAACAACGGCGTCGAAGAAATCGTCGAATGGGACCTTTCGGAGCACGAACAGCAACTGCTCGATGCGGCCGCAGAGAAACTCACCGAGCAGTATCAGTCGATCGCCTGATGCGACCCTAACGTATTATAATTTTTACCATACCTTGAGCGATCGGGCGAGCCGCCGGAGTAACACCGGTGTCGTCCGTCAGATCGAAAGGTCAATTATAAGTCAGACAGTCTCGATAGCTGGTTCGATGGCAGTGTTGCTACAGACTAGTGCGATCGAAAGCGGCCAGCTCTGGTTTCTCATCGGGACGGTCGCGTTTCTCGCTGGGATGGGTGCCTTCGTGCGTGTCGGCGCACGGACCTCGACTGGACGGCGCCTCTCAGTGTGCTCGATCGGCCTGGCGTTCGCCGGAACCGTGACGTATCTACTGTTGAGTCTGGGCTATGGTTCGCTACCGGTCACGTTCGGGGACGTGTCACGGCGAGTCTACTGGCTCCACTATCTGGACTGGCTGGTGACGTTCCCGCTGGTGTTGCTCGCGCTGGGGATCATCGCGGGCGCAAGCCGCCGGACGGTCGGGGCGTCTATCGGGTTTTCCATCTCGCTTGTCGTGTTCGGGTTGACGAGCGCGCTCACCACACAGACGCTGGCCGGATACGACGCGCGTACCGTCCGCTATGGGCTGTTCGGACTGAGCGTCGTTGCGCTCCTTGCGGTCATCATCATCCTTGTACGGCCGATTTCGCGGTCAGCCGCCCAACAGGCGACAGAGGTTGCGCTGGTGTACAGCATGCTCAGAAACGTCGTCATCGTGTTGCTCGTGTTCTATCCGCTCATCTGGCTGGGGACCCAGCTGCTCGGTGTCGTGCCAGCAGTCATCGCGCTCGCGGGCTATCTGCTGTTGGATCTGTTGCTCAAACTGGGCGTTGGCTGGCTGGTGCTCAGCAATCGAACCACACTGGACGATGCGTCCGATAGCAAGCCCAGAACGCTCGGCTCTTAAGGAATCAGCTGTTTGCCGTCGTCGTCATACACAGTGATCGCATCAACCGGACAGACGCGGGCGGAGAATTTGGCGTCGAGTTCGGCATCCGCTGGTATGTCGCGAACGAACAGGTCCTCGTCGGTCTCGGTTCCGTCGAGCAAAACCGCCTTGCCGGCAGTCTCGTCGGCCTCGAATCCGTCCCATTCTGCAACACACTGAAACATCCCGATACAGGTGTCACGGTCGTACTCGATCTTCATGCCCTCAGATTGGTAAACCCCACCCAAAGGCCTGTCGTTGGTCGCACCTTCGACAACCCGGGAACTACCCTACTCACTCGCCGCTGACACAGTTCGCTCCTTGAGGAAGGAGACTTAGCGCCTGAAAACCCTTAAACCCGATACCGAACTACCACCGATAATGGAAGTTGCATCGGTTCCCGAGATTCCGTCCTGGCTCCCCGAGCTGCTCGCAGACGACGGCGTGACGGAGCTGTATCCGCCCCAAGCTGCAGCCGTGGATGCAGGTGTCACCGCTGGCGAAAGCGTGGTGGCAAGCGTGCCAACGGCCAGTGGAAAAACCCTCGTTGCAACGCTCGCGATGCTCTCAAGCATCGAACGGGGTGGAAAAGCGCTGTATATCGTTCCGTTGCGTGCGCTCGCGAGCGAAAAACACGAAGAGTTCGAACAATTCGAAGCGTACGGCCTCTCCATCGGCGTTTCAACCGGCAATTACGAATCCAGCGGCGCGGGGCTCGCCGATGCTGATGTGATCGTTGCCACCAGCGAGAAGGTGGATTCGTTGCTCCGAAACGACGCCCCGTGGATGGACGAGCTGTCATGTGTCGTCACCGATGAGGTCCACCTGGTCGATGATGACCACCGTGGACCAACGCTTGAGGTGACGCTTGCCCGACTGAAAGGGCTCGCCGCCGATCCCCAGATCGTGGCGCTTTCGGCGACGGTTGGGAACGCTGGGGAGGTTGCAACCTGGTTGGACGCAGCCCTCGTCGAGTCGGACTGGCGACCGATCGAGCTGCGGGCTGGCGTCCACTACGGACAGGCCGCACATTTTGACGACGGCTCCACCGAAGAGCTGCCGGTGACCAGCGGCGAGAAACCGACCGAAGCGATCGTCCGTGACACCCTCGATGACGGCGGCTCGACGCTCGTGTTCGTCAACTCCCGCCGCAACGCGAAAGGCGCGGGAAAACGGCTCGCCGGCGTCGTTGGCGAACAGTTATCTCCGGACGAGCGAAACGAGCTTGCAGCAATCGCCGCCGAAATTCGTAGCGTGAGCGACACGCAAACGAACGAGGAGCTGGCGAACGCCGTCGAACACGGTGGTGCATTCCACCACGCCGGCCTGTCGCGTCGCACGCGATCACTCATCGAAGATGCGTTCCGAGACCGGCTGTTGAAAGTGGTTGTGGCCACGCCAACGCTTGCGGCCGGCGTGAACACGCCGTCGCGTCGTGTTGTCGTTCGTGACTGGCGCCGCTACGATGGCTCCGTCGGTGGCATGGCACCGCTATCCGTGCTTGAGGTCCACCAGATGTTCGGACGAGCGGGACGACCCGGGAGGGATCCGTATGGAGAGGCGCTGTTGCTCGCAAACAGCCACGACGAGCTCGATGAGCTGTTCGAGCAGTACGTGTGGGCGTCCCCAGAGCCGGTCGAATCGAAGCTGGCTGCAGAACCCGCGCTGCGGACACACGTGTTGTCAACGGTCGCCTCCGGGGTCGCACGAACGCGTGATGGACTGCTGGCGTTTCTCAAAGAGACGCTGTATGCGACACAGACCGAGAACGCAGCGCATCTCGAATCGGTCATGGACGACTGTGTCGCGTATCTGGATGCGAACGAGTTTCTGACGTTCGACCGATCGGACGGCTCGCTGGCTGCGACGAGTCTTGGACACACCGTTTCGCGGCTCTATCTCGATCCGATGAGTGCCGCCGAAATCGTCGACGGCCTGCGTGGAGCGAGCGAGCCGACGCCGCTCGGACTGTATCATCTCGTCGCTCGGACGCCCGATATGTACGAGCTGTATCTCAGATCGGGAGATCGTGAAGCATACACGATGACGGCCTACGAGCGGGAAACGGAGTTTCTCGGCGCGATGCCCTCCGAGTTCGAAGACGCCAGATTCGAGGAGTGGCTCTCGGCACTCAAAACCGCCAGACTGCTCGAAGACTGGGCGAGCGAACGCGACGAAGACCGGATCACCGACGACTACGGCGTTGGTCCCGGAGATATTCGCGGAAAGGTCGATACCGCCGAGTGGCTGCTCCGGGGGGCAGAACAGCTCGCAGTTGAGCTTGATCTCTCCGTCGGGCCGGCGATCCGCCGGGCGAGAAAGCGGGTTGAGTACGGCGTCAGCGAGGAGCTGATCGATCTCGCCGGCGTGCACAACGTCGGCCGAAAGCGGGCGCGTCGCCTGTATGACGCCGGTATCACCACGCGAGCGGATCTCAGATCGGCTGCAAAAGCGACCGTCCTCGGCGCAGTTCGTGGCCGGACGAAAACCGCCGAGGGTATTCTTGAGGCTGTCGGTCATCCCGATCCCTCGATGGATGGCATAACTGCACCCGACGCCACCACGTCGGAGAGCTCACCAACAGCTGATGGCCAATCGACGCTAGGTGATTTCCCGTGAGACTCCTCGAAGGAACTGTGACGGTCGGCGATCTCGATGGCTTTATCGCGACACTTGGAGCGATCGGGGATGCCCACGACGCCACAGTACAGGCGTTCGATGCACGGTATGTCACCGGGCGATCGCATCTCCAGCGCGCGCTCACACTCGCAGACAGGGCGTTTGATCGTGGCGAGAATATTGCCGACGATCGGGCCGTCGAGCTGCTGTGTTACGCCGCCGGTCGTCGCCAGATCGATCAGGCGCTCACCATGGGACTAACGACGGGCGAAACGCCCGCCGTGTTCCTCGTCGATGGTGGCGATGAAGCGGGCGCGATCGACGAACTCGAAACCCTGCTCGAACGAACACCCACGCTCGGCGAGTACGACCGGGCGCAAGTGTGCTCATTTTTCGACATCACGGGCGCAGAGATCGACGCCACGGACCAGGACCTCCCAGCGCTCGTCGGAGAACGGGTTGCCCTGTTGACGATCGACCGCTAAGACCAGTTACTCGGGGGGACTGTCCACAAGCACGATTGCTTCGCCGTCGATTGCGAGCTCGTCTGGAGCCGTGTGCAACTGCGTCCTGAGACGGTAGCGATCGTTGCCAAGCGACTCTGCGATCGATACCGTCGCCGTCGCTTGCGCGCCAATCTCGACAGGCCGAAGGAACTCAACGTCCTGTGATAGATACACGATATCTCCGGGCAGCTGTGCGAGTCCAGCACTGATCAGTCCAGTTGCGAGAATACCGTGCACAATCCGCCCACCAAATCGCGTCGCCCCTGCGTGTTCGTCGTCGAGATGAATCGGATTGGTGTCGCCACTCGCGAGCGCAAATCGTTCAACATCAGCAGCTGATAGTTCTTTGGAAAACTCCACGCTGTCACCGACTGACACGGTGGAATCACGTTCGATATCTCGTTCAACTGACCAATCCTCGAGAACGCCACCTGGTGAGACGGTTGTTGAGCAACTCGGTGCTGTTTCCGCAGAGTGGTGATTGAACGTTGCTACTGCCGCCCGGTTGGCCTCGAGAAGACCACTGAACAGCAACGACGACGAACGCGTCCACGCACGAACCATGGACGGGTATGTCCCAGAACTCATAGCCGATCAATATACCCGGTCGAACCTTAAAAGCCATCGGTTCATACCTGAAAGTTGACAGTCCTAATGGTAGAGAATGGTAAGAGATGGTAGCAAATGGTTCCTAGCGAAGTTCTTATGGTTTTGGGGGTAATGGATGGTAGTAGGCGATGACCGAGGACAACGATGCACCCATGTGGCCACCCGCGCTGTTCACTCGGGGAATGCAACAGGCGAGCGAGCGGGCAATGGACAGCCAACAGAAGATGCTTCAGCAGCTGTTCGAGCTGTCGGACCCATCGAACGGATCGATTGGGACACAGCTCGGCGCGCTGAGTCAGACGGCGACCTTCAAAACCCGAGTGCAAAGCGGTGGCCGAATCAGTATTCCCGATGCCGAACGAGAAGCGCTCGACATCGAGGAGGGTGACATCGTCCAAACTGTGGTCATCCCCGTCAAACGAAACCGACCCGGTGAGACCAATGAGTGAATTCACAACCCCAATCGAAACGACGTTTGAGCTCCAGCGAGCGACGATCGAACAGACCCAGCAGCTGTTTGAGCGGTCGATCGAACTACAGCAGACGATCAATCGAACGATGTTCGAGACGATCGACGGACAGGAGAGCCCACATCAGCAGGGGCTCGAACTGTCACGGGCCGCACTTGAGTCGTATCTCGACACCGTTGAGGCGACGGTGCCAGGCGCAGCCGGTGCGGTGACGGAGCTGCGTGAGACGCTCGACGAACAGTTTGCGGCGGTGGCCCAGGCAACTGATGATTCGTTCAGTACGACCACCTCCGAGCTCGAAAACGGATTCGACACGTATGAGGAGTTCCTCGATGAGTATAGCCAGATGGTCACAACGCAGACCGACCAGCTGCTTGAGGCGCACGAGGCCGTCGAAACGCAGACGACCGAGAGCGTCGACGGATTTGAACAGCAGCTAACGACCCTCCAGGAGGAGATGGAGTCCCAATCCGAAGCGTTCCAGGACCGGTTCCAGGAGCAGGCCGAGCTGTTCCAGGATGAGTTCGAATCCCAGACCGAACGACTGCTTGAGCAGTTCGAAACCCAGGCTGCACAGCTCGACTCGAAGAGCGACAGCTCCAGCACAGCGTAGGTGTCCAGCGATGGCCACTACCGACGCAGGTGATGACGTGCTAGAGCAGTGGAATCGAATGGTCGATCAGATGAACGACACGGTGGCCAAATCCGTCGAACAGAACATCAAAGCGCAGGCCTCGTTCGTCGAATCGTGGGCTGACGCGATGGAGGGATCGATGCCCGAAGAACAGGCCCTCTCCGAGGGTTTTGAGGCGTACAGTAACGCCTATGAGATCTGGATGGAGTCGGCAGACGAGCTGTTCGAACGCTCGCGTCAGGCAAGCGACGGCGAAGCGGTCCCGATCGAAGCATTTCGCGACATCTGGCTACAAACGGCAAACGAAGCGTTCAAAGAGGTGATGAGCACGTCGGCGTTTGCGGCCGCGACCGGCGACGTGGTCGAATCGATGCTGGAGCTACAGCGCGAATCCCAGACTGTCAGCCAGGATGCACTGGCACAGATGGGGATCGCGACGCAGTCTGAGCTCGCAGAGGTTGCGACGCGACTCGTCGAAATCGAGCGTCGACAACACAGCATCGAGCAGAAACTGGATACGATCATCCAGCAGCGTGAGTGAGACGATGGCTTCAGACAGCACACCGACGCCGGCGGATCCGTTCACGCTCGCGCTCGACACACAGCGCGCACTGCTCGACGCTACCACAGAATCACTCTCTTCGCTTGCAGTCGCCGATGAGCGCGTATCAACGGTGGCCAACGTGGACGTTGGACAGACCCCACACGAGGTCGTCCATTCCGAGAACAAACTCGAACTGCTCCACTACCGATCACGCACGGACGAGCAAGCGGACGTTCCGATTTTGATCATCTACGCGCTGATCAACAAACCGTTCATTCTCGACCTCCAGCCCGATCGGAGCGTCATCAGGCGGCTGCTCGATGCTGGCCACGACGTTTATCTCATCGACTGGAACGAACCCTCACGGCTGGATTCAGTGCTGACGCTCGAAGATTACGTCACCCGATACATCGAAAACTGCGTCGATGTCGTCTGTGAGCGCTCAGGGGAGCCCGCAATCAACGTGCTAGGCTACTGTATGGGCGGGACGATGGCGGCGATGTACACGGCACTCGAACCCGACACCGTCAATGCCCTGGGACTGATGGCCGCAGGGCTCCGTTTCGATGACACTGGTGGCACCTTAGAGGAGTGGGGCCACGAGGAGTATTACGATCCGAGCGACGTCACCGATGTCTACGGCAACGTCCCGGCAGAAATGCTCGACGTTGGCTTTGCGCTGATGGATCCGGTCGCAAACTTCTGTAGCAAGTACGTCCGCCTCTACGACAATCTCGACGATCAGGCGTTCGTGGAGAACTTCGCCAGAATGGAACGCTGGCTCTCGGACGGGATTGATGTCGCCGGTGAGACGTACGTGCAGTTTCTCGAAGAGATCTACCAGCAGAACAACCTCTACGAGAATGAGCTCACCATTGGGGACAGAGACGTCGATATCTCGGAGATTGACATGCCAGTGGTGCAGATTGTCGGCGAACATGACCATCTGATACCGAAAGCGGCCTCAGTTCCGTTCAATGACGTGATCGGAAGCGATGACGTGTCGGTGATCGAAGCACCGACCGGTCACATCGGGCTGTCGGTCTCAACTACCGCTCATGCAGAGGTCTGGCCGGCCGTTGCTGACTGGTTCCACGAGCAGATCGACGACGATGACACGGACCCCTCACCCGATGGCTCGACTGAGAGCACATCCACCACCGACAACGGTGCAAACGGAATCCAATCCGTCGACGGGATCGGGCTCACGTATGCCTCACGGCTCCGCGAAGCCGGGATCGAGACGGTCGGTGATCTGCTGGAGTTGAATCCAGAAACCGTCGCGGATGCTGCTGAGGTCAGCACGACACGGGTCGAGCGCTGGATCGAAGCCGCAAGGTAAACCGACGAGGAGCCACGCGATGTATCTATTTATCTATTGTGACAATTAATGTAATATATTAAAATTATAGCATAACGTTATAAAGACGTATGGACAATATGCGGATATGTGTACGAAACAGACCTGTGTGATAACCGGTGGATCTCGCGGGATTGGCCGTGGGATTGCAATTGAGCTCGGCAACCGTGGTGCGAACGTCGTTGTGAACTATCGCTCTTCAGATGGGGCGGCACAGGAGGTGGTCGAAACAGTCGAAACGGCTGGCGGGAGCGCGATTGCTTTGCAGGCAGATGTGGCGGACTATGATGCGGTCGAATCGATGTGTGAGGAGATTAACAGCGCATTCGGGAGCGTTGATGTGCTGGTGAACAACGCGGGGATCACGCTCGATCGAAAGTTTAGCAACATGTCTCGCTCGGAGTGGGAGGCGGTCATTGACGTGAATCTGACTGGTGTATTCAACTGCACTCACTGTTTGTTCGACGATCTCCGGGCTGCAAACCACGGGCGACTGATCAACATCTCTTCGGTGGTTGGTCAACAGGGGAACTACGGGCAGGCAAACTACGCCACGACGAAAAGCGGACTGTTCGGATTCACACGGACGCTCGCACTCGAAATGGCCGAGTCGGGCTCGACGGCCAACTGCATTGCGCCGGGGTTTGTGGAGACCGATATGCTTGAGACCGTCCCAGAACGGGTGAGAGATCACATTCTCGAACGAATTCCACTCGATCGGTTCGCGACGGTCGATGATGTGACGGGGATCGTCCGGTTTCTGGCCAGTCCGGAGTCGAGTTATATGACGGGACAGGTGCTCGCGGTGAACGGTGGCATGGAGTGGTGAGCCTCCTTGCGAGACTCAGTCGGCTTGTGCAGCCGCTCAACTGGCAAGCCATCGTCGGAGCAGTGTGCTACAGGCGACGGTGAGCAGTCCGACACCGATTGCGACGGTGAACAGGACGGTGAGATCGATCGATTCGCCGGTTATAAGAACGAATCCTTGTGCGAGCACGAGAAACGAGAGCCCACCGATCACTCCCCAGAGCACGGTCGATTGCGACCCTGTCATACGTCCTAGCAGCCGATACGGGCACAAAATCACTCGGATTGGAACTGGAGTCGCTCGAGTGCGTCGAGATCCCGAGGCGTGTTGACGTTGATACACGTTCGGCAGTTACCGGTCGTTTGGATCGTTTCTGGGTCGATTATGGTCAGGTCGAGCGCATCGACCAGGGCGCTAACCGCCTGACGATCACGCCGGTTACAGCGTTCGAGTGCCCGGTTGAGCGGAGTCAGTCGGTAGACGCCGTGAAGCGGCTGTAGCCGGCCGGTTCTATCACAGGCGATGGCGCCATCGCCACTGCCTGACCGATCGAACAACCGCGCAATCACCGACGGATCGAGACACGGCATGTCACATCCCGTTACGAACGCGCGATCGGCCCCAACAGATTCCGCGGTCCGAACGGCACGCGCAATCCCAGAGAGCGGTCCCTGATCCGGTCGTGCATCGTGGGCGAACGTCACCGAGACCGATGGCGTCCCGAGCGCAGTCGCAATTGGTGGCGCCTGTGAGTGTCGGCAGTTGATCACCACCCGTGAAACGACGCGTGCGAGCCGCTGGACGATACGACGGATCATCGGCACGCCCGCCACTGGGACGGTCGCTTTCTCAGTGGAACCGAACCGACGCGATCGCCCGCCAGCGATTACGAGTGCGCATCGCGTTTTGGGCATACTCGACAGTTTGGCTCCACCCCAAAAGCGAGCCGGGCTCAGGCCAGATCCGCCGCAGGAACCTTCATATATTCTCTGAGCAGCACCGTCGCGTAGGATCCGTTGGGCAACGAGAACTCGAACGATACCGCCGACGGATCGTCATCGACCGCATCGATCGACACCGTACTTTGTAGCAGTAGTGGCCGCCGGGTGCCGGTAGAGCCGAACTGACCCGTGCCATCGAACGATTCGGGCGTTAGCCCTTCGCCTTCGAGGACGGCTCGTTCGATCTCTCCCGGCGTTTTCTCACCGAGTTCCGTCTCGGTGCCGACGAGGGGCGCGGTGACGAACGCACGGCCGCGCTCACAATGGCGTCTAATGGTTGGAACGCGGGCCTCTGTGACGCGCTGTGTATGATCTGGGTCCGGACGGCCGTGGTCGTCGGTGAAACAGACAACGTCACCGGCAACCGGCCGGTCGAACGGCAAGCCGGCCGCCAGTCGCTTCGAGCACATTTGATTGAACAGATACGACTGCGCAGCGTGGACGAACAGCGCCTGAATATTCGACGGAACGGCCGTGAGTGCCGTCTTAAATCGTGTTTGCCCCGTCGCGTCGGTTTCGAGAAGCCGCTGTGCGATCGCCCGTTCGTAGCCGAGATGCGACGGGAATTGATCGAGCGCTCCCGCCCAGTCGTGTGTTTCGGCGACGTACTCGCGTGCGCGACGGGTGGCGGGTGGCTCCTTTGGCGATGGATTACCCAGATACGCGAGGACGGCCCCTTCGAAATCGCCACGGACGATCGCCAGTCCTACCTCGTGGGTCACCGGCCGGATTGTGCCGAACCGCTGGGGACCGAAGACGTTTGGGACGCCGATTGTGGGCGGTTGCTGTTCGGCAAACGACGCCAGCTCCGTGGTGGTCTCCTCACAGCGCTCGCGTGCATCGGCTATGGCCTCGCGAACGACGATCGAAAAGTCGTTGCCGTTGTGGTCACCAAACAGCACTGGTCGACCAGCCCGGCCAAGAAGGTCGATCTCGGCGCCGGTCACCGACGGCAGTGACTCGCGGTCGCAATTTTTGATGGAAAATCGCTGGGTGGTGACTGCGCGCTTGTCTTTCGTTCCGGCCCAGGTGATGCGCTCTCGGCTGATCCCAAGCCGATTGGCCAGCTCACTCGCAAAGCCGTTGGTGTCGCGGTTGGTCAGCGTCGCCCGAAACACGAGTGCCGAATAATCGCCCGGATCCGCATCGAGTGGTTCAAGCTCGCGAACCGACCGCTCTCGAACGGCAAAATCCGCGGGTGCATCGCGGAGCACGCCGCCGATTCCCGGCGTCTCCGAGACGTATCGGTCGATGCCGATCGCCCGCTCAAACGGCGGTGACGCCGTCATCTGTGTTCACTCCGTCGTTGCATGCGCTGGGCTACGATGGTCGTGCCCAATAATGACTGGATCGAGAGTGAGGCTCTCAGCAGCCAATCATGACAGTCAAGCGGCCGTAAATCAGTATGACTGGATTTTTTTACTGTGGACACCGTCCTAGCAGGACGGGCGCCCAGCGACGACACACGCGGAATCCAACCGGATAAATAATACCGTTGCGGTCCGAACATCCCCCAACTCCGCACCGACCCGGAACGATTCGTCCCCTGGGCATCCTCTGGACTACCTGGAAATGAGATACAATCTAACTGAAACCCACATCGCAGGTATCGCAGCTGCCGTGCTTGCAATCATCATTATCGTCGTCGCCGTGGTGTTGATGAGCGTGGCCAAGCCACCGGACAATTCGTCTGGAACGTACTCACCAACGAGTGCCGGCGTCGAAACGACTGAGCACAACTCGATACCAGTGCATACGGCGCCATCGGACACGGCCACGCCAACCGAGACGCCCACGACACATCCATCACCGGACGTAAACGGGGGGATAAATCCACAACACGTTGAAATAACGCAACTGAATGAGTGTACGGCTGATATCTCCACAGCCAACTACACCATCAAAAACTCGAACCCCGATCCGGTGACGATCACCTACAGTCTCCACTCCAGTGGGGCAGATCCGACGGAAGTGACCGTTGCAGGCTCCAGTTCGAAGACGATCACGGTTGCGCCGGCCGGACACGGCGATGAGCTGATGGTCGTCATTCCGGGCACTGACGCCGATCCACGGACGTTCGCAATGCCAACGGCCTGTGATAACGAGGCACAGGCGTCGGTCAGCTTCGCCGACCAGCAAAGCGACGGTTCGGTGATCGAGTTCGAGAACGTTGCCATGCCACAGGGTGGCTTTTTCGTCCTCGAAGGCGGCGAAAAACGGATCCAATCAGATTACGTCGATCCACGGGAGGGCGGCCCGATGACGCTCACAATGTCCTCAAATCCGTTGACGAAGACGACGGAACTCACCGTGACCTTATATCAGGACACCAATGAGAACGGCGAGTACGATCCGACTGTTGATCTTCCGTACAAAACGAACGGCGAGGTCGTCAGTAGTTCGGCAACGATTACGGTCAAAGGATCCGCCTCGCCAACACCAACGACAACGGTCGCCGGTTCCTGATCAGTAGAGCGAAAGGCCGCCAGTTACGCGGTCTACTTGCTCGTCACGGCCAGGGCCGACGGCGAGTGTGGTAACGGTGTTCGGTTCAAGCTGCGTGTGGCCGGCGTCACGGACGATTGCGTGGGTGATCCCGTGCTGTCGTGCCACATCTGCCAGCTCGAACAGCGTACGCTTGCTGTCTGCTTTGAGAACAACTTTCTTTTGTCCGTTTCCTTTCCAGGCCGTTCGAGTCTTTCTGTCGGCGTCCTCGTACGCAGACAGCGAAGCGTGTGCCACCTGTGCGGCAAGCTTTCCCCGGCTCATGCCGAGATCCGTCCGTGCAACGATTGCCTGTTTCATGCTCAATTGGAGACACCGCTGTGATAAGGGGTTGACGCCACGATTCGTGGCCTTTTTAGGGAATTGCGACCCCCGAACTAGTATGATTCTCTCCGACCGAGACATCCTCGATCGCCTCGAAGCCGGCGATCTGGTGATTGAGCCGATCGACGATCCGGAGCTGCAGATTCAGCCCGCAAGCGTCGATCTCCGGCTTGGCCGCGAGTTCCTCGAGTTCCAGCGAACGAACATTCCGTGTATTCATCCGACGAGCGAGAGCGAAGTCGCCGAATACGTCGAGGAGACAACCGTCAATGACGACGAAGAGTTCATTCTCCATCCGGGCGATTTCGTTCTCGGCACGACTCGCGAACGGGTTGCGATCCCGGACGATCTCATCGCTCATGTCGAGGGTCGCTCCTCGCTTGGGCGACTCGCCATCGTCGTCCACGCGACGGCAGGGCTCTGTGATCCAGGGTTTGAGGGGCGAATTACGTTGGAACTTTCAAATCTCGGTGCCGCACCGGTCTCACTGACGCCGGGAATGCGGATCTCACAGCTGACGTTCACGGCACTCAGCTCGCCAGCCGACAGACCGTACGGGACGGAGCGCGGCTCGAAATATCAGCACCAGGACGGCCCGCAAGCCTCTCGCATCCAGGGTGACCGCGAGTTCGGAGGTGAGCAATGAGATGCGGTTCATCGAGGAGATCGTTGTCGAGGAGTTTTTGCCCACCGTCCGCTCAATGCTGGCCGCAGAGCTCAGAGCACAGGGACTGACCCAGACGGACGTTGCAGAAGTGCTCGGAATTAGCCAGTCGGCCGTCTCGAAATACGCACACGGCGACGTCGAGCGGAATGACGCGGTGTTGGGCCATCCCCGCGTCGAATCGCTCGTGAGCGACCTCGGCGCGGGACTGGCAAACGAGGAGATCAGTCAGGTACAGGCACTCATCGAGATCGAGGTGTGTATCCGACAGCTCGAACGGGGCGGCGTCCTCGCCCAACTCCACGAAGCTGCCGTTCCGGAGCTGGCCTCCCACGAGGGCCCGTTCGACGTTCACGACGCAGAAAGCCGGCTGCGAGCGAGCGAACGAACGCTTGGCTCAGTGCGACGGGGTCTACGGCTGTTAGAACAGACCAGTGGGATTGCGACGCTTATCCCCGCCGTCGGATCGAATCTGGTCGAATGTCTTCCTGACGCCGATGGAATTGAAGATGTAGCAGGGGTCCCCGGTCGAATTCTCGACGTGAAAGGCCGCGTGACGGTGCCGGCCGACCCCGAGTACGGTGCCAGCGGCCACGTTGCATCCGTGTTACTCGCCTGTCGACAGGAGAATCCAGCCGTTCGCGCAACGCTCAACGTCGCGTACTCGCCCGAAACGATTGCCCAGCTTGAGGATGATGGCCTCGAATGCGTCGAATTTGATCCCGAGCGAGCGCTCGCAGCTGCGATCGAGCCCGTGTTGTCCGACAGCACCGACGTCCTCTATCAGACCGGAGCGATGGGAATCGAGCCCGTCGTCTATCTCCTCGGTCCAGACGCCCCAACCGTCAGTTCGCGAGCGAAAGCAATCCTCGAAAACGGGTGAGCAATTTAAACGTGGGATAAACGCCGTCCGAATGGTGGAATTTCGATCGAACAGCCGGGGTTCTGCACGAAAGATAATCCTTTTGAGCATAGCTATGAAATCCACGAGTATGCCTGAGGAACTGAAAAAGGGGCTAGAGGGTGTGCTCGTCGCTGAATCTGAACTGAGTTTCATCGACGGCAATGCGGGACAACTCATCTATCGGGGCTACTCGATCGACGATCTCGCCCGAGACGCCAGCTACGAAGAGGTGTTGTATCTCCTCTGGCACGGCGCGCTCCCCACACGAGCGGAGCTTGATTCGTTTTCTGATGCGATGGCCACAGAGCGTGCCATCGATGATGGACTGCTGGAGACGATCGAGACGCTCGCAGCCGCGGACGAAGAGCCAATGGCTGCGCTCCGGACGATCGTCTCGGCACTGTCTGCAAGCGACGTGAACGACGTGAATCCAACCGACCATGATGCGAATCTCGAAAAAGGGATCCGTATTACGGCGAAGATGCCAACTGCGTTTGCGGCGTTCGTTCGGCTCCGAGACGGGAACGAGCCCGTTGAACCGCGGACGGATCTCTCACACGCGGCGAATTTCCTCTACATGCTCAACGGCGACGCTCCCGACGACGTGCTCGCCGAAACGTTCGATATGGCGCTCGTCTTGCACGCTGATCACGGACTCAACGCCTCGACGTTCGGCGCTACGGTCACCGCATCAACGCTCGCCGATCTCCACAGCGCGATCACGACCGCTGTTGGCACGTTGAGCGGCTCGCTCCACGGCGGCGCGAATCAGGACGTCATGGCAATGTTGAAAGAGGTCGATGCCAGCGAGAAAGACCCGACGACGTGGGTCGAAGACGCACTCGACGCGGGCCGGCGGATCCCTGGATTCGGCCACCGAGTCTATCAGGTCAAAGATCCACGTGCACGAATCCTCAGCGAGCGCTCTGAGGAGCTCGGTGAGGCCGCTGGCGACACGCGCTGGTATGAGTACAGTGAGGCGATCGAATCGTACGTCAACGACGAAAAAGGGCTCGCGCCAAACGTCGATTTCTACTCCGCCTCAACCTACTACCAGATGGGAATTCCAATCGATACGTACACGCCGATCTTCGCGCTCTCTCGCGTCGGTGGATGGATCGCGCACGTTCTGGAGCAGTATGACGACAATCGTCTCATCCGCCCACGGGCGCGCTATGTTGGAAACGAGCCGCGGGAGTTCCCCCAGATCGACGACCGATAACACCACACACCATCTTAGTTACGTGTTGTTCTGTGGAAAACCAGGCCAAGCAGGAGCCGTGCGTGCTGCTCACGGTAGGTCTATCATAAAATAAATGTAAATGAGAAATGTAAAATTTCAATATTTGAATATCGGCGAGCCAGCACCCGACAGGATCACTTTCACTTTCACCACGGAAGAGGGGTATTTATGGTCAATCAGACAGATGGGTAACTGTCACACGCTCCATCTCCCCTTTTGGAGCGTTACCCCTAACCCCGAGCCTGGGCTATCCGGCGTATGCTTACGTACGACGACGTGGTTGTGGCGCGCGAGCGGATCGAGGGGGAGATTCGACGGACACCGATCGAGCATTCGAGAACGTTTTCGGAGCGTTCGGGCGCGGACGTTCGGTGCAAACTCGAACTGTTCCAGCGCACTGGCGCGTTCAAGCTTCGGGGGGCGACCAATCGTATCGCCACGATGGACGATGACGAGCGAGCCGCAGGCGTTGTGACAGCCAGTGCTGGCAACCACGCACAGGGGGTGGCGCTTGCTGCCAGCCGGGCTGGCGTCGACGCGACGGTCGTCATGCCAGAACACGCACCGATCTCGAAGATCGAAGCGACGGAGGGCTACGGCGCAGACGTTGTGCTCCACGGAGCGGATTATGACGCGGCTGCAGAACACGCCCACGCGATCGAGCGCGACCAACAGCGGACGTATCTTCACGCGTTTGACGATCCAGCGGTGATGGCCGGACAGGGAACCGTCGGCCTTGAGATCGTTGAGGACTGTCCAGAAGTCGAGACTGTTGTGGTGCCAATCGGTGGTGGTGGGCTGATCGCAGGGATCGCGACGGCCGTCCAGGGACTTGATCCGGACGTCCGGGTCGTTGGCGTCCAGGCTGCCGGCGCGCCAAGCGCCGTTGAGGCGATCCAACAGGATCGCGTTGTCGAGCTTGAAGCAGTCGATACAATTGCTGACGGCATTGCAACGCGTGCAATCGGATCGACACCGTACGAGGTCATTCGCGAGCGCGTGGATACTGTGGTTCCCGTCTCCGATTCTGCGATCGCACAGGCGATCTCACTGCTCGTTGAGCGCTCGAAGGTGGTGGTCGAAGGAGCGGGTGCGACGCCGATCGCTGCGTTGCTTACCGAGGCGTTTGATTTCGAGGAGGACGAGACGATCGTCCCCGTGCTCAGCGGTGGCAATATCGATCCGAACGTCCTGACGACGGTTTTGATGCGAGGACTCGTCCACAGCGGGCGCTACGTCAAACTCCGGACCGTGCTGAAAGACCGACCGGGAGCGCTCACCGAACTCACCACGATCATTGCCGAGAACCGTGCGAACGTATATGCCATTCAACACGACCGCACGGCGCGAAACATTGGGATGGAATCTGCCGAAGTGGTGTTAGATCTTGAAACCCGCGGACAAGAGCACGTCGCGGAGCTGATCGACGAACTCGAGGCCTCGGGCTACCCGATCGAGTTGCTCTTGTGAGCCGGTCGGGATCACGATCGTTAACACGATGCGCCCGGAGAGGGTGACATGGAATTCGATTCGTTCGTCCTAGTGGCCGCTACCGACTCGTTACGCTCGGTCGAGCGGGCACGCGAGCACGCCGATGCCATCGAGTTTCGGATGGATCTGTGCGAGAATCCGCGCGAGCAGCTCGAATCGTACGACGGCGAGCTCTCCGTTCTCGCAACGAACCGATGGAACGCAGAAGGGGGGAACGCAACAGACGATGCTGCCAGACTGGCGTTGCTGGAGTGGGCAGTCGAACAGCCAGCCGTCGCGGCGATCGATGTGGAGTTCGACGCGCTAGACGATCCTGAGTGGCGCTCGCTCGTGGCAGACGCCAGGGCTGCAGGCGTGCGCGTCGTCGTTTCAGCACACGATTTCGAGCGGACGCCATCACGGGCCGTGATGAACGAGCAACTGCACGAAGCAGGTAAACACGGCGACTGTGCGAAACTCGCCGTCACTGCCACTGACCGTCGGGATGTGCTCGATCTGCTCTCGGTCACCGAAACACGAACGGCCGCGGGTGAAACGGTCGCCACAATGGCAATGGGCGCTGTTGGACAGCACTCTCGCGCCGTTGCACCGCTGTATGGCTCACGGATTGGATACGCGCCGGTCGCTCCGGATGCTGCGACCGCGCCGGGCCAGTACACGCTCAAGACGCTTTCACAACTGGTTCGAACCCTCTCGGCCGATCACTGAAAGCCCGGCAGCGGTTGCGCTTGCGAGCTCTCTTCGGTCGGTGACTGTTGCATACGCTTGGCCAGGCGCTGTCGTGCCGACCGGATCTCTTCGGCCTGGTCGTCGAGCGCACTGGTGTCAATCTCTACGCCCGCAATCGGCCCGATAGCCTCCTCAAGCAGTGCGCGTGCGGCGCGTGGATCCGGAAACTGTGGATTTGCCTCGACGACCAGCCCGATGGCGTCCAGCTCGTGAGCCATCGCCTCGTGCAACAGCGCGCCAGTCGGACCGCTGACGACACCCGTTTGATTCGGCGTCGCGATTCCGTGATTCTCAAGGGTGTTCGTTGCCCCACCAGTGGCAACGCCAAACGTCTCGGGTTTCGCCGACTCCTCGCCCTCCGAATGGGGAAGCCCACTCAGGAACACCCCACGCATCCCGTTGTGTTCAAGCCAACCAACCAGACAGGACGCAAACTCCTCACGGGTCTCGGCTGCAATCGGCACGTCGCTGTGTAAAACCACCAGCTCCTGTTCTGGATCGCCGTAGAGACGAACTGGCGGTTTTACCGTCGACTCGTCCTCATGATACACCGCGACCGGCGCGAGTCCCTCACAGCGAACTGCGCCGAAATACGTCATCTCGAACGTATCGATCAGGTGATCTGCGGCGATCTTCCCCACCAGTCCGACCCCCGGAAGCCCCTCGATGAGCGTCGGATCTTCGAACGAGAGATCAGTGATCGTGGTTATTCCTGCCATGGTGTGTACCGAGGGGAGCGATCACCTAAAACGTCCCTCCGATCACGCCGTTGAGTTCGTCGTCACACGTCCCGATATCGTAAATTAATTTAATATATTAAATCTTTTAACAGAAATGATATAACGGATGCGTTCTAGCATCCTCGCATGAACGACCGGATAAAATTTAGTTCGATGACCGTAAAGTCTACTGTGCATGCCATGGTTCTCGGGACGGGTGTGTACGCGTCAATTCACGGTGTGTCGGGGATTCTCGCCTGGTGTCTGATCCTGGCATTGATTGGTGTCGTCTGGGTGGTGCTTTCGGGGCTCGGGGCCCTGGTTCGTTCATCGATGGTCAGATCGCTGTCCAAAACGGCGATGCGGGCCCCTGCGGAGGCGTCAGTGACGACGATCATCGCGCTATCGATGCGTGATGAGCTGGTGAGAGCGGTTCGGCCGTTGAGTTCAGAGGAGCTGGCCGACCGGCTTGACGTCTCCGAATCCCGGATTCGCTGGATGCTGTCGGCAATGACTGACCGCGGAATCGTGCATGGGACCGACGGACGGTACTGGCTCCACCGAAATCGCCTCGGCGTCCGTTCGCTGGTGATGCTGTTGGCGGCACGACTTGGGCGCACGTAGTGGGTTCGCGGTCGGCGACCGAACGAGAGAAAAGCCCCGGCTGGATACTCCTCGTATGATACTCGAGCGATATCGGGGGCTCATCGATTCGTTCGACGCCTTTCGTGATGCCTGTGATCGCCCGCTACCTTCGGTGGTGCGAGTGAACACGCTGAAGGCGTCAATCGAGCGTGTCGAACGAGCGTTGGCAGACGGGGGCTATGCATACGAGCAGTGTTCATGGTATCCCGAGCTACTGCGGCTATCAACCGACACACCGGGGAACAGCTGGCCATACGTGCACGGGTGGATCTACGGCCAAGAGGAGGTGTCGGCGCTACCAGCACGCGTGCTCTCGCCGTCGGCTGGCGATCGCGTACTCGATGCCTGTGCCGCACCGGGATCGAAGACGACACAGCTTGGGGCACTGATGGACGACCGAGGGACGCTCATCGCAAACGATGCCAATCTCGGCCGACTGTCGGCACTCCGAACGAACGCCCAGCGATGTGGGGTGACGAATCTGATCGTCAACTCGGCTGACGCCCAGACGCTGTCGTTGGCGCCGTTCGGGGGCGAGCCGTTCGATCACGCGCTGGTCGACGTTCCCTGTTCGTGCGAGGGGACGATTCGGAAGAATCCAACGGCGCTCGAAGACTGGGATATCGATCACGTTCGCGGGTTGTCGGGGATACAGCGTGGCATTCTTCGGCGGGCAATACAGGCCACACGAGCCGGTGGGACCGTCGTCTACTCGACGTGCACGTTCGCACCCGAAGAGAACGAGGCGGTGCTCGATGCGGTGCTCGAAACCGAACGTTGTCGGATCGTACCGTTCGAGACCCAACTCGACACCCGGCCGGGCGTGACCGAATGGGAAGACAAGACGTATGATCAATCAGTCGAGAATGCCAGGCGAATCTATCCACATCTGAACGACACTGGTGGCTTTTTCTGTGCGAAACTCGAGGTGACTGGCGAATGAGATCGAACGTCGGCGAGCAGTTCAGTCGAGTGCCAGCGACGGACGCGGATCGGGCTGTCGAAGGGCGACCGACTCGGAATGAGGTGCTCTCGTTCTGGGAAGATCGATACGGCATTCCACCCGGCGTGTTCGAAGCGCACCGTTTCTGGGAGAAAGGCAGCGGCAAGCTCTGGGCATTTTCCGGCGACGCACCGGAAGGAACGGAGGTTGAGGCGCTCGGCATCACGTTTTTGCGGGTTCGCCAGGAGCACTGGAAGCCCACAACCGACGCCGTCCAGCGGTTTGGACGCCACGCCACCCAGAACGTCATCACCGTTGACGCTGAGACGGCCCGCAGATTCATCGCTGGAGAGGACCAGCCCGTCGACTGGGATGGTGAGTGGGGCTATCTGATCGTTGCACACGAACTCGCCGACGTGCGCGAACCGATTGGCGTCGGGCTCTATCTCCACGGCGAACTGCGATCACAGATTCCAAAGGGTCGACAGCGCTCGGTCTGACTCACCGGCGGACGGTGAGCATCCAGTCGTTCAGCGCATCGTGGTAGTCGGCCTTGTCAGGTCGCTCCGATGGCGATGTGGTTTCGAACAGCTCGGTAATCGCCGTCCGGGCCCGTGCTTCGAGGGCGTCGTCAACGGTCGCAACTTCATTCTCGCGTTTCGTTTCGATCAGGGCATCGATGAGATCACCATACCCAGCCCACGTCCCCAGCTCCCGAACGTTGGGCTCAAGGGAGTTCCGTTTGGTAACGTATCTGGCACCAAGCAGTCCCCGTAGCACGTAGAGGAACTTCTTCGCAGTCGGACGCGGATCGCGCCCGTCCGGATTCAGATAGCGGTTGTAGTTCGATCTGGCCATTCCGAGATACGAATGCGCCACATCGAGTGGCAACGACGTTTCGATCAGGGTTCGCAGCCGTTCGAACTCGTCCGGTCGTGTGTTCACCACTGGATCAGCACAACAGACCAGCTCAAGGACGTTGTAGTTCGCCTGAAAGAGCAGCTCGCCGAACTTCCGGAGCTCGTAGCTCACCAGATCAACCGCAGCATGCGCCTCGAACCCGTCGGTGGTTGTGCCCTGGTTGATCACGTACTGCTGTGTCGGTTCATCGAGCAACCAGTACGCATGGCCATCAGTGATATGGAAGCCCCGCACGTCGATGTCCCCGCCAGCCTCGCTCGGAAAGCCATAGAGGTGCGATCCTGAAACCGCATAAAACCCGGGGCGTGCCGGATCAGACGCGGAATCAATCGCCTGGTCGATCACGGATCGAAGCGATTGGTCATCGTAGTCCATTGCCGATACATCAGTAATACTACAACATAAAACCCACCCCAGCTATGAGTCGGCCGTGCGCAGCACGAGCGGGCCGATGGCGAGCGTTCGTCTCGTCATGGTGACGATCCGGAGAATGTAGGCGATAAGCAGGGCGAATGGGCTCACACCGACAGTAAAGACGGCCGCAGTCACCAACAGGACGGTCTCAATTCCCGCAATGGTTCCGGTGATGGTGTCAGTGCCAACAAAAAGCAATGAGCCACCGACGACACAGAGCGCCACGAGTGCAACGTAGAGTATCAGCCGCGAGAGCGTCATCAGCTCCCACTGGAAATAGAGCGTTTTGATGTGCTCACGAAACGCTCCGTAGCGGGTGAGACCCGTGATGAGCCGTTCAACGGACGCCGTTGCGGTTTCGTCGAGCTCCGCAGCGTGATCGTACTCAAGTTGTTCGAGCGCCTGAAGCTTCATCGCGTAGTTGAAGTTCAACAGCGATGCAACGACGTCGAACGTGCCAAACTCAGCGGTTTCGAGATCATCTTGAATTATTGCTGCGTGCTCTGTGACCTCGTTCGTATAGTCGTTCACCGCCGCCGCAAGCGATGGGGTCGCGGTTTCAGACACCGCTGCGTCGAGCGCTCGGGCATCGGATTCGATTCCATCGAGAAGGAGACGGCAATTTGCGGCGACGGTCGTCGGCATTGCGGTACCGAGTCGTTGAGCCGACTGTTTTCGAAATTCCATTGCGTTGTTCATCCGTGACAGTTGATCGCCGAGCGCACCGAGCTCCTGTGAAATCACGAGCTGGCTGATCGTCACGACCAGTGTCGTTCCGGTGATGATTCCCCCAATCAGCGTCGAAAGCAGCGTTTCGATCGTATCGCCAGAGCCAATGGCCGCAGTTAGCCCACCGCCGAAGAGTACACTGACGAGAAGAACACCCAGATAAATGATCACCAGCAACGCGAGCGTCACCAGCAGTCGATTTCCAGACAGCGTCAGCCAGAGTCGGCCGCGTCCCTGTTCTGATCGCGATGCCATCGTATTGGCCGGTGAGTCGAACTCCATATCGCATCGGTCGGGAGGCGGCCAGGAAAGTGTGATTCTCATCAGTATGAACCGTTCGACCCACGTGGCTTTTATCGACGGAGGATCTACAGGTGGTGTGGCTATCACGGACAAAATCTATCTGAAGAACCATCGCCAGATCGTCTCACAGCTGGACACACAGCTGCCAAAGAGTGCCTTTGCTGGCGCGACGATCGACGTTCTCTACAGCGGTGACGGACTGTCGAATCTTGACAGCGCCACCCGTGATCGGTTGTTGGATTTTGCCAGCGACTTTCTGGACTGTAAAGACGAGGCCCAGCTCTATTCGGGCTATCCAGAGCGACAGTTCATGCAGTATCTGCTCGAACTGCGAGCGCAAGGTCTCGGCCCGGACGCGATCGTCGACGTGATGGGGGCCGACTATCAGGTGTATGCGTACTCTGGGGATGTGCTCACGTTTCTTGATGACGCCGTCCGGACGCTTGAAGCGGCCGAGGATCTCGCACGGGTCGATGGTAACGGCTCGCAAGCCGATACGCTCGCTGCCCGGATCGATCAGCTGACCTGAGAAGAAACGAGACACCCGAATGGACCCGACAGTTATCAGCCCAATCGGTACGTGTCGTCGCCGTCCGAATCGTCGAGATCGTCAAGCACGATGATGTCTTCGTCGTTGTACTCATCGAGTTCCTGCGTGAGCTCTGTGACGTAGCGTTTGTACTCGTCCAGTTGCTCGCGGAGGTGGTCAGCCTCAAGTTCGAGGCGTTCGTGCTCTCGAACGAAGCTTTTTGGCACCTCAATTTTTGGTGGAAAGCCTTCTGCTTCCGTCGGATTGTTGTCGATCTCGTGTTCGGGGACCACCCGTACCTGTCCATCGTGGGCAACGAGCTGGTCCACGTAATCACGGAACACAGCTGAAAGCGAAATGTCTCGTTCCTCGGCGATGTCGCGTAACACCTCGAATACGTCCTCATTAACACGGAACGAGATTGTCTTGTTCTTATTGCCCATCGGTGGAGAGATACTCGTTCAACCTACTTAATCGTTTGTGAGAGAACTGATTGATGTCAATATAAATAGTTGAGTGCGTGCGCTGACGGCCAGGATGGTTTGCGGAGGGGGTGGTAACTGACGACTCGATGTCTCACCACCAATCCCTTCCCTTCAGCGTTACGACACTGGCATCTCGTTTTCGGCCGGCTCATCCGCACCGTCGAGTTCCTCAAGGACCGCCAGTGCCTCCTCGCGGTAGAGCGCTGGGTCGGTCTCGTACTGCTCGTCGGCCATCGTCGCATACTCGGATGGCTGTGTTGCCGCCTCGCTGGCGCGTTCGATCGTTTTGAGCGCCGTCTCGACGACCCACCGATCGCGCGTGTCATCGTCGATGATCGAGATCGATTCCGGCCGTATCGAGACGTTCATCTCGCCGTCATCCGTCTCATACGTTCTGGGCTTACCGACGATCGAAACGTAGATCGGCGGTTGTGCCTCGCGCAACATCGTTGCCGCCTCGGGCTGATACTGCCCGGCGTAGACGAAAAACGTTCCAGAGGGATCGACTACGCGACCCTGCCAGTACTCGCTGTCGGAGCCCACATCCTGGGTCTCGGTGAGCGTTCCCGCAATGAACACTCGATTGGCCCGCTCGCCGGTGGGCAACAGCCCGTACACAGGCGCGCGCTCTTCGTCGGACTCTTTGAACGTGTAGGTGATGTCGTTGAACTCCGTTGCGAACACCCGGCGAGCAACCGCACGCGATGGCTGGCCGTCTGACGGCGTGGATTCTGATTCTGACATTTATATCGACCTCGCGCGAACGAGTGCATCGTTCGTGTCCATCGCCCCGAGTCGCTCAAACTCGTTAACGAGGAGATACCGACCAAACTGCGGGCCCGTCACCTGATAATACCGACCGAGTGTCGAGGCTTTCATCTCTTCGATCACCACGCTCGTATCGAGAGCGTCCTTGGCCATCTCCTTTGCGCGATCAAGCGTGATATCGGTCAGCGTCTCGGTCTGCTCACAGTCGAAGATCACCTCCTGAACGGCCGTGCCGTCGTCGAGCACGCCCTTGATCCGAAGATCAAACTCGCCGTCAACCTCGCCGTGTTCCGTACAGCGCCCGTTCTGCAGCACGCGCGTACAATCGTCCGTGGGACAGCGCTTGATCAGTCCACTGCCGCGCTGGATGTCCACCAGCGCACCGATCTGCTCGACAGTGTCATCGCCAACCTCGATGTCGTCATCGAGCTCGGTGATCGAAGTGGTGCGGTTGAGCTTGATCGAATATTGGCCCTCATACTCATCAGTGACGACGTTCGAGAGCTCGTAAACGCACTCTTCTTCGAGTGCTTCGAGCTCGCTCGTGGCGAACGAAACGAATTTGATCCGGCCGGATTCGTCGCCGAGAAGGCCAACCTGCGCGATGGCGTCGCTTCGTGGCTCCCAGAGCTCGACAACTTTCACGCGCACGTCGACCCACTGCTCGTCCTCGTCGATCGACCCGACGGAGACGCGCTCGGTCTGCCCACCGGCGAGCTCGTCGCGCTCAAGACCGGCTTCGGAGAGATAGCTGCTCACGAGACTGCGCCGTGCTTCCTCAGGGGGCACCTTATACTCCGACACCAGCGTCTCAAGGCGCTCTTCGATCTCTTCGAGATCGACCTCAAGATGGTCGTCGAACTGGGCGTGGACCGACTCCGCGTGTTGGCGTAATTCCGACATTGTGGCTCTGTCTCCTCGTATTTTCGGTGAGAGACAATGTGCGGTTCGACCTTATCCTTCTTAAATTCTCCATATTCGATTTCCGAAATGATAGCTGTCCAGAGAGTGCACACGACGAGCACCATCGTTTTCTCCGATGAGACCATAGCCCAGCGCATGTCCTCGCGTCGGCGACTAGAGCGGCTGTTACAGGCGAAGTTTCGCGCAGCTGGAATGCAGATTGAGCAGGCAAAACAGACGTATGCCACGACAAAACGCGCGGCCGAAGCCGACATTCCGACCGACGAAAACGGAAACGCGCGAATCGTCTGTCGACGGTACGCAGAACGACGCGCTGTGGGACTCGATGCGTCGGGTCGACCACCGTGTTTCGATCCCAACAGCCAGGACTGTCAGGGCTGTGTCGAAGACATTCAAGAAGGGACGATCGAAACCTGGGATCCCCGCCGGTGGTGATTTGTAGCACCGATAGTAACCGACGGTATGCAGATCGCAGTGGTGCTTGCCGGTGGCATCGGCACACGGATGTATCCAGCGAGCGCGCCCGAGCGCCCCAAACAGTTTCTCTCTTTTGCGGACGATGACGACTCGTTGTTGGGTCAAACCGTCGACCGCGTCAGCCCGATCGTCGATCAGGTGTGTGTTCTGACCCGCCCCGCGTACGCAGACGATGTTCGATCGCACGCCCCCGACGCGACGGTGCTCACCGAACCGATGGGAAAAGACACCGGCCCAGCGCTCGTGTACGGGACCCACGAGCTCAAAAGCGCCGGTGAGAACCCCGTCCTGTTCTGTTTGCCGAGCGACCAGCACGTCGGCGAGGGGTTTCAGGCAGTGGCACAACAGGCGATGGCTGTCGCCGAACGGACCGACCAGCTCGTCACCCTTGGGATCGAACCGACGCGCGCTGCGATCGAATACGGCTACATCAAACCGGGAGCCGATCACGGCGACCACCTCGCAGTCGAGGGGTTTTACGAAAAACCCGATCCCGGCGCGGCTGCGCGATATGTGTACAACGATTTCTACTGGAACGCGGGGATGTTCGCCTGGACACCCGAGACGCTGCTCTCTGCAGTGAGATCGACGCCGCTCTCGTCGCTCGTTGAGGCGCTCGAAGCAAACGATCCACTCGCCGGCTTCGATAGTGTCGATCCGGTCAGCATCGACCACGCCGTCCTGGAACAAACCGAGGAGATTGCCGTCATTCCGGCGGCTATCGAGTGGGATGATCTTGGGTCGTGGGACTCGCTCGGGCGCATTCTCGACACGGACGCGGATGGTACCGTCAGTAGTGGTGACGTGCTCTCAATCGAGACGGAAAACTGTGTGCTCGCCTGTGATTCTTCGATGGAAATCAATGCGGTCGGCGTCTCCGATCTCGTCGTCGCAGCGTTCGATGACCGCGTGCTGGTCGTCCCAACGAACGACACACAACGGGTCAGAGAAGTCGTCGAAAAACGGACGGCGTCCACTCGCGAGACCTGATCAGGAGCCCCAGAAATTGTCGCGGCTGCCCAGGCGTTTTCGCCCCATGGGCTCGTCGTCATCGTCGTCGTCTGGAATCTCCGTCTGATCGACATCGTCCATTTGTAACCGTTCGAGCTCTTCGGCGCGGGCGTGATTCGACCGGACGGTGGTTACCTTCACCCGGGCACGGGCATCGGGCAACACGCCATCAACCAGGACGATAAACCCTTCTTCGGTCCGACCAACGCCGGCACCGCTCTCGTGAATGTCCGTGACATCAACGACGATCTCCTCGCCAGGGGTGACTGGCTGAGATTTGAGTTCGCGAATTGGCTGGTTGTAGTGATTACACCACTCAGCCCCCCCTCGCTCGCTGAAATGTTGACACCCCATCCCTTCGATCCGCTCGGAGTAATGAGGGCATTCGTCCGCGAGTGGACAGTCCGACATACAGATACCAGCGTGGCAGTCGTCTAAATCGTTACGACACGCTCTGCACGACGGCACCTGAGCCAGACAAACCGGTGTCGGTCTACTGTCATCTCGTCGGTAGGAAGCAGGTAATCGTGGGTAGCTCACCAGTGAGTTGCGCTGTCGTGAACGGCCGGCGCAAAGCGAAACCGTTAGGTGAGTACTGCCCAAACGAATGAGTACGGGGTTGTGGGTTAGCCTGGTATACTTACGGCCTTGGGTGCCGTTGACCTCGGTTCAAATCCGAGCAACCCCATCTTCTGTCGTGCAGTTTCACCGTGAACCAGCCGTCTTTTCAGCACCGATCACATAGCGTGCGTATGCCGTGTCGGCAGTGTCGGAGTTCACTCGATCGCCCTGGCGATTACTGTTTAGTCTGTAATACGGCCAACGCCGACACTGTTGTCTTAGAACTTGATCGAGATCGCGCCCGCGTGAGCGCGCTTGACGAGGAGACCGTCCTTGGTTCACGAGTGATCACTACCACGCCCGAGCGCGACGGCGAAGCAGCCGTGATCGAGCTCCGCAACTTCGTTGGGCTGATCGCGGATGACGTTCGGCGCAAACGTCCTGAGGAGGTGTACGTCACCGGCGATCGGACCGTGATCGATCACGTGCGCCGGGCGCTGCATTATCCACTGTTTCGGATCACCGGCGAAGATGCGATCCAGTCGGTGATCGAACGGCGAGGCAAACCCGCCCTCGAAGAGGTGCATGCCTCGCTGTCCGACACGATTGGCGGCTCTCACACGACGCTCATCGGCGATCGAGATGGCCGACGAGCGATCGAAACGGTGGCCGCCCACCCACACGTGAAAAAGCTCGTCCCCGGTCCAATCGACGCTGGCGGCAGCAGCTCTCGAACGGGCGTGCGGGCGAAAGCAACCCGTTCGGACACCAACGGCAACGTCCGGCTACTGGTTCGTGATGGCTCAAGCGTCCAGGAAAACCGCGTCGTCACCACCGCCTACGACAGAGACACTGGCGAACGGGTGCGAACGGATCTCAACGAGGCACTCACCGAGTCTGGGCTGCAGGAGTGACGCCGTCGAATCGAACTCAACGGATTTATACCCACGATTGGATTACAGACCGTATGGCTGAACAACAGGGATCTATCGGGAGCGCCGGTCGCTTTGGCGCTCGCTACGGCCGAGTCGCTCGGCGCCGTGTCAACGAGATCGAAGCGGAAATGCAGAACGCAACCGTTGACGGCGACGATGTCAAACGCGTCGGCACCGGGATCTGGGTGAACGAAGCAACTGGCGAGAAATTCGCCGGAGGCGCCTATCGTCCGGAGACTCCGGGTGGAAAAACCGTCCAGCGCTCGATCCGTGCCGCGTTGGCCGAAGACGACGAATAAGCTTTCAGACCAGACTCCCAATCCAACGTATGAGCTACAAATGTTCTCGCTGTAAACGCGACGTCGAGCTCGACGAATACGGTGGCGTCCGCTGTCCGTACTGTGGTCACCGCGTTCTGCTCAAAGAACGCAGCCGCAACATCAAAGAGATCGGCGTTCAGTAGACCGGCCCGTGGCGACGACCGTTCCCGCAGCAATCACGCTCGAATGTTCGTATGAGAGTGTCGCCCGAGCCGAACTGATCGAACGGGCCATTAGTCAAGAGATCGGACAGATCGACGACAGTCGTGCGCAAACCACCATCGAGCGCGAGGAGACGATGCTTTTGATTGAGGTAAACGCGGATGATCTGGTGGCGTTGCGTGCTGGGCTCAACACCTGGTGTACGCTCATCGAGGTGGCAGAACGATGTGCAGAGTGCTGAATCGGTGCGGAGGATCAAACACGTGCCTTTTTGCGTTGCGGTCCTGACAGGGTAACCATGCAGGGTAATCTTCCACCAGAAGCCGAAGAGAAAATCGAGGAGTTGCAGGGACTCCAGGAAACCGCACAGCAGGTCGCCATGCAGAAACAGCAGGCTGAAACCGCGCTCTCGGACACCGAGACCGCACTCGATCAGCTCGATGACATTACAGAAGACACCGACATGTATCAGGAAGTCGGTGAGCTGCTCGTCGAGACGGATTACGAGGCCGCACAGACCGATCTCGAATCGAAGCAGGACAACCTTGAGATTCGCATCGACACGCTCGAAAAACAGGAGAGCCGTGTCGAAGAGAAGTTCGAAGAGCTCCAGCAGGAGCTCCAGCAGCTGCTGAGCGGTGCCGGCGGCGGCCCATCTGGCCCGCAGGGACCGGGCGGCCCGGGGATGGGCGGTCCAGGCGGAGACTAACACGGCGCTATGGTCTCTGATTCGGCGGTCGTCCAGACGGCAGCAGAGGCGGCCGAAGGGGTCATCCTTTCGAACTACAAACAATCACAGCTTGAGGATCTCGACGTGACCGTTACGTTCGAGGACGACATCCTTGAGGTCGACATTTACGTGAATCCGCCGACCGATCACGACGCCGATCCCGAGGCCGTGATCGACGACGCAATCGAGGCGGCACACAGCGCGGTCGACGAACTGTTCGAATCGGCCGACTAGAGTTTCTTCTCCCGATTCGTTTCAAACCACTCGACAGCGTAGTTTACCATCTGACGCTGTTCGAGGAGTCTTGCGGATGTGGCCCCGACATCGCCGGTCGTGACAGCACTAGGATTGTCGCGTTCGAACGCCGTCCCACACGCCGGAAAGTCGTCGTCACTGAACGCAACATCCTCCCACTGGCGCCACTCGCGCTCACCATCGACGACGATCGCACTCGCGTGTGACGTTTGCTCTAACGCCAGCGATGATCGATACTCGGCGAGATGAAGCGAGGTGTTCGTGGCGTGTGTCGTTCCGAGAAACAACACCTCGCCATCGAGATCGTAGACGCGCGCGAGCGGTGAGTGCTCGCCGAGCGAGCGATCGAGTGCGTGGTCTTCGGTGACGAACGCTGCGTTCGCACCCCAGGCCGCGAACGAGTGCTGGGGGTGTGAACTCCGTCGAACGCCTGGATACGACCGGAAGCACTCTGCAATTGCACCCATCCCCTGGGTCGGTGTGACGGTTGGCCGATACGGTAGCATCGATTCTCGAACCGGTTCATACCAGGACTCGGGGACCGGTGGATGATTCATGTTCGACGGATCGCGATTGCCCGGCGAATGAGTGGGCAGTACGATCGTTCCGTCGCTCGTGACGACCCGTTGGAGGGCATCGATTACTGCCGGTGCACCGCCACACACCCACCCGAGCGAGGACAGCGAGGCGTGGACCAGCACCGTCGTGTTTTGAGTGAGGCCCAGCGATTGAAGATCATCGACCAGTCGCTCGACCGTAATGGGATCCTCAGAGCGCTGTGCTGGGGGGACGTCCGTCATACGCTCTATTTCTCCAGGCAGACAAAACGAATCACGGTTCGGTTCGATCGGTTCAGGCGAAAAAGAAGATCAACACGCTAACGGCAAACACCGCCATGATGAACGCTGCTGCGAGCGCACCGGCCATTGAGGTCATCACGTTGGCGTGGCTGGCGAGCGTCTCGGTCCGGTCATTGCCAAAGACGGTGACTGTCGCGCGTTCGACGTTCATCCCCGCCTCGACGGGTTCGATGTCGTCAATCGCCGCGGCAAGGAGGTCATCAATCCGAGCGAGCAGCTCAGCCGTGTCGATCGCACCACCAACCTGGTTTTCGGCATCAACCGTGTTGACAACGTGCGTATCGGTGGTCATCACCTCTGCGTGTTCGATCGTCTTGGCCACGCCACTGGCACCTCCATCAGCTGCGACCGGTTGCGTCGCAGTGGTGGTGAGATGGGTGACAATTCGATCACGAAGTCCGGGCTCCATATTGTTGCCGTCAACGAGCACGTACGCGGTGCGTTGGGTGCCGGACTCAACGACGGCGACGCGAATCCCGAGCGGACCGATCCCGTCCGCTGGCGTCCAGTCCGTGGGATCCCAGGCGACGCCCAGTGACAGGGCCGCTCGGCTAGTTGTCGTGAGCGATTCGCCGAGTTCATCTGCGGCGTGGAGCATCGAAAACGACCGTTTTGATCCCGGCGTCACGTGGCCAAGATCTGCACCACCGAGGCCGTTGTTGCAGTTGTGCGCATCAACGAGCATCACGTTCTCCAGGCCGTCGCGCATGGCACGAGAGCTCGCAGATAGGCCAACGGAGTACTCCACATCGTCGGCAAATGAGGGTGAATACGTTCCCACGAGCAACGCGCCGTTCCCGAACGACTGTCCGAGCATTGTCAGCTCGCCGTCCTGCTCAAGAAATGCGTTCGTGGCCTCGCCGTCGTAGCTGATGCGTTCGTAGGCACGATCGGCAGCGTCAATGATCGTGTCGACTTCGCGTTCGGTAACGAGATTGAAATCGTGACCGGCAGTGGCGTGTGGTGGAAATCCCAGCCCATCCGTGTTTTCGGCCACGCGTTCGGGGAGATTGCCGCCACCAATCTCACCCATTGGCCCGGGGTGGATCATCGGGAGAACGAATCTGGCTTTTTCCGTCTGATCAGCCGCTCGACGGAACGAAAGGACGGAGACGGGGACGATCGCCTCCTCACCCAGCTGTTCGAAGAAATCCTCGAGTTCGCGCGAGCCCTCGGCGATGTGGCCTACGAACCCTCGGATGAAATCCAGCACGCTCACGCCGAGGCTGTTTTGCCACGGTCGATCGATCGTCACCATAAACAGCCAGGTGGCGATCGCATACAACACACAGATCCCTCCGAGCAGGAGAAAATCCTTGGGGACGAACACATCGAAACCGCCGGGAGCGTGATTTGAGCGCGCGAAAAACGACTGGATGATCGGCCCACCGATTTCAAGATACGTGATCGTTCCGCTGTAGATAAACAACAACATCGCGCCAGCAAGCGTCTGAATGCTCGCCGGAATAGACGCAATCAACAACGATTTTCGGGAGATAGCCATCACGACGAGCAGTCGAATCGCAAAGATGCTCGCCAGCGCCACAATGAGCGTATCGAAAACGAACTCCTCATCGAGAGCGGTCAACACTGCGATCGCACCCGCAGCCGTCAGAATCCCGACAACGAGGAGTTCACAGAACAGTGCGAGCAGCGACGCCCGATTCGGTGTGAGCTGCCCACCAAGGCGCTGGTCGACGTACGGCGTGAAGATGCTTGCCAGCACCGTCGGAATGCCGACGAAAAAGATGCCTTGCCAGGCATCATCGAGAACGAATTCGTTTTCAAACGCAGCGAGACCCATCAACGCCGCAATAATAAGCGAGAACACGACGCTGGCGTACCAGCTGGGCGCGCGAAAGATAAATCGGGAGAGGCCCGCCAGATCGCCTTGCGATTGAGTCATGCGAGCGCCTACTCACAACGGCGACGGAAGTTCTCGAACAGTTCTGTCCCAGCCTCGGTGTGTGCAACCTCGGGATGCCACTGGACGCCATACAGCTCTTCGTCGGTGTTGCTCATGGCCTCTATCGAACAGACGTCGCTCGTTCCGGTCAGGGTGAAATTTTCTGGCAGTGCCGTCACTTCATCGGCGTGACTCGCCCAGACGCGCGTGGATGGACCAAGCGATCCAACAAGCGGGTCCTCATCTGCAACGATTGCAACGTCAACGTCCGCATAGCCGCCGTACTCTCCAGTTCCAACCGTCCCACCGAGCGAGTCGGCAATCAGCTGCATCCCCAGACAGATGCCGAGTATCGGGATATCCAGATCGAGATACGCAGTACACTGACCGATGTCTGTCATATCCGGGCCGCCTGACAACACAAGGCCGTCGGCATCGATTTCTGCTGGAGGAGTGGTGTTGTCGATGAGTTCGGTTTTCACGCCGATATCACGGAGGGCGCGATGCTCAAGATGCGTAAACTGACCGTGATTATCGACCACATCGATGCGAACCATTGATTGCGATAGATCATCGACCCGTATATACTTCTTGAAATACAGCGCTATCGGTGTCGTTATCCATCAACCGAGCAGAGCGTGCTGATCACTCCTGGTGTCGTTCAGCTGCGGTGTGGAATCCAAACTCTTCGTGTTCTTTCGATCTGCGGGCTTGTTCTTCGGCTATCGCCTCGGTGGCAGGATTCACGTCATCGTCGATGCGGGCCCACGCGTTGTGCACCTTCGCGTGACACCACCGACAGAGATCGACGGTGATCTCATGGGCGAGTCCGGCGTCCGTGTCGGCCATCGAATCGTCGCGGCGATAGGAGAGGTGATGGGTTTCGAGCAAGGGGCGATCTTCATCGTGTGCCATTCGCACCTCTGCGATGCCACAGCGAACGCACTCGTGGCTCCGATCCGTTGATCGAAAGTTCGGGCAGTCACACCACTCCCACGAGCGCGTCCCGACTGGGCAGTCGTACTCGTCTTCGTTTCGGGCGCGGGCGAACGACGGATCACGGTCGGCGTGCTCGATCGCGAACCGACAGCGCCCGTCGTTGGTCAGATAATCACACCGCTCGACGTAGTCATAGGGGTCATCCACACCCACGGACGTGCCCGACGGTGTCGTCTCCATGGCCATCGATTGGTCCAGAGGACCGTGAACGACACGGACTCGTCCCATCAACTGGCGAAAATTGTCACGGAGTATAGGGCTGCAATATCTGACGCACTCAGCTGTATTATATAGGAGCCGATCACACGTCTGGATGGCTAGCATGACCGGTGACCGATTTATTCGGGGGCCACCCCGAAACAACGCATCTTTCGACGGCTGAGGTAGCATTTCTGGACACGACGCTCCGGGATGGCGAGCAGGCGCCAGGCGTCTCGTTGGCTCCAGACGAAAAAGCACAGATAGCACAGCGGCTCGACAGCGCCGGCGTCGAGGTCATCGAGGCTGGCAGCGCCTGTACGGGTGCTGGCGAGCGAGAGACGATCTCGCGCGTCACTGCCCAGGGACTGTCAGCAACGGTGACGAGCTTCGCTCGTGGCGTCCAACGCGATATTGATCTCGCAATCGATTGCGACGTCGACGGGGTGAATCTCGTCGTTCCGGCGAGCGACCGCCATATCGAACGGAAGGTGGAGACGACGCGCGCGTCAGTGATCGACACGACCGTCGAGCTCACCGAGTACGCGACCGACCACGGATTGTGGGTTGAGGTGCTCGGTGAGGACGGCTCGCGCGCCGACCTCGACTTTCTCGAAGAGCTGATGGGACAAGCACTCACTGCGGGCGCAGACCGCGTCTGCTACTGCGACACCGTCGGGCACGCAACGCCCGACCGGACGCTCGAAGTTGTGAGTCGACTCACAGAGCTTGGGCCCACGAGCACGCACACGCACGATGATCTCGGGCTGGCGGTGACGAACGCGCTGGTGAGCGTCGCTGCAGGCGCGGATCTCGTCCACGCGACCATCAACGGAATCGGCGAGCGCGCCGGTAACGTTGCGCTCGAAGAAGTTGCGATCGCGCTCGCTCACGGCTACGATGTCGAGACGGTCGCAACCCAGGAGCTGTATGAACTCGCACAGACGGTGGCGTCGGCGACCGGTATCGGACTGGCACCGAACAAGGCGGTCGTGGGTGAGAACGCGTTCACCCACGAATCCGGCATTCACACCGACGGCACGCTCAAAGACGACGCCATGTACGAACCGTATCCCCCAGAACAGGTGGGACGCGAGCGACGGCTGGTGCTTGGCAAGCACGCTGGCAGGGCTGGCGTTCGAGCGGCGCTTGCCGAACACGACGTGTCGGTCGGGGACGACGAACTCGGTCGGATCGTCCAGCGCGTGAAAGCGATCGGCGATCGCGGTCGGCGAGTGACGGACGCAGATCTGCTCACGATCGCCGACGACGTTCGCGGCACGGATCGCGATCGGCGTGTCGAGTTACTGGATCTCACCACAACCAGTGGTGGTCCAACACCCACTGCGAGCGCACGGCTTGCGGTTGATGACGAAGAACGCGTCGCAAGCGGCGTTGGCAGCGGGCCAGTCGATGCGGCGGTGAGCGCCGTCCGGGAGGCGCTGGCGATCGACGCCACGCTCGAATCGTATCACGTGGACGCCATCACCGGCGGCACCGACGCGCTTGTCACGGTGGAGGTAACCGTCTCGCTCGGCGATCGGTCAGTGTCAGTCACAGGGAGTGACGCCGATATCACGCGAGCGAGCGTCGGTGCGATGGTTGATGCGTTCGATCGGCTGCTCGTCGACACTGAGACGGCCGACTGATCGACGCAGTCCACTTCCGTTTTTTCAGCAGATGAGCGAGCAGGTCAGGCCACGCCGATGGATCTGAATCGCTGTACGACGTTGTGGACGCCACCCGCCAGAAAGACGATGGCACCAATTGCGAACACCACAACACTGAGCTCGGAGTATCGACCCAGTGCGAGACCGCCGGCAACGGCTATTGCACCAATTGCAGCGATCTGTGCTCGATCAGCAGCCGCAAGGACAGCGGCAAGCACCGCGATTGCTGCCAGATTTGTTGTCGTCGCGAGCAGATCGATCCCCGCCAGCCCGAGCGCGTAGAGCCCAACCGGGAGACACAACACGATGAGCGCCTGGATCGCCCGTCGGAATTCATCCCCAATCACACCAGTAAATATCCATTCTAAATTATTAAAAACTTGTGTTAATATGATATTGAATTTAATTTTCACGATAGTCTGTCTCTGGGAATGATGAGATAAGTGACTGGAGCAAGGTGCGGTGTGACTGTATGATTGTTTATTGAACATAGCCACAATCCTTATGATAACCAATACCAACAAGTTCAGGGCGGGGGTCTGTCCCATATCGACCCACCGCTTTGTTCACTCACCGGAATCGTATCCTTCTTGCTAGCACTCTTGCTCAAACACGTAGCCCCAGCGTTGCATCCCGTTATCCTCGTAAAATTCCCCAGCGCTGTCGTTCTCAAGGGTGGCCGCGAGCGCGACGACGGCACACTCGTTCGATCGCGCCCAGTCGGTGACGAACGAGAGGAGTTCACTGCCATAGCCTGCCGAGCGATGGGGTTGGTCAACGACGAGATCGTGAATCCACGCGTGAGTTCGGTGGTGGAGCACTCGTTGGATCGAACAGCCCGCCACGGCTCGAAGATTGTCGTCGTAGAGACCAAATAAATGATACTCCTCTTCATCGATGAATTCTCGAATAAACGATGTGTCTGCGTCGGTCCAGAGCTGTTGGAGAATTGTGATCGCGTCGTCGATTGCAGCGTCGGTGGTGCATGCTTCGATACGCATCACCGAAAAAATGCGAGCGGCGTGTGTTTGGTGTTCCGTGGGTGTGCGTCGCTATCGCGTGATGTTATCGGCCGACGAACTCTGGGTCCTCGTCTGCGTCGAACGCAGCCAGACCCCGCTGGTAGTCTTCCGTGCGGGTGGCCCGGCCGATCGCATCCGTTTCGGCTCCGAGCTGTCCGGCGAGATCACGATCGAAGCTTTCGGTGAGGAGCCGTTTGGTGGCAGCCAGCGCGGCGGTCGGTCCGTCAGCCAGCTGGTGGGCGCGTTCGTCGAGACGATCCTCGAACGCGTCGGGATCGACGGCATCAGAGACGAGGCCCAGACTCACGGCGTGATCCGCGCCGATCGGTTCGTCAAGCAGCGCGATCTCTTTTGCTCGGCGGAGGCCGACCAGTCGCGGGAGCAAAAACGTTGCGCCACCGTCGCCAGTGAGCCCGATCTGTGGGTAGGCAAATCGCAACGTGCTATCAGCAGCCATCACCACGAGATCACCACTGAGCGCCAGGCCAACACCCGCGCCGGCCGCCGTGCCGTTGATCCCCACCACTACCGGCGTGTCAAGCTGATGCAGCTGCAGAACGGCGTCGTGGAGGCGGCTGGCGAGTGTCCGGAGGTGTGATTCATCGCGCTCGTCGCCGTCGAGCGAGCTGAGATCGGCGCCCGTACAGAACGCGTCGTCGGTGCCCGTCAGCACCAGACACCGCACTGCTTGATCGCCACTGAGCGACGTGATCGCGTCGATGAGTTCGTCAGCCTGCTGGAGGGTGAGCGAGTTCAGCCCCGACGAACTGTCAAGCGTGAGCCGAGCGATCGAGTCGGTTCGATCGACCTGGATGGTCTCGTACTCTGTCATAGCTGCTGTTCAATCTGAGTAGTCATAAACCAACTGGAGTAGGGGTAATCGGGCGTGTGAGCACGCCACGCACGTTCTTGAGTGATTCACCTGGCAATTATATGATGGTGGAATGGAACATTTCGAGCATGGCAGTTGATCCGGCTGGAGCGGCCGATCCAGCGAAGCTCATTGAGGAGCGGTACTACCGGTCCGATCCGATTGCGATCACGGTCGAACCGACAGGGGGTGGTGACAAGGTTCGAGGGGAGTTGCTGTTGTGGACCTGTGCGACCGGAATGGCGTATGTCAGCTGGAGGATTGGCTCGGAGAGCGGTCGACTCGGCGTGTGGGATCAATCACGGAATGTGGTGTGGTTTGGTCCACACGGCGTTCCGGAGACAGAGGGCCGGTATCGGTATGTGCTGGAACTCGGCCCGGCTGCGGAACCGGTCGAATATGCCTACTGGCACGCGTTGTCAGTGAATCAGTCGCCGAGTGCGATGGCTCGGTCAATCTCAGCAGCCCACACTGGACCAGCCGAGACGGTAGCTGTCAGTATGCAGCCCGCACCGCAAAATTCCGCCGCTGTTGGTGCTGTTCACGCGTTCGAACTCGAGGAGTGGGAATCCTCTGTTGAAGCCAGATTTCAGGCGTGGCGACCGTTGAACTGCGGAGCGGTGTACGTGGCGTGCGACGTCGATCGAACGATGCTGGAGTGGAGCTGTCTGCAGGGAACGACGGTCTGGTTCGGACGAACATCGGGATGGAACGTGTTTGCGGCCTATCCGGCCGGCGAGGAGACGTTTGCTGCGTTGGCCGGCGATATCGAAGCCATCCGCAGCGACGTTCCCGACGCCGGCTATCGGGTGGTGAGTACTGAAGCGTCCACGGGAGAGTGACCAACGAATGTAACCATGATGGCCATCGAAGAGGGCCCCGATGCTATGATACCAATTCTTGTCAGTATAGAATGCCTAGACAACTACAATAATGAACTCCGGCCAGTTCTGATGCACGGCGACACCCAGAGACGTACTTCTCCGAAATGGATGATCGGTGCAAATTTCGGTTTACAGCTAGTTTAGACTATTTATACTTGCTCCGATTTTTTCATACGCTATTTCAATTTCGAGATATGATCCTCGCACATCAGGTTCCTCTGCTGCGTTCGGGCTTAGAACTGCCTCTATTATGCTATCAGTATCAGAATCTGGATCAATAGCCGCTTTGCTAGCATCAAGCCATAGTTTCACTGTGTAATACGCATCGCCGGACAAAAACTCCGAATACATTTTTTCCTCATCTGGCTCGATATGAATTCTAGAGTTGCGTCCAGAATCATATATTTTTGACGCCTCAACGCCCAATTCCTTATTTTCTGGCGGTGTAACATCAGTCACGGCGAGCGAGACCAGGTGTGGCAATGTGTCGTTATTCTTGACGACGAGAGCGCCTCTAGAGGGACCAGAATCCTGGTTGAACGCCGGTAGCGAAATACAGCCGCTTCCGACGCCCAGCAACGAAGATCCAGCCACTCGAAGCAGGCCGCGGCGTGATAGCGGGCTCATGAGGAGTCAAATAATCGCCACAGCAAATATTTGAGGTATTGGATTTTATTTTACAAATACTGTCCCAATAACCTCCCACCAATACATGAATGGCATATTATCCAAATATCACACCTTCTTCCTGAGCTATTGTTTCATGCTCGTATTCATCATTGAAAATGTTACTACACTGCCACAAGTCACCTAATAAAATAGAAATTTCATAAGATTCGCCGGGATTAATGCTCCATAGTTCGCATACATATTCGATGAAGGGAGTATCTTCGATCCAGATGGCTATCCGGATCGCCGTGGCTCTCTCGATTGGAACTGCAGTTCTTGCCACCAGTATACTGGCACTCGGGGCAACTGCGGCCGTTTTTGTAGGATCGATACTTCTCGTTGGGCTCAATAATCTGGGCTACGAGACAAGCGTACTCCCCGATTCGGCGTTGCTGTTGGTTCTCGCAGCCGGTGGTTGTTTGGGGTTGATATACGGCATCTATCGAGTCGCGATTTCGATTCGTCGCGAGCGTAAGGCGCTTGTCCCCACCGAAGAACCCACCTCAAACCGAGGTGGCGAAGTCTCTGATCGAATCGTCCGGCTATCGCAGCAGTTGGATATCTCAACGCCAGCAGTTCGATTATTGGACACAGCATATCCAATATCGTATACGTCGTATTCGCCAGACGCGCCGCTCATCCCATCCACGGATACAAAGCCCACTATCGTCGTATCGAGCGGCCTCTATGAGTTGCTGACACCTGCCGAGCTTGATGCTGTGCTCGCACACGAACTTGCTCATATTGCAAACGACGATCTCCGGCTCATCACAATGATCCGCTTACCACTGCTGTTTGCAGAGTCATTGACTAACCAAATTCGCTATCCAACCAACCTTATTGAGATCTTTGGGATGATATTAACCACTGTCGCAACTCTTGGCGTCGGAATAGTAGCACGAGCGCGAGAGCTCGCGGCTGATCGTGGTGCCACCGCACTGACTGGCGATCCGAACGCCCTGGTAAGTGCACTAGAAGCACTTGAGAAACACGACGAAGGAGAACCAGATGATGCGCTCAGAGAATTCACACACTCGGCGAGCTCAATTGCAGTATGCCAGATTCCAGGAGATCGGCAGTGGACACCCAAGCCACGTCACCATCCATCACTCAGCCAGCGGACAAACAATCTCAAATCGAAATAGGACGGTATAGCCATCAGCATCGAATATTTTTCCAGCTACGTCACAGGTCATCCGAATGAGCAAGCAACCGTTAGTATATTGGTTGAAATGTATTCGCCCAAGATTACACAAATACTTCATCAGTACCAGCAGAAAGGGGTCAATAGGTCACGTTTCCCACTGCTCTCATCGACCGATTTTAGATCTGTAGTTGATCGATAGGCCAGCCGAATTCCTTTCGAGTGACCTAGTCGGTAGTGATTCTGGCCAGCGCTGGATGCTGCTCTGCGAGCCCTGTCGGACAACCAAGACTCCGATACCGACCATACGAATCGAGCAGTTCGATCAGGCCATCAGCTGCACTCGCACAGCCAGGTCGGTCAATCGTTTCCAGTGGTGATTTCGGATCAGAGAGGGGAAACGTCACCTGGTGAATCTCGCCTGTTCTCGTTTCGTGGTAGCGGATTTTTGCGCCGGTATCGAATGTCGCGGCCACGACCGTTTCGCCCGTTGCGCGATAGCGCGTAATTCGCTCGATTCCGGGGAGATGTTCAAAACTCGTCCGTTCGCTCGCCAAATCGGCCATCGTCAGAATCTGCTCAATTCTGGTAGCGTGGGGACAGCCAGTGGATTGACAGGGCCGGCACCAGGTTCCTTGACCGATATCCACCACGTGATAGAGCTCCGCTTCAGAAAGCTCGCTCCGTGAATCCACCGTCGAGAGATTCACACAGTTGCGATCCTCGTCACGAAAGAGAAACAGCGGCAGCGTCATCGACGACCCCACAGCGGACAGCACAGATGGTGATCGCGATGGCCTCGAAGCTGTCGCCGACAGACGACACAGCTGTGGCTGTAGTAGTTCATCGAGTCGGTACAATTACGGTCGCGTGTGTTCTCCCATTGCATGGGCAATCGCATCTCGTGAGAGCCCAGCGTCGGGTGCTTGGACCACCCGGCGCATTCAACACGAACGCGCAACGCCCTCGCGGCGCAGCTGTGCCCTCGTGTTGCTATGCCTTCCCGATCGGTTATAAAGTTATTTAGGAATAATTGTGAAAGACTGTTCGAATAACAAGACCAGTGGAAGCTCCACCACGAGAATCAGCAGGTTCCGGAGGGAAGCGTGCGTGCATCAAGCGAACTCACGATAGGACAGCCCCCCAACGCGACCACTCTCAGTGTCCGAGAACTGGCCGAACTGAACTGTTACGACGCTGAGTTCGAACGTCGGTAAACCGATCTAGAGCGCAAACAGCGTCCGCACTCAACAGCGCCGTGAGTTGGTGATCGGCCATGCGATACACTCAGATCGCCCCCCACGGTGGTCGTCTGCAGCCGCGACTGATCATCAGGTGAACCACTCGGGGCGGGATATCTCCCCCACGAGCCGGCGGGCTGCCAGCGCAAAAAGCAGTAACACGCCCCACACTCCCGGTTGCGCCCAGTAGAACGGCTGCAGTGCCGTGATTGACGGTACCCACTCGGGGAGCACGGTGACCACGAACCAGAGGCCGTGTGCATGCCCACCAACAAGCACGGCTCCGAGAATCGGGAGAACTGGATGGCCGTCCTCGCGTTCGAGTTCGATTGCCAGCAGCAGAACGACCGCCGGCAGGGCCGCAACGAGATAGTAAGTGTAAGTCACCGGCGCAAGCAGTGGAATCCCAACCGCACCGAGCGCAAACGATTCGCGTTCACCGTCAGCGCCAGCCAGCAAAGCACCGGTGGCGATGGCAATCACAGCGCCGTAGCGAACCAGCGATTTGGCGGGGATTCCCTGCAGCGGACGGAAGTATGGCGGCAGCCACAGCGACGGCGGCCGGGTCTGTGGATCAGAGACGGCTCCCCACTGGAGCACCTCCAGATACGCGAGCACGGAATCGACACCAAAGCCCACAACAGTGGTGATGAGAAGGACAACTCCGGTGACAATCGCGCCAGCGAATCGGTCGCGATCAGCCAACAGATGGGCCCCCGCGGTTGCGTATGGGAGTTTGATGAGCCCAACGATTGCCGTGAGCGCACCGCTCGCAATTCGGGTGGATTTGGGGTTTGCAGTCGCCGAAGCCCGCTCGTCCGCAGGGGTATTCCAGAGCATTGCCGCCAGCGCCAGAGACAGAAGCCCGCCCTGAAAGCCAGCCATCTGGCCGAGTTTCAATGAGATGAGCAGCGGCTGAAATCCGAGCAGGACCCAGAGCAAGACCAGTCGCTCCAGCAAATGGAGTTTGAGCCCCAGGGCCCCAACGATGAGCTGGAGACCAATCCACAAAAGCGCCACCGAGAACGCACCCCACACGATTGCACCCTCTGGGTGGGCGAACAGCTCCACGAACGGCCAGAACACGAGCACCACGAACGGTGGATAGAGATAACTGCCGTGATAGCCGCCATCGGCGTTCTGCTGATAGAGCGACACGCCCGTTTTCCAGCGCTCTACTGCGCCACCGTACACGCCAAAATCGAAGTACTGGTACGTCGCTGCAATATCCCTGGACTGGAGCCAAAGGTCAACGAACGGATAGACGAGAAAGAACCCGAGCCCACCCAGTGCAACGATGACGAACACGGGTCGGCGCTTGCGAAGGGCCCAGAGCGAAGCTAGTGCAGCCATGGCATCGGAGGTTCCTATTAGCGTCGAGAAATGTCTTGTGATGCGATTCGACTGCTGGGTTGTTCAGAACAGTGCTAGCTCAAGGCATCGCGGACGAATACGCTGTACAGTTTGATCCAACGGAACGGTCTGGTGGGAGTGGCCGCTATATCCGTCGAATTTTATGGTCTTCGATCAATTAGTACCATATCAACCACAAAGTGATGTACAAGTGATTGACGAGATAAATAATAGTTTTGTAGGAATGTATCATGATGCCGGTGGAGGGTGGGGATTAAAAACCCCAGGAAAAGTATCGCGTAGTTCAGAACTGTATGATAGATTTATAGACGTTACACAAGTCGTGCTTGAAGCCTGTGAAGGATTTATACGTCCAACAGAACTCGAGTATTCCCTTCGGAAATATTCTGCTGACGGACCAATTGAGAGTATTGGCCCAACAGATAACTCATATAAGTCGAATTTGATCTCGAATGAAAGACATACCATGGCGGATGATTGCGGAGTATCTATTGAAGATTTAACATCTAATTTGGATGAATGTCAAAAAGAAGATATATGTGTCATTGGTGATATTGAATCAACTCGTGAGAACGTCTATATCACCCTGCGGGATTACGAAGGATGGATTAATCGGGGACATAGAGAAAGGATCAAACCTGCGAAGTATAATCAGATCTATGAAGGAGAAGCATATCACGATCCAATAGGATTTCATATTCGCCATTATACCACCTCATCAAAATCTACACCGAGAAGATCCCAATTTGCCTTGCATGTTAATACATCGACTGACATCTGGTTCAAGGAGACTCCTGTCGGACGCGCAAATCGAACGCGCCTCGTGGAATTCTTTGAAGAATTGTATGAAGAATTGGAAATAGTAGACGCCGTTGTAACCTCAGAAGGGAAAAATCAAACCCTTCGTGAGTTACTTCCCAATGAATGATATAATTCCAATCAGTAATATCCTATTATTGAAAATGCACACAACCGTGTCGGTAAGAGAACTCTGAAATCAGTACGAGAAAGGCAGCAACGATTGAGACTGGAAAGTCTCACCTGGGGACCCTTAAGTAGTCAAGAAATATACTGGCAGATAATAATTGTTTTCTTTATTGAAGCTAGTAACCAATTATGATTCCCTCTGCCAAGGAGTCGATGACAGATCCAGACGGATTTTTCAGCGATCGGATATCGGAGTTACAGCTCCGATTCTCCCTTATCATAGTCGTCGCGTACATCATTAGCCGTGCGTTGGCGTTTTTCCCAGCTTTGCTTCCAGTCGAAGGAGAATTACATATTCTCGTACTCTATGGATTAACTGGGTTTCTGTTGGGAAGTTCCATGGTCGGATTCGTTGGCTGGATATTCTACAGCGTGATATTATATCTCCTCTCTGCACTGTTTCGTGGTTCAGGATCGTTCCGTCAAACGATGGCAATGACAGCGTGGGGGTTTATTCCGATGATACTCGGACAGTTGCTCTCCTGTGTCGCCACTATTATTTCGGTGCTGGATGAGCCATCGGTATCAGTTGCGTCAGGAAACGAACTATCTGCAGTAATCTCACAGACCAGGAGCGGCCCTCTGTTTGTGATTGTGTCACTCGCTATGATGGCTTTTAATATTTGGTCTGCCTATATTTGGATCTACGGACTGCAACACGCACGGGACCTTTCAAAACGGCAAGCATTCATCGTTGTGGGGTTGCCAATAAGTTTTGGCATTATAGTCAAGCTTTTGTTCAGCCTATCATAGTATATACCGATTATTTCGGCACCAATAAACCGCCAAATAATATGAATCAGCGTGCTTGTATTTGTCATAGCAAATACTAGATGGCTCCCACTCAACGGCGGTCTGGTTTTTGTCGCATACTGTATCGGTAATCGATTCAGTGAGTGTGGTGTTTATTAAGACGATGGGATCGTCTGGTACGGTCGCTCTGGCCCACTGCGAGACTGGTATTCAGCTCATCCGGACCGGACGATCTGTTCGATGAGCTCCCCACTGAGATCGATGCATGCAATTCGGCCGTACCATCGCGTGGGTTCACTGTCGTCTCCGAGAATCCCCCCTCAGGCGGAGCTATTGGTAGGAACGGTCAGAAGATTCCAATCGATCGAAAATATCGGTCCGCAGGGCAGGAACAAAGAGAACATCGCCTGCAGTAACGGCTTCAGTCTCGAAAAATGACGCAATGGCCTCGTGAATACCAACAACAACTGTCCCGACTCCCGAATCCAACAGAAAATGATCGTCCTCGATCCCGACGACCTCACCGACAAAATCATAACTCCACTCGCTCCGTCGATCAGTCGGTGGGTATATTCCGACCTCCGCAGCCCTGCAGCTGTGTAATTCATCCCCTGGAAGGAGTGTAACGGCGATGTCTGTGGTCGTCCCGATCAGTGTCGAATCCAACGAAGGAGCATGCTTATCGAACAGTCTGAGTGTTTGGCCGGTATTGATCCGTACCACAGCAGTTTGTTCGTAAACATGGTCTCATACACCGTCACCGGCGTAACGTCTTCGATCTGTACCGTTATTCTTGGTTCTGAAGTCATTGTTCGGACCTACTCTGAACAAGCAAATAATTCATTCACAAATTCTAGAAGATATGGTAACCAATCTATTTTCTCGATCTCATCCAACAGTCCATACGTCATCTCTTCGAAACGCAGTGAATCACCAGCTGATGGGGTATAGGAATCGGTGGTGGACAGGATGGAGGAGGATTCCCCTAGTTGGTGGTGATTCTGGACAGTGCTGGATGCTGGTCTGTGAGTCCAGCGGGGCAGCCAAGGCTCCGATACCGACAGTACGAATCCAGGAGCGTGAGCAATCCGTCGGCTGCACTCGCACAACCGGGTCGATCGATCGTTTCAAGTGGCGATTTTGGATCTTCAGCGGGGAACGTCACCTGGTGGATCTCCCCATCGCGCGTTTCGTGATAGCGGACTTTTGCACCAGTGTCGAAAAATGCCGCCACAACCGTCTCGCCGGTGGCCTGATAGCGCGTGATTCGTTCGATCCCGGGAAGGTGTTCGTAGCTCGTCCGTTCGCTCGCGAGATCGGCCATCGTCAGAATCTGCTCGATTCTGGTGGCGTGCGGACAGCCCGTCGATTGACACGGTCGACACCACGTTCCTTCGCCGATGTCGATCACGTGGTAGAGCTCTGCCTCAGAAAGCTCATCGCGGGAATCGACCGTCGAGAGGTTCACGCAGTTGCGATCCTCGTCGCGAAACAGAAACAGTGGCAGCGTCATCGTCGCCCCCACAGCGGACAGCAGAGCGCGTGATCGCTACGTGACCCAAGCTGGCGACGACAGACCAGGCACGTGTGATTGTAATGACTGTTCGAGCCGGTACTGTTACGTGTGTATGAATCGTTCCCTGTCATGGGATTCTCCACTCTGAGAACCCCAGCGTCGGGTGGTACCAGCACCCGGCGCGTTCAAACACGAACGCACAACGTCCGAACGACGCCGCCGAAGTCCTCGTGATAGTATGGCTTCCCGATCGCTTATAAAGTTATTTTGGAATAATTGTGAATGACTGTTCAAATAACATGTGCGTGTGGGTGCTGCGCTTGCGGAGAATCCTGTCTCGGTATTTCACTACCGGTCCAGTGCCCGTTCGGGTACTCGGAATGTAAGTGAACGGGGACATCACTTACGTGGGTGAATCAATCGCGTCCTCCAACTGCTGGATATGAGTGGTGGCCCAATCAGTAGCGACAGCCAGTTCTCCAGGAATATTGTCATACTCCACATGTACTCGTTCGGCAAATTCGACGCACTGTTCGAAGCATCCGATGAGTTCTTGACAGACAGCGTCTGGATTGACTGCATAGCCAACAGTCGACTGTAGTGGAAAATACTCCCTGTACTCTGGGGTGGTTGGTTGTACCGCGAGTCGTACATTGTTCCCGTCACAAAATGAGACTACAATACAGCAAAATTCAGTCCCTTCCATGATCTCGATCGGGATTGCTTCGTACCGATCTACGGTTCCTGTTTGGAAACGGACGATGGCTTCGGTGAAATCCTGCAAAATAAAGCTTAGATATTCGCCAATATACTGGGTCGTATCAATGATCTCCTTCCCGTTGGCAGCGTAATTCGCGGCACCGCAATACTCGTTCGTGAGTTGGGTCAGGATATCACCATCCACCTCCAGTCGGATCCCTCCGATATCGTAGCCTGGAAACTCTGTGCAGTGGGGCGGCGAATTGAATCCAACAGAGATGTCTATACTCATTGCCCCTATTTTGACAGTGTGAATATAACTCCTTTATAGGAGTGAATGGATCTGCCACGCATTTCAAAAACGAATCCTGGGGATCTCAAGCAGAATCAATCGCGTCCTTTAACTGCTGGATATGCTTTGCAGCCCAATCCCTGACTTCGGCGAGTTCCTCAATCATATCATCGTATTCTCCGTACGCAATTTCTGCAAATCTCACACAGTCTTCGTAGCATTCGATGATCTCCTGTCCAAGTTCGTTTGGGTCTACCACATGGCCAACAGTAACGTCTGTGGGGAAATGCCGCCCATATTCAGCCCTTCGGGGTTGGAATGCGATGCGAGCGTGCTCACCATCGCAAAACGAGAGCGTCACGAACCCGATCCCCGGCTCTCCGGTCATCTTCGCTACAAGAATCTCGTGTCTATCGAGATCATTGCGGAGAAATCGATGAGTGATCTCTTTCAAATGTAATAGGCCAAAATCAATATCTTCTCCAACGAATTCTTCAGGATTCGGAAGCCGCTCACCTGAAAGGGAATATCGTGCTGCTGGGTCGGAACGATCAGTATAACGTGTTAGAATGTCCCCATCGATACTGATTCGGATCCCTCCATCAAGATATCCAGGGTACCCAGCAATCTCGGTTGAACGATGATACCCAAACTGACATCCATAGTTCCACATTGGTGACTTACCATCTTGCTATCGAACGTGTTAGAGTATAACTTCATGTCGTTTTGCTATTATGGCCCTTGAGATACCGTTCACACGTGGCGATTTCCTTGTGTGAGTGTGTAGTACTCTCGTAGTGGGGTGCATGGAGAACAGAAGCACTAATGAATTTGTTTACGCTAGCAAATCGACTAGAAACCTCAACAATTCCATTATTATTCTGAATAGCCTGCAATGATAGCAAAAGCTACGAATGAGAAATTTGTTACTAAGGTGTTTCTATGGCCTTCTCAAGGCGTTGTATCTCACCCTCAGCCCACTCATGAACATCTGAAACTTCGGCTTCGTACTCCGGATTGTCACCGTACGCAATGTCAATGTACTGTGTGCAGTCTTTGTAGCACTCTATTAGTTCACGACATACATTGTCAGGATCCACAGCGTATCCAACAGTTACCTCGGTAGGGAACTGCTCTGCTATCCCAGACGCTTTCGGCTGATACGCCATTCGGACATGGTCTCCGTCACAAAACGAAAAAACGACCGTACTATCGCCTGGCGCGACGACCATGGGTGCAGATAATTGTTCGTATCGATCGAAGTTGTTATGCTGGAATCGGATGATTGCATCTGATAATTTGTATAAACTGAGATTGAGATCTTCTCCAACATAAAAACTCTGGATTTGCTAACCGATTCCCCGCAGAATCATAGCGGGCAAAGCTGTTGTACGTGGGAATACGTCGCGTTAGAACCTTCTTTCCAACGGTAATACAGACCCCACCATACTCAAATCCGGTAAATATCTCTTCCTGCGGTCTTCTATGATATCCTAGACGAATTTTTACAGGTTTAGCTGTCATAGTATTGTATGTTCTGTCATTTCACAACCATCCAAACTGTTATCGCTGGGGTTGCGATCGGATAGTCAGGTATCGAGCTCGTCAAGAACCCCTTGTAACTCCTGGATATTGTTTTGTGACCATTCATATGCTTCCCACATCGGTCCATTCCAAGATTCATCACCATGGAAATTCCCGACATAAGTGAAGCAATCCTGATAACAGGTGAGTAACGCTTCACAAAGGTCTCTCAGATCAACCGCATAGCCGATTGCTACTCGTGGTGGAAAGTAGTTGGTATGCTCATCAGTGATCGGTTGAAATGCAATGCGTACGTTAGCTCCATCACAGAACGACAGCACAAAACAACCGAACGGTTCCTCTGCTCCAATTTCAGCGGGGACTTCCTCGTAGCGACCAATATCACTGGTTGAGTAGCGTATGATGGCTTCTTTGAGGTGGTTCAGTGAGAAACTCAAATACTCACCGACGTATTCATCCGAATTTGGCACCTCATTCCCTTCTTTGTCGTACACTATTCTATCCCAATTTGGTTCGGTATACTGAGTGAGGGCTGTACCATCAATTGCCACTCGTATGCCACCATCGACAAGGCTTGTATAATCGGCATCTACAGGAGGGGACAGAAATCCCACAGATAGTGAGAGAGTTGGAGCCATGGCTACTATTACACACCGTAGATACTGTTATTTTCTATTTTTCCAAGACCTTCTTCTGAAGAAAATGGATAGAATAGAACCCGTAGACGCTGGCAGTGGTGCAGTATCTGCACTCAAAACTGTTCACCCAATCTCACTCTGCATTACCCGAATTAGCCGCAATGAGTGCTTCGAGCTCTGTGATTTTCCCTGAAAGATGCCCTATCCCTGCGTTATCACGCAAATCGGGGGCCAGGGTTATGACTGTCTCCCTGAAATCCTTCGCAATTTCCAGAACAGCCTCCGTCCACGCCTGTTTGGTGACTGGGAGGGATCGTTCGATATCGAGCCGTTTGGAGGGATTATACGCGTGTTTTTCGAAAACACAGTATGTAACCGTGTTGGTGTGGTCATCACGTGGTGCAACGAAAATATAGGAAGGGCCATAGTCGAGCACGATCAGATGATCCTCCGCAGCGTGAGTACGACAAACAGATTTGATGAGATTTGATATAATGGTATACGCAAGTCCTGTATGGTTATACTCAGGATTCAATACGTGGGTGTCCCCTATTAGTATCAAAATCTCAGCCCATCCATCTGGGTCGGATCGCTCTTCAATCTCGGTGTAAAAATCGTCTCTGTACGAAAGACGAATTTCGGCGTCCGCAGGGACACATTCATCGCTCATTATTGGACTATGATCTCGAATCAGTATACTCAATTATATCTGATCTACAATCAGGAACAGAGAGATAGCTCCCCATTGCGATTTCATTCTCGTCGATCCATTCTACAATATCACACGCATAGCCAGAGACGGTCACTGATCCATGCTCGATATCGAGTGTTATCGAGCGGTTGTGGCAGTTTATTCCAGTAAGCTCTCCAACATAGTCATAGCTCCACTTTGTAGTGGGTTCTGGCGGGCGAGACACCCCGCGCGCTCTCGTTACAACGGCGATATCGTTGACATCCAGTGAAAGTCCTACGTGCAAATCTATTTTACAGCCAATCATGTCTTCAGATACAATTGGCGTTGTGAGGTCGAAGAGAGTAATGCGATTCCCAGTGCACAATCTTCCAACAACAGTCTGATCATAAATAGTTCCCTGATACACAGCCTCAGGTTCAACCTCTATAATTTTCGCCGGTAATGAAGATATCATAGACAATTAGCTAGTGATATTTGTGCTCCTCTATTAGTATTTCGTCTATATTATATGATGGAATGGTTACTTAGTTGTATCTATGGCGTTCTCAAGACGTTGAATCTGTCCGTTCGCCCACTCGTTAACTTCGTCGACAGCATGTGCAAGTTCTGGTCGGTCCGCAAAGGCAGTCTCGAAGTAAGCAACACAATCCCCATAGCAGTTGATCAATTCGTAGCACATTTCATCCGGGTCAATTGGATGGCCAACAGTTGATTTCGTTGGTATCAGTTCTTGATCAGAAGGAGAGGCTGGTTGCAACGCAATCCGGACATTCTCCCCATCACAAAATGACAATATAAGCACTTTATTGCCAGCCTTTCCGTCTATCCGTGTCGAGATCTCAGTGAATCGATCAAATTCACTCGTTTGGAATGTAATAATAGCGTCAGTAATACCGATAAGATTCACATCTAGATTCTCGCCAACATAGCAATCTCGGGCATCTATCCTGTCGCCAGAAAGGGTGTATCGAGTATACCCATCGAGCTCCAGAGTATATTTTGTCAAAATTTCATCGCCGACATCAATTCGAATGCCACCATCTTCGATCCCTGGAAACATCGTTTCGTCTGGGTGGGCAAAAAATCCCACCGTTATAGTGATTGGAGCGGTCATCGGCCACCGTATCCTCCACCAAGGACTTTCACGCTACTACATCTATCACCCACCATTGATGACCTTTTGAATAATTCGTTTCGACGAACGGTACTGTACAGCCCGATCGAATGGTGAGGAGAGAGTCCGAAACGACCCAAACCTACTTGCAGTATTTTATAGCTGCCCAACGAACCGACGCGGAGGTAAGATTGTATTAGTCTGAATCAATCGCCGCCTGGAGTGCCTGAGTATGATTGTCGGCCCAATCACGCACTTCATTGCCTCATCATTTTCAACATGCATTCCATATGCCCGTTCAGCGAAGGTAACGCAGTCCTCAAAGCACGCAATGAGCTCCTGACACAGTTCGATTGGATCAACTGCATACCCCACTGTTACAGCAGTCGGGAAGTAGTCGCTATATTCTGCAGATCGTGGTTCAAACGCAATTCGTGCATGCTCACCATCGCAAAATGATAGCGTCACTACACCGATCCCCGGCTCACCCCAGATAACACTTGGAATTGACTGAAATCGTTCGTATTCCTCCGTTCGGAATGTCACCGCTGCCGCTCGTAACCTGGTAAGGTCGGTAGTTACCTCCTCGCCGACGTAGACATCCGGATCTGAAAGCGGATTCCCATCCACGTCATACCTCGCACAGTCACCGGACCGACCAGTGTACTTAGTAAGGGGAGTTCCGCTTACCGTTATCCGAATGCCTCCATCCAGAAATCCTGATAATGGGGCCAGTTCAGGAGAATTCAAAAAACCAACTGATACTGATACTGTATCTGGAATGGTAGACATCTATAGTTGAATCTCATCACAATTGGCTGCTGCAAACTCCGTGATTTCTGTGATATTTTTATCGATGCTACGCAAACTGCTACTATCTCGTAGCTCCGGATTTAGATCGATGACTGTCTTTTGAAAATCATACGCCATATCAAAAACAGCCTCTGCCCACGCCCGTTTGGTGACGGGTATTTGGCTCTCGATATCGAGTCGATCATCTGGATTCCTGATATAGTCCTTTTGTACACAATCAACGATATTGACGGAGTCGTTGCCGTGTGGTTCAACGACAATCCAGGAGGGCCCATCTTCGAACGTAATGTAATACCGTTCGTCAGTAATAGCCGCTCGTACTGACGCAAGTGATTTTATTACAATATCAGTTGCTAGACCATCCATATCGTAGTCAAAGTTCCAGAGGGGAGTTCCTCCAACTTCGATCTGCGTTGTTATCCACATCCCCGGATTTCCATCCTCAGTTACAAACTTCTTGAATTTCGCATCGTAAACGAGCGTGATTGTAGCTGTATTTGCTAGCTCACTAGTCATTAAGAAATTCACCATTTCCACCGTTTTCTTCAGCAATCCCTGCTCCGACACCTCATTCAACGTTCGACGCATCACCTGCCAGCGAACCAGCTGAGATCGTTGTTACTATCATATTACTATAATTGCCTTGCATTACACTTTCGGAAATGGCCATCTCAACCACAATCGGTACCGACACAGCGAGAACGATTCGCGCCACCTAGTGCACAACGCCAGTCCATCTACTGCCCACAACCACACACCGCCGGAAATCCCGCACGTAAAAAAGGTCCACCCCGAACGACGCCTATGGAACTCGGAGTGGTTGGTCTGGGCCGCATGGGACAGATCGTCGTCGATCGGGTACTGGCAGCTGGACACGACGTTGTGGCGTTCGATCTGGACGACGACGCCGTCACCACCGCCGAAGAGCGCGGTGCAACGGGGGCCGACTCACTGCCTTCACTCATCAATTCGCTCGATGACGAGAAGCGAATCTGGCTGATGGTGCCCGCCGGCGACGCTATTGACGCTGCACTGACGGAGCTCGACGAACATCTCGATGAATCGGACATCGTCATCGACGGCGGAAACTCCTACTACGAGGATTCGATCCGGCGGGCAGAAGCAACCGACGCGGCGTTTCTCGACTGTGGCACGAGTGGTGGCCCCGCCGGCGCTGAGCTGGGCTTTTCGCTGATGGTCGGCGGCCCGGAGTGGGCGTATGATGAGTGCACGCCAATCTTCGATGCGGTCGCCACCGGTCCCGACGGACACGATCGCATGGGACCGGCCGGTGCTGGCCACTACGTGAAGATGATCCACAACGGTGTGGAGTACGCGCTCATGGAGGCCTACGGTGAAGGGTTCGAACTGCTCGCCAACGGCGAGTACGACCTCGATCTCGAAGCCGTGGCCCGAACCTGGAACAACGGCGCGGTGATCCGATCGTGGCTGCTCGAACTCTGTGAGGAGGCGTTCGCCGCGGAAGGCAACGATCTTGGCGACGTTGCTGACCACGTGGCCGGGGGCTCAACCGGCACCTGGACCGTCCAGGAAGCGCTCGAACAACAAGTGCCAGTGCCGCTGATCTACACCGCGCTCGCCGAGCGATTCAACAGCCGCAACGATCGGTTCGCCAGACGACTGGCCAATCGCCTCCGGTACGGCTTTGGACGACACGAGGTCCAGCGCCGCGACTGAGACACCGCGAGAGTGGATCCTCGAAACAAACCCACCTCAGTAGCCGGTACCGAGATACGTGTGTACAGCGCGTTCCGATTCGAGTTCGTCAACGAGAGCCACGGCAAAATCCTCCATCGAAATGTGGCTTTCTCCCTCGGCGTCGGCCACCAGTTCGCGATCGGCCGTCCGATACTCCCCGGTTCGGTCACCGGGTTGAATCATCGCGGCTGGCGCTACATACGTCCACGCCAGATCGTCCGCTTCGGACAGGATTTCATACGCATCAATGGCCGCACTGGCGACCGGCTTCCACTCCTCCGGAAAATCTGCCGTCTCGATGAGCATCGTTTCCGGATCAACCATGAGCCCGCCCGCACCACCAGTCCAGACCAGCCGATCGACAGCACCACGGTGCATCCCGTCGATCACAGCCGAAACCATCTCCGTGAGGATATCCGGTGACATATCTCCGCTTGGGCCAAGCGTCGACACCACCGCGTCATGACCCGTCACCAGTTTCGCCACATCCTCGGAAACCGTCGCGTCTCCGGCGACCACAACGAACGCTTCGCTATCGATCTCCGAAACCGTCCCACTTCGGGAAACACCCGTTACGTCGTGACCACGATCAAGGAGTTCAGCGGCAGTTCGCCGTCCAATTCGTCCACTTGCACCGAGAAGTAGTACATTCATTGTTTTAGTGAAAGGTCTCGACAACAGATCTGCACAGAGACTTTCGAACGGAATCGTCTTTAGTATACTGAGCATGCTGACATCCAAAGTATATCTCTTCGTTACAGATGCACAGAATCTACGGGATACAGACGCCGTCGAGAAAACAGTTGTGAAGCCAGCCTGTACGACACGCTTATAGGTCCAACATTCAAACACTGGAATATGCGCTGGTCGTCGGTAGTACGTGTGTGAAGATCCCCACCGCAAGACACACAACAGAGTTACAACTCTTTTCAGTTGGGACGATCCGTCGGCCACCCCTGAACCTATGACAGCAATAGAGAACGATTACGATCCAGACAGCATCGAGCCCCAGTGGCGCGACCAGTGGCAGGAGATGGAGCTCTATCAGTATGAGGACGACGACGAGCGTCCCGATTACATCATCGACACACCGCCACCCTACCCCACCGGAAATTTCCACATTGGAAACTCGCTTGGCTGGTGTTATATGGACTTTGCGGCCCGCTATCACCGCCTCCAGGGAGACGACGTGCTCTTTCCACAGGGCTGGGACTGCCACGGCCTGCCAACGGAAGTGAAAGTCGAGGAAAAACACGACATCCACCGGACAGACGTCTCACGCGATCGATTCCGTGAGCTGTGTATCGAACACACCGAAAGCCAGATCGACGCGATGTACGAGACAATGTTGAATCTGGGCTTCTCACAGGACTGGTCCCAGGAGTTCAGAACGATGGACCCGGAGTACTGGGGCGAAACCCAGCGCTCGTTCGTCCGAATGGCGGATGACGATCTCGTCCATCGCGACGAACACCCGGTGAACTGGTGTCCGCGCTGTGAAACGGCGATCGCAGACGCAGAAGTCGAGAACGAAGACCGAACCGGCACGCTGTACTATCTCACCTTCGAGGGTATCGATAACGACGACATCGAAATCGCCACCACGCGCCCAGAACTGCTGCCGGCCTGTGTTGGTATGGCCGTCTCCCCGGACGATGAGCGATTCGAAGACCGTATCGGAGATAGCTTCCGCGTGCCGCTGTTTGAGCAGGAGGTCACGCTCTTTTCCGATGATGAGGTCGATGGCGACTTCGGAACTGGTGCCGTGATGGTCTGTACGTTCGGCGACAAACAGGACGTTAACTGGTGGACCGAACACGATCTCGATCTCCGACCAGCAATCACCGAAACCGGCCATCTCAACGAACGGGCCGGCGAGTACGAGGGGCTCTCAATCCAGGAGGGCAAAGACGAAATCGCAAGCGCGCTCGCCGAGGCCGGCGTCCTGAACGACCAGGAGCCAATCGAGCAATCGGTTGGCATCTGCTGGCGCTGTGACACCCCGATCGAGATCCTGAGCAAAGAACAGTGGTTCGTCCGCGTTGACCAGGAGGAGATCCTGCAGAACGCCCAGGAGATCGAATGGCTCCCCGAGCACATGTACACGCGCCTTGAGGAGTGGACCGAAGGAATGGACTGGGACTGGGTGATCTCCCGCCAGCGCGAGTTCGCCACCCCGATCCCCGCGTGGTTCTGTGCGAACTGCGATCACACCCACATCGCAAGCGAGGCCGATCTGCCAATCGATCCGACCGACGAGACTCCAGAAATCGACTGTCCAGACTGTGGAGCAACTGACTGGGTGGGCGACACCGACGTGATGGACACCTGGATGGATTCGTCGATCTCGGCGCTGTATATCAACGGCTGGCCGGACGAGTCGTTCGAACCCGTCCAGCTGAGAGAACAGGGCCACGACATCATTCGGACGTGGGCGTTCTACACCATCCTCCGGACGGGCGCGCTCGAAGACGAACTCCCGTGGGAACAGGCGCTCATCAACGGGATGGTGTTCGGTGAAGACGGCAACAAAATGAGCAAATCCCGAGACAACTTCGTTCAGCCAAGTGAAGTCGTCTCGGAGCATTCGGCCGATGCGTTCAGACAGGCAATCGCGCTCGGTGGCCAGCCAGGCAGCGACATCCAGTTCCAGTCGAAAGAGGTCACGTCTGCCTCTCGGTTTTTGACGAAGCTCTGGAACATCACCCGATTCGCGAGCAACCACCTCGATGAAGACACGCCAGCGATTCAGGATCCGGCCTACCGTGACGCCGACAAATGGATCATCGGTCGGTGTCGCGAGGTGGCCACGAGCGTGAGCAAGGAGATGGACGACTACCGATTCGACGGTGCACTCCGCGAACTCCGAGAGTTCATCTGGCACGATCTCGCTGACGATTACCTTGAGCTGTTGAAAGGACGGCTGTACGAGGGCCGTCCTGGCGAGCGCGATGCTGCACGGCACGCTCTCTACACCGTTTTGGAGGCATCACTGACGATGCTGGCACCGTTTGCCCCGTTCATTACCGAAGAGGCCTACCAGTCACTTCCAGGGGGGAAAGAGAGCGTCCACCGCGAATCCTGGCCATCCCTCCCAACAGTTGATCCGGCCACGATCAATCGCGGACAGCTCATTGCCGACACCGCGAGCGCGATTCGCGGCTGGAAATCCGACACCGGAATGGCGCTCAACGAAGCACTCGACCGAATCGAGGTGTACGTTGATGAACCCGCAGACGAGCCCGCCATCGACACGTACGATCTGAGCTCTGCGGTGAACGCGCCGGTGTACATCGAAGCCGGCCGGCCGAACGTCGAGCTGGTGCCGGTCGCCGTCGAGCCGGACCACTCCGTGATCGGCCCTGAGTTCAGAGAGAACGCTGGTGCCGTCGTTGGCGCGCTCGAAGCCGCCGATCCGGCCGAGCTCAAAGCAGAAGCAGAAACGAACGGCGAACTCACGCTCGATCTTGGCACTCAGACCGTCGTCCTCGATGTGAACGCGATCGAAATCAATGAAGAACTCAGAGCCGCCTCAGGTGAAGCAGTCGACGTGCTCGATCTCGACAACCGTGACGCGACAGTGCTGATCTACCGATAGCGCTGGTGTCACTCCGTGGCGACGTTTTCGTGTTGATACGTCCCTTCGTACGTCCCGTCGTGATTGGCCTTTGCCAACACCAGCTGGGCGATCCGTGCGCCCTGTTCGATCTCGATATCGTGATGAACTTCGAGTAGCCCCTCGCCTTTGCCTTCGTACCCCGCATCCCAGACCGCCGTGTTCAGCATACAGGAGTTTCGGAGCAGCGTCGATCGAGGATAGACGAAGCCAATGTGTCCGTCCGGGATCGAGATCGTTTCGCCGTACTGGACGATATACCCACCAGATTCGAGATAGTACGTTGGCGGTTGATCGTCCGCCAGCGACTCCTGATCACACTCCCGTCGGTCACCGATCGACTTGCCATCACGACGCACACGACCGGCATCGATCTGCTCGTACACTGCAGACACCGTCAGATCGATGCCGTTGGGCTGTTGTTGACCGTCTGCAACCGGTTCACACTGCTCGCGGACGAACGCTCCACCTCGATACATAGCAATCGATCCGAGGGCCGACAAAATGATGGTTTCCATCCGCGTATTGCCCAGAATACTGAAATTGACATTGGGACGAAATCAACGCTAACGACTCAGCCACCAGCATTCAGGTCAATAAATGTTCAAGAACCTATGAAAGGTTGTTATTCATGCATCCCATGAACAAGATTATTTTATGATATGTCATACAGATATCGTAGGTGAGAAACGAATTCACCCAATTTTGTGTGTTCGGCCTCCGGAGGTTTTGCTGTGATGCTATCCGTCGGTATTTCCGCACTCAAGGCACCTGATGAAGTCTCTATTTTCGGTTATTACAGTATTTTTACTTCCACACTCATTACACCGTATCAACATATTCTTCCTCCATAGTATCTGCGCGCAAATGTGTTTGGTACGCCCACAGCTTTAACCTAACGATTGGTCATAAATGCGTTTGTGTTATATTTCAATAACGTGCTGTTTCGATTGCACAGCTCAATCGCCAAATTCGAGAAACCGCATTTCGAACGACACGTTCCACTTCAGATCGTGGAACCGGTTTGAGCAGTGGCTGTTCCACTCGATCCAGTGGCCGTTTTCGAAGCGATCGACGGCAAACCGAACGACAGGCTCTCGATCTGCGGTCGTGTCGCCAACAAACGCCACGCCGTACGGTTTGAGTCGGTACTCCCGATCACCGACAGACCAGGTGGTCCAGCCGTCCGCTGGAATCGTTGCCTGTGTCGTAAGATCCCACGCGGAGATGTTCCGACCCACCACCGCGTTGAGCTCAACCCGTAATCGCCGAGAACATTCAAGCGGCTGTCCATCCTCGTCGCTGGTCATTCGGTCGCGGCGTGTGAGAAACGCATCGTTCAACGTGCCCCGTTGAGAGATGAATGAATCATCTTGAGGAGGGCTTGAATAATTGCGGGAACTAGACATAACCTAGAGGCTATTGCGAAGGCTCGTAAATGTTTCCCTACTCATCCACAAGTAATAATTTATTATTTCATCTTTAATGAAGAACGTCGAATTCAGTGTTCGACGAACTCTACGAGGACGCCACCGGTGGATTTTGGGTGTAAAAACGCAACCTGATGTCCCCAGGCTCCGGGGCGGGGTTCAGCATCGATCAGTTCGACGTCCAGTTGTGCCGCTCGATCGAGTGCCCCCTGAATATCATCAGTCGCAAGCGCGACGTGGTGAATGCCTGGGCCATGGTCGTCGAGATAGCGGCGTATGGTTCCGTCTTCGAGCGGTTCGAGCAGCTCAAAGTAGCCGTTGGTGAGATCGAGAAACGTCACATCAAGGCCATCGAACTGTTCGGTGTGCGCCGTTTCAACGTCGAAGAGCGCACCGAATAGCGAACGCAACCCGGCGGCGTCGGTCGTTGCAATGCCTGCGTGGTCGAACTCCATACCTGTGGAGATTCCGCCCCGGATGTTAAACGCCCGGATCAGACGGAAACGTTCGGCTCGTACTCGCCAAACACGTCGCGCATCGCATTGCAGATCTCACCGGTGGTCGCGTACGCTTTGACGGCTTCGATGATGTAGGGAAGCAGATTGTCGTCAGTTCGGGCTGCGTCTTTGAGGGCTTCGAGTGTGGCCGAGACCGCTTCGCTGTCGCGCTGGTCACGGATATCGGTTAGCCGTTCGATCTGAGCCTGTTCGTCTTCAGGATTCACGGATTCAATCTCCTCATCGGTCTCTTCGTCGACGGTGAACTCGTTGACACCGACGATGGTCCGATCGCCGGCTTCGACCTCTCGCTGTCGTTCGAAGGCAGTATCCTGGATCTGTCGCTGGACCCACTGCTCTTCGATCGCCGAACGCATCCCATTGCGGGCGTCGATTTGCTCAATTAGCTCGCGCGCCTCGGACTCGAGTTCATCGGTGAGGTGTTCGACGTAGTAGCTGCCAGCGAGCGGGTCAACCGTGTCCGCCACACCGGATTCGTGCGCCAGGATCTGCTGTGTTCGAAGCGCCGTTCGCACGCTTTCCTCGGTGGGAAGCGAGAGCGCTTCGTCTTTCCCGTTTGTGTGCAGCGACTGTGTCCCACCGAGAACGGCCGCCAGCGCCTGGTAGGCAACACGAACGACGTTGTTTTCGATCTGCTGGGCAGTCAGTGTCGAGCCTGCGGTCTGGGTGTGGAACTTCAGCTGTTTCGATTTCTCGTTTTCTGCCCCGTAGCGCTCCTCCATGAGCGAATACCAGAGTCGGCGGGCCGCTCGGAACTTCGCAACCTCTTCAAGAATGTTGTTGTACGAAGCAAAAAAGAACGAGAGCTGTGGGGCGAACTCATCGACAGCAAGGCCGGCATCCAGTGCGGTTTCGACGTACTCCATCCCGTCGGCCAGCGTAAACGCGATCTCCTGGGCTGCCGTTGAGCCGGCCTCACGGATGTGATAGCCAGAAATCGAGATCGTGTTGAACTTTGGAACTTCTGCCGCACAGAATTCGAAGATGTCCGTGATGATGCGCATCGACGGCTCCGGCGGGAAGATGTAGGTGTTTCTGGCGATGTACTCTTTGAGCACGTCGTTCTGGATCGTCCCCCGGAGTTCCGATCGGTCGACACCCTGTCTGTCACCGACCGCGATGTACATCGCGAGCAAGACGCTGGCCGGCGCGTTGATCGTCATCGACGTTGAGACCGAATCCAATGGAATGCCATCGAACACCGTCTCCATGTCGTGGAGCGAGTCGATCGCAACGCCGGATTTGCCAACCTCGCCGGCGGCCATCGTTGCGTCCGAGTCGTAGCCCATCTGCGTCGGAAGATCGAACGCCATCGAGAGCCCGGTTTGACCCTCATCGAGCAGATAATGAAACCGCTCGTTCGTCTTCTCGGCGGTGGAAAAGCCGGCGTACTGACGCATCGTCCACAGGCGACCACGATACATCGTGGGATAGACACCGCGCGTGTACGGTGGTTCGCCTGGATAGCCGAGCGAGTCGTCGTAGTCGAACGACTCGATGTCGGCCGGCGTGTACAGCGGCGCAACGGTGGTTCCCCCCGTGTCTGTCGTGAACGTCTCTTTGCGTTCGCCGAATCGATCGACTGTGGGCGATCTGGTCTCGGATTCCCACTCCGAGCACCCCTCACGGATCGATTCGAGGTCCTCCTCGTCGAACATGCCCGAATCGTGGCGACCTGCAGGCTAAAACCTTGGCGAGTTGCTCGCGCCGTCCAGCCACGCAACGGTGTATCAACTCGTATCGTATTTGTACGTGGCTGCGTCCGGATCGATACCGAAATCCTCGGCCGTTTCTGTGGGATCCTCGGTCTCAGGCTGCTCGCTCGCCGTTTTGAATCGTTCTCGCAGTCGATCTGGCATCACGAACCGATCCACATCGATCACGACCGGCGTTGCTTCCGGGGCGAGAGTTTCTCGTTTCGTTTCGAGTCGCTGTTGTAACACCGCTGGCAGTCGCTCAGTGTCGATCGTTCGAAAGCCAAACTGTGCGAGAAACGTCGGTTGCTCGGTCAGTGCGTACACTCGTTCGAAGCCGTCGTCGCCGGCCATCTCGATCAGTCGCTCGACGACGTGCGCACCAACGCCCTGCCGTCGCCATCCTTCTAGCACGCCAATGCTCGTCAGCTCACAGATCTCGCCGCCAGGGCCCTGCCCACCCGGCGTCCGTTCGTCCGAGTCGCTCGTTTTGTGGTGGCGAATTCGACCAAAGCCCGCCTTCTGGTTGGTCGATTCATCTAGTGCAATGACATAATCACGCGACCGGAACGTCGTCTCGTCGAGTCCCATCGCCTCGATGTGATCCAGTAACCAGACCTCTTCTCGGTTTTTGGCGTCCCGGACATACATATCGAATCGTTGGCTTGCTGGCGACAAAAGCCTTGTTCGGGCCATCGATTGTGACGAGTTGGTCACAACGAATTTGGCCACTGAGATATTTTTCGGAGCCTCAGATAATAGGAACTTACTTGGATATCCGATAGTATTCGCCAGTATGAGCGACATACCGTCGACAGACACCGTCGTTTATGAGCCATCACAGGAGACGATCGAATCGACGAACGTCTACGAATTCATGGCAGCACACGACATTGAAGGAATCGACGCGCTGATCGAGCGGAGTCGCGATCTGGACTGGTTCTGGGACGAACTCGTCGACTATCTCGGGATTGAGTTTTACGAGTCCTACGACGACGTCCGTGCACACGACGGTGGGCCACAGTTCACGGAGTGGTATCCCGGCGGGAAAATAAACATCGCGCACAACGTGGTCGATCGACACGGCCATCCGGAGAGCGAACACCGAAACACGGTGGCGACGATCTGGGAGGGTGAAGACGGGACCGTTCGGGAGATCACCTATCACGAGCTGTATCGACAGTCCAATCGGGTGGCAAACGCACTCGCCGAGCGAGGCATCGAGGCCGGCGACACCGTCGGACTCTACATGCCGATGGTTCCAGAAGTCGTCTCGATACTGTATGGCTGTTTCAAGGTTGGGGCGATAGCCGTACCAATCTTCTCCGGATTTGGCGTCGACGCGACCGCAACCCGGATTTCGGATGCAGAGTGTTCAGTGCTGTTCACCGGTGATGGCTTTCTCCGCCGTGGAAGCGAGATTCACCTGAAAGACGCGGCCGATCGGGCGATCGAACAGGCTGGCCATGTCGAGCACACCATCGTCTACGACCGACTCGGTGCGGACGTGCCGTTCGATCCATCGCGGGATGCGTGGTGGGACGACGCCGTCGAATCGCAGTCGCCGTCGTTTGAAACCAGAGAACTCGACTCGACGGACGAGTCGATGTTGCTCTACTCGTCGGGGACGACGGGAATGCCAAAGGGGATCGTCCACACGCATGCGGGCGTTCAGCTCCAGTGTGCCAAAGAGATCTACTTCGGCTTCGATCACACGCCCGGCGATCGCTTTTTCTGGGTATCTGACATCGGCTGGATGATGGGCCCCTGGACCCTGATCGGCAATCACACGTTCGGTGGTACGGTGTTCATCTACGAGGGGGCGCCAGATTATCCCGAGCCCGATCGGTTCTGGGAGATGATCGATCGCCACAAGCTCTCGGTGTTTGGGATCTCGCCCACGGCAATCCGCGCGCTGCGAAAGCAGGGCAACGGCTGGCTCGATGGCCACGATCTCTCCTCGCTCCGGTTGCTCGGCTCGACGGGCGAGCCGTGGGATCCAGAGTCCTGGTACTGGTTTTTCGAGGCGGTTGGCGACGGTGAGCTGCCTATCATCAACATCTCAGGTGGGACCGAGATCTGTGGCTGTTTCCTCATGCCGTTGCCGGGCATGTCGCTCAAACCGTGTACGCTTGGAAAACCAGGGCTCGGAATGGCAGTGGACATCGTCAATCAAGCGGGGACAAGCGTCGTAGACAGTAACGAACGCGGCTTTCTCGTCGCGAGGGATTCAGCTCCCTCAATGACGAAGTCGCTGTGGTCCGGCGACGACCGATATCTCGCCGAGTACTGGTCCACGTTCGAGGAGCCACCACTCTGGGACCACGGCGACTGGGCACAGAAAGACGAAGACGGCTTCTGGTTCCTCCACGGACGCGCTGACGATGCACTCAACGTGGCCGGCCGGAAGGTCGGTCCAGCAGAGGTCGAAGGAGCGCTCTTAGAATCCGAGGCCGTCAATCAGGCCGCCGCAATTGGAGCTGCCGACGACACCACCGGTACCGCCGTCGTCAGCTATGTGATTCTTGAGGAGGGGATCGACGAGCGCGACGCCCTCCGCGAGGAGTTGACCGAACTCGTCGGAACCGAACTCGGCAAGCCGTTCCGACCGCGGGAGATCCTCTTTGTCGATGCGTTTCCCAAAACACAGTCAGGAAAGATCGTCCGGCGAGCAATTGAGGCGGTGTACAACGGCGAGGAGCTCGGTGATCTCTCGAGTATTGAAAACCCGGAAGCGATCGATCGTCTCGAAGATGCCAGGTAGGCGAAGAATTATCATCACTGGTGCGTAAATGTCAGTATATGGATGATAACTCTTCCAGCACAGATCCGCTCGTTCCGGTGCAAATCGACGACATTGAATCCGGACAGCTCGAGTGGCGCAGAATCGGTTGTTTTCTTGCGGTAACGTTTGGGGTTTCGTGGCTTGTTGCCGTCGTGATGTATCTGACTGGCGGGATTGGATTGGAGAGCCAGCAAGCGTTTTCCGGCATCAGATACGCGACAATCTTGCTTCCGCTCTACATGTTTGGGCCCGCAATCGGAGTTATCGGAGTTACAAGGCTAACACCCCGCTCTTCAGGGCGGGGATACAGCCGACAACTCATACACTAACCACGTTCGATGGCACTGCGGGATATTCCACGTCCAATCGTTACTTTTAATATACAATTCTTCATAACTTGTTATGAACACAGTCCGATGCTGGAGACAACCCGCACATATCGAGCGAAAATCGTCAACCACTCTCAAGTGAGTGACGATCTCGATGACTGCGGGTACTCGGCATCCAAACTGTGGAACGTCGCTCGCTACCACATCCAACAAGAATGGGATGATACTGGCGAGATTCCGTCTGAGGCCGACCTCAAGCGCGAATTGAAAGACCACGAACGATACAGTGACCTACATTCTCAGTCAAGTCAGCGTGTTCTCGAAGAGCTCGCTGAGTCGTTCACCGGCTGGTTCAAAAAACACAAGAACGGCGACACAGACGCGAATCCACCCGGCTACCGCAAACACGGCGACGAATATCCACGCTCCACCGTAACGTGGAAGCAGAAGGGTATCAAACACGATTCCAAGCACAACCAACTCCGTCTGAGCAAAGGCTTCAACCTGAAGAACCACCGCTCAGACTTCATCCTCGTAGAGTACGAGACGCGACCGGACGTAACCGTGGAGAACATCCAGCAGGTACGAGCCGTGTGGAACGGCGACCACTGGGAACTCCACCTCGTCTGCAAGGTCGAAATTCCTGTTGAGGACGCTCCCGGCGACAACACCGCGGGCATCGACCTTGGCATCAGCAACTACCTCGCTATCGCCTACGACGATGGGGACGCTGAGTTGTATCCAGGGAATGTTCTCAAGCAGGACAAGCACTACTTCACCCGCGACGAGTACGACACTGAGGGCGAAGACGGCCCCTCTCGTTGTGCGCTTCGTGCCCGACAGAAGTTGTCTCGGCGGAAAAACCACTTCCTGCACGCCCTCGCCAAGCACGTCGTAGAGCGGTGCATCGACCATGATATCGGTCGCATCGCCATCGGTGACTTGAGCGATATTCGTGAGGATGAGAACGGTGACTCACGGAACTGGGGCAAGCGTGGGAACAAGAAACTCCACGGCTGGGAGTTCGACCGCTTCACGACCTTGCTCGAATACAAAGCCGAAGAATACGGTATCCTCGTTGACCGCACAAGCGAGCGAGATACAAGCAAGACGTGTTCGTGCTGTGGTCGAAAGCGTGACGCGAATCGTGTGGAGCGTGGCTTATACGTCTGTGAGTCATGCAGTGTGACGATGAACGCGGACGTGAATGGTGCGGTGAACATTCGCAGAAAGATAACTCAGAATCCTCCAACAGGGGATATGAGTAACGGTCGTTTGGCACGGCCAGTAGCCTACCTGTTCAACCAAACCAATGGGTCGTTCCACCCGAGGGAACAGGTGGGTTGCGAACCTTAATATCCCAACGCTGAGCAAACCGAAGGTTTGCGAGGTTCGCGAATCCTCGATTCGCTCGACTCGGGAATCCTCGTCGCCAGACCATGTCTGGCGGGCAACCAGAACTGCTCTGCAGTTCTGGGGACGCCCTATAGGCCCGGGAGGATGTCAATTCACCACCGTAGTGGGCGTGTTTCTGGCCTGGATAACGCTCCGCGGTGAGAGCGTCTGGCCGGCCGTTATCGGACACGCCGTAATCAACACCACGACGCCACTGGTCATCCTACTCGATGTTGATATGCCCCAGTATCTCATCGGGCCGGTGATAACTGGCGTTGTGGGCTCGGTTCCGTTTGCGGTAGTCGCATGCTGGTTGCTGCTTCGAGACGGCTCGTTTGCCGTGCCAATGCGCGCCACTCAGGAATGAATCGCAGACAGCGGGATCTGGTCTGGCTCTGGAGCCCCGTTCGACCCGATCGCAACGTCACCAACGCGGTCTGGAGCCGGGAACGCAATCGTTGCACCCGCTCGCAACGGCGCGATGACGCCACCGATGATCGTCGCCGGGGTTGAAAGCGATTCACGGAGGACGACGGTTGTTGTCGGCTCGATCTCGTGGGACTCACAGAGCGTGCTGGCCTTGGTCAACAGCATACTGTGGGTGTACTGCTCGGTGGCCGTCTCTAGCACTGTCGCGGTCGGTTCGACGGTATCCGGTGGCGCTGTTGGATTCTCACTCCAGACCTCTCCTTCGAAGTGAGCGATGGTGGGCTGGGCTGGCACCGCTCCGTAGCCGATTCGCTTCGTCGTGGTGTCGAGCGCCGAAACAGCATCGGTCGGGCCCACGATGGCCTTCGTTCGCTCGACCCCGTCGATCGAAACGGCGGCACCCAACAGACTGGCACCCAGGAATGTGAAAATTGATTCCGGCGCATCAGGTTCACAGAGGCCAACCCGATCACCAGCACGAACGCCGTAATGGCGCAACAGATTGCCCACTTTCCAGGCAGTAGTACAGAACCGACGGTAATCGTACGCCCGGCCACTCGCAGCCCCCAGCAGCGCAGGCGCGTTTGAGCGCCGCTCTCTGGCCACGAGCTCACCGAGTCGATCGATCGCCATGGCCGGCGTTCGCCCCCGGTGCTCGAAAACCGCTCGGTTTAGAACGAGTGTTTCAGCTTCTCGAAAAAGCCCTCGTTCACGTCAATCTCCTCACCACCCGCCTCGGCGAAGTCTTCGAGCGCTGCTCGCTGTTCGTCGTTCATCGACTCGGGAGTGACAACCTGGACGTGAACGAACAGATCACCGTCGCCACGCCGCTGGAGCCGTGGCATTCCCTTGCCGCGAAGCCGGAACTGCTCGCCGCTTTGCGTGCCGGCGGGGACGTCGAACGTCGCTGCCCCGTCTATCGTCGGCACTTCAACCTCCGCTCCAAACACCACCTGTGGGAATGAGACCGCCAGCCGGTGGTGGAGATCTGCGCCGTCGCGTTCGAACTCTGGATGGGATTCAACCGTGATCTCGACGAGTAGATCGCCGTTTGGCCCGCCGCTCTCGCTCGGTGCGCCCTCGCGTTCCAGTCGGAGGGTCTGGCCGTCCTGAATGCCGGCCGGAATGTCGACGGTGAGCTGAGTCTCGTTTCGGACCGTGCCGTTGCCACGACAGCTTGCGCAGGTTTCGGAGTGAATCGTCCCCGTCCCTTCACACTCGCGGCAGGGCTGGGTCTGTTGGACGCGCCCGAGCGGAGTCTGCTGAACGGTCGTCCGCTGGCCCTGCCCGTTACACGCCGGGCAGGTTTGTGAATCCGCGCTGGGTGGATGCCCACTGCCGTTACAGTCATCACACTGCTCGGGACGAGTGACCGTCATCTGTGTTTCGACGCCATGATAGGCGTCTTCGAGCGAAATCGTCAGCCGCGTCTGGAGATCCTTGCCGGGGCGGGGCCCACGTCGGCGTCCGCCTTGGCCGCCACCGAAGAACTGATCGAAAATGTCACCAATGTTGCCGCCGGCACCGCCCATATTGCCGAACGGATCGCCACCAACGCCACCGCGGCCGCCATCGAAGCCACCGCGTTTTTCTGCCTCCTCGAACCGTTCGTGACCGAGCTGATCGTACGCCTGGCGTTTTTCGTCGTCGGAGAGCACCTCCTTTGCCTTTTTAACTTCCTTGAACTTTTCTTCGGCATTCGGATCGTCGCTCACGTCCGGGTGATATTTGGCCGCCTTTTTCCGAAACGCACTTTTTATCGCATCCTCGTCCGCATCACGAGAGACCCCCAGGATATCGTAAAAATCGTCGGTCATTCGTTAGAGAGTATTGGCCATTGAGATACTTGAAAAGAACGGCTCCAGGACGAGTGATCAACTGGTTGCGAGAAACTGTGGCAAATGGGGCTACAAAAAGACCAGAATGTCCTGTAGCCTGCGCGCCAGCACGATGAGAAACGGAATGGCGATTACAACGAACCCATTCCGCCGGTCAAGGTCGTGGAGTTGCTCCATCGCAATCGTCCAGAGGACGCCGCTCCAGAGCAGCATGATGAGGCCGAAAACGGTCGCAGCGAGCAACAGTGGGTCCGTCTGAAGTGAAGACTGTAGCACATGGGCTTCAGCCTGTGTTTCGGGAAGGGTCGCGCCGCCGTAAACCAGATAGTTCGCAATGGCGTTGGCGATCTTCGTGAGCGCTTCGGGGACGAATCCCCAGCCAACGAACGCGAACGTGCCACCAAGCGAGCCAGTCCCATCGAGCGCATAGTTGGCCACCGCGTAGAACAACAGCGAGTACAGAATCCATCCCGCTAGCGGACCGAGGAACGCAATAACGGTCATCACACCCTTGGCAACTGCGCCAACGAATCCACCGACCGCCTCGGGATCAACCTGCTGGACGGTGGCCGTTCCCTCGACTGTGGGTGGAGTGAACGTGCCAGCGCCCTCCTCGAACGCCTTTTGGCCAATCTGACTGGTGAACTCCGCAATCGGTTGGATTGCAACAGCCGCGAGCACTGCCGTCGCGAGCACGATGAGGGCAGGGGCAAGGAGGGAGGGATGCTGCTTGCGGGCACCGAAAAACGACTCTGGATCGGTTATGAAAGAGCGCCGGTCCATAGATGGCAGTTTGTTGGTTCCACTATTATACTCTTTCACTTGCCACCAACGTAATATAACAATAAATTATTAAATATCAGCTTTTTCGCCCAGCTAGCTGAACAATTCACGGCAGCCCCCGAACCGCTGAACACATGAACTATTATCACACGGACAAAACTGCAGCTATGGTCTCCATTGCAATGCGCGACGTAACCAAGCGGTTCGGAAGCGTCACTGCACTCGACTCGCTGGATCTGTCGGTGCATTCCGGTGAGATTTATGGCTTTCTCGGTCCGAATGGGGCGGGGAAATCGACCGCGATCAACGTACTGCTCGATTTCGTCCGGCCGACGAGCGGACAGGCCACCGTTCTCGGCTACGATTCACAGACCGACTCCACCGAGATCAGGGCACGGACGGGCGTGTTGCCCGACGGCTATCAGCTGTACAGCCGACTCACGGGCCGCGAGCATCTGGAGTATTCGATCGCGTCCCGTGCTGCGAGTGACGATCCGGACGCAATCCTAGAGCGGGTGGGAATTGCCGAGGCGGCCGACCGGCGCGCTGGTGGCTACTCGAAGGGGATGGCCCAGCGGCTGGCGCTGGGAATGGCGCTCGTTGGCGACCCCGAGCTGTTGATTCTTGATGAGCCCTCCACTGGTCTCGATCCCGCCGGTGCCCGTGAAATGCGCACCATCATCGAGGAAGAGGCAGCCCGCGGGGCGACGGTCTTTTTCTCAAGTCACATTCTTGGCCAGGTCGAGGCCGTCTGTGACCGGGTTGGCATTCTACGCGAGGGATCGCTCATCGCCGAGGACACGATTGACGGGCTGAAAGCATCGATCGATTCGCGGAGCACGATCGAGGTGACCGTCGAGAATGCGCCGACGGAGATCGAACGAGAAATTCGACCGATTCATGGGGTTTCCTCGGTCGAACTGTCAGATTCGACGCTGACGATCGACACCACAGACGACGCGAAGATGACCGTCCTGCAGGCGATCGAATCGGCCGGCGCGACGGTGAAAAACGTTCAAACGGACGACTCCTCGCTTGAGGAGCTGTTCGTCGCCTACACGAGCGACGAGTCGGAGGTGGCCCAATGAGTCTCACCCGCATCGCAAAGAAGGATCTCAGAGACACCAGCCGATCACGCATGCTCGGTGTCGTCGTCGTCCTCTATGTGCTGTTTACGGCCGGCGTAGCGTACATTTACACGTTGGTTCCGGCAATCGGACCGGGAGCTGGAGAGCTCTCGCTCGAACTGATTTCGTTTCTTGGAGCGCCAATCGGGCTGTTCGTTCCGATTATTGGGTTGCTGCTCGGGTTCAACGCCATTGCGGGCGAACTAGAGAGTGGTTCGATCAAGCTGTTGCTCTCAGAGCCACACACACGGTCTGACGTGGTGTTTGGCAAGTTCGTCGGTCGGTTCGTGGTGATGACGATTGCGACGCTGCTCGGATTCATCGCTGCGTTGGGAATTGTGCTGACGTTGTATACGGAACTATCGCCGGTCGTTTATGGTGAGTACGTCCTTCTCACCGTGTTGTTTGGGGGCGTCTACGTCAGCCTCGGAATTGCTGTTTCCTCACTGACCCGCTCGAAGACGAAGGCCACTGCCGGCGTCGTTGGCCTGTTCGTCGTGCTAAACTGGGGCTGGGGACTGATCGGATTACTTCTCCATCGAGTCATTGAAGGGTCATTCATCCCACTGGGAACGGTGCCAGCCTGGTATCAGTTCTTCTCACAGGGCAGTCCAGGCGGCGCGTTCTCACGGGTGAGCAATGCGATGCTCGACCTCCAGGGTCAGGCCCAGCAGATCGCCGTCACCGCCGACGATCCGTGGTTTCTGCAGTGGTACGTCGCACTGGCGATACTGTTCATCTGGATGATCGTTCCGCTGGCGATTGGCTATCTCAGATTCCAGTCGATGGACATCTGAGCCTCATTTCGATTCGAAGCCAACGTGCGACCGGGTGAGCCACCAGAGCGTGGCCACAGTGAGGACGCCAACCGTGTTTGCAAGCCCATCGAACGGGTCGAGTTCGCGCGCGGTCGGCCACTGGAGCAGTTCGATCAGGAGCCCATAGCTGATGGCGATGATACCAACCCAGCCCAATCGCCGGCGAATGGGTGGCTCAACTGGGGCAACCACGGCGTAGGCAAGCACGGCAGTCAGGCCCGCGTACGAAAACCCGTGCACCCATTTGTCGGCATCGACCAGCCCGAACGGGCCCTCTGTCAAACAGATCACGCCCGGTTGACGACAGAATTCGGCCTGCTCTTCCATTGGAACGGGTGTGTGCGAGAGCGAGAAGACCAGAATCAGAACGGCCACGACGGCGACGGTGAGATAACGCATCCAATCGGAGAGCAACCGCAACTGGATAGATGGCATCGTCAGTATGTGAGATCCGATCGGATGAAATTCATTGTGGCCAACAGCTGCGGTCGCTGCGCACGAAGGGAACAGCACACCGACGACGCAGTCACACCGCCCAGTTGTCCCGAAGCGTTGTGAGCTTTCGCAACTCTGTTAAACACTTGTGCCTAACCGCTCAGCATGGTAGACACACTGGGGTTCGGGTTGGGGCTCCTGTTCACCCTGACGGTGGCAGTGCTCCACTTCTCGAAAGGAACGTCGTGGCGGCCTGGAGAGGATATCTCCGACGAAGTGATGGAACACCGTGCCGCGAGCGTCCCCGAGACGAGCTTTCCCGAGCCGATGAACCGATCGATCGGTGGCGGTGCTGTCGGTGGGGCTATCCCAGGTGAAACTGACGCCGAGGGCGAACTCGAAGCCGGCGACGACGGCGCTGGCGCGGCTGACGACTCACCAGCCGCGATTGCTGACGACGAAGCAGAAACGTTCGAGGTCGAATTCGTCAAAGAGGGCGAAACGATCGACGTCAAAGAAAACACCACGATCCTGGAGGCCGGCGAAGACGAGGGCTGGGACATGCCATACGCCTGCCGTGAGGGACAGTGTATCTCCTGTGCGGGCCACATCACTGATGGTCACGCAGAAGAGTACGTCGAACACCACACCAATCAGATGCTCGGTGAAGCAGAGCTTTCCGATGGCTACACACTCACCTGTGTGGCATACCCCACCGCTGATCTCTCGATCGAGACCGGCGAATCACCATAGGTGGGCGCAGCGACTCACAACCTATAAAACTAACCGGCGGCAACTACTCAACGAGAGCCTGTAGCTCAGTGGACAGAGTTCTTGGTTCCGGACCAAGACGTCGCGGGTTCAAATCCCGTCGGGCTCGTCAGCGAGCGTGTGTTTTTCTGGTATTTCAACGAGCAGCCAAAGAGCTACCACTGGAGTCCGCTAACGTCCAAACTAATGTCTCCAACTGAATCCCCCGATCGGGAGCGTTCCACTGGCTCTCCGACGGCGTCTGATTCTGCACTACCATATCAACAGACAGGAACTATTTCGAGAGAGACCAAGCAGTTTCTCGGCTGGTTCGCGGTGATTCTGCTGGCACTAACCGCGATTGCCGTCGTTCCGACAGTCGTTGGACTGGTTGACAGTGCTATACTCGGGATGCTTACCCCGGTGCTAAGCTGGGCCCCGACGCTCATACTGGTCGGCCTCCACCGACGCCACAACCGCGGTGATTCGTTTCTCGAAACCGCTGCAATCAAACCGAACGGCGCTGGCGGCCGTATCGTCGCCGTCAGTCTCTCCCTGTTTGTGGGGCTGAGCGGGCTCGCCATTCTGACCGAAGCGCTCGCTGTTGTTTTCGGGTTGAAATCGATTTCCATCTCCCCAGACGCCTGGTCGTTGTTGCCACTGGTTCCCATCCTGATCGGTTTTACGATGCTCACGACGGCTGGCGAGGAGTTCGCCTGGCGTGGCTTTATCCAGACGAAGCTCGCGCCCCTGGGATTCTGGCGTGCAAGCGCCGCTATTGGTGCGTTCTGGTCGCTCTGGCACATCCCGCTCGCCATCGGCTACGTTATGTCGGGAGAAATGCTCGTTCGTGAGCTGCTCTCAACATCTGGGAATCTCTTTCTTGCGGCGTTCGTTCTCAGCGGCGTTCGCTATCTTTCGGGCTCGGTGTGGCCCGCGGTGTTCGGACACGCACTGCTCAATACCGTGCTGGTGTACGTCTACTCGAATTTCACGACGACTATCGGCGCGACCGCAGGGGTGACGTTCTGGACGTACACGGCACTGAGTTGGCTCGTCTGGCTCGGACTCATCGCCGTGGTCGTTCAATTACTCCCCAAAGGGGAGCCGACCACTTCGACGTTCACCTAACCGTTGGTCGCTACCCGCTCACTCCGCAAGGTAGTGCCAGAGAATGGCTGCTTCGACGACGGCCGATATATCAGCGAACGCATACGCATCGTTCGCAACGATGGCGCGCAGTTGCTGTCGATACGCGTCGAGTCCAGCAACTGCCAGCTCCCCGTTCTCCGTTGCACCGAGCACCGACACAATTCCTGTCTGCACCAGCGAATCCACGGAGTCAAATCGATCATCTGCCCCAACAACCGTTTCGAGGACTCGTTTGGCCGCGTCCGACCCCTCGACCGCCAGTGACAGCTCCAGTGGCTCGGTTCCTGCAACATCGCCGCCAAGGAGCGCAATCACGTACTGGTCGACCGCCGCAACGATGGCTGCGTCGATCGATTGGTGTTCGCCCGTCTCTCCGACTGATCGCTCAAGCAGCACACGCGCAAGTCCAGGGACTGCAACCGTCAGCGAATCGGCAGCCGGTGACTCACCGGTAGTCGACGCACTCGATTTCGGTTCCGACGGTGGGTCGTCACCGGTGGTCGCGCCAGTCGTCATCTCGTCGGTATCCGTCTCAGCGCCGTTGGTATCGTCGATCACTGAGCCAGGACTGGTCGCTTTGTCGGTTGCGTGTGTCTCCGCCGTCGTGCCAGTGTCCGCCTCCTGCGACGCTGGCCCCGGGGATGCGTCCGTTGCTGTACCCTCATCCGTGGAGCCACCAGCCGCCTGTTTGCGCTCTGTGATCATGGCCGCCAGCTCCGCTTGCGTCAGCGATCCATCCGCAAGCGCAATCTGTACGTGGGGATCCGGATCAGTGCCGAGATTCGGTCCGGTCGATCGAACGATGCCGATCGATGGCCGTCCGTCGTCCGTCGAGCTATCAGTTCCGTCGTTACTGTGTGTTGTCATACTCGTGGTGGTGTGACTGTGGGTCTGGTTGACTGACTGTGCGTCCGTTTGCACCGCTGAATCGCCGGTGGGGACCGGTCGCTGGTAAAGGCGTTGGCCGATGGCATCGACATCGAGCCCTTCCGCAGACAGCGCCGGGTCATCATCGCGATCAATTGCTGGCAGCGAAAGCGAGTCGTAAATGGCAGCGCCTGCGAGCTGCTGGACGTCACGTCGGTGGGGCAGGCGCAATTTGGTGCCGTCCATCCAGGGGGGTAACCGCCAGTGGCTGCCATCATAGAGGGTGTACTCCGCAGTGTCTCCTGCACCCCAGACAACGCTCGAGAGATCATTGAAAGTATCGTGTGCCCCACCGTGACAGTGTGTGATGACGGTGTGAACTGGCTCGATGCTGTCGTGGACCGACGCCAGCGTTTCGCGGCTGGGGTGATTGATGAGCTCAAAATGGTGAATCGTGCACGCCCCGGTATGTGCTGGTTCCTTCCCGGAGCCAACGAGTTGGATAACACACGCGTTAGCATTCGTTCTGAGTTCGCCAAACAGTCGCCCACTGCTGCGATCGCATGGTATCTCTGGGCCAGCGATCGTGATCGTTCCCGGTCCAAGACACGACCGTGTGCTCTGAAATTCTGGGACCGTTTCGACTGCGGAGCAGTCGTAGCCGAGCGCTTCATAGAGCTTTGCCACCTGGCCAACGACACGAATTGGGACCGTTCGCTCGAACGTTTTACCCAGGCCAGCCAACAAATACGCCATCTGAACGCCAACCGTGCCGCTGGTGGTAACGAGCGTTGGCGAGCCGCTTGAAGCCCGCTCAAGCGCGAGTCCCAACCCTTCGGTCAGCGACGATTCGAAGTTCGTGTTGGTCGTTCCCGTCAGAAAGAGCACGTCCACGTTCCCAATCTCGTCCGCATCGAATCCGGGATAGCCGGCGGCGCGTCGACAGGTGAAATCGCCAGTGGCCAGGAGCTGCTGATAGCCATTGCCCTGGGCGACTCGAACGAGAAAGCCAACGGCTCCGGGGACGTGGCCAGCCGGAACGGGAGCGAGCTCAATGCCATCGGCTATTTCGACCCAGTCCTTGAGTGGCGTTATCGCCCCAGAGACCGCTTCGGTCGTCCGCACGTCGTACTCAACGCCCGCCACCGACAGCACGTCGTCGAGAATGCTGGCCGTCGCAGGTGACATAAAAATCGGCACCCCCTCGCGATGGGCACGAGCGAGTTCGGCGTAATGATCCAGGTGCGCGTGCGTCAAACAGATCGCCACAAGGCGGTCATCGTCATTCAGGAGCGACTCAAGCGCCACTCCGCGACCAGCATCAACGAGTAAACAGGGATTCTGGCGGCCGTCGCCGTCGAATCGGAGGAGAAACGACTCGTTTCCAGCGGAGGGATTCGCATGCTGAAACGAAATTCGCACGTATACGTGTATTCTTTCAGGATATATAATTATTATGTGTGAATGATTGGGTGGAATCTGGTCATTGGCCCGTGGTTTCCTTGCGGCGACCGCTATTGCGGGTGAGTGTATCCATAGCAACCGTTTCACGGCCACAAAACGATGGTTTCTGGCGGCGAAATTGTAGTTACACTATAACTGTATGGCTCGCTGCTATTCGGATACCGTGACCGCGATTCCGCCCTGGATTGACGATCGAATCGATCGGAATCTCAACAACACCCTCTCGCAGCAACATGTCATCGAGACAATGGTCGGCGCTGATCGTCCGTATTTCTCAATTCGACAACTACACGCCCGCATCAAACCGGACGTCACCAGGGCAACCGTCCGCAACCGGCTCGATGAACTCCAGGAGATCGATATCGTGGCCACGGAGACGTATCCTGACTCGATCACGCTGTACTACATCAACCATCCGGAATCGACGTTGCCGCTGTCGCCCGAAGGAAAGCGCGCGCTCCAGACGACAACCCCGCTCGATCGCCTTTCCGCTCGTGGATTTCTCACCCTCTCGGATACGGTAGGTATCCGAACGCTCGTTCTCGCTGGCCTCCAGTTGAGTCTGGTGCTGTTTGGCCTCGGCAGCGTGCTCACGGTGTTTGGCGCGGAAGGGACGATCGCTCAGAGTGATATGTTTCTCTGGGATACGGCACTCGACCTCCTGTTCGTTAGCGTCTCGTTGCTCCTCGCAGAGCGTGCTGTTAGATGGGTACGCGAGCGATTCGGGCCGTTCGATATACTCCCCTCAACGTAGCCACCACTACTCCGGTATACACCCATGACTTCTGAGAACACACCCAATTCGACTGCATCGTCCGAGGGTCCGAGACTCCTCGAAACGCGACCAATCGCCGGCATTCTGGTTCATCCCCTCGCCCTCTTTACGATGGGCGTTGGGGCCGGTATCTGCTATCTCGTTTCGTCAAACGAGTTCACCCGGGCTAACGCCCGAAATGCGCTCGACTGGCATCTCACGGTGTGGGCACTCATGGTGAGTTCGTTCGGAGTAATGGGTAGTGGGGCAGTCGTTGCTGAAACGTCAGTGATCAGTCTCCCGCCGCTTGTCGGATCACTCACTGGCATACTCTTCTTCGCCCTGTTTTCCCTGTTGATGGTGGTGCTGTTCTGGACGCTCCTTGCGGGCGTCTTCGCGACACTCATGGCGGCGTTCGGAACGGTCTGGCGCTATTCGTTTTCTGTCGCCGTCGTTGATCGATTCGAACACCGTGTGGACGTCCCCGGCGGCTGGTTGGGCGTGATCGTTGGCTATGTGGTGTTCACACCGCTCGTTATGGCGAGCGTTCTTACTGGACCGCACGGTGGCCCATTCTTTGTCGTCATCTGGGTTGGACTAGCCGGACTCACGACGGTTGGAGCACCGCTGGCCGTCGTGGCGGTGTATCGCCACGGAATCCAGGGAAGAGCCACACACCCACTCCTGGCACCCAGTACGATCGCCATCCCGATAGTGATAGCACTCGCTGGCTTCGTTCTCAGAAGCGAGTACGCTCACTCACTCAACCCGACCGGCGATGCAATCTATATCTTCTTCGTGGCGTTCTGGCTCTCGTTGACCTGCTATCTCTGGAGGGTAACAAGAGATCGCGATTCGAATCCACAACCGAACAGCCCCTAGTTCCGACGATACTCGTCCGGGAGCTCTACGTCCTCGGGGGCCGGCATCCAGAAGTAATCGATCGTCAGTCCGACGGCAAACGGCACGAACACGAGCAGTGCAAACACGATGCGTGGACTGCCGAGATCGAAGCCAAAGCCAAGCAACCCAAACAGCTGTGTGAGGACGACGAGCACCGGCGGGATCAACACGATGGCGAACACCACCGGCCCCCACGAAGACGAGAGCCGATTTCGAAACAGTCGGACGAGTAACGCGGTGGCAGCAGTGTTACAGACCACGATGAAACAGAGCTGGAGCACGTCGAACGCCGAAGCCATACGGACCGTTAGGAACGAATACCCTTCGTCGTATCGAATCGTCGCCATCAATTCATAAGAGGCCACCGTCCAATCATGGTCCATGCACCGAATTATTGCCGAGAAATCGTTCGAGGCTGCGCCGGTCACCGCCGAGCGAGCACGCTGGCTGCTCGAACAGATGGTTCGTGCACGAACGTTCGACGAGCGTGCGATCGCGCTCCAGCGACGCGGCTGGATCAGTGGTTATCCACCGTATCGTGGGCAAGAGGCCTCTCAGATCGGCACAGCAAGCGCGCTGACGGATTCCGACTGGCTCGTCCCAACGTATCGCGCCAACGCGATGCAGTTCGCCCGGGGCGTCCCCTTCGAGGACATTCTGCGATTTCGGCGAGGCCATCCCGAGTTCGACTCCGAACACGAGCTTCCAATTCTCCCACAGGCGGTGCCAATAGCCACGCAACTGCCACACGCCGCCGGGATCGGAATGGCAATCGACTACACCGGCGACGACGCGCGCGTGCTCTGTTATTTCGGCGATGGGGCGACCAGCGAGGGTGATTTCCACGAGGCATTGAATTTCGCCGGCGTGTTCGAGGCTCCCGTGGTGTTTCTCTGTGAAAACAACCACTGGGCGATCAGTCTCCCCCGTGATCGACAGACACGCGCCAACACGATCGCTCAGAAAGCCACTGCGTACGGCATTGCGGGAATGCGTGTCGATGGGAACGATCCGATCGCCGTCGCCGACACCGTCGAAACTGCCCTTGAACGGGCCGAATCCGATGAACCAGTGCTCGTCGAGAGTCTCACCTACCGACAGGGGCCACACTCGACCAGCGACGATCCCGACCGATATCGAGATGACGAAATCGACCTTCCGGACTGGCGGACGGCCGATCCGATCGAGCGATTCACAGAGTATCTAACGGACGCGGACGTGATTGACGCCGCGTTCAACGAGTCAGTTCGCGAAGCGGCCAGATCCGAAATCGACGACGCCGTCGACCGGATCAAATCCGAAGACGAGGGCTCGGCCGAAGAACTGTTCGACCCCGTCTACGAGGAGCTGCCGCCACGACTCGCTCGCCAGCGAGCCTCACACCAAACCTGAACCCGTTCAGATCGTGTCCGATGGGTCGTACTGCTGGCGGATCTGTGACACCTCCTGTGCAAACTGGTCGCGCGTTCCGTCTTCGACCGGCGTGAGATTCGTCCGATTGACGACCATGCTCGCGGTCGTCTGCCGGCCGGTGTCACTGAAGCTAGTCATCGCACGTTCTTCCCGAAACTCGTACGCGCCGTCTGGCGTCGCGTACGTCAGGATGATGAGATTCGGCCAGTCGGTCGAAAACGTCCGATCGACGAGCCACACGCGCTCGGTTGCCTGGGTTTCAGCACGATGCATACTGTGCTATTAGTGCCCAAACTACAAAGTCTGTTCCCCTGACAGTAACTGGTATCCACGTGTTGTGATGTTTCTCAGAGTGGGAGCTGGAGGTCAAAGTTATGTGTCTTGGTTAGCATAGGAATGTCATGCGCTTTGTTATCGTTGGTGGCGGGCGTGTTGGAAAGCGGACGGCCCGGGTGCTCGAAGCGGAGGGCCACGGCGTAACGATCATCGAACGCCGCACAGAACGCGTCGATGCGCTCCGAAAGGATGGCTTCGACGTGATCCAGGGCGATGGCTCGCTCGAATCGGATCTGCTTGGTGTAGATATAGCGGGCGTCGACGCCGTCGCCGGACTGACTGGCGATCTAACAGTCAATCTCATCACGTGTATGATCGCCTCGGCACACGACTGCCGAACGGTGTTGCGGGTGGACACGGACAAGTACGAGTACGTGGTCAGAAAGTACGGCTCAGACATCGATGAGGTGATCTATCCCGAGCGTCTCGGCGCAATCGCCGCGAAAAATGCCCTGCTCGGCGGGAACATACGGGCGATTGCAGACATTGCCCAGGAGATCCAGCTCGTTGAGTTTACGGTGCGCGAGGTGTCACCGATTGAGGGCTACTCACTTGCAGAGCTTGAGCTTCCGGCGAACGCACAGCTCCTGGGCTTTGGGAAGGCAGACGAGCCGGTTTCACTCCCGCAGGCCGACGCGTCGATGCAACCCGGCGATCGGCTGGTCGTCATTGCCGATTTCGATGTTCTCGGGGACGTTCGAAAGCTGATCGTCGGCGACGATGCGCACGCAGACGGAACGGTTACCGCACTCTGATCTCACAGCGGTAGCGGGCCCCCACCTTTCTCGTCACCACCAGCCGTTGTCGCAGTCGAGAGCAGTTCTGAGACGGGCGGCCGGTAGGTGTAGCCTGGAACGACACCCTCGATATACGTGCCCTCGACATACTCCGCGAGCGCTTTGCAGACGTTCGGGGCGCGGTCGGCCGACGGGCCAGTGATCGACATTGTGACGATCGCCTCACCATCGTTCGATTCGACGGTGAGCGACTCCATCGTGAGATCGTCGCGAACGACCGTCGTGGCGTCTTCGAGTCGGCGCTCGAACGTTTCGAGCCAGCCCGCTGCGAGGTTCGGCCCAACGGATTCCTCGACGGCGCTTGCAAGCGTGGGTGTCACCACAGAGAGCGTGTAGGTTGGCGCATCAATCGTGATCTCGGTCTCAAACGCGATTGAATCGATGACGAACGTGTCTGCGCGTTCGTCAAACCGGTCGTGACGGTCGAACGCGTCTTTGATGGACTCCTCTGCCGGCATTGTGAATCCCTAGATCGTCGAGCCGAAAAGTCGTTGTGCTCGACAGCATGCGGAGGGAGGGATTCGAACCCACGGACTCCTACGAGAGCGGATCTTAAGTCCGCCGCCTTTGTCCAGACTCGGCCACCTCCGCGCACTCGGATATCGTCGGTCGAACGAAAAGTGGTTTCGATCCGTGAAACCGTTACCAGTCCACGCTGACCGTGCCGTCACCGTGGGGATCTGGAGCAAGCTCTTCGTTCGTCCGTCGATCGATGACGTGAATCACGCCGCGATCTTTTTTTGCCGGGCAGACGTTCGCAGCCTCGATGTTGTGTTCGAGATCGTCAGCATCGAAAAAGTACGTCTGTGGCGCTGCAATGCCACTGAGTAGATCCATCTCCCAGTTATCAGACACCTCCGCACACTTGCCGGCGGCGATGCATTTGTTCGCCTCGAAGATGAGCTTATACGGTTTCTGATCGACGGGCGGGGCGTCCTGTTCGCCGATTTCGCTCGGATCCACCGTCTCCTCGGCCATTATGCGATCGTACGGTATCACCGTGTTTGGAGCTGTCGATCCAGGCTTATTCGTCGCTGACGGTAACCTGCGCCTCGCGTATGATCTTCTCGGCCATCGCATACCCTTCGCGCTGGAGTCCATCAATCGTTCCCGCTGGCTGGTCCGATTCGACGTTCAACAGCACCTCGTGGCGCTGTGGGTCCACGTCATCGCCTGGTTCTGGGGCAATAATTTCGACGTTCTCCTGTTCAAGGACGGAATCGAACTGTGACAGCGTCGCTTCGATCCCTTCTCGAATGTCGCCGTCCTGATCAAGCCCGCGTTTGAGGTTGTCTCGGACGTCGATAAGCCGCGAGACGAGATCCTCCGTGGCGCGTTTTTGCTCTTGCTGTCGGCGCTTTTGCATTCGCTTTTTGTAGTTCTGAAAGTCGGCTTGCGAGCGTTTGAGCTTCGATTCCAGCGCATCGATCTCGGCTTCCTGCTCGTCGATTGTCGCCTCCAGGTCGGCAATTTCGTCGGCTATTTCCGTCGGATCGGTGTCTTCGATGCGCTCGATGAGCTCGGCCGGCGGGGCGTCCTCCGCAGTGGATGACTCTGAGTCCTCGTTTGTCGACGCCTCATTCTCTGGGGGCTCGGAGGCAGTCTCCTCGTCGGGGCTCTCATCTGGAACCGAACTGTTCTCACTCATTGGAAGGAACCACGAACGCAGGCCGATTAAACGAACCGGAACGAATCCGTTGGCACAGCCAATGGGCTCTGCTGAGCGAACAACAGATGGTTCCAGAGACGGATGGTGAGCCATGAGCAGCGATCAGCTGGCGGACCCCGCAGCCAGTGGCGGATTCGACTACACGAGTGATGCCATCGCCGAACCCGAGCTGTGTGCAGCGCTCGATGAGCTGATCGACGGCGAGGTTCGGTTTGACACCTACTCCAGACAGCTGTACGCAACGGATGCCAGCGCGTATTCCGTCGTTCCGATCGGCGTCGTCTTTCCCGAATCGACGGCTGACGTGGCAGCCGTCATGCACTACTGCGCTGAGGAGTCGATCCCCGTTTTGCCACGCGGCGGCGGGACAAGTCTCGCTGGACAGGCAGTCAATGCGGCCGTCGTCCTCGATTTCACCGCCGCGATGGACGACGTGCTCGACGTTGATTCGGCCAACCGGACTGCAACCGTTCAGCCCGGCGTGATTCTCGCCGAACTGAACGATAGCCTCACAGGCCATGGGCTGAAATTCGCGCCGGATCCGGCCTGGGGAGACAAATCCACGATCGGCGGTGCGATCGGCAACAATTCGACAGGGGCGCACTCGCTCGTCTACGGAAAGACCGACGCGTACGTAGAATCCTGCGAACTCGTGCTCGCGGATGGCTCGGTTGCGCAGTTCGGCGAGATCGACCGCACAACGCTCCGGGAGCGAGCAGATCACTCAAGCGAGGTGCTCATCGAGCGGATCTACGCCACCGTCTGTGATCTCATCGACGAGCACGCAGCCACGATCGAGGAGCGCTATCCCGATCTCAAGCGAAACGTCTCGGGCTACAATCTCCCTGCCCTGCTGGGTGGAGAGACCGTCAATCTCGCGCAGTTGCTTGCCGGGAGCGAGGGAACGCTCGGCATCGTCACCGAGGCAACCGTTCGACTCGAACCCGTCCCCGAAACGAAGGCGGTGGCGTTGCTGACCTACGATTCGGTCGGCGATGCGGTCGCGGACGTCGAACCAATTCTTGCGCACGATCCTGCAGCCGTCGAGGTGATGGACGAAGTGTTGCTCGAACTGGCCGCCGACACCGAAGAGTTCGCAGACGTGGTCTCACTGCTTCCCGACGACGCCAACGCCGTGTTGCTCGTCGAGTGGTACGCCACCAGCGACGCCGACGGAAAACGCCAGGTGAATGAACTGCTCTCAGACCGTCTCGGGCCGGATTCGCGGGCCAGCCACGCGTTAGAAGCCCACGAACCGGCTCGTCGACAGCGCTTCTGGAAGCTGCGGAAATCCGGGCTGCCGATTCTGCTCTCGCGAACCACTGATGAAAAGCATATCGCGTTCATCGAAGACACCGCGGTGCCCGTCGAAGCGCTCCCGCAGTTCGTCGCGGGCGTCCAGGACATTCTCTCCGAGTTCGATACGTTCGCGAGTTACTACGCACACGCTGGGCCCGGTGTCCTCCACATTCGACCGCTCGTCAACACGAAAACGATCGACGGCGTCGAAACGATGGAGGCGATTGCCGACGCGATCACGGAGCTGGTGGTAGCACTCGACGGCAGCGTCTCCGGCGAGCACGGCGATGGACGCGCTCGCACGCAGTGGAATGAAAAACTCTACGGCGAGACGCTCTGGAGCGCGTTTCGAGCGCTAAAAACCGGCTTTGATCCCGACTGGCTGTTGAATCCAGGGAGCGTCTGTGGCGACGTCTCGATGACAGAATCGCTCCGGTTTGATCCTGAGTACGCCTTCGACGCCGGATTTGAGCCAACGCTTGAGTGGGACTGTGAGAACGGATTGCAGGGGATGGCGGAACTCTGTCACGGCTGTGGCGGCTGTCGGGGCGGGCAGACGACGACCGGCGGCGTGATGTGTCCAACGTACCGCGCGACGGACGAGGAGATCCAGTCCACGCGCGGGCGTGCGAACATGCTTCGCGCCGCCATGAGCGGCCAGCTCCGACCGGACGAGCAGTTCGACCAGGAGTTTCTCTCGGCAGTGCTCGACGTCTGTATCGGCTGTAAGGGCTGTCTCCGGGACTGTCCCAGCGGTGTTGATATGGCAAAACTGAAAGCCGAAGTGAAACACGCCGACCATCAGCGCAACGGTGTCAGCGTTCGCGATCGGCTGTTCGGCCGGATTGACGACGCGTTTGCGCTTGCCAGCGCGAGCGCGCCGCTGTCGAACTGGCTGCTCAACGCGCCTGGATCGAGCTGGTTCGCCGAACGCTTCCTCGACATTGCACCCCAGCGGTCACTTCCGAAATTTTCTCGCAGGACGTTTTCCGACTGGATGGCAGATCGCGAGCCAGCGGTGGCAAAAGCGGATGGCATCCGGTCCGTCGTGCTGGTTCCCGACGCCACCGTCGAGTACAACGATCCCGCCGTGGGAAAAGCGGCTGTCAGGGTGCTTGCGGCCGCTGGCGTTCACGTGCGGGTGTTGCCAGCGCTCGAAAGCGCCCGACCACCGCTCTCGAAAGGGTTGCTCGACAGAGCAACAGCCGTCGCCGACGATGCGGTCGATCGGCTCGCGCCACTGATCGATGCGGGCTGGGATGTCGTCGCGATCGAACCGTCCGACGCGGTGTTGTTCCAGCACGATCTCACGGATCTTCTCGGGAGCGAACACGCCGCGTCGGTTGCCCAGCACAGTTACGGACTGGGAGAGTATCTGAATCGATTCGATCTGGTTGACGAGCTAACGATATCGCAGAGTGCAGAGACATATGTGTATCACGGTCACTGCCACCAGAAAGCGATCAAAAAAGACCACCACGCCGTGGCGATGCTCCGACGGCTTGGACTGACCGTCGAGGTGATCGATAGTGGCTGTTGCGGGATGGCCGGCAGCTTTGGGTATGAAGCCGAGCATTACGATCTCAGCGTTGCTATCGGGTCGATTCTTCACGACCAGCTCGATTCGCATGCCGGGCAGCCGATCGCTCCGGGCACCTCCTGTCGAACGCAGATCGAGCATCTGACTGCCGAGCAGCCACCGCATCCGATCGAAATCGTCGCGGCGTTGCTCGACACCAAAATGGAGTCGTAACCTATATCAAATCCGCATCGGATACTACTTACTGTGTCCGGGTTGGGGTAATGGCTATCCTTCAGGCTTGTGGAGCCTGAGACGCGGGTTCGATTCTCGCACCCGGACTCGTTTTTCGCGCCGCTCGGCGAGAGTCACTCACTTCTGTAGACCTGTCGCCATCGATTAGCTCCTCGACCAATATTTTCACAGCACCCGGACTAGTATTTTGCCCCTGGAAGTGGTATTAACCCGAAAATGATGTGGATCGTTCCGATTCAGTCGGTGTTTCTGTCAACGCTCGACACCAAAATCGACATGACGGACTGGGACGGTCGAACGCTCGAATTTCCGTTCGCTGCGCGCGTACTGGGGGTGACAGCAGACGCGGAGACGAACAACGGCGTGCACGCAGAGCAGTACTGGGACACCATGGCTGCTGGCGATCCACTGCTGATCTATCAGCGTGACCGTGATCGGTACATTGGCTTTGGGCGGCTGGGAACCAAGACAGAGACCACATTTTTCGACGAGGAGTACTGGCACGCCGGTGCGCACAACGTGTTCACGGTCGAAGCGTACGACGACACGCTGGACGTAGAGACCGACGAGATCAATCAGCTGCTGGGCTATGAGTCGTCGTTCACTCCAACAGGGCTCTCGAAGGTACGAACGGAGCGACCGATCAGCGATCTGCTGTTCTATCTCGACGTTGCGCGGGGCCCGATAGCAACCTGAGCGGTCGCCGAGCGGACGAGCTACGTCGGTCGAGCCAGTACTGATCGCATGAACGTTGGCATCGTGACCGTCGGAAACGAACTGCTCTCCGGTGACACTGCGAACACAAACGCGAGCTGGCTGGCCACGGAGCTCACCGATCGTGGCGTGAGGGTCGGGCGCATCACGGTCGTCCCAGATGATAGCACGATCATTGCTGAAACGGTTGGCTGGTTCAGCGATCGCTTCGACGCCACGATCGTCACCGGTGGGCTCGGTGGAACGCCTGATGATCTCACCGTGGCAGCCGTCGCAGAAGCGTTCGAACAGCCACTCGTTCCGAACGAGCGCGCCCGTGCGGACGTGACCGAATCGATTCGAGCAAATCAAGCTGACAATCCCGACGCCGAGATTTCGATCGACATTGAGAGCGAAGCGTCAATTCCGCAGGGCGCACGCGTGCTGTTGAACGATCCGGGACTGTCACCCGGCTGTGTGCTCGGATCGGTGTACGTGTTGCCCGGAATCCCCTCGGAGATGCGATCGATGTTTGGGTCGGTCGCCCACGAGTTTAGCGGCGACCGACGGACACGGACGGTGTACACAACCGATCCCGAATCGCAGTTACTCGGGACGCTCGACGCCGTTACCGATACTTTTGCCGTCTCGGTTGGGTGTTATCCGGACGATGCGGCGGGACACAATCGGCTCACGCTCACCGGCACCGATGATGCGGAGCTGACCGATGCGGTCGCGTGGCTATCCGAGCGCGTGACGCTCACCAGGGACGCAGCTCAGTGATCGGTGTCGTCACACTGGTGTCATCACCGGCCACCTCGATCGCGTCCATGAGATCCGTTCGAGAGAGCACGCCAGCGAACGCACCGTCGTCAACGACGAGGAGGAGATCCAGTGAGGAGAGTTGCAGTGATCTGAGTGCGTGGCTCGCCGCAGTGTCCGGCGAGATTGTGTGTGGCGACCGATCCATCACATCACGGACCAGAAGCCGTTCGCGTTCGAACTCGTCTGCAGTCGGCGTCGCTTCCAGCGTCACCAGTCCAACCAGCGCGCCGTCGTCAACCACCGGAAACGCCGTCTGGCGTTCGGCGTAGATACGGTCGAATAGTTCGGTGAGCGTTCGCTCCTGTCCAATCGTCGCCACCGCATCCCCACGCCTCATCAGATCGCCGACCGTCAGGCCATCGAAGCCCGCGGCGACAGTCGTTCGGCCGTCTTCAGCCGTCGCGCCAAGATAGATGACGAACGCGATCGCTACCAGTCCGAGATTGAGACCCGTGAGCACGCCGGCGATTGCCAAAATCAGGGCGTGCAGTTTCCCGAGCTCGACGACGTAGTGCGTTGCTCGATCGTACGGAACCGCGATCGACAGCAGCGCGCGCACAATTCGGCCACCATCAAGTGGAAATCCTGGTAGCATATTGAGAAGAACGAGCGACAGATTTGTTATGGCGAGAAATCCACAGAGAAAGGCAGCGCTGACGGCGAGGACGCTGTTTCCGGGATGGACCATCGTGGGGAGAGTACGGAACGCACCGAAAAACAGCACCCCAATCACGAGGCTCACGAACGGGCCCCCAGCCGCGATAGCGAATTCGTCACGCCAGTTTCGAGGGAGTGCCCGGAGGTTCGTCAACCCACCAAGCAGCCAGAGCGTGATCCCGGTGATTCGATAGTTCAGTCGCTTGGCGACGACTGTGTGGCCGAGTTCGTGAGCCAGGACCGTCATGAACAGCCCCACCGCAGCAGCAACGCCGATTGCGTACGCGTGGAGTGGCGTTGCGAGCAGTTCCGGTGGGATCGTCGCCGCAAACTGTTCGTTGAGCAGCGACACCCAGAACGGAACGTTCGTGCCGATCCAGAACGCCAACAGCGGAAGGACGATCAAGAGCGTTGCGTCTCCCTTGATCGGCACGCCAGCGATTCGTCCAAGCTGGACGCTCTTCATACCCAACCATCAGCGACGATCGGCTTAATGGTGGGCGCACCCACGAGCCCTTAGTATTGCGGCCACATCGAATACGTATGAGCGATCGCTCACCAGTGGTTCGACGCGCAGCTGAGATAGCGTACGAAACGGTTGGCGCCGCAGATGGGATGGAAAAGGGCGTGCTCATCGGCGATGCCCAGGACGCCCCGAATCTCGCGATCCGGCGGTTTACGCTCGATCCGGGTGCGACTGTTCCCGAGCACACCAACGAAATCGAGCATGAACAGTACGTGCTGGCTGGCGAGTACGTCGTCGGCATTGATGACGAGGAGTATGTCGTCAGCAAGGGTGATTCGCTGTTCATTCCCGCCGGCACAGTCCACTGGTATCGAAACGAGGGCGATACCGAAGGCGCGTTCATCTGTGCGGTGCCAGCGGGAGATGACGAGATCGAGCTGCTCGAAGCGCGCGACTGACGGCGCGGCCGTTGTTACCTCGCACCGCAACCAGTTCTACTCGGTCGTTATCCGCGCGACGGCAGGGTGGTGCTCCGCAAGGCCGGTCGGACAGCCGAGACTGCGATAGCGCCCATAGGAATCGAGCAGTTCGATCAGTCCATCCGCCGCACTCGCACAGCCAGGACGGTCGATTCGTTCGAGCGGTGATTTCGGATCCGAAGCTGAGAAGGTGAGCTGATGGATTTCGCCCGCTCTCGTTTCGTGGTATCTAACTTTTGCGCCGGTATCGAACGTCGCTGCCACAACGGTTTCTCCGGTGGCGTGATAGCGCGTGATCCGCTCGATGCCAGGGAGATGTTCGTAGCTCGTCCGTTCGCTCGCAAGATCCGCCATCGTGAGTATCTGCTCGATTCGCGTTGCGTGCGGACAGCCCGTCGACTGGCATGGACGGCACCACGTTCCCTGGCCGATATCCACCACGTGATAGAGCTCAGCTTCGGAGAGCTCACTCCGAGAGTCAACCGTTGAAAGGTTCACGCAGTTACGATCCTCGTCCCTGAACAGAAATAGGGGGAGTGTCATCGTCGCCCCCACAGTGGACAGCCAAGATGATGATCGCGATGGCCGCGGAGCTGTCGTCGACAGACGACACAGCTGTGACTGTAGTGGTTTAGTGAGCCGGTACAATTACGTACGTCTGTGTTCTCCCATTGCATGGGTGATCATCCGTTTGAGAGCCCAGCGTCGGGTGATCCTACCACCCGGCGCATTCAACACGAACGCGCAACGCCCGCATGGCGCAGCTCGACCCTCGTGTTGCTATGCCTTCCCGATTGCATATAAAGTTATTTTGGAATAATTGTGAAAGACTGTTATAATGACAAAACTTGTGTGAACGACTTCGCTCCCTCATGGAGGTACAGCTTCAACAAGTGCGTTCCAGCGCTCGACAGCCACCATACAGACCGGAATTGTGGCTACCACCTCAATTCATACTCCGTAATCACAAATGATCAATAAAATGAATAGAGCGAATGAGTCATTTGTCGCCTGTTACGACGAGCGTGGTGGCAGCTGGATCCTTACTGTTCCTGGAAAGATAACGCGGATTTCGGAGCAGATTCAGCGGTATGCGACGGTTGCAGAGCGATTGTTCGATGCCTGTGAAGGCTTCATTCGACCTACCGAGATAGAATATCCTATTCTGACATATTCAACTGATGGTCCGATTGAGGCAACATATCCAACGGATGGAGATTCTGGCGTCTATCCAGTATCGGTAGAGCGGCGCACAGTTGTTGACAAACACGGGGTAACGGCAGCCGATATCCCCTTTGGATCATTCGATAGTGCTACAGATGGCGTCCATTGCATCGGAGATATTGAATCCATTCGGGAGCAGTCATACGTCTCACTCCGTGGCTATGAGGGATGGGTCGATCGAACTGACACAAAAAGTGAAGGTCGCTCGCTATTCTGAAGTCTTTGAGAGCCAGGCCCCCTTCGATCCTATTGGAATTATGATCGTCCCCTGGGCCATCCCATTGGACTCTGGAGACGCTTCATACAGATTTACCATATATATTAGCACAACAACCGATATTTGGTTCGAACAGACATCGATTGGCCAGGAAAATCGTCGACGATTGGAATCGTTCTTCGAGCGGGTGTTTGACAATATTAGCGTCTTCGATGTATCGGATACAAGTACGGGACAAAACGACCAATTCAGAGATGTACTTCCCGAATGAGTAGAAATCCCACTTCGTGGTATTGATTCAGTATCAATTCCCGCTTCGCTCCTCGATCACCGCCGCATACTCTTCGGTAACGCGATCCAGCAGCAGTTCACCAGCGTCTGCTGTTGCCGGGTGTGGATCGCCGAGCACGCCGTTTTCGGTGATTGCAGCCATTCCGTCGCTGAGGAGTGTACTCACAGGAACGTCGCCCTCGTGGCCGGCCTCGAACGCGTCCGTATCGACCAGTCCAGCATCGATTGCGAGCATGATCGCAGTTTCGATGGCCCCCGCGTGGAGAATGGTCTGCTCGTACTCGATTCCTGCCGCGCTGAATGCATCGCAGAGGATCTCCATGTGGGCATCGATATCGGCGATCGGAAGTATGCTCGCGTCGATCGATCGTGAGAGCTCCGGCACAACGGTTTGTATCGGGGCGAAGTTCCCGCCATGCGTTGGGACGAGCGCGATCTCATCGAATCCATGTTCATCAAGCGAGCGACAGTAGCCCTCGATCGTTGCCATCAGCGTCTTTGGTGGGATTGAGATCGTCCCGGGAAAATCCATGTGATGGCCCGAACAGCCCGGACGGATCACCGGCGCAGCGAGTGCGTCGCCGAGTTCTACCGCAATTCGTCTGGAGAGTTCGTCGCCGTAGCTGGCATCCATCGAGAGGGGCAACTGTGGGCCGTGCTGTTCGATTGATCCCACCCCAACGATGGCGGTTCGATTCCCATCGGCAAGCGCTCGCTCGATTTCCGTCGTCGGCAGTGACTCCATGCGAACCGTCTCGGAAAATTGCATGTCTGACACGTCGGAACACAGGATACTATTCGTTTCCCAACAGAGCCCACCGGTACCAACTGACACGATATCGGTGCCTACTCCACGCACGCAGCAATATTTGTAAGGGATTTCATCTCTAGAACGTTGTACGGAGCGCCCACGTCGGCTGCGATCTCCCTGAATCTTCGAAGTGGCTCGTGATCGTCGGCCGTCCCGTCGTTGTCGTGAAGATGGAGAACGTGGATCCGATCACCGAACCGATCGACGAAGCGTTCGTAGGGAACCCCGCTGGCTTTGGCATGGCCGACATCAAGCGTCAATCGCAGATACTCCGACTCACTGTCGAGGTCTGCAAGAAACGCAGCCAGCCGATCCGGTGTCGCCGTGTGACGCCGTTCGGATGGCTTGTCCCGGCTATTCTCCAGACAGAGCGGAACACCAACGTCGGCCGCATACCGCGTGCACTCCTCGATCGATTTGAGCGCCTGCTCTCGGCTGCGTGCCTGCACGTGTGCAGGATACCGGACACGAGACCCCCCACCGTGAACCACCACGCCACCAGCATCCACCGCCGCGGCCATATCGAGCGTGTGTTTGACCCCCGCCACTGCGGCCGTTCGGAGCCTCTCATTGCGATTTCCCATCGCACAGTCGATGTGAGGCGCGTGAAACGTCACTGAAAAATCACGGGACGTCAACACGCTCTCAAGGGAGTCCAGCACATCCCCATCCTGAACATCAACATACCCCTGGCGCACCTCGATATGGTTCAATCCATGATGCTCAAGAAACGAGGCGAATTCCGCTATTGACTCCTCGAATCGGACATCGAGTGACGCGCCAAAGCGAGGATGCTCAGTACTCATCCTCATTGTAGTCCGTTGCATCGATGAGGCGGTCATCTCGAAGGACCGGAACGACATCTCGCCGGTTGATGTCGGTCGCAAACTCGTGCAGGTCACGCTGGCGTGTCTCGTGTTTCTCAGCGTACCCAGGTCCCTTGCTCGTCACCAGCAATGACGCAAAGTGCTCTCGCTGGACTGCCGACAATGGTTCGTCGTTGAGAAATCGATCGATCACCACGGCCCCGAGTAGATCGTCCATCGTCTGATGGCCACTCGAACCACAGCTAACTAGGAACGTCGGTCGATCACGGTCGCGGAGCTGCTCGGCAACTGCCTGCGCGTTCGTGTATCCGCCGACGAAGACGGAAACGTCGTCACCGCCCCGGCGTCGCAACCGTGCGACGGCAGTGCCGCCGTTCTTCGAGGTCATGCTCACTGGCCGATTGGAGACCGGAAGATCCTGTACGTAGCTCGGCGAATTGAAAAAATCGTATCCGTCTGCCGGCTCGTACGCTTCGGTCTTTCCACCGCCGATAAGTGCCTCTGGATGGCGAGCCTGATACGCGAACTCGTCGCCACGCTCGTCAGTAATGTGTACGTATTCTGCGCCGTTGGCCAGCAATTCGGTGACCGTCGTCGAAAAGTGAGTGACATCAATGACGACGTAGTCACCGGGGTCGGGAACACCCGGAATGTGCGACCGGCCGTCAATGAGTTTCGACTCGAATGAGGACTGACGGAGAGTGCCTGGTTCCATCAGCCAATCGTCCGATAGTGGTCCTGTTAATCACTCCTATGATATGTATTGAATGATATTTCATATAATTATGAATATTTGCTATAAATATGCGTCCATACGACGCTCGTGGGAGATATACATCTCATATAAATCCTCTAGTAGGTCACATCTGAATCACCCGACGTAGATGGCTACAGCAACGTGGTCCGGATTCAGGGGAGTTTCATTCGATCGACAGGACATGATGGTGTTCATTCTGATCATGTCCCTATCAGGACTGCAAAATGCGTTTACAGAGATACTCCCCGAGTTCACGGTTGGACCACTCGAACTCGGCGTCGGCGAGTTCCTATTTATCCCCATCGTATTGGTGCTGCTCTTCCGGACAGTGTGGGCGGCGCTTGCCGTTCCGGTTGGGGAAATCGTCTTCGGCGAGATACTCCTCGGAGAGTTTAACGGACTGGGAGCAATCGAAGGGCTGTTGCTCATCACAGCCGCGTACTACTTCGCCACAACACTGCTGCAGGACCCAGAGAACCGAACACAGTTGGCACTCGTTGTCTTTCTCGCCGAGGCGATTGAGGAGTTTTTCGCGATGTTCATCGACATGGGAAAAATCTGGATTGGGGTCGAAGAACTAGAAGCCGTTCCAGGACTGCCAGAGAGCATCGTCATCCTTGAGGTGGTTGATTTTGCCACCCAGATGCTCATCACCGGCATTGTCTTCGGCGTTATTCCCGCACTGTACCTGTATCCAAAGCTCCACGGGAAGGTCGAACCGTTACTCGGAATGGAACCATACGAAGGAGAGCGTGGGGCATTGATCTGGCGAGGTTTTAGTATAAAAAAGTTGGCGCTCATCCTGTTGGCGTTTCCGATCGCCTTTGGAGCCGAAGCGGCCAGTGAAACCGGGAGCTTCATCAACGTGGTCTTTCGCCCGGAGTTTCTCGATCTGTACGGTCAGAATTTCATCGCCGTTCCGATACTCGTCACCACCATCGTCGCTATAGTCGTCTGGTATCGCGCCAGCCGTCAGGACGCCTGAGCACCACCAATGAACACCCAAAACGACGCCAACATATCCGTCGACAATCTCTCCGTTCGGTATCCAGGCAGTGACGAATACGTCCTGGACGGAGCGAGTGTTGAGATCGATGCTGGTGAGTTTGTCGCAGTGATCGGGAAAAATGGATCCGGGAAAACGACGCTCTGTAAGTCGTTCAACGGTCTCATTCCGCATTTCTACGACGGCTCATTTGGCGGGCGTGTCACCGTTGGGGGGATCGATACCGCCGACGCGACGGTTTCCCAGCTCTCCGAGCACGTGGGCTACGTGTTCCAGGAGTTCGACAATCAGCTTGTCAGTCCAACGGTCTCCGACGAAGTGGCCTTCGGACCAATCAATCACGGACACGATGATTACCGCGAGCGAGCTGCTCGGGCGCTATCCCTGCTCAATCTCGATGGGATCGAAGACCGGTTTCTCTGGGAGCTCTCTGGAGGACAAAAGCATCTCGTTGCACTGGCCGCCGTGTTGACGCTAGAACCAGCCATTCTCGTGGTTGACGAGCCGGCTGCGCAGTTGGATCCGGTCCACGCTGGTGAGACCTACGATCATCTCGCTGCCCTCAACCACGAACAGGGCATGACCATCGTTACGATTGAACACCAGACGGAGTACATCGCGGAATACTGTGACAGCGTGGTGCTCGTCGAGGATGGCCGGGTAGCGTGGAAAGCGCCCGTCGAGGAAGCACTCAATCGGCTTGAAGCGCTCCGCAGAAACGATATCCAACCACCACAGATCACCCGGACGGCTGCAGAGATGGGTGAGACGGACGAACAATTGCCGGTCGGATTCGACGAGGGAGTTCGCTGGTTCAGGAACGTTCTCGATTCGACCACCCCGAACGCATCACCACTGACGGGGGCCGATGCCGGAGAAAATCTACCAGCTCGGAATGACAACAGTACTCCACTCATCAGATTCTCGTCCGTTTCGCACACGTATCCAACGCTCCGTGGCGAAGACAAACAGGTCCTTGATGCGCTGGATCTGAAGGTGTATTCGGGTGATCGCGTCGCACTGGTTGGGAGTAACGGTGCGGGGAAATCGACGATTCTCAAGCTGCTAACCGGTCTCAAAACGCCCGCGGAAGGGACAGTGTTGATCAACAACACAGCCACTGCCACGACGCTCCCCGAGCGGATCGCAGATGACGTGGTGTACGTGCCACAGAATCCCGAATCGATGTTCGTCAAAGACTCGATCCGGGCAGATATCGCCCACTATCTGCAGTCACGCGATCAGGAGGATGTGGCTGCTCGAACCGACGACGTCATCTCTTTTCTTGATCTGGAGGCGCTTGAAGATCGAGACGGTCGGTTGTTGAGTGTCGGCCAGCAGCGTCGGGCATCACTTGCGATCGGAGTGGCCACCGCTCCCTCGATCATTCTTCTTGATGAACCAACTGGAAGTCTTGATCTCGCGAGCCGAACGGAAATCGGTCGAACACTCTCCAGAGCTGGTGAGCGCGTCGAAGCCGTCATTATGGCAACCCACGATCTTGAGCTGGCTGCTGAGTGGGCCAATCGCATACTCGTCCTCGACGATGGCAAAATCCACATGGACGGGCCGCCAAAAACAGTGTTCGCCGCGACAGACGTACTGGCGGAGGCAAATCTCGAACCACCGCAAGTGGTGCGGCTCAGCAAGGAGCTCGGTTGCACACCAGTCGCTCTCTCAACCGATGAACTGGTCAGTCATCTGTCTTCAGAGCGACCCACTGCCTCTACAGGAGCGAGCCATCAATGACTGCACTCGATTCTCTACGGGATATAGCGTCAGTTGATGCGATCACGACCGATCTCCTGCGGACTGCTTACGACAACGACGGATCGTTCCTCCATCGACTCGATCCGAGAGTGTTGTTGCTATGGTACGTCGTGTTTCTGTTCGTTCCGTGGATGTTCTACGAGATGGACGTATTACTCGCACTGTTGGTATTTGTCTCCGTCCTCGCCGTTCTGTCCCGTGTAAGCGTGTATCTACTCGCCATCATGGCGTTCAGCGTCGTGACGAGTCTCACATCCTATGCGATTGTGACGGCGTTCACAGGCGATCCGATTGCGGCGATGAAAGCCCTGCTGCCGTTCACGCTCAAGGTGACGATCATCTCGATATCGAGTCTCGCAGTGTTCTCAAGCATGAGCCCGAAAACGTTGGCACGTGGGCTCTTGAGTCTCGGAGTCCCTCGGCAGTTCACGTTTGTCATCGCCTATGGATATCGCATGTTACCGGTGTTGTTCCAGGAGTATCACGAACTCGTGAACGCGTTACGACTCCGGAGTGCCGTTCCAGATTCACCGGGACGATTCCGGTGGCGGTATTACCGGTACTTGCTCAGACTCTCGATGAAAGCGTTCTATCCGATGATATTCAACGTCGCAAAGCGGTCTCGAGTTACCGTCGAAGCAATGGAAGCCCGCGGATTCTCGAACTCACTCGACAGCGATGCGAGTCGGGAGCTGCAACTGGAGGGGATGGAAATTCGACCGGGTGACGGTGTGTTTTTCTGTGGATCGCTCATCTACGTTGCTATCGTTGCGAGCGTCCTCTGAAACGTTCAATCCTATTACGGTGGTGCTGCAACAAGAGTTGCGTCGCTCCAGCGAATCTGCGGACGATCACTCGTCCATCAGAATTGATTAGATAGTAGTCATCTTCAGCACTGATTGACAGCCAAAAGTGTGTCACCACTGGAATGAAGATCATTGAGACGGTTCTGATTGATCACACAACGCCATTGAAATCCAACACATACGAAACTTTATAACCCAGTGGGTTGGCACAATCAATTGGGAATGCCAGCCCGAAATGTGGTCGCGCGTATCAAATCGCGCCGGGTGTCAGAAGCACCCGACGCTGGGGTTCCCATGCGGACAGAAACCCATGAAGGGAAATGCACCGCGGTACTGTAATCCTGTCGTATCGTCAATGACTACCACACGCTGTGCTCGCTGTGGCCAGCCGGTGGCTCGCCAACGGGCGCACGCAACGGGCTGTCCGTCGTGGAGGGTTGGCTCGTGAGTCTTCCACAGTTCAGCTTTCGAACGATAGATGGGCAGGTCAGCACGCTGGAGGGGATCGATACTCGCGAGGAGCTTTCCTCTGCTGAGTTGCATCACGTTGTGGACATCGCCGAAAACTGCTGGTGTCGGCCCTGTCAGTCAACCGAGTGCCGGCACAGTCGTCAGGTTGAGGAGGTGCTCGCGATTGCTGATCTGAGCGAGCGCTCGGGCGGGGGTCCTGATGCGCTTCCGTCGCTTGATCGGATTACTCGGTTTCGCTCGCAGGGCGAGACGATCTACACCGCCTGGTTCGACAATGATGCGCGACTGCGTGCGCACGAACAGCGATCGGGTGACGTGACGTTGTTGGCGTTTTCTCCGGATCGACCGGAGGATCCGGCACGGGCGCAGACGCAGGACGAGGCTGTGTCTGCAGCGAGCTGTTTGCTCAATAGGGTCGTGAAGTTCTGCGACGCACGATCTACCGAGGAACTCCCTGCGCTCCTTGAGCTACTAGTTTCACCAGCACACTGCAACTAACCCCCGCGGTGGGTTCTTTTGAAACCGCGTGTGGCTAGAATCACCCACCGCGAGCGGAGCGAGCGGCCTTTTTTCATCAACGTTTTTTCGACGAGTGGTGAGCGGAGCGAACCCGAGTCTAAAAAAGGTTGGAGGCTGACGTTGTTGGCGTTTTCTCCGGATCGGCCGGAGGACCCGGCTCGTGCGCAGACACAAGACGAGGCTGTGTCTGCTGCGAGCTGTTTGCTAGAAGCTGTCGTTCCGTTCTGTGAAGCTCGATCGACCGAGGAACTTCCAGTGATCCTCCAGCTGTTGGTCTCCCCAGCGCACTGCGAATAACCTCTACGACGGATTCTTTTGAAACCGCGTGTGGCTAGAATCACCCACCGCGAGCGCAGCGAGCGGCCTTTTTTCATCAACGTTTTTTGCGGGAGTGGTTGCCGGAGGCAACCCGACCGGAAAAAAGGTTGGGCAGTGTGACCACAGACCCCCAATACCCCCTGAACCCCCGGGGGGTCTGTGGTACATGACTGTTCGATGAACCAATAATCGTCCAAAAATCCTCAGAGCACCCAGCGGCTCTGGCATGAGCGCAGCCACAGCTTCCAACCAGTACGACAGTACGCTCCTCTAACATTTCTATCGGAGATCCATCACATACTAATAGTGGTAATTCGATGTGGTAGGTATACACATCCGACTGGGACAAAACCGGTTGCCCGGTTTTCCCCAGACGTGCATCAACACGTCCGAGGATGGGTTGGACTGAAAATGAAGTTCAAACCCAACGAAATCGACGGACGGAGTATAGTTAACACTGATGAAACCAGCGATGTACTCGAAGTCGTCTCAAAGCTCTGCGATCAGCAGACAAAGTTGCTTGAGACGATTGCTCAGCAGGGAGAGCGAATCACCCATTTGGAAGCAGAGATCACGGAGAAAGACGAGACAATCGAGCAGGTACACGAACAGGTTACCGAGCTCGAGGATGAGCTCGAAACTTATCGCGCAGCAAACGAACGAGATAAAGCCGAGATCAGACAGGACGTAACCGAGAACGCTCGCCAGACGGAGGCCTCAGAGAAACACACGGAAGCAGTTGCGCGGAAGGTCGAGACGCTCGATGGACGCGAGCAACGCACTCCGCTGGAGCAGATCGTTCGATTGCCGGAGGAAATTATCCACAAGGCAAAACTAACGGCCAACCAGCGACGAGCGCGGTCGATCGCCATGGAGATCGGTGGACTGGCCACGACAGTCCCAAAAGGAAAGCGACTGGATTCAACGACGATCAAACAGGAGCTCAAACAAGTGTATGGATCGGCTCACGACCAGACGGTCGCCCGAGTCATGTCGTTCCTTGATCGCCTTGGTGGCGATCGAACGGAGGTCGTCCACACCGGACAAGGGAAAGCGGTGATATTCGACGACTGGCTCGCGAGACGACTCCAGACGGCTGAACAGCTCACTGCTGAGGCGGTCGATAGCGTCCTCACGAACGTTGTGAGCGTTACTCCCAGAACGGGCAGCTAAGGTGTGAGCAACAGCCCTCCGATAGGAATCTATTCAGGACACACACCTCAGCACGAATGACGGTCGGTTCGGTAGTAGCAGCAGGTGTGAGCAAACGTCTTTTCGTTCAGTAGTCGTACGCTGGATATTGCTAGCTATTCCTAGTCGAATAACGTCTATCTAGTTACTAGCTCACGACGATCGTGAGCGAACTACTAATGAATCCTCACCAGGACATCAAGTTAGCAAACCACGAGATATCACCAGTTGGCTGCTCGATCTGGGCATTCCGATGGATGGATGGCGATCAATCAGATCGTTTCCCAGGGTCCACGAATTCCGGTTTGCAATAGCGCACAAACTCTTTATGTGATACACTCGTATCACAGAGATATGAGCGCCGACACAGATCGATCGTCGGAAGAGATGGAGAAGATCAATGTCCGAGTCCCACCCACCCTGCTAGCCAAGATTGATGAGACATGGGAGAAACGGGGCTATACGAACAAGTCAGAGTTCATACGAGATGCACTCCGGGATGCGGTCAATCCACCGACAACACTCTCCGAGGAAGCACTCGAACACCTGTTAGAGAGCAGAGAACAGCGCGAACGCGGCGAAACGGTTTCACACGATGACCTCCGGGATCGGTTGAACGATGAGACGAGATGACTGATATCGAATGGACCACGAAGGCAATCGACCTCCTCGAAGGACTTGAAGCCGAGAATCAGGAACGAATACTCTCGAAACTGGAGGAAGCACAAAACTGGACTGCACACCGGCTGGATAACGGGATATCCGTAGTACAAACTCCGGGCGGGTGAATATCGGGCGATCATTACCTGGGATAGAGAACACGATCGGCTGATCGTTGAGGCTGTTGGCCACAGGAAAAACGTCTACGATCGACACCTTCCGCCTTGAGGACACCCATACCTCCCTGAATGGCTTTCAGTGTACTGTGCCAGCCCTCCGCTCTAAATGGCAAGTGTGCAGTTGTGTTGTTACTGAGCCGACAGCGTGTTGTTCTGATGAAGTTCCCAGGGGGAGTCTGGAAGCCGGCCTGATGTAATCCGGTGAAGCGCGAGCCGTCACGAGATACTGCTGGTGCTCCCATTAATTCGGCTGGGTGGATATTCTACATGTTGTGGACCAACAAATCACTGGCAGTTCCGACCGTTGACCTGCTTCAATCCTACTAAGGTGGTTCTGTAACGGTAGTCAATCAGCGGTATACAGCCCTTCTACCTAGTACTGCCGAGCCAGTTTGACCACAGATCCCCCCAATACCCCCGGAGGGTCTGTGGTATATGACTGTTGGATGAACCAATGATCGTCCCGGAAATCCCCAGATCAGCCAGCGGCGCTGGTATGAGCGTAACCACCGTTTCCAACCGGATATGACTACAATAACCCACCGCGAGCGAAGCTCGCGGCCTTTTTTCATCAACGTTTTTTGCGTGAGTGGTGCACGAAGTGCACCCGAACGGAAAAAAGGTTGTGAGGTATAATGGGCCGGCGCAGATTCGAACTGCGGTTACGGCCACCCGAAGGCCGAAGGATGCCAAGCTACCCCACCGGCCCGCAGTTCCTACTGCGGGGACGAACCTGTTAACGGTTGCGGGTTCGACTGACGTGATGGCTCAGTATCGCGTAAAGCCGTCGGTATCCAGATAGTTGTGCGCGATCGTGATCGAGTGATCAGCATGCAATCGCTCGGGACCAAGCGAAACCCGAACGCTCGAAAGATCAGCCAACAGTTCCGCTTCCGCCGTGGTGAAATCCTGATGATCGGAGAGAACAAACACCGGATCGTCGGGCACGGAAGCCGACGGAAACGGGTCGCCATCCTCGTGCAACTCGACGATCGACCCATTCTCAGCCGCCGACCGCAGGGTTGCCTCAGTGTCGCGCTTGAACAGCGATATCCCGGGCGATGGCGTGGCCGGAATCGCACCGATGGCGCGGTCGCGAGCTTCAAGCGTGCTTCGAATCCGGGCCGCCGTAGAGCGTTCGTCTGGATGCAACCCGCGAAGCTCGCTGCCATCAAACCGAATCGTCAACTCGTCAGAAAGCACGATCTCAATGCGAACGTCCGACCGAATCCCATGCGAGCGAAACAACGCGGCGTTACAACACCGACAAACGAGATCAAGCCGACCGGCACCGCCCGCGAGATCCGCAAGCGAAAATGAGGGCGACGTCGGCGCCTCGTGAGCGAGCACGATGAACTGGCGCATATGCGCTCTCGGAGGGCAAGCGCCTTCACCACGTCGATGAGAAGTGCTCACTGCACCTCAGCGATCGCAGCCTTATAGTTGGATATCGGGACCGTCCCCGTCACCTTCGTCGACGCATTCGTCTCCCGATTGTACACGTAGAATATCGGCGTTCCCGGTGGATGCCATTTTTTGCGAGCGGCCGCTTTTGCGGCCTTGATGTCGTTCCAGAGCGACTGCGTGTTGCGATTGTAATGGCGCTGGACGCGCTGCATGTTGATGCCGACCGCTTTGGCGTGTGAAGAAAGCTTCTCGATCGATGCCCAGCCACTGCCGGGCTTTCGTTGGTGTTCGAACACCCGATGATGCCACTGCCAGAACTGTGCTGGCGATCGCCCTTTCACCGTCTGCCAGATCGCACCTGCCAACATGGCCGCCGGCTTGGAGTTGTCACCCTTGAACGGAAACGGCAGGAAAACGAATCTGACCGCCCCGGAAGCGACGTACTGCTCGATCAACTTCGGATGGGTCCGCAACGCGAACGTCGAACAGAACGTGCAGAGATAATCGCTCCAGTAGAGGATCTCCACCGGCGCCTCTGGAGCCCCCATCACTGGATATCCCGACCGGTCGACACCAAGCGCAGCCGTCCCCGAACCCGGCCCAAGATACGGATGTGAAAAATCAGACGGGGGCTGTGGCGTCTCCGTGGCCGTCTCCGTGGTGGTGTCCGTCGGCGTCGCACTCGCCGTCTCAGACTCCGGCGACGGTGACGCCGTCGGTGTTGCCGTCGATTCGGGGGCGGCGGTCCCTGTACCAGTCTCCGTGGGCTGCTGTGTGGTGGCCGTCGAGGTCCCATTTCCATGTCGTCGAGCCGTCCGCGTCCATCCCGACTGTGGCGGTGGACCGCCGCTAGAGCCAACGTCAAGCGTCGATGGAACGTACGTCTCTTCCCCCGACGGACCCGGTGCGCGTGCAACGTTCTCCGAATCACCGAGACACCCCGCTGTCGCCGTCAACAACGTGGCCGAAGTCGCCGCCAACAACGATCGACGAGTCGTCGTTCGCCTATCATCACTCATCTTACATCCACCCGCGCCCCATTCCGTAGCCGGAATGGCCAGTCATACGTGTACATACTACGTACTTCATTATGAGAACAGGGCTTAGTAGTTACGAAGCACCTATGAAGCCACTCCAGCAAGAAACTCAGCGATCGAATGCGGCGACAACGGACTCGCGCAAACTGTGCTGTGGTTCCCATCCGAGCCCTTCTATCACTTTTCTCTCATCTACGGTGAACGTGTCGGTGAGCGTCTCCGCACTACGTGGATTTTCGACGAGTTCGATCGGTACGTCGTGACCGAGCTGGTCGGCTGCAACCGTCTGAACGAGCTCTGCGATTTCCATGACGGATGGATCTTCACCAGAACCCACGGCAAACCGCGTTGCGCCAGTCTCACCGGCTACTTGCGCTTTGAGCAGTTGCTCGGTGCTGCGAACGTAGAGCCGTGCGATGTCGCTGACGTGGACGTAGTTTCGCGCCTGCGTTCCCGGTTCGTACACTGTCAGTGGCTCTCCAGCGAGTGCTCGCTCAACGAAAAAGTTGAGCACGACCGATTTCGAGACCGTCCGATCGGGGAGCTGGTGTGTGCCATACACGTTGGAGATCATGAACAGATGGGCGGGAAACGCACCCGCAGCGAAGGTTGCGACGGCGCGTTCACCCAGGACTTTCGATTTGCCATACCAGTTCAACGGTGTTCGTGGCGCATCGCTGGTTATCGGAAACGTGGCTGGATCACCGAGAACGGCCATCGAGAACGGAAACGCAAGCGCTGCGCCGTGTTCCTGACACCACCGTGCGATGGCGTTGGTGGCCTGAACGTTGACGCTGAAACTCCGTTCGGGATCTTCATCGCAGTCTTCAACGCCGCTGATGGCTGCAAGATGGATGACGACAGCTGCGCCATCAAGCGCGCGGGCGAGTGAATCAGACTGTCGAATGTCGACGTGTTCGACCGAACAGTCGCCGATCTGTCGAACGGTCCCGCGATAGAAGTTGTCGATTGCAGTCAGTTCGTACTCGGGATGACTCGTCTGTAGCTGATCGATGACGCAGCTGCCAATGTAGCCAGCCGCGCCGGTCACAGCGATTTTTGGGGATGAACTCATACGGTAGTGGGAGTTGTGGGGTTTCTGGGTGATGCTCGAAACGCCGCGGCGAGCTCTGCAATGCCGTCACGAAGCGTTCGTTTCGGCGCAAAGCCCGTTGACTGGAGCTGATCGAAGCGAACGTTGTACGATGGCCCCGGCTGTTTGTCTTCGAGATACGTCACGTTACAGCCACCGATAGCGGACTCAACGAGCGATGCGATCTCTTTGATCTGGTAGTTCTCGTCTGGATCGCCAACGTTGTAGACTGGCTGATCCCAGTTCTCAGGATTGATCGCGGCGTGGGCGTACGCACGGGCAGCATCCTCAACGTGAATGAATGGCCGCCAGTTCGTCCCGTCGCCGTAAACGGTGATCGGGCTCCCGGTCAACGCTTGAAACACGAACCGATTGACGACGAGATTGAACCGGATGCCCGGTGCGAGTCCGTAATTAGTGGCTAGCCGGAGTGCTGTCGTCTCGAAACCATGGGTGTCGCCGGCTTCAACCAGCAACGATTCGCCTTCGAGCTTCGATTCCGCGTAGGGATTCAGTGGGTTTGGCGTCGTTCGCTCATCAACTGCTCCCTCGATGGCGCCATACACGTTACACGATGATGCGAGCACAAACGACGACACGGAGTGGGCTCCACTGGCTGCAAGGACTGTCTCGGTGCCGTCGCGATTGATCGACAGGGTGTGTTCACGCCGATCGTTCGAGCGTTCAGCACCGGTCACGGCGGCCAGATGGATCACCGTCTCACAGCCCTCGACCGCACGATCGACCGCCGTACGGTCGCGAACGTCACCGCGAACGAACGACACTGACGAGTCGAGCGAATCGAGCAATGCTCGCGGAGAACCCGACGAACAGTCGTCGAGCACGACGATTTGATCGACGTCGGGCGCTGTGCGGAGCTGGTCGATCAGGACGCTCCCGATATATCCACACCCCCCAGTAACCAGAACGTTCATTCTTCGAGAACGTCCGGCAGGAACCGATCCTCGTGTCCGACGATCGTTTCGCGGTGCTCGATGAGCGTTGCGACGATATCGCGGACACCACTCTCGAACGACTGGCGCTGTTCGCCGATGAGCGACATGTAGCGGTCGTTTTCGATCTCCATCTGGTGGGTTTCGTCCTCCTGTCGTGGATTCTCCACATGGGTAACGTCCACGTCGAGATCGAACTCGCCGGCCACGTTCGCGATCGTATCGGCCATCTCGACGATGCTGATCGGCCGAGTTGTCTGATTGTACACCACGTGCTCGTCCGGCCGGGTGTCGGAATCGTCAAGCGCGAGCCGAGTAAGGCCTTCGACAGCATCCTCAAGGCTCACAAACGGCTTTCGCTGCTCGCCCTTGCCGTACACCGTCAGCGGATAGCCAGCGATCGCCTGGGCGCAAAAGCGGTGTGCCACGACGCCGAAGTAGTAATCGAAGTCGAATCGCGTCCGGAGCCGCTCATCCGCACTCGTTTCGGTCGTTTCGGTGCCGTAGGTGATCGCTGTTCGAACATCACTGATCGGCAGCCCAAACTGCGTGTTCGCAAGGCGGAGATTCGCCGCGTCGTGACTTTTCGTCAGATGATACCATGACCCCGCCATCGCCGGAAACGGAACCGAATCGCGATTGCCTTCGTGTTCCATCACGGCCCCGCCTTCGGGGATCGGAAACTCCGGCGCGCCGTAGACGCCGGTGGTCGTGGTCTCGATGAAATGCGTCTCCGAGAGCCCCGCTTCGTGGAGCCCCCAGACGAGATTCCGCGTCGCCTGCATATTGTTGTGCTGCGTGTAGTTCGCACGCTCGCCATTGAGCTGTGAGTACGGCGCAGAGGGCTGTGCAGCCGTGTGAACGACGGTGGCGGGCTCGTGAACCGCGAGCAACTCGTCGACGAACGACCGCTCTGTCAGATCGCCTTCGACGAACGAGAGATTCTCAACGCCGTGAACCTCTCGTGTGGCCGCCAATCGCTCGTCAATGCTCACAATGGGCTGAGCACTCGTCGAGCCAACCGATTCCACCCACTCACGACGGGCAAAGTTATCCACCAACACGACCCGCTCATCAGTCTGTGTCGCAATACGAAGCCCAGTTGGCCACCCAATATACCCGTCGCCGCCAGTTACGAGGATGCTCATTAGTTACTCAGATAGCGAGTAACTCGCGCGATCAAAATAGCTTTCCATTCGGCTCCGTTGGCGTTTTCCTGCTCGCCGTGGTGGTGTGTGATCGATGGTAACGATCCGACCGGCAACGACACACGATGTTCCTGCCATCCGGGCGGTAGCGCGTCGCTCATGGCGGGCCGCACACGCTCCACTGCTCGGCGGGGACCGCGGTGCGTCGTTTTTCGAATCCGAATACGACCGTCGGACGATCCACAAGAAAGTAGTGGCCGAGCGCTCCCGATTCATCGTGGCGGTGACGATGACTGGCGTGGCCGGATTTTCGGTGGTCGCTCCGGTGAGCGACGCCACCGGTGTGTACGGCTTGAGCTGGTTGTATGTCGATCCAGATCACTGGCGGCGTGGGATTGGAACCCAGCTGCTCACGCGGATCAAGCGGGCAGTAGAACGACGAAACGGACACCGAATTCGACTCGGCGTCCTCGCCGGCAACCAGCGAGCCATCGACTTTTACGAACGGATGGGCTTTCGCCGACACAGCACCTATTTTGATGACCGGATCGATGCGCGTGGCTACATCTACGTGCTGGACATTCCCTAGTCGATCACCGCGGTCAACAGCGCGTTCTGTGCGTGCAGGCGGTTTTCAGCCTGCTCGAAGACGAGCGCGCGCGCGCTTTCGAGCACGTCGTTGGTGATCTCCTCGCCGCGATGGGCGGGCAAACAGTGAAGCACGCGCTGGTCATCGAGCAGCGTGTCGTTCACCTGAAAACCATCGAACGCTTCGAGCTTCTGTTCGCGCTGGGCTTCCTCACCCATGCTCACCCACACGTCCGTCGCGACGACGTCAGCGGTTGCGACGGCCTCGGTCGGGGTTGTGGTGGTGGTAATCGTCCCCTCAAACGCGGCCGTCCGATCGAGGACTGCCGAATCAATCCCGTATTCGTGGGGTGTGGCCACCGTGCAGTCAATGCCAACCATCGCACAGCCCAGCACGAACGACTGGGCGACGTTGTTTCCGTCGCCAACCCACGCTGCGGTGACATCAAGCGAGCCGAACGTCTCGCGAATCGTGAGGAGATCGGCGAGCGTCTGACAGGGATGCGAAACGTCCGTGAGCCCGTTGATCACGGGAACGGTCGCGTGTTCGGCGATCGTTCGCGCGTCCTCGTGGTCGAAGACGCGAACCATGATCGCATCAACGTAGCGACTGACCGTCCGAGCCGTGTCTTTGAGTGGCTCGCCGCGACCGAGCTGTGTGTCGTCCGGACTGACGAAGATGGCGTGCCCGCCGAGCTGAGTCATGCCGGTCTCGAACGAGAGTCGCGTTCGCGTGCTCTCCTTTTCGAACAGCATGGCCAGCGTTCGGTTCGCGAGCGCCGTCGACGGAGTTGACGCTTTCACCGCGGCCGCCCGGTCGAGCAGCTCGGTGAGCGCGGTTGGCGTGCGGTCGTCGATGTGGAGGAAGTGGTCTGGTGATGTCATTTCAGTCGCTTGTGAGCGCAGTGCAGACGGATTCGAGCACTGCAATTGCGTTGTCGAACGATTCCAGTGGGAGGTGTTCAGTCGGCGTATGATCCAGTTCGGAGTCGCCGGGGCCGTAGGTGACCATCGGACAGTCCCAGGCGTCGGCGAACAGATTCATGTCGCTCGTCCCGGTTTTCCGAAGGAGTCGTGGCTCACCACCCTGCTCGCGAATGGCAACCCGGAACGCGCGCGCGACTGGCGTCCGTGGATTGGTCATCACGGGTGGCACGTCGTCGTACCAGTGGATGGTTCCGCCGTTGAGCTGTGCGTCGGCGAGCTCGCGAATCGCTTCGGTCGTCTGTTCGGGTGGCACTCGAAACTGCACGTCCATCGTCGCCTCAACGGAGAGCCCATCGTCGGTGGTGCCGCCCTCAACTGTGATCGGCTTGGTTGTGACGCGCTCGAAGACGGGCGTCCACTCATCGGGCGCTAACGCGTCGCCAACGGCCTGATACCAGTCCATTGCGTCCTGGATGGCGTTGTTCTCGGGCCGTGAGGTGTGGCCAGATTCGCTGGTGGCCACGTATGTGCCCGCGAGCAGCCCACGGTAGCCAAGCGTCACGCCGTCCCAGCCGCTTGGCTCGCCGTTGATCACGGCGCCGGGCTCCGCACGATCTGCAATCAGATGACGCGCTCCCCGCGAGTCCACCTCTTCGCCGACAACGCCAACAAAACTCATGCCGGTCGAAACGGCCGCGACGGCCATCGCGACGAGCGGTCCCTTCGCGTCGACGCTCCCCCGGCCCCACAGGGCAGGCAGCTCTTCCTCGGCGGCCGGCTCGATTCTGACCGGGATCTCGCCGGGCACCGTGTCAATGTGAGAGGTGAGCAGCACGCTGTCGTCGGCCGGTGCGCGAACGTTGCCAACATCGTCGATCCAGGCCTCCCGATCGTGCTCGGCGAAAAACTCACACAGGCGCTGTGCACAGTCGTGTTCCTCCCCACTCACCGAGGGGATCGAAACGATCGATTGCAACAGCTCGCGGGGTGTGGTTTTCCTCGCGGCGTCGGCGTGCTGGTTCATCTGATCACCGCCGTGATGGCCTCTGTGATCCGCTCTGCGTGGTGTTTCTCGATGACCAGCGGCGGGAGCAACCGCACCACCGACCGACCGGCCGGGAGCGCAAGCACACCCTCTTCGAGTGCGAGCGTCGGCAGCAACCGATTCGCGCCGCGCTTTACCTCGATCCCGATCATGAGCCCCTGGCCACGAACGTCGCGCACGTCATCGCCGATCGCGTCGACCAACCCCTCCTGGAGCGTCGTGCCGACCTCGGCTGCATGGTCATCAAGCGACTGATCGGTCAGAACGTCAATCGTGGCGCTTGCAGCTGCACAAACCACGGGCGTTCCGCTGAACGTCGAGCCGTGATTGCCTGAGGCATCCGCAATCCACTCCCGACAGAGGGTTGCCCCCATTGGGAACCCACTGGCGAGCCCTTTCGCCGTGGTGAGGATGTCCGGGACGACACCGGCCTGCTCGGTCGCCCAGATCGATCCGGTGCGACCGAGCCCCGTCTGGATTTCATCAAGGACGAGTGCCGCGCCGGTATCAGTCGTTAGCTCGCGTGCGCGTTCGAGGTAGCCGTCCGGCGCTGGGTTGATGCCGCCTTCACCCTGCACGGGTTCGAGCAACACGGCCGCAGTCTCCTCGTCGATCGCGGCTTCAAGCGCCGCTTCGTCGCCATATGGGACGAACTCGAAGTCTCCGGCCAGCGGTTCGAACGACTGTTTATACTTCTGTTTCCACGTTGCGGCGAGCGCACCGAGCGTCCGCCCGTGGAAACTCCGCTGGGCAGCGATGATCTTCGAGCGGCCGGTTGCGCTCCGGGCGAATTTGATGGCGGCCTCGTTGGCCTCCGTGCCCGAATTGCAGAGCCACACCTTCGAGATATCGCCGGGTGCAAGCGCCGATAGCTGGGCGTACAGCCGATCCCGAACGTCCATGGGATACGATCCCTGCACGTAGGTGAGCGACTGTGCCTGCTCGGTCACCGCATCGACAACCGCCGGATGGCTGTGACCGATCGGCGTGACGGCATAGCTTGCGCCAGCGTCGAGATACTCCGTGCCGTTCGCATCGTAGAGATACGGCCCCTCGCCGCTCTCGATCCGCAGCGGCTTCTCGTTGAAGACGAATCCAGCCGTCATACTGCCTCCGGGAAGATCGTCGTTCCAGTCGCACGCTTTAGCGCATCACCGACCGGCGCGTCACTGTTCGCACTCGAAATCGTCGCACTGCGAGCGCCGCCATCCAGCGCCTCGGTCGCGGCCATCACTTTCCGGGTCATGAACCCCTCGGCGGCTTCGGCGAGTCGTTCGTAGCCGGCTGGCGTTTCGACCGTCTCAATCACCGAGGACGTATCGTCGAGGTCCGCAAGGACGCCGGGCACATCAGTGAGCAAGATGAGCTCACCACCGAGCGCGCCAGCGATCGCTGCAGCCGCCCGGTCGGCGTCGGCGTTGACCGCCACACCGTCATCCGCGAGCATCGGGACGGTCACCACCGGCGTGTAGCCATCCTCAAGCAGCGTGGTGAGCAGCGTGTCGTTGACCGAGTCGATCCGGCCAGAGTGATCACCACGGCGGATCTTCTTCTTCCCGTCTTCGAGCACGCGAACCGCTGACTTTCGCGGTCCAGTCAGTAATCCACCATCGACGCCCGAGAGCCCAACCGCATCAACCCCGGCGTCGGTGAGCTGTGTCACTAGCGACGTGTTGAGCTTGCCGGGAAGCACCATCGAAAACACCTCCATCGTCCGCTCGTCGGTGAAGCGGCCGACGACACCGGATGGCGTTTCGACGTATTCTGGGTTCTCCCCGAGCGATTCGAGCGTATCATCAACCGCGGTTGAGCCGCCGTGAACGACGACCACATCGGTGCCGTCTTCGCTGAGACCTGCGATATCAGAGAGCGCGCCTGCGGGATCGACCGCGCGCGCGCCGCCGATTTTCACGACAACCGTCATGGTGCCCCCACGGGGTGGAGCCCCTGGAACTGTAATCCTGCAGTCTCGTCGAAGCCGAGCGCGATATTCGTCGCGTGGATCGCCTGCCCGGCCGATCCCTTCATCATGTTATCGATCGCGGAGAACACCACGATCCGGCCGTTCGACGGATCGAGCTCGAAGCCAACCTCCGCAATATTCGTGCCGGCGAGGGCCTTTGGCTCCGGATAGCGGTAGACCCCACCGCCCCCGGATACGAGCCGGACGAACGGCTCGTCGTCGTACGCCTCGCGGAACGCACCCCAGAGATCGCCCGTCGTTACTGGATCGTCGGGGAAGACGTGACAGGTTGCGCTTGCACCGCGCACCATCTCCACCGCGTGAACGGTGAAGCTGACCGGACCGACAAACTGCTCGATCTCGGCCTCGTGACGGTGACCGGTCGGCGCGTACGGCCTGACAACACCCGACCGCTCGGGGTGTGATGAGCTTTCCCCACCACCGGCACCGCCCTCTGAGGAGCCGACTTTCACGTCGACAACAATCCGTTCGTCGTTGCCGAGAATGCCGGCATCAACGAGCGGCTTCAACCCCAAGATCGTGGCCGTCGCATTACACCCACCCGACGCGATCAGTGACGCACCGGGAAGCGCTTCACGCGTCAGTTCAGGAAGTCCGTACACCGACTCGGAGAGCAGTTCCGGCCGACTGTGGCCGTCGTAAAACTCCTCGTACTGTTCTTCGGTGTGCAGCCGGAAATCAGCGCTCAGATCTACCACCGTGTCCGCAACGTCGCGGAACTGGTCGATCCGGTCCATTGAAACGCCGTGGGGCGTCGCTGCGAACAGCACATCAACCGATTCGAGCTCATCTGGCGGGCTAAAGCGCAGCTCCATCCCCCGCAGATTCGGGTGGACATGGCCAATCGTTTTGCGACTGTACTGGCGACTGGTGGCCTGTGTGAGCCGCAGCTCCGGATGGCCGGCGAGCAACCGGCAGAGCTCGCCACCGGTAAAGCCGCTCGCGCCAACAACACTCGCTGTCAGGGGCGCCATCAGGCAACCACCTCCGCGGTGCGCTGTTGCTCAAGCCAATCGACAACCCTGGCTGGCACGTCAACGTCGGTCGTCTCCGCGAGCGCTTTGAACTCGACTGTGTGGTTCACTTCATGGACGGTGTAGTCACCGTCTGCGGTCTCCATCAGATCGATGCCAAGCAGCCCGCCCCCGACCGCGTCGCTCGCCGCGGCTACTAACTCGCGAGCGCGCTCGTCAGGTTCGAACGTGGCCGTCTCGGCTCCTTTTGCCGCATTGGTCAGCCAGTGATCTGACGACCGAACCATGCCCGCGATCGGCTCGCCATCCGTGGCGAGCACCCGCACGTCACGGTCAGGCTTTGCAACGAACTCCTGGATGTAGAACACCTTGTGTTCGTAGTGACCAAGCGTCGCTTTGTGCTCAAGAATCGCTTCGGCCGCCGACCGGGAGTCAATCTTCGCCATCAACCGACCCCAGGATCCGACAACCGGCTTGAGCACGCAGGGGTAGCCGAACGACTCGATGATCTCGAGGGCGCTCTCTTTTGTGAATGCTACCTCTGTCCGTGGCGTTGGGACGCCCGCCGCAGCAAGGGCGAGGCTGTTTTTGGCCTTATCGGCACACACAGCCGCAGTCTCCGGGCCGTTGACGATCGGAATCCCGTAGCTGTCAATGAACCGACTCGCGTAGATGCTTCGCGACGTGGCCAGACACCGATCAACCACGAGATCACACTCCGAAAGCGGTGGTTCTGGCGTTTCCACGTCGAATCGGAGATTGCGAACATCCAGCTTGACCACATCGTGGTCGCGGTCACGCAGTTCGTTCAACAGCAGCTTCTCGTCGTGGCGTATCCGTGAGTAGAGCACTCCAATGGTCATGGATTCTGGTGTGTGCCGGGTAGACACCTTACTCGCCCCAGTCCTCTTCGAGCTCGGGCGCGGTGTCGAGCGAAACGGGTTCGGTCTCGATTATTTCGAGCTCGCTCCCGCACGTTCCGCAGTCAATGATTTCGCCGTTCTCTACGTCGTCGTGGAGCTGGACAGTTGCTCCACATTCGATGCATTCTGCCATGTGACACACAGTCGATTGCCGATTCACTTAAACCCATCGAACTTATCAGAAAATTAATAAATTGTGGACGCTACGCTAACGGTGTTTCAAGGCATATTAGCGCCGATCTCGAATTGAATATCACGAGTTTGTTATATGTCCCCAAGGGGGGACGGGATCGGTGGTCGTCGCGGTTCAGACATACTGGTGGGTCACCTCTGCGAGCTGTTCGTGGGCACTCACAAGCGATTGATTCCGTGCTTCGAGTGCAGTTTCGTGATCAGTTAGTTCAGACGAAACCAAATCGAGTTGGTGGTCGATCGCCTCTGGTGCGGGGCCACCACGCGAACGCCGGTCGAGGACGCTCCGAGTTGGATCGAGAAGCTTCTCGATGGTTTCCGCAGCGCAGTAGGTTTCGAGCGGCTCCTCGAGGATTTCGTCTGCAGCGTCGAGGATGGCCTCGAGATCGCTCCCGTGTTGGGCCGCTTGCGCGACAATCTCGTGAGCCGTTCTGAACGGGAGGCCACCCATGGCGAGCTGATCAGCCACGCCGGTTGCCGTGGTGAAGCCCTCCGTTGTCGCCGCCGCTAGCTCCTCGGTATCGAATGTGGCCGTGGCGATCGCCCCTGCGGTGACCGTCGTTGCTTGGGTCACCGCATCAATGGTGTCCCAGGCGTGTGGCGTCGCGTTCTGGAGATCGATATTGTACGCCCGTGGAAGGCCCTTCAGCGTGTTCAACAGGCCAGTGACGCCGGCATGAGCGATGCCGGCTGTCGAGCGCACGAGTTCGATCGAATCCGGATTTTTCTTCTGTGGCATGATCGAGGAGGTCGATGCATAATCGTCGTCGAGTTCGACGAAGCCACGGTTCGCGTAGATGACGATATCCTCCGCGATGCCCGACAGCGTGGTCGCCAGGCCGGCAAGTGCGGTCGTTGCCTCAAGCAGGAAGTCACGACTTGAGGCCCCGTCCATCGCGTTCTCGACGAGCCCATCGAAGCCCAGCAGCGAGGCCGTCCGCTCGCGGTCGATCGGAAACGGCGTTCCACCGAACGCACACGATCCGAGCGGTGACTGGTTCGTCCGGTCGAACGCCGCAATGAGCCGCTCGGTATCGCGCGTGAGCGCGCGTTCGTACGACACTGCCCAGTGGGCAAGCGTCGTCGGCTGAGCCGGCTGGAGGTGGGTAAACCCACACATGATGGTCTCGCGGTGGTCGGTTGCCACTGCGGCAAACGCCTCGCGGAGCCCGATCGCGGCGTCAATCGCCTCCAGCAGATCCTCACGCAGCCGATACCGAATGCAGGTCGCCACCTCATCGTTCCGTGAGCGTGCCGTGTGCATCTTCCCGCCTTCGGGTCCGACCTGCTCAATCACCGCGGATTCGATCGCTTCGTGGACGTCTTCGCCGCCTTCGAGCGCATCGTGGCCCTCGATGGCGATCGTATCCAGTGCCTGTAAGATCGCTCCGGCCGCTGTGGCGTCGATGATCTCCGTTTCTGTCAGCATCACCACGTGCGCGCGATCGACGGCGATATCAGCCTCGAAGATCCGGGCGTCGGCCGCCAGTGATGAGAGAAACCCACGGGCAGGGCCACCACTGAACCGATCACCACGAACGGCAGTGCCATCGGAATGGGCTGTCGACTCCGCGCCGGTCGGCTCAGTCATCGTCAGAGTGTGTGGGTGAAACGACAGCGTCCTGGTCGGTACTCGCAATCGCATTGCGTGCGAGCCGGTCCTGGTAGCCGTGGTATTTGGCAACGCCGGTGGCGTCCGCCTGTTCGATCCCATCAACAGTCTCAGTGTTGAACGACGCCGCAGATTCGGAGTAGACGGCGTACTCGCTTTCGCGGGCGACCGCGCGGGCGTGGCCGCCTTCGAGCTTGACCGTGACCGAACCAGTCACTCGGGCCTGGGTGGCGTCGATGAATCCCTCAAGTGCGTCCACGAGCGGCGCGGACAACAGCCCCTGGTATGCGTTTTCTGACCACTCCTGATCGATCGTCGATTTCGTGGCGCGCTCGTTGGCGGTCAACACCAGCCCTTCGAGTGCCTCATGCGCAACACCGAGCACGGTCGCTGCCGGATGTTCGTAGTTTTCGCGCACTTTCAGCCCGAGCATGCGATCTTCCATCATGTCGGTCCGACCGATACCGTGTGCGCCGGCGAGTTCGTTCAGCGTCTCGATCAGCGCAACTGGCTCGATCTGCTCGCCGTCGATGCTCGTCGCGTAGCCGTCTTCGAAGCCGATGTCGACGAGCTCAGTCTCGACGCCGCCCGGCGAGCTGGTCCACTCGTAAATCGACTCCGGTGGCACGTAGCTCGGATCCTCAAGCGCATCACCTTCTATCGAGCGACTCCAGAGATTCGTATCGATCGACCAGGCGCCCTCGTTGCCACCCTCAACCGGAAGGTCGCGTTCTGCGGCGTACTCCATTTCGTACTCACGAGTGAGCCCCAGCTCACGAACTGGCGCGATCACGTCGAGCTCGCTGGCCCGCCAGACGGCCTCAAACCGCAGCTGGTCGTTACCTTTCCCAGTGCAGCCGTGCGCGATTGCGCTACAGCCATCACGCCGGGCCACGTCGAGAATGGCCTCTGCAATCACTGGCCGAGCAAGCGCCGTTCCGAGCGGGTAGCCCTGATAGTCCGCGTTCGCACGCACGGCCGACAGACAGAGCTCTGCAAACTCCTCGCGAGCGTCGACAACGTAATGGTCGAGTCCGAGCGCGTCTGCCGTCTCTCTGGCTTCTGCAAACTCCTCGTCTGGCTGGCCAACGTCGACGGTAACGCCGATAACCTCGTCGTAATCGTACTCCGATTCGAGCAGCGGTACGCAAACGGTCGTGTCGAGCCCACCAGAGAAGGCGAGCGCGACGGTGTTTTCTGTCATTGTTGTTGTAGTGGAGATGGGACTGACGATGCTCGTCAGTGGTCGATTGTAGTGCAAATTCTATGAGGAAAGTGTAGAGTCGGGCCTAACGGCCCGGTCGTCGTCGTCGGAGAACGAGCGTCGAGAGCCCACGGCTCACGGTGGCGTCGGCGTGAGTGGTGGGCGCTGTGAGCATGTACTTCCGTCTACTACGAGCGTGCTATTAAACGCTTTTGGCCCGGCAACTTTTCTTTGATGTGGGTTTGCGTACCACTCGGTTTGCTCACGGCGTTGGGGGTCCTTCGACCCAGCCATCCATGTCGGTGTAGAAGTTTAACAGGCCAAATTTGAGCTTCTTCGGGTCGATATCGATCATTTCGCGTCGCTCTTCGGTTGGGAACGTTTCTACGACGCTGTACTGAGTCATCTCCCGGTAGCCCCGAGCTGTGTATCGTTCGTCGACGAGCAGTCGCGCTCCGAAATCCTCCGGCGAGCGAACGACACGACCGAGCGCCTGACGCGTTTTCCTGACGGTTGGCACTTCGACGGCGTACTCCCAGCCGGCATCGTTGTTCTCCTCGCCAAAGGCGTTCTGGTAGGCCACTTGAACGCCGTCCATTCGATCATCGAGCCGTGGATACGGGACGCCAACCACGACCACGGTTCGGGCGTCATCCCCGTCGAAGCTGACACCCTCGGTGAGCGTTCCCCAGAGCGAACTGAATAGTACACCGTTGTCGTCGCTGGTGAACGACTGTTTCAGCGTTTCGACGGCCGTTCCCGGTTCATCACAGTAGCACGTGGCATCGACGCGATCGACGAGTCGGTCGTGATACCGGCGTGCTTCCCGATAGCTCGGGAAAAAGCAGAGGACGTTTCCGGGCGTGAACTCGATCGCATCCTCCAGAATGCCCGAGAGCAACACCTGGAGCTCGTGCTCGTCACGCCGTCGCGCAAACAGGGCCGGTGTGTCCACGGCGTACGTTCGACGCCTATCGTTTGGAAACTGTGGGCCGTACGCAAGCGTCGCCGTATCGTCATCGGATTCGAGACCGAGGACGGACGCTAGCACGTCAAACGGCCGCAGTGTTGCACTCATCAGCACGCTCGCGTGGAGCTCATCAAACAGCGGTTCGGTTACTTCTCTTGGCAGACAGGTGTACAGTTCGGCGCGCCCGTACACCCCGTCGTCGGAGCCATCGTCACGGACGCTCAGCAGTGGGTAGGTCCCCTCAGCGCCGCCTTCAAGCAACCATGCGTCAATGAACGAGGCCGCCTGGAGGATGCGACACTCCTTTCGCGACTGGTTTTCCCCGTTCTTGTAGGCGTCTTCGTACGCCTGATCGAGGGTTTCACCGAGTTCGACGGCCGCTTCGAGATCGGAGTGGATTCCGTTGCCGCTGTAGGTGTCCAGAAACGCAAGCGTCAGCGCATCCCTCCGGTCGTCGTTGGCTATTGAGAGGTCATACCACTCATCGTCGACGGATTCGATTTCTCCAAAACCGAGCGTTTCGTCGTACGTCTCACGGAGAGCTCGTAGAAACGCTTCGAGCACGTTTTGAGTGGGCGCAACTCGGGAATCCTCGAATTCGGCGAGTTCATTCAGCGCGCTGTCAACTGTGTGCTCGGTGAGCGTTCGTGTTGCGTGGTCTCTCGCCGCCGATTCGATGTTGTGGGCTTCATCGAACACCACCACCACGTCTTCCGGGTCGCGACCCAGCCAGCGAAAGAAGTGCTCTCGGATCATCGGATCGAGCACGTGGTGATAGTTGCAGATGACGAGATCGACGCCTTCGATTCCCTCTTTTAACAGTTCGTAACCACAGAGGCCAGCCTGTTCGGCGTAGTCGTAGATTTGATCGGGCGTGCGGACATCATCAAACAACCACTCGTAGAACGCGTCGGTTTCTTCGGTGAGATTCGCGTGGTATCGCTCACAGATTGTCTGCTCTTCGAGGTGCTCGATCGTCTCCTCAAGGGCGTCAAGTTCGTCGGTGACCGCGTCCTGTCCGTCGACGACCGCTGGTGCGTTCTCGTCGGTGGCCTCTTCGATCAGTACGCGTTGGGTTTCGAGCAGTTCCTGGCGCTCCTGTTCGGTCTCGGCCAGTTCTCGGGTCGTATCACGGAGGGCCTGACACTCATCATAGCCCACGTCGATGTGACACATGTCGAGTTTTCCGCGAAACACGACCGCTCGAATCGGTTCGGCATCCACGATCGCCCTGGCTTCCTCGATGAACTGACGGGTTTGCTGGTGGACGTTCGTCGTGATGACGACGGTTTTGTCGTCATCTCTGGCCCGTTCCAGCGCGGGAGCAAGGGCTGCCAGCGTTTTGCCGGTTCCACACGCGCCCTCGAACAGCACATCCGATCCCGACGCGATCGCGTCGTCGATCGTTTCCATCGCTTCCAGCTGGTGGTCGTACGGCGTCTCGTATGGAAAGAACCGGAGATACGATGGCGTTGCCACGATCCACCCTTGTTCATTCTGGGTGAAAAACGTTCGCGGTTTTTCTCACCGGGGTCTCGGGGGACAGTGACCGGCCCCCTACCACGCGCCGAATGGGTGGACAGCCCGGTGGCTGATCGGTTGGTGCTCCGAAAAATCGGCCGAAATTTGGTCGACGTTACAGGATTCCAAGTGGAACGATTCCCAGGAGATCACCAAGGATTCCAAGCGGAACGATTCCCAGCAGGTCGCCGAGAATTCCGAGTGGGATGCTCCCCAGCAGGTCGCCAAGGATTCCAAGCGGAAGGGTGCCCACGATGCTGCCGAGTGGTCCCAGCGGAACGTTCCCTAGGACACCACCGAGAAGTCCGAGCGGACCCAACGGAACGTTACCAAGGAGACTACCCAGAAGGCCAAGCGGAACGATTCCCAGCAGGTCACCGAGGATTCCCAATGGAAGGTTTCCAAGGAGGTCACCCATGAGACCCAACGGGGCGATCCCGAGGAGGCCGCCAAGAAGTCCAATCGGCGTTACCGTGATTGCCTCAGTGACTGGCAGGCTGAGCTCACCCATTCCCAGCGCAAGCGGGAACAGTCCCACAACGCCGAAAACCGGAGAGCTTGACACCTGATCGTCAGTGTCGATGTCCAGCTGCTCGTTATCGAGCGTGTCTGATTGTGACATCTTCCCTTGTTGCTGGGATGGATTAATATATATTGTCTTCGATCTATCTGCAGAGTGATATTAGAATATGCATTCAAATTGTACAATACAGGCCCTCTATCAGAACTACTGATATATGTTTGATTAATTACTCGTTGTTCGTTCAGGATGAGAAATGAGATGTGGATAGTCACAGATGAGTCCATTGACGCCAGCGTCGGCGAGTTGAGTGGCTTGAAACCAGTCGGTGATAGTGTAGACGTTGACCACGCGGTCTTCCGCTCGTGCGACGTCAATGAGATCGATGTTGGCAAAGGGGCCACTGGTGTAGTACGCATCGCCGAAAAACGGCGTTCCTTTGATCATATTTCTCGGTGGATGGATCGCCTCACAATCGTAGCGACGAACCACTTCGAGTCCGTCCACGATGGAATCCCAGAAGAGGAAGCCGACCGGCAACGTAGGGGCCTGTTCGCGAACTTCGGCGATTGCGGCCTCGTAGAACGAGGAGACGAGCACCGGATTGTCGACCCCAGTGCAGATATCGAGAACGCGCTCGGTGAACGGCCGCCAGATCGCACGCTGGTTCTCGATCGCATCGCCTGCTGGTCCGAAGACCACGTCGTGGGAACCCGGATTTTTGAACTCGACGTTGACGCCGACGTGTGGTGGAATTTCTGCGAGAACGTCGGACAACAGTGGGACGGTCTCGGTGCTTTCGAGCACCGTTGCACTCGTGACCACATCCGTCGGTGTCTCCCAGACGACCCCCGATTCGTCTGTGAGACCGCGCTCTCCGCCATCCCGACTTGAGAGCCGATCGTCGTGGAAGACAACCACGTCACCGTCACCGGTTGGCATCACGTCGATTTCTATCATCGCTGCGCGCGAGTAATGTGGTCCACGGGCGGCCCGGCGCGCGGCCATAGCCGTGTTTTCGGGATAGATCCCGGCGAACCCACGATGAGCAACGATCGATGGCCCCCAGTGCGATGGCGAATCGGGATCGTCGGGTCGGGCGTTTGCAGTTCCGAGCGCGCCAAACAACGTCATGCCTGTGCCAGCTACGAACTCCCGCCGGTTCAGTCTGGGTGTCGTCATCGACAGCTAACTCATTACCACATATTGATTCAAGCGTTGCTAATGGAGATATATAGTGGCATATACGGATGGGAATCGCTCACTCGTGGTCAGGATACTGGTGTTCGCAACGACCGAAACCACTCTGTGGCAGTGGTCACGCTTACAGTTCAACATTATAAGAGACAGTGACACCGATTCGCACCGGACCGCTTTGCTTATGCGTCCCATGGAATAAGAGCCGACAATGACGAACCTTGCGCTCACCGAGCGAGTGCCCGATGTCGCCACGGATGGGGTCTGGCTCGAATGCATCGAGACGGGAGAAACGTACGCGCCGTTCGAGGAGATCCGATACACCTCAGAGGAGGACCATCTGCTTGAGGTCCGCTACGCGGAGTATCCGGGATTCGAGGCGTTTTCCGGCCGTGGCGTCTGGCGATACGCCGAGGCGTTGCCGTTCGATTCGGGGGTGTCAATTCCAGAGGGTGACACGCCGTTGTATCACGTCCCCCGGTTAGAAGATGACATTGGCGTCCAAAATCTTCGAATCAAACACGAGGGGATGAATCCCACCGGGAGTTTCAAGGATCGAGGCATGACCGTCGGCGTCGGTGTCGCACAGCGACTCGGCGTTGACCGGCTCGTTTGTGCCAGCACGGGCAACACGAGTGCTGCGCTGGCGGCGTACGGCGGCCGCGCCGGGCTCGAAACGCTCGTGTTGCTCCCGTCCGGAAAGGTCGCCGCCGGGAAGGTGGCCCAGGCCAGTCTTCACGGCGCACGCATTCTGGAGGTGGACGGCAACTTCGACGACTGTCTCGATATCGTTCGCGAACTGGCCGATCGAGGGGAGGCGTATCTGCTCAACTCGCTCAATCCGTTCCGGCTTGAGGGCCAGAAAACGATCGGCTTCGAAATCCTAGAGCGGTTCTACGCCGATGAAGGTCGGTTCCCGGACCGGATCGTGTTGCCGGTCGGCAACGCTGGAAACACGGCCGCGCTGTACAAGGCGTTCCGGGAGTTGGTTGCCGCCGGCGAACTCGATGCAAAGTCTGTTCCAAAGCTCACGGGCGTGCAGGCTGAAGGAGCCGCACCGATGGTCGAAGCGATCGAAACCGGCAGCGACACCGTCACGCGCTGGGAGTCGGTCGAAACCCGTGCCACGGCGATCAGAATTGGCAATCCTGTCAACGCACCGAAGGCACTCCCCGGCATTCGCGAGACCGGCGGCACTGCCGTCGCCGTGAGCGATGACCAGATCACGGACGCCCAGCGCTCGCTTGCTCAGGAAGGAATCGGCGTCGAGCCCGCCAGCGCAGCCAGCGTCGCCGGACTCCGGCAGTTGCGTGCCGATGGAGTCGTCGGATCAGAGGAGGATGTGGTCTGTCTGACGACCGGCCATCTACTGAAAGACCCGGACGCTGCAGCCACAGCCGGTAACGACCCCGAACCGATTGCTAACGACGCGGACGCCGTGCTGGAACTGCTGGAGTGAGTCAGTTTCAGTAGTCAAGTGATAGTATAGAAACTCTTTTTTGCAGACCGATCCGAAATTGTGGAGATGGCTGCGATATTTTTCGATCTGGATGGGACCTTGCTAGAATTCGATCGGGCGTACAGTTCGATTCTCTCGGCTGCGTTCCGATCAGTTGGTGGTGAGTCGCGACGGGCCTGGGTTGATGGCTACAGCGAGGCCTTTTTCGAGGCGTTTGAGGCGTGCGAATCGGAGCCGTATCGGCGTGCGTTCGACGCGATCGACGTTGCACATGAAACCGAACTGCTTGTGGAGGCGCTACAGAACCAGGAGGTCGCGGCCTGTCAGCCGTCTCCAGACGTCCATTCGGCACTGGACCGGTTGGCTGGCGAGTTCGAGCTTGGCGTGGTAACGAACGGAGTTCCCGATTGGCAGCGCGAGAAGCTTCGTGCCTACGAGCTTGAAGAGCGGTTTGACGTGATCGTTGCCTCATATGCGGCCGGCGCGCACAAACCAGATCCTGCGCCGTTTCGGCTCGCAGAACAGCGCTTACCAACAGAAAAATACACGATGGTTGGTGACGACGATGCGGATATCGCTGGTGCCAACGGTGTTGGCTGGTCGTCGGTTCGATACACTGGTGGAGGATTCGCGACGGTCGCTGATGAGTTGTTGGCCGAGCGCTGATCACGAAGTCGCGTATGAATATTTTTGACGATCGGTAATATTTTTGAAATTGAATGATTTGAAACCGTATGGAGCTGTCCCGTCGTCACTGGCTCGCAGTCTGTGCATCGACAGCTGTCGCCGGTGGCAGTTCACCTGCGATGTGGACTGACAGTCAGCCATCAGCCGACGGGGGAGACTGGCGGATGGTGAACTATGGCCCAGCACAGACGAGCCATGCTCCGACCGCGAGTCTTGACGTGGATGCCCCGGGAATTGACTGGTTCGTTCCAATTCCCCAGCCCAACACGTCGCCAATTGTAGCCAATGGAATGGTGATTGCAGGCGGCAGTCATTCCGGTCTCCGTGCGTTCGATCAAACCGGTTCAACAGTGTGGATTCGAAACAATCTCGGCGAGAACGTATCTACCCCGGCAATTGCTGAAGACGGATCAACACTGTTCGTTTCCAGGCGCATTCAGAGCACTCATGGCGGACCGAATTGGGCAGTTCGGGCTCTGGATGCAACAACTGGAGTGGATCGCTGGCAGACAACACTCCCTGGGTCAGAAAACCGTGGCTATGTCCCGACGGCAACAGACGGTGCTGTCTACGTTCGAACCCGTTCCGGAGTGATCGCATTGGAAGCTTCTGATGGGAGCGTTCGCTGGCGGCTATCCTCACTCCCTTATCCGTCGGGAGCTGAAACGCTTCGCACGGAGATTAGTCCCGCCATCAGCGGTGATATGGTTGTCGTTCCGGATGCAGATGGCATTACGGCGATCGATCGGACAGACCATTCGATCGTTTGGAGAAAGCGGACGGGAATGGTTCGCACGACACCCGCGATTGCGGGCTCGACCGTGTATTTCGCAGACGTGATGGCGGGAGTCTACGCACTCGACCTCGAAACGGGCGACCAACGGTGGGGTGGAATTGGTGGGACTGGTGTCTGGACACCGCCGGCAGTCGGCAGTGAGCGTGTGTATTTCGGTACTAGCGGTAATATCATCGCAGTGAACGCAAGCGATGGTTCGAGTGACTGGTTAACGAGCTTCAACGGAGGTATTTCTGCACCGATTGCAGTGGGTGATGGTTTCATCGTCGCCGGGCCCGATCTCGCAATTGTCGATGCAGACGGTGAGGGTCGCTGGTTTTCGGATGAAATACTCTGGCGGATGTATGGAAATCGGGTTTTCTCACCTGCGCTTGCCAACGCCACTGTGTATGCGACCGTCAGTATGGGACTGCTCGGAGGCGGGCTGTACGCCATCAGCTAAGCGGCTTACACCGGACAGGGGGCCTGAACACACCCCAACAGTGCGAGCTGGGGAACGCCAGTGAGTACCGGGACACCACCAAACTCCAGCAGCGCACGATGCAAGTCGGGCGATCCGATCGATGCCACACGGACGACAACCCAGGCGAAAAGCGTCATGAAACCCGTTGCGTTCACCAGCAGCACCAAGATCCAACGGCTGGGGAAAGAACGCATACAGCTCGGCCATCACGAACGAGATGACTCCGATGAGCAGTGCCATTTTGATGGGATGTCGATTCAATATCGCTGACTGTGTTACACCCATGTCGAAATTGTGACGCAGTTATTTTGTCAATTTTATGATAGAATTATCAGAGAGAACGACAGTGTCGTGGACAGGCGAGTTCGAACAGCCTCAGATCCCATGGAAGAACGATTGTGTGGTTCACAACCAGAAGATGTTATTCGAACAGTCTTTCACAAATATTCCAACATAATGTTATAACCAATCGGGAAGGTATTGGAACACGAGAGCACAGATGCGCCACGGGGCGTTGTGCGTTCGTGTATGAACGCGCCGGGTGGTAAGGTCACCCGACGCTGGGCTCTCGTCAAGGCGATTTGCCCATGCAATGGGAGAACACACGCAACCGTAATTGTACCGACTCGTTGAACCACTACAGCTACAGCTGTGTCGTCTGTCGCAGACACCTTCGTGGGCACCGTGATCATCATCTTGGCTGCCCGCTGTGGGGGCGGCGATGACACTGCCGCTGTTTCTCTTTCGTGATGAAGATCGCAACTGTGTGAACCTCTCCACGGTGGGTTCCCGAAGCGAACTTTCTGAAGCGGAGCTCTATCATGTGGTGGATATCGGCCAAGGGACGTGGTGTCGGCCGTGTCAATCGACCGGTTGTCCGCATGCCACCAGGATCGAGCAGATTCTAACAATGGCCGATCTGGCGAGTGAACGAACGAGGTTTGAGCACTTGCCTGGGATCGAGCAGATCACGCGCTATCGTGCCACCGGGGAGACGGTCGTGGCCGCGACGTTCGACACTGCCGCGAAGGTTCGATAGCACGAGACGAACACCGGCGAAATTCATCAGCTCACCTTCTCCGCTGACGATCCGAAATCACCACTCGAACGGATCGACCGACCTGGCTGTTCCAGTGCAGCAGATGGGTTGATCGACCTGCTCGATGCGTACGGACGCTATCGCAGTCTCGGCTGTCCAACCGGCCTCAAAGATCAACATCCTGCGGTGGCTCGGATTACAACCGATAGCTAGGAAGCAGGGCTGGCTGGCGAGCTATTCATCCAAGCGTGAGGCCACATGCACCCTCGCCGTCAGAATCGGCGATCGAATATCGACGGACCCATGACGAAAACAGCACGACAGCGCCGATTCCACTGTGTTTCCGTCATCCGTTTATAGCAGTGAGAATCACGCGCAAGTGAATGTCAGTTTCGCAGATTGGCCGAGTCCGCCCGCAGTCGATACGGCACCTCCCCGTGCTGGCTGGCAATGTAGGCCCACTCGTTGGTGTCCTCCAATTCGGCTGGGATCCGAACATACTTGCCGTGGTGTACGGAATCGAATTCCTCCTGTTGTTCCCACTCGCTGCGGTGAAAGCACTGTTCGCCCAGCAACCACCGGGAGAAGACCGCGACGACGATGCGGAGAGCGACAACCGAAGCGGTCTCAAAGAAAAACGCGGAAGCGTGAGATTTCACGAACGTCTCCCGCCGATCTATTTGCGAACTGTTCCGTTTTCGCTGGAGATACTAGAACGCGGCGCGTTTGGCAGCGCCTTTTTACTACTTTGTATGTCTCAGATTGTTCCACTGGACGCAACACTCATCGATCCCGCAGTGTTCACTGGTGGACTATCGCTCGTTGCCGGGCAGTTGATCGACACCGGCTACAACTACTTTCATCGAAAACAGTACGTCGAGGGCTCCCCGTATGCCGTCACCGAGCGTCCATTTCGACTGGTGTTCGTTCTCTTTTTCGTCCTGATTCTTCTCGGAAATATTGATAGTTCAGAGACGCTGCTGGTCGCAGGATTTGTGGGCGTTAAAACGCTCTCAGATTGGTCCGCCATTCGCGCAGAAGACGGCGGTGGCGGCCGATTCACCAGTTGGCTCGCCGGACCGGATGAAGTCACTTCGCTTGCGCCAATTGATGTGCCCGACAGCACCCCCTCGGTAGCGGTCGATGTGGACCGACGAGCAGCAGTTGCCACGGCGCTCTGGCGGACCACCGCGAAAATAGCCCCACTCTACGTCGGAATGGTTGCACTTACCACGATTGCCTGGTTTGCTGTCTTCGCCGACAACGGGACGCCACTATTCATTGCCATCGTCGCTGGCGGGCTGTTTGTCGTGCTGTTTAGTGTAGCTCTGACCGAACGCGTACTCGCAACCGGCTGGATGCGATATCAACGATTTGAGGACCAAATCGTTGCGATCGATCGACTAACGGGCGAGCCACAGTGGAGCGCTCCGATTGAGACACTCCGAAACGTCTCGGCCGATGACTCCACGGTCGTGGATCGACTGTTTGGCACACGAACGATCGAACTAACCGTGGGATGGGACGAAGACAACGAACGGGCGATCGGTCCGATTGATCAGCCGGACGCCCTCGTTGAGGCATTCGACTTCTCCGAGGACGTGATCGAACTCCAAGAACCCAATCGGTGGCTCGCTGGCAGCGCCATCGTGTCAGCTATTGGCATTCTCGTCGGCTTCGCCTGGCTACCATGGGCAACCATGCCTGTCGGAGAAATCGTCTACGCACTGGTGGTGTTTCCGTTTCTTGTTGGTGTGCCAAAGATTCTCTGGTATTTCGCCCATCGGTAATCCTCGTTATACGCAGTTAATCATCCGTCTCAAATTCCTCGTAATGGAGTGTTTCTTTCAATTGGAGCATCTCGGTTCCAACGATTTCAGTTGAGATAGGAGCGGCGACTTCAACGCGAACCAGTGGTGATCCGCCTTCTACATCCTCGGGGCGAGAAAACGTCGTGGCGAACGTGTAGCCGGTCGTTTCTTGCCCCGTTTGTAGCCGTACACGCCAAACACTGGTCGTCTCCGTGTGGTTCTCGTGCAGTATCGCATCTGAGGACTCCGTTTCGTCGGTCGGAGTGACGGTTGAGCGTCGCGTCGGATTCGCCATACGGCTCCGGTCTGTCGGACCCATTCGAATATGTGTAACATCGATTCCGTTGTTGGCTCGCACTTCTTTGCAGTCCGTGCCGCCCGTGAGCACGTTTATTCGTGTCATACAAACCAGCAACCGCTCCTCACCACGGTCGTATTCCTGAACAGAGGCATCGAGGTAAACGGTGCCGTTTGGACACCCCCCGACCGATCGTGTTACTGCCGCAACCCGTGGAGCAACGGTGTATGAGGGGGTCTGAACGTTTCCTCCGAGCGACGCCGGCGTTCCAGTTCCTGTGTCGGTAAGCGCACTCCCAACGAAACCACCGACTGCAAAACTACCAATCTGCAACACTCGGCGACGCGTGAACATACCTACACCTACTCTCGGCACACTACAATGATTTTTGAAATATAATTTAAACAGTAGTTCCCCGATCCACCCTGTTGGGCAGGGGACTCTGCACTTGATTGATCACTTCAAGCAGATCAAAGGCCGATCATTATGGGGAGAGAACTATCATTGGTGATATGTTATACCGTATCCGTGGCCAGCGTCTCGACGGTTCCCTGTGAGAGTCGTCGGCCCCAGAGCATCACCACAGCCCCAACGAGAACTCCGAGCCCACCAGCGAGCGAAAACGTCGAGGCGTAGCCGAGCCACTCGATCAGCGGCTGGCTCACCAGCGGCGAGCTGAACTGCCCCAGATACAGCGTCATCGTGACACCGCTCATTGCCCGTCCGCGAATTCGTTGGGGAGCCAGCCGAGCGATCCAGAGGTTGGCGGTTGGGAGCATCAGCCCCCAACCAAGGCCGACAACAATCAGTCCGGTGAGAATCACGGCGATGCTGGATGAACTCCCGATGACGAGATAGCCAAGGCCCATCATTCCGAACACCGAGACAAATAATCCAGTTGGGCCAACCTGACGTTTGATCCAGCTCACCCTGACGGCGACGACCATAGCGACGAGGTTGTACGAGCCGATGAGGAGCCCCGAGCCGGTGGCTGTCATCGCACCAGCGCCCTGGAGATAGAACGGCAACTGGACCGTGAGCAGATAAAAAACGATTGCGCAGAGATATGTGAGCAGATACACCCCACTCAGCAGCCCCACTGGTGTGGATTCCAGCAGATCGAACGAGAGTGTGGCCGAACTCGACGTTGTCTCCGGTTCGTCGATGACGACGAACACGAGCGGAACGAGCACGATGGCGGCCCCATACACTAGAAACGGAACCCGCCAGCCCAGCGCCGCAAGCGAGCCACCACCCGCCAGCGAGAGAAAACCAGTGATGTTGAACGTCGCTCCCTGCCAGCCGAGCACCGTATCGCGCCGGTCGCCGCTGAAGTAATCCGCAATGAGCGTTGTCGTCGCTACCGTTAGTGCGCCAGCACCGACGCCTTGAATCGCCCGAACGACCAGAAGCTGCCACAGTTCCGTTCCCAGATAGCCAGCTGTTCCCCCAGCGGCGTACACCATGATTGCGCCACAGAGCACCGCCCGCCGCCCGAGTCGATCGACCAGGGTTCCAGCAATTGGTGCGGAGACGACGATCAGCGCGGCCGGCAACGTCAGCACCATCCGGGACAGCGTCGCCACGTTTGGTGTCGCGTGAAACGACGATTCGATCGCCGGCAACGCTGGCGACAGCAGCGTCGAACTGAGGACCGTGAGCGAACTGGCGAGCAACAACGACATCGTCACCCGACGAGTGGGCTGGTGGCTCATCCGTGGATCGCTCCCCCAATGTGTGACCGTGAGTGACAGTCCATACCAGAGTGTCTCACCGGAGGGCAGTATATAACAGCGTGTAGATGATTACGCGTTTATAGCACGGCGGTAATGGGGCTGCAGAATGGCACTAGCGCAGAGCCGAGGGTAAGGTAGTAGTGGCAGTATCCTCGAAGGGGACCAATGGCTCGTGTGGAAATTCGTATCGACGGGCGTCCAGTTGAGGACTGGCTTGCCGGCCTCTCCGAGTCGATGGCGAGCGCCCAGTTCACGCTGCTCGCCAGCCAGGATTCCGGCGACACGCTCAGGGAGATCATCGACGTTCGAACCGAGTCGCCGGCGACGATCGTCGAGCGACTCTGTGCAGATGCACACGTCACGTCGCATGATGTCCTTCACCGAGAGCACCGGCGGTTGCTGGTGCAGTTTCAGATTCCGATCTCGGAGACGTACGCCGTGCTCAGACGGGCCGGCATCCCGCCGCATTATCCCGTCCATCTCCAGGCCGGCTGGTACACCCACGAGTTCAGTGCCGACCAGGACCGGATCGACGAGTATGTGGCCGGCCTCAGGGAGGCAAACATTCCGTTTGAGGTGCTCTCGGTCAGGGATTCGCCTGAACAGGCGACGGTGCTCACTGATCGACAGCAGGAGTTTCTCTCAGTAGCGATCGAGCACGGGTTCTACGAAACGCCACGGGAGTGTACGCTCACTGAGCTTGCCGAGGTGTTCGAGATCAACGCCTCCGCGCTGAGTCGACTTCGCCATCGGACCGAAAGCCGGCTCGTTCACGCGTTTATGGCGTCCGGTGGCGGCTCCTGAGCCCCGTTAGTCTGGACCACTTACGAATCTTCGATTTCGTCGTATCTCAGCGTCGCCGTCAATCGCATTGTGTGGGTTCCGTAGAGTAGCTCTGGAACCGGAACGTCGGCCGTGACATCGAGAAGCGGCGTTCCGGCGTTTACGTCCACGGGTCGTTCGAAGGTGGTCGCGAACGTGTAAGAGATCGTGCTTTGCTTGCCAGACCGCAGGCGCACTCGCCAGACGCTGGTCGTCTCCGTGTGATCCTCATTCAACAGCGCCTCGTAGGGGTCCGTCTCATCCGTTGGAACGACCGTCGAGCGCTGTGTCGGTTTTGATGAAAACCGATCCAGTTCACCCAGCAGGGTGTGTTTCAGATCAATCCCTTCGTGTCCCTTTCCAGACGAACAGCCCGAGTGACCGGAGACCACCATCACCTCTGTGGTGCACGCCAGCAGTCGCTGATCGCCGCGGTCGTACTCCTGGACACGAGTGTCGATCCCCAATTTGCCGTACGGACAGTCCTCGAATTCTCGTCTGCTGGACGCAACCGTGGGCGCAACGCTCGATGGCAGCCGCTGGATGGAGCCCTTGATGTTCGCTGGCGTTCCAGCGCCGTTGCTCGTGAGCGCACTCCCAACGAGTCCCCCAACCGCGAAGCAGCCGAGCTGTAAGACACGGCGTCGCGTTGGCATACTCGTTCGGTGTGCTACCTGAGGAAGTGTTATTTGGATATCAGCTCGGGAGCATGTGGATCACCGCAGCGATAATCTGTAATCTAAACAGTCTTTCACAATTATTTCAACACAACTTTATAAGCAATCGGGAAGGCATTGCAACACGAGAGCACAGGTGCGCCGCGCGGGCGTTGCGCGTTCGTGTTGAATGCGCCGGGTGCTAAGGTCACCCGACGCTGGGCTCTCAAACGGAGAGATTGCCCATGCAATGGGAGAACACACGCGACCGTAATTGTACCGACTCGATGAACGTCTATAGTCACAGCTGTGTCGTCTGTCGTCGCCAACTCCGTGGCCACCGTGATCATCATCTTGGCTGTCCGCTGTGGGGGCGACGATGACACTGCCGTTATTTCTCTTTCGTGACGAGGATCGCAACTGTGTGAACCTCTCGACGGTCGATTCTCGGGGCGAGCTCTCGGAGGCCGAGCTCTACCACGTGGTGGATATCGGTCAGGGGACGTGGTGTCGGCCGTGTCAATCGACGGGCTGTCCACACGCAACGCGTATTGAACAGATTCTGACGATGGCTGATCTCGCGAGTGAACGGACGAGTTACGAGCACCTGCCTGGAATTGAGCGGATTACACGCTATCGCGCAACGGGAGAAACGGTCGTGGCAGCGACGTTCGATACGGGTGCGAAGGTCCGCTATCACGAAACGAACAACGGCGAAATCCACCAGTTGACCTTTCCGGCAGAAGATCCGAAATCACCACTCGAACGGATCGACCGACCTGGCTGTGCGAGTGCGGCGGATGGATTGATTGAACTGCTTGACTCGTATGGTCGGTATCGCAGTCTCGGCTGTCCGACTGGGCTCGCGGATCAACATCCTGCGGTGGCTCGGATTACGACCGAGTAGGGTGAATGGGGTGGGATGTGGAATCCGACAGCCTCCGACTAGATCGACATTTTATGTCCGGCCCAATAATGAAGAAAACCTTCCGAAGTTGTCAAAAATTAGTCATTAAGATGAATCTAGTCATATCTTCTGACTTCAAAGCTCGTGTATACATTTGCAAGAATTAGAAAGGTTACAAAAAGGCCCACTCCTCCCCAGTTTTTGGTAAAAACCCATCAACCTGGTCGGCAGGGACGTTGTGATCTCTGAACATAGGATGTATCATCACCAAAATCGGCTGAACCATACAATCAAAAACGGGAAATATAACTAGATAGATGGTAGTAATTTTAATATATCCCTTCAATCTATGATCCATACTAGAAGAGTAAAGTATAACAGAATATATCCTCTACGGCATCGACATCCTAACCGATGGTAAATTTTTCCCAAATTCAACTTGGAAACATCTTCAGATGACAATTATACGGAATGACTACTGGAAACGCAATGATTAGAAATATCCACTTTGCAGTCGTTTTGGAGAAAGTTCATTCAAGCTAGCTGGAGCAGCCCTAGTTCGAGTAACCCCCTCCACAAACCACCGACCTCCACGATGATTCGAGTAGTCACCTATAGGTTCCCTGATAAATATCAACTGATTAATTAAGAACGAGATCTTATTATGAATCAGATCAAACTATGAGTGTGGCCGAAGAAATAATCGATCAAACCGTCTCTGTCACACGGAACGGTCAGGCTACAATTCCCAAGGAGATACGGGAGAAGTTGGGAATCTCAGCGCCAGGGAAAGTCCGTTTCAAGCTCGATGAGCATCAGGAGCTGACGGTAGAGAAGGTCCCACATCCATCAGAATTCAAAGGAATGGGAGCAGATTCAACGGAGGGGCCGTACGCTGCAACTCGGGAACTCCGCAGTGAGCGGCAAAAAGAAAAAGAGCGAGACGATCGGCTCCTCGGTGATGATGAGTGAGCAACAACCGGGCCGTTTTCGACACAGAGGCGTTTATCGCCCACTATTTCGATGAACCCGGTGCAGATTTCATCGATGAGTGGCTGGACCAGATATACAACGGCGAGATTGCCGGATTTGTAAGTACAGCAACACTTGTAGAAGTTCGCTATATCATCTGCCACATTGAAGGTGTAGCGATCGAAGCGACTGATGAATACGTCGAGCAGGTACTGTGGACGAACTTCGAGGAGATCACTCCCAATCCACGGCAAATTGCCGAGATCAAAGCAGAGTATTCGATCGCTCTTGGAGATACGTTTGCTCTGGCGACCGCTGCTAGTCTCGATGCGCGCCTGATCGTGGGTGCTGATGATGATTGGGAGGGCCCGATCGAAGACGGATTTGATATCGAGCGGTTCCGTTCGGAACCGTCCTAAACAACCCGAACGCCATCTCCTCTCCCCACAACTCACTCCACCAGCTGCTCGACGATCCACTCGGTCTGTTCGATCACGTCCTCTGGCGGCTGCGTTGCATCCACGCGAACGAACCGCTCCTCGTCGTACTCAATCAGCTGTTCGTAGTTCGACTGGACCGCTCGAAGATACTCGGCGCTCTCGAACTTATCGGTCGCTCCCGCCCGCTGTGCGCCCTGTTCTGGTGGAATTTCGAGATAGATCGTTGCGTCTGGCTCGCGAGTGAACGGCTTGTGAATCCCCCGAATATACTCCATCGGCCGTCGAATCTCGTCCTCAAGCGCCGCCCCCTGATAGGCATAGCGTGAATCGGCATACCGATCGGAGATCACGACCTTGTCGTCTTCGAGCGCCGGCCGAACTATGTCGGCAAGATGCGCGGCGTGATCGGCAGTGTAGAGAAACAGCTCCGCCAGCGGATCGGCGTCAGCGTCGGCCACCGACTCGCGCACACAGTCGCCGTACCACGACTGCGTTGGCTCACGGGTGAACTCCGCATCGACGCTGTCATGGAGCGCCTCCCACACGGTCGTCTTTCCCGCCCCGTCGATCCCTTCGAGCGTGATGAGCATGGCCGGGCTTTGCGGGCGAGATAGAAAGCACCGGGGATTGTGGTTCGATGCGCCGTGCCTGTAGGCTTACCACGCCCGGGAACGAACACTATGCCATGAACGTGCTTATCACGGGCGGCACCGGCTTCATCGGCAGCAAGCTTTGTTCCGCGCTCGCAGATCAAGGCCACTCGGTGACGGCACTGGCGCGAACGCCAACCGACACCGACGACGAAATCGAACTCGTGGTCGGCGACGTGACGGCCTACGAGTCGATTGCATCCGCATTCGAAGGCATCGACTGCGTTGTGAACCTCGTCGCGCTCTCACCACTCTTTCGACCGCGCGGCGGCAACGACACACACTTCGATGTCCACCTGGGCGGGACTGAAAACGTCATCGACGCTGCCAGCGAGCACGATGTCGAGAAGATCGTCCAGATGAGCGCGCTCGGTGCTGATCCACACGGCCCAACGGCGTATCTCCAGGCGAAAGGCGACGCCGAAGTCGCCGTCGAATCGGCCCCAATCGATCACGTCATCATCCGACCGTCGATCGTCTTCGGCGACGGCGGCGAATTCATCCCGTTCACCGAACGACTGATGACGCCGTACGTAACTGGACTGCCCGGCGGCGGGCGCACACGATTCCAGCCGATCTGGGTGGAGGACATGGCCGAAATCCTAGTGAGGGCCGTCGAATCCGAATCGCTGACGAACGACAGCTACGAAATTGGCGGGCCAGCAGTCAAAACACTCGCCGACGTAACGCGACTGATAGCCCGCTCACAGGATCGAACCGTCCGAATCGTCCCAATTCCGATGGCGCTCGTCGCGGTTGGCCTGTCGGTGCTCGGCCACATTCCATACGCACCGATGGGACCAGACCAGGCAAAATCGCTACAGCTGGACAACACGACTGACAATGGTGACCTTGCGGCCTTTGACAGGGGCAAATCAGAACTGCTGACGCTCGAGGCGTATCTCGGCGTGTGAGTCCGGGGAAGTAAAATAGCCAGACGAAGTAGTACTGAACGTGTCACGACAGGTGTCGGCAGTCGAATGCCTGTTTCTCCACGAGCGCGCGGACGACTTCGCGGTCGTCACCGAACGCGATGGCGAACGGCTCTTCCAGGCTGTCCTCGAACTGAAATCGACAAACGCTGGCCCACGACCCGCCAGACTCCGGGTCAAAGAGGGCGATGACGAGGACCTCCGCCCGCCAGAGGAGTTCGTCGATATCGCACGCCGGGCCGAACGAATCCGGATCTCCGAACAGACCTCGAAAGCGGCCCGCGAGCGACTCACGTCGATGCTTGCTGGCTATCAGCTTGAGGCCACCGCCGTTCGAACGTGCCGTCGGTGTGCGAACGCCAACCGCTACTCACCATTGACGAGCGAAACGGCGATTCAGGCCGACAACGAAGAGATCTGTCTCTCCTGTGCGAGAAAGGAGCTGGACTCGGAGCTGAACTACCGGAGTCTTCGATCCGGTGCTCGCAATCGTCTTGAGGAGCTACTGCTCGAAACCGGCGATCTCGATCGAATCATCAATCTCCTCTCCGGACAGCTCGATCCCGAGCTCACGAAATTCGACGAAATCAGCGCAACGGTTGACGCGATCGATCCCGTTCCAACAGACGAGCTGGAAATTCATCAACAGCTGCAACCGAAAATCGCCGGGCAGTTCGACTCACTGCTACCGGTGCAGAGTCTGGCCGTGAATAACGGCGCACTCGACGGAACGGACCAGCTCGTGGTGAGCGCAACCGCGACGGGGAAAACGCTGATCGGCGAACTGGCCGGGATCGATCGCGTGCTCCGTGGCGAGGGGAAAATGCTGTTTCTCGTTCCGCTGGTGGCACTCGCCAACCAGAAACACGAGCAGTTCACCGAGAGATACGGCGACATCGTCGACGTGACGATTCGTGTCGGTGCAAGTCGGATTCGCGATTCGGGCGCGCAGTTCCACCCGGATGCTGATGTCATCGTTGGAACGTACGAAGGGATCGATCACGCGCTCCGGACTGGGAAAGAACTCGGCGATATTGGAACAGTGGTGATCGATGAGGTGCACACGCTGGGCGAAACCGACCGAGGTCACCGCCTCGATGGATTGATCTCTCGGTTGAAACACCACTGCGAACGGGCGCGTGGCGACACACAGTGGGTGTATCTCTCAGCGACCGTTGGCAATCCCCGCGAACTCGCCGGCTCACTTGAGGCAACGCTCGTCGAGTTCGAGGAACGACCGGTGCCGATCGAGCGCCATGTCACCTTTGCCGAAGCGAGAGAGAAATCACGCATCGAAAACAAGCTCGTCAGACGCGCCTTCGATACGAAATCCTCGAAAGACTTCCGCGGACAGACGATCATCTTCACCAACTCCCGACGGCGCTGTCATTCGATCAGTCGATCGCTGGAGTATGACAGCGCACCGTATCACGCCGGCCTCGACTACAAACGGCGCAAAACCGTCGAGCGAAAGTTCGCCGACCAGGAGCTGGCGGCTGTTGTCACTACCGCCGCACTGGCAGCCGGCGTCGACTTTCCGGCCTCGCAGGTGATCTTTGACTCGCTGGCAATGGGGATCGAATGGCTCAGCGTCCAGGAGTTCAGCCAGATGCTGGGACGGGCTGGCCGACCAGATTTCCACGACGAAGGAACCGTCTATCTGCTGGTCGAACCGGATGGCGTCTATCACAACTCGATGGAGATGACCGAGGACGAAGTGGCGTTCAAACTCCTGAAAGGAGATATGGAGTCCGTCATCACCCGCTATGATGAGTCCAGCGCGATCGAAGAGACGCTTGCCAACGTCGTCGTTGGCGGGACGAATGCGAAACGACTGAACGATCGAATGATCGGTGATGTACCGACCAAACACGCGCTCGGAAAACTCCTCGAATATGATTTCATCGACGGAATCAGTCCGACGCCACTCGGTGAAGTAATCTGTCGGCACTTTCTCGACCCGCGCAGGGCGTTTGTGATGCTCGATAGCATCCGACAGGGCGACGATCCGTACGAACTCATCGGTACTGTCGAGCTGCTTGATGAGTGAACACTGTGGCCGCTGCCGGACGACAGATCAGTCCCCCTGGTGATTGTCGTCGATGGACAAAGAGTCCGAAAAGCTCTCTTTGATGAGCGTCGCTTCTGCTCGGTGGAGCACCCCGCTAGCAGCAGAGGGATTCACGCCAAATGCATCAGCCAGTTCCGTGAGCGTACACTCGCGTGGACTCGCGTAGTAGCCCTGCGCAAGAGCTGCACTGATGAACTCGTGCTGTCGATCCGTGAGCAGTTCACGAGGATCGTACGACTGGGTGATTGACTCGATTTCGTACGGAATCCCTGCAGCGGCCATCGCTTCGGGTAATCGGGCCAGTTGCTCGTGAGAGCCGGTGTGTTCGGCCTGCAGCCAGCCATCCTGCAACGTCGCCGGAAATCGTGGTAAGACACCAACTGACCGAAGAATTCCATTCGTCTCCGTTGGTGGGATGTGATACTGTATTGCGAGCATCTGGTCGTCGTCGTACAGCAATTCGTGCGTCACTGACGGTGCGTCCTCGAACGCTCGTTTGACCCGTTCAGGTGTCGTAGTATCGAGTTCGATGAGTCCAACAATTCCATCGTCTGTTGGGTGACTCGAACAGATTGTGAACTCCACAGCAGGCAGCTTCGCAGAAACTGCTGCCAGCGGATCTGCACACGCCGTGGCATCGAACGAAAATCGAACACGGGCCATCGTCTGATACACGCAGCCCTCCGGCAAAATCCTTTCACGAAGGTGAATATATTCACGAGAATCTACACGGCTGAATGGCACCACTGTTCACACATGGTGACAGCAAGCCACTTTCGAACGGCACTGCCATTCGACCAACAGCCGACGATAGTATCACCCCAGGAGGGAGACCAATGAGTTCGATCGAACAGGACGTTCGTGCGTGGCCTGGCGTAACGGTCCGCGATCACGACCGCGGTGGCCGTGAGTTCACACTCGATGAGCGCGAGCTGGGTCACATTCACGGCGAGTCGCTCCTCGACATTCCGTTCACCAACCGCATTCGAACCATACTCGTCTCGGAAGGACGGGCCGAAAAACACCACGTGGTTCCCGACTCCGGATGGGTGTCGTATCGCATCACCGACGAGGATGACAGAGCGGGGGCGATCTGGCTGCTTCGACTCTCGTATTGCTATCACGTGCTCGCGACGGCAGACGAAGCGTGGAGAAATCAGATCGATATCGAGTCAGAGCTCGAGGCGCTTGATCTGAGCGACGACCTGAGAGCGGAGTTCGAGGCGATCGGTGACATATGAGTTCCCGGACGGTGCTTTCACGACCGCGGCTCGCACAGGGAACGTTGTTACTCGCCAGCATGCTCACGATTATGGCTGGCGCAACGATCGCCCCCGCGCTTGTCGTCATAGAGCAGCGATTCGCGACCGCACCGAACGCCGAGATTCTCATTGGACTCGTACTGACGATGCATGGGCTGTTCATCACGATTTGTTCGCCCATCATGGGGGTGCTCACCGACCGATACGGCCGCCGATGGGTGCTTTTGGGATCAACGGTCATCTACGCCATCGCCGGCGGGTCTGGACTCGTCGTGGATTCGTTGGTCGGGATTCTCATCGGTCGGGCCGTGCTCGGCGTCGCCGTTGCAGGCGTGATGGTGACGGTGACGGCACTCATCTCCGACTACTACGACGAACACAAACGCGAAACCGTCCTCGGCCGACAGGGTGCATTCATGTCGTTTGGCGGTGTCGTTCTCTTGCCCCTGGCAGGCGTGCTCGCCGATATTGGCTGGCGGATTCCCTTTCTCGTCTACACGCTGGCGCTGTTGTTGCTCCCAGCGATGGCAATCGCACTCCCGGAACCAGAATCGCATCCGTCTCCCGAAGCTGTCGATTCCAACAACGGGCGAACAGGGGCGGTTCCACTCGGCACGCTCGGTGTCATCGTCGCGCTGGGATTAATCGGCCAGATATTCTTCTATATGATTCCGGTACAGCTCCCGTTCTATCTCGAAAGCCAGACTGGGGCAACTGGCTCACTGATCGGCACTGTTCTCGCGGTCTCGGCTGGGGCTGGAGGAATTACCTCGCTGACCTACGGCCGACTCCGCAGAACGCTTCGTGTGCACGATATCGTCGTGCTCACGTTCGGGCTTATGGGCATTGGCTACGCCGTGATCAGCACGAATGGGACCCTCATCGGTATCGTCTCAGGCGTCGCAATCGCCGGCTGTAGCAGTGGATTTCTCATCACGAATCTCAACGCCTGGATCGTGACGGTGGTGCCGGCACAGGTTCGCGGGCGAGCGCTCAGTGCACTGACGAGTGCCACCTTTCTCGGGCAGTTCCTCTCACCGATCGCCGTTCAGCCACTCCGCTCCTCGCTCGGCGTCGGTGCCACGTTTTTCAGTGCTGGTCTGCTCCTTGGAGGGTGTGCTATCGCCATCGGCCTCCTGTCGCAGTTCGGAGAGTGGCTGCCGAGTGCAGAACGTGAACCAGTGTGAACACCTCATAACTACGCAGTCGAGCGCGGTCCAGATTCCAATCTTCAATGGAGGTTGCGTGCCGTTTAGTCACCAGCACAGAGAGCAAAGCCATCACCGACTCGCAACTACGCCTTTTGAGCTCATCGCCGATCGTTTGCCCGAGATGCGCGAGCAACTGAGCAGGCGGGATACACTCGGACGGATCGGCGGCGCGATTGGAGCAGGGCTGTTTTTCACCATTCCAGCAGTTCCCCGTGTGCGGGCCGCAACTACCGGTGTGATATCGGCGAGTGCAAGCAACGGAACGCCCGGCGCAGAGGCAGTGCAAACCGCGACAACGGTCGAACTCGACGACGGACAGTTCGCCGTGGCTGCGCTCAAGACGTCAGGAACCGCTCCAGAGATCACCGTCGACAGAAACGGCAACGAAGTTGATTTCACAGTAACAGTCAACGGAATAACAATTGGAAGTGGAGACGTGTCGATCAGCGGCGACAAAGCGATCGACGTGAACGCGAATCTGTTCAAATTCAAAAACAAAATAAAACTCAAAAACAAGATCGACATTCACGTCGGGTCGAAGGCCGCGGTCAAACAAGCGCTGGCGAACCAGCCCGAGGCGATGGCACTGTAGCCACGTTCAAGCCAGGGGAGAGGGTATTGTCGATCAGCTGGCTGCTTTTGCCTCATCAAGCCAGTCGGGCTCGTTCACGGTGGTGTCATCGAGCTTGGTGAATTCGAGACTGCCAGTCCGGGTGAACGTTCCACGACCCGCAATCGTGTAGGTGATCTCGTACTCTATTTGGCGGATCATTCCATCACCGTCGACGATCGTCGTCATGGAGAACTCCTCGGCAGTCGTCTCGCCTAACACCGGCGGAACGAAACTGAGCGTCCCGTTCGGTTGCAGCTCGTTCGATTGGTATTCAAACATCGTCTCGCCATCCCTGACAATCCGTTCAGCACCGTCGTAGTAAACGTCGCTCACGGCGTAATACACCGGACCGCTGCGCGCATACGGCCTGTTCGTCCGGTGTTTCATATAGGAGTCGTACGAGTATCGCTCCGCGTGCTCGTAGTTGCGCGAGTCTGTGCCATTCATGAAGTAATACTGTTTTTCTGACTGATACTCGCCCTGCTCCATGATGGTCGAGCCGTTCTCCGTCACATTGTACGCGATGTCCAGCAGCTTTGCGTCCTGGTCGTAGCGACCGATGCTGGATAGCGTCTGGTGGGGCTCTAGATACGGCGAGCGTTCGATACGCGTGAAGCTATTGTAGGTGTACAGCGCCTCATAATGGGCGTGATACGCCTCCAGGCCGTCTGCAATCCCCGATTCATTCCACCCGGTTGGATGATCAATGGATTCCGGCGTCGGTTCAGGCGTTTGTGTTTGGGTTGCGGTTTGTTCGTCGGACTGTCCCGTCGCAGGGGCGTCAGTGTCCGATGTGGCTGCTGGTGTGCCAGAATCGCCGCTCTCAAAGGCAGCACAGCCAGACAGGACGACCAGCGCGACGAGACAGAGGGAACCAACTGTCTTCAGGCGGGACATAACCGCCCTTCACGCTAGTCGTAATTGATAGTTGTGGTTATCATACCATTTGTGATGAACACTCACGCGAGGGGCGTCCGTTCGACGACAGTTCCGTTGACGGTCGGATACTGCTCGACGATCTCGCCCTTGGTAGTGTCTCCATCCTCGACCATCTCCTCAAGGAGCCACCACGCGAGTTCGACGTGCTCCGATTTGACAGCGTAAAACTCCTCGGGGACGCCAAGCGCTTCGAGTTCACTCTCCGAGAGCCAGGTTTTCCCGTAGACGAGCGTGCCATCGTCGGTCACCGTATCGAACGGCCGGCTGATGTTTTTGGCCATGCGCTTGAGCCTGTTGCGGTGCTGCGCTGCGTCTTTGAACACGCTGGTGCAGAAATAGACGCGTTCGTGGTCCGCCATCGTTTCGAGGACCCCGTGACTTCCTTCGACGGCGCTCATGTGGCCATCCCGGAGTTCGTATCCGGCCTCTTTCATTCGCTGGGCGTTGCCATCGCTCATTTCGAACTCGTTGATGTTACAGAACTCGGCCGCGCCTTCGTCCAGAAACTCCAGAAATTCGGGTTCTGCACGGATGCCAGGGATTTCGAACGCCGGCGTGAGTCCTTCCTCGCGAGCAATGTAGAGGATTTCCTCCCACTCGGTGCCGTGGAGGTCACCCCACAGTTCGAGCGGTGGATGAAACCGTATCTCATCGAGGCCGGCCTCGCTGAGTCGGCGCATGTTCTCACGACCACCGGTGATTCCGGTGTACAGATGCGTGTGATGGTCGTCGCCGAACTCATCTTTCAGGAGCGATAGATACCGACAGGTTCGCTCCATTGCCTCCTGGGGCTCACCGCCGGTGATCGAGGTGCCAAGCGCTTCCATTCGGTGTGCTTCCGCAAGCACGTCGGCGTCTGATTCGACTCGGCGCTCGTTTGCGTACACATCGGTGACGTTCTTTCGATTCTCCCCAAGTGGGCAGTAAAAACAGTCACGCTGGTCGCAGTAGCCATAGACGAACAGCACCATCTTGCCGCCCTCGGCGCACTGTTCACAGCCCTTCGAAATCATTCGTTGACTGGACTACTCCGTGGAGCCGGAAAAGTCGACCGTTTGGCCAGTTTGCCGGTCATACGTGGCGGAGATTTCGGCACTGCTCCGTTGGTGGTCGTCAATAGCGTTCACGACCGCCCCACGACGGGCTGCAGACGCAAGCGCAAGACGGGAATCGAGCTCATAGAGGCGAAACCGGTAGGTGGTGGCGAGCGGCCGGTCGGTTGGACACGGGCCAGCATAGCCGATCGTGTCACGATAGTTGGTTCCCTGTACGAACGGGTGATCGGCTGCGCGTCGTTCAAGCCCCGGATCGGGTGTGAGCAGCGACGCTGAAACGGTCGGTCGCTGTGGAACGCCGGATGGAACTGTCGCCGTCTCCGGTGGCAGATTCCACACTATCCAGTGAGCAATTGGCTCGCTGGCCGCGTTTGCGAGCGCGTCGACCACGAGCGCGAGCGCATTCGTCTTTCGTGATACGTTCGTGATCTGTATCTCTGGAGAGTGATCGCCACCGTCGCAGGTGTTGTCGGGCTGAATCGTTCCCTGCTCAAGCGACGGCACAAACAGCCCCGGTGAAGACGCCTGTGAGACCGACCGATCGACACAGCCGCTGACCACCGTAGTAGCGACGGCGGCTCCGAGAAACTCTCGTCGCGTTCGCATAGCATCGAGTGCGTCCGGAACGCCCATATACTCTTGTCCGGACGGGTTGTCGTCGCCCGACACATTAGTTAGTCCCCGCATCTCTAGTCCAGATAATGCTGGTGGTCCTCTGTGTCGATCTCGACGACGACCTTGGCCGCAAAACCGACGTGCAGACGCCGGTTATTGGCCAATCCGATGTCGAGGCGGCAGCCGTCGCGTTAGCCACTGCCGATCCGGAGGATTCGGACGTGAACGTGCTGTTCGAAGGAGTTCATCTCGGTGAAACGATCGAAGACGAAACCGTGACCGTGGCCGCCGTCACCGGCACGGACGGTGGTGACGTGGCAGCCAACAGGGCGGTTGGCGAAGAGGTTGACACCGTGTTGGCCTCGCTCTCGACCGCAGAAGACGTCCACGCGATCGTTGTCACGGACGGCGCACAGGACGAAAGCGTGATTCCCGTCATTCGCTCGCGCGTCCCGATCGACAGCGTCCGTCGAGTCGTCGTCCGCCAGGCACAGGATCTGGAATCGATGTACTACACCATCAAACAGGTGCTCGCCGATCCTGAAACGCGGGGCACCCTGTTGATCCCGCTCGGGATGTTGTTGCTCATCTACCCGCTCGTCGAGTTCACCCGACAGTTCGAGCAGATTCCGAATCTGACGCTCGGCGTGGCGAGTGGCATTCTGGGTGCGTATCTCCTCGTGCGCGGGCTCGGACTCGACCGGACGCTCGACACCGCCGTCGAGCGGGTTCGCCGTGGATTGTTTACCGGTCGGATCACCGTCGTCACGTATGTCGTTGCGCTTGCGCTCGTACTCATCGGGAGTGTCAACGGTGCTGAGGATCTGGCGATGCCGGAGACCACCGCCGAGACGATCAACGCCGGCGCACGGCTGGTGTATGACACCATCGTCTGGATTGCTGGGGCAGGAATCATCGCGAGCCTGGGTCATATTGCCGATGAGTATCTCCGGGATCGGTTCCGCTGGCGGCATCTGAACGCGCCGTTCTACGTGGTTGCGATCGCTGCGGTCCTCTACAGCGTCGCCGGCTACGTTCTTGAGGCGCTCTCGCCAACCGCGCTCGCCATCACCCTGACCGCAAGCACGCTTCTTGGCGTTTTCAGCACGCTCGTGTTTGCAATCGCCGAATCGAAGCTCGGTGCCAACGGTGCTCGAAGCGATCCGCGCGACGCCTCACCCTGACAAATCCGCTACCGCCATTTCACAGCCGACACCCCACAGCGCGCCGCCGAATCCGATCATCAACCAGACAAGCGTCAATCCAACACCAGAACCAATTCCCAGCGAGCTGTGAATGCCGAACAACGGCACCACGAGCAAGAGCACAACCGCGAGCGCTTCTGCGGTGCCCGAGCTCTCAAGCCAGATCTTCCGGTGACGATAGCAGAGGACGCCCGCAACCGCAACCACAATTCCGACCGCTCCAACGAGTCGCAGTCGAAACGGGTCGCCAAGCGCAAGCATTCCCGCGACGAAGCCGCCACACAGTACCCCTGCCAGAAGTTCACGTGGTTCGATCACGTCCAGACATCACTTTGCGATGACATAAAATCACCGTCAGTGGGTGCGCGACCGTCTCAATCAGGTGGCCTTCGCCACGTATTTCGCCACCAGATCCGCCTCCCAGTGAAGTTGATCACCTGAAGTGGCTCCGGCGAACGTCGTTCGATTCCGGGTTGCGGGTATGAGCGCCACGGTAAACGTCGACACTGCCACGGACGCAACGGTCAAACTCACCCCATCGAGCGCAATCGCACCCTTTTCGACGAGCCACGGTTCGAGTTGGGGTGGGGTAGCAATCGTCAGCCGTTCGCCGTCGATCGCTTTCAGTTCGGTCGTCCCATCGACGGTTCCGGTCACGAGATGGCCGTCGAAACTATTGTCCACGCCAACCGGTCGCTCAATGTTGATCGAACTCCCCACATCAAGGGAACCGAGATACGTCCGCTCGATCGTTTCTGTCGAACAAAACGCCGTGAATCGGTCGGGGCCAACGGATTCCGCCGTCAGACAGACCCCCTGGATAGCGATCGAATCGCCCGCAGACAATCCCGTCGTGTCCGTCGCAATTGCTAGCTCGTGGCCTGCTCCACGACGTTCGCTCCGCGCAACCGTTCCCATCGTTTCGACAACACCCGTGTACATGACACCAGTTCGTATCGATCGTATTTCCATAGATGTTACGAATTCCAAAACTGTGACGATGGATCAAATAGCCATTGAATCCATCAGTATTCTTATCAAAACACTGGCCATACGAAATCATGCCGCAGAGAGGAGATAACTCGCATACCCATCTCTCTGTTGGTGCATCACCCATCGGTTCGTTTTCGGCCCCGTTTTTTCACGAGTCTATATAAGTCAGTGTTAGAGGGGTTTGATTATCACATACTAGCCATAATGGCCATTTTCAGTGCGACCGTAGGAGATCCCATGACCGACCCCGAAACGGTACTCACCAGACTGTACGACGCAGTGTGGAACCGAGCCGATCCATCACTCGCAGACGAACTGATCCACGAGGAGTACGTCATTCACGACCGCGAACTGGCAGAGGAACTCCGTGGGCCAGCGCTGTACAAAGCGCTTGCAAGCCAGACGGAAGCGGTATTCCCGGATATGGAGTTCACGATCGAGGAGACGATCACCGCAGGAGAGATGGTCGCACTCCGGTGGACCATGACGGGAACCCACCAGGGCGAACTGTTTGGAGTTCCACCAACCGAGCATCCTGTCGAACTCTCGGCCATCGAAATGAATCGATTCGAAGACGGAATGCTACTCGAAACCTGGACCGAGAGCGATCAACTCGGACTCCTCCAGCAAATTGGCGCCACAATCGAACCACCCTGACGCGCACGCTTTACCGGCGCATTCAAACCTGCCAGCGCGACAGTTCACGCGAGGCGACGTTCCTAATACGGATAATAACAATCATTTCTATGAATATTGTAAAAATACTTGCGTTCGCTCGGCAGATGTACGGTAATGATTCTCAAAGGGCGGTCTAAATCCATTGGATGTCCAAAGGTACAGGCCAGATATTCACTAACTCAACAAATACTGTTTTAATAGCCGTCTTCGTATCCATAATTGATGGTAGACAATTGTGATTCAACAGTAATATCAGCCATAATCAATCGAGTGTTCAGTAATCAGATCGATTTCGAGGTGGTACAGGGATGAGTCGCTGGGTACAGACGACGTGCATGCGGTGTGCAGTGGGTTGTGGTCACCTCCAGCGTGGTGTCGACGCGGGCTACGGGCTCGATGTGGTTCGGGGCGACGCCCAGCATCCGACGAACCGCGGGCTCGCCTGCCGTCGCGGCGTTCGCGAGACGGCATCACCAGAAGGCACGTGGTTGAGTCGGCCCCTCATTCGCAAGGACGGCGAGCTCGTCCCAACGACGTGGGACGTGGCGCTAACACGGGTTGGTGACCGGTTCAGGGAAACCATCGCGCGGTCACCGAACGGAATTGGTGTGCTCGGAAGCGGTCAGCAGACGAACGAAGCCGCCTACGCGCTCGGGAAGTTTGCCAGGGGTGTGCTCGGGACGCGCTACTACGACGCGAACACGACGCTGTGTATGGCCAGCGCCGTTGGAGCGTACTATCGCGCGTTTGGCTCGGACGCACCGCCGCCCACATACGACGACGTACCGGAGGCGACAACACACGTGGTGTGGGGTGCAAACCCGGCCGTGGCGCATCCCGTGCTGTTCCGCTGGATCCGTGAAAGCGCCGACGAGGGGACGCTCTGTGTCGTCGATCCGGTCACAACGGAGACTGCCGAGGCGGCCGACTACCATATTGCTCCCACGCCAGGCGGCGATCTGGCGCTGGCCAGGGCCGTTCTCACGTTTCTCGACTCGACCGATCGAATCGACGCGTCCTTTGTCGACTCTGCGACAAGTGGGCTCTCGACGCTGCTTGATGATTGTCCACCGCTGGAAACGGCGGCGAACGCGGCCGGCGTCGATCCTGCAACGGTCGCGCGGCTCGGTCGACTGCTCGACGATCGAACGATCATCTACTGGGGAATGGGGATCAACCAGTCCGTGCGTGGCACTCTGAGCGCACAGGCGTTGATCGATCTCTGTCTGGCCAGCGGAAACATGGGGCCGGGAAGCGGCCCGTTCTCGCTGACCGGGCAGGCCAACTCGATGGGAACCCGCGTCTGTTCCTCGAAAGGCACCTGGCCCGGCCACCGGTCGTTCGAGAATCCAGCCGCCAGACGGGCCGTGGCAGCCCACTGGGACGTTCCACTCGAACGACTCCCTGCCGACAGCGGCCCAGGGCCGGTTGGTGTTGTCGAGGCGATCGAAACCGGACCCGTCGAGGCGCTCTACTGTGTGGCAACGAATCCAGTCGCTGGCCTGCCCGACGCAGACACTGTCCGTGAACGACTCGACGACGCGTTTGTCGTCGTTCAGGACGCGTTCCACACCGTGACAACTGAGTGTGCGGACGTGGTGTTGCCCGCCGCAACGTGGGGGGAATCGGACGGAACTGCGATGAACATGGAGCGAACCGTTTCTCGGGTTCGCCCGGCGACGGAAACACCCAGCGGAGTCCGTGCTGATCTCGCGATTATCGATGCTATCGCCAAACAGCTCGGCGTAACGCTGTTCGAATCACAGTCGGGGACGCCGATACCGGAGGCGGTGTTCGAAGAGTTTAGTGCCCTGACAGCAGACACTCCGGCAGACTGTTCCGGGATTTCCTACGAGCGACTCGACAGGGAGCTCGCCGTTCGGTGGCCAGCACCAACATCGACCACCAGCGGTGGCTACCGATACGTCGACGATGGATCTGTCTCGTTCGCAACAGCTGATGGTCGCGCTCGGTTCTCGAACAGCGCATTCGGTGATAGCCTGCCTGAACCCGCCGATGAAACGTATCCGCTCGTGCTGACGACTGCTCGTGAGGGTGATCAGTACAACACTGGCGTTCGATCCGGACCAGCAGATATCGTCGAAGGGCGCATCAATCCGGTGACGGCGGACCACAGCCCGGAAGAAGTGCTCACGATCGACTCCAGACGCGGCGCAATCCGGGCTCGGCTCAGATTCGACAGCTCAATTCCGGAAGGGATGGTGTGGCTTCCCATTCATCACCCAGACACCAACCGCTTGACGGTCCCCGAAACGGATCCAGATTCGGACGAACCAAACTACAAGCAGTGTGCTGTCCGACTCCAGCAGTCAGAGGACGCAACCGCCAAATCTACCGAACCGTCGGAGGCCAACGCATAATGGGGATCCGAATGACGAAATGGCGGACGCTTGTGCTGGCAACCGTCGGATTCAACGTCTCGTTTCTGGTCTGGTTTTCGTTTGCGCCGTTTACTGAACAGATCGGTGGGGCGTTCGGCCTCGGGCTCGCACAAATCGGCCTGCTCACGAGTGCGGCCGTCTGGATCACTCCACCCGGTCGATTTCTGGCGGGCTGGCTCGCCGATCGGTACGGCGCACCACGCGTGTTCGCCGTCGTGCTGAGTTATGTGGGGATTTTCTCCGTCTGGAGTGCGTTTATCACCAGCTACGAGCTGTTCTTTCTCACTCGGCTGGTCGTTGGCTCGGCAGGCGTGACGTTTGTCGTCGGCATTCAGCACATTGCGCAGTGGTTTCCCAAAGAGCAGCTCGGCACAGCGGAAGGGATCTATGGCGGTATCGGCGACGCCGGGGTGGCCGTCGGCGCACTGTTGTTGCCACGGCTGTTTGCCAACTGGTCAGGACCACTGTTCGAGACCGGCTGGCGGGCCGCATTTTTCTATTCGGGGATTCTCGCCGTGGTGGTGGGTGTGATCTACGGACAGTGGGGTGAATCCGCAGCGACCAAAGCGAAAGCCACCAAGGCACGCAAATCGGCCGGGCTCAAGCAGTGGCTCCACACCGCGACTCGATATGGCGTCGTTGCGCTCTCACTTGGCTATCTGATGAGCTTTGGCGTAACACTCTCGTTGAACGGCTGGCTTCCAACCTACTTCCAGGAAGGCTTTGGCGTCGAAATGGTGCTCGCAAGCACGTTCATGGCGACATTTTCGCTCTCGGCTGGGCTGTTGCGCCCGCTCGGTGGCTGGCTCAGCGACGTTCTCGTCAGACGCGAGCTCGATCTCCTGCCGATATTTCGCGGCCGCTATCGAGAGCAGTGGACCGTCATCTGCCTCACTGCGGTGGTGCTCTCACTGGTTGCGTTCTGGATCGCCGGGCGCACCGGAAGCGTCCTGCTCACCGTCAGTGTCGGGCTGTTCGTTGGGCTCTGCTGTGGCTTTGGCGCCGGCGCAATCTTCGCACAGCTCCCGGCAACGTTTCCACATCGCTCGGGAACGGCTGCGGGCATCGTTGGAGGCATCGGAACGGTCGGCGGCATTGGCTTTCCCCTGCTCTACTCGACGGCCGGCGCAGCCGGATTCATTCACTCTGGCTATCTCGTCGTCGCGCTCGCAGTGTTGCCGATCGTGTTGTTCAACGCCTGGCTCGCCATCCCACGCCGTGCAGTGAGAGCCCACGTCGACGGCGTGCTTTCCGTCGGTGTCGAACAGCCACAATCGGTCTCCGATGACGATCGATCGACGACGATCGAGTAATCACAATTTGGGAATTCTCACAGTCAGTTCCGTATTTTTTCAAAGTGAGCTAAAAAGACCTGACAGAAGATTCGATATGTACACCCTTATATTCACAAAGTAACATTCAATTCGGAACGTTCGTCCCATTCTATCCCCAGCGATTCCGAGATATTCAACGATTACAACTATGAGTCTATGAACTAATCGTTCTACCGGACAATGAATTTCGATTGGTCACAAATTAACCCAAAAGTTGGACTAATGAATTTCATGGTGTTTCGATGACACACAAAAAGGAGGCGTACAAGGCAGACTGTTATGGTGATGCGCTCCGCGAGCGGATCATCGAGTTTGCCAACGCTGGATTCGATTCGATCCCGGCAGACGAGCGCGAGGCGTGGTTTTCGCGGTTTAAATTTTGGGGGCTGTTCCACCAGCGGAGCGGACAGGAGGGCTATTTCATGCTCCGATTGAGCAACTGTGGTGGCGTGCTCACGCCGGGGCAGTTGCGTGTCATCGGCGAGATAGCCCGCGAGTTTGCGACGGGACCGGTCGAGAATCCAGTGTTCGGCAACGGCTATCTCGACCTGACGACCCGACAGTCCGTTCAGCTCCACTGGCTTGAACTTGCGGACATTCCGGCGGTGTTCGAGCGGTTGGAGTCAGTTGGGCTCTCCTCGCGGTCCTCTGGTGGCGATTCGATGCGCAACATATCGGGCTGTCCCGTTGCTGGGAAAGACCGCCATGAGTTTCTGGAGACGCGCCCACTCCTCGATCGGCTACAGACAGAACTCCGGGGCGACGACTCGCTCTGCAACATGCCCCGGAAGTTCAATATCAGTGTTACTGGCTGTCGCGAGGGCTGTGCACAGGATTCGATCAACGATGTGGCCTTAGAGCCGGCACAGACGCTCATCGATGGCGAACGTATCAAGGGGTTCAACGTGCGGGCTGGCGGGGGGCTTGGCGGGCGAGAACCGCGTCGCGCTCGCTCGCTCGACATCTTCGTCCAGCCCGACCACGCCTACGAAATCGTCCGTGCATTCGTCGAATACTACCACGAAACCGGCGATCGGACGAATCGAAACCGGAATCGGGCTCGCTTTTTCGTCGATGAGCACGGCACCGACACGATCCGTGAGGAGCTGACGACCCGCGTCGATTTCGAGCTCCATCGCGCCGGGACGAACCTTCGCGATGAGTACACCTACAACGCAGGCAGATCGAGCTCGGCGGGGAAATACGACCACAGCGGCGTCCACAAGCAACCGGATGGACGAAACTACGTTGGCCTGAGCGTGCCGTGTGGCCGGCTCCGCGCAGACGAAGCCATCGAGCTAGCCGAGCTTGCCGATCGGTACGGTTCCGGTGAGATTCGGCTGACAAGACGACAGAACCCGATCGTGACGGACGTCTCCGACGATGCACTCGATGGGTTGCTTGCAGCGTCCTTGCTTGAGGAGCTGCCACCAGAACCAACGCCGTTCAGTCGGGGTGCAATCGCCTGTACGGGGACGGAGTTTTGCCCGCTGGCACTGACAGAAACGAAAGCAAGAATGGCTGTGCTGCTCCGCTGGCTGCGTGCGAACGTCACTCTGCCGGCGGACGTCTCACAGCTCAAGATCCATTATTCGGGCTGTACAGCCGACTGTGGGCAGGCACTGACCGCAGATATCGGCTTGCAGGGAATGCGAGCACGAAAGAACGGGGAGATCGTCGAGGCGCTCGACGTCGGTGTCGGTGGCTCAATTGGAACGGAGCCGTCGTTTATCGAGTGGGTCCACCAGCGCGTGCCAGCGGATGAGGTGCCGGGGCTGTTGAAAAACCTCCTTGAGGCGTTTGGCGCCCTTCGGAGTGACGGCCAGACGTTTCGTGACTGGGTCGATGCCACCGGACACGAGACGCTGATCGAACTCGCACAGCCAGAAGAAACCGATTACGAAGATCCCTGTCTCTACGATGGAAAGCAGTCGTGGTACCCGTTTGCGTCGGACGAACGGCCTGTCGGTGACAGACCGGCTACCGCAGACGACTGACCACGCCCACTCACTCAGCGCTCGGTATCCCCAAGCGCGACCGGTTCGTTCTCGATGACCGTCTCATGGACGATATCGGTGCTGCCTGCCCTGATGGCCGGATCGCTGAGCACTGATTGGACGCGCTCACTCATCGTGATCGAATCCGGAAATCGACCAATGGCGAGCAGGTCGAACTCGCCCGTCACCTCATAGCAGCTGATGATGTAGCGGTCGGCTTCGAGCGCTTCCGTGATCGATTCTGTAACCTGATTGACGACAAGCTTGAAGACGACCGTGAGCTCGAACCCCAGCTGGCCGTAGTCCACGATTGATTCGTAGCCGTCGATCACTCCTTCCTCGTCGAGTCGTTGCAGTCGCTTCTGGATGGTTGTCGCAGGGATGTTCGTGCGGTCTGCGATATCCAGAATCGTCGCTCGGCCGTTTCCCTGGAGCGCATTCACTACGGTCCTGTCTACTGAATCGAATTCGGTCGTCATCTGTGATAGCTCAAAACGATCGGAAACAATACGGGGGGTTTACACGGCGTCGCGGCCGGTTTTGTCGGTTCGAATCTGGCGTGCACTCTCGACTGGCAGGACGAACACCTTGCCGTCACCCGGATCGCCAGTTTGTGCGGCATCGCTGATCGCCAGCTCGACCTCTTCAGCCGGGATGTCCGCGACGACGCACTCGATTTTTACCTTCTGGTGGAGATCAACGGTGTACTCTTCGCCACGCCATTGGCCCTTTTTCGCCGGCTGTGAGCCACGGCCAGAGACGTTGGTCACCGTCAGCGACGGCGCTCCAACCTCTGCGAGCGCGCGTTTGACGTCGCCCAGTTTGTCGGGCCGAATGTAGGCCATCACCATTTTGATCTGCCCGTCGTTTGGCTCGCCGCCGTCAGTCCGCAACCGGCCACCGTCCGTGGCGGTGGTGTTCTCGTGTCCAAACTCGGGATACGTTTCGACGCCGTGTTCACTCACGTCGAGTCCGTCGCGTTCGTGTGACTGTGAAACGCGAATCTGGCCGAGTGCCTTCAGCGAGCCGAAGACAGCTCCAGTTGTGGCGATCGTCCAGAGCGCGATGACAGCCACACCGACGATCTGTGCCACCATGCTGATGTCTGCGGTTGGCACCGTCAGAAACGGCACTCCCATCAGGACCGCACCGAGAACGCCTGCACTCCCGTGGACGGAAAACACCGCACAGACGTCGTCGATGTTGAGGTTCTTCTCGATGAACTCGAAGACGATCGGGAGCTGTGCGCCCGCAATCCCGCCGATGATCAGCGCGCCGTACCAGGTGATCAGATCCGTGTTCGACGTGATCCCAACCAGGCCCGCGAGCATCCCGTTGGCAACGTACAGCGTGTCAACTTTCTGCGTCTTGTACAGCGAGACCGCACCAGCGCCGATCGCCCCGGCAGCCATTCCGAGCGTCGTTGTCAGCGCAACCCGACCGACGGTCGCAAAGGAGCCGAGACCGCTGGCGTCCGACAGCAGCGGCGTTGCCGACGTGCCGACGTTGAAGCCGTACCAGCCAAAGCAGAGTATCAGCGTTCCAAGCACCGCGAACGTGATTGAGTGGCCAGGAATGACGTTCGCACTCCCGTCGTCGTTGAATCGATCAATCCGCGGGCCGACGATCCACGCCGCCGTCAGCCCTGCAATACCGCCCATCCCGTGGACGATCATGCCACCGGCAAAGTCACCAAAGCCAAACGCGTCCAGCCAGCCGCCACCCCAGGTGAGCCCCGTCACAACCGGATAGATCACCGCAGCGAGCAACACCGTGTACGTGATGTACGCCCGCAGTTTCATCCGGCCGGCGACGGCACCGCTGACGATCGTCGCCGCCGTCATCGCGAACACCGCACCGAACAGCCAGGTAACCCAGCCTGTGGACCCAGCACTGAGAGTGCCAAGGAGTTCCCCGACGCCACCACCGGTCGTCAACGATCCGACGGCCCCACTCACACCAGCCCCGATGATGAAGAAGGTGATCGCACCCACCGACCAGGTGAGCATGTTCTTCGTCAGCTGGTTGGCCACGTTCTTCGAACGGACCTGTCCGGCCTCAAGCATCGCGAATCCGGCGTGCATGAAGAAGATGAGAAACGTCACCGTCAACACCCACACCATGTTCACCGAGTTCGCGATCGCTCCCGGATCAACCGCCAGAAGGTGCGTGCTCATTCACACACCTCCGTGATTACGGCAGCACTTTGTTTATGTTCGTCCACCATTACGCCATTCTGCTGTGGAAACCAGTAGCGTCTCACGTCGAAACACCACGGAATAGTCACACATAAAGCTTGAGTTGAAAATATGTGATTTCAATACTCAGAATCGTACGGTCGTCCCATTTACCGCACACTGAAGAGAATATAAGGTTGTATTTTGTCCAACCCTTGCACGATTGGCCATTGGTTTCTGGACGGGCGTCCACTGCAAATGTTGCCAGACGGCGCTGTGAGCCTCGTGCGCGCCCCAATCTTTGTGAGTCCTACACAGGGGTGGAAAACTGCTTTCCAATGATGGTTCTGATGGTGGATGTATGGCGGAAAAAACTGCTGTGCGGGAGGGCTACGATCAACTCGCCGAAACCTACACCGAGAGTCGAACAATTACGTCGCCGGCAACAGAGATTGCCCGATCGTTTGCCGGTGGTTTTTCGTCGGGAGATCGGCTGCTCGACGCTGGCTGTGGTGGTGGCAAGCCAGTGCTCTCGTTGCTCACCGAGCACGCCCGCACGGTCGGTATTGATTTTTCACGGGCACAGCTCGACATTGCCAGATCAAACGCACCATCGAGTGAACTGGCGATGGGCGACCTCACACAACTTCCGTACGGTAACGATACGTTTGCGGGGATCGTCTGTTACTGGGCGTTGATTCACGTTCCGTTGGACGAGCACCAGGCTGTTATCGATGAGTTCGCGCGGTTGCTCGAACCAGGCGGTCGGTTGCTTCTCATCGAAGGAACAAACGCGTGGACTGGCGAGAACGACGGCTGGCTTGAGACTGACGTTCGAATGGAGTGGGAAATCGCGGGCGAAACAACAACGGCAACGCAGCTCGAACGCGCCGGATTCGAGATCATCGATCGGACGCGGGTTGCAGAAAACATGACAGACGATGGTTCGGATGAGCTGCCCTGGGTCGTGTTCGAGGGAGCGGTTGTGGATTACTGATTGGCGGTGAGCTCCAGATAGCCACCGAAACCACTCGAGATGAGTCCGCCAACCAACACGAGCACGTGGAGTTCAGTCACCCAGAACGGGAGCGCAACCACGTGTCGCGCGCTGTCGAGTAGATAGGAGACCACCGGAATGGAGATTCGACTGTTGCTGTTGACCGATGAATCATCGGTCGAGAGCACGGGGCCGGTCGCGTTCTCTCCAACGCCGACGTAATCGGCCTCGTATGGCAGGTAGTTTGCCTGATGGCTCCAGAGCTCCGTTCCGTTCTCATCAACCATGACGACGCGGTTGTTCAGCGTGTCAGTGATAAGCGTCCGGCCATCGGGGAGTCGGTCGGCATCGCGTGGCCAGTCGAACGGCACCTCGCCGGTGTCGTGGAGCGTCCACCCTGGTGTCCAGTCGCCGTTTTCTCGGATCAGTTCGACGACGCGGTCGTTGTGGCTGTCAGCGACGAGCACTGCATCCTCGGTCAGTTGCTGTGGGTTGTGTTGCTGATTCAGCACGCGTTTCGATTCGTCGGCGTTGATCACCTGCTGGACGCCAGCCCCGCGTTCGATGATCACGAGCTGTTTTGCGTTTCTGACGCTGACGAGAAAGCGATCATTACCAAGAAAATCCACGTCGTTGATGTGGAGCCAGTCGGTTTTCGTTGGGTCTGGGGGCGCGTCGTATCGACTCGATGCGTTCCAGCTCCAGGTGATTTCGTCGCCGTCTACCGTGAAGACGCGCTCGTGGTCCATATCCGTCAGCACGACCTCGCCGCTCGGCAACAGCTCTACGTCGTGGACCTCGCTGTTCACGTCTGATCGCACCGGGAACGTGTACTCTCGGATTACGTGTGGCTCTGGATCGGGCTTGATCAGGCGAAAGCCGGTTTTCGAACACGGCGTGTCGTACGGCTCACAGCCCGACTGGTAGCCCTTTTTCATGAACGCGGTCAGCACCGTCCCGTTGTCAAGCACGGAGACGTCGAAATACGCGTGGGCATCGCCATACTCCCAGAGCGTTGTGCCGGTGTTGTTGATCATCCGAACGTGGGCTTCGTCCATCCCACCGAAGCGGTTCGTTCCGGACTGCAGTCCGATCGCTACCTTGAACTCCTCGTCATCCGTTCCATTGAGGCTCGACTGGGCGGTGATATCTGGCGCTGTGAGTGCAGATACGGAAAATGCCAGTACGATGCTCCCAATTCCAAGCAGCAACAACGCTTTCCCAGTCCACGTGGGCACCGACTGACGGTTCATTACTCGTTACTGAGCTGGCAACTACGTATTAGGATTGTGGTCTTTCACGCTAGTTGCTAGGACCGTTGGGGACTGGCGGTTGCCCGTCATTCGTTCTATTATAATATGGTTGATACTCTGCGGATATGGCGTTTTCGAAAGATAGAGGCAGCCCTCAGACTGTGTACTGCCCATATATTACATCCAAGAAAACTTTCCAAACTATAATAGTTTCAATATATCGCACCTATTGCCGCCTCTACGCTATAGAATCGCAAATCAACTGACCTGGCACGTGAGTATGGGGACAATCATAGATCTTGACTGATTTCGCTCAGGAGAGACCCCCCTGAGACCACTCCCTCCAGAAATAATGACGGTCTATCAACATTCGTTAAAAATTGTAAGATATATGCATTCTATCAAGATTCCGGTTCGGTGTGCTGGACGATCTCTTCAGCCACGGCATGAATCACTTCGTTGGATGCCTGTGCCACACGGCGATTAATCTCTGTGGCTTCAAATTCGTGTAATGACCACGGGTTTACGAAACTCGGGAGAACGTTCAACGACCCTTCACTGAAATCGTCACTATCCAGCCGAATTGCTTCGTCGCGTTCTCTTGACGTCACAATCGCTACTGTGTACTGTTTACCCTGATACGGCCTGTCGGCGTTCGACACGATCATGACCGGTCGTAGCCCATCCGCATACGGGTTCTCAACGAGGACTATCGAACCTTGTGCGTATACCATCTACGCGTTCTCTCCAAGGTCCTCAAGGTCGCTCGACCAGCCTGGATTCTCTCCGTAGTAGTCGTCACCGTACTGTTCAACGATCGATTCGCGGCTAAGGCGGCGTGCAAATGCACTATCGTCGCTCGCGTCCATCAACCGCTGTATCACGTCCTCGTAAGAGTCACCACGTGCTTTTAGGTTGTGTAGTTTGTCTGCTAATTCTTCGCTTACGCTTATCGTCGTTCGAGAGCTCATACTACTATTTAATCAGTCAGGCTATAAAAATCCATTCAGTGAATGCATTTATATATTAGGAGGAGATGGAGACACACCTGCACCACGATACTATAGCAGTTGGCTCACCATCTCGACAATGGATCGCGATCGAAGCCGTTGCTCGTGAGTATCGCAATTTGATCAGTGTAAAGTGAGAGTGATCGATAAAAGGGTGCTCACAATAGATTCGCTGGGATTTGAACTGAGTAGGACGATCGCTCACTGCGTTCGCGCTGCGACCTACGTGTTCAAATCCCAGCTCGCCATCTCCTCACTCCGTTCGTCGATGGACTCGCTGGGATTTGAACCCAGGGCCTCTTCCTTGCGAAGGAAGCGATCTGCCGCTGATCTACGAGCCCGCAGTCCGACCAAGTCTCCCATTCCGGTTAACACTTTCCGTTCACGCGCTGACGCGAAAGATGCGCGTGAGATACGACCGTTCCTATCGGCACCGACCGTCTCTAACGCGATTAGTCCTCAAGGACGATTTCGATGCTCACGTCATTCGGGACCTGAATCCGCATCAGCTGCCGAAGCGCGCGCTCGTCAGCGTCAATGTCGATCAGCCGCTTGTGAACGCGCATCTCCCAGTGCTCCCACGTTGCCGTCCCCTCACCATCTGGAGACTTCCGACACGGAACGCCCAGCGTCTTCGTCGGCAACGGCACTGGGCCCGAGAGACTCACTCCAGTCTTATCGGCGATCTCTCGAACGTCGTCGCAGATCGTGTCAAGATCGTTTGGGCTGGTTCCCGCCAGCCGAACGCGTGCTTGTTGCATTTATGTTATCGCTCCTCGACGCTCCGGACCTGCCCCGCAGCAATGGTCTGACCCATGTCACGGATGGCGAAGCTCCCGAGCTCGGGGATCTCCGACGCTGGCTCGATCGAGATTGGCTTCTGTGGCCGAACCGTCACCATCGCGGCGTCGCCGCTCTTGATGAAGTCCGGGTTCTCTTCTTTGATCTCACCGCTGGCCGGATCGAGCTTCGCGTCAAGCGACTCGATCGTACAGGCGACCTGTGCGGTGTGTGCGTGGAACACTGGCGTGTAACCGGCCGTGATCACACTTGGGTGCTGCATGACGACAATCTGAGCCTGGAACGTCTCGGCGACCGATGGGGGCTCCTCGGCCGGACCACAGACGTCTCCACGGCGGATGTCGTCCTTGCCGATGCCACGAACGTTGAATCCAACGTTGTCGCCCGGCTCCGCTTTTGGCACCTCCTCGTGGTGCATCTCGACGGTCTTGACCTCACCGGAGGCATCGCTTGGCTGGAACGAAACGTTTGTGCCAGCCTCAAGCAGTCCCGTCTCGACACGACCGACCGGCACCGTACCGATGCCCGAAATCGTGTACACGTCCTGGATCGGAAGTCGAAGCGGCGCGTCCGTCGGTGGCTCGACTTCAGGCAGCTCGTTGAGCGCATCGAGAATCGTCTCTCCGTCGTACCACGGCGTGTTGTCCGACAGATCCGAGACGTTGTCGCCCTCGAAGGCCGACGTCGGGATGAACTTCGTGTTGTTGGCGTTGAACTGGACCTGACTGAGCAGCTGACTGACTTCCTCTGTGACTGCCTCGAAGTCGTCCTCGCTGTAGTCGACGAGGTCCATTTTGTTCACTGCAATGATCAGCTCGTTGATACCGAGCGTACGCGAGAGGAAGACGTGCTCCTGGGTCTGTGGCTGTACACCGTCGTCAGCCGCCACGACGAGCACTGCGTTGTCTGCCTGGCTCGCACCAGTGATCATGTTCTTCACGAAGTCGCGGTGGCCCGGCGTGTCCACGATAGTGAAGTAGTAGTCGTCAGTGTCAAATTCCTGATGGGCGATGTCGATGGTGACACCACGCTCGCGCTCCTCGGCGAGGTTATCCATCACGTAGGCGAACTCGAAGCCGCCTTTGCCTTTCTCCTCTGCCTCTTCGCGGTGCTGTTCGATCACGTGCTCCGGGACACTGCCTGTCTCAAAGAGCAGTCGACCGACGAGCGTACTCTTCCCGTGGTCGACGTGACCGATAATCGCCAAATTCTGGTGTGGTTTGTCTGCCATTGATATCTCACGCGCAAAGCGCTGTAGGGGTTACTACCGGGTGAAACTCATAAAACGATTTCGAAAGCTTGGCCCGCACACCCGCTTCGCGTACAGCGGTTTGACAGATCGTCACACGATTGACAACCTTTGGCCATACTCCGGGCTGTGTGCATGACCGCCGAACTTATTCTAGTAATCCAATATCTCTCAACACGGCGGTGGCGGTTTCGTGACCACCGGCACCTCGGCCACTCACATTGAGTCGGCCAGCGTGTTGGGTCTCGATCTGCACGATGTTCTGTGTCCCGGAGACGGCGAGCGTGCCGGATTCTGGGACGAGTCGTGGGCCAACGAGAATCCGTTCGTCGGCAACGTCGCCGATGAGGCGGATCGTTCGTCCGTCTTCGGCGGCGAGCGAGAGTGCTGATGCGGGCACGTTCTGAATCCCTTCGACGGTGGCATCCTCGATCGTGTAGCCACCGCCATAGAGAACGTTGGCGATGATCACACATTTGAGCGCGGCGTCAGTTCCATCCACATCGAACGTCGGGTCTGCTTCTGCGACGCCGAGATCCTGGGCTTCTGCGAGCACGTGCTCGTAGTCCAGCGAATCGGTTGCCATTCGCGAGAGGATGAAGTTCGCCGTTCCGTTGAGCACACCCCTGACGGCCGATACGGAGTCCGAATCGAAGGCGTCAATCGTCGAAACGACTGGTATCGCGCCGCCGACAGTGGCATCGAACAGCATGGTCCCCTCGCTTTCTCGTTCTACCCGTCGAACGTCGTCGTATCGTTCAGCAACGGGCCCCTTGTTCGCGAGGACGACATGTCGGTCGCGTTCGAGGGCGGACGTGACGTGACTGTATCCTGGTTCGGCATCGCCGAGCGTCGTCGGTGTTGCTTCGATGAGCGCGTCGTACGCTCCATCGAGCAGATCTGCGGGTGCCAACTGGCCAACCGTGTTGTCCGTTCGTTTCCGTTCGAGAACGGCTTCGACGTCAATGCCACCGGGATCGACCGCCGCACTTGAGGAATCTCCAATGCCGGTGACAGTGTGGCCGTACGTCGAGGCAAGCTCTGCGACGCTGGTACCAACCGCTCCTGCGCCCATGATGGCGAGTTTCACGCGGTCTCACCCCCGGCAAGCGGTGAGATAACCTGGAGTTCCTGGTCGTACGCCACGCCACGGACGGCTTCGAGAGCAGCGTCGCTGGCTCCTGTGTGGACCGCGAGGCGGAGGCGTGCACTCGACGGATCGGCCGCCGATTCACCGACTGATAGGGTGACGTTCTTGATCGAGCAGTCGGACTCGGATTCGATCCGTGAGAGTGTCTCGGAAAGATTGCTCTGGAGCAGTTGTCCGACGAGCACGACCGTTAGCTCGTCGCCGTACTGTTCCGTGCCGGCCTGAACGACGTTAACGCCAGTCTCACGCAAGGCAGTCACAATCCGTTCGAAGCGCTCGGCAGTCGCCTCGACATCAACCGCAACCGGAATCTGTCCCCGCGGTGTCCGATTGCCACGCTCGTGGAAAATCGAGAGCAGATTGCCGCCGTTGTCGGCGATCGGTCCGAGTGCGTTGAGTAGTTCGCCCGGCTCATCATCGAGTTCGAGCCGAACGGTGTGAGCACGGACCGGATCACGGTCGCTCATCCGGCCACCTCCGTGCTGTCTCGCGTCGATAGCATTGTCGTGACCAATCACGAGAACACCTTAATCACCTCGTTCGTCACGTATGCTTGCCGGTGATTCGATGCGGACAGACTGCGACCAAAGACCTAAACCAAACATCGTAATAATAATAATCGTAATGTTGTTCCACGACCGTACTGACGAATTGACAACACTGCGAGAACAGCACGATCGAGATTCGTTGAGTATGGTTGTGATCTATGGCCGTAGACGAGTTGGAAAAACTGAGCTCGTGAAGAAGATATGTGAAGAAACAGACAGTATATATCATCTGGCAACAAAGGATGCTCCAGCAGTCCAGCAGAGAAAGCTCCTTGAAGAGCTCGCAGCATTCGACGAAAGCCGGGTTCCACGTCATTCGGATTGGCACGACGTGATGGAGTATTTGGGAGAGATTCTTTGCAGTACGTCTCCACTCATCGCTATTGACGAGTTTCCGTACCAGATTGAATCGGACGAAGCGGTGCTCGGTGCACTCCAAACGGTAGTTGATGGAATTCAGGAACAAACCGAGGGAACACTAATTCTGTGTGGATCATCAATCGGGGTCATGGAGTCCGACGTTCTGGGCCGAGAAAGTCCATTATTTGGCCGCCGTAGCGGTCAAATTGATCTTCAACCGTTTTCGTTTTCCACGGCAAACGAAGTAATTGAGTATTCATTTATTGACAGCATCCGAACGTACGCAGTTGCTGGGGGGATGCCGATGTATCTCATGTTGTTCGACTACGCGCAGCCAATAGCTGACAACTTGCTTCAAAACCACCTCTCAAAAACGTCAATTCTGTTCTCTGAACCAGAGTTTTTGCTTCGATCGGAGCTCCGCGAGCCATCGCGTTATATGTCAATTTTAGAATCAATAGCGCTTGGAGCGACAACTCCAAACGAGATGGCTGGCCACACAGGGATAGACAGTACGCAGCTTCCGAATTATCTCTCCCGATTACAACGCCTTAGATTGATCGAACGGACAGTTCCGGTGACTGCAGAACAACAACGATCGAAGCGATCTCTGTACTCGATCAAGGATCCGTTTCTCAGGTTCTGGTTTCGATTCGTTGAACCAAATCAATCAGGAATCGAACAGGCTCCGGAACAGGTGCTCGACAATCGGATTCTCCCTGATCTCGACCGGTTCGTTTCACAGACGTTCGAGGACGTCGCACGAGAGTGTGTCTGGGAGTGCATCCGTTCTTCTTCGTTCAGTGGAAATTACGGGAGCGTTGGCAGCTGGTGGTACGGGGAGGAGGAGATAGATGTCGTTGCACTAGATGATCGAACACCTTCAGTGCTGTTGGGTGAATGTAAATGGACATCCACCCCGATTGGTATGGATCTCGTGAACCAACTCACAGAGAAAGCAGATCAGGTCCGCTGGAAAACCGGAGCTCGTAATGAGGAGTTTGCGATTTTCTCGCGAGCCGGTTTTGAAAACGGCGTTCGAGCACAGTGTGACGATCGGTGGCACCTGTTCGATCTCGATGACATGCAAGCCGTCTTCGAGGACAAGTAGCCAGTCACAGATCGGAATCGACATACAGCCGAACCAATCCACATTCCGGACAGACGTACGGCACGACGGTCTCTTTTTCGTGCTGGCCGAGTTTTCCAAGCAATCCACTCCGGCGCTCGTCAGAGACGACTTTTAATCGATTCGCATGAGCTTCAGTTCGGAGCGTCAACTGATCGAGCGAGACACCACAGTCAGGACAGTGTCTGGACAGATCATCCATACCACACGTACGTAGCGGTCGCCATTAAGGATCACCCACCAATACCGCAAGCCGGCGGCTCAACAAATGAAAACCACACCCCGTGAGCGGGAGTTAGAAGTAATCGACAGTCACGGGAAGTTCGGTTTTCATGCCCTTGCGCTCGCGAATCTCCATGATCGTCTCTGTCTGGAGGTTGTCGGCCATCACCTGGAAACCGGCGTTTTCGGTGTTCCAGGAGGCACGACCCTCGGTTGCCGAGCGAATGTCGCTGGCAAAGCCGATCATTTCGTCCACTGGCGCAATTCCTTCGACGACCATCAGATCGCCTTCCTGATACATGTCATCGACGCGGCCACGACGACCCTGCAGTTCGCCCGAAGCAGCGCCCATGTGCTCGTTCGGAACGTCAATGCGGACGTTCTGGATCGGCTCAAGCAGCGCAATCCGGCCGTCGATGAGCGCGTTGTGTGCGGCTTCACGAACTGCCGGGATCACCTGCGCCGGACCACGGTGGATGGCGTCCTCGTGGAGCTTGGCATCGTGCAGACGGATGAGTGAGCCTTCGACTGGCTCGGCTGCGAGTGGGCCATCATCGAGTGCCTCGCCGAGGCCTTCGATGACGAGCTCCATCGTCTCGTTGAGGTGCTGAATACCCTTCGTGTCATCGATGAGGATGTTTGCACCGTGGATGTGCTCAACGTTGAGCGCGGTGTCTTTGTCCATCCCAGCCTCCATGAGTGCCTCACGGCGCTCAAGCTCTGGCATGTCGTTGCTCGCATCGCCCATCTTCAACAGCTCGATCAGCTCTTCGCTGAGCGGCTGCACGCTGATGTAAAAGCGGTTGTGTCGGTTCGGAGAGATCCCCTCGACAACGTCGCTTGCATCGCGGGGGAACTCACGGAAGACAACGATCGGCTCACCAGTGGTAACCGGAATGCCCTGATTGCGCTCGATACGCTGGGTGATCACTTCAAGGTGGAGCTCGCCCTGGCCGCTGATGAGGTGCTCGCCAGTGTCCTCGTTGATCTCGATCTTGATCGTTGGGTCTTCTTTGGAAACCTGCCGGAGCGTTTCGATGAGTTTTGGCAGGTCGTCCATGTGCTGTGCCTCGACGGATTTCGTAATCACTGGCTCGGAGATGTGTTCGATCGACTCGAACGGCGTCATCTCGACGCTCGTGACCGTTGAGCCAGCGATCGAATCGCGCAGTCCAGTGACACAGGCAATATTACCGGCCGGAACGCGCTCGACCTCCTCGCGCTCGCCGCCCATGAAGATACCCACCGACTGGATGCGGTTCGTGCCGGCAGTGCCCGAAACGTAGAGATCCTGGCCGCGCTCAAGCGTCCCCGAGAACACACGCCCGGAGGCGATCTCACCGGCGTGGGGGTCCATGCCGATATCGGTGACCATGAAGACGACCTCGCCGTCCTCATCGACGGCCTGCATCTGATTTGCGATGTCGCTGTCTGCATCGCCACGCCAGACGGTTGGGATACGCTCTGGCTGTGCATCGAGCGGGTTCGGGAAGTGCTCGGCAACCATATCCAGCACAACGTCCGAGAGCGGCGACTGCTCTTTTAGCTCACGGATGCCGTCCTCACCACTGCGGTTGTATTCGATGATGTCGCCGAAGTCGATGCCCGTTGCCTGCATCGATGGAAGCGAAACGGCCCAGTTGTACAGCGCCGAGCCAAAGGCGACGGTGCCGTCCTCGACGGAGACACGCCAGCCTTCCTCTTCGTATTTCTCCTCGGCCATGCCGCGAATGAGCTCGTTGACGTCCTGGATGACGCCCTGGAGACGCTGTTGCATCTCCTGGGGGCCTTCCTGAAGCTCGTTGATGAGCCGATCGACCTTGTTGATGAACAGTGCTGGCTTGACACCCTCGCGAAGCGCCTGTCTGACGACCGTCTCGGTCTGTGGCATCGTCCCTTCGACGGCGTCAACAACCACGAGCGCGCCGTCGACGGCACGCATCGCCCGCGTCACGTCGCCACCGAAGTCGACGTGGCCAGGCGTGTCGATAAGATTGATGAGGTGGTTGGTGTCTTCCCATTCGTGGGTCATCGAAACGTTTGCTGCGTCGATGGTGATCCCACGTTCCTGTTCGTCTTCCTCGGTATCCATTGCCAACTGCTCGCCAGCGAGATCCTCAGAGATCATTCCCGCACCCGCAAGCAGATTGTCAGTTAGCGTCGTCTTTCCGTGATCAATGTGGGCGGCGATCGCGATGTTCCGGATGTGATCCGGCTCGTCCATCAGTCGCTCACATTCCTGTACGATCTTCTTACGTCGGCCCATTACCCCGCTATATCAGCAGGGCAGTGAAAAGCGTAGTGTTTCGGCTGAGCCCTGTGGATCCGGGTGGCAGAACCCACCACCCCGATTCCCAGAGCTGTTCGACGCCTGATCACTCAATCGTGAGCGATCGAAGCCGACTCGCTGCGTATCGGTAGCCGCCGTACGAAACGACAATTGTAACGAACAGATACACCACCAGCAAGGACGTGCGTGCAGCTGTCAGTGAGCCCGAAACCACCAGCCCAGAGAGCCACAATCCAACACAGGTTCCCACCATGACGACTATTGTGTGGCCGAACAACACACCCAGTGACGGAACGAGGGTTACGGTGCCGAGGAGCTGGCGTTCTTCGTAGATCGGCTTGAATGCGCCCAGCCCGAACGCCAGTCCTGTGGACGGCACACAGAGTAGCAAGGTGACGACCGCAAATCGAATCGCCGTCTCTGCTGACGTTCCGTCTACGGTGGCAAACATCGACCCACAGATGACGAGCGGGGCGGAGACCACCAGTCCAGCGAGCACCCGCGCACGTAACCGAGTTTTTGCTCCAGCGGTCGTGACAAACAGAAGCTCACCCTGACGTCGGTCCTCACCCAGTGGGTTCAAACAGAACGCAACGCCTGCCAGCACGGTCGCAGCGATCATCAGCAGGTAAATAATCGGGATGTCGAGCTCTCCTAGTGATAACAGTCCAGCGTAGAACAGCAACGAGAGCTCTACCAGCAATGCATGGGTCAGTTGTTGTGGATCTCGTGTTGCCACCAGGAGATGCCTCCACGCGAGATGGCCAGCTCGAAACGCATTCACTGGCCACGGAGGGTTGAATCCACCCGCCAAAAAGCGCCGGTGCCCACGAATTCGTTCCGGTGGATCGCGGAGTAAAAACGCCCGCGCCTGGCGCGTTCCTGTAGCCACACCGACTGGTATCGAGAACACGAATACGGCCAGCAGCACCAGCCCACTCAGTAGTGGACCAGTCGATATCTCAGTCCCAGCAAACGCAAGCGCCCCGTAGGAGTAGATCGGCTCAAACACGACCGAGCCGGCCAGCGCTGTGAGCATTTCAGGACGGATGCCAAAAATATCCACGGGCAATAAAATGAACAGACAGAACACGAATCCAAATAGCAAGACGAGTTTCAGTAGCAACTGCACGACCGGTCGATTGCGGACATGACGAGCCACCCAGACACCAATCGTGTAGCCCCAGACGGCCGCCCACCCAAGTAGGACGACCATGAGCACGACAGCTGTGAGAATTACCGACGGCGTTTCAACGCCAGCAAGGAACGTCAGCATGAACAGGAAAATCGGCCCAATCCACCAGAGACCGAGCGGATACGCAATCGAACAGAGAATCCCGAACATTGCTGCCCGTGGATGGATGATCGTTAGCTCGGTAGAGTGTATTTCGTACTGTGCAGTGCCGTATCCTGCCCAGATCGCAACCAATCCAGCCAGAACGACCGGTAGCAGTGTCAGCAGTACGCCACCGTACGGAATATCACCAACTGATCCGAGACCGGTGCCGGCCGCGTACGCGTTCGGTAGCCGGGGACCCAACGCCACGAGATAGACGATACTCCAAATGGCGAACTTGAGCTGACGGCGGCGATCGCGCTTGATACCACGAATGTCAAGGCGTCGTTCCTTTTTGGCGATCCAGAGCGCCTGTGCAATATCTGTTCGGAAGGACATTATCCAATCACCGCCGCAAGCGTGAGCGATTCGAATCGCCGAACGGCCGATCGATAGGAAGCCAGGGCGGGACCGATAACCACCGCGCTGTAGCACACCAGCCCACCTACGACTACCGGCGTCACCGTCAGCCAGCCAGAGAGCACCAGCCAGAGCACCACAACGCCGATCGTCGCGCCGTCCCAGACGGTGAACAGGAAGACGATCTGGGCTGCTATCGATGGGGTGACCGTCTCAGTTCCCCACTCCTGGGTGGTGGCACTCGAAGGCATCGCCGCCCCCAATCCAGTGGAAAACAGCGCCGCCGCCAGACAGAAGCCGCTGCCAACGGGCCACAGCAGAACGAACGACCGAAGGTCGAGGCCGATGGAAAGCGCAAGCAGTCCCACGCTGGTGAGAACGACCACTCCAGCCGTCGTGGCGCCGATGACACGCCCGCGAAGCAGCGTCCGTGGAGAGAGCCGGGTAAGCAACACGAGCGGGAGCTGCTCTGTGAGCTCCCCGATCGGGTTGAGGACGAACAGCTCCCCAGACACCACGGTCGCCAGTATCACGCCACCGAGCGCGAGTAGCAGACCGTGCTCACTTGTTGGGGCGTTGGTGAAGACGCCCGCGAACGGCGCGACCGCGGTGAACGCAGAGAAGACGTGGCCGTGATTTCGCGGTGCGCGAATCGCCCGAACGAGTGCGCCCCACGCGACGAATCCTGCGGGCGACCAGCTGAATGGGACGGGCGGCGAGAACCCACCAGTCGTGACGTGTGACCGATTCGTGGTTCGTTGATCGTCGACCAGCCAGTGCTGGGTAGCAAGCCTGGTGGAAATCGAGAGTGCGAGTGGCGTGCTCACGATCACGACCAGTCCAACGATGAGCGGACCACTTCCAATCGGGGTTGCGAACGGCGTGGCGATGAAGGCAAGCTGCGCGTACGCAAACAGCGGTTTGATGGCGATCGTCTCTGGTGACAGCGCTGTAATGGCCCCGGTGAAACGACTGACGTACAGCTGCGAACCGAATGCCACAACGAGAAAGACGAGCACACCACCCACCGCGAGCAACCGGCGATCGAACTGGAGCCGATCGTCAAGCACGAGCAGTCCCATTCCACCGACGTAGCCAACGACGATCGTCCACCAGAACAGTGGCGTTCCAACCAGAAACGCAGTCAATCCGAGCCAGGGAACGCCAGCACCAACACCGAACGCTGTGAAGAGCACGCAACCGATCACACCGACGGTGACCAGCTGTCGGACCCACTCCGCACCGATGAGACCGATCACCACCGCACGCGGATGGACAGTGCTCAACACGAGTGCATCCTGATCGATCGCCCCGACGGCACTCACCGTTCGATAGACCGAGAGAATAAGGAGGCCGATCGTGACCAGCGTGACCCACCCGGCCACCGGTGGAAGTGCAGTACTCGCTCGCACGCTCTCACCCTTCCCAACGAGAACCGGGAACAACACCGAAACCGGAAGGAGCACACTCACACCGATGACGACAGCTTCTGCGAGGCGGCGGCGATCACTGGTGATCGAGCGGACCGAACGGCGCAGCTCAGCGTTCGCGATCATCGATCCCGTCCGCAGATCCTCACGCCAGTTCATCGGTTGGCCATGGGCTCGCTCGTCACGGCCAGGAACGCATCCTCAAGCGTCGCGTCGCCGTCGGCCTCTGCCCGCTCGGTTACGGCATCCGGACTTCCTTCGGCGACGAGTTCGCCGTCATACAGCACGCCAATCGTGTCTGCGAGCTCCTCTACGACCGGCAGGATGTGTGTTGATAAAAACACGGTCGTGCCCGCCTCGCTGAGTTGGGCGATCGATTCTTTGAGCTGGCGAGCCGCCCGTGGATCGAGACCTGCGGTCGGTTCGTCGAGCAACAACACCGGCGGATCGTGAAGAATCGTCTGGATGTACGCTACCTTCTGTTTCATTCCGGTGGAGTAGCCACTGATCCGCCGGTCGGCATCCTCGATAAGATCGAATTGGGCAAGCAGTTCTTCGATACGCTCTGCGGTTCGGTCGGCGTCGAGCATTCGCAACCCGACGACGTATTCGAGCTGCTCACGCCCACTGAACTCACCGTACAGCGGTGGACTCTCAGGGAGATAGCCGACGATATCGGCGATCGAACGGCGATCGCCCACCGGCGTCCCACTGAGGCTGGCAGTACCACTCGTGGGGTCTGAAAGCCCCGTCAACAGCCGCATAGTTGTCGTTTTCCCCGCGCCGTTTGGCCCAAGAAAGCCGTAGATAGTTCCGGCCTCGATCGAGAGATCTAAGGACTGGAGCGCAACCGTGTTCCCGTAGGTCTTCCGAAGGGCGTCGGTTTCGATAGCAGGAGGACACATTGAATGTGCCGAACGGTTCTGTTCGCAGGCATATCAGTTGTGATGGTTTCAGATGAATGCAATGGATAGCGCCACCCGCCTAGAAATGATTCGAAGAAAACGTCGTTCACTTCCGAAACTATCGGCAGAGATTAATACGATTCACTGTCAGGTGCGTCCTGTATATGGAGATTCAACAGCACTGCTTTCACACCAGAGGAAAAGACCTGTGAGTGGGATGGTTCCCACACTGTCCACTCCGTTCGGTGGGCGGTCTCGCATCGCTGCCACAGCTGGGGCGCTCAGCGTTGCTGTTGGTGGATTCATCGCAGGGCTGCTCGGAATCGAACTCCTTGGAGTTGTTTTGCCCGCATGGATCTGGGACACGGTCGCAGTTCGAATTGCAGCCCAGCACCAGATCCAGTTTGGATTCGCACTGTTCGGGGGAGCGCTGCTCTACTTCCATACGAGCCCTGATCGACTGTGCCGAATTCAGTGGCCCACGCTCGGAGATGTCGCCTGGATCGTCGTGTTACCGCCGCTAATAGTAATTAGTGGAGGAGTAGTCACACCGGCGCTTTCTGCGATTGGTCTCTCACCGCCGTCTGTGGGCAGTACTGGTGCCATCGATTTGGCCACAAATCCTTCGCTCTGGCCACTCGCGTTCGTCGTCAAATATCTGTTTGCCGCTCCGGCCGAGGAGTTACTCTATCGCGGAATCGTCCAGGGATTTCTTCGCCCGGCGTTCGACAGACTCGGCGTTGTTCTCATCAGCGGGCTGCTGTTCGGACTGTTGCATCTGCTCGTTGGAATCATTCAGCCTGGGGTTGGTTTCGAAAGTGCGCTGTACTGGGGACTCTCGACGACCGTTCCAGGTATAATCTGGGGATATGCATACGAGCGAACGGAGAATCTTCTCGTCACTATTACAGCACACGCGATGGCATGGACGGTTCCACTGGGAATTCTCACGCCGTTCGTCTAGAGTGCTCAGTATTCTACCAAGTTGAAGATGATTTGAACAACTTTCTTTCACCAATATATCCTTCGACACAAGAGTCATGATAGTTGCGCGCATGATATTTATACACATGGACCTCCGTGTGCTAGGCGATGGTCCCTCAGAGCCGTTTTTGAGCGCCAGAGATCTCTTCGAAACGGAGTACGATCTCGAAAAAAGCGTCCGGGTTCGGCTTCAGGATGATCCCGACGAACGAACCTGGACAACGCAGCGAGATGAGTATCACCTGTTGAACATGGCCACAACGACAGCAACCAGTGCGATGGCTCGCGAGCTCGCCCTCCACGAGTTTTCGCACATGCACCGCAACGAACAGGCTCACCCCTCACACACGCAGTCGACCACAGAAGCCGTTTATCTCGCGCTCGCAGGCCGAACGATCGATCGCCAGACGCTGACCCACTGTTATCAGATCGCCAATCACATGAAAGACATCTACGCCGACGACATCACGCTCGCCATCTCGCCGGCGAATAAGCTCATCACGTTTCTCGAATCAGCGCTCGCAAGCGCCGTCCGCAACCGGGCACGATCAGTGCCGAGCATGTGGACGCGATGGTCCACCGCCGCCGACCCGAATATTACGGCCGTGAATGCGGCGTTTGCACTCGCACTGTGTGAACGCCATTCGCTGGTCGGCGCTGACCACCTCCTCTACGATCTGGCACACGCCGCTGCCAATGACGCGCCGAATATTGATATAACGGCGTTCAAAGACGCGTTCCGGTCGCTCTCGATTGATCCTGAAAAAAGCGAATACAAACAGACGCTGATGGACGTCACTCGGCGATACGCGGAGTGTACGTCCACTTGACATCCTCCTCGGCGATACGCGGAGAGGGACTACGTCCCTCAGGCAGTCGTGTATAGCCCGACGACGACGTGGGATCCCAGGCTTTGGGATATTATGGTTTGCAGCCGAGTTGTTCTTGTGGGTGAAATGCACCCGTTGGTGGATCGAACAGTCGGACTGTTGGCTGTGCCAAGCAGCCGTTATCCCTATCCAGTCGGTCAAAGGCGTCTGGATTCGGGAGTAGCGTTTGTCTGATGTTCTCTGCCCCGTTCACGTCGGCGTTTTGTGTCCGGCCACACTCGGTGCAGTGATAGAGCCCCCTGTAAACGCGTTGGGAACCGTCAATGTGTCCACACACTGAGCACATTTTTGACGTGTTGCGTTCTGAGTCAACGATCACGTCGATTCCGGCGGCTTCGCCCTTGTATTCGAGCAAGCCGATGAGTTTGGAGAACGCCCAGCCGTGGAGTCGTTTGTTGCCGTGCCGACCCCAGCTTCGTCCCTCACCGTTCTCTTTGGACCGAATGCCACCCAGATCACCAACACGAAGCCGCCCAACGTTGCGCTTGATACATCGGGAGATGATGTCCTTCGAGAGAACATGAAGGAGATACCGACGACGACGCTTCAGGCTCCGTTTGGCCCACCGAGCGGTGTTTGAGAGACCATTGTCTCCTTCACAGTCGTACTCGATTTGTTTGAAGTAGTGTTTGGCTTCTTTCAGCGCTCCACCAGGATACAGCAGTGACTCATCACCAAACGAAATTACGGCAATGTTGTTAATACCAAGATCGACGCCAGCTATTTCCTCACCACGACCGTCAGGAACTTGCTTAGCGACATCACAGACGATGTGTAACTCCCATTCACCACCGGTCCAGACTGCTCGCACCTGTTGGATTGACACTGAGTCAGCTGAAAGGTCTACGTTTGGGGGTGTCTTGTAGTCGCACAACACGTAGTCGTACCGATTTGTTTTCAGGTTGCTACCTTTCGAGAGCCGGAGGTAGTCGTGTTTCTCATCGTGTCTGATTGCATCCTTCTTGAACGTAATCGTTGACCGCGGATGTTCATCACCCTGTTTGCGGTAGCCGGGTGGATTTGCCTGCTCGTTGCCCTGATTGCGGTGTTCGTACCAACTCTCGAACGCCTCACCAAGCTCTGCGAGAACTTGCTGACTTGATTGCGAATGAAGATCACCATAGCGTTCGTGTTTCTTGAGGTACTTCTGGAGGTCAAACGCGGAGGGAATCTGTCCGCAGCCATTCCACACTCGATCGACCGTCCACCGCCCGACGTTCCAGAGTTTCGAGGCAGCAATCCCAAGCGCATCCAATTCGTCCGATACCTGCGGGTGATTCCGAATGGAAGCCCGATAGGTCCGCCGGACAGATTGAATCGCCATATATAATATTTACAGTAATTATATAAAAAATTGTCGAATAATGAATATACAGAGAGCAATCGTCCGATGAATGAAGGCAATTATGTCGGATTCATCCTAAACACTAAAGTTGCCAGAACAAAGTTCTGGCAGCCCACCGGCTGTAATCCGGCGAAGTAGTCAAGCGAAGCTTGACTGATCAACCAGAAATTGAAGATTTCTGGTCAAGTGGCAAGAACACTATGCGTTCTTGCTGATCAGCCAGAAGCCGTGCTTCTGGTGAAGAGCCAGGCATTCTCCTAGATTCTCTGTAAAGTGAAGAGAGATTATCGCGCGGCAGCGGCGACGCGCTCTTTTTCTTCTTTCTGGTTGATCGCGTAGGTCTGGACGTTGTAGTTGGACGCACCGATCAGCTGATCAGCGAGTGCCTCCTCAACGTCGGTCGCAGTCTTGAACGACCCAGAGTGTGTCCCCTCCGCGATGAACTTCAGTGCCTGATCGACACGGCGCTGTGGCGCAACGTCGACGGCCTGTGGCACCGAAATGCCACCGTATTTGAGCCGGACGGTCTCCTCACGCGGCGCGGCGTTCTCGACGGCCGTCACGAGCACCTGCACCGGGTTCTCGTCGGTGCGGTCGTTGACGATATCGAACGCACGACGGACGGCCCGCGTGGTCAGCTGCTTTTTCCCAGTGTTCTCTTCGGTCGCCATGAGCCGATTGATCAGCCGCTCAACGATGCTGATCTCCGATTTTTTGAACTGCTTCGAAGAATGTCGACCCATCGTGTGTGCGACCGGCGTAACGGTGATGTACCGTTCGGTCGAAGGATCCTCGTAGGCGATCTCGTCGACATTCCACTTCGTAAACAGCTTCGCGTCGACATCGAGATCGTCGCTGCCAGCAGGCTGGTCTGGTTCTGGGGTGTTCGTCTCGCTCATACGTTATCGCACCGGTTTTTCAGCGTTCCCACGGACGAGCTCGATCATACTGACGCCGTTGACCTTCTCGACCTTGTAGTTCACGCCGGAAAGGTCGCCCATCGCACGACCCTTTGCCCCGCCAATGCCGGCGATCGTCACTTCATCGTGTTCGTCGATGAACGAAATCGCGCCGTCACCAGGACAGAACGCGGTGACCTGCTTTCCGTTTTTGATGAGCTGGACCCGGACACACTTCCGGATTGCCGAGTTGGGCTGTTTTGCTTCGACGCCAACCTTTTCCAGTACAATACCTCGCCCCTGCGGTGCGCCTTCGAGCGGGTCGGATTTCTCACCGAGTCCGCGTGCGCGTCGCGCGTACTTCGAGTCGGACCACCGGTGGTTCTGGCGGTCCTTCTTGAGCTTCCGCGCGGCGTACTTGCCGTTCGCCATAGTACGCCCGAATACCCGACCGAGCTACGTAAGCGTTCCTTTTCACAAATCGCCAGGAGTACGCTCTTTGTTCGCGCCACCGTAGGCCAGATTCATGTCGAACGAGTCGGATGATGACGGCACAGTGAGAGGTATCAAACAGTTGCTCACCGGCGTAGTCGGCAAAGCCCTGCTCTTTGTCGTTGCGTTGTATCTCCTCGGGAATCTGCTTGCCTATCTCGCGATCGAAACGGAGCTGCTGACGTACACGCCGTTCATCAGCCTTGCAATTGGATTACTCTACTCGCTCGCACTCATCATTCTGGTCATTGTGGTCGTGGCCTCCATCACCGCCTATTTACACTGAAAAATGACGCGCGCGTAGACGACTTACTCCGATTGGGCACTCGATCCCATGCGAAGCGTGACGTCGCCCGTGCCGAGTTTGATCGGCTTGCCAATAATGACGTTCTCGGTGACGCCATCGAGTTCGTCGGATTCGCCGTGCACGGCCGCATCCAGCAGGTGATTGACCGTCACCTCGAACGCTGCACGGGCCAGCACGCTCTCTTTGTTGCCGGAAATACCGTGCCGACCGATCGATTCGATCTCACCGTTGTTGGTCATGATGTCGGCAACGAGCATCAGGTGACGAATGTTCACATCGTCGAGCCCCTGCTCTGCCAGCGTGTCCATCGTCTCTTCGATGATCCGCTCACGAGCGGCCTCGACACCGAGCACGCGATAGACCTCGTGGATGTTGTTCGTCGTGGTGCGCGAGGCGTCAACACCCTCGATTTCGAGCACCTTCCCGAACGCTGCACCCTCGGTGTGAAGCACGAACTCCTGTTCGTCCTGCCCTTCAATATCCTCTTTGCGAATAACGACACGAGAAATATCGCCGATTCCCTTAAAGACGATGTCGCGCAGCTCCTCAACAAGCTGGAGGAGATCCCGGTAGCTCGGCTCGTCCGGGCCGAATTCTACGGTCGTCCCCTGGTGATACGTTTCGACGCCCAGCTCGCTCTCAATCGTCTCGGCGATGTCGTTGACGATCAGATCGAGACTGTCAACCGTCGGCCAGCGCTCGTGGAGCGTCTCTTCGTTCAGATCAATGCTGACCAGCATGTCGGCCACGTTGGTTGAGACGTCACCGAGCGCAAGAATACGCGTTGCCTCGATCTTCCAGACGACTTCGTGTGCTCGCTCGCGGTCGTTCGCGAACTCCGATTCGAGATTCACCTTCATCGTCGGGGTGTCGGGCGTCTTTCGGGCGTCCACCAGCTCGATCAGCCGTGGCAACCCCTGCGTGACGTCGATCTCTGCAACACCCGCATAGTGGAAGGTGTTCATTGTGTTGTGCGTGACAACTCCCTCTGCGGTGGTGAAGGTCTCGAGCCCGGCAACTGAAACGTCGTACACGTGCTCGTGCTCGCTCTCGATGGTGTCGACTGAATCGATGCGGTCCCAGACGACATCACTCGCAGCAGCCGATTTCAGTGATTCGAGCGCTTCGTGCTCGTCCTCAATTGAGGATTCGACCGACGTAATGAGTTTCTGGAGACGGTTACGTCCAATTCGCTGTCTATTGCTCGCGCTATTGAACTGTCGCTGTGGAATATCGGACTCAGCGACGACGCGGTCGATTGCATCGCCAAAGTTTGGAATCTGATCCGTCGAGTCTGGGCCATCAGCATCGACGCTCGCGACGAGATCGGAGAGTTGTGAGGCTCGTTCTCCAACCATACCAACACGGTCCGCGTACCGTTCGACATGTTTCGTTGGCACCCGAAGTGTTGACGAGCCGTCCTGCTCACCCCTGGTAGTGTTAATACCGAAGCGAGCGAGTAATAGCGCAATACCGCTGATGAGCGATGCAGAGCGTGAGCTCGCTCTGATCGAGCCGTCGCCCACGCTACCATCTCCGCTGAAGTACCCACGAAGCAGGGCACTCACGAACGAGTCCGTTGCACCGTAGGCGAACGGAGGCACGCGCTTCGATCCGTCCGTTAGACACAGCGCATCAAGTAGCCGAGCAAGCACTGTGCCGTTCAGTCGAAGATCGTGGCTCGTTGCGAACCCACTCTCGTTGTCGTACTCGTTGATGGTTAGCTCGAACCGGTCTGCGAACGCTCGGATTTGATCCAGGAAGGCTTCATCGACGTTGGAAATCGACGTGTAGTACTCTGTCGTATTTCCTTCCGCAAGAAATGCGCCAATGAAAAATCCAACCGTCTCATCGAGCTGGATTCGTTCAGGGAGCCCTACTGTTCCCTGTCGAGGGTAGACGTAATTGTCCGCGAGACGGCCCGAGATGAGCGCATCACGTTTGTTCTGCAGTTGTTCTGCTGCACCCGGAACTGCCGTCTTGACACCGCCATCTGTGAGTGCTGACGTGAACCAGTACTCCGATGGATCGAATGATTCGCGCAGATCGAGCTGTGTCGTTGGCTCTGCAATATCGAATGATCGAACCACTGGCAGCCAGTCTCCAGATTCGAGATCGCTTCCAGCGACGGGAACGACGTCGTTGTCTTTTCGAGTAACGAACGAATGGTTGGCCGTAGCACGAATCGATCGACCGGATGCTAGCTCGAACTGTAAGAGTTCGTCTGGCGTCTCGTGGCGACTAATCTCCTCGATCGATCGCCACTCGACAGTTTCGTCTCGACCAAGGCTGAGAACTTCGAGGCCGTCAGGGGCGATCCCAACCTCATGGTCATCAACCGTTCGGGTCTCCCGTGGTTCAAGAAGGGAATCGACAAACGGTCCAATAGCAACGGCCTCAGTCGTCCCATCACGACGAACAACGATCTCTTCGTCGGACGGAATCGACATCTGGGTGCCTGGCTCACCAATCGACTGTGCACTCACCGTTCCCACGGGATCGAGCGGGTCAACACGAGATTCGACGTACTCGTGTTCGACGCGTTGTGCAACCTGATTTGCGGATTCTACGTCAGATATCCCTTTTTCGTTGAGTACGCTGTACACCTCGTCCTTGAGCCGCCGCGGGAGCTGTGTGTCCTCGACGACGAGTTCGATATCTTCGGATACTGCCATCAGTCATCACCCTGTGCGGTAATCGCATCCATTCGCTCGGAGAGATTCGTCCGCGTGTCTGTTTCGTCTCGAACCTGTTCTAAGAACGTATCGCCGTCGTCCTCGAACTCGGCTTCGAGAACGCCGTCGGCAATCTCCGCAACGTCCACTTCGTGATCAACATCCGACGAGACCTTCACGGGACTCGTGCCGTCCTCACCGAACTCGAACTGTACAATGGTGTCTTTGGTGTTGCGGACAGTGCCATCGTACTGCGTTTCGAGCTCGCTGAGCGCGTTGATGAGTCGGCGCTGGAGATAGCCGGACTTCGAGGTCCGGACTGCAGTATCGACCAGCCCCTCACGACCACTCACTGCGTGGAAGAAGAACTCGCGTGGCGACAGCCCGCTCCGATAGGACGACTCCACGAAGCCGTGAGCGTCTGCGCCCAGATCGTCGGGCTTGTAGTGGCTCAGGGTGCGATCCTCGTAGCCACGGTTGATTCGCTCGCCACGAACTGCCTGCTGGCCGACACAGCCGGCCATCTGCGTGAGGTTCAACATTGAACCACGAGCACCAGACTGGGCCATCACCACTGCCGGGTTATCATCGCCAAAGTAATCGCTGACGATGTCACCGGCCGTGTCACGCACCTTTCCGAGTGCCTGCATGATCTTCATCTCAAGCGTTTCCGAGACCGTCCGTCCGGGGAGCGACTCGAGATCACCGTTCTCGTAGATCTCGATCAGCTCCTCGACGCGATCGTAGGCGTTGTCGATCGTCTCGTCGATCTCTGCGCGGGCCTCGCCCGGAATCGACTCGTCGTCGATCCCGATCGAGAAGCCAAAGTGCATGATCGCACGCATGGCCAGTGCAGCAACCTCGTTGATGAACATCCGCGCACGGGTCGTGCTGTACTGCTTACAGATCGTATCGACGACAGTGCCACCGAAGGCGCCGACGCCGTCCTCGTCAATCGTCCCCTCGATGAGTTCGCCGTCTTCAATCAGCACGGTATCGCCAGTCGCACTCGTAAACTCAAGGTTCAGTCCGTCCGGCAACAACTCGGAAAAGAGGGTTCTCCCCGTCCAGTACTCGATGTCGCCGTCGACACGGTCTGGCTCCGGAAGTTCGTCAACGCGCGTGGCGCGAAGGAGATCCAGTGCCTGCGTCTCGTTGAACTCTGGGTTCTCGTGGGTCAACAGATACGTCCCCGAGATGTGGTCCTGAATCGCGCCGATGATGTTCTCACCAAAGCGTGGGCTGAGAATCTGCTCTTGGACCCGCATCAACACGCGGGCCTCTGCACGAGCCTCCTCGTTCTGGAGGGCGTGCATGTTCATCTCGTCGCCGTCAAAGTCAGCGTTGTACGGCGGACAGACCGTCGTGTTCAGCCGGAACGTTTTATACGGCATCACCACGACTTCGTGTGCCATAATCGACATCCGGTGAAGCGATGGCTGTCGGTTGAAGATGATGATATCACCGTCAACGAGATGCCGGTTGACCTCCCAGCCGACTTCGACCTTCTCTGCGAGCTCTTCGCAGTTTTTCTCGGTGACCTTCAGACGTCGACCGTCCGGTCGCTTGACGTAATTTGCACCAGGATGTGTGTTCGGCCCGTTGGAAACGTACTGCTGGGCCTGCGAGCGATTGCGATCGGTGACCGTCATCGTCTGGGTCATCTCTTCTGCCACGCGATCAGGAACACCCACCTCATTCAGCGAGAGCGTCGGATCCGGCGAGATAACCGTCCGGGCGGAGAAGTTCACCCGCTTGCCAGAGAGAGAGCCACGGAAGCGACCTTCCTTGCCCTTCAGCCGCTGTGAAAGCGTCTTCAGTGGCCGACCGGAGCGGTGACGGGCCGGTGGCGTCCCTGAGATTTCGTTGTCCATGAACGTCGTGACGTGATACTGGAGAAGCTCCCAGAGGTCCTCAATAATGAGCTGAGGGGCACCAGCCTCACGGTTTTCCATGAATCGCTGGTTAATCCGGATGATATCGACCAGCTTGTGTGTCAGATCGTCCTCGGAACGCTGGCCGTTATCCAGCGTAATCGACGGCCGAGCCGTCACTGGTGGCACTGGCAACACCGTCAGAATCATCCACTCCGGTCGAGAGTGGTCCGAATCGATTCCCAGCACTTCGAGGTCTTCGTCAGGAATGGACTCAAACCAGTCACGAATGTCTGAAGCCATCAGCTTGTTCATGTCCTCCTCGGTCAGATCCACCGACAGTGCCTTCTCAATCGCCTTGCGATCTTCCGGGCGCGGGCGGAACGTCCCCGAGAGGATTTCGTTGATGCGCGAGAGCTCGATGCCGGTCTCGTTTGCCAACTCGTCTGGCGACATCGGATCGCGGTCAACGTCGTCTGGATCCTCATCGCGAACCGCATCGCCCTGCATCGCCGCCGCGATCAGTTCCGGGAACTCGTTCGTCAACACGTCCTGGACCTCGTAGTAGGTCGTTGGCTTCTCGTGTTTGATGTCGAACTGCTTCTCGCCGCAGTGTGGACACTGATCTTTCTTTCGAGCCTGGCGGATCGCCGCTTTCATCACGTCCGACTGATCGTCGCCGAGTTCGATCGTCCGCTCAAGTCGATCGAGAAACTCACCGCGCTCTTCGGACGTCAACAGCAGCTTCGAGCAGTTCCGACAGGTACCTCGCAGCAGCCGACGAACACGCTTTGAGAACCCAACGTGAATCACCGGCGCGGCGAGTTCAATGTGCCCGAAATGCCCTGGACAGGAACCGGACCGCTGCCCACACGTTGGACACTCAAGACCCGGATCGATCACACCCAACCGGGGGTCCATCAATCCCATGTCGATGGGGAACCCATCGTCGTCGTAGGTGTCCGCCGTGATCACTTTCGTGATCGACATGTCACGATACGTCTCGGGATCCATCAGCCCGAAATCAATCGAACTGATGTCTTTTGGCGTTTGAATTGACATTATACTGCGTCCTCCAGGTTGAGTCGTGGTCGAATGCCGAGCGCCATCATCTCATCGAGCAACAACTTGAACGCGTAGCTGATCTCCACCTCGTGGATGTCGCCTTCGTCGCCAGTGAGCGGGTCGTACACCCGATGCTGGTTCACGTCGTTGACGGCAACCATGCCAGTTTCGGCGCTGATGTACACCTTCTCACGGTCGGATTCGTCGAGGAGCCGTTCTTTGAGCGCCATCGCTGCGCCGTGACCGATCAGCACATCGCGTTCCATCTCTCCAACACGCAGTCCGCCTTCGCGGGCACGACCCTCGGTGGGCTGGCGGGTCAGCACCTGCACCGGCCCACGAGAGCGGGCGTGAATCTTGTTGGAGACCATGTGGTAGAGCTTCTGATAGAAAATCACGCCGACGAAGATCTCCGCGTCGATCTGTTCGCCGGTGACACCGGAGTACATGATCTCCTTGCCGCTGGACTCGAAGCCGTGATCGACGAGCGCCGACCGCAGCTCTTCTTCGTCCTCGCCCTGGAATGCGGTTCCATCGACACGCCGGCCTTCGAGTGCGCCGACTTTGCCACCGAGCATCTCCAGCACGTGGCCCACCGTCATCCGGGAGGGCAGCGCGTGAGGGTTGAGAACGAGATCGGGCACCACGCCGTCCTGCGTGAACGGCATATCCTCCTGGGGTGCGATGTGACCGATCACACCCTTCTGGCCGTGACGGGAGGCGAACTTATCGCCCAGCTCTGGAATCCGTTCGTCACGAACGCTGACTTTCGAGAGCTTCGAACCGTCTTCGCCTTCCATCAGCGTGACCGTATCGACAACACCGTTTTCGCCGGAGCGCATCGTTACGCTGGTTTCACGGCGTTTCTGTCGGCCGAGTCCGCCCATGTCGTCGGGCTCTTCGAGAAATCGCGGGGGGCTGGTCTTTCCGAGCAGAACGTCATTCTCGTCGACGTCCGTTTCTGGGTTGACCAGACCGTCCTCGTCAAGGTGTGCGTAGGCTTCCTCACCGCGTGCGCCCCGAACCTCATCGTCCGGAATCTCGAAGTGGTCTTCCTGGCCACCCGGATAACGCCGTTCTTCGCCCTCATACGTTCTGAAGAAGTGCGATCGTGCGAGTGCGCGATCGACACTTCCTTTGTTCAGCACCAGCGCATCCTCAATGTTGAACCCTTCATACGACATCACGGCGACGACAAAGTTCTGTGCAGCAGGCCGGTCGTCGTAGCCGATCTGTTCGGTGGTCTGGGTTTTGACCATCGACAGCTGTGGATAATGCAACAGATGCTGGCGGGTGTCCGGACGAATCCGATAGTTCGCCGACGGCAGCCCCAGCGACTGTTTGATCATTCCCGATCCCATCGTAATACGCGGCGAGGCGTTGTGTTCGGGATACGGAATCATGCCGGCACCAATGCCGAACATCAGCTGTGGATCGATTTCGAGGTGTGTGTGGTCGGTCGTGAGGTCGTCCTCATCGACGGCGACGTAGATGTCTTCTTCTTCCTCGGCGTCGATGAACTCGACTGCGCCGGTGTTGATGAGATCCTCGAACTCCATCTCACCGTTTTTCACTGCGTCAATATCCGCGTCGGTGACCCGTGGTTCGCCGTTCTCAATGACGATGAGCGGGCGGCGTGCCCGACCCGCATCGGCGTTAATGATCACTTCGCCCGTGCGCTTTTTGACGGCCACGTTCACCATCTCGCCGATGTCACCGCGCCGTCGTGCTTCGCGGATATCGCTCGCGAGCCGCTCTGGCTCGGGGTGTGTGCCGATCAAACTCCCGTTAACGTAGACTTTCGCGTCTTGTCCCTGACTACTCATAATTCGGTGTTAGTCGCCCGCTGCGGAGCGTTCGAGCGTGTCGAGCCCGGCGATCCCCCGGACACCCATGGCCGACAGCTCACGTTTGAGTGTTCGTTCGTCTTCGACGTTCTGTGACAGCTCCATTGCCTGTGCGAAGTTTTTCACCAACCCACAGTTTGGCCCCTCAGGCGTTTCTGACGGGCAGATCCGTCCCCACTGGGTGGCGTGCAGATCTCGTGCCTCGAAATGGGGCTGGCTTCTCGAAAGCGGGCTTCTAAGCCGGCGCAGATGAGAGAGAACGCCCATGTAATCCGTCCGGTCGACGAGCTGTGAAACGCCCGACCGACCACCGACCCAGTTGCCTGTGGCGATCGGGTGTTCGAGCCGCTCGGTCAACACGTCGGACCGAACGACCGTGTTCACCGAGAGCTGTCGATTGCGCATGTTCGCACGTTCGAGCTGGTACTTCACGTCGCGTGCGAGTTTGTTCAGCGCGGTGCGGAACAGATCGCGCATCAGATCGCCCGACACTTTCAGGCGCTTGTTTGCGTAGTGGTCTTTGTCGTCTGCCTCGCGGCGACCGAGCGCGAGTTCGAAACACGCCTCTGCCATCCGGCAGAGATAAAACGCCTTGTTGAGTCGAACCTCCTCTTCGTCGATGCCGTCCTCGTGGAGATGTGGAAGGAGATAGCGATCGATGACGTAGTTGGCGCGCTTGAGCTGGTAATTTTTCCCCTGGCCCTGTGCAACGCGCTGACCGAGTGCCTCGATGGCTTCGGTCGTTGATTGCACTTCTGCGGCCTCTAAGTTCTCCAGCATGAATTTGACGACCTCGGGGTCGTCGCTGACCCGGTGGACGATCTCTTCGTCCGATTCGAGCCCGAGCGCCCGCACGAGCGTCACGAAGTTGATCGAACCAGACACGGAGGGGAACGAAACTTCAAGCAGTCCCTCCCTGTTTCGCTCACACAGCACGAGTGCGCGGTAGCCACGGCGCTGTGAGAACGTTTTCGCCACCTGGATCGTTTCGCCGTATTTCGTGTCCTCTTCGGCCAGAATCTTGTTCGGTGCCAGATCCTCGGAGGTCATCAACACCCGTTCGGAGCCGTTTACGATGAAATAGCCGCCAGGGTCGGCGGGATCCTCGCCGATCTCAATCAGCTCTTCATCGGAAAAGCCTTCGATGTTGCATTTTTCTGAGCCCACCATAATCGGCATGCGCCCGACTTTCGTCTCGGACTGGTCGACGATGTGCTCTTCTTCGTCTGCACCCCCGCGTACGATGGTCATCTCCATGAACACCGGTGCGGCGTACGTAATGTTTCGTAGCCGTGCTTCCTGGGGATACTGCAGCTCTTCGGAGCCATCCGCTTCACGCACGCGTGGAGTGGTCACTCTAACATTCCCGAGCTCAACCCACACAGGCTCCTGGCCTTCTTTGTCTCCGATGTCAGTATCGATCGTCTCCTTTTCGTCAACCACTTCCTGCATCCCCCGGTTGAGAAAGGCGTTGAACGATCGGAAGTGATGCGCTGCAAGTCGGTCACGAGAGAAATATTCCCGAGAGATTGCGCGTCTACTTTCCCTGTTCATTCTATTACCAGTCGGTATACGATCGCGGTGTCAGTGGTTCGTGAATCACGTTCGATTCGAATGACGTCTCCGGCTTCTGCATCGACATCCCGAAGTGCCGGATCAAGTCGTTTTATTTTTGGAAGATCTGTGCGCTCGATGTTGTACTCGTCAAGGATTTCTTCGAGCCTCTCCTCGTCTACGAGGTGATGCTCTGGGACGAGCTCGTGTTCGGTTGCGTCTACCATGTGTGTCTCTGGCCAGTGATGGAAAAGGCTATCTCGAGATACTACAGAGGCATATCGGACCAATCGGCATAAGCCTTACTACCGACGGTCAGCAGCCCGCTCGCTGGCGATATAGCAGTTTTTGGCACGTCAGTCCGTACCAGCGCACGATCGTTTGGAAAGTCTTAAATGGAAGTCGGCAATACAATGGAATGCAGGCAGCCCGGGTGGTGTAGTGGCCCATCATACGACCCTGTCACGGTCGTGACGCGGGTTCAAATCCCGCCTCGGGCGCTTCAATTCCTTTCGACGTTTTGTTCTCGCCGAGTATATTCTCTTCTATCAACGATTCACTGGCGATACTCGTCGTTCAGTGCTGGATCTAGTGGATCATTCACTCACGCCACCAGTGCTGGCGTTCACAGCCCAGTTTGCGGTGCCGTCACTGCGCACCCACCGCACCCCAGAAATTATTTCAATAATTTGCACTTAATACCTACATAGTACTATTGGGTGAAATTGCACCAGAACCACCATCAGTGGAAGTGATTCTTCGCCCCATCAGTATTATTGGCCAGAAGACATTTATAGATAATACTATCAAATTTAAAATGTACTATATATGAATGGTCCCTCCAAATCGAGCGGGCAGCTTCTCCAACAATCGTCGATAGACGACGACGGTGCGGATGAAACCGGGGATACACACCACCAATCCGCTTCTGAAGGAGAATTCAACTGGCTAACAGACGGAGATGAACTGGGCAAAGCCGAAACCGCCACTCCAGATGCAGAACGGACGATCAAAGCTGATGGATTCTACTGGAAGAAAGCCGCAATCGACAAAACGAATCGCCTGACCAGTTCGGTATCGACGATCGTCAATGACGGAATTCCAGAAACGGCCGTTACGAGCTTCGAACTCGATCGACTTCGGGATCGGATCCCCCTCGCAGTCGGGTGTTTTTCATTTGCAGCACTGGTGTTGGCACTGCCACTTCCCGTTGTCGGTGGCTCTGGATTTGGGACGCTCAATACGATGCCCCTGGTCTTTCTCGCTTTCGTTGGATACTACGTCGGCCGACCACTGTTGGCTGCGTATCGACATCTGACACTCGATTACGAACAGTTCGATACGCTGCCTTCCATGACGGTCTCACTCCCAGCATACAACGAAAGTAACACCGTTCGAGAGACAATCGATGGGATCTTTTCACAGCAATATCCTGGACCACTGGAAGTCGTCGTCTGTGACGATGGCTCTACGGACGACACCTGGGAGATCCTAACCGCGCTCAGTGAGGAATACGAGGGGTTAACGATTGTGCAACAGGAGAATGCCGGATCAGCAGCCGCCCGGAACACAGCCCTCAAACACGGCACCCACGATATTGTCGTGAGTATGGACACCGACACCGTGCTCAAGGATAACGCCCTGTATGAAGCCGGTGTTTCGTTCAAACGTCACCCAGAGGTCGTCGCTGTTGGGACGAACATTGGCGTTCTGAACAAAGGCGAGACCATCTGGACGAAAATGCAGGTGTACAACTATCTCTTGGCGATGGAGATCACCCGCATGTTTCAGTCACAGCTTGGTTTTGTGCTGGTCTTATCCGGTGGGTGTAGCGTGTTCAAGCGTGACGTTCTTGAGGAGATTGGCGGCTGGAACACATCTCAACTGCTCGCAGACGACACAGACATCACCGTACGCGTGCACGAGCACGGACCAGTTACGTACAATCCGAATATTCATGCCTTCACCGAGGTCCCGTCGTCGTTCCGGGGGTTGTGGAAACAACGACTTCGCTGGCGACAGCACGGCGTAACTGCGCTACTACACCACTATCGAAAACAATTGAATCCGTCGTATGGACGATTCGGGGTGATTGGATTGCCGTTTCGTGCGGCTGTATTGGGACTCATCCTCGCCCAAATGGGGGCCTTCATAGCGACGTTCGTCAGCAACCAGGCCTCAGTCTCCGCTGCTTCACTCACGCTACTGCTGTCGGTCTCCGTGATTTCTGTTGCACTCGCGTCGATCAGTGTTGGGACGGTAGTCATGGTCGCACGTGATCGAACCGTGCTTGACCATCCGTCCCTTGCAATCCTGTATCTCCTCCTGTATCGCCTGTTCCACATCACGGTTCGATTTACCGGAACGGTACTGGGATTCTACTCGTTCTATCTGCACTGGCGGTACCGGCAAAAAAGAGAGATCCCGCTCCCACTCTAGAACTGATCCTGTTCGAGAGACAGTCCACACCACAGGAGGGCTGTTCCAGGGGATGTGAAATCGTCAGTAGCCGTGGCTCCGTTACGACGGTTGTCGCAATCGAGCGTGTACGACCGATCTTCCGAACAGATCCCGCCGCTACCAACCGTTCGCGTCTCATTACAATGCCACATTTAATCAACACTCTAACAAAAAGTAATAATATGAAGGGGGGTGATTGCACAGTTATATCCCGTAAACAGCCGGTGTGTATCGTCGGTGACGCCACCCACATTTTAATCGGTGCAAAAGCTCCGCCGTCTTGCGATTAAACAATCGTTTGCAACAGTTGCAACAGTCTGAATTGGCCTGAAATGTCGGTAAACGACCGGCCCCCTTTTTAGTCCTGTTCGGAGGAGTGTTAGCCGGATGAAGCCATCACGTCGAAAGTTCCTGGCAGTTACTGGCAGCGCTGCGGTAACGAGTGTTGCTGCCGGTGCTGGTACGGCAAGTGCTGCAACTGATGTGCATAACGCGCCTGTTCCAGACAACGCATCGTTCCTCTACCCAACGATGGGTAAGAGCCCGGACAACCCGACGGCAACGCTGTACGGGAACTTCAAATGTCCGTTCACCAAGGAGTTCGTCAACAGTGTGTTGCCAACCATTGTTGATGAGCTCGTGCAAACCGACAAGCTGAACTTCCGCTTCCGGACGATCTCGTACGATCCATACGGGCGCGGAACGACGCACGGCACGTCGGGAGGATTCATTTCCTCAAGCGACCCGGAGATCAGCGCAACGGCGCTCGGTGTCTGGGAGGAAGATCCCGATTCGTACTGGACGTTCTTCGAGGACATGTTCGCTGGCGACCTCGTTTCGGGCTCGGTGACCCCGAGCTCGCTCGAGGGGCGCATGTCCCAGGCTGGCGTTAGCAACATTTCCGAGGTCGTTGCTGCGGCCGAAAACGGAAAGTACGACAGTCTCGTGAAGGACTCGCACTCTGAGTCTGAGAGCCTGAAGATCCCACACACCCCAACGCTCGAAATCGGTGGGCAGACTGTGGTTGGTCCACAGAAAAACGGTGCCCAGAACACGATCGATTTCATTACGGCAAACCTCTCCTCGGCAGCTACCTACAAGCCAAAGCAGGACTCCGAAGAGGTCACGAAAGGGTCGACCAGCAGCTCTGGAAGCTCCACGAACACGATCACGCTCGATGGCTCCGATGTGCAGGGCTGGGCGGATTATCAGCTCACCGTTTCGGGCGAGTTCGAACAGAGTCGTGCAATGGACTCCTCGCTTGAGGATTCCGACACGATCGACGGTTCAACCGCAACGGGCGGTCTCGGTCCGTGGGAAGACACCTACACCTACACTGGTGAGGTAACTGATCTCGTCGTCACGCAGCCAATCACTGTCGTGAAAAACGGCTCTGAGGTCAGTCTCGACGACATCGGTGCAACCGTCTCGTCCAACACCATCGAGGCGAAGTCGGCACCCGCTCAGGATACGAGCACTGCCACCGAAGACGCAGTCTCCGGCGTTTGTGGACGTCGGTGAACGACACGATTTTCGCGTTCTAACACCAACATTTCCGGTGTCCCCGTTCAGGAAAGACCAGTAGCAACGGGACCGTTCGCTGGGGTGTACTCGATCGTTCCGTTCCAGGAATCGTATCGATCATCGTGGGCATGGTCCACGTCGTAGAGTCCAACTGAAACCGAAAGCGGTCCCGCCGAATACTGACTGAGCGCCGAGGCCGGCACTTCGAGGCCAAACGTGCCGTTGTCGCGGTACGGAACGCTCGCCCGGCTCACACCGGCACCCTCAACAGTGACGTAGAAGTAGGGCTCGCCGTCCACGTCGGGCTCTGGATCCACATTTCGCATCGTCGTGTTCGCACGGACGAACAGATCGAAATCTGCGTAGCCACTCCCGTTTGGTGATTGTTCCTGATTACTAAACCGAACGGAGTGAATACGCGACTGAGGCTTTGATTCGGGGGAATTTGGCGGCGTTGGTCGTTCAAACGCCGATCCGTTCGACGGTTGCGCCGGTGTGTCACCACCTGTCGTCGATTCCGTGTCAACCGCTTCGGTTTCCGCAGGTCCAGAGGTCGGTGAATCGATCGACGGTGGTGTGGGGGTGCCTACACGTCCATTGTCTCCACCGCCACTCGGTGCGTCGGGATTGGGGATCACGCTGCTACAGCCGGCGATCATCAGTACGACTGTCAATACAAAAACTAGTATCCGTTGGTCGTGCACAGCTATCGGTGTTCTGGCCCCTAATTAATCGTTTTGGATGCTCTACACCGACAGCATACTGTTCAAACAGATACCTGTTAGAACGAAATAATTGGTAGCGATTGCCCTGCTCAGTGGCCAGTCAGATCCCCAGTGTTGTGGCCTCTTCGGGAAGCTCGATTGACTGCGGGTCGACACCGAGATACTCGGCTGCGTGGTCGAGTGCCATATCCAATGCGTAGTAGCGCTCCAGTTCATTGCCGGCTGCCCTGACCGAACAGATAGCGTAGCCAGTCGCATTCTGCGCAATCGTGACGCGCGTTCCACCGTGTGAAATGATCACCCGGTGTTCGTCGGGGGTAGATTCGTATTGTGCGGTGATCGTCTCGTTCGGCATAGCTACTCTGCGGGCGCAAGCGGTTCGAAGCTATCGATTGCGCTTAGAGCAGTTCATTCGCGATCGTGTTTCGCAACACTTCGCTGGTGCCCTCATAGATTTCGTTCAGCTTCGCGTCTCGATAGAAGCGTTCTGCCGGAAAGTCAGTCGTGTAGCCATAGCCACCGTGGATCTGAATGCCCTCGTTGGCCACTTCCCGGGAAACTTCGCTGGCGTAGAGCTTTGCCTGTGCGGCTTCTTTGATGAACCCATCTCCGCGCAGCTTCAGATCGGCCGCCTGGTGCATCAACAATCTCGCGGCGTTCACCTTGGTGTCCATGTCGGCTATCTTGTGCTGAATGGCCTGGAACTCACTGATTGGCTGCTCGAACTGCTCGCGTTGCGTTGCGTACTCGATGGCCTGATCGAGCGCCGCCTGTGCGATGCCGACACCACGAGCAGCGATGGTAATCCGACCGCCATTGAGCGTTTTGAGTGCCTGAACGAAACCCTCACCCTCCGCGCCCAGCCGTCGGTCTGCCGGAATACGCAGCTCCGAAAAGCGGAGTTCTGCGGTTGGACAGCCCTTATCGCCGAGTTTGTGCTCCGTTCCTTCGACGAAAAAGCCGTCATCTTCGCCAGGACGGACGATGAACGATGAGATTCCCTTCGAGCCCGCTTCTGGGTCGGTTTTTGCAAACAGGGTGACCGTATCCGCAACCGAACCATTCGAGATCCAGAGCTTGCCACCGTTGATCACGTACTCGTCGCCCTCACGCTCGGCGGTGGTCTCCATTGCCGGGACATCGCTGCCAGCCTGGGCCTCAGAGAGCGCAAACGCCCCAACGTCAGTGCCCGCCGCCAGCGGCGTCAGAAACTCCGATTTCTGTGCGTCTGATCCAAATTCGTACAGCATGTTGCCGGCCAGCGACGTGTGGGCTGCAACGACCGTGCCGAGTCCGCCACTGCCACGGGCGATCTCCGCGAGACCGATCGCATAGGAGTGATAGTCAAGGCCAGCACCACCGTACTCCTCGGGAAACGGCATGCCCATCAGTCCGAGCTCGCCCATTTCCGTCACCAACTCTGCGGGGAATTCGTCGGTGGTGTCGATCTCATCGGCAACGGGGATGATCTCCTCATCGACAAACTCCGAGACCATCTCCTTGATCTGTCGCTGTTCGTCTGTCAAACGAAAGTCCATGATTGATGTGGGTACTACCCACTCTTGATAGTTAGCATCACGGACGAGTTGCCTACTCGTAGCTGTAAAAGCCTGCGCCGGTCTTTTTACCGAGATCGCCGGCTGCTACCTTCCGCTTGAGCAGATACGCTGGGGTGTACCGATCGCCAAGCTCCTCGTGAAGCGTCTCAGTCGCATCGAGGCAGATATCGAGTCCAATGTGGTCGGCAAGCTCCAGCGGGCCCATCGGAACGTTCGTCCCGAGTTTCATCCCGCGGTCGATATCGGCTTTCGTGGCAACTCCCTCGTCGTACGCCCGAATGCCCTCATTGATCCACGGCATCAAGATCCTGTTCGAGACAAAGCCCGGTTTATCATCCGACAGCCAGGTCTCCTTTCCCAGCTCCTGGGCGAATTCGTCCACAAACTCGACGACTGCATCCGTGGTGTGTGACCCAGAAACCAGCTCAACCCCCTTCATCACCGGCACCGGATTCATGAAGTGAAGCCCCACTACGAGTTCGGGACGCGTCGTCGCACTCGCAATCGATGTCACCGACAGCGTGCTTGTGTTGGTCGCCAGCACGACGTCCGAATCGAGCGTGCCGTCGAGATCGGCGAAGATCTCCTGTTTGATGTCCATGTTCTCGACGGCGGCTTCGATCGCCAGATCACAGTCGGACAGCGCTGAGAGCTCCGTTGTGCCGGTGATTCGATCGCGTGTTGTCGCAGATTCCGAGTCAGTCAGACGATCGCTCTCGACGAGCTTCGAGAGGCTCGATTCGATCGTTTCGAAGCCGGCGTCAACACGGTCAGTGTCGATATCGTAGAGCTGTGTTTCATAGCCTGCCTGGGCGACAACCTGTGCGATACCACTTCCCATCGTTCCGGCGCCGATAACCGCAACGCTCTCGATCTCCGTGCGAAACTCCATACCTTCGCTCTGCGATCCGCCGGCCTAAACCTACCGTGTTTTCACGCAGGGACAACCCAGTAGTAAGCAGATAGTTGCAAAAGTGAGTAAATATTTTTCTGATCGAATGCCGGTACACTGATTACGCCGCTCCGATTCACTCGAACTATGATCCCGATCGACGAGACGCCTCTCACACGGGACGGCAAAGTACTCATACTTGCGTACGATCACGGTCTCGAACATGGGCCGGCGGATTTTACCGGTCTTCCCGAGAGCGCAGATCCAGCCCGAACGTTCGAGGCGGCGACACATCCAGCAGTGACCTCGATTGCCGTCCAGAAGGGGATTGCCGAGGCGTACTATCCGTCATACGACGACGCCACTGATCTCCTGTTGAAGCTCAACGGCACCTCGAATCTCTGGATGGGCGAACCCGATAGCTCAGTCAACTGTTCGGTCGAGTATGCCCACGATATTGGTGCCAGCTCCGTTGGCTTTACGCTGTACGGTGGCTCGAACAAGGAGGTCGAGATGACCGAAGAGTTCCGAGCGATACAGGAAGATGCGCGTGCGCACGACATGCCAGTCGTGATGTGGTCGTATCCACGCGGACAAGGTCTCAAAAACGATACGAAAAGCGACGTCATCGCCTACGCCTCCAGACTCGCGCTGGAACTTGGCGCGGACGTTGCCAAGGTGAAATATCCGGGCTCGAAAGCTGGAATGGAGCATGCCGTGCAGATGGCCGGCAAGACGAAGGTCGTGATGAGCGGCGGGTCAAAAACCTCCGACCGGGAGTTCTTAGAGAGCGTGAAAGCAGTCATCGACGCCGGTGGAAAGGGACTCGCCGTCGGTCGTAACGTCTGGCAGCGTGAGAACCCAACGCAGATTCTCGATGCGCTTGAGAAGGTCATCTTCGAGGAGACGACCGTCGACGCCGCACTCGATGCATGACACTCTCACCGATCTTTGCGGTCGTTGCCGAAACGGCCAGCGAGATTCGATCGAGTCTCGCCGGTCGGCGCACGTACGAGGACGGCGTCAATCCGAGCGGTGAGACACAGCTCGAAGCCGACGTGTACGCCGACAGACTCCTCGAAGAGCGACTGTGTTCGCTGTCGACTGTCGGCGAGTACGCCAGCGAAGAGCGCGACGCCGCTGTCGACAACGGTGAGGGCTACACCGTGGCGGTCGATCCACTCGATGGATCGTCGAACGTCAAATCCAATAACGCGATGGGGACGATCGTTGGCGTGTACGAGGAGTCGCTTCCAACGACCGGTCGGTCGCTCGTTGCAGCCGGATATGTGCTCTATGGGCCGCTCACCACGATGGTGGTCGCAGACGATGGCGTCACCGAGTACGTCATCGAGGATGGCGAACCAACGCCGGTTCGTGAAGCACTTTCCATCCCAGCCGATCCGGTGGTGTACGGCTTCGGTGGCAGACAACCCGACTGGCCGACCCCATTTGCCTCGTATGCTAACACCGTCGCCACGGAGCTGAAACTCCGATACGGCGGTGCAATGATCGGCGACGTGAACCAGGTGCTCACCTACGGCGGCATTTTCGCGTATCCCGCGCTCGAAAGCCATCCGGACGGGAAACTCCGGGCGTTGTTCGAAGGCGCACCGATCGCGCACATCATCAACGCCGCCGGCGGCAGCTCATCCGATGGGTCGCAGTCGCTACTCGACGTGGAGATTACAGATCTTCATCAACGCGTTCCCGTCCACGTCGGAAACGACGCCTACATTGAGCGGCTCGAAGAAACGCTCACCAAATAATTGTTCGTTGCAGTCACCACAACACATACTTCATACCATCCACGTGTGTACGTATGGGGCTCGGGTCTGCGCCTGCCGTGCCGATTTCGGATGGAACGCTCACCACGGGAACGTTTCGTGGGCGGTGTGAATCGCCAGTTGCGCCCGCACAATCGCGATTATCGCGTTCGAGATTCCTGCCGTGGCGAGGCGGTCGGACGCTGCTACGATTCTGGGGGGTGGATCGCTCGCTCATTCTGTCAGGAGCGGTGATCGACGACGGTATCGTTGGTGTGGCCAGGCTCTGGGTGTACGACCGTGACCAAGCAACGGAGCTGGTCGATCGGACACGGCTGTTGCCGCCGTTCGTCTGTCACGTCCCGCCAGGATCGCAGTCCGATCCGATGGCAGTTGGTCGATTTCTGGAAAGCCGACTGACAATCGAGCTTCGGGGACGGACAGCGAGGCTCTCGGGTCGAATGGGGAACACACGGCTCACTGTTGGGTTCGACACCAGTGACGCCGAGCCAGTGACGGAGATTCTGGGTGCTGCGGGCGACGCCGGCGTCGAGTGGTATCGCGTCGTCGAGCACCGGCCGGCGCTTTCGCTCACCGGCTGGCTAGACGTGGATGGCGATCATTTCCGGCTCGATGAGATGGCGACCGGAAGCCTCGCACACATCTACAGCGACGACGATCGACACCAACAAATCGAACACAGGGAAGCGCTTGGCCGCTCCAATGGCGGTTCAGTTGCCGTCATCCCAACGGCTGCTGGCGTCTGTGTCTGGAGTGATGGGACGCCCGAACTGCACGAACAGCCGGCCGATCGAACGGCCAACGCATTTCCCACCGCACTTGCGTACGACACTCACCACGAAGGGTCGCACACGACATCGTTCGGGCCGGTCAGCTACGACCACCACCACGATGTGGGAGATTGGACCGGCGCAATAGCGTCACATGCATTCGAAGACACGCCCCTGGTTGGACTCACAGATCGATTCGAACTGGGGCGATAGCGACCGATATACTGACGGAAGTTCGCAAAGCCCTATTAGGTCCGTTTAAGAATATTATGTATGAAGGTACGGATCGATGCGGACGCCAGCGAGGAGGAAGCCAGGGCGACCGCGGCGGCACTTGCCAGGCACGCCGTCGAGGAAGTCGAGGTGTACGTTGGGGACGAATCGACCCCAGCCGTCGTTCACTCCGCAGACGAGGTTGGCACTGCGGTCCCGTCCGACGACGTCGGCCCGACGGACAGGGAGATCGAACTGCTCGAAGAGATTGCCCGAATCGAGGACGGTGGCCCAGAGAAGTACAAAGAGCGCCTCGATGAACAGGGAAAGCTGTTCGTTCGTGATCGACTCGATCTCTGGTTCGATGAACTGCTGTTCGAGGACGGGCGGTTCGCCGAATTCGACGCTGACGATCAGCTGCCGGCGGATGGACTCCTCACCGGCGGCGCCGAGTTTGAGGACAGGACCGTCCATTTCATGGCCAACGATTTTACCGTGAAAGCCGGCTCGATGGCCGGAAAGGGCGTCGAGAAGTTCCTTCGAATGCAACAACGGGCGCTCGAAACCGGTCGGCCGGTGTTGTATCTGATGGACTCCTCGGGTGGACGAATCGACCAGCAGACTGGCTTTTTCGCCAATCGAGAGGGGATCGGCAAGTACTACTACAATCATTCGATGCTCTCCGGGCGCGTGCCACAGATCTGTGTGCTGTACGGCCCGTGTATTGCGGGCGCAGCGTACACGCCGGTGTTCGCGGATTTCACCATCATGGTCCGGGATATGTCTGCAATGGCGATCGCCAGCCCACGAATGGTGAAGATGGTGACAGGTGAAGAGATCGACATGCAGGAGCTCGGCGGCCCGGAGATCCACACCAGACAGTCCGGGAGTGCAGACCTGATCGCCGACGACGAAACACACGCCCGTGAACTCGTTGCACAGCTCATCTCCTATCTGCCGGACAACTGCGAAGAGACACCGCCACAGGCTGATTCGGTCGCCCCATCGGTCTCACCGTCGCAGCTTGATCGCGTCATTCCAACGGATCCGAACAAGGGGTACGACATGCACGACCTGCTCGACTGTGTCGTCGATGCCGACTCGGTCCTGGAGCTGAAACCGGAGTTCGGTCCGGAGATACTCACCGCGTTTGCAAGAATTGACGGGCGGCCAGTCGGTGTAGTGGCGAATCAGCCGGCCGCGCGCGCTGGTGCGATCTTCCCCGATGCAGCCGAGAAGGCCGCCAGATTCATCTGGAAATGCGATGCGTTCGAGATTCCCCTGTTGTATCTGTGTGATACGCCAGGCTTTATGGCGGGCTCGGCCGTCGAAACCGAGGGCATTCTCGAAAAAGGAAAGAAGATGATCTACGCCACCTCCTCGGTGACAGTTCCAAAGCAGTGTGTGGTGGTGCGCAAGGCCTACGGCGCGGGAATTTACGCGATGTCCGGACCGGCGTACGGTCCCGAATCGACCATCGGGCTTCCATCGGGTGAGATCGGCATTATGGGGCCAGAGGCAGCCGTCAATGCGGTGTACGCCAACAAGCTCAATGCGATTGACGATCCGGATGAGCGGGCCAGACGAGAGCAGGAGCTGCGAGAAGCCTATCGCGAGGATATCGACATTCACCGGATGGCAAGCGAGATGGTGATTGACGAGATCGTTCCACCGTCGTCGCTTCGCAGTGAGCTCGCCAATCGGTTTGCGTTCTACGAGACGGTCGATAAGGACATTCCGTCCAAAAAACACGGGACGGTCCTCTGATCAGTCGGCTTCGATCGCGACTCTGAGCTGTCGTACTTCCTCGGCAATCGCGGTCCATTCCTCGATTGTTCCGGGAATCGCATCTTCTGTGTGGTCGATCCCATGGATCGATTCGATACGGTCCAGAATCTCACGTGGGTGTCGAATGTCCGAAAACGTCAGCGCGCCAGCGACGCCGGCGGTGTCGACTCTGATGGAGCCGTAGTTCAGCAGTCGGCCAATTCGGCCCTGGATGAGCGTGCTGTTCTGGATCATCGGATGGCTGATTCGATCCACTCGCGTGGAATACACACCGCGTTTGCTGTACACCGCTTTGTCGGTGATCACGAACTGGGTGTTGAGTAACACCACGTAGCTCCAGAGCGGAATCGACAGCCCGAGGACGATTCCGACGGCTGGAATGAGCAGTGCTTCCTGTGGGATTGAAACGATATCCTGGAGGTAGATGTACAGGCCCAGCGAGCTCAGCGTTATGAGGACCGAACCAGCAATGGCGGGTCCGGTGATGCGCATGCGCCGTGGATGGCCGCGCCACTGGACGGTTTCGTTGTGCTGGTTGGGAAGAATGGTCTCAATGGTACTCATGGCGATTCGTCGATCGTTTCGGTGTCGCCGTTTGATGGATCCGAAATCCCGATTGTCGGTTCCGTCTCCTCGCTCACAGCGTGCCGAATGGCCGTGAGCTCCGAGAGGATCTCTTCGAGCACGTCGTGTTTTTCCTGCGTTGAGTCGTCGCCACCGGTGTCGGTGCTCTGTTCGTTGATTATCGACTGAATCGTTCGGGGAGTGGCCACATTTCGAAAGAGCATCTCCACGCCGCCAGTGCCGGCTGTTGCAATCTCAACGGTTCCGTAGCCGAACTTCGATCCGATGAACGTCTGCTGGTAGGAGGTGTTCTGTACCTTATCAAACTCGATCCGTTTGACGTTGCGCGAGAAGACGCCCGTTTTCTTATACACGGCCTGGTTCGTTACCACGTAATGCGTGCGCGTGTGATCCAGATACGAGCTTATCACAAGCGGGATTCCAACGAGCAGTAAACAGAGCGGAAGCCCGACCGCAACCGATACGTAGAGACTCAAACGATGGGGCGTCTCGCCCCACAACAGTTCCTCATCGGTCTCGAGCGTCAACCACTCAAACCGATCTGCCGACGGTGTATCGCCCATATGAAACCCAACTTCGTTGAGGATCATAACTATTGGGTGTTCGGTGAAATAAAATAGGTGGAGAAGGAGCCGAACTATGATATCCCCGGAATATAATAGGTCGTTATCGGTGATATGGAAAAGATCTCACCGACTACGAATTCTCAGATTCTCGTTTGTGTTGCGTCCTCAGTCCTGCGCCGAAGGAGACACCGTCGTGATCGGTACTTTCACGACTGATTCATCGATAACGATCTGCTCTCCGAAACCATTATTTTGGGGATCTATGTTGGAGAGTCTGTACTCGTTCCCTGGGACGAGTTCTTTCAGGTGTGTACTTTGCCAGGCGACGAGCGGAATTGAAAAATCATCACAGAAGAACATGGCTTCGAACGGTCTGGGATCACCAAGTCCAAGATTGTTCCAGGTACCAACGGTGCCAGTAAGGTCCCATGTGTCGGAGCGTTCCTCCTCGAGATAATGATCAATATCAGACAAATACCGTGACGCGTTGCCGTGTTCAGTGACGATGTAAAGCTCGCGCTTCGCCCTGGTCATCGCCACGTAAAACAGCCGCCGTTCCTCCGCAAAGTGCGACGCCTGATTATCAATTACGGGGTCAAGTAATCTATTTTCCCTGTGGGGTTTCGGCAGCCCATTGTACGTTTGATCCCGCGCGTTCGTGAGAATTACCACCTCGGCCTCGGTGCCTTTCGATTTGTGGATCGTCTGCACTGTTACAGAATCGTCGTCGTTTCCGTATGGAATCGAATGTTCATCTAACGTGTCCCTGATGGCATCCGTAAATGGGCTGGCATTGTCTGTTGGAGAAAGGACCATGACATCACCAGGATCGGTATCGGGCGCGGCGAGTGCTTGTTCTACCAGATCTACGACCGAACTCGGTAATCGTCGGTCGTACACTCCGCTGAGGTTGCGAACTGTGGGTCTCGTGTCGACGTCGGAATGGGCTGTTACGGCCTTGGACGTCACGGTATCTTCGCTGTACTGCATTAACTCAGCACCAGCTTGCACGATCGCTGGTGGACACCGATAGTTAATTTCCAACTGGGTTTTCGCATTGTCGGGGAACTGATCGTCGAAATCAGTGAAAAATGATGGATCAGACCCACGAAAGCCATAGATGCTCTGCCAGTCGTCACCGACGGCAAACAGCCGTGTATCACTCGTTTTCCACATGAACTGTGTGACAAATTCGATAATCATCTGGTTTGCATCCTGGAACTCATCGAGAAGAATGTGCTGGAACATAGATTCAAACCGCACTGGATCACGTTCTCCGGCTTCGATCGCAGATTCCAAAATTGCCGTAAAATCTGCAGGGCCCGCCATCGAATCTGCGTATTCGAGGAACGCTTCCAGTAGCCACGACCCAGCGGTGCAGAACGCCCCCTGGATCTCATCGGTGGGATCTACTCGATCACGAACATCCGCGGGCGACAGTGAAAATGTTCTCGCATTTTCGAGAAAGTCAGTGTACTTATCGATGCAGTATTCGTGAGGCTCTTTCCCGTACCTACTCGCCTCGATATACTCCGCTCCAACGGTCAGAAACCGCTGGTGGGCTTGTTCAAACTGCTCGATTGTGTCTTTGTGATTCTCACAGAGCGAAGGATCACCACGCATTATTCGCGACACGAACCGTTCGTGGGGCTCATCGAGATCGAATGACGACGTTTCGAACTCATCACCGACCAGATCGATTGCAAACTGGTGATAGGTGAAGATGTTTAGCCGCTGTTCATTTCTGATATTGATGGCGTCACTGATTCGATCACGCATCTCCGCAGCGGCGTCGTTCGTGAACGTAACGGCGACAATATCATCGAGGGGAACCCCCTTGCGGTGGAGATACAGGAATCGGTACGTGAGCGTCAGGGTTTTGCCTGTGCCAGCACTGGCGTCAACAAGATTGTAACGGTCATTTTTGACGACTGCCGCCTGTTGGCCCTCATTGAGCGGTCCGTGTTCAGTTTCGAACAGTTCAGCGAATCGCTCCCGTTCTCGTTGAATGAACTGCTCGTTGTAATCACTGAGGATGTCAGCATGAGCGTTGTAGGTGGCTAACCGTTCGTTGGCCCACTCTTCGTTCTCTGGGGGAAGAATTGAAAGCTCCAGTTCTCGGTGAAGATCGCGAAGCTCCGCCCGGATACCTTCGCACTCGTCGGTGAGAAACGCCTCATCTGGGGAGGTCATATACTGCTGTCCGCGTTTGTATGGCTGGTATCTGCGATCGAACGTTTCCATTCGATTCGAGAGCGTGACTTCGTAGGACTGGAACCGTTGAAGTTGCGTAACGTATGTAGTTGCATTTTCCAGTGCGTGTTTCGTCCTATAGAGCCATTTCTCCCTCTCGAATGGGAGATACTCCTCATCAAGCGCTTCCGAAAGCGCGGCGAAATCATCCATCGCTTCTTCGAGTTCGATTTGAGCCACCCCTAGCGCACAGCGTGGCTGTTCGCGTTCATATCGACCCGCAAGGACCCGCTCAACTGTCGATCCGTAGGCAGCTTCGAGCTGCTGGAGTCCCTCCCGACAGCGCTCATCCTGCTCGTCCATCTCGTCGTGAATCATCTCTAGATCCCGGAGATAACTCATCCGGAACAGCTTCGCAAACACCTGATCGAGGTGCGGAGGGGTTCGTTCGAGCAGCTGTTCGACGGCATTCGCGTCACTTCGGTGCGCTTCGAGTGCCTCACAGCTATGCGACTCTTCTTCACCGGGAAGTCCGCCACCGAATCGTTGGGTCGCCACAATTGAATCGTCAGTATCGGTTTTTCGGACGTAGACGTCCCAGAGATCCGTTGGCCCCGGATCGTCATCCGGGATTTGTTCTGCGGCGAGCGTTCGCCAGCGCTTGAACGGCTTTTTCCCCCCTGCTGCCATGTGATCGAAATGTTCCTGAAACAGCTGTCTCACAGCCGATTCGTCGGCCTTCGTCTGCGATTGGGCCTCAATCGAGAACCGACAGTCATCATTCGGACAGGCCAACGCGCGGACGTGCTTGTCGGTCCCTGTTTTTTCGGTTCCGTAGATGTTCTCTCGAAGTTCGCTCGTCTTCTCGTAGGTGCGATCGTCAGCACCAATCGGGGTGTTCGGTCGATCGAGAGCCCGCTGTGTGATGGTTCGCTCGGATAGCCCAACCTGACAGAACGGACAGAGTCGTTCGGGTGTGGTAACACGATCTGTGGTTGTGTAGCTCGCTTTCCACTGACAATCTCCGTGTTTGAGAATCCCAGTAACGATTGGCTTCTCGTCAGGGAGCAATCTGGCTTTCCACGCTTTGAACGTGGCGAATGCTTTCACCCAGAAATGATCAACGGTATGCCATATGTAGGCCACAAGTCCGCCGAAAATCACGACAGTTCCGAAGAAAACCCGCGGATCTGTGAGTAATCCGAACACATCAATCACCAGTGATATGGCCGGTGCAATCGCAAGTATCCGTCCATACGTTTCTAGAGCACTCCAGATCAATCCGATAACGACAATTATTGCGAATACGCTAGTAGTTCGGACACGTCGAATGCGACCGATAAGTCCTGAAATTTTCACATACAGTTGCACACAACAGTTCGTATTATATGTTGCTGATCGATGTCTTTAATTTTCATCTGGATGTTTCAGTGACAGCGCAGTCCGGTCGAACTCACAGACGAGCGTTTCCTCCGCACCGTTAACGGTGAACGCCTCGACGTGCATGGTGACGATTCCGCGTTCGCCATCGGAGGTTTCTCGCTTGTCGGTGACGGTCGATTGTGCTCGGATCGTATCGCCAACGAAGACGGGATTCGGGTGTTCGACGTCGTCGTAGGAGAGATTCGCGACGATCGTTCCGTCGGTTGTGTCACCGATTGTGAGTCCAACGGCAAGCGACATCGTGTAGAGGCCGTTCACCAGCCGGCGTTCGAACTGCGAATCTGCAGCGAACTCGGCATCCAGATGGAGCGGCTGCTGGTTCATCGTCATGTCGCAGAACGTCTGGTTGTCCGCCTCGCTTATTGTCCGGCGTTTTTCGTGGTCGATCGTTTCGCCCACTTCGAATGCCTCGTAGTAGCGTCCCGTCATGCGTTGATCGAGCGGCCACAGCCAGTAATAGCACTCGGATTTCGAGAATGGATTCATTGGCACGGAGCGACTAGAAGGGGACCATGTGGCAACGATCCTCATCCAGCCGATTCATGAAATACGTCTATCTGTTCGCTCTAGGGAGCGTTCTCCCCGGCTTTGCGGGCTCGTTGCTCAACGCACCGTCGTTCGATGCAGCACTCGAACTGCTCAAAACGTTCCTCATTTTTGTGCTCGTGCTGGCACTCCGATGTCGGTGAGGAGATTCTGTTACTGAATCAGTCTTTCACAATTATTCCTAATTAACTTTATAACCGATCGGGAAGGCATAGCAACACGAGAGCACAGGTGCGCCGCGAGGGCGTTGCGCGTTCGTGTTGAATGCGCCGGGTGGTTAGGACACCCGACGCTGGGCTCTCGTCAAGGAGATACCCATGCAATGGGAGAACACACGCGACCGTAATTGTACCGGCTCACTAAACTACTACAGTCACAGCTGTGTCGTCTGTCGTCGCCAGCTCAGCGGGCATCGCGATCACCATCTGTGCTGTCCACTGTGGGGTCGCCGATGACGCTGCCGCTGTTTCTCTTTCGTGACGAGGATCGCAACTGTGTGAACCTCTCAACGGTCGATTCCCGGAGTGAGCTCTCCGAAGCTGAGCTCTATCACGTGGTGGATATCGGTCAGGGAACGTGGTGCAGGCCATGCCAGTCGACTGGCTGTCCGCACGCCACGCGGATCGAACAAATTCTCACGATGGCCGATCTCGCGAGCGAACGAACCGCCTTCGAACATCTCCCCGGTATCGAGCGGATCACGCGCTATCGCGCAACGGGAGAAACCGTCGTCGCAGCAACGTTCGATACCGGCGCAAAAGTCAGATATCACGAAACGAGAGCGGGCGAAATCCATCAGCTCACGTTCCCCGCGTCGGATCCGAAATCACCGCTCGAACGAATCGACCGCCCTGGCTGTGCGAGTGCGGCGGAAGGACTGATCGACCTGCTCGATTCGTACGGGCGCTATCGCAGTCTCGGCTGTCCGACCGGCCTCGAAGATCAACACCCCGCCGTTGGGCGGATCATCATCGAAAACGAGGGGTAGTGAACCGACAACAGCCTACGGTCGATACGTAACCGTCCCGTCCCAGCGACCGTAGAGATCGTCGGATTTCTTGTCCGGGTCGAACAGCAACACGGTTACCTCCAGCTGGCCGGAGTCGAACTGTTTGAGCGCCCCGGTTGGAATGTCGATGTTGTACGAGACATCTGGGATGTCATCGAGCTCTCTCGTCCGAGCGACGAGAACGCCATCGAGCTTCACCGCGAACGTGGGCTCACCAGGCTCGTCCGGCGAGGGATCCACATCCTCCATCACCGTGTTGCCGTGGACTCGGATGTCGAAATCCGCGTAGCCGTTGCCATTCTCGACCGTGTTGATGAACTGCACGTCATCGATCCGGTCGTCGAACTTCGGATCCGGATTGTTGATCGGCTCTGGTGCCTCCCACGGTTCGTCCGGTACAGACGCGCCACCAGTTTGTGTGTTCGACGCCGTCGCCGTCGCTGACTCTGTTGTCGTCGCATCTGCCGGCGTCGACACGGCTTCGGGCGACGTGGCGTCCGCAGGCGTCGATGTGGGCGTCGACATCGCTTCGCCACCGGTGCCCGAATCGCCACCACCTCCCGACGACTGTCCACCACCGACGCCCGAACCGTCTGCACCGGACTGGTGATCATCACTCGCACCGGTATCGCTCGATGCACCGATCTCTCGATAGAGATCCGTACAGCCCGCAAATACGCTCACTACACCTGCTGAAACCACGCCAAGCAACGTCCGTCGAGAACAATATTGGTCTGTCATACACTGATCGCAACTCCTCAATCGCGAAAATCGAACGGAGCGACCACCGTTCGTTACCAGTTACATGTGATACTGACAGTTTTATAACCCGATCGCTTTCGAATCCGTCCGGCGGTGGGACTCCTGAGAGTGCGTTTTCAGCGAACCGGAAAAAGAAATCGGTGGCCGTTCAGGGCTGATAGGTGACGGTTCCAGTCCATCTGCCGAACAGATCGTCACGCGATTTATCCGTATCAAGCAGGAGGATTTTGAGCGATAGCTCGCCAGCATCGAACTGCTGGAGCGCCCCCGTTGGGATGTCGAGCTCCCAGGAACCCTGTTTTCGGTAGGCCACAGTGTCCGACCGCGTCACGAGCACGTCGTTGATCAACACCGCAAAATACGGCTCACCGGGCTCGTCCGGCTCGGGATCGACATCCTTCATCCAGCTGTTGGCGCCAACCTGCACGTCGAAATCCGCGTAGCCATTGCCGTTTTCGATCGTGTTGATGATATCTACGTCATTGATCCGATCGTCGAAATCACCCTCATCAATCGGACCGTTGATCGGCTCTGGCTCTTCCCAGGGCTCATCCGGCACTGATGGGTCTCCACCGCCACCACCATCATTGGAGCCACTACTCCCACCGGAGTCGTCACCACCACCGTTGTTGGAATCGCCACCACTACCTGATCCGCCACCGTTCCCACTGGCGCCACCATTGCCACCCTGGCCGCCAGAGGAGTCGTCGTTCGAGCCGTCCGCACTGGCACCGATCTCTCGATAGATATCGGTACAGCCGGCAAGCGAACTCCCGATGCCGATGGTCGCAATACCAACAACCGCCCGTCGTGTGTATTGTTTGTCAGTCATAGAACGTTCGGTGTGTCGATGTAGCGAACGAGGAGTGCAATACGCTCATCCGTTAGGAAGACATCTCCGGAGGTAAGTTATCACTCTATCGTTTTCGTTTCTCCAGGGCGACATAACGTTCTCTTGGTAGCCACTCGGTCCACAAATTGTGGAGTGTGCGGCTACTTTCGTGTATCCGGAACCCAGCTGCATCCATTTCAGTGGCATTTATTTTCTAATATATTATCCTAATTTTAGCCATAGGAATCTGTATTAATGAGTCGGGGATCATACTACAGTAATGCAGCCGCTGGGACTGTCGGATCGAACGAGTCGGCGATCGTTTATGAAAGCTATCAGTACAGGCGTTATCGGGCTCTGTACCGCTGGGAAGGGGGCTGCTGCACGGAGCCAGCCTGACACGGTGCTTCGAAAGGGGACAACGCAGGCGACACCGATTTTTCAGAACTCCGGGAGAGAGTCGGGGCAGACCGCATTGATCATTGGTGGTGTCCACGGCAACGAACGCGCGGGCTATCTCGCGGCCGAGCAACTCGCTCGCTGGACGCCACCTCGGGGGAAGACGGTCGTTGTTCCCCGAGCCAACGCGGTTGCGGTCGCAAATGAGACGCGAGAAGCAAACGGCGATCTAAACCGTCAATTTCCGGTCGGCAAACGCCCGACAACGCCGTTGGCACGAGCACTCTGGAGGCTTATCGAGCGAACTCAGCCCGACGTTCTTCTCGATCTCCACGAATCGACCGGCCGCTACATCGACGGCAAGCTCGGCCAGTCGATCGCATATCCGCCGTTCGATGGCGTTCGATCCGGCGTCAATCAGGTTGTCAGTCGACTGAACCGGTCGATAGATCGCGCCGAAAACCGGTTTCATGCGCGGGAACTCCCCAGACCTGGCACGGATCCATCCGGTGTGCTTGTAAAACGAGCGGCGTTCGAAGGGCGGGTGCCGGCGTATCTCATCGAAACGTACACCGAGCTCGAACTCTCAGAGCGCGTCCGATACCACAAAACACTCACAAAAGGGGTGATCCAGAACCTGTCCTCCAGGGATGAGCACCACAGTGGCAGCCCATCAACCAACGGATGGTCGCCGTACGACACCCGTCGCACGAGCGAACTGTTCGATCAGCTTCCGTAGCCACGGCGGAAAAACAGCGCAACCACCTTGTACGAGCACCGTGAGATCCGAACATGAGCGATCGGAACGCAGCAATTTCGCGGTCTACTGCAGAAACCGAGATCGAACTGACGCTCGATCTCGACGGCAACGGAGATGCGACGGTCGATACGGGAATCGGCTTTTTCGATCACATGCTCGCGTCGTTTGCCAAACACGGACTGTTCGATCTGACGGTCCGTGTGGATGGTGATCTGGAGGTTGATGACCACCACACGATCGAGGACGTTGGCATCGCCCTCGGTTCGGCCATCGATACGGCGCTCGACGACCGACGTGGAATCCAGCGGTTTGCAGACCGACGAATTCCCCTGGATGAAGCCGTCGCCTCGGTCGTGATCGACCTGAGCGGGCGTCCACTGTGTGCGTTCGAGGGATCGTTTTCCCAGGAGCAGGTTGGTGAGATGACGAGTCAGCTGGCCGCCCACTGGCTGCGGTCGGTTGCGATGAACGGCGAGTTCACGGTTCATGCAGACGTTACAGGCGAGAATGCCCACCACGAGATTGAAGCGCTGTTCAAGTGTGTTGCTCGCACGCTTGACGACGCCACGCGGATCGATGACCGGCGGTCTGATACGCCATCGACGAAGGGAGCGCTCTGAGATGTTCGATGAGATCATGCAGAAATTCGAGAACAGTCCGAGCCAGCAGGCCGTCGTGCGGCTGTTGCTCGAACGAGGATTTTCTGTCAACGACGATGGGCGTGTGGTTTCTGGCGGGATCGAAATCCCAAACACCGGGATTGCCCGAGAGATCGACGTTGACCGGCGGGTTGTCGATGCAACGACGGACGAGCTGCTGGCTGATGAAACGCTGCGGCGAATTTTTCAGAACATCTCTGCGGTGCCGTCACTGAAAGATCTCGCTCCCGTGCTGGATCTGACGGTGCTCACCATCTACGTCGAAGACGCCAGCGAGTCAGGGATCGCAGCTGACATGATCGACCACATTGCGAGCCACGACATCATAATCAGACAGCTGTTTACCGAAGATCCGGAGTTCGCCGACATGCCCTCGTTGACCGTGATCATTGACACACAGCTGCCGGGTGAGCTGCTCAACGAGTTACAGTCGCTCGGATTCGTCCGTCGAATCGAGATCGAGTAGCTCACTCACGATCCATTCCTTCGACGATTTCGAAATCCTCATCGCCATCGAATCGCGTTGGCGAAAATGGCTCAGATGAGCCACCGTCACGGATTTCCGCAGCAAGTCGTTCACCCATCGCTGGCGCGCGCATAAAGCCATGGCCTTGCCAGCCAGCGCCAACGTAAATGGAGTCAGTGAGCGGACCAACGAGGGGATCGCCGTCAGGGGTGGCCGTACACAGCCCGGCCCATGACCGCGCTACCGGGAGTGTCTGCTCGATTGCCGTTTCGAGATAGCCATCGACGGCCGACAGAAACCAGTCGTCGGCAGCCCGGTCATACGTCTCCGGATCGCGCTCGATTGGTTCGGTACCATCACCGACGAAGAGCCCATCACCGGCTGGACGGAGATAGTAGCCACCAGTCGCGTCGAACAGCATCGGAACGTCGACGTCGATCGCCCCTGTGGTGAGCGCCTGGACGCGGTATGGTTTGATCGGCACAGACAGACCAGCAGCAGCCAGTAGCGATGGCGTGTGCGCACCGGCCGTTACCAGAACAACATCGAACGATTCCCGGCCGGCCGGCGTGTTGACCGTCCCATCGGCGTTGATGCTCACGGGCGTCTCCTCGAAAATCGTCGCGCCTCGATCGGCCGCCAGCGATCCCATCGCTCGCGTGTACGCACCAGGATCGGTGTAGCCCGCGTTTGCTACCCAGGCTGCGAGCGCAACGTCCTCGACGGACAGCGCGGGAAAGCGCTCGCCCAGCGTGTCACCGTCCAGTACTGAGATGTCTACCCCGTTCGAGCGCATTCGATCGACGCTATCACGAAGGGCATCCTGCCCCTCGGTATCTCCCGAGCGGACGAGCCAGACGTAGGGACAGTCAGTGAACTCGATCTCGCCGGCCGCGTCGAGTTCGCGAAACCGCTCCATTGACCGGCTCCCGAGACGAGCGTCGAGCGAACCGGCGTAGGCATCATAACAGAGCCCAGCGGCACGACCGCTGCTTGCGGTATCATCGCCGATTTCCGTCCGTTCGTAGAGTGTTACTGAAACGCCGCGATCTTTGAGTGCGACAGCGGTGGTCGTGCCGACCGCACCGCCGCCAACGATTGCAACCCTCACGGTCGTTTTCTCGAAAGCTCGCTTCCACAGATGGGACACCGACCGGGATTCTCATCGAACTCGCGCCCACAGCCAACGCACATGAACTGCCAGTCGCGCTCTTCAGTGATTCCATCCTGATCGATCCCATCGATGGCGATCGAGAGCCGTTCTGCCACGTTCTGCATGGCGTAATCGTCGGTGACGAGAGTGCCATCGAGCTCAACGGCAGCCGCCAACAGCCGAACGTCAGTCTCCGAAAGCGTGCCGAAATCACCCGTCTGGCGCGCCGTCCGCTCGACGTGCTCAATAGCAGCCTGCTCGGGCACATGGACGTGCATTCCGCTCCCCTCCAGGGCATCGAACCGGTAGCCGCTTTCGTCGGTGAGCTCCTCGCGCACGCGCGGAACTGTCGCTGTCCGGTCTGTCGTGTCGTACCCCTTGATGAACGCAGAAGCGTCGAGAACGTGCATTTCGTTATCGGCGGACGATGACATGATCTTTCACTGCAGTGACGCGATCGACCGGAATGAGATAGTGGCCGTAGTCGTTCGTCGCGAAGTTCTCATTGCCGCCGTCTTTTGGGTCGACGATGAGGTTCTCAAGTTTGCCGTTATCGACGTCCATCGTGATATTGTGCAGAATACCGATGTACGTGCCATCAGAACCTGTAATTGCCTTCTCCGACAGGTTCTCGGCGAGGATCGTGGGCATATATTCGACATACCAGAGGGTAGTATATAAAGGCGGGGGAACGGCCGAAGGAGCCACGCAGACGCTGGTGTCTTAAGACTTAACCCGGCAGGCGGCTACTGGCCTGTAAGGAGTTTCTCTCCGGGTGAGTTATGTCTGATACGGATACCAATACCGACGCCCAGGGTGGCGACCTCCGCACGCCAATCGTTGCCGTTCTGGGACACGTCGATCACGGAAAAACGAGCTTGTTAGACGAAATACGTGGGTCTGCGGTGACACAGGGTGAATCCGGTGCAATCACCCAGCACATTGGGGCGACGGCGGTCCCCCTCGATATCATCTCCGACATCGCCGGTCAGCTCGTCAATCCAGACGATTTCGATCTCCCAGGCCTGCTGTTCATCGACACGCCGGGGCATCACTCGTTTTCGACGCTGCGCTCTCGCGGTGGTGCGCTGGCTGATATCGCGATTCTTGTCGTCGACGTAAATGACGGCTTTCAGCCACAGACGATCGAGGCGCTCGATATTCTAAAACGCACACAGACGCCCTTTATCATTGCCGCCAACAAGATCGACACCACACCTGGCTGGAACACACAGGAGCCCGGCCCCGTCCAAGCAAGTCTCGACGCCCAGTCCGACAGAACGAGCCAGCGGCTCAACGAGTCGCTCTATGAGTTGATCGGCGAACTCAGCGATCACGACATCTCCGCCGACATGTACTGGCAAGTCAGGGATTTCCAGCAGAACGCAGGACTCGTTCCTCTGAGCGCGCTCACTGGCGAGGGGATTCCGGATCTGCTCACGGTGTTGATGGGCCTCTCCCAGCGCTATATGAAAACCGAGATGGCGATTGACACCTCTGGACCGGGATCGGGCACCGTCCTTGAGGTGACCGACGAGCGCGGCTTTGGCACCACGCTCGATGTTGTCCTCTACGACGGAACGATCCGGACAGATGATACGATCGTCGTTGGGGGTGCCCACAAGCCAATCGTCACCGACGTTCGGGCACTGTTGCAACCGCGCGAACTCAGCGAGATCCGGACGGAAAAGCAGTTTGAGAAAACTGATGAGGTCACGGCCGCTGCGGGTGTGAAGATTGCAGCCCCGGATCTCGGGGATGCGATCGCAGGTGCGCCGGTGCGCGTTGTTCGCGACCAGTCACAGGCGGACGTCCGTGAGGCGGTCGAAGCCGAACTCGCTGAGTTTGCCGTTTCGACCGACGAAAGCGGCGTCGTCGTCAAAGCCGACACGCTCGGCAGTCTTGAGGCGATAGCCAATACGCTCCAGGAGGCGGAGATTCCCATCGTTCGCGCGGAGGTCGGCGACGTGGCCTCCCGTGACGTCGCCGTCGCATCAACCGCCGAGGAGGCCACCAATCGGGCAATTCTGGCGTTCAACGTCGACATCCGCGATGATGCGTTGGGCCGTGCCGACGAACAAGAGATCCGCCTGTTCTCCGATGACGTCATCTACCAGCTCGTCGAAGAGTACGAGGCGTTCGTCGATGAGATCGAACGGGAACAACAAGACACCGTTCTAGAGAACATTTTACACCCCTGTACGTTCCGTATCCTCGACGATCACACGTTCAGACAGTCCGATCCGGCCGTTGTTGGCGTCGAAATCATGTCCGGGACGCTCTATCGAAACTCACCAGTCGTTCGCTTCGATGGCAATGAGCCCACCCGCGTTGGCATTCTCAAAGGGATTCAATCACAGGGCGAAGATATCGACTCCGCGCGCGCTGGCGAACGCGTCAGCGTCTCCATCGATGGCCCGACTGTCGGCAGACAGATCGAGGAGGGCGACGATCTGTGGACGGAAATTCCGGAAAAGCACGCCAAAATCCTCGAACAGGAGCTCAAAGAAGAGATCCCAGCCGACGAACGCGAGGCGCTCGGGCGCTATCTCGATTCCCGACGAACGGTCGATCCGTTCTGGGGGAAATGATCGGACGGACTACAACAGTTTGAGGTAATAACTATTAATTAGGTGGATGCCGTCGTTTCAACCAGATGATCAGCGCCTTCGTGAGTTCCTACGATGTGGTGCTTGCCGCGATGGCGTTACCAGTGGTTGTGGGATTACTGATGAGTACGATAACAGGTGTATCAGCAACGCTGGGGCTCGTAATTGGTGGGATACCGTCGTTGCTGGTGCTGGGATACGCGTTGTTCGTTGCGCCGCCGCAGAACCGATAGTCCAGGGCTAACAGGCTGTCGGCTCGACATCACTGAGCGCGCGTTTGACCTGCAGCGCCGCACCGGCCGCGAGCTCGTGTACAAGCGTGTCGTGTTCCTGTTCACTGGCGTCGATCGGAATTCCCGTGGATATCGCCTGTCCGACGGGGGGCTGGACGCTCACAGCCCCATGGGTACCGTCAGGATTCGCTCTGAGTTCCGAGCCGACGATGAACTCATCGGGCAACAGCGCGCGCGTCCGTTCGCTTACCGTTGCCACATCCTCGCGCAGTGTGGTGATCTGCTCCGAAGAAAGTTCCTCCTCGTCGGCAAAATCTGCATAGGGTGCGTTGCCGTGCATTCGACCGGTAAAGGGGAACGAGACATATAAATGATGCTGATTCGCCAGGTTGTCAACTACGTTTCAGTAGTTCAAAGAATCGGTCGAGCGTTGCCATAGACCGCACAAACGAGGGTGGTGGTGTAGTTGTCGCCAGATTGTGCTGGTGCGCCGACGATTTTCTGTCCGGTATCGGAGAAGTCCCAGTCACGGAGCGCTTTGCCGGCCGCGATGCCATCAGCAAGGGTCGTGGTGACGGCGTCGGGATCGGTGCCGCTCGCTTCGTAGAAGATACCGCGGCCGTTCCCTTCCGTTGCCCAGCTGAGACCGGCAACCGCATCACCATCGGTGACGGTTTCACGCGCCTGGACGACCGTGAGCTGTGTGCCGGTCGGGCCGAGATCCGGTGCGGTGCCGACAATTTCGAGCGTTCCACTCCGCGGGATAACCGATGATAGCTGAACGAGATTGTAGTTGTGGATATTCGCCTCCGCGAGTGCTGCGTCGTAGGAGGCTTTTTCTGTCGGGGCCGTCGCTGTGCCCCAGACGATTCTAATGAGACCCATTGGCTGAACAGTGGTGATCGGTCCGCTAAGGGGTTTGGTTTTATCGGTGGAGCAGAAGATGGAAGAAAATCGACAGCAAAGGCCCATCATGGACAGCTTCTGGTCGCTGGAATACACACACGACAGCGAGCTCGCGGTGGACGAATACGATCTCCGGACGCCACACGAGCTGGTTCGTCGCGCCCTCGATCGGTGGAGCGAGCCGGGAGATTGTGTGCTCGATCCGTTCGCTGGCTACGGGACGACGCTATCCGTAGCCGAATCGATGGATCGTGAGCCAATTGGTGTCGAGTATGAACTAGAGCGGGTGAACTACGCCCGCGGGCAGCTCGACAATCCAACACGGATCCGGCAGGGCGATCTCCGAACGATCGATCTGAACTCGCTCGGGCGCTGTGACTGTTGTTTCACATCACCACCGTTTATGGAACAAACTGACAGTCGGAACCCGTTCGAAAATTATGGGGGTACGAGCAGTTACGATTCCTATCTCGACGACATCGAGACCATCTTCGAACGGCTTCGATCGGCGTTCGTTCCCGGAGCACGGGTGATTCTCGACATCGTGAACATGAAACACGAGGGGCGGGTGACGACGCTCGCCTGGGACGTGGCCGATCGGCTGTCAAACCATTATACGTTCGATGGCGAGCAGGTGGTCGTCTGGGAAGGGAGCGGGGACGCGACCGACGGTCGGTACGGCTACGGGTTCGACCACTCCTACTGTCTGGTGTTTTCCGTTCCGGAATGAGCGGTCCGTTCGAGGATCACACCGATTGTAGCGGCATGGATCGACACGATCAGCCCGCTGCCAATGGGACCAACAAGTGGAATGCTCAACAGCAGATGGTGGCCAAAACCGAGGACGGTGAAAATGGCCAGAATCGTCCAGCCATAGCCTTGTGTTCGACGCCAGCTCTGCTGTATCGCTCCACGAATCGTCACACCATCCACGATCAGTCCAGGAACGAGAAACAGCCGAACGAATACGAACGCACCGATACCGAACAGAGAGATTGCGATCCACACGCTCTTTACGTCGAGCTGCACGGACAGCAACAACACAAGAAAGACAAACACCACGTAGCGACCGGCAGTTCGCCTCGTGATCGGTTGTGCTCGAATGCTGGACAGCACAAATAGCCCCGCCCCAACGCTGACGAGAAAGCCCACAAGCTGGAGTATGATCAGCCACACAAACCATTGGGCTCGCAATCCACCGACAGCATTCAGCTCTGTCGTCGTGGTCCCGGCGATGGCTACCGGCACATCAAGCGAGATCGCAAACCGGAGCTCCTGAACGCCGACATAGTCGGTCACCGGGATCGGATCCCAGCGACGGAGCCCTTCGATAGCAGCGAGAACAGCTCCAGCAGCCATCGGAACGAGGATCGCCATTTTGTCGTCTATGAGGCTCTGAATTGCCTGTTGTAGCACCTGAAGAGAGCCAATTCGTGACCGTTCGTCGGGCCCCTCACTCATGGTGCCTCCCGGGCGTATACAGGTTCGGTCCAAGCAGTTGGTTGGGATACGCTTGGTCCCATTGGATTCGTCACGCCTGCCGTGAACAATCCACCGACACCAGCACAGAATCCGAGAATTTGCCGTCGAGTCGAACGAGTAGACACGATTGTCTGTTGTTAGATTGATAGATAATAAGCGTATCCCTGCGAACAGATGCTGACAAACAGTATCCATGACCGAATAGTTCTTCTCGCCACCCAGCCACTCCCGGACGGCGACCGACTACCACACGAAGAATAAATAGTCTATTATAAACAAATTAGAATGTCATATCTGCAGCGTAATCGTATTCAACTCCAACGCAACGGTCTTCTGGCTTTATCTGTTCAGTTGCTGTCAAGAGAGGGTATGGCAGAGACAGTCATGAGACGGCGGGCCGTACTACGAGCAATCGCAGGGACGGGCCTTGGAGCGGTCTCTGTCAGCGCTTCACGCCCTGCAAGGGCTCACATTTCCAGGCGAATGGCCACGCGGGAGTTGTCGGTTCCGGGCTCAGAGCATACGCTCGAAGTGATGACGACCACGGCAGGGACGAATGGGCCGACAGCGTTGGTTGTTGGCGGCGTCCACGGTGACGAGATCGCTGGCTATCGTGCGGCAGAATCGTTCGCCAACTGGACGCCAGAAGCCGGCAAGCTGGTGTTGCTTCCGCGGGCGAACCCAGGAGCAATCGCAGACGACAGTCGTTCAACCGGCACTGGCGATCTGAATCGGAAGTTCGTTCCAGACGAGCAGCCGACGACACCGCTCGCACGGACAATCTGGAATTTCGTACTGGAGACCAATCCAGACGCCCTGATGAGTTTACACGAATCGCGTGGAATTTTCGGAGGGGAGCCAGCAGGAGTGGGACAGACCGTGTTTTGTTCGCCTCGAAAGGAGGGGTACGATGCAGCGCAGATGGGCGTCCGACGCGCGAATCGATCGGTTTCCCAGTCCAGGCTCGCATTTAAACGAGGAACGATCAGTCCACCGGATGATGAACCAATCGGCCTCTTGACGGAAAAGGCGACGTACGATGCGAACATTCCGTCGTTCATCGTCGAGACCTACTGGAGCAACCCGCTTGCAAAGCGAATTGGCTGGCATCAGGCGACAGTGCGTGGGGTGCTCGACTACTTCGATCTCATCGACTAAGTCGGCGTTGGATCGCGTTCGTGCGATCAGTGGACTGGATCGGAGGTGAGTACTGCGAACGTATCGAACCGCGTTAGCAGTACAAACGCCCCGGCGAGCACCACTGCTGTTGCGAACACGAACGGCACGGTCTCACCGTAGGTCTGACCGAGCAAGCCGGCCGTGATCGGCGCGAACGCCCCACCAATAAATCGCAAACTGTTGAACGCGCCTGACGCAACCGATCGACCGTGGTCGGAGACACCCATCGCGAGCGTCGTGAGATTCGCATTGAGCATGCCACAGAGGAGGCCACCCAGAACAACAAGCACCGAGAGTGTCATGCTGTCGGTCGAGAGCCACATGAGCGCCAACAGGGCGCCAAACAGCACGAGCGAGAAACTGGTCACTTTCGTAATTCCGTACCGCGGATTGAGACGGGGGGAAACGGTGGTCGAGCCAACAACCAACAGCAGGCCCCACACGAAGAACACGAGACCGATCTGGACCGTCCCAACGCCCAGAATCAGTGGGGTGTAGGCAAACAGCGTGAAATAGCCGAACGTGTACAACATTCCAACGATTGCGGCCGTGCGCACGCCCGAATGGCGGTAGGTCTCAACGACATCGCGAACGCCCTGTTTCCGTTCCGTGGCTGGCTCGCGAACGGTCATCACCACGAATGCGATGGCAAGAACCATGATGACGCTGGCACCGACAAACGGGAGTCGCCACGAGTTCGTACCCAGAACCCCACCGAGCAGTGGCCCACAGGCAATACCAAATCCGAGCGACGCCTCGTAGTACCCAATTGCCCGCTCGGTGTTTTTGTTGGCCACACCAACGATGATCGAAAGGGCCGTAGTCGTGAACAACGCGTTGCCGAGCCCCCAGAACCCACGAAGCACGCTCAACGCTTCGACCGTCGAAACGAGTGCACACGCACCAGAAAACACGGCCACGATGGAGAGTCCGAGAACCAACGTCCGCCGGCTGCCGATCCGCGTGGCAAGCGCGCCCGCCACCAGATTTGCCAGCCCCATTATCAGCAGATAGCTCGTGAACAGGAACATCACCATGAAATGTGACGCGCCCAGCTCACGGGCTATGCTCGGCAAAATCGGATCGACAATACCAATACCGAGAAACGAACCAAACGTTGCAACCGCCGTTGCCAACACCGCTGGGTGAGTCCCCCTAATTCTCATATAGTAACAAATTCTGAGGCGCTCAAATATGTGTTGATTATGAGACAGTATGTCGAACTGATACCATGGTATATAATTCACATCCACCGTGAAATTCCTTCGTAGTCCGTCACTTTTGATGTTCGAACCATCCGAGTGCGATCGTTATATAATCGAGATAACAATTATGATTGAATGTGAACATACCCAACGATGACTGTTTTGAGATATGAATTGGTGGGGAAATGGTGTTCGAAAACGGTTCTGCGGTCACTGTCGTGGCACCAGTCAGCCCCGTCACCAGAACTGGCCAGGATAGTACTAGCAGAACGATTTCGGACACGCGCAACCCCCCACCCAAACAGCCTTGAACGTACCAGTGTGATCACCTACTGAGAGTGACACCATCGATCTTCGATCCCGGACTCACTGCAACGGCAATCGCCGAGACGAGCTGTAGCAATATCGATGCTGAGAACGGGACGGTCCACATTCGGGGCTATTCGATCGAAGCGATCGCTGCAAAAGCCAGCTACGAGGAGGCCACATGGCTACTCCGCAACGGTCGGCTCCCAACGACCGACGCCGTCGAATCGTTTCGGGGGGCGCTCGCGAAACGGCGGTCGATTTCCGAGCCGGTAGAGACGGTGCTCAAAACGGCTGCGCAAGCGAATCGATCGGTGATGGAGGCGCTCCAAATGGGACTTGCCACAGCGACCGTGAACGGTGACGATACGCTGATCGAAACCAGCCGCGTCGTATCGATCTGTCCGACGATCGTCACCACGTACTGGCGATATCGCGAGGGCGTCACCCCAATTCACCCAGACGCTTCGTACTCACACACCGAAAATCTCTGGTATATGCTCACCGGGATGGAACCGGATGCGGCTACCGTCGCCGGCCTTGAGACGTATCTGACGACAATCATCGAGCACGGCGTCACACCCTCTACGTTCGCCGCTCGAATCGTTGGGTCGACGGGGGCAGATCCGTTCTCCGCGGCCACCGCGGCGGTCGGTGCGCTGACGGGACCGCGCCACGGTGGCGCACTTGCACGAATTCACACGTTGTTGACGAACAAGGATGCCGTAGAAACTCCAGCAGCGTTCGTCGAGCAGCGACTCACAGCAAGTGAGTCGATTCCCGGCTTCGGACACAGCGTCTACACCGGGTGCGATCCCCGTGCGGAGATACTGAAAGCGTGCGCCACAACGATGCTCGAAAACCACGGCGACAGGTCGCTGCTAAACACTGCCACAGCACTCGAAGCGGCCGTTCACGACCAGGTGGCTGGATCCGACCATCCGTCCGCTCCCAACGTGGATTTCTACGCCGTCGTCTTGCTCGATGCGCTCGCGGTGCCACCACCGCTGTTTCCAGCCATGTTTGCGATCGGACGGACGGCTGGCTGGATGGCACAGTATCTCGAACAGCTCGAAAGCGAGACCCTGCTCAGGCCTCGATCCCAATATAAGGGTCCAGAACCCAGATCCTGGGTGTCTCGTGCCGATCGTGACGCGGCAATTGCAGGCGCTCAGCTCGAACCCGACACGCTCGCCGAGCTTGCAGACGCCTTCAAACTGCTTTCTGAGCCGAGTCGACTCGAACTGCTCGCAATTCTCGATCAGGCGAACACGCCGCTCTCGTATTCGACATTCCACGAGCGGAGTTCGATTGCGGACAAGGGGCGGTTCAACTATCATCTCCGACGGCTTCGGGGAACACTCATCGCAAACGACGGCGCAACGTACACCCTGCGGGCTCCTGGCCAACGGATCGTCGACCGATTGCTAGACGGCGATATCACATCGTCCGTCGAGCAAGTAAGCGATGCTGACAGGGAACACTGATTCTCCGCACACGGTGTGTGGATCGCGGTGCGTACCACCGTAAGGTTCCTTCTGACCTGATTTCACGATGGAGGGACGACCCATGCCATAAATCTGGAGAATCAGCGTTCTCCAAATTATTATTTCTCGTTGCTCCGTCCGCCAAATAGATATCGATGGTTGACAACTCACTGCATCGTGGGGTCGAAGACATTGCGGTCACAGAGACGGAATTGAGCGATATCGATGGTGAGAGCGGCTCGCTCATCATCAGGGGTGTCCCAATCGAGGTGCTGGCGAACAATGCGACCTTCGAGGAGAGCTGTTATCTGCTGTTCAACGATCGCCTGCCGACTGAACCCCAGCTTGCAAGGTTTCAGCAGCGGCTTTCCGAGCATCGACAGCTTCCGGACCGGGTAGCGACGGTGCTGTCGCAGGCAGCCGCCGAGGCGGTCCATCCGATGGACGCCGTCCGAATGGGCGTGGCCGCGCTCGATTTTGATGACAAACCACCAGCTGAACAGGCCGTTCGACTGGTGGCGGTGGTACCGACGATCGTCGCGGCGTACTGGCGATATCGAGCGGGAGAAGCTCCTGTCGAGCCGCGGGCGGAGCTTCGCCACGCCGAGAACTATCTATACATGCGTACCGGAACGGAACCCGAACCGGCGGTCGTCGACGCGCTTGAGGCGTATCTGATCGCAGTGATCGACCACGGGCTCAACGCCTCAACCTTTGTCGCCAGGTCGATCGTCTCGACGGAATCGGATCTGGTGTCGGCGGTAACGGGAGCCGTTGGCGCGCTCAAAGGACCGCGTCACGGTGGTGCGCCTGGTCCGGTCCTTGAAACCCTACGGACGGTGGCAACAACCGGGTCGCCCACAGCGACTGTCGAGTCAGTCCTCGAATCTGGTGATCGGCTGATGGGCTTTGGTCACCGGGTGTATCGAACCCGCGATCCGCGTGCGGCCGTGCTCGCCAGCGTGGCAGAACGGCTGGATGCACACACCGACGGCTCAACGCTGTTCGAAACCGCCAGCTCGTTCGAGGAAGTCGCCCGTGAGAAACTGGCCGCACACCATCCGGATCGACGACTGGAAACGAACGTGGAGTTCTACACGGCGGTCGTGCTAGACGGGATCGACATTCCGCCGGCGCTGTTTACTCCCACGTTCGCTGTCTCCCGCGTTGTCGGCTGGACGACACACTGTCTGGAGGAACTCGAAGATCCAAAGCTCGTCCGTCCCACTGCACGCTACACTGGAAAACGAGATCGAGGGTGGACACCACGATCGGATCGATAGCGAGCGCCTCTGGACCCAATGACGGCGACAGACCGGCGGGTTCCGAACTAGCGTCGTGATCGGCGACGAGAGAATCGGTAGCGTCGAACTGCTACGGTACCCGTATAGCGTGGCTTTCTCCTCTGATTTGAGTAATAACTGTTGGGCCGTGTTCAGTCCTGATGGCCAAACCGAGATAGGAGAGCAGTCCTATCAACTGGTAACACGGAATCGAAGATGGGTTGCCGAGGCTGATTCGGTCACGTCGATGAGATCCAATTCGATCTGCTCACCATCCAGATTCTCGAACAACGGCGTTCCGCCACCCAACAGCACCGGCGCGAGATGAATCACAATCGCATCGACCAGTCCAGCAGCGAGAAATTGCTGGCAGATGCTCGCGCCGCCCATCACACTGACAGTCTCCGCACCCGCGGCTGCCGTTGCCTGATCGAGCGCGCTTTCGATGCCATCGGTTACGAACGTGTAGACGCCATCAGCAGGGGGATCCGATGGTGGGTCGTGCGTGACGACGAACACCGGACGGCGGGCAGAACCCGTCGGGCCATCCGCCCCCCACCACGGGAGCGAACTGTCGTACGTCGTGCGGCCAGCGATGACCGCTCCCAGGTTGGCTGTCGCCTCCGCGAGGAGTTGGCTGCCAACGGCATCGTCTATCCAGTCGTGTAGTTGGGCGCCACCTTCCCCGAGAGGTTGCTCTGGAGTCTGGGTATCCGCGGTGATGTATCCGTCCAGCGAGATGCTGATGTCGATGACCACTGTACTCATGTGGATGGCTCCTCGGTTGCCGTTGGCTGGTATGTGAGAATCACGGCATCTGCACTGGTTCTCTCCACATCGATCAGCTCCAACTGCGTCGGCTCAATCGCATCGGTGAACAGCTGCGTCCCGCTCCCGTGAATAATTGGATGCAGCCAGATCCGATACTCATCCACGAGCTGGTTCGCTATGAGCGTCTCCAACAGCTCGCCACTCCCGACAAGCAGTATGTCCCCACCGGACTGCGCTTTCAACTCGGTGACTGCTTCGACGACGTTCCCCGAGAGCAACTGTGCGTTCCACGAGAGATCGTCTTCGGAAAGCGTGGTTGAGACGACATGCTTTGGAACGTCGTTGATCCAGTCGGCGAACCCGATTTCGTCCGTCGATTGGGGCCAGACCGCAGACAGCCCCTGGTAGGTCACCCGCCCCAGCAACAACGCATCGAACTCGTCGATGTAGCCCTTTGCCTGGCGCGACAGGTCGTCTGGGTCGTCCCAGCAATCCATGAGCCACTCCGCCTCGTTGTCGAAAACACCATCGAGCGTGATCTTGTTGTCGACGATGAGTTTTCTCATGGTGGAGTTACTCGACGATCTCTGCGAGATTATTGAGGGAGTCGTTCCACCCTTCTGCGGCGTCTTCGGGCGGAATTGCCTCGGGAATCCCGGCCTGTGTCACGACGAGCTCGGTTCCACCGGAAACCGCCTCAAAGGTGACCGTCGTCGTCATCTCGCCAGCCATCCCGGATTCATCGCCTTCGAACTGTTCGATGTAGACGATTCGCTCACCCGGGATCAGCTCCTCGAACGTTCCGTAGAACGTGCTGGCGTACGGTTCTAATTCCTCGCTTTCGGCGTTGAACGACATTCGGAAGGTTCCGCCTTCGGAGGCGTCGAACTCGTGGATCTCACCAGAGAATCCCTCCGGCGGGAGCCACGCAGCGTATTCGTCGGGATCGACGAACGCCTCATACACTCGCTCGGGGGAAGCCTCGATCACGCGGTTAATCGTCACGCTTCGGTCAGCACTGGTCTGTGCGTCGTTCGCTGGAGTATCGTCAGCAGGGTCGTTGTCGGTCATGGTGTATCTTCTTCCAGATGGTCTTCCAGTGCGTCGAATCGATCCTCCCAGAAGACGCGGTAGCGAGTGAGCCAGCCAAATGCCTCGCTCAACGGCGCAGCCGCCAGATGACACCGGCGGACCCGACCATCCTGCTCCACCGCAAGCAGGCCCGCGTCCTCTAAGACTCGCAGGTGTTTCGAAACCGCAGCCAGGGAAACGTCGTGGGGCGCAGCCAGCTCGCTAACGCTCTTTGGACCGTCGGCTACCTGTTCTAAGGCCGCCCGACGGATCGGGTGGGCCAATGCCTGGAAAATGGCATCGAGGTCCAGATCGTCCGACTGTTGTTCAACCATCCGGTTAACCATACAGCAATGGATATATTAAACGTTTTGGTTAAATGAACTGTTGATTCCATCGACGATGAAATTATCGACCGATTACTATTTCATCGGCTTCCGTCCGGGGCGAAGGTTGTATTTTCGTGTAATCGCTGGCAGCAACACTGTGTGATCACGGACTGGGCCGGTTCGCTACGGAACGCTCGATCGGCCCACCCAAAACCTAAACCCTCATGCCAACAGTTGTTATCATGTAAATATGTCCTTGCCAACGCGACGGTCGCTCCTCTACGCCACCGGCAGTCTTCTCGCTGGAACTACCCTTGCAGGCTGTCTGAGCGATCAACAATCGCACCACAATGATACGGAGGGCGTTGGCCAGCAATCTGACAACAATTCGAAGCACAACGATCAAGCAGGCATGAACATACTCCAATCGGATAGCAACGTAATCGATACTGCGGTCGATTCGTCCACCCGTAATCGGCTGGTTCGTGGAAATACTGCGTTCGCACTGACGCTCCACAAAACACTCGCCGAAGCGAACAATCAAACGAATTTCCTCCTCTCGCCACACAGTATTTCGGTCGCTTTGGCAATGACCTACGCCGGCAGCAACGCGAAAACCCGCTCGCAGATCCGAGAGACGCTCCAGTTCAGGGTCGATGATGACCGGCTTCACCACTCGTTTGCGACCCTTTCTGCTGCGGTCGACCCACCAGCATCGACCGCGACGCCGGCACAAACACCCACACCGGACACCACCAGCAACGACGAGGAAGGGACACCATTCACGCTTGAGACAGTGAACTCCGTCTGGGGCCAGCGTGGGTTTCCGTGGCGCGACGCCTATCTCGATACGTTGGCAAAATTCTACGGCGCGGGGCTCAACGTTGTTGATTTCGAGAACGATTATGAAGCAGCTCGCACGCAGATCAACGACTGGGTGAGCGAACAGACGGCTGGGAAGATTCAGGAGCTGTTTCCGCGTGGATCGCTGCATCAGTACACCCGGCTCGTCCTTACAAACGCGGTCTATTTCCACGCCAACTGGAAACATGCGTTCGCGAACGACCGAACGGAGAACAGACCATTCACCGCACTCGATGGCCAGACGAGCACCGTCCCAATGATGGCCCAATCCGCCAACAAGTTGCCCTACGCCGATGAAAGCGGCGTCCAGGCCGTTGAGCTGCCCTATGTGGGAGGTGCTGTGGGGATGGTAATTCTTCTGCCAAAGGCGGGCCAGTTCAGGTCATTTGAACGGAATCTCAATGCCGACCGCCTGCAGTCAATCGTCGATTCGTTGACCCCGACGGGTGGGACGCTTTGGCTCCCAAAATTCAGCTTCGAGACGTCCGTTGGCCTCTCTGAGACGCTGGCGTCACTCGGAATGGCGAACGCGTTCGATCGATCGAACGCAGATTTCACAGGGATGTATCACGCTGAAACGAGCGATGGGAATCTCTTTCTCGATGATATCAAGCACAAAACGCACATTGCAGTTGATGAGAGCGGAACCGAAGCAGCCGCGGCGACGGGTGTATCGATAGGGACTACATCGGCACCCGTCGATCCGTACGAGATGACGGTCGATCGGCCGTTTCTGTTCTGTATCCGACACCGACCGACGAACGCCATGCTGTTTGTCGGCCGAGTCGGGGATGCAAGCAGTGTTGCTCCCGACAAATGAGCCAATGGATGCGACACCCGAGTTTGCCGGTCGTTGTTCGGTGACGTCAGAACGAATGGTCGTCTCCCCCAGATTCGCTCCTAACCAATCCACAGCGACGGCCACGAAGCACCGTTCATCGCTGTCACCGGGGCGAACCTGACGTGACGGACGATACAACGCGTGGCGGCCCGCAACGGCGCGGGATCGTGCCAACAAGCGGTGAACTGAGTGCGTTCTGGTCGATGCTGCAATGGGACGTTCGCCTCCAGCTCCGCTATGGATTCTATGCTGTCTACGCAGTTCTCACGGTGGCGTTTGTCGGTGGGCTCCGAGCACTCGGGCCAGCACTGCGAACCGACGTCGCCGTACTGGTGATCGCGACTGATACGACAGTTCTGGGCTTTTATTTCATCGCTGCACTGGTGTTGTTCGAGAAGGAAACGGCTGTGCTGGATGCACTGGTAACGTCACCGCTTGGCGACCGTGGCTATCTCGCCTCGAAAGTGGTCTCTCTCTCGTTGCTTGCGGTTCTCGCCTCGGTTGTGATCGCCGTCCTCGGGCATGGACTGACGTCAGGACTGGGAGTGTTGGTCTGTGGGGTTGCCATCTCGGCGTCGCTGTTCGTACTAATCGGATTCGTTGCGGTCGCACGCTTTGATTCTATCAACGAATATTTCATTAGTGCCGTTGGCTGGGGTGTCATCCTCTTTCTGCCGTTGATTGGCTACGTCGGGCTCGTTGAGACATGGCTCTTCTATCTCCTCCCAGCGCAACCGGTGTTGCTCCTCATCGAGGCGGGGTTGCGTCCAGCGTCTCCGTGGACTGTGGCCTATAGCATCAGCTATCTGGTTATTGCCAACGGTATTGCCTTTTGGTGGGCGCGAAACGCGTTCCGCCGGCATATCGTTCACGAGGGCAATACCGGTGATCAGCTCGGACGGACGGACGTCCCAGCAGCCCAGGGGCGAACCGAGGGAAGCTGGATTCAGTCCCAATCGCCCGTTGTCGGATTGGTACTCGCAGATCTTCGTAACTGGGTCCGCGATCCGATGCTCGTTATCGGGTCCATTGGTCCGTTCGTCCTCGCGGTGATCATTCGATTTGGGACCCCAACGGTTTCGACTATGCTGGCTCCTGTTCTTGTGGTACCTGAGTACTATCCAGTGATCGCTGGATCGATGGTGGTGTTCGGTCCGTCGATCTACGGATTCATTGTTGGGATGTTCATCCTTGAGGACCGCGAGCAAGGAATGCTCGCTGTGTTCCATACGGGCCCGCTGTCTGCTCGTGGGTATCTCCAGTATCGAGGGACGACAGCCTACCTCCTGAGTCTGGTGGCAACTCTTCCCGCGGTAGCTGTCATGGATCTCGTGGATATTTCACTCCCGGGACTGCTCGGAACGACGGCAGTCGGAGCCCTCGGCGGCACAGTCATCGCGTTTGGGTTCGGGACGCTGGCTTCGAACAGTATCGAGGGGATCGCCCTCAGTAAACTCGTCAATCTGGTCATTCTCGGTCCAGCACTGGTGATCGCTGTGGTCCCACCACCACTTCAGTACGTCGCCGGGCTGGTACCTGCCTACTGGCCCATCAAGGCGTTCGTAGCGAGTGCCAGCGGTGACCCGATGTGGACGGTGTATCTAGGGGGCGGAGTAGTCGTCCACCTGATTGCAGTGAGTGGACTCGTTCGGTCCGACGCTTTTCCGTAGCGCAGAATCGCAACAATCCATATAGCGACATACGATATATCTGTCCTGACGCGGGGAACTTTTTACCCATGACCGGGTAGCAGCCCCATGGTACGGAACGTCGCCGGGGAGATGCGCGATCTGGAGTCAGAGGATTTCTATTTGCTCTCGGGCGTCGAACACGGGATGCGGTTTAGCGAGTGGGTCGATCGGGAGACGCTGACGGAGTATGCCAGATTGGACGAGGAGGAGGTGACCCACCGATTGGATCGATGCGAGCGACGTGGACTGGTCGAACGCAAGACGATGCAGTATCAGGGCTTTCGGCTCACCTTCGAAGGATACGACATCCTCGCGTTGCATACGCTGGTCGAGCGGGGCACGATCGAGGGCTTTGGCGCACCGCTGGGCGTTGGCAAGGAAAGCGACGTCTACGAGGTGAAATCGTACAAGGCGCTGGCGTTGAAATATCACCGCGAAGGCTACACGAACTTCCGTGAAGTCCAGCGCGAGCGCGAGTACACCGCCGATCACGATCACGTTTCCTGGCTCTACACCGCCCGAAAAGCCGCAGAACGTGAGTATGAGGCGCTCGAAACCGTCTACCCGACGGTGAGCGTCCCGCGGCCAATCGATCACAACCGCCACGCCATCGTGATGGAGAAATTCGAGGGCGTCGAACTCTCACGAGCCACAATCGATGACTCACAGGCCGTGGGCGTCTGTGATCTGATACTCTCCGAGCTCGCCGACGCCTACAAGGAGGGCTTCGTGCACGCGGATATGAGCGAGTACAACGTCGCTGTCGCAGAATCTGGCGTGCTGTTGTTCGACTGGCCGCAGGCGGTGCCAACGGCCCACGAAAACGCAGACGAGTTCCTCGAACGAGACGTCCGAAATCTGGTTGGCTACTTCAAGCGAAAACACCCGGGCGAGTTCGAGGAGACGCCGGCAGACGAACTCGCAGCCGCGTTACGAGCGGATTCGTTCGGATCGGTCAGGTCGTTCTGGTGAGTCGGTTCAGACTGGCGTCGGGAGATCGCCACGAATCCAGGCCACAAGCTCTGTTGCGCGTTCCTGGGTCGATGCCTCCGCGTAGATCCGGATGAGCGGCTCCGTTCCGCTTGGTCTGACGAGTACCCAGCCATCGTCGAAATCCAGTCGGTAGCCGTCAGTGGTGTCGAGGCTCGCATCAGCATCGCGGGCGGTCTCTTCGACCGTCTCAAGCAAGCGCTCGCGTTCGACATCCGAATCGTAGTGGAGATTCCGTCGAACGTTCTCGTAGCCGCTGTGCTCGGCGATAATCTCGCTGGCCGGCCGCTCTGCCACCAGCTCGCAAAAGCGCGCTGCCGTGTAGGCTCCATCGCGAGAGAGCCGATACTCCGGGAAGAGAATCCCGCCGTTGCCCTCGCCTGCGATTGGGACGGTTTCGTCCTCAGCCGTGAGCGCCTGGATTCGCGTGACGATGTTGGTGCTCCCGATCGGCGTCCGTTCGAGCGTGCCATCGACATCCGCAACCACATCGACAAGTCGCTGTGAGACGTTCACCGCAGAGACGCTTGTCTCGCCCGATTCCAGCTCTGCGGCCGCAAGCGCCGCGAACGCTGCGTCGCCTTCGATGTGGTTGCCCCGTTCGTCCACAAAGATTGCGCGGTCTGCATCGCCGTCGTGGGCGATCCCCAGGTCTGCGTTAGAGGCTCCAACGAGCCGTCTGAGCGCGCTGAGATTCTCAGCGACTGGCTCGGGGTCGCGACCCGGGAACTGCCCGTCTGGCTGGGCGTTGACCGTCACGACCGAACAGCCGAGTTCGCGAAACAGCTCCGGTGAGGTCATTGAACCAGCGCCGTGGCCGGGATCGATCGCCACTGTCAGCCCCGCGTTGGCTATTTTCTCCCGGTCGACGGCGTCGATCACGGCCCCAATGTACTCCCGGTCGGCGCGTTCGATCCGGGTGCGAGTGCCTGTGTGGTCCCACGAGACGGCTTCAAAGCGCTCGGTTAGCAGTCGATCCTCGATCTGCTCTAACGTCTCGCGCACCAGCTCAACCCCGTCTGCGCCGATGAGCTTGATGCCGTTGTACTCCGGCGGGTTGTGGCTCGCCGTCACGACGAGCGCTGGCACGCCATTTCGCTCGGCGTATGCCTGGACCGCAGGTGTGGGCAAGATTCCGAGATCGTCAACGTCACAGCCGACGCTTGCGAGCCCGCTTGCCGCACTATCACTGAACAGTTCCCCCGTTTTGCGTGTATCACGCCCCAGCGCGACCCGATCGTGTCCCATCGCCGTAAACACGGAGCCGGCTGCCATCGCGGCGCGACTGACGAACGCCGGGGTTAACTCCTCGTTGGCAACCCCCCGAACGCCACTCGATCCGAACACCTTCATCACTGGCCCCTAGGAGAGGGGTGCAAAAAACTCTCGCGAACTGGTCGTACACCGTATGTCGCTATATAGAGTTGGGTAGGTTCCCGAAATCTCAGCTTCTGAAGGAGGGTTTCTGGACACGATTGGGAGCAACGAGGCCAGCGCCAGGACTACCAGGCGATGATCCCGCATGAACACTACTTGATCTCGACGACAACGACCTCCCCAACCGGATCTCCGGCATATAATCACTCATCATCTCCGTCGTCAGCGTTGTAGCCTTCGACATCCGGTGCAGGACCAAGCGACCCCCACGCCTCGTCAGACACACATTCGAACTCACGAGTGATCTCGTGGGCGGACTCGGTCGCATTGCGGTAGGCCGCCGCAAGCTCGTCCTCACTCGGTTTATTGTCCGCAACCTCCATGATGGCGACAGTAATGCCCTTGTTCGCATACTCAGTGCCAAGGGACAACCGTCCCCGGTCGTCGGCTTCCTTCGTGCGGATGTCGTCGGATTCGATCTTCATGTTCCTATTACCCACATTGCCTACACACTCGCTATTTCCCATCAACTTCAGGGCCGATTCCGATTCGTATCGGTTCCACGGCCGGGGTCCAGGCCGACGCGAATCAGGGTCGCTCCCGGTTCACGACAGTCCACGGGAAGCAAGCGAAACTGTGGACTGGTGCTGAAAGCCGATCGTTTACCGTTATCACGCCACCCAAAATCGTATTGGCAGTCCGTCCAGACACACAATCAGAGCGCTGTCCGATGACCCATTCATTCCCATTCTGAGCCCACTGCTGGGGCCATCAATGCTTTCCAGTGACCACGCTCGCATTTGCTGTGTCGATTACAGATCATTATAAAGCAAGACAGATGTCAAGACCAACGTTCATCGACGGCGACCGTATCGACCTCCAACCAGTTGACGAAGACGATATCGAATTCCTGCTTGAGGGGGTGAATCACCCGAAGGTGCGCCAGTACATCGGGGTGTTTAGACGACCGTACAGCGAAGCACGCTACCGAGAGGAGCTGTGGCCGATTGACACCGACGACACGGGGGTCACGCTGCTTGCAACCCCGACATCGGGAGCATTCGAGGGCGAACCCGTCGGAACAGTGTAGCTGTATCCGCTGAACGAAGCCGATGGCTGTGCGAACTTCGGGAGTTCTATCCATCCGTGTGGGGAGAAGACCCTCTTTAATTTAGCATCCAGAGACCAACAGCCATAACCGCTGCCGTAATGAGTCCGGCCATCAGGGTGTTTGTAATACGAAGGGTACCGGCCATACCACTATTGTACCACACAATACCCGCCATGATGATCGCCACTATGAGTACGCTGGTAATATCTTCTTCCAATAATACTGAACTATTCATAAATGAAATTTCTCACTCCATCCTTATTAACGTGCTAGATTTTCACAAGTAGCATAACATGTGCCGAGGACCACTCCGACACAGATAACCCCACACGCTGGCGGGATTGGATATCAGCAATCGTCGGAGTGCACCCACCAGCGCATCTAATTGTGCCAAGAGTGACTGAAATAAGTCCATTCGAAGCCGACTCGCCCGTCAGAACAATATCCCACGAAAGCGCTCCAACAAGTACCAACACGACGGCAATCCAGTTGATCACTGAACGAGGAAACTTGTGAACAGCATTCACTGGCAGGGCCAGAGGTATTGCGACGAGGCGATACGGAAATTCGGATTCCTTGGGTAGTCCAAGGGAGCTGTCGCGGTGACGACCGTTCAAAACGAACCGTTGATGATAGTCCCAACACGACCGCGATCGAACAGCTGCTCGCCGGCTGGAATCTCTGGATACGGACCCGATTCGTAGCCTGGCCACTCGCCAAACTGGTCGGGATAGAGCTGCTTGGCGGTCATTTCTAGCTGGAAGAGATTCAAAATTGGTCCCTGATAGCGCGCACCCTGTGCATACACCCGATCATTCTTCACGGCTGGAATCTTGCCCATGACAGGATCGTCTCTCATCCGATCCCGTCCGGCTGCGATATCGGTGCCAGGAGTCATCCCACCCAGATAACAGATAACGTCGGGATCGGCGGCCAACAGCTGTTCGGCGTCAATCGTGTCGCTCGTCGAGATATCGTCCGGATAGGCGTTAACAGCCCCGAGCGGACGCATATGAGCCGTCAAAAACCCCGGCGCATCGACAGGATAGGCATAAATCTCCTCGAGATCTGCGGAACTCAGCATCGCGACAGTTGGACGATCGCTCTCTGGTGGGAGCTTCGCTTCGAACGTGTCGAGCATTTCTTGGTGGATCGCCGCGAGGGCGTCGTATCGCTGTTGTGCCTGAAAAATTTGCGCCACTTTCTCGAACAGCTCCCAGAGCCCATAATGCGTGTACTCACCGGAGTACGTCTCTGGTGGCCGACGGTTGCGGTCGCTGAGCGCGTTTCCAAACCAGGGTGCGACGTTCGACTCGATCTCATCGAGATCAGACTGCGACCAGTTCTTGAGCGCAAGAACGCTCGCCGGATCGGCCAGGTGAACGTCGCTGTCAAGCTCGTACAGTTTCTCTTTGCTCGGCTCCCACGACGAATACAGCCCCGACCAGTCGAGTTCAACCCCATCGAGACGAGCAACGTACTGATTCCACAGGTCGTTGTAGTACTCCGGAGCGTGCATGGCGTTGACATCGTTGCCACGGCCCAGGGCGAACGCCATCCCCGCGAGATGCGTGAGGCGGGTGAAAATCGTTGTTGGAGGGCGCTCGAATGTCACCTCACCCATCGGGGACATCGAACCGGTGTACGAACCGCTCGATTCGGTCGAAGCGTTCGAATCGGTCGTGTCGTCCGAGGAACCAATCAGCGATGTACAACCGGCGAGTGATCCCAGCGCAACCAGACTGCCAGTGGAGACGAGCATTGCTCGTCTCGTGGGTGTCGATCCAGTAGTCGTCTCATTCATAATGATTAGGTTAGCCTAAAATAACAAAACCATTCCGAATTTTAGGCCTGCCTAATAATCTGGGTGAGAGATCAGTAGGGAACAGGGTGCGATTTCGACTTACTCCTGAAACACCACTGGCGCAGCACTCGACACGGAGAGTTCTACCGACACACCACGGTCGAACTGGCCCTGTCGACCGTGCACAACAACCGAAATCGGATCGGTCGCCACGCCATCTGGCACCACCGTCAGCGTCGTTCGATCGCCCTGGAAATATCGCTCGGTCACCGTCCCCGTGAACTGCCCGTCATCGACGATCGAGAGCGCTTCAGGTCGAATCGAGACCGTTACCGGTCCCGTCACGTCAGAATCCACCGGAATCGACACTGACCCGCCACCATCGAGCGTTACAACCGCCCCGTCATCGAAGGTTTCTGCCGTCCCCGACAGCAGATTCGTGTCACCGACGAAATCCGCAACGAACGCGTTGGCCGGCTCGCGATAGATTGCCTCGGGCGTCCCAACCTGCTCGATCCGACCGTCGTTCATCACCGCAATCCGGTCGGAAAGCGTCATCGCCACCGACTGATCGTGCGTCACGTAGAAAAATCCGCCCGCAGTCTGTTCGTGAAGCGATCGCAGTTCTACCTGCATCTGCTGGCGGAGCTTCCGATCAAGCGATGAGAGGGGTTCATCGAGCAACAACACGCTCGGCTCGTTCACCAGCGCCCGCGCAAGGGCAACCCGCTGTTGTTGGCCACCGGATAGCGCCGATGGCTGTCGATCGCCAAAGCCTTCAAGATCGACGAGCGAGAGATACTCCTCGACGCAATCGTCGATCGACGCTTGGTCGATCCCCGATTGCTGTAAGCCGTAGCTCACGTTCTCTGTGACCGTCATATGGGGGAAAAGCGCGAGCTGCTGGAACACGAGATTCGTGTCCCGATCCTCCGGTGGAACGTCAGCCATCGATTCGCCTGCGATCCGAACGGACCCGGATGAGGGCTGCTCGAAGCCGCTGATCAACCGCAGCGTCGTTGTCTTCCCACAACCAGAGGGCCCCACCAGAGAGAAAAACTCACCTTGTCGAATCGTCAGATCGATATCGTCCACTGCAGTTACGTCACCGTACGCTTTGGTTACCCCAACGAGCGAAACCAGGGGATCTCCGGTCGATCTGGTGGTGTCGGTCATTCTCAAGAGATATCAACGAACCTACTTGAATGTGATGGTGAACACAGATTCGACGAGGATCCATAGTGAGTCTTGCTGGTTGAAATCATATTACCAGATAGCCACAGGAATTATGTCATTGAGATACTGATACATACAGACCATGGCGGGAGCAACCAGCGACGGAACACGAACCACGTCTCGACGCAGACTGCTAGAAATCGGCGGGGCCACGGGAGCAATCGCGTTGAGCGGGTGTCTGGCGTCCGATCTGTTCGGTGGAACGAGCAGCGGTGGGGACCCAACGATTCACGTGTTAACCTGGGAGGAGTACGCGAACGACGACATCAAACGGCGGATCGAGGAGACGGTAGGCGTCACGCTTGAGATCACGAAATCCACCTCCTCGGCAAAGATGTTCAACCAGTGGAATCAGGGCGAGTACAAACAGTACGACATCGCGATTCCGAACAACAACTACGTCCCGAAGATGCTGGCTGCGACAAAGGACGGTAGCCCGATGATTGCTCCGGTTGACCGCGACGTTGTCACGAATCTCGATGGGATCTACGAGACGTTCTCCGGATTTGCTGAGAATCAGTTCACCAAGGACGGCTCGATCTATGGGGTACCGATCCGGTTTGGCTGGTACGGCTACTCCTATGACTCGCGAACAGTTCCAGAGCACGAAGAGAGCTACGAGATCCTCTTTTCGCCCACGTTCGAGGGAGTAGATCTTTCGAACCAGATTGTCATGTACGACAACCACTTCAAGGCAATGAGCGCGGCGGCGCTCTATCTCGGCTTTCGTGATGCGTTTTCCGGGGCACAGGTGACGCTCACAGCGTCGCAGATCGAGGACGTCAAAACGACGATGATCGAGCAAAAGCCAACGCTTCAGGGCTACATTGCGGAGGATCCCCGATACATCAAGCAGTTCAAGCAGGGGAACTTCCTGGTGGGCCAGTCCGGTCGAAACGAGATCGTCGAGCTGTGGGACCAGGGCGCCGACTGGGCGACAATGGCCACTCCAAAAGAGGGCGCTCTCGCCTGGTTCGAATCCGCAGTCGTCTCAGCGGCGTCAGAGTCGAAAACGAAGGCCTGGGAGGTGATCAACGAGTACATTGGCGCGAAAAACGGGGCAACACTGGCCAAAACCGGCTTTTCGCCGAGCGTGAATCCGGAGACGAAATCGGAGCTCTCAAGCGAAGAGAACGAGCGCTTTGGCGCGATCGATCCGTCACGGCTGGAGGATATGGTGCCGTTCAAAACTGTTGAAAATGAGGACGATTGGCAGACGGCCTGGGAAGCAATCAAGGCTGCGTGATCGAATGACAGGAGAGCGTTCGCGGACGAAGCTGTGGCGACTGTTGTCCACCCCTCACCGGAGTCGATGGCTCTCCGCCGGGCCGGCGGCGGTGTGGCTGGGGCTGTTGTTGCTTGCACCACTGACATACATGGTCGTGGTGAGCTTCCTTTCGGTCAGCGAGGAAACCTACCAGCTGGTCTGGTCACCAACACTCGAAGCGTACGGCTCATTGTTCAACGCTGACCCTGTTTGGACGGCACCGTTCGTCGATGCGCTGTTGATCTCGGTGTTCGTGGCCGTAGTGACGACGCTGCTCTGTTTGGTCACCGCCTTTCCGGTTGCGTATCTGCTGGCACGCAGGGAGGGCCGCTGGGTGCGAGTGACGTTCTTTCTGGTGTTGTTGCCGTTTTTCACCATGTATCTGGTGCGGGCGTACTCGTGGATGCTGGTGTTTGGAAAATCCGGGGTGTTGAACACGACGCTCCAGGCACTCGGTCTCGTTGGCGGTCCAGTTGGGCTCTTTACGTTTGGACTCCCGGCGATCATCGTGGGGTTGACCCACGCGTATTTCCCGTACATGTTGCTCTCTCTGTACGCGAGTCTCGACGGAATCGACATGGATCTCGTGGCTGTTGCCAGGGATCTTGGAGCAACCCGGGTGGCCGTCGTTCGGGACGTGCTCGTCCCACTAACGCTTCCGGGGATGGTCAGCGGCGGACTGTTCGTCTTCGTTCCGACGCTAGGGGCGTTCGTCACGCCAGACATTCTTGGAGCAGGGAAGATTCAGATGATCGGTAATTTCATCGAGGGACGAATCCTGGGCGCTGCTGATCTTGCGGCCGGGAGCGCTGCTGCAATGTTCATCGTCGTGGCGATCGTCCTGGTGTTCGCGGTTGTCATCCAGGTTGTCGACCCCGAAGAGCTGGGGGCGGTCTGAGTGCGACGATGGCTTCGTTCCCCATCACAGTGGTGGCCAGCCCGTGAACAGCGATCTTCCTATGCGCTCTGGGCGGTCACGATTCTGATGGTCGGCTTTCTCTGGGTGCCCTTGCTGGTAATGATCGTGCTGTCGGTGTCTGAAAACCCGAGCACACTCGTTCCGTTCGAGGGCCTCACCCTCGATCATATGCGCGCGGCGCTTGCCGATCGGTCGCTGTTGGTGGCGACGTTCCGGAGCGTTCAGATTGCCACGATCGCCGCCGGGATCGCAACCGTTCTTGGCGTGCCCGCGAGCATCGCAATCGTTCGTCACCAGCTTCCGTTCGAAGGCGCGTATCGCACCGGGCTCATTCTCCCGATGATCGTGCCCGGCATCGTGTTCGGTGTGGGGATGTTACTGTTCGTGCGCACGGTCGTACCAGGCCTCGATACTGGTGTGTTCGCCGTGATTTTGACCCACAGCGTCTACGGATTGCCGTTCGTGGTGCTGATCGTAACAGCACGACTCTATGGCTTCGACGAAACGCTCGAAGAGAGTGCTCGGGATCTGGGTGCAGGGCCGCTCTCTGTCTTCCGGGAGATCACGCTCCCAATCATCGCTCCGGCCGTCGGCGCGGGATTTCTCTTCGCGTGGATCCGGTCGTTCGAGGATTTCATTCGCGCGTTTTTCGTCCGCGGGACGACAGATCTACTCACCACATCGATGTATTCGATGATCGAATACGGCGCCGCACCGAAGATGAACGCGATCTCTACCATCATTCTTCTCGTGGTGGCAGTTGCGCTGGCGATTGCGATGAACGTCGGTGCCGTCACCGATCTCGTTGCTGGGACCGAAGCGGAGTGAGCACCGGCGTACCCGCACCCCAATCGGTTTGGTTGGCTGGCACACAGTTCGATCACGTTCCCATGACCAGACCAGCAGTTCGACTCGAACCGGTCGATGACGAGACGGTAGGGATCGCCAAAACGCTCCTTTCGGACGCCGGATTGGGGACCCAGGACATTCGTGGAGCGCCCGACTGGTTGTATATCGCCCACAACAATGGCCGTCGTATTGGTGTCGGTGGGATCCAGCCAGTCGATGGGTACGGACTGGTTCGCTCAGTTGTCGTCAAGCCAGCCGTCCGTGGCCGCGGGTACGGCAGTGCGCTCTGTCGAGCACTCGAACGCCGTGGGATAGAACAAGCGATTTCGGAGCTCTATCTGCTCACCACCTCGGCAGCACAGTTTTTCGAGGCGTTGGGCTACGACGCCTGCGACAGGTCAGCAGCCCCGACAGCCATGCAGAAGACGGCGCAGTTCGACGTACTCTGTCCGGCGACGGCGAGCTGCCTCCGAAAATCGATTGCCCACGGGCGATCGTAAGGGACGATGGGGCGGGTTCAGAGCCGTTCAGCGTTGATTTTCACGTCGTAATCGTCAACGGCCCCTGGGTCGTCGCCGTTGAACAGCGTCTTGAACAGCCACTCTTCGCCGGCACCTAGATCAGTCGTGTTTGTCATGCCATCACCGATCAGTTCGCCGTCGGCGTTGCGATAGTGAATCTTGATTTCGGCGTAATCGATCAGCGTTTCAGCGTTGTTGATGACCGTTCCGCGAACGCCAGCGGAGTAGTCGGTCGTGAAAAAGTCGTGTTCGAGCAGTTCCAGCTGGTTTGCGGGATGGGGCGTCTGTTGGCTGGCTGCGGTCGGCGTGGACGTAACGGGGGCTGGTTCAGCGGTGTACTCGATCGCGTCATCGCTCTCATAGCCGCCGTCATGGGAGGATTCACCCGTCGAAAACGACTGAAAATCATCCCACACCGACGCAAAGCTGGACTCCATCGAGCCAAGACAGCCGCTGAGTGACACGCTGAGACCCACTGGAACCGACACACGGAGGAACTGGCGTCTGTCCATTGTCACGTGTGTGTTGTGTTGATTGGACAATAATGGTTTCCATAAAGATAGGTCGACGGGGAAGTCGGTGGTCCACTGGAATGGGTGCACCGTTGCCAGTGACACACCGCTCTGCATCGGTTTGGGTAACTCGTTAGTGGTGATGCGCGCCAGTGCAGGGTGCTGGTCTTCGAGTCCTGTTGGACAGCCGAGACTGCGATATCTACCGTACGAGTTGAACAGTTCGATCAAGCCAGTGGATGCGCTTGCACAGCTTGGACGGTCGATCCGTTCGAGCGGTACGTTCGGATCCGAAGCGGGGAAGGTGAGCTGTTGAATCTCACCAGAATCTATCTCGGAGTTCTCTTGTGGCCAGTCATTGATGATATTTATACTAGAATTTGATTAATAAAAAATAAATTAGGTTACAATGGAGCAAATCCACCGAGGCGTACGCTCCAATACCGTTACAATATCTGACTCACGGTAGTGGAGGCTGCTGTATTACATTTGCAGATATTAATTCTAATTTACATCCTAATATAGTCCAAACTAAATGGTCGAGCTAGGAGAACTCATTTGATATCGTCATTATACGATGTCTGATTCGCTATAATCGCAATTATTATACTATTATAGGATAGCTAATACACATGATAGATGACCTGGAAGATGTAATTTTTTACATTGAGGCGATTATAATCGGATTGGTCGTTCTCTATCTGTATTTAAATTTTTTACAACCATTTTTAGCAGGTATTAGTGGGATTTTTTCCATGCCATCTAATCCCTCCACTGGTAGATACCCCGATTCTGTGGCTGGACTTGTATATATTATTATCTACGTTATAATTCTAATTACTTATCAAGTGGGTAAAGTACTACTGTTGTGGGATGGTGAAGAATAATTAAGTATGTCGTACTAATTCGCTGATGAATTGTCCCGGCCAATCTGCCAGCTTCTGCCATTCCAAAAGATATTGCCTAGGATAACCCCTCCATTTTTACCTTTGTAAAGTTTGTTCGTAATTTTCTTAGAAAGCATCGGTCCTTCTTTGAATTTCTTTTTCACCATCTCTGATGACATCGACTTACTATGAACTTTATCAACAACTTTCAGACTTATTCCTTTATCAACATAATATTTGATATCCTTCTTGGGAATCCCATCAGCCTGTAGCTTTTTGACTTGTCGCAGCGTCGATCCGTGGCCGAGGTACGATCCATCGCGTTTCATGGGATCAATACGGGCGATATACTTTCGATTGCCCTTCTTCGTGATGTCGACCAGTTCATCACCACTCCAGCCGGTGCGTTTCAATTCGGTGGCCATCTTGAGGTCAGCCTTCTCACGAGCCAACGTCGTCACCTGATCCGTCCCGACCCCCTCGTGTTTGAGGGCCGTCGCAGCGTCTGGATCGGCTCCCTTTCGAGCGAGCGTTGTGATTTGCTCCGCATCGAAATCGGAGTAATCGAGCTTTCGGGCTTTCTTATACTCCATTCCGTTTTCAGCAAGCGTTGTGACATGCTTGTTGGTAAAGCCCATGCGCTTCATCTGTGGTATCTCATCAACGTTCGCTCCCTTGTCCGTTAGCGTCCGAATCTGGGACGACGAGAGCTGCTGATTCTGTAGATCAGCAATCTTGTTGAGATTGATGTCATTATCGACGTAGTACCGAATATCCTCCGCTGGAATCCCCCGGTTCTGAAGCGTACGCACCCGGTCTAGACTGACGTCTTTTGCGATGAATCGACGCACATCTGGGCCTTTGAATGGCCCATCCTGGAGCTGCTTGATCCGCTGTTTACTGTACCCCTTATCGACATAGTGTGATAGCTCGGAGCCAGAAATGACGTCTGCTTTCTTTGCTGTGTCACCATGGCCAAGCACCTCCAGGATTTTCTCCTTTGCCTTCCCCGGAATCTTCGAAAGCGGACTCGCCGAACGCTTGATTCCAGAGATGAGATCACTGGCTTTGTTTCCAACCATTCCAACCCATTTAGTCACCTGGAGCGGCACCTGCCCAACATCCGCAACTTTACCGATCGCTGGGATTGCCGAAAGGGCTCCCAACGTAGCGCCGATCATATCGCCGTTGAGCGCAGATTGGATCGTATCCCGAACATCTGCAAAAATGTCAAAGTATGGAATGAATGAGCCGCCAACCCACCCCACGAAATACGGAATCGTTGTTGCTTCCTTGACTGGTTTTTCGCCGCCTTCTACACCCACGCCACCCATAACCGCTCCAACCAATAATTCGTAGGCCATCTGCGGATGGAGGAGGGCCTGCAAGAGCAGATCATCAACTATACCGGGAGTTAGCAAAGTAGCCCCGGTCAGTTTTTTCTGATGCTTTTTGAAGAATCCATTGTGTTTTTCAATAAATGAGACAATACTCTCCAACGTCGATTTATTTTCTCCAGACAGTGGATTGTCCTCGGTATCCGGCGTCGGGGTCGATGATTGCTGCTCCTCTGTTGATGGGGATTCAGTCGTTGGTGTCTGTACCGGTGGCACTCCTTCTGACTCGGTCGATGGCGCACTCTCACCATTCACTGGTGCTGTCGTCGCGTGGAAGGTCATCGCTGGGCGGAGTGTTTCGCCCGATCCGACTGACTCGGCGTCAATAACAACCGACACAGACACATCCTCACCGGGTTTGAGACGGACCGCGCCTGCTTTCGACTCAAGGGGCTCTCCCGAGCGCCCGCGTTCGTATGTCACTACATCGCTGGTATCATCCAGCCAGATCGACGCCGCCGCAGTCCCCTGGTTTCTGATCGTAAACACGTTCGCGACGGTCGTTTCTGAACCCGCATTCACTCCCGTTCCACCCCCTTTAGCCATCTTTGAGAGCTGCAACTGCAAACGACCGTTCTCCGTGCTTGCGTACTCCCCGTTCGGACCCTCTGCTGGATGAAAGCCAACGTAGCCGGTGGCATCACCCGCGACGTTGACATCCGCAGTTCGTGAGGCGAGCATACTGTCGAACGCCCCAGTCCCGTACACTACACTCGTCAGCACGCCAATCGTGATCAGTATAATCGAAACGCGGCGAACTGTCAGTTCCATCCGGTACCACCTGCTCCAAACTCACCACTCAGTAGATCAGCAGACAGCTGTCGATTCATTGGCCAATAGTTATATTCTACTACTACTTTGTATTCGGTCCCGAGAAGATTGCTAATCACTCCTTCAATTGTTAGCCTGATCGTTCATGGCTGTGCTATGACTACTTAAGTGCACACCAGTGAATAAGCAAATCACAATAGAGGGCGCGCCTGGAACGCTATTCTTCTGAACAGTCGAAAGAATTTATTATAATAAAATTCCAGAAGGAGGCCTTCCACACCCCACCCTACTCGGTCGTAATCCGAGCCACCGCAGGATGTTGATCCGCGAGCCCAGTCGGACAGCCGAGACTGCGATACCGACCATACGAATCGAGCAGCTCAATCAATCCATCAGCCGCACTCGCACAGCCGGGTCGGTCAATCCGTTCGAGCGGTGATTTCGGATCTTCAGCGGGAAAGGTCAGCTGATGAATCTCGCCGTTGTTCGTTTCGTGATAGCGGACCTTCGCACCCGTATCAAACGTCGCGGCCACGACCGTTTCCCCCGTTGCACGATAGCGCGTGATTCGCTCGATACCAGGCAAATGCTCGTAGCTCGTTCGCTCGCTCGCGAGATCAGCCATCGTCAGAATCTGCTCAATTCTCGTTGCGTGTGGACAACCCGTCGATTGACACGGCCGACACCACGTTCCCTGGCCGATATCCACCACGTGATAGAGCTCAGCTTCGGAGAGCTCCGCCCGAGAATCGACCGTCGAGAGATTCACGCAGTTGCGATCCTCGTCACGAAAGAGAAACAGAGGCAGCGTCATCGTCGCCCCCACAGCGGACAACCCAGGTGATGGTCACGGTGCCCGCGAAGCTGTCGCCGACAAACGACACAGCTGTGGCTGTAGTAGTTTAGTGAGCCGGTACAATTACGGTCGTATGTGTTCTCCCATTGCATGGGTAACTCATCTCTGAGAATCCCGGCGTCGGGTGCCCTTAACACCCGGCGCATTCAATACGAACGCGCAACGCCTGTATGCGCCACCGGCATCCTCATGATGCTATGGCTTCCCGATAGCTTATAAAGTTGTTTAGAAATAAACGTGAAAGACTGTTCAAGCAACAGCTCTCAGCACGCCAGTTCCAGAACCGTCCCACACGCTGTGAACCTAGGTTGAAAGGAGCTCCGTAAAGCGGTTCGTGTCCTGATCAGTGCCGGCAATGACGAGCGTATCGCCGGCCTGGATGCGAAAGTCCGGCGGGAGCGTCGTAATGACAGCATCGTTGCGCTCGACGGCGACAACGGTACAGCCGGTTCGCGTACGGACGTTGGCGTCCGCCAGCGTGTAGCCGGCCAGCCGAGGGGCGCTCGTTCGAATGATCTCCACCTGCGTGTCGAGCGACACCACCTCTTCGTCCTCAAGAATGGTCGAGGCGAGCATCCGACCGGTGACCGTTCCAAGCGAGAGCACATACTCCGCACCGGCGCGATACATCTTCGCCATCGCTTCGGACTCTTCGGCGCGGGCGATCACCTCAACGGAGGGATCGAGATCTCGAATGACGAGCGTGACGTACTGAGCAACCGTGTCGTCTGGCAACGCGAGAATCACCGATTGGGCATCGTCTACGGCTGCCGTCCGCAGGACGTCGGGATCGGTCGCATCACCCACAACGTCGACACCCGGTTTGTCATCCGCATCGATGATCGTATACGGCAATTCTGCACCAGCGAGCGCGCTGACTGCACTCTCGCCGACCTCATCGTAGCCGACAACGACGGTTTTGCCGCGTTCGTGTCGACGAACGTCGGAGAGCGTCAGCTCTTTGAGCCGTTCGAGCTGGTCGTGACGACCCGCCAGCAACAAAATTGTTCCTCGTCGCAACACCGTCGATGGTGATGGCGGTGTCTCAAACTCGCCGTGATACCACGCTCCAATGACGTTCACACCAACGCGTTCGCGAATCGAGCTCTCCGCGAGCGTCCGACCGATCAACTCGCTGTGTTGCTGGATCGGTAGCTCGACGATGTCAAACGCCTCGCCAACGTCGATGGCGTCGTCGAGATCAGTCGACACGCCGGTCGTCACCTTTGTTGCCAGCGATTCACCGAGCAGTTCTCTCGGTGAGAGCACCTCATCAGCACCCGCCAACCGGTGATACGTCTCGCGTTCTGGCTCGTCGACGACGCTGATCACTCGAACCCCATCCGCCGCCTCCTTCGCGGTGAGAACGATGCTCACATCCACGGCATCAGACGTGTCCGTGACAACCGCGCGGGCTGAGCGAACCCGCGCCGCCGAAAACGCTTCGACGGACTCCGGATCGGCGTTGATCACGCTGTGCTCTCCTTCGTACAGCGTCGCTGCGAGCTCTCGATCGGGCTCTATGATGACGTAGTCGATCCCCCACGAGGTCAGCTCTGCGATCAACGTCTCAATCCGTGGGGTATAGCCACAGATGATAACATGGTCGTCTACGGTTCCTTTAATTGCAGTCGGCACCGTCACCGACAGCGCCTCCTCGAACCACGGAACAATCAACACCGGAAGCGCAATGAAAATCAGGGCAACGCCGGCAATGTCGATCACGCTCACGAAAATGAGCATCGGTGGCGTTGTCCAGGGTCCATCGTTACCGTAGCCGGTGGTCGTGAACGTCTGGACGATCATATGAATCGATTCAAAAATCGTTTGCGAGCGATCGCCCTCAAAATAGATCATTCCATAATGATACAAAAGCGTGAACCCCACCATTAACGACAGAATCAACACCAGATATATCGACACGCGTCTGCGCCAGGTGCCCATAGCGAGCTATTCAGAAGATTCGCAGAAAATCGTTCTGATCAGCCCCGATCCTTGCCGTGGAGGAAATTATCCACGGCTGAGCCACAGCAAAACGACCGCGCCACAGAACAGTGAGAGCACGACCCCGATCGGGTAGCCACCATCGATCGAGCTGTAGACCACATAGCCAGCTGCCCCGAGCAAGGTTGCCACGAGGACGGTAATCGACAGATGGACGGCAAGCAGCCGCCGTGTTGGCGTCGCACGGCCGAGCGTCCGAGCGAGATCACTGGTGTACAGATGGGAATCCCAGGCCCCGATCAGGAGGACCATCCCTGTGAGGATGGGAACCGGCCCAGCACCCACAACTCCCGCTGTGAGCAGCCCGAGAAGCTGACAGACCGCCCCGACGCCAGCGAGCAGTCGACGTTGAGTGTGTGTTGCAGCCACCAGTGCCACACCACCAACGAGCGCCACAATCGCCCCAACGCCGGTCGTGAGTACGACGCCGAGCGAAAAGACGCCGGTGAGAACGACACCAGCTCGTGGTGGCCGATCGTCGAACGCGCTCATCGCGACCACCGGCGGACTGCACGCTCGACGCTCACCTGGATCGATTCATCCCGCCAGTCGAGACACCGAATGCCGTCATTGCGGAGCGAGCGCACGCGTTCAGCGCGCTCAAGGGCTGCAACTGCAACGCGTGGAGCGTCCGAGTCATCATCGACTGATATGGTCGGATCAGGACTCACAATCGTCGTGGGATAGCCATGCGCCATCAGTCGTCTCCCAGCCAGTGCTGGATACGAATCGGCCAGTGGCGTACAGAGGACAACCTGCGCGTCCGATGGGAGTCGGTGTCGAAGTTGCGTGAGCATCGTTATCGGCAGATACGGCTCCGTGGGTGCGATCGGTTGGAGCGCTGGATGTGTCCCAAACAGTTTCCGGAGTTGGCTACGGTGATCATCGCCCGTACTGGGTTCGAGCCAGCATTCCGTTGGCGAGAGCGCACTGACACCGACGCGATTGGTCGTCCGTAACAGCCCCTCCGTGATGGCGTGGGCCCCCGCAATCGCTCGCTCGATGGCCGGTTGACCGTCCGGGTCTGCGTTGCAGTACGCCTGTGCGCGGGCATCAACCACCACAACAACGGTTGCTGCCCGCTCGCGAACGTACTCGATCGTCGAGAGTTCGCCAGTGCTAGCCGCCCGGTTCCAGTCAATGCGACTCGGCGGATCGCCACGGCGATACTCACGAACGGCGTGAAACTCCGTGCCGCTCCCGCCAGATTGTGTTGCTATTCGACCGGTTGACCCAACCGCCTGTCCGTACAGGGCGAGTTCGACGGGCTGTGGCGCTGGGGGAACACAGCTCACCGACGACTGGCCCATTACCGGAACGCGAAACTGGCGAATGAGTGTTCCTGTTGCATTTCCAATAGAAATCCAGCAATCATCGAACTCGTGAACGCCACGTGTTGCCGTGATCGTATACTCCGTCGTGACAGTGCCTCCGGGGGCGAGGGGCCGACCCAGCCGTGGTGAGCCATCGCTAACGGCGAGTGCGGGTGGAACGCCATCGACTGCCCGACAGTCATAACAGATCGACTCGCTTCGATTCGTAATCCGCAGCGTGACCGTCACCTCCTCACCGGCTGTTGGGGTCGCCGTTGACAATGAGCGGCTGATATCGATCGCGTGGTTCGGTTCGCTGTCAATCCGGTCGGCAAAGGCGAATCCGACCGCAACGACGCCGGCAAGCACAAGCACGGGCGACCCCGCCAACACACCCACACCGATGCAACAGAACGACACTCCGGCGATCCCATACCAGCGATTCGTCCGCTGGACGTCGGCTGCCTCAGCCATCGGTTTTCCCTCGTTCGATGCGCGCGGAGAGCGCCCCAATCGCCCGGTTCAACCGATGTCGATAGACATCATCGGGTGATCGAAGCGACGCAAGCCGTTCAGTAAGCGGCATTTCGACGGTATCAGGGGCAAAAAATGCCTGTGCGTGTGGGTCGGTGGTCCAGGTTCCAGAATCAAGTCGCTCTTTCGCGCGCGTGCGCGAGTTACCATCGTATCGAACGAGCACGTCGATCGCTAGCTCGCGAACAGCATTGCGCCCCTGCTTTTGGGCACGACGACGGGCACGATACGACAGACGTGGCTGATCGAACGCATCGATTTCGGTTTCTGGTGTTGGTACGGTGGCGACCTGGAGCTGTTCAACCGCAGGAGCTGTCGAACGAGTTCGATTGCGACCGTAGCGGGCGTGGGCGAGCATGAACGAAACGAACAGGGCCACCAGACCGATTACAAACAGCAGTTCCCGTGGTCCAGCAACGCCCCCAAGAAGGGCCGGATTGAGAAGTCCAAGCAGTCCGCCTACCGAAACGAGTACGCCGACGAGCAGTACACCTCTATTCATCGATCAGTCACCGTTCCGTTCGGTATCGTCGCGGTCGATTCGTCGCCGTGCCTCAATCGCCCGCCGTTCACGGGCTGGTGTTGCCGATTCAGTACCATAGCGTGTCGCTTCGAACAGTGCAGTGAGCGTTTCGACAGCCGCCGGATCCATGCCCGCCTCGATGGCTGCAGCAGCAAATTCGCGTGGCGTCGTCGTTTCGAGCGGTAAGGCAAGCTCTGTTGCCATCGACTTCCAGGCCTCGGTGATCGCATTCTCTGCTGTCGGATTGGGGGTGTACTCTGCCGCCGACTGGGGCTCGGACGAGTCAGTGACCGTCGACGCGGTGGAATCGGAGTCAGAGTGACCCGAAGATGTGAGGATGGGACGCGACCCGAATCGGTCAGCCCCGTACAGGATGAAAACAAACGCGACCACCACAACAGCGAGCACCACCCCCGCGACGAGCAGTGGTTCGGGCAGGGCTGTTGCGCTCCCAGACCCACCACCCATCCCGCCAGATCCACCGGGTGTTGTCGCCGTGGGTCCTGCTGTGGAAGGTGAGCCCGGTTGCGACGACGATCCACCAAGCAACAGGAGCACCCCGACAACGACGAGGGCAACGATCGCGATGACAACTGGACCAACCAGCGACCGGAGCCCCTCGCGATACAGCGTTATCACAAGTAAACAGCATCCCACAACGAGTAACAGCGCAAAAACAACTTCCAGGACTGCAGTGAGCAAGGTGTTCGAGCCATCGATCGTGATCGGTTCAGTGTTTGTAGCCGCCACTGACTCGCTTGATTCGCCATCCCCCTCACCTGCTGAGCCCGGTGTGGTGGGCTGATCTACCGTCGCTCCGGCGGCCGCTATCGTGAGCCCAATGAGTGCGGCGAGCCCAATAGCACGGAGACGGTCGCGATTCACACTCACACTGATAACTGCACCACTATGGATGTAACGACATGTCAACACCCAACATTCAAGGATCGATAGCACGGAGGTGAGCCATGCAGATTGGAGTGATCGCTGACGTTCACGCCAATCGACCGGCGCTTTTGGCCGTCCTGGAGGCACTGGGCCCTGTCGACCACCTCCTCTGTGCGGGCGATATCGTCGGCTATAATCCATATCCAGCATGGTGTGTGAACCGTGCACAGGAGTCGATGCTCTGCGTGCAGGGAAATCACGACCGACTGGTTGACGCCCCCGAACCGTATCGCTCGAATCAGATGGCGTATGCTGGACTGTGTTACGCCCAGGAACAGCTGTGTGAAAACCAGCTCCGCTGGCTGGATTCCTTACCAGAAGAACGGACGCTGATCGACGGCGCGATCCGAATGGTGCATAGCCATCCGGCCAACCGGGATCAGTACGTCCGACCGGCACAGTTTTCCACGCTCGAACCACACCTCCGAGAAGAAGCCGTGCTCATCCTCGGGCACACCCACATGCAACACACCGAACGCGTTGGCGAGACGCTCGTTTGCAATCCCGGGAGCGTTGGCCAGCCACGGGATGGCGATCCACGCGCGGGATACGCCGTGATCGACACGGAAAGCTACTCGGTCACCACCCATCGCGTCACTTACGATATCGAGACGGTACAGCATGCAATCGAGGCAGCAGATCTCCCGTCAGAAACGGCCGACCGGCTCAATGCCGGCCGATAAATGAAGAGATATCACAGTTCATAACTGTTTACGATCGTTTCACATCGTTTTACTCGGTGACTGATGGGGCCACTGTACTCGGGTGAACAAAAAAAGGTCTATGTGTACGGACCGAATCGATTATGATATTGGTAGAAGAATGTCGAGATATCAGTCTCCCGGGCGCGTGATCAGCCTGGTGATATTTTTAGGGCTGTTCCTGCTCGGATCGACTGTAGGAGTCGTGAGCAGTGCCCCAGCAGTCGCCGTCGATGACGTGTCGGTTGCGTCGGACTCGGTCGTCGAAACCGAGGCAAATGGACCACACATTGCAGCCTGGAAAGGCCTGGGAGTCAACTCGACAGTAAGCGGCGAGACGGGCGAGTACTACGTCTGTCTCAGCATTGGCACTGAGCTACAAAAACAGTCGATTAGCTGTAAAACCATTCACCACTCGGGAGCAACCGAATCAATCCAGTTTACTGAGCAGTCGCTCCCGACGAATGTGAGCGAGAGCGAAACGCTCCGAATTGAACTCTACGCGAACGGGAGTTCCGCAACCCCGATCGATACTGCCACACAGCAGGTAACAGTGCTCAAAAAGGGAAGTGACCCTGATGACGACGGGATAATCACTGGTGACGAACTGTCAAACGACGCAGATCCAATGCGGGAAGACACTGACAGCGATGGGCTCGACGACGGAAGTGAGATTCGAGAGTATAAGTCAAATCCAGCCAAAAAGGACACGGACGGCGATGGCTTGAGCGATGGCGTCGAAGTCGAAGAGCCGTTTTCTGATCCGACGAAAAACGACACTGATGGAGACGGATTGAACGACACCGTCGAGATCAACAAACACCAGACGCATCCAAACAAGGTCGATACGGATGATGACAACCTCACCGATTTCGCAGAGCTCAACGACCACGAGACGAATCCGACACATGCCGACACCGATGGCGATGGACTGGCTGACGACCGGGAAATCAGAATCGGCTCGAATCCGAAGGAATCAGATTCTGACAACGACGGGCTCGCTGATGGGGCAGAGATGGATCACAACACGAATCCGACAAAGCCAGACACCGACGGTGATGGTCTGAAGGACGGTGTTGAAGTTCATAAACACAACACGGATCCAACCGAGGAGGACACCGATGGTGATGGGGTTGACGATCTCACCGAACTCGAACGCGGCACGGATCCGAATCCACAGCCGTTTTATCTGTTCGCTCCGCTGGAAAATCCGGTGAAAACGGCAGGGACAGCGCTCGCCGTGCTCGTGATTGGGGTTGGCGGATTCGTCTATCGACGCCGCAGTACGGAGGGGAGTACACCTGTCGAACCCGCACCGGAACACCCGACTGCGTCGCCGAGCGTACCGATTGACCAACAGCCAGCCGAGCCACTCACCGACGCAGACCACATCCAGCAGCTGCTTGGCACTAACGACGGCCGGATGCACCAGTCGGAAATCGTCGAATCAACTGGTTGGTCGAAATCGAAAGTGAGCCGGCTGCTCTCACGGATGGAAGACAACGACGAAATCAGCAAAATTAGCGTTGGACGAGAGAATCTCATCACCCGACCCGGTGATGAACCCAAGCACGCCGGCTCGACGTTCGAAGAGTGAGATTAGACGGTTGGAACCGCCACCCGGTCGAACACGCCATCGATGACTGCTGACCGTGAGACTCCATCGACCAGTGCGTCCGTCGTGAGCACGAGTCGATGTGAAAGGACCGGTGTTGCAAGCCTGCGCACATCGTCAGGGGTGACGTACGACCGACCAACTACCACTGCTCGCGCCCTGAGAAGCTCACAGAGCTGCTGTGTTCCTCGCGGACTCACCCCAACTTCAACCCGTGAATCTTCTCGCGTTTCACGACAGATCGACGCTACATACTCCAGGAGATCAGGATCGACTGTCACCGATTCCGGAACGGTCCGAATCGATTGGACGGTCGACTCGTTGAGCACTTGTTCTACGCCTGGCGTTCGATTCGCTCGGTTGAGCCGCCGAGAAAGCAGTTCAACTTCACCGTCGAACTCTGGGTACCCGAGGCTCGTTTTGACCGCGAATCGATCGAGCTGGGCTTCGGGGAGGCCGAACGTCCCATCCATCTCGATCGGGTTCTGCGTGGCGATAACGAAAAACGGCTCAGGGAGCTGATGGGTCGTCCCTTCAACGGTGACCTGTCCTTCGGCCATCGCCTCTAGCAGGGCGCTCTGCGTTTTCGGTGGTGCGCGATTGATCTCATCCGCGAGCACGACGTTTGCAAACAGCGGCCCCTCGCGAAACTCGAACTCGTGGGTCCGCTCGTTGTACAGTTCGGTCCCGGTGATGTCGGAGGGCAACAGATCCGGCGTAAACTGAATTCTAGAGAACGAAAGCCCAAGCGCGGTCCCCAGCGAGCGGGCGGTGAGCGTCTTTCCGGTTCCGGGCACATCCTCTAACAACACGTGCCCACGACCGAGAAATCCAACGAGCACCTCTTCAAGAAATCGTCGTTCACAGATCACTGCCGACTGAATGGATTCGAGAACTGTCGAGGTGTGCTCAGTCGCCGTCTCGAGTGCCATCATCTCCGTCCCGGAGTCCGATGACGAATTTGTCGCCTGATCCATACTGTGGGACAGTGACACAATGGCTTCGGTGTTGTGATTGTCTCTCAGGTTGCAGATAGGTCCGGGTCACAGAGCTCAATCGCCTCTCGGACGGACTCCTTGCGGCCGATAATAGTGAGGTGGTCGCCGTATTCGAGCTCGAAATCGCCAGTTGGAACGACGTTTTCGCCTTCACGACTCACCAGCCCGATGATACAGCCGCCGGGGAAATCCGACCCCAGATCCGCAATCCGAACGCCAGAGAGCTTCTCTGATTTGATTTCGACTTCCTGAACGTCACCACTGCGCCCGAGCTCATTCATCCAGTCCGACAGCGCAGGGCGTTCGATCGCGTTGTCCATCGCCCACGCCACCGACAGCCCCGAGGAGATGGTCTGTACGCCGAGTTCCTCGAAGGCGTTGACGTTCGAGCGATTGTTCGCACGCGCGATCACATCACCAACGTCGAATGACGTTCGTGCGAGCTGTGCAACCAGGAGGTTGGCGTCATCATCACCAGTGGCTGCGGCCACAATTTTTGCGTGTTCCGCGCCGGCCTCGCGTAATGTTTCGAGGTCGGTTGCATCGCCCTGTTGTGCGGAAAAGCCCTCGGCCTGTAGCTGATCGACAACCTCGGAGTTTTCCTCAACGATGATAACGTTCTCTCCACGATCCTCCAGCCGTTCTGCAAGCGCGCGACCAACTCGGCCGCCGCCAACGATGAGTACACGCATTGGTATCACATTCAGATACTCCGCAAGGTGTCGTGCGAGACCGCCCTCAAACACGACGGTTAACAGGATAACCAGGAACACCGTGCCAATGAGCAGTGTGGCAGCCGTCCCCAGTCCCTGTGCTTCGAGTTCGATCGCAAACAGCGTGGCGACGCTGGCCGGGATGATGCCACGCGGTGCGACTGCTGCCATCCAGAGCCGTTCGTTTTTGGTGATCGAGGTGCCGTAGGTGGAGATGCCAATAATCAGTGGCCGGATCACCACTGCCACGGCTAACACCACGGCGAGTCCACCGAGCCCCGGAGCTAACAGCTCCTCGAATTCTATCAGCGCGCCAAGCGTTATGAAGACGAACGAAAGCACCAACAGCGAGAGATCGCCGTTGAACGCCTCGATGTCCTCCTCGAATGAGAGATTCGCATTCCCGAGCACGAAGCCGATCGTGACGGCCGCCGCGATGCCTGCCTCTTCGGCGATCGTATTGGCAACGGTGAACGCGACGAGTGCGCTCGCGATCGCGAGCATTCGAGCGAGCTGAGAGCCACCGTCAGACGCAATTTCGATGTGTTCGAGCACGTACCAGACGATGGCGGCAAGCACGAGGCCGACGAGAAGGCCTGCACCAAGCCGCTCGAAAAACGTTCTAATGATCGCTGATGTTGGCTCTCCTTCACTCACAATGAAGTGGAAGACGGCGACAGCAAGGATCGCCGCCGTCACGTCGTTGATGACACCCTCGGTTTCGAGCGCTGCTGCCACTCGATCGTGGAGTTTGACGGTCTGAAGCAACGGTGTGATCACGGTCGGGCCGGTCGCTACGAGCAACGCCCCGATGAGAAACGCCGTCGTCCATTCGGCCTCAAGAAAGATCCTGACCGCCGCTGCCGTGCCAAGCAACGCGATCACACCGCCAACAGTGATCAGCCGAATGGTCGTTTTCGGTGCCTCGCGGAATTTTTGAATTTTTAGATGGAACGCCGCCTCAAACATGATGATACCGACGCTGAGCCCGACAATCGTGCTCAGAGTGTTCACGCCGAATAGCTCAAGCGGGCGGATACCGAGCCCCTCGGGCCCAATACCCAGTCCCATCAGTAACAAAAACAAAACACTCGGCACTTCGAACCGATCCGCAAGGAGCTGTGCGATGACACCCAGCGCAATAATTGCCACAATGAGCGGCCCCATCGGATCACCGGCTGCGCTCATCCAGCTCCCCTCCACGTTCGCTGATAGTCCGACATATCGATTGGAGTCCTCTAGGCCTTCTTGGAGTTCTGGATTGAAAAGCTGCCGATACTCCGCGTCTCCATCACGAACATTGATTCATGATGATTGAGTGGTATTTTTGGGAGAGGGGATGGAAACCGAAACCGACTAAATGGTGGCTACTGTACTGGGAACTGTGCCGGAGTAGCCTAGCCTGGCCAAGGCGGCAGATTCGAAATCTGCTGTCCTCACGGACTCGAGAGTTCAAATCTCTCCTCCGGCGTCACTTTCCTATATCAGTCCCGATCGGAACGCGATCCACCCCAACGCCGTCACGAACAGGATTGGTGGCATGATCATCAGTCCCCAGATCGGATTGAGCCCCCACTGGAGCAAAAACGACACGCTCAACAGTCCGAGAACGAGAAATGGAGCGATGGCGAACGCCGCACGACCCCGGGACAGACCTTGCTCTGATTCGGACACATCGTAGCTCTGCGAGCGTCCACAAAAAGCGTCGCGTTATTACTGACCGCCGATTTGTGAATTTCTTGCCTTGCTATTAATAATCCTTAATTCTATAACGGGGTTTCGTAACAGCTGGATTAATAATACTGAGACGAGTACCGATTCATAATGAGTGATCAAGCGTCGTGTTGTTCGCAGACGGACTGTGCTGCGACCTCGTCGGTGGCGTCTGACGGTGGGACCGGCGAGCGACACAGGTTGTCCGTCCCGCAGATGGACTGTCCGTCGTGTGCAGAAACCGTTGGGCGATCGCTAGATGGGGTTTCCGCAGTCGAATCGTATGAGTTACAGCCGACGACGGGGACAGCGGTGGTGGAAACGACCGCTGGGGCCACTGCGGCTCCAGTCGTGGATGCGATCGAAAACGCCGGCTACGAGGTGAACGGTGACGGCGGCGGCGAAGCGCCAGCTCCAACGCCGATCTACAGACGACCGCGAGCGATCAAAACCGGTGTGAGCGCGCTGTTTGCGACGATTGCGCTCGTTGTCACCGTGGTCGGACCGTCGGCCGACCAGTTGCTCGTCACGGTTGAAGGAACCCCAATATCGGTGGCCGATCTGTTCTTCCTTGGGTCGGTCGCCGTCGGTGGCGAAGTGATTCTCACCCAGGGCTATCGGTCGCTCCGGGTTGGGTCGCTCGATATGGATCTGTTGATGAGCAGCGCGATCCTCGGGGCGCTGGCGATCACCGCACTGACAACGAGAGAGCTCTACTTCGAAGCAGCATCGCTGGCAGTGTTGTTCAATGTGGCCGAGCTCCTTGAGAGCTACTCGGTCGGTCGCGCCCGCCAATCGCTGTCAGAACTGCTTGAGCTCTCGCCAGAAACGGCGATCGTCGTCCGTGATGGGACCGAACAGGAGGTACCAGTCGAGCAGGTTGCAGTGGGTGAAACCGTCCACGTCCAGCCCGGCGAGAAAATCCCGCTCGATGGCGAAGTGATTGACGGCGAGAGCGCGGTCGATCAGTCGCCCGTCACGGGAGAGAGCGTTCCGGTCGAGAAGGCCTCGGGTGACACCGTTTACGCCGGAACGGTGACAACCGATGGCTTTCTGTCGATCGAAACGACTGCTGCGAGCGATGACACCACCATTGCACGCGTGATCGATCTCGTTGCATCCGCACAGGAACGCCAGACCGACCACGAGCAGTTCGTCGATCGGTTTGCTGGCTACTACACGCCGGTAGTGGTGACGTTTGCGTTGCTCGTTAGCGTCGGCCCACCACTGGTGTTCGGGCTGGGCTGGGTCAAGTGGCTCATTCGGGGAATCGAACTGCTGGTGATCGCCTGTCCGTGTGCATTCGTGATCTCAACACCAGTGACGGTTGTTTCGGGGCTCACCAGCGCAGCCAACGAGGGAGTCCTGATCAAAGGAGGCGACCATCTCGAAGCGATGGGTACCATCGACACCATCGCGTTCGACAAAACGGGAACGCTTACCCGTGGTGATCTGGCGGTCACCGACGTGGTTGCGCTGAATGGTCACTCGGAAGCGTCGATGTTGCGCTGTGCGCGCAGCGTCGAGCGGCGAAGTGAACACCCGATCGCGACGGCGATCACTGACAGAGCAACTGACGAAGCAGCCGGAACGACACACGGCGGTGGAATCGACGGCTTCGAAGCACTCACGGGACAGGGGGTGCGAGCAGAGCTCGGTGGCATCACCCACTACGCCGGCTCGCCAGCGCTGTTTGATGAGCGTGGCGTCGATCTTGACCGGCCAGTGCCGGGTGCCGAGTCTTCAGAATCGATCACCGAACGGATCGAGTCGCTGCAAGATGAGGGGAAAACTGTCATCCTCGTTGGGACCGACGAAGAGCTTGAAGGGCTGATCGCCGTCGCCGATACGGTTCGACAAACAGCACGCGAGACGGTCAGTGCGCTCTCGAAACAGGGGCTCACGACAGTGATGCTCACCGGCGACAACGAACGGACCGCACGTGCAGTCGCAGAACGTGTTGGCGTTGATGAGTACCGAGCTGCACTGCTCCCAGAAGAGAAAGTGGCTGCGATCGAACGCCTCGGAACGAACGGCGCCATCGCAATGGTTGGCGATGGCATCAACGATGCGCCAGCACTCGCGACGGCTGATGTGGGTATCGCGATGGGAGCAGCTGGCTCAGACACCGCAATCGAAGCCGCGGACATTGCGCTGTTGAGCGACGCCATCGATCGGCTTCCGTATCTGACGCGCCTCTCACAACGCGCAACCGGAGCGATCAGACAGAACGTCTTCGGGAGTCTCGCGGTCAAGGGAGCGCTTGCGCTGTTGATTCCCCTCATTTTCATCCCCGTGTATCTGGTCATTCTCATCGGCGATGTTGGAATGACGCTGCTGGTGACGGCCAACGCGCTCCGGCTCGGCCGAATTTCCGCCACGTAGGCTAGATGTCATCAACCAACTGTCCGAACTCCTCAACTGGAACGATCTCCATCGTCTGGACGTCAAGTCCACGCCGCTCGATGAGCAACGCAACCTGAAACGCGTGATTTCTGTCCCTGGCCTCGAACAGCACCAGAAAGTCGTACTCACCGAGGATGGCGTACGACTCCGTGACCGTGCCGCCGTTCTCTGCGATCTCGGCACGGAGATCCGCCCAGATCGTCGTCAGCTCCTGGACGTTCTGAATCCGCGCCTCGTTCACCGTCACCAGCGCCATATACACGCCCATACTGTGTGTATTGGTAACAATTCCTAAAACGGTTTTGGCAGCTCACACCCCAGATCTGTGTCTTGTGCATCATTCACCGGGTTAGCTTTTCATACTTCCTTGCTGAATGTATGGTATGGTACAGACCGCCACCGTTCACGGGGTCGGTGTGAGCATGTCCGAAGAGGGCCAGGAGGTTCCAGTGGTGCTGCTGGACGCAACTGAGAAGGTAGTGCCCATCTACATCAGTCCCGACCAGGCCCGCTCGATACAGCTTGCACTGAATGGCGAATCGTTTGACCGACCGCTGACGCAAGATTTGCTCGTCGAGATGGTAACGGAGTTTGGCGCGGCGATCGACACCATCTGCATTGACGATCTCTCCGGACAGACGTTTTACGCGAAGATCCACACCGAGCAGTACCGTGACGGTGAGCGACGAACCAGAACGTTCGATGCGAGACCAAGCGACGGCATTGCAATCGCACTACGTGTGGACTGTCCGATCGAGCTCGAAGAGACCGTCGTTGATGAAGCCGGACAGCCTCCCTCTTCGTACGACGAATCGTCGATCTAGGTCCGGACGGTTATCTCACGGCGGTTGTCGATCGCCCGCTCAAGTTCTTCGGCTATTGCGCTGCCACGTGACACCTGGACTTCGCCGCCGCGACTCACCGTCGCCGTGAACAGATACTCCCCATCAGCAGCGATTTCTACCGTCTCACCCGCATACTCCTCTAGCGGGATAATGACGTGTCGGGCCGTGATTTCTGGCGTCACCAGTGCTCCCCCGCCGTTTGTGTGATCGTTCGAGTCGGTGTCCACTCCAGCGGACGGTGTGTGCTCTTCGAGTGAGCGCACGTCGATATTAAGCCCGAGATTGTTCTCGATCTGGGCGATACGTCCACCGCCCTTTCCGATCACGGCCGAGATGTCATCCTCTTCGACGAAGACGATCGCCCGGTTGTTCCCCTGGAGTTCGACCTGGACGTGGCCGCGAGCCACCGATCGGATCTCGCGTTCGATCTCCTTCTTCGCAATTTTGCCCACGCCAGATTCAGATTCGCTCGTTTCGTCGATCGGAACGGTCACGACCTGCCGGTTGAACGTGTACATTTCATACACCGGCCGTTCGGTCTCCACGTCTTTGATGACGATCACTGGCCGGGCCAGATCTTCTTCCATCAGCCCTTCGGGAACCTTCACGCGCGTAGAAACGTCATACATCGTGTCGATGTCACCGGCATCGATGTACGCGACGGTGTCGACGACCTGTGGGATCAATCCAAGCTCGACGCGCCCAACGAGTCGCTGGAGTGCATCGATCGCCCGGGTGGCGTGGACCACACCCACCATGCCGACGCCCGCCAGGCGCATGTCGGCAAAGGTGCTGAAGTCGCTCGTTTTTCTGACCTCATCGTAGATCGTGTAATCCGGACGGACCATCAACAGCGAGTCGGCCGTGGCGTCCATCTGGCCGCCAAGCTCGGTGTACTGCGTGATCTCCGGGCCGACCTGGAGATCGCGCGGTTTCTCCATCGTTTTGACCGAATTGCCGCTTTCTGAGAGGAAGTTGGCGACTGCCTGTGCCAGCGTGGATTTACCAGCCCCCGGTGCGCCGGCGATCAACACGCCGCGCTGGCGGTCGAGTAGGCGCGTTTCGAGTTCTTCGTCGTGGCTGTAATCGGTGAGCTCCGTCTGGACGAGCGGCCGAACGGCCGTGATTTCGAGCGCATCGGAAAACGGTGGCTCGGCCATCGCAATCCGGTACTCCCGGAACTGCACGATGGTCATTCCTGGCTCAGTGAGTTCAATGAAGCCGTCTTCTGCACTCTGGGCTGCGTTGCGAATCTCACTTGAGTGCTCTCTGAGCGCTTCATCGTCGAGAATCTCCTCGCCAATCGGGCCATAGGTGACCTCGGCCACGTCGCCACGTTTTGCCATCGGGCGGACGCCGGATTTGAGGTGGACACTCATCGTTTCGTCATCGAAGTACGATTCAATCTCCAGCGCACCGATCTCCGTCTGGTACGGCTCAAGGTAGATCGTCGCCACGTCCTGGGCGCTCGCGACCTCGCTCTGGGCTAGATCGCTGGTCAGCAGCGTGGCATCATACTCGCGCGCAATGTCGCGAATGATGGCATCAATTTCCCCTTGGGCAGCTCGCTCGATCTGTTCGTTCGTCGCCCGTGATCCGACGTAGGACACCTGGATCTGTCCGTCGTGTTCGAGCTCGACGAGTCGTTGTAACTCTTCGATACCCCGCCATCCGATCGCTCGCCCGGCGTTTGCCTGGGACTCCAGTTCGCCGATGACCACTTCGGGGATGTAGATATGGGCATCGGTGAAGTCGGTTTCCGCGGCGTCCGGGTCGACGCGCTCGGACACGCGGCCATCAATCACTACGCTCGTGTCCGGAACGACGTTCATACTCTGGCTACGGCCCCCCGGCGCTATAAGAGTGTCCACCAGCCGAGACAACCGCTGGCCAGGCCGTTCGGTAGATAGTCTTTAATACTGACATAATCATTTACGCTTACAATCACGCAGGGGCAACTGAAACCGTGGCACTCACTGCGCTAGCACAGCAGCTCGTTGCGATTCCGAGTCACGACGATCCGGAACCCGTTGAAACCGCGATCGTTGGGGAGCTCGGCGGGCAAAATGGGGTCGAGATCGAAACCAGCGACGCCGGGATCATCGCTCGGCGCGGTGGCGGTGGTGACTTCACGCTGGTCTGCCATCACGACGTGGTGGCTCCGGACGAGCGCCAACTCGATGGCGATGAGTACGCCACAGCCATTCGGGATGGTCGGTTGTACGGTCGCGGGAGCGCGGACATGAAAGGCGCACTCGCCGCTGCCATTCGGGCGTTCTGTGACGCCGACGAACCGTGTACGCTCGCCAGCTTCCGCGGCGAAGAGCAGGGTGGTGTTGGTGTGCGTCGCGCCATCGACGATGGATTCGATCCCGCGTTCGCCGTCGTCTGTGAGGGATCGACCGGCTACTCCCACCCAGGCGTCACAGACATTGCCGTCGCACATCTTGGTCGGCGTGCCAGCACCATCACAACGCACGGCACGGCCGCACACGCGAGCCAGCCAGACGCCGGAGCAAACGCCATCTACCGCGCGAGCACGATCGTCGATCGACTTCGAGCGCTGGCACCCCCAACGGCGACAGTACTCGGGTCCGACCTCCAGGGGACGCTCGCTGTAACGGAAATCGACGGCGGCGATGCCTGGAATGTGATTCCCGATCGCTGTGCAATCACCGTGGACGAACGGACCGTTCCCGGCAATCGGCTTCCGATTGAGGACTGTACGACCGACTCGTGGTGTTCGTGGTCGATCGACCAGGAGCTGCCACCGTTCGAATGTACTGATGAGTCGTTCGCCGAGCGCGCACTCGAAACGGCACACGCCGTCCAGCCGAACGCCCCCGCACTGGTACCCAAACCCCACGCCACTGATGCGGGCTGGCTCGCCCAGGAAGCAACGACCTGTCTCGTCTGTGGCCCCGCCGAACCAGGTGAAGCCCACACCGCCACTGAAAGCGTCTCTATGGAGGCACTCAAACGCTGTTATCGGATCTATCTGGGGCTCATCGATCGAATGGCACAAACGGATTAATACCGTCCGGGAGCCTGACACTGGTATGGCAACGGCCGACCAGTACGACGCGTTCATCGAGCACGTGCAACGACTCACCAACGTTGGGACAGCCAGTCAGGTTCTTTCGTGGGATCAGCAGGTGATGATGCCTGCGGGTGGGACGCCCGCTCGCTCACAGCAGCTCTCGACGTTATCGTCCATTCGTCACGAACTGTTGACGAGCGATGAGACCGCTACGGCACTCGACGAACTCGATCGTGGTGGACTCGATGACCAACAGATGGCCGTCGTTCGAGAGATTGAGCGCCAGTATGACCGGGCCGCAAGCGTCGATCGATCACTGGTCGAAGCCATTTCACAAACGACAAGCGAAGCACTCCCGGAGTGGGAGCAGGCGAAAAATAACGACGATTTTGATGCGTTTGCACCCACGCTCGAACGGATCGTCGAGCTCAAACGCGAGTACGCAGCCCAGATCGATCCCGACGCGGATCCGTACGCGGTGTTGTTCGCCGAGTACGAGCCGTATCTCGACCTGGAAACGACGACGCGAATTCTCGATCGACTCCGCGATCGGCTGGTCGAGTTGATCGATGCGATTGATGCCCGCGGAGCCACGATCGAAACGAACGCGTTCGAGGGTAGCTATCCAGTCGACGAGCAAGCCACAGTTTGTCATGATCTCTTAGATACGCTTGGCTATCCGTTCGAGCACGGCCGGCTCGACACCGCACCGCATCCGTTCTCGACGGGCACACAGTTCGACGCGCGGGTGACGACGCGCTACAACGATGCCGCACCGCTCGAAGCGATCACCTCAACGATTCACGAGTTTGGTCACGCGACCTACACGCTCGGGCTCCCCCGAGAGGAGTATGGCACGCCGCTGGGTCAGTCACGAAATCTTTCGGTCCACGAATCGCAGTCCCGGCTCTGGGAGAACCACGTTGGCCGCTCGAAATCGTTCTGGGAGACCGCCCTCCCCGTCGTCGCCGACACCTTCCCAACAGCCAGCGACTGCTCGACACAGGACGTGTACGAAACCATTAATCAGGTGTATCCGGACAACACCATCCGTGTTGAGGCCGACGAGCTCACCTACCATCTTCACATTATCATCAGATTCGAAATTGAGAAGGCACTCGTCCGCGGCGAGATCGACGTTGCAGAGATTCCCCAGCTCTGGAACGAGAAGATGGAGTCGTATCTCGGCATTCGCCCGCAAACGGACGCAGAGGGCTGTCTGCAGGACATCCACTGGACGCACGGCAACTTCGGCTATTTCCCCACCTATTCGCTTGGGAGCGTGCTCGCCGCACAGCTCTATGCGAGTGTCTCCGCGGAGATTGACGGGCTTGACGAACAGCTCCGAGCGGGCGAGTTCGATGTGCTCCACGAGTGGCTCACCGACGCCATTCACCAGCATGGACAGCGATACACCACTCCGGAGCTGATCGAAGTCGCAACCGGCGAGCCGTTCACCGCTGATTACTTCCTTGAGTACGTTGAGGAGAAGTACTCGGATCTCTACGAGCTCTGATCGATCACCGACAGCCACCCCTATCTAAGGGCCTGATAATACATGCAATGAACTCATCCGACAAACTGACGTTCAGCGCATATGGTTCGTTCCGACGATCCGGTCTGTCCGGTGTGTAAGCGCTCGACGCCGACCCAACGCACCTGGCATCCGGCGTACAACCATCTCTGTAGCGCGTGTGGTGTTCTCTTCAACGGTGATGACACGGAGATGACGCTCGCGACCTACACGCTCGAATCATAGCACCATCGTCACGACGGTGTATGCGCCGTAGCTGCCCACGATGGCTATTGTCAGCGAGAGTACCCACGCAATGATCGTGTTTCGCATTTTCGACTGGCTCACACTGCTTTTCCCGCCAGCGGCGAGTCCGCTGCCGATGATGGCGCTCAGGATGATTTCGTTGAACGAAACGGGGATGCCAAACAAGACGGCCGTCTGTGCCAGCGCGAACGATGGAACCAGCGCGGCGATCGATCGACGCGGTCCCAGCGAGGAGTAGTCCTGTGAGAGGGCTTTGATCATGCGCGGTGCGCCCATCCACGAGCCGGCGAGGAGACCGATACCGCCACCAACCAGCAGCGCGAGCAACGTAATCGGAAGCCGGTCAACCAGCGGGACAAGGGGGCCAACGGCCAGTCCGACCTGACTCGCGCCGGCAGAGAAGGCCACCAGCCCGCCGAGAATGAGCAGAAAGTGTCGGAGTCCACGGTCGGCATCCGCCATATCCCAGGCGACGAGTGCGCCGGCAAGGAGCCCAAGCGCGATCGTCACCACGATTTCCCCACCGGGAAGGTTTGAAATCGGCCCCCAGCTGGCCCCAACGGTGGCGATCGACCGGTTATCCAGAAAGACGAACGACATGTTCGCGATAATAGCTCCGACGAGGCCAGCGAGCACGGCGACGCTCACCCGCTCTGGAATCTGTTCGTTCCGGAGCAATCGCGCGGTTGCATACGCCACGGAGCTTCCGACGAAGGGGACCAGCACCCACATCGAGCCGATCATCTGGTAGTTCCCCCAGGCTGGGAGGCCACCGAGCGCGAGTCCGACGCCGATCACCGCCCCCGTTGCCGTGAATCCCGTTGGAATTGGATAGCCCGTGAAGATTCCGATCGAGACAAGTGCGGCGGCGACGAACAGTCCGACGGCTACCGCCCCCGGTGTGAGCGTAATCCCACGGACCAGTCCGGTGCCGACCGTCCCCGCAACGTTTGCGCCCTGCAACACCGCACCGAAAAAGCCGAGAATGCCGACGAGAAAACCCGCTCGCATCACCGAAATGACGTTCGCACCAGCGGCTGGTGCGAACGGAGTCGAGCCGCTCGATCCTGCGCCTATCGTCCACGCCATGAACAGGCTGGCGAGCGACGCGACCAGGACGATCGCCAGAAAGTCCAGGGCAATCATTGTCACCCATTCTTGGTGGCCAGTTAAGATCCTGTTGCTGTCTGTCGATCGAATGTCGTGTGGGTGAGGGAAGGCTATGAGACCAGATCAAGAGCGCTCGTCATCTGGTTCGTGATTGGGATTCCAGCGGTTGATTCCGAATATAGGTAAAATATCAGACTTGATTATTGCTACAGGTAATGTGATGAAAATCCCATATATTACGAGCGCCATATCATTCATTGTTGTATCATCATTATAAACAATCAGAAGTATTGCTAGATATGCATACCCTCCGAGGATGATAAAACCATACAGAACTAGTTGAGCCGGACTATCAGGGTATCTACCAGAGTACCCGTCTGCAGATTGCTCAAATACAGGACTGACGAGTAGTAAAATCGGATGAAGAAACGCCCAAAATACATACCATAGCAGTAGAACAAATAGGGCCCCAGCACTCAATAACCAAATCGGATGCGGAAGATTGTCTGTCACTTCACTCATGTAGTATTCCCCTTGGCGTACTTCGATAACTTCCACGATAGAACGACCAGGCTCGAAATCGTTTCATCCTCCGCCATAGACGTTTCTCGGGTCCTACTGGAATGTATTGGAATTGCTCTGGCCATCCCAATTAAGTAGATCGAACTAGTAATACTTCCAATGGCTTCCCGACGGGCCACTGCCTGGCCGTGGCGTTCGCCGTCCTCGGGAAGTGACAAGTAACGACACACCGGACCGGCTCGGACCTCCCCGACCGATCTGGTGTCGGTGCTCACTCGCTTTTTCGTGCTGAATCGACGCGTCAGCCACCGCCTGGTCGGTACGCCAGCACACACCCAATCAATGACAGATTTCACGGTTACACCGTACGATGTTCGGGGAACGATCGACTACGAAAAACTGCTCGAACAGTTCGGGGCAGACCAACTCACCGACGAACAGATCAACCGATTTCCGAGCCCAGTCCATCCACTCCTCCGGCGCAGACAGTTCTACGCCCACCGCGATATCGATCGCTTCTGTGATGCGATCGAGGCCAAACAGACCCATTCGATCGTGACTGGTCGCGGCCCCTCCGGAGCGATGCATCTCGGCCACATCATTCCGCTCTACTTCGCGAAATACGTCCAGGAGCAAACGAACGCGCGGGTGTACATCCCGTTTTCCGACGACGAAAAATTCCTCGTGAAAGACCGAACGCTCGAAACGATCGGCGAGCAAACCCGAGACAACCTCAAAGAGCTCCTCGCCGTCGGCTTCGATCCCGAACGAACGCGAATCATTATCGACACCCACGACGCAGACGTGATCTACCCGCTGGCAGTGGCCTTCGGAGAATCCATCACGCAGTCGACCTTCAACAGTACCTACGGCGAGCCGAAAAACATCGGCCACTCGTTCTATCCCGCCGTCCAGACCGCACACCTGCTACTGCCACAGCTCATCCACGGCGCCCATCCCACGCTCGTCCCAATCGGCATCGACCAGGACCCACACGTCCGAGTCAGCCGCGATGTGGCGAGCAAACGCCGCTTTCCGGTCGAAAAACCGACCGCGTTGCTCTCAAAATTCCTCCCACGACTCGATGGCCCGGGGAAGATGTCCGCCAGCGGCGACGCACACGCCACCATCACCCTCGCCGATGACCGAGAAACGATCGCAACGAAGATTCACACCCACGCGGTCACCGGCGGCCAAGCTTCGAAAGCAGCGCATCGAAAACACGGCGGCGATCCAACGGCGGATGTGCCGTTTCAGCTGCTCCAGGCGATGTTCGAACCAGACGACGAACGACTCGCCCGTATTGAACACGACTATCGGAGTGGCAAACTGCTCAGCGGCGAACTCAAAGCAATCGCCATCGACGCCATCGCCGAGTTCCTCGCCGCACACCAGCAACGGAAAACGCAGCTCGGTCCGCTCAAAACGGAACTCAGTCAGTATCGACTCTCAGACACGGAACGAACCACCGCTCGAAAACGTGTTGGGCATTATGAACTTAAAAGCATGAACTGACAAGCATTACCCACAGGGCCGTCCGTCAGCAAGTGTCTACTGCGGACTGGCGACGAGGACATTTGGCGTGTGACGAATCTAGGTTGTCGGATGGTGTCAGCCACACGCGACAGGTCTCCCGTCTTCCCCCTCAACCATGTCGCTGTGTGCTAGTGATACCGCCGCCGGTCGCACTCCCGTTTCTACTACAATGGCGATCTGTTCGGACCACTGGAGCGGAAGATTTACCCGAGACACTGGCACATATGCAGCTAATGGCTTTCGAGGAGTTACTGAATGACCCCGTCATTCAAAAATATCTACACGAGCTCGTTGGTCCGACGGGGATGCCTGTCGCAGCTGCCCCACCCGACGGAGAGGTGACCGACGAGGAACTTGCAGAAGAGCTCAGTCTTGAGTTGAACGACGTCCGGCGAGCGTTGTTCATTCTCTATGAAAACGACCTGGCGAGCTACCGCCGGCTCAGAGACGAAGACTCAGGATGGCTGACCTATCTGTGGACGTTCCACTACGAGAACGTCCCAGAACAGCTTGAAGAGGAGATGTACCGGCTGCTCGACGCGCTCGATGATCGCCGTGAATACGAAGCAGCCCACGAGTTCTATCTCTGCCCAGAAGAGTCGATTCGGTTCGAATTCGAGGAGGCAATCGAGTTCCAGTTCGAATGCCCCCAGTGTGGGTCTGAACTTGAGCCGATGAACAACGACGTACTCGTCGAGGCTATGGACGAGCGGATCGACGATCTGCGATCTGAGCTCAACGTGGACGCCTGAACGATGGTCGTTCTCGCAACCAAACTGTACGTCGACGGAACTGCACGCGAGCGCGCCATCGATTCGCTCGATTCACTCGTAGCCAACGATCTCGGTGGCGTTGAGGTCGACTGGACGATTGGCGTTCGTGATGATGACTTTCCCTCGGTGACGATTTCGGGGCCGGACGCGACGGTCGCTCGAAACGTGTTGGCCGATCACTGGGGGACGATCACGCCGGACTTCGAGTCCGGCGAAACGTACGTTGGAACGCTCGATTCCTGGGATACGGACGGAATCGTCCTCGATGTGGGCGACGGCGCAGCCCTTCCGGCATCGATCAGCGACAGTGGCGGGCTGCGTATCGAAACGGACCAGCTTGGCCTCGGCCCAGGAACCCCTGAGCAGATCCGAACCCGCTTTGGACTCATTCAGCATCTCGGTCTCACGTTCGTCTACGACGAGCAGGAACCGCGACTGGCTGACAGCACCCGAGACCAGCTGTTTGATTGGTCTCGCGGCGCAGGTCGGGTCAACGTGAACAGCGCAACCAGGGCTGAGGTCCGAGCGGCCGTTAATCGTGCTGGCCACGCGAATGACATCATCACCGTCGAGCGCCAGGGCCTGCTTGAGCAGTCGATCGTCTGTACCGAAAACACCGATCCGCCGGGGCTACTCGCCGCCATCGGTGACCAGCTGCCGGCAGAGCTGCTCTGTATTGTGCCATGAAACGAACCCTCGCACTCGTCATTGTCGCGTTGCTCGCCGTTTCAGCGGGCTGTCTCTCGCTTGCCAACGCAGGTGACGAAGGCGATGGTGTCGCCCAGCTGCTCGGTGGCGAAAAACAGAGCAACGTCACGTACGACTGGGAGACGGACGCCGACGCGACGATCACGATCGGGGCTGACACCTACCGGTCAGTCTATAAACTCGAAACGACTTCGATCGAGCTGTACTACCGCGGCGAAATCGACAGACGCCAGCCTGTCTCAGTCGAGGCAGTCCGCTATCGCTACTCGAACGGCACCGTCATCTCGGATCACCCGAAGCTGACGACTGAATCAGACGATGACGTGACGACGATCACCGTACCCGAAGCGAACGGCACCGTGGCGTTTCAGGCCCGATCACACCGCAAGGAGTTCATCGCACCGGTCTATCTCGGGCGAGAAAAGCCCTCCTACGAGGTTATCCTCCCTCCAGACACGGATGTCAGCATCCCAGTGGTCAGTTCGATCCACCCACAGGGGGCAACCACAACGACCGAAGACGGCCGTGTGCACATCCGTTGGGATGAGATGACGGCCAACTCAATCGCTATCAAGTGGTATCTCACTCGCGATCTCTATCTCTTCGCAGGGATTCTCGGCGCTGTGACCGTCGTCGGGTCGGTTGGAATGGCCTACTACGTGATCACGCTCAGAAAACTCCGCGAACAGCGCGAGCAGATGGAAGTCGACTCCGTCGAGTGAGCTACTCACAGATTGCGTCCGCTTCGATTTCCACACAGAGCGACGGATCGATCAGTCGGTCTACTTCGACCATCGTCGCCGCCGGCCGAATCGATTCGAACACAGCCGCGTGCGCCCGGCCAATCGCTTCCCAGTCGTCGATATCCGTAACGAACAGGCGGGTCCGGGTGACGTCCTCGATCGATGCACCAGCTTCCGTGAGTGCGTGCTCGATCCGTTCGAGACAGCGGATCGTCTGTTCGTACGGACCGCCGTCAATCGGCTCGCCATCCGCATCCGTTGCGGTCGTTCCTGCCACGTGCACCACATCACCAACGCGAGTTGCTCGCGAATAGCCAACGGCCGATTCCCACGCAGTGCCGCTCGAAACGCGTTGTCGGGTCACAAACGTTCTTCGTGCGAAGCGTAAAAAAGCGATCAGTTACCAGCGTAGCCTTTCTCTACGTCCACGAGATCATCACCGTCGACCGACGAGCGGAGGCTGTCCATCCCGTCGTCGCGGTCGATATGGAAGTTTGCTTCGACGAGTCCGCGAACGCGTTCGGTCTCTTCGGGACTGAGCGGTGGCGTTTCGGAGGCAGCCGCCCACTCGTCGATGTCGTCTGTCGTCCGGAACGTCGGTGTGACGGTGGCGACTTCGTCGTGACTCAAGAGCCACTGGATTGCCGCCTGGCCCATGGTGCGCTCGCCGTCGCGCTCTAAGAATCTGAGCGAATCGACTTTCTCCCAGCCGGTCTCGTACCACGCGTCTGGGCGATACGCGCGGTGGTCACCCTCCGCAAGCTCTGTTGTTGGGGTAACCTGTTCGTTGAGCAGCCCCGACGAGTGTGGCACGCGCGCGATCAGACTCGTTTCGGTGGCTTGCTTGCGAATCTCGTCGATGAAATGCTGACCAGGAACCTGTTCGAACACGTTGAAGACGGTTTGAACCGCGTCGAACTCCTCTGTGACGGCGAATTCGCCCTCAGCAAGCCAGCCAATCGATGGACCCAACGCGAGACCAATCGCGTCAACCCGTCCCTCTTCGCGGAGCGTATCCAGCGTCTCAAGGACGGCAGGCGTTATTTCCCCAACGTTCGCGTTATGCAACTGTAGCAGTTCGACGTGGTCAACGCCGAGTCGATCGAGCGATCGGTCGAAGGCCGTGCGGAGATACTCTGGAGAGCAGTCCTTTGGGAGTTCACCGTGACCAGCCTGTGGATTGTTATAGAAGTCGTAGCCGATTTTCGTACCGAGGGTGATTTCATTGCGAACCTCCCCCAGGGCTGCACCGAGCAGCTCCTCGCTGTTGCCGTGTCCGTACACGTCGCCCGTGTCGAAGAACGTAATGTCCTGGTCGACGGCGTGCTGAACCATCTCGACCGCCTGCTCACGCGTCCGATCGCCCCACCAGTCCGTTCCCACGACCCACGCCCCGAAGCCGACTTCGCTGACTTCGACGGCGCTCTTTCCGAGCGTTCGGTAGTGCATACTCGCAATTGGACCCAGGCGCACTTATCCAGCCCGGTATCGTGTCCGTCGAAGGGAATATTGCAGGGCGCGCCCAAATGGTACGCCGACGGAAACTTCTATGCCGTCGCACGCCGAACACGTTGTCATGACGAAACGTCACGTGTCGCTACCGATCGGCGCAGAAGAGGGGTTGCGAACCTTCATCGCGGAGGTTGACGAACGGTTGGCCGGCTCGGAGGACACCTGTGATGTCGTCGAGGACGTGTTGATCGATCTGTACGGTGATCGCGACGCGTACGAACGGTGGCAAAGCGGAGAGTCGATATCGCCTGCAACCCGTGTACGGCTCCAGGGATATGACCCGTGTAACTCGACGCTCGAAAGCGAGTATTACGCTGAAAAAGACGAAGCGACCTTCCAACGCTCGAAGCATCTGCAGTGGCTCTGGCGCCAATTCGACGCGACACCGATGGCAGACAACATCGAGTTTGCGCTCAGATTCCGGCGGATGTTGGCTCGGCATCTGTTCGCCGACGTAGGCGAGGACGTTCGGATCTTCAAGGATGTAACGTTCTCCTATGGCCACAACATCACCATCGGAGACAACACGGTCATCCACGACGATGTGCATCTCGACGACCGGGGAAAGCTCACGATCGGCGATCGCGTGAGCATCTCGGATGACGCACACGTTTACTCACACGACCACGATGTGATTGATCAGACGGACGTGGAAAACTACCACACGATCATCGAGAATGACGCAAGAATCACCTACGATTCGATGGTCCGAGCAGGCGTTCGCATCGGAGAGAACAGCATTCTCGCCGCGAAGTCGATCGCCCAGCGCGACATTCCCGACCATCACATCGCGGCCGGAACGCCCGCAAAATCCATCCGCATCAAACCCGGCTGGGAGGAAACGGCAAAGCCCGTCGGAGAGATGATCGACAACCGCGACGAGCGGGTGATTCCCTCTTCCGTCCCGGATGACGTGACGGTATTCGATGAGTTCGGACGGACGCGGACGCCACCGACCGAATAACTTCCTGTACTGGCTATGAACACCCAGTGATGAACCGACGAACGTTCTGTGCGACGGTCGCAACGATCCCGGTACTCGCGAGCGTCGGCTGTCAGACTACCGACGATGACCAACCGACGCCCACAGATGGCACCGACGACACATCCGAAATCAGTGTCGAGACGGTCGTCGACGGACTCGTCGTTCCGTGGGGAGTCACGCTTCGCGAGGAGACCATTTTCGTCACCGAACGACCCGGTCGTATTCAGCGAATTACAGATGGAACCGCCACAGAGGTTGCCAACCTGGAAGATTCCACCAGAACCGGCGGTGAAGGGGGACTCTTGGGCCTCGCAGCGCACCCAACCAATGCGAACGTTGTCTACTCGTATCAGACCTATGCGACGGACTCGGGCCGAGCGAACAGGGTTCTCCGACATGATGTCGCTGCTGACTGGTCATGGACCGTCCTCTTCGATGGCATTCCTGGTGGATCGATTCACGATGGCGGACGGCTGTTCATCCACGACGATGCGCTGTTTGTAACCACCGGTGACGCAAGTGACGGCGGGGGAGCCCAGAATCCGGATCAACTGAACGGCAAAATTCTCCGGTTGACACTCGATGGAGCGCCACATCCGGACAATCCATTCGACAACGCGGTGTTCACCTACGGGCATCGGAATCCAGAGGGGCTTGCCCAACGAGACGGTGTCCTGTATACGATCGAACACGGCCCTGATGAAGACGATGAGGTCAACCGACTCACTGCGGGTGGAAACTACGGCTGGCCGGAGACGACTGGCGAAAGCGACCGTTCGGAGTTCGTCGATCCAGTCGTCACGTTTTCCGATATTATCGCCCCTGGCGGTGGCACGTTTTACGACGGCCCCGTAGACGCATGGCAAGGTGATCTGTTCCTGGGCACGCTTGCCGGCGAACACCTGCGGCAAATACGTCTTGATAACGATTCAATCGTTAATAATGAGCCACTTTTTGAAGGAGAGTTCGGCCGGCTCCGGACGCCGTTTATGGGACCGAATCAACAGCTCTGTGTCACGACGTCGAACCGAGACGGCCGTGGAAATCCATCCGCAACTGATGATGCAATCCTCAGGTTTCGAGCCAATCGCTCATAAAATGAGTCGGATATCGCTGCGTAAACCATGAATACTACCGGATAGTGCCGTCTGACACGGGGAGTAGCAGCTATCTTTTCGAGGACCGAGTTCCCACCAACGGGATCGGTGGGCGCAAATGAGCAAGAGAGGGGGGAACGTCTCCTGCTCGATACTGTACTCACAGCCATATTGTAAAATAGTTCCGGAACTATTTTCGTACATATACTAATATCAGGCAAAAACGTCCTCGCTGGTCAAAATTGAAGAATTATGCGTCTCTGCCGCTTAGAGCAGCACTGTTGCAACGTGGGGTCGTTGGATTTTCAACCCCGCAATCGTGAACGTATCGTACCGAACGAGTTCCTGGTGACAATACGCCTCTGGCGTATCACACGCGTCATGGTTGAAATCTGCAGCGAACGACTCGATTTTGACGCCTTCAGCGTCAAACATTTCTTCACGCACCCAACCTTCGCCAGTCTCACTGAACTGTAGCCACGATCCTCCCTCGAAGAACAGCCGTGCGATAGTGCGACCGTCATCATCCGTTACGATCGAATGCGTGACGATCGACGGTGGCCGTTCGACCGGTTCCCGTGGGGGATCTGCGACGACCGTCTGTTTACACCATGGACAGGTGTACGTCGCGGTCGTTTCCTGGCGTTCGATGCGGTGAGCCTGTTGTGGAACGAATCCTCGATCACAGTTGGTGCAGTGGCGGTCACGCTCGGTGTGACCCTCTGCTTCGACGACGAGTCCGTCACTCATCGTGATCACCAACGCTGTGTCGCGGTATTCGAACGGTGTGATGCTCTGCTGCTCGGAAATGCCCTGTTGTGTTCATTGGTGAACGTGTTTCATCGGTTCGTTGTAGATGCCTCTGTGTGCTATCCTATCGTTCTACAGACCGTCACGACAGATGTGATCGGTGGGAGGCCGTTCGCATAGCCCCAATCGCCATATCCTCCCCGTCTGCGCCGCCCAGCACGGGAACGATACTGACGAACGGTATTGCCAGCCGGATCACACCTGGCCAGCGTGAGATGCGTTTCTCACCCGGAATCCAGCTCACTGCTGGCCGACGGTGTACAGCCGTTCGCTGTCAGAGCGGTATTGTTCAGCTCACACTGCTCAACATTACAAGCCACCTACTTATAATACCATTATTATTTACCTCTCATTGGATTTGTTCATTTGTAGTGTGGAGTGTGGTTTGTTCACTCACCACCTGAGCAATTTGCTCAAGCGTTGCTCGAAAAATCGATTCATAGGTAAACTACACATTAACAAAAATTAGTTTCGTCTCAAGGAGACTAACTGGTTTGAATGAACGTATTGGGTCAAAATGTTAGCTATATTTGAGTGTATCCATCTGGATTGATTTTGAGCGGTGACGGCGCGCTGATTGTATCGATTTCAGCGTTCGTTACATATCAACGTGTTTTCGTGACCGGCGGGATTGTGATCAGTGCGCATAGACGGATACACCTGCCATGTCGTATTTTTTATGTCAATATAGTAAGTAATCAAAAGATATGTTTAAGACATAATCGTTTATTGTCTATTTTGATGTCCTCACATCACCCTAGACTGCTGTCTATTGTTACATTCGTCGTAGCAGTAGGCGTAGTTACAGGTATGGTGTGGACGGTTCCACACCACGCACAGGCAAACCCAATTCAGGAGCGGTTATCGCCTCCCTCTATCGAGGACTCCATCTCACCGTCTGATTCGGTGAGTGGATCGGTCGAGGGCATCGATAGTCTTGAAGAATTATCAGCGGATAATGCAGCGGAGTATGGTGACTGGTATGAGATTTCAGTAGATGGACCTGGGACGTTGGTTATCGAAGATGATTCCCAGGCAACCGTTATCGGGAATGTGATTTCCGATACTGGTTCGAACGAACTGTTCGTCGAGGAAGGCTCCGGGCTGGGTAACGGGGTCGACAACGCGTACCGCGCCACCAAGGCGGGGACGTATTACGTGCAGATTGCGACAATCGAAGGGACGCAGTATTCTGTGAACTTCGATTTCAGGTCGGCAGATGATGATTCGGACGACGGTGCAGATGATACCCCGACGGACGAACCAACGGACACCCCGACGGACGAACCAACGGACACCCCGACGGACGAACCAACGGATACCCCGACGGATGAACCAACGGACACTCCGACGGATGAACCAACGGACACTCCGACGGATGAACCAACGGACACCCCGACGGACGAACCAACGGACACTCCGACGGATGAACCAACGGATACCCCGACGGATGAACCAACGGACACCCCGACGGATGAACCAACGGATACCCCGACGGACGAACCAACGGACACTCCGACGGATGAACCAACTGATGATGACAGCGACGACGAGTCGGCAGACGACGACAGTGATGGCGCAGGTGACGATTCGGACGACACGACCGACGACGGATCAGACGATGCGGCAGACGATACCGAGTCGGACGATGACTCTAGTGACGAAGAGGCTCCCTGCTGACTGAGCAGGATAGTCGGTACTACCCATCAGTCACCACCCCCTACGTGGGGGAGCACACATTTTTTGAAAACGGACACTGTCAGCACCAGTGAGCGGGCCGCTCAAAGAGAAACGACTGTTGGTGTGAACTTTGCGTGACCAGTTTACTTCCGAAAACTCGCTCCTCACTGCGCTGGCCGGGAATTGAACCCGGGCTATGAGCTTGGGAAGCTCATGTCCTACCACTAGACCACCAGCGCGCGGACGTATTCATTTGCCAGTCATTGCCCCTCCCACTTGAACGTAGCGACTCACCAGGCGCCAGACCGGTGTGAAGCGTCCACCCACCATCACACCAGACTCGCAACAGCGATAACTACCCCCACCGTGGCTGCGTAGAGAACGCTGCTAATCACCGTAACGCTACTGGTAAGACAGAAAGCGAGTACCCCAGCAAACGCGAGGAGAAAAACCACCCCAGCTCGGTGACCGTCGTTCTCAATCAGTGATGTTCCAAACGACATGACATCCTAAGAATAAACATATTATATAAAAAGATTTTGGGAAGTTACACCTTTTGGCACTGTTTTGCTGGCGCGTTCACCCCTGCCGTTTGAAGTCGATAATCAGCAGCAGAGCGACCGTAGAATCTGGCAGACACACACCCATAAACCGTCTGATTGTTCAGGTATCGTAGTCAGACGCTGGACTATTAGTCACCGACGCCGTACAATCGGAGCATGGCCGACATTATGACGCTTCCTGAGGGTGACCGACCGATCGAACTGTCTCTGTCACGCGATGAGCTCGACGCACACAGGGATCAAATCATCGGCTTCATCGAGTCCGTCGTCGAATCGGCCAACGCAGATGGGGCTGTAATCGGACTGTCCGGTGGAATCGACAGCTCTCTCACGGCCACGCTTGGGGCGAAGGCACTCGGTCCAGAACGGATCCACGGGCTCGTCCTGCCAAGCGCCGTGAACCCCGACGAGAGCATGAGCGATGCAGAACAACTCGCCTCCGGACTCGGCATCGAGTACGATGTGATCGAAATCGGCCCCATCGTCTCTTCGTTTTTCGATGCGTATCCGGCAGGGAAAGACGAGCAGACGCCTGCGGGGAACGTTCGCGTGCGGGCGCGTGCGGTGCTGAACTACTTCGTTGCGAACACCGAGAACAAAATCGTGCTCGGAACGGGCAACCGAAGTGAGGCGTTGACGGGATATTTCACGAAATACGGCGATCAGGCGGTTGACTGCAACCCAATTGGCAATCTCTACAAGCAGCAGGTTCGCCAGCTTGGGGCCCATGTCGGTGTCGCCGACGAACTGATCGAAAAGCCACCAAGCGCTGAGATGTGGCACGGCCAGACTGACGCCCAGGAGATGGGCGTGAGTTATGACCTGCTGGATGCGGTGCTCGCGCTTCATATCGACGGGCCCCTCACTCGACGCGCCACCGTCGAAACGCTGGGTATCGAAGCCGCCGCTGTTGATCGGGTTCGCGAGCTCTATCACTCTAGTGCGCACAAACGGGTGCTTCCAGCCGCGCCCGAGCCACTCGATCTCTAGCGATGCAGTTGCCCAAGCGAGCTTGCGTGCTCTGCAACAAGTGACGCGAACGCGTTCGCTTCACGCTCGTGCTGTCGTGAGCGATCAGTCGGTCGTGAATGGGCGAGCAACGAATAGATGTGTTCGAGCGTCGCCCGATCATGGGCGCCAATTTCTGCAACGACGGCTGCTGGATCGTCGGTGACACGGGAGAGGAGTCCAATCGAGCGCGCCGCCTCGGCCCCGATAGTGCGGCCAGAGAGCGCCAGATCGAACGCCTGTGTCTGGCCGACGAGTTCGATGAGTCTCTGTGTACCACCCCAGGCGCCAAACAGCCCGAATTTGACGCCCGGTTCGCCAAACGTTGCTCTTGGAGTTCCAACCCGAAGATCACACGCCAGGGCGAGTTCCATGCCACCACCGCGTGCGGGGCCATCGATCGTACAGACTATGATCGTGTCGCTCCGTTCGATCGCCGCACAGAGCTGTTGCCCCGCTCTGGCGAACTGGTAGGCCGGCTCGGTGTCACCCGCCGCGGCCGCACTGGCGAGCGTCTGAATCGTCTCGAAATCGGCGCCCGCGGAAAATGCCGACCCAGCACCACGGAGTCGAACGACTGGCAGCGGGGATTCCGTGATCGCATCAGCGAGCGACTCAAGTGCAGCGGGTGTGAGTGCGTTTCGTTTCTCTTCTCGACAGAGCGTAACCGTCCTGACTGGTCCGTCGTCGTCCGTCTGAATCACGTCTGAACGTGAGTCCAAAGGTCTTTGCCCATTGCGAATCAAATTTTCGCTGATGGACGAAGCCGCTGCTGTGCGTAGCGCCGCGAGGGCGACGGTTGAGGATGTCGAGCCCGAGCGCCTCCGGAGTTCCCTGCTGGGCTTCATTGATTCAACCTCGTTGACGCCCGGTGTAGTGGCGTTGCTCACCGCACGTCTCTGTTCGAATCCCGATGGCGATCATGAGCGACCGGCCGCGGGCGTGCAGTTGATCTATAACGGACTCCGCCTCACGAAAGAACTGGCTCATACGGAGCCGTGGCTGACCGATACCCATCGAGAGCGAGGAAATATGGAGATTCTGGTGGCCGACGTGCTGGTGGCACGCGGGTTTTCGTTGCTTTCGCACACCAGTGCCGGCACCGCTGCCGTTGATGTCGTCCGATCGTTTGGCCAGAATGAAGCCGACGCGTTCGACGCAGAGCACACGACGCCAGAAGCAACAGAGCGCGCGCTCAAACGCGACGTGCTCGAACTCGCCCTGATCACTGGGACGACCGTCGTCGATGAGGTACAATCGGCTGGAATGCATGCGGATCTCCAACGCATCGCCGCTGATCTCGTCGACTCCTGTGATGGCTCCGGCTTTCCCGCCCCGGATACGTTTCTCTCGAACGGCGTTGCCGATCGGCTGACCCAATCGGTCGCCGGCGCGTCCGTGGATTCGTGAATCGAAACGCCTAAAGACAGATCACGAATAACTGTGTGTACGGACGCAGAACACAGCCTGCCTGGGTAGCTTAGCGGTAAAGCGCGTCCTTGGTAAGGACGAGAGCCCGGGTTCAAATCCCGGCCTAGGCTGTCACTTCCATCTACTGCATTTACGTCGTGTGATGGTTTTTGAATTAGTTGATCGGTGTCTTCACCTAGCTACACCGGAGTCAATTAGTCAATAACCGGTTTTGTGTATACGGTACGACATCGTGACAATAGGTGGACGAGAACTGGTTATCCAGGATTCGAGTCCGTCACGTTCCACGTGTAGATGCTTTCGGCACAGTAGTTCAACACGAGACTACAGCCGATGCCGATCAGATTCGCGATCGTCGGCCAGAGATCAGCACCGTTCACGACGACGGTGATCGTCGTCTTCGTCGTGAGTACCCAGAGGATCACGAACGCGACCGAGAGCCCACCGATTCTGACGAGATGCGATCGACACCACCGACGACAGACGGCAAGCGGTGACGAGGGGGCATCGCTGGCGAACGTGATCCGATCGTTCAACAGAAACATGAGCGAAATCGACAGCTCCGCACCAAGCCCTTTCGCGAGGAGGGGCGCGAGTCCACCCAGCGTGGTAACAACCAGCACGACGGCTGTCTCGGCGAGCGCACCGACGACGCCAACGGAAACGAACTGTCCAATCCGCCGGACCGAAAGCAGCGGTCCAAACCGACCCACAGTCAGTCACCGCCCGTCGAATCCGTCGGCGAAACGTTCGATTCGATCGGTTCATCGTCAGCCACAGAGTCATCGATCGTGTTGAGTCGGCGCCGGATTGCAAACAGCGCCGTTCCCATCTCATAGGTGGCACCCAGTGGATCGACCGTCGAGCCGGGCTGGTCGTTCCAGCGAACTGGCACCTCACGATGAGTTATGCCGAGGTATCCCGCCAGTCCAAGCAGCTCAAGGTCCCACGCGAAGCCGGTTTCCGTGATCGACGGCCGAATTCGCTCCCACGCGTCCGCAGTCAGCGCCTTGGCGCCACACTGGTAATCGTAAACACTGATTGGCAACAGCTGACGGGCAAGCCAGGCGAATGAGTCACCCAGCCGTCGACGGAAACGCGTCTGATGCGATTCGATCGTTGCTGCTGGGTGTCGGCGAGAGCCGATCGATAGCTCAACCGAGCCGTCGCGAACCGGCGCCACCACGGCGTCAATCGATGCCGATGGGGTCGCTCCATCTGCGTCCGCAAACGCCAGAATGTCCGTCTCCAACGAGTCAAACCCATTCGTGATAGCCTGTCCCTTCCCCCGACGGTTCCGAACGACGGTGTGACTGTCAGGCGCGTTGAGTACTCCCGCCGGTGGCCCATCTGGGGCGTCAAGCTCAACGTGAACCACGTCGGCCACCCCGGCCTGAAGATCCTGCACGTACGACGACAGCAACTCGTAATTCGGGTCGAAGGCAGGGATCACAACGCCAACAGTAGGAGATCGCTCTGAGAGAGACACGGGTTACATCGATTTGTTTCCATTTCAACTAAAAAATTTCTACTTGGGTTCACGCAACGCGAGATCACCAGAGCGGTTTTAGTGTGCATTCCCCTGTCAGCACACATGCGAACCGTCGATATTGACGATTTTACTGTAGGTACAGGCCACCAGCCACGGGTTATGGGGGTGTTGAACATGTCGGTCGAATCGAACTGGGCACCAAACGTTGCGGCGGCGTCGGCCGACGCAGCTACACTGGCACAGGAATCGCTCATCGACAACGGCGCTGACATCGTCGATATCGGCTTACAGTCGGCCAATCCGAAAAACGACTGGCAGCCGGTGGCAGTCGAACTCGATCGGCTCGCAAACGCATTGGAGGTGCTCGATCAGATCGGTCACGATGCGGCCGCATTTTCGATCGAAACGCGCTACAGCGAGGTGGCTGATCGGGCACTTGCTGGTGGTTTCGATCTGGTGAACGACGTGTGTGGGTTTGCGGACCCCGAAATGCGCAGCGTCTGTGACGCACACGACGCGCCGGTGGTGAAAATGGCGAGTCCGCCATCAGTCAAACTGCCAGGGCATCTCAAAACGATCGATGACGTGTTTGAGGCCCTCGAACGGGGGGGCTTCACCGAGAAGACAATTCTCGATCCGGCGTTTGGTGGCTGGTATGATGGGCGAACCGACGAGGATAACTGGGAGATGTTCCGCCGACTGCGGGAGTTTCGGGCGTTTGGCCGACCGTTGCTCACGGCGACAAATCGTGAGGACTTTCTCGGCACGCTTGCCGGAAAACTCGACAACGAACAGCAGCTGTTCGTCAGTCTCGCGGCTGCGACACTCGAAGTTGACCGCGGCGTCGACATCATTCGAACGCATGACGTGCCTGAAACTGTTGACGTCGTCGCAGTCGCTCACGAACTCCGGTCAGAACGCGTCGAAGCCGATGATCCACGCATCGTCGAACTCCAACAGCTCTCACGCCGTGCGCTAGAACGGTTCGAATCACGGGCGGGTGTCGAGCACGGAACGCTTTCTGACACCGCCCAGTACTGCTTCCAACTTGCGGGACTGACCGACGACTCACGCAGGGGATTGCGCCAGACCATCCGAGAAACCGACGCCACCGTGCTCTCATTGGGGGAATCGGACGTTCTCGTTGGAAATCACGACGCGCTACGAGCGGCCATCGATTCGCTCGAATCGGCCAGATACGTCCCAGAATCGCTCGTGGGCGCCATCCGTCGGGCGCTCATTCGCTAGGTCGGTGTCCGATCGAGTCAACCGACATCCTTCAGAGTGTGGGAACCACAGCACCGCCCCGCCACAAAAAATTTCGTGAATGTGTCCGCTGTGGCAGATCGCACAACGAAGCGGAGTCGCACGGTCGACCCAGGAGAGAGGCTGATTCCGTTGATTTCGCCGCTCAGAAAAGTCCATCCTCATCATTCATTCACAATTACAAGGGAATAACGGCAGAATTTTTAGCCTGACGACGGAACTTTTGGTATGGCTTCCGGTTACGATAGAGTTGAAGTTCCAGAGGACGGTGCACCCATCGAGGTCGTAGACCCGGCGACCGACGAGCTCGATGTTCCTGACAACCCAATTATTCCAATCATTTACGGCGATGGCATCGGAAGCGATGTCGGACCCGCAGCCCAGACGGTCCTGCAGGCCGCTGCCGAGGCGACCGGCCGTAAGATTCATTGGATGCGTCTGTACGCCGGCGAGTCGGCACGTGAGAAATACGACGAGAACCTCCCAGCCGACACGGTTGAGGCGATGAATGAGTTCACGGTCTCGATCAAAGGGCCACTGACGACGCCGGTCGGCGCTGGCTTTCGGAGTCTCAATGTCGCGCTTCGCAAGAAGCTCGACCTGTACACGAATATGCGGCCAACGTTCCATCTGGATGGCGTTCCGTCACCAGTCTCGCGTCCAGAGCAGATGGATATGGTGACGTTCCGTGAGAACACTGAGGACGTTTACGCCGGTATTGAGTGGGAATCTGGCTCCGAGGGCGTCAAAAAAGTCCGAGAGTTCGTCGAATCCGAGATGGGCTACGACGATACGATGCATGATGGCCCAATCGGCATTGGCATCAAACCAATCAGCGAGTTCGGAACCAAACGACTCGTCCGCAAGGCGATCGACTACGCACTCGAACACGACCGCGATTCGGTGACGCTTGTCCACAAGGGCAACATCATGAAGTTCACCGAAGGTGCGTTCCGTGACTGGGGCTATGAGGTTGCAGAAGAGGAGTACGGCGATGAGGTCATCACCGAGGATACGCTCTGGGAAGAGCGCGACGGCGAACCACCAGAGGACGCCGTCGTTGTCAATGACCGCATTGCAGACAACATGCTCCAGCAGGTGCTCACGCGCACGTCACAGTACGATGTGCTTGCACTCCCGAACCTCAACGGCGATTACCTCTCGGATGCGTGTGGTGCACAGATTGGCGGCCTCGGCATCGCCCCTGGTGCAAACATCGGCGATGGCCTGTTCCTCGCCGAACCGGTCCACGGAAGTGCCCCGAAATACGCCGGACAGGACAAAGTCAATCCGTCGGCAATGATCCTCTCGGGCCGCATCATGCTCGAATATTTGGGCTGGCACGACGCCGCAGAACTCGTCCGCGACGCGCTCGAAGAGACGATCTCCGCAAAACAGGTCACCTACGACATCGAACGCCAGATCAGCGGCGGCACAAAGCTTTCGACCAGCGACTTCGCTGGAAAAGTTGCCGAAACGATCCACGACCTGGCCTAAACGGTCGATACGGCTCACGGTTGATTACTGCGAAAATTTTTGACAGGGCTGATCGATCAGTTCGAGGTCGACGATTTCGCTTCTTCAAGCCACTCCGGTGGCGACACAGTGGTATTACCGACTTTTGAGATTCGATACGTTACTTCGGCCTGCTGGTCACCGCCATCGTAGCTAAACTGGAGCCGCAGTGACCGAACCACGCCGTCGGGCGAGACAAGCATCGTCCCGTTTTTGAGCGTGGTGTCCGGCACGTCACCGGTGAGGTTCTGGGGCATAATTTCGCCGGAATCATCGTAGCTCGTCACGTTGAACTCCCGGTACGTCGTTCCATCGATATCTCTGGTGTCGGTTGCCGTCACATTCAGTGACTCCATCCACTCTTTCATGTCGGTCGTGTTCGTGTTGTTTGCCACCAGCCGGTCGAACGAGCGTTCGGAGGTGTTGTACTGGGTGCCAAAAATCCCGAGCGAGGCCTTCTCGTACAGCGTCGACCCGTTCTGGTACTCCTCGTACGCGAGTACCTGTGAGTCATCACGCTCGACGGCCGCCGTGCTGAGCCCCCGTTCGTTCGCCATATCGAACTGTGAGGTCATCTCAACGGAGGTTCGATTCGGTAGGCCACCAAAGGTTATCTCCATCGTGAAGCTATCCGAATTGTTGAGCACCTGGTAGTGATCCGACGCCGCCGTCTGTGGATCAGTGATGCCGGACTCGTTGTAGCCGTCAGGATACTCCGGGCCGGAGGAAAGTGGATTCATCGACGAACAGCCAGCAACTGAGACGAGCACCACCACCCCGAGGACCAATTTCCATCGTCTAGACATACATGCAGTTCGTCACCAGTTGTTGCTGTATATCTTTTGATTTTATGCACCCGTTTGCGGCCATGGATGGCACGATGGGGAACCGTTTATATCCACCCTTACGCTACCAACAATCATGTACAGCGTCGTCGGCTGCCCCGAATGTGAAGCGATCACGGTCGTTGCCGACCGCCCAGAAACGACGGGCTGTCCACGATGTCGGAAGCGACTCACGTTCGAAGATCTCAGGGTGATCTACCAATCCGACAACGCCGATGAAGCCAGAGAGATCCGCGGCCGGTTGCTCGCAGATCGGTCCGGTCACGCCGACGCGTTCGAATCCGTCGATTCCTTTGCGGCGCTTGAAACGGAGATCGAAGACGCCGGACTCGCAGCAAAAGCGTATCGACAGCTCGCTGGAGGGGGAAACACGTCTCCAACCCCAGCCACAGCCCGTACCGAGAGCGGATCAGGAAATCGAACCGAGCGGGTCAAAAACGCGATCCGGTCGCTGGAGCAACCGACCCGCGAGGCAATCATCGAACACGCCACCGAAAACGGAGTTCCTACGGACGCCGCCGCGTCAATTCTTGAGAAACTTCGCCAAAACGGCGAACTGACCGTCACCGACGGCGCGTATCGATTGCTCTGAACCACAACTCGATATGAGTCGGGGTGCATCCAGACGGCCTGTGGGAGGGTTCCCCACCGCATAGAACAACGAACAGAAACCACCCCCTTCCTTGCTGATTTCACGCTCATTCCAGAATTCTGATACAGGTGATTCGACTGCCCGCTTGCGATTATCCTCGGTCGGTCGCCTGCTAGATACTCACACTCCCTTTAATCCTATCACTGCATATTGAGGCTCCAAAGCCATTAAAGAATATTATCATTATAAATCATAACAGTTTTTACTGCTGCAATGGCATCGATGAACGCGCACAACGGTACGATGGCCCCGGTGATCCGGCGGGAGAACTCCGGATCAGGTAACCATGACCAAGGATACAGGAGAGGACAAGGTCGAACAGCTCGTGAACGATAGAGAGGCAAGCATTCGGGACGTTGACAACGTGGCGGGACGTGAGTTCCGCGATCTGTTGAACTCGGAGGACTACGTGTTCGCGCCGGGTCTGTACCACGCGCTCGACGCCCGATTGGCCGAAATGGCCGGGCTCGACGCCGCGTACATGAGCGGCTACTCCACGGTGCTGGGACAGTTTGGATTCCCGGACCTGGAGATGGTGACGATGACTGAGATGGTTGAGAACGCAAAGCGGATCGTCGAGGCGACGAATCTGCCGGTCATTGCCGACTGTGACACGGGCTACGGTGGCGTGCACAACGTCCGACGGGCCGTCCGTGAGTACGAGAAGGCCGGTGTGGCTGCCGTCCACATCGAGGACCAGACCACGCCAAAGCGGTGTGGACACATCGCGGGCAAGCAGATCATCTCGCGTGAAGATGCCCGGTCCCGATTCTCGGCCGCCGTCGACGCCAAACAATCCGACGACACGGTGGTCATTGCACGGACGGACGCGTACGGATCGGCAAACGGTGACTGGGACGAACACCTAGAGCGCGGTCGGATCTACGCCGACGCCGGTGTTGATCTCGTCTGGCCGGAGATGCCAGATCCATCGCGTGAGGACGCGGTGAACTACGCCGAAACGATTCACGAGACCCACCCAGACCTGAAGCTCGCCTTCAACTACTCGTCGAGTTTCGCCTGGTCAGAGGAAGAAGATCCGCTCACGTTCCAGGAGCTCGGCGATCTGGGCTACAACTACATCTTCATCACCCTGTACGGCCTGCACTCGGGGGCCCACTCGGTGTACGAAGACTTCGCCAACATTGCCGAAAACGACGAGGAGGCCCAGTTCGACCTTGAGGGCAAATATCTCGGTCACGAAACCGAGAGCCACCACGAGCTCTCGTTCGTGAGCCGGTATCAGGAGATCGAGGCAGAGTTCGACCCAGAGGCCAAAGCCCGAATGGAGGCCTCCGAAGGATTCAGTGAGGAGAAATCCGATCCGATCTCCTCGGACGACGACTGAGTAGCGCGACAATGACAGACGAGATCAAACTCCGTCGCTCGCAGCTCGCCGTGCCCGCAAGCAATCCAGAATTCATCGCGAAAGCGCCCACCTCGGGGGCTGATGAGGCGTTTCTGGATCTAGAAGACTCCGTGGCACCGAACAAGAAGGTCGATTCGCGTGCAAACGTCATCGAGGGACTGATCGAGAACGACTGGTCGGAGACGCTCCCATGCTACCGGATGAACGGCACGGACACCAAGTGGTGGTATGACGACATCGTCGAGGTCATCGGACAGGCCGGCGAGTTCGTCGACACGATCATGGTGCCGATGGCGAACAACCCCGGTGTGGTCGCCTCCGTCGACAACCTGTTGACGGCCGTCGAAGAGAACAACGGCCTCCCCGTGGGTGAGATCGGACTCCAGTGTCAGATCGAACACGCCGAGGGAATGACGAAGATCGAGTCGGTCGCAGAGGCCTCGGACCGCATCGAGTCGCTGGTGTTCGGCCCCGGCGATTACACCGCAAGCGTGGATGCGGCCGGGCTGACGATCGGCTCGGGCGAGGGCTATCCGGGCCACTACTGGCAGTATCAGCTCTCACGAATCGCACACGTCGCCAAATCACACGGAATGCAGGTGATCGACGGGCCATACTCCGACATCGACAACGCGGCCGGATTTAACAAATCCTGTCAGAACGCGGCTCGCCTCGGCTGTGACGGCAAGTGGGCAATCCATCCAAGCCAGATCGAGCCGGCAAACGAAGTGTTTGCTCCAAGCCGTGAGGAAGCGGATCGAGCAAAACGCATCGTCGATGAGTACGAGGCCGCAACCGACGCGGGATCCGGCGCGGTGAAAATCGACGGCGAGATGGTGGATGAAGCCACCAGAAAAATGGCCATCAACGTGATGCGCCAGGCCGACCAGGCCGGGATGTACTGAACGCAACAGACTGCCAACTCACTCTATCGTTTCCGTCGCGCCCCAGCCACCGGTTGCATCCGCAGCCGGATGGGTCGTGTATTCGATTGTGGTCGATTCCGTGAGCGTGCCATCTCCGTGGACATCCGTGACGACGAACGGAACGTAGTGTGCACCGCCACAACAGCCGGTGTCGACGAACTCTTCGAACTGGTCACCTTCGCTGAGTGTCTCGTGTGAGCGACGCAACCAGGCCCTGAAATGGGGCTGGTTGATCTGTAGTCGCCCCCAGTCACTCAGTTCGTCGGGATGGGAGAGAACGACGTGTGTGATCATACCACAATATACGGTCCCCGCAGCCGAGAATGTTGCGGGCAACTACTCCGCTTCTTCTTCGTCGTCGAGAATCTCAAGCCCGCGGTTGTTGACAGCGTACGGATCGAGACCAACCTCTTCGAGGAACTGCTTGTACTCGCGTTCACAGCGTTCTGCGGCCTGTTGTTTTTCGGAGGCCCGATCACAGAGCTGGAGGAGATCAACTGGCACATCGTTCGTATACACGATCCAGTGGTTGATCAGATCTGAAAGCCGTCGGATCGGACTGGTGAAATGGCCGTAGATCTCGAAATTGAGCGCGTGGTGGCCACCAAATGGATCGTTCATATACTTTGCGCGAGGCATCACGCGCATCACCGCGCGCTGAATCTTGTTCAGCTGTCTGTCTGGCGCCGCCTCCAGCGCCGCGTTGACCGCCTTTCTGGGGTCATCCCACGAGCTTCCGGGGATCGAGACGCCGTTGAGCTCCTGGATCTCCCGGAGCGCCTTGTCCCATTCGTCCGGCGAGGGCTGTGGATGAACGCGATACATGGCCTCAACGCCACGATCCCACATGAGTTCGTGTGTGACGGCTTTGTTCGCCTTGAGCATGCACTCCTCGATAATAGTGTGTGCGCGATCGCGGCTCGGATTCAACACGAGCGAGCCATCGGCCTTCCGCTGTTCGTGCATCTGATCGGCGAGTTCGAAGACGAGTGCACATTCATCGTGCAACGGCGCGTCCGGATCGTCGAGACGCTGTTCGCACTCGTTGTAGGTGAGGCGCTCGTCACTGTTGATAACGGATTTGTAGATATCGATCTCTTCGTACGAGAGCGTCTCCGGGTCGAGATGCATTTCGACCGTGTGTGCTAGACGGTCCTCCTGGGGAACGAGTGAACAGACCGTCTCTGCGAGCACCGGCGGAAGCATATGAATCGTGTAGGCCGGAAGATAGACGGTGTTGCCCCGCTCAATCGCCTCTTTCCACATACTGCTTTCGGGATGGACGTAGTGGGTGACGTCTGCGATATGAACCCAGAGGATGAACTCCTCATCCGTCCGTTCGATGCTGATGGCGTCATCGAAATCCTGCGCGTCGATGGGATCAGTCGTCCACGTCGTTTTCTCGCGTAAGTCCACTCGCTCGTCGATTTCCCCCTCGATTTCAGCACCCACAGTGTCCGTTCGCTCGGTTGCCTCCTCGATGACTTCGGGGGGGAACGCATCTCGGATTTCGAACTTCTCAAAGAGCTCTTCGCGTTTGTTTTCCAGATGGCGTGCCAGCTCAGCGTCGATCGTGACCGGCCCCTGGCCTTCGGCCGTCCCAGCCGCGGCTTGATCCTGAGGATTGCTCATACCGAACGTACAGGAGAGGGATAGTTAGCTTTCGCGGTGAGGACACTACCGATCGTCGAACTGCACCGATTGATTTTCAAATTCGGAGACGAGCTGGTAGTAGCGCCGAATGAACTCGGCGTTCGTACTGCCCGATGACTGCTCTACGGCGACGAGGAGTTGCTCTAGGCGCTCGCGGGAGTGGTGATCAATCTCTCGGTAGCACGGCTTACAGAGGTGCTCGAACGATTTCTTCCGTCGATTCCAGCGATTACCCTGTTTGTCGTACTCGCGCGCAGACGACCGGGAGACCCTCGACCCACAGCTGATGCAGGTGACACAGTCACGTGATCCGAGCCCTAGATCCCACATACTCTGTAGGCTCTCTCGTGAGAGCACTTAGCTTTACACCACAGTTTATTGATTATAAGTTGTCATTCACCAGCCGGCGACCTGATCGAGATCGTCGAGAAACGCCTCAAGCATCGATCGAGTAACGTGGGGCATCATAACGACACGAAGTTCGTCAGCACCAGTTTTCGAGATTCGCCAGCCCTCCTCGCGCAGGGTAGAGATTGTTGCTGCAGGGAGATCCGCCGACACGAGCGGGAGTTCGGGTGAGACCACTGAAACGCCCCGCGCAGTGAGTTCATCGGCCAGCCACTCGGCGTTTTCCTGAGCGGTTTCGGCGGCCGACCGATAGCCATCCGGCCAGAGCGCCTCCATCGCGGCGACGGCACTTGCGACACCCGCCCCACTTCTCGTGCCGGTGAGGGTCACCTGTGAGGTGGATTCGAGATACGGGGTGTCAATAGCCAGCGGATCAAGCAACGCAGCTGAGCGGGCGAGCAAGCCACCCGCAGGCACGACCGCCTGGCCCATCTTGTGTGGATCGATCGTCATCGTGTCGATCTCGGCGTCGGCAAAGTTCCAGTTGTGGTCGGTGAACGGGAGAACAAATCCGCCCCAGGCCGCATCGACGTGACAGAGCGCGCCATACTCATGGGCGAGCGTCGCAATCTCCGGAATTGGATCGACGCGCCCATACTCGGTCGTTCCGGCGACACCAACAACCAGCACGGTGTTCGAATCAACCAGCGTTTCCATCGCCGATAGATCGGCCCTGTACTCAGAAAGCGGCGCACGACGGAGTTCGACCGAGAGCACATCCGCCGCCTTTGTGAAGCTGAAATGGGCGCTTTCGGGCACTACCACGTTCGGCTGTCCGCCTGCCTGTTTGTTTCGAGCCCGATTTCGAGCGATCCTGACGGCCTGAATGTTCGCCTCCGTTCCACCCGACGCGATGTAGCCAGCGGCCTCCGGATGGCCAGCGAGTTCGCCGAGCAGTTCGACCGCTTCGGTCTCCAGTCTCCCGACGGTTTCGTAGGTCCCCGGATCGCCAGGATTAGTGGCCAGAAACCGCTCTGCGGCGGCGCGGGCGGCCGGATGGGGAACCGTACACATCGATGAGAGAACACGAGCAAAATCCTGCGGTTCGGCCCGCTGCATGGCTACTCTATAAAACTCGTGGCTTTATCCATTGCGTTATCCCGTCAGTTTTCCTGTGTATCTCCGCCGGCGATCGGTTGGACGGATATCACTCGATTGAAATGTCGTAGACGATCGTCAGAAACGGCCGGCCAAACAGCCACATTCGGTGTTCTGCGGTGCATTCGATCGATTGGTCCGGGGCTGGACGGATCCGGAACGTCTCATGCATGGGGAGCCGGAGTGGCCCGATCGGCGTGCGGATGAACATGCCCGTGTCGGTCGTCGGGCCGTCAGATCGGAGCGATAGCCCCGCACTGTCCGGGAGCGCCTCCATCCACAACACCGCAGAGAGCGTACTCCAGGGGAGTGGGAGCCCGATTGACATCGTCGCTCCATCACCACTCAGATCGGTGGTGTAGGCGGCGACGAACACGGCGTCGCCGGTCGTCATATCCTCTCGAATCCAGGCTCGAACGTCATCGCGGCCATCGGCGTCATCGTTCACGTCGACGATTCGACTGTTCGTCCGGTGAGAGCCTGCGTCGGGGCCAGGAAGGGCGAGCTGGCCGATTTTGGTGGTGAGCCGGGTACCGAGTTGCGCAAGTAGTCGAAAGCCTGCGTGGTAAGTCAGCTCGTAGTCGAGTTCGTACTCTGCAGTTCGTTCGTAGAAGCGCCGAACTGCTGGATCGACGGCTGTCGGATCGAAATCGTCGCGTTCGTACGCTGCAAGCGAGCGCAGCTGCCCGATCGGCGTGCCAGGACCGTCGAGATCGTTGCGCGAGAGATAGTCGCTCCCAACACGTCCGTTTGAGGAAAGCGCACTCAGCGAAACCGTTGCGGGCTGGAGTGTCGGCGGGGGATCGATCGCCCAACCGACTGCGCTCAGGAGAGCAAAGCCAATCGCGTTGAGCTGTCCGTGGAGGCGGACCATTGTCTCGATCGTCAGCCCGAAGAGCTGGCGCTCAAGAAAGACGGACAGTCCAAACACGAGTGCAAACACCATTGACACCGAGACGGCAGTCGCTCCGATCGCAAGCAAGAGCTGTTGTAGCGGGTGTGTTCGCCGTGGGACGAGCCACGCCAGTACACCCAGACCGAAGCTCGTGATGGCGGCCGTCAGAATGACCACCGAGACAATCTCGACGATCGGCGATAGCGTGATTCCGGCGGCGATCAGCCCGGGACCGATAATGATCGCGAGCGTACTCCATCGGTACCACAGACGGCGACGGTGAGATCGAGTGTAATCAATCGCCCGACCAGCCAGTCCGGCGAGTGTCGCCACCGCAAAGCCAGCGTAATGAAAATGAACCGCGGTGAAAAAGACGATCAGTGGCCCAAAATCCAGCGGGGTGAGTCCCGCGCGACTCAGCAGGAGCCAACCACCGCCCACTGGTAGATAGAGCAGTCCAGCGTCGACGGCCAGCGCAGCGATCGGCCGGAAGCCACGATACCCGACCCGCTGGACGCCCCAGAGTGCGACCAGCAGCGTGACGAAAAACCAGGGGAGCGCCAAAAGTGCCCCACGCACTCCTGCCGGTTGTGTGAACGAGACGAGCAGCGCAGTAGCCCCAATGGGTTGTGCGAGCAAGGCGTACTGCTGAAAGCGTGACTGAAACGACCGATCGAGCTGATGAACGAGCACCTCCACGACGACCAGCGGAGAAAGCAACAACAGCCACTCGAATCGTGTGAATATACCAAGCGCACCCAAAATCAGCCAGGCAGCGCCACCGAGCACGGCGCTGAGCGTTGTCAATCGGTGCAGCCGGGCCGGATCCACCTGAAACTCGCGCACAGTGGAATGTCCACTGCACGAGATAAAATCATTGTCGGAGGACGACCCCAGCAACGTGCCCGAACGCGGTCTCTCCGGCAATCGGTGTCTATCTCCGTCACCCTTTTATTCCATTATAGTAACAATTGTCCGTGAAAAAGACCATCCTCGCTCCAGAGCTGGCCGACCTCCCGGGGAGTGATTACGAGACGACCGCTTCCTCGCTGGCGGTCATTACACATCACGATGACCACCGGGCGGTGAACGTTTCGGGGTTGGCATACCCAGGGGTCGAAACGATCACGGCGCAGACGCGAGCGATACTCGAATTTCTCGAAAAACTACTCAAAACTGAGCTGGATGGGTCGCTCGACGACGTAACGGTCACCCGGTTTTTCGTGGTGGAGTCGAAACTCACCACGGAAACGAGAACCAGAATCCACGAATGCCGCCACGAATTCTTTTCATCCACACACCGTCCGGCAAGCACGATGGTCGGAGTTTCTGCACTTGCTGACGAGCGGATGCACGTTGAACTCGAAGCAGAAGCCGTGATTCCGGATTCCGGATGGGAGACGAACGTCGTTTCGCTATCGGCTGGAGCGGACGGTGAGAATTGATAATTGGGCTAGAAATTTCCAAGGAAGCAGTTGGCCGCCTCCATATACACTATATCAACCAACGAGAGAATACCGATCGGAACGAGGGCGGCAACGATCGAGAGCACACCGTCCAGCGATAGAGAACCCGACCCCGAAACGGAGAGCATCAGCCGGAGGAACCCCTTCAGCACGAAGTAGACTACCACGAGCTGGATGCTCCGATGAAACACCCAGATCACTGCCCCCGTACAGAGTGCTGCGTCCTTTGCTCCCAGAATAGTCCCAACCCCGTACACCGCCACGAACACGGAGAACACCACTACCGAAACGCCAAGCGAGAGCAAAATGTCGTGGCGGCCTGGCAAAAACAACCCATATCTGCCGTACTTGCCGTATTTTTTTGCCGTGCTGGCGTACCCCTTTCCTTGCTTGATTGGCCCAAACAACAGCAGTGGACCACCGCCACTCTGTGCCATACACTGAACGTACTCTCACCGCCGAATGAAAATATTACTGAAACAAGTGAACGAATACAAATAGCGAACGGATGCAACCAGTACGCAGACGCAAGTATCCCTTATTCGCGAACGGATTCGAGCAAGAGCTTCTGTTCGACGCGTTTGACCTCATGCTGGACGTCCCTGACGGCGTCAATGTTGGCGCTAATTGAACTCACGCCGGTGTTGACGAGATACTGCACCATCCGTGGCTTCGAGCCGGCCTGCCCACAGATGCTCGTGTCGACGCCGTTTTCGCGACACGTTTCGATCGTGTCGCCGATGAGCTGTAACACGGCCGGGTGGAGTTCGTCGAACCGGCCAGCAACGTTCTCATTGTTTCGATCGACAGCGAGCGTATACTGCGTCAGATCGTTCGTTCCAAAGGACGCGAACTTGATCCCAGCAGTTGCCATCTCATCGACACAGAGCGCGCTGGCTGGTGTTTCGATCATCACACCCCAGGATCTGATATCGGGGTCGATCCCGGCGTCTTCCATGAGAGATTTCGCCCGATAGACGTCTTCAGCGTCGTTGACGAGCGGGAACATGATCTCGACGTTGTCGTAGCCCATATCGAAGAGACGACGGAACGCCTCAAGTTCGTGCTCGAACAGCTCCGTCCGGTCGAGACTCCGACGAATGCCACGATAGCCAAGCATCGGATTGTGTTCGTCTGGTTCGTCACCGCCGCCTTCGAGCTGGCGGAACTCGTCAGTTGGCGCATCGAGCGTTCGAACTCGTACCGGCCGTGGGTAGAACTCATCCGCCACGTGGCGAACGCCGCTGACGATCTCCTCGATATAGGCATCAACGCCGTGATCCTCGATGTATTTTCGAGGGGTCTTGTTCGTCGAGAGGATCATGTGCTCAAGCCGGAGCAGCCCGACACCGTCCGCACCAGTTGCTGCTGCACGCTGGGCCGCATCCGGAATCGAGACGTTCACCTTCACCTCCGTCGCGGTCATCGGCTTGACCGGATTCTGTGGTTTTACGTCAGCAAACTGCTCGTCGTGGTCCGGTTCTTTCGTTTTCCCCGCTTCGACCGTCCCTTTATCACCGTCGATGGTGAGCAGCTGTCCATCAGAAACTTCCGCTGTTGCACTGGTGGCTCCGACGACGGCCGGAACGCCGAGTTCGCGGGAGACAATCGCTGCGTGTGACGTCATCCCTCCCTCGTCGGTGATGATGCCATCGGCGCGTTTCATCGCTGGCACCATATCCGGGGTCGTCATCTCCGTGACGATGATGTCGCCTTCACCAACCTTATCGAGCTGATCAAGCTTGGTGACGATCTGTGCCGGTCCCGTTGCGACGCCAGGACTCGCACCCAATCCCTTGACGAGCACGTCGGCCTGCTGTTTTTGTTGTTGGACGCCACCACCATCGGTTGCTTCTCCGGCGATGGGTGTCTCGGACTCGGTGATCGTCGTAATCGGTCGTGACTGGAGCATGAACACCTCGCCGTCGATGATCGCCCATTCTACGTCCTGGGGCGTATCGTAATGAGTTTCGACCAGCTGACCGAGTTCAGTGAGTCGCTCGATTTCGCCGTTGGCGAGCACCCGTTCGGTTCGTTTTTCCTCTGGCACGTCGGTCTCGACCGTTTCGCCAGTCTCGGGGTCTTTCACGTGCTGCACCTTCTTATCGGCAACCGTGACGGTCGTTGGTTCGGCCGTCTCGGGATCGATGACGTAGTTGTCCGGTGAGACTGACCCGGAGACGACGGCCTCGCCAAGCCCCCACGCCGCCTCAACGATGATCTCATCCGCACCAGTCGATGGGTGGCTGGTGAACATAACGCCGCTTTTCTCTGCATCGACCATCTGCTGGACGACAACCGCGATGTCGACCAGATCGTGATCGAAGCCCTGCTCTTCACGGTAGTAAATCGCGCGCTTGGTGAACAGCGACGCCCAGCACTCTTTGACCCGCTCTAGGAGGTGCTCACGGGTGATGTTCAGAAAGGTCTCCTGTTGGCCAGCAAAGCTTGCGTCCGGGAGATCTTCTGCGGTGGCAGACGAGCGGACGGCAACGAATGAATCGCCATCACCGAGCTCGTCGTACGCCGACACGATGCCTTCAGCGATATCCTCGGGGAGTTCGGTCTCCAGAATCAGCTCGGCCGCCCGCTCCTGGGCCGCCGCCAGCGCCGAGGAATCGTCAGGATCGATGTCGACCGCCTCAAACAGCGCCGTATCGATCCCCGTCTGCTCGATGAACGACCGATACGTCCCCGCCGTTACAACGAATCCTCCGGGAACAGGCAGACCGGCCCCCGTGAGTTCGCCGAGCGACGCCCCTTTCCCACCAACGGAATCGAGGTCGTCCGACCCGATCGTATCCAGCCAGAGTACAGCCATTGCGTATTCGATAGCTCGCCAAGGCGAATAAAGAACCTTCCGACCGACGCGAATAGAATTCACTCGAAAGTGGATTGTAGATTGGACCGAGTGTTGCCCGAAAGGACAGAGCTAATTGCTTGTATGAGATCGATTGGGTGCGAGTAGTTATGTATTACCATGACCCCGACCACCTTGATTTTTTCGGAAATATTCACTATCGGATGGCAGCCACGTGTTCCACGGTGCGATCGGAGCGATTGCCGTGGGAACCCACCTCTGGCAATTTTTATCCGTGGTGGGAGGTGAGGACCAGCATATGAGCGACCTTCCCGAGGAATTTCCGAGTACGATCACCACCTGGGATTACATCTATGATCTCTGTCGAGCGGTATCGCAGCAGGTGAAAGCGGCCGATTTCGAGCCTGATGTTGTGGTTGCGCTTGCCCGGGGTGGCTGGTTTGGTGGCCGCTGTCTCTGTGATTTTCTCGGGCTGGACGATCTGACGAGCTTGAAAATGGAACATTACGTCGGCACGGCCCAGAAGGCAGACGAACCGCAGGTTCGGTATCCAATGCCCGAAGGTAGCGTCGCCGGCAAGGACGTTCTGATCATTGATGACATCGCAGACACTGGCGAGTCGATCCGACACGCCCGCAACTACGTCGAAGATCGCGATCCGGCGGCCGTGAAGACGGCGACGTTACAGCTACTAGAAACGAGCGAAGTGGAGCCGGATTTCGTCGGCGAGCGACTCGACGAATGGGCGTGGGTCGTCTATCCGTGGAACTTCATCGAGGATATGATCGAGCTGATCAGTGGTGTGATGACCAAGGCCGACCAGGAAACGTTCACGAAAGCTGATATTCGCCACTATCTCCAGGCGTTTCACGACGTGGATCGGATGTCGATGGAGATCGCGCAGCCAAATCGGTTTGCGGAAGTGCTCACGGAGATGGAACGCCGTGAAGTGCTCACCGAGACTGACGGGCAGTATACGCTCATTTCCTCGGTCTGAGTCGTCGGTTGGAACCCGGAACTGTTTGTAGCCACCCCACCAACGGAGTCCTATGACGATCGGATTCATCGGTGGGAGCGGCATCTACGAATCGCTCGAGATCGAAGCGAGCCACACCGAACACGTCGAGACGCCGTTTGGCGAGCCGAGTGCGCCAGTCACGGTCGGGAATCTCGGCGGGACCGAGATTGCGTTTTTGCCACGTCACGGCGAAAACCACGAATATTCCCCCAGTGAGGTGCCGTATCGGGCGAACATCCACGCGTTGAAACAGCTCGGCGTCGATCGGGTGCTCTCTAGCAACGCCGTCGGGAGTCTTCGCGAGGACCTCCCGCCGCAGACGCTGCTCGTTCCGGATCAGCTGTTCGATCGGACGCGCAATCGTCCGCGAACGTTCTACGAAGACGGCATTGTCGTGCATCTGAGCCTGGCCGAGCCGTACTGTCCGCATATGGTCGACCATCTCACTGAGTGTGGGGATGCAACCAGTGCCACCCTTCAGCAGGGCGGGACGTACGTCTGTATCGAGGGGCCACAGTTTTCGACGAGAGCCGAGAGCGAGTTCTATCGATCGAACGGCTGGGATGTCGTCGGGATGACGGCCGTCCCCGAGGCAGCGCTCGCAAGAGAAGCAGAGCTCTGTTATGCGACCGTCACCGGCGTGACGGATTACGACGTGTGGAAGCGTGACGCCGAGGTGTCGCTCCAGGAGGTGCTCGACAACGCTGCGGCCAACGAAGCGGCGATCAAGCAGGTGATCGAGCGCGCCATCGAAACGATGCCCGACGACCACGACTGTGGGTGTCAGCACGCACTGGACGGGACGATCAACACCCCCGCAGCGGCAATTCCACCCGAAACGAAGGCGAAAACCGAGCTGCTCGTTGGCGAGTATCTGGAATAACGTGGGTCGCTCCGCCAGGAACGGTCACCACCAGCACACAGTTTTATGTGGCAACACACACACGACTGACACATATGTCAACAGACGGATCGCCAGAGCCAACTGCTGTTCGACAGGCTGTTCGGGATGGGATCGTCGACGGTGTGCAGTCAGTGCTTTCGATTGTGCTCTGGTCGGTGCTGTCGATTCTGAGTCTGCTGTCCAGCGTCGGGCTCGTAGCATTCGGTACAACGACATCGGAGGGGGTGGTATCGCTGGGACTGGTTGGGCTCGGCGCGTTCATCGTTGTCTGTAGTGTCTATCTGTTGTATCTGCTCCACTGGGTAGATCGTCGCCGCTGATCGCCGTGTGCGCCTCAGACGATTCGATTTGTTAGTTCTTCGAGATCGCCGTCCACGTATGCGCGGTAGTTCTTCGCAACGATCGACGCACAGCGATCCATATACGCGGGCGTCGCGCCGGCAGTGTGAGGCGTCAACAGCACGTTTGAGAGCTTCCACAGCACTGAATCGCCGGGGAGAGGTTCAGTTGCGGTCACATCAAGTGCGGCTCCGCCGATCCAGTCGCGCTGGAGCGCCCGTTCGAGCGCGGGTTCGTCCACGAGTCCGCCGCGGCCGACGTTAATCAAAACAGCGTCGTCGTTCATCGTCCGCAACGCCTGTGTATCGATCATTGTCCGCGTCTGTTCGGTGAGCGGACAGCAGAGAACGACGTGGTCCGAGCGGACCAGCAGCGATTCGAGATCCTCTGGGCCCACGAGCTCATCAACCAGCTCGCCGCCAGTGGACAGGTCGCGTTTCAACCCGATTGTTTCGACACCGAACGGCGTTGCTAGCTCTGCGACCCTACTACCGATCGCTCCTAGACCGACAATGCCAACGGTCGAGCCGTGGAGTTCGCCAACAGGATAGCGTTCGAAGACGCCACGCTGCTGGTTCGAAACGGCGGCCAGAAAGTTGCGCGCAAACGCGAGCATGTAGCCGATCGCCTGTTCGGCGGCTGGCTGGGCGTGCACCCCGGAAGCGCTGGTGAGAATGATCTCACGCGATTCGATCGTTGCAACGTCGTAGGAATCAACGCCGGCGCTCAGCGCCTGTATCCAGTCGAGCGAGTGCGCTCTCGCGAGCAGTTCGTCGGTGAGTCCGAACGTGACGAGGATCTCCGCGCTCTCTATCGCTGAGCGCGTTCCAGCAGGCGTCGGACGATACTCGACCGACACGTCTTCCAGCGTCGACTGCAGCGCGTTCGTAAGTGTCGAGGCCTCCTCGCTATCGAGCGTATATCCCAGCAGAATCGATGGCTGTGTACCCATAGCGGGTGCTCGAACGCGACGGACGTAGCCTTTGGTGAAGGTGGAACTCAGTCACGATCGTCTATACAGGTGATCTCACGATTCTCGGTGTCTATTCGGATCGTGCCACCGACCGGGATGGGTACGTGTGGATCGGTGTGACCGAACGGGAGATCGAACACCACCGTCGCAGCAGGTGCATACCGATCGCGAGCTTCCAGGATTGTCTGGCGCTGTTCGCTTGCATAGGTAACGCGTTCTTCGTTCGAACGTGGCTCGCGATGTCGGGTTTTGGGCCGTCCGACGAGAATTGCATCAAACTGCGCCAACAGGCCACGTTCACCACAACAGCGAAGAATGCGTTCAACGGTCGTCGCCGAAGGAAGTTCTTCGGAGGTTTCGAGCAACAGAACACCCCCATCGATCGTTTCGGGGACACAACAATCCGCCGCGAGCAGCCACTGGATCACTTCTAGACAGCCACCCCAGCACCGACCTTTGACCACACCTGTGTCACCTGGATGCCACCGCCAGCCGTTCGTGGAGTCCCACGTTCGGCTCGTTCCATACGGCGCAACGTCGTCGGTCCATTTTTCAGCTGATTCAATCGAACCGATCGTGGGCTCAAACAGCGCTCGGTGGAGATAGCGCTCCGTGTACGCAGGAAGTGATGAATCAAGCGAAAGCCCGGGGATCAGTTGTCCACCGTAGTACGATACAAGCCCAATCGAAGAGAGATAGGAGTGTAACACGGTGTTATCGCTGATCCCGAAAAATCGAGTCGGATTCGCTCGGAGTAGCGCCTCTTCCAGGTGCTCGCAGATTGTGAGCTGATCGTCACCACCAGTTGCTGCGAAAACTGCTTCAATTGATTACGACGAGAACGCGTCGTGGAGCGCCTTGGCTCGCGCTTCGGGATGAGACCGTAACCACTCTGCATCGCGATGACATGTGTCGGACACCACCGGCTCCAGAACGAACAGGTGATGGAACACGCATACCCGCGCAGTACCAGCTACAGACCAATAGAGACTGCCATACCAACACATCGCAGTGGTCACTCCCGAGCAGTTGTCACGCGAGCCGACGAAACCGACCGCGAAAATCCTCAGCGACCGCTGTCTCGAACGTACAACAGCGCCTGTGCTAGCTCCTGGGGGTCCACACGCCCCTCCGTCTCCGCAAGCCGTTCTCTCATTCGATCGGGTGTCATGAGTTGACATAGCAATCCATCAAATATAAATCTTACCCACAACGAACTATGATAAAATATAACTACAACTGTTAGAAATTAATTTGGCTCCGGTGCTGTCTTCGTTTCCTCGGTTGCGTGGATCCAGAGATCTTCGAACAGTTCGTCTTGTTCGAGACGGACGACGCCACGATGTGCCAGAAACAACAGCGCAAGAAATGTTTCGACGCGCGAGCCACCGCTCTCTGCGATTTCGGCGTACAGCACCTCTGCACGGCCTCGATCATACTGCGTTCGTAGTTTCGTCTCAACCGCGTCGATGACCGCCTCGATATCCTCTGCATGCGCCGTGCCGGTGACATCGGTCTCGGTCGGCTCATCGTCCATCCGGAGATCATCCGCGGTGCGATAGTCCAGCGTTTGCGTGCCGCGGGTGTAGCCACTCGGCGAGTCACTGGTGTCGTACGTTCTGGACTCCTTCCAGCGGGTGCCGGCCTCCCGATCGCGGAGCTCCCTGACAAGCTCATCAAGCGTTTGTGGAACGCCACGCACGCGTTTTCGTTCGAGTCGCCGATCCATCTCCCGTTCGAGCGTATCGAACGGATCGTTCTCATCAAGCGGTCCACCGCCAGCAGCTGGAGCGCCAGAGCGTTCCTCCCAGGCCTGTTCCCACGGCGCTAACTCCTCGGTTTCCTCTGGCGCATCGGGTTCGGTGAGGGCGTCGCTTTTCATCCGCAACAACACGCTGGCGTAGAACAGTGCTCGCCCCCCTACCCGGAGATCAGCGGACTCAACCGCATCGAGAAATCGATCAGTGACCGTTACGATGTCGATGTCCCACGGATCGATCTCCCCGTCTTCTGCCAGCTGGACGAGCAGTTCAACCGGCTCAACCGACGTCTCATCGGTTTCGGTATCCTCCGACGATTGCCCATTTGTCCCATCACCCTCATCGATCAGTTCAGTCATTCGCAGTAACCTCAGGCGGTGACTCCTCGCTCAGGTCAATGCCCGTGACTGCACTCACGTTGTCCTGGTGCATCGTCACCCCAATCGCCCGTTCGGAGCGCTCTAGCAGGGCCGAGCGATGAGAAACGACGATGAACTGAGCTTTTCCTGCTAGCTCGTCGATCAGCTCACCGACGGCATCCGCATTCGCCGCATCAAGAAACGCATCAACCTCATCAAGCGCATAAAATGGAGCAGGGTTGAAGCGCTGAATCGCAAAGACGAACGCTAGCGCTGTCAATGACTTCTCACCGCCTGACATCGCAGCAAGGCGCTGAACGGGCTTATCGCCGGGCTGGGCCTTCATTGTCAGGCCACCGTCGAACGGATCGTCTTCATTTTCGAGAAAGAGCGTGCCAGAGCCATCGGATAGCCGAGAGAAAATCGTCTCGAACTGCTCGTTGATCGCCTCGTAGGCCTCCATGAAGGAGGCCTTTTTCTTCTGTTCGAACGACTCGATTCGGGTTTCGATGCCGTTGCGCTCTTCGAGAAGGGTTTCTCGGCGGGTTTCAAGCTCATCAAGCTCGGCCGCAACGCGGTCGTACTCATCGATCGCAAGCATGTTGACCGGTTCGAGCGCTGCCATCTCCCCTTCGAGTCGTTCGATATTTGCTTCGACCGTGTCGTGGTCTGGAATCGACTCTGGGTCGTACTCCTCAACGGCGGTTTCAAGTTCGGAGATCTCCTCGGTCAGTCGGTTGCGGCGTTCGGTGAGTGACTCCAGCCGACTCTCGGTCCGATCGACGGCGTCGCTCGCGCTGTCGAGTTCCTCGTGTGCGTCGTTCAACGACGATTTGAGCTCTGATCGTTCTGCTTTCAGCTCGGCGAGTTCTTCTTCTAGCTCGGCCACCTGCTCGTGTTTGTTCGCAAGACGAGCCTCGTGTTCGGTGACCGATGATTCGAGCTCCTCAATCCGCTCGGTTGCGGTTTTCGTGCGCTCTTTGGCGCGTTCGATCGTCGATTCGAGCTCCTCGATCGTCTCCTGGGTGTACTCCGCTTCGAGCTCCGCCTCGGTGAGCTGATCGTCGATAGTACGCATCTCCTCGCGGGTGTCCGCGATCGATGCTCGAATCGATTCGGCGCGCTCAGTCAGCTCTGCCACCGCAGAGTTTCGGAGCTCGGTTTCGAGCGAATCAATCTCCTCGGAAACCGTTTCTAGCTCGTCGTTTTTGGCCTCGATTGTCGCCTCGATCGTCGCCATTTCGTCTGCGACTTCCTCGCGCTGGGCTTCAATCTCGTCTTGCGTGTCGTTTTTGCGCTCAATCTCGTCGCGAACCGCTTCGATCTCGTTGTCAACATCGTCAATCTCACTGTGGATCTCACGAACCTGATCGGTCGCTTTCGACTGTCGATCACGGACGTCATCGAGTTTTGATTCGACATCACGAAGCGATTCGCGCAGGGTGCGACGGCGCTCTTCTAGTTCGGTAATCCGCTCTGCAACCCGCTCAAGACGGCTGGTATCTGAAGAAAACGAAAACGGCGTGCTCGCGTTCGAGCCACCAGTCATAGCACCACTTTTCTCGATCAGATCGCCGCCAAGCGTCGCCATGCGATACTCACCCATCAGCTCGCGTGCGGTTTCGATATCCTCGACAACGAGAGTATCGCCGAGTACGTACGAAAATACGCCTGCATACTCCCGATCGAAGGACACCAGATTGACCGCGAAATCAATGACGCCGTCGTGGTCCGGAAGCGAGCCGGTCGATCGCCGACGCATTTTCGTGACCGGCAAAAACGTTGCACGGCCGGCGTTCCGAGATTTGAGATGCTCGATACACTGCTGTCCAACGCCGTCGTCCTCGACCACGACGTGGGCCATTCGGCCGCCCGCTGCCGTCTCACACGCCACGGCGTGCCGACCGGAGACGCTCCCAAGCTCGCTGACAGTGCCGTAGACGCCATTGATCTGGCTGTTGAGTACTGTCGAAACCGCACGCCCGTACGAACGCTCCTGGTTGTCGTCGGTCTGGGCTTCGAGCTCGGCGTACTCCTGTCGATACGACTCAAGTTCGTCTTCGAGCTCGTCGAGTTCGCGCTGGCGCTCGTATTTTTCGTCTCGAACCTCATTTACCGCCTCCTGGACGGTGGCTTTGTTCTCTTTTGTGGCTGCCAGTTCGGCTTCGAGATCCTCACGGGTGGTTTCAAGCTCCGGGATTTTCGCTTCGAGCGACTCGATCGACTCTGCGAGCTCCCGAAGTTCGTTCGATCGGCGTCGCGCGGCATCGAGCAACCGATCCTGCTCGCGCTGGACGTCGTTTTTCTCGGATTTGATCGTTTCGAGGCGCTCTCGTTTTGCTTCGAGTTCGGTTTTTAACCGTTCGTACTCGTCGTCTTCAGCCTCAATCTCGGTTTCGACGCTGTCAAGTTCGGCCTGCGATTCCTGGATGTCGGCCTTGAGCGAGGCCTTCTCGACCTTTGCCCGCTTGATGGTTGCCTGAATCTCTTCGAGCGATTCTCGTTTTTTATCGAGCTTGACGAACGCCGTTGATCGCTCATTTTCGGCGTCTTCAGCCCGCTCTCGGGCAGTTTCGATCGCGTCGTTCGTCCGGGATATCTCGCCTTTGATCTCTTCGATCTCCTGTTTCACCCGGAGCTGTTCGTCCTCGCCAGTGCGTTCAATCTCGGCGTTGAGATCCTCAAGGTCTTCCTCCAGCCGCTGGACCGCACGGCGCTTATCAGACTGCTCCGTTCGTTTTTCCAAAAGCGAGCTCTCAACCCGTTCGATCGAAGCCGCCGTGCTCTTGAGACGGTCGCGTTTTGCTTCTAGCTCTGCGGCCGTCAGATAGCTCTCGTACTCTTCTTTCTCGTCTCTGAGCGACTGATACTCAAGTGCGGTCTCGCGCTCATCGGAGAGCTGCTCCATCCGCTCGTGTTTTTCTTCAATGCGGAGATCCGCTTCGTCCATCCGCTCGCGAACGACCTCAAGTTCGTCCATGGCGTCTGCCTTTCTGGCGTCAAACTCCGCGACGCCAGCGATCTCGTCGATGATTCTGCGACGATTGCCGGCCGACATGTTGATGATCTCGGTCACGTCGCCCTGCATCACCACGTTGTACCCCTCGGGCGTCACGCCAACCTGTGCCAGCAGATCCTTGATGTCGGAGAGATTCACCGACCGGCCGTTGAGATAGTAGTACGAGTAGTAGTTGTCCGACGTCTCTTTCACGCGTCGCTTGACTGTGATCTCGTCGGTATCGCCGATCGAATCCGTACCCGCCGCGTTGATTACCTGCGAGCGAGCGATCGTCCCGTCGCCGTTGTCGAACACCACCTCGACGCTTGCCTCGCGCTCGCCCGTATGCGTGGCGTCCGTGTCGTCAGGGTTGTATATCAGATCCGTGAGTTTCTCTGCGCGGATCCCTGAGGTGCGCGCGAGTCCGAGCGCGAACAGCACCGAATCGATGATGTTCGACTTTCCCGACCCGTTCGGACCACTTATCGTGGTGAAGTCCTCGTAGAACGGAATTCGCGTCTTCCTTCCAAAACTCTTGAAATCGTCCAGTACGAGTTCTTTGATGTGCATCGGTTGTGATAAAAAGACCGACGCCGACGGTCAGGCGACGATGATCTCGTCCGAGTCCGTTTCGGTCTCTGCTGTCGATTCTTCGTCGTCCGACGAATAGCTATCGACTTCGTCCAACAGCGACGAGATCGTATCTGAACCGGATTCCGTCGACTGAGCTGCGGACGTGGTGTCCGATTCGGTCGACGCTTCCAGTTCCGCGAGTCGTTCTTTGCATTCGAGGAGTTCGTCTGTGAGCCCCGTTACCGTGGCCTCTAACTCCCGAACCTGGTTCTCCAGCTTCTCGACTCGGTTGCTACCGCCCATATCGATAAGCGCCTCCCAAAGCGTATAAAATTGCGTCAGACATATACATAGAAATTGACAATAATCTCGGTGTGGATCGGAACCAAAGCGGTTAGACCATTGCGTTGCCGATTGAAATGACTGTGATAAGTATCATACAAGTGAGAAGCGTTCCCCCGACCAGTAGTAGCGTGGCGTGCACCCAGCGTGTTGTGCGGGAGGTGTTAGCGGTGCGATCCTGAACGCGGGTGGACTTCTCGCGCTGTTGACCCATACGTTGAGCTGTCTCCATGCACCTTCAAAAGAACACCGCAATACCCATTCGAGTATACAGATATCAATTTAAAATCAAAGTTAGTAATAGCGACCAATCAGTTGTCAAAGGGATACTTTACAGTGGGCAAAATACGGCCTAGCAGGTATGAGTTCGACCGAAGCAGGCTACGCGAACGACGTTCTGGTGTCGGCAGATTGGGTTGAATCGCGTTTGGACGAGTTCGAGTCCGACGATCCAGAGCTCCGGCTGCTCGAAGTGAACAGCCCGGAGTCTCCCGACGACGATTTTCCGTCTCGATACGACGAGGGCCACATCCGCGGCGCAGTAGGCTTTCAGTGGGACGAAGATCTCTCCGATCCTGTCCGTCGGGATATCCTCGATAAAGAGCAGTTCGAGCGAACGCTTGGGGAGGCGGGGATCACGGAGGATTCGACGGTCGTTTTCTACGGTGATGGCTGGGTTGCCAACTGGTTTGCGTTGTTTGCTTACTGGGAGTTCAAATACTACGGCCACGAGGATGCGAGAGTGCTCAACGGTGGCAAAGACTACTGGGTAAACGAGGACTATCCACTCACGAACAACTCACCGCAGTTTTCTCCGCAGACGTACAGTGCACGCGGCCCGTTCGAGGGGATTCGTGCGTACAAAGGCGATGTCGAACACGCGATGGAGAGTGGACTTCCAATGGTCGACGTGCGCTCACCCGAAGAGTTCACCGGTGAGATTCTCGCTCCCGAAGGGCTCCAGGAAACCGCACAGCGTGGCGGGCACATTCCAGGGGCGAGCAACGTCCCAACGGCCACTGTTCTGGAAGATGATGGGCGCTTTAAAAGTGCCGAGGAGCTACGATCGATCTATGAATCGCACGACGTGACGTCGGATCAGGCCGTCGTTACCTACTGTCGGGTTGGCGAACGTTCCTCAATTGCCTGGTTCGTGCTCACGGAGCTGCTCGGCTTCGACGATGTGGAAAACTATGATGGCTCCTGGACCGAGTGGGGGAACACGATCAGGGCGCCAATCGAGCGTGGGGAGTAACACACCAGATACAGTCCATCACAAACGGGCCAATATTTTTATATAAAATTCGATGATTCGACCGTTTTCTTCGTAGTGAACCGGAGTATCATGCGGAGTAGAGCGACGTACAGCAAAAGTCATAAACCATAACCCGACAGTACTACTAGCTGAACGGAATGAGTCTTACGAATCAGCCTGAGAACCGTCAATCCGGCGTCGTATATTGATATGAAATTTGAAGCGCAGTCGTCCACACGGAGAGCTGTCCTGAGTGGGACCTCCACCGCACTCATCGGGATCCTCGCGGGATGTCTCAGTGGTGACACTGACAAAACCCAGGCCACCACTGACCCCGCGACTGGAGGAGGAACTGGCAGGCCAGGGTCCGATGCGACGACCACGGATTCAAGCGGAACGTACGTTCAGACCGCAGAACAAACCGGACCAACAGTTCCAAACGACGAAGACAAAGAACCAGAAGAACCGCTTTCCCCGCCATTTCGTGTTGGATCCGGAACTACGGGGTACGACATCGCACTCGACAACAATCCTGTTATCTCTGCAACCGATGATCCGGCAGTTGATATCTATATGTGGACCGACTATCAGTGCCGGTTTTGTAGAAAGTTTGAAGGGAACGGCCTTGGTTATCTCGTCGCCAACGACGTTCGAGAGAAGGTCGCCCGAATTGTCATGCTGAACTACCCACACAAGGGTGGAAACTCGATGACGGCAGCCGTGATGGCAAAATGTCTCTGGGAACAGGTCAAAGACGACGACCCGCAACTGTTCTGGGAGTGGCATCACACCGTCTTCAACAATCAACAGCTTCCCGAGCAGTCCTGGTCTTCACGGTCGAGTCTTCTGCAATATGCCCGTAACATTAACGGGATCGACGCCCCTTCGCTCGATCAGTGCATGCAAGCAAACCGCACGGACCATGAGGAAACGATCCGCGCCGAGAAACAACGTGGAATGGACGAGGGGATCAAGGAGACCCCCGGCTTTGTCATCTACCATCGCGATTCTGAAGCCACCTCGCCGCCGCTGATGGCCGCCCAGCCCTACACCACGTTCGAAACGCAGATTTACCAGCTACGAAACAACGCATGAGTGTAGATTTCGACAGTTATCGCCAAACAGGACTCAAAGAACTACGGTCGTTCAGTGACGAGTTGGTCCTCGCGCTGCGCTATCCGTTCGAGCGAATCAGCCGGGTTGCGCTCACCCTCGGCGTGGGGGTCGTGACGTTCTATTTCCTTATCCTGTTCGCACAGCCCCAGGGATTGATGACAGTGCTCAGAAATCCGGAGTTCATCACCCTCACCTGGCTTGAACAGATGTTCATGATCAACTTTACCACGATCTATCACGAGTCCGTGCTCATCGTGGCCATTAACGGCATTTATGCGATTCTAACCGGCGTTGCGATAACGAACATGATTGCCCAGCTCCGCATGATGCAGGTCGGGAGCGTAGCCAATGTGGGCGGAATCCTGCCCGGGCTGTTCGCCGCCGGCTGTGCGAGCTGTGGCCCCGGTCTCTACGCAATCTTTGGCATCACGGGTGCCATGTCAGTCCTTCCGTTCCAGCAGAGTCTCCTTCGATTCGGTGGCATTGCCCTCTTCTTGGTGTTTCTTGGGCTGTCCGGAGATCCACGGTCCTGTTCGATCGACTGATCAGTGATCGAACGACCGTAGGATCCCACCGCAGTTTGGCACGTGCACAGTACCGTTCTTCCACAACCCAGTGTGTCGACTGAACAGTGTGATCGGTACCGGATGGACTATCGAACGAGCGGATAAAGACCAAGAAAACATACAGTTTCTATATTTGAGAATTCTTCCATGAGTTCCCTCTTGTTATTCGACATGTATGGGGATATAGCGAATGAAAGCTGCGCTACCAGCATTATTATGGGTGGGGCGATTGTTGGGCTAGTCGCCACAATGAGACCGCTATCAACCCGTCGAGCCTTCATTGCCACCACTGGAACCGTTGGTATCACGTCGATTGCTGGCTGTTCATCCATTCTTGGAGGAATGGGCGGCGATAATAGCAATAAAACAACATCACCTGGATCGAATTCGAAAGCCGAGACGAAAGGCGCTCCAGGTGGGCCCGGCAAATCAGTAGACACGTTCGAGGACGTCAAGTCGAACTGGGGGATCAGTTACGGGAAGCTGTCGACGACAAAGCAGGATGTCTATCAGGGATCACAGTCGCTCGTGCTTGAGCCCAAAAAGAGCGCCAAAAAGACCGTTACCAAAATCACCCGATCGTTTTACCCCGAGGCCCTTGATCTGAGCAGCCACAACCTCTCTCTGGCGGTGAAGGTCAAAAAGCCAGAGACCGTGAAAATAAAGGTAGAAATTATTGCACCAGCGGACAGCTCGAAGCTGCAATCCACACGCTACATCCCAAAAGAGCTGGATGAGTGGGTTCGATTCGACCTTGGATACACGAGTAAGAAGGGCGATCCTGTCATGAACAATGTGGCCGAGTTGAATCTCCAGATCGGACCGACACCAGACAACACGCCGTTTACCGTGCTCATCGACGATCTGCGGAAGGTGCCGGCGGCATCGAAGGGAAAGGTGATGTTTCAGTTCGACGACGGTCACATCAGCGCACGAGACACCGTATATCCGGTTTTCAAAGAGAAAGGCTGGTCCGGAACGGTTGGCGTTATCCCCGACGCCGTTGGTTCAGAAGATCGGATCACCGAACAGCATATGCGTGAAATGGGGAAAAACGGCTGGGATATGATCGGCCATGCCAGCGAACTGTTGCCTAACCACTCTCCTGAGGAACAGCGACGCATTCTCCAGCGAACGAAGCAGTATCTCGATGTCAAGGGGTTCAAAAACGGGGCGAAACACTTCATTGCGCCGTACAACCGGGTGAACGGCGCGACACTCACGTTGTTCAACGAGCTGTTCGATTCGGCGTATCTCCAGGGTGGCGCCCCAAACAACGCGAAACAGCCGTCGAATCCCGGATTCATCTCTCGGGTCAACGGCGAAGATATCCAGGGAACACAACGGATTGTGGATATGGCCGACGAGTTCAATCAGCTGGCCGTTATCTACTTCCATCGCGTTGGCACGGAGTACGACGGGTTCTCACTTGAGGACTTTCGCACGGTGGCTAATTACGTCGGCTCGAAGGAGGTCGACGTGATCACGCCATCACAGCTGTTCCAATCGGACAACAGCAAATCAAACGGAAACTAAGTGAATTGATATCACACCCCACTGTAGCGGTAAAACTAATATATCCCCGATAATATACGGGTAGTAGCTACCGTTCAGGTGTCTTCGATGGTGACCAACCGCACTTCACGCCGACTTTTCGCCCCACAGCCATCTGGGCTGGAATGCTCCAGCAAGGACGGCCATGGAGGGTCTGCGGTTGGGTGCACCACCGGTTCCGGGAATACACCAACAACTGCCGCGGTCTGATCGCGGCCACCGGGACCACCGATTCGCGGTGGGCCCCAACCTGCTGGGTGTTTTTGCCAGAATCGTTCTCTCACAGGGAGCGCTCTCTGGTTTTCCATACACCGTTATTCCCGACGTGCCTGGACGGACGCGGCTTACACGGCCGGCGGTCGAGTTCGATTCTCGACGGGAACCTATGACAATAGAGAAAGGAGTTCTCGTTGTCACTGTCCGCGCAACAATCACCCTCTGGGTGGGACGGGGAGCGACAGGCGACTTGCGGGCCGGTGCCATGACGGTACTCACTGACGCGAGCCCCGTTATCGGGGTTGATGCGCTCGAAGTCACCGGCTTTCGGCCGACAGCGACCGATATCCGGGTGGATCTCAAGGCAACAGTGAAACTCCACACTCCACGGAGTGATATCCAGTCGACGGAAGGAGCGCTCTGTGATGGATTCGGTATTATCAGTGCCGATATAAACTGGCTTACAGAGGGCAACCCATAACAGGTGTCCAAAACACAACATCGAATGGTATGAAATTTTGCTACTACTCAACCACTACAGTGATTGTGTAGTTATTCCTCACATTTGGAACACATATATGAATGCATGCGTGGTACTAACTCACGTATGGGTGCAGATGCACAAGCACGAACGGAGACGGTGAACAGCGTGAGTAATCAGGGCTGGGATGGCGGCGTGGTTGGCGGGCTCGTCGGTGCCATAGTGATGGGCGCAATGATCTGGCTGCAACAACCAGCCGTCCTCGACGGTGCAATTCCGGCGATGTACACGCTTGAGGGGGCTGCTGTCGGCTGGGTAGCTCATCTCCTCCACGGTGCACTATTCGGGCTGATGTTCGTTGCGTTCCTCCAGATGCCGCTGTTGAACCGACTCAGTGACACAGTCGTTACGGCCGGCCTGGTTGGCCTTCTCTATGGTGGAGCGCTCTGGGTTGTCGCTGCTGGGATTATCATGCCAGTTTGGCTGCAGACACTCGGGTTCGCCGGTGCACCCGCCGTCCCGAACTGGACGATCTCGGGGAGTTTGATCCCGCATCTGGTTTACGGCGTGTTGCTCGGTGTTGTCTATCCGTTCTTCGCTGGACGGTGACGGCCGAAGTACTGCAGCGTGACGCCACCAATGTTTCCACGGGTGCACTCCGATGGCCGATAGGTGGCCATTTACCCACGCCACTAGTTCCGATGGGTATGGAACTCATCGCACACGGCGGCGCCGGTAGCGCGGTCGAGAATCCGAACGAGCGAGCGGCCGTTCTCGAAACCGCAGTCGAAACCGGACAAACAGAGACGACAGCGCTTTCGGCAGCGATTGCGGCCGTGAAAGTGCTCGAAGACGCTCCCTCGTTCAACGCCGGCGTGGGGGGTGCCATCCAATCAGACGGTGTCGTCCGAACGGACGCCGGTGTCATGACAAACGACAGATCGGTTGGCGCGGCCTGTTCGATGGCTGGCGTCGCACACGCGAGCGACGTTGCTCGGGTCGTCCTCGAAACGACGCCACACGTGCTTGTCTCCGGGGAGGGGGCAATCTCACTGGCTGACAACGCCGGGATCGACACCGACGTTGAACTGCTGTGTGACCGAACGCGCTCGCGCTGGAACGAGCTCGACGTACCGGGGTCGTCGACCGACGCGCAGCTATCGTTCGTCCGCGAGCAGTTTGGGGGCCACGACACGGTCGGTGCGGTGGCGGCTGACGGCGAAGAGATCGCCGCGTGCACCTCGACAGGCGGTCGCTGGTGCGCGCTGGCGGGACGCGTCGGTGACGTTCCACAGGTCGGGTCAGGATTTTACTGCACGCACGCGGGCGGCGCAAGTGCAACCGGCGAGGGTGAATCGATCGCCCGGGTGACGCTTGCCAGACGTGCCGTCGACCACCTGGAGCTGGGTCGTGATCCAGCCGACGCAGCGACGCTCGCAATCGAGGAGCTCGAAGATATCACCGGCGGAGTGGCCGGTGTCATCGTGATGGATCGCGACGGGAACGCTGGGAGCGCATTCAACACGGAGATGATGCAGACTGGCTCGACCAGTGACTGATTGGAGAGCACAACGCCTTTCGTCGCTTCGACCGCAGGGAACCTATGAGCGATGTCGATCTCACAGAAGAGCAGTACGAAAAACACCGCGAGGCGGGCGAGATTCTGGCGACCGTTCGTGAGGGCGCCGCAGAGCGTGTCGAAGTCGGTGCGAGCCATCTGGAGGTGGCTGAGTGGGCCGAAAATGAGATCCGCGAGCTCGGCGGGAAACCCGCATTTCCGGTCAACATCAGCATCGATCACGAGGCAGCACACGCCACGCCAGGCGTCGATGACGAGGCGACGTTCGGCGAGGAGATGGTCAATCTGGATCTTGGTGTGCATATCGATGGTTGGCTGGCCGACACGGCGATCACCGTCGATCTCTCTGGCCACGATGAACTCGCTGAGGCATCCGAGCAGGCGCTCGATGGAGCACTCGAAATCATCGAGCCAGGCGTTCACACCGGCGAAATCGGTGCAGAAATTGAATCGATCATCGACGGCTACGGCTTTAATCCCGTCGTCAATCTCACTGGACACGGCCTGGGCCACTGGCAACAACACGTTTCGCCGAACATTCCAAACCGGGGCGTCGACTCCGGTGTCGAGCTTTCTGTCGGTGACGTGGTAGCGATCGAACCGTTCGCTACTGATGGCGGTGGCAAGGTAAACGAAGGCTCCACCGAAGAGATCTTCGCGCTCGAACACGAGCGGTCCGTGCGAAATCGACGGGCGCGAGAGGCACTTGAGCAGATCACTGCGGAGTTCAAAACGCTCCCGTTTGCCGTCCGATGGCTAGACGTTGATCGCCCCACGATGGCCATTCGTCGGCTGCAGCGTTCCAACGTCGTCCACAGCTATCCGGTGTTGCAAGAAAACGCCGGCCGGCTCGTGAGCCAGAAAGAACACACGATTATCGTCACGGAAGATGGCTGTGAGATAACCACCAAATCGGAGTGATCAGAGTCCACCAGCGCCGACAACGATCGTCCCAGTCGTGAGGACGGACTCTACCGCACCGGATCCAAGCAACCACAACACGCCGGCAATCACGGCGACGATAATCACGATCTTCATTGCGAGATTCAACAGAAAGCGACCGACCAACAACACCGCGACGACGACGGCCAGCGTGATGAAGAAGTTCTGATCCACCACCGGCTGGAGTGTGATGAGTGTGTCCATGCATCTGGCTGTCGCTCAATCACGTAAAACATACCGATCGATCGACGAGGAGTGTCGCCACCACCCAACGATTTCGTCTCGAAACCGAACGCCCAACGCCGCATAGTGGACGAAACGTTCACTTTCACTCCGGTCCAATAATCGTTATTGAGACCCACAATAGACGAACAGAGCGTGCAATCCATCGCCCGTAGAGCCACGTGTGATCACACTATCACATACGTCCTGAGCCGTAGCGTTGAAATGATTCGCAGTCGGACCCGCCTTTCATCGATGACCCGAAACCGAGACCAGCCAGTAGCAGCGGTACAACCGCATGCGGGGAGTGGAGTATGAGCCAGCCAGACCACTCCGCGTCCGCCGCAGAGATCACCATTCCGATCAAACGGACAGAGGCAGATACCCTAGAGGAGCGCCTGACCGAGAACGCCTACAACAACATCTTGCCCGCGCGATATCTCCGTCAGGATGCCGACGGGAATCTGACCGAATCCCAGGAGGAGCTGTTCGAGCGGATCGCGAAAAACGTCGCCCTGGCAGAAGCCGTCTTCGAGAGCCGCCGTCGCGACACGGAGATCGCAGTGACGCCGGACCAGCTCAAGCCCGACCATCCACGTCGCGATGAGCTCGCAAGCGACGTGTTCGGTGCTGGCGTGCAGATCGGCGACGATGCTGAAACGGCGCTTTCTGTCTACAACGTCAATAAGTTCGCCTACGACACTGTCGTTCCAGAGCTTCCAGCAGAGATTCGTGAGCACGTCGAAACGACCGCCGAAACGTTCCAGGAGGAGATGGAGCGGCTTTCGTTTATTCCAAACTCGCCGACGATCATGAACGCCGGCGACGAACTGCAGCAGCTCTCCGCGTGTTTCGTCATGTCGCCCGACGACGATCTGACCGATATTCACGAAACCGCCAAAAACGCCGCAGAAGTCTTCCAGAGCGGTGGCGGCTGTGGCTATGCGTTCTGGCAGCTCCGGCCGTACGGCGACGCAGTCGGCTCAACCGGCGGGATCGCGTCGGGGCCGATCACGTTCATGCGAACGTACGATCAGCTGTGTGAAACGATCGCGCAGGGTGGAACCCGTCGCGGCGCACAGATGGGCGTGATGCGGGTCTCACACCCTGACGTTATCGAGTTCATCCACTCCAAAAACAAGGACGTCTCATTGGCTCACTGTCTTCGATTGAACGACCCGGACGACTACACGTACACCTCCTTTAGCGAGGCGCTCGAAGAGGCCCGCAGCCTCATCGACGAAGATGGACGCGTCCCCAAACACCTCCGCAACGCAGTCGAGGGGCATCTCTCCAACTTCAACATCTCTGTGGGCGTCACCGACGGGTTCATGGACGCGCTGTACGCCGGCGAGGAGTTCACGTTCACGAACCCACGCACCGAAGAGCCACACATTGCAACAGCGGAAACGAAGGAGATGTACGGCCGCTACGATCTTGGCGAGTACGTCGAGGTCGGCGAAGAGCTCTCCATTCCTGCTGAACTCATCTGGGAGCGCATCATCCAGGGCGCACACGAAAACGGAGAACCCGGCGTTATCTATCTCGAACGGGTGAACAAAGAGCACTCATTCGATGTTTCCGAGCATCCAGACCATACGATTTTAGCAACAAATCCCTGCGGTGAACAGCCGTTGGAGGAGTATGAGGCCTGTAACCTCGGACATATCAATCTCTCCACGCTGGCTGCAGAGGATGCGCCGGACTGGCGTGTCTGGAACGATGAGCACGGTGCGGCGTACGACTCACAGGAAGCCGCCGTCGAGGCGTTCCTTGAGGCGTCGCTCGCCACCGAGGAGTTCGACCGGCGCATCGAGATCGGGACCCGATTCCTTGAGAACGTCGTGACGATGTCGGACTTTCCTGTCGAAGAAATCGAAGAAAAGGTCCGCGACATGCGCAAGATCGGGCTGGGGATCATGGGACTGGCCCAGCTTTACATCCAGCTCGGCGTTCGCTATGGCTCCGATGTGGGCAACGAGATTGCTCGCCAGATCATGGTCCGCATTAACCATGAATCGAAGTGGACCTCTCACGAGCTTGCTGAACAACGGGGCAGCTTCAACGACTGGGACGACTCGAAGTACGCCAATCCGACCGCCTACGCCGACTGGTTCGAGCACCACACGGGGCTTTCGGCCGACGACTGGGAAGATGGCTTCCCGATCAGGAATCACAACACCGTCACAATTGCGCCAACTGGCACCACCTCCATGGTGGGCAACACGACGGGTGGCTGTGAGCCGATCTACAACGTCGCCTACTACAAGAACGTCTCCGACGACGTGCAGGGTGATGAGATGCTCGTCGAGTTCGACGATTACTTCCTGCGCGTGTTAGAGGCAAACGACATCGACGTGGATGCAGTCAAAGAGGAGGCCATCGAGCAGATGGCAGCCAACGAGTTCGACGGGATTGACTCACTCACCACGGTTCCGGCTGCGATCAGCGAGCTGTTCGTCGTCACCGCTGATATCTCTGCCAAAGAGCACGCTGCCGTCCAGTGTGCGTGTCAGGCTGGCGTTGATTCCTCTATTTCGAAGACGGTGAACGCGCCACACGACTCAACGAAGGCAGACGCTCGTGAGGTGTTCGAGTACATCTACGACCACGGCGGGAAAGGCGTCACCTACTACCGCGATGGGACACGCTCGAAGCAGGTGTTGACCACACGCGCCGATAATGCTGAATTCGCCGACGAGAACGAGGCTGCAGCCGTCATCGTCGAGCAGATTCAGCAGGCGTTTGGCGACATCGAGACGTTCCTCGGAAACGAGACCGTTCAGGAGACCGAGGCGCTGAACATCGAAGAGTTGCTCAAGGGACGCACGGGCACCGCGTACGCACGCGAACGGCCACGACCCGACGTGCTCAGTGGTGTGACCCAGCGCATCGACACGGGCTACGGGAAGATGTACGTCAACATCAACGAGGACGAAAGCGGCGAACCGTTCGAGCTGTTCGCCACGATCGGTAACTCCGGTGGCTTTACCGCCTCATTCACCGAGGGCCTGGCAAAAACGATCAGCTATGCGCTCCGCTCCGGTGTGGATCCGTATGAGATCGCCGAGGATCTGCAGGGGATTCGCAGTCCGAAAGTCGCCTGGGATAAAGGCGAGCAGATCAACTCCATTCCGGATGCAATCGGTGTGGCGATGCGTCGCTATCTCGACAACGAGATCGATAAGCCGTATCCACAACAGCAGCCACTGACGGAGGTGGCCGAGGCGAGCGACGAGGATGGCCACTCAGACACGCAATCTCTGATCGATGCGGGAGAGAGCCCGGAGTGTCCGGACTGTGGTTCGATGTCGCTGTATTTCAGCGAAGGGTGTAAAACCTGTGAGAGCTGTGGCTGGTCGGAGTGCTGATTCGACCGCAACCGTTTGAACGACACGGGTAGTACACACTCACATGCCGGCTGGCCGACCCTGTCCACGCTGTGAACGACCGATGGCCCACCGCCACTGCAAATACGTCTGTCCAGCGCACGGCGTGATATACGACTGTTCAGACACGTTCTGGTAAGCTTACGCGAGCAACTGACTGTCGAGATACGCATCGAGCGCATCTCTGAGCGCTCCGAGCGACCGATCACTTCGGGAAACGCGATCGACACGTCCGCCGCGAATGAGTGCGACGAGCAATCTGGCACTCTCGTTTGAATCAACCGCACGGAACGTCTCCTGCTCGATTCCTGTTTCGATATAGCCCGCGATAGTTTCTCTGAGTAGCGTGTCGATCCGATCGAACTGCTCGCGAAACGACTCGTGGTGTGGCGCCTGCGCACGGAGTTCGAGAAGCACCACATGGAACTCGTGCTCCGATTCGTCAAGTTCACGAGGGAGTACCCGATCGAAAAATGCCCTGAGCTGTGCCTCTGCGTCCTGTTCGTCCACCACAGACACGTCAGCCGCAAATTCCTCAATCACATACCCCAGAAAGGCACTCAACAGCGCATCCTTATCGTCATAATGATAGTATAACGATGATTTGCTCATTGGTAGTTCGTTGGCGATTTTCGCCATCGATAGCGCGGCGTAGCCGTGTTCGCACAGCGCTGTGTACGTAGCCGCCATGATCTCTGATTGAGGGTCATCCGAAGAACCACCTGGAAACGACATGATATCGGTCGAATGGGATGTCACAAAGAAGTAGGTTCCGGCTTGCATCCAGCCGGGATCGGACGCTCGCACGAATCAATCACCACATATTTTGTTCAACCGTCGACAATCACGGGTGTGACCGAGGATCCAGTGGAACTGGGAGTGCAGTTGCTGGCCCGGCTAGAGCACGCAGAGCTCTCACTGGCCGGGCTCATCGACCGGCTTGAGATGATCACCACCCATCCTGCCACCACCAGGGCGATCCTCGACACCGCAGAAACCAGGGGGATCATCGAACGCGACGGCGACACGGTACGGCCAACGAGCGGGCAGTTTCTCTCGTTCGAGAGCGATGTGATCACCAAAACGGGTGAGTTCGACTGTCGCCGGTGTGGAACGACGATCTCGACGGGCTATTTCATGCAGTTGCCTGCCGGCGAACACGGACCCTTTGGTTCGACGTGCATCCGGAAGGTGACGGGCCGCGACTGAGTACATCGAATTGAGAAGGTTAAAGTCTACCAGGGGGTAAGGGATGACTGCGCCCGGGTGGCTTAGCTGGACATAGCGCCGCACTCATAGGGTAACACCGTGCGGTACCACCGCCTCCCTGGGGTTGCCGTCGCAACCCCATACCTGGGACATGCGGAGATCGTGGGTTCGGAGCCCACCCCGGGCATTCACTCTTCATTCGTTTGTGAGCTGTTCTCATACGTAACGTCATTAGCGGGGATCACAACCAATTTACCAGAAAGCATATTCAGTCCATATATGAGCGCTTTCTTTACGTCTCATCGGTCACGAATGGGTCGGACTCGAAAAGGTCTAGCCATTGTGACGATGTATTTTATGGCGGCCATGGCCTGGGCAGTCAGACGTAGTTGGCGAGTTACCCAGGGTCAAACCCCACCCGCCTCTGATTTCATACTCGTCTGGCAGCCGATTGCAGAGCGGGTGATCGCCGGTGCGCCGTTGTACAGTTCGGGAGTTGCTGATAATAAGCCGCCACTATTTTTTGCAATTGATATCCTTACCGCAATGTCAGGATATCACACTGTAGTGTTTATTCTGCTCACTGGAATCGTAAACGGACTGATTGCCGTCGTCCTCTGGCGAATTGGCCGACAGTACGACAGTGAGTTCGCCGGTGTGCTCGCTGGTGTGTTATATCTCGCGTGTATGCCGCTGTTCGAGGGACAGTACATTCAGGCTGGATCGTACACGGTGTTGTTCGTCTTGCTCGCGATCCAGACTGACCGTGCCCTGTGGAGTGGTGTCTGGATCGCCATTTCGGGGTTGATATACCAGTATTCAGTGATTCTGGTGCCGGTCGTATTCGGCTACCAGTATCTTCGTGACAGTCGTGCGCCAGTCAAGCGAGGAGGTTTCTATATTGCAGGTGGACTCTTCACCGTTGTCGTTGTGTTCCTCGGTGTTGCTCTCGTTTACTCACCCAGAAGTGCACTACTTGGACTCCACTGGAGCTTCGGGCTCCCCACAGGTGTTACCAGCGAGCCAGTGAAAACCTGGACCACCAGTCCCGACACGTATGCCAGTGGCCTCTGGATTCTCACCAATCAAGCCGAATGGACGAACGGAATCAAACACGCCGGGAAGTTGCTCATTCCGCTGCTGATTCCAGCGGCCTTTGCGATTCGAAGCCAGCTGGGACAGCTCACTGAGGACTCACTTTCCACGCTGGCTCTGGTGTTTGCCCTCGTTTCGTGCGTTCCGTTTTTCATTCGATCGTATCTCGATTATATGATTCTCTCGCTCCCGTTTTTCTGTCTTCTCGCCAGTGAAGGTGTGCAGTCAGTGATACGATCGCGCTGAGCGCCCAGTGTGATCGGCTGGCTGGACCTGCGACGGGAAGCGTCGAATAGCTGCTACCCATTTCGCCAGACACAGAGATAGCTGATCGGTAGCAACGCAACGATGATACCAGGAGTGTAGAGTACCTGTGTGAACGGATCCGGCGGAAGGAGCATCACACCAACGGGCAGTGCCGTCACTGGTGGCAGTCCAAGCGTCCCGAGCAACCGCTCGCGTCGTGATGGTGGCTGGTTTCGCGGGCCAAGTCGATGGCGGAGGAGAAGATAGACGAATCCAAACGGAGCGAGCGTGAAAAACACCGATCCCCAGCGGTCAGGATGCGCGCGACCACGGGCGGCCACGTCATGGGAGACCCAGCGCGAGACACAGACGCTACCGCAGACGACGACGAGGACCACGACGACGAAGACGAACTGAACGCCAAGGGGCCAACTGATAGATGTTTCCATGGATGATAGGTACTGCATGCTGGCGGAAATACGTCCCTCCTGCTCATGCGCTACTGGTTGCGGTTCAGGTGCGACTACAGTTTCACCAGCAACTCCGTGTCGATCGACCCGCACACGAAGTGGGGGGTGATCAACGTATCACCCTGTTGTTCTCGCCGATGGGCTTTTGACTGTAGCTGTCAAACAGGAACATGGTCTCTGGCCAGTGATTGGAGACCAACCGATGGGTACTACCGACCCGTCGTGTACATTCTTGGATAGCGGTGCTGGCCGAACAAACGGCCGGCCAGTGTCGTTCTGCCACCGACTACGCCGCAGTGTCGGGTCTCAAACCGTCGCGAGTATAGGAACAGCCTCGAATCCGAGGCCAAACGGTTACCCGTTCGTCCCCGCCCGATAGCCCATGCAGATAACGAACGTCACCCAGTATCACCTCGAACACGCTATGGACGAGCCCTTTCACCCAACGTGGATTCCGTCGTATCCACAGTCAATCCACGAGTGTGAGCTGTTCGAGATAGAAACGGACGAGGGGATCACCGGCTATGCGGCGAGTCCGAGTTTTGCGGGTGGCCTCGACTACGAAGCCCCGCTCTCGTACTTTTTGCTGGGCGAGGATCCGCACAACATCACCGGCATCCGCAAGAAACTCGAGTCCATTGGGCTGATCGGGCCACGCAGTTGGCACGTCGAGCACGCGCTGTGGGATATCATCGGAAAGGATGCCGGAAAGCCGGTGTACGAGTTGCTCGGTGGAGCGCATGCCGAGATTCCAGTGTACGCATCGACGGGCCAAGTGATGGATGCAGACGAGCGAATCGACTACATCGAGCGGCGAATAGCCGAGGGGTTTGAGGCCGTGAAACTCCGGATCACCGATCCCGAACAGACGGATATCGTCCGGGAGATTCGCGAGGCGTTTCCCGAGCTGACACTGATGGTCGATGCGAACAAGGGGTGGGCCGTGCGCGTGATGGACGACGAAACAGCCTGGAGCTACAGCGAGGCACTGGCCGTGGCTCGCGATCTCGAATCGATCGGCGGCGTTGCGTGGCTCGAAGAGCCACTCGATCGCCACGATTTCGATGGCTATGTTCGATTGCGCGAGGCGACTGACATCGCGATTGCCGGCGGAGAGTTCGATGATGGCGTCTGGCAGCTCCACGAAGCGCTTGAGCGCGGGGCGTACGACATCATCCAGCCCGATGCGGCACTGGCAACAGGGATTGAGGGGGGCAAGGAGATTGCTGCACACGCGGCCCAGAACGGCGTCGAATTCGTCCCTCACACCTGGACGAACGGGCTCGGCTTCGTTGCGAATCTCCATCTCGTGTGTGCCGTTGGCGGACGTTGGTGTGAGTACTCTATCGAACCGCCCTGGACGCCAGCCGTCCGCGATTTCATGCTCACCGAGCCGCTCACACAGGAGGGTGGGACGATTGCCCCACCCAGTGAGCCAGGCCTTGGCGTCGAAATCGACCCAGCCATCCTCGACTGACCGAAGCAGTGTTTTGTCTGGGGGACTTTCGTTCAGGTAATGAAAGCGAGCACCACCGAGTCGCTGGATATTGCGGCCATCCGGTCGGACTTTCCGATTCTCCAGCGGGAGGTCAATGAGACGCCGCTCGTGTATCTCGACAACGCTGCGACGAGTCAGACGCCCGAGCCGGTCGTCGAGACGATCGCAGACTACTACCGCCACACAAATTCCAACGTCGAGCGCGGGATTCATCAGCTGAGTCAAGAGGCTTCGATTGCCTACGAAGAGGCCCACGACCGCGTCGCCGAGTTCATCGGCGCGACTGGCGGCCGCGAGGAGGTCATCTTCACGAAAAACACCACGGAGTCGATCAACATCGTCGCCGCCGCCTGGGGACTCGAAGCGCTCGGTCCTGGTGATGAGATCGTGACCACGCAGATGGAACACCACTCCTCGCTCGTCACCTTTCAGCAGCTGGCCGAGCGGACGGGGGCGACGATCAAATTCGTCGAGATCGACGATGAGGGCTATCTGGACATGGACCACGCACGTGAGTGCATCACCGACGACACGAAACTCGTCTCCGTGGTCCACGCCTCGAACACGCTCGGAACGATCAATCCGGTTGCAGAGATCTCCGAGATCGCCCACAACCACGGCGCGCTCGTGCTCGTTGACGGCGCACAGTCCGCACCACACCAGCCAATCGATGTGGAAGCGATCGATGCGGACTTCTTTGCCTTTTCCGGGCACAAGATGTGTGGGCCGACGGGGATCGGCGTGCTGTATGGCAAGCGCGAACTCCTCGAATCGATGCAGCCGTACCTCTACGGTGGCGGAATGGTCCGCAAAGTGACTTACGAGGAGACCACTTTCGAGGAGCTCCCATGGAAGTTCGAAGCAGGAACGCCCGTGATCGCACAGGGAATCGCGCTGGCCAAGGCGTGTGACTATCTCGATGCAATCGGCATGGATCGCATCGAGGCCCACGGCCAGGAGCTTGCAGCGTACGCCCACGACCGACTCTCCTCGTTCGACGACATCGAGATCTACGGCCCGCCGGCCGACGATCGCGCTGGGCTCGTTTCGTTTAACGTTGATGGTGTTCACGCGCACGATCTATCATCGATCGTCAACGATCACGGCGTGGCAATTCGTGCTGGTGATCACTGTACGCAGCCGCTGCACGACACGCTCGGGATTGCGGCCTCCGCGCGTGCATCGTTCTACCTCTATAACACGCGTGAAGAGGTCGACGTCCTGATCGAGGCGATCGACGACGCCAGACAGCTGTTTGCGTGAGTAGTGAACGACGACGATACATCAGCCCGAAACGTCGGGTAACTCGTTCTGTGGCAGGGGGCGTTCTCGAATAAAACGGAAAGCAGTCTGAATTGAGCCTCGAAGATGGGGCGAAATAGAATGAATGCAGAATAGTCTTCTAATAGAACAGAGTCATAGAAAATAATTAATGGATAGTAAGCCGTCACTGTCACGAATTGGGACCGCGACGATCATCCTACTGATTCTCATTGGAATGGTGATTCCGCTGGGTGCTGGGGCGGGCGAAAAAGAACCCAATGAACCAAATGACGCGCAAGGGGCCGCCACGCAGATTACGGGGGAGTCTATTGAAGGGGAGATTTCTGTATCCGGTGGAACCGACTGGTTTGCAAAAGAGTATTCCAAAGGAGATAGCATTTCGGTAGTTGTCACTAAAAAAATCACTGATAGAGGGCTAAAGATGTCTCTTCATGCACCAAACGGAACAGAATTGGATAACACAACTGCTCGACATGGCGTTGATATCACTGAACTCTCCGCAAAGGCCCGGCAACAAGGAAAGTATGGTATCAAAATCCAAGGGATTGTGCCAGAAATTAATAGTACTTCATATACGATTCACACTTCGTACAACGGAAAGGTAATTCCCACAAATACTAAATTTGAATCCGGTACCACAACGGAGATTGAACCAAACGATGTGGATGGTGAAGCACAATACATTAATAAATCACATATTAGAGGATACGTGAATGGTACAGATGTCCATGATAAATATGCCATCCAAGTTAGGAAAGGAGAAAAAATTTCGTTCCTACTAGAGAAGGATGTTTCTAGTCGGAGGGCATATATATTCACCCTATCGACGAGAGATGAAAACGGCGAGGTGCAAAGAGCCAAAGAGAAAGAAATAGTAAAAGGTGATGAAAGAGGCCAGATAGTTATACAAGCGAAACGAAATGGGACTCATATATTCACCTTATACGGTACCTATCGGAGTAGAGATGAAAAAGACCCATCGTACTATTCAATCACAGTGAAGAGTTTAGGAATTGAACCACTTCCTTCAGAACAAGCGACGACACCCACACAGGCTACCGCAACCGCCGAACCAACGGAACAAGCCACTGAAACCCCGCCCAAGCAAGGAGGAATTGATATCCAGTCAGGGGCAGACTCAGAATCCCCAAACAGTGAGTCTTCAACCACAGAGCTATTTGGACCAGGCTTTACGGGATCTGGGGCAATCGTTGCACTCCTACTCACCGGATTGTTCGGCTGGCGTCGATCCTGACGGTTCTTCAGAATTAATTCAGAATCCTCATATAATAGCAGACGGACGCAATACGTAGTAAATGAATAGTAAGATATCACAAACACAGGTTGTCGTTATCACAGTAGTGACAATTATTCTCGCTGGTCTCGTTGTTTCACCGGTTGCAGGTGCAAGTGAAGAAGAGAGCGAACCAAATGACGCTCCAGGTGCAACAACCCTGATCTCAGGCAGTTCCATCGACGGAAAAATCAGTTCAGAGGGCGATGAGGACTGGGTTGGGAAAAAATATGATTCGGGAGAGAAAGTCACCTTTACCGTAGCAAAACCGCTCTGGAACCACGGATTGAAGGTGTCACTGCACGGGCCGAATGGATCACAGTTGGACAACACCACTGTCAGAAAGGGCGTCGATGTTGCAACAGTCTCAGTGACCGCACAGGACGCTGGATTCCACGCTGTAAGAATTCAGGGAATCGGACCAGATCGTCAGGGGGCGAACTACACCGTCCACACCGACCCCGATAAGCAACAGGACCCAACCAAAGTACACCTACCGCCCGGGATGGTCCAAGATACCGAGCCAAACAACGGCTCACTCGAAGCACAAAAGGTCGATAAAAAATCCGTAAGTGGTGTCCTCAATGATGCCTTTGATCTGGATGTATATGCCATCCAGGTAACTGAAGGTGAAAAGGTATCAATATTGATTGAAAATATGAATAATAAGAATCGAATAAAGTATAATATATATTCGCCTGCAGATTTAGAGGGCGACCGCAATGAGTTAGCTGATGAGAGCATCTATGATGACCCACGGTCTCAGTTCGTCGTTACTCCTGAAAGGAGTGGTACTATACTTGTCAAATTGGATGGGTCACTTTATGATGATTCTTTGATGAAGTACAAAATTGATGTTTCGTATCCGGGTCGAACATCCACACCGTCTGATGACAAACAGTCAAATGATCAATCGAGTGAATCCAGCGAATCAGGAGGTTCCGAGGATTCAGAGATGACGAAGCTGTTCGGACCGGGCTTTACTGGACCTGCTGCGATTCTCGCGCTCCTCCTCACAGGGCTGTTTGGCAGGCGTCGTACCTGAATCCCTTGTCTTTGTATCGCAACAGTGCTGGCATTCGCTGAGATACCGAGCTGGTAAATCGAAATCAAGATTGATGGCGGGCATTTAGCGTCACATATCAGCCGATCGGGGACCGGTCGAAAAAGCCATCCTGTTCAATTGTAATTGAGGCGTAGCACCTGATCGACTGCCAAGCTGATCGCATCATCTGGCCGGCTGTTAGAATGCAGAATATTCTTCTAATAGAACAGAGTCATAGCAATTAGCTAATGGATAGTAAGAAGTCACTGTCACGTATTGGAACTGCGACGATCGTCCTGCTGGTACTCATTGGAATGGCAGTTCCACTGGGTGCAGGAGCTGGCGAAAAAGAACCAAACGAACCGAATGACGCGCAGGGAGCCGCCACACCGATAACTGGTGATTCCATAGACGGTGAGATTTCAGTATCCGGTGGAACTGACTGGTTCGCAAAAGAATACACCAAGGGTGATGAAATATCAATTGTTATAACGAAAAAGCTCAAGCATTATGGCTTGAAGTTGTCTCTTCACGCGCCTAATGGCACAGAATTGGATAATACTACGGCCCGACAGGGAGTAGATATTGCACAACTTACAGCCAAAGCATCAGAACCAGGAGAATATGCTGTTAAAATTCAAGGGATAGATGATGAAAAGATGGGGATGGGGTACGTCGTGCATACTTCCTACCATGGGAAAATCGAAGTAACAGACACAGAATTCAGTGACGGAACAGCTCACGAGACAGAGCCAAACGATGAGGTGTCGAATGCAACATACGTTAATAAAAGCCATATAAGCGGAGAAATGAGCGATATAGAAGATGATAAAAGGGATGGATTTGCTTTCCAAGTAAGAAAGGGAGAGAAAATCTCAATCTTGGTGGAGATGGACAATCCCGAACACAGGATCTATCTCTTCCAATTGACCACGATAGATCGCTACGGTGACCGATCCAGAGCAATTGAAGAAGAGATAGACTATGGAGATGAAAGGGGTCAAGTCGTAGCCCAGGCCAAAAGAAATGGAACCTTCATAGTTACATTACTTGGTAATCAGAAGCCAGATATAGAAGACCTTCCACACACATATTCTGTCAAAATTAAAAGCTACGGGGTACATCCACTTCCATCAGAAGATAGCACATCGACTCCAACGCAAACCGCTACATCTGAAACCGAGTCTAAATCACCAGAAATGACCTCCCAGCAAACCGAGTCAAAGAACACATCTACCACGGAGGATTCACAGAATGACACCAGCACCGATTCCGACGCCACGGAACTGTTCGGACCGGGCTTTACAGGACCTACTGCGATTCTCGCGCTCCTCCTCACAGGGCTGTTCGGCTGGCGTCGATCCTAAAAAAACCGGTTGCGCTTCAACAGCACGATACGTTTTTCCGGCGGTAGCGACTATCCAGGATAACGATGGGACTGGGCTCAGATATGTATCGCCAGCAGATCCTCGATCACTACAAAAATCCCCGCAACTACGGTGAACTCGAGGACCCAACGTTCTCACACACCGGCGAAAACCCGACGTGTGGCGACACGATCCAGATGGACGTTGTGCTGGCCGACGACGAGGAAACGATCGAACGGGTGGCGTTCTCCGGCGATGGCTGTGCGATCAGCCAGGCAAGCGCATCGTTGCTCACCGAGATGCTCACGGGGATGACGCTCGAAGAACTCAACGAACTCGACCGCGACGACGTGATTGAGTTGCTCGGCGTCGATATCAGCCCGATGCGAGTCAAATGTGCGGTCCTCGCCGAGAAGGTCGCACAGGACGGTGCGAAGATCCACACCGGCGAAATCGAAATCGATTCGACGAAAACCGAGTAACGACACCATTACCGGTTATTTTTGCCACAACGGACGAGTGCGACTATCTCGACTACATACTGACCAGAGAGAGTGTCATGTCCGATCCGAACACGGAACTACTGCAGGTGGACCTCGACGTGTGGCACCCGGACTGCTGGACGACGGAGCTGAGCGAAGAAACCGGTGCAGGAGTGCTGGGCCACGGAAGCGTGGTAACCGGTGGAGACGCAAGCGAGCGATGCACGATCTACGGCCAGTCAGCCCAACAGGTCGAGACCGCGTGGTCAGTCGCCAAACAGTCCGCACGCATCGAACACATTCACCCACTCCACGCACAACCACGCCAGCGCGCGGGAGACACCGCAGCCATCGGCCGATTCGTCCAGGACGTTGTTATCGAATACGACACAACAGAAGGGATCGGACCAGGGTTTGCAGCGCGTGGCTTTCTGCTGGATCGTAGTTCCAGAATGACCGACGGACGTGAGCGGTGGCCGCTGCTCATAGCGACCGATCGGTCGACGATCGATCACAAGCTCGAATCATTGCGAGAAGAATACGATGCGGCGATTGATCTCCGAGGGCTCGAAACTGCAGAACGCAACGCAATAGACAGGTGTTCACCGTCCATCGATCAACTCACGCCGCGCCAGCGCGAAGCGTTTGAACTCGCACGAAGTCGTGGCTACTACGAATGGCCCCGTAGCGTGAGTGCAACGGATCTTGCCGCCGAACTCTCGGTCTCGAAAAGCACATTCCTCGAACACCTGCGCGGTGCTGAACGACAACTGCTCTGTGGTGAACAGCACGATACTCGATCCCACCCGAACATGTGAGGCCAACTATCTTCTGCAGTGGGGGGTTCGGTTCACATGCCCCCGTCACTCCCCGAGTCCCTCCCCATTCACCTATGTCGGGACCTAGTCGTGCGCAATGGACAGAACTGTACAGTGAAACGGTCGATAGCGACGCCTGTTTGATGCCGACCGATCCCCTTCCGTTCGTTGATGAAATCGAAACCAAACTCTCCGAAGAGTCCTGTGAGCGTGTGTTAGAAGCAGCCGCAGGCGAAGGGAGAAACACACAACGGCTCGCGTCGGTCGTGTCTGAATATCACGCCTGTGATATCAGTGCTGACGCATTACAGACCTGTAAACGGCGGGCTGGCCACCAGGCAACGATTCGGGAGGCCGACATTCGATCGTTACCGTATACGTCGCCTTTTGATGCCACGTTACTGCTCGATGCACTCACACATTTTCGCGACGTCGAACTCGCCCTTCGTGAACTGCAGCGGGTGACCGCGACGGACGGCTACGTGATTTTTAACATGCCAATCGATGGCGACGACGCAGCAACCAGCGGCGAACTGATCGCCGATTACGGTCCGGTGTGTGAATACGAATATCGCAACGACAGCTATTCGACGACATATATGTTCATCAGCAACTACGGACAGTTCTGTGAACTGCTGTCGTCACTGCAGCTCTCCATTGACTGTGTGAGCTCCTGGGAGTGGCGAGATCCACCACATCCAGAATACCGAAACAACACACACGACCACAAGAATCTCTTATTATATGCCAGAGTGACAGATGCACGGGGGAACTGAAGAGATCGCTCGCAGTCAGTTCACAGCCGATGGGTTTGTTCGTGGGCTCCGAGAGAGCATCCCCATCGCCGTTGCGGTGTTCACCTACGGCGTCGTGTTTGGCGTTCTTGCACGCCAGACGCCGCTCGGAACCATCGAAACACTACTCATGAGCGTGACCGTTTTTGCGGCTTCGGCGCAGTTTGTCGTGCTCGATCTGTGGCGCACACCGCTAGCTGTTATCCCGATCGTCATCACCACGGTCGCCGTGAATCTTCGCCATCTGTTGCTGTCAGCGGCACTTGAGCCCTGGTTCTCCCGGCTGAAGCGCGGACGAATCTACGGAACGCTGTTTTTCCTGAACGACGAATCGTGGGGCTTGACGATGCGTGCCCATTCGGACGGTGAAACGGATGGGGCCTATCTTCTCGGGAGTGGCTGTCTCGTTTTCGTTGCCTGGGTGAGCGCAACTGGCGTTGGCCTCACTGCTGGTGGGCTCATCAGCGATCCCACCCGATTCGGCCTCGATATGGCGTTTGCGGCCGTCTACATTGCGTTGCTAGTTGGCGTCTGGGACGGCCGGTCGGACGCCGTTCCGGTTGCCGTAGGGGGTGGCGTTGCACTCGTGGCGTCGATGGTTCTTGCGGGGAGCTGGCATATCATCATCGGTGGACTCGCCGGAAGTCTTGCCGGCGTCGTCCGTGACGAACTGGGTGGACACCAATGAACGCTATCGGCGTGCTCGCAATCGCAGGCATGGCTGTTGGGACGTATCTCACACGGATTGGTGGCTACTGGCTCGTCAGTCGATTCGAGTTGACATCCAGGGCCAGGGCCTGGCTCGAATACGTTCCAGCAGCAGTGCTTGCGTCGCTTGTCGTGCCAGAGCTCACCACTGGCGGGCCAGAAAAACTCGTGGCCGGGATGGGCGTGTTGTTCGTCTCCTACCGGTGGGGAAATATCCTCTACTCAATGCTTGCCGGCATCGGTCTCGTCCTGGTTTTCAGACAGCTACCGTTCGGGTGAGCACCTACTCGGGTTTCAGTCCAGCACCTTCGACGCGCATTACGGCTTCGCCATCAGGCAGATTCGGTGCGTCAACGAGTTTGACGATCCGCTTGTTCGCTTTCGATTTTCGCAGGTACATACGGAAGGTGGATTTGTGCCCAAGGATGTTGCCACCGATCGGCTTCGTGGGGTCGCCGAAGAAGGCGTCCGGATTCGACTGCACCTGATTGGTGACGAGAACGGCCGCATTGTAGAGATTGCCCAGTCGATCGAGATCGTGGAGGTGTTTGTTGAGCTTTTGCTGGCGGTTGGCGAGCTCACCACGGCCAACGTACTCCGCACGGAAATGTGCCGTCAGCGAGTCGATACAGACCAGCCGTACTGGATATTCACTGTTTTCGTGTTCGCTGGCGATCTCCTGGGCCTTCTCGGCGAGCAAAATCTGGTGGTTCGAATTGAACGCCTTGGCCACGTGGATGTAATCCAGAAACGTGTCGATGAGTTCCTCAAGTGCGGCCTCGTCGGTTGCATCCCCCTCGATTTCGCGGTCTTCCATTGCGGCCTCGATCAGTGAATCGTCGAGTCCACGGACCATCTCGTCGATCCGTTCGGGCCGGAAGGTGTCTTCCGAATCCACGAAGATCGCGCTTCCGCCGAGTCCGCCAACCGATTTTGGCAGCTGGACGTTCACCGCGAGCTGGTGGGTGATCTGGGATTTGCCCGCACCGAACTCGCCGTACACCTCCGTGATCGACTGGGTCTCGACGCCGCCGCCGAGCATCTCGTCAATTTCGTCGATCTGGAACTGGAGTTTGCCGATGCGCTCGCGTCGCTGGAGGACCGACGTCCCAGTCTCAAAGCCGCCGATGTCGGCCTGCTCACGCGCGGCCTGGATAATATCGTGGGCCGTCGACTCGCCCACGTCTGCGGTGTTCGAAAGCTCGGCGGGGCTCGCGACCGCAATTCCCTGAAACGAATCGTAGCCGTTGTCCGTCAACTTCTCGGCCGTGGCCGGTCCCACGCCCGGGAGGTTCTCTAGATCAGTCGCCATGCACTCGGCTTGTCCCTCACCACTCATAAACGCTCGTTAACACCAGAGTGAAAGTGAAACAGTGGGGATGGCGAGGGTATAATATATCGATTTGATGCTGTTCGTCTCGGTCATCCCGATCCAACAGTCCCCGTTGAGAACAGATAGGGTCGTGCGATGACTGGGTGTGTAGTATGGAAGAAGACTGGCCGATAGTTCTTCCGTATACGCTTGATTCGGAGGAGGCGAACGTGCTACTCGATGCTCTGCACTCTGAGCTCCCAGGGGTATCTATCGAATACCACGCGACACCGTCAGCAACAAAGGAAGCTCTCACCGACGCACCGATCGTGGTAGCGTTTGGATTCCCCGACGAGTTGCTCTCACATGCTGAATCACTCCATTGGGTGCAGGCCCTCAGCGCTGGTGTGAACACGTACAACGTCGACGAATTACAACAACGAGACGTCAAACTCACTACGGTATCGGGTGTCCATGCTCAGCCAGCAGCCGAACAGGCGATCGGATACATGCTCGCATTCGAGCGCGGGTTTCCTGTGGCATTTCGTAACCAAAATCGCGGCGTCTGGGAACGCTACGATGTGGGTGAACTCCATGACTCGACTGTTGGGATCATCGGTCTGGGGTCGATTGGCGAACGGGTAGCCGAGCTCGCCAGTGCGTTCGGTGTTGAGACGATCGGATTGAAACGCGATCTCTCCACTGGTGGTGATGTGGTTGATGAGTTGGTCGGACCCGACGGATTGGAATCGCTTCTTGTGCGATCAGATCATGTCGTGCTTGCATGTCCGCTCACCGATGAAACTCGGAATATGATCGACCAAACCGCTCTCAAGACAATGAATAACAATGGAGTGTTACTCAACGTCGCTCGCGGTGGATTGGTTGAGCACTCAGCACTGGTCCAGGCACTCCAACGGGATTGGATACGCGGTGCGGCGCTTGATGTCGTAGCAAGTGAACCGCTGGACGGTGATTCTCCATTGTGGGACCTCTCGAACGTTATCCTTACTCCCCATATGGCAGGCCTGACGCCGCGCTATATGGAACGCTGTGCAGCAATTGTCGCGGATAACTACCGCGCGTTCGTTGCGGGGGATCCGCTGCAGAATCGCGTCGTATAGCTGACTTTCTCAACCCTGGCGTTAAATTTACAAATTCATCGAGATAACTTATTTTGATGGGAATTGATAACCCTCAATCGCTAACAATAATAGGGGCAGTATTGGTGGCGACTTACCTTGGTGGTCTCACTTTGTTCGCACTAATAGAATCGCCGGCTCGAAGCATGGAGATGTCTACAAACGTGGTATACATCTTGTCAGTGATTTTAGCAAGTTCTGGATTTATACGTGGCTTCCCGAAAATCATGTCTAATAAGAAACAGTCGTAAATGCATTATATTTAAATTTGTCATCGCCTACCCATATAAATATGATACTAAAAGTATAATTACTAGTCTTGAAGCGCCTACCTCAGACTTTCGTACTACTGTAGTGTCCTCCAAAGATTTTGACGGTTTTATCTTCCCGAAGAGCAAGGAACGTCGTATCAATCGCACTGTGATTGGAAGATTGTGTAGCTGGGCTGACTGGCACAGCAGCACTCGATAGACGCTCTTGGGGCCACTCTTCGTGTAATCGCCTGAGTCAATCAAGTCCACCGTACTTTCATCAAATGTCATAGTGCGACTTTCGTCATGGATTCAATGATGTTGTCCTCAGACGGGGCTGAGAGGTACGGGTCGATCGCGTCGTAGCTTGACCAGCCATCGAGCACTATCACGATCCGTGGTGAGTCACCCTCCTCACCGAGCAGGTGGTTCGCCCAGCATTGGCGGAGGTCATGCGTCGACACAAGGGGGAAGTCATCGTCGCCGGTATGAACGTTTGAACTCGCGACGAGGAATATCTCATCACACGGGACTGGCTCGAGACCACGGCTACGGATGTGGGCTTCGAGGTCGTCCTTTCAGAGCCAGTGAATGCGTTCGGCGAAAGCGTCGTTCTTCTCGGCAAGTAATGCTCTTGGTGCGAATCCTTACCCTCCGCCCGGTCTGATCTCAGTTCTATGACCGATGCTGATCCGCTTCCCACCGCAGAGTTCATCCACCATACGGCGCTTACTGTTCCCGATCTCGATGAAGCGGTTGCCTTCTTCGTCGAGGGGCTGGGCTGTGAAGAACTGTATCGGAAAGGACCATTCGGCGATCCCGATGGTGATTCAATGGAACGGCGTCTCGGTGTGCATCCGGATGCTGTCGCCGAACTCGCAATGGTGCGCTGTGGACCCACAATGAATCTGGAACTGTTCGAGTGGGACGCTCCAGATCAGGACGAGACTGCACCAACGCTCGCTGATAACGGCGCAACACACATTGGAATCCAGGTCGGGTCGATCGATCGGGCGCTATCGGTGCTCTCAGATCGGGATGGTGTCGAAGTACTCGACGAACCACAGACCAATGAGGACGGCCCGACGGCTGGCCTCACGTACGTGTTTTGTCGGACTGACTGGGGGCTGATGCTTGAACTGCTTGAAGCACCCGATGCAATGCCCTACGAGCAAGCGACTGATACACGGCTGTTCGATCCTGCCACGCCATGGAACCAGGCTGAATAGCATCTCTCCTTTGGCTATAGCTTTCACTATAGCAATGCTATGGCTGTTGCCCGGAGGTGCTGTAGTGGTCAAGTTCTGAGGTGCACGCCATGAAATATTAGGTTTCTATCTGATGATATTTAATTAATGACCGATAGTTCGAACACGTATGATCCAGAGGTTGATCACGAGCGACTGCAGCTCGTCGCGTCAGAGCAAGGTGGGCCGATCGAGGGCTCGAAGTCCTTACGGGCACGGTACTCTCCGTTCAAATATTCGCACTGAAGGCAGTGACGCTTGTCTCGGACAGCAATCACCATAGCGAAAAAGTAACGACCTTACAGCGACCAGTTGGTCTCCACTCTATCGGGGGCATCGACAACGATAACGTTCTGGGAGAACTTCTCGATCCGCGTCGTGACCGGACTTTCGCCGCTGCGTTTTAACGCACCCCACGGCGAGAAATGCGAAATGATCGTCGGGTCTCGATTGAAACAGACGCGTGCAGTTGACGCTTTGAGCGTGTCGAGATACTGCTCAGGCGTCTCCGAGAAGATCGTCATGCTCAAACCGTGTTCACGACGGGTGAAGAACGATTTGACCGCGTCGATCGAGTCCCACGTATCGTACCACGCACACGGACCGAACAGTTCGCTCGTCTCCATTCCATCCTGGAACTGAAGGAGTTGGACGGGACTGTCATCGAGCACAACGAACGGTTCGGCGTCTGGTGCGTGGGCGCTGACTGTGCGTGCCACGTCAGTAGTTTCGGCCTGTGGGTCGCCGGGAGTAACAGTCTGGAGCTGCCGATCTAACTCTGCCTCGAATTCGTCTGCAACTGCCTCGCTCACGAGGAGCCCTGAAGGGGTCGAACACAGCTGACCGTTGCATCGAGTCAGCGCGCGAACAAACGTCTGTGCAGCCGTTTCGGGATCACTATCAACGACGAACACGCCATTACCCTCGCCTTCAACATTGCTCTCGATTCCAGCGTTTGCCGCTGCTTCTTTGATCTCCGGATAGTAATTGCTACTCCCTTCATAATGCAGCAGATCGAACCGTGAGAGAATCTCAGAGTCATAGATGATCTCCGGTTCGGTGAACACCATATTCACACGATCTTTAAACCGTTTGAAAAAAGGAGCAAGCAGTACGGCTGCAGATGCTGGCGTCCGTGTCGAGGGGCGCACCGTCACGTCGTTGCCCGCCACGAGCGCCGATGCGACGTTCACCGGAGCGAGAATTGTTGCATTGCGTGGCGTGACCATCAACACGTGTCCAATCGGCCGAGAAACGGTCTGCACACGCCGGTCGTGCTCGGTCGTCGCGTTATAATCGAGGCCATCCACCGACTCATCTTGGAGATGCTGTGCGTACGTACGCAATCCCGAAAGATACCGTGGAATGCTATCGATCCGGTCGAAGCAGTCCGAAAGCGGATAGTCGGTTTCTTCACACAAGACCGCAGCGTATTCCTGGCGGTTCTCCTGATATACCGCTGCGATAGCCTCGAGCTCGCTGAACACGTCAGTCGGGCGTGCCTTGCTGGTCTCGATCGCTTCGAACGCGGACGCTCCAGCGTATCCGATCGACGTCCCTCCCTTTTCTCGCAATTCGTCGTGTGTGTACTGACCATCTACAAACGATTCAACTGGTTCGGATAACATCGTGATTTGTGACATCTATTTATGATTATTGTACGGAACACTAATATCCGGCAGTGTACCGTATGTTAGCTCTTTTTGTTCTATACGTTGGTTCGATATCAACGAATAGCAGCAATGCCGTCGAGAGATTCTCGGTCGTGTGATGTGCCGAACGATTGTACTGGTCCGACGGGGACAATTCCGGAGGGGTTAATGTCGGGGTGGCTCCGGAAGTAGTGTTCTTTGATGTGGTCCATATCGACCGTCCCGGCCACCCGAGGAAGCTGGTAGAGATCCCGTGTGAATCCCCAGAGATGGTCGTACTCAACGAGGCGGTGGCGGTTACACTTGAAGTGGGTGTAATAGACGGCCTCAAACCGAACGAGCGTTACGAACAGCCGCAGATCCGCCAGCGTTAGCTGTTGTCCGACGAGAAAACGCTGTTCTGCAAGCCGTTGGTCGTACCGGTCGAGCGCCTCGAACAGCCCGGCGATAGCTGTCTCATACGCCGACTGTGTGTCTGCGAACCCGGCCCTGTAAACGGCCGTGTTGATTGCTCCGTATAGGTCTTCGATGGTCGTGTCGATCTCTGTCCGCAGCGCCGAGGGATAGAGATCAATACCTGCCGTCTCGGCTAAGCTGGAGGCGAGTTGGCGCATGATTTCGACCGACTCGTTGTTGACGATGGTTTCGTTTTCGGTATCCCACAACACCGGTACGGTCACTTTGCCAGTGTAGTTAGGTTCAGCTGCAGTGTACAGCTCCCGGAGATAGTCGGCCCCGATCTGTGATTCGGAGGTACAGCCCGATTTCTCGGGGGTAAACTCCCACCCATCGGTTCGTCGGTGAGGATCAACGATATCCATCGAGAGTGTGTCTTCACAATCAAGTAACGCCCGAACGAGCACCACCCCATGGGCCCACGGACAGGCCCTGGAAACGTACAGATGGTATCTGTCCGGTTCGATCGGATGGGCCTCCGTTCCAAGCGAGGCGCGAAACGCTGTGGGCTCACGCTCACGCTCAGGTGTGTTGTCCAATTCGTCGGCGGTTCTCCACGTTCCATCGATCAATTGTCCCATCTGTGGTTTACTCCCAGAAGATCCCCGATCCGCGTTCGATTCGTGTGACGTGACCATCGTCAGCGAGTGTTTCGAGTCGGTCGAGTGCGTCCTCATGTGAGAGGCCATACACCTCTTCGACCTCCCGGGTGGCAACACGTCTGAACATATCAAGGAATTCGACGAGTGCTGGGGGCTCACGCTGGTCCAGAGTGGGGTCGACCGTTGTAAGCGCAGTCACGATCGCTTTCGTAGACTGATAGCCACGAAGCAGTCGTCGGTTTTCGCCGTTTTTGACGAGGTACGACGGAAACGCCTTCGCCCCGGTTTGGAGTGTGCGTCTCATGTCCGCTTCAAACGCCTCCCGTGCGCGTTCGCTCGCGAGATCCTCGCGGAACTGTTCGACATCAAGGCCAACCTGTCCGGCGAGTTCGGCCAGTTCATCTGGCTCTTCGGGGGTGTATCGTTCCGAAGCCCCAGCTTCACGGAGCCGCCGAAGATAGCTGTCAGCAAGCGCCTGGCTCTGGAACTCGGCTGCCTTGTACGCGATGTTCGCGGGATGGCTCGAATTGAGCGGATCTTCGAGCCATACACCGGCATCAACCGGCATTCCGTGGCGCTCGGCCGCCTCTTCCCAGTGTGGCGAAACATCCGCAGGGGTGCGAATTCCGTTGGCACGGTCGTGGAACGTCTCGAAATCCTCAACCAATCCACCCATCACGAACTCTCGCTCGATCTGATCACCGAAACGAACGCGTATGTTTCGGAGCATCGGCTCCGAGCCCCACGACCACGTGCAAAACGGATCTGTGAAACAGACCAGTGAGGTCATTTACAGTCCAACTCCAATAGCGTACGGCCAATCGATGCTCGCAAGGCTCGCAAAAACCAGTGCGCCACCGGCCAAGCCCACATTTTTCAGGAAATGGATCTGCTCGTTCTGACGATCCATCCCCTCGGCGTTCCAGAAGTCGTGCATGATGGGCGTGATGGCGACCAGAAAGCCTAGGATGGCCAGCGCACCGACCAGTGGATACACGCCGACCAATACCGATATCGACCCCGCGATGACCAGCAAGCTGACCACCGGGACCGACACTGATGGGAATGGTGCACCCTTGCTTCCGGCATACGCAACCATTCCGTCCAGATCAAGCAGGTTGCCAACTGCCAGGTATCCAAGTACCGCAGCGAACAGCACCCGACCGATGAGGAACAACTCACCGGATAGGCCCGCCGTGAACGCCATCAGTTACCCACCCCGCAGTGGGAAACGCCAGTCAACTGTCGATCCATCCAGAGTCGCTCTATCGATTTCATCACACTCCTTTCTATACCTACCATTTATTTATAGATAAGGCAACATGAATTATATCACATGGCGGTATTGAAAGCAGATATACCGCATGAAACCGGGGAATACGAGCGATTGTAGTGATTTATCCGAACTGCTCGAACGGTTCAGAACAGTACTCACAGTAGTACAGCGTTCGACAGAGTGCAGAACCAATCTGCTGATGGAGACTAACGGCAGTGCCCTCACACACTGGACATATCACGTCACCCATTATTCTTTCATCATACTGTCTGATGGTTCCGTCGGCACCGCCAGTCCGAACTCGGTGAGTTCGTTTCGGCCGCGCTCGGTGATTCGTTGTGGTGTCCATTCAGGTGTGTAGACGAGTGATACTTCGACAGTTTCGACCACGTCGGTATCACGAACAGCGTCGGTCACATCTGCACAGATTAGATCCCGGGCCGGGCAACCGGAGTAGGTAAGCGTCAGGCTAATGGTTGCGACTTCCGCCGAGATTTCAACGTCGTAGATCAGCCCGAGATCAACGACACTAACCGGCAGCTCCGGATCTTCGACGGTTCGAAGCGCTTTCCAGATAGTACGTTCGTCGGCCGGAGCGTTTTCAAGTCGCCAGGGGAGGTCTGCAGGATAGGTACGGTCTTCGGCAATCATGCGTGGTAGCCACTTGCTGGATGGTCCTTCGGGAGGTTCTCGGCGTGGATGCTATCGAGCAACTGCGTGAGATCAGCTGTATGCCCGCCGGTGCGGCCGTTGTGTTCGGGGGGGCTACCGGCAGCCGCTAGCGCCCCGTCAGAAACCTCGATCGGGAGACTGTCGATCGTCTCATCAACGGTCTTAAACCACTGATCACGGAGTTCGTCAAATGGTATGCCGATCAACTCCGCAGACTGGTTGGTGATCGCAGGCTCGAACGAGAATAGGTCCGCACTCCGGGGTAAAAGCCGCTCAAAGGCGTTGCGCAGACGATGACGACCCTCTGCAGTCGAGACGAGACGAGCAAGCCATTGTTCTGCGTGTTCCCTGTGAAATATCTCCTCTGTAAGTATCGTATTGGCCCGTCGAGCGATCGCTTCGTGGGCACCAGCACAAAGCGTTTCGAGCAGCTGTTGTTCGGCGGTATCATAGAGGAAGTTGATGACAATGGTATCTGCAAAGTCGGTGTGTTCTGTCTCGACGAGAACCGAATTTCGGCGCTCGTCCGGGCGCCGGTTGTAGCCAATGGCGTCGAGCGATTGGTCATCTTCCAGAAACTCATACCAGAGTCGAGCATGGCCCATCTCGTCCTGTGCGATGCTTGAGAGAACATTGTCTTCTTCCATCGTCGGACCGACAGTCACCCACTCCGCATAGCGCTGGCTAGCGACAAACTCGTCGTCTGCAAGCGCCAGCAGAAGCTGCTCGACGGCGTCCGATCCACAGTGCACGCTCATGGGCTGCCTCCTGTCTCTGCGTACCACGAAACGTTTCGGTACTCTCGGTCGATCGTCGGCGTAAGCGTGGCATCGTCGGCTGTTGTCCGGCCGATCGCATTCTGTGGCATCACCCAGATGCTCACCGGCTCGTTCCGAACATCCACGTTGCGCTTTGCCAACGAAAGAGCCATCTTCGTGTCGGATGCCGTCACCGTGATTGTGTGTTTGTGGGACTCCCCACGCTGCCACTGCACGAACACCTCGAACGCCTGCATCGTGTTATCTGTCATTATATCAATTTATTGTGTTAATAGAACCACTGTTCGTGAATCGGCTTGCTTTCTCATCTTCATTATATGCAACCATGGCTTCCCGGACCCAGGCAGTGTCTTCGAAGGCCGTCCTTCGTCTGTCGAGGCGTTGCTGTGTTTTTGGCCCATTACCAGAAACGATCGTGTTGAACTCCTCCCAATCCGGCGCGGTGTACTGCCACTTCTCGGCTGCGTCGTCGTAGTAGAAGTTCTCATCGGGAATTTCGATGTCGTATTTTCTGAGCTTTGGGACGTAGGTGTCGAAATATTGCTGGCGCAGTTCGTCGTTGGACTTTGGCTTGATGCCGAGTTCTACCATTCGTTTGCTTTTCTCGCTCTGATCATCGGAAAGCCCGAAGAACATCACCGCGCGAGGCCACCACCGATCGACGCCAGCCTGCAGACGCTCGCGTTTCGCTCGAGAACCAGTCGCATACTCCCTGATAATATGCTCGCCATGGCGAATGTGAAATTCCTCTTCCCGACAGACACGCCGCATGATCCGCGCGTACGGTCCGTAGCTCGTGTCCATCAGCGAGTGCTGTAACTGCATCGCCGCGCCGTCGAGCATCCACGCTAGCAGTCCAATGTCAATCCATTCATCTGCCGGGTAATGAAACGCGTTTCCAAATCCGGTATTTCCGGCCAACAGTGACGTGAGCATCTCCTCACGATCCCGCCCTAAATTTTCGGCCAGCTGATACTGCATCTGGGCGTGACCGATTTCATCCTGATTCTTTGCGATGAGTGCGAGCTTGCGCTGATAACTGGGCGCCCGCGGAATCCACTCGCGCTCCGTGAATGCTCCCATGAACTCGCTGTTGGCCGTAAACTGAATGATACCACAGAGTAGGTCTCGATACTCGTCGGTGAGTGGATCACCTAACTCGATTATCTCCTCGTTTGCAAGCCGATCCTCGATCGACAGCGTATTTTCTTCGATATGCATAGTTTTGATTTATTTCAATTGGATGTGGATTTCAGTGCCCTCCCGAACAATGTCAAAAGTGGGGACTTTGAGATCACTGAACGTTGATTTTCCCGATTCGATATCGAAACGCCAGGAGTGAAACGGACAGGCAATCTTCGGAGTGTCACTCTCCATATCGTTCGGTGTCGATACGTATCCCTTTCCCAGGGGGGCACCCATATGTGGACACCAGTTTTTGAAGGCGTGATAGGTGCCGTCGTGGTTGATGATGGCAATTTCGGTGTTTTCAACCCGTATAAATCGCCGCTCTCCCGGCGGGAACGCTTCAACGGTGATCGTCTCACTCATAGCTTTTTATTCTTCATACGTGTCAATGACTGGAGGAAATTCCGGATGATGTCGTGTCCAGGCGTAGTGAGTATGCTCTCGGGGTGAAACTGCACACATTCGATGGGGTACTCCTGGTGGCGGATTCCCATAACGAGCGAGTCGGATTCGGTAGTTGCCGACACCTCGAAGCCATCAGGAATATCCGTTGCGAGTAGCGAGTGGTACCGGCCAGCTTCAAATCCCTGCTCGATCCCCGCAAATACCCCCTTCTCGTCGTGAACGACTGACGAGGACATTCCGTGGACGGGATATGGAGCGTGGTCAACCGTGCCACCATAGGCGTAGATTGCGGTTTGGAGCCCGAGGCAGACACCGAGCGTCGGGATGTTCGTGCTTATCTCCCGGAGAACGTCGAGCGAAACGCCAACATCTCGCTCGTTTTTTGGGTGACCTGGACCCGGACTGATAACGATTGCGTCGGGATCTGCACTCCGGACAGCTGCCAACGAGATCGTGTTCTGAACCACGTCTGTATTCGCCCATTGGCTGACGTACTCTACCAGGTTGTACGTGAACGAATCGTAATTATCAATGAGCAACACATCTGATCTGGGACGGCTCCGAGGGGTCGCGACACTCATTGTACTTGTGGGGAGGTAATGGGCTGATTATCGTCTGGCATCTGGATGCTATCAAGAGCACTGAGGACGCCACCGAGTTTCTGTTCAGTCTCTTCGTACTCGCTATCTGGATCGCTATCATCGACGACACCAGCACCAGCGCGGACGGTAATGTGGTCGTTCTCACGGTGTTCGATCGTCGCGGTTCGGATTGCGATCGCGAAATCCATCTTGTCGGTCCAGGAGAAATATCCGACACCACCGCCGTAGATTCCCCGTGGACTCGCCTCAATCTCGTCGATAATCTCCATTGCTCGTACCTTCGGTGCCCCCGACAGTGTTCCGACGGGAAACGTCGCTGCCAGTGCATCGAACATGTCGTACTCAGAATCCAATTCGCCTGTGACGACGCTCTCGATATGTTGTACTGTGGTGTATTTGACCACGTTCATGAACTCATCGACAGAAACGCTCCCAGGACGAGCCACCCGACGAACGTCGTTTCTGGCCAGATCAACGAGCATAACGTGTTCTGCTTGCTCTTTTTTATCAGAGAGAAGATTACCGGCCGCACTGCGATCTTCGATAGGACACGAACCACGTTGGCACGTTCCCGCCAGCGGATTTGATCTGATTGTCCCTTCCTGTACCGACACCAACGTCTCGGGACTCGCGCCGATCACGGACCGATCACCGAACTGAAGGAGGTACATGTATGGTGAGGGATTTTCTGCTCGAAGTCGCTCATAGAGGGCGTATGGATCCAGAGTTCCCTCGTAAGTCCGCTCTCTCGAAATTACCCCCTGGTAGATGTCACCATCAACGATGTGCTGTTTTGCGTTTCTCACCGCAGAACAGTACTCCCTTCGAGGACTACTGGTCGAACCAAGACACTCGAACGGTTCTGTCTCAAGCGTTGCCCCATCTAGTCGATCCACAACGCGCGCTATCTCTTCCACACACCGGTCATACAATCGGTCAGGATTGTCCTCGGGGTGGACTACCGGCGTGAACACTAGCGATGGGTGATGTTTGGTGTGATCAAAGACAATGGTTTTTGTGTTCAATACGAACTGCGCATCAGGAAGGTCTCCCGTGTCGGGTTTGTCCACTCGCTGATCGAGCCAGATATCATACACCGCATCATACGACAAAAATCCTACTAAACCACCTTCGTACGGTGATTCTTCCGTCTCGAACGTCGTGTCAGCATCCGGAACGCTGTCTCTCAGCGTCTCGATCGTGTTATCGCCGTCAGCGGTGATGAGATCAGCGTATCGAGGGTCGTTGATCTCGATCGTGGCATCGTTGTCTGTGACGCTGATGGCTGCTGCCGGTTCGTATCCTATATAGGAAAAATGACGGTGGTCCACGGCGCCGGTCGCAGAAAACGCCCCGTCTGGATTTGTCGAAGATACCTTCTGTCCGTTTTCTAGAAGAAACGAGTAACCGCTGGCAGTCGTATCAGCCAGGGCCGCGTAGGCCGTCAGAGGATCAACGGACACCGGTAATTCGCTGGTGAGACGAACAACTACTGTCTCATCAGTATCGGCTTGCTCTTGGAACTGTTCGCGAGTGAGTGAAACGTTCATTGGTCAGCCCCATAGGGCGTAAAATCGTACGTTCCAAACATATATTCACAATGTCTGGATATTGCTGCTATTCCGTTCGTAATACGGCATCCAATAATGTGTGTTTCTACTGTATAGTGCATATCAGTTGATTGTTGAACATCCATTCTGTAATCTAGAATTTGTATCTGTATAATATATAATTCATGTTTATTGGATGTTAGCAGGTGTGCATAGAACAACCTAGTAATTATCTCACACCATCAACTGAAAAATTATATTCAAATCTTTGTTGTTATTTATATATCGAGCACATCGAGCGCGTTTTCGCCGAAGATTTTCCGTTCAGCAGCTTGATCGAGCTTGGGAATCGTGAGGATAGTCGGGTAGTCGAAATCAAGGTGGGGAAAGTCACTCGTGTACAGTAGTGAGTCCACTCCGACCATCTCGATAATTTGTTTCAGGTTGATGCTTCCGGCGGGATCTTCGAGTGGCTGAGTTCCCCAGTAGAACTGCTCTCGGACGTATTCGCTCGGTTTTCGGTCGAGGTGAGGGAGATGTTCGCTTCGTCGCTCATAGTTTTTGTCCATCCGACCGATCAGCCATGGGATCCACGTGACTCCACCCTCCAAAAAGATGTGTTCGACATCGGGAAATCGTTCGGGAAGCCCCTGGAAAACGATGTTGGAGACGAGACTCATCGCCGCCTGGTTATATGCAGCAATGTTAGCAACGTCGGACTGAAGGTTAGGAGCACCATACAGCTGTCCCCACGGAGGATTCGGGAACGAGGGATGATAGTCCATTGGTAAACCAACCTCCTGGGCGGCCGCAAAGATCGGTGCACACTGGGGATCACCCAACAGCGTATTTGATGAGAAGTTAGCATGTACCGACACCATATCGTCCTCATCACCGAGCCGCCGAATCTCTGCAGCAGATTTTTCGGGGGCCTGAGGGGCGATACGGATCGACCCTTTCAACCCATCATTGCCATCAAGGAAATTATCGAGAAGGTAGTCGTTGTATGCCTGACAGAGTGCAATCGCAAAATCCTGTTCTGGGACATCAGTGATTCCTTCCAGTTGATGGCCGTGAAGTACGACGTAATCCGTGTTAAAACGGTCCATAAACGCCTGAATCCCTTCCGGGGTCGTCGTCTTGATCTCATCGCCAAGTTCGTGAGGGGTCGGGTCCAGATCGAATGGAAACGATCCAACCAACGAACGGGTGAGCGGATCGTCCGTCGTGAGCTGGTGCTTGACCCTGTCTTTGTACGGTTCGGGAACATACTTTGCAAACTCCGTCGAATAAGCGACGATTTCGTGAACGTCACTGTCTACAACCGTGTATTCTGCTATTCGATCGAGTGCATCAGTCGTTGCCTCGTAACCGTCCGTTTGTTTAATAGTCATGGTTTATATCCGTCTGATTGTATAATACTTCTCTCTAGATATTTATCTTTCGTAATAAGATATATCTATCATAAATTACGATCGGTGGATGATTCTATTCTCCTGGCTTTTTCTCAGCGATCGTTTCGTCGCCTGCGGCGTTTGGTGCGCCAACAACGAGGAGCGTCGAGCGATCGTCTGCAGAGACACGTCGCCATGAAGCTGGAGGGACGGCCAGAAACTCCCCCGGTGACAGCGTCCAGTCCGTCTCGTCAACCTCAATGGTCACCCGTCCATCGATCAGGTAGTAGAGTTCTTCCTGTTGTGCGTGGTTATGCAAACTATTCGTTTCGCCTGCTTCGTACAGCCACACGTTTGGTCGCATTTGCTCGGTTTCGAGTGAGTAGCCGACGGATTTGAGCGACGGTTCGACGCCGTCCAGTTCGATTGCTTCGAGATCTGCAAGATCGACTCGTGTGACCATTATACTCCGTACACCTCCTGGGCGTTCGTTCGGAGGATGCGCTTGCGATCTATGGCATCCAATGTCGGTAGCGTCTCGATATCGTCGGCGTTCCAGTAGGGATATCCGGATGCATAGAGGACGTTTTCGACACCGACCATCTCGAGATACTGCACAAGCAGTTCATCTGGAAGCGCGGCCAGCGAGTAGGTCGTCACCCAGCAATTGTCAGTAATATACTCGTGTGGTTCGCGTTGGATGGATGGAGAGAACTGTTCTAAATTCCGGTAGTATCGTGTCCCGCGCCATTTCGTCTGCGGGAGCCACCCAATGCCTTCCCCGGCCCAGACGACCGAAAGATCTGGAAACGAATCAAAGACACCCTGATACACCATACTCAACATGTTCGCCATATGGTTTTGGGCAAGGCTCGCATCGTAGGAGACGTGGTGTTCGGGAATTCCCCCCGCCGTCTGTCGGTGGACTGGATTCCCCGAACTGTGAACCGTTACGGCCATTCCTGCCTCAACAGCCGCCTCGTAGATCGGGTAGTGATACTCGTGGCCCAGCGGGAGATCGCCCCCTCCGTAGAGCAACACGGTCACCATCTTCGGATCAGTGGCATATTTTCGGATCTCTGCGGCCGCAGCTTCTGGATTCTTCTGGGTCACGAGCACGCCACCTTTCAACCGATCAGACTCCGACAGCCACTCGCGTCTGAGAAGCTTGTTGTACGCCGAGGCAAGCGACGCTGCGTAGTCCGGATCGGGCTTTCCCGGCAGAAACTTCACCGCATGGCCGGTTAATATCCCTGTGGCAATTCTCCGTTCACGTGCGTACGTCTCAAACGTTTCCGGTGTGCGAAATTGTTCAGGTGCAACGTCTTCGTCCGTGTCCTCATTGAACGAAGCGTGATACCATGGCAACGTCGGAACGAACGTACCACCGATCGGATCTTGGATTGCAGACTTGATTTTCAACCGGTCTCGCCACTTCGGATCCACAAGCTCGGACATCTTCTCAATGTTTACTGTCCATTGATGAAGACACGAATCCACAACATTTTCCATCGTATTCACCACAACTCAGCAGACGGAGAAAATGTTTTCGGGTACAAATTAATAGAATGGATATATATTCACACAGTCGTCATGGTTCGGGAACGACCAGAGAAGGATACATGTGCTACTCGCGTTCTCTTTCCCGGAGCAGATTTCGCTGTATTTTTCCGGATTCGGTCATGGGCAGTTCGTCGACGTATTCGATATCGCGTGGATATTTGTAGGGGGCAATCCGGTTTTTTACGTGATTTTGGAGTCGATTGGTCGTCTCAGGGGATGGTGAGTCCTCCTCGAGGATGACAAATGCCTTGACGATGGTTCCGCGCGTGTCGTCGGGGCTACCAACGACGGCAGTTTCTTTGACAGCGTCACACTCCTGGAGTACTTTCTCAATCTGTGGTCCAGGAACGTTGTAGCCACTGGTGATGATGAGGTCATCGCTCCGGCATTTGTGTTCAAACGAACCGTTTTCATGGTGGACAAAAATATCACCGGGAATTGACCAGCCATCCCTTACGGATTCTTCCTGTATTTCCGGCCGGTTCCAATACGACACACCGGTTGGTCCTCGAACCATGAGCAGTCCTGGTTCGCCACGATCGAGTTCTTCACCCGTTTCGGCGTCGACAACCTTACATTCATAGCCGGGGACGGGATAGCCGGTGACCGACGGATCGACCGCATCGTCAACGGTGTGGCTGATGAAAATATGTAGCATCTCTGTCGTACCGATTCCATCTAGCAGCTTGATCCCCAGGTCCTCCTTCGCGCGGTTGTACGTGTCCGGTGTCAACGGCTCACCGGCACTGACTCCGATACGGAGCGAGGAGAGATCATATTCTGTTGCCGAGTTGTTCTTTTCCGACAGCATTTGATTGTATGCTGTTGGAACCGAGCCAAGCACGGTAATTCCGTACTGTTCGACGCCACTGAGAATCTTTTCTGGTGTCGCATCCTCGATGAGGCATGCGCTCGCGCCGAACCGTAGCGGAAATGCCGCGAGAAATCCATAGCCAAACGTGAATGCAAGTGGTGGGTTTCCACCGAACACATCCTCTGTACTCGGTGAGAGACAGTGTCGAGCGTAGGTGTCCGTAATAGAGAGAAGTTGTCGGTGGGTGTGTACGGTTCCTTTCGGCTGTCCGGTCGTCCCACTCGTATAAGCCAACAGCGCAATATCATCACGGTGGGTCTCGGAGACTACGGCGTCGGCAGATGCACCGCTGAGAAGTTCCGAATAACTCCGATAGTCATGAGTGATATCGTTGTTCTCGACGACAATAATTTCCTCCAAACCCGTCGCAGTAGCGTTGTCAACCGGTTCTAACAGTTCATCGTAGATGATCGCAAACCGTGCTCCCGAATCGTCGAGAACATATTCGATCTCCTCGGTCTGGAGGAGCTTCATCGATGGAACCGGGATCGCACCGATCTTCTGGATCGCTAAACAGGAAACGATGTACTTCGGTCGGTTCGGAAACCGTATGAACACTCGGTCACCAGATTCGACACCGAGATCTAACAGCGCGTTTCCGAGCCGGTCAACCTGCTCACGCAGCTCTGCATACCTGATCTCCCTGTTTTCGAAGTGCACAGCGACATTTTCACCACGACCCTTCTCGACGTGCCGATCGACCATTTCAGTTGCTGCGTTGAGCTTCTTTGTATAATGAATCTCAGAAAGGCTGTACACTTCCTCGCTACTGTTGGCTGACGGAAGCGATTGAATTGCACTACTGATCTCTCCTCGCTCTTTTATCAGCGTGCCATCTGTTGGTTGTACCATGCTATTATATCAATGTTGATTGATATTATATCTAATGTAAATAGATAGTAATCAGATAACACGATAGAGAGCAGATATACTTCAGCGAACCACTGGTACTATAGTATATGTGGACTTCTGGCTACAGAATTCCTCTGGTCATGTACAGGGTTAGACCTGATTCTTGATCGTTCATCTATTAAAAAACTATAGAGACTCGTCAATCTTCCGTAGAACATCAGATATTGTATCTTCTATTGTTAATCAGTATAGTACCAAAATGCACCGGGTTCTCGCTCGATTCGCTGAATTCGGCCGTCATCCCTGAGTGCCTCAAGCGCCTGTTCGGCTTTCGGCACCGAGATATCATACACTTCAGCGACTTCTCGTGTTGTTACTCGTTTATAGTGTTCGACGAACGCCTTTAGCGGCCGAAGGGAAGTCGCCTGCAGGGAGGGGGCAACCGTGGTAACTGCTTCCATAAAGTCCTTTGCTGGGCGATCGCCAACGATTTGAATGCTTTTCTCCGGACCAGAGATCTGATAGGTTGGGAACGCTGTGACGCCGTGGTCCTGGGTTCGATCGAGATCCTGCTGGAGTTGCTCGTGGGCGGTCTCGCTGGTGAGCACGCTCTGGAACTGATCACTGTCGTAGCCGGTCTCGGTAGCGAGATGAACGAGCACGGTCTGCTGTTCGATGTCTCTGTGCTCTGTCGCAATAACTTCTCGAAGCCGGCGAAGATAGCAGTCTGCCAGGGTTTCGTCCAGGATCTGGGCGGCTTTGTAGGCAACGCTTGCGAGGTAGCTCGAATGCTGTGGCACTGAATTCCATTTTTCGACATTGATTGGCATGCCATATTGGCTAGCTGCCGTCTGCCAGTGAGATGCGACGTTCGAAGAAAAATCGCAGTCGTCAGTGTCTGTTAATCCACCCATCACGAACACCACGGAGATATGATTACGGTAGTGCTCACGGAGCAACTGGAGCGTCGTCTCAGCGTTCCACGACCACGCACAGAGTGGATCCGTAAACTGTGTGATCGTGAGCGGTTCCTCAGTCATCACTGTGTCCGGACGATGAAACACTAGTCGATGTGCTGTCTGCAGTTTCTGACTGTAAACTACTGTGTTCATCGCTTAGTGTTCCCCGTAAATGAGCTGTAAAGTCCATATCATACCCCAATACCCTCAATCAATATAGGATTCATATAACTAATACGTAACTAGGCAAAATCGATTATATCTGGTGTGCCAGGGCTTACTACCCATTTAATAATAGCCAATACTAAGTTAGCTGAGAGAATATGTGAATTGAAAATAATCACCGAAAATCGGGACGTGCGCTTTTCTCAAAGAACGATGATTGGCAGATTACTCGGATACCCGAGCGAGTAAACAGAAGGATGTCAATATAACTGTGTGATTCAGTTCGTCCGATTATTTTTAAATGCTTCTGAAAATCAACACTTATTTGATTTGTCTGGTCGGCCATCAGTCTCGACTGAAACATCTTCGACCCATTCGTTTGCCCACTCATCCAGTTCCTCAAAGACGGATTCGAGTGCTTTTCCTTTCTCGGTCAAGCTGTAATACACGGCAATCGGGGCTGCTTCTTCAGTACGGCGGTTGACGTACCCATTTTCGAGTAGCGAGTCGAGCGCATTCGAAAGGGTCCGAGATCGGGCGTGTGTCGAGCGCTTTAGTTCGTTAAACCGCATCTCTTCGTTCATTAATTCGTGGAGGATGTTGAGCCGCCAGATCTCACCAATTTCATTAAACGAACGAACCGATGGACAGGCACTCTTGTTCTGCTTTTCGATCTCTGTCTGCCGATCCTCTGCTGACATAACAGTCACTAATTCAAATCGCATGTAAATAAATATAGTGTATCTAATATCTAACACCAATAGTTGGTAAATACACTGATAGCAGTGATCTGTTGGCCGTGGACTGGCAATACTGGAATGTATTCACAGGAGATACGCTGCGATTGTGTCCTACAGATTGTGGGGGGGTTTTATGACTGCTTTCAAGCGTGTATTGCCACTCATCATCCGCTCGTAGGCGGTGTCGACCTCCTCTAACGGATATGTATCGACCATTGGCTCGACGGCAAACATCGAACTAAATTCAAGTGTCTCTTCTGTGTGGTAAGCGTGACCGCAGTTCCACCCTTGAATCGAACGCCGACCGTTGACGAATTCAGCAAGCTCAACTTCCAGTTGGTGGTGTGGAACAGCGACCACGAGTAGTTGCCCGTGTGGTGAAAGCCCGCCGGTAACTGCTTCGATCGCATCGCTGTTCGGAGCAGTTGCAAGGATGACATCGGCGCCGCCCAGGTCGCTGAGCTCTACCGCGGGGTCGGTCGCGTTCGAGTCAATATAATGGTGTGCACCCATCTCGTGCGCAAGCGCTTTCTTTTCAGTCCCGCGAGAAACAGCAACCGTTTCGAATCCCATTTTCCGACTGAACTGGATTCCGGTGTGGCCCACACCTCCGATTCCCTGTACTGCGACGAGATCACCTGGTTGTGCGATACTCCGTCGCAGCGCATTGTACGACGTTAATCCCGCGCAAACGAGCGGTCCCGCCGTTACAGGATTGATACCGTCCGGAATCGCGGCGAGCGTCTCATGAGACGCAACCATATACTCAGCATACCCACCATCAGACGTAATTCCTGTTATTTCTTTATGTTCACAGTTAGTAAAATTCCCGTCACGGCACGTATCACAGACAAAACAGTGGCCACCGTGCCAGCCAACACCAACACGCTGTCCTGTACTCCATTCTGTTACGTCGGCGCCGACCGCATCGATCGTTCCTGCGACTTCGTGTCCAGGAATACGGGGATACTCGACATCAAATTCAGGCATGTCCCCGTCTTTCACGGCTGCATCGCCGTGACACACGCCACAGGCTTCAACTTTGATACGTACTTGGTCTGGACCTGGATCGGGTATCTTACGCTCAACGATCTCAAAGGCCCCACCAGCAGAGCTGACTTGTGCAGCTTTCATCGTTCCATTTATGTTGCTCATATTGTATCTTTAGGTACTATATTATAATATTTATATCTATTCATACTGTCAAAGGTAATCATTTAGTATCCAGACGGTTACTGCCTGTGAACATGGCACCACTGGCTCATGTGGCATACTTCATATCTGCTCCTGCGTGACCAGAGGAGTCTGATTTAGTCAAAAAATCCAGCACAGGATCAATAACGATGTCGTCAGTTATTGTCTCGTGGCCGATGTTGTGTAGAGACGTTATGTGGCTCTGTGATAACGCTTTGTCGATCTTCTTTGTGGCATCGCGGAAGTACGCTGAGCTCTCTTCTGCGTCCAGCAATAACGTCGGAGCCGAGACTGGTAGATCCGAACCCACTGTAGAGCCTTCTGCTGCGGTAATCTCACGGGCGAGGGTTCGTGCCGGTGTTCGCCTGACTGGTTCAGGAAGCTTATCACCGGTGAACGGCACAGAACCAACCATTTCTATAAAGAACTGTCGCTTTGCATGCTCTTCTTGACCGTTCTCAACATACTCCCACAGTTCCGGAGCAAAATCAGGCCCCTCATCGTGAGGAGGAACCGGTATTCTTGGTTCGTATAACACCAATTTAGTGATGTGATCTGACCGTTTGGCCGCTTCAAGCGCACAGTTCGCACCAAACGAATGACCGAATACTGCAACTGGCTCACCAATTGTGTCAATTAAGGCCAGTATATCCTCTGTCTCACGTTCCAACGAGTAGGTCTCACTATCTCCACTCTTTCCCCGTCCCCGGCGATCGAACAGATAGACAGTAAAGTTATCCACAAATCGAGACGTACATGACTCCCACAACACACGAGAGACACCACATCCGTGAATGAGAAGTAAAGGTGGGCCTTCTCCCATCCGTTCGTAAGCGATCTTTGTTCCATCTGCAGACGTGACAAATGACATGTGAATAAAACTGGGAGTGGGTATAGTATATATCTAATCTAAATCACATGTAACTAGGGTGTATATACAGCATCAGGTGTACTTGAGGAAACAACAACTGAATATCTGTATTTCAATCTGATCACTGCCATTCTTGATGAAATGAATCCCAAAATCATGCCGGAGTACAGTCGCCAAGTACAGAATGGCCGCGACTTCAAGGGCCTCGATCGCCCTTTCCAAATTCTTTGAGTGCGTTCGGGGGATGATCCTGTAACCTTCACTATGGAGAATGCTATAGCCCCGGATTAGCGAACCCCACGCCCGGACTTCTGCCAGTAGGGCATTTACGCAACTATCTATCTAGATGATGGTTTTTGAAAGATTGCCTCAGTCCCAGCGTGCCGATGTGGCTCGCCACCGGAGTCGTCATCGAAAACTACGTCATTAGTATAGAGACAGTCCCACTCCTCGTAGTAGGTACTGAGCTCGTCTTCATTGTAGAAATATTCATTGTCACCCCAGTCGGGAGCAAGTGGAATTCCGTCTTTGTCAACGAATGCGAAGAGCGCATGAATGCCACTGGGCCGAGTCTGCGATTTGAAGTGGCTGAACTGATCGTGTCTCTCATCGGGTTGGAGATACTGAATCGTTCCGATCGAATAGAAAATATCGATCGGCGTCGTGAGTGTGAGCGTGTTGATATCGCCCTGCGCAACCTCGATACTGACGTCCTTCTCCTCGGCCAGTTGCTCAGCCTTTTCGAGTCCGTTTGGTGCGATGTCGATAGCCGTTACGGTGATCCCCTGCTCTGCGAGATAGACGGAATCACGGCCCTCTCCTGCACCAACATCAACTGCTGTGAGAGTGTCCTGATCGGGGGCGTGTTCGACGGCACGTTTGACGAGTTCGTTTGGGTCCGTTCCCCAGTAGTACTCGTCCTGTGCGTACATCTGCTGTAGTTCATCGTATTTCATCTGACAATGACCTCACGACAGGCTACTACTCTGGTGAACAGCAGCCACAAAAACTCCGTCTATATCTCTACCTTATCGCCAGAACCACTTAAAGGAAAGAGCACAATCAGACAGTGCCATAACTCCACAACTATCACCGCCTGCTATGCGAATCGGATCCAAAACCAGAATTCCGTTACGCAGGGTTATCTGGAGATAGGAGCTCAGACCCCGTCCTCAAGGAACGAGCCGTGTCTGCGGCGAGTGAGTAGGGCGGGGTAGTTCACCGACCGATCGCATACGCCGTATAGATCCCTGCCAGAAAAATGCCCCACCCGATGATCTGTGTCGGAATATCACCGACGGTCGAATAGATCATTCCCTGTGTCAGACTGACACCGGCTAAGGCGACGTAAATCCCGACCAACAATCCAACATGCACGATCCGAGACTGCGAATCCACCCACTCACGATAGCGGACCAACGACGAGACACCAGGTATCGATGAGACCATTGCGTTCGCCATATCAGCGTCCAGACATTCTTATGTAATACTCTTTTTGGTTCATCAATATCCCATCATGATAATTCGCTATCGAATCGCAGACAGGGCAGAGCGACAGCCCCTGAAACAGCCACAAACAGGCGTCTACTCCCACGGATGCCCGTGTCCGTCGGGCCAGAGCGGATACCAGTGGTCGGTTTCATCCTCCACATCGAGTTCGCCATCAAGCGTGCTCTGGAGTTTGAACTCGGTCGTCGAATCGCGTTCGTGACCGGATTGGGGTGCGAACGGATAGTACGACCCCCGGCGGAACGAGTAGACCCAGTAAACCGGCGCATCCTTCTCGAAGGCAAAGACCGCAGCGAGCAGCCGACTACCGAACCCCTTCTCGACGAACGTATCCGCGGCAAAATGCATGCTCGTGATCAGATCCTCGAACTCGGGGTCCTCCAGAATGACCCACTGATAGCCGTGCGAATCGGTGTTGAAGCTGGCCTCGGTGCCGGTCTCCTCGCGACCGGCCTCAAGAATCTCTTTGACCTCCTGTTCGGCCTGCTCGAACGAGGCGCTATCTACGTTCGAAAAACAGAGTGCTGCCGCTCCGGAGGGATCGAAGCCAAGATCGGCGGCCATCGTCAGATAGGCGGTGCTCATCCCGAACAGATCGTCAGGATCTGCCGCGCGAGTGGCGTCAGTTTCGGCACTGGTTCCGAGCATCGCACGAAGCGAATCAAGCAGTCCCATGTGTCACTCACGGTGACGGGAGGGCTTGTGGGTTTCCCCCGAAAAAGGATGGCCGATCAGGCGTACTGGAGCTCGCGTTCGAGATCCTGGAGCTTCTCGATCCGTTTTTCCGTGCGTGGATGCGTGCTGAACAGATTCGCGATGACGCCTTTCTTGATCGGGACGATGAAGAAGGCGTTCATCTCCGATTGATCACGGAGATCCTGATCGGGCACCTTGTCCATCCGCCCGGAAATCTTCATCAGCGCAGAGGCGAGCGCGCCGGGATTGCCGGTGATGACGGCCGCACCACGATCGGCTGCGTACTCTCGATAGCGCGATAGCGCCCGGATCAGGAAGAACGAAATGATCCAGACGACGAGCGAGGCGATCACGGCGATGAATCCGCTCGGGTTGTCATCATCGGCAAACAGCCAGCCCCAGCGGACGACCATGAACGCGATCGTCGAGAGGAACGACGCGATCGTCATCACCATCACGTCGCGGTTTTTCACGTGCGCAAGCTCGTGGGCCATCACACCCTCAAGTTCGTCATCATCGAGCGTGTTCATGATCCCGGTGGTGACACAGACCGTGGCGTTCTTTTTCGACCGCCCGGTCGCAAACGCGTTCGGAACGCGCGAATCAGTGACGGCAACGGTTGGTTTTGGGAGATCAGCCTGCTGTGAAAGCCGGCCAATCATCGCGTGGAGCTCTGGATACTCGTCCTCGGAGACTTCTCGTGCACCCATCGTATAGAGCGCCAGCTTATCGCTGAAGAAGAACTGGGCGACCATGAAGATCCCCATGACAGCGAGAAACGGAAACATTCCTGCGTTCGCCATGTACGCACCGAACACGAGATAGAGGGCGAATAGCAGGAACATCGTGAAGACCATGCGTCCACGGAGGTTCCAATCCGGTTTCCACTCCATACAGGGAATACAGGCGTAGAAACATATAGCACCACCGTTTCGGTCCCGTGATATCAAGGCACACGATTGCTCGCGACGGCGCCGAGCAGCGTCGTTTATACGTCACGACGGAGTATCGAGTAGCAATGAGTTCTGGGCAGTTCTGTCCACGGTGTGGAGAGCCGATCGAGCGGCCGGATCGATCGTTACCCGGTAATCCAACCGGTCAACAGGCGACCCTCTGCGATGCGTGTTACTTCGATTCGTTCGAGCTGGTGGCTGCACCCGACGAGCTTGTTGTCCACACCTGTGCCCAGTGTGGCGCCGTCGAGCGCGGCGCGGAGTGGGTGGATGTGGGTGCGGCCGATTATACTGACGTGGCCATCGAGGAAACGACCGAAGCCCTCTCTGTACACGTCCAGGCCGAGGAGATCGAATGGGGCGTCGAGCCCGAACAGATCGATCAGAACACGATCAAAATGCACTGTCTGTTTCGAGGAATCGTCCGCGAGACGGTCCTCGAAGAGGAAACGACGGTCCAGGTGCGATTCAATCGCGGCACGTGCACCCGCTGTTCGCGCATCGCTGGCGATTACTACGCCAGCACCGTCCAGGTGCGGGCCACCGACCGAACGCCGACGGACGACGAACGCAAGCGCGCGACCACGATTGCACAGGAGATCGTCGAAACGCGCGAGGAGACTGGCGACAGAAACGCGTTCATCACCGAAATTGCAGAGGACACGGACGGCACCGACATCCGGCTGTCGACGACACAACTCGGCCGTGCGATCGCAGACCACATCCAGCGAGCGCTCGGTGGAGAGATCACCGACTCACGAACGCTCATCACGGAAGACGAAGATGGGAACGAAGTGTATCGCGTTACCTACGCCGTTCGGCTGCCGCCGTATCCGCCCGGGACGATCGTCGAACCGGCCGACGACGACCCCGTCCTCGTCCAGAGTGCGCACGGCAACCTCAAAGGGGTGCGACTCACCACGGGGAGTCGATACGAAGCCGACGCAGCCGACGGGATCGATCCCGATGTCGAACGACGGGGCACACTCGATGATGCCGTCGAAACGACGGTCGTCACGATCGAGGACGAACACGCAGTGCAGGTGCTCGATCCCGACACGTTCGCAGCGAGAACAATTGCCCGACCGTCGTATCTCGATCCGGGTGCAGACACCGTTCACGTCGTTTCCGTCGGGAGTAACCTCTACGTGCTTCCGTCCGATGCGATCGAAACCGAATAACGAGCTACTCCTGCTGATCTCGATACACCACCACGTCCTGGCCCGCCCGACGAACCGTCACTGCAACATCACCATCGAGTCGGCGACTGGCAGACCGAATCGTCGTCTCCAGAGAGGCGAGCTGGTCGGCGTCCGGATCGCGCTCGGCCAGATGCTGACACTGCTCGGCCAGCCGGGCCAGTCGCTCGCTGACCACCACGTTTTCGACCGTCTCACTCGCCTCCTCCAGTCGGATGCCTGCACGCCGGAGGGTCTCGCCGCTCATACTATCTTCCACGAGGAATTCAAATATAATCATTCTGATCTTCAGTTTGGGATCAAGGGAAACCACAGAGGAACGTGTCAGCACTCAAATCGGCTGACTACGAGCGCTTCATCTCGTGGGAGTGCTCACTGCCAGACATCATCCAGGGGATGAGAGACATCGGTATTCCTGGTGGTGGACCGTCGAGTCACACTGTCTGCCGAATCGACGGCGAGCGAGGGGTCGAACGCGGGGAGCTCTGGGGCTTGCATTCGATCGAGCTGTTGTTGGAACCACGGTGGAACGTCGGTGGCTGCTCGCTCGAACAGTTCGAGGAGGCTTGTGTCTGCAAGATACGTCGCGCCGTAATCCGTCGGCGAGCGGACGACACGACCGCACGCCTGAATGACGGTCCGGAGCGCCGTCCGGTAGTACCATCCCCACTGCCCATCCTCAAGCCGTCGGGCGACGCGTGAATCCCTGGTGTTTGGATAAGGCGCCTTGCAGAGGAGCTGCCAGCGCGCAAGATCATCCGCGAGATCGAGAGCCTCTTCCATTTTCACCGAGAGAAGCACACTCGTCTCATCACGCTTCCAGGAGGACAACACGGCATCGCGGTTCTCGGTGTCGTGGCTGCGGAGCCGGTCGCCAACCCCAAACTCCGTCAGCTGTCGTTCGAGTTGCTCTGCGATCGCATACGAGTGACAGTGAACGATGCCCTTCTCGTCGGGATGGTGAGCCATGAGTCTGACCAACAGCCGCGCGATCTTCGGAATCGTCTCATCACGGGCGTCGTAGGTCATCTTTCCCTGGGTGACATCGAACAGTGGCCGGTTTTCGACGGGAAACGTGTGTTCGACATCGACGAACGCGACGCGCTCTGGATCGAGGCCGGTCTGATAACAGAAGGCTTCGGCGTTGAGAATCGTGGCCGAGAGGAGGGCAAAGTTGTTTGCCCGATCCCAGACGGTGTGTGAAAGATAGCGCTCGGGGTTGACGGGTTTGATCGTCACTGGAGAGTGTTCACCGCCGTGCTGGTCTGTCACCCAGGTGGTTGCGCTCTCGTGGTCGCTTGCATCCTCAACGAACCAGTTGAGATCGCGCACGAGTGACGCCAGGGTGTCGCGCTTTTTCACTTCATCCGGCGTGAGCTCTGGCTCGCGCTGGAGTTCGTGTCGCTGTCGCTCACACACCGAAGCGAGCGTCTTGGCGTACTCGATCGCATCGTCGACGCCGTCAATCGCCGGTGGCGGCGTCCGTTCCCATATCGGAACGGTCTGTGGCCGGAGATCGATCGTGGCGTACATCTCCGCCCAGTCCGCCAGTCCGTGCGCTTCATCGACCACAAGGACGTCGCGCTTGCCGAACACCTCGGAGCCAGCCGTCTGCATGAAATATGCGAGCGTCATCGCGGCGATCTGCCGGGTTGCAGCCAGATCGCGGTCAGAAAAGTACGGACAGCGGTGTTTTTGTGGGCAATTGAAGCCGGTCTCTCTCGCACACGGAGCCTGATCGACTGGTGTCGTCGTCTCTCCGGGGAGCACACAGGAGTAGTTGCCCTTCCCACGAATGACGCTCAGTGAATCCAGCAGGGAATCGGTGGCGACGTCGTCGAGCTGTGAGACCTGTGGCGTTGTGTAGTACGCGCCATAGGCCTCTTCTGAACCGGCTTCGTTCGCCCCCCTGGCTGCGCCCGCGATCGCGCGTGCCAACAAAGACTTGCCACTCCCGGTCGGTGCACGAACGAGGACGATGTCGTTGCCCGCCTCGAAGGCGGCCTGGATGTCACGAATCGCCTCTTTTTGGGCACCTCGGTAGCTGGCTGCGGGAAACTCTTCGGGTATTCGGTCTGGATTCACGAGTGAATGTCACCACGCAAAGCAGCGGTTGGGCGACGGTACGCAGACGTTCGGTGCCCGGGTCGAAATATGGTGCGCTTTCTGTCTGCCGTTACCGCTCAAGCGACGCCCGAAATTGCTCACGCCAGCGCTCACTGTCAGTGCGTGCGTCCGCAAGCGAGATGTCGAACGCCGTCGCGTCGTTGCTAAACAGCACGGTCGAGCTCGCCGTGTCGGCCGTGAGATCGGCCAGCCCGAGTCGGCGCTGGAACACCGAGCGCTGGAGTCGGATCGTCTGGAGTCGGTGATACGGAACGATTCGGGTCGTCCGACGCCAGAACCCATCGCGGACGATGATGTGATCGTCTTCGATTCGATAGCCGCGGTTGGCCCATTTCGCGTGTGCGCCAATCGGCACCAGCACGAACAACAGGGCCGGCGCATACCAGAGTTCGAAGCCACCAACGACCGTCTTGACGAGATAGCTCGCGAGCGTTAGCAGCCCCACGATAATCGAATACCGCGCAGCATACCGCCTGCGTGCGATCGTTGGGGGTCGATTCACCGCAGGCGATTCGAACGATTTGATCCCAGTCGCAATGCGGAGCGTTTGCGCACGCGGTGCAATCGGAACGACGTAATCCGTTCCGCCGCGGCCCTCACCGCCGGGCGCGTAGCCAGCGGTTTCGGCTTTCAGTCCGGCCCAGCCGATCAGGCGTGCAAGTACTGGCTCGGTGAGTGTGAGCGTCTGGATTTTTGATTGTGGGATCGACCCGGAAGAGCGGTTGAGCAATCCAAACTCGTACAGCAGATCCTCACCCGTACGGCCGAGTACGAAGCCAAACTGGCCGATGAACACGAGAACGGCGTTCACCAGCCAGATCCAGAGACAAGCCGACACCATCGAGACGATGCTCAGAATGAGCGCGTTGTCTGGAGTCAGCGACGCGAGTGCCAGGGATGGTGGGCCTCCGAGCGGCTGGGCCAGAGAAAGCACCGCTCGCTCGGCAAGGGAGCGAAAACCAATCAGTGCGATCGCCGAAAGCATTGCCGAGCCGACCCGAACGTCCGTGAGCGCGAGAACGAGCAGCTTCGGCAGGGTAAGCTCGAACAGCGCAGTGGGCTGGGCCGACGACGGAGTGGTGTCGTCCGCCGTGGTAGAGCGGTCCCCACTCGTGGGATCTCGTTTGTGCTCGCGAATCGACGACTGGAGTCGGTCAGCCTCCGATCGACGCACAAAATTCAGCTTGATTTCGGTCTGTGAACCGCCGGCCGTCTCGACGGAGACAACAGCCATTTCGAAGAGTCGATGAAACAGGGACTGATGCACGTCGACGTTCTGAATCCGGTGATACGGTACGTCGCGTTCCTGTCTGTTGATCACCCCGGATTCGACATCGAACGTATCGGGAGTGAGGTCGTAGCGGAACACTCGATAGTAAACGATTCCGTAGCCGACGCCAGCGACGAACCCGACCGGGAAGAGATACAGCCCGTACATAAACTCAATTTCGGTGATGAAATTCAGAAACATCACCACCGTGATCGGGACAGAAGCGATCTGAACCCCCAACCGGAGCGATGTCGACACCGCACTCAGTGGATGGAGTCGTTTCATACGGCGTCAATGTCGTCCGTGCTGGCGCGTTCGCGGAGCCGTTGCTGGATCGTTCGAGCTCGATCGGGGGAAACCCCGGGAATCGTCACATCACTTCCGCGCGTCCCCGCAGTGTAGACCACGACGCGTGCAAGACCGCTCACCCGATCGATGGCAGTTCGTTGGGTGTCGACGTGTTGGATTCGAACGTACGGCACGACACTCTCGACAATCGTGACAACGCCGTACTCGAATTCGATGGCGTCATCGCTGAGCGCGAATCCCCATCGGCGGTACCGCAGAATGGAGTACGAGACACCAGCAACAGCAATCAACACCGCAACCACGACCGCCGGCCAGCTACCAACGGTCACCACCAGTCGATCGACGAACACCACGACGACGCCACAGACGAGGGCCAACACCAGAGAGAGGATCGACCACACGAATCGGATCCGTGGATGGAGGGTCTCCATGCTGTCACCTATCCGCCGTAACGTATTTTAATTCATGGATATAGTTTCAGTAGTCGAACGTCGTATCGATCTCTGCTGCGGTTTCGGTCAGCAGCTGAATGGCGGTTGCGTACTGGAGCACTTTCTGGATGTCACCATCGAGTTCGAATATCTCTTCGCGTCGACCTTCGACGGGATCGAGATCACCCGTGAGCAGTTGCTTCCACTGTGTTGCTGGCCCGTAGAACCGAAACGCTGCGTTCTGTTCTCTGGGCGCATCGAGATGGCTGGCCCGAACACAGTTTCCATCGACTACGTCGATGAAAAACGAGAGCGTTGGGCCGTCATAGCTGTCGTCCGGGAGCACGTCAAAGCGAAATGAGCCATCGAAATCGACGCCCCAGCCCGCGGCTGCCGAGGCGAATGCGTCGCTCTCATTGAGCCGGGTGCGATACGCATCGATCCACTCTGTGGCTGCGGCTGGAAGCACGTACGTCATCGAACGATGATTTCTGCGATGTGTTCGTAGTCGTTCGCCCTCAGATAGGCGGGGCTTTTTCATCCCCGTCGTGGCTGGCAAACGGTTTTGGTGCTCGGGGGGGTCGTGATGTGTAGACAGTTATCACACATGCGTATACTCGTTACAGGAGCAACTGGTTTCATTGGGCGCCGACTCGTCGAGCGGTTGCTCGATGATGGACACGACGTGGTTGCGCTCTGTCGGAACGGAACCAATGAGCTTTCAGCCGGCGCGACGGTTCTCAGGGGCGATCTCCTCGACAGGGAGAGCTTTCAGACGGCGCTTTCTGATATCGATCTCGCCTACTATCTGGTCCATTCGATGAACAACTGCGCTTCGTTCGTTGATTGCGATAGAACGGCAGCCCGAAATTTCGTTGCGGCGAGCAGAGATCACGATGTGGACCGCGTAATCTACCTCAGTGGACTCGGTGGCGGCCCCGAGAGCCCATCGTCACACCTTCGATCCCGACGAGAGGTCGAACGGATACTCGCCGATGGGCCGTACGACCTGACGGTCTGTCGATCAGCAATCGTGATCGGCGCAGATAGCGCCGGCTTCGAGATCATCAAGCAGCTCGCCGAACGGCTGCGGATCATTCCGGTGCCACCGAAGATCACCACCCGGTGTCAGCCGATCGGTGTCGACGATGCGATTGCGTATCTCACCGGCATTATCGACATCGACGACGCACGAAACGACACCTACGAAATCGGCGGGCCATCGGTGGTGAGCTACGCGGAACTGCTCGAACGCGTCGGCGCAGTTGTCCGTGCAACCCCACCGCGACTGATCACCGTTCCAGGCCTCTCGCCGACGATCGCTGGCTGGGCAGCTGCCCTGCTGACGGACGTAGAACGACCAATCGCAACGGCGCTCGTCAACGGACTCGGCGATCCAGTGATCGCCACTGACGATCGGTTACACGAGCGGCTGTCCGTCGATCGTACCCCGCTTGCGCTGGCAATCGAACGCGCCTGCCACACCACAGCCCAATGAGCTCGTCGCCCGAATTCGGTGAGACGTGGGTGTACGAATCGATCGTGATGGCACTCCCTGGAATCGAGGTCTCACCACCAGTGGCGATCACCATCCAAATCGGACTGTTCGAGTGTGGCGTTCTGCTCAGCGCCTGGTACTACGATCTCTGGAGTGCCGTAGGTGCCGGGACGATTGCCGTGCTGGTCGCTGCCGTCGGCAGCGTCGAAATGCTTCGGATATCGACGCTCGTCAGAGGCAATCGAATGCCCGAATCGTATCGACGACTCCTGTTTGGCTCAAGCATCGAAGTCGTCCTCGGGGTGTTGACGTTCGTCGCCGTCCTCACCCACCTGTTCGTCTTCGATCAGGGAACGCTGTTACACGAACTGCTCGGACCGAATCCACCGGTTCTCGTCGTCTATCTCCTGTTGTTGATTCTCTGGGACGTGAGCTACCGAATCGGAACGGGCTGGTGGACCTCCGTCACCGCCCTGTGGCGAACGCTCTACTTCCGGGGAACGTTCGACGCCGAAACCGCACGGGCACTTCGGCGTGCAGACATCGAAAACATCTCATTTGGCGCCTTACAGCTGGTATTGCTCCCGTTCTTGCCGAATCACACCGTCCTCGCAACGGCACTGATTGCACACGTCTGTGCGGTCAGTGTCGTCACTGGGCTCTCAGTTGTGCTGCTCAGTAAACAGATCGCTGCTGCAGGACCACCTACTGCGACTTGATCTGCTTGAACTGATCAAGCAGTACCTCCGTCGAGTCACCGGAGTCGTACGTGAGTGTCCCGTGATACTCCACCCGTTCGTCGTCGAAGTCAGCATCGACCACCCCGTTTTTGGCTTCACGACGTTCGTACTCGTCCTCGTCAAAGGCACCCATTGACATGGTATGAATAATCCTTACGAATTGAAGCTTATCAATGTAACGGTGGCACACATTAAAAATGAAGACTGTTAATTGATCTATGGCAAATTGCGTACGAGTTATACACCGACTTCGTACGGAAGAGCACAATCGCTTTACTCGCCGGCCAGCTAATGCAGGTGTGGCTGGACCGCTTCGGTTTCGTGTGGCGAACGATTCGTGGTCTCGCGAACGCGTTCGCCGGGAGCTTCTCGCACCACTCGACGACTCATTCGGGGCGACGATGAGCGACTGTGTCGTTCCCGGTGCGTTCGAGGGGTGTCGTATCGATATGGGCAACGGTGACATTGCGTTATTCTGCTGGCGAAGGGAGCCAGGAACACCCCATGTAGCCTACTGGCTGGGCAATACGGTGACACCCGAGCCGCTCTGGCGGACCGAAAAAGTGGGATTCGAGGGCGCTCCAGATTCACTCGTTGAGTGGGCAACGGAGCTGTTACTCGCGGAGCTGTACGAGCAGACGCCGTGGCTCGAATCGTACGAGCATCTCAGCTGGTTTTTCCTCCCGGTGTTGCTCTCAAAAGACGGCCGCGAGAGCACACGATCGTTTTTTAGCGACTACGCGGCCGGCTTTCCAGACGCCAAGCAAACGGCTGCGCTTTCGTTTTACAATGGAATTCTCGAAACCGGTATTCTCGATCCGTATCGGGAAACGATGGCTGGCAAGGTCGGCACCAGCTCACACGTTGATCTCGTTCGGATGAGCGCCGCGATGAGCGAGTTCACGGTTGCAAAACTGCTGAACGATGCCGAATACGCCTTCGTTCCGGAAGTCGAGCTCGACAGCGGCTACGCACTCGACTTTCGGGTGCCGGCAACTGACACGCTGGTGGAGGTTACCCGGCCGTTGCGGCCTGAAGATCGGTCGGTCGATACCCCAATTGGCGCGTTGAAACAGACCGCCGGCGCAAAAACCGACGATCAACTGGCTGCACATCCTGATGCGCTGTTGTTCGTCGACTGCTCGTCATTCCGTGATGACGAGTGGAACACGATTCGTGCCGAACGACCGGCCGTAGCCCACCAACCCGCAGTCATCTTCCGGGCACGTCCAAACGGCGCAATCGAGGGCTATCCCGTGGGAAAGCTCCCACTGAATCTCGATCAAGCGCTGTTGTGGCTCACCGAGTAAGAATCACAGAAATACAATGTTTTGTAACTGGACGAACTGTTGATACTCGCGGGAGTATATCTGCTTTGTGGCCGTCATTCTCCGGGTAAGACGTGTGTTGTACCCCTTTAACCTGTAGCAGGAGCTGATAGCATCCAGATATGAACAGGCTTATTACCGCTTTCTGAGATCGATCAGGCATGCGATGGATGCCACTCGCCAAAAAGGAGTTTCGGGGCGTCGTCCGATACAAAGCGACGTGGCTGTTGGTCCCGCTGTTGCTGCTCTGGGGCTATCAGCCCAACTACCTGGCCTACGACGTGTTAGGAAGCGACATCACGCTGGTCTACCTCCAGCATATGACGGGGCCAATTCTCGTCCTTGGAACGCTGTTGTTGAGCTATCAGACCATCCTCAAAGAACGATCCTCCGGGAGTTTGAAATTCCCGCTTGGATTGCCACTCTCCAGAACCGACGTCCTGCTCGGAAAGATCGTCGGGCGCACGGCCGGTGTCGGCGCGATCGTGCTGGTTGCGGACCTGCTGATGGCCGGGATTGGCCTCTATCACTACGGACTGTTTTCCCCGTTGGTGTTCGTCGGGATGGTGGTGCTGTCGCTGGTGTTCGTCGGCATCATCGTGTCGATTGCAACAGCAATCTCGACGATCTTTGATCGAACGATCACCGCAACCGCCGGCACCTTCCTGCTGTATCTCCCGCTCTTTGTGCTCTGGGACAATCTCCTGGTAACAGAGATCAGAACCCGTCTGCTCCCGATCTCGAACGGGCAAGGAGGTGGCGCAGAAACTGAACTCTCGGGAAACCAGGAGACGATGTTTTATCTCATCGATCGATTCGAACCGATGGGGAACTTCCAGGTGGTGACAAACTGGATTCTCGACGCTGGAAACGCATCGACCGGTGCGGTCAGCGCACTTGCATCGACGAATCCCGAGCAGACCGTATTTGGCGGCGGCGGTGACGTCGTTGCAACTGCGTTCGACTCCGTGCCGTTCGTGCTCCACGAAGGATTCAGCGTCGTCTGGCTCGTGCTATGGGCAGTGATTCCGTTCGCAATTTCGTGGGTGGCGTTCACCCGAGGTGATGTACTATGAGTGTTCCTGCAATCGACATCCAGAATCTCACAAAACGGTTCGACGACACCACTGCGGTCGAGAACCTCTCGTTGACGGTAGAACAGGGCGAAACGTACGGCTTTCTCGGACCGAACGGCGCCGGTAAGTCCACGACGATCAGCATGCTGTTCGATTATCTCCGACCAACTGAGGGAGCCATCAGACTGTTCGGAGATGACCCACAAACGGATGGGGTTGCCGTCCGAGAGCGGATGGGCCATCTCCCGGATCCGTACAGCCTCTACGATGACATTACGGCACGTGAGCATCTGGAGTTCGTGATCGATACCAAGCGAGCAGACGATGAGCCGGCCGAACTCTTAGAACGCGTCGCGCTTTCGGATGCGATCGACAAAAAGGCAGGCGAGTTCTCACAGGGGATGCAGCAACGACTTGCGCTCGCGATGGCGCTCGTCGATGCACCAGATCTGCTCGTTCTCGATGAGCCGTTCTCCGGGCTCGACCCCCACGGCGTCAGAACGGTTCGCAACATCGTCGAAGCCGAACGCGAACGCGGCGCAGCCGTCTTTTTCTCAAGCCACGTCCTCGGCCAGGTAGAGCTGGTCTGTGACACGATCGGCATCCTACACAAGGGATCGCTCATCACCGAGGGGACGCTCCAGGACCTCAGAGACGGTATCGATGCCGACGAGGACGATTCGATTGAGGAGATATTTGTCGAGTACACCGACGACTCAGTTCGAGCGGTCAAAGAGGAGGTGGTACAATGAGACGGCGCGCGTTCCTCGGTGCGGTTGGGGCGTCGATGGCCGGTTTGGCCGGCTGTATGGGCCAGCCGGAGTACAATCTCTCGAATTTTAGCGCGAAAGGCGCGAGCGGACCGTTCGAATTCGACGCGTCGCTTGATGGCGGCGGGATCACGGTTGACAGCTCCGGAACACTAACGCTAACGCTGACGAACACCCAGTCCGATCCCATCACAATCAAAAGCCGAACGTTCTGGCCGTTCGGCGTGCCAAGACTCTCGCTCGCGGAGGAGGAACGACAACATGATTTCCAGAATACCAACACAACCCGCGACAATGGATTCGACTCGTTGTACGACGTGTTACCTGTCAGAGACAAATACGAGCAATCGGAAGCGATCAACGTCTCGGCAATCAACGAGCCCAGATCAATTGAGCTCGAACTCGCTGAGAAAGCGATCCAGCCGGATAAAACCATCACCAGGGAGTATGAGATCGGTGGCCGTGGGATCTCGTTCGATGGAACGTACGAGCTCTATGGCTTCGACGGCAAACCGCTGTTTGAATACGACGCTGGAAACGGCTTCGAGCCGTTCGAACCGTCAGTAACGCTCAAAATCGAACGAAAGCAGCTCATCCCGTTCATCTAGCGCTCAGAACGAGACCTGCTGGTAGCCCCGTTCGCCGGTCGCCACGGGATCGCGATCGGAGTAGTATTTGCGACCAATTGCCTTATCGCTGACTGCACCGTACACCGCGAGCCGTGCGGCCTCTGCGTTCGGATACGTTTCCTTGCCGAGCCGCGAGAGCGCCGTCCCAATCGTTTCCGAGCCGTTTGGCAACGAGATCTCAACGTCACCGTATGCCTCGATCAACTCACGCTTTGTCGCCGGGAAGCTGTGCGTCTCGATTCGCTCGTTGGCCTCGGTGAACAGCTGCATGATTTTACATAGCTGACAATCCTTCATAAACTTTCAGTATGGATTCCCCCGTATAGATTACAAACCATTAATGATCATTAAGGATGGTGTCAATTTCAATCGCCGTCCACCGTCTGGCCCAATCAGCTAACTCGCCGGACTGCGAACGCCAGCTATGACCGTCGCGGATCTGCACGTTCACACAACGAGATCGGACGGCGAGCTTGCGCCCGAAGCCGTCGCAAAAACGGCACGCGCAGCGGGAGTATCGTGTGTGGCCATCACTGACCACGACTGCGTGGCAAGCTTTCTCGACGAGCCTGTCGTCGAACGCGAGGGGCTCACCCTGCTGTCCGGGATCGAGCTCCGCGTCGAAACTGAAACACAGCAGCTCGATCTCCTCGGCTATGTAGTCCAGCCGACGGACGCACTGACTACAGAGCTCGAACGGATCCAGGCGGATCGAATCGAACGCGCGCGAGCGATCGTCGAGCGCGTCGAGGCCAAAACCGGCGTCGAACTCGATTTCGAGGCGAAACCGGGGGTTGGTCGGCCACACATCGCGCGGGCGATCGCAGCGAGCCCGATCGAGCTGGATTTCGCGGGCGCCTTCAAGGAGCTGATCGGGAACAACGGACCGTGTTTTGTTCCACGGGACGTCCCATCGTTCGATCGGGGTCGATCGCTGCTTGCCGAATCGTCTGCGTTCGTGAGTCTGGCGCACCCACTGCGATATGCAGATCCAGAGCGCGCACTCGACCATGCAGCGTCGCTCGACGGCGTTGAGTACCGATATCCGTATTCGAAACCGGTGGATCTTGCCCCCCTCGTGCGGGCGATCGAGCGCTACGAGCTGCTCCCAACGGGGGGTAGCGACGCACACGATCGAAATTTGGGGGTTGCAGGCCTCAATCAGGACGAATTCGAACAATTCGCCGAAGCGATCGGGCTGACCGTGTGAACGACAACCACCAACACATATATCCACTCGGCGTTGGTGTCCAGCTATGGCAGGCTTTTCATCGCGGGTCGAGGCCGTCTCGATCAGTGGCATTCGCGAGGTGTTCGAGGCCGCAAGCGAGGACGCAATCAATCTGGGTCTCGGTCAGCCCGACTTTCCGACGCCCGAACACGCCAGGGCGGCTGCAATCAACGCCATCGAGGACGGGGCGGTCGATGGCTACACCTCCAATAAAGGAACGAAAGCACTGCGCGAAGCAATCGCCACAAAACACGAGCGTGACAACGGCTTCACGGTCGATCCTTCGAACGTCATCGCCACAGCTGGAGGAAGCGAGGCGCTTCATCTGGCGATCGAAGCCCACGTCGATCCGGGCGAGGAGGTTCTCATCCCCGATCCAGGGTTCGTCTCGTATGAGGCACTCACGCGACTCGCCGACGGCACACCCCAACCGATCGAGCTCCGCGATGATCTGACGATGGATCCAGCCGCAGTCGAAGCGGCGATCACCGAGGACACCGCCGCATTTGTCGTCTGTAGCCCGGCAAATCCAACGGGTGCGGTCCAGTCGAAAGCGGACATGGAGGCGTTTGCCCGCATTGCTGACGAACACGACGTGGTCTGTCTCTCCGATGAGGTGTACGAACGGATCGTTTTCGACGGAGCCCACTACTCACCCGCACAGTTTGCCGAAACTGATAGCGTCATCGTCATCAACGCCTGTTCGAAGGCCTACTCGATGACCGGCTGGCGGCTGGGCTGGGTGACGGCCAGCCACGAGCGGATCGAGCAAATGCTGTGCGTCCATCAGTACGCACAGGCATGTGCCAGCGCACCGGCGCAGTACGCTGCCCAGGCCGCGCTTTCTGGCCCACAGGACGTGGTCACGGAGATGGTTTCGGCGTTCGAACGGCGGCGTGACGTCCTCCTCGATGGACTCGAAGCAATCGGCCTGGAGACGCCAACGCCCAGTGGCGCGTTCTACGCCATGCCACGAGTTCCGGACGGATGGACCGATGCCGTCATCGAGCGGGATGTGGTCGTCGTCCCCGGCGAGACGTTCGGAGCCAACGGGGCCGGCCACGCGCGGATTTCGTATGCAACGGACGTTGAGACGATCAAGGAAGCGCTCGAACGAATGGGCCGGGCAACCCAGCACGCCTGAATCCGACGGATGGGTTGCGATCGATCGATCGTTCCGGTGGCTGAGAGGGGCCTGGCGTCGTGACTCCGCCTGCAGAGCAGCCGTCGGTCCGAGCGATCGGGGCGCTCCTCGAAGACGAATACGCACATGCGATTCTCGTTCACACCAGCACCGAACCGATGTCCGCGGGCGAGCTGAGCGACGCCTGTGGGGCGTCGGATTCGACGATCTATCGCCGGCTTGAACGGCTTCAGGAGTACGATCTGCTCGCTGAACAGCTTCAGCTAGATCGATCGGGACACCACTACACCACCTATCGAGCTCGGCTCGACCGCATCGAAATCGAGCTTGAGGATGGGACGTTCGAGGTCACGATCGACTACCAGCCAGACGATGCCGTCGATCGGTTTACCGACCTGTTCGAGGGGTTGCGATAACATGATTGGACCGCTCCAGACGGCCGTTGGTGGTGATCCAGCTGTCGTCATGGCGACGATTATCCTGCTGGTTGTCACCGCTGTGAGCTCGCTCGCCGTCGCCTGGCTGATCGTGCAGGGCTATCGCCAGAACAGGGATTCTGCACGGCTGTTTCTGGCGATTGGGCTGGTGTTACTTACTGCCGGCCCGATCGTGAGTCAGCTCGTGCTTACGAACGCCACGGCAGTGTCGTCGCTCGGACGCGCTGCGGTGGCGAACACCAGCAAGCTCTGTGGGCTGGCCGCAATGGTATATGCAATCTACGTCGTCCCACGGAGGGCTGATCGATGAATGGATCGACTGAAACCCTGCTGATGGCGGCCTACGCCGCAGTGGTCGGGATCGTCGGCCTCTACGTCGCCTGGCTGGCCTATCGAGGCTATCGACGGAACGATAGCCGACCGATGGGTGTGCTTTCGCTCGCCATTGCGCTGTTGACGGCCGTTCCGGTCGGCATCCAGTACGGGCTCGACTGGCTCACGGCAGCCACCCCAGCGGTCATCTTGCTGGCGGTCACGCTCGCACATCTGGGGGGCGTGCTGGCGATACTGTATGCGCTCACGCGCGCGTAAGCCGTGCGCGGAGTGGCTCCCAGTGGCGCTCAATCGAAAGGAGCCGTCGTGCAACCCGCATCCAGAGCCTCGTGAGCACCGAGGCCAGTTCAAGGGACACCAGAAGAATCAGTATCCCACCGAGTGAGACGGCGACTGCAGCCCACAGCGAATCCACCCGAAACGAGCCGAGCGTCAGCGTCGTCTGCAATCCAACCAGCAGCGTATCCCATCCGAACAGCAACTCGACCGGAATCGGTGACCGTGGAATCGGCCCATACGCCAGGATCGGCGAATGCTGGTAGTAGAGTGGCGCACCGAGAAAACTCACCGCGGTCCGCAACAACGCCCCGAGTACGCCGACTGACAGCGACGCAAGCCAGAACGCACCGAACAGATAGACCGCCACTCCCCAGGTTTGACGATCGGTTAGCAGTCGCAGGTACCGTTGCCAGTACGAACCGGAAGCGTCCACTGAGGTCGAAGGGTGAATATCAACACCGACGATCAGCCGGATAACCAGCCGCTCGATGGCCGCTATCCAGTGCAACAGCGGCGGAATGATCCCCAGCACGACAATTCCAACCAGATACACCAGCAACGAGAGCCCCACCACAACAATGGTCGACAGCAAGGCGGTGTACACCGTGACCAGCACAAACAACACCCCAAGATAACAGAGGTTGCGGTACGACTGCACTCGAAACGGCGAGCGCAAACGGTGGCTGACCCACTGTCGACCGGACGAACGGGGAGGGGACTCCATTGACTCAGTTCGTATCGTCTGGCGGGGCCCGCTTAAGCCGTGTGGATGAGCTTTTCGACCACTTATAAGTGTTTCGCCGGACTGCACGGGCGCGAGCTCTGCTTCGTGGGTTATCTTCGAGCCACCATTACGAACAGTCACAGAACAATGACAGAAAACCAGACCACACAGACTGACCACCAGAGAACGCGCCGTGCCGTGCTCGGATCGATCGGCACTACACTGCTCGCGAGTACGCTTGCAGGCTGTCTATCAGGCAATGAGCAATCCGAGGAGCCCGAAAGCATCGACGCATGGCTGTCGGACACTGATTCGTTCGATGGCGTTGAAGATCGGACGGGAGCGTCGTCGGTGACCGTTGACGTTGGAGTGAGCGGAAACAACGGTTCGAACGGGTTCGCTCCCGTGGCGATTGCGATCAGTCCAGACACAACGGTCCAGTGGAACTGGGTCGATGGCTACCACAACGTTGTCGACACGGCCGACGCGTTCAACAGCGGCGACCCCGAATCGGACACGACCTTCGAGCACACGTTCACGGAGTCAGGAACCTACACCTACTACTGTAGTCCACACCGCCAGATGGGAATGAAAGGCGCGGTAGTCGTGCGATCGGAGGGGTCACAGTGAGTTGGTCGTGGCTTACTCCCCGACGGGTTGGCGCTGCTGGGATCGCCGGTGGAATGCTTGGAATAGTCAGTCCCATCGTGTTTGCAACCGCTGGCGGCGAGCTGGCTGGATCCGTTGCGCCGGTGTCACACGCACTGCAGTTTGCGTTGCTCGCAGTGGGTGCGGTCGGCGCGTCAGTGACGATGGTCCAGTCCGACAGCGCTGACACCGCCGTGGCACTCCTGGGACTGGGGCTGCTCGGGTATGCCACCAGCACGATAGTGGTGATGCTGGCTCCATCATGGGAGTTTATGCTCGCCCTCGGTGGCCTTGCTGGGACCGCGTATCTGCTCGTCTGGATCGTCGCCAGTGGATATGGGGTCTTGCTCTGGAACGAACCCGGCGTTTCACGGGTGACCGCCGGACTGTTCATCGTCTGTGCGCCAGCGCTGTTCGGACTCGGCGTGCTGATTCAGAGTGGCGTTCCGCCACTGGCGATCGAAGCACCGCTCTCGATCGCGTTCGTTGCGCTGGGCTACGAGCTCGTTACACAGGAGGTGCCCACATGAACCGGCGCCGACTCGCGTTCGGCGCGACGTCAGTCGCGCTCTGGATCGTCATGATTCATCTCGGCGCACTGCTGTTCGAAACCGTCGTCGTCTATCCGAACATCTTCCACGACGTTCCAGCGTCACTGGAACTGTCGATGGAGTGGATGGCGGCTACCGCGCCACACGACTTTTTCGCACCCGTGGGTGCACTCTCGATTGTGGCCATCGGCACTGCCATTGCAGCGAGCTGGCGGTTCACAACGGTCCGAAACTGGCTACTCATTGGGCTAGTCGTGGCGATCCTGGGAGAGTTCGTGCTCTCGGCCACCGTTTTCTGGCCGCGAAACACGATCATGTTCTCCGAAGGACTCACAGTCCACTCCGCTGAGACGCTCAAAACGACGGCAAAAACGTTCCAGCGACTCCACTGGCTCAGAGTCGGTGCAACGGTTGTCAACGCGGCGGCCGTCTTTCGGGCAACGGTGACACTCGCTCAGAAAACCCCCTCGTAAACTGCCTCGGGGTCAAGTCAAGGGAAATCGAAGTTTTCCCGTATCCAGCAAATCGCTTCGCGATTTGCGAGACCCCGAGGCTTTCGCGTGGACTCCCGTTCTATGCCTCAACCGAGGCGGGGGGGACGTACTCCCCACTCACGTTCACCGTCCCGCGATTCAAGCGCACGTCTACAGGTGCGCCTCCGTCGCCTGCGTTTTGCCGGCGGCGGAGATACTGTAAGCCGATGTTTTTCGCTGCGTTGTAGTCCGCATGGTTTTCGTACCCGCACTTCTGGCATGCAAACGTCCCACGGTGGCGGTTGTCATCATGGGTAAACCCGCACGTCGAACAGCGCTTTGAGGTGTTGCGCGGGTCGACCTGGACGGCTTCGACGCAGTGTTCTGCTGCTTTGTATTCGACGTACTGGTACAACCGTCGAAACGCCCAGACGTGTTGCCACGTCGCCTGCGGGATGTTCTCTCGGATATGCGTCAAATCCTCAAACACGATGTGCGAACAGCCGTATTCGACGGCTTCCTCGATGAGTTCGTTCGCTACGCCATGGAGGTATATCTCGAAGCGTCCGTACTCCTTGCGACCGACCCCTTCGATGGCTTCGTGCGCGGCTCGTGTCCCGGTCTGTTGAAGCGATCCACGGCGCTTCTCGTACTCACGACGCCAATGGTTGAACTCATCGGCGGACCAAAACGTGCCGGTGGACGAAACAGCGATGTTGTTCACTCCGAGGTCAACACCGAGGACTGTTCTGTGCTCGGTGTCGGGTTCGGGGTCGTCAGCTTCGATCTTCCGCATTGAGGCATGGAGATACCAGTCGTCGCCGTCGCGCTGGAGATGTCCCATACGGAACTCGTAGTCGTCATCACCGACGTACTTCAGCGGCGGTTTCTCCGGGTCGTCAGGGAGGATATAGTCGCATTCTATCCGCCCGTCGACGGTCGACAGGGAGACGTGGTCGCGGTGGAAGGTCGCACTCCGCTTGTCGTACACCACGCTATCGGCAGAAAAGTGTGGCTTTGACGTTTTTTCACCGCGCTTGAGCCGTTCGACGCCGGATTTGACTGCTTCGACCGCCCGGCGAATCCCCTTCTGAACAAGATTCGCGGTGAGGTCGGTTTCGTCTTTCAGCGACTCGTACAATGCGCGTTCGGCTTTTGCTTTCGACGTTACATGGAATCCGTCGTCGCCGTGCCAGCACCACTCCGAAGCGATGTTGGCACAGTGTCTGAATTGCTCGACGGTCTCACGGAGTGTCGGATCGGCGTTTTTCGGCGTGTCGAGCTTGATGATGGCGGTCCGACGGTATTCCACGATGTTTCACATTATAGTGAGTACTTACTTAAGCATTCGGGAGTAGGTCGGCTATCGCCCGGCGGTTGTTTCCAGCCATGTCGGCTTCCTCCCCGAGGGCAAGCCTCGGGGCATCCGCCTTGCTGTTCTGTGAAAGCCAGCCACGATAGCTATTCTCACCGCTGTGAACGGCCCCCATCCCGATCGACTATTATATCTAAATATAGATAGAAAACTAGCAGTAGAACTATAATTATACTCATTCATCACCACAGACCGGTCGAACATGCTAAATCATGGGAGTGTAGGGATTACCATGGGTATTGGTATCATTTCTCTAAACATCTCTAAAATGTGAAGTTTTTAGTACCTGGGTCGTATACGTACGAATGAGAATGATACCAATAGCCCCCCCAACACAGTCCGAACGGACGCCCGTCGAGCCGCTTCATTCGAGCCCGGAGTCGCTGCTGGTGATGCTAGGATTTATCCTCGGAACGCCGATCGCCCTGTGGGCCATCGAACAGCCGGTACTCGCAGCCCAGATTGGGCTCGTCCTCCTCGCAGTCATTCAGCTCGGACGGCTTGCGCTCGCCTACGCCCGCTCGCTCGCAGAAGCAGAGACCACGTTCTCGGTACCGGGCACGGGTGTCGCGGTCGAGCTGCGAACCGCCCACCGATCCTGAACTGTCACCCCTCTTTATTGTAGCGTAGGTTCTCGCTGATCTATGGCACTCGCCCACCGTCGGGGGATCTCCGGCGTGGTTCGTGCGTATCGCTCGCAGATTCATCCGGTGTTCATGCTGCCGGCGCTGACAGCGAGTCTGTTCGGTGCGTTATTGGCCGAATCAGTCACCGTATCACTGGCCCTGTTTCACGCAGTCGTCGTTTGTGCCCAGCTCTACACTGCCCATCTCAAAGACGGCTACGTTGATCGATATCTCCGTGATGAGGACGATCACAATCCGTTGACGCCGCGTGGCTGTCGGGTGGGCCTCCTCGGATGCTCGCTCGTCGTCGCCGTCACGAGTGGGCTGCTCGCCGTGCTCGTCGATCCGTTCGTCATCGTCCTTCTGTTGCCGGGCTGGATCGTGGCCTACTTTCACGCTCCGCAGTTCGATACCCATCCGCTGTCCGCTACCGGTGGCTACCCGTTCGGGATTGGGATTTCGCTCTGTGGTGGGTATTACGTCCAGACGACGACGCTCGCCACGCCAGTACTCGTGTACGCGCTCGTAATCGGGATCGTCCTGATTGGGATCAAGCTGATTGACGACTGTACAGACGTCGAGTACGATCGCTCAATTCAGAAACGAACCGTGGCCGTGGTGCTCGGCATCCAACAGACACGACAGCTCGGCACCGCAATTCTCGCGCTGGGAATGGTCGTGCTCGCAGTCAGTGGCCACACTGGAGTGCTACCAATCGAGAGCCTCCTGGCCATTGCAGTGCTCACACCGATTGTGCTGATCGCACACCGCCGATCTGCAGCTGTTGCAACGATGCTGTTGATCCGCGGAACCTACCTCTTTTTTGCTGTGTTGCTCGTGACTGCCTGGCTGTTCGGCTAACGGTTTCGTGAGACGACGAATTCGGCGAGTTCCTCAAGACAGCCGATCGCCTCCTCGCTCTGGCCGTGGGGATTCGTCTCGATTGTGGCCGTTTCGAGTGCGTCGAGCGCGCCATCAGCCTTCTCCCGGGCTCGCTGGTTGGCCTCTTCTGGCGTGAGATCTGCCACCTGGACCAGCGATGGCCGCTCCATCTGGGCGTCCTGGCCGGCGGGTTTGCCAAGCGCCTCCGTCTGTCCGGTGGCATCGAGCACGTCATCCCGGATCTGAAAGGCAATCCCCACACGCTCTGCGTACTGACCGAACGCTTCGATCGTGTACGGATCCGCAGCGGCCCCAATCGCGCCGAGTTCTGCTGCTGCCCGAAACAGTGCGCCGGTTTTGCGCCGCGCCAGCACCATATACTCCGCTTCTGATTCTGGCTGGCTAACGAGCTCTGAGGCCTCACCCTCACCGAGTTCTACCATCGCCTCTGCGACCACTTGCATGGCAGTATCGTCGCCAGAAAACAGTCCGAACGCCTCACCAAGCAGCCCGTCGCTGGCGATGATTGCCGGCCCAAAACCAAACGCCGACCAGGCGCTGGCCACGCCTCTCCGAAGCTCTGCGTCGTCGATGATATCATCGACCACCAGCGACGCGTTGTGAACCAGTTCGATACCGACCGCAAAATCGAGTGCCGACTCGACGGTTCCACCGGCTGCTTCGCACGCGAGAACGGTGATGGTTGGCCGAACCCGTTTTCCACCAGCCAGCGAGATGTGGCGAAGCTCCGAGCCAAGCGACTCCGGAGCAACGTCGTCGAGGACCGATTCCATCCGTCGCTCGACGCGGTCCCGCCGAGTCTGCAGATACTCCATCGTTTTATATCATTCGTGTGGGGAGGTTTGTAGGTGACGAAAGCAACACTCGCCAGCGTCACGAACGGGCGTTATAGATCGATATGCGTGACTGTGCGCTTCTCACTCACGTTCGAGTGAATCTATGCAATTAAGTAACGTCGGACCGGTTCTGTAACCGATGGCGTATTACGCGGGCGTCGACCTGGGCGCCACGAACACGCGGGCTGCGATCGCAGACGCGACCGCTACGGTTGTGGGCTCGGCAAAACAACCGACTCCCGAAGGACCGAGCGGCATTGCAGTGACCGAAACAGTGCTCGACGTGATTCGTGGTGCGTGTGACGATGCCGGAATCGAACCGGCTGATATTCTCGTCGCCGGAATTGGTTCAATCGGCCCGCTCGATCTGGCGGCAGGACGGATCGAAAATCCTGCCAATCTTCCGGACTCAATCGACATCATTCCGCTCGAAGGGCCGGTAAAATCGCTCATCGGCGGCGAGCAAGTCGTGTTGACGAACGACGCGGACGCCGGATTGCTCGGCGAGCGATTCTATGGGGAGTACTCGCCCGACGATATGATCTATGTCACCATCTCGAGTGGCATCGGCGCGGGCGTGGCCGTTGATGGCACCGTGCTCTCTGGCTGGGACGGCAATGCCGGAGAAATCGGCCACATTCTCGTCGATCCCGAGGGGGAGATGACCTGTGGCTGTGGAAACGGTGGCCACTGGGAGGCTTACTGTTCAGGGAACAACATTCCGCGCTACGCACAGCAGCTTTATGCGTCGAATCCTATGGACACAAAACTCCCAGTCCATGAACACGATCCCGGTGAGCCGGTCGCATTTGACGCCGCAGATCTGTTCGGATTGGCCGGGTCGGATGCGTTCGTCGATCATGTCATCGATCGCATCGCCGAGTGGAACACGATCGGGATGGCCAATCTCGTCCACACGTATGCACCGCTCGTGATCAATATTGGTGGTGCGGTCGCACTGAACAATCCGGAACTGATTCTTGATCCGATCAATGAACGCCTTCCCGAGATGGTCCTGACGAACGTCCCCGACGTCCAGCTCACCTCGCTTTCCGGTGAGGTTGTCGTTCACGGCGCACTCGCCAGCGCGTTGCTCGCAGATGGCCACTCCAGACCGGACAATCCGGCGAAGTTCAGAAAGTGATCACGAGATCCACCATCGACAACCACATGCGAGTGGCAGACGCGAAGGGGAGCGAACTGCTCAGGGCGTCTCGAATTCGATTGCGGTTTTGATCGTCTCGTCGGTATCGACGAACGCGTCCGCGAACGACTCGACCGGAGCGACAGTCGTCACGAGCGCATCGAACAGCCATTCGGGAAGCGACGACTGCGTTTCGATTGCGCGCTCGAAATGGTGGCGCCCGGAGTTCACCGACCCGACCAGCGCCTTATTCTCCATCACCAGTGCCCGATGCAGGGCACCACCATCGATCTCGAAGGCGTGATCACCGGGAACACCAACCAACGCGCCGACACCGTTGGGCGCGAGTGCCTCAATCGTTTCGAACGCGTGCGGGGCGTACCCGGTCGCCTCATACACCAGATCCATCGGCTCGTGCGCACTCGGAATCTCTCCCAGTGCTGTCTCCCGGGAATCAATGTACGTTGCACCCAACCGCTCGATAATATCGATCGTCGGATCCGGGCGATCCCGCCGACCAAGACAGTAGACGCGGTCACAGCGCTGGGCAATCATTGCCGTGCTCAACAGCCCGAGCGAACCGTTCCCGAGGACGAGCGCGGATTCAGGCTCCCATTCGAACGCTGATCGCGTTGTGAGCGCGTGTTCGAGGGCTTTCTCCGTGATTGAGGCCGGCTCAACGAGAAATCCGTATTCGGCCAGCGATTCGGGGAGTTCGACGAGGTACTCAGCAGGACTGGTGAAATACGACGAACAGTAGCCATGTGCCCCCACGATCCCGCGTTCGACGTACGCGCCAGACGGTGCCATATCCGGTTCACCCCGTTCGAAGAACTGATTCGATCCTGATGGCGGAGGGCGGCGCACCATGGGCACCACCAGGGTCCCGGGCGTGAGCCCCGGCGCGTTTGCGTCTTCAACGACGCCAACCGCTTCGTGACCGAGCACGAGACGATCGGCACCCGCCGGTGGCGCACCGTGCTCTCCGGCGAGAATCTCGTGATCAGTGCCGTCAATGCCAACGCGCAATACGCGGACCAGTGCTTCTTCCGGACCCGGTGTTGGACGCTCCATCGTGGTCACTGCAGGTGACCCACCGCCTGCAGGGACCGCGATGGCGTCCATGGTCGATGGTTGCATGCCAAAATAGTTATTCTATCCCGAGTTAAATCTTTGTGAGGCTGAAAACGAGGGCTTACGTTGTCGGCCTCGGACGCTCAAAATGATGGACGGACACACACCAACCCCAGGAGCTGCGGACCCGCTGGAACTCTCTGGCGTCATTCCGCCGACGATCACGGCGTTTTCGGCGGACGAATCGCTCGATGAAACGACGACGGCTGCCCACGCTCGATACGTGGTCGACGGTGGCGCGAATGCTGTGTTTCCGCTCGGTACGAACGGTGAGTTCGCGCTGTTGACCCCAGACGAACGGGTACGTGCGATCGAAGCAGTCGTGGAGGAGGTCGGCTCTGCTGTGCCGGTGATCGCTGGTGTTGGCGCACCGAGCACACGGGAAACGATCGAGCACGCACAGCGCGCCACGGCCGCCGGTGCTGACGGCCTCGTGGTCGTGACGCCGTACTACTATCCAGTCGATTCGACCGGTGCGGTTTCACATTATCAGCAGGTGACCGACGCAGTCGATATCCCGGTGTACGTCTACCACATCCCGAGTAAAACCGGAAACGCGCTCTCAAGAGAGACGCTAATCGAGCTCACGGAACTCGATGGGATCGCCGGACTGAAGGATTCCAGCAAGGACGTTCCCCTGTTCGGCCAGGTAATCGCCGACGGTGCGGACGTAAGCTACTTCTCCGGATCGGATTCGTTACTCGTTCCGGGACTCGATCTTGGCTGTGTTGGGCTCGTGAGCGCGGTCGCAAACGTCGTTCCCGAGCTCGTCGTCGAGCTGTACGACAGCTACGTCGCCGGCGAACGAGAACGGGCACAGCAACTGCAGGAGACGGTTTTCGAGGTCCGACGGGCGCTCAAGCGTGGGCCGTATATGGCAGGCGTTAAAACTGCCCTCGAACTCCGTGGCTTCGAGAGCGGACCACTTCGCTCGCCGTTGCGCCGTATGAACTCCGAGCAAGAACGGGCGCTCGAATCAGCACTCGCAGAGCTCGATTTTCTCGCATAGTGGTGATCGTTCACACATATCGAGGTGTACGGTAGCACACTCGTTCCGATAATCATTTACTCCGTGTTGAGTAAACACTAATATGGGAATTGACTACGGCCAGCTTCACGATCCGAACGCAGATTACACGATGCGTGAGCTCTCAGAAGAGACGATGGAGCTGACACGATCACGGGGTGAGACGCGCGACGTGTCCATCACCGACGTCCAGACGACGATGATCGACGGGAACTTTCCCTGGACGCTCGTTCGTGTCTACACCGATGCGGGCGTAACTGGGACGGGCGAAGCGTACTGGGGGGCTGGCGTACCGGAGTTGATCGAGCGGATGCGGCCGTTTTTGATCGGTGAAAATCCTCTCGACATCGATCGACTGTACGAACACCTGGTCCAAAAAATGTCCGGTGAGGGCTCGATAGCCGGCGTCACCGTCACGGCGATCTCCGGCATCGAGATCGCGCTGCACGACGTTGCGGGGAAGATTCTTGACGTGCCAGCCTATCAACTGCTCGGTGGCAAATACCGAGACGCCGTTCGGGTGTACTGTGACTGTCACACTGAGGACGAAGCGGATCCCGAAGCCTGTGCTACTGAGGCAGAGCGCGTGATCGAAGAGCTTGGCTACTCCGCACTGAAGTTTGATCTTGACGTGCCCGGTGGACGCGAAACCGATCGGGCGAATCGACACCTCACCGACTCACAGATCGATCACAAGGCGGAAATCGTCCGGACCGTCACCGAGCGCGTCGGCGATCGTGCAGACGTTGCGTTCGACTGTCACTGGTCGTTCTCCGTTGGGAGCGCCAAACGGTTGGCCAGGGCCGTCGAGGAGTGTGACATCTGGTGGCTCGAAGATCCTGTGCCTCCAGAGAATATTGACGTTCAGCGCGAGGTATCTCGGGTGACGACAACGCCGATCGCCGCCGGTGAGAACGTCTATCGTAAACACGGTCAGCGACGGCTCATTGAAGACCAGGCCATCGACATTGTCGCCCCCGATCTTCCAAAGGTGGGCGGCATGCGCGAGACCCGAAAAATAGCCGATCTGGCCGATAGCTTCTACATTCCGGTGGCGATGCACAACGTTGCCTCCCCCGTCGCGACAATGGCCGGTGCGCACGTCGGCGCGGCAATTCCGAACGTGCTCGCCGTCGAATATCACTCCTACGAGCTTGGCTGGTGGGAGGACCTCGTTGAAGAGACCGTCATCGACAACGGCATGATCGAGATGAATGAGCGGGCTGGCCTCGGAATCACGCTTGATCTGGACACCGTCGCTGAACACATGGTGACGGGCGAGACGCTGTTCGATCCCGCCTGATCAACCGAGCCCAAAAGCGTTTGTAGTAAACCACCCACCATCGGGTATGAATAACGACCCAATGATGGTACAACACCGCTCACGGATCGCGTGGTGGGCGCTCACGCTGGTTCTTGGTGCGGTTCTCGCCGTCGTCATCTACGCCTTTCTCGGATCGTTCGTTCTGGGCGTGTTCATCTACTACGCCACTCGGCCGATCTATGAGCGCTTTGGCGATCGGGTTCCGTCACCGAACATTGGTGCCGCAGTTGCGCTGTTAACGATTTCGTTGCCGGTACTGTTGTTGATCGGCTATACGGTCGCGATTGCCGTTTCTGCCGTTGGCGGCCAACTCGGCTCTTTGGGACCGTTTCAGAACGCGCTCGCAGAGTACGTTGACAGCGGCATGGTTCATTCTCCAGAGGATCTTCTCACGCTCATCACGACGGATCCGGGAGCGCTCACCTCAATCGTCACGCCAGATACGATTCAAAACGTCGCCGGGTCGCTCGGTGCGTATCTCGGCATGGTTGCCTCCGGTGCGCTCAAGGCCTTTATCGCGCTCATTGTCGCGTTCTATCTGCTCCGCGACGATCACAAACTCGCCCACTGGGCGCGCCATGCCATTGGTCGCAACGACGATACGCTAATCGCGTACGGAACTGCCGTCGACACCGACCTGAAAACGATCTTCTTTGGAAATATTCTCAATGCGTTCGTCGTTGCACTCACCTCCGTCTTTGCGTACAATGCGTTGAATCTGATCGCGCCGACTGGTGGCGCGATTCCCACACCCACCCTCCTCGGACTGCTCGCTGGAGCCGCCAGCCTGATACCGGTTGTGGGGATGAAAATCGTCTACGTCCCGGTCGGAATCTACATGCTCGTGACTGGCGGCCTGACGAACATCGATCAGCTCTGGTTTCCGATCGCATTTTTGCTCGTTTCAGTCCTCCTCATCGATGGTCTCACCGAGCTGATTCTCCGGCCGTACATTTCGGGTCGGAATCTCCACGTTGGGCTCGTGCTGTTCGCCTATATGCTCGGCCCCCTGTTGTTTGGCTGGTATGGGCTGTTTCTTGGCCCACTCCTGCTCGTGTTGATCGTTCACCTCGCGCGAATCGTCGTTCCCGAACTCATTCACGGCGATCCGCTGACGCCCGGCGCAATCGGAGCCGACCCGATCCCCGACCCGATATCCAGCGACGCTCCACAGGAGCACGACGACAGTGACGGCGTGCAAGAAGGCACAACTGATGATCACCCATCCAGCGGCGCTGATGACCACACCGACGAGGCGGACGACGCCTAGACACAAACCGATCGGTCAGTTGCTACTAGAATAGCGTTGTGTTTCGTACAATTTTTGAAAGGCCACGGAGTGGTCCGGGTATGCCCGAGGTGACACTCGCGGACGTACAGGCCGCCCGCGACCGTTGCAGTGATGAATCAGTCGTTCGAATGACGCCACTCGAACAGAGTCGGTCGTTGAGCAACTTTGCAGGGGGAGACGTCTGGTTGAAGATGGAGCATCTCCAGCGGACAGGCTCGTTCAAGACCCGCGGTGCGTACAACAAGCTGGTACAGATCGCAGACGAATTCGACCAGGTGGTCGCCGCGAGTGCTGGCAATCACGCCCAGGGGGTCGCGCTCGCGGCGACGAAAGTTGGTGTTGAATCGACGATTGTCATGCCTGAAAACGCTCCGCAGGCGAAAATAGACGCCACGCGTGGCTACGGCGCGACGGTCGTGCTCGAAGGACACGACTTTCAGGCGGCACTTGAGCACGCGCAGTCGCTGGCAGCCGACGATGATATAGCGTTCATTCACGCCTACGACGATCCGGCGATCGTTGCTGGACAGGGAACGCTAGGGGTTGAAATCCACGAGGCTGGCCCAGCCATCGACACGGTTGTCGTTCCGATTGGTGGTGGTGGGCTAATCGGCGGCGTGGCGACCGCGCTCAAAGCGCTTGATTCCTCGATTCGTGTCGTTGGGGTGCAGGCCAAAGCTGCTGCTACCGTTCCCGATAGCCTTGATAAAGGCGTTCCCGTCGGGATCGACGATCCTCGAACGATTGCGGACGGCATTGCGACCGGTGGGATCTCCACGCTCACGTTCGAGCTGATCGAGGAGTATGTTGACGACGTGGTGTTGGTCAGCGATGAGCAGATCGCGAACGCCACGTTGCTCCTGTTAGAGCGAGCCAAACAGCTGGTTGAGGGTGCAGCGGCCGCCTCCGTAGGCGCCCTGCTCTCGGACGAGTTGGACGTAGCTGATGAGACCGTTGTGGCAGTGCTTGGCGGCGGAAACATCGACATATCGATGCTGCAGACCGTGTTAACACACGCACTCAGCGACCGTGATCAGCTCATTCGCTTCCGAGTGCGGATTGACGACCAGCCCGGAACGATGGGTGAGCTCTCTTCGGTGATCGGGGATCTCGGTGCGAATATCCGGTCGGTGCGCCACGATCGTGCGGTCGAGGATCTCCACGTTGGAGAGGCATATCTCGTTTTCGAGGTGACGACCAGCGGTGCAGGCCACGTAAGAAACATCATCGACGCCATCGAATCGCGGGGCTACACCGTCGATCGGCTGGTCTGATCAGCGATTCGTCTCCCCGACAAGCGCTTCGAACCGCTCGCGAACTTTCTCGATCTTTGGCTGGGCGTGCATCTGACAGTAGGCGTCAGAGGGATTTTTCTCGAAATAATCCTGGTGGTACGATTCCGCTCGCCAGAACGTCTCCAGTGGTTCGAGCTCTGTCACCACGTCCGCCTCGTATTCGGCGTCGAGCGCGTCGATATACGACGTTGCGAGTTTCCGCTGGTGGTCGTCGTGATAGAGCACAATCGATCGGTACTGCGTGCCGATATCTGGGCCCTGTCGGTTTAGCTGAGTCGGATTGTGAGTCGCAAAGAAGACTTCCAGGAGTTCGTCGTAGCCGATCTCGTCCGGATCGTACGTGACCTGGACGACTTCTGCGTGGCCGGTCTCACCCCGACAGACCGCTTCATATGAGGGATTCTCCGTGTCACCACCGGCGTAGCCCGACGTGACGGATTCGACGCCCACAAGGGGCTTCATCGCCGCCTCCGTACACCAGAAACAGCCACCACCGAACGTCGCTTTCTCAGTCATACGACGGTGTAGGCCGTCTGTCGGTTTGTATGTGACGTGCTCAGTCTGTCAGTTCGGCATACTCCGCATCTGTGAGTTCAATTTCCCGGGCGGCGACGTTTTCCTCCAGGTGCTCAACGCTCGACGTGCCTGGAATCGGCAACAGGACGGGCGAGTGATGGAGCAACCAGGCAAGCCCAATCTGATACGGCGTTGCGTCGTGATTTGCAGCAATCGTTTCGACGGTGGGATCCGCCAGCGTGCCAGCGTCGATCGGTGCCCACGGAATGAAGCCGATGTTGGCGTCCTCACACGCATTGAGCACGCGTTCGTCGCCACGCGATGCGACGTTGTAGCGATTTTGCACCGTTGCGATGTCGGCAAGCGAGCGGGCTTCATCGAGCTGTTCGACCGTGACGTTGCTCACACCAAGCTGGTCAATGACGCCATCGTCCTGTAGTTCTGCCAGCGCTGTGATCGAATCGGCGTACGGAACCTCAGGGTCTGGCCGGTGGAACTGATACAGATCAATGGTCTCGACACCGAGACGGTCGAGACTCGAAAGCACCGCATCGCGGAGATAGTCGGGGTCGCCACACGGCAGCCACTCGCCCGATCGGTTGCGCAACAGTCCGCCTTTGGTCGCAACAACGAGTTCGTCCGGATACGGCGCGAGCGACTCTCGAATCAGTCGCTCGCTCACGCCCGGACCGTAGGAATCTGCCGTGTCGATGAACGTCACTCCCAGCTCAACGGCGCGCTGGAGGACGGTGCGAGCAGTCGGTTCGTCGGGTGGAGTGCCAATGATTTGCTCGCCCGTCAGCCGCATTGCACCGAATCCGAGTCTGTTAACAGTGAATTCGCCGCCGATCGAAAATTCGGATGGGACGGTTGCCATGGGAACTACTCAGAACGGACGGAGAAAAAGTGTGGCTACCGCCAGTTGTGCAGCCGTGATCGAATCCCGAGTCCGGTGACTGAGCCGTTGGCACCGGTGGTGATCCGTCGGAGGCGCTCGCGACGGCCGCCGAGTTTGGCAACCGCCTCGGCTGTCAGTCGCTCGCCGCGCTGGCGGCTGTAGCTGCCGACCCACGCTTTCTGGTCGATCGCGGTCTCATCCGTGACGTGCTCGTAATCCAGCGCCACGATCGACCCCGAGCGCGCGATACCGATCTGTCCCTCGTCGTCGATCCCCAGCCCGAGTCCAGCCGCACTGAGTTCTCGTTCAAATTCCGCCACCCGGCGTTCATACTCCTGCTGGTCCATTGATTCGGGCTGGGCATCGTCGGGGTAGTCGTAGCCGATCGTCTCGACTTCCTCCATAACGAGCCACTGATAATCGGCTGCGTGATCCACAACTGGAGCAAATCGGTGTGCAATCCCACGATCTCTGGCCTGTTCATAAATTATCGCCTCCACCCAGTTGCTCATCGCCGTTCGAGGCGTGGCCGGATCGACGCCGAATTCGATTTTCAACACGTAGTCGTGTGGACCGGCAACGATCCGGTCGCCATCAAGCATGGACGGCAACCGACCGGCAACCCGATTGCCCGAGCCCACGCTCCACCCGAAACCGTACAGGGCAGTGAGCTGCTTCCATGTCTCGTACGGCGACGAATCCGAGTTATCATACAGATGTGCGGTCAGATGGGTACACAGTTGCCTCCCACGTTCGGTCAGTCGAGTCGTCCCGTCGGCGTGAGTAACAGTTCCAGACACCCTATGCTGGTTGTTCGCCAACGGTCGTATCAATCAATCGGTTTGCAGTTCATTCACACAACCCAACCGACCGACAGAAAGCTTATATCCGTATGGACATGATATGTAATTATTATACGTGGGCATGTTTTTGATCGAACTGGCTCACAGTCGATGAACAATGAGCGTGATCGATCGACTCAGCGAAGTGTTTTTCGCCCGCGACACGGAGCGTGAGCCGTATGAATGTCGGCGATGTGGCGAGCAATTTTCGTTTCAGTATCAGGTCTGTCCCGACTGTGGCGGCTACGCGATCGAGCGCTTTGACTGGTCTGCACAACTCGATGACTCGCGTCGGTACGATGAATGACAGTACTGTTGGAAACGATTATGCCGTTTCACACGGTATTGAAAGGCATGGTAGATGGAGACATGCTTTCGAGTGTGCCGCGGTGTTTGAACTGTGGATTCGAGGCTCCGCACGATGGTGGTGACTGGAACTCCGCTCCAGTTCCGCCGCTCGGTGACCTGATGCGCTGTCCGGAGTGTGGAAGCACGAACATTCTCGGGAGAACCTGACTGTTCGGTGGCCGTACACACCGAAACCGCATGGTGAGTGGACCGACGCGCGAGCGTCGATCAGGCAGTTACTTACCCTGAATGCGAGGGGCAAGCACGTACGTGACCGAGCCATTGCCCTCCGCGATTTCGAACTGCAGGTTGACGGGGAACTCATCGCCCAGATCGACCGTCACCTCAGCGTCCTTGGGGATTGCTTTGTTCATCTCTTTGAGGTAATCGAGGCTGAACAACGAGTGGGCATCGCCGGCCGTTAGCGAGATGAGTTCATCGCGGTCGAGCTCGAAATGCACGTCGTCAGTGTCGCCCTCCGCATCGACGTAGAAGAACTCCTCAGTGTCGTTCACACCGAGCGCGATGTGATCGGACACCATATCGGCGGCCGTCACCGCACGGTCGATATCTCGACCTTCGATGGCGATCGTCGCTGGGAGGTCAAGATCGGGGAGGTCTGGTTCCTGCCGGATTGAATCCGGATCGATGAGCGCAAGCGTATACTCCAGGCCGTCGATCTGGATCTGGAGCTTGCGAGTCTTCTCCTCAAGCGTCAGGTTGATCAGGTCATCCGCGTTCGCCATCCCTGCAATGTCTTCGAGGCGCGTGAGATTGACGCCGATCGTTTCACCGTCAGTCTTGTACGATTCAAACGCGTCAGCTTCCAGTCTGAGATCGACCATGCCCGCGCTTGCTGGATCGATGGCCCGGATCGTGGCACCTTCCTCATCGAGACGGATCTTGCACTCATCGACCAACACACTCACCGAGTCGAGCGCAGCCAACAGCGTCCCCGAACTCACGATAGCCGTGAACATGGATGGCGATTCACTTCGACGGGTTAAAAAACGATTCATACAGCTTCAACTGTGTTTCATCCCGGGGAGCTCACCCCGTGAGTGACTCGATAACGGATTTGGTTTTGGAGTAATCCGGTCCGACATCGCGATCGATGCCAGTGGCTGTGACGTGTGCCACGGTCTCTGCGACGGCATCTGCCGGTGACGTCGCGTTCCAGCCAAGTGATTCGAGTTTGGCCGTCGAGAGGACGTGTGGACGAGCTCGGTAGAGCGGAAATGCATCGGGGGCAAGCCCAGCCGCAGCGAGCCGGTGGTGATCGACGAAGATGGATGACACTGACGTATCAGCGGCCGTTGCGATCAGTTCGAGCCACTCGTCGAGCGTCGGTATCGTGTGCGTTCCAACGTTGTAGGCGTTGCCAGCGTCGCCGGACTCGGCGATCGTGCGGATTGCGCTCGCAACATCGCGGACGTAGACAAGCTGTCGCAGTTTCGTGTGGGGGACGAGCAGCTCGTCAAACCGAGTGACGCGATCGATCCAGTAATCGAATCGGCCGGTGTAATCGTGCGGACCAAACACGATCGGTGGGCGGACGCTCATCGCGCGAACGCCGTCAGCGGCCGCCTCGAACACCGCTCGATCGCCCGCTGCTTTCCGGTTGCCGTAGGTGTCCCCCGTCTCATCGCGGGCCTGTGCCGGTGTACACGGACAGAGCGGCGTCTCGTCCTCCCGTTTGGGAACCACTTCCTTGCCGTATGCCGCGCCACTGGAAATGTAGACGTACGCCGCCGCCTCATCGAAGATCGACGTCGCCTGCTCGACATCGTGAGGATGGTACGCGGTGCAATCAACAACCACGTCAGGGTTGACGGCTGTCTGTGCACGAGTGAGTGCGCTGTCGTCCGTTCGATCACCCTTGATGTGATCGACCGCCGAATCCGCAGCGAAGGGGTTCTCGTGATGGCCACGGTTGAAAATCGACACCGAATAGCCATGCTCACGGAACTCGGAGACCGTGTGCCGACCGATGAATCGCGTGCCACCGATAATCAGTACGGAGTCCATAGTATAGCCAGGCGATCTGGTGGCAAGTGCGTGCTGAAACTGCGCTACACCTATTTCAATGGAGTAACAACTGACGGTATGAAGAGTGACACACCCGGTGGCGGGGACAGACCAACGTCGCAACCAATTACGCCAGCAGCGCCGGCGTCGTTCGGACTCGTACAGGCCTGGTGGGGTGATGGGAAAGGAAAGACCACCGCCGCACTCGGGATGGGGCTGCGCGCCGTTGGTCACGGCTATCGTGTCCATCTCCTCCAGTTTATGAAAGGCGGTGCTGACAGCGTGGAAGCGGTCCGTGGCGAATACAACGCTATCGCTGCGCTCGATGGATTCAGCTACGAAAATCTCGGTCACTACGGCTGGCACGCGCTCAACGACGGCTCAGACGATGCCAACCATGAACGCCAGGCACAGGCCGGTCTCGAACGCACTCGCGAGCTGTTCGATGCGATCGATGAGGTCGCGCTTGAGCGCGCACTCGAACCGGATGGTCCACCGGAAGACGGTGTGCACATGCTGATTCTCGACGAGCTGCTGTATGTGGCAGAGCGAGGACTGCTTGATACGCAAACGGTGATCGAGCTCATCGACGACAAACCGGACTCACTCGAATTGGTGCTCACCGGTGGCCACGAACGGCCGACGTTTCTGGAAGGGCATGTAGATCTCCTTAGCAATGTCGCAAAAAACACACACCCGTTCGATGACGGACGAAGAGCACGACGCGGAACTGAATACTGAATTTACTGACAGTTGAAACGACACAGTACTAGCGAACGAGGCGGCGGAAAACGAAACGTTGAATATGGCTCCGTTATCGAATTGCGGTGGAGGACAGGGCGGCGCACGCACCCGCTGGTCCTCTCGCGTCCGGCCAGCGTATCGGAGCGACGCACCCACACCCCATGACTCACACGCTCCTCGTCGCCGGGACGAAAAGCCATGTTGGGAAATCAACCGTTGTGGCAGGGCTTTGCCGCCTGGTATCGTCCCGCGGCGTTTCCGTCGCTCCGTTCAAGGCCCAGAACATGTCGAACAACGCTCGCGCAGTGGTGACGCCGGACGGTGATACCGGCGAAATCGGTGTATCACAGCACACGCAGGCCAGAGCCGCCGATGTGGTGCCCACAACTGACCACAATCCGGTGTTGCTCAAACCACGCGGCAACGCCGAGAGTCAGCTCATCGTTGAGGGACAGCCCATCGCCCATCTTGCTGCCAGTTCGTACTACGACGATCACTGGACGCAAGCAAATCGGGCGGCGTTCGAAGCCTTCGATCGACTCGCAGAGAATCATGACTACATCATCGCAGAGGGAGCCGGTTCGATCGCCGAGATCAACCTCCATGATCGTGATCTGGCAAACATCGAGACGGCCCGCCAAACGGATGCCGACATTTTACTCGTGGGAGATATCGAGCGCGGTGGCGTATTTGCGTCGTTGTATGGCACCCTCGAATTGCTACCGGACGACTGCAGATCGCGGGTTATCGGCTGTCTGATCTCGAAATTCCGTGGAGATCGATCCTTACTAGAGCCAGGGATCGAATCGTTCGAAGAACGGACTGGCGTTCCGATTCTCGGCGTTTTGCCGTACGAACAGGTGGGGCTCCCCCCAGAAGACAGCCTCTCACTCCCATCCACAGCGGCGATTCTCGGCGACGATGATGGCATCAGTCCCGAACACGCGGTCACGATCGGTGTGGTTCGGCTGCCACGGATTTCGAACTTCACGGATCTCACTCCCCTGGGACAGACGCCAGGCGTTCGCCTCCAGTTTTGTGGTCTCGATGACGGTCACCAGCTTGCATCGGCCGATGCGATCGTTGTCCCGGGGACGAAAAACACGGTTGATGATCTGCTTGCGCTGAAAGACGCCGGGCTCGATCGCATTCTCCAGTCGTTCTCGGGCCCTATTATCGGGATCTGTGGCGGCTATCAACTGCTCGGCGAGCAGATTGTCGACGCCCATCTCGAAGGCACCGGCGACACCCAACGGGTCACAGGCGTCCGGCTGTTGCCCGTCGAAACGCGCTTTTCGAGCGGAAAACGCGTTGTGCCAATTGAGCGGAGCCTCGACGGCTGTGGCCCGCTCGACGGTGCGAGTGGGCAGGTGACTGGCTATGAGATTCACATGGGAGAGACGACGGCGTGTGAGCCGATCGATCGACCGTTCGATGAGAGTGGGGCCGCCACGGATCAGGTGCTCGGAACGTATCTCCACGGGCTGTTCGACAACGCGTGCGCTCGTGATGCGTTTCTCACGGCCGTCTACAACCACGCTGGGAAAACGCCCCCTGCCGGCGGTCACACGACGCGGACGGACGTCACCAGTGCAGCCGATCGACTGGCCACGCTGTTCGAGCGACACGTCGATATCGACGCGCTGTTCGAACCGTGATCACGTGCCGTGGCGCCAGCTGTTCGCGTACTCTTCTTGTTTGTCCGACATATCATCGATAGCAATCTCCTCGGCGTCGAGTTTGATGCGTGCGACTTCCCGGTCGAGCACGTCCGGCACCGGATGGAGTCCCGGCTGGTAGCTGTGATTGGCGACGGCGCTGTGGCCCGATCCCCCACCGAATCGGTCGCGGATTGCGCCGAGGAGTCGGTCTGGAAGCCCGGTCTGGGCGGCACCAACAAGTTCGCGGACGCAGACGGCCTGGACACCGAACGACTGATCCATGACTTCGACCGGGTGACCGAGTGAGAGCGGTCCGGCGAGATTGACAAGCCGTCCCTCTGCGAGGACGTTCAGCCGGCGACCATCCGGGAGCTCGTACGCCTGGACCCCGTCTCTGACTTCGGTGACCGATTCGGCGAGTGTAGACAGATCGTCGAGATTCACTTCGATGTCGAAATGGCCAGCGTTGGCGAGCACCGCGCCGTCTTGCATCCGCTCGAAATGATCCTCGGTGATCACATCACGATTGCCGGTTGCGGTGATGAACACGTCACCGCGCGGCGCTGCTTCGCGCATCGAGCAGACCTCATAGCCCTCCATGTGTGCTTCGAGCGCCCGGCGGGGATCAACCTCCGTGACGATCACGTGGGCGTTCTGACCGGCCGCTTTTTTCGCCAGTCCGCGCCCACAGTCACCATAGCCCGCAACGACGACGGTTTTGCCGGCGAACGAGAGGTTTGTCGTCATCGCAATGTTTGCAAGCGACGACTCGCCCGTTCCGTGGACGTTGTCAAACAGCCGTTTCATCGGCGTGTCGTTCACTGCGAACACCGGGTAGTCGAGTTCGCCGTCCTCATCCATGGCGCGCAACCGGTTGACGCCGGTGGTCGTCTCCTCACAGCCACCGATGATGTCGTCAATCAGCTCCGGGTGCTGTTCATTGATTCTGAAGACGAGATCCGCGCCATCGTCGACCGTGATCGTCGGTTCGGCCGCAATCACGGCCTCCAGCGCGTCGTAATACTCGTCTTCGTCCACTCCGCGGCGCGCGACCGAGGTGATGTTCTCCTGGGCGTCGAGCGCCGCGCTCACGTCATCGTGCGTCGAGAGCGGATTGCAGCCAGTGATGGTGATCTCGGCCCCACCGGCGGCGAGCGTTTCGACAAGCACGGCAGTTTTGGCCTCGACGTGCATCGCCATCCCGATTCGCTGGCCAGCGAACGGTTCGGTGTCGGCAAATTCGGTTTCCAGAGTTGTGCAGATGGGCATATGCTGGCGTGCCCAGTCGATCTTCTGTCGGCCGGACTCGACCTGTGATTCGGGATCGTCGAGCAGGTCGGTGATCGGTGACGCACTCATTGGCGTATGATTGCGTTACCCGGCAGAAAACGGTATCGAACGAACGTGTTCGGTTGATCAGGCGACTCGCTCGAACAGATCGCGTGCGTGCTGATTGGCCGCGGCTCTAATGGCCGCTTCATCAAGCGTCAGCAGTTCGCGGTCTTCCATGAGCACCTGGCCGTCAGAGATCGTGTGGCGAACGTCAGCACCTGTGGTGGCGTAGACGAGATGGCTGATGAGATCCGTCTGTGGCGTCAGATGCAACGCTGAGAGATCGACGACTGCGAGATCGGCTGGCGCGTTGGGCTCAATTCGACCGCTGTCAAAGCCACAACAGGCGGCGCTCCCCTCCGTTGCCATCCGGAGGACGGTCGAGGCTGGCACTGCGCTCGCATCATCCGCCTGTAGCTTGCCGAGCATCGCCGCATCGCGCATCTCGTCGAACATGTCGAGATCGTTGTTCGACGCAGCGCCGTCCGTTCCAAGACCGACGGTTACGCCGGTATCGAGCATCGACTGAACGGGCGCCATTCCGCTCGCGAGTTTCATGTTCGAGGCCGGACAGTGAACCACACCAGTTCCCGTTTCGGCCAGCGTTTCGATCTCGGAATTGTCGAGATGGACGCCGTGAGCGACGTAATCCGTCGATTCGAGCAGTCCGTGTTCGCGGGCGAACGTTGCCGGAGAGACGCTGTGGTTCTCGACGATCGGCCCCACTTCCGCGGTCGTTTCGCTCATGTGGAAGTGGACGGGACAGTCGAGCTGGCGGGCATGAGCACTGAGGCGTTCGATCGAATCGGGCGCCACCGTCGTCAGACTGTGGGGCATGATCGCCGTCGAAATCCGATCGCTACCAACCGATTCGGCGACTTCGATGCCAGTCGTGACATCAGCGTCACGTTCGGCCTCGGATTTTCCGACCGTGACGACGCCGTGGCCAAGGCGCGCACGAAGTCCCGCCGTCTCGACGACATCCGCGATCGTCGGCACCTCGAAATACATATCACAGAACGCTGTCGTGCCCGAGCGAATCATTTCTGCGACGCCCAGTTTGGCTCCAGTGGCCACATCTGACGGCGTCATAGCGCCCTCTGCCGGCCAGATATCCTCACGAAGCCAGGACTCCAGGGGCTTATCGTCGGCGTAGCCGCGCAACAACGCCATTGCGACGTGCGAGTGGGCGTTGATCAGCCCCGGAATCACGAGCGAGTCGGATGCATCAAGCGTCTCATCCGCGCGCTCGCCGGCAGCTGGTTCGATGGTGATGATCGTTCCGTCGTCCTGGTCGATGCACACGTCTGCGCGTTCGATCGAGTGATCCGATCGCAACACCTGCCCGCCAGTGAGCCCGAGCGTCGTCATTACAGTCGATTCCTGTCGGTTCGCCCTCAATCCATCGGATCCGACCCAGAATGCAAACACCAATGGGTCACGGCCGTGCACCCTCCAACGATGCGCGTAGCCGTGCCCAACAAGGGACGATTGCACGATCCGACCGTCGAGCTGCTCGAACGGGCGGGGCTCCAGCTGGTCGACGGTGCAGACCGCAAACTGTACGCCGATACAGTCGATCCGGAGATCACCGTCTTGCTCGCTCGTGCGGCCGACATCCCCGCCTACGTCGAAGACGGTGCAGCGGCGGTTGGCATTACTGGTCTCGATCAAGCGCGAGAAGCAGACGCCGATCTCGTCGAACTGCTTGAGCTGGGCTATGGACAGTGTGAGCTCGTGCTTGCTGCCCCCGAAGCAAGCGCACTCTCGACGGTGGCCGACCTCGAAGAAAAGACGGTGGCCACCGAGTTCCCACGCGTCACTCGGCGGTTTTTCACCGAGCGAGGCGTCGAGCCCACTATTGTCGAGGTGTCGGGAGCGACCGAACTCACCCCACACGTCGACATTGCCGACGCGATTGTTGACATCACCTCGACCGGGACGACGCTTCGGATGAACAAGCTCGAAATCGTCGAACCCGTCCTTGAGAGCTCCGTCAGGCTGTTCGGGCGGGCAGACGCGGCCAACAAACCGAAGGTGCAACAGCTCCGCACTGCCCTGCAGTCAGTGCTCGCCGCGGCTGATAAGCGGTATCTCATGATGAACGTCCCCGAAACCGAACTTGAGACGATCCGGGAGATGATCCCTGGAATGGGTGGGCCGACTGTGATGAACATCGCTGGCGAGGATGATGTTGCCGTCCACGCCGTTGTCGATGAAGCGCAGGTGTTCGAAACAATAGCCAAACTCCGGAGTCACGGCGCACACGACATTCTCGTCACCGAAATCGAACGGCTGGTGGAGTGAGCTCAGTTCAGTATCGATCGGAGCCATGCGCCAATCCCGAACAACGTGCCAACGAGAATGACCAAGCGGACCACCGGAATGGCGCCAACGATGACGGTCACTACAGCTCCAGCGATCGCTGTCGAGATGTCGGACGGCTCACCTGACGTGAGTGCCGTACCCACAAGCAGGGCAAAGAGCGCAATCCCCGGGAGGAGGATGAAAAGCAGATACGCGAGTCCCAACGGAAACACAAGTGGTCCGAGCACAATCGAAAACATGAGCACAAAGGCAGCCGGTACCACCACGCCGGCCACAACACCCCACAGCAACTGGTGAAACGGGCGAGTTCTGATCGCTTCTAGCGACTGCTCCGTCCGAGACGGAAACCCGGCCCTGAGCAGTACCATGACGAGAAGGAGAATGATTCCCTGACCGATAAGCCACAGCGGGGAGATAACACCCATCGCGGACGGTACCGATTGAAGCTGCACTCCGACAGTACTCAAGAGGGAGCTCGCAGTGACTGCAAGGACCATGCCAGCAGATGGAGTTTAATTGGTAAGAATGTGTGGGACGGTAACCTGTTTGTGAGGGACCTCAGAGTCCAGCGAGCGAACTGAGATTGAACAGGGCCACGCCGAGAATCGTGGCGACGGTGAAATGTGCAACCAGGAGCACTGCGGTTCCGCGTCGCTCTAGTCGATACACCATGTGGATTGCCACGGTATCGCCGATGAGAACAGCGAGAATGATGAGCGGCGATCGAACGACAGAAAACAGCATTGAGATCGCTGCCGGGACGAACCCAACGGCAGCCGCTCTCTGGTGTGGGGTCTCGCCGAGTACATAGCGCGCGCCGAGATGCAACGTGATCGCGTAGTAGCCCCACCCGAGCAGAAATGTCACCAGATACGCTATGAGGCTACCACCGGGTGGCGCGGCCTGGACCACGATAGTCATAGATCGGATTCGTGTCGACGCTATTTTTCCTCTGCGACTTCCGTCAGTCGAGAAGGCCGAGTTCCGAGAGACGAGAGACGATCTTATCGACCGCTTCCTCGGCATCCTTGGGCTGTTTGCCACCCGTGATGACGAGCTTGCCCGAACCGAACAACAGCGCAACCACGTCTGGATCATCGAGCCGGTAGACCAGTCCCGGGAACTGCTCGGGTTCGTACTCGATGTTCTCAAGCCCAAGCCCGATCGCAATCGCGTTCAGATTCAGCGTCCGGCCGAGATCGGCGCTCGTAACGATGTTCTGCACGACGATCTCTGGGTCGTCGTCGACCTGAATGTTGAGATCTCGAAGCTTATCGAAGACAATGCGGAGGCTTTCGTGAACGTCGTCGGTGGATTTCGCACCAGTGCAAACGATTTTCCCAGAACGGAAGATCAGCGCCGCAGACTTTGGACTCTGCGTCCGGTACACCAGCCCAGGGAACTGCTCGGGGTCGTAATCTGCACCCTCCAGATCCATTGCCACGCTCTGGAGGTCGAGTTCCTGACCGATGCCCGTAGACGCCACGACGTTCTCGATATTGATGGTTTCCTTTGGATCTGTCATCGCTCGACTTAAAGAACGTATTTAAGGTTTATAAAGGTACGGGGGTTGGATCGATCACTCCATTCTGCGAGGGATCGGTGTACTCATTGGGAGTGGGCGGCGATGGGGGGTGTGTACGTCCTGGAACTGGCGGGTGAAGACGATGCGTTTGCCGCGTACGAGGCCCAGAGTCACGGGCGTGACGTGACGGTCGTTGCGCCGGGCATTGGGATGGCGTCAGCGATCGATCGTGTGGAGACGCTCGCGTACACGCGACGCGTGAGCGAGCTGGTCGGCCAGACAACGGCATCGATCGACGCAGCCGAATCGGTGCTCGCTGCAGAGCAGATCGACCGACAGGGAACGGTCGCCGTCCGCGCCCGCGACGTGCGATCGACCGCGGGAGTTGACACCCAACGGGCTGAGCGACAGCTCGGTGCGGTCCTCGTCGATCGAGGATTCCCCATCGATCTGGACGGCCCTGATCACGAACTCCGGGTGTTGTTTTCGGACGACAGCTGTCTGCTGGGCTGGTTCGATTGCTCCAGCGTTCGTGATTATGGCGATCGAATGCCGACGGATCGGCCATTCTTCCAGCCCGGAAGCATGGAACCGTTGCTCGCGCGGGCACTCGTCAACATCGCTGGGGCAGCTCCCGACCGGCGCATTCTCGATCCAATGTGTGGCACAGGTGGCCTGCTCATCGAAGGCGCTCTCTGTGGGGCTTCAGTTGTTGGGCTGGACGTTCAGCACGCAATGGCCGCCGGGACGCGACAAAACGTGGAATGGGCAGCCGATCTGAACGCTACCACCATCAGAGGATCGGCGAGCGATCTCCCGTTCGACGACGACGCATTCGATGGCGTCGTGTTCGATGCGCCGTATGGTCGTCAATCGAAGATCGTCGATGACGAGCGATCGGCCAACAGAGACCTCGAACGGCTCGTTAGCCAGACACTCACCGAAGCCCGGCGAATTGCCCACCGGGCCGTCATCGTTGCCGATCGGCGGTGGAACGAGCAGGCGACTGACGCCGGCTGGTCGATCGAACAAACGTTCACGCGGCGGGTGCACGCCTCACTGGACCGGCATATTCTCGTTCTGGAATGAACAACCCGGAGTAGCGTGGGTCGTGGTAACACTTATATGTGTAGATGTACTGTTATGAATCATGCCACACGATCCCGCCCCATCGGGGAGTCCGTACTACGAATGTATCGACTGTGGACGCCGTGAGCACCAGCAACCGGACGGTCGGCTCTGTTCGCGCTGTGGTGGGTATCTCCAGAACATAGGGGTTCCACGCCAGCAGTAGCCCCGCGTCTGTGGATCGTGGGCACCGTCGTGGCTTTTCGTTTCGAAGCGGTTTAGTTCGGTGGTCGGGTGCGGGGGCATATGCAGCCGTGGAACGGGTGGGATCACGTCGTAAAGATCGATCCCGACAAGACGCTTCTTGGCGGCGAGTCAGTCGAAGATGTCGCCAAAACAGGCACTGACGCCGTCATGGTCGGGGGGACGATGGGGATGACAGAAACGAAGATGGAGAAGGTGATCGACGCGTGCAGCGACCTCTCGGTGCCGGTGTATATCGAGCCGAGCGGTGCTGGCGTCGTCGTTCACTCCGATGTGTTAGACGGCTACACCATTCCGATCGTGATGAACGCCGGTGACGTTTCCTGGCTGACCGGCATGCACAAAGAGTGGGTGCGCCTCGATCCGGCAATCGACTGGGACCGAACCGTCACTGAGGCGTACATCGTGTTGAATCCGGACGCCTCTGTCGCGACCCTGACGGAGGCAGACTGCACGCTTGATGCCGACGAGGTCGGAGCCTACGCAACAGTTGCCGAGCAGCTGTACAACCAGGAGATCGTCTACGTCGAATACTCCGGCACGCTCGGTGATCCAGAGCTCGTGGCGGCTGCCCACGACGCGCTGGACGAGGCCACGCTGTTCTACGGCGGCGGGATCCACGATTACGACTCCGCATTCACGATGGGACAGCACGCTGATACGATCATCGTTGGCGATCTGATTCACGATGCGGGGATCGAGGCGGTGGCTGAGACCGTCCGTGGCGTAAAAGACGCACATTCTGACTGAGTGGATCGATCGTTCGACGCCGACCAGTGTCGGGCGGGAGAAAAGAACCGAGTTTAAGACGACCGACCGTGCAGTGTCGGTATGGACGATCGAACACACACAGCAGACGCCGAACCGGGCGAGCGTGTCACCGTTGCAGGATGGGTGCACGAGGTCCGCGATCTCGGTGGTATCGCATTTTTGATTCTTCGCGATCGCACTGGGAAGATCCAGGTTAAGTTCGCGACCGACGAGATGGACGACGAACTCGTCGATGCGGGGACGAACGCCTCCCGCGAGAGCGTTCTCAGCGTGACTGGTACCGTTGAAGAGGAGCCACGGGCACCAACGGGTGTCGAGGTCGTTCCCGAATCAGTCGAGCTGTTGGCCCCAGCAGAACCGGAGCTGCCGCTCGATCCGTCGGGGAAAGTCGATGCAGATCTCTCAACGCGGCTGGACAACCGGACGCTCGACGTGCGGGCGGGCGAGAGCAAGGCTATCTTTGAGATCCGGGCGGAGATTCTGCGTGCCGTTCGGGAGTATTTCCGTTCGGTCGGGTGTACGGAGATCAACACGCCGAAAATCGTTGCGACGGGCACGGAAGGCGGAACTGAGCTGTTCCCGTTGACCTACTTCGGCCAGGAGGCGTTCATGAACCAGTCGCCACAGCTGTTCAAGCAGCTGATGGTCGGCTCCGGACTTGAGCGGGTGTTCGAGGTCGGCCCAATCTTCCGGGCTGAAGAGCACAACACGCCGCGCCATCTCAACGAGGCGACAATGATCGACTTCGAGAGCGCCTTTATCGACCACAACGAGGCGATGGACGTCTGTGAGGGCACACTGCTCGCAGCGTACGACGCGGTCGCCGAGAACTGCCAGGAGCAGCTTGAAGTGCTCGGCTATGGCGACTCGTTTGTCGTGCCGGACGCCGGGTTCCCACGGCTCACCTACGAGGAGGCGATCGAACGGATCAACGCAACCGGCGAGCTCGAAGAGCAGCTCCTCTGGGGCGACGATCTCCCGACCGAGGGCGAGAAGGCGCTCGGTGCGGACGTTGGTGGCCACTACTTCATCACCGACTGGCCAAGCGAGATCAAGCCGTTCTACATCCAGGATCGCGACGACGATCCACAGCTTTCGAAAGGATTCGATCTCATGCATCCCGAAATGGAGCTCGTCTCCGGTGGACAGCGTGAGCATCGCTACGATGCGCTCGTGGAAGGCTTCGAACAGCAGGGTCTCGATCCTGAGGCGTTCGAGTACTACACCAAGATGTTCAAATACGGCATGCCACCGCACGCCGGCTGGGCGTACGGCGTCGAGCGGCTCGTGATGACGATGCTCGGGCTGGGCAACATCCGCGAGGCCGTGTTGTTCCCACGGGATCGACAGCGGCTCTCGCCCTGATTGCCTCTCTCACACATAAAGACCCACCCAGAACTGCGTAGGAGTTCTGGTTGGCGGACAAGAGCTTCGCTCTCATCAACACGGGAATCCCACGGCACCGCACCGTTGAGTTGGGATAGTGTTGGATTCATCCCGGCCCTAAAGTGGCAAGAACGCTGTGCATTCTTGCCGATCAGCCAGAAGCCTACGGCTTCTGGCGAAGGGGAAGGCACTCACTTCGAATTTTGTATAAATATTCATAGATCCCGAGCAGCTTCAACATCAGATTCCAGCTCTTCGGGAGAAAGCTGGCTTGTGAGATTATTCTCGCGTGCGATCGAGAGCCACTTTCCCAGACTGACATCGGCAATCTCGGCCGCCTGTTTTACGGAAATCTCTCCAGATTGATACCGCTCGATTGCTACATGAACCCGAAGATTGGTGAGTCCCTCTGAAAGGGCTTTCCGGATCGTCGTGCTCCGGTCTTCATCAAGGAGCACGGCAACTTCATCAAGTGCCTCTTTTTCACTGTCAGAGAGCCGAGCACTTATTGTTGCCATGTGTACGATGTAATACGGCGTAGACGTTATTATAGCTGTAGCCAGATTGGCCAGGATCCAAAACAACACAATTGACACCGTTGAAACAATTAACAAAATGAACTCGTGATGGCCCACAACCAGATTCAGACGGGGTGATCGGTGCGAGTCGATCGAAGCCAGTCAGTCGGTGTCCCGATCGTTTCGGAGTACTCTGTAGGTTTCGAACAGTTTGTATGGGATGTAGACGATCGCAATCAAAAGCACTGCATACAGGAGCACGATGAGCATCTCTGGACCACCAGGGACTTGCAACGAGACCATGTTCGTGGTAATTCTTTCCAGAAAATTACGTTTTTCCCCACCCCAAAGGGCGATGATCCCCAAACGGTCAGGTTCAAGGCGAGGACTCACCGAGTGAGACTCGATGGCGAGGGGACCAGAGGCGTTCGTGCCGGGCCACGTAACGGGATTTTTCAGCACACACCCGGCCGACGACGCCGTTCGTGCCGGCTCACGCGGCGCGGGGGTTGCACTGTCCGATGGCGTCACCGTCAGTGCGAGCGACAGAGAGCAACGCTCGCTCACGCTAAACGGCCAAACCGTCTCAATGGCGGCCGTTGATGGCGTGCTGGACCGGCTCGGGATAGACGCACGGATCGCGGCCGAAACGTCGCTGCCGATCAGCGCCGGCTTTGGCGTCTCCGGTGCGTGTGCGCTCGGAACGGCACTCACGGCGAGCGCGTTCACCGAGACGAACCGAACGGAGCGCGAGCTGGTGGCGATTGCCCACGCAGCGGAGGTCGACGCTGGCACCGGACTGGGTGATGTGGTGGGCCAGGCCTACGGCGGCGTTCCGATCCGACTCGAACCCGGTGGCCCACCGCACGGAACGATCGATGGGCTCATCGAACGCCGCCGGATCGAGTACGTCTCCTTTGGTGAGCTCGACACCGCCGAAATCATCACTGGCGACACGGACGTGCTCTCACGGGCCGGCGAGCAAGCACTCGAACGACTCCGTGAAAACCCCACGATCGAGCGGTTCATGGACCAGTCCCGGCAGTTCGCACGCGAGGCCGAACTGCTCACCGCACAGATCGACAGCGTGATCGAGCGCGTCGAAGACGCTGGTGGCACGGCTACGATGGCGATGCTCGGCGAATCCGTCTTCGCGCTCGACGACGGGCTGACGGCTGCCGGGGTTGACGCCAGACACTGCTCGATCGCGACCGGCGCCCACCGACGATAACGCAAGGCTTTTTTGAATCTCCGATAACCACGACGCATGACCGAGATCGACGTGCCGGAAAGCCACCCGCGCTACGAATCGTTGCTCATCCGGCACCGAATCGAGCAAGGGGTCGAGGCGGGGATCGCCAGCCCCCAGGGGCTGATTGCACACGGTCGCGGCGAGGCGTTTGATTACTTGCTTGGAGAAGAAACGATTCAATCCGCTGACGAGGCTGCCCGAGCCGCTGGCGCACAGCTGTTGCTCGCTCGACATCCGGTGCTGTCGGTCAACGGCAACGTGGCATCGATCGTCCCGGAGGAGTTCATCAAACTCGCCTCCGTCACTGGTGCTGATCTCGAAGCGAATCTGTTCAACCGGACGGACGAACGAATCCAACGGATCGTCGACCATCTCAAAGCACACGGTGCAGAGACCGTCAAAGGAACGGCTGCCGACGAGCGGATTCCTGGACTGGACCACGAACGCGCGAAGGTGGACGCCGACGGCATCTACGACGCCGATGTGGTGCTCGTCCCGCTCGAAGACGGCGATCGGGCAGGCGCACTCGCCGAGATGGGAAAAACGGAGATCGTCATCGATCTGAACCCACTTTCGCGATCGCCACAGGCCGCAGCCATTCCGATCGTCGACAACGTCATCCGAGCCGTCCCCAACATCACCAACCACGCACGTGCACTCGCCGACGCCGATGAGTCAGAGCTGCAGGCGATCGTCGAATCGTTCGATCCGGACAACGCACTCAAAGACGCTGAAACGAAGATTCGGACCGAAACCTGACGCAACGATTCTCTCGGTGTGCGAAGGGTGCAGACAGTATTGTTATTTACGAATATATACAGACTATTAGCAACTTTATTGTATTTTTATTCAACAGATAAACTCGATGGAGCGTCGTGAGGACAGCGCCACCGAGTCATCGAATCGACCAATAAACCGTCGTGCCTTTCTCCAGGGGGCAGCTTCGTCGGCACTCGTTGGGGGTCTGGTAGACGCGTTGAGCCAGCGCGCGATCGCACAGCCGACCGGAACGATCCCCAGAGACGAGCCATTCGACACGACTGGAGATACTGGGGCAGCTGTTTTTCCCCAGTCGATCGCCAGTGGTGGTCCCACGCCGTCGGGGGTGTTGTTGTGGACACGGCTCTCGCCGTCGATCGCCGAAAAGGGCCATTCGCTTGGTGTCGAAGTTGCGACCGACGAATCGTTCGATGAGGACGCTCTGGTGTATCGTGGCGTCGTGGACGAGCCGGTGGGGCCTGCGAGTGACCACACCGTCACGGTAGATCTCGACGGCGTACTCGAATCCGATCGATTCTACCACTACCGATTCGTCTACGACGGCGTTGCAAGCGAGACTGGTCGCTGTCGGACGCTTCCAGAGTATGACGCGAGCCCCGATCGGCTCACACTGGCCGTGTTGACCTGTCAGGACTACCAGAACGGCTACTACCCCGCGTACCACCACCTTGCTACCACTGACGTCGACTATCTGCTGCATCTCGGTGATTTCATCTACGAGTCAGCCGACGGGCGGTATCGATCGCCATCAACTCCTGCATTCGAAGACCGACAGCTGTCGTTGCCCAGCGGAAACTCACTTGCCACCACGCTGGAAGATTTCCGGTATTTGCACCGAACGTACCGGAGCGATCAGCACCTACAAAGCGCCCTGGAACGACACACGCTCATCGCCGGCTGGGACGACCATGAGATAGCAAACAACCGCTACTGGGACGACCAGACGGGAGCACCGGTGTTGCCACCGCACGAAAATGGCGACGATCCAGCGTTCGCCACGGAGGTGACCGTCAATGGGATTCAGGCCTGGGTGGAGTTCATGCCAGAGCGGGTGGAGTACGATCCGTCTGCGAACGAACTCCACGAACGACTCCAGCTCTGGCGACGGTTCGAATTCGGCGACCTCGCCGAGTGGATGATCACTGACGAACGGCTGTACCGAGACGCCCAGCCGTGTCCGGATGCAACCATTACCTGCCGGACAGAGGAGCGAGCCGACCGAACAATGCTCGGAGCTGCGCAAAAAGCCTGGTTCAAAACGATCCTCGAAGAATCCGATGCCCGCTGGACAGTGTGGGCCAATGAAGTGCTAACAATGCCGTTAACGGTCGGTGATGGCCCAAACCAGATCGAGTTTCTCCACGATTCGTGGGACGGCTATCAGGCAGAGCGCGCGGAACTGTTAGGTCACGTCGAAGACAGCGACGTTCGGAACTTCATCTCTGTGACCGGTGATCTCCACGCGGCAATGGCTGGCTATCAGCAGGCCGGATACGGCGAGGTGTCGTGGGATTTCGATCGGGTGGGTGTCGAGCTGATGGCACCGCCGGTGACGAGCGCCAACGCCGCCGATGTCATCGATTTCCCCAGTGACTGGGATCAAGCATTGCTCGAAGAACTCGCCAAAGACCATAATGAGCATCTGGCGTATCTCGACTGGTACGCCCACGGCTACGCAATCCTCGACCTCGAACGCGACCGAGCGACCTGGTCGGTTTACGGCGTCGAGAAGAACACCAACAACACCGAAGACCCACCCGAGCTGCTCGCGCGCTACGAGATCCCCGACGGAGCGATCGAACTGCACCGGCAAGACGGGTGATTCGGTCGACACTGGGCCACACGCCGACCACCAAACGATGGTGTCTATCGATCCAGGCCAGTCAATTGCCCAGTGAACTACCCCGCCCTACTCACTCCGATCAGTCGTTGAGGAAGGGGTTTTAGTTCCTATCTTCTGATAATTGCTGGAATTGTTAAAAATTGCTAGGGAATGCTTTTGTGAGATAGGAATGTAGACTGTCTAAATCAGATGAGTGGTATCACAACTCGTTCGACGTGTCCACAGTGTGAGGGGCGAGTAACCGAAGACCCAAAACGCGGCGAATACGCCTGTACAGACTGTGGAACAATCGTACAGGAGGACGTGGTCGATCGCGGTCCGGAGTGGAAGGCGTATAGTGTCGAAGAAAATGATCGTCGATCCAGAGTCGGCGCACCAACCACACAGATCAGACATGACAAAGGATTATCAACAAAGATAGGCCATCAAAGATTTGATGCGAAAGGGAACGCGCTGTCATCGAAAAAGCGCTCTCAGATAGCACGCTTGCGCACGTGGAACAACCGCTGTCAGGCGTACAACGGCGCCGAACGCACGCTCAAACAGGGACTGGTTGAAATCAACCGGATGGCCAGCGCGCTTGGGCTTCCAAAATCCACGAGAGAGACGGCCAGTGTGATCTACCGTCGAGCGCTGTCGTGTGACGTTGTTCGTGGGCGATCAATCGAAGGTGTTGCCACCGGAGCGTTGTACGCTGCCACCCGACAGGAGGGAATCCCCCGAACGCTGGACGAAATGGCGGGCGTCTCCCGGGTCGAATACGGACGGATTGGCCGTGATTACCGAGAGATTACCAGTCAATTGGGTCTCTCGTTCGAACCAACCGATCCAACGGCCTACATCCCTCGATTCGCGTCCAAGCTGGACTGTGACGACGGGGTCCGCCGTCGGGCGACGGCGATGTGCGAACTCGTCGCCGGAACCGCGTTCACCTCAGGAAAGAGTCCGGTCGGCGTCGCAGCCGCTGCGCTGTATGCCGCCGGCCAGCACACCGGACGCAGAATCACCCAGCGTGAAGTCTCCAACGTAGCTGACGTATCGTGTATGACCATTCGGTGTCAGTACCAGGAGATCATCGACCGCTTTGACGATCAATGAGTGTCTTCGTATTGGGAAGCAGTCTGTCATTGTTTTTTATGGTGTCGTTTCCTCTGTATGAAAAATCGAAACATCCATCACCACCCGGCAATACCACCGAGTTGTATGTCCGATTCAGAGTTCGGCTCATTCAGTGATGTTGGCGAAGCAGACGTGACGCGGGCAATCGGTCAGGAGTGGACCGAAGAGTTCATGGACTTTTCCGATAGCGACGTGATCATCATCGGTGGGGGTCCATCGGGATTGATGGCGGCGACGGAGCTCGCTTCGCGCGGTGTAAAGACGATGATCGTCGAGAAGAACAACTACCTGGGTGGTGGATTCTGGCTCGGTGGCTTTTTGATGAACAAGGTGACTGTTCGATCGCCCGCCGAGGCCGTGTTCGACGAGTTCGACGTGGATTACAAACCGGCCGCAGAAAGCGACGGGCTCTACGTGGCCAACGGGCCACACGCCTGTTCTGCGATGATCAAGGCTGCGTGTGACGCTGGCGCAAAGATCCAGAACATGACGGAGTTCACTGATATTGTCATTCGAGAAGATCACCGGATCGGCGGGATCGTGATGAACTGGACGCCAGTCCACGCGTTGCCGCGCGAGCTCACCTGTGTTGATCCAATTGCAGTCGAATCGAAGCTCGTCATCGATGCGACCGGTCACGACGCGATGGCCATCAAGAAGCTCGACCAGCGCGGCGTGCTAAACGCGCCGGGAATCGAGAGTGCGAAATCCAACTCCGGAATGGACCAGACCGAGGACGGTCAGTACGGCGCACCGGGACACGATTCGCCAGGCCACGACTCGATGTGGGTTGGCAAGAGCGAGGACGCCGTTGTCGAGCACACCGGCCTCGCCCACGACGGTCTCATCGTGACGGGGATGGCCGTTGCGACCACGTACGGTCTGCCACGCATGGGCCCGACGTTCGGTGCCATGTTGCTCTCGGGCAAGCGCGCAGCGCAGGTTGCACTCGACGAGCTCGGCGTTGACGCCGAACCCGTCGAGCTCGAAACAACGCCGGTCCCTGCTGACGACTAGGTCCACCAATGGTGACTGCACTGTCGCTGTATCGAGCACCCACGACCGTCGCAGACAGCGACGCCATCGCCGACTGGCTCGCGCCACGAATTGCCCCCAGCGTCAGTGTCCGTGACCGGTTTTGCAAAACCCACGGTGACGATGCACTGGCGCGGGCGTTCGCCAGGGCACGAGTAAACGGTCCGTACGATCGCTCCACCGGCTCGGAGATGGTCGGTATCATCCGCTACGAAGAGCGCGCGCTCGAATCCCCCGAACGAGCGGGCGGTGTGCTCTACGACGGGCGAGCGATCCAGGACGCGCTCCGAAAACGGTTACCGGGCGGTGAACGCGGACTGTCCAACTCCCATATCATTCTCACCGATCGCGTGCTCGGAACGTGGGGCGACCACGACGGGCGCTGGCACAAGCGCGTCTCGATCCTCGGCCAGCCGACGCTCATCTCCGTTCCCGGACTGTACGAAGCGCCCGCCAAGCCCGAACAGTACTACAAAGCACAACAGCGCCACGCGCTCATCTCCGGCGACACACCCCCTCGCGAGGTGCTCGAAACCGAAATCGACGGCGAGTTCCTGATCGAAGACGACCCGCGGACGACCGACGCACTCTGTGGGTACGTGTTGAGTGCGTTTCACTTCCTCAACACCGGGGCGACGTTTTGTGACGTCGAGCACTGTCGGCTGGCCGATCGACACCGTCATCCAGGCGTGATCGAAGCACAGCTCCGTGAGCCCGAGTTCTGTGTGGAGCACGCTGAGCTGTACGCCATCGATTGATTTCCGACGGCAGTTTTCTGTTCAGTTATACAACATATATCAAAACCAGAGTGATCTTATAGATATTTCCAGAGAGATACCAATAGAATGTCTGATGAGATGGGAGACGCGGGAGGTATTAATCGGCGGTCGATGCTACGATCACTGGCGATAGCCGGAGCCAGTACGGGTGCAGTGAGTTCGATGGCGAGTTCCAGTACCCAACGCGAATTTCGTCATCTTCGACGGTGAGGGCGGTGGACTCAACTGGATTGAATCGAACGTGGGTACGTATGCTGGCGGACGATCGATAGCACGGTTGAGTGAGAAGTACGTCCCATTTGCAGCAGATTCGTACGGCGATCGCTCCGGTCTCGTTGAGGGACTTCACGAGATCGGCCACAATCTGATCGTCGGTGAACCCACACACCACGATCTGGCAGGGCTGCACGAGCGGCCTGAAGGGACCATGAAAACGGTGATGGGGTCTTCGGGAAGCGAAAACTACTGTGGCGATCCAGCGCCTACAGAGGCCGATGGTCGGGAACTGACCTACTCACGCTGTGCTGTGAGTCACTTCAAAGACGTGTAGGTGGACTCGGCCCCCTGCTATCTGAATTTCTAAAACAACCATCTGACTCAGCATCTTTCCATTCAGATGTTTATCAATTTTCTGCCTCCGCCAAAATTCATATAATGTATGAAACCCATAGCTTGAGTGAAGGCATGTCCCGAACCACTGCTACCATTCCGGATGATCTCACCGATCTAATGGAGGGGGCTGTTAGAGCGGGAATCTTCGAAAACAAAAGCGACGCGATCCGTCACGTTCTCCGTGAGTATTTCACCGAGAACCAGAACGCACGGGTTGCAGCTGCGGTGTCGCTGTATTCCGCGGGAGACAGTACTCTCGGCACGGCGGCACGGCTTGCCGGCGTCAATCGATTCGAGATGCGGGACATACTCCGAGAAGAAGGTGTGGAACTGCGTTTCGGTCCCGAAGATATGGATACAGCTAGAGATGAGATTGAGTCAGCCCGCAACATCGAGTAATGGCCCTACCAACAAACGCGACGGTTCTCAACACCACAGTTCTTTCAAATTTTGCTCACGTGGCTACTGTCGAGTTACTGTTGGATTTGCCACGGGTCGTGACTGTGGATGCCGTCAAAGAAGAACTGAAAGCAGGAGTCGAAACTCACGAATATCTGGATCACTCGCTTGCTGTTCTTGGGGAGAGTATTCCCGTCATCACTCCCTCTGCGTCGGCAGAGAAACGTGAAGAACAGCTTCTCGAATTGCTTGATCCAGGAGAAGCCCAGGCACTGGCTGTGGCAGAACACGCAAATGGCATAGTCGTCACTGACGACGGTGATGCGCGTACAACTGCAAAACAGAGAGGAGTGGACGTTACTGGGTCAATTGGTCTTTTGGTGCGGTTCGTCGAAGATGGCACCATCTCGGCTACGTTGGCCGACCAATATCTTAAACGCTGGATCGATGACGCTGGATTTCGTTCCCCCGCCCGCGACATTGACGAATTTCTCGAAGATTGACGTCGGGATCGTTCCCCATTAGCGCAAGAACATGGCCGTACTACAATACAAATGAGATCAATAATGGCTTCGTAGTTGTCCAGCTCTCATTTTCTGGACTGGAAAACCAAGGAGAGACCATTCGAAGAACCGCCATTGTCGAACGGTCATTCCGTATTGACCTATAAGACAAGTCAGTGACTACCGCCCGAGTTCTTCGTGCGCCGACGCAAGATTGTCCGAAGCGAGCGCACCGAGTAACGAGAGTTCGCCCGCAAGCACGCCCGTGGCGATGACTTCTGCGAGCGCGTCCGCGTTGGCACCCGCGGGATCGCCACCACCGGCCACACCGAGCAGTTCCAGCCCTTCGGACTGCGTCGGGAGCTTCGTTCCGCCGCCGACCGTTCCCACATCGAGACTGGCAATCGTCACGCTGGCGTAGAGATCGCCGTCGCGAACGTCGACGCTGGTGATTGTGTTCGCGCCTTCGACAACCTGCGCGGGATCCTGGCCTGTGGCGAGAAAGACCGCGGCGATCACGTTTGCCGCATGCGCATTGAAGCCGAGACTGCCGGCGCGTGCGCTGCCGAGCAGGTTCTTTCTGGTGTTTGCCTCCTCGATCGCCCCTGGAGTCGTATCGAAGCGGTCGGCGACCTGCGATGCCGTGAGCTGAACGTCTGCTGCCACAGTTCGCCCGCGTCCCTCGATGAGATTGATCGCCGCGGGTTTCTTATCCGAACAGAGATTGCCACTGAGTGCGACGAGATCAGCCGTGGTTTCGGCCTCGATCAGTTCACAGGCGGCCTGTGTGGCGATCGTCGCCATGTTCATCCCCATGGCGTCTTTCGTGTCGTAAGCAAACCGCAAGTAGACCGAATCGCCGACGACGTACGGACGAATGTCGAGGAGTTTTCCGTGGTTCGTCGTCGTCTCGGCGGCGTCGGCTAACGCATCAAAATTCTCCGCTACCCACTCGGTAAGCGCGCTCGCCGCATGGACGTTTTCCACCCGAAAGACAGGGGCTCGGGTCATCTTCGAATCGAGCACGTGTGCGTTTGCTCCACCCGCCGTCTGGATTGCCGAACAGCCACGGTTGATCGAAGCGACGAGCGCGCCCTCGGTCGTCGCGAGTGGGAGATAGCTGGTCCCTGACGCGCTCGAACCGTCGACCTCCACTGGTCCAGCAACGCCGACCGGAATCTGGATGGCTCCAACCATGTTTTCGATCGCCGACTGGGCCAACTCGGCGTCGAAAGTGAACGAACCGATTGCGGACAGATCGGCATCGGTTGTCGATTCGAGCAGCTCCCGCCGGGCAGCGGCGGCGGTGTCGGGATCGGTCTGCGCTTCGAGTTCGTGCAGGGCGAGCTCACCCGCAGAAACACGTTCGGCGAGTGCCGATGGCGTGGTCATGCCATCCAATCGGCAGTCGATCGACTAAGACCCGTTGGTAACAAGGCGAGTCACCAAGGCGTCCAGTCGATATTTTGCGTTGGAGGCGTTGGCTACGGTCATGACCGATCCCGCAGGGCTGGTGCTGACCAATGGACGCATTCACAGCCTGACAGAGCCGGATGAAATCCACGGAGCCGTCGCGATTCGTGACGGCGAAATCATCAGAGTCGGATCGAGCTACGAGATCGACTTTCTCCGTGGCGCGAGGACGAACGTGCTGGATCTCGACGGTGCGGTCGTACTGCCGGGATTTATCGATGCACACACGCATCTCGAACAGCTCGGTCGACGGCTTGTCCAGGCTGATCTCTCCGGGACTGACGACATTGCCGACGCAATCGACCGGCTCACCGAAGAACGCGAGCGGACGGATGCTGGCTGGATCTGTGGCTATGGCTACGACGAGACCGAGTGGGACGAACGACGACGCCTCACGATGGCGGATCTGGATCAGGTGAGTGCGGACCGGCCCGTGGTCGCATTCCGAGAGGACCTGCACACAGGGTCGCTGAACTCGGTCGCGTTTGATCAGTTTGCCGCCGAATTCCCCGAGCACGACGTTCACCGCGAGAACGGTGACCCGACGGGTGTCGTCGTTGAAGAAGCACTGAACGTGATTCACGAGGCGACGACACCGAACGCGACGGCAATGCGCCCGCTGATCGAGGCCGCCCGCGATCGCGCCCACGAACTCGGTATCACCGGCGTTCATGATTTTGTCAGGAATTCGACCGCTCCGCAGGTGTATCGGGCGCTCGATCTCGCGGACGACCTGGGGCTCCGGGTGCGGATCAACTACTGGAGCGACCATCTCGATGCGCTGATGGAACTCGGCGAGCGCACGAATTACGGCTCGGAATTCGTGCAGACGGGAGCAATCAAATCCTTCGCCGACGGCAGTTTCGGAGGGCGAACTGCCAAACTATCCGAACCGTACGAGGATGGTGACACCGGACAGTGGGTCACCGCTCCCAGCGAACTTGCTGGACTGATCGAACGCGCCGACGCAAATGGCTTCCAGTACGCCGTGCATGCGATTGGCGATGTGGCCATCGAAACCGTGCTCGAACGGTTCGAGGGAACTGATGATCCTGCGGTCGCGCGCCACCGGATCGAACACGGTGAATTGCTCACGGCGGAGCTGCTCGATGCGATCGCACAGAGCGGCGTGGTCGTCTCTGCTCAACCCAACTTCCTGAAATGGGCCCGCGAGGGCGGCCTGTACGAGGACTGTCTCGGTGTCGATCGCACGGGACGAACGAACCAGTTCCGTCGGCTACTCGATGCGGGCGTCGTGCTCGCCTTTGGGAGCGATTGCATGCCGATGGATCCGCTGTTTGGCGTCCAGCAGGCTGTCACCGCGCCACATGAACGTCAGCGACTCACCGTCACGGAAGCGCTGCGGGCGTACACAACTGGTGGAGCCTACGCTGGCTTTGCAGAGGATCGTTTGGGAACGATCAAGGCGGGAAAGCGGGCAGATCTTGTCGTTCTCGATGAATCACCGTGGGCTGTGCCAGAGGCGGCGATCGCCGATATTGCTGTGACGCACACGATCGTGGATGGAACCGTCGTGTTTGAGCAAGAACGGTAACCGCCGAGGAGCTCTTCGACGGCGGTATGGCCGGCTATGTCGTGTTACCATCGGTGTCAGCCTGTGCACGAATAGCAGCCGCTGCGACCGCGTCGGCCTGTCGGACGATCGTCGCTTCTAGTGTCGCCGGCTCGATATTCGTTCGGTGCGTGTGTGAGAGGACGATATGTGCGAGTTCGACCGGCAATCCAGCTGCCGCGATCACGGACACCCCATAGTACGGATGTCCGAGCAGCGTACCAACGGTGGTCGCTTCCATTCCGTCGAACTCGTAGAGCTTGCTGACGTCGTGGAGCAGCGCGCCAGCGATCACGGTATCGACCGAGAGCGTTACTGACCGGCGTTTTTTGAGCGACTCAACGAGAGCGAGCGCCCCCTGTGTCACGTCTCGAATGTGAGGGACGAGTCGTTCGTCGGGCAGATTGAGCGATCGTTGAACCGGCGGGAACCAGGGGACGGCTTCGATCTCGGTGATCGCATTGTCAGCCATCGCAATGGCCCACGCCTCGCGAACCGTATCGCGAAAGTCGCTGTTTTCGATGGATTCCAGTTCGGGGAACGCTTGTTCGATCGCTTCGTAGTGCTGGTCCATGGTTTATTGCTATTGTCGAACGACTGTATTTGTTCGTTCTGCGTGTGTTTTTACCACAGATCGGTGGAAAAACACCGAATACGCGAGAGCGTGATCGAACGGCCATTTCGACCGCGTGAGCGCATGGGAATACGTTCTGCGAATATGATACACAAGTGGGAAAACTTATCATCATACGTGTATGACCGGTTCCTATGTCTACGATCGAATCGTCGATGGGAGAGTATGAGATTTCCACAATCGATCTCACCGACGATCGATACGAGGTAAAGCAATCGATTATCCGGAACAAGTACGCCGTTAGCGACAGCACCGACACGGTCGTTCTGCGTGGGAAACAGAAGATGTTCAAGATGAAAGAGGAGTTCCCATTCGTAACCGGTGACGGCGAGGAGGCGTTCACGGTGAAAGCCGGCGGCATTTTGGATGTCGCTGGAAACTATGCGATCACGGACGCAGGAACGGGAGAGGAAGTCGTTGTCCTCGACGAGGATTTCTCACTATTCGTCGAAAACTGGACGATCCGCGACCCCGACACTGGCGCCGCGCTCGCAACGATTCGATCGAAAAGTAAACTCAACTCGGTGCTCAGACATCTCTCGACCATTGCGAACCTGATCCCGAACAAATACGAAATCTTCGACGCGAACGACCAGCACGTTGGTGACATTAGAGGACAGTTCTCGCTTCGGGACACGTATACGGTCACTATCGACGATGCCAGCTCTGTGCCCAGAGAAGCCGTGATCGCCGCTGCGTGCGTCCTCGATGCGCTCGAAAATCACTAACCTGCACGGCGATTCTACAGGGAGTCGACCTCCCGGCAGTCCTTCCTCCGTTCGAACGGAGAATGGATTCGTGTTGCAGTCATGGTGATGGTATGACGCTGTTTGCCGAGATCGACATTCGCTGTGGAGCGTTACCACTGAGAGATGTCGCAGCAGCGATCCCGCAGGCTACAATATTACTCCGGATGCAGTACAACCACGGCCGGCGTCCGCCGTTCGTGGTGACGGTTACCCACGACGACCAGCCAGCGGTCGAGCGGGCGTTCGAGAACAGTGAGTTCGTCGACCAGAACGTGCTTCTGGGAATCGCGGGGACAACCCGACGGTACAAAATCGAACCCGCTCGGAGCGAAGCCGAACAGCTGAGCCGTGAATTGGACGATCTCGATGGACTGAGAGCACTTGCGACCGCCGATGCAACGATCGAACGCATCGAGGTGACACCCACGGGCTGGCGTCAATCCGGCTGGTTCGCCGATCGTTCAACCATCAAGGAGTTCGTCTCGTTCTGGAATCGCGAGGCTGCGATCAGCGTCCAACGACTCACTCCAATTGCGGAGGCCGCCACGGCCGGTAATGGCCTGACCGATCCCCAGCACGAAGCATTGCGAGTCGCCTACGAACGTGGCTACTTTGCGGTGCCACGGGAGACGACGCTCGAAGCGATCGCCGCAGAACTGGATATTGCACCATCGTCGTGCTCCGAGCGACTCCGTCGTGCACAAAAACATCTGCTCGAAACGACCATCGGAACGAGCTGGCCGCCACTCGCCCGGTAAAAAAGCCCGTCACACTGCGAGAAAGCCACTTCCGGCGGCCAGAACAAAGACGACTCCATGCAAACAGTTGCATCAGCAGATGGAACGACGATCGCGTACGACAGCCAGGGCGACGGGCCACCGCTCTGTTGTCTCCACGGCGGTGGAACCCGCCGATTTTGGGAGCCACTGACCGACGCGCTCGCCGACGCCCACTGCGTGATCCGCCCGGATCGACGCGGCCGTGGGGACAGCGGAGATGGACCCACCTACAGCATCGAACGAGAGATCGAAGATTGCTGTGCGGTCATTGAAGCGATCGATGGAACACCAACACTCATCGGTCACTCATTCGGCGGATTGCTCGCGCTAGAGGTTGCCCAGCGCCGTGCCGTCCAATCGGTTGTGGCGTACGAACCGGCGTATCTTGTCGGAGAATACCGGAACGAAGCGTCGCTCTCTGAAACGATGCAACGGCTGCTCGATGATGGTCGACCGCGCGCGGCTGCAAAGGCGCACCTCCGGGAGGTAATTCATGGCGGCGACGCTCCACAGTTCGAGGCGTGGCTTGAGGAGTGGCCAGGATGGCCAGCCAGCGTCGCGTTCGTCGAAAACAATCTCAGAATGGATCGGGCACTCGAATCGTTCGAACTCGACGACTCGCTCGAGATCGATGCGCCAGCACTGTTGCTCTCGGGGAACGATGGCCCACAACACCTCAGAGACTCCATCCGTGTCGTCGACGAGCGTCTGCCGGACAGCGAATTCATCGAATTCGATGGTGTCGGCCACCTTGGACCAATTACCGCGCCGAATCGGTTTCTCGACGCAGTCGGTCACCACCTTGAGACAGTCATGTGACCACAGACCGTATCGAACGCTGTTATCACGAAATATTGCCCACGGTTTCGGTTATTGAAGAAAAAAGTTTATCAATATAAGCGATCCATGAATGAGTAACTTCGGTGCCGACCAATGGCAGAAATGGAAACCACGGGGTTCGAGACGGAACTCAGCTTGTTCAAATACGATACGCTCGAACGCCTCCCACCGGCGTACCGCGATCTGTCGGCCGACGAGCGGACTGATCGCATCGAAACGGCCAAAGAACTCCTGGGTGATGACGTCATCATCCTGGGACACAACTATCAGCGCCGAGAGATCGTCGAGCACGCCGATTTCATCGGTGACTCCTATGAGCTATCGAAACGCGCGGCCGAGGCAGATGCTTCCTACGTGATCTTCTGTGGCGTCACGTTCATGGCAGAAAGCGCAGACATCATCACCGATGACGAACAGACGGTGATCCTCCCATCCATGGAAGCGTCGTGTCCGATGGCTGGGATGGCAGAAGCGCTCCAGGTGGACGCCGCCTGGGCGAAAATAACCGAGAAGATTCCCGGCGAGGATATCATTCCGATCACCTACATGAACTCGTACGCGGATCTGAAGGCGTTCTGTGCCGAGCAGGGCGGGCTGGTCTGTACCTCCTCGAACGCGCACAAAGCGTTCGAGTGGGCGTTTGAGCGCGGTGAGACAGTGTTGTTCCTGCCGGACAAACATCTCGGTGAGAACACGGCCCACCGGCTCGGAATGGCCGATTCGACCGTCGAGTGGAATCCGTGGGCACCAGAAAGCACTGATGGCGATGTTGCCGACGCTGATGTGGTGCTCTGGGACGGCTACTGTCAGGTGCACGAACGATTCCGCGTCGAACACATCGAGGAAGTCCGTAACCAACACGCCGACGCGAACGTGATCGTCCACCCCGAATGCAGGCGCGAGGTCGTCGAGGCAGCCGACGTGTCAGGATCGACGTCAACGATCTGCTCGACGATTGAGAACGCAGAGCCTGGTGAAACGTGGGCGATCGGAACCGAGATTCACCTCACGAACCACCTCCAGCGCTGGCATCCCGACGTGAACGTCATCCCACTCTGTGGTGATTCGTGTATGGACTGCAATGCGATGCGCCAAATTGATCCGAACTATCTCACCTGGGTGCTCGAAGAGCTGCTCGAAGACCGCGAGCGAAACGTGATCTCGGTCGCACCCGATGAGGCAGAGCTTGCACAGGTTGCTCTCGATCGGATGCTGGAGGTGTGAGTTGATGGACATTACAGAGACGACGGACGTGCTCGTGGTTGGCAGCGGTATCGGCGGTTGTGCAACGGCGCTTGCGGCCGCCAGAGCAGGGGCAGAGGTGACGCTAGCGACGAAAGCAACCGAGCCTGAACACGCCGCCTCGTGGTGGGCACAGGGCGGTATCGCGGTGACACGGACAGCCCCCGAATCGTTCAAAGCCGACATCCTCGCTGCCAGCGACGACACGGCTGATCCCGAAGCGGTGGAGCTGCTCGTCGAGAACGCAAAACCGGCCGTCGAGGACGTGCTGTTCGAGACGCTCTCGATCCCGTTTGATGGTGACGAAGAGGAGTATGCCTACGGTCGCGAAGCCGCCCACTCAAAACGGCGAATTCTCCACGTTGATGCCTCGACCGGCCGACACATTCTGGGACCGTTTCTCAACCACCTGTCGTCGCTCGAATCGGTGACGATCCATCAGGATACGGCCGCACTGGAACTGATAACCCACGAAGGGCGCGTCCACGGCGCGTATGTAGAACATGACGGTGACGTGCAGCCAGTCTTCGCCGGCGCAACCGTCCTGGCAACCGGTGGTGTTGGTGAGCTGTATCCCCAATCGACGAATCCCGACGGATCAACCGGCGACGGAATCGCCATGGCGGCGCTTGCTGGTGCTTCCGTCCGCGATATGGAGTACGTCCAGTTCCATCCGACCGTCTACACCGGCGACGATCCGTTCTTGCTCAGCGAAGCCGTCCGCGGGGAAGGTGCGTTTCTTCGGAATGGCGACGGCGAACGCTTCATGCCCGAGATTCACGCCGACGCAGAGCTTGCCCCCCGAGATGTGGTCGCCCGGGCAGTGGCCACTGAATACGAGCGAACCGGCGACGTTCTCCTCGATGTCTCGCCGCTCGATTTCGAAGATGAATTTCCGGATCTTGCCGCGATGTGTGCGGATCGAGCGATCGACTGGCGCGAGGGCATTCCAGTCTCACCCGCAGAGCACTTTCTCTGTGGCGGCATTGCAGTGGATACCGAGGGGAAGACCACACTCGATCGGCTGTTCGCAGTCGGTGAGTGTTCAGCAACCGGTGTCCACGGCGCGAACCGACTCGCCAGCACCAGCCTCCTCGAAGGGCTCGTCTGGGGACTGCGAGCGGGCGATGCTGCGGCTGGGTTCGAACCGGACCGAATCGAAGCCCCAGAGCTGCTCGACCGAGACCCGGCGCTCGCAGAGGGGTTCGGTGAGGACAAATCCGTCAGGCTGCGCCGTGTGATGGAGGAGTACGTCGGCCTTGAGCGCTCTCCGGAGGGCCTCCAACGCGCAACGGGTGTGCTCCGCCGCCTGAAGGGAGAGGTGGACGCATATATCCGAACCCGCACCTCACGTGAGCTGTACGAACTCCGCGGGAAGAGCGTCTCAGCGCTGTTGATCGCCAGAGCGGCCGCGGAAAACGAACGCTCAAAAGGCTGTCACTACTTGACGGAGCCAGCGCATGCTGATTGAGCGCCGGCAGATCGAAGCGTGGCTGGCCGAAGATCTCGGCCATCACGACGTGACGAATGCGGTTCCGGGGACAACGTTCGCCCAGTTGATTGCGAAAGATGATGGCGTGGTCGCCGGCATCGATGTGGCCAGCGCGGTATTTTCCGTTCTCGATGCGGAGATCGCGGTCGAGCCGGCAGTAGCCGACGGTGAGCAGGTTGTTCCGGGCGACGTGCTGCTCACGGCGCGTGGGCCGGCCAAATCACTGCTTCGTGGCGAGCGGGTGGTGGTCAACGCCATCGGTCACGCGTGCGGTGTCGCCACACGAACACACCGGGCGGTTACCGCCGCTCGGGAGATTTCAGAGTCCGTTGCGATCGCGGGAACCAGAAAGACAACCCCCGGACTCCGCCGGCTCGAAAAGCGCGCTATCGTCGCCGGAGGCGGTGATACCCACCGGCTTGATCTTTCCCACATGGTGATGGTCAAGGACAACCACATCGCCGAGATGGGACTCGAAACCGCGATCGAGACCATGCGCGAACGTGCATCGTTCACAACGAAAATCGAGGTTGAGGTCGAATCACCCAGCAATGGCCCACGAGCAGCGGCTGCGGGTGCTGATATCGTTCTGTTCGACAACATGGCTCCGGAGCTCGTCGCGCGCGGTGTTGAAGAACTGCCCGCAAACGTTCTGAGCGAGGCAAGCGGCGGAATCACGATCGAAACCGTGCCCGAGTACGCCGACACAGGGGTCGACGTGATATCAATGGGGTCGCTAACCCATAGCGCGTCCGCCCTGGACCTTTCATTCCGAACGGGGGAATGAATCGCCCCCTACGTTTTTCGCTCCAGATTGCCAACTGACGCTATGGACAACGAACGCGAGCAGACCGAGTTGACGCCTGACGCTGTGGAGTACGAGCCCGTCCCAGTGAGCAGGCTGCTCGCGGAAATGAAAGATACAGCAGAGTTACAGATCGATCTCTGTTACTCGTCGGTGCTGTTCGGGAGTCAGTCCGTTGCTCAGGAGGTGCTGGCGCTTGAGCGCCACGTTGACACCGTCCAGCTTCAGGCGCGGATGAGCCTGTTGTTGTCGGCCAGGCGGCCCGCCGATGCAGAACAGCTGGCACCGGTTCTTGGCGTCGTTGCGGCCACGGAGATGGTCAGCGACGCGGCCGCCGACATCGCTAAAATCGTGACCGAAGCAATCGGCATTCCGGCGGCGATCCAGGCGGCGCTTCCCGATGCACTCGAAACACTGGTACGGTTGACCGTCCAATCCGATTCGTCGATTGCCGGACAGAGCCTTGGCGAGCGAAATCTCGAAACTGACACCGGCGTGCGCGTGATCGCGATCAATCGGGGCGGCGACTGGCTGTTGGATCCTGACCACGAGACCGTTATCCAGGCGGGTGATCGGGTGGTGTTGCGCGGCCCAACGGCGGGGATTGGATCCGTTTACACCGAGTTTTCTGGTGAGACGTACGAACCGCCAGAACTGCCACCTGGAACGATCGATGACGTCGATCGTGCGGTCGATACGATCATTTTGATGAAGAATATGAGCGAGTTGGCCGTCGATCTTGCCTACAGCTCCGTGTTGTTTGACAACGAATCACTCGCGAGAGAGGTGCGAGAGCTAGAGGTGGAGATGGACGCCTTACAGTCGCGGCTTGAGGCCTGGACGTTGCGCGCTGCGAAACAGCTCGATGATCCGATCGAGTTGCGCGGACTCATGCATCTCGCTCGGGCCACGGAGGTGATTTCCGATGCAGCCCTGGAGATCAGTGATGGCGTGTTGCGCGGTCTTGAGACCCATCCCGTCATCGAGGCAGCCGTCGGCGAGAGCGTCGAAATCCTCGTTCGTACAATGATCGAATCCGGGAGTCAGCTCGCTGGGACGACACTCGGCGAGCAAACGCTGAGTACCAAGACTGGAATGCGGGTGATTGCCGTCCGTCGTGGCCAGGGTGCAGACGCTGAATGGATCGTCTCGCCAACGGCGTCGACGCGACTGAAGGCTGGTGATGTTGTTGTTGCCAAGGGAACCCGGACGGGTCGCGATCGGCTCGAAGCGTTGGCCCAGGGATGACGTCGTTTCATTCAAGAACCGGGCTGCTCCAGTGAGCCATATGTACGCAGCCCCACCCGTGACGATCGATCGATTGCCTGCGGCTGAGCAGCATCGGTTGGGGTCGTTTTTCGGGGCGTATTTCGAGGGCGATGGGCCGTTGCAGCCGTTGTTGCGGTTTGCGCTCGTCATTGCCGGAGAGAAACCGGCCACCGTCGTGCAGGCCGAGTGGAACTGTGCGAACTCACCGTTCAGCACCGAGCGAGAGTTCATCCGGCTGTTTGAGCGGCTCGGCTGTACGACGCGGCGGTTCTCTGCACTCCACGGCTGGATCGTTGGCCACGCTCGTGGGCGATTTGATCTGCTGCCAACAACCTGGAACGTGGCCCACAATGCAGGGTGGCATCGGCGTCTCGGCGTGCTGTTTGGCTACCCAGCGTGCGATATTCGGCGATTTCTGGACGACCGCGAGTGGATCAGGCCACGAGCGCGTGTCGAATCGGGGACGTTCACACCAGCGGAGGTGGCCAACACCGCGTTTCTCTGCCATCGGTTCGAGGATTCGATCGACGGTTATCGACGGGCGATCGCGTGGGGCCGTCGGTTACACACTCGGTACCAGCAACTGGCCCAATCGTGGGAGCTGCCGATTCTCGCAGCGATTGCCGACCGGCAGTACGAGATTGCAGAAGCCGTTTATTCAGGAGAGAGGGCTGGATTTCGTGGCGAGGTGATGACCGTTGATGAGTGAGGCCACGAGTCGGTGATCGGTACAAGCCCTTGCCCTCCTGCTCGATCGTCTGTGCCGTCCAGATGTCACATACCGAGTTTCAAATCTGGAGACGGACAAACAAGACCCACAAATCGGAGTGAAGGACTAGAAAGGAGCTCACCACCCATTCCATCTGTCACGCTCGTGACTCGACTTAGTTGGATTGGTGCAAACAAGCAATCCAGTATTTTGATTTAGGGCCGAAAATCAAAATAAGGACTCAAATCGTGTCATAGTGAGCCAGACAGCCAGAAGAGAAATTTCAGCCACCCCACAACAACTGACACATGTCGTTTTCGATAGTGCAGTTCGCTGACCTGGAGTTTGCATACGACGATCCCGAGCAGATCGCTCGGTTCGTTGGAACTGTTCAAGCGCACAGCGACGATCCGTCGCTCGTCGTTGGCGTCGGCGACAACGTTGCACCGAGTGCGATCTCGCTGTGTACTGAAGGAGCAGCCGTGCAGCCGGTGTTCGAAGCGTGTACTGTGGCGTTCGACACCCTTGGCAACCACGATTTCGATTACGGGATTGAGACGCTCACGACAGCCATTGTGGAGGCTCCCCAGCAGTTTCTCTGTGCCAACGTGTTCGACGCTGATGGCGATCGATTCGGAGCGCAGTCGGGCGTTCTCCCCTGGACGACGACGGAAATCGATGGTGTTCGGCTCGGCATCGTCGGTGTTGCTCACCCGTTGACGGCCGCAAAATCGCCACCAGCCGCTGACCTGACCGTGACCGATCCGATCGAGGCAGTCAATGAAGCGATCGACGCGCTCGAAGATTCTGGTGTCGATGAAATCGTCTGTCTGGCGCATCTCGGCGACGAGGAAAATCACGGCCAGGGCGAGGTTGATGACCTTGCCGAGCAGACTGATGTGGACGTGATTTGCGACGGCCACACGCACGGCCAGCCGCGAATCGAGCAGATCAATGGGTCGCTCCTCTGTCGCACTGCAGGAACGGGCAGCGACGTGAACGTCCTCTCGTACGACGGTAAGTGGAACGCCGAGCGGATTCCGTGCGGCGGTAGGGCGCCGGCAACGGCGATCGAACGCACATATCACCAGCTTCGGACGGAGTGTGGGCTGACCGAGGTGGTCGACACCGTCGAGAACCCGATCGAACGATCGCTCGAAACCCTCTTTTTCGGCGAGTCTCGTCTGGGGAATTTCGTGACCGACGCATATCGATGGAATGGTTCGACAGCAGTGGCGCTCCAGCACAGCCCCGGAATGCGCCCGGGTGCTGCTCTCGACGGAGAGATCACGGTCGCAGAGCTGATCGGTGTCGTGCCGTTCGACACTGCGGTTGTTGTGGCGACGATGACTGACGAACAGCTCCGAGAGGTGCTCACTTTCGGTGGGGAAGTCCACATTCCGGAGCACCCAGAGTACTGGTTCCTGCACGTGAGCGGGGCGGCGGTGACGTTCGATTTCGCCGATCGAGAGATTGCCGAGCTGTCGGTTGGGGACAAGCCGGTCGACCCAGCCGAGCAGTATACGGTGGCGATGCCGGCGAACTGTCTGGAGTGGTTTCCGGTGGACGTGTCCGCCGAGCGCAGCCTCGGCCTGCAGTACGAAGTGGTGATGGAATACGCCAGAGCGTGTGGGATCGACCCATCCATCGATGAGCGACTGACGATTGTGAATCGGAAATCTACTCCATCCGCTTGACGGCCAGCGCAGCGGTCATAACCGTGAGCACGGTGGTGACCAGTACGAACGTTCCGAACGCGAGCACGAACGCCAGACTCGCGTACAACAGCGGCGAACCAACCTCAGGAGCCGGTCCGAGCAGCTCGAACACTCGAATTGCCCACCAGCACAGCGCGAACGCGACGCCAACGATTGCACCGATGACCGCGTTCTGAAACGCGCCAATTTCGTCGAGAAAGGCCACCGTCGGCGAACGAGCGGGCTCCGTCGATCGGCTGGACATACGTGGTGTACGCTGAGCGATCAAATAGGCGCTTTGGGACGATCCAACAGCGGTAATTAAACCAGAAATTCGCCTGCTTGATGGCGACCTTGGGTCCATAAAATCGAACGGTCTAAGAGTGTGGATTTACCGACTATACACAATGACGACGCTCGGCACCGCAACCGCGTGTCCCGGTGAGATCGCCACGGGGCAGCTGACCGTCGGTGAAGCTCGCGATGGCAGCGACGTCTCGCTCCCGGTTGCGGTGATCAACGGACAGAACGACGGCAAAACGCTCTACATCCAGGCTGTAAGCGACGGTGACGAACTCAACGGACTGGGCGTGATCCAGCGACTGGTGCCACAGCTCGACCCAGCGACAATCGATGGGCAGATTCTCATCGTTGGGATCGTCAACTACCACGCGTTTCACGTGAGCCAGCACCGCAATCCGATCGACGACACGAAGATGAATCGGGCGTATCCGGGTGATCCAAACGGGATGTCTACCGAACGGATCGCACACGCCACGTTTCAGGCGGCGACCCGCGCGGATCTCGCACTCGATCTCCACCAGGGCTCGACCAGTCGCATGATCGACGAAACACGCGTCCGCTGTGGCTCGCGCCACCGGCTGCACAGCGACTGCCTTGAGCTGGCGAAGGTGTTTGACTGTGGATTTATCCTTGATCAGAAAGGACCCGATGGCCAGCTTGCACGGGCAGCGCCAAACGAGGGCGTCCCCACAATCGATCCGGAGCTCGGCGGATCGGTCGGCTGGGATGGAGATAGCATCGAACGCGGGCTGCGTGGCATCGAGCGCGTGTTGAAATACTACGGCTTTCTCGAAGGGACGGTCGACATCAACCCGCAGACGCGTGCCAACGGCTTCGAACAGTACGGCGCGCCCGCGGGCGGTTTGACACGATTTCACGTCGAGCTCGGCGAGCACGTCGAACGAGGGAATCCGTTGTTCGATGTGACCGACCCGTTCGGACGGGTGAAATCCACCATCACCGCCGATTCGAAGGGGATATTCTGGCGGGCGCGTCGGCTTCCCCAGGTCGCAACCGGCGAGTACGTCTGTTCTGTTGGGACTGATCTCGATGAGTATTGAACTGCGCTGTCCGGCCTGTGAGGCACGGTTCGACGATCGCTGGCGGTGTGGAGACTGTCACTCGCCACTCGAATTTGCGTATTCGCAATCGCCGATCGATCGCGAGTCGCTCTCGCTTGCCGACGGTGTCTGGGGATTCTCGGAGCTGTTGGCCGTCGATCAAGCCGTCTCGCTCGGTGCGGGTGCCACGCCGCTAGTCGAATCGCCATGGAACTGTGAGTTCAAACTCGAATACGTTGCGCCGACGGGGAGTTTCAAAGACCGCGGTGCGACCACGGTGATCGCTCGCGCTGTGGACGTCGGTGCTGATGCGCTCATCGAGGATTCCTCAGGCAATGCCGGTGGTGCAGTCGCAACGTACGCTGGGCGGGCCGGGATGGACTGTACCATTTTCGTCCCGGAGAGTGCGCCAGAATCGAAAATTCAGCCAATCACGCGCAGCGGAGCCACCGTCGAGCGGATTGGGGGCTCGCGCCAAGACGTGGTCGATGCCTGCGTGGGAGCAGTCGAAGACGGTGCTGGCTGGTACGCCAGTCACGCCTGGAATCCCGCGTTTTTCGAGGGAACGGCAACCATGGCCTACGAAATTGCCATCCAGCGCGACTGGTCGCTCCCGGATGCGCTCATTATTCCGGTGGGCCACGGGACGCTGTTGCTCGGCGTCTATCGCGGGTTCAAACGATTGCAGGCGGCGGGGTTAATCGCGTCCGTTCCACGGTTGCTCGGCGTGCAGGCAGCCGGCTATGCGCCAATAGCCGACTCGCTCCACGAATCAGTTTCCGGGCACAACGACGTGGCTGACGGGATCCACATCACTGAACCCGTCCGGAACGACCAGCTCTTTACTGCGATCGAATCGACAGCTGGGGACTGCATCGCGATCGAACGCGAGCCCGTCGAGCGTGCGCTGAACGGGCTCCATGCAAACGGCTTCTACGTCGAACCGACGAGTGCGGTGGCGGTTGCTGGACTCGAACGCTATCGCAAACTGGGCGTGCTCGACCGTGACGACGACGTTGTCGTTCCGTTGACCGGGAGCGGTCTGAAAAAGTAGCCGGAAAACGCACAGCTGCTCGCCAGAGCTGTTAGAGTCGAGTGGTCTGGAGAATCTTGGACTCGGCCTTTCGGAGGTGTTCGGCTGCCGTACTCGGTGCACAGTCGATCAGTGTTGCAATCTCCTCGACGGAGCCCTGTCGGGGGAGCTGGTAGTAGCCCACGTCCTTTGCGGCTTCGAGCGCCTGCCGTTGGCGTGTGGAGAGCAACGGTTCGGACACACCCGGTAGCCGTCCCATTCCGCTCACCTGCTCAACCGTCACCGCGAACGCGTCAGGAACGTGCTCAAGTGCCGATTGTATCTCCTCGGTTGGTCCAAACAACGACACCGTCACTGAGCCATCGCCGTAGTTGTAGGGTGGAACCATTAGCAGGCTGCCAGCCGTGAGCGTAGCGAAGAGTTCTTTTGACGCCGCCGTCAGCTCGTTGTGGAAATACGTGTAGAAACTGTCCGCTCCGGTTGTCAGTATCTCGAAATCCAGGACGGATGGATGGGTTGAAATCTGCGATCGAAACGCGTCGCTATCTCCCTCGATGTAAATCAACAGTCCAAGACGGTCGTCCGAAGCGTTCAGATGGAGCCCAACGACGTGGTCGAGATACGGTGCACTGGCGAGCACCTGGTACATTGAAGGGCTCTCATCGCGCCCGCCGACAGGTTCGATCGTCAGGCGGAGATGTTTCATGGCAGTGGTTCCGCCGCATCAGCCTTTAAATCCCCCGTTGCAGTATTGCACCATCGCTACGACACAGGCCCTCCAAACACGAGTTACGATGCAAGTGTTCATCGCTGGTGCGACTGGCGTGCTCGGCAAACGACTGGTTGCAGAGTTCTCCGAACACGGCTATTCCGTGGTCGGTCTCACACGGGACGGGCGGGGTGACGAGATCGTCGAATCACGCGGCGGAGAACCCCGTCGCGGTGATCTGTTCGACGAAGCTTCGATCGTCGACGCCGCACGGGGAGCGGATGTCATCATTCACGCAGCGACTGCGATCCCGACCGACTCGCCCACGCCTGCGGCCTGGGAACGCAACGATCGCGTTCGGACGGAGGGGGCTCGGGCCCTCGTGAGGGCAGCTGACGAGGTTGGAGCGGAGCAGTTGCTCCAACAGAGCATCGTCTGGGTTGCCCGCCAGCCTGATGGCAGCAGCTATGACGAGCAGTCCCACCCACATCCTGAATCGTGGACAAAGTCCGCGCTCGACGCCGAGCTGATTGCACAAGATGGTGGCGAGGAGTACGGATTCGACGTGTCAGTGCTCCGGTGTGGCTACTTCTACGCCCCGGATTCGTACTACACACGGGCTGACGGAGCCGGAATCGTCGATGGAGAGCGGCCAATCATCGACGGTTCAGATGGCGTTTTACTGTCGTATCTGCACGCCGACGATGCGGCGGGTGCGTTCCGCGCGGCCACAGATCACTCCTTGAGCGGGCTGTATCACGTCGTCGACGACACACCGGTCAGCGATACGGAGTTCGTCTCGACGCTCGCCAGAAACCTCGGCAGTACGCAGCCCGACGCAGTTTCGACCAAGCAGGCCAGCGCGGCGATGGGTGAGATCACCGTCGATCTGTTCACACACCCGATGGCCACGACGAACGACGCGTTCAAGGCAGATACCGACTGGGAGCCACGATTTCCATCCTATACTGAAGGTCTGGCACAGGTCGTAGACGAATGGCAGTCAGAAGGGTATCTCGTAGATTCTCCGCAGAGCAACACTGACTGATGATAGATCGGAATTATCGTCATTTCCGAACGTGGCTGCTCAGCTCCGGAGCGACGATGGTGACACGTGGGTGGTCAAATTTGACTGAAAAATGAGTAGTGCTAGTTTCCAACCAGTGAATTGAAAATCTCCTCAACAGACGCCTCACGTACGGAGAACGTCTCGATCGATATTCCTGAATTTTCGATCGATTCGAGGATTGAGCGGCGGTTGGATCGCCGGACCGACTTGACATGAATTTTCGATCCGTTGCGTGAGACATCAAGGATACCATCGATATCGTCGAGTGTCAAATCTATCGACTTCGAACGATCAGTGGTTTCGAAGATGAGTTCATCACTCACACCAGTTTCCTGTCGTAGATCATCAACCGAGCCGGTTGCGACGATCTGACCTGCATTGAGAACACCAACACGATCACAGACGAGTGCGACCTGACCGAGGACATGGCTCGAAAAGAAAACGGTAGTTCCCCGTTCATTTTCGGTGTAGACGATCTCTCGGATCAGGCGGGCACCTTCAGGATCGAGACCAGTAAATGGCTCGTCGAGAATCAGCAGTTCTGGGGAGCCAACGAGTGCCATTGCCACGGCAAGTCGTTGTTGCATCCCCTGTGAATACTCACCGACCGTTTTGGCTCCAACATCACCGAGACCAACGCGGTCTAGCAGCTTATCGGGGTCATCATTGCTGTGTTTGACATCGATCGCGTACTTCAGATGGGCATAGCCCGTTAGATTGTCGTAGCAACTGTAGCGATCCGGCAGAATGCCGATCTGCTGGTGGAGTTCACGAATGCTAGATTGTGGATCGAGACCGAGAACGCGGGCGGTTCCACTCGTCGGCGACGTGTAGTTCATCAAAATGGCGATTGTAGTTGATTTCCCAGCTCCGTTAGGTCCAAGAAAGCCAAATATTTCACCATCTTCGACGGTCATATCAACTGCGTCGAGCGCTGTGTGTGAACTATACGTCTTTGTGATATTTGACAGTTCAATTGCGGGTGGTGTCACGAGAGATCAGCCCTCCGGAAGCCAAGGTATCCGATCGCCGGTATGAGACAGATCCACAGAGCCATGATGATGAGCCCAAACTCAGGTGTGAGATAGAATGGTGGTGGGCCAGAAAAAGTACCACCGTAGATCAGCGCAGTCGTTGAAATTCTTGATTCACCGCTAGCGATAACGGAAAAATACTGACTGGAACTGTTTTTCACACCGAGAATAGCGTTCGTCACCAGAAAATATGACGAATGCGGTGCTAACCGGTCGAAGAGGAAAATCCATTGGACAGGCGGAGGATTGAGCGCATTTAATTCGTTGCCAGTAACAAAAGAATATAAAATATTTCTCACATTTTGCCACATGATTAGGAATATGAGAAGATATCCAAGCATGATTCCAACAGCACGTGGCGGTTGTGACACGAGCGCCGAAACGCCGTTGGCAATTGCGACGGAAAGGAGCACGTAGAGAAGCGTAGCGGCGAGAAATCCACTGAACACGAGCAACGAAAAGCCGCCATAAATCAACGTTCCTAGTACCCCTCCAATAAGCAATACACCCAAAACTGGAAGTGAAAGAGCTGCTGTCTGACCGAGAATTTTCCCAATAAGGATATCAGCTCTCGTCTGTGGAAATCCAGCGTCAAATTTGATTGATCCGGAGCGTCTCTGTCCTGCAATTGACCGATATGAGACGACAATCGCTGCTATCGGGATCAGGAGGCCGATCGGTTGCTGGAACGCCCCAAACGCTAGCCGGCCACCGAGCACTTGCTTGATGAATGGCTCTGGTGAAACTATTCTATTGAAGGAGTAGAAAAATAATAAAATTCCAAGTATCCAGTTCGTCTTTATCCTACGAAATGCACGAAATTCCTTTTTCGCAATTGGTTTCCAGTTCATTAATGAAGTATTGTCATCAGTTGCTGCGAATACGTGAAAGTATCGGACAAGGGACTTAGTTATAAGTCGCTACTTGCGTCAACAACCGACCCAACACCGCTACCATTACCTTGTAGGTAAGAGTACGGATTGTATGTTTTATTAGCACAAGGATGCCTTACTTTTCCAACCTTATGCGAGATGAAATAACCAGATCCCGTTGAATACCACGAATTATCAATACCCTTGTAGTTCCAGCAAATTCCACCCGCATTGCCGTTGGTGGTCCCACTGTAACTCAGGACGTTGCCGTTGGAAATCGACCAGTTAATTGTATGTTCGAACTTGAACAATCGGCCAGTTGGACCACTCCCATAGACAGTGTGACTATACGATCGAGGAACGGCCATCGTCGATGGACCGTCAGAGTCGTTTTGAGTGATTTCAGTTTCAATGGTGAGTAGCTCTTCTTCCATTTCAATCACTGCAGCTTCCTGCTCATCGGTTAATCCAGACCAGGCAGCGATAGCGGCATCCGAATCACTCGAATTGTAGAAATTCTCCAGGAAGCGTCTCACAGTCTCTGGGTCGTCAGGATCAACATCTTCTGGATTCGCATCCGTCCCTTTTGCGGTAACACTCATTGTTGGAAGCGTCGCAAGGGCAAGTCCTGTTCCGGAGAGTTTGAGCAAGTTCCGTCGGCTGATACTATCTGGGAAATTTCGTCGTCCCATAGTTCTCTGCACGTGATAGATATATATATAAATTAGCTACAATGCAGTATTCATTTGTTATTCGGTAACAACACTTATTATCACACCAAAAGTTAGCTGCAATTCATTTTCAACAACAATAGTCTAACACGTATTTTGAGGATATATACTTTATTCTCGTCGATATTGCTACCGTTAATAATGATTGCTCTAATCCAAATTAGGCGTAACTCAGTCCACTCGTCACAACCAGAGCATCGGAATGAAGTATACCAAGTTCACTCTTAAAATCAAGCGAAAAATGATATTCTAGAGAGCTATGAGTTCCAAACGATGATCATCCAACGGGTTACCCTCCAGGGATATCTCGTATTGTTAGTTGGGTTACTGTTCATCGTCCAAAACACGCGCTCCGCGATCTCAACCGGTGTGTCCATCGCTGACGGCAGTGGTATTGTTCCCGGTCTTTTCGGAATCGGCAGCGGTGTGTTCGGATATCTCAGACCAAATCAACTCCCACGTGGGACCGAAGCCGCACCACCCTATCTGTACGCTCTGGCTTCCATTGCGACTGTGGCGTTCGTCATCGTGATAGTCATATAAACTCCAAATCAACGACGCCCCACCAGAACAGTTCTTGATTTAAATATCAGCTCTGGGGAACCAGTAGTATCCAACGGAAAATAGAACAATTGTCCATAGCAGGAGAACCAACACCATCACTGGCGTTGTGAGGAGTGGCCCAGAAACGGGGGCTCCATAGATCGCATGGGATGGGGTAACGATCTGGCTATACGCACCAAATGGACTCAACGTCCCGATAAAATGAGATATCGTCTCGGTCGTTGTGGGCTCTCCTAGCTGTGGGCCGTTGGGTTCGGCGATCTCACTGACCAGCTGTGGCCAGAACGCAGCCCAGATGTAAAATGCGATTGCAACCCCAACTGCTCGCAATCGGGTCGTTGCGACCGCAGATATTGCTGTCCCGATAGCGGTGTATGCCACACAGAGAAGAAACGTCGAACCAGCGAGTGGCCACAGCGTTCGCCACGATACAGTGATGATTGAAGTAAACGAAAGTAATTGTATAATGGTAAATGACACCGCTATTAACAATGAGATTGCAATAGATCGTGAAAGGAATACGCCTACAAAAAGATCTGCCTTGGTGATGGGAGCGCCGAATAGCAGTCTCAACCGCCCAGTTTCTCGATCCGCGACGATCGCTACTGCGGCGGTGAGCAACACTCCGAATGGGAGAACAGTCCCAACAACAAGCCACAAAGAGAGTCCGAGAGACTCACTGGTTACCGGTCCATTGGACAGAATATATCCAACAAGCGGGCCGCCAACTGTTGCTCCAAGTGCAATAGCGAGCAGAAATCGTCCAACGATCGTTCGTCGCAACACCGTGAAATCATGCCGGAGAACAGCTGAGACAGTCATTCTACGTCGCCTCTAACAGCAGTAGATTCGGCTGTTGATTTTGAGCCATCGACGTCTACAACCGCAGCAAACACATCTTCTAGTGCCGAACTATTCACTTCAAAATCAAGAACTGAACACTCCTGGTGTATCAGCGCTATTGCATCTGCCTTGGCGATTGAAGAGTGGCAATCAATTGTCAATATGCAACCATCTGTGTGAACCGAGCTGATGGCATCAATCGATCTGAGTTGTGAGAGCACAGAAGAATCTGCTTGCGTTTCAGTGAACAGTCGGAGTTGTTCGACAGTTCCCATTCTCTCCGACAGCGTCTCAACGTCCACAACGGACACGAGTTGTCCATCATTCAAAATGCCGACACGGTCACAAATGGCTGCAACTTCTGAGAGACGGTGACTGGCGAAAAAGATCGTCGTTCCACTGGCAGCGTGATCTTCGATGAGCGTTCGAACGAGATCGATTCCGTGTGGATCCAGCCCCGACAGTGGCTCATCGAGAATGAGGAGCTCGGGATCTCCCAAGAGAGCCATCGCCAACACGAGTCGCTGTTGCATTCCTTTCGAGTATTCACCCGCAGGACGGTCGAACGCCTCAATAGCAAGGCCAACCTCATTTCGAACTCGATCTAGATCATCGGAACCATTTTTTAGTCGAGCGATCGCCTGAAGCTGTTCTCTCCCGGTCATTGTGCGATATATCGAGTAGTCTTCAGGGAGAATGCCGATCCGCTGGCGAATGGATGCTGGATCAGATTCTACGTCCGTACCGAAAACGGATGCCCGACCGTCAGTCGGGGTTGTCAACCCGAGAAGAAGATCGATTAGCGTCGTTTTGCCGGCCCCGTTCGGACCGAGAAGGCCAAACACCTCTCCAGTACGGACAGTAAGGTCGATATGATCGAGGGCTGTTATCGAAGCGAATCGCTTTGAGAGCGATTCAATTTCGATCGCATGCTGCGTGTTCACCACTGTAATCGTGAATGATTAGCGGCAAAAATCTTTACTAACGTATCTATTCAATGAACCATCAATAATGGCATGGAATGGCCGCATCTAGCTCGTTATCAGCGATCAAAGCCAACTAAATGCGTCACCGTTCGGGATGGGTCGCTCCGTCAAATCCACCGCGAACGAGCGGTTTGGCAATATGTCGGCGGGCGCTTGGCGGCACCTCATACCAGCCCTCTTCCAGCTCACGATCGATCGGTTGTTCGACTTTTGCGGGCGCGCTCGTTCCACAGTCTCGACAGCGATATCCCTGGTCTGCACCGGCGCTTTTCATCCGGCGGCCACAGTCGGGACAAGTGGGCGTCACGCGTTCGGTATCGATGAGCGACCGGACCGCAAACTTTTCTAGCTTCAGGGTTCCACCCGAAACTTCCCCGCAGACGGTGCACTCATCGCCAACCCGAAGTTTTCTGACGTGCGCTCTGAACCGTGCAGTCGGAGCGAACGCCACACAGTCGATCGTTCCAGTCGCGTCCATGAGTGTCGTAAACACGTGCCCCCCGCGCTTCGTTTCGGGTGCAGAATCAATCATGCCGTCAATTCGATAGGCGTGGCGATCGCCGAGCTCGTCGATCGAGCTGCCATCCTGGAGATGCGCATCGGTTCCCTGGTTCGTCACGAACAGCCGTCGCCCTGCGACGGGCTCGCTCTCGATTTCGCTGGCGACGCGTTCGCACTGGATGAGATCGTCGCCACGAATGCCATGTAAAATTGGACACGGGGTGTGTGGAACACAGACCAGCTCGTCACCGTCCGAATCGATCGTGTCCCAGACCGACGGATACGCGCCCGCAACAGCGGAGTGAACCGACGCACCGTCAACCTCGCGCGGGGTCCCCCAGCGATTTCGCTCGCGATAGGAGAGACACTCATACGTCCACTCGTCAAACGGCGGGGGAGCACGCACCCCCTCGGTGATCGACTGCTGGCGAGCGATCATCGCACCGATCGCCGCCAGCGCACCGATCCGACCGCGACCGTTCCCCCACCCAGTGTCGCGATAGCCGGCCACGTCGATCACGCGCTCGGCGTCGGCAATGGTCAGCTGCTCGGTGAGCGCCGACCGAGCGAACGCTAGTACGGCGTCGTGTGGGTCTAACGCCGTCCAATCGCCGTTTGGGGCAACAACCAGTCCTGGATTCGTCCGTGGATCGTCAACGACAGCCAACTTCTCAATGAGGGCCGTCGCAATCGACTGTGCCTGATCGGGATCGAGGGTGGTCTGCACTGCGAGTGCGCCGTTGCCGCGTGTCTTGTGCTCGACTGCGGGATTCAACCTGACGAGCAACGGCCGTCGCACAGCCGGCGGCGTGGCCTCTTCGTCTCGCAACCGCGTTATGAGCCGGTGGGCGACGTACGTTGTGCACATCCCATCGGCGCGCGAATCCGTATCATCAATCCCGATAACCGTCACAGCTGTGTTTGGCGTGCGCTCTTCAAACGGGTTTCGCCACGGCCGTTACCCACGAAAAATCGGCGAATTACGGCCGGCGACACAACGCATATATGGTTCGAATCTCCTACACCTATCTATGTCTCGGTCTGCACTGGTCGGGAACGTGATAGCCATGCTTGAGGATGCGGGCTTTCTCGTGAGCGATCGGTGCGCTGTGCGACCAAAGAGCTTCGATGTGGCGGCCCGACGTGGAGCCGACGTTATTCTGGTGAAAATCCTTGGCAACATTGACTCGTTCGACACAGCCATTGGGACGGAAATGCGACGGCTCGGGCTGTATCTCGATGCCACGCCGCTGGTGATCGGCCTTCGAACGCGAGATGAACAGCTCGAACCGGGTGTCGTCTACTTCCGTCACGGTGTTCCCGTGTTGAGTCCGGACACGGCACTGGATCTGTTCGTCGAAGAGGTTCCACCGTTGATTTACGCAGCCCCCGGTGGGCTGTACGTCAACATTGATGGCAGCGTGCTCGCCGACGCTCGCGAGGACCTGGATTTGAGCCTTGGACAGTTGGCGAGTGAACTCGGCGTCTCCCGACGAACGGTCTCGAAATACGAAGACGGGATGAACGCAAGCGTCGAGGTGGCGATCCAGCTCGAAGATCTGTTCGACGCGCCGCTTACGGATCCGGTCGACGTGTTCGAGCCCGATGATGTTCGCGACGAAGACTCGCCACCGGAAGACGTCGATGCCGACCCGGACGATCAGCCGCTTGTGTCTGTGCTTACGCGTGTGGGCTTTGACGTCCACCCCACGCTCCGGTCGCCGTTCAAAGCCGTCTCCGAACACGACGGCGAGCGCATAAAAATGCTCACCGGCCACTCGGCATTCACCCGAACGGCCGAAAAACGCGCCCGCATCATGAGCTCGGTTGGACGCGTCACGCAGACGACTTCGGTTTACGTCGTCGAAGAGACCAATCGTGAATCCGTCGAAGGAACGGCACTCATTCGACGAGAGGAGATCGAAGCGATCGACGATGGCGATTCACTCCGCGATCTCGTAGCTGAGCGCGTCGAAACCGATCGATCTGATTCGAACTAGTCGAACAGTTTCCGGAGTCGGCCCAGGGCACTCGCTCGTTTTTCATCCCGACGCTCGTCACTGAAGAACGTCTCACTTTCAGACCGCCGTTCGTCGAACGCCGCCGTCGCTACTGGGCCGCTCTCGGGGACCGATTCGTCGGACTCCGTGGTTGCTGGCAGCTCCTCTGACGATGTGTCCGCTTGTGACGAAGTATCGGTCTGCGGTGGTTTATCGGCATGTGACGAAGTGGCTACCGGCGCCGGTGTGGAGCTCTCTGCTGGTTCTCCAGAGTCTTCAGCCGGTTCACTGAGTGGTTCCTCGGTTGATTGTGGCTCGGGGGGAGCGGTCGATTCGCTCTCCTCGTCGGAATCTGGTTCGGATTCCGTGGTTGGAGAGGTGTCTGTGGACTCAGTAACCGACTGTTGCGTTGCATACTGCCCGTCAATCTCTTCGAGTACCTCCTCACCGACCAGCGTCGCCGCAAGATCCGAAAATGAACGTGCCGCCTCGCTCACGGGTTGAGCGATGATGTTCGACATCGTGATCCGCTCGTCGTTCGGAATTGCGGTGAGTACCTCATCACCGAGCTCGTCGATCAGCTCTTCCGTTTGTGGATCATCGCGCGCGCGATTGACGGCAACGCCTTCGACGGCGCCACCAACGCGAGCTGTCAGTTCTCCTGTCTTTGCTGCGTCGCGGATCGCCACGACATCCGGCGTCGTGACGAGCACCACACTGTCGGCCAGCTGCAATGGGGCGATGACTTCGTCCGACAAACCAGCACTCAGATCCAACAGAATAATCTCATACTCATCAGTCAACGGTCCGGTTGCATACTGCAAGCGAGATGGATCGGCACCGGCGTACTCATCGAGCGCCTGGGTGCCAGGAATGACCGCGAAGCCACGATCGGTCGTGTAGGTGGCTTCTTTGATGCCCGCATCGCCCGCGAGCACGTTATGGATGGTCGCTCCATCATCAGGTTGAATATCGAGAACCGGTCCGAGATTCGCCATCCCGAGATCGACATCTACGGCGACGACGTCGTAACCGGCTGCCGAGAGCGCGGTGGCGAGATTGGCGACGGTGGTCGTTTTGCCGACGCCGCCTTTTCCGCCCGCGATCGCGTAAACCCGCCCACTCATATTATGCTATTCTCAGTGAGTGAGACACAAAACTCTTCCCACGGTGCAAAGAGTACTTAGGCTCGATCCGTCTATTCCCACCAATGAATGATGACGCCCAGTCGGACCGTCGGAAATACGAGTTCCGAAAGGTCATCGAAGAGCTGACCGAGTATTCCGGTTCGGGCACGCAGCTCGTTTCCATCTACGTTCCCCCAGACCGACAGCTCAGCGACGTGGTCGCCCACGTCACCCAGGAGCACTCAGAAGCCGCGAACATCAAATCGAAGCAGACCAGAACCGCCGTCCAGGACGCACTCACGTCAATCAAAGACCGACTGCGCTACTACGATAATCCGCCGGAAAACGGAATGGTGCTGTTTTCCGGGGCGATCAACACCGGCGGCGGCCAGACGGACATGGTCACGCGCGTGCTTGAGGACCCTCCCGAGCCGATTCAGTCATTCATTTATCATTGTGATTCTGATTTCCTGACTGAGCCGCTCGCAGAGATGCTCGGCGACAAGGGATTGTTCGGGTTGGTCGTCCTCGACCGGCGGGAAGCGAACGTCGGGTGGCTGAAAGGAAAGCGCATCGAGGCGGTCAAAAGTGCATCGTCGCTCGTGCCGGGCAAACAGCGCAAAGGTGGCCAGTCCGCCCAGCGATTCGCCCGGTTGCGTCTTGAGGCGATCGATAACTTCTACCAGGAAGTCGCCGGGATGGCAAACGATCTGTTCGTCCCAAAGCGCCACGAGATGGACGGCGTCCTCGTTGGCGGTCCCTCACCCACGAAAGACGAGTTCCTCGATGGCGAGTATCTCCATCACGAGCTCCAGGACATCGTTATCGGCAAGTTCGACGTTTCCTACACCGACGAATCCGGGCTTTCGGATCTCGTCGATGCGGCAGGGGAGGCGCTGGCCGAAACGGAGATGATGAAGGACAAAACCCAGATGGATGAGTTCTTCAAAGAGCTTCACCAGGGAGAGCTGGCTACCTACGGCTTCGATGCAACCCGACAGAATCTGATCATGGGTGCCGTCGATCGGCTGCTGCTCAGCGAGGATCTCCGCCAGGATGTGGTCACCTACGTCTGCGCGAACGACCATGAGGAACGAGTGCTCATCAACCGGCGCAAGAACACCACCGATCACGAGTGTGAGGAGTGTGGGGACGTGGTGCCCGCCGGGGACGGAACCCGAGAGGATGTCATCGAACATCTGATGGCGATTGCCGAACAGCGCGGCACCGAGACGAAGCTCATTTCGACGGACTTCGAAGAAGGTGAACAGCTGATGAACGCCTTCGGAGGGATTGGCGGGATTTTGCGCTACTCCACTGGGATCTAAGCATAGAGCGTTACAGTTACAGGTCATTGATCGACCATCTACGTCAAATTCTACCTATTATTTCGGGTGAAGGGTATGCACACGCCTATCGATTTGTTCGACAGCAGCACCGTGTCTCGAAATCCCCGATAAGAATCTTATAAAGGTAAACTACAGGACAATGTATACACGCTATATATCCAAATTTATTGGCGTATTTATGCAGACAACCATCCAAATTTCGTGGAAGGAAGCGAAGCTCTGTGGTTTCTCTTTGATCCGCAGGGGTATTCGACGAGATTGGTCACGTACATAGCAGAATGTTTGACCAGAACAAATCGATAGGGGTGTGTCTGTGTCGACGCCCACTGTGCTTGGCTGCGTTACACTGATCCAAAGAGGGCACTGGGACGCAGTACCCAGGGCAATGCAAAACGGGCCGCATATCACTTGCAGCTAGTAACAAATCGTCTGTCGCAGCCTGAGCGAGCGCTCAATACAAAGCTTCCTGTGAAAAGCGGTTCGCAGAGCCGACGTAATATCGACAGTGTACCGACTCAGATAACGCGGTTCTGCAGGTAGTCGAGGTGCTTTGCGTTGTAGACGATCTGGACCTCATCGGCTGCTGGTGAGCCAATGCAGGTCAGCCGGACGTTACGATCCTGGACTTCCTCGTCCGAGAGGATCTGCTGCATGTCCATGTCGATGTCGCCTTCCGTGACGATTGCCGCACAGTTTGCACACGCGCCAGCACGGCACGAGAACGGCCAGTCGTAGCCCTGTGCCTCTGCGGCTTCAAGGATGTACTCCCCTGCGTTAACGTCGATCGTTCCGTAGTCCTCTTCGTCGAAGTCCTCACCGGCAGCCTTCTCGAAGAGATCGTCGTCCTCAAGCGACCAGCCGTGGTCGTCGAGTACTTCGTAGTTCAGGTATTCGACAGTGGGCATCAAACGGCGGTTTGACGGCCACCGTGTTAGGCCTTGCTGTTGCAGGTGCACAAACGCTAACGGTTGTAAATGAACAAATCGGGAATTGAGCCCGACTGACGAGTGGCCGACTGAACGGACCGAGCAAATGGTGGCCGTATCCAACTGCTTTTTTCGTGGGGCCACCCAGTCCGAGTCATGTTTCCGGCATTCGAGGTGATTCCGGCCGTCGACATCCAGGACGGACAGGCCGTCCAGCTCGTCGGCGGAGAACGCGACACCGAGACGGCGTACGGCGACCCCGAACGGGCTGCTCGCCGGTGGATCGATGCCGGTGCAGAAACGATCCACTGCGTCGATCTCGACGGTGCGTTCGACGGTGAACGACAGAACGAAGCCGCCATTCAGGCGATCGTTGACACCCAGGCAACAGTACAGGTCGGAGGTGGGATTCGGAGTCCGGAGGCGGCGATATCGCTGCTTGAGTCCGGCGTCGATCGCGTGATACTCGGTACCCTTGCCATCGAAGAGCCCGCTGTCGTCGAGACGATCAGCGATCAGTATCCAGATGGCGTGCTGGTGAGCGTCGACGCACGCGATGGCGCGGTCGTTGTCGAGGGCTGGACCGAACGGACGGAAATCGACCCCGCAACCGCCGCTAAACGATACGAATCGCTCGGAGCAGCCGGAATTCTCTTCACCGATGTCGATGTCGAGGGACAGCTCGACGGCGTCAGAGCCGACCCTGTCGAACGCGTGGCTGGAGCCGTCGACATTCCCGTCATCGCCAGCGGTGGCGTCTCCACACTGGATGACATCAGAACATTGTCAAAAACAACCGCTGGCGCTGTTGTCGTCGGTACCGCACTGTACGAACAGGCGTTCACCCTCCAGTCGGCCATCGAGGCCGCGAACAACCAGGAGTGAATATTTCCGATCCTGATCGAATTTTATTCGAAAGGAGTTCCGATTTGATGGTCGATTCTGGTTACAACCCAACCATGAGCATACAATCCATACTCCTATACCATAATTAAAAAGTTACTTTAAATAGCAGCCTAATGAATATTTATGGTCGCATACAAGACCATCCAGTTGACCCAGGCTGTTGTGGTTCTGGCCCTCCCCGCGTCGCTGTGTGTACTCGGCTTTCTCGGCGTCGGTCCGCTCTCAACCACGGGGAGCATCCTGTTGATTGCCCTGTTGGGGGCAGTGCTCGCAGCTGCTGATCGAGCAGTTGTTTCGGCCCTGAGTGCGCTGATATTTGCTGGGGGATACGTTACGATTCACTACAACGTCGATCCAAGCGTGGCCTACGTCGTCTTCGGTGCCGTGTTGTTCTGTATCGGTGGAATCTACCACGTTGGCCACCGGATGGAACAGCTCACGACTGCCTGAATCGAGTGTTTGTTTCCTTCAATTACCTATTTCGTTGTTCGTTACAAATAGATATTTGATGCCACAAATCGAGGACACGACCCGAAACTATCGGCTTGATCCGGATTCATTTGCCGGCGGATACTTCAGAAATGCGGTGTATCGCCACTGGGATCCGTACGAGGACATTCCCCAGTCGATGCTCGAAGCCGATCGATCACGCTTGCGTGGTGATGATATCGATCAGGCGGAGTTTGAGAGCCTTCGTCGGACGCTCGCGCTTTTTGGAGCCGGGGAGGAGGCGGTGACGGAGGATCTCACCCCGCTGTTGCAGGTGACGTCGGACGTCGATCGGGAGCTGTTTCTCACCTCTCAGCTGTATGAAGAAGCGAAGCACACGCAGTTTTTCGACCGATACTGGCGGGAGGTGATCGATCCGGTGGCACGGGACCGCGGATTCGAGGTGACAAATCCGACCGACCAGCGCTACTTTTCAGAGGATTACGTGGCACTGTTTGAGAAAACAGCGACGGCGATGGAGCGGCTGTTGTCGGAGGACAGCCCGACGAACCGGGCGCGAGCGTACTGTCATTACCACCTGATCGTCGAGAGCGTGTTGGCACAAACTGGCTACTATGGGCTGCAGTCGACGTTCAGTCCGACCGGCGCTGACCGAACTGGCGAGAACCACATCGATCTTGATGGATTGATCGAGGGGATCACCCGCGTTCGCAGCGATGAGGGACGCCACGTTGGGTTTGGTATGCACGAGGTCCAGCGGCTGATCGGCGAGGAGGAGGTCGATCCGGGCGTGGTGCAGTCCACACTCACGGAGCTGTTGGGACACGTTGTTGGCATTCTCCAGGCCGGAGAGGAGCTTGAGGAGCCTGCGGTTTCAAACGAGGCGCTGACCAAATACGCCACCGAGAAAACGAGCCGGCGAATCGAGATCATCACCGACGCGGCGGCTGAACTGCCACCCGTTGACGAGCTCGTTCGGATCGAAGGCGGTCGCGAGGACACCAGCGCCTGACCCGTTCGTTTCCAGTGGAGCTGTGGATCGGTGCGTCGTGAACGCTCATCCTGCGAACGTTCTTCTGCGATGCGATTGCACACAAGATGATGAAACTCGGTACCACGGTTGGTCCGCATCGGTGGCTGGTAGACGGTGACACGAGGGCGTTTGCCTTTGTTGAACCAGCATTGAATCCACGGGATGGACCCGTTGGGAAAATCGATGGCGAGGCATTCGGTGACCGACTTGACGAGGCTGGACTCGAAAGCACGGTTCATCTCCCGCATTTTCCGCAGCTGGCGAGTGGAGTTGCGGAACTCGACCGTGCAATGCGAGCGTATCAACGGCGAGCGATCGAAACCGCTGCCACCTTCGATGCCACTGTTGGCGTGGTTCATGGGGCCACAATACGTCACTCGGATCGGCTCCGAGAAGCGTTCACTGAACAGGTGCAATGGGTCGCAGAGTGCTGTGAACAACACGAACTGATCCTGGCCGTCGAAAATGTGGGGCACACAAACCGAGGCTACCCGTTCGAGACCCTCGTTGAGATCGTCCAAGAGACGTCGGCAACGATCTGTTTCGACGTTGGCCACGCCTATCGAGAAGGAGGACAGTCACTGGTTGAGACGGGACTCGACGAACACGGCGAGCTGATCAGTCACCTGCACATCCACGACGCCCGCAAGCGTGGCGATGACCACATTCCGATCGGCACCGGCGAGATAGATTTCCAACCAGTGATGGAATGGGCAACCGGCCGTGACGTGACCGTAGCGATTGAGCTGCTAACCGACGACTTCGAGCATCAACGCAACGGTATCCGAACGCTCCGCGAGCTAGCCCGCTAGCTCAGTACTGAACGTTCGAACTCGATTCTAGCGCCGCCGGATCCGTTTTAATCGGGCCAGCGTGATCGAACGCATAGCCCGTCTCGGTCAACCAGACGGTGCCGTCGTCGGTCGTCACGTCGATCGACTCCAAAACGGCTCCCGGACACGGACCGTAGGTGCACTCACCAGAGTCGGCGTTGAACATCGCGCCGTGGTTCACGCAGACGATCTCGTCGTCACGCATGCTCGCGCCCGAGCCCTTATCGAGCGCCACATCCGTGAGATGCTGACAGTAGTTGAACCAGCCCGCGATCCCATCACCAGCTCGAACCAGGATCGCCTCTCGTTGTGTGTCAGTGTCAACCTCCCGAACAGTGAACAAAAATGTGCTCTCGTCGGGAACCGAATCGGTGCCGACGATCGCCTCACGCGCAGCCATTAGTACACACTCTAGGATGAAATCACGTTAACACTTCGAACTGTCAACGAGTATGCCTGCTGGTAGCAATCAGCACGAGTTTATTCCATGTACACTGGGACCGGACGCGCCGTTGGGTTTGGCCTACACCGCAGCCTGTGTCTGCCACTCCCGAATGCGATCTTCGCTCACGCCAGAGACCTCTCCGGCGAGCTCGTCGGCAACGGCGTCGCGGAGATCCTCCAGCGATTCGATGCCCGCCGCTTCGAGTTTTGCTGCGGTTTTCTCGCCAACGCCGTCGAGGTCTTCGAGCGAGGAGACGGAGTGTCGTTCTTGATACTCCTCATAATTACAGATCGGACAGCCAAGCTCCCACGGATCGTCGTCCTCGCCGTCGTCTTCGTCGTGCACCTCAAGGAACGGGAGATCGTGGGTCTCACAGAGTTCGTCCGTGACGACGATCTCGCCGTGGCGGGGCAGCGGCAAGGAGTACTCACAGTCGGGATACCGCGTACAGCCGACCAGCCGTGAGCCGGTCCGGAGCTGCTTGATGGCGAGCTCGCCACCGTCCTCCTCGCCGCAGGCTGGACAGTCGCCGATGATCCGATCCTCAGTGGCTTCTGCTCTCTCTACCGCACACTGCGGACAGCCGTGAACGAACGTGTCTCGGCCGTCGAGAATCTTCACGAAGTGGAGATCGTGCTCTTCACACACCTCGTCCATGATGACGGGTTCGCCCCGGTTTGGCAACGGAAGCGTGTGATCACAGTCCGGATACCCATCACAGCCGATGAAATGCGAGCCGTGTCGAGAACGACGGAGCAACAACATATCGTCGCTTTCGGGACACGGCCCGACCGTCTTATCAGCCTTCAGCGATTTTCGCAATCGGTCGCCAATCTCCTCGTGTGAGCCAGACAGCGACTCGAACACGCGCGCTAAGACGTCTCGCGACTCGTCAGTGACGGCATTGAGCGTCGCCTCCCCATTCGCGATCGCCGTCATGTCGTCTTCGAGTTCGGCCGTCATCGATTCGCTGACGATCAGATCGGCGAACTCCTCGGCGGCGGCCACCACTCCCATCGCCAGCTCGGTCGGTTGCGGCGGATCGCCCTCGATGTAGCCCCGATCGTAGAGCTTCTGCAGCGTGTTGTGTCGGGTAGACTTCGTCCCGATGCCGAGCTTCTCCATCGTCTCGATGAGTCGCGACTGCCCGCGGCGACGGGGGGGCTGGGTCTGTTTCGCCGCAAGCCGAACGTCCTCGATCGTGAGTTCGTCGCCCTCCTCGACGGGCGGAACGTAGTTCTCCGTCGTCGAATGATACGGATAGACGTCGTGATAGCCGGGCTCTGTGAGCCGCTTGCCGTTTGCCTTCAGACGATGGTCGTTCGCGAGCGCCACAACCTTCAGATGCGCCCAGGTTGCGGGCTCGGCGACTGTCGCGAAAAAGCGTCGGACAATGAGCTCGTAGATCTGCTGTTCATCCTCACCGAGATTGTCGGGAAACTCGCCGGTCGGATGGATTGGCGGGTGATCGGTCGTCTCGGTGTCACCTGCCGTCGGCTCGATATCGTCCCCTTCGAGCAACGCCGTGGCGTCGTCTCCAAACGTCCGGTGGGCAGTAAACGTCTCCAGGAGCGCTTCTGGATCGAGATCGTCCGGATAGACGGTGTTGTCGGTCCGTGGATAGGTGACAAAACCAGCAGTATAGAGCTCCTCGGCGAGGCTCATGGCTCGCTGTGCCGAAAAGCCAAGCGAGCCGGCCGCACGGATGTACTGTGTGGTGTTGAACGGCTCCGGTGGATCGTCGGTCCGGGTCCGTCGACTAACCGTCTCGACGAGGGCTCCACCAGCGTCACGAAGGTCGGTGTCGACGGCCTCGGCCCGCGATTCGTCCCAAAGGCGTTCGGTTTCGGTGCCGTCCTCGCGATGGAAATACTGCGCCTCGAACGATTCGCCGGCCGTCAGATCGGCGAACAGCTCCCAGTAATCTTCGGGGTCAAACGCCTTGATCTCACGCTCTCGATCGACGATCAGCTTGAGCGTTGGCGATTGCACGCGACCAACGCTGATGAAATCGTTGCCGAGCTGCTTTGCAGAGAGCGATAAATATCGCGTCAACGACGCTCCCCACAACAGATCGATGATCTGTCGGGCTTCGCCGGCGGCCGCCAGATCGAAATCAATCGATTCCGGGCTGGCAAACGCCTCTTTGACCTCTCGGTCGGTGATCGAGGAGAATCGAACCCGCTCGATCGGCCCTGCAATTTCCGCGTCGATGAGCTCGTACGCCTCTTTGCCGATGAGCTCTCCTTCGCGATCGTAGTCTGTGGCGATCACGGCCGAATCTGCGTCGCGGGCGAGCGACCGCAGTGCGGCAACGATGTTTTCTCTCGTTTCTGTTTTTACAATCTCTGCGTCAACCAACTCACCGGGACGAACATCTCGCCAGTCGGCATACTCCGATGGGAAATCGATGCCGACGACGTGTCCCGAGAGCCCGATACAGCGACGATTGCCCCACCGATAGACGTTGACGCCGTTGTGGCGCTCGGCGGTGGCGCTGCCGTCGCTCAGAATCTCTGCGATTCGACGGGCTGCATTCTCTTTCTCAGTGATGATAAGCTCCACTTGGCTGTTCCCTCTCGTTATCATTGGGCTAAGCTGAGTCGTTACCTAACCCTTTCGCCGATTCGTGAGAGGGAGTTTCTCCCACGGGTGTGGGTCACTCTGGCGGACAGGACAGTTCGTCATCCGCCGTCGTACAGCCCACTGCACGCGATGCGTTCAGTAGCCCCGTCCCAGAGCGTGTCGCGTTCGTATCCGTTCCGACATCGTCTGTGCTTGCGAGCAGCCGAGTGCGAACGGTGGCGGGATCGATCGAACGGTCAGCTGCCATCACGAGCGCGCCAACACCCCCAACGTAGGGCGCTGCAAACGAGGTGCCGCCAGTGACCGACAGGCCATCAACGGCAACTGCTGCGGGTGCAACCAGCGAGGGATTGGAGACGCTGTGGTCTGGCACCGACTCGTCCGTGTAGCTCCCAACGGAGAGCACGGGGTCGACGATTGCTGGCGACGCCGGCCTCGCCGGTGAGCGATAGCCCAACTCGCGAGTGGCAAACAGCTCAAGTGCGGTTAAAGCGGAGGCATTCTGCGTCGAGGCTGTCCGTTCAATTGAGACGTAGTACGTGCCGTGTGGGACCGTCGTCTGCAGCTGGGCAACGGAATCGTTCCCAGTTCCGGTTGTCTCTGCGACTATCGCGTCAGTGCCAGGCTGGCGGCGATACAACGACAGCTCATACTCGGGGGCAGTTCGATTCCACCGAAGCGTGAGCGACACGGAGCCACTAAACGGTTGACCGTCGTTGAGCGGATTTACCTGCGTGTTGTTCGCAATCGACACCCATTTTCCCGTGGTGTGTGTGCCGTTCCAGTACCGAAGGCGGTGGTTGCCAACGGAGGTGACAAACAGGGTGTCATCGGCCGTCGAGCGGACGATACGATCGATCGCGCCCGAGCCGTTGGCGGGCTGACTGTAGTAACTTCCGGCGTCGATGATGATGTCCACACCCGATTGGTTGAGCCAACTGACTGCGCGTTGATACTCGGTTGGAGTCGTCTCCGCACCGATTGCTGCCAGCGCCAGGCTCGCGTTCGGCGCGGTGTCCGTGGCAACGCTCGCGACGGCAGTGCCGTGTTCTGCGTCAGTTGGCTGTCCAAATCTGGCGTATGAGTCGACGTTGCCGGCGATTTCTGGATGGCTTGGGCGAAACCCACTGTCGATGATCCCGACGGTGACGTTCTCGCCAGTAATGCCGTGCTCGTGGACCGCTGTTGCGTTGACGCGCGCTATCCCTGCCGCCTGATGGCCACTCGTTCGCCTGGGACCATTGCGTATCTGCACTGTTGTGGCGTTCGTCGCCCGCATGAACGGTCGTATCGAGCCCATCGGAATCGAACCGTAGACGACCCGTGTATCGTTGTGCTGAACGATCCGGTGGAGTTGAAACGTGCCTTGCGGTGCGCCACCGGTTGAAATGCTTTCGAGCACGCCAGATTCGCTCGCCGTCGTAATGGCCACGTCAACGCGTGTATCAACTGCTGGTACCGATGCGTTGTGCTCAAGAAGCGCCGTGTGATCGAACGGGTCAGTCCCGAACGACTGCCATTCAGTTGTCGTAGCTGAGAGCTGCTGGGGTGGGCCAAGCGAAAATGAGAGAATCACCGTCGAGATGACGACCAGTACGAGTGCGGACCGCACTCGATGGTGAGTCATCGCCGCTCAGAACGGGGAATCGACGGTGTCGACCCCCACCGGCAATGATTAGCCATTGAGCGATCTCGATCCCTGGAGTCTGTGGCCCAGTACGAACAGGCCAACGACGAGCAAGCCACCAGCGAGAAAGATTACTCCCGGCGGGAGACCGAACAGCGTCGAGGCCGTCGAATCGGACGGCCCGACCGCATCTCCAACACGCGGGAGCTGCTCAGAGGGTGAGCGATCGATCGTTGGCGTCACGAACCACTCCACCAGCAGGCTTGCCAGCCCGAGAACGGTGAGAATCGGAATGAGGCGTCGAAGCGAGTCGAAAAACCCCTGTTTCCCGTCTTCGCGGCCAACAAACACTACCAGGGGCTCCTCGCTTGGGGCATAGACGGTCATTTCACGGCCTTTCTCCGAAAATCGGGTGTCTGCGGTCCTGATCGCGCCGACCGTTTCAAGCTTCGAGAGATGATGACGAGCGTTCTGTAACGATGTGTCGACACGAGCGGCCACCTCCGAGGCGGTTTTCGGTCCATCGTGGAGTTCACTGAGAATAGCACGGGCAGTGTCCGAAGAGAGCGAAGACAACACGGCACCAGTATCATCACTGTCCAACCAGAGCGTCCGAGGTTCGCCGTTCTGCTCCGAACTAGCGCTCGTGCCAGTCGGCAACAGCCCTGACATTAACTGCCAATATTCGCTGCAAATACAAATAGTTGCGGTAAGTATTTCCGTTCGGACCGATAGCTCAGCTGGTTAGTTTTTCTTCGAGCAACTGGTTAACGGTCTGTGGATCGGCAGACCCACCGGTTTCCGCCATCACCTGTCCGACAAGATAGTTGAGTGCTCCGTCCTCGCCGGCGTGAAAGTCCGCTACTGCTTCGGGATGGTTGTCGATCGCCGTCGCGACGGCTGTTGCCACAGCATCGGCGTCGGTTTTTCCGAGCCCTTCGCGTTCAACGATCGTCTCCGGATGGTCGCCATCGTCGAGCATCGATCTGAGAACGACCTCTGCGCCGTTTTTCTCGGTAATCGTCTCTGTCGCAACGAGTTCGAGGAGATCCGCGAACGCCTCGCGATCGACCGATTCGACCGAGCGGTCTCGGTAATTGAGCTCACCGAGCAACACGTCCCCAGTCCAGGTGGCGACGAAATCGGGATCGAACTGTCCGACGAGCGATTCGTAGAAATCGGCGACCGCTTTGGTGGCGGTGAGCTTACTCGCCGTTTCATCCGAGAGATCGAACTCCGTGCCGAATCGCTCCCGGCGGGCGTCGGGAAGCTCTGGAATCGAAATTTGCTCTTTCCAGCCGGCGACCCGCAGCGGGGGAATGTCGGCCTCTCGGAAGTATCGATAATCCTTTTCTGCTTCTTTTGAGCGCATTGAGACGGTGACGCCTCGGCTTTCGTCCCAGTGACGGGTCTCTTGTTCGACGGCACGGCCACGGCGAATCGCATTCCGCTGGCGGGTGATCTCATACGCCAATGCTTTTTGTGCGCCCTTGTGACTGGAGATGTTCTTCACTTCCGTCCGGTTTGTGTCTTCGAGGGTAGCCACAGCAATTGAGTCGTCTTCGGCAACCGCGTCCGCAGACACCATCGAAATGTTCGCGTCCACGCGAAGTGAGCCGTCGCGGTCGGCATCGAAGACGCCGAGATACTCAAGTACCTCGGTGAGTTTCTCAAGGAAGGCTCGGACCTCTTCAGGACCACGAAAGTCCGGGCGCGTGACGATCTCCATCAGGGGCATTCCCGCCCGGTTGTAATCAATCAGCGTGTACTCTGCCTGATCGATCGAGCCGCCCGCGTGTTTCAGACTGCCTGGATCCTCCTCAAGATGCGCTCGTTCGATCTCGATCAGTCGGTCGCTGTCCTCGACAGTGATTTCGAGTTCACCGTGCTGACAGATCGGGTTGTCGTACTGCGTGATCTGGAAATCCTTCGGGAGATCGGGATAGAAGTAGTTCTTCCGGTGGAATCGGGTCTGCTCGGGGATCGTTGCGTCGAGGGCTTTCCCAACTTTCACAGCCATCTCGACGGCGGCTTCGTTGATCACGGGGAGTGCTCCCGGGAGTCCGAGACAGACCGGACAGGTGTGTGTGTTCGGGGCGGCGTCAGCGGTGTCAGTCGAACAGCCACAGAAGATCTTCGTTTGTGTTTCGAGCTGGACGTGTACTTCGAGCCCAATGACAGGAATGAGCTCGCGCGTACGGGCGGCCTGGGTCATTACTGGGTGAAACCGCCCGCGAACGCTAAAGGGTATCGGGAGCCACGAACCGGGTCGAACAGGACTGCAAGCCAGTTAAGTCCGAACGGCCTCTGGGGTGCGTATGAGCGAGACCGCACCCCAGGGACGGGAGGTCTGGACCGAAAAATATCGTCCCGAATCACTTGCGGAGGTTGCCGGCCACGAATCGATCGTCGACCGGCTAGAAAGTTACATTTCACGCAATGAGCTGCCACATCTGTTGTTTGCCGGTCCCGCCGGCGTTGGCAAAACCACGTGCGCTGTTGCCATCGCAAAGGAAATCTTCGGCGAGGAGTGGGAGGCGAACTTCCTTGAGCTGAACGCCTCCGACCAGCGCGGGATCGACGTTGTGCGCGATCGGATCAAGAGCTTCGCTCGATCGAGTTTCGGTGGCTTCGACTACCGGATCATCTTTCTCGATGAGGCTGACGCACTGACCTCCGATGCACAGAGCGCGCTCCGCCGGACGATGGAGCAGTTTTCTCACAACACCCGATTCATCCTCTCGTGTAACTACTCAAGTAAGATCATCGATCCAATCCAGTCCAGATGTACGGTGTTTCGGTTCTCCCCGCTGGCTGATGACGCAATCGCTGGCCAGCTACGAACGATCGCCGACACCGAGGGCATCGCGATCACTGATGACGGGATCGACGCGCTGATCTACGCCGCCGGCGGCGACATGCGAACGGCCGTCAACGACCTCCAGGCAGCCGGTGTGCTCGATGATACGGTCGATGAAGATGCGGTGTTTGCGATCGCCAGCAGTGCTCGCCCCGAAGCGATTGAAGAGATGGTGACGCTCGCAATCGATGGCGACTTCACCGCCGCACGGTCGATCTGCGAGCGCCTGGTCACTGAAGAGGGGATCTCCGGCGACGATATCATCGACCAGCTCCATCGAACCGTCTGGGAGTACGATCTCGATGACCAGCAGGCAGTCGCTTTGATGGACCGCATCGGCGAAGCGGACTATCGACTCACTATCGGTGCAAACGAGCGCGTGCAGCTCGAGGCAATGCTCGCAAGTCTCGCGCTCGAACAGTAGCCGCGGTTGTGTGATAGTACCACACAATTCATGCGTTAAACCAATGTTTCCACATATTTCATAGATATATCTAAAAATATAATACAAAGATTCGTCTAACACGGTTGTTCGGAAGGGTTTTACCCGGTGGTCGGCCAATTGCAATCCAATGAGTGAACTCGACGAGGAGTATCAGCTCGAGTATTTCGAGCGTGAGGGGTTCACACGGAAGACGTGTCCTTCCTGTGGCGCCCACTTCTGGACCCGCGATGCGTCGCGGACGACGTGTGGTGAGCCACCCTGCGAACAGTACAGTTTCATCGATAATCCGGGGTTCGACGAGGCGTACAGCCTCACAGAGATGCGTGAGGAATTTCTCTCGTTTTTCGAAGCGCATGACCACGAGCGGATTGATCCGTATCCGGTTGCCGCAAACCGCTGGCGCGACGACGTGTTGTTGACCCAGGCTTCTATTTATGATTTCCAGCCACTCGTGACCAGCGGCCAGGCGCCACCACCGGCGAATCCGCTCTGTATCAGCCAGCCCTCAATTCGGATGGGTGACATCGAGAACGTCGGGAAGACCGGCCGACACACGATGGCGTTCGAGATGATGGCCCACCACGCGTTCAACACGCAACCGGACGCCGAGGGATACGCGTACCATGGCGAGGTCTACTGGAAAGACGAGACCGTCGAATACTGCGATCAGTTCTTCGAATCGATGGGGGCGGATCTCTCCGAGATCGTCTACATTGAGGATCCGTGGGTCGGCGGCGGCAACGCCGGACCGGCGATTGAGGTCATCTATCGCGGCGTGGAGCTGGCGACGCTGGTGTTCATGTCGATGGAGCAAGACCCCGACGGCGAGTTCGAGATGAAAGACGGGAACCGGTACTCGAAGATGGATACGTACGTCGTCGACACCGGCTACGGGTTAGAGCGCTGGACGTGGGTAAGCCAGGGGACGCCCACGGTGTATGAGGCGGTGTATCCCGAAATGATCGACTACCTCAAATCGAACGCCGGGATTGAGCTCAGCGAAACTGAGGCGACGTTGGTCCACGAGGCAGCCGCGCTTGCAGGCGCACTTGATATCGAAGAGGCAGAGGATATGGAGAGCGCTAGAGCCGAGATCGCAACTGAGCTCGGTGTGGATGTCGACCGGCTGAGTGGGCTGATGGAGCCGTTAGAGACGATCTACGCGATCGCAGATCACTCTCGGACCCTGGCGTATATGCTCGGCGATGGGATCGTTCCGAGCAACGTTGAGTCGGGCTATCTCGTTCGGATGGTGTTGCGCCGAACGAAGCGTCTGGCAGATACGGTCGGCGTGAGTGCACCGATCGACGAGCTGGTCGATATGCAGGCAGATCGACTCGGCTACACGAACCGCGATACGATACGGGAGATCGTTCGGACCGAGCTCGAAAAATACGCCGAAACGCTAGAGCGAGGCGGGCGACGGGTTCGACAGCTCGCCAGAGAACACGCCGACAGGGATGCGCCGATTTCGACGGCACAGCTCCTTGAGCTGTACGATTCACACGGCCTCCAACCCGATATGGTCGCAGAGATCGCCACGGAAGAGGGCGCTGCAGTGTCCGTTCCGGAGGATTTCTTCGCGAGGGTTGCCGCACGCCATACCGACAGCTCAGAGAGTGAGGCGAAAAGCGAGACTTCGACGGCCACCACGTCGGTCGACGATCGAATCAGCGAGCTGCCACCGACCGAGCGGCTCTACTACGACGACCAGGATCGGATGCAGTTCGAGGCGGTCGTCCTCGACGTGATCGAACGAGAAGAGGGGTACGATGTGGTGCTCGATCAGACCATGTTCTACCCGGAAGGGGGAGGCCAGCCCGCAGATCATGGTAGCCTGAGCACGGATGACAGTTCAGTCGACGTGCTCGACGTCCAGCGCACCGATGATGTGATTCTCCACCGGACGAACGGCGATCCCGGGAAGGGTGAGTTCGTCAGCGGACAGCTCGATGGACAGCGACGCCGGCAGCTGATGGCCCACCACACCGCGACCCATATCATCGGACATGCGACACGAGAAGTTCTCGGCGACCACATCCGACAGGCCGGTGCACAGAAAGGCATTGAGAGTTCGCGTTTCGACGTGACCCATTATCGGCGAATTGATCGCGCCGACCGGGAGAAAATCGAGTTGCTCGCTAACCGTATCGTCCAGCAGAACATCCCGGTCGTGCAGGAATGGCCGGACCGTAACGTTGCCGAATCGCAGTATGGCTTCGACATCTATCAGGGTGGCATTCCGCCAGGATCGAACGTCCGCCTGATTCACGTTGGCGATGACGTTCAGGCCTGTGCCGGAACGCACGTCAATCGAACCGGTGACATCGGCTGTATCAAGATTCTCGGCACTGAACGCGTCCAGGACGGGGTCGAGCGAATCGTCTTTGGAGCTGGTGATGCCGCCATCAGGGCAGTACAGCAAACGGAATCCGATCTGGCGGCCGCCGCAGACGTGCTGGATGTGGCACCCGCAGGCGTCCCCGAAACGGCAGAGCGATTTTTCGAGGAGTGGAAAGCCCGTGGAAAGCGGATCGAGTCGCTCAAAGAAGAGCTGGCCGAGCTGCGCGCTTCAGGCAGTGCAACCGAGGAAATTACGATTGATGGCAACGGAACGACGGCCGTCATCGAGCGCATCGATGGCGACGTTGACGAGCTCCGAGCGACGGCAACCGCCATTGCAGACGACAACACGGTGGCCGTCCTCGCGAGCGGTGGTGACAGCGCACAGTTTGTCGTCGCCGTTCCGGACGACGTGGGAGTCAATGCCGGCGAGGTGGTTAGCGAGCTGGCAGCCCGGGTCGGTGGTGGTGGTGGTGGCCCACCGGACTTTGCACAGGGAGGCGGCCCGGACGTTTCCGCGCTCGAAGCTGCGCTTGAAGACGCACCGTCGATACTTGAGCAGAAGTTGAACGTGCAGTGAGCCCTATGCCACGGGTGCAGACTGATGATGGCGAGCTCCGATACGAAACGACGGGAAGCGGGCCGACGGTCGTCTTTGTGAACGATCTGGCGTTTGGCGTCTGGCAGTGGGCTTTCCAACAACCAGCACTCGCTGGACCGTTCGAAACGCTGGCATTCGATTACCGCGGCACCGGGGCGTCAACCGGTGGCCCCAGCAGAAGGGTGGCCGAATTTGTCGACGACCTGGCAGCGGTGCTCGCAGACCATGGCGCAAGGCGCGTCCAACTCGTCGGAGCTGGACTGGGAGGGATGGTGGCACTCGAATACGCCAGGGAGTTTGGTCGAGCCAAAAGCCTCGCGTTGTTCGGGACTCCCCTATCGGGAGACACAATCAACACTGACGCAGTCGAAACGCTGTGTGCAAATGATGAGCGTGCGCTCGATCCGTGTCTCGACCGGGAGGCGCTCACGGAGGCACCCGAAATCAACGCACAGATTCGGCGCTGGAGAGAGCGTGACGACGCGACGGGGGAGATTCGTGACGGCCAGCTGGCGGCAATGAAAGCATTTTCGCTCGATCGCCCGTACGAAATCGATCAGCACGCACTCATCGTTCACGGCTCCGCAGATCCGGTGGTGCCGGTCGATGCCGGCCGAGAGCTGGCAGCTGCGCTTCCACGTGGCACGTTCGAACCGATCGATGGAAAACACATGGCGAGAGTCGAGAACGCAGCCCACGCGAACGACCTGCTCGTTGGATTTCTCGAATCACACGCAGATCTGTGAGTCAGTGCGTCACTCAGTAGAACTGCCATTCGACGGCGTGTAGACCCGGGACGTGAGCACGACGCCGAGCAGACTGACAAACACACCAGCGAAGACGAATACGAGCAGCCGCGTGCGGGCGAGTAATCTGACCGACGTCGTGGTGAGTGGGCCGATTGCCATCGACGGAACGATCAGCGGCGCTATCATTGCCTGGTTCTCTAGCAAAAATGCGCTGAATCCCCTGCCAACCAGGCCGAGCGCCAGAATGGCAAACGGGGCGTTGAACAGCGTCGCACGAACCTGTTCGTGGCCGAACAGCCCGTCGAACAGCCGACCAGTCGTGGCCGTTAGCGCACCGAGGGTGAGCCACGGGATCGCGTTGAAGAGAAACGCAACCGCCATGAAGAGGCCTGGTTCATACTCCTGAACCGCGATTGCGCCCAGGAAACAGCCAATGAGTGCCAGTCCAGCCCCCACAACGTACGTGACGAACGACACCTGGCCGGAGTAAAACGCCGACCGAACGATTGCTGGTACCCTGGCGAGCGCGTCATCCAGGCCCATGCCTTTATAAAGTAAGTAGCCACCAATAGTGGCTGTGATGACGGCAACGGCGACCGTCATCGTGTTGGTGACTGAAAGAATCACTGGCATCGCCAACAGCACGGCCCCAATTGGGGTGAACAGCGTCCGGCGCAGCTCTTCATCCACGATGAGGCGTTTGAGGAGATAGTAGGTCGATTCGATGTCGCGGGCTTGCTGGACGATGACGCGATCGACCGCATCCACACGGAGTCTGCTTTCGACAACTGGAACGGCGAGCTCGTCGGCAACGCTGTCAACGACAACGACGGCCGCGTCTGGCTCGAACTCCGTTACGAGATCGTCAAGCTGTGTTGCGATTGCACGGTCAACCCCAACGGACTCGCCCGCACCCGAAACGACGACTGGAACCGCCTGCGTACACGAATCCGACAGCGAGCGGGCGACGCGAACGGTTTCGAGAAGACAGTTGACCCGACTGTCCTCGGGATCCTCAAGGCCGGCCGTTCGCAACAACTCGAACAGTGATTCCTCTCCGACCACCGGCTGCTCGATGGCGAAATCACCGTCTCGGTCGACACAGACGACCAGCGTACTCACGTGCGAGAAGAGGATCTACCGAAACAAAAGCTTATAGCCGAATGTCGAACGCGTCACCGTACCGACCAGACAGCCCGGCACCGAGTGCATACGCCGTTGCCAGCACCCCACTCTGGAGCCGATCACGAAGTCCGTACTCGGGGGTGAACTCCTCGACGACAGGGGGGCGATCGAGTTTCGATTCGAGTTCCGTAAGGAGCGCATCCCGCGTGCCGAGATGATCGACGAGACCGCGGTCGACGGCATCTGCGCCGAGATACACGCGCGCTTCGGTGTCGCGAACGGCCGCCGCATCTAGCTCGCGACCAGCTGCAACACGTTCGACGAAATGGTCGTAATAGTCGTCGATGAGTCCCTGGAGATAGGCACGATCGTCGTCGTCAAGCGACTTGAGTGGCGTACCCGCGTCTTTGTACTCCCCGGCAGTGAACTGCTCATAGCTGAGTCCGAGCCGGTCTGCGAGGTCGCTCGCGTTCACGCGAGAGCCGATCACGCCGATCGAACCGATCAGCGTCGCTTCGCGTGCCCAGATGCTGTCACAACCACTGGCAATCCAGTAGCCGCCGCTTGCGCAGGTGTCGGTCGCATACGCGATCGTCGGCCCATCGAATGATGACGCAGCGTTCCGGATATCTTCGCTCGGAACAACCTCTCCACCGGGCGTATTCAACCGAACGATCAGCGCCTCGACGGCACGGTCGGCGTCGGCGCGTTCGATCTGCTCGACGATTGCATCCGCACCGGCCGTCTGTGAGCCCGTTGGCATCGAACCGTACAGTCCGTCCCTGGTGATCGGTCCGCTAACTGTTACCTCTGCGACGGTGTACGTCGGTAACAATCCGCCGACAATGCGGCTGGCGAGCTGTCCAGCGAAGACGCCCGAGAGGATAACGAGTACCACCCCAAACACGGTTCGCCTCCCTGGAAGAAATACGAACAACGCCCAGCCAAGCACTACGCCGAGACTGAGACCAATGAGTGCAATCCCCGCCCTGAGAAGGCCGGTGAGTCGACGATCCGATGACATCACCGTGTCGAAAGCTGACATACAACAGGTACTAAAAGAGCGCGTAAAACGATACTGGAATCGGAAAAACACGGCAATATCCGCCTAGTCTTCGTCTGGTGCCCACGAGAGCGTCAACGTTATCGTCTGGTTGTCCTTGCCGATCATCCGCGACCGCTCTGTTATCTCTGTTTCGCAGTCGATCGTCGGTGACGGCTGCAATGTCACCTCCTTGTTCCCCACTGTCACTCGCATCGGGGACGACTCGTCATCGAACTCGGCAGCGATATCGCGAAGATATCTGGCAACGTCTCCCCGACTGAGATCGTCCTTGAATCGCGTCGTATCAGCCATCAGTACCACCGGAGGAAACGTTGTGCACCGAGCCATAAATACTGAAACCACCAGATTGCTGTCCACTACTACCTGCTTCAGTGTGCATTGGTACCAATCCACCGACAGCGATGTTGCTCTGTCGGTCCAAGATACACAATCCAGGCGTTTATACAGTCCGAACAACTGCTGACTGATATGAAGTTCTGCGACGAGTGCGGCTCGATTATGCACAAAGATGGCGGGATCTGGAAGTGTCGTTCCTGTGGATTTGAAACGGGGGGCGACAAAGCCGAGGAAGCTGCGATGATCACTACAGAACAGCAAGAGGACGGCGGGATCATCGACGTGAGCGACGCCGAAGACAAAGGACTTCCAACGACGTCTGTCGTCTGTCCGGAGTGTGAAAACGACCGGGCGTACTACTACATGCAACAGATCCGGTCCGCTGACGAGTCCGAAACACGATTTTTCATCTGTACTGAATGTGAACACCGCTGGCGGGAAGACGACCACTGACAGTCGTCCCCCAGTCAGCTCATTCGTCCGATAAACCGACATTTTGATTACAGGCTACTCCGATACCTGTTAGCAGTAATGGACAATATTCCGAATTCTTTCTCCCATCGTCTTGAGCGGGTAGTAGCCTAGAGTGGTGCAGACGGAGGAGACAGCCTCTCACGTGACGATTGATGCTGGCGTTCACGAAGTAGAAAACGGTCGATACGCCGAGGCTGGACGGACTGTCACCGATCACCGCTGGCAGTCAGTCTCATTCGACCACGGCTTCGACATCACGCCGCTCGTTTTCTGTCAGGCTGAAACTGTCCAAGGCGGACAGGCAATCGTCACACGAGTCCGGAGCGTCTCTCGCTCTGGCTTCGACGTTCGCTTGCAAGAATCCGAGCGCTTTGGAGGGCACAAAACCGAATCGATCGGCTACATCGCCATCGAACCGGCAACCAACGCGATCGGGAAGAGGCCCGCAGAGCTTGGGGTTGTTGCCGTGGATGATGGCTGGACGACCGTGAACTTCGATCGATCCTACGAACAACCGGTGTTCGTCGCGTGTATGCAAACCACCATCGGCGGAAATACTGTGGGACTCAGGCGGATGAATCTCACTGGCAAAAGTGTTGCACTCATGGCCGAAGAAGAGACCAGCCGTGACTCCGAGACGGCACACGTTTCCGAGCAAGTTGGCTATCTCGTATTTGAAGAATAACCCTCAGCGCCGTGCGAAAACGAGATAGCCGGTGTGACCGACGCCGGCCGTTTGTGGGCGAGTGCCTCGTTCGCCAACGTCCATCGTCCGCTGAATCGTTTCGTACGTCTCGATCGACTGCAATCCTGCTTCGCGCGCCGCTTCGACCACGTCTCGGGTCCCCTCCACGAACGGAACGTAGGCGGCGACGAACCCGCCGGGAACCAACAGCTGCGGAGCCTGTTCGACGACCGTCGACGCATCCGCAGTATCGAGCGTGAGACAATCAAAGGGGGGTTCTGCAACGAGCGTATCGAGCGCCTGCGTCACATCATCCGTTCTGATCGTCACGGCGTCTGCGACGCCGGCCATCGCCATGTTCTCACGAGCGACATCGGCGAACTCCGGATCGGTTTCGTAGCTCGTTACCTCCGCGCCGGCGCGGGCGAGATACGCGCTTAACACACCAGTGCCGGTGCCGGCATCGAGCACGCGATCGCCATCGCTGATGCCAGTGTGGCCCATCACGAGGCCAATATCCCGGGGCATCATCGGGGCACCCGTTCGGTCGAAATGGGTGAACAGATCCGGCCCGCGAAGTGCTTGTGCGGTGAATTCAGTCCCGAGATGCGTCTCGACGATGTCACCGGGTTCGACGCCATCAGGTACCTCAAGGACGCCCAGATCAGTTTCTAAGGTTTCACCGGGCGAAAGCAGATACTCCCGGTTGTCGGAAACGAGGCGAATCACTCGAGGCGAGCAATTGCCGCGGCGAGATCGCCGTCTTCTGCTTCGAGCGCGTTTTTGGCGTCAGACTCGCTCACACCTGCTCGCTCTGCGACAATGTCGATATCAGATTGCGGAATCGACTCGTCATCGTCTGCGGATTCGGATGGGGCACGGGTGTCTGGCTCACCCACGATCTGGTAAGTTTCCTGGCCCTGTGCGGAAATGCGCTGGACCTCTGGGTTCGAAAAGACGAGATCTTCGTCGGCCGTCCGAATAACGACCTCCTCGGCGTCGATATCGTCCGTATCGATCCCCATCTGTTCCATCATCTGTTGCATCTTTCGCGGATCGAGACCGCCTCCACCAAACATATCTATCCCGAGCGGTGGGAGTGCCAAAAACATACTGCTCTCAGTCGGCACGCAAGGCTGGATTGCCGGCGCGAACGGAGACCGCAACGCCCGTCTCGAACGCATCCATCGCCTCGGCACCGAGTTCGGCACGCCCAACGGCGAGTAAGGACTCATCGCAGGTGACGAGCACTTCGTCGCCCGGGCGAATGGTCGGGTCCACCCGCTGGACGAACTTTGCGAACGCGTTTTTTCCCTCCGTGACGAACGGGATCGATTCGGTTCCGACCGCGACGGCCGGCCCACCAAGTGCTCCAAACAGCCGACGCCCGCCGGCGACCCCCAGCGTGAACCGACCATCGACACCGTAAGAAACGAGCCGTTCGCCGGTGGGGGCCGAAATCTGCTGGGGACGTCCCGAAGAGGTTCGCAGGACTGACAGCGTCTCGTCGTCGGGAAAGAGTGTGGTTCCCGCCCCAGCACCGAACTGATACGCAGCAATTGTCTGCAGACGTTGTCGCTCCTGACCGTCCATACTGATACCAGCCAGTCGATCGCCAAAACCCTCTCGACACTGATGTCGAATCAATTTGGTGACGCTTATACGTCCGAAGTGAAGAGTGTACAGTAATGTCGAACCTACTCTCACGCATCGGAGCCGGTGGAGTACTCATCGCTGCGAGCACCGCACTGATACTGGGTGTCGCCGTCTCAAGCGCCATCCCTGCCCCGATTGCCGGTGTGGCGTCGCTGACGATGGCAGCTGGGGCACTTATTCTCGGGCTGTCAGAAGACGGCGCTGGAGTGTGATCAGTAGACCCGGCTGAATCGTTCGCGTTCCCACCTGGCAGTCGCCTCGGTAAAGGCCTGCCACTGCCGACGTTTTACTGCGAGATAGCAGTCGGTGAGTGTCTCTCCGAGCACGTCAGTGATAATTGGGTCCGATTCGAGTGCTGTAAGGGCCTCGATCATCGTTGCTGGGAGTCGATCACCGGGAGCCGTTTCGGAATCACGCCCGGTGTTATGGGGGGCGTCGATCGGTGGTGGTGGGGTGAGATTTCGTTCAATGCCGTCAATTCCTGCCCGCAGCAACCCTGCAATCGCCAGATACGGGTTCATCGTTGGATCTGCGCCCCTGAATTCGAGTTCGAGGGCTGTGCTCTCAGTCGGCAGCTGGGCAGGAAGTCGAATGAGAGCTCGCCGATCGTCACGACTCCAGCAGACGTGCGTTGGGCCATCACCCGCAGGATGAAATCGTGCATAGGAATTTACGGTCCCGGTTGTGAGTCCGAGCAGTCCGCGGGCGTGATCGAGTACGCCGGCGAGAAATGCGTGCGCCAGTCGACTCGGTCGGCCAGACGATGCAAACCGATCATTCGATTCGTCTCCAAGCGAGAGCCTGATCCGACAGCCGTTGGTCGCCGCTTTCGTTGGATAGGGCAACATTGTCGCCGAAAAGCCACGATTGGCCGCAATCGAGTGAATCGTTTCTTCTGCAAACACCTGCTGGTCAGCCGCCGTGAGTGCTGGCACACGACCGAGAGAGAGCACGTGTTCGTCCGTTCCCCACTCTGGACGATACTCCGCAACGGAGATCCCTTGCTGGTCAAGCCCCGACCTGACGGCTGTGACGAACTCGTGAGATGTGAGTGGGACAGCCTCCTCGTTGCGTGAGTCGTCGTCGGCATCTGATTCGTCGCGAATCAGGTGGAACTCGCTTTCGAGTGCAACAGTCGGGCGAAGGCCGCGTTCTGTCACGGTGTGTGCGTACCGTCGAAGCACACCCCGTGGATCGCCAGGCCAGGGTGTCCCATCCGGAACGCTGACAGTGCAGACCAGTCCGCCGCAGTTGTTAGCGAACGGAAACTGTCTGAAAGTTTGTATATCTGGCTGTAGCGACAGCGTTCGATTTGGGGCATCGGCGACAGTGTCACCGAGCGCAGTCTGCCAGTGAACCCGTTCGTCGATCTCGACGCCGTCATTGATGGCTGTTCTTGTCTCAGCACCTGCTATCGATTCCGCGCGCACGACGCCGTTTGGCGTCACAAACAGCAGTCGAAGCAGATCAATATCTACAGGAAGCGACTCGGAAGAACGGTCGAGTTTGGTCATGGTGGTGGTGCACGAACCACCGTAACAAAACTGCCTACTCAAGATCCGCAACTTTTCAGTGCGTTGCCCGATACTCGCCGTGTTGGACGCCAATCCAGAACACCAGCACACCAAAGACGAGCAGACCTGCACTGATCATCAGCGAGAGGGAGGTCCCCATTGGACTCGAAATCGTCCCACCGATCAGCAGTGCCAACAACACGACGAGCGCACCGACAGCGTTGGTTTGCGTAAACTCCATGGCGGTCGTTTGTGCGAATCCTGGTTAAGGGTTGTGCGGGTTACCAGGAGCTGGGAGCGAACGATGGATCTACCAGTCTCTTTTCGTGGTCAATCGCGTCAATCGTAGCCACTTGCTCTTGAGTAAGCGATAGCGACGTTGCCGCGAAGTTGTCGACGATGTGGTCGCGACCCGTCGCCTTGGGAATCGAGCAGACGTCGTGGGCGTCAAGCCAGGCGAGGCTAACCTGCGCTTCGCTGACGCCGTGCGCGTCGGCGATGTTGGTGAGTTCTGGGATGTCGAAAACGTCGCCGCGTGCGAGCGGAGAGTACGCCACCAGCTCGATGTCGTGGCGCGCACAGTACTCTCTGAGTGCGTCTTGTTGTAACAGCGGATGGCACTCAACCTGAACGGCGTCGATCTCCACGGGCGCAGTCTCCTGGACCGCGTCTAGCAGTTCGGGAGTGAAGTTGCTGAGTCCCACGTGCTTGATCAGCCCTCGCTCTTGGAGCTCGGCAAACGCCGACAGCGTCGTCTCCGGGTCGAAACTGTCGACCGGCCAGTGGACGTACAACAGATCGACGTACGCAACCCCGAGTCGATCGAGGCTCTCCTCGGTTGAAGAGATCACGTCATCGTGAGCGAGATTGTCGTTCCACACCTTTGTCGCCAGGACGATATCCTCCCGATCGACGGCGGCCTGTTCGATGCCAGCACCGACAGCGGCCTCGTTGCGATAAATTTGTGCGGTGTCAATGTGTCGATAGCCCAGCTCAAGCGCCTGTTTTACGCTCTCAGAGCACTGGTCGGAGTCATCGTTCTGCCACGTGCCGAGACCAAGCGGTGGCAGCGACTGAATGGTACGGCCGCTCTGTGGAGCGCCAGTTGAATCAGCAGTCATGCACGAGTCTTTCGGGTGGAGCGAAAAAAGGGGTTGTGGATGCGAGTGCCGTCCATCGAGTGACAATCGCACGAAGGCGTGGTGATGGGTGTCAGTATTTCGGATCTGCACCCGTGATTTCATACACCTCGTCCAGGACGTCGTCACGGCGCTGTTGCCAGTCGGCCAGTCCACTCGCAGTCGTCGGATAGTCGTCGTAGATTGTCTTCAACTCGGTTGCTTTCTGGTTGACGCGGTGGAGATCGTACAGCATGCCCCAGTGACCAAACGTCTTGACCGCCGTTTTGACCTTCGTGGCCATGCCCATCGCCGTTGAGCCGCTTTTGGCCACGGTTTCGGCGAAATGTTCGGCTGGAAGCTTCGTGACCACGTCGAGAATCTCGTCGAGTTCCGTGCCGCTCCCCCAGATGTTGTACAGATCCATGGCGGCGAATCGCTTGCCGAAACCGGTCATCACCTGGTGGTTGTACTCCCAGAGCGCGTCTTCGTCGTCGGGCGTACCCGCCTCGATGGCCGCAATTGCGGCGTTAGCCGCCCAGTAACCGGCGTTTGCAGCACCAGGAATTCCACCACCCGTGATTGGGTTGACGTGGGCAGCCGCATCGCCGACGGCGAGATAGCCAGGGGCAACAGCAGAATCATACGGCCGCCGGGTCGGGAGCGCCGCACCGAGTTTGTTTTTCACGCGCGCGCCAGCGAACTCGGCGCGCTTTTTGAGATCGTCTTTGAGCACCTCGACAAGTTTCATCGGCGGTTTGTTCATCTGAAAGCCGAGCCCGACGTTGATTTCCGTGGCCGACCGTGGGAAATACCAGAGGTAGCCGAGCTCTTCGGTAGGTTTGAAAACGAGCGTGTCGGCCCAGTCGACGGGCTCATCTAGCTCAATGACTTCGCGATACGCCGAGCAGAACTGCGTGTAGTTGACGTTGGTGTCGAAGGTGGACTCTGAGAAATCAGCCTTGTCCTGGAGCAACGAGAGCGCACCGGCCGCATCGATGACGATCTCTGCCTCGTAGTTGGTGACCGAGCCGTTGCGCGTTGCTTTGACACCACGAACGCGATCGTCCTGAATGACGTCGTGGACGACCGTGTCGTAGTTGATAGTAGCACCTTGGCGATCAGTCTCTTCGAGCAACACCTCGCCGTAGCGTTTGCGATCGACAACCGCTCCAGTGACGCCACCGAAGCCGAAATCGAGCGATTCGCCGCTCTGTGGATTCTCGAACCGGGCACTCGTGATCGATTCGTTCGTGAATGACTCCTCACGGAGGTAGTCGAGATCGATCGTGTCCGGAAACGTACTTTTTCCTTTGACGGCATCGCCACAAGCTATGTGCCCCCGCTCGTCCTCGCTCTTGCGCTCTAACAGCGCAACCGACAGCCCCTCGCTGGCAACAGTCGCTGCAGCAAATGCCCCCGCCGTCCCACCACCGACGACGATTACATCATAGGCTTCCGCAGGCATGTATCGGATTTATGTTTACCACCATAAAAATCGGTCGTATGGACGCCCAGCGGACGCTACAGCAAACCGACGGGTTGTGGCGAATTTTGTGGTGGAAATCTGCTCTCTCGGTCCAGTGATTCGGTTGTCGTTTCGAAGGCGCTTCATTCGATTAGTTTATGTTAAGATATTAGATACTAAAAATAGATGGCAGATAAAAGCCCAATTGGCTCAGCTATCGTTCTACTAATTGGCGTAATAATTGCGATATGGCTTCCAGTTCGCATCTACGAGGTCTGGACCGGAACGAGATCTTCTCCTCCAGTGACAATCGAAAAAACATTTCTTGGTGTTACAACGTTCAAATTGACTGGTAGAAATTTTCCAATGGCCGGGATCGGATTCATGTTCGGCGTCGTTGTATTCGCTGTTGGGTTGGGGTTAGAGGGTGTGTTAAGCACAATCTTCGGGGTGCAGATCGACGCGATTGTGAAACCGGTCGTGGTCGGCGGCATCCTTCTCGGTAACTTCTTTGGGCTCATCGCCCAGATGCAGTTCTGGGTCGGCCATCCACGGTTGCTCATGCCCCCACATCTCCGGGATGAGAACGAGGACAGTGAGCAGACGGACTGAGATCCGTGCAATCTCTCGGGAACGAGTTTTTCGATCGTGAGTAAATTATTTCATCCAGGAGCTCCTACAGTGGTGTATGTGTGTGCGGGTCGAACTGAACGGCGTGCTAACCGTGCGAACAGGGGTTGAGCGATCGAGCGTTGAGATTCCGGATGATGCGACGCCTGTTGACATCGTTGAGGCGCTGGAACGCGAATGTGGCCCGCAGATTCGTCCAGCACTGTTGAAGGGCGACCGACTTCGCTCGGATACGGTTGCTATTCGAACCTCCACCGATGGCTCTCAGCAGCTCACCAGTCAGAGCACGATCCGCAACGGCGACACGGTTCGCTTCGAGTTCGAAGATCCCGATCTGCCGGCATTTAACTGAACGACTCGATTCCGCAGGAATTCGCAGTGGAATCGAACGTCTGCTGGTACTGTGAGCTGTTATTCGGGCTACGTTTCGCGTTCGTCCACGCGGGCGTCTGGTTCTCCCTCGTTGTCGAGTGCGTCGAGCAGATCCCACTCGAACTTCGTCAAGGCCTGGGCGGCTTCGCTCTCTTTGTTAATTTGATACATCGTACTGTTGCCAGCATCGCGGGTGATCTTGATCAGACCATAGTCAAGCAACTCATCAATGTGATCGTAAAACGTCGATCGTTCGATCCCAGCCATGCGTGCGATGTCGCTGGCGGTGAGGTCCTGAGTGTGGTCCCCAATCATTACGGCAAGAATCTTTGTTTTGGAGTGTCCACCGAGTGCGTCCGTGAGTGCTCTGTCCTCTGCAAAATTTTCGTCGGTGGTGGTTTTGGCTGCCATGGGCTATTCTCTTCTACACTCCGTACCATAATAAATCCGTTGTCTGAAATTAGTTTCTCTGTGGTTTCAATCCAACAGAGTTATGCTGTGGGGTTTTGTGGAAATGAATGCCGAGGAGACTATAATGAAAGGAGATGATAAACTGAAACTCGATATCATTGAAAAGCTCGCACGAAAAGGGGTCGTTGGCGGACACACGAAGCAAGTCGACACCGTAAAAAACTGGTTCAAATCGTCAGCTCAAGGCCGCATCGAGAATTTAATTCGTGAATTGAGCACCGACACGAACGCGCCCGTCATCGCCGTTGGTGGTGGGGCAAGAGATACAGTAACGTTGACGAGTATCGCGGATGCGAAAGAATGGTTGGCGGACAGAGACCGAGACCTCTGGTGGCTCTGAGAAGTCCCACTCGTCCCCCGTTCGCCATCGCTGCGGGATTCGACAATCGCCGTCGATCACGACCAGTCATCGATGCGTCGTCGCACGTCACACGGCCGCGAAACCGGGATCGACGATCGAGGGTGCCGACAGCTATTTGTCGGGTCTCGCTGATGCTATGGCGATGACTGGGACAACTATCCACTGTTGTTTGTTCGATGGAGTCGACGAGCTGGACGTTCTCGGACCGTATGAGGTGTTTTCGTGTGCTCAGCGAACTGGTGCATCGATCGAACCGACAGTCGTCGGGCTCGATTCGACGGCCCCAATTCAAGCGAATCACGGCACGACGATCGAGCCACAGGCGACGCTGGGCACTCCGGACGTGGTCGTGGTTCCGGGTGGCGGCTGGAGCGACGACGAGGGTGGCGTTCGTGTGCAGGTCGAAGACGGCGCGCTCGGCGACCGACTCGTCCAGCTTCACGGGAACGGGACCGTAATTGCGTCGGTGTGTACTGGGGCGATGGTTCTCGCGCACGCGGGCTTGCTCGATGGAAAAACGGCGACGACACACGAGACTGCAAAAAGGGATCTGGAGGCGTTCGATGCCATCACCGTGAGCGAGGACCGGTTTGTTGATGCGGACGACGTGCTCACCGCCGGCGGTGTCACTTCCGGTATCGATCTTGCGCTGCATCTCACCGAGCGGTTTGGCGACGAAACGACAGCCGAGACGGTGGCCAGCGAACTCGCCTACGATCGGGCCCGTTCGGTTTAACCAGCCTGAACACCAATGAAATCCAATGGGTGAGACCCGCTCATCGAGTGAAGCGTTCCAGCCGCTTGGAAACGAACAGCGGACGGCGGTGATTGAAGCGCTCTACGACGACGGCCCCGAAACGCGATCGTTTTCCGCGCTGGCCGAGGCAACCGAGGCCGACACAACTGCCGGATTTGCCTATCATCTCCGGCAGCTTACGGGCCATTATCTCCGGGAAACGGAGCATGGCTATACGCTGACCGACGCCGGCGTCCGGGTTGCACGGGCGATCGAATCCGGTGCGTTCACCGAAAGCATCGATCGGTCACCCACGGCGATCGACGACCCCTGTCCGTTCTGTGGAACACACACGCTGGAGGCACGGACTCACGACAACACCGTCACAGTGCAGTGTTCGTCTTGTGACGCCAGCCTCCTCCGACTGTCATTTCCACCAGGAGGTCACCGCACCCACACGGACGACACGATTCCAACGGCCGTCAACCGGCTCTATCGCCATCGGATCAACACGCTCTGCGATGGGTTCTGTCCGACGTGTGGGGCAACCGCACAGGCGACGATGAACCACCGATCCGTCGGTGAGCGTGAACGCGCGCAAGTCAACTGCTCCTGTACGCGGTGTGGCTATCAGATCGACTGTCCGGTGACCGCGACCGTGCTCAATCATCCCGCCGTCGTTTCGTTTTACTACGAACGCGGAGAAAGCCTTGAGAATCGACCGCTGTGGAACGTCGGCACCGAGTGGGGAGAGCGCGTGCTCAGCGATGATCCCTGGTGTGTGCAGGTGACAACCTCTATCGATGACGACGAGCTCGCGTTGCTGGTTGGCGAGGATACGACCGTCGTCTCGGTCACAGAAACGAGTGGGAGCTGATCAGACGAGCGCTTCGACGGCGTCGCGATCGAGCGTCCGAAAGCCTTCGTCGTCGATCACGGCGACGGAAACGTTCTCTGCGTCCATCGAATCATCGTCGTCATCGAGCAGTACGGAAACGGCGAGTTCGGCCGCTTCGTCGGTGTCGACCTCTGGGTCGTACTCCGTCTCAAGCGTCGATTCGATTTCGTCGCTGCTGCCACCGATGGCGATTGCCTGCCACTCGTAGGAGGTGCCCGACGGATCCGTCTCGAAGAGCTGTGGGCGGCCGTCAACGTAGCCACCGACGAGCAGGGCTGCGCCGAACGGGCGGGTGTGGCCGGCCTGAGTGAACTCCTGGATGTGTTCACTGATCTCGCTGGTGAGCTGTTCGGGCGTTATCGGCTGGTCGTAGCTGAGGCGTTCGATCTGTGCGGTCTGGCGCGCCTCTTCGACGAGCTGTCGAGCGTCTGCAACGTGGCCCGCGCTGGCAACACCGTTGTGCTCATCGATTTTGTGGAGCTTTTCAATGCTGCGTGGTTCGAGCAGTGGCGAGCGAATGCGTCGTTCGGCGGCGAGAACGACGCCATCGGTCGCACGAACTCCAACGCTTGCCCCGCCACGACGAACCGCCTCCCGGGCGTATTCGACCTGGTATAAGCGACCGTCGGGCGAAAAGAGGCTCGTCCCGCGATCGTACGCCTGCCGATCGTCTTGTCCCCGCATTAGGCCACCTCCGTAGACTCCGTGTACGAGTCGATCATCACGTTTTCGGAGGTAATACGCGCAACGGTGATACCATTACCGCTTGCGGTATCTCGTTCGGTCGCGCTTTCGACTGCGTTTGCGGCGGCGATAGCGCCGTCATCCATGGAAAGGCCCTCCTCGAACCGCCCTTCGAGCGCGCCGATCGCGAGTTGCATCCCGCTGCCACTGGCCGTGTAGGGCGCTTCAGTGACGGCACCCGCTGGATCGATCGAGAAGATTCGCGGGCCATCTTCATCAACGCCGCCCAGCACAGGCATCGAACGAGTGCCGCGGAGAAGGCGACCGGCAGTTTGTGCGAGCGCATCCATCCCCATCAGCTCGCCACGACGAGCCTCGTACAGATCCGCCGTCGAGCGAAGCTGGCGGATGAATGACTGCGCACCACCAACGGAACCAGACATCGTCACCGCGGCCGACGGATGGACTTTCTCGATTTTCATGGCCTGTTTGTTCGAGACGAACCTCCCACCAAGGCTGGCACGCCGGTCAGCAGCCAGGACGACGCCATCGGCTGTTTCCAGGCCGACTGTCGTCGTTCCAGTTTTCTGGATCGGTGTCTCGGATCCATCATTGGATTGCATACCTGAACGGAGTGGCTCGGTTCAGAAAAGGGCTCGCTAAAATATTCTGTAGCAAGCGGGTGGATCGATCAGGAGGGTTTTTGTCTGGGCCATCGTATTCGTTCCATGCTCGATACCGAGGCCACGGAGTGGCGACTCATCCCCGAAGAGAGTCGCCCTGGGCCGATGTGTATGGCACTGGACGCGGTCGCGGCCGAAACCGCCGCTGCTGGCGGTCCACGGACCGTTCGCGTCTATCAGTGGGAGCCGGCCACGCTCTCGCTAGGCTACCACCAGGACGAAGACACGATCGACTGGGAGTACTGTTCTGAACAGAACATCACCGTCACCAGACGGCCCACTGGTGGCGGGGCGATCTACCACGACGCGTATGGTGACATCTCCTATTCGATCATTGCGCCGGCTGACGAGCTGCCCGGCGATCTGATGACCTGTTATGAACAGCTCTGTCAGCCATTGTTGACGGCGTGTGCCTCAATGGGCGTGCCAGCCGATTTTGCCGAAAAACAACGAGAGGCACTCTTTGAACCCGCGTGTTATCTCCGGGATATCCATCCCGCCCACGATATCGTCTACGACGGGAGAAAGGTGAGCGGGAACGCACAATATCGACGACGCGACAGCGTGATTCAGCACGGCTCGCTCACCTACCAGGCGACACCGGAGCGAACGCGGTCGTGTTTCGTCGAGCCCGCAACGTCGGTTGGGGCCGTCGAATCTCGAATTACCGGGATTGACGAGCACGTTGCGCTCGATCGAGCAGACTGCGTGCGTGCGCTTGAATCCGCACTCGGCGAGTGGGCACACGCGGAGAGGGGAGCCTGGACCGAAGAGGAACTGGAGCGAGCACACACGATCGCGAACGAAAAGTTCGACGCCGACGCCTGGAACCGATCGGGGACCGATCCGCTGGCCGATACCGTCACACAACGAAGCGGATAACCGCGCGCAGTGGCTACTGTGAATATGATCAGAGTCGGTGCGCACGTTTCAATCGCCGGCGGGGTCGACAACGCCGTCGGGAACGAACTCGATGTTGGTGGGAACTGTGGACAGATTTTCACACACTCTCCACAGGTGTGGCAGGATCCCAATATCGGTTCCCAGGAGGCTGAAACGTTCCGAACCCAGACTGATGCGGAGCTCGATGGGCCGTGGGTGATCCACAGCTCGTATCTGGTGAATCTCTGTACGCCAAAACCGGACCTCCGTGAGAAATCTGCCGCCAGCATGCAGGCCGAGATCGATGCAGCGAGCACGCTCGACATCGAATACGTCAACGTTCATCTCGGTGCGCACACTGGCGCAGGCGTCGATGCAGGCCTCGAAAACGCGGTTTCCGTCCTTGATGGGCTATCAATTCCGGACGACGTCACCGTGCTCATCGAAAGCGATGCCGGAAGCGGAACGAAACTCGGTGGCGAGTTCGAACATCTCGCGACCGTGCTCGAACAATCCGAGCAGGAACTCGATGTCTGTCTCGACACGGCCCACGCGTTTGCTGCGGGCTACGATCTCTCCTCGGCAGATGCCGTCGAAACGACGATCGCTACCTTTGACGATGTGGTTGGTCTCGAACACCTGCGCTGTATCCATCTGAACGATTCGAAACACGCGCTTGGCACACACAAGGATGAACACGCCCACATCGGCGAGGGCGAGATCGGCGAGGAGGGAATGCGCGCACTCATCAATCATCCTGCACTCGAAACGATCCCCTTCGTGTTAGAGACCCCGTCGGAGGATGGGAAAGGGTTCGAGTGGAACATCGAACGGGTTCGCACCCTTCGTAACTAGACTCGTGCGACGGTTCTCCGCGAGCTATCTCGAAGACACGCGTCAGGGGATGTGGGAGGATTCGAGGGACGCACTCGAACTCTTAGCGCTCGAAAGCCACGAGTTGATCGTCGACGTTGGCGCAGGAACTGGTGAGCTCAGTGGTGTCCTCTCTGCTGAGAGTCCGGCCACCGTCGTCGCCGTTGATCGCGATCGGTCGTTGTTACAATCGGTCGACGGAGCCGGAGTTCAATCCGACGCGATGGCGCTCGGGATGGCAGACAATATCGCCGATCTGGTGGTGTGTCAGGCACTGTTGATCAATCTCCCCGACCCAGAGAGCGCGCTCAGGGAGTTTCTGCGGTGTAGCAACGACCGCGTTGGTGCGATTGAGCCGGACAACAGCCAGGTTCGCGTCGAATCATCCGTCGCTGCCGAAACGCGACTCACCCGAACCGCACGGACAGCGTACATCGAGGGCGTTTCGACTGACGTTACGTTAGGCGAGGCACGCAGCCTGTTCGAAGGCGTTGGATTCGAAAACATAGCCACGCGTCGATACACCCTCGTTCGGACGATTGAGCCGCCCTACGATGAGCGAGCGATCCGTGCGGCCAAGCGAAAGGCGACGGCATCCCGGCTCGCACAGCAGAGAGAGACGTTACTCGCCGGCGGGATGACAGTCCAGGAGTACGAACAGCTCCGGGCGGAGTGGCGATCAATGGGCCGAGCAATCATCACCGCGATGCAAAACGAGGCCTACAGTCGGAAAGAAACGATTCCATTCTACGTGACGGCCGGAACCGTTCCCGAAAGCGCCTAGTCGCCACCGAGTTCGGCTCGCCGTTGTTCGAGTCGCTCTTCGAACCACTGCCATTCAGGGGTAAACTGATCGATTGGCTTGAGATTCCACACATCAGCATCGAGAACGATCGGGCCGATGCGAGCGGACTGGACCATATTGTAGAGCCAGATGACGGTGCCAAACAAGAGCAGATACGAGCCCGCCGTTGCGAGCTGGTGGATGAGTGCGTACTCTTGTGGATACGTGGCATACCGGCGTGGGAGTCCGAGTATACCAAGCAACAACAGCAGGCCGAACGTGAGTAAGACGCCAACTATGCTGAGCCAGACGTGGGCTTTCGCCAGTAGCGTGTCGTACATTCGCCCGGTGAGAATTGGATACCAGTAGTAGCTGGCTGCAAACGCTGCGAACGTGATCACCCCCATCACGATGAAGTGGAAATGCCCGACCACGTAGTAGGTGTCGTGATAGAGTAGATCGACGGGGACTGACGCCAGAAACACGCCAGTCACCCCGCCAATGATGAAATAGCCGACGCCAGAGACACAAAACAGCATTGGGGCGGTCAGTCTGATATCACCGTTCCAGAGCGTCGTCATCCAGTTGAACGTCTTGACCGCACTCGGCACCGCGATCGCCAGCGAGATTGCCATGAAACTGGCTCGAATCCGTGGATCGATTCCGGTCGTAAACATGTGGTGTGCCCAGACGCCAAACGACAGCACGCCGATCGCCAGCGTCGAATAAACCACGAACTTGAACCCAAACAGCTTCCGGCCCGCAAACTTCGGCAGTATCAGGCTGACGAGCCCGAACGCCGGGAGGACGAGAATGTACACTTCGGGATGGCCGAAAAACCAGAACAGATGCTGAAATAAGAGCGGTCCACCGCCATCAACGGTGTAGAACGTCGTCGAGAAATTGCGATCCAGCAACAGCATGATCAGCGTCGAGCCTAGCAGTGGAAACGCAAACAGGATCACAGAACTTGCGGTGAGCATCGTCCACGTGAAGATATCAAGGGTGGCCCAGTTCACCGATTTTGCGCGTTCGGTGAAGATCGTCACCAGGAAATTTATCGCCCCCAGTACGGTCGCCAGGCCGCTGAGATGGAGTCCCAACAGCAGGAGATTGATCTGTGGATTTTTTAACTGCAGCGAGAGCGGGGTGTAGAGCGTCCAGCCCAGTGCCGGTGGTTCAAGCGCCCACAACACGGCGACGTCGATGCCTCCGAGCGCGAGACCCTTCGCAATCACCTCCGTGATCAATCCTGCCCGAACGATCAGATACGCCGGCGGGAGTATCCAGAACGCAATCGCGTTGATCCGTGGATAGGCCATGTCGTCGGCACCGACCAGGAGTGGAATGAAGTAGTTTCCGAGCGCGTAGAACGCCGGCGTTGCGAAAAAGAGCAACATCGTCAGCCCGTGTTGTGTGAACAGCGCGTTGTACGTCCCTGGTTCCCAGGGGCCTGCGGTCGGTGTGAGCAGCTCCGTCCGGATCATGATCGCATCGATCGCACCCCACAGGGCGGTTGCAATCCCAAACACCGCGTACAAAATTCCGATATCCTTGTGATCAACCGTCGTCAGCCACCGCCCCAACCCCGTCGGTTTGGTCGATACTGACGATGTTGGCATTCCAGTCGAAACACCCCCGTCTGAACGCGTTCTGGCTGGGCGCCAGCCTGAGATGACCAACAGCACACAGAGAAGACCCAGCACGAAACAACTGACGACGACCCCAGGTACGGTAGCGTTTCCGATCATAACTGACACTGACTGGTTCTCAAAAAATACACGACCATAGTAGAAATATTTGTGTGTTTTACGTACTTTTAGTTTATTTATTGTTCATTTGTTCTGGTGGGTACGGAAGGGGTGTGGTGATCACAGGGCCATGACGGTACTGGTAGTGTACGGTTCTCACGCAGTAGTTCCCCGGAGGTTGGCGTAGACGACACCCAGGGTGAATCCGTATGCGATGTGCGCAATGAGCGACAGAGCCCCAAAGACGACCAGCAATGGGAGTTCGAGATCGCCACGGCCCGTGATAACGAACACAACCCAGAGGACAAGTCCCAGAAAGACGCCTCTCGTTGCCGGATCTCGATCTCCACCCATCGATTGTTCGAGAGCGACAAACAACAGTGGCCACGCCAGAACACCGGCCACTACGAACAGTGCGAAGCCGACAAACACCTTTCCGGGGAGCCCGACGAACCGCGCGATCACGTCGAACGTTCCGATCTGACTTCGTGTCTGTACCTCCGTTAGAATCATGAGCAACGAGAGGACCGCCGTCCCAGCAACACCACCAGCGACAGCACTCAATGGCCGATTCATCTCGATCGCTTCAACGATGGCCGGGCGCAAAAACCTGGCTTGGAAGCCATTCGAGCAGTTTTTCAAACATATCGGTTATAGTGATCATTCCAGATGAAATTGAAAGTCTTATTCATCTCTTGAGAGTAGCACTATGCGATTAACTGTGTCTGTGATTCGGCTTGAAAACGTGCGAAAGGAGTATGGAGAGCTGACAGCTCTTGATGGCGTGAATTTATCGGTTGAGTCAGGTGAGGTGTATGGCTTTCTCGGCCCAAACGGGGCCGGAAAATCCACGACGATTAATATAATCCTGGATTTCGCTCGACCGACGGCCGGGACGGCGACAGTATTCGGGATGGACGCCACCGAAGAGAGTCAGGCGATCCGCGACCGAATCGGCGTGTTGCCCGAGGGACTCGACCTGTACGGTCGGTTGACCGCTCGACAGCATCTCGAATTCGTTCGCGAGTCCAAGGGTGTGCCGTCCGAAGCGATCGACTTCGAAGCGATCGTCGAGCGGGTTGGCATTCCCGAGGCAATCGACCGGAAGGTCAGTGGCTTCTCGAAGGGAATGCAACAGCGGTTGGCGCTCGGTGCAGCCCTTATCGGCGATCCGGAGCTGATCATCTTGGATGAGCCGTCATCCGGGTTGGATCCAGAAGGCGTCCGCACGATGCGAAAAATCATTCTTGAGGAGGTCGACCGGGGCGCAACGGTGTTTTTCTCAAGCCACATCCTGGACCAGGTTGAGGCCGTCTGTGATCGGGTTGGCATTCTTCGCGATGGAGAGCTTGTGGCGCAGGGGCCAATCAGCGAACTGCAATCATCAATGGGCGGCGAGGCGGTGTTGGAGATCGAAACTGCAGACAGCCAGTCAGGGGCTATTTCGGCGGTTGAGTCGGTTGCTGGTGTCTCGAATGTAAGCACGAACAACGGCACGGTGACCGTTCAGTGTTCGCCTCCGGCAAAGATCGACGTGCTGAACACGATTCAGGAGGCCGGTGTAACTGTCGAAGACTTCTCACTCGATGAACAGTCGCTCGAATCGCTGTTCATGTCGTACACAAACGGTGAGTCGGCTGAAAAGACGGAGGTGCGCGCATGAGTACGCTCACCGTAGCCAAGAAGGATTTCCAGGATGCAGCCCGCTCGCGACTGCTCGCCGGGCTGATCGTGGTGTTTGCGCTCTTTCAGGTGGGGATCGTCTACTGGATGACACAAGTTTCTGCAGGGGGCGAGCCGATCGAAATGGCGAGCGTCCTGGATCTAATGGTTATTCCTACCTACATTCTATTGCCGATCATCGGCACAATGATAGGGTATAAATCAATCGTCGGAGAGCGAAATTCAGGGAGTTTGAAGTTCCTGCTCGGGCTTCCACACTCCCGGCAAGATGTAGTGCTTGGAAAGTTCCTCGGGCGTGGATTACTCGTTACTGTTGCCGTTCTGGTTGGCTTCATCGTCGGCGGTGGGCTGTTGTTTGCGTCCACGTCATCGTTCGATCCAACAGTCTTCGTGGGCTACGTGCTCACGACAATTTTGCTCGGGGTCACGTTCGTCGCGGTCGCAGTGGCGTTTTCCTCGGTGACGAAATCTACCTCGATTGCAACCAGTGGGGCAATCGCGCTCGTGATGGTATTTTTATTCCTCTGGGACGTGGTCATGATGATTGCCAGTGAGATTGCCATCAGGGCAAGCCTGATGGATCGATTACAGCCAGGAGAGATCCCACCAGATTGGTATCTGTTATTGGGGAATCTGAATCCCAGGAACGCGTACGCGAACGTGATCGCCTCGCTGGTCGGGAATTCCAATCCAATAGACAGCGTCTTCACACAAGACTGGTTCAGCCTGCTGGTGCTGGGTGGCTGGATCGTCGTGATGATCGGACTCGCCCTGATTAAATTCGAGCGAGTCGATCTGTAGCTGTCGCGGTCGGCAGCTACAAGCCAGGCGCGCCAGTAACTGTTGGCATGACAGACGCTTCGTTCGAAGACGAGCTTCGCGACGAGCACGCAACTGAACTCTCACGGCTTGGTTCCTCGAAGGCGCTGTACGCCGATACCGCCGGTGAGATGGAAGCAGAGACCGTCCTCGCTGCGGTTGCTGACGCAGAGTATGCGGCCGCAGAGACGTTCGACTCGTGGGGGTCCTCAGAGGCTGACGCGGTGGCATCGGTGTTTGCAGACGTCGCCACACAGGAGCGCAATCACTACGAAACAGTCATCGATGCAATTGACGGGAACCACGAGCCGGCGAGCGAGCCGTCCGCCCTGCAAGCAACGCTGCGTGTGCAGAGCAACACGTTCGAACGGATCGGTTCCTTTATCGGTCGGACGATCGTGGCCGAAAAATCGAAAGAACAGGTAACTGGCTTTTTTGTCGGTCAGGCAGACCCACAGACCGCACAGACGTTTCGATCGATGCGATCGGAGCTGGACGAACAGCTCGAAAGCGGAGCCACACTGCTGGAGGACGCTGACGAATCCGATCGGAAACGGGCGTTCAACGCCGCGAGCGATGCTATTACTGCAGCGTACGATGAGTACACGGAACAGCTAGAATCGATGGGTGTCAATCCAAAACCCGTCTGTTGAACGGATTGACCTCGGCCATATCTTCACCGTATCGCCAGAAAAAGTTACGAGAGCAAAAGATCGATTAGAGATCCGGAAGCGACGAATCCCGGTCCGGATTGCGCCCATACGCGACGCCATGCAGCTCCTGTTCGTCCAGTTGTTCTTTGAGCACCCGACGGAGTCGGTTGAGGCTCGTGGTGTCGAGACCGGCTCGCTCACAGAGCCCCTGAAACGCTGGATCGTCGGTCAGTGAGGTGAACTGCTCGTACAACGTGGCCATTCGGTCTGGACTCTGTGACTGTATCCAATCTGTGTCATCGAGTCCGAGATATCGTTTGCGGTCAGTGTCGACGACGTGTCGGATCACGACGAGTGCGACGGTCTCAATCGCTCGGCGGCTTCCAAACGCCGTCAGTTCCAGCTCAATCATGACGCCAATCGCCCGATCGCGTTGCCATGGCGTCAGCGACAGCGAGCTGGTTAATGCGTGGGTGATTCGGAGCTTATCGAGGCGGTGCGCCCGTTCGCTGTAGCCTTCCATTGCCGGATGGCGCTCTTCGTGAAGCCGTCGAATATCGTCCGAAAGATCGCCATCGGGGCTGTCTGGGCGGCCAATTCGTGTTGCGCTTGGGGTGACGAGCCCCCACCGACGGACGGTTGCATCACGCGCCAGCGCTGCCCGCGAGACGGTGCCATCACCTGGCCGGCGACTGATCGATGGCGGCCCAGGTGGCTCCCCTGTTGGTTCGTCCGACGACTCGCTCTCTCCCATGTCTTTCAGTTGACTGACTACAGGGTAAAAGCTGTGGACGATCGGGCGACCCTAGAAATCGCAGCTGACCGAGCCATCGTCGTTGAGATGGATCGAGCCATCGAACAGTTCGCTGAACTCATCGACGACCGAATCACTGTGTACCGACGCTGCAACGTGAAACAGGCCAACCGCGTCGTGGCGGTCGATGAGCGAGACAATCCGTTCGATTGCGTTCACGGTGCGCTGTTCGTTTGAGTAGTAGGCCATCTCCGTAACGGAGTCGATGCTGATCCGCAACTTTCCATCGTGACCCTCCAAAAAGGTCTGAATTGCGTCGATCATCCCATCGAGATCTTCGGGCGAGGGCACATACCGGACGTTGGACGATGAGCGACGGGAGTACCCGCGCTCAATCGAAAGCGTGTCGAGAATGACCGCCTTCGACGCGTCAACATCGTAGTGGTCCAGTTTCTGTTTTACCTCACGCGCGGTCGTCCGGGTGGACAAGATGAACAGATGGTCGGTGTCGGTTTTGAAAAAATCAGTGTCGACGCGGTCCGTTTCTCCTGTGCTGGGATGTAACAACATCAGGCTCGTTCCTGCCGGGACGGTTTCTGGTGCGGCCGTTATTGCGAGTCGATAATCCATAATGTCGTACCTGATCGCCACCCCATTAACCTTTTGTCAATCAGATGTTTTTTCTATCAATTCGGGTTCGGAGGTGGGCGTTCACGAGGCGTACAGTTACTACGCTATTCCTAGGATGTAAGTTTATCGAAGGTTTTTTCGGCCCAAACGATACCGAACTCTGGCCCTTCTTCCCGGTAGGCAGCGCTGTCAAGCACGCTGAACGGGGTTGGGATTGTTACGTCGTGTTTGATGGCACCACAGGCGAGCTCTGCGGCGTCAGTAACGCTCGTTCTGCCGGTGGCAACCTCCCGGGAAAGATCGTCGAGTCGGGGTTCGACGCGCTCGCCAGCGTCTTTCCAGGCGGTAAACAGCGCTAGGTGGTCGTCAGCGAACCGTTCGAACTGGGGTTGGGTGTAGAGCCCTCGATAGGCATCGAAGAGGGCAACGGCCAGCTGGTACGTGTCGGTTGGTCCAAGCGGGACTGCCGCGTCGAGATCGAGATAGGCCTCGCGGAAAAATCCCAGGCAGTTTTCTGGCAGAGACTCGCCGATCTCACACAGCGCTTCGGCGATCAGAAACTCCACAAACGACGGTGGCGACCCTTCGAGTCTGTCCTTCACGAAAACGACCGGCGGCTCCGTCTGTTTCGTCCAGGCGACACCGCCATCGCCAGGGAGTCCGATCGAAAACGGTGTTTCGAGCGTCGTTCGGAGCTGTGCTGGAGCGCTCTCTGGGAGCCATGCTGGATCGTAAGCAATCGGCTCGATTCTATCAACCACCAAGCCCAGCTCCTCCGCTCTGGCGGTTTGTAACGTCTGAAAATCGGGCGTGTTAACGATGAGTGCTCCTGGCGCAGTCGACGATCTGACGGCGTCTACTGGTTGCGATACGTCTCGCCGGTCAAACATCAGGCGAACAGTACTCCAACGACGACGAGCGACAGGATCAATGATCCACTAACTGTCCCAAGGACGACCTTCGTTGCCATGCTCATACGCCCAACTCACACTCCTTGCGGCTAACTATGTTGTGGTTCGATACCATCCTCGATCGTGTATCCTCGGAGATAGTTTTTCATACGATAGGTTATTGGTATTACTACACGGATGAGAAATTCGAGTGAGAATGCGGTGGTGTCCGTCTGTGACCGCGATCAGAGTTCATGGGGACCCACTCGGTTCATGGCCGTGGGGACGCCCGTTCAGATCGGCGTGGCAGAGGCAGAACAGGTGCTCTGTAGCGGACCGATATCGATCGCGCAGCTGATTACAATCGGCCTGGGACTAATATCGACGTATTTGATACTCAAAGGAGTCCTTCGGTTGATGGTGGGTGTCGACAACGCGGGCGCGACGGAACTCGTTGGCAGCGATGGAATCCGACGGACCAAAGCCGCGCCGGCCTACGGTCGTCGGCAGGCTCGCGGCGGGATCTACTCTGTTGTTGCTGCACTGTTGCCAACAATCGTCCCGGTGGTGCTGGGAGTGATGGGAATCAATGTGATTAGCTGTCTGTTTCCGTGATGGGATTGAAAAAATTGGGTTTCGTTCGATAGCCAGGTTTCTCAGTTTTCGTTCGATAGCCAGGTTTCGGGCATCTGAATGACGTAATGGCCGTTTTCCTGGAGGGCAATGATATACTCTTCTCTGCCGTAGAGTTCCATCAAATTGAGCTCATACTGCCCGGGTTCGACGATCTTGATCGACTCGAACTGATCGTTGAGTTCGGCTCTGAGTTCGGCGAGATCGGGTTGTTCACCGGTCGGTTCGCGAATCACGCGCCCGTCGCTTGGCGGCGGTGATGGTCCTGTCGGAGTGGAATCGTCGGTCTCGGGGAGTTGATCAGGATGGACGAACTCGGATCGAGCCGTTGCCTGTGCCGAATCTTCGGGTCGTTCGGGAGCAGCGGACGCAGACTCAGATTGTTCTGTCTCTGTAGTGTCGCTGGACTCAGTGTGCTGTCCAGTCATCAACTCTCGCATCATCGACGTGGCACGGCCCACGTGGGTACCGACGGCTCCTCCCCTGGGTTGGGGTGGTTCTTCGGTGACGCCATCGGCGTCCGAATCTTCCGGCTTAAACTGAAACGTTGTGCCGCCACAATCCGGACAGCCCGACAACATCTCCTTTGAACCATCTCCAAATACGCATCCGCAGTTCGTACACTGGTGTGGCATTAGCGCTCGGTTCGTCTCTTACTGGGTTACGAGTGCTCGAATCAAGTTTTCGTCCTTGTGAAGCGTCTCGATGCGGTTCGCTGGTCCTATCACGGTCAGTTTGTTCGGCGGGTTGCGCCCGAACAGACGGCTGAACAGTCCTGGTTGGCTCTCCTGTTGGGGGTAGCTCTCGATTTCAATCCCGGTAAACTCGTCGGGACTGATCTCATTCATCGTCACTTCGATGAGCTTTGACTCCTCGTCAGGAGAGAGTCCTTCTTCAAGGATGACGATGTTGCCGTCGCGGACACCATCGATAATCAACCGGATTTTTTCCATGCTCCGGAGGCTCTGCATCCGCTCTCGACTAACGAGATCGATCTGCACCCCATCAGTCATCGTTATGTCAGCCATCTAGTTCACCCAAAGTACTCCGCTATCTTATCGTAGACCTCCTCCATATTTTCTCCTTCTAGTGCAGACAGTGGGATCACCTCGTGTTGTGGGAACGCATTGACGATACGTTGAATGCTTGCATCGTCAAGATCGATCTTGTTCGCGAAGATCAAGACCGGAAGATCACGACTCTCGATGATACCGACGAGCATTGTGTTCACCTGTGTGAACGGATCGCTCGTGCTATCAAGGACGTACACCACGCCGTCGACGTCCTCACGCAACCAGTGCATCGCTTCTGCGACGCCTTCAGTTGCCTCACGAGAACGCCGGACGGCGTCCTCTTTGTTCATATCGTGTTCGAGAAATTCGTTGTAATCGACTTTTGTCGTGACGCCCGGTGTGTCCACGATGTCGATCGTCACTGTCGAGCCGTTTCGTTTTATCTCGACGTTCTCCTTGCGGCGGGCTCGCCTGGTTTCGTGTGGAACGTGACTTTCGGGACCGACCGCATCGCCAGTCCAGTCGCGCGCGATCCGATTGGCGAGCGTCGTGTTGTGAACTACGAGCCCTGAGCCTGTGGTGAACGTGTGGTGTTCGGGGACGGTCAGATCGTAAATGTACCCCGTGTATGACGTGGGTTCGATAGCACGCACGGTGTCCCAGGTCAGTGAATAGTCCGCGACGGGGGCTGCGCGCGAGGCGTGTGCTACTGCACCGCCATCGGTGGACAGTCGAGTGTCATCCGTGAACAGTCGAGATGGTTGTGTCGAAACGGAAGCCACAGTGGCTCCCACTGATAGCTCGCGGGCTGGAATCTGTGTTGGCCCCTCACTACCGGCGACGATAAACGGATGTGCAGGGCTCACTACCACGTCTCTGCCCGTTTGTGTCTCAACCCGGAACAGCTGGCCGTCGTAGGACTGGCGGAACACGTGCGAGACGGTCGCCGGAACGATCTGCTCGGATTCCGTCAACGCTGGGACCCGAATGCCGGCGTCCGCACAGGAAAGCCAGGTCTCGTTGGAAGCAGAGCTCACATCGGTGGCATCCGGACACCGTCGTTCGGCGGTTGAGAACACCGACTCTATTGGCATTCGGGTACCATCCGCGAGCAACACCTCCTCAGTTGCCCTGAGACACTTTCCTGCGTTCGGTGGCCCATAAATGCCTATCCGCCTCGGCTCGCCCCCCGAGAACAGTCGTGAAATACTGTCTTTTATGCTCGCTATCAGACCCATCCTAACGCGCTCCTCCCACGGCCAGTGGCCGCGTATACCCCAATACCCAAGCCGATGTACTTAAGCGTGCGTCAGACAACCATATTTTAGCTTTGGTATTATATTTGCTACGTTTCATATGTGGTCCTATTTCAATCGGGCTACCTTCGATTAATTGCTCGGGCCCCATTGTATTATCAGTTGGTTTTCAGTGGACCTGAAAGTGGTCTAGGTCGTGTAATACCTGCGATCGCTGTTCTCGATCTGTGTGCAGAGTTACCGACAGGATATCTGTAGTTTACGTGACGTCTCACCGTTACCCCCCCACCCCTTCGTTTCCACTGGAACGCTCACAGCCGTCTCCGCAACCAACGAAAATCGGTTGTATCTGACGGTAACTAGTGGTTTTTCGGCGTGTTTGCGGTTGAAAGATATTGAACTAGCGCTAGTTAGCTTAGCGAAAAAACGAACTAGCTAGAAAGCAGCCTAGAAATAAAGAAAATAAAATAGTGCGTTTTCTTTCTCTTCCACGGTTGTGGTTTAGGCTCTTATCTAATAAAGATTCCCCTATCTAGCTAGCGTCGAGGGTGGAGGGGGGACCCCCACCCCCGTTGATTTCGACTCCAGTGGAAACGAAGGGGTGGGGGGGTCTAGTGTGGGCTGGTAGCAAGCACCGTGTCAACTTACCGCATTCTAGCAGATCAGTCTCCGCAACGGGACGTTCATCAATCAAACTGTAACTCCTGAAATGATTGCTACCGTCACCAGGTAGATGCCTATTGCCAACCTTATTGAACGGGATGGGTCTGTACACCGACCCACCATAACCGACTGAACCATAACGCTTAATTAGGATCTCTACCTGTTGTTCCTCTGCGTCAGGTGGACATCGGATGTTCAACCGACACGGTGTAGACACGCTATATCGATAGATTACCACGGATATGAAGATTGCGCGTCCCGTTTCCACCTGAAACGGAGGGGTATGTGTAAGGAATGACCGAGACTAATGGAGACGGCGATACCGAGCCACTGTTCGAAAGTGCATCCGTTCAGTCTACAGAAGACGACGACAGCGGACCGCCAGCGCAGGATACGCTCTTTGATGGCCTTCCGAGCGAACAGGACGCATCACGAGGACTGTTTGACGATCTATTGAGTGGTGAACCAATTTTCGAGAACAAAGAGGTACTCCGACCCTCGTACACACCACGACGACTTCCGCACCGTGAAGAACAGATCAACAACATGGCCACGATTCTCGTGACCGCACTTCGTGGCGAAACGCCGTCGAATATTCTGATCTATGGAAAAACTGGAACGGGCAAAACTGCCTCGGCGAAGTTCGTCAGCGAAGAACTTGAGAGCACCTCCGAGAAGTACGCCGTCCCGTGTGACGTGCAGTACATCAACTGTGAGGTAACTGACACGCAGTATCGTGTACTCGCCCAACTTGCCAACACGTTCATCGACGAAAATGAGAAGTATATCGAAGAGCGGTTGTCGACGCTCTCTGCGCTTCACGAACGCGCGAGCGAGAATACAGACGCGCTCGAAGACACCGCGTTCGAGTCGGTGAGCAGCATCGATGACAGAATCACGGAGCTCGAAGCCGACCGCGAACGCTTCGAGAGCGTCCCAATGACTGGGTGGCCGACTGACCGGGTGTACACCACATTTTTCGAGGCTGTCGAGTACGACGAACGAGTTGTCGTGATCATGCTCGATGAGATCGACAAGCTCGTCGAGAAAAGCGGTGATGACACCCTGTATAACCTCTCCCGAATGAATTCGGAGCTTGAGAACTCTCGCGTCTCGATCATTGGCATCTCCAACGATCTCAAATTCACCGACTTTCTTGACCCTCGTGTCAAATCCTCACTCGGCGAAGAAGAGATCGTGTTTCCACCGTATGATGCCCCACAACTCCGTGATATTCTTCAGCATCGTGCGGAAGTGGCGTTCAAAAACGGAGCGCTCTCTGATGGCGTTATTCCGCTGTGTGCTGCGTTTGCCGCACAAGAACACGGTGACGCCCGCCGTGCGCTCGATCTGCTACGCACGGCTGGAGAGCTTGCAGAACGAGACCGGACGGATTCGATTCAGGAAGACCACGTTCGACAGGCCCAGGAGAAGATCGAACTCGACCGGGTGGTCGAAGTTGTCAGAACGCTTCCAACCCAATCGAAGCTGGTTCTCTACGCGATTATTTTGCTAGAGCGTCAGGGTGTCAGAAACATCAACACCGGCGAGGTGTTCAACATTTACAAACAGCTGTGCGCAGAGATTGGCGTCGACGTGCTTACACAGCGCCGCGTCACTGATCTGATCAGTGAACTCGATATGCTCGGCATTGTCAACGCAGTTGTGGTTAGCAAGGGTCGCTACGGACGCACAAAAGAGATGAGCCTCTCCGTTCCACTTGAGGATACGGAGACGATCTTGCTCAGTGATTCACGACTCGCGGATGTAGAACAGGCCCAGCCGTTCGTTCAGGCGCGATTCGACGAGTGAGTCAGGGAGCAACCAGGCCAGCTCCACCGCCGATCTGTGCTGGCGTGGTTCCAATCGGCCCTGCGGTGATCGTTTTCAACAGCAGTCGGATCTCGCCGAGATACGGGATCCGGAACTTTGCGGTGCCGATAATCCACGATGGCTTGACGGGTTCGGACAACCCCGCCACCTGATCGTATCTGTCATTCTCAACTTTGTTGTCACCCTTGGTGATGAATCCAGCGTGGGGTGCCGGACAGTTTGCCAACTCCTGGCAGTTCTGAGCCCCGTTTAGATAGTCCTTGTTCGCCTTATCGTACCAGTTTTCACCCGAATCTACCCAGAATCGTGCGCGGTGAATGATCGGTGTTTCAAACTCGTTTCCGTCCGGCTCATAAATAATTACGTCGCCGTAACTGCTGAACGTCTTGTACTCATCCTCTTTTGCCACCTGAAATGGAACGACGCCGGTGGATGATCCATCAACAGTTACCGCGTTGTCGCCCGAAAATCGATGTTCTTCGGTCACAAAGACGAGATCGCCAGTGTTGATGTGTGGTTCCATGCTTGGGCTTTCTATTGCCACCATCGGTGGCCACACACCACTCACGCCAAAGAGAATCCCACCGACGAGAACCACGATCGCAACTGCGCTGACGATCTCTCGTACGAATGCAATAAATCCGCCCTCTGCGTTCCACACCCGTTTTAGCCAACCGAGTGCGCCGACTGGTCCGTCGTTATCACCGGGGTCTGCCATTACCTCCCAATGTGGCTCATCTCGTTTGAAGCTTCTGGGTTCTGGTTACTCCGCCCGCACGTGATGGCTGTGACGACCCATCACCTGCCCTGCGATAGCTGGCGTTGCTCCACCAGAGAAAGTGATGAAAACCCGGGCACTGCACGCTGTTGAACACAGAATCTCCAGTCGAAACGAAGGGGTGTTGACGCCGCTCTTGACAGTCGGGACGGTCGCGATCGATGGGGCTGCGAGCGGGGTTAGGAAGAATCGAGCCGATACCGGAGTGTTTTGGTTCCCTCGAACGTTGGGCCGTTGCCGTCGCGTTCGAATGCTGAGTTTTCGACGGCCTCTTTCGTCTGCGAGTCGGTCGCCGGTACCAGCAGTTCTACTGCCATTCCTTCTTTGTGTGCAAATCGGATCGGTTCGTCGAGCAACTCTTCACAGATGTCTTCGGTCCCCTCAAGCTGGGTGATATGAACCGTATCGCGTCGGGCGTCGAAACTGACGAATCCTTTCACGGTGTCGTCGGTTGCAGCGACCCGCACGGTTCGGTCATGAACGAGGTTCCGCATGACATCGCGTGGTGCCCCTGTTTTCGAGGCAAGTTCGTCTGCATCGGCTTCGGTGGCGTCCCGAATCTGCATATCTGGTGTAGGGTTCTCTATCAGTATAAAGCCCCATCGGTAGTGACACCTGATCGGCAAGGTTTCGGGTATACAGGGTACTTATGGCCCGCCGGTCGGTAGCCTCGACAATGAGCTATTCGAACGCGGAGGGGGGAGTCGAATAATGCGTGTTGTATCCAAATTCGGGGGGACGAGCCTTGGAAACGGGAATCGAGTGAATCGAGCGGCAGATTCGATCGCGGCGGTTGTCGAGCAGGGCCACGAAATCGCGGTGGTCGCAAGCGCAATGGGATCGACGACCGACCACCTGCTGGATTCGATCACGTTTGACGCCGACGAAGCCGATCGTGCCGAAATCGTCAGTATGGGTGAACGGACGAGCGTTAGAATGCTCAAGGCGGCACTGTCCGCCCGTGGTATCGATGCCACGTTTTTAGAACCTGGTGACGAAGAGTGGCCGATAATCACCAACGCGTGGGGTGAAGTCGATGTTGAGGAAACGAAGGCGCGCGCGAAGGTCCTCGCCGACAGACTCGACAGCGACGTGCAGATCATCACCGGCTTTCTCGCCCAGGATCATGCCGGAAACACCACAACGCTCGGCCGTGGTGGCAGCGATTCAACCGCCGTCATGCTGGGCAATTATATGGACGCTGATGAGGTCGTCATCGTCACGGATGTTGAGGGCGTAATGACTGGCGATCCACACGTGGTTGAGGGGGCACGAAACGTTGGTCAGATCACGGTCGACGAACTTCGGAATCTCTCATTCCGCGGCGCCGAGGTTATTGCTCCCAGTGCGCTGGGGTATAAGACCGAGGAGTTCGGCGTTCGTGTCGTTCACTACCAGCACGGCGACCTCCTCTCCGGTGGGACGACGATCGAAGGCGAGTTCGAGAACCTGATCGATCTCAGAGACGAATCGCTGGCGTGTATCACGCTTGCCGGCCGATCCGTTCGAAACCAGGAAGGCGTCTTATCACAGCTTTCAGGTGCGCTTGCCGACCAGGAGATCAACATCGATGCCGTCGCAAGCGGCATGGATTCGGTAACATTCTACGTTGATGAGGATCTCACAGAGCGGGTCGAAACCCTGTTACACGACGTTGTCGTCACTGATGACCGACTCTCGTCGATCACCGTTGAGACGGAGATCGCCGTGATTCGTGTCACTGGTGGTGAACTCCCGAATCAACCAGGAGTCATCAGTGAAATCGTCCAGCCGCTCGCTACCGCTCACATCAACGTTCACGACATCATCACGAGTGCAACGAGTGTTGCGCTGTTTATCGATTGGGACGACCGCGAGGAAGCACTCGAAATCGTCCAAAACGAGTTCACACACTGAACGTCGTACTGGTTGTATCGCGGGGCTTGCGTGTCGTTTTCGACCGGTGACTGGCTACTCCGTATGTCAATTGTTGTCGATGGATGAATACGGATGCGAATATATAGAGATGGAGATTCTACATACTCTTTCCGCAAGTCTCATACGAGCTAATCGGCAATTCTCCGTTAATGCCAGCCGAGAGGCTTCATGGTTACGGCGTAACACGACGACAGTTCGTCGCTGCGACAGGGGCGACGGGCGTCGGGGCGCTTGCAGGGTGTACGGCAAATCCAAAACTCAAAGAGCCCGGTGATGGTTCCGAAGGGTCTGGAACCCTCTCGGGAAACGTCGATATTGCGGGGAGTTCGACGGTGTATCCACTCGCCGAGGCCGTTTCTATTCAGTTTAATTCCGAACACCCGGATGTGGACGTTTCACTGAGTTCTACCGGAACGGGTGGTGGATTCAAGAACTTTTTCAGCCAGGGAAAAACCGATTTCAATAACGCGAGCCGTCCAATCCAGCAAGAAGAACGGACACAGTGTGAGAACAACGGTGTCACACCGCTTGAACTCCGCGTTGCGACGGACGCGCTGACGGTGATCGTCAATCAGGATGCCGACTGGGTTGACTGCATAACGGTTGCCGAGTTGAAACAGATCTGGGAACCAGGCGGGGCAACACACTGGAATGATGTTCGTCCCGAGTGGCCAAACGAGCCGATCACACGGTACGGCGCGGCCGATACGTCTGGAACGTTCGATTATTTCACTGACGTAATTGTTGGCGAAGAAGGATCGCAGACTGACGATTACTCCGCAACAGAGAAGGATAACATCATCGTCCAGGGTGTCGAGGGGAACAAATACGCCATTGGATATATGGGATTTGCCTACTATCAGTCCTCGAAAGACCAGATCAAGGCGCTTGCCATCAATGATGGCGATGGCTGTGTCAAACCATCGATCGAAACCGCCAAAGACGGTTCGTACACACCGCTCTCGCGTCCACTGTTCTCCTACGTCGCAGAAGAGTCGCTCTCAGAGCCGCAGGTGGCCGCCTTCGCTCGATTTCTTGTAGAACAGAGCACCAATCAACGAGTCGTCACCGATCAGGTTGGGTACGTTCCCAACGACGAGGCGACCAAAACCGAAATGCTCGAAAAACTGAACAGTGCGATCGAAACCGGGGAGCCTTGAGGAGGCGTTGATCGATGTCATCTATCACCGCTGATCTGACGACACAGACGACGAAATCGCCGCGTGAACGACTTGCACGCTGGTTTTTCTTCGCCTGTGCGGCGATATCGATCGTCGTCACGATCGGTATCGTTGTGGTACTCGTTCTGGGCGCGCTCAAGTTCTTCCGGTCAACCGGCGTCGCCCTCGGGATGGCTCCTGGAGACACCGTTACGCTTTCGTCGTATCTCTTCGAGGGCCAATGGACGCCGGGGAGTGAACCCCAGCAGTTTGGCTTGCTCGCGCCGCTCTCTGCGACGGTGATGCTCATGCTCGGCTCGGCGATCATCGCACTCCCGCTTGGACTCGCAGCGGCGATCTATCTCAGCGAATATGCGAGCGATCGAATGCGTTCGGTCCTCAAACCGGCACTTGAGATTCTGGCCGGCGTTCCAACAGTTGTCTACGGATTTTTCGCTCTGGTGTACATCACGCCGTTGTTGGACCAGCTGGTTCCACTGGGCGTTGGAACCTTTAATATGGTGTCTGCGTGCATCGTGGTTGGGATCATGATCATTCCGATGGTCACCTCGATCAGCGAAGATGCGATGAATGCGGTGCCAGATTCACTTCGGCAGGCTGGGTATGGCCTCGGGGCTACGAAGTTCGACGTTTCGACGAGCATTGTCGTCCCATCAGCGATCTCTGGGATTGCATCGTCGTACATTCTGGCGCTGTCGAGAGCGATTGGCGAGACGATGGCGGTCGCAATCGCGGCCGGCAGTCAGTCTACCGTGATGAATCCGCTGAATCCGGTGGCGTATTTCAGTCCCAATTCGCCGATTACAGCACAGATGATCCAGCTCGCAACGGGCGATATTTCGGCGCAGGGGGCGGCTTATCACGCCATGTTTGCGCTCGGGCTCACGCTGTTTGTCATCACGCTCGCGATGAACATCGTGAGTGAGCTCATTTCAAGTCGATACCGGGAGGTGTATCGATAATGGCGACCGAGCACGCAGACACCACTACAGCCGTAAGCCGGACCCGTGGGGTCGTCTTTCGATACGTTCTGTTGGTCGCCACGCTGTCGGCGCTTGCGTCGCTTGGCCTGTTGCTCGCGAACGTGGCCGTCGATGCGTTCGACCCGCTCAGTGCTGATCCGAGCTGGTATCTGATCTATCTCTGCACGCTCGTGGTGCCATCGCTGCTCGTTGGTTGGGGGCTGCGCCGCCACGAACTCCTCGTGGGGGGAATTGAGGCGCTGTTCGTCCCAATTGGCGGACTGTTCGGGGCTGGAGCGCTGTTTTTGCTGTTCGAAGTCATTCCGTTCAACGTCTGGTTCGCCTGGGCTGTCGGTATCGCCGTCCCCGCTGCGATCTGGCTCCTCACTACAATTGCCGGCACCAGTGGCCGGGTTCGAGCCGGACTCACGCTTGGTGTCGGGGCAGTGGCGCTAATTGGACTCCCACTTCCGGGCGTTTCAACAACGGGCGCAGTTGGTCTCCTGACGATGGGCGTTCCAGCGTACATTCAGCGCCGGGTGTACACGATACCAAACTACTATCTGACGTATCTGCTCACCCTTGCGGTGCCAATCGCCCTGCTGGTCGGCCATCAGTTGCGAAAACGAGTCTCGTTCACCGCAGGGCTGACTGGCACCGGCCTGGTAGTCATTGCCAGCCTGGCGGTGCTGTTCCAGACGGTGGTGTACACCTACGTGGCGCTCGTGCTGGTGCTTCTCGTTCTCGTCCCGACAGCATGGTACTGCTACACCCAATGGCACGATCACCCGGCCGATCGGCTGCAGTTCGCGTTTCCAGTGACCGTGCTCATCGGTGCTGGACTCGGTCGGATCGCAGTCTGGGTCCTGTCGATCAGTGGCCCAAACTCGTGGGTTGATTTACAGTTCTTGCAGGATGCGCCGACTCGATACGCCGAATCAGCCGGGTTGAACCCCGCGCTCGTGGGCTCGTTGTTGTTAATGGTCGTGGTGATCGCGACATCATTCCCACTGGGTGTGGGGGCGGCAGTTTATCTCGAAGAGTACGCCCCAGACAACGGCTTCACCCGATTGATCCAGCTGAACATCTCGAATCTCGCTGGCGTCCCGTCGGTCGTTTATGGGCTGCTTGGGCTGGGACTGTTCATCAATCTCGGTGGCATGAGCGGCGAGTCGATATCGCTGTTCGGCCAGACGATTACGTTGCAGGGCATGCCGACCGGCTCGGTACTCGTCGGCGGCATGGCGATCTCGCTGTTAATCTTGCCGATAGTGATCATCTCTTCACAAGAGGCGATTCGATCGGTACCGGAATCGCTCCGACAGGCGTCGTTTGGAATGGGTGCAACCCGCTGGCAGACCGTCAAGCACGTGGTGTTACCGCGGTCGGTCCCGGGCATCCTGACGGGAACGATTCTGGCTGTTGGGCGCGCTGTCGGCGAGACGGCACCGTTGATCATGGTGCTTGCAGCAAGCTACTCCTCCTCGCCACCTGCCGGACTGCTGGATAAGGCGACTGCACTCCCGCTGCAGGTGTACTCCTGGGCGTTCGAACCGGATCCCGCGTTCCGCCACGGAGTGTTGGCAGCTGGCGTGGTCGTGATGATCGTGGTACTGCTGGTGATCAACTCGATCGCAATAATCGTACGCAACAAGTATGAGGCAAAGCAACAATGACCGAAGGACACAGTGAACCAGAGACCGAACCGAACACCACAACCGACACAGAGACGATGACCGACGACGCAGATGACGAACTCAAAACGCACACGGCGGGCTTTGAATCACCACCGACTGGTGAAACGATCATCGAGGCCGAGGACGTCAACGTCTGGTACGACGACGACCGGGCGTTAGAAGACATCTCAATGGCGGTGCCCGAACACAACGTGACGGCGATTATCGGCCCGTCTGGCTGTGGTAAATCCACCTTCTTGCGCTGTATCAATCGGATGAACGATCTGATCGACGACGCCCGCGTCGATGGAACGCTCAGACTCGCCGGCAAGGACGTCTACGACGCGGATGTCGATCCGGTTGCGCTTCGTCGCCGCGTCGGTATGGTGTTTCAAAAGCCCAACCCGTTTCCCAAGAGCATCTACGACAACGTGACCTACGGGCTGGAGATGCAGGGGATTGACGGCGATTACGACGCGATCGTCGAGGATGCGCTGCGCGAGGCCGCGCTCTGGGATGAAGTTTCGGACCAACTCCATGAGTCGGGATTGGAGCTTTCGGGTGGGCAACAACAGCGACTCTGTATTGCGCGGGCGATCGCGCCCGATCCAGAGGTGTTGTTGATGGACGAGCCCGCGAGCGCACTCGATCCGGTGGCGACCTCACAGATTGAGGACCTCATCGCCGATCTCGCCGAGGAGTATACGGTCGTGATCGTCACGCACAACATGCAACAGGCCGCCAGGATTTCCGATAAAACGGCCGTCTTTCTCACGGGTGGCAAACTCGTCGAGTTCGATGACACGCAGAAAATCTTCGAGAACCCCGAACACCAGCGGGTCGAAGATTACATCACGGGCAAATTCGGCTGATCAGCCGTTGTGGATTGCGGTTTCGATTCCGTTTTCATCGACACTAACACCTGCCGCACAGACTGCGTGTTCGAATGATCGGTCGTACACTGCTAGTGCGGCCTCCTGTGGGGTTGTTGCATCCAGCGAATCCGGCTGTGGCGCTGCAATCTCGTACGTTGCCACGATCGTTGGTTCATCAACTTCTCTGACAAGCAATGCGTCGTGGCGAACGGTCCCGATGTACGCGGTCTGTGGCCCAACGACGGCCGCGATCCGTGGCGTGTTGTAGTCGTCCTTTTCGTAATCCAGTCCGTGTAATGCTTCGATGAGCGCATCGCGAGCGGGATAGCCCCGAGCTATTTTTTCGGCGATGGGGTCTGCGTGCGAGCCGTTTGCCAGCACGGCCTGGTTGTTTGGCGTTCGGACGCAGTTGTACGCGATGTACGGGTTGTCGGTTGGGGGTGCATCCTCGGTTTCGGTCACGGTGAGTACGCCGTCTCGGTCGACGATCTCCCGGTGGGGAAACGAGCGTGAGGAAACGCGATACGCACCAATACCTGGTCCGGCAACGATGAAGCGGCCAACGTACATGCTCGTGACTCCCAGATATCCGAACTAATACGTGGCGATCCGGTTGCCAGGGAGGGTTCACAACAATTAAGACGGTGTACCGAATAGAACAGCATACATCACAGTCCCATGGGGTAGTGGCCAATCCTTCCGCCTTCTGGGGGCCGAGACCCAGGTTCGAATCCTGGTGGGACTATTTTTCAGCGTTCAATCGCAGACCGGACGGTCTCTGTGTTCTGGTGACGATTCGCAGGATAATACTCTCAACTCTGATTGGATATAAACGAACTATAGCTACCGTATAGTTGAAAAACCCTGGTGACATGGTAATTGTATGTCCGCACCGGATCTCGCAGAGCGTGTGGCTGACCTGCTCACGGTGGATCATGAGGAGTTCAGAACCAGAGTTGAACGCGAAACCGAGTGGTTACAGGAGGCGGTCCGGGACGGTGTCTTCGATAATCCACAGGGAATCGTGGGGCTGGAGTACGAGTTTTACGGCGTTGATGAAGAAACAGACGCCCTCCAGCGCGTCCCCCGTCGGTTGCTCGAATACATTGGTTTCGAGAAAGAACTCGGATTGCACAACGCTGAGATGCAGACCACTCCACAGCCCCTCTCGACGTACGGGCTGGCGGCACAGGAGGCAGAAGTCCAGGCCAGACTCGACGCGGCGCTCAGAGAGTCGAACTCATCCGGTATCAGACTTGTCAGCGATGGGCTCTGGACGGTGCCCCCAGTTGGTGAAAGCGCGTCATCGTATCTGACTGGCAGCGTCGACGACGACGGAATCACCATCGCCACCAATATGAGTGGCGCCGAGCGCTATCACGCGATGGCGAACGTCGATTTCGGCGCTGACCTCTCGCTGTCTGCGCCCCATCTCGATCTTGCGGCCGACACGGTGATGCCTGAGAGCCTGATCACCTCGATTCAGCCACATTATCAGGTGTCACACGCCCCTGATCTTCCCTCGTATTTCCAGTATGCAATCCGTATCGCCGGACTGTTGCTCGCACTGGGGGTCAATTCGCCGTTTTTCCCGCCGGAACTGTACAACGACGACGTCTCGACGGAGACGATCATGAACGACGGCTGGCTGGAAAACAGAATTCTGGTGTTCGAATCGATTCTGAACCCGCCCGAACAGCCGAAAGTCTGCTTTCCAGAGGATTTAGAAACGGTGGAAGAGGCGATCGAACGGATCGCAATCGATCGGACCGTCGTCCCAATGCTGTTCGAGAACGGCGACCGATTCGACGATCAGTTCGCTCACTTCAGACACAAACACGGAACCTACTGGCGGTGGGTCCGCCCCGTGTTTGACGGCCCGACCAGATCACACGCGAACGCCCGGATCGAGTTCCGGCCGCTACCTGGCCAGCCCACCGTCCGGGATGCAATCTGCCTCCAGGCAACGTACGCCGGACTGCTCGAAAGCCTAACAAAACGAGAACATCCTGTCACTAGACTCGACTGGCAAAAGGCCGAGGCGAACTTTTATTCGGCCGCTCGCAACGGTCTCCAGGGCGATTTCCACTGGCTCACTGCCGATGGCGTCGAGACGACTGATACGGACAGGATTTACGAGGAACTCTTCGACTACGCGCGCGATGGACTCTCCCTGCGCGGACTCGACGAACGCGAAATTGATCGGTACGTCACACCGCTCAGACAGCGATTCGAACGTCGGCTCTCACCTGCGCGCTGGAAACACGAACGTGTTCGAAACGCCCTCGATGATGGCGCACCGTTCGTAGAGGCCGTTTGGGAGATGCAAACCGAGTACATTAACCGGCAAAAATCGACGTTAATCGAGGGTCTGTTCGTCGATTGGCTCAATTGAGCGGTTGAAATGGTATTCCTGGCTGACTGCTCTTCGAACGGACCAGTAAATTTTTTGTGGTATGGTCGAAGATCCCTGGTATGCCAACTCCTGCAGATGTCGTCGAAATTCTAAGCAAGCGTCAGGAGTGGCTTCCACATCTCTGTGGGCAGGCACTGACGAAACCCGAACTCTGCTCTGCAACTGGTGTTTCTCGATCGACGATTGACCGCGGGGTGGCTGAACTAGAGCGGGTCGAACTCGTAGCACGAACCACCGAGGGATTTCGACTCACACCGTTTGGTGACCTTCTCCGTCGGCTCCAGCAGTCCTACACCGCGACGGTCGAATCGATCGCGGAGGCCCAATCGATGCAGACACCGTTACCAACCGGCGAGTTCGGCGAACTGGTAATGTTTAGAGGCGGTGATGTGGTCCTCCCGGACCCTCACATGCCCGAAAAACCGGTACGGACTATCCTCACGCTGTTGACCGAGGCAGAACGGACGTATGGGTTTACTCCCGTCCTTCACGATCAGTACGTCACCACGAGTTACGAGCGGGTGATGCTTCACGATCTGGAGTTCGAATTTCTGATCACACCGGAACTGTTCGATGGACTGCTCGATACCTACGCCGAGTGGCTGCTCGAAGCGGTCAAACGCGATCAGTTCGAGCTGTATCACCGACCGACGATCCCTCCGTTTGGGCTCACGATCTTCGAACCGGTTGCCGATGAGAATCCCGTCGTGATGATGGCATTGTACGCTGATAATGGACTCAGTGCGGTCGTTACGAACGATTCGATCCAGGCGGTGGGCTGGGCGTCGGAACTCTATCGTCGGCACAAGGATGATAGTTCAGTAGTCACCACAGATCTGCTTGAGAAGCGACTCTCAGAACAGTCCGAATCGAACGACGACGCCACTGAGAACGAAAAGGCTTAACGGCCGGTAAAACTACATTCACCTGAGCCGGGATGGCCGAGTGGTAAGGCGCACGCCTGGAAAGCGTGTTCCCTCTGGGATCCAGGGTTCAAATCCCTGTCCCGGCGTCACTGGTGTTAGTTTTTCCAGCACGGTTTCAACGCGCCACGATGAATACCGCGTCGTGTGTCGTTGCGTCTGATCAACGCTCAGGGAGTACCGGGCAAGTAGCCCGTGGCTGGCGATTTGTGTTTGATGTCTTTGGTGTGCCATTCACTAACGATCGTTCGCGGACCATACAAACTTATATAGAATCGCAAACAACGGTTGAGTGATTATGAGTCAGCAGATGGGCCAGCCCATGGTCATCCTCGGAGACGATGCCCAGCGGGTGAAAGATCGCGATGCACAGTCGCACAACATTGCCGCCGCGAGAGCGGTTGCAGAGGCCGTTCGGTCCTCGCTCGGACCGAAAGGCATGGACAAAATGCTTGTCTCCTCGATGGGGGATGTAACCGTCACCAACGACGGTGTGACCATTCTGCAGGAGATGGATATCGACAATCCAACCGCCGAGATGATCATCGAAGTTGCCGAGACCCAGGAGGACGAGGCTGGTGACGGCACGACGACGGCGGTCGCGATCGCGGGTGAGCTGCTGAAAGCCGCCGAGGATCTCCTTGAGCGTGACATCCACCCGACGGCCGTGATTCGTGGCTTCCACATGGCGAGCGAACAGGCCCGCAGTGAGGTCGATTCAATAGCCACGGAAGTCGAACCTGACGACGAGCAGCTGCTCCGCAAGGTCGCAGAAACCTCGATGACGGGCAAGGGTGCAGAGCTCAACAAGGAGCTGTTGAGCCAGCTCATCGTCGATGCTGTTCGAGCGGTGACCGTCGAGAACGATGAGGGCGAGCACGTGGTCGATCTTGACTACGTGAACCTCGAAACCCAGACGGGCAGCTCGGCGAGCGAATCCGAGCTCCTCGAGGGTGCCATCGTGAGCAAGGACCCGGTGCATCCGGACATGCCGACCGACATTTCGGACGCATCGCTGTTGCTCGTTGACGAGCCAATCGAAGTCGAAGAAGCCGATGTTGACACGCAGCTCAGTGTCGACAGTCCGGACCAGATTCAGCAGTTCCTCGACCAGGAAGAGGCACAGCTCAAAGAGAAGGTCCAGCAGATCGTCGACACCGGTGCTGATGTCGTCTTCTGCCAGAAAGGAATCGACGATCTCGCACAGCATTATCTCGCCAAGGAAGGCATTCTCGCTGCACGCCGGGTCAAAAAGTCCGATATCGGCTTCCTGAAGGAGCTGACCGGCGCGCGAATCGTTTCGAATCTGGGATCGGCCACGAGTGAGGATCTTGGCACGGCCTCGATCACCCGCGACGGTGACGAGGAGCTGTTCTACGTCGAGGGCACCGACGACGAAGCCCACGGCGTCACGCTGTTGCTCCGTGGCTCCACCGAGCACGTTGCTGACGAGCTTGAGCGTGGACTCACTGACGCACTCGATGTGGTCGCTCAGACCGTTGCCGATGGTCGCGTGCTTGCTGGCGGTGGCGCAATCGAAGTCGAGGTTGCACGCCGTCTGCGCAACTTCGCCGACTCCGTGTCCGGTCGCGAACAGCTTGCAGTCGAAGCGTATGCGGACTCGATCGAACTCATTCCGCGTGTGCTCGCCGAGAATGCTGGCATCGATTCCATCGACACGCTGGTTGATCTGCGTTCGGCCCACGAGAACGGCGACGAACACGCCGGTCTCAACGTGTTTGGCGGGTCCATTGAGGACACGTTCGAGGCAGGCGTCGTCGAGCCAGCTCACGCCAAAGAGCAGGCGCTTTCAAGCGCTTCTGAGGCAGCAAATCTCGTCTTGAAGATTGACGACATTATTTCGGCAGGAGACCTCTCCACCGAAGGCGAGGAGGACGGCGGCCCAGGCGGTGCCCCCGGCGGTATGGGTGGCATGGGCGGTATGGGCGGCATGGGCGGCGCGATGTAAGCTCGGCGCGCTATCCATCCCGTTCGGTTTCGTTATTTTCTCGATCAATCGTTGCTTCGACCCACGCCGGACGCGTGGGTGGTGAACCACCGTATTCGATTTCGGCGGTTGTGGTACTCGTTGCGATTCGTTCGTCGTCGTGAACGAACGCTTCCGTGATCGTATACTGCTTGAGCCGACCCTTCCCGTCTAGCGTTGCTGTTATCGTTCTATTTGTCACCTGTACGTTCTTTTCGAAACTTGCCCCACCGCGATCGTAGAGGCTGCCGGTGAGACGTATCTCACCGTCCGTTTTGGTGAGGGAACTCTCTTTAATATTGTAGAACAACGGGCGTATTCGGCCGATATACTGGTCGTAGAGTGAACCGGTTTCTACGCCGTACGTCGTCATCCTGTTCGTCTGGAATCGTCGGTATATTGTACTGTTCGGAGTGGACCATCTGTTAACCGTGTGGTTGTCGCCTTCGGGCAGTAGTAGTCGGCTACGCTGGAGGCCAATTTCCCCACCGAAAACGAACGTTTCGTTCACTCGTTCGTTGACCGTTCCGTTTGCCAGAACGGTTTTGGTATCGCTTGAGAATGTCATCGTTCCGTTCTGGGTAGCGTTTGCGTTTACCCTGAACCACAGCCCAGAATCATCGATGCCACCCTCGTACAGTCCGGGTGGATACTCAAAGGTGGGTGATGGAACCGTTGCCGGTGTCACAGATGGCGCTGTCCCTGAATCATCACCCACTGAAAGTGTATTACACCCCGCAAAAACTAGCAGCAGAACACAGATGGACGTACGTCCGAGCGACACAGAACGGCTCATTCGTCCGTTCGATTCTCGATCCGTTCGCGTGCGTCAGGGACCCACGATGGCTGTGTCGGTGGTGTGTCTGCGCGCTCGTAGGTAATTGTCGCGGTGTAAATGCCAGGCGATCCGAGCTCCGGATTTCGAACCGTTGCATTCTGGATGAATCCACGGTCATCGATCACACACTGAATCGTCGCTGACCGCGTCTCCCCAGAGACGGTGTTCTCCTCTGTGGCATACATAATGGTTGCGTTGATTCGATAGCGCGTCCGATTCGTCGATTCATCGATCGGCGTGATCGTTTCATTGCCCGTTCGTGAGAGCGTCTTGTTTAGCGTTCCAATCATGCGAACCCGCTGGCGCTCCATGGCAGGCCGTTCGTGAAATTCGACACTCCCGTTGGCGTGCGCTCGCCGTTGAATACTCTGACCGTCTTCGATCCATTGTTCGAGGCTCTGATTTTCTACTGACCCAGTTTTGCTGTAGCCGATAGAGCCATTCGCTGAGAACACCGTTGATGTGTTCTGTCGTTGGAGGATGGTCTCATTCTCGAAGGCGTATTTCGTGTGGTGGGTAACTCGAAGGGGACTCTCATTGAGAACGGATCGGTGGGCGTGGACGAGTTGGTTGCCATCGACGATCGACTCGTTTGTCACACCAGGAGCGATCTGGTTCGCCGATCCATCTGCTGGCACTGGTGCGGGCGTCACTCTGATATCGTCGCCTGTTGGCGTAAAGCCACTACAGCCGGCGAGGAGCACCACAACGAGCATACTCACGGCAGTGAGCAACGATGATTTCGTCATGGTGTCGTCCGATTCATACGGTGTTTGTTCGCCATCGCTACCCAGTCCGGTTTCGATGGGAGCTCCACTCCAGTTTCAAAGCGATATGTGATGTTCATGATGAAAGGTCTGTCATAGCGTTCCGTCCGCTCGGTTTGTATCGTAATGTTGCGGATGAAACCCGCTTTCGTGATGGTCAGTGCAAACGATTGGTTCGGTGTGTGTTGGGCCGCTTCTGATACGTCATTGTCGGCAGGAATGAACGAACCAGTAATTCGATACATCGTCGTGTCATTCTCCGTTTCCACCGATGCTACCTGCTGAGAGCTACTGTTCGAAAAGGGCCTCCCGAGTTCGCTGACCTGTTGAGAGAGGTGACGGCTGTCGATTCTCCGATTGGGGTATCGAACGGTCCCATTTGGAAATGTGACACGGCTGAGCTGCTGCGATTCGTGAAACCAAACAGTGTGTTGTCGTGTCCCCTTCCCAAATATTCGTTGTGTACGGGTCGCAGACTGTGGCTCTCCGGAGTGAGAGAACCAGTTCGAACCGGTGTACTGCCTTTTTACACTGCCGTTCGTGTACGAATGGTTCGATTGAAACTGCATTCGCACGGGTGTCCCGTTCAGTGCCTGCTGATGGGCGCGAAACAGTGTGGAGGCGTTTTCGATGCCACGCTCGGAGACGCCAGGGGCGATGTAGCTGTTGGGGACCTGCGCCGGTGTGACGGACGGAGGATTGGCCGACCCCTGCAACGGCCCACCCGAACAGCCGGCGAGAATCAGGACAACGACGAGTATGAGCGAGGCTCGACTGTCCATGTAGTAGATGGCAAATAGTAGCCAATTGAATCTACTGATTTAATGCGACGTCCCGCGCTGGACGCCTGTCGTTTCGCGCCAATTTAGTAGGCTGGCGCAAAAGTTGCCAGTATGCAGACGCTGCTGTTAAACCACGACGCCGTCGCGGCGAATGCCCAGATGCCTGCCGTGATCGAGGCCGTTTCAGACGCGTTCGCTGCGTATGAGCGCGGCGACGCGCAGATGCCAGCTAAATCGTACATCCAACTTGAGCAGTACAACGGTGATTTCCGCTCAATGCCGGCGTATCTCGAGGCAGAGACGTGGGATGCGGCGGGGATCAAATGGGTGAACGTCCATCCGGATAACGCGCGCGACTACGACCTTCCGACCGTGATGGGGACAATGATCTACTCGGATCCAGAAACCGCGTTCCCGCTCGCGATCATGGACGGCACGACGCTGACCCGACTGCGCACAGGGGCGGCAGCAGCCGTTGCGACGGACCACCTGGCCATTGAGGGTGCGACCTCGCTGGGGATTGTGGGTGCTGGCGTCCAGTCATACACCCAACTTGACGCAATCGCACAGATTCGCCCGATCGAGAAGGTTGTCGTGAGCGATCTTGACGACGATCGACTGGCTAAATTCGTCGCTCGCTACGAGGACGATTTCGAGGTCACAACCGGCTCGATCGGTGACGCAGCCGCGTGTGACGTGCTTTCGACCGTAACGCCCGTCACTGACCCGATTGTTGAGCGCTCGATGCTGGCCGATCACACTCACGTGAATGCGATCGGTGCCGACGCCCCGGACAAGCACGAGCTCTCAGACGAGATTCTCACGGACGCCACGGTCGTCATCGACGACCGCGAACAGACCACCCACTCTGGCGAGATCAACGTTCCGTGGAGTGAGGGGACGCTCACCGACGATGACATCCACGCCGAAATTGGAGAGATCGTCGTCGGTGGGGCGCCGGGACGCACCGAAGAGACGTCCATTTCCGTCTTCGATAGCACCGGGCTCGCAATCCAGGACGTTGCCACCGCACACGTGGTGTATCAAGCAGCAAGCAGCGCAGACAACGGAACGCCGTTCGATCTGGTCGATCAGTCGACCGATTGATCTCGCTGTTCGAAATGCCATAGTTATTTGTTTTTACCGTGCCAATTGATAGTATGGCCTCCCCGATAGTTCGCACCCTCCGCGAATCGCTTCCGGATACGGTTTCGATCATCTGTGGATTGCTCGGTCTGGGGATTGTGCTTATCTTTTTCGACATGATTGGCGGTGACATAAATGAGCTGTTCACTGCAGACAGTGGCTGGACAGTGCTGTGGGTCGTCGTCTGGGGTGGCTGCGCTTCGATTATCAATCGTCTTCGTACTTCGCTCGGGACGGCGCTCGAACGCCGCGATGAGTCGATGGAATCCGTTCGGTGAGCGAGTCGTCGCTATCGCTCGTCCGAGGAACCAATCCGATCGATGAGCCAGAGGATGAGCATAAACGGCAACAGTGGAATGAGTAGCACGGCGAGGACGGCGAACAACAGCCAGCCGATCGCATCCATTTCAAGATCCGAACGACCGAGATGGAGTTCCGTCACGCTCTCTGTTGGCTCCTCACCGGCATCATCGGTTGTCACAGCCATACACACAACTACGGGTCGCTACGAATAAAACATTCTCCGACGGCCTACTCGATCCGAACGGCTGGTCTAAACGGCGTCGCGTCGGCAGCGTACTCCGCTTCGCTTTCGTCGACAGCAGTTTCCTGTGCGACGGTCACGTCGGCGTCGAACGTGTCCTCAAGAAAGTCGGTTGTTCTCGAATACACCGATTCTTCATTGATCGCATCTAAGCGCTCAAGCGTCGCTTCGTCGGTCCCGCGATAGCGATCGACCAGCTCCGAAACGAGGTCGTTGACCCCTTCAGCGTGTGCTTTCAGCTCATCTCGATCCATTGCCACGTCCATTACGTCGCTGTGTTCGGGTCCTGCCTCGACGAACACGTCGAACACCTCGCGTTTCCACGGTGCTCGAACGTAGACGGAAATCTCCTCGGGATCTTCGTCAATCAGTTCCTGAATTGCCGTGATGTCGTCAGTGAGCGCATCGACGAGCGATTCTTCGAGTTCGATTCGCCGGTCGATGGCGTCAGTATCGACGGCTGGCCAGTCGGTGACCGGCTCGTCCGTGAGTGCGTCGTAACACTCATTGGCCAGATGCGGGACGAACGGGGAGAGCAGCTTGAGTCGTGTTTTGAGGACTGTCGCAAGCGTCCACCGTGCGCCTGGTCGGTCCGTATCAGTCCGACGGCGATACCATCGGAGCGTGTCTTCAAAGCGGTAGAAGACCTCCTGGCTGGCTGTCCGGGTCTCGAACGCTTCGAGTGCGCCAGTGACGCGCTGGACGGTGTGTTGGAGCTTCGAGAGGAGCCAGTCGTCGATCTGTTCGAGCTCCGGGCGCTCGTCTGGGATCTCCGCATCGATCACCGATTGGGCACGGTCGTAGAATCGTTCGAGCTGTTGGTGGGTGTCTTCGACGCGCTCGTCGCGCCAGTCGAAATCCTGCCACGGTTCGGCGTTGTTCAGGAGGAAAAACCGCACCGTATCAGCGCCGTACTCCTCGATTGCGGTGCCGGCGAGCACGACGTGGCCTTTCGAGGAGGACATTGCCGACCCATCGAGCAGTCCCATTCCCATGCTGGTGACGGTCTCTGGCCAGTATGGCTGCTCGAAGAGTTCGGCGTGGTGATAGAGATAGAAGGTGAGATGATTCGGGACGAGGTCGCCGCCGGAACACCTGACATCGACGGGATACCACGCATCGAACTCCTCGTGTAGTGAGCTGGCAGTGTCGTCCGGATCGTCAACTGCATCGGGGCCGAAAAAGACGGTGTCGAAGAACTCGTGTGTGAGCTCCTCGACAGGGACGTCTTCGAGTCGGTGTGCGATGGTGTAGTAGGCCATATACAGCGTCGAGTCCGACAACGGCTCGATGATGAACTCCTCATCCATCGGTAACGGCGTCCCAAGGCCGTAGTTGCGGATGCAAGGCCAGGCTTCGAGCCAGTCGATCGCGTGGTCGAACTGGTCAGCCGTGGACGGTGGGATCGTCTGTAGTCCATCGAGAGCGTCGTACGCTTTCTCGGTCCAGTCCTGGTCGTTATACCGCAGGAACCAGGTTTCCTGTTCAGCGACAATCACGTTCCCGCCTGCCCGCGAGATCACGGGTTCCGGAAAGTCGAACATCGTGGTGGCGACCCCATCCGCAATGAGGTCGTCACGGAACGCCGTGCGAACTTCTCCGATCAGTTCACCCTCGTAGTCGTCGTACATTGCTCGCAGTCGACCATTGTGGAACTCGGTGCTGTAGAGCTCCTGCGTGATCGTTTCGAGCTCTGGGTCTTCGACCGAGTCGATGGCACGGAATTCGACCGCATCGCGAGCCGGCAGTTCCCCGTATCCTTCAACGTCTGCGATCGCCGTCGGTTCGATCTCGGCGACGGTTTCGGGATCAATATCGTATGGTTCGAGGCGCTCGGGCTCGTTTTCGAGTGTTTTCAGCGCCAGCCAGTCATCAGGGCTGTGTGCTGGCACGCTCATGACGATACCCGTCGCGTTCGCAGTGTCGACGAACGACGCCGGAAGAATCGGCGTCTCTCCTCCCGTCACCGGGTTCGTCACCGTCTCGCCGACCAGCGATTCGCCCTCGATCTGTGCTTCGATTTCGACATCGTGTGTCTGGTGTTCGAGCTTGACAACGGCGTCGGCGGCGACGATCCAGCTGTCACCGTCGACGGTTGCTCGGACGTAGCGTCCGTCGGGGTTGACGAACGCGTTCGTGACGCCGTGGATCGTCTCCGGGCGAAGCGTTGCCATCGGAATGCTGGCGTCATCCGCTTCGAATTCGAGGAGCGTGTACTCCTGGGAGTCCACATCATCGCCAACGAGAATGTCGTGGGTCGTGACGGGAGTGTCTTGCTCAAGACAGTAGCTCACCGGGTGGAGTCCTCGTTCGAGCAGCCCACGATCGTTGAGCGTCTCGTACTGCCAGGTGATAAATCGCTGATAGCGCTCGTCCGTCGTTGTGAACGTTCGTCGCCAGTCGATCGAGAGCCCAAGCGCCTGCATGCTCGCTTTGTAGTGGGTGTCGATGAAGTACTGGGCAAACGCCATCGGCGAATCGAGCTCGTCGAGCGTCGCTTCGGGAACGCCAAACGTGTCGGTCATGATCTCGATCTGTTCCGTGTCGTCGTTGGTGAGCCGCTCTACGGCACCAACGATCGGCGTTCCAGTGACGTGCCAGCCGATGGGAAAGAGGACGTTCTCGCCCTGTAACCGCCGGTATCGAGCAAACACGTCGGGAACGGTGTACGTACGAACGTGTCCGACGTGCATTCCACCGTTCGGATACGGATACGGCACCGTAACGAACGTGGTGTCGCCGTCCGGTTCTGCCTCGAACTGACCGGTCTCATTCCAACGCTCTCGCCAGCGCGATTCGATAGTGTCCGGCTCGTACTCGGTCATGGCGCTACGAATGAGCGGCCTGCCTAAAGAAGTATACAATTCGTTGTGACGTACGCCCGCTGTCAGGCGATCACTCGATAGGGATCGACTGGCCGCCGCCTTCGCTGGTTGCTTTCGAGAGCGCGACTGTCAGCACGCCGTTCGTGTAGGTCGCGTCCGTTTCGTTTTCGACGACGCTTTCGGGGAGTCTGACGGTGCGGTGAATGGATTCGTGCGAGCGCTCGCGTCGAACGTATTCGCCATCCTCGTCTTCGATTTCGGCGGTTCGTTCCGCCTCGATCCGGAGGGTTTTCCCCGACAGTCGCACCTCGATGTCGTCTTTGTCGTAGCCTGGCAGGTCGGCTGTGATGACGAAACGATCACCCTCATCAAGGAGGTCGAGCGGCACACCCTGGGTGAGATTCGTGTCGAACGAGCGGAGGCCTTTGTCCATCTGTTCGAACATGCGCTCGATCTCTTCGAAGGGATTTCGCGATGTCATAGCTGAGGGATACGTTCTCTTCGGGGTTAAATCTAGCACCCATCCGGTAGTTTGAACGACGCCGTTCCAGCAATCACTCCACAACGTGTTCGGTGTCGTACGATCCCAGTCGTTGGATGCTTCCGGCACCGACCTCGGTTTCAATCTCTGCGATGGCGTTCTGGGTTCGTTGTTCGTACAGTCCAGTGTCGATGTCGATATGGAACAGATACTCACCGAGTCGATCGCCCGTTGGTCGGGATTCGATTCTGGAGAGATTGATGTCTCGCTCTGCGAACGGTTCGAGCAGTTCCAGCAACAGTCCCGGGTGGTCGGTGTCCGGGGCGACGATCAGTGACGTTTTCCCGCCTGCGTCGGTTCGTTCGATCTCCGGGGCCAACACCATGAATCGCGTGGCGTTCGAGGAGCGGTCCTGGATCCCTTCGGCGAGCACTGTCAGCTCCGCATCGGCGTTGTCTGGGTGGGCGATTGCGGCCGCCGTTGGATCGCTTCGAGCGCGTTCGACGCCCTGTGCGGTGGAGGAGACGGGGACGAGCTCTGCGCTGGGATACTCCGCAGCGAGATGGGCCCGACATTGGGCAAGCGCCTGGGGGTGGCTTTCGATCGTTTCGAACGATGGCCCCTGTGCGATCAGGGCGTGTCGAATTGGTGTGACGATCTCACCAACAATGGCTACCTCGTGGGTTGCCAGCGCGTCAAGCGATTCGGTTACCGATCCCTCGATGGAGTTTTCGATCGGGATTACGCCCCGGTCAGTGGCGCCGGATTCGACACGGCTGACGATTTCAGTCACTGATTCTGTGAATTCGATCTCATCGGCGATCGAACGCGTCGCCCGGTGGGAGTAGGTGCCGGCCGGTCCGAGTGTGATGGCGTCCATTACCACGGCAAGTGACTCGCCACCAAAAAGCACGTCGGAGCCGGCAGCAGACGGCTCGACCGATCAGAGTAGCTGGCCGGTGGACAGTTGATAGAGCCCGGAGAACCCGAGCATCACCACGACGGCTATTGTCGCGTCTCGTCGCGAGCAGTCGTTCGCCCACTGGAGCCCGGCGATCCAGAGGTATCCACTCACGAGAAAGGTTGCCGAGTTTGCGAGTCCGGCGATACGGAGCACCGGTTGATCGTAGTAGCTGGTGGTGAGCTGTTGGAGTTCGACCGCCGTTTCAGCTCCGGTGATCGTTGGTGGCGTTGCAAGGAGTGCTGCGACGAGTGTGAGCAGTCCGCCGATCCACGTCGGAAGCAGTCCGTACGCGGTTATCGTCCAGATGCGACGAAACGACCCCCCGTTGTCCTGGAGACGGCTGATCACGACGAATCCGATGGCGAACCAGCTGAGGATGATGAGCGGTGCGAATGCGGTGCCGAACAGAGTACCCACCAGTAGTGGCCCATCGAAGAAATATCGAACCGAGAGATAGTTGCCGAAAACGTAGAGAAGGGTGAGTCCCCCTATGATGATCATCGGCCAGTTTCGTGCTGGTTCCTCATCAAGCTCGGCGAAAAACGATGCTGGATCTCAGAACAGTTGCTGGAGATTTGATTGGTTGCTCATTAGTTGTACTCTTCGTTACTAGTTACCTGCCACGTTGTCGCCAGCTGGCGTTTTGTCCGATGGCTCTTCGGGGTTTGATGGCGAGAGTGCGTTTGCACAGCCGCGGCTGAGAACGCGTGCGTTCACCATGTACAGATAGAATGCGATCGGGGTGGTGATGAGTGTAAACACGAGAAACAGCACGCCCATGCCGCCAAAGCTGACGTGGATGATGCCGCGGACAATTTCCATTACTCGCATGAGAATCGTACAGACGAATGCAATCAGGAAGGAGACGACGTACGTTCCCGTGGCGACACCACTCGCGATGGTTTTGAAGTCGAACGCCGCTCTGATATCATCGGTTATTGCGTAGTTCGTGATCGCGACGGGCAGCAAGAAGAGCTCAATCAACAGCAGCAGATACGTGAACAACGTCATCGCCACGGTGAGTCCCGTTACAGCGCCGCCAGATAGCACCAGTTCGATCAGGATCAGTACGAACGGGACCAGGAAATACGCCAGGGCAATGGCGATTGCACTCGCGCCCTGGATCAGCAGCCGTTTCGGCTGGTCAAAGTCCGGCGGATCACAGGTGGCTCCCTGGGCCTGGCTCATGCAGCGGACGAGATAGCCGAACACAGCCGCAAGCATGGTGAGTATGACCACGAACGCGAGGAGGAATATCACTGATGAAAGTGATCGCCCCACCTGAACCAGCAGAACGGTGAGTATCATGAGGGCGCTCCCAATGCCAAACGTCCGTGCCCTGTCGTCGCCCCTGAATGGATATTTCAACGCATCGACAATCATGGAGGGGTGTCTTTTGCAGGCTGACTTATAGCTGTTGGAAACTAGTCGGTAATCTTCTGGATTATGAGTTGATCATTGTGGAAAATTATCTTAATTCATATATTAATATAGATTTCAAAATTGAAAATTGGCAATGGTCCGAAGTCTTTATGAGAATGGAAATTGGAAAGCAACAATAATCAAATAATATGCAATCTGGGAATTACCTTTCACTTGAATCTGAATCCATTATTAACGTAGAATTCCGCAGATCATTCCATTGCAGGTTAAATATTAGAACTGTATAATGAAATGAATGGACGGCTACTCAAATATGTGGAAAGATACCCAGACCGTCTAATATCACAATCCTAATACGTGATTCACAAATGATGGAAGTCCTATTTTTTATGACGTACTATAAAAGATTAGCGAATATTATTATTAAATACTTCGATCTAGTAACGAACAAGATTCTATTAGCTATCGAATTAATAGTATTCGTCATATTGATATCGACAATATTTACAGACTTCACTTGGCCACTGCTTCATCTGATTCATCCAATATTTGATCCAACGACTTCGAGCCCAAGTGGTTGGGTAAGAAGCGTTGCTAATATAATCATCCATACAACGCATATGTTGACTCTACTCATTGGATGGTTTGCTTATGTATTTATAAAATCCTTAACCATAGCTAAGATCAAAGATAAATAACATATCCCCCCTCGAAATACTCCTTTATACATTTGGTTCTTATCATTAGTAGGTGTTTTATATATTATCTACTACATTGTTGATAATGATGTTCCGGTCAGCACCGTTCAAAGATTGCGTGATAAGAATGTGGTATCAGGCGAAGTTGTCACTTTAGCAAAATTTTATGGGTAAAACGGACCAGACTCTGACATCGTATAAATCGGCGTTGATCTACTGCTCATGGCAAGATGGCAATGAGGATATTGGTGAAAATATAAAAAGCATTTGTGGGAAAATCCCTGAACCACCTTTCATAGGAAATAAAAGTGGGTCAATCAATGACTATAGCTTGGAACCCAAGGGATAGTTCAATATGAATATAAATAAAATAATAGCTTCTTTGCGCTCTGCATTGGAATGGGTAGCTAGTAAATTTATTGGGTTTATATTAATAATGGAGGACTTGATTGCAATGATTTTAATTTCACAAATTTTTGCATATGAAATTGCTCCAATTCTACATGATGCTCACTCCATATTTGCACCCAAACAGTCTGTCGATAATTATAATATAAAATCTCCTGATAATTTACTTCAATTAGTTCATTTGATACTTATCAGTAGCGGATGTTTGATATATTATCTGTTGCGTAGTAAAGTAAAATCTTATATTTTCACCAAACTAGGAAATATTTGGGAGTGGCTCTTATCCCAACTTCCCACCAATAGCTGACCCCACTAGGTGAGTTAACACCATTTGTATATAAAATATCGCCCAATATACAGTTGGAAGAAGTACAAACGTCACCAATAAAACGCCAGAGAGTGCCATAAAGAACATCCATCCGATTACCCAGATACAGAACAGTACTCCAGTGAATACGACAACAATAAGATAGTCCTTGGTGAGAGCGGCCCGCAGGATCGATTTGAGATCGCCGGCTGCCAACAATCGTTGTTTTACGACCATATTTGTTTCTGCTACGGGAAACAGTACAAATCCGATTATCAACAACATTAGGCCCACATAATACACAAATGTAGCATGCCCACCTGGGGTTCGTATAAACATCTGATCTAAATACATTATTGCAAATATGGTGGTTATGTATAATAAAAATACCAACACTACATAAAGACCTTCTTTAAATATTCTCTGGAAATTATCCAATCCTGGAACCTGATCATGCCCTGTGGCTACTGTATGAAAAACTCTGTAGCTGTATCCTGATAGCAAGATGTAGGGTATTACAATCCCCACCGCCACGAATTTGGGCATTCCAGTTGGGGCCCACCGAGAGGAATGTAAATAAATGGTAATAGATACGGAAACAGGTGGAGAAATCCACCAATCCCCAGAACACGGAGACGCGATTCGGCTGTCAGAGGGAATTTAAACGCTTCGTTAAACACAATCACAGCATCACATGTCAAACACTTATCAATTTCGCAGATTGTCCTCACTGCCAATACCGCTTCCCACGTCCTCTACCACCAGGAAGACCGCCGCAGACCAGCTATCTCAGCTATCGATTCAGCGTGTGGATTGCCTCGCCCAGCGCGTTGGCGGCGGCCTCCATCACGGCTTCTGAGAGCGTGGGATGGGTGTGAATCGTGCTGGTGAGATCCTCAAGCGTGGCGCCCATTTCGACGGCCAGCGCAACCTCGGCGATCATCTCGGAGGCCTCTGGACCAACGATCTGTCCGCCGAGCACGAAGCCGCTCTCCTCGTCGGCAACGATCCGTACGAAGCCGTCGGATTCCTCCATCGTCAGCGCACGGCCGCTTGCCTGCATCGGCATCTTGCCGACGATCGGCTCGAATCCGTCATCTGTGGCCTCACGCTCGGTCAGGCCAACGGTGGCGATCTCCGGCTCGGTGAACACCGCTGCCGGGACCGCCCGGTTGTCGAACGCCGCGGGCTCGCCGGCAATAACGTCGGCAGCGATCTCTCCAGCGTGCATCCCCTCGTGAGCCAACATCGGCTCGCCGGCCACATCGCCAACGGCGAAGATGCCATCGATGTCGGTGCGCAGCTGCTCGTCGGTCTGTAAAAAGCCGTTCTCGTCCGTCGAAAGACCGGCTGCTTCGAGATTCATCGTGTCGGTGACGGGCTCGCGACCGACGGCAACGAGCGTCTTGTCGGCGGCGTATTCGGTGGTCTCGCCGTCTTCGGTCTCGGTCGTGACAACGATGCCGTCGCCGTCCTCTGTCCACTCGCTTGCGGCCTCGCCGAAGTTGAACTCGATCCCGAGCGACTCAGCACGACCCTTGACGACACGCGAGATGTCGTCCTCGTAGGCCGGGAGGACATCGTCCAGCATCTCGACGACGGTCACGTCCGTGCCAAGCCTGGCGAACACCGTCGAGAGCTCCATGCCGATGTAACCGGCACCCACAACGAGCAGCTCGTCCGGAATCGTCTCTAGGGCGAGTGCCCCCCGCGAGGAGAGAACCAGCTCGCCGTCGAACTCGAAGCCGGGCACCTCAATCGGCCGACTCCCGGTGGCGACGATGGCGTGCTCGAACTCGACGGTCTCACCACCCTGACCGGCGCCCTCGTGAATGACCCGCACCGTATTCTCGTCGGCGAACTCGGCGCGACCCTCCATCAGATTGACGCCGTTTGCTTTACAGAGCTTCTCGACACCGCCGGTGAGCTGCCCAACCACATCGTTCTTCCAGTCGATCATGGTCGGCAGATCGAACTCGGGCTCGTCAAACGACACGCCGAACTGCTCGGCGTCGGTCGCCTGCTGGGCGATATCAGTGGCGTGTAACAACGCCTTCGACGGAATGCACCCGTGATTCAAACAGGTGCCGCCGTACGTACCCTTTTCAATGAGTGTCACGTCGAGATCGTGCTGTGCAGCGCGGATGGCGGCCGTGTAGCCGGCCGGCCCGCCGCCGATCACGACGACATCAGTTCCAGTTGCAATGTCTCCAACAACCATAGATTACAGTAGTAGCAGCTCCGGCGTTTCCAGATAGCGCTTGACAGTGTTGGCGAACTGGGCGGCGGTGGCCCCGTCAATCGTCCGGTGATCGATCGAAAGCGAGAGCCCCATCACCGACCGTACGACGACCTCGCCGTCGACAACCCGTGGCTTTTCTTTGATCTCACCCAGCCCGAGAATCGCCGACTCGGGATGGTTGATGATTGGCGTGGCGTGTTCACCACCGATGGCTCCGAAGTTAGTGATGGTGAACGTGCCGCCTTGCATCTCCTCTCGGGCGATCGATCGCTCCCGCGCTTTCTCGATCAGCTCGTTCATCTCCGAGCTGAGCTGTAACAGCCCTTTTCGATCGACGCCATCGACGACCGGCACCATCAACCCGGCGTCAGTCGCGACGGCAATGCCGATGTTGTAGTAATGCTTCAGGATGATCTCCTCTGCGTCCTCATCGAGCGTTGCGTTGAGCGCAGGGAACTCCTTGAGCCCCTCAACGATCGCCTTCATCACGAACGGCATGTAGGTGAGCGAGACGCCCTGCTCGTCTGCAACTTCAGCGAGCGTCGAACGGCGCTCAACCAGCTGCGTCACGTCGACCTCATCGTGATGGGTGACGTGCGGTGCCGTAAACTTTGAGGCTTCCATCTGCTGGCCGATCGTGCGCCGGACCCCGCGGTAGGGTATCCGCTCTTCGCGCCCGCTCGGCGCACCGATTGCAGCCACATCGGCTGCCTGGGCGGCCTGTTGTGACTGGGCGTACTGTTGCACTTGCGCTGGCGTGACGAACGCCTCACCCTCTTGTGTTTTGTCGGTGGGAACGGCGTTCAGTTCGACACCCTCCTCAGCGGCCAGTTTCCGCGTCGCTGGCGCGGCGAGCGTGATCTCGCGGCTTGCGCTGGTTGCTGGCACGCTGTCGGTCTCGACCGACTCGATCGCCTGCGTCGGTTCCGAACCGCTCTCATCGGTTTCTGCGTGTGCGCGCACGTCGGCCGTTGTGATACGACCGCTCGGACCCGTCCCCTCGACGGCCTCAATCGACACGTCGAGTTCGCGTGCCAGTCGTCGCGCACTGGGTGGCGCAAACACACGCTCGTCATCAGTGTCGGACGCTGGCTCTCCGGTCGAATCTGGAGCGTCCGATGGTTCCTCGTCCGTGGCCGTCTCTTCGCCGTCTTCCGCGAAGACGATGATCACATCACCAACCGGCACCATCTCGCCGGCATCGGCACGTATCTCTGCGACGCTGCCATCGACTGGTGAGGGAACGTCGACGACTGCCTTGTCCGTTTCAACCTCTGCAACCGGCTGGTCTTCGGTCACCGCATCGCCGACCTCTACCAACCAGCTGACAATTTCGCCTTCTGCGACGCCTTCTCCGACGTCGGGTAGTTCAAACTCGTATGTCATGCGGGTAGCTGCGTGTCGCTGTCATCCTCAGAACTCTACGACTTCTCGAATGCCGTCTTTGATCCGCGCTGGCTCAGGAAGATAGTAATCTTCGAGCGCGTACAGCGGGAACGGCGTGTCGAAGCCGGTGATTCGCTTGATCGGTGCTTCCTGATAGAGGAGTGCTTCTTCCTGGATGGTGGCCGTGATCTCTCCGGCGAGGCCGCCCGTCTTTGGCGCCTCGTGAACGACGGCTGCTCGGCCGGTCTTTTTGAACGAGTCGACGATCGCGTCGGTGTCGAGCGGCGAAAGCGTCCGGAGATCGACAACCTCCACGTCGATCTCGCCGGCGAGCTGGTCGGCAGCCTCGACGGTCTGTTGGGCCATTGCCCCCCAGGTGAACACCGAGACGTCCGATCCTTCGCGGCGGACGGCGGCCTCACCAAGCGGTGTGGTGTAGGGCTCGGTTGGCACGTCACCGCGGAACGCCCGGTAGATGAGCTTCGGTTCCAAGAAGACGACCGGATCCGGATCGCGGATCGATGCGGCGAGCAGCCCCTTGGCGTCTCGCGGCGTCGACGGAACGACCACCTTCAGTCCCGGCTCGTGCACGAAAAACGCCTCCTTGGACTCGGAGTGGTGTTCTGGAGCACGAATCCCACCGCCATACGGCGCGCGAACCACCATCGGACAAGTGAACCGACCGCGCGATCGCGTGCGAATGCGAGCGGCATGCGAAACGATCTGGTCGAATGCCGGGTAGATGAACCCCATGAACTGGATTTCGGGCACCGGCTTGAGACCGTAGGCTGCCATTCCGATGGCTGTTCCAACGATTCCGGATTCGGCCAGCGGCGTATCGATCACGCGATCGGTGCCAAACTCATCGTAGAGGCCCTCGGTTGCGCGGAACACGCCACCGTTCTTGCCAACGTCCTCGCCCATGACGATGACCTCGTCGTCGCGGTCCATTTCACCGTACAGCCCGTCCCGAACGGCCTGTACGAGCGTCAGATCGTCCGTTTCTGTGGTGTCGTTTGCGCTCATTCCAGAAGTTCCTCGTCGCCGTGTCGGTCACGAAGCCGCTCGAATGCGGCCTGTTGCTCTGCAATCCGTGCTGGCTGCTGATCGAAGACGTGCTGGAAGATCCCGGCGGGATCCGGCCGCTCGGTCGATTCGGCCGCATCGATTGCGTCAGCCACCTCGTCTTCGATCTCGTCGGTGATCGTCTCAATCCGTTCGTCGTCGAGAATTCCTTCTTCGCGAAGATACTTCTCCAACCGGTCGATCGGATCGCGATCTTTCCACTGTTCGACCTCCTCGTCGTCGCGATACACGCTCGGATCGTCTGCGGTCGTGTGCGCGCCGAACCGATACTGGACGGCCTCGATCAACGTTGGCCGAGGCGCGTCACCGTCGGGATTTCGTGCCTTTTCGACGGCATCCCGGGTTACTTTATAGACGGCAAGCGGATCCATTCCATCGACCTGCACGCCATCGAAGCCGTAGGCGGTTGCCTTCTGTGCAATCGTCTGGCTCGCCGTCTGGCGCTCTCGTGGAACGGATATCGCCCACTGGTTGTTGTTACAGAAGAAAATTGATGGAGTATCGAAGACGCCAGCGAAGTTCAGCCCCTCGTGGAAATCTCCTTCGCTGGTTGCCCCATCACCGAAGTAGCACATAAACACCCGATCCTCGTCTTTCAGCTTCGACGCCCACGCCAGGCCCGTCGCGTGGGGGATCTGCGTGGCGATCGGAACGGCTGCTGGAAACACCGGTTTGCCGTCCATCTGGTTACCGCGCTCGTCGCCCATCCAGTACTGCAGGGTCTCGGCGAGCCCAACGTCCTTGCCGTAGACGGCAGCGTGCTCGCGGTAAGACGGAATGATCCAGTCGTCATCTCTCAGTGCATGGGCGCTGCCAACCTGTGCGCCCTCCTGACCCGACATCGGCGGGAACGTCCCCATTCGACCCTGTCGCTGGAGACTCACCGCGCGCTGGTCGAAATGCCGACCCAGTCGCATCTCGCGATACATCTCCACGAGCTCTGCGTCGTCGAGGTCGGGCACTGTGGCCCCGTCACGGACGCGGCCGTCCTCGTCGAGAATCTCTACTCGCGTGTCGGGATCGCGTTGTAACGTACTCATACTTCCCTCCGTACCATACTCGAAACTTTTCCGCAGACCGTATAGTGTTTTCGTAAAAATCTTTTCTTCGTTGCTATTCTTGCCTGGCAGGCGTTGGTTTCGTTAAATTCGATCCGCTCACACCTGGTGGTTCCGACCGGAATGTGGCGTGGTTCCCACCAGCTACTCAGTTTCCTCGAAAACAGATTGGAGTGCGTGATTACGCCGAGTTTCCGTCGCCAGCTGCTCGTTGTCGTGCGGTTTCAGCGTCGTCACCATCCCTGAGGACGGATTCGATGAACAGCTCGCCAGCCCGGTACGAAGAGCGGACGAGCGGGCCACTCGCACAGTAGGCAAAGTTGAACTCTTCGTGGGCGATCTGCTGATACGTGTTGAACTTATCCGGATGGACGTGTTTCGATACCTCGAGATGTCGTCTGGAGGGCTGGAGATACTGCCCGAACGTGACGATGTCCACGTCGATCTCTCGGAGATCACCGAGCGTCTGGTAGATTTCGTGGTCGTACTCGCCGACGCCGAGCATGATCGACGTTTTGGTGTGAATGTCAGAGCGATCGGCGACGGTTGAGAGCACCGACAGTGACTGTTCGTAGCCTGCTCGACGGTCACGAACTGGCCACTGGAGCCGTTCGACGGTTTCGATATTGTGTGCGATTACGTCCGGTCCGGCGTCGATGATCCGTTGAATCTGCCGTGTTTCGCCCTGGAAATCCGGGATCAACACTTCGATAAGCGTTTCTGGGTGTCGGTCGTTGATCTCGCGAATGGTTTCGGCGAAGTGGCTCGCCCCCTGATCCGGAAGATCGTCCCGATCAACGGAGGTCAAAACAACATATTCGAGGCCAATTTCTGCGATCGCAGCGGCGACGTTCTCGGGTTCGTCGGGATCTAGAGGCTCCATTCCGCCCGTTTGCACGTCACAGAAGTTGCAGCCACGTGAACAGCGATCACCCATCAGCATGATGGTGGCCGTTCCCGGCCCGTCGCGACCGCTCCAACACTCCCCGAGGTTCGGGCAGTTGGCTTCTTCACACACCGTGTGTAGATCGTGCTCACGAAGCACCTGTTTGATTTCGGTGAAGCGACGTCCGGATGGTGGCCGCATCTTCAACCAGTCGGGCTTTCGCGCACGACTCATATACTGGATCGTAGCGCTTGGGCGAGTAAAGCTTGTGGATCACCGACCAGGGTGGGTGTACAACCGCGTTGGCGTTCAGTCTGTCCGTACGCTGGCATTCAAATTCCAGGCTATAGCGGTTTGATCCAGACGATGAATCACAGCAAAATATATGCCAAAAGATATATTGTTTGCTTCCGTTTCGATATAATAATGAGACGCCGGCGGTTCATCACGGGGTCGGTTTCGCTAACGGCCATGCTATCTGGCTGTGTGTGGGCCGAGAGCTCCGATTGGGAGTCGCCGACCGGCCAGTCGAACGCCGAGACAAAAGCCGAGCCGGTGAAGGTGGCGTTACAGCCGGCTGATCCGACGGCAACCCAGACACCGACTGACACGTCGACATCGTCAACCTCGCTGACACGAACGTCCACGCCGCTTTCACAGGAGGCGTTCGTTTCGTCGTACGGGCAGTCGCTTCGGGCACGTGGCTATCAGGGCGACTGGGAGCTGTCGATGGCCGAATCATCGGTGACGATCACGTATGCTGTGACCCAACAGACACACAAACCGCTGTTTCGGGTGTTTCTGAACGCGTTTTTGGACCTGGTACGGACGAAAGATGAGCCACGAAACGCACAGTTCGTGGTGACGGCTGGTGACAACCGGTGGTATACGTGGACGCTTTCGAACGAGCGGGTTCGCGCGCATCTCGGCGGATCGCTGGAGAAATCTGCGCTGATTTCGACGGCGTGGGAGGGGCGGACGGTGGTTTCGACGCCGACTGCAACAGAAACCCAGACACCATCGCCAACACCAACGACGACAGAGACCCAGACATCGACGCCAACGGGGACACAAACGCCAGGGCCAGATGAACCGATGACGCTGACGGTAGCCGTTCAGTTCGAGCACACGTGGGCTGGACGGTTGGCAGCAGGAACTCATTCCGAGCGAATCGAGGGCAACGGTGAGACGACGATCACCGTTGATATGGAGCGGCCACAGAAGCTCACTGTGACCGTCTGGGCGACCGCACATCCCAGAAAGACACTCACTGTCTCAATTATTCACCAGGAGGAGGTTGTTGAGGAGGATTCAACGGATCGTGGGACGATTTCGGTCGAATACATCCCACCGCAGGCAGAATGAGAAATTCCTTTGACCCGTCGCCTCCGTTCTCGTCTGTGAACGTCGCAGAGCGGATTCCGAAGTTCGCCGACGCGTTTCCGTTCGAGTCGTTTAATCGGATGCAGTCGACGGCGATCAGCGGGATCTTAGAGCGCGACGACAACGTTGTCGTCAGTGCACCAACGGCGTCTGGGAAAACTGCGCTCGCAGAGCTTGCGATCTGCAGGACGATCGACCGTGACGGCACGGCACTGTTCATCGCGCCACTGCGGGCGCTGACGAACGAAAAAGAGCGCGAGTGGGAACGCTTCGAGGAGCTTGGCTTTTCGGTGTACGTCGTGACCGGCGAGCGCGAGTTGCACACTCGCCGGGCCGAACGCGCTGACATTCTGGTGATGACGCCGGAGAAAGTCGACTCTGCGACACGAAAACACGATTCGGGGCGCTATTCGTTCATCACCGAGATCGACTGCTGTGTCATTGATGAGGTACATCTGCTGGACTCGGAACGACGAGGGAGCGTCCTTGAGGTAACGATCTCTCGGCTGCGACGGCTCTGTGCGCCACGAATCGTCGCGCTGTCGGCGACGATGGCAAACGTCGATGAGGTCGCGCAGTGGCTCGATGCGCCACCGGAAACCACGTTTACGTTCGATGATGAGTATCGGCCGATTCCGTTGACGGCGGAGGTCCAGACGTACACGCACGGCGACAACCCGTTTGCAGACAAGTATCGCCGGCTCTATCGCGCGCTCGATCTTGCTGAGCCACACATCCGAGACGAGGGCCAGGCGCTCGTATTCGTCGCGTCGCGGTCGGATACCCGTCAGGCCGCAGAGAAAGCACGCGACGAACTGGCACAGCGCGACGTCCCAATGGGTGCCCGCGGCGAATACGATTTTCATACCGAGACCCAGCAGCTCTCGAACGAAACGCTCAGAAAGTCAGTGCTCGACGGCGTCGGGTTTCACCACGCCGGGCTATCGACCGACGATAAAACGCTCGTCGAGCGATGGTTTCGCGAAGGAAAGATCCAGTTGTTGTTTTCGACCTCAACGCTGGCGTGGGGCGTGAATCTGCCGGCCAGATGTGTCGTCATTCGCGACACGAAGCTCCACGATCCCCTCGAAGGGGAAGTGGACATGAGCCCGCTGGACGTGTTGCAGATGCTTGGTCGTGCGGGCCGGCCCGGCTACGACGATGCCGGCTACGCCTACGTTGTCTGTGACCAGGCTGATGCCGACCGATACCGATCGCTGCTTGCAGACGGCAAACCGATCGAATCCCGCCTCGCGGAGGATCTCCCCGCGCATCTGAACGCCGAGGTTGCTCTCGGGACGGTCGACAACGTGGCCGACGTTGTGTCGTGGCTCGAAACGACATTTTATTTCGTCAGAACAACTGCTGATGATACCCGTGCGGACGCAGATCAGTTGCGCGAAATCGCCGTGGAGACGCTCGAAACTGTCGACGACGACGGCTTCGTGTCGATTGACGACGATGGACAGGTCGAACCGACCCCACTTGGCCAGCTCACGTCTCGGTTTTATCTCCGATTACCGACGGCACGCACGTTCGATCGACTGACTGAGCAGTCGTCGATAGACGCTGCTGCCGTGCTGGCGACGATCGCACGCGCGAGTGAATTCGATAGCGTGGCAGCACGACAGAGCGAGCGCGAGGCGATTTCGGCCGTCGTCTCCGGACAACCTGGACTGACCGATCTGAGTCACCGGAAGGTGTTTGCCATCCTCCAATCGAGCATGAGCGGCTCGACACCGAGCGCGCTCCAGAGCGATGCGTGGGTGATTCGGCACAATGCACTCCGGTTGCTCGCGGCCCTGCGCGCGTTTCTGGACCGATTTGGCGATCCGCCGGCGGCAAACGTCGCCCGCCGCGTTGAGGCCCGCATCGAGAACGCGATCAGCGACGATGCAGTTGGACTGACCGCGATCGATGGCGTCGGCACCGGGCGCGCACAAACGCTCGCCAGGGCTGGACTGTCGACGCCAGCGGACGTTCGAGCGGCCGACCTCGACGGCCTCGTCGATGCCGGACTCTCCGATGGCGTCGCCCAGCGCGTGCTCGAAAGCGCGCATTCGTTGCCCGCAGTCGAGATCGACTGGGGCGCGTTTCCAGAGACGATTCCGGCGGGTGAGAATGACCTCCGCGAGGTTACGATTCGGACGACGGCCGGCAGCGCACGTGCGTCGATCGCCGTCACCGTCAACGACGTCTCGATGACCGATACGACCACATATCTCGGCGAGACGACGGTTCCGGTGGGCGTGTTCGGCGGCGATGTCGACACGCTTGAGTACACAATCACTGTGAGCTTCCCAGAGCTCCCGCTCGTGCCGGTTGTCGAGTCAAAAGAAGTGCGCGTGGTTTAGAGGCCGCTCGTTACGCGACTCCAGTTTCTAGCGCCGTCTGCTCGGTAGCCAATCCACGGCGACACTGCCGTGTTCCAGACGAGCGCTCCCGTGGCGTGTGCGTAGTCGGCGTGTCCGTTCCATTCGCCGCCCGCTGATGGATCGCCACTGTTGGTTCCCTGACCGTTGAACAGCGTTCTGGTGCCGGAATCGTCGAGCCCATCGCGTGTGAGACCCTGCACGTTTGCGAGCACCGTTTCGACGGCGCCGGTATCTACCGTAAGCCGCCAGGACCGTCCACCCTGACAGACCACATTCGAGAGCACGTTTCTTGCCCCCGAAATCCGTGCACTGACACGACTCCCATCTGCGCCACCGAGCCGGACGTTCGAAACGCGGTGTCCCGCTCCATCGAGTCTGATGGCCGGTGCGTTCTGCTGTTTCGTTCCGAAACCATCGACAGCGAGCCCATCGACAACCGTGTTCGCCCCAGTGAGCCGAACGACCGAGCCACCGATGTTCGTGGCGCGTATCGTCGAGTACTGCGACTGGCTAGCGCCGGAAACGATCGCGTGCTGTGCGTCTTTGATCGTCGCGTTCGAAACGACGTTGCCGCTCACCGATCGCTCGCGGAACACCGCACCGTCGGCCGTCCCCTCGGCGTACACGTTGGTGATGGCGTTGTTGACGCCCTGGAGCTCGATGCCGGGCGAACAGTTGTACAGCGAGAGATTCGAGAACTGACTCGTCGAGTTGTTGCTGTAGATCCCGCCCTTCTTCGCACTGATGAGGTGGCAGTTGTCGATCTTCAGCCGGGTACCCGTCCCGAGATGGACGTTCCATCCACGGTTGTTCTCGATCCAGCAGTTTCTGATCCGTGTTCCCGAGGTGGAGCCAGCGAGGCGCATCCCGTCGCCCCAGGAGTATCGAACGATCAGATTCTCATACACCGTGTCGATAATGTTGCCATCCCCCTCGATGAGATGCCCGGACGATCTGGTGCCGTTTGGAAACGTCCCGAGAACGCTCATATTGCTCACGCCACCGAAATTCCCGCTGTCGTCGCTCTGGAACGTGATCACCGAGCCGTCTTCTGGGGCCGCGTTTAGCACGGTTGATCGCACACCAGCCCCGGAGAAATACACCGCATCGTTCTCGTAGTCGCCATCGGACGGTGTTTGCAGCCCCGACGCACGAAACTGCCCTGGCTCGAATGAAACGTGTCCACCGGCTGGAACCACCGACGAATCAAGGATCCATGGATCGTCCTTCGTGCCGCTCCCCCCGGTTGCAAACTGTGTGGCCTGTCGAACGCCGTTCGTCCGCTGGAACGCTCCATCTGGCCCCGAAACATCCATTGCGTGCCAGTCGTTGCCGATCCAGACGTAGAGCGTCCCCTGTTCGGGCGGATGCGTGACGAAATACTCCTGGCCTGGTGCAGAACCCTTTTCTGGGCGCTCTGAAAGCGGGCCCGCGAGCCGCGATGCGTCGTAGGGCTCTGATGGGCGCGCGAGATTGTTCGTGGGCTGATCGTTCATCTCCGTCGCCGTCGACTCGTCCTCCGAAGACCAGTCAAAACACCCCGCCAGCGACCCAGCCCCCACCACTGCGGTCGTCCGCAACACTGACCGTCGAGGAATTGATCGGCGATCTTCTGTCATTAGAGTTGAACTATTGGAGAAATATAAGGGTCTTGTGGCTCGTCAAACGTGTCCGGTAATCTGGAATGTATCTGGGTCGTTCTCGTGGGACCCAATCACAGTGGCTTTGGCAGTCGCCCGTCCAGTAGCGGTATGCACGGCTCGATGGAGGGGGAGACGGTACACGTACCGTCGCCCGCTCGCGAACGGTTTTACGACAGTCGGGGGTACGGTCACCCACGAGGTGATGGGCTCGCGCTGTCGCCGGCTGAGGCCGCCCATCTGCTGTATCGTGGTGATCTTGATGCAGTGGATGGGAAGGGATTTCAGTCGTTTTTGGCGACCACGGACGCGCTCGTTCCGTTTCTCGTGTACAAGGATCTCAGAGAGCGCGGCTTTTATCTGTCTCCTGCGCGGGATGGGTGGGTCGGACGTGACGTGGCTGATCGGGCGGATTTCATCGTCTATCCGCGCGGAAACGGTCCCTGGGACGGCGTCACCGAGTATGCGGTGCAGGTAGTGGGCGAACGCGAGCCGATCTCCCTGACGGAGCGTTCGGGGACGCTCGCGGTTGTTGACGAAGAAAGCGAGATCACCTACTTCAGCGTTGCGGAGGCACCGCTGACGGGTTCGACAGCCCACGACCTCCCGACCGACGTGCCGGGAATGTTGCTCGCCGATCGCGTGGTGTTGTGGGACTGTCCATCGGAACTGTACGAGCGGGCGTTTTTCGGCCAGGCACTCGGCGACGGTCCATCGAACGATGGCGACCCGCTGTCGATTCAGTGCTCGCTCGTTGAGGCAGCGTATCTTGCTGACGAGGGTATCATCCGGACCGATGCGGGCACCGACGGCATCATTGAGCGCGGCCGTGCCGTGGTTGGCGACCGGTTTGACCGTCGGCTGGCGGTGTATCGCGAACTCAGAGACCGGCAGCTCGTCCCGAAGACGGGTTACAAATACGGCGCGGATTTCCGGACGTACGATGACGTCGACCACGTTGAATCGTTGCCCCACTCGAACGATCTCGTTCGAGTGCGCCCGTCGGGAAAACCAATGGCAACGCGTGAGCTGGCGCTAGACGTGCGGATGGCTCACGGTGTCCGTAAGCGAATGGTTTTTGCTCTGACCGACGCGAAAGGCGAGATAGACTGGCGGTCGGTCAGTCGTCTCACACCATGACCCGGCACGAACACGACGCCTCTATGGACGAATCAGACGGAGTCAAACGGACGGATGGCGGGACCGCCGAGGAAACAGATGATGTTGCGCTCGATCCCTGGGGTTCCTCGACGGTCGAGGATTATCGCAAGCTGTTCGAGGAGTTTGGCATCGAGGCGTTTGAGGACGTGCTCGATTCAGTGTCAGCGCCCCATTATCTGATGCGACGCGGTGTGATCTTTGGCCACCGCGAGTACGATCGCGTCCTCGAAGGGATGGAAGACCAGAATGCGGCGGTTCTATCGGGGTTCATGCCGACCGGCGATCCGCATATCGGTCACAAGCTTGTTTTCGATGAGATCATCTGGCACCAGCGCCACGGTGCCGACGCATTCTCATTGATCGCGGATCTTGAGGCGCATTCTGCCCGCGGGCTTGACTGGGACGAGATCGAAACTCACGCGCGTGACTATCTACTCTCTCTGCTGGCGCTTGGGTTCGACCCCGAGGCAGGTGAGCTCTACCGGCAATCAGAGAACCGCGAGGTCCAGGATCTGGCGTTCGAGCTGGGAATCGAGACGAATCTCTCCGAACTCCAGGCAATCTACGGCTTCGACGGCGAGACCGACGTCTCGCATATGCAGAGCGTCGTCACGCAGATGGCTGATATTCTGTATCCCCAGCTCGAAGAACCCCGGCCGACCGTGATTCCTGTTGGTCCGGATCAGGACCCCCACGTTCGGCTTGCGCGGGATCTGGCGGCACGCATGCGAGCGTTCAAAGTAACCGAGGCGTATGCCAGCTTCGAGACCGACGAGGCAAACCGCGAGCTGCTCGGCGCGGTGTACGAACAGCTCGACGATGCGGATACCGAGGTCATTCGCTGTGAAGCGGCCGCTGAATTCGTCGCTGAGCAGTACTCTGCGCCCGAACTCGAATCGAGCCTTCGTGCTGCGGGCAAGGAGCCGCTCCGCCACCGGGTGCGGTTTTTGGATCGAAACGCCGACGAGGAGACGTTCACCGCGCTGATCGACGCAATCGATGGCGAAAAACGCGTCTATGAGGGACACATCGACGCGTTCGATCTCGACCGAACGGCTGCACATGAGCTCGCTCGCGAGATCGAAGTCGAGCACGGTGGCTATGGCTTCTATCCGCCATCATCGATCTATCACCGGTTCATGACCGGGCTCACCGGTGGAAAGATGTCCTCCTCAATCCCAGCGAGTCACATCAGTTTGCTCGATGATCCACAAACGGGGTATGAGAAGGTGAAATCAGCGACCACCGGTGGCCGCGATACGGCCGAAAAACAGCGCGAGCTCGGCGGTGAAGCCGATGACTGTCCGGTGTACGAGCTGTATGCGTATCTGCTGGCCGATGACGATGATGATCTGGCCACAACCGTCTACGAAGAGTGTGTCACCGGCGAGCGACTCTGTGGGGGCTGTAAAGAACAGGCTGCAGAGCTGATGCGCGAGTTCCTCGACGACCACCAGGAAAAACGCGAGGAAGTCAAACCACTTCTTGATTCGCTGGAAATTGGGCTGTAGAACTACGCAAACCACACCTTTACGGACCCGATCTCATGTTACTGCCACCGATTTATTTAATAATAGAATAATTTATTATCTGCTGTAAGATAGTTTGTGTATGGTCCTCGATTTGGTTCTTGTTCTCGAACGTGGTGATAGATGGTGAGCTCCACGCCTGCGATCGAAATTGATGGGCTCACCCGACGGTTCGGTGATGTTCTCGCGGTTGATGCGCTGTCATTGACCGTCGATGAAGGGGAGGTCTTTGGATTTTTAGGTCCAAACGGCGCGGGCAAGTCGACAACCATCCACATGCTGCTGGGCTTTCTTGAGCCGACGGCAGGATCCGCCCACCTGTTGGGACACTCGGTGACGGACGATTCACGAGCCATTCGCGAGCGAATTGGGATTCTCCCCGAGGGGTATGGCACCTACGAAAATTTGACTGGTCGCGAACACGTCGTCTCTGCCATCGAAACAAAAGGCGCTGCTGACGACCCGGATGCGATTCTTGAACGGGTGGGATTGGATCCGTCCGCGAGCAACCGGGCCGTTGGCGGTTACTCGAAAGGGATGGCCCAGCGACTGGGGCTTGCGGTCGCGCTCGTTGGCGATCCAGCGCTGTTGATTCTCGATGAGCCAACGTCCGGTCTCGACCCGACAGGGGTGAAACGACTGCGAGCAATCATCGATGCGGAGCTCGACCGGGGGACGACGGTGTTTTTCTCATCACACATCCTTGATGAGGTCGAACGGGTATGTGATCGGGTGGCGATCTTACACGACGGATCGCTCCAGACGGTGGATTCCGTCGATGATCTTCGCGCGTCGCTGTCGATCGAATCCACCATCGAGGTGACGCTCAAAGATGAACCAACCGGCGTTGACATCGGCGACATGGACGGCGTCGCCGATTACGAAATCGATTCCACGAGCGTTCGCGTCCGGTGTACGAAGCCGCCAGCAAAAATGCAGATTCTCCGCCGGCTCGACGACGCAGCGACGGTGCTGGATATCGACATCGAAAACGGCTCGCTCGAAACCATCTTCGAGGCCTACACCTCGGCGTCGGATGGGTCCCCACCAGCCGGAAATGGATCCACCCCTCCACAGACGGAGCTGGAACCATGAGCACGCTCACCGTCGCTCGCGACGACTTTCGAAACGTCAGGCGCTCATACCTCATCGCAGGAACGGTCGGCGTCTTCTCGGTGCTAGTTGCGCTCGTTTTCCTCGCCGAAATTGACATCTATTCCGATGCCTATCGGACGATCTTCGACGTGTCAGCGTTGATCGCGTTCATCTTGCCGCTGTTCATTGCGTCGATGAGCTATCTTTCGGTCGCTGGCGCCATCGATACGGGAACGATCCAGTACGTCCTTGGTCTTCCGAACAGCAGGGCGGCGTTCCTTGCCGGCACATTTCTCTCGCGGGCGGTGATCGGCGTGGCGACCGTGATCGTCGGTGTGTCTGTCGGCTTCATCATCGCGGCTGTGACGTTCGAAAACGGTGCCGATGTCGGACGGTTTCTGTGGTTTCTGGGCGTCTCGATGGTGTATGCCCTGTCGCTCACGGGGCTGTTCGTTGGCATCTCGGCGATGGCGAACCGACGCTCCCGTGCGATGCTGGGCGTATTCGTCGCGTATTTCGTTTTGGTTGGGTTCTGGGGCGGCGTGCTGCCGGTCCTCTCGTTGGAGACGTTGATCGATGCCGTGGCCACAACGCTGGGACTGACCGTTTCAGAGTCAACGCGCGAGTTCATCGCGGGACTCTCGCCGGTAAACGCGTATTTCGGATCGACGCGGGTGATTTACGCTGGCGTTTTCGAGAGCTATCCAGCAATTGAGGCGATAGCAACCAACAGCGATGATCTCATCGATCAGTGGTGGTATTATGTGTTGGTTCAGCTTGCCTGGGCGGTTGTGCTGCCGGTGGCTGGCTATCTCCGATTCAAACGGGCTGAACTCACCTAGGGTGGCTGTCGGCGTGTCCGACCCAGAACGCTTTTCTCCATCGATGGTTCACAGGCACGTATGGCAGAAACACCCCTGTCGGTGAGAACCGATCTGCGAGCACGCGGCAGCTCCAGGGGTCCTTTCTTTTCCGCGTAGGCGACGGTGGAGCGGGGTCGAGCCACAACCAGCTCGATTCCTTGAAACCGATGCCCCACGCGGCAATCACGCGCGCTTATTGACCAACACGATCGACGACAACACCATGCAACTTCCAGAAACGCAGGCCACCGTTCTCGAATCGGCGAGTGCGTCCGCACCAACGCCCATCGAAACGATCGCTACAGACAGTGAGGAACCGACGGCTGCCGTCACTCGTGCAGCGTTCGAACTCGAAGATCACGGACTCATCACGATCACCGAATCGACGACCGATTCGGTGAATCTCACCGAGGAGGGCGAGACGTATCGACGGGATGGACTCCCCGAATGCCGGCTCTACCGGGCTGCAGCCACCGCTGGCGCAGACGCCGATTCAGTTCCGATGGGCGATCTCATACAAGCGGCCGATCTTGGCGGACCAGCCGTCGACATTGCGCTTTCGAACTTTGCCAGAAAGGGGTACGGACGGATCGAATCCGGTGCGGTTTCGATAGATCCGGATGCCGATCCGGACGCCGATCCCGAGGCAGAGGCACTCACGGCGCTGGCAGCTGGCGAGTCTTCGGATGACTTGCCGATAGAATCACTGGAGCGCCGGGGATTGATCGAACGCGAATCAAGCACCGATCGGTCGGTGCAGCTCACTGACGCGGGCGTCACCGCAATGATGGAGGGCGTCGACATAGCTGATACCGTCGGACAGGTGACGCCAGAGCTGCTCACCAGTGGCGAGTTCGAGTCCGTCGAGTTCACACCGTACAACGTCGCGGCCGACGCCGAACAGCCCCCGAGGGGTGGCAAACACGTGCTTCGACGAATCAGCGACCGTGTAAAGCGCGTTCTCGTTGGAATGGGCTTCGAGGAAATGGATGGCCCGCACGTGGATGCAGATTTCTGGATCAACGACGCGCTGTTCATGCCACAGGACCATCCCGCACGGACACACTGGGACCGATTCGCGCTTGCTGAGCCAGACCGGATCGACGAGCTCCCCGAGGCGCTGGTCACCGCGGTGGAAAACGCCCATCGAAACGGCGTTGGTGCTGAGAGTGAGGGCTATCACTCGCCGTGGGACGAGGAGTTCGCCCGCGCACTCGCGCTCCGTGGTCACACCACGTCGCTGTCGATGCGCTATCTCTCTGGCCACCAGGTTGGCGAGCTCGAACCGCCACAGAAGTATTTCAGCGTCGAGAAGGTGTATCGCAACGACACGCTTGATGCGACTCATCTGCTCGAATTTTTCCAGATCGAGGGCTGGGTGATGGCCGAGAATCTCTCCGTTCGAGATCTGATGGGGACGTTCACGGCATTTTACGAACGGTTTGGCATCACTGACGTGCAGTTCAAGCCCCATTACAATCCGTACACTGAGCCCAGCTTCGAGCTGTTCGGCCGCCATCCCACGACGGGTGAGCTGATTGAGATCGGCAACAGTGGTCTCTTTCGCCCGGAGGTGCTCGAACCGCTCGGTGTCGAGTGCGACGTGATGGCCTGGGGGCTGGCGCTCGAACGGCTTGCGATGCTCATGACTGGCGCTGAAGACATCCGCGACCTCCACGGAACGCTCGCGGACCTTGATTTCTTGCGGTCCACGGAGGTGACACACTGATGCCCGTTGTTGATATCGATACGGACGAACTGCGACGGCTTGCGAGCACGGAGGAATCCGACGACGAACTGAAAGCCCAGCTGTTCGGTCTCGGTCTCGAATTCGAGGGTGAATCGGACGACGGTGCACTCCAGTTTGAGTTCGCCCCTGACCGGTTGGATCGGCTGAGCGTCGAGGGGGTTGCCCGGTCGCTTCGCTACCAGCACGGGACCGATCGGGGCGTCTATCTCCCCACGATGAACGATCCGGAATGGACGATTGCGGTTGATTCGTCCGTTCCAGACGAGCGGCCGTACGTCACCGGTGCGGTCGTCCGGGGGCTCGATCTGACCGACGAGGGGCTGGAGTCGTTGATCCAACTGCAGGAGAAACTTCACGCGACGATGGGTCGGGGTCGGGCGAAAGGCGCGATTGGCATTCACGATCTGACGCTGATGAAGGGCGAATCGCTCGCTTCTGACCGCGAGAAATCGATCACGTATCGCGGGATCGATCCAGACGGCGATCGGTTCGTTCCGCTGGACGGCGAAACCGATGCCACACCGGCAACGGTGCTCGAAACCCACCCAACCGGCACGCAGTACGCCGATCTCCTCGCGGGGATGGACCGCTATCCAGCGATCTACGACGACATCGGCCTCTTTTCATTCCCGCCGGTGATCAACGGCCAGCGCACGGAGGTCACCACGGACTCACGTGATCTGTTCGTCGAACTCACCGGCACCAACCAGTGGACGATCGACAAGATGTGTACGATCATCTGCTATGCGCTTGACGCACGCGGTGGGCGCGTTGAGCGCGTCACCGTTGAGTATCCGGACGGCACCGAACTCGATCGCCCGGACTGTTCGGTGACAGAGAAGACGATCAACCACGACCGGATCGAATCCGTTCTCGGCGTGTCGTTCTCTCCGGAGGAGGTGATCGACTATCTCGAACGTGCCGGACTGGACGCCACCCACGAGGAAGGTGCGTACGAGGTGGCGGTGCCGCCGTATCGCGTCGACGTGTTGCATCCAATCGATCTGGTCGACGATATCGGCCGGGCCCACGGTTTCAACGATCTCGAACCCCGTTATCCCGATGTGAGCACGATCGGTGGCACCCACGACCGAACTCAGCTCGAAGACGCCCTCCGCGAGACGCTCGTGGGGCTGGGCTTCGAGGACATGCTGAACTTCCATCTCAGCAACGTGGAGGACTGTTTCGAGCGGATGGGACTCGAACCATCTGCAGAGTCGGTGGTTGGTGGTGGACGGCCAGCGACAATCGTCGAACCGTACAGCGAGGAGTACACCATCGTTCGAACGTGGGCGCTCCCCTCGCTGCTGACAGTGCTCGAAAACAACACGCACAGGCGGTATCCGCAGGCGCTTTCGGAGATTGGCCTCGCCGCGTCGATCGATGAGGCAGTAGAAACGAAGGTTGCGGAGCGACAGACGGTGGCTGGTGTGCTCGCGTCGACTGACGCCAGCTATGAGGACGCAAAAGGTCGACTCCAGGCGATCGCCACCGCGTTTGGCGTCGAGCTCTCGACGCCCGCCACCGAGCATCCCAGCTTCATCGATGGCCGGACGGCCACGATCGAGTTCGATGGCGAGCCGGCCGGCGTGGTTGGCGAGTTGCATCCTCGTGTGCTCGTCGAGCACGATCTCGAGCTTCCGGTTGTCGGCTTCGAGTTCGACCTCGCGGCGCTGTCGGCATAGAGACGATATTTTTCTTCCTCGGAACTGTTGTGTGGCGTGAATGGATCAAGCGCCCGCGCCGAATCTCCTCGAACGGATCGATGGGCTGTTCTGGGGCGGCTCTGAGATCGCACTCGGACTGTCTGTCATTCTCATCGACACAGGGCTCCCCGAGCTGATTGCCTTGCTCTGGAGTGTTTGCTGGTCTGTGCTTGGCGCACTCACGATTGCAGACCAGTGTTTCGATGTGGACTCCCCACGGCTGGAGTGGGTTGGGCTGGTGATTGCGAGCTGGCTCGTGGCGGTTCTCTGGCAGCACAGCACCCACGGAGCGGTGGCACTCGCTGTAACCATCGGCGCAGCAGGATTCACGCTGCTGGTGCTCGTTGCTGCTATGAGAGCAACCAAACGAGTTCCGTAGGGCCGATCACTCCAGATCTACGCCGACAGCCTCCGTAATAGAATCGAAGCCATCGCGCTCAAGTAGTTCTATGAGCCCGCGGTTGATTGTTCTCGCGATCGTTGGCCCCTCGTAGATGAGCCCGGTGTAGAGCTGCACCAGCGACGCACCAGCCCGGATCTTGGCGTAGGCTCCCTCCGCATCGGAGATTCCACCAACGCCAATCACCGGCACGTCAGTACGCTCTGCGACGAATCTGACCGATTCTGTGGATCGTTCTTCGATCGGATCGCCCGAAAGGCCGCCTGTTTCGACTCGGTTGATGCTTTCGAGCGAGTCGGGGCGCCTCGTCGTCGTGTTCGTGGTGATCACACCGTCGAGATCGAGCTCGTTGACGACGGACAGGGCGTCTTCGATTGCGTCCTCGCTGAGATCCGGCGACAATTTCACTAACAGCGGGTCTGCCCCGGCATCAACGAGCGCGCCGAGAATTGCCGTGAGATGCTCTCGATGCTGGAGCTTCCGGAGCCCCGGCGTATTCGGACTGGAGACGTTGACGACAACGTACTCACAGCTGGATTTCACCCGGTTGAACGTGTAGCGATAATCCTCGGGAGCATCCTCCAGGGCTGTCGATTTCGACTTTCCGATGTTCACGCCAACCGGCAGTGGCACACGCGTTCGCGCCAACCGCTCACCGATCACATCGGCACCGTCGTTGTTGAATCCCATCCGGTTGATCAACGCTCGATCACTGGCCAATCTGAACAGTCGGGGCCGGGGATTGCCTGGCTGTGGCTCGGCTGTGACGCCGCCAACCTCTATGTGCCCGAATCCGAGCCGCCCCACTGCGGCCGGCACCGTTGCGTTCTTATCAAACCCTGCAGCCAGCCCCACCGGATTCGAGAAGGTTTGACCGAACGCCGAGACGGTGAGCCGTGAATCCGACACCGCGAGCCGATCGGCGTAGTGCCGATCGAGCCCCAGCGTTTGTGCACCTCGTAATCCCCGTGTGATGAGACCATGGGCTGTCTCCGGTGGCAACTGAAACAGAAGTGGCTTTGCTACGTCGTAGATATCCATCAGAATTCGTGCTCGAGATCGTCGTCTTCATCCGCCTTCTGGATGATGATCTTGTTATCACGCACGCGAACGAACACCTCATCACCGATCTCCATGCCGGCAACCGTCAGTTCATCTTCGTGGAGATTCAGGTGAACGTTGTGATACTCGCCGTTTTCGTCTTTCGCGCCGCTCGGACTGAGCTTTTTCTTTCGCACCATCGCGCTATCGTATTACAATCTTCGCTATACGATATACATAAGTCTGGCGTGCCCGTCGTTTCTTCGGATCCATTACATTCATCAAAACCTGTATATAAAGTTATTGAGCCTCTGCTGTCGATTTTGGGGATACAGTTATATGACGGTATGTACTGATGTGACATGGAGGTGTGAAAATCATGGCACGCAGTACGAGTGACAAACGAAACTTCGCCCTTCGTGAGACAGGGGGAAAGGAGACGAGTGTTTTCTCCGGTCGAACGCCACGACAGGCAGCACTGAAGGCAGCCCGTCGACTTGAACCGGCATCATCGGAGGATAACGCCGATCGAACGCCGATCGAACTCAGAGAGAAAGGCACGAAGAAGGTCCACATCTACGAAGGCTGGGCGTGGGAAGAACCTGCACCTGATGATAAGCCAGACTGGATGCCAGACCGTATCACAGAAGCGAACGTCTCGAAACAGGGCATCGAACATCTAGAGGAGATTTAGGACCCTGCAGTCGGACGTTATTTTTTGCCACTTCACCTGAAGGGGTGGTCGCAAAGATCCAATAGTGACCACCACGAATGGACAACTGCGCGGCACTCACTCGCTCTGACCATACGTACGTGCGTGGGATGAGGAGCTGGTCTCCAGCCGCGCAATATCACTGACTCCACCGAGCCATTGCTGTATCCAACAAAGTGTGTCTGGGATCTGAGTGCATGGAATCGACAACCATGAAATCGCTTGACGTAGCGCCTGTAGTTCGACGGCCTTAAGGTGGTGGTGCTATTCCGATAGAATGCGAACGACGAGATGAAGACCCCAACGGGGGGTCGAAATCCTCGGTCCGACGCCCTTAAATATGTAGGGGCGATCGGATGAAATACGCTGCGAGCTCGGGTCTGCGTTGTGGACTCGAACTCGATCCGATGCCTTTATGTATATGGGGGCATTCGGATAAAATACGACGGAGGCGATGTCCGTTGGATCCGGACGTTGCCGGGATCGGTCGAAGCAGGCCCTTCGATGGGTTTAATACCCTCAATGGCCTACGATCAGATCCGAAGGAAATGAGGATTCCACCCCTACGGTCCGCCGTAAAGATGGGATCTGATGTTAGCCCTGATAGTTCGGTGATACTCGGTTGGTCGAGTGTTACCGAACGTCCGATAGATGGTGATGCGACATGCATCCCGCCTCGCCCCTCATTTTGAGGGGCAACATTCCGGTTGATCCTGCCGGAGGCTATTGCTATCGGAATCCGCTTTAGCCATGCGAGTCGCACGGATTTAGATCCGTGGCAAACTGCTCAGTAACACGTGGCCAAACTACCCTACAGATTCGGATAACCTCGGGAAACTGAGGATAATCCGAAATAGCGCTCTACTGCTGGAATGCTGTGAGCGTGAAATGCCCCGGCGCTGTAGGATGTGGCTGCGGCCGATTAGGTAGACGGTGGGGTAACGGCCCACCGTGCCTATAATCGGTACGGGTCATGAGAGTGAGAACCCGGAGACGGTCTCTGAGACACGAGTCCGGGCCCTACGGGGCGCAGCAGGCGCGAAACCTTTACACTGCACGACAGTGCGATAAGGGGATTCCGAGTGCGAGGGCATATAGTCCTCGCTTTTGTACACCGTAGGGCGGTGTACGAATAAGGGCTGGGCAAGACCGGTGCCAGCCGCCGCGGTAACACCGGCAGCCCGAGTGATGGCCGCTTTTATTGGGCCTAAAGCGTCCGTAGCTTGCCAGACAGGTCCGTTGGGAAATCCACTCGCTTAACGAGTGGGCGTCCAGCGGAAACCGTCCGGCTTGGGACCGGAAGACCTGAGGGGTACGTCCAGGGTAGGAGTGAAATCCTGTAATCCTGGACGGACCACCGGTGGCGAAAGCGCCTCAGGAAGACGGATCCGACAGTGAGGGACGAAAGCTAGGGTCTCGAACCGGATTAGATACCCGGGTAGTCCTAGCTGTAAACGATGCTCGCTAGGTGTGACGCAGGCTACGAGCCTGCGCTGTGCCGTAGGGAAGCCGCGAAGCGAGCCGCCTGGGAAGTACGTCCGCAAGGATGAAACTTAAAGGAATTGGCGGGGGAGCACTACAACCGGAGGAGCCTGCGGTTTAATTGGACTCAACGCCGGACATCTCACCAGCTCCGACAGTAGTAATGACAGTCAGGCTGATGGTCTTTGCTCGAGCTACTGAGAGGAGGTGCATGGCCGCCGTCAGCTCGTACCGTGAGGCGTCCTGTTAAGTCAGGCAACGAGCGAGACCCGCACCTCTAGTTGCCAGCAACATCTCGCGATGGTTGGGTACACTAAGGGGACTGCCGCTGCCAAAGCGGAGGAAGGAACGGGCAACGGTAGGTCAGTATGCCCCGAATGAGCTGGGCAACACGCGGGCTACAATGGTCAGGACAATGGGATGCTACCCCGAAAGGGGACGCTAATCTCCTAACCCTGGTCGTAGTTCGGATTGCGGGCTGAAACTCGCCCGCATGAAGCTGGATTCGGTAGTAATCGCGTCTCAGCAGGGCGCGGTGAATACGTCCCTGCTCCTTGCACACACCGCCCGTCAAATCACCCGAGTGGGGTCCGGATGAGGCCATTTCCGATGGTCGAATCTGGGCTCCGCAAGGGGGATTAAGTCGTAACAAGGTAGCCGTAGGGGAATCTGCGGCTGGATCACCTCCACAGACCGGGACCAGGTCGATGACCTGGCCCACATTTGCAGCGCGGACGTTCGGTTCGACCAACCGAGCACTTCAGAACTATCAGGGGTAACAGGTAGGGCCCATAGCTCAGTGGGAGAGTGCCTCCTTTGCAAGGAGGATGCCCTGGGTTCGAATCCCAGTGGGTCCATGTTCACCCGACCGAGATCGATTCCCTTAAGTGGGACTCAGTACTCGTTCGGGTAACGACAGATGCACCATCTCGTGCCAAGCGAGGATGGAAGGGTCGATAACCACTCAAAACCGCCGAGTGGTTGATGAGACTGTATGTACGTGCAATCCAGGCGCTCACTGGACCCGTTCTCCGGGTTCCAGTTATTATTACCGTCGTGGCTACTGTGCCGCGTGGTGAATAGCTCGGCTCGAGTGCCGACGAAGGACGTGCCAAGCTGCGATAAGCCTCGGGAACCCGCATGGAGGGGACGAACCGAGGATTTCCGAATGGGAATCCCTACAACAATTGCTTTGCGCAATAGGGAACGTCCAGAACTGAAACATCTCAGTATGGGCAGGAAAAGAAACCGTAAGGGATGTCGTTAGTAACGGCGAGTGAACGCGACATAGTCCAAACCGAAGCCTTCGGGCAATGTGGTGTACGGGCTGGTCAACAACAACAGCGCTTCTGCGAGAAGTCTTCTGGAATGGAGCGTGATACAGGGTGACAACCCCGTATCGCAGAAGAACTGTTGGGGACCAGATCCCTGAGTAGCGGGGGTCGGAAATCCCTCGCCAATGTGGCAGGCATCTACTGCCAAGACTAAATACAACTCGAGACCGATAGTGGACAAGTAGCGTGAGTGAACGCTGAAAAGCACCCTGAGAAAGGAGGTGCAATAGGGCTTGAAATCACGCGGTGATAGAGCGATGGGGCGTAGAAGGCCGATCGAAAAACGACCTGGGGGCGACCCCACTGTAGGAATCGATCGGAGCCGACGTCTTATCGTGCGTTTTGAAAAACGAGCCAGGGAGTGTACCTATGTGGCGAGTCTAACCCGATTATCGGGGGAGACGCAGGGAAACCAACAAGGCCGCAGCATTGCAAGGGCCGCCGTGTTCAAGCGCGGGGAGTCATATGGGTACGACCCGAATCCGAGCGATCTACGCGTAGGCAAGGTGAAGCATGGCGAAAGCTATGTGGAAGCCTGTTAGGGGTGGTGTCCTACAATACCCTCCCGTGATCTACGTGTAGGGGTGAAAGGCCCATCGAGCTCGGTAACAGCTGGTTCCAATCGAAACATGTCGAAGCATGACCTCTGCTAAGGTAGTTTGTCGGGTAGAGCGACCGATTGGGGTGTCTGCCTCCGAGAGGAGTCAGCGCCCCTGTCAAACTCCAAACCGACAGACGCCGTGGATGCAGGGAGTCCGGTGTGCGGGGTAAGCCTGTGCACCATGAGGGAGACAACCCAGAGCTGGGTTAAGGTCCCCAAGTGTGGATTAAGTGCGATTTGAAGGTGGTCTCGAGCCCTAGACAGCCGGGAGGTGAGCTTAGAAGCAGCTACCCTCCAAGAAAAGCGTAACAGCTTACCGGCCGAGGTTCGAGGCGCCCAAAATGATCGGGGCTCAAATCCACCACCGAGACCTAGCGACACGTGTTAGAACGTGATTCCGTAGATTGGCGCTCCGATTGGGTGGAAGTATGGGATAGATTTCATATGGACCGATCGGTGACGAAAATCCTGGCCATAGTAGCAGCGATAGTCGGGTGACAATCCCGACGGCCGAACAGACAAGGGTTCCTCAGCAATGTTCGTCAACTGAGGGTTAGCCGGCCCTAAGTCTCACCGCAACTCGAATGAGACAAATGGGAAACTGGTTAATATTCCAGTGCTGTTGTGCAGTAAACGCCGACGCTTTGGGATCGTCTGAGCCGGGCCTTCGCCCGGTCGAATCGTCGAAATCCGTGGAAGCCGTAATGGCACGAAGCGGACGAATGTCGAGATAGAGCAATTCAGACCAACCTAGAGCCCGTGAAAAGGCAAGCACAACATCCGTACCAAGATCCGACACAGGTGTCTGTGGCTGAGAACGCCAAGGCCTGTCGGGGACAACCGACGTTAGGGAATTCGGCAATTTAGTCCCGTAAGTTCGCGATAAGGGATGCCTGCCCCGGAATGGGGCAGGTCGCAGTGACCTAGACGCTCCGACTGTCTAGTAACAACATAGGTGACCGCAAATCCGCAAGGACTCGTACGGTCACTGAATCCTGCCCAGTGCGGGTATCTGAACACCTAGTACAATAGGACGAAGGACCCGTCAACGGCGGGGGTAACTATGACCCTCTTAAGGTAGCGTAGTACCTTGCCGCTTCAGTAGCGGCTTGCATGAATGGATCAACGAGAGCGTCACTGTCCCAACGTTGGGCCCGGTGAACTGTACGTTCCAGTGCGGAGTCTGGAGACCCCCAAGGGGAAGCGAAGACCCTATAGAGCTTTACTGCAGGCTGTCGCTGGGACATGGCCGCTGATGTGCAGCATAGGTAGGAGTCGTTACACAGGTAGCTGCTACTAGCAGCTCACCGAGACAACAGTGAAATACTACCCGTCAGTGGCTGTGACCCTCACTCCGGGAGGAGGACACCGATAGCCAGGCAGTTTGACTGGGGCGGTACGCGCTCGAAAAGATATCGAGCGCGCCCTAAGACCATCTCATCCGGGTCGGGAATCCGGAGCAGAGCGCAAGAGCAAAAGATGGTTTGACAGTGTTCTTCCCAACGAGGAACGCTGACGCGAAAGCGTGGTCTAGCGAACCCATTGGTCCCGCTTGATGCGGGCAATGGCTGACAGAAAAGCTACCTTAGGGATAACAGAGTCGTCACCGGCAAGAGTACATATCGACCCGGTGGCTTGCTACCTCGATGTCGGTTCCCTCCATCCTGCCCGTGCAGCATCGGGCAAGGGTGAGGTTGTTCGCCTATTAAAGGAGGTCGTGAGCTGGGTTTAGACCGTCGTGAGACAGGTCGGCTGCTATCTATTGGGGGTGTTTGGTGTCTGATGTGAACGGTCGTATAGTACGAGAGGAACTACGGTTGGTCGCCACTCGTGTACCGGTTGTCCGAAAGGGCATGTGCCGGGCAGCGACGCGACACGGGGTAAGGGCTGAATGCATCTAAGCCCGAAACCCACATAGAAAAGAGACACCGCAGAGATCACTCGTATAAGACGAGGTCGATAGACTTGGGGTGTGCGCGCCGAGGCAACGAGGCGTTCAGCCCGCGAGCACTAACTGATCAAAGCCACTTATTCGTACTGGACTCGAGAACGGGTCCGGGCGCAAACTGGATTGCACGTACGCGTAATACACCGATCGTGGTCTTCGACTACGGTTCGATTCCGTAGATCGGCATTAAGGCGGCCACAGCGGCGGGGCCAACTCCCGTACCCATCCCGAACACGGAAGATAAGCCCGTCTGCGTTCCAGCGAGTACTGGAGTGCGAGAGCCTCTGGGAAAACTGACCCGCAAGGGTGGCCAAGTGCAGGTCGAGGTTTGCCAGCTATAGTACACGCAGGGTTCGTCCCGGTGGAATTAGCGAACAGACTGTCGACGCCTGTTACTGGTGGTTCGCCGCCTTTCCATTCATACTTCATTCATAACTCGCCGTGAGCAACAGCGTTGTTGCTCAGTGCTGTTTTCAGTTCGGGGAGCCACTGCAACATCGCTACCCTTATTTCATTGTATCCGAAACCCATAGCTACGCGCCAAGGTGGCAGAGTCTGGCCTTACGCGGTCGCCTGCAGAGCGACTATACGCCGGTTCAAATCCGGCCCTTGGCTTAGCATTTTTGAGTGCGGTTACGGTGAGTAGCAGAGCGACTATACGCTGGCCCACCAGGACGGTGGATTTCAGCTTCGAAATCCACATATCGGCCACAGAAATATCACAGTATCGCCCGTACGAGGTCGTATGGGGACGGAAGCTACCAACGCACGACACGGGTCTGTATCGTCGAAGCGCACCACACCAAGGGTGAGCGACCAATGACGGAGATTACCGTCGAGGAACGTTGCGGGAATTCGCCACGAAAGCAGTTCCTCAAGGAGTTCTACGTCGCGTTCGCAAAAGCGGACATTGAAGATATCCGTTCCCGTTTGACCGATGATATCCGATTGACCGTTGTCGGTGACGTGACGGTCAACGGAAAACAGGACGTCACTGATCTCCTCACTGGGATGCTGGACGAGGAGCTCACCGAGATCAGGGTTGACAACATCATTACGCACGGCTACACGGCGGCGGCGAACGGCGTTTTGCGGGCTGCGAACGGAGACACGCACGCCTTCTGCGAGGTGTTCACATTCGATGGGGCGACGAAAACTGCCGACATCGAAGCGATTGACTCGTACGTGATTGAGGAAGTCTAATGGAGTGGCCATGGTCGAGCCACGGCAGGACGGTCATTCGGGCGTACCATCATGTCACTCGGGGCGCCATTGGTAGCACCGTTTCGAGGAGACGAAACCAATTTCCTATTCGGAATGCGTTCACAGCGAAACTGTTTCGTACTGTCCCTCGATCGGTGGCTCCGTGGCGAGCGTGGTTGGGTGCTCTCCAAGCGCCATCACCCACGACCAGAGCGTGACAATCGGATCGTCCTGATTGCCGGTATCGCAGGCACACACCCCCGATTCGGGATCGGAGAACACCCGTTGGATGGCAGCCGTATCAATCTCCTCCCGATACCCGTCGAACCAGCTGTGAAGGCGTTCAAGGCGTGTTTCGCTGTTCGTTGAGCGCTCTGTGGTCTGTTCGTACGCACGCATTGGAGCTGACTGAAAGTGATTCGTGATTGCACCGAATCCGTCTGCTGGGCGCGTGATTGTGACGGCTTCCGAACTCGCCTCGACGACTGCAATCTCACCAGTGGCATCACCGAGCAGAAAGTTGGTGTTTCGAGCGTGCGGAATGCGTTCGAGGAATGCTACCGCCCCATCCACCGTCCGGCAGGTATCAAGCACTGCACGAGTTGCGAGTCCGAACATGACCCCCGGTTCATTGTTGGTGTCCGGAACGAAGGTGTGCCCGACCGCCAGCCCAGCCTCGTTGATCCCGTCGTGTCGTCCAACCCAGTGATCAGAACAGCCGATGCTGGTGTGGCCGTTGGTGGGTTGCGTTCGGTACAGCTCCGAGAATTCTCCGAACGATTCGTGAAAGTCATAGTTCCGTCCGAGTCGGGGTATCCCATCAACAGTGTGGTCCCCGGAGATTGCAACAACAGAACAGCCTGCCTCATAACTGAGTCCAAGCGGCAACGCTTCGATCCGCTCCAAATCCCAATCACCAGCATCCGCTATGCCTCGGAGTTCCTCCCGAAGCTGGGGGGTGTGTGTTTCAACGAATGGCTCACAATCACGGACGAACTGGCGCTTCGCAGGTGTAATCTTCTGTGGCGCGAAGCCGACGTCATCCAGGAGCCGTCCATACTGCTGGCCTAATGTGTAGTGATCGCCGACCAGCCCAATTTCATCCATAATTGATATTTTCGATTTTTGCATCCTTAAATCCCTGAGAATTCCACCGTATACGAACCCATTTTGCAAAATTCCAGGCTCTCTGGTGATAATACTCGATTACAGTTCGATTCCGCTACGCTGCATGACTACACTCAGGATGAATGGACGGTCGTCACGGAAAGGGAGATCTCCCCAAAAACCACTATGTCTGGCAGAGACGTACTCCTAAAGATGTTCATCGAGCGCGTCGAGCATTCCCGTCCAGCCCTCGACAACGCCGTCCGGTAGCGTCTCGGGAAACTCCTGTGTGAGGACCACGACAGTTCCATTTCCGGCGTTACGAAATTCATACGTGAGTCGCAACTCTCCATCTCCAATTTCTTCGCGGGTGCCGAGCCGTTCGTAATCGACGATGTCGGTGTACTCCCCCTCGTTTTCGATGGTGTGCTCGCCGTCGGTCCAGGTGATTGCCATCGCACCACCAACTTCGAGCTCGTTCGCGTGAACTGTCGCCTCCATCCCCTCGGGCACAAACCACTGTTCAAGCTCGTCGGCTTCGGTGAATGCCCTCCAGACCCGCTCGCGGGGGGCGTCGAACGTCCGGCGGATGGTGAGTGATCGCTCGCTCGTTTCAATCTCGGGAGTGTCGTCTGCGTCGGACGCTGTCATCTATATTCGGTCTCCAGATTGGTCGCCAGTTCGCTTGAGTCTTGGTGACTAATAACGGACTGGTTGGTGTGACGGCGCAACGGAGTGGTGGCTGCCCATCAAACCGGTACCGACGAAGTCCACATCCGACGACGAACGGTCACCCAGCTAGGTGAACGGTCTCTGCGATGAATAGTACCTATACATGGAACAGAAAATTTGGACACCATTCGCCAGTGGGTCCTCTTGGGTCGTCTGTGAAGACGTGCGCTATGCACAGACGAGCGCGGATCAACCGCGACTGACACCAAGATGAACTCCCGTGTCAGTCGGTGAATGAAGGACTGATGACGGTGTCAGGACTGGCGAACGCTGCGTCAGATCGTGGCTTCGGTCTGTTCGCTCTCTGCAACGAGCAGTTCGTACGCCGAGGACTGCGTCGCAATTCGAAACACATCAGCGAGCGAACCCAACAGGCAGAACATGATCTGTCCGAGAATTCCAAATCCGAAGAGTAGGCCAATCAACGGAAGGATCGTAATAACCAGCCAAACGATAACGCCAATCACGAACAGTGGAATTCGCTCTCCTGAGGTAAGTCCCCAACTCGAACGGAGTGCTTCGATCGCGTTCTCTCCCTCAACGATAATGAATATATCAAAGAAGATGAGCGATACCAACACAAAGAACCCCGGAATGATAAGTAACATAAATCCGATAGTTTGGAGGATTCCTACTAAAATGGCTGCGATGAAGAGATTCACCAGCACCCACAGAAAATTGCCCGTCACCCGCTCAGTGGTGAGCTCATCTGGACCATCGGAAACGAACGCCCGAAACGCACCCATTCGGAACAATAGCATTCCAATACCCACGATGAATATGAAAATGATTGCAACAATTGGATTTATCGGGCCAAAGAGAGAGCCCATCATCATGTCGAGTTCTGTTGTCGTGGCGCCCTGTTGCTCTAGCTGATACTGACTCACCCCAGCAACGACCTGGAATATGATGAGATTCAACAGGGCAAATACGCCGATCGTTTTGGCCCCAGCATCGGAAAAGGTGTGGTCGATTCCTCGGCTCAACGCATCCGATATATCAAGCGTCATACTGGCATTCGTAGCTCCTGTTACTTTATTTGTTATGGTGTCAATCACGAATTACCCCTCATTTACTATCATTGCAATGTTTATATTTCTGGAAAGAATAACCGATGTATGCCAGTCACGCTATCGCTGCGCTTTGAGCCGGATTGCAATCACTGTGCACCCAGTGGGCGATACGCTGTCTGGGGGTGTAGACCGCCATCATGGGGGCGATACCAATGAGTTTGCTCACGGCCATCGTGATTTTTCTTGTCGGCCTTGTCTCAGGCATCATCATCAGGGAGTTTGCGGGGATCGCCGCACTGGGGGCGTTGTTGCTCGTTGTGTTCGGCGTCACAACGCCGAACGTTGAGATCGTCGATTTCATCGTCTCACAGTACTACCAGAGCAACGAACTACTGTTTCTGGCGGGACTGCTGTTCGGACTTGACGCGAATCGGACCCGTCGTGTGATCACTCGGGGCGACTGACGGCGATCGGAGTATGCACACACGTCAGTAGTCTTTTCCAGCCGACCAGGTCGTCAGCGTTTCACTCACGCGATCAAAACCGTCGCAATGAGAGAAGCCACAAAGGAGCCGACGGCAGCCGCCGTTCGAACGTGGTTCCACCGTGCCCACCGCAACCGGACGGATCGCCAGTCGTCCGGGGGTGATTCGCCGTCCCACAATTCGATGGCGTCGTTCATCGGGATATGCATACTCGACGTAACGCCGACAGTCCCGACCAGGTAGACGAGTGACGCTCCAATGAACAACTGGCCGTACGTATGCATCCAGTGTCCACCACCAATTACGACAGCCGTACCCATGACCGGGACGATAGCCGCACCACCGAAGACGATTCCAAACACCGGGTTCAGGATCGTCTCGTTGATCGACTGCATCACTCGTGTGTACGTCGGCCCATTGAGCGTGTCGAGGGCCACCACCACGCTCACTGAGTAGGCGAACAACAGCCCGGCCAGCAGCCCAAACAGTAGGGTTGTCGTGGCAAAGAACACAATGAGATGCTGGTCAAACAGTCCGATCAGTCCAGTCATTGCTCCACTCCTGGACGCCGAGCTACCGGTGTCGTCAGTTTCGAGGCGATCATTTCCCAGAGACGCTCACGGACCTCCTGGCCAATAGCGCCGCTTGCGCCCGTACCGAGGACGTTCGGTGGAGTACGGTGGCTCATATCCTGGTACCTGTTTCGGCTGGCAATGTGAAATAATGTCAAGTTTCTGTTTTGAAAGTGACTTTCGTGGAGGAAAGCGGGGTGTCAACTCGGTGGGTCGGTCCGCGGCTATATACAACCATCATTCGTACTGTCACCTATGGTAGAATCAGATGATGACGATTCTTCCTCGCCGACACCCGATCACGAGAGCGCTCGTTCAAAGGAACACAGCCCTGCGGATGTTGTTACCCAGTATTTTCACCTCCTCGACGGTGTGCCTCCCATCGACCAGACGCCTGAGGAGCTGCATGTAACAGTGAGCGACCTCCTTGAACTGCTCACGAAGGCATACGCTATGGATATCCTCTTTCATCTCTTTTGCGAGCATGATGCGCTCCGGTTCACCGAAATCGAAGCGGCTACTGGTGCGTCCCCGAAGGTCCTTTCTCAGCGATTGAAGGAGTTCGTTGATGCGGGACTCATTACTCGGCGATCCTACGACGAGATTCCGCCACACGTTGAGTATCAACCGACACGAATGGCGGAGGAACTCGATCCCGCATTCCAATTTCTCTACGCGTGGGCCGAACACCACGACATCCAGTAATGATCGATCCGGTTGATCGCCCGATCGGATTCCACTGCGTCCACATCACGAATCTCTTCTACGCGGATTCGATCGCCTCGTCGATCGCGGTGGTGAGCCGGTCGAGCGCCAGTTCGCGGTTGGTTGCCCAGTTCGGCGACCACACACGGTGAACCGTCCAGCCCAGTTGCTCTAACACCTCGCGGCGCAATCGATCTCGATCTCTGGCGGTATTGGAGCGTCGATACGCCACGCCGTCACACTCGACGCCGAGCACGTACGATCCCGGCCGTTCTGGATGCTCAATAGCCAGATCAACGCTGTAGCCGCTACGATCTGCGGGCCGAACTACCGTGTAGCCATCCTTCGTGAGTGCTGTCTCGACGGCCGCCACGAACAGATCGGAACTGTCGCCGTCTGCGTGTTCGAGCCCACATTGTTCGTTCTCCTCGCGTGCATACCTGAGATACCGCTTGAACAGCTCGACGCCCTTGCTGTCAGTCCGTGAACAATCGATCTCCTCCGGCAGAATCGAACTGACGACGGTGACCTGCGATTTTGCCCGGGTAATCGCCACATTGAGCCGCCGTTCCCCACCAGCTTCGTTGAGCGGGCCAAAATTCATCGAAAGCTGGCCGGTTTCGTCTGGACCATAGCCGACGCTAAACAGGAGTCGATCGCGTTCATCACCCTGAACGACCTCAAGATTCTTGATGAAAAACTCGCTGAGTACATCATCACTGGCGACGAACGAATCGAGCGTGCTGTTCGACGCCCGCCGGCGATTGAGCGCTTCCTGGATTGCCCGCTGTTGTGCGCTGCTGAATGCGACTACGCCGAGGCTTTCGTCGGGTCGCGTTTCTGCGTGGGCTTCGATACAATCGACGACACGAACCGCCTCCGGATGGTTTTGCCGTGTTCCGCCACGATCATACACACCATCCTCGACGTACTCGAACGTGACTCCCGTCGAATCCGCCGGCTCGCTCTCCGGAAACGTCTGTAGCCGGCCGTCGTAGAACTGCTCGTTCGAGAAGGCGATAAGTTCCTCTGCGTTGCTTCGGTAGTGCCAGCGGAGCGTCCGCTCGGGGAGCACGATTGCGGCCTCTTCCAGAATGCTGTCACTGTCTTCGCGCACTGCATCGTCGGTCGCGCTCTCGGCGGTGAAAAACGATGTCGGTGGAAGCTGCTTTCGATCACCAACGATAATCGCTTGCTCGGCTCGCGCAATCGAACTCACCGCATCGTGTGGCTTGATCTGTGAGGCTTCATCGAAAATGACCGTATCAAACTGTATGGACGACGCCGGGCAGTACTGTGCGACAGACAGCGGACTCATCATGAAACACGGTGTGAGCGTCGTGATAAACGACCCTGCGGCATCAAATAGCGAACGCAGTGGCTCGCTCTGCTGGTCGATCTGTTGACGGAGATGCACCTCTTCTTCCCCAGGTGTGTGTCGTTCATCGAACGTTGGTTGGCGGTCTCGCACGCGCCGTTGGATCGCCGTGCGGGCTTGTTCGAGCTGTTCGGTGTCGAGCGCTCTGAACGACTCGATATATCGTTCAACTTCTGCAACGCTGAATCCCCCCAGATCGGTCTGTTCGTACACGCCATGCAGCCAATCGGTGTAAAATCCTTTCTCAAACGCAGGAACGAGCTCGGCAGGATCGTAGCTCCCTTCCAGAAACCGATCGACGTAGTCGGCAGCCACCGTCTCACGAACCGTCTCAAGCTGTGCCTCGAATGTGATGCGCTGTTGGAGTGCCGGCACGTCATCACGCCGCCCTTCGAAATATGACTGGACCGCGGAGAACGGTGCGGCGTGTATTGGATCACCGTCAATTCGGATCTCGCTCGTATCCATCAGTGAGTCGAACGTTTTGTACGCCGTTTCGAATCGTTCGAGCAACTTGTCGGTCCGCTGTCGGATGGTTTTCACATCGGCGAGTCGATCGTCAAACAGCCGGTCTCGAACGGGAATGATCAGCTCGTCATCGAACGCATCGAGGCCACCGATCCATTGTTGGGCCTGGATTAGCGTCTCCCAGTCCGTATCTGCGCCTGCATAAAGCGGTCCCAGTCGGTCGATTACGTCGCGATACTCCTCGCGCTCGGCTTCGATTCGCTGAATCTCTGCAAGCTGTCTGGTGTCGTCGAGGAGCTGCTCGTGGTCTGGATCGTACCCATCGCGCGCATGGTTCGTGATCGTTCGCTTCAGTGACCGATACGTGGGGTTAACGGATCGAAAGCTGCCGAATGCTGCCAGTTCATCGGTGAGCTCGATTCCATCCAGTGCGAAAAAGCTCCGCCGGTAGTTTGCTTCGAGCTCTCTGGTCTGGGTCTTTCGCGCTCGTTCGAGCGTTGCAAGCGCTTTGAGCCGTGACCCGTCGGTGACAAACGCTTCGTCGAACAGCGTGTCCCGCCAGGGGAGCTGTGGTCGATCATCGAGATGGGCAAGTAGATCGTTGACCGTTCTGAGCGTATCGATGGTTACTACTTCCAGCCCGATCGCCTCTGCTATCGATTCGCGGACAGTATCCATCTCCTTGACCGTCTCACAGAGCGTCTCAAGCGCGCGCTTGGCTTTCGTTCCAGTTTCGACACCCCATTCTCGCAGCCGCGTGTGTCGCCACGGATTCGTCTCATAGCGGTTGATCTCCTCGTCGTACCGAGCCAGCGTCGCAAGCGCGTCGATTGCTGTGTTCACGGCCGATTCTGAAACCGCGAGCGGGTCGACGCTGCCACTGTCGATTCGTGGGGCATCAGATCGATCGGAGCGAATGCCAAACGCCTCGTAGACGGTCAGATCCCAGCCCTCTGGAGCAAACTGCAGCTGGTCGCCGTAGGCAGTGATCGCGTCTCGATGCTCGCTAAGCCGTTCGAGTGTGCTCTCTCGGTCCGGTTCGGATGCCGAGCTGGTGGTAGCGAGCGCCGTTTCGAGCGTTTCAAGCACTTGCGCTCTGTTCGCCTGCCTGCCATGAACTTCAAGACAGAACTTCTCGAGACCCACCTCCTGGAGCCGGCGTTTTACCACACCGAGCGCAGCCTGTTTTTCGCTCACGAATAACACCTGCTCACCAGCCGCGAGCTTCTCGGCGATAATATTGGCGATGGTCTGGGATTTTCCAGTCCCTGGAGGGCCCTGGAGGACGAAATTTGTCCCGCGCTTGGCTGCCTCAATAGCGGCCTGCTGGCTCGAATCAGCGTCGAGCACCTGAAACGTATCCGCAGGATCGACGGCCTGGTCGAGGCTCGCTGCGCCGGGCGGATCGATCGATTCGTGGGCAGATAGGAGGGCCGACTGGTTGCCGGCCAACGCCTGCACGACTGGATTCTCCGCAATCAGCGCTCGATTGCGCTCAAGATCGGTGTAGAGACTGAATTTCGAGGAGTCAAAACACCCGACTACGACGGTCGGTTCAATCGACGCGGTCGTGACGGCGGACAGTGCCTGAAAGACGGATTCGAACGCCGTGTCGATCGCCGAAAGCGAGAGCGCCTTGGCTGGTGGCAGCTTCACGTTGTGGGCTGTGGCCAGCTTCGTTCGGAGCGCCGGATTCAACTGGAGCCCATCCCCCCTGAGTTCGAGGCTGAATTCGCCCGAAGAGCGTGTGGCCGAGTGTGAGAGCTCGACTGGCACTAGAAACAGCGGCGATCGCATCTCACGAGCGTTTTCGTCGGGACTCCAGCACAGCATCCCGAGTGCGAGATAGAGCGACTCGACACCGCGTTCGCGACGGTGTCGTTTGGTAGCGCGCTCGATCGTCGACAAATCGCTCGACACGTTCTCAGCTACCAGCTCACACGAGTGCGCTGGCGCGTCGGTTACACCAGGGGGCGCACTGTCAGTTTCGGTTTTCGTGGTGCCTATCCGCAGCGCACCCTCCGATTCGAGCGTTGTCGCGACGTGCGTCGGCTTCGCAGCCACAAACTTCAGCTGCGTATCTGAGGGCGCAAACGAGATCAGATCGTTTCGTCTGGAGAGATCGAGCAGCTGTGATTTGGCTTCCTCGATGAGTGCAGCAACTGCGCCGTCGTCAGCATCGGGCACTGATTGTGGTCGGTCTGAGACGACCTCGGTGATAGGCGTGGCCGCCCCGTCCCAGAACCGCTCGGTCGAGCCCTCGTTCGTCGGTGGATCGGTTACAGAGGCCGCATCGACGGCCGGTTCGCTGGGAAACTCCGCGAGCAGCGATCTAGCCGCCGCGAGTTCGTCCTCGGTGTCGACAGCGATCGGTAACGGTTCGTTCGATTCCGGCGCGATCGGACGGACCGTTTGATCGGGGAGTTTCGTAGTGTCGATACCAGCCAGATCCGCGTCGGTGATCGGGACGGTGTCGATGCACTGAAACTCGGTGACGGTACTGCCGTCGCCGAACAGCTCTCGATAGGAGGAAATCGTAAAATCGGTCCGATCACGCTGCTGGTCGCCGTAGCCGGCGGTGGCTCCGTCAAGGCCATCGCCATAGACGAGTGCTTCGAGGTCGGACTGCCACGCCACGATCGGCTGTGACGCGGCGTCTTCATCGTTGAGCCCCCGGTTAGTCACAACGTACTGCACTGCGGTCTGAAAGCTCCGAAAGCACTCATAATGCTCAGCGAGCGGACTGCGTGCCTGCTCGCCTGCCGGGTGCTGCTGGTCGTCAGTTGGTTGTGGCTCAGTTGGCTGGGGATCGACTGGCTCCGGTTCGGTGGCCGCGTCCTCAAGGAACGCCCCAACTCGTGGTGCCATCTCGGCCGCGTGTTCGACGATCGTCTCTTGTGAGAGCAGGGTGGCAGCGTCGTCATCGGTTGCGTCTGCAATGATCGATAGCGCCTCCTCGTGGAGCTCCTGCAGTGGATTTTCTCGATCGTCTGACGGCTCGATCCCGTCGGATGGGTACTCGCCAACGTGCTGCGCAAGCGCGCGACACTCCGCTTCGACCGACTCAGTGACGCGCCGAACGGTCTCCTGTGGGATGGCTGCAGCATCGAGCGCGTTCACAATTGGGCCGTCGATCGCTGATTCGTCGTCGGTTGGGGACGTCCCTTTCTCGGACGTCTCTGTCTCGGTCCCATTGTGTTGCCAGGTGTACTCCGTCCATGCGCCGAGCAACGCGGTCGCATTATCGGTGTCAGTCTCACACGCGCTTTTGAAGGCACTGAGATGGTCACGTTGGTCAGGCGCCACGGACCACGAAGTGGCCGGATCTCGTTCGAGCAGGTCGATAAACGCACTCCCCTCGGTAAGCAGTGACTCGAACAGCTCGGGATCGAGGCCGTCTGCCATCGAGAAACCAGGCAGGCGTTCGAATCGGTCACCGAGCGCACAGAAAGCGGCTGCGTGTTCGATGAGCCGCTTGCCATCCTCCCTCGGAACGGCTGCTGCTTGCGTTGGTGGGACGCCAACCACGTTGTAAAATGTTGCGTGCGTTGTGGTGTCGGTTGGATTCCGAAGAACGCGGCCAATCCGCTGGACGAGCGCCGGGTTAACGCCTCCCGTCGCCATGTTGATCGCGACCGACGCGTGTTGCATATCCACACCCTCGCCGAGGAGATCACCGGTGCCGAGCAGGACCGAATTGGACGTTGGCGAATCGAACGCGTCGATCACCGCCCGTTGTTCGTCGCCGGTCTGCGTACTCGTCACGAGGAAGATCGATTCGGGATCCGAAAGCACGTCCTGCAGTCGTGTTTCGAGCGCCTCGACGCCGGCGTTGCTGTCGGCCAGCACAACGACGTTCTCGGACTCTGCGTGTTCGACAACGAGATCGACGATCGCATCCAACGAGGGGGTGAGATTCCACCGCTTCGTTTGTCGAGAAAACAGTCCTGTCACGAGGTTGCGAAACGTCTCATCGGTACGTTTCAACTCGTTGCCAGCGCTCGTGTGTGAGAACCGCCGCACGTCGTCGAACGTTCGTAACGGGGCGTCGGGTGCCTCGTCTATCGCTTCTTGTTCGAGCGTCGATTGGACCGTCTTGAATGCCGACGTGACGCGGTCGGTCAGCGTCTCGAGTGACGTTTCGACGAGCTCGTACGGCGCATACTGGACCTCCCAGTCGAACGACGGAATGACGCCATCGGCTCGGGCCTCGGCAACGGTGTAGCGTTCAAGTTCTGGACCGACCGCATCAGAGAGCCGGGTTGTGAGCGCGGTACTGCCGTCTCCGGCCGTCCCGACCGATCCAGACAGCGCAAGGACGTTTCCAGAGAATGACTCAAGCAGCGACCCCCAGCCACTGGTTGTCGCGTAGTGGTGTGCCTCATCGAGCAACACGAGATCGTCATCGTGTCGAGGGGTATCGAGCAGTCCCTGGGGCGTCCGAAAGTGGAGTGTTCCCCACGTGAGAGTGGCGTCGTCGGCTGCGATCCGTTCCAGGGGAACGTTCAAATGTGTTGCAAACAGGCGTCGCCACTGCTCAAGCAACAGGTCATTGTGGGCAACGACCAGCACGTCCGTTCCCTCAATATCCGCCTGCAGGCCCTCCACACCCTGGTCCGTGGGATGGAGCGCGCCGTACGCAAGCGCGATCGTCCCGAGTCCGAGGACGGTTTTTCCGGTGGCGGTTGCCATATCAACGTAACCACGCCCATCGTTCGTACACCACGCCGCAAGTGCCGATCGCTGATGGTCCCACAACGGCACCATCATCTGGGGTTCGTCGATCAGCGCGCGCAACTCCGAACTGTTGCTGGCTGCGATCCCGTCGACGATCCGATCGATCTCCGACACCACTCCATCGTCACCGAACAGCTGCGTGGTAACATCTGCAACCGACCCGCCGGTGGCCGTGAGTGATCTCCCACCGTGTTTCAGGAGTAACTTTTCGATCACCGCCCCCGTTGCCGTCTGCACGTCCGCAATTTCGAAATTCGAAGTGCTCAATTGATAGCTCAGATCGTTCAGTTCATACACCAGTCCACCGATCGACCGGTCGGAGATATCCTCAAGCACCGACGGAACGTCGGTGTGGGTTCCCGTCGTCGTTTTCACGCCGCGACGGTAGAAGGGACCCAGTTCCCGACCGAAATTCGTCTTCGATAGATTCAGATCGCTGATCTGGATGTCCGCACTCAGATCCGTTGCAATCTCGTCGATGTAGGTGGCCCACTCCGTTTTCGGACGATCAATGAGAAACGAATCGTGGAATTTCTCTCCGGCTGATTGTAGATTCTGCGTCCGATCATCAGCGAGATCATCGATATTCCGCACCATTCTTACCTGGTGTTTGTGCGTCTATCTGATAAATAAATCTAAAATAGTTGGCCATCTTTATGATATGATTATAAACATATTTTCTGTGTAACTATAGTATGGGGCTCCGGTCTGGAGAATCATCCGCCATCGAACAGTGAGAACTATTCTCATTCGTATCTCCCATACCAACTGCTACGGCGTCACCCTGCTGTCGAACGGATTGTTGTGCAACAAACACGATTGAGACGGACGACAGTCCCGGTTCTGATCGCGCTGCTGGTGGTGGTACAACCGATAGGGGCGGCGGGTGGTGGGCCAGCGGACCCATCTTCGACGGACACGACGACGGTGACCGTTATTTCCTACAATGACATTCAGACGGCGATGTCGGATCCATCAGCGATGGGGTCGCTGGTTGGTGCGATTGAAGAACGTCGCGCGATGCATTCGAATCCGACGGTGGTGGTCGGCGGTGGTGATGAGGTGAGTCCGAGTTCGCTGTCGCCGGTGAGCAACTGGACGGTTCCGGTGGCGGTATTGAACGCCATCGATCCCGCGGCGGAGGTGGTCGGGAATCACGATCTGGACTATGGCTTCGATGCGGTGGCTTCGTTTGCGAACGCCTCATCGTTCCCGTGGTTGCTATCGAACGTTCGCGATTCTTCGGGCGAACCAGTCGAAGGGACGGAGAACTACACTATCGTCGAGCGCGACGGCGTGCGGATTGGTGTGGTGGGGTTGGTCGATGGGGCGATCGACCCGAAGACGGCCGTCGATTTCGACGAAGCGGGATACAACATCGAGTCGTTCACCGAGCGCGGTGATACGATCGCGCGCCAGCTCAAAACCCAGAACGACGTGGATGTGGTGATTGGGGCGGCGCATATTGGCGTGCCTGAATCGAAGGAGCTCGCGCGTTCGTCCGAGCACATCGACGTGATCGTCACGGGAGACGATGAGATCGAGTATGCGCCACAGGAAACGTCCGGGACGGTGATAATGGAGGCAGAGGCCCGCGGTGAGCATCTCGCGGAGGTCAATCTCACGGTCGGGGCAAACGGATCGGTGTCGATGCAGGACGGTCAGTTGCTCGATGTTGGTGGTCCAACCGCGCCGATGAACGATTCCGTTCGCCAGCTCGTTGCGGACGCTCGGTCGCGCCAGTTGGACGAGACGATCGGCACGACGACCGGGCGCCTTGATTCGACGTTCACGGCAAACTATCACGACGAGACCGCCTGGGGGAATCTCATCACCGATGCGTTCCGTAATCGGACAGGTGCTGACGTGGCAGTAACCAATGCGGGCGGTATTCGTGGCGATTTCGTGATGGAACCTGGCCCGATCACGTACGATGACGTCTACACGTCGCTTCCGTTCGGGAACACGCTCGTCACGAAAGAACTGACTGGAGCTGAGCTCCGCTCACTGCTCGAAAGCCAGCTCGTCACGCTCGATTCACCCGATGGCGAACGGTACGGCCAGGAGCCGTCACTGCAGGTCAGTGGCGTTCGCTACGAGTATCTCGCCCATGCGAACGTTTCCAATCGGATTCGAGACGTGACCGTCGGTGGTGAGCCGATTGATCCGGATGCGACCTACACGGTGACGGTTAACTCCTACATGGCCGGCTGGGACGATCTCAGCACGCAGCCGACGGTGTCCCACGACTACACGCTCTACGGGACGGCCGTCGCCGAGTACATTGCATCGAGAGGAACCATCGATCCCCCCTCCGAGGATCGAATTCGCCGCGTTGACCGCGAAATCGCGCCTGGACAACAACGCGGTGCACCGCGGGGGACTGTTCCACTGCAGTTTTCGGTCCCCGAGAACGTAACAGCCGTCAACGAATCGACGGCGCGGATTCAGAACCGAACGTCGGGTGACATCTCCGCTGAACGCGTCCAGTTAGCAAACGATCGACTGCTCGTTTTCGTGGATGGCGAGGCGTATCGGTCGCTCGCCAGCAACAGCGCATCGTTGCAGCTCTATGTCGAATACACCGATCGGACGTACGATTCTGAGCTGGTGTATTTCGAAAACAGCGTGCTCAATAGCGAGGTGCGAGGTTGGAACGAAACGGCGAGTAGCGTTTCGAATGGGAAGAGTGCAGGCTAATAATTCGTGTTTGCTTCAAACTAATTCGACACTGTATCGACCGCTAAACGTGCCAAGAAACGACAGAATTGCGTGTTGCATTAAATTCTAACATACGCCAATTCTCAGCCGAACATCTCAGCACGAGTGGTTGGATGGTCGCCACTCATTTCCTCGATGAGTTCCACCCGCTCGTCAGCATTTGAGGCCACCCACCGCTCTAGGGGCTTGGAGTCCTGATTTTCGTACACTTCATACAATGTGAGTGAGTCCTCCCACAGATCGAAGAACACGTCCCGAAACCAGTTTTGCATCAGATCGAACTCACCGGATGATTTTGTATGAACGAACATTGGGCTCGTTTCTCTCTGGTGTTCCCGTGGCTCACCATCCGGAGTAGCGATATTGTACCAGCCAATTCCGACTGCGCTGTCTTCAATTTCGACCCCGTTGATGGATGCCGGATACGTGTAAATTCTGATGTTCATATGCTTCCATTCGTCAAAGAACGCAGGGGGGAGCGTTTATTCGACAAATTTCATTACTCTATTATTTATTTCTGGATTGTTAATTCCCGAAGAATCATCGAGTGTCGATGGATACTTCAGCAGCAAATAGATCTCGTATTCCTCTTCAACGGCTGTTGTAATCAGCTCTCTCGTCGTCCCATCTCTTCCAGTATAATTTATCACATAAAGATTTTTCTGGGAGATCTGTTCTGACGGAAGATAAGAAGCGAACCGACGATACGCCTCTCGTGGAGTTTCCATCAGTTCGAATTCATTGTCCCGTTCGAGTTTGGATTCAATGTCGAACACCACTGATTCGATAACCTCCAGGGACACCACAGCGACAACGACGAGAAAGAGAATATTCGCATTCGTAGAGGGGAGCGACGGGACAAACTCCACAAAAAACAACGATATGACAACCAGCAGGACGACAACTCCCTTTGCAATTCTCCGAATCCGATTATTCCGATACCGATCGATGAAATCCGATAGATACGCACTTACTCCCATATATCATAATTGTAGATATAATATAAAAATTTAACTACAGTTTTTACGTACGATTTATACTATTGCGAATACGAACCGGCTCCAAGATTTGTTGTCAGAATAAATCACACTACAAACCAATTTTCAGATTCTCCCATAATGAGATGTCCACAATATGTAGTGTAACTGATCACCGGTGTCAGCGTCCAACACATCCATATCTCTCCGAACTGTATGCCCGTGGATGACAACAACGAATGGATCTCTGGGACGGCTTTTCTCGCGGTATCGATCCGTCCCGATCGTGTATCGGTTGGCGATTGCGTTTGTGTTCGGAGTGATTGTTGCGTTCGTTGTCGGCCCGCCTGCCGAACGCCTCGCACCGATCGGCGATCTCTTCTTGCGGTTGTTGGAGATGATTGTCGTTCCAGTGGTGGTGTTCAGCCTGCTGGCAGGCGTTCGACGGCTCTCGCCCGCACAGATGGGACGCGTTGGCGTGTACGTTGTTGGGTTGTACGCCATCACAACCACTATCGCTGGAATCATTGGACTGGGGCTGGCGAATCTCCTCCAGCCAGGACGCGGCGTCCAATTCACCGGTGGGGCAGCGAAATCAGCCGAGGCCCCAACCATCAAAGAGGTACTGCTGGGAATTGTCCCCACCAATCCAATCACCGCTCTGGCAGAAGGAAATCTCATCTCGATCATCTTCTTCGTGATCGTCTTTGGCATCGCTCTCGCGCTCGTTCTGGACCGAACTGACGATGATACGGTCGAAGCGGGGGCGAGCACGGTGTTTGCGATCGCACAGGCGGGAATGGAAGCAATGTTCACCCTGGTGTGGGGTGTGATGGAGTTCGGCGTCATCGGTGTGTTTGCGCTTGTCGCCGCCGAACTCGCCGGCCGCGACGTTGGAGCGATCCTGGCACTGGGATCGCTGGTTGGCGTGATCGCGCTCGCCATCGGCGTCCACATCGTCGTTACATACCTGCTCGTGATCGTGCTGGGGCTCATTGGCGAGTCACCGATCGCGTTCCTCCGCGGGGCGAAAAACGCGATGACGACCGCGTTCTCGATCCGGTCCTCAAGCGCAACGCTGCCGGTGACGATGACTGACGCAGAAGAACAACTCCGAATCGACGAACGAGTGTACGGCTTTGCGCTCCCACTTGGCTCGACCGCGAACATGGACGGCGCGGCGATCCGACAGGCCGTGACAGTGGTCTTCGCCGCCAACGTTGTTGGCCAGCCGCTGGCGCTGGGCGATCAGGCGGCCATCCTGTTGATCACCGTGCTCGTCTCGATCGGGACGGCCGGGGTCCCCGGTGCCGGACTGATCATGCTGACGATCGTGCTCCAGCAGGCGGGGCTTCCGCTGACGGTTGTTGGCTTTGTGGCCGCAGTGGATCCGATCCTGGGCCGCATCGCAACGATGAACAACGTCACCGGCGATCTTGCCGTCTCGACGCTTGTGGGCAAACTCACCGGCTCGATCGATCTCGACGACGGCGTCTGGGCCGACTGAACCGCTCGCGACGACGGGCAGAGGGCTTTGGTGATTGCCGACGTATATTCCGATATGTCGACTGATGCGTTTCGATTCGAGTACGCACCGGGAGCCCTCCGATACGGCCGTGGCTGTGTCGAGCCCCTTGACGAGGAACTCGCCCAACAGGGCGCCAGCAACGCACTGCTCGTCACCGGCCAGACTGTTGGCACCACCGAGGCAGTAATCGATCCGGTGCTCGAAGGCGGAGGCGATCGCATCGGGCCCGTGTTCGCTGAAACAACGCCACAAAAGCGCCTCGAAACTGTTCTCGATGGGCTCTCTGTCGCCCGTACCGCAGAAGCCGACGCGATCGTGAGTCTGGGTGGCGGCAGCAGTCTCGATGTGGCTACGGCAATCCGGGCGCTCTCGGCCGATGACCGCGACCCGGAGACGATTCGTGAAGCGTTCGAACGGAACCAGACGCTCTCGGTCACCGCAGAGCCACTGCTCCCCATGCTCGTGCTCCCAACGACGCTCGCCGGCGCGGACTGCTCGATGGGAGCGGGAATCAACGCACACACGGAGGCTGGGGTGATCCGGGGTGGATGCTACGACGCCCGACTCATGCCGGACGCGCTCTGCTACGATCCAGCACTGATCGAAACGACGCCCTCGACAGTTCTGTATGCGTCTGCGATGAACGGCTTCGATAAAGGGATTGAATCGCTCTATTCACCAGCGAGTACGCCGATCACCGATGCCACCGCCGCTCACGGACTGTCACTGCTCGCAGAAGGACTCCCCGCGCTGGGTGCTGGAAAACGCGACGATGACACCCTCCACGACGCGATCGTCGGCACAATTCTGGTCCAGTACGGCGTCGCGCGCGCGGATGGATCAACGCTGTCAGTCATCCATGCGTTTGGCCACGGCATCAATCGCGGGTTTGAAATCCAACAGGGGGCCGCACACGGAATCGTCGCGCCGCACGTGCTTGCGGCGGTGTTCGAACGGATCGATGGCAATAGAACCGAACTGGCCCGCGCGCTCGGCGTCGCGAACGCGTCGGACGATCACGCGTCGGCGGTCGTCACCGCTGTCACCGAAATTCGGGACGCACTCGGCCTTGCACAATCACTTCGGTCGATCGATGACATGGACCGATCGGACCTTTCGAGCGTTGCAGCCACAATCGCGGCTGATGGACTGATCTCGAACACGCCACCCGGACTCGACCTCTCACAGTCTGCGATTGAGACGGTTCTTGAGCGCGCGTGGTGATGAAACCGACAGAATGAGCGCCACCACCAGGGCTTGAACCTGGGACAACCTCGTTAACAGCGAGGTGCTCTACCAGCTGAGCTATGGCGGCCCGTAACTGCACCCGAAGGTACTCGCAGTCCCTTGAAATTCCTTTCGTTTTCCACTCCGATATCCTTACCCACGACAGGAGCGTTCGATCGCTATGAGCGATCAGTTCGAGGCGGTAATCGATCGGGTTCGCGACCGCTTCGATCCCGATCCAGACGAGCGTGCCCGCTTGGAGCAGGCGGCGGACGCGTTGCGAGAGCGCGCCCGCCGCGGCGTTTCCACACTTTCTGTATCGGCTGACGTCATCCAGGTTGGCTCAACGGCGAGAGAAACCTGGACCAGCGGCGACCGTGATATTGACGTGTTCGTCCGATTTCCACCCACTCTCTCACGATCCGAGCTCGAAACCCACGGACTGGCCGTCGGCTGGTCGGTGCTACCGGATGGCCGCGAAGAGTACGCCGAGCACCCCTACGTCACCGGCGAGTATGACGGCTTTGCGGTCGATGTGGTCCCCTGTTTTGCGGTTGAGTCCGCAGCTGAGATCCAGTCTGCCGTCGATCGAACCCCGTTCCACAACGCCTACGTCAGCGAACGGCTCGATGCCGAGCTCGCCGGGGAAGTGCGGCTCGCAAAGGGGTTCTGTAAGGCAATTGGCGTGTATGGGAGTGATCTCCGGACGAAAGGGCTCTCTGGCTACTGCACCGAGTTGCTCGTCATCGAGTATGGCGGCTTCGAGGCGTTCTGTCGAGCGATCGCAGAGTGGCAACTGCCGGTGGTGCTCGATCCAGAATCGCACGGCACAGAAACGTTCGACGACCCGCTGGTGGTGATCGACCCGACCGATCCCACGAGAAACGTCGCGTCGGTCTGTTCGACCACGAACGTAGCCAGACTGATTCACCACAGCCGGGCGCTCGTTTCGGATCCGAGCGTCGACCAGTTTACTCCCACCGACCCCGAGCCGCTGACAACGGCGGCGTACAGCGCACATATCGAGCGCCGCGGAACGATCCCGGTGGCCCTCCGGTTTGACGCGCCATCGATCGTGGACGACCAGCTCTATCCCCAGCTTGAGCGCTCACTTGCGGGACTCCACGCAGCACTCGAACGGCACGGCTTCGAGCCGATTCGTGCGGCCACGTTTGCGGACGAAACCGCCGTGCTCTTCGTAGAATGTGAACGCGCGACGCTGCCAGCGATCGAGTGCCACACCGGCCCCCCCGTGGATGTCGGCTCACACGCAGCGGATTTCGTGGAGAAATACGCCGAGAGCGACGCCTACGGCCCGTTCATCGACGGCAATCGCTACGTGGCAGAACGGACCAGAGAAATTCAGACCATTGCGGAGCTGATCGAAGCGAAACTGTTCTCGATAAAACTCGGAGCGGCCGTCAAACGGACGCTCAAATCGGAGTACGAACTGCTCGTTGGCCCGGAAACGACGGCCCTACTTCCCGAGTTCGAGCACGAACTCGCCCGGTATTTTTCACCGCATCCCTGACAACCGCGAGGGGCAATCACTTTGCGTGTCGATCCGTTGTGGCGGGTATGGACACCGCAGACGAGGCCGTCACGGACAACTGGACGGCTGTCATTGACGACATGGAAGCCACGGCAAACGAGTATCGGGCGGCCGGCTGGACGGTGATTGAACTCCACCCCGGCGACGTCACCGGCTCAACGGATGAGCCGGCTGGCTTCGACGTTGTCGTTCCCGACAACGAATTTGCACAGCTCGAATCAGCGGTCGAAGACGCAGCGTTCGACGACACCGAACTGTTCGGAGCCACCCACGGCGGCACACGATTCGTTCTCTCGGTGACGTTCGACAGCGAGAACGAGTTTGCAGTCTGTTGTCCGCTGTATTTCGATGGGTCCGTGGCCCGATCACTGGCGCAAACGACTACTGACGGACTCGTAACCAGAATTCGACCGCTGACGAACGATCGCGCGGTTACCATCGAATACCACGACCCGGATCCACTGTTTCCCGAGGAGCTCACGGATCAATCGGCCTGATCGTCATCGTCATCGTCCGCGTCGTCGGCCAGCTCCTCGCTTCTGAGCTCGGCACTCGCTGTTCTGACTTCACGCATTATCTCCGAGATCCGCGCTTCGGCTTCGAGTTCCTGTTCGACGGTGAGATCAACCCCCTCGACCTCAAGTAAGAACTTCGCCACTTCCGTCGATTCGTACATGATGTCATCGAGTTCCTCTGCCGTGAAGAAATCACACATCGCCCCATAGAGAAACGTCGCGCCGGCCGTTCTGATCTTCTCCTCGAACGCAGCGCGCGCTTGATTGACCGCCTGTGGGGTGTACGTGTCCTCCATAAACGGCACGAGCTCGGGGAGATTCTCGCCAATTTTCGTCATCTCTACGCCGGTTTCCGTCCGGAAATCCGAACAGAGCCGGGCGATCGCCCACTCGCGCGCGGTAATGTACGTCCGATCGCGAAGGAACTCGTTCGCGCGATCGTACTGACTCCCGTCAATCTTTTTGAACCGATCGTACTGGGCAATCTCCTCAGGAACGGTGTCTTCAGCATCGTCCACCTCGTCATCGTTTGATTCGGTCGCCTCCGATTCGGTGTCCCCACCGTGATCACCGTTCGAATCGTCGTGATCTGCTGTGGGGACATCAAACGTCGCCTGTGCACCGGTATCGGAACGGTTGCCGTGCGGATCGCTGGTTGGCTTCCCTGGCGCCTGCTCGTCAATCCGTCCGTCGTCGTCCATACAGTGGGTGACTCGGGAGAGACGAAAAAGCGTGATGGCGAGAGGCTTTTGGTCGGCGCGGGCGAGCCACCAGTAATGAGGATCCTGGTAGGGATCGATCAGTCTGACCGGGTCGCGCCGGTGCTCTCTGGGGCGTGCCAGCGGCTCTCGGACGGCGATTCGATCACCGTCGCGGTGGTGGCCCCCACTGACGAGGCATCGATGGACGAACTCGAAATGGCCGTGTCGGACTATGTCGATGCGAACGAGCTGGGTGCGACGGTGACCACGCTTTCAGGCCATCCGGGGAGTGAACTCGTCGAGCTCGCCGAGCGCAAGGGGTTCGATCGACTGGTGATCGATGGCGGCCGACGGAGCCCCCTCGGAAAGATTCAGCTTGCCGCGCTCACGGAGTTCGTGCTGTTGAACGCCACAATGACGGTCACACTGATACGATGACCCGGATCTACCCCGAGACGCCGGCCGGACCATTCGACCCGCCTCCGGCTGTCTTTACGGACGCCGAGAATCGACAGATCGAGATTCAGACGTACGACGACGGCTCAATCGAACCGTTCGTCACGATGTATCTCGCGTTCGAACCGGCCGATCGAGCACAGGGAATCCCTCCGACGAACGAACCACGGATTCGCGAGTGGCTTGAGCAGATACTCATCGACGAATCGGTCAACGTTTACGCCACCTACGACGGTGGCGTTATCGGGCATGCTACGCTCGTTCCGGACGGCAATGACGCGTACGAGCTGGCTATTTTCGTGCTGCGAGCCTACCAGCAGTCGGGTATCGGAACGCGGCTGATCTACTGTTTGCTCGGTGCTGGGCAAGCCCGTGGTGTCGAACGGGTGTGGCTCTCCGTCGAGCGGTGGAACGCCGCGGCGCGTGCGCTCTACCGAAACGTTGGCTTCGAGCCCACGGACGCAGATGGCTTTGAGTTCGAAATGTCGCTCCGACTCAGTGCTACACAGTGACGACGGGCGTTGATGCGTATCGAACGACGTAGTCGGCGACCTCACCGAGCACGGCGGGTGCCTTGACGCGTGGCACGACGACGAGATCTGCACCGATATCGGATCGCACGTCGAGCACAACGCTTCCAGGATGCAGGCGGAGCTGCTCGGTAGAAAAGCCGTACATCAGCGAATGCGTGGTATCAATTGTGCGCTCGCTGATGCAGTCGTGTGCCCGCTCAAGCAGCGCGTTCCCCACCGCCTCGGGATCGTCGCGGTCGTGATCAACAATGAGCAACAGATGGAGCGTCGCGTCGTAGCCCTGCGCCAGGGCCGCTCCGTGATCGACGACGCGCTCTGTGTCAATATCGTCAGCGAGCGCGACCAGCACCGTATCGATCTCCATACCGACCGTACCGTGAGCGAGCGGAAAAACCCACGGAGTATTTGGCCACGCCGCCACAACCTCCCGCCATGTTCGAGACGGTGGTGGTCGCAACTGACGGCAGTGAGCCGACCGAGCGGGCACTCGAATCGGCGATCGATCTGGCCACTCGCTTCGAGAGCAGCCTCCATGCCGTCTCTGTGGTGGCACACGGTGATCACAGGGCCAGAGCAGACGCACAGTCGACGCTGTTGGCCCAAACTGCGCAGGTTGCGTGTCCGATCACCAGGGCTGTGCGCAGTGGCCCAACGGCAGAGACGATCATCGAATATGCCTCAACGACGGACGCAGATCTCATCGTGATGGGCGTCCGCGGTCGTGATGGCCCCTACGAGTATAATCTCGGCAGCGTGACCGATGCCGTCGTCGCCGATTCGCCAATACCTGTGTTGACGGTCCGTGGACGGGCGAACTGAGCTCCCCGAACCACGACCTTCATTGGTGACACCCTCCTCAAGTGGGTATGGATGAGTCGCTTATCGATGCTGATTCCTTGGCGCTGGGGCGCAAATCCGTGCTCCCCGGCACCGGTTTTTTCACTCCTGACGACGACGATGACGAGCTCTCTCCGGACCGGGTGGCTGCACTCGAAGCGGCGAGCGTCGTCGTCATAGCCGACAGCGACGCCGACGGCCTGGGATGTGCGGCGTTGCTCCGCACCCAGTACGACGATCCAATTCCTGATGAGATCACTCCGGAGATGGATACCGAGGAGCTCCCCGACCACGAGGTGGCGTTGATTCCGGCCGCACCACACAGTCTCACGGAATCACAAGAGCAGATCATTGAACACGCTCCTGCGGACGTGGCCGTCTATATCTGCGATCTCGCACCGGATCGTGACTCCGATATCGAACCACTCGGGGAGCTGGCCGACCACGCGAGTCAGGTCTCCTGGTTCGACCACCATCAGTGGGAGCAAACGTACGTTGACCAGGTCGAGGCGGCGGGTGTGAATCTCGTGCTCGGCGAGTCGGACGAAGAGTGTTCAACTGACGTGACGCTTCGGAGTCTCGAAACCGAATTTGACCAGTCGTTTACCGAACTCGCAGCGCTCACGAGAGATCACGACCTCTGGCTCAAAACTGATCCTCGAAGCGACGATCTTGCGGATTTTGCAAACTGGACGCCACCGGAGCTCTACGTCGCAACCGTGCGCCGCCATGGCGTTTCGTTTCCGGACGCGGTGGAAGAATACATCACCGAGCGCCGGATCGAAAAAGAACGCCTGATCGAAAAAGCGATCGAGCGCGCCGAACTTCACGAGCTGTCCGTCGGTGGCGAACCTGTCACCGTTGGTGTGACCTACGGACGCTGTTCGCAGAACGAAGTCGCAGAAGGCCTCCGCGAACGAGGGGCTGATGCAGCCGTGGTTGTGAAACCGAGCGGCCCGGTGAGCCTGCGCGGCACGGATAATTTCGAACGCTGTCACGAAGTGGCGGCGACGCTCGGCGGTGGCGGCCATCCAAAGGCTGCGGGCTGTAAACCGGACATCTACGACGACATGCTCGATTATGCTCACCACTGGACGACGCGCGGTGCAATAGCCAAACGGCTGGCATTGAGTGCATTCAGCGAGCTTGAGCCGACAGAGGAGTAATCCTCACTGGTCGACGGACGGATGTTGTTCTGGTGGCGGTGACGAGTGCGCATCGAGCAACCGCTCTCTTCGCTTTCGGCCCTCGCGTTCGCGGTCGAGACGCTCCGGTTCGTCGATCTCCTCACAGCCCGGCGGTACGTCCCGGCCGCGACCTGTGAAATAGCCTGCTGGGGCAACCCAATCGTGGTAGAACGGCTCCGCACGGTCTTCGAGAAGGGTGATCGCCACTTCGCTCCCGTGTCCGGCTGCCACGATCGTCTGGTGTGGTTTTCCGGCCAACCGACCTGCGGCGTACAGTCCGTCCAGAGCCGTTCGACCACGGTTGTCCGTCGCGACGTACGACTTCCCCCGATCGACGATCTCGACGTCTGGCATCGAATCGAGATAGCCAACCTCATTTTTCGTGGCAAGAATCGCAGTTTCGGCCTGGTAGCGATCGTCTGCGGCCGTTGTGGCGAGAAATCCATCAGCGGTCCGCTCAAGTGTCTCGACCGTCGCCGTTTCGAACTGACAGCCAGCATCGACTGCTTGCTCGGTCATTCGCTCAAGAAGCACTCTCGCGTTGATTCCACCCGGGAGGCCGGGATAGTTCTCAAGATGAGCATTTCGTCTGAGCAACGACGATCCGTCGTCGAGCACGATCGTCTCCAGTCCGTTGCGGGCAGTAAACAGCCCGGCCGCGCGGCCTGCAACGCCACCGCCGACGATCACCACAGCCGTCTCCAACGCATCCATGTGTGTGAATCGTTCAGGTGGACAGCCGAAAAGTGCCGTCGATCCTGGCCAAGGTTTAAATACGAAACCGGGACCAGACGGGTCCAATGGTCGAAGCGTTCGCTGTAGCGAGTGGCAAAGGCGGGGTTGGAAAAACCACGAGCACGCTCGCGCTCGGAATGGCGCTCTCCGATCGCTACGACGTGACGGTGGTTGATGCAGACACCGGAATGGCGAATCTGCTCTTTCACACGGGATTGGACGGTGTCGAAACGACACTCCACGACGTGCTCGGGAGCGACGTCCCGGTTTCTGCAGCCGTGTATGAACGGTTTGGCATGCGCGTGGTCCCGTGTGGAACGAGCCTGTCGGGCTTTCGCCGGGTTGATCCTGACCGACTCCGTGGCGTGGTAGCGACACTTGCGCGCGACACGGACGTGATGTTGCTCGATTCAGCCCCTGCGCTGGGCGCCAAAAGCGCGGTGTTACCGGTTGTGCTCGCGGATCGAGTCGTTGTCGTCGTTCAGCCGACGATTCCGTCGCTCTCGGACGCTCTGAAGGTACAGGAGTATGCAACCGCCTACGGAACGTCGATCGCCGGCGTGCTGTTCAATCGCGTTCAGCCGACCGACCCGATCGAGCGGATCAGTGACTCCGCAAGCCGGTATTTTGATGGGCCAATCATCGGGCGCATTCCAGAACGTCCGAGTCCACAGGCAGCACGGCGTGCTGGAAAGCCGGTGCTGGCACACGCCCCGGAGTCGACGGTTGCGATGGCGTATCGTGAGGCGGCTGAGCAGCTCGAAATCCGATCCGGTGATGGAACGAAGATCGCCGATCGATTCCAGAGCGCCGTCATCCCCGAGCAGCCATAATGCGGCTCCCACAGGGTCGGCTCTGTCGCTCCACTGTCGTCTCGACGGTCAGATCGGTGCTCGAACTCGCGCTTGATCTGTCGCTCACCGGCTACGGCGTCTTTGCGTCGCCAGAAACCCCTCGCGCTCCGCGCGGTCTGATCACGTTCGATCGCGGAATTCCGGGCTGTTGTTATCATCCACACGCCTCGTGGGATCCCTCGGCGGCGCTCTCACGAATCGCCTCGTATCGACCCTGTCGCGTGGATCTGTATCAGCTTTCTCGTCCAACCGTCCACAGGGTCCACGATCGCGCCCCAAAAACCGTTGAACCGACCTTTCTAGCGTCGCAGCTCGGCGGGGATTCGATACTTCTCCAGCGGACGAAACACCGCCACGCAAAACGCGACGCGAACACAGCACCGACTAACACCGACACCGTCGTCTCGTTTCTTGAGGATAGTGATCGAATCAAGGCGCTTCAGGAAACCACTCGCCAGACTGTTCAGCTACGGGCCAGTCGATGGAATCTTGGGTCGTTGTTGCAGGATGATCACTGAAACGTGACCGCTATTGAATCGAGACCAATTCCCTGGGCGGGTGTCTCTGCGCTACCAATCTGTGGGCCAAAGTCCGCTGTCGCCGTCCCAACCTCTGCGCTCGCGCCAAGCGTCGCCGACACGTAGAACAGATACTGCGTCCCCGCTTCGAGCGTGGTCGTTTGTGTCCGCTGGAATTCGGAACTGTACTGTTCAGCGCCGAATCGACGCCGGTCGTTCACCACCACCAAATTCTGGGTTCCTGACGGCGACTCCGTCACCACACTCAGTTCGAGAAACGAGCCACTCAGCCCGAGTCCAGCGCTCAACTCCCCGTTGTATGATCCGGTAAACGTGATCTGTGCATCCTTACTTCCGGTTCCGTCGAACTCGACAGCCGTCCCGAGCAATCCAAACACCTGCCCAGATTGATTCGTAACGAGTCCATTCGCCTGGACACCAGCCGTAATGCGATTGTTCGCGTCTTCGACAGAAACACCCCCGGTCACGTTTCCGGACGAACTCTCCGACGCAAACGAGAGCGTCGTGAACGTGACATCCGTTCCAAGCGTCGGCGTTTGGGCCGTCGTGGTGGCGGCAACCGAAGTCGTTCCCGAAACCCTGCCATTCCAACTGCCATCGATGATCCGACCATCCGAAGGACCGTTGGTCGATCTGTTAGCCGTACCATGTACTATTATTTACTAACTAAATATATACTCATTTTCTAGAGTACTTTCTTATAAAAATAAAATTATAATCGAAGAACATTTCTATTTCAACAATATGGGGTGCGATATCACAGACGAAATGGTACCAGATCCATTTAGTACAATGTGAGTAAATCTTTTGTATATTGGCCGTTGAGTGTCAACTATGGCCACCCACTCTGTGCGGTACGACGAGCACCTGTACGTAGACGGTGCCTGGGAGAGCACCCCAGACCACATTTCGGTTCCCGACCGGGCCCAGGATGGGACGTTCGCGCGGGTAGCAGCCGCGGACGCTGCGGATGCACGGGCTGCGCTTCGAGCCGCTGATCGCGCGACGGCGCCAATGTCAGAAACTTCGATCCCAGAGCGCGCGTCCTGGTGTGAACAAATCGCGAATGGTATTCGCGACCGATCCGAGGAGCTAGCGACGATCATCGTTCGTGAGGCGGGAAAACCAATCTCGGGTGCGCGTGGCGAAGTCGAGAGTGCTGCCGAGCGTTTCGATCGAGCGGCCTCGGAGATCCGCCATCTTCACGGTGAGTACCGGGAGGGAACGACCGCTGGGCACGAGGATTGGCAGGCGCTAATCAAACACGAGCCGGTCGGGACGGTGCTGTGTATCACGCCCTACAACTACCCGTTGGGAACGACCGCACTCCAGGTAGCACCGGCGCTTGCTGCCGGCAACAGCGTGGTGCTAACGCCATCCTCGAAGACGCCTGTCAGTGCGGCCATGCTCGCAGCCGTGATCAGTGAAATCGAACTGCCAACTGGCGCGTTCAACTTCGTCCCCGGTCACGGCAGCGAGATCGGTGACGTTCTCGCCGGCGACGACCGCGTCAACACTGTTGCGATGACTGGCTCATCCAGCGCAGGAAACCACGTCGCGGACGTGAGTGGAATGGTGACGCTCCATATGGAGCTCGGCGGAAACGCGCCCGCCATCGTCTGTTCGGATGCTGCGCTTGACGACGTAGCGCACGCGTGTGCGAAGGGTACACTCAAATACGCCGGCCAACGCTGTTCGGCCATCTCACGCGTGCTCGTTGCGGAATCCGTCCACGACGAGCTCGTCGAGATGCTGGCGACGGAGATGGAAACGTGGGAAGTTGGCGATCTGTTCGAGGAATCAACCGACATCGGGCCGCTGATCTCCGAATCACAGGCCGAGTGGGTCGACGAGCTCGTCCAGGACGCGATCGACCGCGGCGCAGAGCTGGTGTGTGGTGGCGAGTACGACGGTCGGACCTACGAACCCACCTTGCTGGCAGCCGTTCCACACGACGCGCGCATCATCCACGAAGAGCAGTTCGGTCCTGTCGCACCAGTCGCCTCGGTCGAAGACCCGGACGAGGCGCTGGCGATCGCGAACGGCTCCGATCTCGGGCTGGACGCGTGTGTGTTCACTGCCGACTACGACCGCGCACTCTCGATTGCAGACCGTCTTGCAGCCGGTGCCGTCCGTATCAACGGTCCACCGAGCCATGGGATTGGTGACATCCCGTTCGGCGGAATCAAAGACTCGGGCATCGGTCGGGAAGGAATCGATGCCTCCATCCACGCCATGCTACGGGAAAAGAGCGTTATTCTGTGAGACCATGGCCCATATGTATGCGAGCTACGTCCCTGGTTTGTACGCTTGGCCCCGCATCGAACGACGAATCGACGATCCGTGCGCTGGCTGACGCCGGCATGGCGGTTGCGCGGATCAACACGAGCCACGGCAATCCACAACAGTACCGCGACACGATCGAGAACGTCCGGGCCGTCGAATCACGTCTCGACCGTCCGCTTTCGATCATCTTCGATTTGCAGGGGCCTGAAATCCGTACAGCGACGACCGAAGAGTCGATTGAGCTCACCTCGGGTGACACCGTCCGTCTCTCGTCGGGCACAGCGTTCTCCACCGACGAAATTGGCCTCTCTCGACCAATCGTTGACGGTGAGTCTGGCGCGAGCGTCTTCTTCGATGATGGCCGTATCGAGGGCGTCGTCGAATCGCTCACGGCCGACGGCGACGAACTGACCACTACCATTCGAATCACGAGCGGTGGCACGCTTGGATCGAGAAAAAGTCTCGTCGCACCCGCGCTCTCGTTTGCTGGCTCGGTCGTCACCGAACGGGATGAGTCCGCGCTCGATGTCGGGCTCGATGCCGGCGTCGATTACGTGGCAGCGAGCTTCGTGAAAGACGCGGCCGACGTGATGGCCGTCGCTGAAGCGATTGAAACCCGTGGCGCTGACACCCCGATTGTGGCGAAAATCGAGCGCCAGGAGGCGGTCGATTCGATCGATGAGATCCTCGATGTGACGGCTGCGGTGATGGTCGCACGCGGCGATCTGGGTGTCGAGTGTCCGATTGAATCCGTCCCGATGATACAAAAACGACTGGTACGACAGTGCCGTCAGGCAGGCACCCCTGTCATCATCGCGACCGAAATGCTCGATTCGATGATTTCTGCCAGTCGTCCAACGCGTGCGGAGGCCTCAGATGTTGCCAATGCAGTGCTCGATGGAGCAGATGCGGTCATGCTCTCCGGTGAGACTGCCGTCGGCGACAATCCCGTCACGGTCGTCGAAACGATGGATCAGATCGTCCGCAGCGCAGAGCGCGAGGTCAAAGGCGAACAGCACGTGCCAAAGGCCAACGGCACCAGTACGGACGCCATTGCGCGCTCGGCGCGCTATCTGGCACGGGATGCAGGCGCGCGCGCGATCGTTGTTGCCAGCGAGTCCGGATACACGGCGCGCAAAACCGCGAAATACCGCCCAGACGTGCCCGTCATCGCCTCAGCGCCAGATGCAGACGTCCGCCGACAGCTGTTGTTGTATCGAGGTATCATTCCGCGCGCAACCGAGTACACGACTGGCGGTGCCCAGACGATCATTGAGGGTGCCGTCGAAACTGCGCTGAACACGCCAGTTGTCGAGAGCGGCGACACTGTTGTGGTGCTCTCGGGGATGATGACCGACCTTCCAGGAACGGATGCGACGAATCTATTGAAACTCCACGTGGCCAGCGAGGTGCTCACCACCGGCCAGTGTGTGGTCGAGGGGACCGTCATCGACAGGGTCAAACGGATCACTGACGGCGATCTCTCATCGATCGAAGCGGGAACGATCGTCGCCACACCAGCGTCGTTCGACGGGCAGTTCACCGGCAATCTTTCGAAGATTGGTGGCATCATCGCCGAACAACGCGGCATGACCGGCTATCCCGCGATCGTCGCCCGCGAACTCGGCGTCCCGATGATCAGTGGCGCTGGGGTTGAGGCGCTTGATGGCCAGATTACGCTCGATGCAGAGCGCGGTGTCGTCTATCGCGGTGAAATCACCGGTTACACCACGGATCCATCGGACGAGCCGCGGCCGTAGCCATTGACGTTATCTGTCATCGGCGTCTGCAAACGGCTATGGAGCCAGCTGCAGTCGAGACGCTCATCGAGGAGGGTATCGAGGGCGCGAGTGCGACAGTCCGCCGACAGCGGGGCGAACACGACGACGACCATCTCGCGGCGACGGTCGTTGCGGACGCATTCGACGGCGAATCTCTCGTCGCACAGCATCAACTCGTCTACGACGCTCTCGGCGACCATATGACGACCGACATTCACGCGCTGGAGCTGTCGACGTACACGCCCGAAGCGTACGAGAACGCGTAGACCGATCCCGTCGGGTGGTTCTGTCCCGACTGAATCGAACCGACAAGCTATATGCATCGGCAACCCAGTAACAGACTGTCATGCTCGAGTGGATCCGCGAAGATATCCAGACGGCCTTCGACCGCGACCCGGCCGCAACGAGCACTGCGGAGGTCGTGTTGCTCTATTCGGGCCTCCACGCCATCTGGATCTATCGCATCGCCCACTGGCTGCACACCCGCGGATTCACCTTTGTGGCGCGGCTGTGCTCACAGATTGGGCGATTTCTCACCGGCGTCGAGATTCATCCGGGCGCACGAATCGGCCGCCGATTCTTCATCGATCACGGCATGGGCGTCGTGATTGGCGAGACCGCAGAGATTGGCAACGACGTCATGCTCTATCATGGCGTCACGTTAGGTGGCGACTCGCTAGAGCCAACAAAGCGCCATCCAACACTCGAAGATGAGGTGACAATCGGGGCGAATGCCACGCTGCTTGGTCCGATCACGATTGGGCACAACTCCAGCGTCGGTTCGGGCTCCGTGGTGTTAGAATCGGTGCCAGCGAACTGTACGGTCGTGGGGATTCCGGCCGAACGCGTCGATGACTGTGGCCCCGACTATCTCGCCGACATCACTGAAGGGCTCGGCAAGTGAGGCGCATCGAGCGAGATCTCACTCTTCTGGAAATATTTTCCCCGGATTCAGCGTGTTCGTCGGATCCAACGCTCGTTTGAGCCGTTGCATTGTTTCGACACCGTCTGATTCGTGTTCTGTCACCAAGAATTGGCGTTTGCCGATCCCGATCCCGTGTTCGCCCGTTGCGGTGCCACCGTACTCGATCGCCCGCTCAACGAGCTCGCGATAGAGCGCTTCTCCCCGCTCAACCATCCGTTCGTCGTCCGGATCGACGAAGACGGTGTAATGCACGTTGCCGTCGCCGGCGTGGCCGAAACACGGCACGAGGAGGTCGTATTTCTCACCCAGCGATTTCGCATCTGCGATGATATCGGGATAGTGGCTGATCGGCACGGTTACGTCGCCAGGATGTAACGGCCTCCGCGTGGAATCGTACAGTTGCATGGCAACAGCCAGCTCTCGCCGTGCTGCCCAGAGCTCGTCCATTCGCTCGTCATCAGATGCAAGCGAGATCGAACTCGCCTCATTCTCCTCGAAGATCGCTTTCAGCTGCGAAAGTGCATGCTCGCCGGCGACGCCGTGGCACTCGAAAAACACCGCCGGATTGTCTGCCAGTCCGGCCCCAACGTGTGCGTTTGCAATCTCCGCACTCACTGAATCGATCAGTTCGAGTGTCGCCACGTCGATTCCTGCCTGCACGGCCGCGGTGACCGCGCTACTCGCCCCTTCGAGCGTCGGGAATACTGCTCGCCCGCCCCGTTTTTCTGTGGGCGCAGTCGTGAGCTCAAGCGTCGCCCGGGTGATCACCCCGAGTGTTCCCTCGCTCCCGACGAACAGCGATTTCAGATTGTAGCCGCTTGAGGTTTTGCTCGCCTTTGATCCGGCCGTGAGCACGGTGCCGTCGGCAAGGACGACTTCGAGTTCGAGAATCCAGTCGTGGACCTCGCCGTACTGCACTGTTGTCATCCCGCTGGCGTCGTTGGCGATCATCCCACCGATCGTCGCGATGTCGTTTGCCGCCGGCATTGGCGGAAAGTAACAGCCGTGGTCGGCGGCTACCTCGTTGATTCGCGACCCGATGACGCCGGGTTCCACGTCGATCTGGAGATCATCGGGTCGGATGGCGAGCACGTCGTCCATCGCCATCATGTTCATGCTGATCCCGCCCTCGGTTGGCACAGGATTTCCCTCAAGACTCGTCCCTGCAGCGTATGGCGTCACCGGGACGCCGTGGTCGGTCGCTGCCGCAAGGACGGTCGCCACTTCGGCTGTCGTCTTCGGGCGAACGACTGCGTCGGGTGCAGACCGCTCGCCAATGGCCTCCGTCCCAAAATCCGAACTGTGACGATCCCTCGCGTCGGAATCGAACGATGACGACACGTCGAGCGCCGACAGAAATGAGCAATCATGTCCCATGGTGCCTGTCATCACCCACGACGGCAAACATCTATCGGACAGTGTGAATTTGCACTGTGTTGCTATTCCTCGCGGAGGGGAAGCTATTCAATCGTAGAGGCATAGGTGGGATCAAGGGAGATTCCCAGTGAGTGAGGAGTATTTCGATCGTCTCGTCGATACGGATCGCCTCGAACAGTATCTGACCGACACACTCGGTCCGGCCGACCGATACGAGCTTGAACACCACCAGGAGGGCCACTCGAATGAGACAATCTTCGTGACGTGGGGTGACCACGAGCTGGTTGTTCGTCGGCCACCGCCAGGAGAAACCGCAGAGACTGCCCACGACGTGCTTCGCGAGTATCGTGTGATCGATGCGCTCTCTGAAACTCCCGTTCCGGTAGCGCCGACAGTGTCGGCCTGCTCCGACCATGAGATCATTGGCAGCGATTTCTACGTGATGGAACGCCTCTCGGGCGACGTGTTGCGAACGACGGTTCCGGAACGGTTCCAGAACAATGCTGCTCGCGAGACGCTCGGGACGGAGCTGGTCGAGACGCTCGCAGCGATTCACTCGGTCGATCCCGAAACGGTTGGCCTCTCGGAGCTTGGCCGGCCCGACGGATTCACCGGCCGACAGGTACATCGGTGGCGAAAACAGATCGAGTGGGCGCGCGCGGTGACGGCCGACGAACGGACGGTCGAGACGCTCACGGACGTTGGCGAGTGGCTCGGGGCGAACGTTCCCGAAACGGCGCCGTCAACACTGGTGCACGGCGATTATAAGCTTGACAACGTGATGTACGGCCCTGGCGATGACCCGAAAATCGTCGGCGTCTTCGACTGGGAAATGAGCACGCTGGGCGATCCGCTCACGGATCTGGGCTGGATGCTTTCGTACTGGTGGGACCCTGACGATCCAGCACCCCCATCGGCGACCGAGTCGCTCTCGAATACGTTCATGGACCATCCAGGATACTCCACACGAAACGAACTGGTTGCGCGTTACGAGTCGGCGACGGGCATTACGTACAGCAACGATCGGTTCTACCGTGCGCTTGCCGTGTACAAACTCGCCGCGCTGGGTGAGATGTTCTTCCGTCGGTATCTTGAGGGTAACTCCGACGATCCGATGTATCCTCGGATGCGCGATGGCGTCCCCCAGCTTGCAGCTCGCGCCAAGCGGATCATCGACGGCGACGAACCACTCTGAGCCACCATCGATTATTCCGTGCTGGAACCCGATCCCCGTAGTATGGCAGCGCAGCTCGGGGCCTGGTCTGCTGACAGCGCGTCGCTCGCGTTGCTCGCCGTTGTGCTCGTCTGTTCGACCGTCGTCGCCGTTCGCCACCGTGGAGTGACGATCCATCGACACTGCCGTGAGCGCCTGTTCTGGGGCGTCCCAATCGGCACGCTGAGCATCTCCATTGGGTTGTGTGTGTTTTTCTGGACCGTCCAACAGGGATGGGCCACCCCGCCAACGACGATTCCGTTTCGCTCGTGGTCGTATTTCGATCCGGAGGGAATGGTTAGCTCCTCGTTTGCTCACTCGTCGGTTCGCCATCTGCTGGGAAACCTGCTGGGGACCCTCACGGTTGGAACGTTTGCGGAGTATCATTGGGGCCATTATCCACGGTCGCCACACCGAACCGGCGGCCGGCTCCGTCGCTGGCTCCTGGACACGGTTCCAGGGCGAATCTGCTGTTTCGTCGGTGGGTCACTGCTCGTTGGACTGCTATCGGGGCTGTTCTCGCTCGGGCCGACGATTGGCTACTCTGGCGTCGTCTTCGCGTACGTTGGATTCACCCTGCTCGGTCGACCGATCGGGACGGTGTTGGCCTTACTGAGCAGTCGCGTGCTCGATCTGTGCTATCGGGCGATCGTGTCTCCAGTGGTGACCAGTGGTGGCCACTCAAGCTACGTCACGCCGTGGTGGGCGAGCATCTCCATTCATGGCCATCTTCTGGGGCTGTTTCTCGGCGTCGTGCTGGGCCTCTGGGTCCTCGGCCGGAGAAATCGAACACCGCGACCGGTCGTCGTCTGGGGTGCGACGCTGCTTCTCATCGCGATGGAGGGGCTGTGGGCACTCTATCTGCCGGTTGGTGGTGGGCAGTTCACGTTGTATCGCGCCGCAGGCGTCGCCGGTGGAGTGCTAATGGGGCTTTGCTTTGCGCTCGCAGTCAATCGCTCCGCTACCCTCCGCCCGAATCGCCGGGTCGGTTCGGCCCTCGTGGTGTCTGTGCTGGTCGTACTCGCGCTCATGGCCGTGCCGTACGGATTCACGTCGGTGCCAGCCGGCACGGCCGGCTTCACAGACAACAGTTCGATTGACGTGGATGGCTACACGATCGGCTACGCTGAGGAGGTTCCACACCAGTACATCAACAGCGTTCGCCTCCCGTTCGTTGGGCAGCTCGCGAACGTCACCACCGGCGGCGTGATCGTCGTCAACGAAAACAAAGAACTCTGGTGGCCAGAACGAACGACCCGTGAACTCTCACACCGGGGGACAACGACAATACGGATCGGTGACGTTGGCTGGCAGACACCGGTAACTGCCTCCCGCCGCGCGTGGTCGCCGGTTGGCAACCGCTCGACGTATACGGTCGAGCTAGAAAGCGGCCAGACCCACCAGCTCGTGCATACGGAACCGCCGAGCACGGCATCGCCCGTCATCGACGGCCGCCGTGTCAGAATCGCCGCCGGCAATCAGTTCAGTCTCAGCGTGATCGAGAACGGGACGCCGATCGATCGCACTCTGCTTCCACAACCGAATGAGTCGATAACCGCCGGCGGGCTGACGTTCAGTCGGACGAACGACTCGCTGTTTGCGATGACAAATGCTACCCGCGTTCGCGTCGCAACGTATGAGCCACCGTAGGCCTACTCGTCGCCGAGCGTTTCGACGATGCGATCGGCCTCGGGGAAGAACTTCTCGTAGCCGTCGTGCTCGAACGATCCAAGATGTGTTCCATCGAGTTTCTGCACGTGGGTGTACATCTGCTCTCGGGCACGCGCTTCGACGGCAAGCTCTCTGGCCTCGATCGCCATGAAACTCCCCGCGATGTAGATTGCCGTTTCCGTCCCCGGATCGAGCAGCTCAGTCACGAGAAAGGCCCACGATTCCGTGGTCCCACGGTAGACGTCGTATCGGGGGAACTCACCGCGCCCAAACGCGTCGCGAAACGCGTCTGCATCGTTGCCCGGAATCACGTGAACGAGCCCGTATCGATCGGTGTTGCCGGCGTCTGGCGTTTCCGTCCCGGTGTCACCGGCCGCAATACAGACGGTTTCCCAGCCGAGCTCTTCGCGTCTGGTGGCGAGCCCGTTCATATCCTCAAGCGTCTGCTGCCAGGCGTCACTGCCACGGGCAGCGCTCTTTGCGATGGCTTCTGTCTGGTCGTTCTCGGAGATTTCTGGCATGGATGGGTATTTGATAACGATTGTGGTAAGGGTTCTGGACGTTCGTTGATTACGATTCAGGCACCACCGCCTGCTGCGCCGCCCTCACCATGGTGGCTTTCGCTTTCTGGGTCGATCGCGTCGCGAATGCCATCTCCCAGCGCGTTGAACCCAACACAGAGGATCGTGATCAGGATGCCGGGAATCAACGAAATGTGCCAGGAGGCCTGTGCGACGAACGGCTGTCCCGCATTGATCGCCCGACCCCACGACGGCGTCGGTGCGTTGATCCCGAATCCGATGAACGAGAGCCCGGCAGTGCTGATGATGACGCCGGCAAAGCTCATCGAGGCGTAGACGAGAAGATACCCCATGATGTAGGGTAGCATGTGTGTTCGCATGAGCCGCAGCGGCCGCTGGCCGTAGCTCCGTGCCGCATCAACCCACTCCTCCTGAGCGACCTGGAACGACGGTCCGCGGATCGCCCGCCACATTCCCGGCCAGTAGATCAACGCAAACAGCAGAGCAAGCAACACTGCACCATCATACAGCGTTGCAACCCAGGTGTCCGAGAACAAATATCCGGCCGCGATCAACAACATGAGCGACGGAACTGACTGGATCGAATCGCTCACCAGCACCACAGTCAGGTCGGCCAATCCCTTGAAATACGCGGTCGTGAGCGCGAGCAATGTGGCGATCGTTCCCGCGAGTGAAATCGCCGTCACGCCGATGAAGAGACTGATCCGCGACCCAAACGCGATGATGGTGAACAGATCCTTCCCGTTGTTCATCGTTCCGAACGGATGGAACCGCCCGAAGTCGTCGGACTGCATGATGCCGACGTTCTGGTCGGGGTTTCCTTTCGATACGGACTGGAAGTTCGCATCACCGACCAGTATCGTCGATACCTGCCCCAGATCGTCGTTCCAGTAGGAGATTTCGTAGCTGTATGGTTCCTGGATGTTCTGATCGATGGTTGTCGGACTCATCGCGGGGGCGAACGCCGCCATGATCAAAAACAGGATGACGACGGTCAGTCCGAACATTCCCCAGTTGTTGTGCCGGAGCCGCCGGAGCTGGTCGTCTCTGGGCGTCCAGTCCATCGTTCGATACGCAGAGCGGTAGGTGAGATAACCATACCACAGTGCGAGCACGAACAGACAGCTATAGAGGTAGATCAACGCTACCCGAAGACCCCAGGCCTGTGCCGGTTCGAGGCCGGCGAACGTACCGACCCACTCCGATCCGTTCCAATGTCCCTGGTTCGGAATCGTCTCCCGTGAGAGCAGCGTCGGGACCGTCTGCGCCTTCCAGGCGAGCCAGGTTGCCGTCTCGATGCCAGGCGTTCCGGGTAGATTCTCCGCGATCGCGACGAGCAATCGTCCGATCGTCTGAAAGAGTGCGCCGGCCTCGGCGATGAACAGGAGGAACATCCCCGCCATCCACCGGAGTGCCGGTCCGGGGTTCTCCCGAATTCTGGCCCGGAGTGGCCGGTCATCTTCAGTTTCGCTGTGCGATTTCGTTGATGAAGCGTGTGAGACACCCATGCGTTAGTCCTCCTGGTACCCCACCCGTGGATCGATCACGGTGTAGAGGAAATCTTGTGTGATATTGATCACGATCAGCAACACTGAAAAGAGGAAGATCAGCGTTCCAGCCAGTGGCAGATCGCCCGAGATGATCGACTGCAAGAACAGGTAGCCGATTCCGTTGATGGCAAACACAAGCTCGACGAGCACGGACCCACCAAGCAGCAGGTATGCCTCGGAGGTGATGATCGGCACCAGCGGAATCATCGCGTTTCTGAACACGTGTTTCCAGACGATTACACGGCGCGTCAACCCCTTCGCACGGGCCGTCTCGATGTAGTTCGAGTTGATCGTCTCAAGGACTGCTGTCCGGCCGATACGCATTTCGTTGCCCATCGAGGCAGAGCCGAGCACGAGCGCAGCTGGCAGAATCTGCTTGAGCGCGCCCACAAACGAGCCGTCGTCGCCAGGCGTCCACCAGAACGACGCTGGCTCGAACAGTGCGTCAGCTGGCGAGGCGAGAAACGCCAGATCCGGTGGGGTCACGATATCCGTGGGGACGAGCCACGCCGCCCAATCAAAGCCAAACAGTGCATCGGATTTGGATAAAATCGTCATGAGGATGACTGCCAGCCAGAAGTTTGGCATGGCACGCCAGACGATCCCCCCGAACGAGGTGAGATAGTCGTTCCACGAGTTCGAGTTCAGACCAGCGTAGAACCCCATCGGGATGCCGATAAACAACGGTACAAGGACGGCCCAGAAGCCGAGCCAGATCGTCCGTGGCGTGTAACTCCAGATCACGTTTTTGGCCGACTGTCCCGGGTTGATCACCCAGGACTGTCCGAGATCGAGAGTGAACATGCTCGTCATGAAGTTAATATACTGCCCCCACAACGGCTTGTTCATCCCGAGATTTTCTCGGATTTGGGCCGCGGCTTCCGGCGTATACTGCTGGCCGAGAATTGCCACCACCGGATCAATTGGCCCCAGATACACCATCGCGAAGGCAATGGTGCCGGCGATGATCAACACCGGAAATGAGAGCAGTATTCGCCGTGCGAGATATTGGTGGCGACTCATGGCGTGTTGCTCCCCCGTGATTGTTCGTGATGCGACAGTGCAGCGTTGCTACTGCCGACCCGACTGTTCCCCCGTTGCGTGTGATACTGATCGATCATAGAACTACAAGAGACGAGTACGCGACGCGCCCGGTGTTATTCGGGCCGTGCGTCAGATTCGTGAACTTTGTACTGGTTTTTCATCTGTCGGGAGATTCCCATCGAGCCGGGTTTTGGGAAGTCCAGCCAGTCGTACCAGAAGGTGTAGCCTTTGTCGTGGGAGAAGTTGATGAAACCAACATCCTCCCAGTTGGCCTCCTCGATCTCGAGATACGCCTGCTCACGCTTTTGCTGTGCGTCGTCGCCCGGACCCGTGTTGTTCATCACGGTTTCATATGCCTGGGTAGCCACGTCGGCAGCGTCACCGTTCTCAGACGACCAGTTGATGTACGACGACGGTGCTTCCGAGCTCGTGTCCGTCCGTGGTGGGTAGAGCAACGCAAGGAAGTTGTCCGGCGCCGGCCAGTCAGCAATCCATCCGAGCGTGTACATGTCGAGATTGCCGTTGAGACCGTTTTCGAGCATCGTGGAGAACTCCATCTCCTTGACGGTAATGTCGATGAACGCCGAGGCCGTCTTATCCCGGATCTTCCCGGCGAGGTTCTTCCAGGAGGCAGATTTGTAGTGGGACAGGGTGAGCTCAGCCTTGTTGTTTTCGCCGTAACCGGCGTCCTGCATCACCTGTTTCGCCTCGTCCATCATCGTCTTGTTGTAGCCGTACGGATAGCCGTCCTTTCCGTACTCGGTGGCTGAGCCCTCACCGGATTCGGCGTGGGCGGTGTACGAATCGGGGCCGCCTGGGAAGGCCGCTTTTGGCGTCAGGTGATAGCCTGGCGTTTTCCGCTGTCTGAACACGCTCTCGCTGATCTCCTTGTGGTTCATGACGTAGGCGATCGCCTGGCGAACCGGTTTGGGGACGTTGTCCATGTTGAACCCCAGATAGCGCGTGTTAACAACCGGTCGGACCATCACGTTGACGCGTTCGTCGACCTCCGAAGCCTCGTACGTCCCCGTCTTTCGACCGAGATCGTCGGCTTCACCATCGAGGTTCATCTTCTTTGGGTCAAACTTCGAGGTTGGGATGCTGAAGTGGTCGTGTTTCTTCTCCATCGCGGTGGTGAAGCTCGCATCGTCGTCCTCGATCACGGTCCAGTGGATCCCGGCGTTCGTGGCGACCTCACCGTGGTAGTCGTCGAAGCGGGCAACCGAGGCCTCGGTGCCCTGTTTCCATTCTTCGAACTGGTATGGGCCAGCGCCGATCGGATTGGACGAGGCAAACTCCTCGTAGTCCATCTCGCCGTCGTAGCCGTCGATATCGCCGACTACACCCTCAGGAATTGCGGAGAAGGAGGTGTAGGCAAGCAGCTGAAGCGCCGCGTGGAACGGCTGTGAGAGCTGGATCTCCAGGGTGGTCTCGTCTTGTGCCGTGACACCGATCGTTCCTGGTTCGTAGTTCCCTTCGCTGTCGGTTTCGTGGGTGACGCCGAGATCGTCGAGCAGGAAGTACGCACGCTGGGAGTTCTCCGAGGCTGCCAGCCGCTCGAAGGAGTAGACGAAGTCGTTCGCGGTGACTTTGTCCCCGTTGTGGAACGTGGCCTCTTTGAGCGTGAACGTGTAGGTCGTCTCGTCGTCGGACGTTTCGTAGTCCGAGGCGAGCAGCGCTTCGGCCGTCTTTTCCCCGTTCACGTAGTTCGTCAGTGAGTCGAACAGCTGCTGGATCACACGTCCCGACGCCGTGTCTGCGGCGTGGATCGGATCGAACGTCGTGATTGTCGAGTTGTTCGCTCGAACGACGAGATCCTCGTTCACTTCGCCGATGTCGGTTGGGCCACTTGCGCCGCCACCGTCGCCGTCGGTGCCACCATCATCGCTACCACCGGAGTCACCGGAACAGCCAGCGAGTGCGGCCGCCGCTGCGACACCTCCCGTTGCTTTCAAAAATCCTCTTCGTGATACTGATTCTCTACCGGACATTATGGATGTATCATAATTCGTATACACCTTAAGTTCTCTGGTAACAACAATCGCGATTTTTCTTAATGACTGGATGCAACTTCCTCTGTTTACACCCACATCAAGGTACATACTCAGACAGTAATGGACAAAAACGTCCGCTACTGTTTACTCGACGTCCTCAGAATCGAGTTGTTCGAGGAGTTTTGCCGATCCAGTGTGTTCATCGTCGTCGAAGCTGGTGATTTCGACGATTGCCCGCGTCCCAGCGAGTTCGGGTGTGGCGTCTTCAATGAACAGCTTCGTATCGCCGACGCTTGCGACTGGCGTGCCATCGATGACATCGAACACGAACAGCTCGACCGACTCGCCCGGCTCGAACGCCGGCGTGTTCGTTCTGAACTGCCAGCCTTTGAGATATTTGCTGAGCAAGCTCATACCCTGGTCACCTCCGTGGACTCACGGTCGGTAACGTACTCCAGTCCGAAGCCGGTGACCGCCGCCACCAGAAAGACGCCGAACAGGAGCCAACCGTGGAAGACGTACGGAACAACTCTCGCCGGATTGACGACCATCGCCTGGGTAAACCAGTCGAACTGCCCCGGAAGATTCTGGATCGCGGCGTAGCCAACGAGCACGCCACCCGCCCACGGGAAGATGTAGCCCATCGCCGTGGTGTTTGCATCGAGGATGTTCGCGCGTCGATAGCCGTTGATGTTGAACCGTTCTCCAATCCGTGCGATGTACGGCGCGATCGTGATCTCTGCGGCGGTGTTGATCGTGATCATCGCGTTGACGATCCCGGTGCCGATAACCATCACAACCTCAGCCCGACGGACGGTGGTGGCAACGCGTGTGAGCAACCACTCCTGGAGCGCTTCGAATGCACCCCCACGGATCATGATTCGAGAGCCAGCGACGATCAATAGCACCAGCATTGCCAGCGGGAAAAAGCCCTCAGCGCCGCTGTAGATGCTCCCCCCGACGCCGGTGTTTGCGGGTGCAACCAGCTCGACCATCGGCAACCCAGAGAGCGACTGCCCGAGCGCAAACTGATTCGACACCTTGAACACGACCATGTCGCTGACCGATGCCAGCCCCAGGACGAGATTCAACACAACTGCCACGATCAGTCCCAGCGAAATCGCTTCAATGATGTGTCGGCCCATGATCGCCGTTGCGATCACAACAAGCATCGAGAGCAGATGCACGAGACCAATCGGCTCGCTGTTTTGCACGAACAGATCCTGGGCACTCTGTGCGATCTCCTGTCCCCCCATAAACTGTCCGGCCACGAGATACGCTATAAATGCCAGCACGGCTGCGACAATGGCGTATTTGAATCGGGAGGCAACCACCCCGCCGATATCCGATTCCTGGGTGACGGCACTCACGATCGTGGTGTCACTCACCGGCGCAAGGTTGTCACCGAACGCGGCTCCAGAGAGGATCGATCCGAACAACAGCGTTGGATTCGCTCCCAGAAGCACCCCAGCCGGAAAGATCAACGTCGAGAACGCAACGGTCGTCCCGTAGCCCGTGCCGATCCCCGTCGCGAGCAACGCCGCCAACACGAACGTCACCGCCGGGAATAGCGCCGGCCCGACGTTCAACACGTCGGCTGCCCAGACGAGCCCCGAAACGAATCCACCGACCTGGATCGTCTCAGAAAACATGCCCGCCCACAGCCAGGCGACGATCGCCGTCGCAGCCACGCGCTGGGTCATCCCATCAAACACCGTGTTGGCGTAGGTCTTCCAGTCCCCACGCACGAACAACATCCCCACGATCAGACTGAGCAACATCCCCGCCACCAGTCCCGTGGTGTCGCTGATTCGTAAAATTCCACTTTGGACGATCGCCCACAGGATAAACAGCGCGATGGGCAATCCACTCATCCATTTTCCCCCGTAGAACTCGATCCGCGGATCGGATCGAGCCTGTTGGGCCTGTGCCAACTCCTCGGTTACATCACTCGACTCATCAGCATCCCCACTCATACGATATCCATGGAAATGAGAAGCAACCACTTCAACCTTCATAGTTTTAAATGAATTATAAAATCATCCTGTGATATCACAAACTTTGAATTTCATTGTTCGATGGCAGTTGTGGCCACCAGAATATCGGACTGGTTCGAAGGGTTTATTCACAGTCTGGGCGTGATCTAGCGTACTATGGCCGATAAGCCCGCCACGATGTACCGGGATATCGATAAGCCGTCGTACACGCGACGGGAGTACATCACAGGCATTCCCGGTTCGAAGATCGCACAGTATAAGATGGGCGCAATTGACGCCGAACCGGCGTCGTATCCGGTTCAGGTCAGTCTCACCGTCGAAGAGGCGGTGCAGGTTCGTCACGGTTCGATGGAGGCAGCGCGTCTCTCTGCGAACCGACATCTGATCAAAGAGCTTGGTGAGAAAAACTACAAGATGATTCTCCGGAAGTTCCCTCACCAGGTGCTTCGAGAGAACAAACAGGCAACGGGTGCCGGTGCAGACCGTGTTTCCGATGGAATGCGCCAGGCGTTCGGCAAGATCGTCGGCACGGCCGCACGCATCCAAAACGGCGAACGGCTGTTTACGATCTGGTGTGAGCCCGATCAGGCGCCAGTCGCCAAGGAAGCACTCCGCCGTGCGTACAACAAGCTCTCACCGCCATGCCGAGTCGTCGTCGAGCGTGGCGAGAATCTGCTCGTCGCCTGAGAGCGGGCGTTGTATTAGGCTTCGTCGATCGCTCGGATCTGAAACCGTTCGTAGCCACCATAGGCGACGGTCAGAGAACCGACCCACCAGTTCCACCGATCGACAAGTGACTCCTCCGGTGCATCACGCAGATCTCCTTCGATCACCGAGATAGTGAGTTCGTGGCCGGTGTCTGCCGCATACCGTCCTGAGTCCGCCAGATCGATCGCCTGTCGAACGACGACACGCCGTTCGGGCGGTGTTGGGGCAAACGCATCGAGTGCGCTGTGCAGCCGATCGCGGTCCATATCTCGTCCTCGGAGAGCATACTCTTGTCTTTGACGACACATTGACGCTTCGTTTCAGTACGCTTTTGGGTCCTGACCGACTCACGAACGATATGGCTGAATTTCAGGTTGCCGTCGCTGATCCAGATGCCGGGGCGACCTACCAGTTCGATGTCGATGGACAGACCGCAAACCGATTTATTGGCCGTGAACTCGGCGACGAAGTCGATGCCGGTGCTGTCGGTCTCGATGGCTACTCGGTCGAGCTCACTGGCGGGTCGGACAACGCCGGTCGCCCAATGCGCGCTGACGTTTCCGGGCCGAGTCTCTCGAAGCTGCTGCTCACTGACGGCGTCGGATTCAACCCGTCGGTCGAGGGCGAGCGCAAACGCGTGACCGTTCGCGGCAGTGAGATCAGTGACGAGACCCGCCAGATCAACGCGAAGATCACCGAGCGCGGCGAAACGTCGATCGACGAGCTGCTCGGCGACGACGAGGAGTAAGTTACTTTTTCATTGTGTCTGCGCGCATTCAACACGATCATCCCTCGATAGAGTCCGTCCGGGCGACGATCGAACGAGCGGGATCGACTGCCCATCCACGGCTGGTCCTCCCCGAAGAGCCCTCGCTCTTTCCCGAAGGGCTGATTCACGTGACACTTTCTGAGAGTCGGTATCGTGGGCTCCTTGACCACAGTTTCGAGGGCGTTCCACAGCTGCGGAGCGTCTACGACAACGCACGGCTCGCACGCAGTCGTGATCCAGACGCGTCGAACCGGCTCCGTGAGTGGTTTGCCACGAGCGATCTCGAGTTCGGTCGGTCGGTCCACGTTGACGTTATCGAGCCCGGCCATCAGTACGGCATTCGGGTGCCGGGTGCGTCTGCGGTGTACACCCCCATAGAGAAACCCGATGACTCGCTCGCCGCAATCGCCGAGGATCTTGAGTAGGTCGGCTTTTCCGTTCTGGACCGGTAGCGCTCGTATGAACGAGCGACGACGATCGTTTCTGGCGGGTGAGCGTCTGGACGACGTACTGCTCTACCTGTCCGATGCGGTGGTGTCGAACGCCGAAGAGCTAGCCGAGTACGGTGACACCGTCGACGATGGTGTCGTCTTGGTCCTCTCCGGAGAGAAGGGTCGTACCGTTTTCGAGCAGGCGGTTGGCGTGCCGGCGATGACGTTCGCAAGCGGCGCAATGGAGACGGAAGGAACGATCGAACACGACTGCACGCACGGGGAGTGTCCCGTGGCCGACCCGAGCGATCCACACGAGCTCCGATTCGTGCTCGCGTTCGGTGAGGCACAGAACGATGACGTTGGCGGCATCTACGCGGAGGGTGACGTGATCCACGCCTACGGAGCCTGCACGTGTGGTGAATCCTACTCCGATCGCTGGCTCGCTACCGAGTGAGCCCTGGGGGCGGGCCACCAGCGAGTCGATCGCGATCGTGTGGCGCCTCGAAATCGTGATTCGGTCCCACGGCGACAATTCCTTTCGGGTTGATATCGGTGTGGGTTCGGTAGTAGTGTTCTCGGATGTGCTCTAGGTTCACCGTTTGTGCCACGCCTGGAAGCTGATAGAGCTCCTTACAGTAGTTCCACAGCGCGTCGTACTCGCTGATTTTTCGCCGGTTACAGAAAAAATGCGTGTGGTAGACGTCGTCGAATCGGACGAGCGTCGTGAACATCGCCACGTCGGCTTCGGTGAGCCGATCGCCGGCCAGATACCGCTGCGTTGAGAGCAATTCGTTGTACTGATCGAGTGCGTCAAACAGTTCGTCTACTGCCGATTCGTAGGCCGATTGGGTCGTCGCAAAGCCGGCCCGGTAGACGCCATTGTTGATCGGCTCGTAGATCGCGTCGATCAATCGATCGATCTCTTCTCGGTAGCCCTCAGGGAAGAGTGTCACCGACGAGCGCCCGAACTCAGCAAACGCCGTATCAAACATCCGCATGATCTCTGCGGATTCGTTGTTGACGATCGTCTCCGTTTTCGTGTCCCACAACACCGGGACAGTCACCCGTCCCGTGTAGTTCGGATCGGCCGCCACGTACAGCTCACGGAGATATGACGCCCCGGTGGCGGTGTCGGGGGTACAGCCTGCCTTTTCCGGCGTGAACTGCCAGCCGTTTTCATCGCGATACGGATCGACCACGCTGACATCGATCACGTCCGCAAGCCCCCGGAGCGCTCGTGTGATGAGCGTCCGGTGTGCCCACGGACAGGCGAGCGAGACGTACAGGTGATACCGACCGCTCTCTGCCGGAAACTCAGCAGTCGCATCGGCCGACACCCGCGACCGAAACGTGGTCGGTTCCCGCTCAAAATCCCCCGATTCGTCCGTCAACTCCGCTGGATCGCCCCACTCACCATCGACGAACTGGTACATGCTGATGGAACGGGCGCTACGCGGAATAAGATTCGTCTAGAAATCATTGAAATTAATACTTGGCGGCCGTTCAGACGCCGATTACGTATTTGAAGACGAAATACGCGGCGACGGCCGCAAACGACGGCGTGAGCATCCAGAGGACGAACACCCTGGCGGTGGCGGACGGATCGAACAGCTCTCTGGCAGTGAACGTGTTCGGATCGGGATCGCCGATGTCAGGCACCTCGCGTGGGCCGATTTCAACCGACGACTCTGCATGTGCGCCGTGACTGGATGGATCACGAATCGCTTCCGCTGCGACGTGTGAGAGCGTCACGGTTCTCGTCGCGCGTCCCCATCCCAGTCCGACGATACACATCGTGGCGCTCACGGCGAGCGAAGCCGGAATCCCCAGATTCGAGAGCGTCGTGATGATCGTCGCACTGACGATTTCGACGATTAGCGCCGCGAGTATTGGGAGGTCTGTGAGGTCGTTCCCAACCGTATCCAGCGTTCTGCGGGCGATCGAAAACGCACCAATTCCAATGGCAACCGATCCGAGCACGACGCCGACGTTCATGCTCAGTGCATTGTTGGCGATCAACGGAGCCACTGCGTTCGCGACGTTCGATGCTCCAGCCGAGAACGCCATATAACAGGCAACCACGACGACGAGCACGTTGCCCAGCAGCTCCATCCGGTCAGTGTTCGGTCCGAGTCTGGGGATCGGGACCGCTCCCGATCGATCAAACACGATGAGTGGTCCCTCGCTGTTATCAAGTGGAAATCTGACGGCCAGGTGAGGATAGAGATACCGACCAATGACGGCACAGACCCAGAAGGCCACGATCGGGGCAATCAGCCACCAGACGACGATCTCGCCGAGGACCGCCCAGCGGAGCGTCTCAGTGGCAACGCCGAGGCCAGCAATCGCACCGACCGCCGTCATCGATGTCGAGGCCGGCACCCCGAACAGGTTCGAGATGAGCAACGCGATCCCAACGAACAACAGCACCCCGGCAGCCCCCTCAAGCGTGTACACCTCACGAGGGACGACGTCGACACTCATCGTTTTAATGACGTTTTTGCCCGTTGTGAACCCACCCAGGAATGCGAACACGGTCATCAGCGTGGCGGCACCCAGTTTCGACACCGACCGCGAACCGACGGCAGGGCCGAATGCAACGCCGGTGGAAGAGCCCCCGATGTTGAATCCGACGAACACCGCCGTCGCTATCCCGAAGACGAGCAAAAGACTGACCATACGGAATATATGAAATCCTGCCTATTTTTACTTCGTGGTTGTTGTGGCTTTGTTCACCGCCGGCGTTTGATAACGTTCGCTGCCTCCTCTGCGGCCTGCTTCCAGCCGTAGCCGCGCACGTAGACGTGTCGCTTTCCCGTGACGACGGCTTCGGGTGATTCTTCTTCGAAGCCGCCCCGTTCCCACGTGCCAGAATCACGGAGCCAGTCGGTAACGCGTTCGCGTGTTTCTGGCCAGGAGAGTCCGACCATTTCGTAGTAGGCGACGAGCGCGAACACGGCGTGGTCGTGACAGCCCGGCACGCTGCCGTGTTCGTAGATCGTTTGGAGCGAATCGTGTGTCGGCACCGCAACTTGCTCGCTGAACTCCTCGGGTGAAAGGAGTTCAAGCGCACCGCTTTCGGTTTCTTGGATTCGCTGGTCGTGTCGGAGTCGGCTGAGTGCGGCCGAGTGGAGGCGGTCCCAGCGAACGGGGATGGCTTCACGGAGGCGTCCCTCCCGGAGCGGTCCGTCAGTGAGCGTGCTGAGGATGTTCACGTACGCCCGCTCGATCGTTGTCCAGTCGGTTCCGTCGAATCGGCAGTCGCTTTTGTGGAGGCTGCTCGTTGTTCGACAGTCCGGACAGGGATACTCAAACCGTGCCACGGTGGTGAGTAGGCTGTGAGATACAGAAAGCGTTCGGATTCGAGCGCTCGGACCGCCGTGTTTATTCTTCGGCACGTCCAACTCGATTGCATGGAGGCGATCCACGCGCGCTATCCGTTTCTCGACCCGGCTCGCACGGCCGTCGCAGAGGCGGATGTGGATCTCGCCGCGCTTATTCGTGAGGATGATCCGGCCGTTGCCCGGAGTCACGATCGCGTCACAACAGCCCTGACCGAGGGGACCATCGCGGTCGATCGTCGGGTACCGACCCGCACTGAATTACTGTCCTATCCACTCAGTCGGGTGCTGATTTCGTTGATCGACGTGCCTGGTGCGATGGATAAGTACGCCGAGGCAGAAGCGAACACCGCCTATGAGCGCATTCGCGAGGACTGTTCACGGGAGGATCGCTCGATAACGCTCGAGGCCATTGCAACGGATCTCGGTCTTGGTGAGTCGATCGAGTGGCCAACCGGCGACGGCGGTCACCAGCGCATTGCTGTCGAGCGGTATCTCGAACTCGCTCCCGACGATGATTCGTGGTCGCTCGCGGTGCGCGAACTGGCCGATGGGTACGTCACGCTCGCTCGCGAGGAGTTACTTGCGTTGCTCCGTCGGACGATCGAACGCCAGGTTCGTGCGGGGTTGCCGTTCGACGTTCCGCCGACGATTGAGGACGCGCTTGCACCAACTGTGGCCGCAATCGAAACACAGCTTTCGGGGGTTACCTATCCAGCCTCGATTGATCGGTTCGAGCCAGACGCGTTTCCGTCGTGTATTCGGTCGCTGTTCGAGCGAGCGCCATCGGAACCACTCGATCCGATCGAACGGTTCGCGCTCATCACCTGCTGTAGCGCGGTTGGGCTTGACGCCGACGAGATCGTCCAGCGCTGTGGTCGCGACGACGAGGCGTTCGTCTACGCCACCGAACGACTCGCCGGCGAGACGCTGCCATTCCCGCCACCGAGTTTCGAGATGCTTCAGGAGGCTGGCATCTGCACTGGGGAACACGATGGATACGAGCACCCGCTTGCAGCGTATGCGGACTCGCTTTCCGATTCGTCCGCCGCTGTTTCTCGGACCGAATGAGAAGCATGGGGCGCATTCGTCCCGCGTGAACTCCCCACACAACCCCTTCGTTTCGACTGGAGATACTGTATAAACACATGATGGGAATTCACCGGAACACTACCAGTTTCGGTCTTCTACACCGATTTTAATTGCAGTGTGCAAGCCATCAGACGCTCAGTCGAACGCCCAGCTCGTTCTCATAGGCGAACTCACAGAGTGGGAGTATCGTGACCTTAATCTGCGTGTCCCACTCGTTCGATTCACTCTCTTGATTTTTCTCCCGTAGATAATCAATGAACGTACGGATATCATCATTGTATATCGTTTCATCAGCGTAGGAAAATAATCTGTCCATTTCTGGGGTTAATAAATCATATGGGAGATGTTCACATATTGGATATTTTTCATCGTCCTTCTTTTTAAGTTCCTTCAACATCCATTCCCGTTCTGAGTTAACATATAGATCTTCGGGAGAGTCTTCAGGGAAAAATTTCATCTCTTTCTCGGCTCTATAATCGTAATACTTATTCAAAATATTTTCCCCAAATCTATTATCATCCGGATTTCCTAGACAAATTTGCATACCCATATTATATCTTATTCCATCGCACTTTTTAAGAGTATGGGTGGGTCACGGGTTATTCTCCCGTATCACACCTAATAGAGCATCCAATTCTTTGCTAGTTAGTCCGAACTCTTTATCATAACTAGAATCGTCCTGCGGACCAACTGTATAGTGGTGAATGTTATTCAAATTTGATTCAAAATCACTTACACTCACTCCTTGTGACTCTTCCAAATGATCAACAGTATTGTTGTTAAATGCATCTTTTTCACTTTTGATCTGGCTTTGCGCGTCACTATGTTTTCCTTTACCACTTTTTACTTGAAATGTTGCAATCACTTCATTACTTTCATCATTTGCTACAACCCAATCTATCTCGGTTATATCCATATCATTTTTATCTTTCAATTCTACTTCTGGTATATATCTATGGCCTTCAGTAGATGGATACATATCCGTAATAACATCTTTTGCAACTATTTCACCAAACTTTCCTTGAGCTCCACTTTTCGAATTGGGTAATCGTTTACCGGAGTTCTGATATTGTTCGAGAGCCTTGTTCATTCCCTGGACATTATATTCCTTATTGTTACTCCATTCGATGACTGTCTCCCGCGGGACACCCTTGTCTATGAGATCATTCATAGCCTGGTGATCCTCTTTCTTTCCGCCACCGTCTGAAAGAAGCCGAGACCCATTTTGGATTTTCCGACGTGGCGTCTTCTCTTCATCATTCTCTTCCTGTTGGTGTTGCTCGTGCTCGTACTGGGCCGACTCGTCGTTTTTGACCTCTTCCATTTCCTCCGTGGTCCCTTTGACCACGTACCCTTCGTAGATCCAGAGCGTGATTTCGCCGTTACCATGTGGGTTATCCCCAACGACGACCGTGTACCCATCCTCGGAACGGACTTTGTTTGGCTGTTTTAGAATTTCACCAACAGCAGTTGGTGTATTTTTGCGGGTAAAACCAGGCAGCTGGGTGAGCTGTTCGATCCCAAAGATCCGTTCATTTCCGCTGGGTGTCTCATATCCACCCGCACCAGTTGGAAGCCGGAGCGGCGAAGTGAACTGTCCTCCTGTCGCATCCGGTGGATACACGGCGAGTGTCGTCAGCGCTCCATGGGTTGTTGCCGGTCCACCTGCTGGCTGGGAGCCGTGCTCCAGGAGCATGATACCGCTCGCTAGAACTACCGTTCCCTTCCGCAGAACCCACGAACCACTCCGGAAGACGTAGGTCTCTGAATTCCCCGGGAGGGTTCTGCTCACGGTGGATGTGACGGTGCCAGCAACACCAATGAGTTTGTCACCGAGACTATTATCGTCGTTTTTGGGCTCCTCTGCCAGCTCCGAATGCAACTCTCCCATTCGGGTTTTCATATCTCCGGACAGCTCTGGCGAACCACCGGGCATCGCCGGCCCGGTGATGGAATCGTCGGTTTCGGGGTTTGAATTTTCACTTCTGGATTGATTCCCCGTGGGATCGCTAGAACTGTCATCCACTGCCGGACCTGTTCCGTCCGAACTCGCATGGATGGTCATCGATGACAGAAGCGTCTCCGCTTTTCCTGTGTATCCACGGGTGTCAACGCGGATACCCACTGCCTGTTGCTCTCCAGATGTGAGCTCCATTGCGTTCTCTGACCGATCAATCGGCCCGTTCTCGGTTTCGAACGTCACCCGGTCGCTGCTATCGTTTAGCCAGACTGTGACCGGACCAGTACCCTGGTTGGTAATCGTAAAAACATCGGAGACAACTGTTACTGCGTTAGAATTGACGCCATCCCCCAAAGATTCCGTTTGCGATGGCGAAAGTGATACGCGTAATTTACCGTTAACTTGTGATGCGTACGCTCCGTTGGGTCCCTCGGCCGGTGTGAGCGCAAGATAACTGCTCGCATCACCTACAACATCGACGCTCGCATCTCGCTGAGTGGATGCCGAATCGAACGCACCAGTTCCGTATACGACGCTAAGGACGATCCCAAGAACGATCAGAATACTGGCGAGCTGACGGGACTGGTTCATATATTGATACTTCCATTATCATTCACATATACTTATATTGTAGTGATTTCCAAATTTATATCTTAAAAGATATATTTCATTATCGAATGAATTTCATTCTAATCTTAATTGGTCACAGAGTTATTGGTTGTAGTCGGATGAGAAGCAGTACTGGGATCAACACGGCGATGAACGCGCGTCGTACAGAGATATTGCATGTATGTTTGACCACGAACACCCAGATGTAACACCCCCATAGGATCGTTGCTGCATAGAGATACAGTGCGGCGGTCACAATTGGATCTGATTTCACCAATTGTACGTGGAACGATAGTTGGGAAATGGTTGGGTCCTGCCCTACTGGTATCCCCTGAACAGCCACTACTATGGAAAGGAAAAGAAAACTGAGACTTATGAGAAACGGGAGAAAGCCAAAGCTCAGAAGGACTAACTGCCGACGGAACGGGCCCGAACCGCCTAGCACGGAGGAAATCCCCCATGTAATGGCTCCAAGCAGGAACCATTTAACGAGAATAACGGGCACCGACGTGACACTCATACCAACAACCATGGAGATTTTTGCCGCCGTATCTATAGAAAAATTAAATATAATAGGAACGATAACCATAATGGTCAACAGCATATACGCGACCAAGATACTGATTGGATCCAGTAGCTGTACTTCGGAGTCGTCACCAGCAAAATATTCGTCCGGATGGAACAGTACGGTCCGAAGCGTCGAGATCATACTCGATACATGTCCAAATAAAATATATGGTTTGCTATGTTGCTGTATATGAATAATATTAACAATGATATTAAATGTCTGAGTTGTGCAATCGATCGAATGCTCCTCCCGAACCCAATCTACAACCCTCACCCAACCGTCAACTGACCGATATCAGCCTTCCATGCCACAGACCACACACCCACAGCACCACCCACACTCTGGGTCAGTTTGTTCGTGAGAACTCTTCGATCGTCGTTTTCGTCGAGTTGCCGGTGAGCTCTTTGATATCCGTACCGTCTGCGAGCGCCGTTTCGCGTTTGACGCGGTAGTTGCCGCCATCGGTCGTGTAGCAGTCACCCGGATGGAAGAAATACCAGTCCTCTCGGTCGAATCGCACCCCAATTCGGGGCTTTGCGCCGAAGTTCTGGGCGAAAAACACCAGCCCCTCAACCTCCTCGCCCGTCAGATAGATCGGATCGCCGCTGGATGACTTCGCCTCAATTGCGAAAAACGACGTTCCGTCACCCGCCAGCACGTCGGGAAGCTCCCGGTCGGTGGCGGACCCACTCGCTGGCGCGCGCATCACCGCGAATCCGTGGTCGTCCAGCCGATTGACGAGCTCTCGCTCCCGGCGCTCTCCCTTTCGATTGGCCATACCCTCCGCTTCACTCGGCACCACCTAAAGTGCTGGCGGTCGCAACCGCAGGAAGGCACTGGATTCCTTTAGGGCGATTAAAGCATTTAGAATTATTAATAATTATGTTTATCACGTTGGACGACAATCACTGAGATACGCCATGATGGAGTACACTGACACCGAGAACGTCGGCGCACCGGCGGTCCCGCTACTGAACGGCGATGACAGCATCGAAACGATGGGCGAGATCGTCTGGCGGCGATAGACGCGTTCATTCTGACAACAGTTCGTGCATACCCAGGCCACTGCGTTGTCAGTGGCGACGAATCCGACCAACGCACAGTCCCCTGATTGAGTGGCCCTTTTTCACTGAATGAGCCACGGCCAGGCCATGAAGAACGCTGACCCACAGATCACAGCGATTCCGAGCACGATCCGTTCGTTCCCCTTTCGTCGCCGTCGCTTGATGAACGCCTCCTTCGTTCGCTCGGAGAGAATGCAATCGCCGGATTATGTTGGTGAATCAACCAGTACGCGTCGTCCGCCCTGCTCCGTTTGGATTTCACGGCCTGCACCATGTAGATAGACGCTGTCACCTGGCTTAACGACGCGTTCAGAGAAGCGACGAGAATCGCCGATCCCGATCGGTCCGTACTGCCGCCGGGTCGCTGCTTCGAGGGTCGGCTCAGTTGCAACGTATCGGCTGATCCGTTCTGAAGGCTCATCGAAACTATCGACCTCCGTTTGGACGGGATCGACGGCGAGTTCTCCACTCTCGGGGAACTCAACACGGACAGAGGACGCTCCCGTGTCGATGAGAATCGGCTCGCTGTGGAAATCTTCGTGAATGAGCTTCCAGCTCCCTCCCTCCCCATTGCTGACGTATTTTTCCACCTCCACATGGCAGAGTACTGCCTCCCGCTCCTCGAATGGAGATTCCAGTATTGTCGCGTCCGACGCCGGTCTAACGGTTCCTTCAACGTCAATCGTTCCCGCCTGAAGATCATCACCTGTCGTTCGCTCGGTGTTTGCAACTCGACTGACGACGCCGCGTTTTGTGTATCCAGTGATGATGAGGAAACCACCACCACTGGCAATGGTCACACCTCCAACAATCCACAACAGTGTGGATACTGAGACAGCGCTCATTTCTGGACCCTTGTTCCCTCTGCAGATAATTCACGTTCGTTTTGATAACGGCGTTCGACGTGGGACTGCTCACTCGACCCCAAAATTCAATCACAAACTGCTTGTTTACTGGCGGGTACGCACTCCCATGGAGCAATTCAGCGGGGGTTGGACCAATGCCTGATCCGTTTTCGCAGACACCAAACTTCAGAAAGTTCGCGCTGTATCGCCACGACGACAGCTCTGGCGTCTCCGGAACGGGCGTCGTCGCATACGGGGTTCAGTTCCCGCAACCGAACGGCAAATGTGTCGTCGGCTGGACTACCGACGTTGGCAGTGTCGGCGTCTACGACAACATCGAGGATGTACAGGCGATTCACGGCCACGAAGGCGGCACTGACGTGATTTGGGAGTAAACTTTCATAGCTATCTTGTGTGAATTTTATATCCGGTGGCTGAGAACGTCATTCCGACGATGGCAGAGCTACTCTCCGATGCGGTTGCAGTCGTCACGGGTGGATCGAGTGGTGTTGGCCGAGAAATTGCACTCCAGTTTGCGTCCCACGGTGCTGACGTAGTGATTGCGGACATCCAATCCGACCCACGGACCGGGGGGACGCCCACGCACGAGAAGATCAACACGGAAACCGACCAGCAGGCTGATTACGTCGAAAGCGACGTGACCGATAAATCATCGCTCGAATCGGCTGTCGATGTCGCAGAAACCTTCGGTCCGCTCTCGGTGATGGTGAACAACGCGGGCATGTTTCGGTCCGAAGACGTGCTCACACTCTCCGAATCAGACTACGATCAGCTGATGGATCTCAACGTAAAAGGGGTGTTCTTTGGCTCGCAAGTGGCAGGTGAACGAATGCGTTCAACAGGAACCGAGGGATGTATCATCAATCTTTCCAGCGTGGCCGGCCTCCAGGGGTCGGGCGAACACGCCAGCTACTGCACCGCAAAGGGTGGTGTCCGGCTGTTCACCTACGCGCTTGCTGACGCGCTCGGTAGTGATGGCATCCGGGTCAACGCACTCCATCCGGGCTTTGTCGAAACCGCGATGACAACTGAGGACGTCCCCGTCGTAGGCACCGACTCGGAACAGCAGTACAACGCGCTCGTTCCACTCGGTCGATTGGCCCAGCCCGAGGATGTCGCCAACTGCGCAGTGTTTCTTGCGAGTGAGCTCGCTAGTTATGTGACGGGCGAATCGCTCCTGGTTGATGGTGGCCTGATTAACTGCGGATGAGTATCGTGAATCAACTGCTCATTTGTGGCTCCGGGACGTTTTATATCGCACTCAACTGCACCTAGCACCACTGGGTGATCGAATCACAGCCCTGAATCGGGTGCTGTATTCTACCCCAGTCCTACGAACCATGACAACGAAACTCCGAACCGCACTGACCGCGGTGTTGTTGTTGGGCTTGCTTGCTGGTGCCACGGGATCTGCTGTGGCAGAACAAACGGCGATTAACAGCGGCGATACGACGGTCGTCTCGAATGACGACATCGTCGAGTTTGATGAGTTTGCAAACAACATCAGTGCGAACGTGCTCGGCGTGCAGGTTGACGACGGCGAGCTCGATCTGCTGTCATCGTAACGAAACTAATCTAAATTTTTTTCATGTTCTACTGGATAGAATCCAGCTCACATCGAACACGTACCACATTCTGACGAAGAAGGTAGAGAGGGCGACATTCTCTTAACCCAGGGTGGAGTATCAATCGATATGATTGAGGCCACGAGCGCCGGAGCAATCTTGTTCCGTGATACACGTGGCCGTCGAGAGTATCTGCTCCTTAAAAGCCGCACCGGTGATTGGGAGTTTCCCAAGGGCGGCGTCGAGGGCTCTGAGGAATTACAGCAGACGGCCATTCGCGAAGTCGGCGAGGAAGCGGGCATCGACGACATTCGACTCATCGACGGTTTCAGAGAAGATTACGACTACGTCTTTCAGGCGGGCAACGACACGATTCACAAGACGGTCCACCTGTTCATCGCCAAGTCGTTCGAGGCGAGCGCGGAGCTCTCCTCTGAACACAACGATCTCCAGTGGCGAGACTACGATCAGGCGATCAACACCCTGACACAGGACGGACCACGGGTAGTGCTCAAACACGCCCACACGTTTCTCAACAACGGAGGGCTCCACGGAGAACTGTAACGGTGAGCCCAAACGGTCTTTGGCATTCACGCCAATGGCTTCGACAACGACGTGTCTGAGTTTCCGTTCGAACTCCGCGTTTGTCAGTGGGCCGAACGAGCCTGGCCGCCAGCGAACGCCACGGCAGACGCTGCGATCGTCGCCAGACAGCTAGGCACCCGCAATCGTCGATGGGACACGATTGTCGTTGAGAGCACCGATGCGGGGCTCCGATCGCGCGCCCGATTCGGTCGCCAGCGACTCACCGAGCTTCAGCTGTACGTGCTCACCAACGCGCCCGAATCGTGGCAATACTACCGGGATGCGTTGGAAGATCCCCCAACCAGCTGGCGATATATCCGCGAGACGATCAACGAGGCCGCCGATCGAGCCGTTCTGGATCGGCGCAAACGGGGCGGTCGGATCGAAATCAAACGAAAATGGCCCTATCCAGACTGGATTGATAGCCTCGTGGCGATCGAAAACAAGCCGGATCTGACGGCGAGCGCGGCCGATCAACTCACAGACCAGCTTGAGTTTGACGTTGCACTCGGGCTTGCAGACACCGTCTGGGTCGCAACGGAATCAACCAACGAACGGGTCGAACCAGTGCTGTTGGAATCACTGCCGGTCGCGGTCGGTATCCTCACGTTCGACTGGAATGAAACGCCCCCAGCAACGGTATCCTGGCGTCCTCGTCGATTGCGAGCATCGACGGGGACCCGAATTCTTGAGCGGGCTGTGGCCGGCGAACACACACAGCAAGCCGCCCGATTCGAGTACGTTTCGAACGACTGGCTCCGCTTGAAACGGCTTGCAATAGCCGAACGCGTCTACGAACGGGGGTGGCGAAGCTACATCGAATCAGTGCGTCCTGACTGTCGGTGGTTTACCCTGTCAACTAATGGGAGGCAAACGATGCCCGACTGTCGTGCGCTTTCGCGGGATCCCACGCCACAGCACTGTGGACAGCACTGTCAGGCGTTCGAACCCGAACCACCGGGATGGCGAACACAGGGCTGGCCGATCGATGGCGGGCCAGGAGCGGCCCTCCAGCGGCTACTCGACCGTCGGCGAAGCCAGCAACGTCCCGGCCTGGAGTGATGGTGGCTCACTCGATTCGTTCGATCTCTAGCTCCGCGCGATCAATGGCGAGTTTGAACAGCGGCACGGTCGACTGCTCGGTAGTAACGATCCCCCGGTCCTGGAGCTTTCTGAGCGCCGTCCGCACCGAATCGACATCAGTGTTCTCGCCCGTCGCCTCCACGGCATGCAAGACGGCAACGACACTCTGGGCGGATTCTTCGGGTCCGGCGAGCACGTCGACGACCGTCGCCTGTAACGGTGGCACTGAAACGGCCGTCTCGTCGGTTTCGATGCCGACGAAAGATGCTGCCTCTGGAGTTGCCCTGATCAGGCTGTTTTCGTCTCGGTAGTAATATTCTTTGAGCTCAGATTCGAGATACTGGTGAATCTCGCTTCCGCTGTCGATTCCCCAGCGCTCCTGGAGCTCTTTGTTCTTCGTTGGTTGCAACTCGACGATATCGGCCAATCGCTCTTTGGCTTGGTCTGAGAGGGACACTGCGTCCCACTACGAAACCCGGATACATCCTGATTGCGACATCGGCCCTGGTCATTTGGTGGCGACCGATTGGCGGGCCGATTCGACCCAGCCGTCGATGTTCTCGGCAATGTACTCCTTCGAGCCGAGTGCGCCCCCAACGCCAACGGCGACGATGAACGCGAGCGCTAACGCACCCACGACTGCCGTTGTCACGATCATCAACAGCGTGCTCAGTATCCCCGCATCGAAGCCGGCCGTCTGTAGTGCAATCGTCACCACGAGATAGTAGACGAACCCCTTCACTGCGAGTGAGCTAGCGCGGGCAAACGAACCGGCTTCGTTGGCGATCGCTGCTCCAAGCCAGTCTCCCAGCCAGATGCCCACGAGCAACACCACTGCGCCGCCAACGAGCTGGGGCAGATAGTGCGTGATCGTCGAGAGCATTGAGGAGAGGACGCCAATGTTGAGCGCGTCGGCTGCCGCGAGCAGCGCGACAACGTACACATACACTGCGACAAGTCGCCCAACGAGCCATCCGAACGACCGATCTCCCGTCAGTTTTGCAAGCGGGGTTCCGGCTAGCTCTTTGTCGATTCCCATCCCATCAAGCAGATCGACGATGACCGCTTCGAGAAGTCGACCAACGATCACACCCACAACGAGGACGAGGGCTGCGCCGAACAACACCGGCAGGTACGCACCGATCTGTGAGAGCAGGTCCGTTACGATCCGGATCCTGAGGATGTCAGCCGCCGAAACGACTGCAAGATAGTAGATGTAGTAGGTGATGAGCGTGCCGACAGCACTCGCAATTCCAGCCGTGTCCGTGTGTACCGGCGTGGAATCGTCGGCTTGTTCGTCCTCATCACTGACTGATCGATCACCAGGAGTTACCCGCCCGAGGTCGGCCCGCGAAAGAATCCGCGTCACAATTCGCCCGATGAACTTCCCAACGAGCCAGCCCACGAGCAAAACGAGCAACGCACCGATCAGCCGCGGTACGTACGCGACGACCTCGACGATCGTTGCCCCGATTGCACTTGTATCACTTAATTGGAGAATATCCTGCGCAACATACTGGATGTTTGATTCTATTGTCATTGTTCTGTCTCGTTAGCAGTGACGTTTCGCCTGGTATGCTTGGCGAATACGTCGATACGACAGTTTGAACCTCTCCATTATGAAACGTGGTGATAGGCACTCAAAACTATAGTTGGGAAAATGAAACAAACGTGAAAACGGAGGCGAATTTGTGCTATAGTTCGACGACCGCGCCGGCGTACAGCACGACCACGAGGAAGATCCAGACCGCATCAACAAAGTGCCAGTACATCGAGACGGTACTGACCGAGACGTGTCGTTCCTGGGAGTACTGACCGTAGAGTGCGCGAATGAAGACAATTCCGAGCAACACGGCACCGAGCGAGACGTGGAGTCCGTGCAGACCGGTGAGTCCGAAAAATGCACTCGAGAAAACACCACCGGTGAGCGTTAGCTCGCCGTGGCTGATGAACTCGTAGTACTCATACACCTGTCCGCCAATGAAAATGACCCCGAGAACGAGCGTCACGAACAGCCACCGCACGAACCGTGTGTGGTTGCCCTTCAACAGCGCATGATGCGCGAAATGCAGCGTGATACTGCTTATGACCAGGATCACCGTGTTGGCGATGACGAGCGTGCCAAGCAGTCCGTGTGGAACTGATGCGCTCGCCCAGCTCGTGCCGGCGCGAACGAAAAAGTAATAGACGAATCCGGCACCAAACGTGGCGATTTCGCTACCCAGGAAGAACAACATTCCCATGCGCAGCCCGCGCCCGCTGGATTCTGTCGCTTCGCCGTCCCAGAAATCGACGACAAACGCGTGATACAACCAGCCGTACAGTCCAATCAAGAACACGAGCGTTGCGCCGACGAAAACACCCGGTCCGGCGAGTGGCCCGACGAGCGGCTCTTCTCCGTGTCCAAGGAGATACAGTGCAGCACCGATGTAGAGCCCAGCAGCCCCGATTGCCGCGATGAAGGGCCACCAGCTCGCCTCACCGAATCCCCGCGGCCAGTCCTCGACAGCGGGCAAATGATGGTGGTGGTCACCGTGCTCTTCGGAACTCTCCATTGCCATACCCCCGCTTTTGGGCGCGACGGCAAAAAGCCTCTCAAACGTCACAGCGAGGCAACTTTCGACAGAACCGTTCAAATCGAGTGCGCTGATGAAAAATGGCTCACTGGACCAAGAGCCTGGGGAGGGGCACCAACCTCCCGAACCACTGACCATGAACCGCTGAATGCACGAAGTAGACAACGCGGGGAAAGCCGGTGGGGCTCTCCCTATCCACTAGCGTGTGTCTAGGATTGCTCGTCCGTCGGTGTGTCCTGGAATATCCTCCCGGAGCGCAACGCGCTTCATTCGTAGGTATCTCACACAATAATAAAAATGTTGCTACAGTTGATAATATGAATATAAAAGTTAATGATAGGAATATGGGAATAAAAAGAACCGTTGTCGGAGTCGACAAGCGGGCTGTGGCGCGTGTTCAGTCGGCACCGCCCCTGATGGGCGCGGTGTCCTCACAGATCGGCGTTGAGCTGTCGGGCAGCTCAGAGCGCACATCTTCTGACTCGCGGTTTGCGATCACATCGGCGTAGGCGTCCGGCATCACTTTCACGAAGTTATTGATTGCCGTTTCGAAATTGTCGAGGATTGCCGCTCCACGGTCGCTGTCGGTGTATGCCACGTGATTTTCGATCAATCGGCGTACCATGCGCCTGTCTTTTTCATCGAGTTCGTGGGTTGTCGAGATCATCCCGCGGTTGACGCGGTCATCGAACGTGTCGTTCCGATCGAGGACGTACGCGACCCCGCCGGACATGCCTGCTGCGAAGTTTCTCCCGGTTTCACCAAGCACTGCGACGACGCCGCCGGTCATATACTCACAGCCGTGATCGCCGACGCTTTCGACGACGGCCTTGACGCCGGAGTTTCTGACCGCAAAGCGTTCGCCGGCCATGCCGTTGATGTAACACTCGCCGTCAGTTGCGCCATACAGCGCGACGTTGCCGATGAGCGTGTTCTCTTCTGGCTCGAACTGCGCCTCTGGTGGCGTCGACACGATGAGCTTTCCGCCAGAGAGCCCCTTGCCGACGTAATCGTTGGCGGTGCCGGTCAGCGCCATCGTCACACCACGCGGAACGAACGCCCCGAAGCTCTGTCCGGCAACGCCATCGAAATCAACGGTGATGGTGTCGTCGTCCAGCCCATCCGTCCCGTATTCGCTAGAGAGCGTATAGCCGAGCAGGGCCCCGACCGCGCGGTGATTGTTATCGATGTTCGCGTCGATATACACCGGCTCCTTGCGTTCAATCGCTGGCGTCGCCCGATCGATGAGCTCGTGGTCGAGCGCTTCGTCCACTTCGTGTGACTGCTCGGTCGTTTTCGTTCGTGGCCCCTCCGTCTCTGCGAGGATTGCACCAAGATCGAGTTGGCGTGCCTTCTCGTGGGTAACGTCCTCGCGCTGTCGGAGGTGTTCAACCCGGCCGATCATCGATTCGAGCGATGCAAAGCCGAGCTCGGCCATGATCTCACGGAGCTCCTGGGCGATGAACGTCATGTAGTTGATCACGTGCTGTGGCTCACCGGGGAACCGCTCGCGGAGCGATTCCTTCTGGGTGGCCACGCCGACCGGACACGTGTTCTCGTGACACTGTCGTGCCATCACACAGCCGGACGTGACGAGACTTGACGTACCAAAGACGTACTCTTCTGCGCCGAGCAACGCGGCAACGGCGACATCACGGCCGGTTTTCATGCCACCGTCGGCCGTGACCGTGATTCGCGACCGGAGCCCCGTGTGAGAGAGCAGCTGGTTCGCCTCTGCGAGCCCAAGCTCCCACGGGAGGCCGGCGCTTTTGATCGAGGTTTTCGGCGACGCACCGGTCCCGCCGGAGTGTCCCGAAATGTGAACGACGTCAGCGTTCGCCTTGGCGACGCCGGCCGCGATCGTTCCGATTCCGGCCTCAGAAACCAGCTTCACGTTGATGTCGGCCTCGGGATTGGCGGTTTTGAGGTCGTGAATCAGCTGCTTGAGATCCTCGATCGAGTAGATGTCGTGGAGTGGTGGCGGCGAGATGAGCCCCACACCCGGCGTCGAACAGCGTACGTGTGCAATCATCTCGTTTACCTTCTCGCCGGGGAGATGGCCACCTTCACCGGGTTTTGACCCCTGGGCCATTTTGATCTGGATCTCATCCGCCGACGCGAGATAGGCGCTCGTCACGCCGAATCGGCCGGAGGCCACCTGCTTGACGGTGCACTCCTTTTCGGTGTCGAAGCGCTCCGGTGGCTCGCCACCCTCGCCAGTGTTCGATTTCCCGCCGAGACGGTTCATCGCAATGGCGTTGTTCTCGTGCGCCTCGGGCGAGAGCGAGCCCAGGCTCATCGCTGCCGTCCCAAACCGGGTGACGATTTCGTGGACGGGATCGACATCCTCGATCGGAATTGGCTCGCGGTCGCTGTCGAATTCGAGCAGCCCACGAAGCGTTTGCAGGGATTCGTTCTGTTCGTTGATCTGGGCGGCAAACTCCTGGTACGTTTCGTAGTCACCGTTGCGAACGGACTTTTGGAGCGTTCGGACCGTCTGTGGATTCCACTGGTGGGTCATTCCCGACGAGCGGTGCTCGAATTCTCCCTGTCGTTCGAGCGTAGCGCTCTCATCGTCGTCAGGAAATGCCACGTCGAACCGATTGCGCAGATCCCGTTCGACGCCGTCGATTCCGATCCCACCAGTGCGGGCGGTGGTTCCCTCGAAATATTCGGCCACGAACCCAGCGTCCAGGCCAACCGCCTCGAAGATCTGTGCTCCTCGGTAGCTCTCGACGGTCGAGATTCCCATTTTGGCCATCGTTTTCAACAGGCCGTCTTCGAGCGCGGTGAGGTAGGATTCGATTGCCGTTTCCAGATCGGCACCGTCCGGGCCGGCAACGATATCCTCGATCGTCTGGAACGCGAGATACGGATTGACAGCTCCCGCACCGTAGCCGACGAGCGTGGCCATCTGATGAACGGTTCGTGGATCGCCCGATTCGACGACAATGCCAACCCGATTTCGCTGGCCGGTGCGGACGAGATGATGGTGGACGGCTCCCGTCGCGAGCAGGCTCGGAATCGCAAGCCGGTCCGGTCCAACGGTGCGATCTGAGAGAACGATGATGTCGTGGTCGTCGGCGCGATCGCTCACCTGCTCACGAACGGTCTCGATGGCGCGTTCGAGTGACGTCTCCGGATCGAACGTGATATCGACGACAGTGCTCGAAATCGGGCCATCGAGCTCGGCGATCGATGCCGTTTCAGCGTCCGTGAGAAACGGCGAGTCAATCACCAGTTGTCGTGCGTGTGCGGGAGACTCATCGAGGAGATTTCGCTGTTCGCCTAGCCGACACTCCATCGAGGTGACGAGCTCTTCGCGGATGTAATCCAGTGGCGGATTCGTCACCTGGGCAAACAGCTGCTTGAAATACGACGACAGCGGCCGATTCGTCTCTCCAAGCACCGACAGCGGCGTGTCGTCACCCATCGAGCCGACGGGATCTTTTCCGTCGCGTGCCATTGGCTCGATGAGATGGTCTAGCTCGTCGTGCGAGTAGCCAAACAGGGCCTGGTGTGACCGAAGCCGCTCAACTGGGGCGGTGATCTCGGCGCCGTCGGACAGATCGTCTGGCAAGCGCTGTTGTTCAGTCGCCACCCACTCGCCGTATCGATCGTCGACAAGTGACTCAAACACCTCATCGTCGGGAATGATTCTCCCTTCCTCCGGATCGGCGAGAAACAGCTGTCCAGGCTTGAGCCGGCCGCGCGTTTCGATCCGAGAGGCGTCGTGTTGGGCCTCTAGCGCGCCGACTTCGCTCGACATGACGAGCGTCCGATCGTCGAGGACGTCGTACCGACACGGTCGGAGTCCGTTCCTGTCGAGCACTGCTCCGACCCGCTCGCCATCGGTTGCAGCAACGAGGGCCGGTCCATCCCACGGCTCGATCAGCGAGGCGTGAAAATCATACCACTCCTTGCGTTGGTCATCGAGACCAGTTGCAGCTCCCCGCCAGGCTTCCGGGATCAACATCCGCAATGCGTGACCGAGATCGCGCCCCGTGTTCAACAACAGCTCAAGCGCGTTATCAACGCTCGCCGTATCCGACTGCGTTTCGTCGTTGATAATCGGCAAGAGCGCCTCCAGATCGTCGGCATACGCCGGATCAGCGAGATCGTTCTCCCGTGCGCGCATCCAGTTGATATTCCCCTGAATCGTGTTGAACTCCCCATTGTGGATCACGCGGTGGTACGGATGGGCGAGATGCCACGCGCCGAGCGTGTTCGTCGAATAGCGGGCGTGGACCATCGCGAACGTAGAGGCAACTCGCTCATCGTGCAGCTCCGGGTAGTACGTTGCCAACTGCTCTGCGGTTAACAGGCCTTTATAAACGATCGTCTGTCGATCCAGCGAACAGATGGAAAACTGACCGGTTTCATCGAGCTCTCGTGAGTCGATCGTCGTTTCGACTGCCCGACGAGCCACGTAGAGGCGCCGATCGAAGGCCTCGTCCGACGGGTCGTCACTCGGGGTGACGAACACCTGCTTGACGGTGGGCTCAGCGTCCCGAGCGGTTTTCCCAAGCCCTGCCGCGTCGGTCGGCACCGTCCGCCAACCGACTACCGACAGCTCGTGGCGATCGAAGACGGTCGCTATCGTTGCTTCGAGGCGCTCGATGACTGTCTCATCCTGTGGGAAAAAGATCGATCCCACCGCGTATTGGGTCGGAAGGTCGAAATCGACTGCCGCCGCGAAGAACTCGTGCGGAGTCTGGAGCAAAATTCCGGCCCCATCACCGGTGTTTTCCTCTGCTCCCGTCGTTCCACGATGTTCGAGATTGGCGAGCAAATCGAGCCCGTCGGCGATCGGCTGGTGGCTGGTGTCACCGTCGAGGTCCATGACGACACCGACACCACAGCTCCCACGGGTGTCTGTTGGATCCGCGAGCCCGGCACCGCTCGCGAACGTTGCTGGCTGTTGCTGGCTCATACCCCTCTCTGGCCGATAGCTTCTTAAGTGGTTTCCCCTCAAGGGGTAAGGCCATGTTGAAGTCACATAAGGGCATATAATTAGTACCCACGTCTGGGGTAGTCCAACGACGGTGTATACATTCGCAGTATATTTTCAGAAATATGAATATAGATATCAATTAATTATTGTCTAGAAATTTACAACGGTCAGTACGTTTTGGCAAAGTACGCTGTCGTCTCTGCTGGTTCGCCACAGACGCCACAGTCGTCATGGATTGGTTCGTCGTCGAACGGCACCATAACGATCTCTGCTGCGATCTGGTCTTTGATCTCGGTTTCACAGTCTTGCTCGCCACACCAGCCGGTTTTCACGTAGCCGCCGTGTTGGCCGATGGTGCCGAGGATTTCGTTTCGCGAGCTGGCTTCACGGACGTTTTCTTCGCGGAGTTGTTCAGCGGCGGCGTAGAGTTTCGCATACACCGTTTCGAGGTGGTCATCAACGGTGTCAGCCAGTGCCGTTCGCGATTCGGTCGTCGTTTCGCCGTCCGGTCGGTGCACGAGCGACACCTGATCGTCAGCCACTTCGTTGGGACCGACCTCGATCCGCAGCGGAACGCCGTTGAGCTCCCACTCATTGAATTTGAATCCGGGGTTCCGTTCGTCGCGGTCGTCGAGATGGACGCGGACGCCGTCGTCGTCAAGCGTCGCCCGGAGCTCTTCTGCGTAGCCAAGCACCGTCTCTCTGTTATCTTCCTGGAAGATCGGGACGATGACGACCTGCGTGGGTGCCATCGGTGGGGGCAATACCAGTCCCTGATCGTCTGCGTGCGTCATAATCAGCGCGCCGAGTGCTCGCCAGGAGAGCCCCCAGGAGGTGGTGTGGGCGGTCCGTTCGGCCTCGTCTTCATCAAGGAAGGTGATATCGAACGCTTCGGCGAAGCTCTCGCCCAGATAGTGGCTCGTGGCGCCCTGGACGCTCTTTCCGTCCGGCATCATCACTTCGATCGTGGTGGTGGTGTCAGCGCCAGGGAATTTGTCGTGATCGGGCTTTTTCCCACGAAGCGGTGCCAGCGCCATCACGTCGGTGTAGAGCCGTTCGTACTGGTCCAGTCTGAGCATCGTTTCATCCCAGGCATCGTCGCGATCGTGGTGGGCGGTGTGGCCCTCCTGCCAGAGGAACTCCTTGGTCCGGAAGAACGGCTTCGTGTCGGTTGCTTCCCAGCGAACGACCGAACACCACTGGTTGATGCGCATCGGGAGGTCGCGGTGGCTGCGCACCCACTGAGAAATAAACGGCGTGATGATCGACTCGCTGGTTGGCCGCACCGCAAGCCGCTCATCGAGTTCGTCGTGGCCGCCCTGGGTCACCCACGCCACTTCCGGGTCGAACCCTTCCACGATCTCCTTTTCCTGTTCGAGATACGACTCTGGAATGAACATCGGGAAGTAGGCGTTCTGCACGCCGCTGTCTTTGAACCACCCATCGAGATGGTTCTGGACGGCTTCCCAGAGTGCATACCCGCGTGGCCGGGTGACGATGAACCCGCCCATGGGTGCATACTCCGCCAGGCCGCTTTTCTGGACGACCTGCGAGTACCACTCGCCAGTCTCGTGTTCTTTGCTGGCGGTGATGCCGAGATCCTGATCGCCGGTCATGTAGGAACGAGACGGCTACCCCTAATAAGCTCGACGTGTCCAACTCCCGTGTCAGTAGCTCCACAGCCGGGTGAATCGGTCGGAAAGCGCTGGTTCGTTTCGTTCGATCGCGTCAGCCGTTCGCGATCCGTCCACGTTGATGAGTTGGAGGCGTCCCCTCTCGTCGCTATACACGTTCTGGAAGTCATACACCAGCCCGGCGACACTGACATCGTCTGGGACAACATCGCTTTCGAGCAACAGCTCGACCTGCCGGTCGACATTGTACTCCACCAGGTGGTTGATTGTGCTTTCCTCATCGAGTCCATCCGGCAGTGCGTCGACTCCTGGCGCGAGACGATCTTTCAACAGATCGATTGCGTACTGAATCCCGTCGGGTTCGTCAACGCCGTCGGTCAGATCCTGATACGTTGCGGTGACGGCTCCACAGCCGGTGTGGCCGATCACTGCTGCAGTGGTCGTTCCGGCGTGGACGAGCGGATAGAGCACGTCGCCGGAGATGGTCGCGCCGTCGTCCGTTCGTTCACAGACGCGATTGCCGATGACACCAACGGTGAACACGTCGCCTGGTGTCTCGTTTGTGAGCAGTTCGTCCTGTAGCACGCGTGAATCCGAACAACAGACGGTGACCAGCTCCGGGGACTGTCCGTCCTGGACCGCATCGAATCGATCGTTCGAAAACTCACTGACGTGGCGGTCGTTCCGTTCGAGCAGCTCGTGTAGCTCCATCATTCGGCCCTCCACGCGGGATCGATAAACGCGTTATGACCGCGGCCGGTCAGTTGTGCGGATCCCGTCATGAACGGATCTCCCTGAGCAGTTCGTCAGTTGTTCGTATCGTCGCGAACTCTCCGGCCAGCTGTGCGAGTGCTGTTTTGTGGGTACAGTCTGCGTCGTAGCACGTCCCATCGAGCGTCCGATCGAACGTCGCACAGGCCGTCCGTGCGACTGTCACCGCAAATCCCCTGTTTTCTGCCATCCTGGCTGTCGTCGAGACGCAGTGATCAGTCGTCAATCCGGCGATAACCAGGGTTCCGTCACTGTGCTCGCGGAGCAACGGTTCGAGATTCGTTCCAACGAACGCACCGTTGACACGCTTTCGAATCGTATGCTCGCCCGGAGCCGGTTTGAGCTGCCGTTTGAACTGATATCCTGGACAGCCGTTGCGAAGTGGTGAGGGGGGCTCGGTCGAATCGTGGCGAACGTGGATGATCGGCCATCCCATTTCGCGCCAGCTCTCAAGCAAGCGAGCGGCGGAGGCTTCAGCATCGGGATTGTTTCGTGATCCCCACTGTGGATCGTCGAATCCTTGCTGGAAGTCGATCAGCACGAGCGCGGTTGCAGTATCCGAGACGATCATCGTGGTGCTCCGTCCGAGGGCATATCGATACACTGCGTCGATCGCGGATGTGTGTCCGTTATCGTGATTGGAGGTTTCTGTGGGGCCTGTTGGCGATCGCTCGAAAGCATATACTGGGGCCACTCGCGGTCGCCTTCGACTCCCCAATCGCCGAGGTCTGCGTGCGGGCAGACGCCATCGTACGATTCGAGTCGTTCCTGAATGATCGTCCGTGCGTGCTGACCAGCGTCGGTATCGGCCGTCACGTTAAGAGATTCGAACAGTGCGCGTGGCTGGAACGTGATCTCGAGCCCAATCGGGCAGTAACGGCTGTTGCGCTGGTCATAAAACGGTGCCCGACACGTTGGGAATATGGGCTCTCCACCGAAGCAAAACTCCCATCTGGCGTGGTCCGGATCGGTCGGGATCGATTCCGGCCATGGTGTTGGATCGTGGACATGCAGAAACTGAAGAATGTGCCACAGTGCGTCGTGATAAGCAGCTTCCGTCGTCACGCGATCATCGGGGGCGAAAAACGTCACCAGAGAGGCGCGATCGCTGTACTCCTGATAGCAATCGAGATACGAACACAGCGTCGACCCGAGTTCGAACAACGCGTCAGTTTCTGTCAGCGATGGCACGGCAGTGTACAGTGGCTCTCCGTTTCGAACCGATTCCGCACCGAAAAAACACGGAAACGGCGTTTCGTTTCGGCTTCCGAGCAATCCCTCTCGAAACGTCTTCCAGTGCTGTTCGACCCATGCTGGCACCCTCGAGTTATCGACAGCCTGCTCCAGCGTTGACTGGGTACAGAGCTCGTTGACCACGGTGTTCGCCATCAGTTTGATCGTTCCATCGGTTGATTGTTGTTTCTCTGGCTTAGCATTGTCCAATCAGCAGTTCGAGCTCGTGAAAATACGTCTCTCTTGGAGTGTGGCTAGATGTCGGTCCTCGCGGGCGTCGCCGCTTGTGGTGGCTCTCGAGATGGGCACGAGCACACCGTTCGATCTGGTCTCTGTCGAGTCCACTCTTCGTAGCCGTCCTGTCAATTCCACCATTAACATCGACGAGTTGCCAAACGACCTGGTCAAGCGTCTCAGTGCTGAGAGCGCTGGCACAGTCGGGCGGTACCGATTGGCCGATAGCTCCTGGCAGTCCCAGGGTTCGGGCGAGCTGGTCCAGTTCGGACTCGAACAGGCCGGTGAACGGCAGGAAATCTGCGGCTCCGTTGCCGTGTTTCGTAAACGCGCCGAGCAGCCATGCCGGTCGGCTGAGATCGCCAACAACGAGCCGATCTGTTGTGTTGGCCGCGTAATAGGCACAGACGGCTCGTACGCGTTCTCTGACGTTCTCAAGCGTCCGTTCAGTTGCCCCGTTCGTCCAGCGATCGGGGAGCACATCCAGCAGTCGGGAAACGAGTGGGGCACAATCGACCGTGGTGTGTGGAATGCCGATCGTTTCTGCGATCGAGACGGCGTCGTGTTCATTTGATCGGCCCTCTGCGCCACATGGAAGTATCAATCCATATATGCGATTGGGGCCGACGGCACTGGCTGCAAGCGCTGCGAGCGTACTCGAGCGCTTTCGGCCATCCATTCGGACGACGTAACCCGATCGATCCGTCGTGCGGAGCGTCCGAGATAGCGCTCGTTCGAGGCGCGAACGCAGTGTCGTTACCGTTTTGTGATTGGTGTTTGGCGGACAGACCGTCTTCCCCGAGAGGATTGACCGACCTGTGTGACGAGGTGGCCGTCGTTTGTGTGCCGTCCGTCGGAATCGCCGTGCACATGATTCGGCGAGAGAGCGTTCACAGCCGACGATTTCGGCGATACGCTTCGGTGATGTGTCTGACCCTGATAACAGGTGACAGATCGGGTCGAGCAGTTCGTACGGTGCCCCCAGCTGGGTGCGATCAGTCTGTCCCGCCCAGAGGCCAGCCGTGGGGGGTTTCTGGATAATTTCGGTAGGAACATCATACGCGTTCGCATGATGACGGATCGTCGATTTGTCCCACTCCCTGAGTGGTGCACAGTCGACAGCGCTGTCGCCATATTTGGTGACGTAGCCAAGCGTTCGTTCGGTTCGGTTGGTTGTTCCGATGACAAGCCGGTTACGGGCGTTCGCCATGAAGTACACACACGCCATACGGATTCTCCCAACAGCATTGCCGATTGCGTGGCGATCACCATTGGTCGCAATCAGTGGAGCGATCTCGTCTTCGAACAGATCGACGACCGGCTGTAGTTCGATCGTGTCGAACGGAATGTCGAGCCTGCTGGCCATTGTCGTCGCATCAGCAACCGCCGTGGTTGAACTCGACAGCGTCGGTTGACAGAGCCCATACACGGCGTTTCGTCCAACTGCGGCTGTAGTGAGTGCCGCAGTGAGTGATGAATCGATCCCACCGCTCATGTTAAGCATCACACCGTCACATCCCGACGATTCGACAGTCGAACGAATGAACGACTCCACCTCCTCGGGTGGTGGTCCCCCAGCTGTTCGTTTGGACCGGCCAGGACTGAAATCTTCCCGATTCACTGGTTCTGTTGCCATCTCAGAACCCCCCCCTGATCGTGTGCGAACGGAGTGAGTGGCGCGTTTAGATTGCCTTCTATAATCAATTGAACGTCTATTATTTCGTTCTATAGGTGTTCTTTGCACACCTATTAACGTGTTCTGTGACCAATTATATGTTATTAGTCCCAATTGGGTGAAAATACACATAATTATTGCTCGAACGGTCGTCGGTGTCTGGCGATAGACGGTCCTCGGGCAGAAAATGGTAACAAAAGGATAATGTAATCACGACTACGTAAACCGGGTAACACAATGGGAAACGGTACGAAGTCCGGTGAGCTGGACGGCCTGGAGGAGGGCGCGATATCGATCGATGGAGCGTTCGATGGCCAAGCACAGACGCTCGTCGAGCTTGAGGATGAGCTTTCCTCGATCCCCGGCGCAGAAATCGCCGATTCCGAGCAGTACGCGTCCGGGATGGTGGTCGGTGCCGACCGCGTTGGGGCTAGCGAACTCCCCGAGACGTATCCGATCAGTTTCGAGACGCCACAGCTGTTGCGACTGGACGTTCAGCTCCCGTCCAATCAGGTGACAGCCCTCTACGTGGGGTGGCCGGATCAGATTGCTGATGAGACGCCGCTGTTTCAGTTGCTCGAAGCGATCGATGTCGGCGTCAACTCGTTCGCTGACATCCTCGGCGAGGAGGTCCCCCTTCGCGTCGAAGGCGTGCACTACGTGGCCGATATCGAATATCCGACCGAGCGCCAGTTCGAATTCGAACAGACCGTCGAACAGCTCTCCGTGGACGTTTCGGTCGACACCTCGAAAACGTGGTTCCACCTGACGGTCGCGGGCGTGGCCATGTGGATGGCAATGGTCCTATCGATGCCGATCGATCCACTCGTTCCCGACGGACTCCAGAGTCTGTTGCTACTCGGTGGCTGGCTGTTGGTGCCCATTGGCATCTACTTCGATTCGAAACAAGTGGACGCTGTGAGCGACTGGTCACCAATGAGATGGGCATACGTTATTCCCGCACTGGTTCCGTTTTTCTGCATTCCGACCAGCATCATCTATCTGTTAAAACGACGGGAGGCGACGTTCGCACCAGAGTACGACATCGGCCGGCTCGATTCGCTCATTTCGCGGGCGAAAGCGCTGTTCGACTGAGCGAAGAACGCTACCCCACAACCAAACGGTAATATTCCCAGACACATTACGTTCGATAACCGATGCCCGATGGTCCCGATGACTTCGTGTCCGACGATCTTTCTGATGGTGGGATCACAATTGACGAACAGGCAGAGAGTCTGTTAGAGCTAGAGAACGAGCTATCGAGCGTCCCCGGGGCGACGGTAGCGACGGACGAGCAGTACGACGCCGGCTCGGTCGTTGGAGCAAACCGCGTTCCACTGGCTGCGTGTCCTGAGACGTATCCGATCGAGTTTGATTCGGCGCAGCTGTTGCAACTCGACGTGGAACTGCCCTCGACCGATCGAACCTCGGTGTATCTCGAATGGCCGGAGAAGATCACCAGAGAAACGCCGCTCTATCAGCTCCTGGACGCTGTTGACGTCGAGGTAACCGCATTTGCAGATATCCTCGGCGAAGACATCCCACTCAGGGTGGCGGACACCCACTACGTTGTGGACGTTACCTACGACACAGAAACCGCCTCCCACCACAGCCACCAGCAGTCCTACACGACCACGACGGTCGACGTCAGTGAGCCCGAAGACGCCAGTTCGCGCTGGTATTACGCCGTGTGGGGAGGCTGGCTCAGCTGGCTGTTCGTCTGGGGCGTGGCCGGGTCGTCGCTCGAACTGCTCTTTCCAGATGCGTTCCTTGGATTGATTGTGTTCATTTCGTGGCTTCTCTTTCCCATTGCGCTCTACAAGGACTGTAAACACGTGACGGCAAACAGCGACTGGTCGCCGAACGAGTGGCTGTACTCGATCATCTCGTTCATCTGGGCGGTGAATCTGCCGCTTGGCCTGTTCTATCTGTACAAACGCCACACGGCGACGTTCGATCGAGGCGCCGATACTACTCGATTCACTGATTTCTTCGAACGACTGATTTAGATGTCGCAATCGATCGCGAACGGCGAGTCCGTTGCTGTCCACTCCCAGCCGGGAAGCCGCGTCTGAAAACCAGCCGCAAGCGCGGCATCCAGATCGTCGTGACCGGCGGTGCCGTCCGGATGGTGATACACATCAGCCACGTGAAATGTTGCCTGTGCCAGCGTCGCTAGCGGTTGCCCGCCGGCGATGGCTGCTGCGAGCTCTCGTCCGAGCAGTTCATCCACGATAAACCCTGGATAGTCCCCTTCCACGTCGAGATCACGCAACATTGCGACCAGGGCTGCGACATTGACCGCGAGGTCGCCGTCTGCAAACACCTTGTCGACCGCCGCACGATACTGTTCGGACGAAACTGATTCGACAGTCGTGTCGAACGCGACGGCAAGCCGTTCGCGAACGTCAGTGATGAGCGGGGCGATTGGACGGCTTCGAACGAACGCATACTCGGCTGCGACACGGTCGGGAGTGAGCTTCATGGCGAACCATCCGACTGCAGGCTATTGAACGAAAGGCTGCACCGTTGCGAAGAGTTTTATAATCCCCGTGTTGTACACAAGACCAACGCGGGTTTTCCGGGCCGTCGTGAACGGTCGTGATTGAACAGTATGACCTGTTGTTCGGCGTCAGTGCTTGATTCATGGCCGATTAGATCGGCGTTATGTGGTTGTCGTCTGTCCTGGAACCCCGCCCATCTACGTGACCTATGAGCACGGTAGAGAAGCAACTCGACGATTTGAAAGCAGAGATAGCAGCCGAGATCCCGAATGACATCTCCGTTTCTGACGTGACCTACGAGGGGCCGGAACTCGTCATTTATACCCGTGATCCCAAGAAATTCGCGCAGAACGGCGATCTGATTCGAACGCTCGCGGGCAAACTTCGCAAACGAATTACGGTGCGTCCAGACCCGGACGTCCTTGCCCGGCCGAAGGATGCAGAGGCACAGATCCGCGCAATCATTCCTGATGAGGCAGGCGTTTCCGATCTCGATTTCCATGCGGATACCGGCGAGGTCGTCATCGAGGCACAGAAACCGGGAATGGTGATCGGACGCCACGGATCAACGCTGCGTGAAATCACCCAGGAGATCGGCTGGACGCCCGAAGTCGTCCGAACGCCCCCGATCGAATCGGCCACCGTTTCGAACGTTCGGAACTTCCTCAAACAGGAACGCGAAGAACGCCGTGATATTCTCGAACGCGTCGGCCGCCAGATCCACCGCGAAGAACTCGCCAACGAACAGTGGGTGCGAATCAGCACGCTTGGCTGCTGTCGAGAGGTCGGCCGCGCAAGTTTCATACTCTCGACCGCAGAAACGCGCATTCTCATCGACTGTGGCGACAAACCCGGGGCGGAAGACGAGGTGCCGTATCTCCAGGCACCAGAAGCGAACCCGCTCAACTCCATCGACGCAGTGGTGTTGACCCACGCCCATCTGGACCACTCCGCACTCATCCCTCTCCTGTTTAAATACGGCTACGACGGTCCGATCTACTGCACGGAGCCGACCCGTGACATGATGGGGCTGTTGACGCTGGACTACCTCGATGTGGCGGCCAAGGAAGGACGGACGCCGCCATATGAGAGCGAGATGGTCCGTGAAGCGCTGAAACACACGATTCCGCTGGAGTATGGCGACGTAACCGATATCGCACCGGATGTCAAGCTCACGCTGCACAACGCCGGCCACATTCTCGGCAGTGCGGTGTCGCACTTCCACATCGGCGATGGCCTGTACAACGTGGCGTTCTCCGGTGACATCCACTACGAGGACACCCGGCTGTTCAACGGTGCAGTCAATGAGTTCCCGCGCGTGGAGACGCTGGTGATGGAATCGACGTACGGTGGTCGCAACGACTACCAGACCGACCAGGCAGATTCCGAACAGCGTCTCATCGAGATCATCAACGAGACACACGACCGTGACGGAAAGATCCTCATACCGGCGTTCGCCGTTGGCCGGTCACAGGAGATCATGCTCGTCATCGAAGAGGCGATGCGCGAAGGGAAGATTCCAGAGATGCCCGTCCATCTCGACGGAATGATCTGGGAAGCCACCGCGATCCACACCACGTATCCCGAGTATCTCAGGGATGATCTCCGCGATCGAATCTTCCACGACGACGAGAATCCGTTTCTCTCACCGCAGTTCAATCACATCGATGCGGGCGAGGACGAACGTCGTGATGTGACCGATGGCGGGCCGGCGATTATCCTCTCGACCTCAGGAATGGTCACCGGTGGCCCGATCATGTCCTGGCTCGAACATCTCGGTCCTGATCCAAACACCACCATGGTGTTCGTCGGCTACCAGGCACAGGGAACGCTTGGCCGACGAATTCAGAGCGGCTGGGACGAAATCCCAATGAACGGCCGAAGCGGTCGGTCGGACACGCTGGCGCTCGATTTCAACGTTGAAACGGTCGATGGCTTCTCCGGTCACTCCGGCCGACAGGGGCTCATCGATTTCGTTCGAACGATGAATCCGCGCCCGGAGAAGGTGCTGTGTGTGCACGGTGACGAATCTTCCGTTCAGGATCTCTCCTCCGCACTGTATCACAAATTCGACATGCGGACGTTCGCACCGAAGAATCTCGAAACGTTCAGATTCAGATAATCGACGGCGGTTGCCGCCGATCCGTTCGAAGGGACCAGACGAACGGAGTGGAATGGCATCCAATACCGATCGACGGAAGCGGCACGTGGTCCCTATTCACTGTTCCTGTCGTCATCCGCATTAGATATGGCGCACGTTGACATATGTTACCGCGAAAACTGTCGTACGAAGCGTTGAGTAGTCTCAAGCACGTATCCGTAGCTGTGCACTGTCAGTACTGCGCTCAGACTGCGACGCTCCCGGTCGAGAAGGATGGGATTACGGTGTGGCTCTGTGAGCGACATTTCCGCGAGCGATTCGAGGCGCTTCAGTCCTCGGGCTGGCTCGCACCCCTCGAAGAACAGCTGGATCTCGACCATCGATAGCGCCCACCGAGGATTTACGAATACGTCACTCAATTAGCATCCATGGAACACGTACGCATCGAAGACGTGGACGAATGGATGGGGCCGTCAGACTGCAAGCGCCCCCTCGGCCGAGCCCTGGACACAGACGATGTTGCAATCAACTACTACGAGCTGTTACCATCGGAAAGTTTCGCGTTTGGCTATCACCGACACAGCGACCAGGAGGAGATCTTCATCGTTCTCTCGGGGACGGTGACGTTCGAAACGGAAGCTGGTGAGCAAGTGGTTGGAGAAGATTCGGCGATCCGGTTCGAACCGGGAGTCTTTCAGCGTGGCGTCAACGAGGGAACTGACCGCGTTCGCGCGCTCGCAATCGGTGCGCCCCAGGAGTCTGGCGAAACCGAGATTCTTCGAGACTGTTCGTCGTGTGCCGATCGCACACCACAGTCGATCGAACCGGGCGACGACTGTCTTCACACCGTTTGTATCGAGTGTGAAGCAACAACGGGGACGTTCACCTGATGGAAATTGACAACTCAGTTCTCGTCTACGACGACGACTGTGGCTTTTGCACCTGGTGTGCCCAGTGGGCGGTCCGCCGCGGTGGCTTCGAGCCGGTTGGATTCTCCGCGCTGGAGCCAGCCCAGCGCGAGCGCCTGCCTGAAGAGTATGAGCGCTGTGCGCATCTGCTCACATCGTCGTCCGTTTACTCCTGCGGGGAGGCAATGGAACAGGCGCTTGTCGCCTGCTATCCCACGCTGTCGATCCTGGTCTGGCTATGCAATCTGTTGCCTGGCTGGGATCGATTGCGGGAGTGGACCTACCGACGGGTTGCGAACAATCGGGGTCTCTTCGGTCGACTGGTGCGCAAAGAGCCACCAATCGAGTAGCTACTCGAACGCTGCAATCCCGGTGAGATCCTGTCCGAGAATCAACGAGTGGATGTCGTGCGTTCCCTCGTAGGTGTAGACGGTCTCCATGTTCGTCAGATGGCGCATCGGCGAGTAATCTGCGGTGATGCCGTTGCCGCCCAGCATTTCGCGTGCAACTCGTGATTGGTCGCGCGCCATCGCGACGTTGTTTCGCTTTGCCATCGAGACGTGCTGGGGCCTGAGATCACCGCGCTCTTTGAGCTCGGCGAGTCTGTTCGCGAGCAGTTGTGCCAGCGAGATCTGCGTGGCCATCTCCGCGAGCTTCTCTTGTTGGAGCTGAAATCGTGCAATCGGGCCACCGAACTGCTCACGATCGAGCGCGTACTGACGAGCCGTTTCGAAGCAGTCTCTGGCCGCACCAACCGCTCCCCAGGCGATGCCGTATCGAGCCTGGGTGAGACAGGAGAGCGGCCCCTTCATCCCCTCGACGTTCGGTAACACGTTCTCCTCAGGGACGAACACGTCGCGCAATCCGATCTCGCCGGTGATTGAGGCGCGCAGCGAGAGCTTTTCGGTGAGCTTTGGGGTGCTCACGCCGTCGCGGTCCGTTTCGACGAGAAAGCCGCGTATAGGGCCATCGTCACCAACCCGTGCCCAGACGATAGCCACGTCAGCTATTGGTGCGTTCGTGATCCAGGTTTTCGTCCCAGAGAGCACGTAGCCGTCGCCGTCCGGGCTAGCGCGAGTAGCCATCCCCGACGGATTCGAGCCGTGCTCTGGTTCGGTCAGCCCGAAACAGCCAACCGCCTCCCCCGTGCCCAGTCGCTCTAGCCACTCGTCTTTCTGTGCGGAGGAGCCAAACGCGTGGATGGGATACATCACGAGCGCGCCCTGGACACTCGCCATCGAGCGCACCCCGGAATCACACGCTTCGAGCTCTCCCATCAACAGTCCGTACGCCGTCTCGCTCACTCCCGGCAGGCCGTAGCCAGACAGATTCGGCGCATAAAAGCCCAGCTCGCCCATCTCCGGGATGAGTTCGGTGGGGAACGTGCCATCGATCCAGTGGGTACCGATCGAGTCTGCGAGTTCGTTCTGAACGAATTCGCGGGCCGTATCGCGGACGAGCCGTTCTTCGTCCGTGAGGTCTGCGTCGAGATCCAGATAATCCAGCATGCCAGCACTCTAGTGTCCGTTGGCAAAAACACTCGCCCACAGCTACGTCTATACTGTGCCCCATCAATTGGCGAGCGTCCAGCTGCCCGCCGCGGCGCCATATGCTCCAACGGTGAGAATACTCACCAGTACGGGATTTGCCCTGACATCACCACCCACCACCACAACAACGGTAAGGAGTCCCACAATCCACACGAGATACAACGCCGGAAGCGTCACCGTGAGCGACTGAAACGACCACTGACGCGTCACGAACGGATAGCTCAGGACGAGCGAGCTCAAGAGCCACAGTCCGTTCGCACCCACCACCAGCACGAATGGATCGAGTATCTCCATCTGGAGCAAAAATCCCGGTCCCCACAGTCCCAGCAGTGTCCCAAACGGACCAACGAGAAGGGCAGTTCCACTCAGCGCCAGCAATAGATCACCGGTTGCACTGAGCGTCGAATCGATTGTCGTCGAAAGTGTCATAAACGACAGAATGGTCACAATCGCGAAAAATCACTGGGCCTGGGCCTGCTGTCGGTCGGCGACGAGCGTGGTGAACGTCTCGAACAGCTGTTTCGTCTCACAGGCGCGGTCGTAGTTTTCAGGGGTGATCTCTGTGAGCACCGACTGAATTTTTTCCTCGCCGAGAAACTCCTTGCGTTTCGTGACTGCGGTTGCGCTCTCAGTGTCGTATTCTGGATGGAATTGTACGCCGAACGCGTCGTCGAGTCGGAAGCCGTGGACGCCGTACTCGTTTTCTGCAGTGAGCGTTGCCCCTGGCGGGAGCTCACTCACACGATCGCCGTGCGTGACAAAAACGGTAAACTGCTCGTCTATTCCCTCAAACAGTTCGCTATCTGTGTGTGCAACCTCACGATAGCCGATTTCGAACTCGTCCATCGATTCAACGGTGCCACCGAGTGCGCTCGCCAGCAGCTGGTGGCCGAAGCAGACGCCAAGAATTGGAAGCCCCCGTTCGTGGGCGGCTGCGACCCACTCGCGCGTCTGCTCGATCCACGGCTCGTCCCAGTAGGCCGACGCCGCCGATCCGGAGATCACCACGCCATCAAAATCGAACGTTTCCGGGAACTGTCCGTCCGTGAGGACGAACTCCGTGAGCGTCGCATCGAGCTCGCGCCGGAAGTTCCGAGCCGTAGATTCGATCGCGGCCGCCGTGATTGAGGCGTTCAACAGCGCCAGACGCAACTGAGCCATTACCCACAGTAACAGCTCCTCGTGCATTGGGATTTCGATGGTTGTGTGACACCACACCCCAAGACGGCCTAGAACTGAACGACAGCCGCGATGGGCTCCCAGACGGTCACTGACAGCACACCGAACGCCAGCGCGCCGCCGGCGAGTGCCACATTCTTCACAAAGTGATTCATCTCATCGGCCTGCTCTTCGTCGGAGACAGCCCAGAAGTCGTGAAAGATGAGTGCCGAAACGAGCAAAAAGATCGCCACGGCGAACGATCCCACTGCGGGAAACACGCCAAGAATGATCGAGAGCCCCCCACCAATCAACAACACGCCCGAGCCGAGCACACCGGCTTTCGGCGCGGGAAGGCCCTTGTACTGGGCGTACCCCACCATCTCTTCGGTTCCCTGGAAGTGATGGATCCCAGTAAATGCGATGACACCGCCAAAGAGCACGCGAGCCACCAGTAACACCGCCCACACGACGCCAGAAACCGCCATTAGTCGCGCACCTCCGCCAGGGAAATCGTACCATCTGCGCGCTGTGAGTGGTCTCTGCTGTGTTTTCGTGCAATCGTATTGGAATGCATGAATGTGTACAGAGGAAGGTGGCTCTCACAGTTAAATGATCACGTTCGTTTGGTGGATGTAACTTCCACCGGTGGAAGTGACCCCACTGGATGGCTGGCTTCTGGCGTAACATCCAACACTATCGAATCTGTAGTGATGATATGGCAAACACGACGGTCGCCACTGGCGCCGATCCAGAGGCGGTCAGCATCGAGGGTGAGCAGCTGTTCGAACTCCTTGGACGCGCTCACACGATGGGACTGCTCAAACAGGTCGTGATCGATGAGCAAGCGGTGTTTCGATTCGGGGAGCTCCAGGAGGCGCTCGATATCGCACCGAACACGCTTTCACGCCGACTCGATGAGCTCGTCGACCTCGGCCTCCTAGAGCGGACGCAGTACGATGAAATCCCACCCCGTGTGGAGTACGAACCGACGACGATGCTGGACGACCTTGAGCCAGCGTTCAGGGAGATCGATTCGTGGCTCGATGCGTACAGCTCACGGTCACTCGACTGTCCGGAGTGAGTTCGTCGATCGCAGCCAGTTTATCCGTCTGCTCCCTATCACCGGTATGGCTACTGCACCGTGGGTGAGCTTATTTTCCGGCGGCAAGGACTCGTCGTGGGCGCTCTATCAGGCGCTTGAAAACGACTACCCCGTTGAGCGACTCGTCACCGTCCATCCGGACGGCGACTCCTACATGTACCACGTTCCCGCGACCGAGCTGGCGCAACTGGCTGCCCGTAGCATCGACATTGAACTGCGTGCAGTTCATCCCGATTCGTTCGAGACGGCTTCCGTGACCGACGCCGCAGAACAGGGTGATGCGGAACTGGTCCCGTTAGAACGGGCGCTCGAAGCCCTTGCCGACGACCTCGGCGCCATCGGTGGCGTCACTGTCGGTGCGGTTGAGAGCGACTTTCAGAACGATCGCGTGCAAGCGATGTGTGAACGACTTGGAGCGGACGTGTACGCACCGCTCTGGCACGAACCGCCGCGTGAACTGGCGACAACGATGATCGATGCGGGCTTCGAGATCACGATCGTGCAGGTCGCAGCGTATGGCCTTGACGAATCCTGGCTCGGTCGTACGCTCGATCACGCGGCAATTGAGGAACTGGTGGCGCTCAACGAGGAGTACGGCGTCCACGTGCTGGGCGAAGGTGGCGAGTACGAAACGCTCGTCACCGATGGGCCACACATGGATCTCCCGATCAAACTCGACTACGAGACTGAATTCGATCCATCGGCAACTCGCGGCCGGCTACGAATTACGGATGCCTGGCTGGCGGACTGAGTGTCCTCAGGACAGGCGCGTGTACGGCCCGACGAGAGCATTTTCGAGGACCGCATCCTCGATTGAGACGTGCTCATCAACGACCGATTCGGAGAGGTCAACGTGCTCTAAGCGTGCGTCGGGAAAGACGATGGTGTCTTCGATGGTAACGTCTGAAAGATCGACATTTGCCATCACGTGGACGTTCTCACCGATCTCACAACCATTCGTCGACGCGCTCGGACTGACGATCGAATCGCCATCGAGCGCCCACCGAACGGCTTCGAGGTAGCTTTCTGGCGTTCCAATGTCGAACCACGGCTCGTCGAACGAATACGCAAAGACGGATTCCTGTTCGATCAGCCACTCGATGAACCAGCCAGGCTCGTCGGGATTGTTATCACCGGCCAGATACTCCGAAAACCGGATGGAGTCGGCGGGGAACGCATAACAGGCGATCGAAACGAGCGAGCTCTTCGGTTCGTCGGGCTTTTCCTGGAACTCGACAATCTCCTCGCCATCAAGCGCGAGCACGCCGTACGACGTTGCTTTCTCTCGGGATCCAACGTCGTACGCCGCGAGCGTGGGCTGGGCTCTGGTCTCGAAATAATCGAGAAAATCCGACACCGCAAAGCCCATCAGATTGTCGCCGGCGATGACGAGCAGGTCATCGTCAACTCCCTCTCGGTCGACGAGTTGGGCCATCGCGCCGATCACACCGAACTTTTCGCTCTCCTCGGTGGTGTCTTCGACCGAGAGCGACACCTTCTCGTAGCCCTCTGCGTCAATGTGTGTCTCGAACTCGTCTGCAAAATTCTCATTCGTACTCAGATAGATCTGCTCGATCCGGTCATCGGCTTCGAGCTCTGTGAGAATCTGATCGATAACGGTCGTCTCGCCAACCGGAAGAAGCATCTTTGGGCGGTGGCGGGTGATCGGCCACATCCGAGTCGCGTACCCACCAGCCAAGACGACTGCGTGCATACCGGTTGTCACTCTACGAGCGTGTATAGCAATTCCGACTTCCGTTCTCCCGATACTCGTTTGTCCGCTGAGCCACTACACTCCTTTATGCACGGTGAGCGCGAAACGACGCGCCAGCAGATCGCAGCCCACCTTCGAACAACGCCCTCTCAGCCCGGGACCCTCGCGACGGAGTTCGACATTCGCTCAAGCGATGCGCTCAGCCACGTCGAACATCTTGCCCGCTCGCTTCGTCCCACCGACGAGCAACTGCTTGTCGCCCCACCCGAGTGTCGGGAGTGTGGTTTCGATCGCTTTGACGATCTCATCAACCTCCCGTCACGGTGCCCCCAGTGCAAGAGCGAAAACGTCGATGAACCGGTGTTCACCATACAATAAGCCACACAAAACCGATCATCGTCCGCAGAAACTCCCGTTCGTGGTCCGCGTAGCGACGAGTAGCGCCGCGTCTTTTCACCACCTTAATTTTCGGCCCGCCTAAAATCCGGAGCCTTTATGTGTTTTAGGTTTGCCTAAAGAAATGAATGCGAACCAATCTACCCATTACATCAGTTACCCGTCACACGGGTGGTCGAGTGTGACGACGAACGGGGAGCTGCTGGCCCAGCAGGCCAGTCGTGAATCGAACGCCAGAACGTATCCACGACACCTTCCGATTGCGCTCGAGTCCGCATCGGGGATGGTCGTGACAGACGTGTCGGGTGAGGAGTATCTCGACTGTTTGAGCGGTGCGGGCTCGATGGCGCTCGGACACAACCATCCGGTGGTGACAGAAGCGATCGAGCGGGCGCTCGGGAACGATCGGCCGTTGCACACGCTCGATCTGACGACGCCGATCAAAGAGCGGTTCGTCGACACGCTGTTCGAGAGTCTCCCAACGGAGTTCGCCCGACACGCGAAGATTCAGTTTTGCAGTCCTGCTGGAACGGACGCGATCGAAGCCGCACTGAAGCTAGTCAAAGCCGCTACGGGTAATGAGGTCGTCTACGGGTTCCAGGGTGGCTATCACGGGATGACAGCCGGTGCGCTCGGGCTGATGGGCGATGAATCAGTTCGTGCGGGGATTCCAGGCCTCCGATCCAACGGACAGCAGCTTCCGTTTCCGTACAGCTACCGCAGTCCGTTCGGCGATGACGGCGACCACACGACGGCGAGTGGCTACGTGGAGCGACTGCTTGACGATCCGAACGCTGGGTTGGATGCGCCAGCAGGCTTGCTCACGGAGATCGTCCAGGGCGAGGGGGGAGTGATTCCGGCGCCCGACCAGTGGGTGCGCGAGATTCGCCGCATCACCCGCGAGCGCGAGATTCCGTTGCTCATTGATGAGGTACAGACCGGTCTTGGCCGAACGGGGGCGCTGTATGCGTTCGAACACGCCGGAATCACGCCGGACGTGGTAGTTCTCTCGAAGGCGATCGGTGGCGGGCTCCCCCTATCGGCGGTTGTTTACCACGAGCGGCTCGACAGCTGGGCCCCCGGCACGCACGCAGGCACGTTCCGTGGCGGCCAGCTCGCAATGGCGGCCGGTCAGGCCACGATCGATTACGTGATGGAAAACGACCTCGCGAGCAACGCCGATCGGATGGGTGCCAGGCTGCTGGACCACCTCGCACGGATTTCAACAGCATATCCCGCGATTGGTGACTGCCGTGGTCGTGGGCTGATGCTTGGCATTGAAATCGTCGATCCCGACGCAGAGACCGATGGTCCACCCCCAGCGGCTCCGGAGATTGCGGCGGCAATCCAGGAGGGCTGTCTCGAACGCGGTCTGATCGTCGAACGGGGCGGTCGCCACTCGGCGACGGTTCGGTTTCTCCCGCCACTCATCGTGACGGCCGATCAGATCGACGAGGTAGCCGACATATTCGAAGCAGCCGTGGAAGCCGCTTCATGTGGGGGTGCGTCGCGGTGAGCGGATCGTCGTTTGATGCCGCCAGTGATGCCGTTTTGGGGCCTGAAACGCTTGAATCCTACCGCAACGCAACGGCGCTGGCGATTGAGGCGTTGCAGTCTGGCTATTTCGCGAGCAACACCCCGTTTTCGGGCCGCACACCGGACGAAATCCACGAAGACATTGCCGAGACCGAGCCGTTCCCATCGGCCGGCCAATCGCTAGCGGCCGTTCTCGAACGGGTTAGCTCGCTGGTCTGTGCCGATTCGGTTGGTGTCTATCATCCCCAATCGATGGCCCACCTCCACTGTCCGCCAACCGTTCCAGCGCTCGCCGCGGAGCTGATCGTTTCGGCCATGAACCAGTCGATGGATTCCTGGGATCAGAGTCCCGCAGCCACAGCTGTCGAATCGACGCTCATCGAGGGACTGACAGCGGTCTGTGGGCTGGGAGCTGGTTCGGATGGGGTGTTTACCAGCGGCTCGACCGAGGCAAACGTGCTCGGGCTGTTACTCGCCCGCAATTGGGCCATCGCCGATCGGTTCGACCACGACGCACAGACAGCCGGACTCCCAACGGCTGCGCAGTCGCTGCGAATCCTTTGCTCTGGGGAGGCACATTTCACCGCCCGACAGGCCGCCGGCCAGCTCGGCCTTGGTGATGACGCGGTTGTAGAAATTCCAACGGACGACGATCACCAGCTCTCGATCACGGCGCTCGAATCAACGCTCGACCGGCTCACTGAGGACTCGCTCGAACCGTTTGCGCTGATCGGCACCGCCGGCACGACAGATTTCGGGCGGATTGATCCACTGGATCGGCTCGGTGCTATCGCCGACGAGCACAACCTCTGGTTCCATGTTGATGGCGCCTACGGCGGCCCGCTCGTGTTCAGCGATCGCCACCGCGATCGACTGTCCGGGATCGAGCGCGCCGATTCGATCGCTATGGACTTTCATAAGCTCTGTCAGCAGCCGCTGTCGTGTGGCGTATTTTTGGTCGCCGACGGCGAGCAGTACGCCTCAATCGACCGATCGGCCGCGTATCTCAATCCTGACGACACGGGCGCTGAATCGTCACACCATCTCGTCAGCAAGTCATTGCAAACCTCCCGACGGTTCGATGCGCTCAAACCGTACGTCACGTTCCAGACGCTCGGCACTGACACAATGGGGGCGGGCATCGATTCTCTGCTTGCGTTGGCCGCAGATACCGCTTCGCTGATTGAATCGAACGAGTCGCTCACGCTTGCAGCCCAGCCATCGCTCAGCACAGTCGTCTTTCGCTACGACCACCCGTCGAATGAGGATGACGCGACCGATCGCATTCGTGAGCAGCTGCGAGATGACGGCACCGCGATGCTCGCCAGAACGGTCGTCGATGGTCGTCCCCACCTGAAGTTCACGTTCGTCAATCCACGAACGACGATCGACGACGTGATCGAGGTGCTGGAGGCGGTCGTTGCTGCGGGGCAAGCGAGCACCGAATCAACCCAGCCAACACCTTCACGATGAGCACCACCAAATCCTCGCCCGCTTCGATCGCCGAGGCGGCCACGATTCACGCGCTGTTGAACTGCTATGACAGAGACACTGACGCCACTGAGCGCACGGAGGCGGACGCGATTGGCCTTTCGGGGGACGGTACCGTCCTCTACTGTCCGCTGTCGGCACTCGGTGTCGAACTCGCCGTCGAGCTGCGCTATGACTCACCAACGGGTCGGCATCTGTTCGCGCTGCCGGTCTCCCTCCGTGGCACCGACGGCTGGAAGCCGGTGTCGTACACGACGGTGGCGTCCTGTCTCTGTCAACAACTGGCGACAGAGCGAGACGGCGTTACCCGGACGGACGACCTGCTCGGCCGAATCATCCAGAGCTGTCAGAACGTCGCACGCTACGCTGGAGCCGAAACGGAGATTCCTGGTCTTGAGCCATCGTTCAGGGCTGCAGAACAGTCGCTGACGTTCGGCCATCCCTTGCATCCGACACCGAAAAGTCGGATTGGCATCTCCCCTGACGAGGCCCCCACGTTTGCGCCTGAGCTCGGTGGGTCGTTTCAGCTCAGCTACGTCGCCGCCGATCCATCGATTGTGGCACACGATAGTGCCTGGGAGACGGCCGCTCCGGCATGGGTTCGCCAACAGCTCGATTCGTCCGTGCTCCCGGACGACGATTCGATTGTCATTCCGATGCATCCCTGGCAGGCCAGGCGCTGCCGGTCACAGCCAGCCGTCGAGGCGGCGATTGAGGCCGGCGAACTCAGCTATCTCGGCCAGCACGGCCCGGACTTCTACCCAACGTCATCCGTTCGAACGCTGTATAGCCCCGAGGCTCCGTTCATGGTGAAAGGGTCACTTCACGTCGAGATCACGAACTCGCTGCGAACGAACAAGCGCCCGGAGCTCGAACGCGGCGTGGCGATCACAGAGCTGCTCCAAACCGAGTTCGGCGACCAGCTCGAATCGCGGTTCCCAGCGTTCGATATCGTCCGTGATCCGGCGTATCTCACGCTCGATATCGGCTCTGGCCAGGAATCTGGCTTCGAGGTGGTGTTGCGAGAGAACCCGTTCGACGAATCGATGACAGCAACGCCGGTCGTTGCGCTCTGTCAAGACCGCCCGGACAGCGGCCATCTGGGTGGCCAAGGCGACGGCGCGCGTTCGTTGCTTTCGGAAGTCATCACCTCGATCGCCGATCGGGAGGACCGCTCTCGGGCGGCGGTCAGTCTCGACTGGTTCGATCAGTACTGCGACGTGTTGGTTCGACCCGTGGTGTGGTTACTGCTCGAACACGGCCTCGGGCTCGAAGCCCACCAGCAAAACACCGTCCTGGAACTCGAAGACGGCTATCCTGTCGGTGGCTACTACCGTGACAACCAGGGGTACTACTTCGCCGAATCCACCTACGAGGCGATTGATTCTTATCTTCCGGGCGTTGGCGATCGCGCACAGACGATCTGTCGGGATGCGGTTGTCGACGAACGGATTCGGTACTATCTGTTCTGCAACAACGTCTTTGGCGTTATCAACGCGTTCGGAACTGCCGGGTTGATCGAGGAGCGTCGGTTGCTCGAACGGCTTGCGGAGATTCTCTCTGCACTCACCGCGTTCGACCGAGACACGTCCACCCTGCTCGACGAACTGCTGGAGCACCCAACACTGCCGTGTAAGGCAAATCTTCTCACACGCGTGCACGACATGGATGAGCTGGAGGGCTCGATCGATGCCCAATCGGTGTACACGCAGATCGACAACCCACTCTGGGAGGTGGCCACGCAATGAGCGGCCCGACGGACGCGATTGCTGAGGGTGATTATCAGAGCTACGACGAGACGATTGACCGGACGATCACGTTCCGGCCCGTTGATCTCGATCGTGATCTCCTCCGCTTGCACGACTGGTTGACCAGCGAGCACGTTCGGCCATACTGGCAGCTCCCTGACTCATTGGCGGCGTTTCGGACAGAAATGATAGAAAAGTGTAGCGATGCACATTTGACGCCGTACATCGGCTCGCTGAATCACGTTCCGATGAGCTACTGGGAGTGTTACTGGGCCGACGACGACGTGCTCGCGGAGTACTGTACAACGACGCCAGCGGATCAGGGGATCCACCTGCTGATCGGCCCGCCAGAGTATCTGGGTGCAGGCTATGCGATCGCACTGGTGCGTGCGGTGCTTGCAATGCAGTTCACCCACCCGGCGACCGAGCGGGTGATGACCGAACCGGACGTTCGCAATGATCGGGTTATCCACGTGTTCGAGCGCTGTGGCTTCGAACCAGTTCGCGAGATTGAGCTGCCGGAGAAAGACGCGCTGTTGATGGCGTGTACTCGCGATCAATTTCAGTCCCATGGGGTGATCGATCGTGCGTGAGTCGTTCGATCTGATCGGGGTCGGGCTCGGGCCGTTCAACCTCGGGCTCGCGGCGTTGCTTGAGCCGACCGAGCTGGACGGGCTGTTTCTGGACGAATCCGACTCGTTCCACTGGCACGAGGGAATGCTCATCGAGGGAACGACGCTCGAAGTGCCGTTTCTCGCCGATCTCGTCACGCTTGCCGATCCGACGAATCCGTACAGCTACTGCAACTATCTGCGTGAACACGATCGCATCTACGAATTTTACTTCTACGAGACGTTTCAGATCCCGCGACGGGAGTACGACGACTATCTCCGGTGGACTGCAACATCGCTTGACAGTCCGCAGTTCGACCGGCGAGTGATGGCGATCGACTACGAGCCTGCTCACGAGCAGTTCGTTGTTACAGCTGTTTCCCCGAGCACTGGCGACCGGTATGAGTACGTTGCGGATGACGTAGTTGTTGGAGTGGGAACGACTCCACAGCTCCCAGATGGCTTCCGTGGTCATCCCGCAAGCGACGTGTTTCACACCGCCAGCTACCGGTCTCACATCGGTCGGTGTGTTGAGGCGGATTCGATCACCGTCGTTGGCTCTGGCCAGTCAGCAGCGGAGGTGTTCTTGGACTTGCTTGACCGCCAGCCCGCTGGTGCGTACCGCCTCGACTGGCTGACCCGCTCGGCCGGCTTTTTCCCGATGGAGTATTCGAAGCTCGGTTTGCAGCATTTCACCCCGGAGTACACCCAGTACGTCACCTCACTTTCGCAGGAAACCCGGGATGAACTCATCCCCGAGCAGGATCTGCTCTATAAAGGAATCGACGTAGAGACGAGCGCGGCGATCTACGAGCTCCTGTACGAGCGCTCGATCGGCTGCCGCGACCCAGCGATCGGATTGCTCGCAGAAACCGCCGTCCAGTCGATCGATTGCGTGGACGATGGCTATCGGCTTCACTGCAATCGGACGCTGACCGACGAGTCGTTCGTCCACGAGAGCGACGTCGTCGTCTGTGGCACCGGTTATGAACGCGCTCGGCCGGCGTTTTACGATCCACTTGTCGATCGGATCGCCACCGACGATCAGGGTCGGTTCGCGATCACGGCTGACTACCGGCTCCCGATCGAGGACGTTCCGGGTCGGCTGTTCGTGCAGAACGCCGAGCTACACACCCACGGCGTCGGCACGCCGGATCTCGGGCTGGGCTGCTATCGCAACAGCCGGATTGCAAATCAGCTGCTCGGTCGCACCGAGTATCCCGAGGACAGCGACACCGTTTTCCAGGATTTCTCGCTGGAGGCGTTTCTCGAAAGGACGCCAGCGTCCACGCGACGAACTGATGACGAGCAGCGACACCACCACCAATGACACACCAACACCAACAGCAGCGGATTGACAACGAATCGTTCGACGCCGCAGCCTTTGCGACCGTTAGTCGCCGGCTGCTCGCAAAATGCATCGAGGAGTTCACCTACGAGGAGATCATCGATCCCGAACCTGTGGTCGATGGCGATCCATCGCGCTATGAACTGCCGATGGCAACGGGGGTAGCGTATCGATTCGACGCCACGGAGCAGTGGCTCGACAGCATTACCGTCGATCCGTCGTCCATCGAGCGCATCACCGACGGAACGAGCGCCCCGGCGACTGATCCGATCGAATTCGTCAGGGATCTCGGCGACACGATCGAGATCGATTCGATCACGCTCGGCAACTTCGTTCGCGAGCTGAACAACACCCTGTTCGCCGATGCAGCCATCGAAGCCCAGTCCGATTCAACTGACGTGGCCGCGCTTGAGTACGCCCAGCTAGAGGGCGCAATGACTGGCCATCCGTGGCTCGTCGTCAACAAGGGCCGTCTGGGCTTTGGAGCGAGCGATCATGCCAGATTTGCCCCCGAACGGAGCGAACCACAGCGCTTGCTCTGGGTCGGGGCGCATCATGAGCTTGCGACGGCCAATACGACCGAGGCCATCTCGTTCGAGTCGCTGCTCCACGCTGAGCTGGGTGAGACGCTCGATCAGTTCCGCGAGCAGCTCGCAACGAAGGGGCTTGATCCCGATGCGTATCAGTTGCTCCCCGTCCATCAGTGGCAGTGGGACAACTACATCGCCCAGCAGTACGCTCGCGAGCTCGCGACCGACCAGCTCGTGATGCTCGGTCCCGGTCCCGATCGGTATCTCCCCCAGCAGTCGATCCGCACGTTCACGAACGTCGATTCCCCGGAGCGCCATCACGTGAAAGTGCCGCTATCGATCCACAACACGCTGGTCTGGCGGGGACTTCCGGGTGAGCGCACGCAGGTTGCCCCACTCGTCACATCGTTCGTTCACGACCTCGTCGAGAACGATTCGTATCTCAGCCAGGAGTGTGGACTGGTCGTTCCCGGAGAGATCGCCGCCGTTGACGTTGGCCAGCCGGATTTCACCGCCATAGAGGACGGCCCGTATCAGTATCGCGAACTGCTGGGCGCCATCTGGCGAGAATCCGTCGAGGAGTACTGTGCGGACGACGAGCGCGCGATGACGCTCGCCGCACTCATCCACGTAGAGGACGGCCAGCCAGTGCTCTCCTCGCTGGTCGAGCGATCGGAGCTCACCCTCGACGAGTGGATCGAATCGCTCTGTGAGACGGTCATTCCGCCGCTCGTTCACTGTCTCTATCGCTACGGAACCGTCTTTTCACCCCATGGCCAGAACGCAATGGTGCTGCTCGAAGACGACGCCCCACACCGGCTTGCCGTGAAGGATCTCGTCGACGACGTGAACGTCAGCGATCAGCCCATCCCTGAGCTTGAGGAGCTTTCTCCGGAACTCACGAGCGTACTCCGCAGTGAACCACCGGAAGGGCTCTGTCAGTTCATCTTCGCCGGGCTGTTCGTCGGGGTGTTTCGCTATCTCGTGAAGATTCTCGAAACCCACCACGACTACGAGGAACGGCGGTTCTGGGAGCACGTTGCTGGAGCGATTCGGGGGTATCAGCGCGAGTTCCCCGAGCTCGAAGAGCGGTTTGAGACGTTCGATCTCTTCCAGGATCGGTTCACGAAGCTCTGTTTGAACCGCAATCGGCTGTTCAGAGAGGGATATGCGGATGCTTCCGGCCGGCCACACGCAGCCGAGCACGGAACGGTGAAGAATCCGCTGGCAGCGCTGTCTGAAGACCAGTAGGGAATTTTTGACGCGCTCACCGTAAATTTGGGAGGCTCTTGTGCCACAAATCTTATTTGTACTGGACTGTATATACGTGTATAGGAGAATACACCATGCCAACAATCACCGTCCGAGTTGACAAAGAGCTCAAACAACAGATGGATCGCCACCCAGAGATTAACTGGAGTGAAGTCACACGTCAGGCAATTGCGAAGAAAACGGATGGGTTGGAGCAACTTGAACGGCTTGAAGAGATCGCTGCCCGGAGTGAGGCAACCGAAACGGATGTGGCCGAAATCGCTGCCCTCGTGGACGAGAATATGAAAGAACTTTATCAAGTGGATGAATCCGAATGAAAATCGTCGTCGATGCGAATGTAGTTATATCTGCTGCTATCACCTCTGGGCGCACTCGTGAGGTTCTTTGTCTCTCCGATGCTGTCTTTCTTGCTCCCCCAGAACTCGAACAAGAGGTCTCAGATTACACTCCATTGATCGCGGAAAAGTCGGGTCTCTCCCGGCCAGAAGTGGATAAAACGATAGACATTTTGTTTCAATCGATAGGTACTGTGTCATATTCCATTCCTTCGAAGGATATCAGAAAAGCAAGGAATGCAATTGGTAATGTTGATCCAAAAACGTTCCATATATTGCAACTGCAATCGCGGTCGATGGAGCCGCAATTTGGTCGGATGATTCCGATTTCGGCGAGCAAAGGGTCGTCCAATGGCATACCACCGCGGATATTTTGGATCTATTTGATGAAGGATTCCTCACTAATGATTAAATATAGAAGTTGTCATGCTGCAAATAGTGTGATTTCAATGTGTTCATAATCATTCCTTGGTGGATTCCATTCCGAAAATCCGCTGGCCAAACTCTACGATCGGTCCTGACCCACTCATCGATCACCTCGATTCGATGACAACCAGCACGCTGTCGGACCCACGTCGGTAGAGCAATCGACCGTCAACTGGGATGACCTGCGAGCCAACGCCAGCAACGGGCCAGTGGCGCAGTTGCTCGCCAGTGTAGAGATCCAGGAGGAAGATCCCGGTGTTTGCACCAGCACTGACTACCCGATCACCGACGATCACCGGACCGCTCTGGCTCACGCCCGTTCTGTGCGTCCACCGTTGCTTGCCGGTCGTGGTGTCGAATGCGATCGTTTGCTCGCCGTTGCCTGCAGCGACGATCACGGTGTTTGCACCAACCGCCGGCGATTCGTACACCCCTTGTTCGATTGGCTGTTCCCACTGTAGTGAGCCACCGTCAGTGTCGAGTGCGTACAGCGCCCCCGTTTTTGAGGGAGCGAATAGCGTCTCGCTACCGAGTGCAGGCGTGGCATACAGTGGCTCAAGCCCGTCGGTGTGCCAGAAGCGATCGCCGTGGTGGGTGATCGCCGTGACTGCCCCCCGATCGTTGGCACCCGCAACTGCATAGACGCGCTCACCGACCGCAATTCCGTTTGCGTCCGCCGATTGCTCCCATCGTTTTTTGCCCGTACCACCATCGATCGCAATCACGCGGCCAGTTTCACCCACGAAAACGGTCCCATCGTGGGCCACCGGCGAACCATTGATCGAGCCACTGTCCGTTCGCCACAGCTCCCTGCCGTCCGCAAGCGAGTACGCAACCGTCTCGTTGTGTGTGGACACGACCAGAGAATCACAGGTCACCACTGGACTGACCTCGGTCTCACCAGCCATCTCGACCTCCCAGTACTGCTGGCCGGTGTTCAACGAGCGTGCGTCCACTCGATTCGACCCCGCAGTGTACACGACGCCATCCGTGACCACTGGCGGTGCGTTCGTCACGAAATTGGCGGACTGTGGCACGAACGCCTGTGCTGGTAACGATGTGTCAGGAACGTCTTGAGCGGAAAGCACACTCGTTCGAGCAGCGTCGAACCCACCCATCGGCCACGCACCGCTTGTTGGCTCACACCGTGAGCCGTCTCCGTTCAGCACCGAAAACGGCTGGGAACAGCCACTGATCAAAACTGCCGACCCCATCGCCAGCATCGATCGACGCGAGAACTGTCTGCTCATACGGGAACCATTCCAATAGCCCCCCAATATCTATTTCCGTCCATTATTATTCTATATCTTGTTCCTCACAATATATTTTATATGATTATAGAATGAATATATTGTATGGGCACGGAGAATCGGATTGCTTCCCGTGAGTCGTCTCACGCGATCGGATTCCGATCCGTTACTCCCGAGCAGTACGAGCAAACGCTCACGGCCGAGGGGACGATTCCATCGTGGCTCACCGGGACCTATGTCGTGAACGGGCCGGCGAAGTTCGAGGCGGGTGATCGCTCGCTCAGTCACTGGTTCGACGGCTTCGGGATGCTTCACCGGTTTCAGTTCGACGGCGACCACGTCCACTACCGCCGCCGATTCGTCGAGAGCGGTGCGTACACTCACGCACGCGATACCGACACGCTCGGCTACCGGGAGTTCGCCACCGATCCCTCTGAGAGCTGTTTCGATCGTGCGGTCTCGCTGCTCGCGCCGCCGTCGGTGACCGACAACGCAAATGGCCCACTCGTCCGCTATGGCGACCGCCACGTTGTGACGGCAGAATCGCCCGGTGCGATAGAATTCGACCCGGAAACGCTCGCCACTGTCGATCGGATCACGTTCGATGACGACCTCGCCGGCCAGATTTCGTGTGCCCATCCCCAGTACGATCCACTCACCGACGAGACGATCTCCGTCTTGACTCGAATTGCACGACAGAGCAGCTACACCGTCGTCCGGATAGCCGATGGCGAGCGAGAGCCGATCTCCTCAATCGCGGTCGATCGCCCCTGCTATATGCACAGCTTCGCGCTCACGCCGACATACGTTGTGCTGGTGGAGTTTCCGTACGTGGTGAATCCGTTCACCTTTCGACTCAGCGACCGGTCATTCATCGAGCAGTTCGACTGGCGACCGGAACGAGGGACACGGCTGCTGGTGTTTGATCGTTCCTCTGGTCGGTTGCTCGCACAGCCACGGATGGACGCCTTCTTCGCGCTTCACCACGTCAACGCGTTCGAGCAATCGGACGAGCTGTTGCTGGATCTGCTCACCTATTCCACCCCCGAGATCGTGGAAGCGTTCTCGCTCGATTCGATCAGAACCGATCGGTCGTCGCTCCCATCGGGCCGGCTCCGACGGCTTCGGCTCACGATTGATGACTGGGCAGTCTCCTCGCGATCGCTCGCCGCACACCCGCTCGAACGCCCTGAGATTGTCGGCCACCGACGGACGCAACCCTATCAGTTCGTCTACGGCGTTGGCAAACGCGACACTGGGTCGTTCTACGATCGACTGTTGAAAGTCGAAACGACCGGTAGCACGACCTGCTGGCACGAACCAGCCACATTCCCTGGTGAACCGACGGCAGTCCCTGCACCAGCCCCTGGCTCCGAAGACGACGGCGTGATCCTCTCGCTCGTTCTCGATGGGAGTGACGAGCGGTCGTTCGTGCTCGTTCTCGACGGAGAAACGTTCACAGAACTGGCACGAATGCCGCTGGATCACCCGATACCGTATCCGAGACACGGCCAGTACTACTCGACGGACGAGTGCTGATCGAGAATCGATCACGAACAGGCTTCGCTCAGTGATTCGCGGTGGACCTCCTTGAAGATCGCATCGCCGCCACTGTCGACTTTGAGTTGCGTGCTGAACCATTTGAGATCCGCACTGTCAGTCTGTGGAACAGCATACGCCGGCACGACCGCAACGTGTGTTCGCTGGTTCGTCGTCACCGGAAATCGCTTGAGTACGTCACCAGCGTCGCTGTCACACTCAGTGGAGGTGACGATCTGTACCTCGCCCGTCGTTGGTTGGTCATTCGTCCAGGCGATCGCTGCGTGGGTGTCATTAATCCGCTCGGTCGTCACCTCCGGCTCGCTCACCCCCGAAAGGGCATCGATTCCAGTGGTGCCCAGCCACAGCACTGCGACGATCCCAATGGCAATGAACGACCCAACCAACACACTTCTCCGTTCCATATCACACCAATGCCATCTCATTGCAAATTATTTGTGGGTGACTCGTCGGTCACCATTCGATCCGGTAGGCCTCGGCGTCGATCGTTCGGGTTCCTTCGGCGTGGAATTCAAAGCTGTGTGTCAGATCGAACGCAAGCGAGAACGCGTGCGTGATCGTGCCGCCGTGATCGCCAACGAACGCCGTGAGAAACTCCTGGCTGCCAGCGTTGTGGATCGAGTACGAAACGGCTCCGATCTCGGCTGCTGTTCGCAAAAACGGGCGATCAGCGTGCACGTTCGTCTTCTGTGCGCCAAACGGGGGATTCATCACGACCGTCACGCCACCGCAGTCGATGGGTGGCGAGCTGACGTCGCCCTGAATCCACTGTGGTGAGTGGGTGAGCGACAGTTGACGTGCATTGCGCTGTGCGACGACCAGTGCGTCTCGGTCGCGTTCGATACCGAGCACAGATTTCGCCCCTGCGAGCACTGACCCGAGCGCGAGCACGCCGGTTCCACAGCCTAGATCGACGACCGGTCGATCGAGGTCGTCATAGAGCGTGGCGAGATGACAGAGATGGGCCGCGACGTCGCTCGGCGTTCGATACTGCTCAAGCGACGCCGACGGAGCGTCAAAGCCCGCAAGCTGAGAAAGTTCCCGTTCGAGCTGCGACCGTCGCATGGATCGCCTACGCGTGGTGTGCAGAAAACGCCGGCGGTCACCACGTTCCGTGGAACGTATCGAATGAGAGCGACTCTAATGGCTCGTTGCCGACGGCGATCTCGTACTCGCCGGGGGTGAGCATCGGTTTGTGGAATCGTGGGCCATCATCGGTGGTGATCCGCGGACAGCCGGTGTTCACGAACGCATCCATGTCGAAGTTTCGGAGCCGATCGGGTGTCACCTCGTCCATGGTGATCAGATACGCGTTGTCGTTGTTCTCGACGATATCGGTCGCCACATCCCAGCGCCCCTGGCCGATTTTCGTACAGAAGATCACGCCCCAGCGCTCCGCGTCCATTGCTCGATGGACCGCACCGAACCGCTGTTTCATGAACTGCTCGGTGTCGGCGATGGTGACCACGTTGTTCACTGGATCGGCAATGACGACGCGTTTGTCGGGATGCTCCATGGCGAGTCCCAGCGGGTGGAACTTGCCGCCGCCAACGTAGAGAATCTGCTCGGCATCGATGTCGGCGCTGGCGTAGTTACAGCCCAGCACCTGCCCTTCGTGGGTGAGTCGCTCGTCTCCACGACGCGTGTGGACGGTGTAGCCCTGCGATTCGAGCCACGAGCGCATCTCATCGAACAGATTCATGTGCTGGGCTGTCGTCACCAGCCCCACATCCGTTTCGGGCAGCTCGTCGATCGCCTCCGTCATGATCGGCTCGACATCGACGTTGGAAAAGAGCGGCACGTAGATGATCTTCTCCGATTCTTTCATCGGCGAGTGCCCAAAGTGGACGAACACGTCCGTGCGACGCATTAGATACGTGTCGAGATCGCACGCACCGTAACAGGGCTGCCCGGAGATCATCACTGTGACGTCATCATCGAGTAACGTCCGAAGATCGTCGGCAACGGCCGGCCCACGCCGTTTCAACCCTTCAGGAAACTGTAATCCGACGGTTGCTGCCTCGCGTTCTTCGACTGCGCTGACAATCCGGTCGAGTTCGTAATCCCATTCGCGGTCGTGTTTCAACGAGAGGCCCGTTCGCGTGAGGTCGCCCTCGGTCGGATTCGATTCTGGCGATCCATGACTCATTGTCAAATGCAGTGGATCGGGGCGGATAACCGGTGTGGTTCCTACTCGATCGGTTCGACGATGCCGCGTTCCCCGTCGATCCGGACACGGTCGCCGGTTTCGAGTCGGTCTGGCGCGTCGGCAACGGATGCCACTGCCGGCAGGCCATACTCTCGTGCGACCAGCGCACCATGACTGAGCTGCCCACCAACCGCCACCACCAGCCCGCTCGCGTTCACGAACAGCGGCGTCCAGCCCGGACCACACGCTGGTGCGACGAGAATTTCACCCGGTTCGATCGTCTCCGCGCTGGGGTCGGTGATCACCCGGACGCGCCCCTCGACGATTCCGTCGGAGACGCCCACGCCAACTAGCGCATCAGCAGGAACGTCGTCGCGCTCGATTGCTCCCATGATTGTTTCGCCATCACTGAGTATCACGGGCGGCGGTGTCAGTTGTTTGTGGCGATCAAACGCCCGCCGCCGGTCGCTGATCGACGCATCGATTGGTGTGCCATCGAGTGCTCGTTGCAGTTCGTCGGGCTGCAACAACCAGACATCGTCCGGATTTTCGAGCGTCCCCTCCCGTGTGAGCCGGTTGCCAGCCTCTGTAAACGTGTCGTGGGCCACGTCTAGCAGCCGTGCGACGCCGTGTTTGGGGAGCTCTCGCGTCTGGATAGCGCCGCGATACGTGGTGATCGCACGAGCCAGTAGCCACCGTCGGAGTGGACCACCGGTTCGTGCTTCGAGCAGCGTCTGTGCACGGTCGGCCGCGTTCTGGAGCGCCCCAATCCGCTGGTCATGGTCCTGTTCCTCGTCAATTCGTGCGCGAATCGTCGCCAACAACGGCTCCGGATCGTCCTTCCATCGTGGATTGCTGATGTCGAACTCACCGGTTGCACGGTGGCCATACTCCGTGAGGATTGCCTCGAACGCCTCAGTAAACGCTGGTCCGCCTGGTTTCGTTTCGAGTTCGTCTAGCGTGGCACCACGTTCGAGTGCAGCAGCCAGTTCTGGGTACTCGGCAGCGATCGACGCACACGCCGCAAGCTCGCCCGTGAGCGTGGTGATCAACTCTTCCGGAAATCCACGACCGACGTCGTTCACCGCCGCGCTCGCTTCGGGATCATCTCCGAACCGATAGGTGAGCCACCGATCGATCGCGATGGCGGCGTAGAGCGAGCCGACCGGTGGATAGTCGAAGCTCGTTTCGCTGCCCCCGAGGACGGCATTCACGCGCGCTTGAAGCGATTCGTGGGCCGTCATCTGACGGGCCAGCTCAGCACCCCACTCGTTCCACCGGGCGTGTTCGTCGGCCGGCGGCCTGGGCGTTCTGATGAGCGCACTGACAAAATCGCCAAAGAGCGAGCTCCACATCGGAACGAACGCCGTTGCGAGCTCTCCTAGTTGCCCGAGCGACCCGCGTGACAACCGCACGGTTGGGCGATCAGCGCTCGTTCGAAGCTCCGACAGCGCCGCACCGATCGAGCCGTTGATCGAGCCGAACATGCGTTCGATCAGCGGCCAGCCTCCCGGCAGCGACAGCATCGCGGTAACGTCGATGTACAGCCGACCACCGGCTGTTACGAGTAACTGATCTGCATCCGGACTCACCATCGAGCGAGCGGTTTCGATCCAGAACGCCGTCGCGAGCGGTGGCATGGCTGCAGCGTACGCCTGGCCGTGGCCGACGCTGATGTAGATGTGCCGTTGGTCGTCAGCCGGCTGGGGTGTGGGTCGGGGATACAGCGTGGTGATCGGTCTGGCCTGGAGGATGACCGGCGTCCCTGCATCGATCGCCCACTCGATGTCCTGGGCCGTCCCCAACGCTGCCTCGATCCGTTTTCCCAGCCCGACGAGCTCGTCGACCGCAGCGGGCGACAGAAGCTGTTCGTCGCCTGCAGCAGCATACTCCACGATGCTATTCGTTCGCAGATCGTACCGCAGCGTGTCTGTCGGTTCTGAGCCAGCAACGACGGTTTCGAGCCCGGATGCGGCCTCGATCACGGCGGTTGACCGCGACCCACTCTGTGGATCGGCGGTGAACAGCACCCCTGCGCTTTCTGGATGGATCTGTTGTTGTATGAGGACGGCCATCGCAATCTCGCTGTGATCGATAGCTTGTTCGAGTCTGTAGCTGACCGCTCGATCTGTGAACAGACTTGCCAGACAGTCTCGAACACGGTCGAACACGTCGGCCCGGTCTACGTCGAGATACGTCTCGTACTGGCCGGCAAACGACTGTCCAGGAAGGTCTTCGGCCGTGCCACTCGATCTGACGGCGTACGTTTCGCCTGGAACGGCCGAGAGCGCGTCGTCGATGTCGGAGCGGAGCGACTCGGGAAGCGATTGCTCACGAATCAGTCCGCGACACCGTTTGGCGTGCGTTGTGATTGCCTCCGATTCGTCGGGGTCGCAGCTATTGAGGCGGTCGAGTTCCTCGTTGAGCTGCACACGAACCGTCTCAGTGTACCAGCGCGTCGTCACACAGATTGCTGGCGGAACGAAAATCCCAGCATCGAGCAACTGCGACAGTGTCGCTGCCTTCCCACCGACGGCCGCCGTTGACAGGCGATCGGCTGGCGCGTTGGCGAGTAAAACGACGTATGGGTTCGAACCGCCGGTGTCGGACGACATGGGTGTTAGATATACTCTGCCAGTTGCCATCATGATTGGGGCGCTCGCAGTCAATGTGTCTCAGTTTCAGTGGGGAGTTCCGTTCTGACCGGACTGGTTGTCAGCCAGAGTAGCCCACAGATCGCTGTGGCCACGAGACCAGCCACTGTGAGCGCATCGATGACGCCGAGTCGGTTGACGAGCAGGCCCCCGCCAACGTTTGCGGTGCTTGCTGCGATCGAGAACACCATCGACGCGCCCGACAGAATCGTCGCCCGTCCAACATTGCCGATTCGATCGTTGAGATACTGGTTCTGCAGCGGTGTGAGCAGCGTTCTGAGCGACCGGCTCAGGAACAACACGCCTACGATCGCCACTGGTGTGACTGCGGGAAGGAGATAACTCCCCGCAATCACTGGCAGCACCAGCCAGAAGACACCATGAATTCCAAAGCGGTGCTGGAACCAGTCGGTTCCCCCCGCGACAACCGCAGAAACGAGTTTGAAACCCGCATACAGGAGCCCAATCTGGGCTACCGGTACACCGACTGCCAGCGCAGCGGGCTGTTCAAACGTTCTGGTCATCGAGGCCAGCGCATAGATCACCGCGGCGTACACCACGAACCATCGGATCGCCGCCCGACCGAGCTGCATTCGAAGCGTCGACACTGCTCGCCGAACAGTGAACGGCTCAGATGCTGGGGCCGTCTCTCCGGGCTCAGGAAGCGATCGCAACACTGGAATGCCGATCCCAACCAGGAGCGCATTCGCAAGAAACGGAATCAGCCAGTCGATGGCGGCGAGATAGCCGCTCAGAGCTGCCGTCACGGCTGACGTTCCAAGCATCAACGCGCGTGCGCGGCCCGCAATCGCCCCGAACCGATCAGTCGACTCTTCGCGAGCGAGCAGTTCGTACAACAACGCATCGCTCGTCCCCGAGGCCATCGTCCAGCCGATTGCCCAGACGAATTGCAACGCCATGTAGCCGATCGGCGTCTCGATCCAGACGTACGACAGCAGCGCCACCACAGAGATGAGCTTTCCACAGATCAACGAGTTTCGGCGACCGAGCCGATCCCCAACGTAGCCCGTCGGAATCTCAGCTCCCACCATTCCGATGGTGAACGCAGCCTGTATCATCCCGAGCGCGAATCCATCAAATCCACGGACCTCAAGCAAATACACCGTCCCCACAGGAAGGTAGAAGCCGAACGATCGAGTGACGCTGTACAGGTAGTACCGACCAATCGGAGTCCGCACGGATAGCACTACCTCGTGGTATCATCTCCAAAACCAAATATCGTCCCTGAATTACATTCCTGCAACGTAGCAAATATTTTTCTCCCAAGAAAGCAACCAGTCAGCACAGCAATATAATTGTATAATAAATCTGTGGTGATGGATCAATATTCATTGATTGTGTCTCCTTTGTTCCGTAACATAGTACTAAAACGATGATATCATCCCTGCTATATACTGCTGTTTGGTATCTATCAGCACATAATTCATTGTATCACAATTGTTCGTGGTAGATATGTCAGTGAAAAGATTCATTTCGAAGTAGTACCTGATTCAGTTAATGGTCGTAGGAGAATCATTTCATTTCGCGGTTTCGGTCCTCCTCTGGGTTATCGTGCTCCTTTCGCTGGGACTAGTGGGATACTGGTTGTATCTACTGGTCGTTGTGGGTCGTCGGACGGAGTCCCGACCGATCGAACACGATCCCGACGCGGTTCAAGTGCGGATTCTGACAATCGATAGCGAATCGGTCGTTCAGGAGACGGTGAACGCGATTCCGGATTCAGTAACCGACCGTCACGTCATCGCAGAAGCGCCGTTATCGATCGACGGTGCCACCGTTCACGTTGTCCCGGATTCGTTTGACTGTAATGCCATTCGCAAAGGGCGCGCACTTGAGTGGGCCCGACGGAACGTGCCGTGTTCGCGGGAGTTCGTCCTCTATCTCGATGAGGATACGGATATGAGCACGTTCACAGGTATTCCTGACGCGGATGTCATACAGTTTCGGGAACGGCCCTGGCGCACTGGGTCGCTCTTGTGTTATCTTGCGGAACTGTATCGAATGGGTGCGCAGCTCGAACAGCGGGCGTTTCCGTCGCTTGCGGTGCCGCTGTACGCGTGGGGTGGCGGGATTGCCATTCGACAATCGATCGAGGATCAGGTGACCTGGGATCGACCATCGATCATTGAGGACACGACGTTCGTCTGGGATGCGGTCGGCGCGATCGACGACCTGGAGTTTGCGGTTGCGGCTGATCAGTTTCGAACACAGGCGCCGCCAACAATCCGCGCGCTGATCGGACAGCGTCGGCGTTGGTTTGCCGGCTCCTGGCAGAACGCAAGCCAGCTCTCTACTGGCTATCGGGCGATTACCACGCTCCGGAATCTGGCGTGGTCCGTCTCCGCGATCGTTCCACTGATCATGCTCTTGCCGACGGTTGCACCGGATACGGTCATCTTTGGAACGGCCTTCGAAGAGCTCTCGGTCCTGATCGTGGGGGCGCTCATGGTGTGGATTCTGCTTGGCGTCCGCTATCACGACGAGTCGCTTCCAATTGCAGTGCTGTCGGTCGTGTTGTTGCCGCTGGTGAGCGTTCTTCACTCGGTCGGTGCGTTTGTTGGGCTCTTGGTGCCACCGCGGACGTTTTCGGTAACCGAAAAAGTCGATCCACCAACCCAGCAGTGAGCTCATCGTTTCGGTATTCCTAAACGCTCGGCTCCCGAACGTGATGGCATGAGCACTGAGACGGCCGCCGAGACGGATTCCGTACCGGAAGCGACGGTAACCAGACTGGCGAGCGAACTGGGTACGGCGATTACCGAGCTTCCCACGTACCAGGCGTTCAGTGACGCCAAAGCGCGCGTTGAGAACAGTGAAGAGGCCCAACAGTCAGTTCGCGAGTTCGAACAGCTCCGCGAGGAGTTCATGCTTGCACGCCAGACTGGCAACGCGACGGATGAAGACCTACAGCAGCTGCAGGCCGCCCAGGAACGGCTCCACGACATTCCGGTCATGGCGGAGTATCTTGAGCTGCAGGCCGACCTCGAACAGGAACTCCAGGAGCTCAACAAGATGATTTCTGCGCCGCTGGCCGTCGATTTCGGTGAAAAGGCGGGCGGCTGCTGTCAGGACTGAGCGTCGAGGGCAGGTATCTCAAACGGATACGAGTAGTGGTCCTCCTCGGCTGCAGTCGCAAGAAGTCGCTCAATGATCGGCGTTTTTCCACGCGAGTACTCGGTGAGATCGTCCGTTGCAGTGGCGAGCTCGCGTTTCGTTCGCTCGTAGTCGCGTTGTAGCTGCTCGTTTGCCCTGAGAACGTCCCTCGTCACGACGCTGATTTTCCAGCCATCATCAGCAATTCCGAACACGTGATCGTTGAATCGCTGGCCGTTGTGGCGACGAAACACTGGCTGCCACCCGTCTGAATTTTCAATTTGGGTTCCACCGAGATCGTCTGCGATAAGCCTAGCAACGCGCTCGACAGCGTCATCAGCAACCACAATATCGAGATCGACGATCGGTTTCGCCCTGAGCCCCCGAACGGCCGTCGCCCCAACGTGTTCAATCCGTTTGAGAGGGCCGTCGATCGTCTCGACAACAGCCTCGATTCGCTCGCGCTCGTCGTGAAACGCGGTTCGCCACCGCTCGGCTGCGGATGGTTGTAGCTCGATCGGGTCGTCGTTCGGATCGACCATACGGCCGGTTGGCGCAGTCGCACAAATCGCTTGCGCGGCCTTGGTAGTCGATCACGAACGCTGTGCCCATTCGAGCATGCGCTCGTAGAACGGATCGCTCCGCAGGGCCGTCTCGTCGCCAACAAGGCAGAGCGACGTTTTCGCCCGCGTGAGCGCGACGTTGATCCGGCGTCTGTCCTCGAAGATCGGACTCTCAAGCGTCTCAGTCGCAACGAATGAGACGATGATAACGGCCTTTGCGGAGCCCTGAAAGCGATCGACGGTGTCAACAGTGATCGCATCATCAACCAGCTGGGTGATCGCACCCACCTGTGCCCTGAACGGCGCGATCACGCCGATCTCCTCGGCTGGCACGCCCGCCGCTCGATACGTCTCGATGAGGGTGGCGATCCGTTCTGCCTCAGTCCGGTTGACGTTGCCGCTCGTCTCCCCGTCCGGATCGACGAACACCACGCCATCGTCAAGGTGGTCAGGTAGCGATTGCTCCGAGACACCTGACAGATCGTCGAGCTGCTGGCCCGCAACGGCTGGCGTGGCGGGTCGCAATGCTCCATCGTAAAACTCCTCGGAAGCAAACCACTGAATCCGCTGTGACATTCGATACTGCTTGGTGAGCGTGATGGCAGCGTCCGGAAACGCCTCGAACAGCCGCTCAAACAGCGATTGGGAGAGATCAGCGGGATCGTCGTCGTCGAAGTCGGCGCGCACCACGGGAGGGAGCTGCTGATGGTCGCCAACGAGGACGAATCGGTCGGCCTGGTTGATCGCACAGAGCGTTCCCGGCTCGGTGAGCTGGCTCGCTTCATCCACGATCGCCACGTCGAATGATCCCTCCGACAGCACTGGCGAGCTCCCACACGTTGCGGTGGTGGCGGCGACGATTGGCGCGGATTCGAGCCGTTCGACCCGTTCGTCGGGATCGCCACGGGGATCGAGCCGTGCGTCTTGCATCGACTCGCTAACGCCGTGTTCGGTACCGATCCTGACGAACTCCGTACAGCCGAGCTCACGAAGCTGTTCGAGCGCGTTGTCAACCGCCCGGTTCGTGAATGCAGAGAGCAACACTCGCTGGTCGCGTTCGAGCAGTGCCTGCACGATATGGGCGAGCGTGTACGTTTTTCCAGTGCCTGGCGGTCCATGGACGAGCGCGCAGTCGTTTGCGCCGACGGCCAGCTGGACAGCCCTGTTTTGCTTTTCGTTCGAGTCGATGAACGTCGTCTCGACCGGCTCGAACGTTGGTTCGCGCCGACCGAACAACAGATCACGACGGGCAGGCTCACCTTTCAGAATTGCGTCGTGGACGCCGCTCAGCTGCCGATTCAGCCCGTAGTCCGACGGATAGACGTCGAGACGACGCAGTTCGATCGGTTCGTCGGTGTTGATCTCGACGGTGGTCTGCGTTCCATCGTCGGTCAACGACAGCACGCGAGCGAGTTCTGCGTCTCCCCGCGTGGGATGACCATCGCTCGCCAGCACGACGTCTCCTGGTCTGATCTTCGAAATCGCGCTCTCGCCCGTTGCCCGGCAGTTCCAGGTGCCATCTGATTGTTGTGTCGACCCCGCCGGTTCGAGATCGATCAACGCCTCGTCGTTCGCCGCTCGTTCCGTTGGGGTGTCTTTCCAGAGCCGTGCGTACGCACGGTGGACCGCACGCCGTTCGGTTTCGATCGCCTGACAGAGCTGCTCGAAGTAGGTTTGCTCGGCTCCCGGAAGCGCAGTACCGATCGCTCCAGCTTTCGACTCCTGCTCAAGTCTGCCTGCAACCACCATACACGTGTCCTGTTCGAAGCAGTACTCACAGATCGCGTCTGCCTCATACCCAGTTGGGATTTCCCCGGCAGATTCGGTGGCCACCAGCTCGTTGCGTGCCCTGACGACATAGCGCAACAGCCCCGAACCGATCGAAAATTCCTTGGCGGGTGAGAGATCACCGGGCGTTTCGGCCCGATCGAGCGCGGCGTTTTTCGTGTACAACAGCGTACCGGTATCTGGCGACGTCTCAGTTCGCTCACCGAGCAACAGCGCATAACACGCCGCCTGGATCTTGTCTTCGAAACGCGGCTCGCGCTTGGTGTTTTTTCCCGTCTTCAGCTCCACCGGCCCCCCACGGCGGACTGCGTCGGCGCGGCCCCTGATCCCGAACGTGTCACTCAGCAGCGTCTGCTCGGATCGCCACTCGTCAGTATCACTGAGCGTTCCCTGGTTCAGCCAGCCTTCGATCGCCTGGGCGTGGTCGTATACGTCAGCCAGCACGCTTTCGCGGTCGCGACCCAACAGTCCAAGCTCCAGGCCGGCTTCCTCGACGCGGTCATCGATCGACTCCTCGAGGGAACGTCCACGGAGGAGGTCACCGAACACCTCGTGGACGAGCGATCCCTTGACGAGGGGATAGGAGAGCGATGCGTTCGTGAACTTGCTCAGATAATACTGGCGAGGACACTGCACCCACTCACGAATGTCAGTCACCGTGACGACGTACGTTGGCTCGACGATCACGTAGGAATCACTCGATGTCGTCCATTCACCGGGCGTTAGTTGGGTTGGCTCGGTCACGCAGAGCTCCATTCCGGTCTCAAGGACGTCTGCTGTCTCCGACCAGCGATCGGCCAGCACAATCGTCACCGTCCGCCGGTCTGCATGTGTCGCCCGAATTGTCACGGTGGCATCGCCGGTGCTGGAGCCGTCGCCACCTGTCGGTTCGATATCGAGTACTGGGCCACGGAGATCCACATCAACAGTCGATCGACACGCGAAAATGAGGGTGTCGGTTGGACAATCAGGATGTCTCTGTGCCTTCCACGAGCAGCTCCCATTCGATCGTTGCCAGGGATCTCGATCCGTCGTCGCTCCCCCGAGCTTCGTCGACGATCGCCGCGGGCGCGGAGTAGGTGTACGTCCCGCGACCGACGTGCGTAATGAGCGATTCGTTGCGCAGCAGGTTGTTTCGCTGGTAAGCAGCCGTCCGGTCAGCGGTGCCCGTCGCCTCGCGATACGCCGCAACTGGTGTGAGCGGCCCGTCGGTGTAGTAGTTGGCGAGCATGGCGCGTGTTTCCGCATCCAGCGATTCGAGCCGCTGGGCGAACCGTTCGACGGCAGCTGGCGACTCGGTTTGCTGTGGCGCTTCGGATTGCGTTTTCGAGCCCTCACCGTCGTCGGTGGGAGTGGTTTCCGCTCGCTGTGTCTCATCATCGTCCACCGATGGAGAAGACGCTCCGTTGACACCGTTTTCGGCCGTGGATTTTGCCATCACAGCCTCACCATCTCGGCACTCGTGGTCGTCGGCGCGAGTGACGAACGCTGTCGTGAACTGTTCAGCCAGCTCCCGGAGGTCACGCGCCTGTTGTAGCTCACGTTCGAGCTGTTCGATCCGGTCAGTTTTGGTGGCGAGCTCAGCTTCGAGCGCCTCGATACGCGCGGTCCGATCGTCATCCTGGTTTGCGATCGATTCGAGTTCGTCGACAACCGTCTCCTCGACGGATTTCAACGAGGGGCGTTCGACCGATTCGAGCCCTGGTGTCGCACCCGCATCGAACGTCTCCTTTCGGTCGAACTGTATGCGCTGGATATCTGACGACCAGTCGGTTCGCAAAAATGCCTCGCCGTCTTCGAGCGTCTCCACAGCCTGTGCATACGTTCCGTCCAGTACACGACGGACGACCTGTGTGTCGTTTTTCCAGGTGAGTCGGTGCCAGCATCGCCAGTCACACTGGGTGATAAAGTCCTTTTTCACGTCAGCCGGACGCTGACTGATGCCGATCATTCCGAGGCCTCGTTTTCGCCCGCGCTTGCCGATTTTTATCAACATTCGTCCGCAGTCGTCGAGCCCACCGCTCTGTGGAATGTACTCGTGGATCTCTTCGACGAGGAGCAAAAACGGCCGTTTTATCGTTCGTTCTTTGGCAAACAGCTGGCGGGTCAGTGCCGTCAACAACGAGCGAGCGTCCGATTCGTCCAGATACGACGAGCAGTCAAGGATGATCGGTACGTTCTCCTCCAGCGCTAGCGTCGCCAGCTTTTCTGCGTGTTCCGGTCCGACGCGCACGTCACACTCCTCGTCGTCACCGACGTGGAGCACTTCATACTGCTCTTTCAGCCCAAAATACTCGCCATCAATATCCACGATCAACAGCGCGTACCCCCGGTCCAACAGTCGCTCTGCGATCACGCTCACCGAATTTGACTTTCCGGCCCCGGACTTTCCCGTCACGAATCCGCGACCGGTCAGCACGTCAACGATCGGCAGTGAGACTCGCTCTCCTTCGGTCGGGCCATCGCGTATCGTTCCGATCGTTATTGGCTCATCAGCCATTCGTCCGTGTTCGGACACTCATCCCCGACCATAAAACGTTCCGTCAGACGCCGACCTCTCTAGTGAGATCTGACCACTGCCACTGTCAGTTACTCACATCGTCATCGTGAACAGAAATATTTACTACGCTCTGAGTTTTAAATTTGATAACCTCACATCGAAGCGGCCGATATCGATGTGGTTGGGGGATTCTACGAACCATGTGGCAAGACACACTCATCTTCGCTGGTAGCATTGTCGCCATCGCGAGCCTCATCCCGACGATAACGAACGAGGAGGCTATTGTTCCACACACCACGAGCGTTCCCACGCTCGTGGTCCTTTCAGGACAAGGACTGGCCTACTATTCGTTGGATTTACTGGGTGCTGCACTGGGTGCAGCAGCTGGCCTGGTCGTCTGGTCGTTGATTGCCTATTACAAGGCCCCAGATGAGAGTGTTCTCGATGTGGGTCGTGATCGACTCCACGAATCCACGGCACGCGTTCGATCGGTCGTCAATGGAATCGCTGGCTGATCGTTCAACAGAATTCGAACAGGCTACTCTGGCGAGTGGTGGCCGATAGCAGCTGGCGTTGGTTCTTGCTGTCAGTTTCGTCGTAGAACTGCTCAAGTGATGACTGTTCAGCGGCGTCGAACGAGAGATTCGAAAGACGCACGCCGAGTTTTCTAATCGGTTCGTCCTCGAACTCAGCACTCAGATCGGTGACGATCGAGGCAACCAGCTCTGGATCGTCGATTGGTCCGGAGAGCGAACGCTCTCGCGTGTGAATTTCGAACGGTGGCGTGACAACCTTGATGCCGACCGTTTTGTACTGCACACCCCGATTGGTCGCCCGATCGGTCACCTGCTCGGTCAGCGATGCCAGTCGTTCTGCCACCGCCGTTCTATCGGTGGTTGGTTCGGCGAACGCCGACTCGTTCGAGAGGCTTTTTGGATTCCCGACCGGTTCGACGGCTCGCTCGTCGATGCCGTGGGCCTGGTCGTATATATCCGCACCCCGTGAGCCAAACTGATCGACGATGTCCATTCGAGGATGGGCAGTGAGATCGGCGACGGTTTCGATGCCCATCTCCGCGAGCGTGCTGGCCGTCACCGGCCCGACGCCGTGAAGGGCTTCCACGGGAAGTGGGGCAAGAAACGATTCGACAGCGTCCGGGCGCACAACGACGAGTCCGTCGGGTTTTTCGGCGTCGCTAGCAACCTTTGCGGTGGCCATATTCGGTGCGACGCCGATGCTGGCCGGCACGCCAACCTCCTCACGGATTCGTGTTTTCAGTTTCGACGCAAACGATTCGATGTCGGACCAGTGGCGCTGGTCGGTCACGTCGAGATACGCCTCGTCAATGCTAACGTTCCGGACCGTGTCTGCAACCGCCGTGAGGATCTCCTGGACAGATTCGCTCACCGACTCGTAGAACGCCATATCAACCGGTCGGTAGTAGCCGACCGGTTCGGTGTCCGGAGGGGCCGTCGCTTCGCGCGGGAGCAACGCAAGTGCCTGGCTGATGGCTTGTGCGCTTTCGACGCCGTGTGCACGCGCCTCGTAGCTCGCTGTGGCGACGGCCCCCGTCGTTTCGTCGGCTGTGTATCCCATGCCGACGACGACCGGCTCGCCCCGGAGCGACGGATCACGGCGGCGCTCACACGACGCATAAAAGCAGTCCATGTCGACGTGGAGGATAATCCGATCGCGAGTGTCGGTTCCGGGAAGCCGTCCACCCTGCATGGGCGAAAATAGGCACTCGAATGAGTTGAGGCTGTTCTTCCCGTCCGTACTGATACGCGTGTGGTCGAGGACACAACTCTCGCTGATCACGAGCAACTGCTGTCAAATAGCAATTAACACAATATCTAGATTACACTTTTGCATTTCAATTTAAATATTTATAGTATGGGGTCAACAATTGAAACTGATGTAAAAATAGAAGACACACTCACGGAGCTGTTGGCGCTATCCCGACGATCGAATGGCGACGTTGCGGATGATATTGGCGTTTCTCCGGCCACGTTGTCTGCCTATCGCCGAGGAGAAGCCCGGCCGAGTCTTTCGGCGCTGGTTTCGATTGCCGAGGTGTTTGAGGTCAGTTTGGATTATCTCGTGTTCGGTGAACGACCAGAAAACGCACACATCGAGAGCGGTCCGATCATTCGACAGATGAGCAAGTCGTTGCAGAACTCGCTCAGGGAATCCCAACTCCGGCAAGAACGACATACGGCCACGGTTGCCAACGTCGGTCGTCGGCTCTCGACGCTCATCGATGAGACCGTTGAATCTGAACTCGAAGCAATCTCTGAGTCGAGACCGTTCGCCGAGGCAATGAACGACGAACAGATTGAGATTCTCGAACGACACAGCGAAACTACCCGGCTATTCATCAAATCGTTCGAGTACAACCTTCTCGATCACGAAGGGCGCACGCCCGGCGAGTACTTTCCGACGATCGTCCGGAATTTGAGTCGTGGACAGTCGTATCGGTATCTGCTTCCAGCAAGAACGAGAGACTGGGAGCCGGTGATTGAGGAGTTTCGTTCGCTGTTGATCGAGAATGTGCCGAACGAAACGACGGTTCGACGGAACTGCGAGTTCAAAATCACTGAGACGCCCGCGATGGCTGGCTGTACAATGTACGAGCTGGCCATGGACGAACTCGAACAGAATGAGCCCGTTCTGTACGATCTACTCACCGAATACGGCTACTGCTCTGGGGGTCGATTCGGCTATGCGAGTGCGCCATCACTGGGGTCGAAAGGCACGATGGTAATGGATGCGCCACACCGAGAACAGGCGTTCGAAATCTTTGATGAGCTGTGGGAAGCTGGTACTGTGGTGTGATACGCGCGTAGGAAATCAACAGAGCCGGAGGGATTTGAACCGATGCCCAGTCGGTCGCTCACTTCGTTCGCGCTGCGACTGGTCGGGTTCAAATCCACACTCTCCAGTGTTGAAAGTTGAAGATAAAGTATGGGGACGGAGGGATTTGAACCCCCGATCGACTGATATCTCCGATCCCGCCTCGGTACTCCAGAGGGTCGTCATCGTGAACGGTGATCAGCCGTTCACTCGGTATATCAGTTCTGGAGTGTCGTCATCGGACTGCGTCCGATTGATCACTGAAACACGATCTGTGCTTCCGTGGTATCACCGGGCGTCTGACCTCTGGAGTCAGTCGCCATGCCTGGCTTGGCCACGTCCCCGTGTGTCCGAAATAGGCCATCTTCCCTAAAGCGGTTTCGATTCGTACAATCAGTCGCGGTCGGTCGTCTGCCAGGAACAGTCCTGGCATTTGAAACCGGTGACGAACTCAAGGACCGACGGCATATAACCAACCGACAGCACCGAGCCACCACACTCCGGACAGTCTCGCTCGGCATCCTCGATCGGCTCAGCGTCCATCACCGACTCGCCCTCAATCCGTTCGGCCAGCGACCCCGGCGTCACCATTCGGCCCTCAACCACGCGGTTCTCACTCATGGGGTGAGCCTTCGAACCACTGAAACAAAACCGTGTTCGTCCCGGCCATTAAAATAAACCCCCAGCGATGAAAGCCCCCAGGCTATTGCGAATGGCTCACAGACTGGCGGGACATGACGAGGTGGTTTCCGTCCGAAGAGTGGCTTGCGGCCTACCAGGAGCGACTCAATGCCAACGAGGACTACATCGAATCGAGTGACGGCTGGGGTGAGGAGTTTCTTGGAAGTTTCATCTTCGAGATCAACGGGCTTCCCCTGTCAGAAACGACCATCGGTGAACTCCCAGACGAACTGACAGCCCCCTTCCGTACGGCACTGACCGACGCGTCCGACGCACGAATCACAACGCTCAGAGAGAATGCACCCCCAGCACTGGACCAACGCGTTGCGGAGGCCGACGGTGAGACCCCACGCGATCGTCTCATTGCTGCGCTGTTTGACACCGAAATTGCCAACGCTCCGGCTGTGGTTTCACCCGAGCTCAGAGTCGAACTGCCTGATGACCTCGAAAATCTCCTCGATCAACTCGATAAATACGCACAGAATGACACCGTCTATGCCTATCTCGATCTCGAAGACGGTCGCTGTAACGAGGCCACCGTCCTTGAGGACCCAGAGTCGTCCACCGCCGGATTCGTGCTCAGCGCCCAGTATCAACAGTGGATCGAACTGATTGATGGTGCAGATGTGATCGAGGCAGTTATGTCACGAGATATGTCGCTCGATGGCGATATTACAAACATCATCATCTACCCGGAAGCAGCACAAGAAATGGGTGACACTGCCGGACGACTCGAAACGACGTTCCTGTTCTGATCAGTCCTGGACCAGTCCGGAATCTGAATTTTCATAATAGTAGTTACACACTCTACGCACGTTTGTATCCGTTTAAATTACCCAGCATACGGGGCCGAACCCTGATTGTCGTAGGTTAACGAATGTTGGACGTATGACACAGGGGCTCCAGTCACAGTATTCCGGCCAGCGTGTAAACACTCAGTCCCGGTGGTACACGCTGTTTCAGAAAGGTGTTGAGCTTGGCACCTGGAACGTAGAGAAGTTGTTCGACGAGATCGGCTTCGAACAGGATCGGGCGTCGTGGGCAGCGCTTGAGCCGGCCGAACGGGACCAGATCCGGTATCTCCTCTCTGGATTTCTCGATGGCGAACGCGAGGTCGCAGGTGATGCAGCGACGAATCTCCAGCGAATCATGCAGTCGCCGTGTCTCGAATCGAACACGGAAAAGGAGATGTACATGACGATGCTCACGCTCACCGAGCACAAACACACGCAGTTTCTGGACGTGTACATGGAGGAGGTGATGAACGACGCGGACAACTACACCGATCTTGATCCCCGTCGTGGCTCGCGAATTCCGATCGTGCAGGCGACCGGTCTCGGTGAGGTGTTCGAACACCAGGGGCTGTTGACCGCCAAAGCCGCCAGCACGCGTGATCCGATCGATATCGCGAAGGCAGCGACGACCTACCACATGAACGTGGAGGGAATCCTCGCACGCGTCGGTTCGAGTGCAATCAGCCGATTCCCACCACGCGCGGACTTTCCACTGCTGAACTACGCGTTCAAGTTCATCAGCACGGACGAAGGACGCCACATCACCCACGGGATCGAACTCCTCAAAGAGCTACTTGAGCACGAACGCGCCGGCGAACCCCAGTATCAGGGTGTCGAACGGGCGATCGTCAACACGCTCTATCAGGATGTGCCGTACATGGCTGATTTCGGCTACATGTTCACCGACGCGCTCGACGATCCGCTCGAACTTGATTTCAACGAGGTGCTGATGCGCGGTGGCAACCTCATCGATGGCATGTACAACGAGACGCTCGGACTTGATGTCGATTACATGGAGGTGATATCTGTCGTCCGAGATCGGTATCTCGAGATCAACGAGTGGGATATCAAAGAACGGCTCGCCGAACACGAACAGCAGTATCAGCGAAAGCGCGGCGTTGCAGCCGACGGAGGAAACTGAAATGGCACTCGATGATGAACTCAGAGAACTCGCCCGTGGCGCATCGTTCACTGCCACAGACGAGGAGGTTGAAGCGGCAATCGAAGAAGCCGCCGACGAACTCGGACAGACGCCCGAGGAAGTTCATGAAAACGTCGCGTACATCATGGACTCGACGTTCGAGGAAGAAGGGGTCTCCACCTCGTTCAATGAGATGGTCAGCGGTTCGAGCCTTGAGGATGATCACTCCTCGACCGGCGATCCACGGCTCGAAGCGCTTGAAATGTACAAACTCCGCCAGAAGCTCTGATCGGCCGTGAGCGAGCGCTACGAGATCACGTTCGAGTTCGAAACGGAGACGGTGACAATTCCCGTCGGAGCTGATGAGTATCTCCTCGACGCCGGCCACGACGCGGATCTCCCGCTCCCGTTTTCCTGTCGTAACGGGAACTGCACGAGCTGTGTCGGCGAACTGTGTGAGGGAACCATCGATCAGAGCGACGGCATGGCGCTCGAACCCGAACAGATCGAAGATGGATATGCGCTGTTGTGTAGCGCCTATCCACGGTCGGACTGTACCGTTCGTGCGGGAGAACGGATCCAGGAAGAGCTGCTCGGCTTGGATCTGTTCTGATCGTGAAAGGATTTTTGCTCTGACCGGTGGTTGCACAACGCATGCAACTCGATTCCGTTCGGGTGGTCGATTTCACTCGGTTGTTGCCAGGGCCGTACGCAACCCAGTTGCTGGCGGACATGGGTGCCGACGTGATCAAAGTCGAGGACACCGACGGCGGCGATTACGCTCGGTATATGCCCCCGACCACGGACGCTGGTGTCGGTGCCATCTTCGATGGGGTCAACCGTGGGAAGCAATCGATCTCCGTCGACTGCACGACGGATGCCGGCCAGGAGGTGGTCCACCGGTTGGCTGCGGATGCAGACGTGTTCATTGAGGGGTTTCGACCCGGCGTCACAGAGCGGCTCTCCGTCGACTACGAGACAATAGCCGAGCACAATCCAGAAATCGTCTACGTCTCCCTGACAGGCTATGGCCAGTCTGGACCACTCGCTGATCGGGCGGGTCACGATCTGAACTACTGTGGGCGCGCGGGCTTGCTTTCGATGACGCGAACGGATCCATCGTCGACGCCGCAGCTGCCTGGCTTTCCAGTTGCAGATATGTCTGGTGGGTTGTTTGCAGCGATGGCCGCCCTCGGTGGGCTCTGCTCGCGGGCGTTTGGTGAGGACACGAATGGAACGTACGTCGACATCGCCATGACGGATGTGGTGCTCTCTCTGGGACAGGCCGTCTACGCCAGCGAGTTTTCCGGTGACGACCCCGCGGCGGGCTCCACGCCACTCACTGGTGCCCATCCGTGGTACGATGTGTATGCGACGAGCGACGACGAGTACGTCACGCTCGCGGCACTCGAACCGAAATTCTGGCGAACGTTCTGTGAGGCCGTCGATCGACCTGATCTACTGGAGTCTCATCTTAATACGGATCCTGCAGTCACCGAAGCGCTCGAAGATGAACTGACCTCCCTGTTTGCAGAGCGCACTCGCGAAGAGTGGATCGAGTGCTTTGCTGGGACGGATGCGATGGTTGATCCGGTGTTCGATCCCGCAGAGGCGATCGCACAGGATCGGGTGCAGCGTCGGATCATAACCGACGATCGAGCACCACCACGGGTTGGCTTTCCAGCCGTGACTGAGCGTCCAGAAACAGATGAACGCGTCCCAGCTCGGGGTGCAGACACTGCTGGCGTCCTCACAGAGCTCGGATACGACCGCGAAGCAATCGATCGGATGGCAGAAAACGGGGTGGTCGAGTGCGACAGATGAGAACCACCGCAGTGGCGTCCATCTCCGCTCGACGGAGTCTGCCCGACCGGACGCCGGGGTTGGAAAGTGTTGGTGTGGATGAAACCGTCACAGGTGGTCTGGCCGACGTCCACTATGATAGTATGAGACACACCAGCATGAGTCTTATGCCCATCACTTCCAGTCCATAAAATTACAATTGCAGTACATTTCTCACGGAATTCATCGCTACAGTGTTCGTTCCCGACGGTTCTGCCAGGGTACTACGAGTGCGTGATCGAGCGGCGCACCACCGAATTGCAGTCGAACTGAGGGTGTCAGTGTCAGCTTGCTGTGCTGACGATCTTGACGACATCGCCTTCGTCGAGTTCGTGGCCGTCGCTGATTCGCCGGTTTGCCCTGGCGTCGATCGCGTGGAGATAGCCTTCACCGATGTCGGAGTGAACGGCGAAGGCCAGATCGAGGGGGGTAGCGCCGTTCTCAAGGAGAAACGCGTCGGGGAGCATCCGATCCTGTCCATCCGTCCAGCCGGTTTCGTTCTGCACTGGATAGGCCGTGAAGTGGTCTAGCATCTCGTATACGGCCTCGTTGAGCGCCTGCTGAATGCCGGTATTTCCAACGCGCTCAAGCACCGTTTCGATCCGCTCAAGACCTGCTTTCTGTTCGTCCGTCACCGATTCGAGGACGGTAAAGGAGTCGTCGCCGGGCTCATACTCGATCACACCGGCTTCTGCGGCTCGTCGGAGTGCAAGCTCACCCTCTGCGGTCGCAGGAATCACTCGATCAGCGGCCTCGCGGAGTCGGTCGATCGTTTCCGGCTCTGCGATGTCTGCCTTGTTAGCGACGACGAGAATTGGCTTCGTCCGAGCGCGAAGCTCACGAGCGAGGCGCTCACGATCGGCATCGTCCCAGACGAGCGGGTCCTCCGGATAGTCGATCGACCGGAGCGTCGCGGCGACGTCCGCGTCGCTCGCCCCAATATCGCCGAGTAGCTCTGTGAGTGCCGCTTCGAGGTCGAAGTTCGGCGACCGCGATCGCCGCTCGACACCCTCGAAGTTCCGATTGATGATCCCGGCGAGCCAGAGATCCATCTCTTCTCTGATGAAGTCCACGTCGTTGACGGGATCGTAACTGCCCTGCTCAACCGGTTCTCCCTCTGCGTTGGTTCCGCCACTGGCATCGACGACGTTCAACACCGCATCGGCGTTCGAGAGCGCATCGAGAAACTGATTGCCGAGTCCGCGCCCCTCATGTGCTCCCGGGACGAGCCCGGCGACATCGAGCAGTTCGACTGGAACGAATCGAATGCCATTATGGCAGTTCTCGCTGTCACAGCGGTGGTCACGATCCAGACAGGGACAGTCGGTTCTGACGTGGGTGACGCCCCGATTCGGATCGATCGTTGTAAACGGGTAGTTGCCGACCTCGACATCGGCGAGCGTTGCCGCGTGAAAAAACGTTGATTTGCCGGCGTTGGGTTTCCCAGCTAGCGCCAGCGAAAGCGAGCCGCCACTCATTTGCTGTACACGGGTGACCGAACGGAGAATGCCTTTCGATACGCTATGTTGGTTCGAGTTCCGGACCGACGCTGAGTGCCGTCTCGTTCGAGATCGACATCTCTCCAGTCGCCCGAATTGAGCCGTCGATACGGGCCGCTTCATGGAGATCAAGGTCGCCACAGCTAACGTCACCGAGGATCTCGGCGTTCTTGCCGATCGTCACCGTCCCATGGCGGGTGGTGACGTCGCCGTGGATTCTGGTCCCCTCGCCGATCGAGATACACCGCTTCGTTCGCAAGCTCCCGAACACCTCATTGTTGGCACCCAGATCGAGCCGTCTCGCTCGGATATTGCCGTGCAACCGACAGTTGTTTCCAATGACACCGTTGGTCGATACCTGCCAGGTATCGTCACTTACGCGCGAGCCCCGGGGAATAACGAGTGGTGCCGACTGCTTTGGCCGATCATCGTCGAGAAACTCGGCCGCCATCTCCTGGGCGGCCTCTTCTTCTCCAATCCGAAGCATATGTGAAAGATAAATGAATAGATAGATGATCGCCGGCATCGGATTTCTGATGACGATCCAGCCGCTTGCCTCGAATCCTTCATCGATTGTCACGTCATCGCCGATGTCGAGATCTCCCGACACCATCAGTTTGCCTTTCACGTGTGCCCGTTCACCAATGTACGCGTCGGCTCCAACCAGGACGTTGCCGTCGACCTCACACCACATATCAAGTCTGCAGTCCGTTTTGGACTCGATTGACCCACCGAAGACCGTGCGCTCACCGACGATGACGCTGCGTCCTCGAACGCCGAACTCGACCGTACTCAATCCGCCGATGATCACGTTGCCATCGGTAACGAGGTCGTGTTCTTCGACCGTCGTTCCATCCGGAATGACGAGTCGGTCGAGCGCATCTCCTCGAATCGACACACAGGTACCTTACGAGGATGGGGGTATAACATCTTGGGAGCGTCTGACGGACGGCAGACGCCACAGAGCGGCGTACTTTTTATTTCGTCGTATCCAACGGTCCGTATGACCGTTCTGTCGTTCGACGAACAGGGAGTCGATGTCGTCTATCAGGATGTTGAATTTCGCCTTGAACGCGAGCTGATCGAGGAAGCAATTGAGAAATCCTACCCCAACGTAACCGACCACGAGGTGCTCAAGATCGTCGATGAGGATCCAACGCTCTCTGGTGAACCACGCCGGATTCAGGACATAATCGGCTGACGCGACCGTCAGGTTGATTTAGCGGGCTCCCAAGAAGCCACCAATGGCGCTCAACAGGCTACAGCATCCGGCGTTTCGAACCGCACTCGGGACCGCAATCGGCTATGGTGTACTCCTGGTCGTGATGACCATCGTTCTGTTTGCGATTCCGTACGCGATTTTTGCGGGACTGTAGTGCCTACAGTTCTGAACTGTCGAAGCTGACTGTTGTGGGCGGCTCTGTGCGTTCAAACTGAGTGGTCGTCATCTCGCGTGCCAGCCGTTCGATTTCTCCGCGACAATCGCTTGAGAATGGAATGGACGTTTGTACGATGAGCACACGCTGCGATTGCAGTCGTCCACCAAAAACTCTAGCCCGAGTCACACCACGCCGCGCTCGCTCGACTCGGCGACGGATTCGAACAGGCGCGCGCCACAGCCATCACAGGTCAGCGTGAGCACGGTGTGCTCCCGACAGCAGGATTCGACGGTCTCCTGGTCAGGCGTGACCTGCCCCGAACAGCTGGGACAGAGATCCAAAAACACGCGAATCCCCCTAATAATCGTCCCCTGCTCGACCACGTTGAACGTCTCCCACTGGGGAACCCAGCGCGGGAGCTCACGCACCAGTGCAAGATCTGCGACGAACGCCGCGTGTGATTCCCACTGGCCGATGGACGTTCCGTCGACGTGCGCCGAAAACGCCTCTCCGTGATCGACGTAGGCAATCTCTCCGTCCGTTTCGAGCGTCTCCAAGAGGGCTGCTCGCTCGGCATCGTCCGCCGAGATGGACGCCATCCGATCGTACCACGCCTCCCGAAACGTTGGTGTCAAACAGAGATCGTCGATCTCGGCACACGGCTTCAGCGGCCCAGATTCGATCAACACTTGCTCGGTGTCAACCGAGACGGTGTGTTCGTCCCCAGAATCGCCCGCCGGTGGGGTGAGCAGTTCCACCATCGCCTGCACTGGCCCCGGAAAGTACTCCGCTACCACCCAGGGCGTCCTCGGGAGCAGATAGCCCCGAAACGCAATCACACCCAGCGCAATCGCACCGAAAGCTACCGCCGCTGGTGGCCAGGCCACCCACAGCCAGATGCTAATAACCAGTGTGACTGCTATGTTGTTTATCGTACACGAAAGGCATCGATTCTCACCAGTGTGCTTGCTATCCCGCAGCCGTCCAAATGCTGGCTCTATCGACATACTGTATGCTGATCACGACAGTAAATATACTTATCGGAGAATCGGTATTTTCTGTTACTTGATCAACGTTTTCTCCAGGTTGGCAGCTGGTAGCAATTCACCCTGTGCCAAGAAATGATACATCATTAACCTTTATGATCGTCCATGAAGAATACGGTGGTGCGCCATGACAGACGATCGACCGACAGATGAGATCGAACCGCTGGTGCCGATCGTGGCTCACCCAGACGTTCGACCAGACGGTGGTGTACTGCGACGGAGCCAATCTGGCCCCGATGTGTTGCCAGAAAGCGAGCGCTATTCGATCGAACCGCTCGTCCCAGACCTTTCCTGAACGGGCTCGACGGTCGCTCGGTGGGTCGTCCGCACACCATAGGGTGACGTATCGAGGTCGAATTCCGTTTTTTCGTACCGAGAGTCGAGGCTCTCGCGAATGGCATCCCTGACACCTGCCCGGCAAGCACTGCCCACGGCGGTTGCACTCCCTGCGAACGGCTCTTGTTCGCCCTGGCGTGGTGTGCCGACGATGACGGCATCAGACGTGGTGCCGGTAATCCCCACCGTTTTACACAGTGTTGCGGTTTTTGCCTCGACGACCGTGGCAAGCAGGGTCGCCAGTCCGCCGTCAGTCAGTGGCGTCTCCGTGACGGCGACGACGTTGACCGTTCCTGGCCGTGAGGGCTGGCCGTGCTCGGTTGATTCGGGTGGCTCTTCTGGATCCATCGGCAGCGTTGCCGGATTCGAGAGCCCAGCAGTGGCGACGACTGTCACCTGTCCACAGCGAGCAATACGCGCGTGTTGCTGCTTGACCCCGGTGAACAGTGTGGGTCCAGGTCGTGCGAAGCCAGCAGCCGTTCGGCGGTCGGCTCCGTACTGTGTGAGATCGACGTGCTCCCACGACTCTGGCACTGATACGTTGTACGCAGCCGGTGAGTTTTGATAGCCACCGTTTGGGCCGGCGGTCAGCCAGCGCGTTGCTGGTCGCGCGATCTGACAGACGCCGGTGGATCGTTCAATCGACACCATCGGTGAGTGCCGCGATCAGCTGGTCGTTTTCCTCGGCCGTTCGGACGGCGATTCGCACGTGGTGGTTGAGGCTATCGAACGTTGTGGCGTCTCTGATGGCGATTCCGCCCGCGCGCAGGCTGGTGCAGAGCGCATCAACTCGCTCAGGAGTGCCCACATCGAGCAACAAAAACGGCGCCTGTGAGTCCTGGGGATCGAACGGTCCGGTGAGTGCGTCTCGGAGTCGCTTTCGTTCACGACGCACGCGGTGTCTCGTCTCGTCGATGAACGCTTTCGACTGGAGGCAGTGAACGGCGACGGCGGCCGCCGGAATCGATAGTGGCCATGGTGTGCTGGCCCGCTTGAGCCGTTCGAGGTGGGTGTCGGTGGCGATCACGCTCCCCATTCGGAGCCCTGGTAGGCCGAACAGCTTCGTCAACGAGCGGGCGACGATCACGCCTGGAGTGCCAGCGAGTGATCGCTGTTCGGTAAAGCCAAGGAACGCTTCGTCGAGCAACACTGCGGTATCAGCCTCTCGACAGCGCTCGACGAACGACCGCAGTGCTGACCGATCCGGGAGCCAGCCAGTGGGGTTGTTTGGGGTGCAGATGACCACCAGATCGTGGGGGTCGGGATCGATCTGGAAGCATTCGGATTCGGGGACTGAAACCACACGTGCGCCCTGGAGCGTGATCTCTCTGGCGTACTCGCCAAACGTTGGTCGACAGATCGCCACCGAGCCGTCTGGCGTCGTTGTGGTGGCGATCGCTAGCCTGAGCGCAGCCATGCCGCCGGCGGTTGGAACGACCTGCTCGGGATCGCAGTCGACGAACGCGGCCGTTTCGCGCCGAAATGCCCCGTACTCTGCAGGATACGTCCGTGCGCGCTCGAACGCCGACGTGTATGCTTCGGTGGTGCCAGCTGGCACTCGTGGGTTGCAGTTGGCACTGAAATCCAGGGAGGAATCGGGATCGCTCCCGTGTGCGATGGGCGCACTCTCGTCGATTCCGTCAGGATCCATCGCCGAGCACCTCAAGGAGTTGCGTCCCGATCATGGCATCCAGGGGGCGATTCACATTCACAGCGAGACGGATGGAATCGATGACCTTGTACTGTGTGGTGTCGGTCTCCCCGACGACGTTGAGCCCGCTCGGGAGCCACTCACCGGCCACCATGGAACTGTCGACGCTCAGACCGAGTGCCTGTTTTCTGGCGATCGGCACGCAGACGGAGAGCGATCGTCCGGTGTACAGGTCGAGCACCGTATCAACGAGCGTGCCACTGAGCAGCGGCAGATCCGCAACAACGGTGAGTACAGGGGGATCGAGCGCGCGAAGCGCCTGTTCGAGGTCACGCACATAGCCCGCGCCGGGCGTTTCGATCGTCGTCACGACTGGTTCAGCCCGGAGCTTGCGCGCGGTTTCTGGGCTGTGTGGTGAGATTGCGGCGTAGATCGTCTCAATACGTGATTCGGCCAGTGCTGTGAGGACATAATCGACCAGCGCGCGCTCACCAACTGTGGTGAGTGGCTTTTCACCCGCTCCGAGTCGAGTCCCGCGACCGCCACACATCACCAGAGCGTCCACGCGATCACCCCCATGTGAAGCGCACACAGCCGACCGACTTCGTTTGCACAGCCAAACACGTCGCCGTTGGTTCCACCGAGCGTCCGACTCGCCCATTGCCAGACGAGCACCGCACCAGCCCAGCCCGCACCCACGGAGAGCAGCGCCACTGGCGACAGCAGACAGAGCCCTGCGGTGATCACCGCTGTAAGCGCTATCGGCCGCCCAAGATCTCCGCTACTGCACCCTGCAAGCACCGTCGCACCCAGTCCGTCTCGAAACGATGTGCCAAGACAGGCGATCGTCGCCAACCCACTCTTTGCACCGAGTTCGCTTGCCACCACGACGGTGAAGGCGGCGATCGGTGAGCGGCTCGCAAGCTCGACGCCGGCGAGGACAAAGCCGATCACGACGAGAGAGACCGCAAGCGTTCCGCCAACGCCGAGAGTGGTGTCCGTGAGAACGGCCCGTCGCCGGGCGCGATCACCATGGACAGCCCCAACATCACCGAGATCGGCCACGCCGTCGAGATGATTGATTCCGGAAACACCGTAGAGCACACAGACCACTCCCAACCCGACCGTTCCCGGATGGCCCGTACCGAGCAGGGCCACTACTGCGGCGATCAGCACGCCGGCGATCCCACCAATAGGGACGGCGGCAAGCACGAACGCTCCTGGAGAATCGGTAAACGCCTCGAACGCCCGCTCGTCGGTTCCAACGGGGAGGCGCGAGCAGAATCCGATCGCCCCGCGAACGGCGTGGAAGTTCACACGACCACCCCACCGAGCCAGACGAGGACCAGCCCGACGAGCAAGCTCCACACACCACGGTTGGCTACACGATCGATCGCCAGCCGAGCAGTGTCTCCAGACGGCAGTTGGGCTTCCGGATTGAGCGTGTAGACGCCCGGCTTTTCGAGTTTACAGCCGATCACAGCGGCAATCGTTCCCATCGGCCAGCCGGAGTTTGGCGAAGGAACGCCAGCAAGCCACGTGCGCTGGGTAGTGATCGCAGACGGCGTATCGATGCCGAGTGCGACTGCGGTGAGTCTCGCTGGCAGCCACTGGACGGCGTCGTCCAGGCGAGCACTCGCCGTACCGAGCGGGCGATCACGGTAGCCAAGCATCGAATCCAGGGTGTTCACGGCTTTCACCCAGCTCGCAGCGCCACCGGCTATGGCGACGCCAAGCGGTGAGCAACAGACAAATGCGAACAAGGGGGCGTTCCAGCCGTCTGCAAGGTTCTCAGCGACACTTTCGACGGCTGCACTCCTGATCTGGCCAGCTGACAGCGTCGTGGGATCACGCCCCGCAAGGGCTCGCAATCGTCTCCGAGCCGTCTCCCGATCGGTTTCGCTCGCCTTCACCACTGACCTTGCGGTCTCAATCAGCGATCGCAAGCTTATCGATACGAACAGCACCACCCCTCCGGCGACAGTCGACAGCCAGGGTGAGAGCTGGCCGCTCAGCGCAATGAAGAGATACGAACACGCCGCCGCCATCGCCGGAACGGTGATCGCGATACCAATTCCGCTGTATTTGGGCGCTGGCCATGGTCGATCAACCACGGCGATCAGCTGGCCCAGCCACGCAACCGGATGGAACCGGTTTGAGGGCTCTCCAACCGTCAGATCGAGCAGTCCTGCCAGCACAACCGCAAGCACAACCTGGCTCATCGATCTTCCCGTGTGAACGCCAGCAGTGACTGCTCCTGGCAGTTGAGAAACGTTCCACCAACCGTCTCAATCCCACCGTCTGTTGCGGGATTGTCGCCTACGTGGGTGATCGACGCCGGATCCACGCCGAGCCGTGCTGCCATCGTCTCGAAAATCTCCGGGGCTGGCTTGCGCCACCCACAGCCAACGCTCGTAACGATCGCGTCGAATGCAGCCGCTAACTGCGCTTCAGAGAGGATCTCCTCGACGAGCCCCGCAACGCTGCAGTTCGAACAGAGCCCCACCGGTCCACGGTCGGCTGCGAGCTGAAGCGCCGTGGTCGTCTCTTGCAACACCGTCGGCTCGGCGGTGAACGTGTCCTGAACGGCGCGTCGACAGAGAGCAGTCGACACGGCAACGTCACACGCCGCGACGGCCGCACGAACATGTTCGGTTGTCGAAAGAGATCTGTCTGGTGGACACTCGACCTGCGGTTCGTAGTATTCCTGCTCGAATCGTTCGGGCACCGCGACCCCGGCATCCAAGAAATACCGCCGAATTGCCGCCGCTGGCGCTGTCTCGCGGCGGACGGAAACGAGTGTCCCGAACAGATCGAACGAAATGGCCACATCTGAACGGTACGCAGTCCATTGCTTCAACGTCACGATTCAACAGTTATTGTATTTACATACCAGATAACTACCATCATACATTACACATTAATTAGAATCAAGATTAAACAAATGATTTGATGAAGAGGCTGCGTTGAACACCGATACAAACGATAATATAAGACAGTTACAGCGTGCCGAAAGGTGTTTGTTCTATTACTTCATATAATAACATATGGTGAGTGACAATAGTTATTTCAGTTCACTACTCATCTCGAACTCCTCGAGATCTTCGTACAACTGGGACGTTCAAGAACTCCGGAATCTCACCGCAGAAGAGCTAGAACGTGTTGTTGGCGCTCTGTACGCTGCTGATGGCTTTACTGTCGAGGCGGCTGGTCCCCAGAGTGAGAGCGGCATTGATCTCCTCTGTGAGAAGCGCGGCTTTCTTCGCTCGAAGCTGTTCGTGGTGTCGATCGTTCCGCCCGGAGGCACAGTGACGACAGCCTCGATAGAGTCGCTCGAACGCGCACGAAGCATTAATGGCGCAAAGCGTGCCGTACTCGTTCGTTCGGGATCATTTGAAGAAACAGTGTTGTCGAAGGCCACGGCGTACGATGCGCTTGAGCTCGTCGACGCAGACCGGCTAACCTGTCGGCTGTCGCGCCACGACGTGTTCCCACCGTGATCGCAGCCGACAGAGTGTAGGTGTTGGCCACCAAGATCAATCCGATGACGCGAGAGAAACTCACGGAAGCAAGCGAAACGCTTTCGACGGCTGCTCAATCAGCCACCGAACCAGTTAGCGAACGGCTCGAAACACAGGCCGAACAGCTTGCTGAGCTAGCATCGCGCGATCAGGCCCCCGATCACGGACGGTTGGCCCGGCACATGACGATCCTCCAGGAACTCCACGAAGAGACCGACGATCCAGCAATCGAAACCGCGTACGAGCAGGTTCGTTCGTACCGTGAAGGCGTCTCGGGAGTGTAGGCCGAACAGCAATCGTTTTACGTGCGTGCCACAAGATTCGGATATGCAACGACGAGCAACAGCGACGTATTTACTGTTCTTTCTCGTGATCGCCGGCGGTGCGTACGCGATTCGAGCAGCGAACGTTGCGCCACATCGTAATGGCGGTCTCGGCGCCGTGGCGGTGATGAGCGCACTCACGGCTATTCTTCTCGTATCGCTCTCGTATATGCCCGTTCGTGGATAATCGCCGTCAGCGTTGCCGCGGATCCATCTCTCCACCGTCTTCACACAACCAGTACAGAGTGAAACACACGAGAAATCGGAACGGGCTGGGAGGGACTTGAACCCCCGACCGTCTGGTTAAAAGCCAGACGCTCTGCCGAACTGAGCTACCAGCCCTCATCAGTCATTCAACCGCTCACGGTTAAACCGTTACGGAATGGGTGTGTCTCGGCAACCGCCCCTGTCACCAGGCGTCAGTCTCCACCGATTCGAGTGCGGTTTCGATCACCTGCTCCGGAGACGAATCGTCCTGTGCTGCCAGTCGTCGTAACGTGAGGTACGTATCAGCCGGGAGCGACAGAGTGAGTCGCCCGAGATCGATTCCTCGTTTCTCCAGTGCCGGCTCGATATCCATGCCATCGTTGATATCGGTGACAATCGACCGAACGTCACGAACGGTGAGATCGTGATCGATCACCGCCCAGGCCAGCTGATAGCGCGTTTCACCGGGAATTCGTGCGATATGCTTCGCTGTCGTCGGGGCGATTTTCCCGGTGGCCACGTATTTACGGACTGGCCGTGGAAGGTCGTGAACACGGGCCCATTTTCTGATAAACGAGACCGTGACGTCCGCACCAGCACGCTCGGCCGCACGCTTATACGATCCCTCGCCGCGAACGAGTGCTGCACACGCGGCCGCACCACGGAGCATGTAAATGTTGTCTGGAGCGCCGGCCGTGTTGTTGGCAAACGCTTCGACGGTGTCGGCCGCCGCAGCGACGCTATCGGGATCGCCGGGATCAAACTGCACCGCCTCAGGAGCACGGTCCCCAGTGAACTGGGGATCGCCACGGATGACCGGCTGACCGACCGGCGACTCGCGATCGGTCGGCGGTGGGGTGTCACTCATTATTCATATACATCGAAGTCAAACGAGAAAAACTTCCCGGCGTCGCTCACTCCTCGCGCTGTTCGGAGAGGTGCTCCCAGATCTCAGTACAGCCACAGCCGTCTTCGACGTCGTCGAGATGCGACGTGTCAACTCGGTCGTCCTCGTCTTCGAGCGTGCAGGCGCCTCCCTCAGCGGCTTCGACATTACTCATGGCGTATCACTCGAGACTCTGTGGTGGTCGTCCACACGTGTCGGACGAACTGTCGTTCGTTGGTCGATCGGTTCGCGTCTGTCATCATTCAGTCGTACGCTACTGTCATGTATAAAGTCGTGTTCCGCCGTAAGCGTGGCCCATAGTTGCGTATGCCGCTGTTTATTGCCGGTTTCTGTGTTGCAGCCGGATGGCTATCGTCGGCGATTTTGGGGTGTGATCGATCGTCTCACAGGTGTGGTTCTGTCGGTGGTGGTAGACCGTCGGGATTACGGTCGTCGGTTCCGTAGCGTGGACTGTGACGACGCCGGTACACCAACTCGATGACGGTGCCTGGATCAGCGTCAACGACCAGCGAAAGATGAACGTCAGCGAACTCTGGCAGCTCTACGATCACGAATTCTGTGCCTGTCGTGTTGCTGACGTGCTTGCAGAGGGATTCGTCGAAGTGGGTGTCATGCGCGCGACAGTTACCGCACGATTTGCGGGTCAGTGTATCAACTGCGGTGAGAGTGCAGTCACCGGATGGCTCACGATGGGCACCGTTGACCCGGACACCGAAACGTTTCGCCGGGTCAATCCCAACAGCATACACCGACCCATCGGTGATGCCAGGTAGGGGAAAATATTACCTCATCTATGGTGTGTGGGGGAGGCTTGTCGGAATACGTGAGGATTTACGTACGGAGTTATTGACAGGAGATATGCCGAGTAAAGTCGAGGGATGGAAAGACGAGGTGTACGGCTCTGAAATCAGAGAGCACCTCTATCGGTTTGCAGACGAGGGATGGGATTCCATTCCGGAGGACGAACACGATGCGTGGTTTGAGCGATTCAAATGGTGGGGGTTGTACCACCAGCGCAAGGGCCAGGAAGGCAACTTCATGATGCGTGTTGGCGTTCCTGGCGGCCGTCTCACGCCAGCACAGCTTCGTGTCGTCGGTGAGGTTGCAGCGGAGTTTGCCAACGGTCCGGTGGAAAATCCAGAGTTCGGTGATGGGCTCGTCGATTTCACGACGCGACAGTCGATTCAGCTCCACTGGATCCAGCTCGAAGATATTCCGGCCATTTTCGAGAAGCTAGAGGAACACGGGCTCTCGACGATTCAGGCGTGTGGTGACTCCTGGCGAAACATCGTTGGCAGTCCCGTCGCCGGTCGTGACGCCGACGAGCACATGGATGTTTGGCCGATCATTGAGGGACTCAACGACGAGTTCAAGAACAACCCACAGCATTCGAACTTGCCCAGAAAGTGGAAGGTGTCAGTGACGGGTGACACGCGTGGAGCTGGACAGGGAGACATCAACGATCTCGCGTTCGAGCCGGCAGTCAAAACGATCGATGGCGAGGCGGTTGAGGGATTCAACGTCCGCGTTGGTGGTGGCCTTGCTCGCAAGGAGCCACGATTCGCCCGTGACATCGACGTGTTTTGCACGCCGGAGACGATTTACGACGTTGCAGGCGGGATTTCCGCGCTCTTTCGGGAGCACGGCGACCGCGACAATCGATTCAACGCCCGTATCAAGTTCCTGGTCGATGAGTGGGGCCCAGAGAAGCTCCGGGAAACGCTCCAGGAGGAGTTCATCGACTTCGAGCTCCCGACGGCCGGCGAGGATCTGCGCGACCAGTATGATTACAACGCCGGACGAAACGACGCTCCCGGCGACTACGTTGGCGTCCACGAACAGCATGACGGGCAGTATTTCGTCGGCCTGAGCCTCCTCGTTGGACGGATGGGCGCAGCAGACGTGATCGAACTGGCCGATCTCGCCGAGTCGTACGGTTCAGAGCTGATCGGTGTCACGCAGCGCCAGAACGTCATCATTGCGGACATTGCCGACTCGGATCTCGATACGTTCCTCGAAGAGCCCCTTCTTCAGGAGTTCAGTCCGGATCCGCATCCGTTCATGCGGGGTTCGATTGCCTGTACGGGAACGGAGTTCTGTTCGCTCTCGATTGTCGAGACGAAAAACCGCATGGTTCGATACGGCCGCTGGCTCCGCGACAACGTGTCGTTGCCAGATGGCATTGACGAGTTCCACATCCATCTGTCGGGCTGTACGGCCTCGTGTGCCCAGCCACAGATCGCCGACGTGAGCCTTCGGGGAATGAAAACCCGCAAGGACGGCGAGCCAGTCGAAGCGTTCGATATCGGGCTTGGCGGTGGACTGGGCGCTGATCCACAGTTCGCCGAGTGGATTGAGATGCGCGTTGCAGCCGATGAGGTCCCGGGCTACATCGAGAACCTGCTTGCGACCTACGCCGAAGCAACCGACGGCGAGAGCTTCCGGGAGTTCATCGCCTCGAAAACGACGGACGAGCTCGAATCGCTGGCTGAGCCCAAAGAGACCAGCTACGAGGATCCGTATATGCACAACACGAAGATGACGTGGTATCCGTACGCGGAGAACGACGCGCTGGAGAACGCGCCCGCACCCGCCGACGACTGACCACGGCACTTTACCCCTCGGCGAACCTTTCTGTTCGTATGCCCGATCGAATCATGACGGTCAATGCGTTTACGACGCTGGATCTTCTCGATGGCGTGGCCGAAGGTCACGGCTTCGAAGAGGAGGCGATGGCGATCGTCAACGTCAGCACGCCACGGTCCAATCCGGACCACGTCGAGTTACAGCTCGAACTCGACAACACGGACCTCGATCGACTCGAAGCCCACGCCGATTCGGTGACGCTGTCTGCAGCGCAAGCCAGAACGTTGGCCACCGAACTCCTTGAGTGTGCAGAAACCGTCGAATCCGCACAGCAGTCCTAGACGACGATCGTCTCGTTCAGTTCGGGAGCACTGGCGTTGAAGCCATCAGTGCTGAGCGCGCTCGCAAACGCAGCGGGATCGTCGCCGTGATTTAAGAGCACTGTTGCGTCGCGGTAGTCGTCCAGAAACCGTTTGAGTCCGGGTCGATCCACGTGTGCCGAGAAATCGAACCGATCGACGCGAGCGCTCACTGGCAGCACCCGTTCGTTGAGTGCAATACGACCGGTGTCAATGAGCTGTCTGCCGGGTGTCCCGTCTACCTGGTAGCCAGTGAACGCGATCGCGTTCGTTGGATCGTCGTGGACGGCCGGCAGGTAGGTCATCGCCGGCCCGCCGGTGAGCATGCCGGCGGTGGTGAGTATTGTCTCGTTTCCGTCTGCAATCTGGCGTCGCGTTCCATCCGTTCCAGTCACGACCCTGGCGTTCGACGTGGCGCGATTGAACGCTGCTGGGTCGCGGAGAAAGCTCGGATAGTCGCTGAGCAGATTGGCCACGTGGACACCCATTCCATCCACATAGCAGTTGATATCGTTCGCCGCACAGACGAGCTCTAGCTCCTGTGTTCTCCCGATTGCAAAGACGGGCACGACGACGGTGCCGCCATCGTACGTTCGGGTGCGGACGAACTCGATGAATTCGCGTTCGACCTCCTTCCGTGGGCGGTGTTCTACGTCGGCGTAGGTTGTTTCACAGAGCAGCACGTCGGCATCCGGTCTGGCGGTCGAGGGACTGACAAGACGCTGCTCGTCGGTGTGAAAGTCGCCGGTGTAGAACAGTCGGGTTTCGCCGTCGTCGACCAGCACGTGGGCGCTCCCTGGGATATGGCCGGCGTTGAACAGCGTGATCTCGTGGTCAGCGACGGTGAACGGTTCGTCGTAGCCGTGGACGTGCGACTGTGGGCGCATTCGACCCACGTCCGTGCTCGTGAACGGACAGCTCGGCGTGTGGCCGTGGAGCTTCAGCGTATCGCGTGCGAGCACGTGTGCCAGCTCTCGTGTTGGTGGCGTCCAGTGGATTTCTGGGCGATCGCTGCCGGACATGAGTGTTGGCAGCGCGCCAACGTGGTCCAGGTGGCCGTGTGAGACGATGACCGCTTCGGGCGAGATGTCGCCCACCGGATAGCGCGGTGGCGTCTCTGCGGCCATGCCAAAATCCAAGCAAATCGTCTCATTGACGAGGATGGCACTGCGACCCACCTCGCCAGCGCCACCCAGAAACCGAAGTTCCATCGTGCGTTCTCTCAGAGGGCCAGCCGTTTGCGTTCGTTGATTAGTATGGAGAGTAGAATCAAGATAATACGTTTATTAGTTATAATTACATACAATAACCAATGGCAGGGGCTCCTCCAGAAGACGAACTTATCAATAGCTTACAGACATTTGCTGAAGCGGTCGATGGTACCCCCACCATCCGAGAAATGGACGATGAGGGACCGTACTCTCCATATTACTACAAAAAGACATTTGGGAGTTGGCATGACGCACTCCTTGAAGCAAATATCCAGCCGACACACGGGGTTGAGCTCGATGCTGATAGGGAGGATTTGATAGATGAATTAAAAAATGTTGATGAAAACATTGATCGTCCACCCAGACGGGTAGATATCGAAGCGCATGGCCAGTACCCCTTTGAGCTCTATCAGGACGAATTCGAATCATTTGTCCTGGCGCTAGAAGCTGCAGATATCGAACCAGACGAAAAACAGTACAGATTCAGTTCAGTAGCAGTTCCTGACGATAAAAAGGGGTCGGCTAACATCAAAAAGCTCCGTGCTGACGGGCCAACTCCCTCCTCGGAACTACCGAATGGGCGGAGTACGAAGGATAGAAACCGTGGAATGTGGAAATTTACCATCAATTCGGGCTCCACCAATCCTTCGAATGCAATTTACTATCTTGATGGTAAACACGCTCCTGAATCTGTCATCCGGGAATTTTTCGATACGAATCCGCACGTGTTCGAGTATCGTGAACCACACGGCATCAAGATCGATATCAAAAATCACCATTCCTCGTGGCAATCCATTGGTAAAAGAATTATTGATGAATATATGGACGGTAATTATGAGGAAGAATCCACATTCGGAAGTTTGGCAATAATACGGACGCATGCGAGCGAAACACAGCAGTATTGTTTTGAACAGTCCGTTTCTGAACCGGTCTCTCCCGACTGCTTAGCGACCGAAACGGGAGATATTCCTGATCCCTGTACTGTTTGGGGCGTAACGCAGAAGAACAAACCACTCTGGGAAGCGCTATCAGAAAATGATGGGGTGTTGTTCTGCACTCAGGAAGGGACCATTACCCATTATATTTCGGTAACCACGACAATTCGTGATTCCGACGGAATGAAGGAGTTATGGGTTGAGTACGAAGACGGCATTCGGAGTGGTGGAATTGAGTCTCCGCGGCCATATTTGATCGTCGGTTCGCCTGTAACGGAGGTTTGTATCCCAGAATCAGATATTGCTGACTCTCTCCCCATAGCGTTTGATGCGGAGCCCGTCCAGATCCTCCAGAAAGAAGTCCTTGAACCTCTATTGGACAAGCATCGGGATTTCGAGTCGTATCTCCACACCGTAGACCCAGCAGCTGATCATCCGTCGGATGGGGGCGCCCCTGCAACCGAGAAAGTACGCCAGGACGCGGTGAGCGCGTTATTACGGCTCTCTAGGGATGACCTTCCGGTTTATCTTGACGATTCACGGTTCGAACCGTTCGATCCCGAAACCCGTGAAGCCGCGTTTCGAGCGGCCATTCATGAGATATATCACGGATGTGCGATCTGTGGAATCCGCATCGAATCTCCCCATGGATCGCATAATTTGAAGGCTGTACGCATTCTCTCTCAAGCGCAGGGAGGTCCTCCCGTGTTACAGAACGGTCTTGTTCTCTGTCATCGACACCATTGGGGATTCCAAAACGGATGGTTTGATATCACCCCCGAATTCACTATTTCAGTCAATGATCATCCTGATCTGGAGGGATTTGACGCAATGGATCAATATGATGGATCGTTGTTACAGCTTCCCCAGAGGAAGAAGCACCGTCCTCACCCAGCGTATTTTGACCAGCGAGACAGTAGATAATACGTTCCTATTCAAAAATTCTTCAATTTAAAATGCTCATCTGTCGTCTGCGTTCTATTCCTCGACGAGAACTGCTTCTCCCATGTTGTCGTTCGATCCGACCGGTGGCGCGCCGATCATCAGCCAGTGCTGCTCATCATTTGATCGGTTGTCGAACCTGCGGGGTGTTTCAGCTGGAACACGGACGACGCCGTTTTCCGGGATTTCAACCGCATCACCGTCAATAACGAGCTGTCCTGGACCGTCGAGTGCGACGTACAGCTCCTCTTGCGTTTCGTGCTTGTGGTACGGGCCTTTCTCGCCTGGTGCGATCGTACAGCTGTTGATGCGCACCTCCTCGCAGTTGAGCACGTCCGTGAGAAACGCAAATCGGGTGGCCGAATTCGGATTCGGATCTTCTTCGTGCGTGATCGTCACAACGTCTGCGGTGTCGTAGCCCTCAGCCATGACTCGGGCGCTAGTTCACCGAGCAATGGGATAATACTGGGTGCGCCTGTGTTCGTACACCATAGGTACTATACACACAACAGGAAAACTGAGAATTGTATGAGTGCCGAAGATTCTTCCTCGCCGACGGTGTGTGGTGTTGGTATTCGTGGCGTATCGATGGCTATTGATACATTTGTCTGGTTTGCGTTTTTGATGATTGCCATCTCAATCGTTGGTGCAATCACTGGAGAAACGCAGTCGACACCCACTGGATCGGAAACGTACCTGACTGGAACGCCCGCGACTATTGCACTACTTCTCTGGCTTTCCCTTTCGATTGGCTACCATACGGTTCTGGAGTGGCAGTTTGGAAAAACGCTCGGGAAATTCCTGGTAAAAATTGAGGTAACGGCTGCCGATGGATCTCCGCTCACGTTGCGAGCTTCTGCTGTGCGTAACGTGTTGCGACTCGTTGATTATCTCCCACTGGTGTATATTATCGGGATCGTTCTTGTTGTTCTATCTGATCGACAACAACGGTTGGGCGACAGGGTCGCCAAGACGGTTGTTGTGCGGTAGGATGTTATCAAAGATACATCCTTGAAATGGCACGATAGGTAGCGCGTTGTCCTCCTGCTCGATCACTTCGGCACGGTTCCGGAGAATATATCATCATCGCTTGAAACAGTTGGAGTATGACTCTTTCCCTCGATGAACTCGAATCTCATCTGTTCAAGTGTGCGGACATAATTCGGGATGCGGTCGATCCAACGGATTACAAGGAGTACATTCTTCCGCTGGTCTACTACAAGTCCATCTCTGATGAGTTCGAAAAGCAGCATTCGCAGAACGTCGAAGAATACGGCGAGGAGTTCGCCCGTCGGGAGAATTTGTACGACATCCCCGTCGTTTCAGATGGGTATCTGTGGGATGATCTTCGATCAGTTAGCGACAACGTCGATCAAGCGTTAAACGAGGCGTTTGGTGCGCTGACCGAGGCAAATCCGGAGCTTGCGGGCGTATTTCGCGCAGACTACATTGACGCCGACGCGCTGGACGATGACCGTCTCGGACGGCTCGTCGAACATCTCTCGAAGCACGATCTCGACCGCAATAGCGTGCCCCCGGACATGCTCGGAGAGGCGTACATGGATCTGGTTCGCCATTTTGCGGAAGAAGAGGGTAAATCTGGCGGGCAGTTTTTCACGCCGCCCCACATCGTTCGGCTGTGTGTTCGGTTGGTTGATGATTTTGCGGACGGCGATACGTTCCACGACCCGACCGTGGGATCGGGTGGAATGCTCATTGAGGCGGCCGAATATTATCGCGAGGAGCAGGGCGGCGATCCCTCGAAGCTGACGTTCACCGGTCAGGAGGTCAATCCCGACATCGCCGCGATTGCGACGATGAACCTCTCGATTCACGGGTTGAACGGCACGATCGAGCGTGAGGATTCCTTATCAAATCCGCAATTTACGGGCGAGGAGGAACTCACGCGCTTCGATCGGGTGCTGGCAAACTTCCCATTTTCCTCGGATTGGGCCAAAAGCGAGTTGCAAGACGATCCGTGGGGACGGTTCGACTGGCACGAGAAGCTTCCCAGGGCTGATCGAGGCGATTACGCCTTTATCATGCACATGGCAGAGCAGTTGAAGACGCCCGAAAAGGATGGCACTGACGGAAAGGCGGCGATCGTCATTCCCCACGGCGTGCTGTTTCGCAAGCACGAGAAACGGTATCGAAAGCCGATGTTGGAGTCGGATCTGGTCGAGGCGATCGTCGGGTTACCCGAGAACCTCTTTCAGAACAACTCGATTCCGTCGGCGATCCTCGTGTTGAATACCGACAAGCCGGACGAGCGTGAAGACGAAGTGCAGTTCATTCACGCGGCTGATGAGGCGTTTTACGATGAGCTATCGAATCAGAACGAGTTGACCGAGGCGGGTCTCAGCCACATTATCGAGAACTTTCGGGGGTGGGAAACGGAGGAGCGCGTGAGTCGGACGGTTCCGCTGGAGGAGATCGAGGAGAACGATTACAACCTGAACATTGCGCTTTATGTCGATACGACCGAGCCGGAAGAGGAGATTGACGTTGCTGAAGAGCTTGGGAAGTTGCGGGAACTGCAGGAGGAGCGGGCGGCAATTGAGTCGCGAATGAACCAGCACATGGAGGCGTTGAACTATGAGTGAGAAGGCTACGTTGGATGAGTTCGGTCAGACTGAAAAAGAAGTAACGGAGAAACAGAGTGTTGAGGTGGTTGGTATTGGTGAGTTACAACAACTTGAAGAGTCCCCAATTAAATCGTGGGACCTTTCGAAGCTCGGTGAGATCCTATCACTCGAATACGGTGATAATCTACCCTCTAATAGCCGCCAAGTTGGTGATATCCCTGTTTATGGTTCTAATGGACAAGTAGACACTCATTCTGAAGCGGCTGTTGACAGCCCCGGAATCGTGCTAGGACGGAAGGGTTCGATTGGCAAATTCGAATTTAGTGAGAGCCCTTTCTGGCCAATAGACACAACATACTATATAACCAGTGAAGAGACCAGCCAGAACCTACGCTTTCTTTATTATCTCCTTCAAAATCTCCAATTAGAAAGGCTAAATGCTGCTTCTGCGATACCTGGATTGAATCGGAACGACGCCTATGGTCTAAACGCTCTTGTCCCACATCCCGAAGAACAGCGCAAAATCGCCACCGTACTCCACAACGTTGATCAAGCGATTCAGAAGACAGAAGAAATTGTTGATCAAGCGGAGAAGGTTAAGAAAGGGGTTATCCAGGAGAATATTTTGAATAAAATTTCAAAATCGTCGTCACCAACAGCCCTTGGTAATATTCCTAATAACTGGGATAAAGTGAAATTAGAAGATGCCGCAAGTAAACAGGAAGGCTCTTTTGTTGATGGACCGTTCGGATCAAGTCTCAAGGCTGAAGAGTTCGTGGAGGATGGATTCGCACGAATACTACAGCTACAGAACGTTAAGGAAGGGTGGTACTGTGACAGCAATATTCGATATATTACTGAGGAAATTTATACAGAGTTAGAACGACACAGTGCAGAACCTGGGGACTTGTTCATCGCCAAAATGGCATCTCCGGTAGCAAGATCATGTATATTACCAAGTAAGTATGACCATTATATGCTTGGATGTGCAGATGTAGTAAAGCTAACTCCGAATGAAGAATTCGTCGATGAATTCATCATGTACTGTCTAAATTCATATCCCGTCTGGAAACAGGCAGCAGCACATATTCGTGGGAGTGGAAGATTGCGAGTGAATTTGAATCAGCTAAAAAAGGTTGAATTGCCAAAGCCACCTCGTGATGATCAAGAGAAAATAGTGACAGCTGTTAATGGGATAAGCAATTTTATTGACTCACACAAAAAGGAAAAACAGCAATTCCAACGCCTCAAAAAATCCCTCATGCAAGATCTTCTCTCCGGGAAAGTCCGCACAACCGACACATCCATAGCGGTGCCTGACGAAATCAGGCAACATGGTTAGCATTCCCTCCGAAAGTGGTGTCGAACAATCATTATTATCGTGGCTATCTGATTGTGGGTGGGAAACGCACGGACAGGACGGCAGCCGTGGCGCGACGGTTCTTGATGACGCCTACAACCGCCAGAGCCACGAAGTGATCTACTGGGAGCTGCTCGAAGAACGGATCACCACGATTAACGACATTTCAGAAGTCGACGCCAAGCGGTTTATCGAATCGCTCAAACGCGATCTCGACGCCGAGAACCTGATGGACGGGAACCGCGCGTTTCACCGCTTGCTCACGAAAGGCAAATCATTCACAGTCACGAACGAGGACGGAACGAGCGAAACACGGTATATTCACCTGATCGACCACGACGAACACGAGAACAACCGCTTTCACGCCGTCAATCAGTTCTCAATCTCCAGAGAAACGACCATCCGCCCGGACGTGAGCCTGTTCGTTAACGGGATCCCGCTGGTGACGATGGAACTGAAAGGCCTCACACAGGACAACGACTGGCACGATGCGGTCCGCGACCTCCACGATTACGAGACATCGGTTCCACGGCTGTTCGTCCCCGGCCTGTTCAACGTCGCTGCCGACACGATGGAACTGCGCTACGGCGCGGTCGGCGCACCCAAAGCGTTCTACGAACCGTGGAACGACGCCCCCGAAGAGCACACCGACGATAACGAGATGAAACAGGCGGTCAACGCCCTCTGCAATCCCGATGCCGTCCTCGACCTGCTGAAGAACTTCGTCTTTTACGAACGGCGAGCCGGTGGCGACGCGAAGATCATCCCGCGCTACATGCAGTACTACGCGGTCAACGCAATCCTCGACCGCGTCCGTGAGGGCGAGCACAAGCGCGGTCTCGTCTGGCACACCCAGGGATCGGGAAAATCCTTCACGATGCTGTACGCCGCCCAGAACCTGCTATCACGAGACGCCATCAACAGCCCGCAGGTGTTCATCGTCGTGGACACGGATAAGCTCGACAGCCAGATGCGCGATCAACTGGGGAATCTCTCACTAGAGCAGTGGACCAGGGCACAGCGCATCGACCACCTCGAACGGCTCATCGAAGACGGCCAGAGTGAGCTCGTCCTCACGACCATCCAGAAATTCCAGGATGTCGAGCCCGACACGCAAGGCAACGACGAGGTGGTCGTCATGAGCGACGAAGCCCATCGATTCATGGAGGCCGACCTCGGAAGTCGCCTCGATGCTGCACTCCCTGACAGCTACCACTTCGGATTCACCGGAACACCAGTTCGGGAAGGCCAACGCCACAAGGATCGCAACACGTTCCGCGAATTCTCACCCGAAGGAGAAGATTACCTCCACCGATATTCGATCAAACAGGGCATTGATGATGAATTAATTCTCCCTGTGTACTTTACGCTCCGCCACGATATGGAGTGGAACATCGACGAATCGGGCCTCGATGAGAGATTCGAACACGAGTTTCAGGGCCTCTCCACCGAGGAAAAACAAGCAGTTATACGTAAAGAGGTAACTGCCACCGATCTCGCTGAAATTGAGCCTCGAGTTGACCACGCTGTCGAGGAGATCGATGGCCACTACGAGGAACACGTCGCGCCGAACGGCTGGAAGGGGATGGTTGTCACGCCGAGCCGTCGATCGGCGGCAATGTACGGTAAGCGACTCATCGAACGCCGTGGCGAGAATGAGGTGAAAGTTCTCTACTCCTCAACCAACGATGATCCCGACCTGATCCAGCAGTTTCAAACTGATCCCGAGGAACGTGACGACATCATAACAGCGTTCAAACGAACTGACAAAGAAGCTGATGAAAAAACGCCGAAGCTGCTGGTGGTCCACAACATGTTGTTGACGGGTTTCGATGCGCCGATTTTGAAGACAATGTATCTGGATCGGAACATCAAAAACCACACCCTCATGCAAGCGATCGCGCGAACGAACCGACCCGCCGAGGGAAAGGAAAATGGTGAGATCGTGGATTTCCAGGGTGTCTTCAAGAACGTAGATGAGGCTCTGGACTACGACGCTGAAACGAGAGCCTACGCTGCCCGCGATAAGGACAAACTGTATGACGAGCTCATTGAGCAATTGGAGACGGTCATGGCGGTCTTTGAGAATATACCAAAAGATGACTCCCAGGAAGCCGTTTCCACAGCCGTCGAGCGCGTCAGTACTCATCCAGAACGACGCACATTCAAACAGGGATTTCGACGACTCCAGAACCTCTACGAAGCCGTTGCTCCAGACAAACGACTCGTAAACAAAGGAGTTGAACGTAACTACAAGTGGCTCAGCCGGATACACGTTGCGTTCAAACGGACGACAGCGGGCGACGACGATCCCGAAGCGAACATGCGAGAGAAAACGCGGGAGATTATCAGTGAAAATATCGAAATCGAGAAAATAAAGCGCGATTTTCCGACCTACAAGCTCGGGGAGGAGTACCTCGCGGACGTAGAAGGGTTGGATACTCCCGGCGTAAAGGCCTCGCAGATTGCCCATGCGACCCGAGAACATTTGCACCCACGTGAGAACCAAAATCCCCGCTATAAGCGTTTGAGCGAGCGTGTTACTGATATCGTCGAACGCTGGCAAGGCGACGCCATCGGCGATCCTGAGGCGGTTGCGGCGCTGAAGTCAGTCGAAAAAGCGGTCCTTGATGTGGAAGACGAGGCCGAAGAGCAGGGGATGGATGACGCGGAGTTTGCCATCTACACGCACTTGACTGAAGAGACCCCCAAGGGGATTGACTCGGAAGCCCAGGCCGAAGCCGTTGCTGAAACGATCGTCTCACAGTTCCACGAACGTGTCGACCGAAAGTATCACGGATGGAAGACAAACCAACAGACCATCACAGAAATCGAGCGTATTCTATTGGACGTACTGGTCAAAGACTACGACCTGGGACATTTGATACGGGAAGACGATGGAATCATAGACACGATGCGAAACTACTGCATCGAGAATTATGAATAGGTTCCAATGCCGAGAAATTGACTTGTTGGGAAACTCCCTCAAGTACGAGGTACGTCATAGTGCTGACGCCACGGATCCTCGGATCGATATCGATATTCACGGCGTGACGGTTGTTATCCCCGAGGCCGAGGACGTTCAGCCAACGAAGTTGCTTGAAGAGAATGCAGCGTGGGTCATCGAGACACAACGGAGCTACGACAGCTATCGAGAACAAGCACCTGATCGGAATTTCGAGGCTGGTAACTACTTTCCGTATCTGGGTGAAGATCGGGAACTCGTGATCGAATCTTGTAGGAAAAACGAGATAACTGAGAATTCGATTCGTCTCCGACAGTGTGCTGTCGAGCAGTCATCGGTGAAACAAGCGCTAGAAAACTTCTATCGAAGCCATGCACGGAACCACCTTACTGATCGCGTTGATCAGTACGCCAATCGGATGGATGTAGGCTACAAGACCCTAGAACTCCGTAATCAGCGTACACGATGGGGAAGTTGTTCGACGAATGGGACGATCAGTCTGAACTGGCGGCTTATCATGGCACCACCGGAAATCGTCGACTATCTTGTCGTTCACGAACTCGCACACCTCACCGAACAGCACCACGGACGAGAATTCTGGCAACTTGTTGGAGAATACATTACCGACTACAAAACGAAGGCTGAATGGCTCGAAGAGAACAGTGCAAGACTGATATTTAGTGAAGATGATTTGTAAGGAAATTTGAGAATTGATCACCTCTATTTCGCCAAAATCATTTTCCGGATTTGACCCGCAGTCACTCCGCCTTGCTTCAAATCCCTCCGGCTCGTTACTTCAGTTGTTCACATTGTTCACAGCCGCAGAATATGCCGGCTCGGATTTGAACTTCCGTAAGGTTTCGCTGCGCTCGCCTTCCGTAGCCCAGCTCGCTTCGCTCGTGGGGCTGGAGACAACTCACTCAAACGCTTATAGGGCGATTCGTTAAATCCTATGACGAAGGTCGAACTCGAACCCATTTCGCCGGATACGGCGAAGGAGATGTACTTCGACGCGCGGAACCAGAAAGTATTGTAATCGATCCTCGATGGCTATCATTACCGACTTAAGCGTTTCATCCGCTGGTGTCGCGAGATTGGTGGAATTGAGTTCCTGAATAATCTCTCCGGCGGGACTTTCAGCGATACAAGACTTGGCGAAGAGACGATGATGATTTGAAGCCGGTATCGATTGAGAGTCAACCCACCCTCCGAATCTTCATTCGCTGGAGTAGATCCATCGACGCAGTTGAGCCGTACCATCACGAGAAATTTGAGGCTCTTATGCCAAGTCTCGACAAGACCGACGTGCAGTGTGAATCTATCCTTAAAATAGGCCGAGACGAGGCACTCATCGAATACCAGCGGAAGTTCGAGTATGAGTTTCGCTCTCATGTCATCATGGAGATTCTAATGCAAACTGGGATTCGAGGGGTCTTGCACGCGCTGTATACCGATGAATACGATGAAGTGTGTGAATGCCTGATTATCCACAATCGGTCAGATTCGGGGACTCCACTCAAGAACGGGGACGTGGGAGAGCGAATCATCGCGATGAACGCCGAAGTCTGCCAAGCTATCGATGCCTGGCGAGACCATCAACACCGAACACGGTAGCAAGGTGATAGAGGCTACTCTTCTGGATGAGATTCGGAATCGTGGCAAAGCGAATTTCTAGATGCTTCGGAGTGTTGGCGTACTGGCTGACTCGGAGAGTGGGTAAGTCGGTGAACTCGAAGAGTAGTGGGCCTTCATAAGGATAGTGATTTCTAAGATTCACTGAGCGCGATGAGAGGGCAATTCAATGGCGAGCAATCGTATTCTGCTCGATAGTTCTTGAATAGCCTTAGAGCGGCTATGGAGAGTGAGAGGTCTGGCTTGAATTTGAACTCTACGGTCGTTACGTCCTCCACTCATTCCCGCAATCTTTGCATTCGTATTCATACCTGTCTGCTCCTCCCGGAACTCTCTCTTTATTGAGTCGATTTCGACTATCGCTCCCACACTCTGGACATACCTTGATTCGGTCGGGGTCGTGACCCATAGGTGAATTGTATAGTGTAGTGGTAAAAGTCTTCATGGGATTTATCTGGCACATATTATCAAAGCTTTTTTCGACACTCCTCTGCGACGACATCAAGATCTAAGCGCGTTCAGTTTCAAATGTAGGAAGAAGTGTCTCAAGGCGTTGGTGCGCGAGCTGAACCAGGATGAAATCTAATTCGGGAATCTGCGGAGAAATTGCCATACATCGATTCCATCCATTGAATCTGGCGCGAGTAAAATGCGGATGCCACCTCCCGGATTTGAACCTCGCCAAGACGTGCTCGCTTCGCTGCGCGCGTCTTGTCTGATTCAAATCACGCTCGGCACCATTTTCTCCATTGCTCACTCCGTTCGCGATTCCAAAAATGCCGCCTCCCGGATTTGAACCGGGGACAGCTCGATCTTCAGTCGAGTGCTCTCCCAGTCTGAGCTAAGGCGGCTTACTCAGATCAATGGAGGGTAATTGAAAAAGGGTTTCGAATCGCCACGACTGAAACCGCAACATGGGTCCGGGCGGAGTCGAACCACCGATCTCGTCCTTGTAAGGGACGCGTCATAAACCACTAGACCACGGACCCTATCTACCAAATCAACACACCCCGCCGGAATAACGCTTGTTGTTTCGTGGTTAGCCGACCGAACTGTCACTTCAAATAGAAGGATGTCGGGAAACCTTTCCCCACATCCCACCAACGCTGGGTATGCAGCGCCAGGGCCTCCGTGTGCTCGGAGCGATCGTGACGATCGCCGCCATCATCATTGCGCTTGGAGCAATGGGCTACGTCTCTGTCCCCTACATCACCCCGCAAACAGGCGACTACGACACCACCACCGTCACAATCACAAACTCCACAGCCGGCGATCGCCACCACGTCGAGGTACGGATCGCAGACACCCGTCAGAAACGCTACGTCGGGCTGAGCGAGACCGACCAGCTCGGACCAAACGAAGGAATGCTGTTCACCTACGACCAGGAGCAAAACCACACCTACGTGATGCGAAAAATGGATTTTGGCATCGATATCGTCTACATCGGGGCCGATAACCGAATCACTACGATCCATCACGCACCGAAACCCGACCCTGGCGTCGACGGAAACACGCTCGAATACCCGGGCCGTGGAAAATACGTGCTCGAAGTGCCGTACAACTGGACCACCAGAAACGGCGTCTCAACCGGCGATCGCGTGCAGATCGACGGCGAAGTGTGACCCCCATACCTGCCAGCTCACTGTGATTGGTTCGGGCATTCTGACGACAGTCTTTTTGGGAAGTCTCGCACTTTCCCGGTATGAACGCGATCACCAACGGCGGGTGGATCGAAGTGATCACCGGCTGTATGTTCTCGGGGAAAACCGAAGAGCTGCTGCGACGAATCCGACGCGCTGAGATCGCTTCGCAGGCGATCGACGTGTTCACCCCAGCGATCGATGACCGCTACGGCACAGCAACAATCGATACGCACACGGGCGCAACCTGGACCGCGACTGTCGTCGATGACGCAAACCCTAACGAGCTCCTTGAGCACGTTGTGCCCGACTCGGTCGTTGCGATTGATGAGGCAAACTTCTTCTCGAACGCGCTGGTCGAAGTCTGCGAACGACTGGCGAACGATGGTCACCGTGTCATCATCTCCGGCACCGACCAGACGTTCCGCGGCGAACCGTTTGAACCCCTCCCGTCGCTCGCCTGTCGGGCTGAATACGTCGAAAAACTCCAGGCGGTCTGCACCCAGTGTGGCGATCCAGCAACCCGAAATCAACGACTGGTAGCGGGCGATCCCGCGCACTACGACGACCCGACGATCGTCGTCGGCGCAGAAGAAACGTATGAGGCACGCTGTCGTGACTGTCACGAACTTCGTAGTGGCTAATCAGCAAGCGAGTGGGAACTGCTGTCACAGCTAACCAACGCTTTTACTCACGTCCTCACTATCTTCTGTAATGAGTTTTTCCGCAGAGGACGACGACCCGTTTGAAGAACAACGGGAAAACGCGACGAGTCCAATGCGACGGCTATTCGCCAAATACGGGCGGCGAAATCGGCGGGCGCTGGTGAGCGGCGTTTCCGCGAGCGTGGCCGCTCGTATCCTCGATCTACTTCCGCCGTTGTTGCTCGGACTGGCAGTGGATGCCGTTTTCAGAAACACGAAATCATTCGATCTGGTCATCGTCCCACAGTCGTGGCTACCAACCGCACAGGGCGATCAACTGCTGTTGCTGACGTCACTCATCGCCGCGTCGTTTTTCGGCGGTGCTGCATTCCACTGGATCCGCAACTGGGGCTGGAACTCGTTTGCACAGACGATCCAGCACGACATCCGCACCGACACTTACGACAACATGCAGCGGCTGAACATGGACTTTTTCGCCGACAAACAGACCGGTGAGCTGATGAGCGTCCTTTCGAACGACGTCAATCGGCTAGAGAAATTCCTCAACGAAGGGATGAACTCGGCCTTCCGACTGTCCGTGATGGTCGTTGGGATCAGCGTCATTTTGCTCACGCTCAACTGGCAGCTCGCGCTCATCGCGCTGTTTCCAGTGCCGCTGATCGGGCTGTTCACCTACAAGTTCGTGCAGGCAATCCAACCAAAATACGCCGATGTCCGCTCGTCAGTCGGCCAGGTGAACTCCAGACTCGAAAACAATCTCGGTGGCATCCAGGTGATCAAAACAACGAACACCGAGTCGTACGAATCAGACCGCGTTGATGGAGTCTCCCAGGAGTATTTCGATGCAAACTGGGATGCGATCGAAACCCGCATCAAATTCTTCCCGGGACTCAGGGTCATCGCCGGACTTGGATTCGTTCTCACCTTCGTCGTGGGTGGCTACTGGGTGCTCACCTACCAGACGACCGGCACGGCACCGTGGTTTCTCTCGGGACGATTGCTCCCGGGCGAGTTCGTCACGTTCATTCTCTACACCCAGCGATTCATCTGGCCAATGGCGCAGTTCGGACAGATCATCAATATGTACCAGCGGGCATACGCGTCCGCGGCACGGATCTTTGGGCTAATGGACGAACCGAGTCGGATCGAGGAGGATCCGGCGGCGGACGACCTTGCGGTAGAAGACGGAACGGTTGCGTACGATTCGGTGACGTTTGGCTACGGCGATGAGGCGATCGTCGAAGACATCTCGTTCGAGATCGAGGGCGGACAAACGGTCGCGCTCGTTGGCCCGACCGGCGCGGGAAAATCAACCGTGTTGAAACTACTGCTCCGGATGTACGATGTTGACGATGGAACGATACGAATCGACGAGCAGGACATCAGAGACGTAACGATTCCGAGCCTCCGTCAGCACACCGGCTACGTCAGCCAGGACACATTCCTGTTCTACGGAACGGTCGAAGAGAACATAGCGTACGGCTCGTTTGACGCTGACCGATCGGCAATCGTGGAAGCAGCAAAAGCAGCAGAAGCCCACGAGTTCATCACGCAGCTACCTGATGGCTACGAGACGAAGGTTGGCGAACGCGGGGTGAAACTCTCCGGTGGGCAACGCCAGCGAATCTCGATCGCACGCGCCGTGCTGAAAGATCCCACATTGCTGGTCCTCGACGAAGCCACCAGCGACGTTGACACTGAGACGGAGATGCTCATCCAGCGGTCGCTTGATCGACTCACAGAGGATCGAACCACGTTCGCGATTGCCCATCGGCTCTCGACGATCAAAGACGCAGATCTGATCATCGTGATCGATGACGGACGGATCGTCGAGCGGGGAACCCACGACGAGCTGCTGGAGGACAACGGCCTATACTCACATCTCTGGGGGGTGCAGGCGGGCGAAATCGATGACCTTCCACAGGAGTTCATCGAACGGGCCAGTCGACGCCAGGCACGAACGGAACTCACGGACTAACGCATCTGGTATGTAACTGCAGAACACTCTTCAATCGGCCCATTCGTTTAAACAGGCTGCAGCCCCTTACAGTGGTATGCAGCTTTCGGAGAGTACGTGGACGGATGTCGAGGAGGAGGCGCCGGATCTCGCCGTGTTGCCTGTTGGCTCGACCGAACAACACGGGCCACACGCACCACTCGGAACGGACAGCCTCATTGCGGAGGCAATCGCCACAGCGGCGGCCGAGGAGTATGATGGTGAGGCTGTGGTTGCCCCGACCGTCCCGGTCGCAATCGCCGAAGAACACCGCCATTTTCCCGGCACGCTATGGGTGTCATCGTCAACGTTCAGAGCCTACGTCAGCGAAACCATCGAGAGCCTGTTCTATCACGGCTGTTCTCGCGTCGTGGTTGTCAATGGCCACGGCGGCAACGTGAATGCCCTTCGAGAATGTTGTGCCCGTCTAACACGCGATAATCCGGCGTACGTCGCCCCATTCACGTGGTTCGAGGCGGTGTCCGGACGGATGGGCCACGGCGGCACGCTCGAAACAGCGCTGATTAGCCAGATTGCGCCTGAGACGATCAAAACTGAGGAACTCGAAGCAGCCGCTGCCGACGGTGTCGAATACTGGGGAGAGTATCAGTCAGGAACGAATCTCGCGTACGATTCGATCGAATTCACCACCAACGGCGTCGTTGGCGATCCAACGCAGGCTGATGAGACGCTCGGTGAAGAACTGCTCACCGAAGCAACCGAGGCTCTGCTCGAACTGCTCGCAACCGTCGATCGACGTGGGCTCAAAGCGCCCGATGCGCCCTGAACTCACTCCGTTTCGCGCTCGGCTTCGAGGGTTTGCTTGAGCTCGGGAAGCGATCGCGTCAGCGATTCGACTTCTTCGTGTGCAGAATCGAGCGCTTCAATCGTGGTCTCAAGCGTTTCAATCTCCGCGGCCAGCTCGTCAGTCTCTCCGATTGCGTCCGCTCGCTGTCCGATTACGAACCATTTTTTGGCATCTCGAAGGTGCTCGGTGGCTGCTGTGGTCTCAAGTGCAGAGTTGAGCCCATTGAGGGCCCCAAGCGTGTTCGTTGCGTTCGTCTCCCAGAGTGCCTCGACTGCTGGGAGTTCCTCCCAGGCAGCTGTGACACTCGATTCGACGTCATCTTGAATTTCGGTTGCTGCCTCGCCGAACAGTTCGTCGTCGTCGAGCGTCGCCTGACTCATGGATGGGCGTTTGCGGTCTATCGGTATAAATATCTCCCCCAAAGCACACGAAACTGGCGAACGTATCACCTCACTCCGTGTCGGTCACATCAACCACGTTCATCAGTGGATAGCCATCCTCCATTGCCATCTCCGCGTGTACAACCGCTCCGTCGGTTTCGATCCGAAGCCGAACATCGAGATACTTTCCCGTTAGTTCGGTGTAACCGTGCGTCGTTTCCAGTCGATCCGTATGGATGGTAACGGTCGCGTCCGTACAGGCCGGCTGATTCTCTACGCTCTCTTCAATTGCCGTTTCGAGACTCGAAGCGGAGGATTCACTCACGGGTGTGCCAGCAAACTGATGATACAACGTGCCAAATTTAATACCGGCCTCGAAACAGGCCGTTTCCCGATCCGTCGGATCCATACGCTATCTCATGATTCCAACAGTAAATGGAGCGCGATTCGCCCCCTGCCATGTGGCAGTGTATCTCGCAACGGGTTTACGGCTAAAGGTCCACATGTACAGTATGGATTACGAATCGAGTCTCGATAGAGCCATGGATGCGGTTCCGGATATTCAATCTGAAGGCGAACGGCTGTCTATTCCTGATCCAAATGCCCAGAAGGACGGGGCTTTTACCCGGTTGACGAATCTTGAAGACATCGCGCAGACCGTCTCGCGACCACCCGACCACGTACATCGGTTCATCCAGAGAGACTTCGGAACAAACGGCAAACTTTCGGATGGCGTTGGTCGATACAACGGCTCGTTTTCCGACAGCGACTTTGCGGCCGTCATCGACGCCTACGTCGAATCGTACGTTCTCTGTGCCGAGTGTGGCCTGCCCGATACACGACTCGTTACAGAAGACGGTACCCCAATGCTGCGCTGTGACGCCTGTGGTGCGTTCCGTCCGATCTCAAAGCGACAGAGCAGCTCTCAGGCAAGCAAACAGGAGGCGATCAAAGAGGGGAACACCTACACCCTCGAAATCGTCTCAACTGGACGCAAAGGTGACGGCGTTGCAGAACGCGGCGAGTACACCATTTTCGTCCCTGGCGCAGAGGAAGGTGACGTGGTCGAAGCGTACATCGACAACGTCTCAGGGTCGCTTGCGTTTGCTCGACTGGTTACCAACTAACACTGCTCGATTCGTCACTTTTCCGTCTTGTTTTTCTGAAATTTATTCTACAAAACAACGCCGAGCAAACCGCACGATTCTTACTGCACAGACTCATCTATCGAATTGAATGGCTACGTCGGTGTTGCTCACGGGGGCTGCGGGGCGGGTCGGCAGTGCAATTCTCGGCGGTTTGGGACAAAAATACGACTGGCAGCTCCTCGATCGCGAGCCCCCACCGACCGGACGAGATGAAGAAGTGACATATTCTGACCACGAATACTCGGTGGCTGATCTCAGCGACCGAGCTGCTGTTCGGGAAGCGATGGCTGACGTTGATGTCGTGATCCATCTGGCGGGCGATCCCAGACCGGAGGCTCCCTGGGACAGCGTTCTGGCCAACAACATTGACGGCGCGCACACGATTTACGAGCTTGCGATCGAAACTGGCGTCGAGAAAGTGGTTTTTGCCTCCTCAAACCACGTTGTTGGGCATTACGAGACCAGTCGCACCCCGGAAATTTATCGGACAGCTGATTCCTACCGCCTCGATGGTTCTGAACTTCCCCGTCCATCGAATCGATACGGTGTGAGCAAGGCTGCGGGCGAGATTCTGGGCCGCTTTTTCCACGACGAACACGATCTCAGCGTCATCTGCGTCAGGATCGGCAATCTCACCAAGGACCATCCGCCGATCGATTACGAGCGCGGACAGGCGATGTGGCTCTCGTATCGCGACTGTGCGCATCTGTTCGACTGTGCGATCACTGCGGACGTTGGCTTTGAGATCGTCTATGGGATCTCCGACAACGATCGGAAGTTCTACTCGCTCGACCGAGCTCGTGAGCGTCTAGAGTACGCACCGAAAGACAATTCGGCCGATTTCGCCGAAGTCGAACCGCCCCAATGAGCATCACTCGAAGAGATTTTTCACGTCATCTACCTTCGAGCGACGCCGTCGAACGTGTTCGGACAGTCGTTGCTGGACCACGGCCGGCTGATCGCGTACGAGCAGATCGATCACCAGCGTGATGAACGGACTGGTCGGCCGGCCATCGTCACGGTCATTCTTTCCGAACTGGATAGCCTGCTCAAGGAGTGCATCGTCAGTGTCGGTGCAGACGATTTGCACCGCAATTGCAACTGCGTCGAATGAGAGCAGATCGTAGGTGACGATCGTGTCGTCGATGCGGATCGGCGGCGGGTCGGTGTCTTCGATCCGTTCTGGCGCGCTAGAAAGCGCGTCGAGATAGTTCCGGATCGGTTTCAGATCGACACCGTGATGGGTTGGAGAGAGCCCATCGAGATAGGTCTGTGCCGAACTGGCGAGTCCGGACGTGCCGTCCCAGTTCTTTTCCGTTCCGTGATAGATTGCGCCCGTGAATTGGATCAATCCCTGTAACAGATCGCGGTCTGGGCCTCTATCGAGATCGAGCCACACCGACTCCCAGGCGTCGTGGGCGTCGTGATACTGTCCGTCGTTGTAGATTGCGGCGCCGGCATGGAGTGCTGATGAAATTTCAGAGGGGCTGCTCATACGACATGGTCGCGCTCAAGGATGAAATGTCTCTCGTCGGGGCATATCGGTTCGATTTTGCGTTTGCAGTGTGTTCTGCGTGGCATGTACACGGGCTACTTCGAGGAGATCGAGATCGGAACGACCACCGAATTCGGAACGAGAACGGTGGATCAGGACGAAATCATCGAGTTTGCCGAGCAGTTTGACCCGCAGCCGTTTCATATCGACCCATCTGCAGCCGAGGATTCCGTTTTCGGCGAGCTCGTCGCCAGCGGCTGGCATACTGCATCACTCACCATGCAAGTGATGGTTGAAAACGGAATGAACGATTCGCGGGCGATGGGGGCCGTTGGCATCGACGAACTCCGCTGGCCAGCACCGGTCCGACCAGGCGATACCCTTACCGTTACTGGAACTGTCGAAGACAAGCAGCCATGGAGTGACGAACTCGGCCTCGTTCTCGCCCGTACAACCGTTACCGTGGACGAACGTACTGTCATGTCGATGGTTGGTCGCGTGTTGGTTGAGCGACGGCCAGCAGAAACCCAATAGGGCTCCGGTGTCGGCCGGCATGTTAAAGTGGGCTGACCGAAAATTACCACCACGGGCCCTTAGCTTAGTCTGGTCAAAGCGATCCGCTCATAACGGATTGATCGCTGGTTCGAATCCGGCAGGGCCCATCGCACTCTTCGTAGGTTCGAAATCCGTCAGCTCCTGGAATACGTATCGAAATCGGCCAAATCTCCAACAAAAATTTCACTAGCCAAGATCTACATATTGCTGGAATACTGGCGTTTGAAGGGCTATGGGGCAACTTCTACGCATAATCTCCAGCATTCATATTCTGACGAACATACTGGGCTTTTTGACTATCGAGCCAACGATGCGCTCATACGGGATGAGTCCAAAAGGAAACCGAATGAGCCGACGTCGAAGTCCACGGGGGAGACAGAGAGCTTCCTCGAATGACAGCAGTCAGAAACTCCTTCAAATGATGCTCGTGGGGGCGGGCGTGTTGTTTTTGCTAGTGGGATTGTTGATCGGAACTGGCATCCCACTGCCTGGATCGGGATCCTCGGGCGGTGGCGATGCCGGATCCGACGCGACGACACAGCAGCCATCAACGCCACAGGATACGCCACAGCAGTCTACGCAGACTGATGTAGACGATGATGATGACGACACACCTGAGCAAGAAGACACTGCAACACAGACGGCAACCGAAACGGCGACGCCGACAGTGGAGCCAACACCGGCCGCCGGCTCGATCCAGATCGTTGATACCGAGGATCCGGACGGAAATGGCTATGTCTCCGCATTTGCGATCGAAACGCCGCCGATAACGGAGTCGGAAACGATTCAGGGTTCGGACGAAGTCATGTTCGAAATCTGGGTTAATGACGCCAAGTGGACGACGGACGAACTCGATGTCACCCCTGGCCGTGGTCGACTGTTCGAGATTTCGAATGATATGCTCTCGAACGAGAACGTCGTGCGCGGGCAGGCAGCCGTCAGGGTGCGTGCCAACGTCATCAAAGGGAATGGCAATACACAGACAATCGAGGAGTGGGCAACGACTGTCAAATACGAGCCCCAGCAGTAATCTCGAACCCCACGCACTTCGACTGGTGTCGATACCGTTTGGTATCTGTCGGAATACTCACGCCCCTAGCTCTGCGAGCAGCCGTGAAAGATGGAGTCGCTCGTTCGTCCCCTCCGTGAGATCGAGATCGACGTCGCCCGCCAGCTGATGGACCATTGCCAGTTCGTCGCCGGAGTATCGCGATCGTGCGACGGTGAGGACGTCGGCGAGGATCTCTTCGCCGCTATACCCCTGATCGACGAGGAGTTCATCGAGCTGTTTTCGTGCGTCCGTGAAGTCACCGGCTTCTGCGTCATCGAGCATCGACTCGACGGTGTCAGTCAGTGTAACGCCACCGAGCGTGTCGTAGGCGTTCGACATGGTGAGCGTCTCGTGACAGACTACGGTCGTCTGACAGGCAAGCAGTGCCGTTCGAAGGTCGCCACCCGCGTAGCCAGCGACGTATTCGACGCCGTCTTCGTCGTAGTCGATCCCTTCCGTATCGAGGATGTTCGTGCACACGTCGACGATTTCGTCGTGGGTGGGCGTCCGCACCGGAATCGTGAACGCGCGCGAGCGCAGCGGTGCGATCAGCTTTGAAGGCTGGCGTGTCGTCAACACGAACTGCGTCGTTCGGTGGTGTTGTTCGATGATCCGCCGCAACGCCTGTTGGAAGTCTTCACGGACGGATTCGGCGTTGTCGAGGACGATCGTTTTGTACGTTCCCGAAACGGGTGCATAGCCCGTGGATTCCTTGATCACGTGGTTGATCATGTCGCGTTTCGAGAGGCGGCTCCGGCCGACGAGAAACGGGGCGAATCTGGGGTCGTTTTTGATCTCCGTTTTCGTCCGAGAGAACACGTCGTCGACGTTGATCTCGATCAGATCACTCTCTGGATCCTCGTGGACGCGTTTGGCGAGTGCACGGACGGCGGCGGTTTTTCCGACGCCGGCCGGTCCAGAAAGGATCAGATTCATCGGCTCGTCCACGACGGCGGTAAGCGACTCCCGAACGCTCTGTTGGGGAAGCTCCTCGATCGACGGCTGATGGGATTCGATCCACAGCGGCGGCTCCATGGAACGAAACTCGCTCCTGCAAAGTAAGAATGGGTCGATTCGGACGTGTCGCTCGCGTCGGGCTTTCGAAGCGGCTATCCGACCGGCCTGGCCACTAGTGCAATATGCACGTAACGTTTCTCGGAACGAGCGGTGCGATTCCCTCGGCCGAGCGCAACACCAGTTCGGTGCTGGTCCGTCGGTCGGGCGATCGATTTCTATTCGACTGCGGTGAGGGGACCCAGCGACAGATGATGCGGTTTCGAACGGGGTTTGACGTCTCACACGTCTTTCTCTCGCATCTTCACGGCGATCACGTCCTCGGGCTGCCCGGACTCTGTCAGACCTGGGATTTCAACGAGCGCCAGCGACCGCTCGTGGTGCACACCCCACCGGGAACTCGCGACGATATCGAGTCGTTGCTCTCTGTCGCCGGGACGGATCCATCGTATTCAGTCTCCGTCCGCGTAGCACAGCCAGGTACGGCCGTGCTCACTCGCGACGATTTCGAGATTCGCGCCTTCAGAACCGATCATCGGACGAATTCGGTGGGCTATGCGCTCGTCGAGGATGAACGAAAGGGACGATTCGATCGTGAACGCGCAGAAGCGCTGGGCGTCCCCGTCGGGCCGAAGTTCAGCAAACTCCACCGCGGTGAGGATGTCGAACTCGATGATGGCACCGTCGTTCGCTCCGATGACGTTGTCGGTCCGGCTCGACCGGGTCGGCGTCTCGTTTACACGGGTGATACGCGACCGACCGATGTAACCGTCTCAGCCGCGCGTGGAGCCGATCTGTTGATCCACGAAAGCTCGTTTGCTGACGACAATGAGGAGCGGGCAACGATCACGGGCCATTCGACGGCCAGGGAAGCCGCAACAATCGCCAGACGGGCTGGCGTTCGACGGCTCGTGCTGACGCACGTGTCGACCCGGTATGGAACGGCGACAGATCGACTCGAACGACAGGCAGCCGATGAATTCGACGGCGAAATCTATCTGCCTGATGACGGTGCCGAGCTCGAAGTTCCGTTTCCAGACGAGTGAGTGGCGAAGCATTATTTTCATGCAAACCGTGTTACAGGCGTGCAATTTCACATTGTCGACGTGTTTTCGGCGGATCCGTATGCCGGCAATCAGCTCGCCGTCATCGAAAGCGAACGACGACTCGACGCCGAGGCGATGCAGGCTATTGCTGCGGAGATGAACTACTCCGAGACGACGTTCATTGAGTCGTTCGAGACGTTCGACGTGCGGATTTTCACGCCCAGCGATGAAATTCCCTTTGCGGGCCATCCAACGCTAGGGACCGCGAGCGTCATTCGTGATCGAACTGACGCGGTCGAGCCAACGCTTTCGCTGCCGGTGGGCTCAGTTCCAGTTCACGTTGAGTCGACCCCAGCAGGTGACGTGCTGTGGATGACCCAGCAGCCCCCTACGATGGGCGAGACGATCGACCGGTCTCAGGCGGCAGAGTCGATTGGTGTCGATGCAGAACACATTGATGGACCAGTGCAGGTCGTCTCAACCGGGCTTCCGACGATCATCGTTCCCGTTGCCGATCGTGAGATTCTTGAGGCGGCTACGATCGATGACGATGCGTACACGGCACTGGTCCAATCGCGTGACGCAAAGAACGTGCTCGTCTACTGTGATTCTCCCCGATCGGCGGCCAACGATTTCGCCGTCCGTGTGTTCGCACCTGCACTTGGTGTGCCAGAAGATCCGGCGACCGGCAGCTCGAACGGCTGTCTGGGGGCGTATCTCCACGACCAACGTGGTGAACCGATCGACGCTCGGATTGAACAGGGAGAATCGATGGGGCGCCCGTCGCTATTGTACATTCGCGCTGACGACGATGGTGTGCAGGTTGGTGGCTCGGTGTCGCGGGTTGCAACCGGGTCGCTCTCACTTCCAAATCAAAACGGGTAATTGCACACCGGCGTTAGCATCACATCTAGTGGCAGTAAACACCGTTGGGGTGGTGATTTCGTCGTCAGTGCTGGTTTCTGGAGTGGCGTCACCGATCAGTGGCGGCGCAGACCTCCTCGTCTTTCTGGCGATCGGGCTGTTCGGTGGTGCACACTGCATCGGCATGTGTGGGCCTCTTGTGACGACCTACGGTGAACGGATGCAACGCGACGAGGGGTGGGACGGCGCACTCACGATTCACGACGTGCGCCAGCATGCGCTGTTCAACGTCGGTCGTACAATCGGGTATAGCGTTCTTGGTGGGCTGTTCGGGCTGCTTGGTGCGCTTTTTTATGGAACTGTCAAAATTGGTGGGATTGTCGGTCCCGTTCAGGGGGCGATGGGTCTCGCCGTTGGATCGCTCATCGTGGTGATGGGCGCAACGCGACTGCTTGGCTATCGGCAGGGCTCGGCGGAGGCACTCATCTCGGGAACGGGTGTCGGGTCGATCTTTGCCCGCACATATGCCGTCGTCTCCGGCCGACTCGATCGGCTGGTCAACGGAACGGGAATCGTCGGATTGGGTGCGATGCACGCGCTGTTGCCGTGTATGCTGCTCTATCCCGCGTTTCTCTACGTCTTCGCGCAGGGTTCGCCGCTGTATGGGTTCATCGCACTCGGTGCGCTTGGTGTCGGAACGATCCCGACAGTGTTCGTTTACGGCACGCTCGTTCCGTCGGTTGGCCCACGGCATCGACGCCTGCTCCATCGCGCGCTCGGGATCTGTTTCATCGGCCTGGGCTACGTGATGGTCGGTATGGGTGCCCGACGGTTCGGAATCGGTCTGTGGCTCCCCGACATTCCATTCTACCAACCGCTCTCTGTGACACAACAGATCACTCATGCAATCGTGTACACTCTGTGAGCTATCGATCGATGGCGAGCCGATCACTGCTGGCGACGCAGTCTACTGCTGTCGTGGCTGTCAGGAGATCGCAGCCCTGATCGATGGGTCATCGTCTTCAGTGTCGATCGAGGCCGTTCGTGATCGGGTACAGACCGGCTCCGATGCGACGAGCGTCCCAGACGGCGCAGAGACGGTGTATCGGTCTGTCGATGGAATGCACTGCAAAACGTGTGAGGGGTTCATCGAGCTGCTCGCCGAGGAGACAGACGGCGTGTACGCCACAGACGCCAGCTATTCGAACGAGATGGTTCGGGTGGTGTACGATCCCGACGAACTCGACGAATCGGCGGTGACCGACGCAGTGAGCAAGTTTGGCTATCAGGCCCGCGATCCGGAGTCGACGGAGGAGCCGTCCTTGCTCGATCGGCTCTCCTTTGATCGGTATCGCTCGGTCATTTCCGTCATTCTCGCGATGCCGGTGATGTTTCCGTATCTGTTGTTCATTTATCCAGTGACGCTTGGGGTGTACGATGATTCGTTTCTGCTGGGGCAGACGATGGGGGCCATGGTGTTCGGTCCGCTTGCCGTCTGGAGCACGCTCATTGTGATTGGGCTTGGCTATCCGTTTTTCCGAGGTGCGTATGTGAGTCTTCGCGTCGGACAGCCGACGATGGACGTGCTCGTTGCAATCGCTGTCCTTGCCGCGTACGGCTATTCGGTCGTCACCGTCGCCACTGGTGGCACCCATCCGTATTTCGATGTGGCCGTGATGGTGCTGGTGGTGGTGACGGTCGGCAATCACATCGAATCGCGTGTCAAGCGCTCGGCTGCGGGCTCACGGGGCTCGCTCACGGAGACGCGCATTACGCACGCCGAGCGACTCCGTGACGGAGGCCAGACGGAGACCGTTCCGATCGATGACTGCGCTCCCGGCGATCGGTTACTCGTTCGGCCAGGCGAGCGGATACCCGTCGACGGGACGGTTGTCGAGGGGACGGCCGCGGTGGATGAGTCGTTGATCACCGGCGAGTCAGTTCCCGAAACGAAGCGTTCAGGTGACGATGTGCTCGGCGGGTCGGTCGTCACCGACAGCAGTCTCACGGTGGCCGTCGGTCCCAAAGCAACGAGCACGATCGATCGGCTCGTTTCGCTCATGTGGCAGACCAAGAGCCGTGATGGAGGAGTCCAGCGGCTTGTCAACCGGTTTGCCGTGGTGTTCGTTCCGATCGTCTTGTTGATCGCGCTCGGGACGACGGTTGGCTGGTTGCTGGTTGGCGAATCGCTCGGCACGGCGCTCATGGTCGGCGTCTCCATTCTCGTCATTTCCTGTCCCTGTTCGCTCGGCATTGCGACGCCGCTTGCGCTGTCGGCCGGCAGTCGAGATGGCGCTGACAACGGGATTTTGTTGCTCAACGAGACGATCTTGGAGCGGATTGACGACTCGGATGTCATCGTGTTCGATAAGACGGGGACGTTGACCACTGGCGAGATGCGCGTTGCTGACGTGGTGGCAGATGATCCGGAGGTGGTTCGTTCTCGTGCGGCCGCCGTTGAGCGCCATTCGAGTCATCCGATTGCTGATGCGATCTGTTCGGCTGCCGATGGGGCGGCGGTGTCGGCGACGGCATTCGAGCGCTCGGCCCGGTCGGTTTCCGGCGTTGTCGATGGCGAGCGGGTGCGGGTTGGTCATCCCGACGCGTTCGATGCGTCGTTTGACACTCCGGATTCGTTGCAGCCCACGATCGACGACGCCTACGACAACGGGCTACATCCCACGGTCGTAGGCTGGGCTGGTGCGGTTCATGGCGTCATTCTGTTGCATGATGAGCCTCGCGAGGAGTACGAGCGCGTGCTCAGCTCGCTGGCCACAGCCGATCGAGAGATCGTCGTGTTGACGGGCGATGACGAGCGGATTGCGGCGCGCTTTGGTGACCATCCAGCGGTCGATCACGTGTTCGCTGGCGTGCGCCCTGATTCAAAGCGGGCGATCGTCAGCGGGCTTCGCGAGCGTGGCACGACGACGATGGTTGGCGATGGCACCAACGACGCGCCAGCGCTCGCGAGCGCGGATCTCGGGATTGCGGTCGCCAGTGCAACGGAACTCGCAGTGGATGCGGCGGATGCGGTCATCGTGGATGATTCACTGGAGGGCGTCGAGCGGACGTTTGAGCTGGCGCGGGCGACCCGTGGTCGGATCAAGCGCAATCTCGTCTGGGCGGCGTTGTACAACGTGATCGCCATCCCGATTGCGGTGCTCGGCTGGATCACGCCATTGCTTGCGGCGGCGGCGATGGCGATCAGTTCGTTGCTTGTTGTGTTCAACTCTCGGCGGCGGTTGCTTTCTGGAGAGCGTTAGTCCGTGGTGATGCGCGCCAGCGCGGGATGTTGGTCTTCGAGGCCCGTTGGACAGCCAAGGCTGCGATAACGCCCGTACGAATCGAGGAGTTCAATCAAGCCATTAGCCGCGCTCGCACAGCCAGGTCGGTCGATTGTTTCGAGTGGTGACTGTGGATCCGTTGCGGGGAATGTGAGCTGGTGAATCTCGCCAGTTCTCGTTTCATGGTAGCGGACCTTCGCACCGGTGTCGAAGGTTGCTGCGACGACCGTTTCTCCCGTTGCGTGATAGCGCGTGATTCGCTCGATGCCGGGCAGATGTTCGTATGCGGTCCGTTCGCTGGCGAGATCAGCCATTGTGAGGATCTGTTCAATCCGGGTGGCGTGTGGGCAGCTGGTGGATTGGCAGGGACGACACCACGTCCCCTGACCGATATCTACGACGTGGTAGAGCTCCGCTTCAGAGAGTTCATCGCGTGAATCCACAGTGGAAAGGTTCACGCAGTTGCGGTCTTCGTCCCTGAACAGAAATAGGGGGAGCGTCATCGTCGCCCCCACAGTGGACAGCACAGATGATGATCGCGGTGACTGCGGAGCTGTCTGCGACAGACCACACAGCTGTGGCTGTAGTAGTTTATCGAGCCGGTACAATTACGTACGTCTGTGTTCTCCCATTGCATGGGTGATCTTCCGTTTGAGAGCCCAGTGTCGGGTGTTCCTACCACCCGGCGCGTTCAAACACGAACGCACAACGCCCCGTGGCGCATCTGTGCTCTCGTGTTGCAATGCCTTCCCGATTGCATATAAAGTTATTTTGGAATAATTGTGAAAGACTGTTTGAGTGATAGCTGTGTGCGGAGTGGGGGTACAATTGCGTTCCGTTCCGAAATTGGTGCTTTTGTAGCCAGGATTGTTTTTGTGTGGTTAGGCGATCCCCCAAACAGGTTTCCCTGGTTAGTATTGATGATACGATGAAGTTCTGATCCAAGAAATCCATCCTCGCCACAGTTGACAATATTCTTACTAGAAATTGGGATAACAGATAATACTTGATGCTAGGAGTTTCAAATATCTTATACCATTGAAGTATTGATTTCTATTATAAATTTCCAATAATTAAGATAAATGAATTTTATACTGATAATTTGTAGATATTATAAAACCATACAGATCAAAACACTTTAGAAGGAAAGTCACTAGCTTGGTCTAAGAATGAATATAAAATCGATTGTCAAAAAATTGATTTCCATCCCGGGCACAAGATTATTGGAATTGATGATTTTATTATCCGCATCAATTTATATATTTGAAATATGGCTACAACCAATCCTTGTAGGTATTGATCCAATGTTTGCCTGGGGATCTACCTCTGGTTCTATGGGCCGACGGCCGACGAGTCCTCAAGGCATCACTATTTTAGTAATAACTATGGTTTTATTTTATATATCTCTACGGATTCAAGAGGTGGTATTGGACCACCTAGACATCGAAAATTAGGGTAAATATGTTACTATTGGGTTGTACCTGTCGAGTTTCCCCCACTCCCTAGGCCCATCTTCTGCTGCATTTGACAAATTGTCGCGTCATTTGCTTTATTAGGATGGCTGTCACACCAATTCCTTATGTCTACATATTTACTGGCTGGTATTGATGCTATGTGTCCACCTCTTGCAATCCGTAGATTTCTTTTTATTTTTCTTGGCGACCATTCAAGATGTTGCCGAAGCCCAGAGACCCATCGGAGATCGATTCCGTATCTCGCGTAGTATTCGATATCATTGGCGGGGATTTTCTGATGCCGTAGTTTGCTTGCCCGATCTAGATTCTGATTGTTGTCGACGAGTTTTTCAATTGTTTTTGGAGAAAGATCCTGCTTTCGGAGACGGATGACTCGATCGGGATCTATTCCCTCATCAACGTACCGTCGGATTTGCTTCGGTGCGATGTTTTGATTCCGTAGGTCAGCAACTTTGTGTAGATTTGCTCCTTCATCGACATACTTCCGGATATCACTTCCAGGAATTCGCACTTCGCGCAACCGTTCTACTCGTCTCAGATCCACCCCTTCGTCGAGATAATGACTCACGTCATCCATGCGAATCCCGTGGCCTTTGTGTAACTTTTTGTAGACCCATCCGAAGCTGTATCCACTATCAGTGATCCGCTGGAGATCGTTAGCACCGAGCCCCTTGTCCATCATGAGATTGATCTGTCTCGGTGAATATCCCTCATCAATATGTTTGTTTATTTGGTCTGCAGAGATCCCCTTCTCGCGTAACGTCCTGATTTTTCGCAAATCCAAGCCTTTTCCCTTGTATTTTATGACCTGCTTCGTGGAGAATCCCTTGTTAGTAAGCGTTCCAACAGGTACATCTGTGAACTTATTGAGTATCTTGGAGGATATCGAATTCGGAAGGTGTCCCAGAAGGTGCTTGGATAACAGTTTAGCAGCCTGTTTGGCTCCTGATGGGAACTTCTTCGTCCATTTAGTAATTGTTTTAAATATTTGTCCCGTGTCAGCTACTTTTCCTAATCCTGGAATTGCTGCTATACCGTTGATGATGATTCCTTCGGCATTTTTGGTATATAAACTATGCACTAGTGCTCTGACATCGGATGCCGTGTCCAAACCGGGAACGAACGAAAGGACCACGTTGCCGAGTATGTAGAACGGTGAACTTTCGTATCCATCGGGAACCAGCCATTCTAAGATTCCTCCCTTTCCACCCATGCTGCCAGCGAGTCCACCAGCCAGGAATGCTGAAAATTTATCTCCGGTAGAGAGTTCGTCCTTTTGATCGTCGGCCTCTTTTTCCCACTCTGGTCCGGATGTGTTTTCGGCCGTTTCATTGCTTCCGTTCTGTTTATTGCTGCCATCTGATGTATTAGATGTGTTGTCGGAATCTCTTTCCAGTTGTATTCCATCTTCACCCTGTTCATTTTCGTTCGATCCTTTTTGCGTAGCACCCTCCAGATCCGCATCCGCATTCACGACGAGTTCGGTTTCGAGCGATTGCTCACCTGAATCCGTCGCATCGATTGCCACGCCGACGTAAATGGTGTCGCCGGGACTGAGCTGGACGGCATTTTCTTCGGACTCAAACGGCGTTCCGTCCTGCTGGAACTCGACGACGTCGTTCGTGTTTTCGAGCCAGACTCAACGGGCTGGGTCCCCTGATTCGTGATGGTGAAGATATCAGAAATCACGGTTTGGCTCCCCTGATTGACGCCGCTGCCGGCCGGGCCGTCTTCGAGTGTCCCGTCGAGTCGGAGCGCAAGCTCCCCGCCTTTGTCGGTTGCGTACTGTCCGTTCTCGCCGTCGGCTGGCTGCAAGCCGAGATAGCCCGCCGCGTCGCCGACCACGTTGACGTTTGCGTTTCGTTTGGTCGTGGCCGAGTCGAACGCGCCAGTGGCGTAGATGGCGCTCGTCACCAGCCCAACGGCGATCAGACAGATGGCTATGCGTCGCAGTTGATTCATAAATTCATGGAATTGGTAGTGTCGTCACTGGGTTCTCACATCGAAAAACCACGACCGAGGGCGCACCAATAACACATGTGAGCACCGGCCGTGTCAGGAAAACGCTGTGCGAATTACTCGCGTGAGTGAGTTACGGAACTGCCTACTCGTCTCCACTCCCGCCAGTCTCGGATTCGCTAGATTCATCAGAGCTATCCGAATCATCCGCTGATCCAGAGCTACCACTCTCGCCAGCAACTGACCGTTCTGTGTCAGGGCTCACTGCTTCGATGGTGAAATCCTCATCAAAATCAGTACCCTCACCTTTTCCTTCTGCATTAATCTCTACACCTACCTTGATGTCATCTCCAGTACCAATTCTTGTCCCATCGATAGACTCTCCAGTTTCACTATCGTAGAACGTGATCTTTTTTTCGTCTCCTTCTTTGACCGTAATGTCTACTTCTTGAGTACCCTGATTAACGATGGTGAACACGCCATCGAAAGAGTATTTCGAATCCGGATTGACACCTTCTCCTCCTACATCACCACCTGCATTATCGAAATTAATGGAGAGCTTCCCATCTTCGGTATCCGAGAAGACACTATTCTTTCCTTCATCTACGAGACCGAGATACGCACTTTCATCACCCGTTACCTGAACGCTCGCCGTCCGCTCAACGGAAGCGCTCGAAAATGCGCCCGAGCCCGTAACAAGGGCCGCCGCAACGACGATCGTAATCAACGCCAGTAGCTTTCCTCGTGGTACGTACATGTTTTCATCCGGTACCTACACGCTGCGTGTAGGTTCCTACTCCATACCAAATCCTACAGGTACTTTGTATTCGGGTCCGAGAAGATTTTGAGCGAGTCATTACTGATTGTTTAATTCTGTTTATAACTGCCGATATAAAGGTCTTGAACCGAAATTGGATAGATCGCACCCCGATCCGCTCGTATGACAATTGATACCCACCGGAAACCGATTGAACTATCGATTAATTCAAATATCGTTAGGAGTTACATACCATATCGGTTGGGTCGCCCTCTAGACACCTGATGAGTGTTGTCAGGACGTTTCATGCAGATGTATGAATCAATCACACACGCAGGCACGACAAGAAACTGGAACTGAACCGTCGGAGTCGTCTCTGGGACGGGACGCGCTGTTTTCGCTTCTCGGCAACCGCCGCCGCCGCTGGACGATCAGATATCTCACAGCCAACGGTCGCACACAGCTCAGTGAGCTCGCAGAGCAGATCGCAGCCTGGGAGGCAGGCGTTCCTCGCGACGAAATATCTGCAAAACAGCGAAAATACGCCTACACATCCCTTCAGCAGCGACACCTCCCCGCGCTCGATGACGCTGGCGTCATCGATTTTTGTCCGGTTGAAGGGGTCATTGAGGTAACCGACCAACTCGATTCTCTGGATATCTACCTTGAAATCGTCCCCAGTAACACGATTCCGTGGAGTATCTACTATCTCGGTATCGGCCTGGCCGGCTGTGTGGTGATGTCGGCAATTGCGATGATCGATTCCTGGCCCGTCACGGCGCTGTCGACCCACGAATGGGCCATTCTGTTCAGCCTCACCGTAACGATCTCTGCGATCGTGCACACCTACCGCACACGATCGATGCGGCTCGGGAGCCAGGAACTCCCACCGGAGGTGACCCACGATCCATGAGTCGTGCGGGATCACAGTCCAGACGGCTCGCGATTGTTCTCGTGGTCTGTGCCATCGTTGTCCTGCTCACTGGGACCGGCGCATTCGATTCGGTTTCACAACAGAGAGAGGTGTCTGTCTCGGTTGCTGAAGACTCGGCATTTCTCTCGTTTGCGGGTGCAGAACCAACGGTTTCGAACACCGGCGTTGAATACGCTGGTCGCCAACCGGCACTGGTCGGCGCCTTCAGAACGACCGGCGGCAATACGACAACCGTCACGCTCGGCACGATCACCAACGATCTCTCATCGACACTCTCTTCGTTTGACCTCAGCGTCTCCATTCCTGACAGCTCGAAAATCACCGTTCGCGATCCCACCGTCACCGAACCAGTGGTGCACGCTGACCGTTCGAGCCAGATCATCGCCACCGTTGAATGTCCGGGCACAGCACCGGCTGACACAACCGTGACGATCGACATCACCGCGGAGGGGTCTGATACATCGGTGTCGACGAGTGCACAGACGACCGTCCATTGTGCCGGTGGCAATGGAGCGAATGGCTCAGCATCGAACGCTGCTATCTCCCTCCGGCAACGATGAGTGGGACAGCTGACGAGCAGCCACGGACTGAGTCGGAAGGCGTAGAGCGAATGACAGTGTTGGCAGTTGATCTGGGTGCCACCGCATAAATGAACCGGCGCGTGCTCGGAGCGACTGCACAGTCTGTACTCGTCGTCGTTCTCGTTGCGGTCGTGATCGGCCAGCTCATCGGCCAACCGGTGTTGTTGGCGTACGTCACAAGCGACAGCATGGAGGATACAATCTCGACCGGAGATGGGTTCATCGTCCTCCCCGCTGTCGCAACCGGTGCGCCAGAAGAAGGCGATATCATCGTGTTCAACGCGAAGACGCTGAACGACAACGCTGGTGGCATCACAACACACCGAGTGGAAGAAACCACCAACGAGGGACTGATTACACGAGGGGATAACAACCCGTTCACCGATCAGGATGCCGGTGAACCACCAGTCAAAAACCGGCAGGTAATCGGCGAAGCCGTCACGATTGGCAGTCAGCCGATCGTCATCCCGCACCTCGGGAGCGCACTGGGTGCAATTCGGGATGGAATCTCGAACATACAGCGTCAAATCGCAATTGCACTCGGTACGCGATCACTACTTGGAACACAGGGGTTGGCGTATATCCTGCTTGGATTTGGCGTCCTCTTGTACGCCGGCAGCGCGTTTTTCGAAAGCGGTGGCAATCGATCCAGACGCCGCCGTCGAAAACGAAGCCGAAAACGACGAATCACGAACACGCAGATGGCGGTCATCCTTGGGATCGTCCTCGTTGGCTCACTGACGGCGACGATGACGATCGCCGGCGGCGTACAAGAGTTCAGCGTGGTGAGTGCACAGTACAACTCACCAGGACCAACCGTGATCGCCAGCGGAGAAACGGAGACAATGAACTATACCGTTCCAAACGGGGGTGTCCTTCCGATGCAGGTGTATCTCGATCCCGCGGGTGAGGGCGTTCGCACACCCGATGAGAGCGTACTCGTCGGCCCCGGTGAAACCAAGACGATGGATGTGGATTTCTCGGTCCCCGATGAGACGGGCTACTATCCTCGATACGTCGCCGAACACCGGTATCTGACCATTATACCCCCATCAGTAATCGATCTGCTCTACCGGATTCATCCTTGGCTGCCAGTGATCGTTATTGATAGCCTGGTGTTCGTCGTCTTCCTGGCGGTCACGACCAAACTTCTCGGCCGGGGCTACATTCGGTCTCGTCCGAGTCGAAGTAAACTCCTCCGTCGAATCAAACGCCTGTTGAAATACTAACCGGAGTGCTGCAGTCGACAACCATGACCACGAACCAACTCACACGGCTCAAGGTACTGATAGATGACTACTTTTTCGTGTTTGCAGCGGTGCTCGCGATCCTTGTCGCTGCGGGCGGCTGGACGACGTATTCGACCGTTGTCGACCCTGGAACGCACGTCGAAGAACGGACTGGGGCATCGTGGTCCGTCGATGGTGGATTCGACCACCAGGGTCGCGTCGTTGAGAACTCGCTCATCTTCCAAAAGAACGAAACACGGGAGAACAGAATGTTTTACATCACCAATTCGACACCACGTCTTAACACGACGTACTGGTTCACTCTCGGTGGTGAGAACGGATCAGCAAACGTTCACACTCGGGTTTCGCTCGTCGATTTTGCACACTATGAGCAGGAAGCAGAGGATTCTGAGGAGGTTATTCAGCGACGAATCTGGGAAGAGCGACGGCTATTGCATGTGAAAAACGACACGCTTGAGCCAGGTGAGCGCCAAAACGTCTCGTTCAAAATCGATGCTGATGCGCTGCGAACGCGAACGAAACGACTCCAGGAGCGCCACAAGTCGTTGTATCAGATCTCACAGATCAGAACCCAGGTGTTCGTGACGACGACAGTAAACGGAACCGTCGATTCGCATCCTGTCAACCGACAGTTTAACTACACGCTGCCGATCAACAGCACGATGGATTATTTCGTGGTGTCACCGACCCGGAGTCCGGTTGAGCAAATGACCGTAACCCAACAAACAACGGTGCCAAATCAACCCGGGACGGTTCCGCAGGTGGGATCGATCGCGTTGTTAGTTCTTTCACTGGTGTCGCTTGGAGGACTGTACTATGGCAAACGGGATGATCGCTTTGTGGTCGAAGAGTCGGTCCGTATGGAGCTCCAGAACAACAAAATCCAGTCGGAGTTCGAGGATTGGATTACGGTCGGGACAGTCCCGCAGGATGACCCACCGACCACTATCGAGGTTGACTCGCTTGAGGGGCTTGTGGACGTGGCGTTCGACACGAACCGACGGGTGATCGAGGACGAATCCACGGGGGTGTATTTCGTCCAGGATGCCGATGTCTGGTATCGCTACACTCCACACTGGCTTGACGACGACGCGGCGGACGACGAGACGGGGGCCAGTGCTCCGTCCGGCGCAGACGACGAACAGTAACCCACTGACCATTCAACCCGCGTTGGGCTGTCTGATCGCATGCGGACGGCTCCGGTGGGGTGAACTGTGAGCTCCGTATTTAGTCTCTCGTCCCCCGTGCTCCGTGCAGAAGTGGTTTTCCCTGTAACAGTTAAATCGCAGTGGGGCATAGCCTCGACTGTGAGTTCGCGCGCGAGTGCACTCGAATCGGTGGTGTTCGGTGTAGACATCCAGAGCGGTGATGTCCGTGGCGACGCGCCGTCGTTCGCCGTGGTTGCGTTCGACGGCACGAACACGGACCGCGATGTCATTTCATTACGCAAGCTCCGACGACTGCTCCAGCGCGAAGCGCCGGACGTGCTCGCTGTCGACAACGTCTACGAGCTGGCGGCTGATAAGGACGCCCTCATTCATTTTCTCCGTGAGCTGCCTGCGGAGACGAAACTCGTGCAGGTAACTGGAGACCACGACCCGGAGCCCCTCTCACGGGTTGCTGCCCGCCACGGCGTCGAATACGGCAAAAAGCCAATGCAAGAGGCAGAGGCCACGGCACGACTGGCGGCCGCAAACGTCGGGCAGGTTGTTCGGGCATTTGGTGATTCGACCACCGTGAAAGTTGCCAGGGGACGCGCAACCGGCAGCGGTGGCTGGAGTGAAGACCGGTACACACGCCGCATCCACGGCGCGGTCAAAACGACGGCGCGTGAGGTCGAACAAAAGCTGTCGGACGCAGGCCTCTCGTTTACTGTTGATCGCACCGAGAAATACGGTGGTCTCTCACGGGCCCTGTTCACGGTTTCTGCACGGCCCGAAGAGCTGCCGGTAGGGGCGATGCGATCGGGCGACGTTCGCATCGAAATCGAACGCGAACGCTACGATGGAATCGAGTTCGAACCGCTCGCAAAACGTCGCGATCGAGTCATCGTCGGTGTCGATCCGGGGACGACAACGGGTGTGGCGATCGTTGGCCTGGGCGGCACCGTCCTCGACGTCCACTCGACACGAACCGCGGACACAGCGGCGATCATCGAGTGGATCATCGAGCGCGGCCGCCCGATTCTTATTGCCGGCGATGTGACACCAATGCCTGAAACGGTCGAAAAGTTCCGACGAAGCTTCGATGCGGCCGGCTGGAGCCCAGAGCGAGATCTCCCGATCGACCGGAAACAACACCATACTCGCGATAGTGGCTACGAGGATGACCATCAGCGAGATGCGATGGCGGCTGCGCTGTTCGCGTTTGATGCTCACGAGGACCAGCTTGAGCGGATCAGTGCAAAGATCCCAGCCCAGCTCGACCGTGGTGCTGTTGCCGAACGCGTGCTTGCCGGGGATGACTCGATCGAATCCGCCGTCGCAGGGCTCACCGACGATGGCCACCCAGACGATGACGATCAGCAACCGGAGCCCACTGAGCGAACGCCAGAAGAAAAAGAAATTTCCCGGCTTACAGATCGAATCGATCGGCTTGAATCCCACATTGAGACGCTCGAAGCGACGATCGACGACCGCGAGGAGACGATCGACGCGCTAGAGCACGAACTCAGTGCTGTCCGGCGGGACGAACGACTCACCATCAAGCGAATGGAGACCGTCGCCCGAAAGGAACGTCGGATTGCGGAGTACGAAGGGCGGATTGATTCACAACGCGAGGAGATTGATTCGCTGACTGCAAAACTCGAACGGCTCAAGGATCTCTGGAAGATCGATCACTCGAACTTCGAAACTGTATCGAAAAATCGACAGGGGCTCGTCCCGGTCAAACCAATCGATCAGTTCACGCTGGAGGCGATCGAGCGGGCCGATACCGCCTACGGGCTGATCGACGGCGACGTGCTGTTGCTGCGTGATGCCAGTGGGGCCGGCAAACGGACGGCCAAACGGCTGGCTGAGACCGACCCCCGAATTGTTCTCAAGCGCGGTGGCTTGAGTGACGTTGCGGACACGATTCTCTTTGAGCACGGCGTTCCCGTTGGAAATGCCGAGCAGGTCCAAATCAAGGAGATTGATGACCTGGCGGTTGCGCGCGAACACGACGTTGCGGCGGCGGTTGACGCCTGGAACGAACGGGCAAACCAGCGACGCCGCGAGAATACAGCGGCGATGGTTGATCAGCTCATCAGCGAACACCGGGCGAACGAGGGTGAGCCAACAAACGGCTGATCACAGCATTCCGCCCATTCCAACTGCTTCGAGTCCGTAGCCGATCAGTCCGCGGAGCAAAAGCGCCGTTCCGAGGAGTATCAATAACAATCCAGCGGCGACGATCGGACTCTCGATCGCAACGACTGCGAGCCCGATGAGTGCGAGGATGATACCAGCGATGCCGTAGCGTCCAAGTTGTTTGAACATGCTCGCTGTAGCCCGCCGCACATTGAAAAGGACTCCTGTACGAACTGGGCGTTAGAACTCGTTGCAGACCGGAATCCCAACCGTGTCGAACTCGTCCATCGCTGCCACCTTTTCGGGCACGTCTGAGAGCGAAATCGTCTCGCTGACGATTTTTCCCGGATCGATTTTGTCGGCTTCCATCATGCTGAATATCTCATCATACTCGTGGGGGGGCATGCCGTATGAGCCGTAGAATTCGCGCTCATCCTGGACCATCATATCGATCGGCAACGGGATTTCGCCACCTTCATCAGCAGTCGTCATTCCGATCTGCAGGTGTTGGCCGCCTTTGTTCAACGAGTTCACCGAGTTGCGACACGTCTCTTCGATTCCGAGCGCATCGACGCTCACCGCGACGCCGCGTGAGCGATCAGTGTAGCCTTTGACAGCCTGTGGAACGTCTTTGACTTCGGCTGCGTTAATTGTGTTCTCCGCGCCCACTTCAGTCGCCATCTCCAGACTGCGCTCGTCGAGATCGACCGCGATTACGCGCGCCCCGAGTGCGTCCGCCGTCATGATTGCCGAGAGCCCGACGCCGCCACAGCCATGGACGGCGACCGTGTCTCCCGGATCGATGTCGACGCGGTGGGAAATGCCGTGAAACGCGGTGGCGAACCGACAGCCCAGCCCCGCCACGTCGACCGGATCCAACGAGTCTGGGACTTTGATGGCGTTCTGGTCGGCCACCCGGACCGGAAACTCTTCAGCATACGCTCCTTGCTGGAAGGAGAGAAAGCCCATGGGAACCGACCGCTCACAGATGTTTGCCCGACCCTGTAGACAGTGCGGACAGGTCCCGTCGCTCATGTTGAACGGCGCGGTGATCCGATCGCCTTCGCTGATGTTCTCAACTTCGGGGCCGACTTCGACAACTTTCCCGCATGGCTCGTGGCCAAAAATCAACCCTGGCGTCATCATCAGCCCAAGCCAGTCCCAGTCGCCTTTCCAGGCGTGCCAATCGGACCGACAGACGCCACACGCCTCGGTTTCGACGACAACCCCGTCGTCGTCACAGTCCGGTCGATCGACCTCTTCGACCGTCATCGGTTCTTCCGGTCCCTGAAAGACTACTGCTCTCATGTGACTGTATGGTACAATTACAACTGTATAAATCATTGGTGTAAGTTATCAATCACCGCTAACCTGCGGCCTCGCTTTTTTCAGTGTCCAACGAGCGATTGAATCGCCCGCCCTCGGTGTGAGCAATGGTGGTGGTCGCCATTCGATGGGAGAAACTTAACCGTGCGCCAGTCGAATGTCGGAATATGAGCGATAGTGGGAGTCGCAAGAGCCTGCGAATGCCCGACGACGACGAGGTGTTTGCTGTCGTAACGAACATGCTCGGGGCAAACCGGGTACGGGTACGCTGCATGGATGGCAAAGAACGAACTGCCCGCATTCCGGGCCGAATGCAAAAACGGATCTGGATCCGTGAAGACGATGTCGTTCTCGTCGAGCCGTGGGACTGGCAGGATGAGAAGGCGGACGTGGCATGGCGGTACAACAAGCAGGACGCAGATCAGCTTCGACGGGAGGGGCATATCCAGGAAATGTAGCATGGTCGCAACTACAATGCCCACTCTGTCACGTTTCGCCCACCGTTTTTCGTCCGTGGCCGGACTCCCGCCAGCTGGTGGGCGCCACGGTGATGTTGGTCGGACATGAGCGACGACTACGGGCTGATTGACTCGGATGCGAGCGACGTTCCAGGCGACGAATGGGAAGCGATCGATGTCAGCGACACGGAGGCAGACCGGATCGCCAGGAGACAGGACCGCGAGTTTCTTTCGTTTCGCAAGCGGATCAAAGACGCCGATCAGTTCAAAGTTGAGGCGTCGGTGTTCGATGACGCCACCTTTGCCGCTATTTATAAGCTCGTTCAGGACGGCTACATCGATGCGTTTGGTGGACCGATTTCTACTGGGAAGGAGGCGTCGGTCTACTCGGCGAAAGGGCCTGACGGAACGGTTGCCGTGAAGATCTATCGGATCAACGCCAGCGATTTCCGCCAGATGCGCCAGTATCTCGATGGTGATCCACGATTCGAGGGTATCGGCAGCGACAAGAAGAAGGTGGTGCTCTCCTGGGTGAAAAAGGAGTTCTCGAATCTTGGCCGGGCTCGCGATGCGGGCGTGGCGGTGCCTGAGCCGATCACCACTGAGCGCAATGTGCTGGTGATGGAGTATCTCGGCGACGAATCACGTGGCCGGCGACTGGCTGAAGTTGAGATTGAGAACCCCCAGACGGCGTTCGAGGTCGTTCGGGAGTATATGCAGCGATTGTATCGAGCTGGGATAGTTCACGGGGATTTCAGCGAGTACAACGTGGTCGTCCAGAACGGTGAGCTGTACGTCATCGATCTTGGCCAGGCCGTGACGGTCCATCATCCCAACAGCCGTGAGTTTTTAGAACGCGACTGTCATAACGTGGCACGATTTTTCAGAGAGCTCGGCGTGGATGTGACGACTGAATCGCTCCTCGACGACGTTACTACGTAGGTATTGAGTGGCAAAAATTGATGAGGGATAATGATATAACATAACGGGAATAAATATCCACTACATGGAATTATCAAATGAGGGTCGTGAAATTGGTGAAACAAGTGTCTCACGTCGCACATTCCTTACATCGATCCCTGTAACGGTGGGATTTTCGGCAGCTAGTGTCCATGCAGCATCATCGGCAAACAACCAATCGGCAGAAATTGTCACATTACGAAAGGCAGATGGCTCGCCCGAAAAAATAGAAACGGTACCACAAAAGTGGATCAATCACGAACAGAAAGCAAGAAGTGTGGCTAATTCGCTGAAATCCCGTTTTATGCGGAAAAAGAACGTGGAGAGTGTTGGCATTGGCCCATCCAACACCACTATAGGAGGAAAACCTGGGAGTATTGTCGAAGTAAATTATAAGGCTGGAAAATCAGATAAAACTGTTTCACCACGTATGAAACAGGAAATACCCTCCGCTATTGATGGGATTCCCATCCGGATAGGAAAAATTAGGGATAAAAATAAGACAAACTGCGTACATACAGGCGATTATTCTACTGTATGGGGTGGTGATTCTATTAAGAGCAGCAATGGAACTACAGGAACTGCCGGATATTTTGTCATAAAAAATGGCAATAGATGGCTTCTAACGGCTAATCATGTCTTTGGAGGGTTTTGCAACGACCCTGACGGAATGTATGCGTATCAAGGAGGTAGATATATGGGAAAGGTATTAGGACATCATCGTGATCACGATTGGGTAGTGATTGAAGATCAATCTTCCAAAACATTCTCTCCAAATGCTAATATTTGGATGAATAATGGTGGTGTTCCTGTAAAATCCTGGGTGACGGAATCAGGATTAGCACAATTCAAAAGCAATAATATTTCCGTCTATCAACAAGGTGCCTCCACGGGTCTTACAATAGGTACGATAAGAAATTATGGTACTGCACGTGATTACGAATGTTCCGCATGGAACAACGGTGTTGAGATAACTACCAATATCGCACCTGGTGATTCCGGGGGACCAATGTTTATGACATATAATAATAGAAATAGTATTGGGTTGATAGGTCTTAATTCGATCTCTGTCGACAGGTGGCCGAATGACAATCTTGGACAAGACTGCGATGGAGAAAATATTGAACCCAATTCGTTCGGCCATCCTACATGGCGATTCGTTCAAAAAGACTTCGGCGGTCAATATACGATAGCTACTGGATAACGCCCCCATACATTGCCAAATAAACTATGAATTTGTTAAAAAAATCACGAGATTTCATTATCGTCGGATCTATATTACTTTTTGAACTGTCTATCATCTATTACAGTTTCCAATCCACAGGAGCTGGATCGCTCGTAGAATGCCCTCCAGAACACACCCACTGGAATTTATTAGAGTTTCGTCTGCCAATAATAAAATATATCGGCGTTAATTGGAAGCGAGCTCAAATCATTTTTTCTAATACCTGCAATTTCTACACGGTGTCTTTCTTCGCTATCGTATTAGCAATCGTGATGCTGTCCGTTACGATATATGCATATTACAACCAACGGGATGGGAGCTAGCAGGAATAGGTATCGAATAGATAGATTGCCATTCCACCGAATGGTTAATGCGTGATCCGCCATTACACCAATTATGCAGCACGTGACGATACCGCAGGACCGCATCGGCGTGCTCGTCGGTCAGGGCGGTGAAACGATGCGGGAGATCGAGTCGAAAGCAGAAGTTCGTCTCGACATCGATTCTGAAACCGGATCGGTTGCCGTCGAATCGGTCGGTGATCCCGTGCAGGGACTCAAAGGTCCCGACATCGTCAAAGCAATCGGGAGAGGCTTCCGACCGGAGGACGCACTGCGGTTGCTCGAAAACGACCTGATGATGTTTGAGATCGTCGACATCGACGCTGTGGCGCGCAACAAGAACGATCTCCGGCGAAAAAAGGGTCGTCTCATCGGTGAGGATGGCCGGACGCGAGAGCTGATGGAAGAGCTCACCGGTGCGTCAGTCGTGATTTACGGCACGACGCTGGGCATCATCGGCCGCCCCGAGGAAGTCGAGGCCGTCCGTCGTGCAGCCGAGATGATCCTGGATGGGGCCCCGCACGGCTCGGTGTACTCGTTCCTTGAACGCCGCCGGACCGAAATGAAACAGAACGAACTGAGCTACCACGAGTTTCCTGGGTGAGCGTTTCCGTTTTGCTCACTTCGTTCGTGCGTTGTGAGTGAATACGATAGAGTGTTCCCCATAGATTGACTCCACGAGCTAGATCTATCGAATTTTGTGCTGTACACCGCGTTTCATCCGATCGAATACTGTGTGGGCCGGACAGATTGAGACGCATCGGTGTCGATTGAATCGGATACCCGCTCCTGAACGGGAATCATACTCCTTTCAATACAACAGTCACCGCAACAATTGTATACAATGCAAACATAGTAGACGATATGGGGACGATTTCAGCCCGACTCCCTGAGGATATCGAAAATGAACTCGAACTGTATTTAGTAGAAGAAAATCTGGAACGAAGCACTGCCGTACGGAAGCTCTTAACCGAGGGACTTGCATCCTGGCGCGAGAACCGTGCACTTACTATGCTTCGTGAAGGTGACGTAACCATTTCACGGGGGGCAGAGATAGCAGATTGTTCTGTGTGGGAATTTGCACGGTTAGCCGAGTCCCGTGATATCACCTGGATCTCTGAAGACCATCTTGAAGACGATCTGGATGACCTATAGATGTGGATTTTCGATGCGACTCCAGTAATCTATCTTGCGAAATTACAACAGTTCGATATTATCGAGAGCCGGTCTCGTCGCTGTGGTATTCCCGAACCCGTCAAGAATGAGGTGGTCACAGACGGCATTGCGGCGGGCTATCCTGATGCAAGAGTAATCGAGCGCAGAATCACTGACGGAACTATTTCAGTTGTTTCGGTCCCCGAAACCGATGCCCACTCCCGTTTGTTGGAGTATCCAGGACTCAGCTGTGCAGATGCCGCGGTACTGGCGTGTGCCGAGGCGTTCGATGGGGTGGCCGTGATGGACGAGTCGGCTGGTCGCTCAGTTGCGACTGTGGAGTCAATCCCAACACGAGGTACGGCGTATCTCGTTCTGGATGCCGTAAAACGTGGTGACATATCCAAAAAAACGGCGAGAACCACGATCGATACGATGATTGAAGCAGGGTGGTACTGCGCCCCTGATATGTACGCGAAAATTTGCCAGAAGCTCGAATCGTCCGAATTCCCGTGATCACACGCCAATGCCGAGGAGTTCGGTCGCCCCTTGCTGGAACTCGAACGGCACGTCGATTCGTGCCGGTTGATAGCCATCTTCTGCCAGCTCCTCGATCACGGCATCGAGGTGATCGTACGATTCGGTGTCGAGTCCGACGAGCGGAAAGATCCTGACTTCCTCGCTGGCCACGCGACAGAGCTCTCGGATTGCAGCGAGATGAAACTCGAAATCCAATCGGTCGCCGTACAGAAAGAGCAGGTGTGCAGACAACACCAGGTCGAACGTCTCATCCGCGAACGGCAACGTTGGCAACTGCCCGTAGACGTAGCGCCCCTCAGTCCGCCCCGGTGAATAATCCGTACAGAACGTCTCGATTGCGCGTTCCATCAGTTCGAGTCGGTGATCAACCGTGCCATAAAACTCCCACTCGAACAGATCCGCTTTTTCCGGAAGCTGATTCGCAATAGCACTACAATCGTCGTGGGCCGCTCTTTTGAGGACCGCTGGTGGCTGGTCGTAGCGGACATCACACCCCGTTATCTCCACGCCACGATCGGCTGCTTCACGGACGAATGAACCAGCACCCGACGGACAATCAAGCACCGTACGACCCACGAGCGAGTCGAGATCCAGATCGAACATCGCTTGATACTCACGGAGTGTACGCCCGGTCAGGAGAAACTCTGCATCAACCATGAACTGCTCGTCAGTCTCCATGGACATATTTGATCATCATTGTACAAATATGTGTGTGATACAGTCAACTGATCAGTTGGACCGGCACACATCCTGAAGATTGGTCCGCTATCACGGTTGGATATACCATGACGACGCTCGATTCTCACGAGCACGTTACTGCTGGGGAACCGTTTCGTGAGTCCCAGTAGACTGCTCATCGCTGTAGCTATGGTTGACAACGAACGGTGACGTTCCACAAATTTCGGTCTTGATTTCAGGCACTTCACCGACCTGATCACTGTACTCCTGGTACGCCTCGGTTTCGGAGATCGCAATCAGGAAATCAACGAATTCGTCTTCGTCCGGCTCGTCGAAGCCGAGATCTGTGGCCATATCGCTCCACCAGATGTCGAGCACTGCGTAGTGTGACTGTTCGTCGGTTTCCGCAATGAGAAGTGCGAGATCATCTTCGAGGAGCCCTTCAAGACGCGATTTGTGCTCTGGATCGGCGTGGAACCACTCCTGTACGTCATCGGTTGTTAGCTCTGGTGTTGGTGGAGACGATCCGAACCGTCGTTGCACCCAGCCAGGTTGGTTTCGATAGTCCGGCGGAACCAGGAACTTCGGTCGATTGACGGCGTCAACGAGCATTCCAACGATCACACCAGCAATCCCGATTCCAGCAATTACCTGCCCGACAATCATTCCACTCCCTATCAGACTATCAGCGACCGCCATCACGCCAATTCCGCCAAACAACAGCAGAAACGCCCCGGCCGTCACCGGCCAGTTGCGCTTGTTCATCCGCACAGTCCGTCGTCCACCACTAAGCTCGGGAACGTGCTCGCCACACCACACGGCGGGAATCAGTGATGCGTAGACGAAAACCGAGAGGACGCCAATACCCACGGCAACCACGATCCCAACGAGCCGAATGATACCTGATTGAAGCAATATCTCTGACATGTATTATCGCTTACTGATAAATGGGTGGCTTATAATAATCTTATCATGCTATCATATTATCCCATTACGATCGTTTGGTGGATGTTGATTATTATCAACTCCGTCCTGACCGAACATTCGTGTGGTTCGCCGGTAGATTCTTCCCATCGTTCGTTGATATATGGCTATGCCGTACAGTTACGAACCCCACTACTTCGAGGAGATGGACGTCGGGAAAACGTTTGAGAGCGCTGGGCGAACGATCACGGAGGCTGATTTCGTGACCCACTCGATGCTGACGGGTGACTGGACTGAACTACACACCAACACGGAATACGCAGCCGAGGGTCCCTACGGCGAACGGATCGCCCATGGCCCAATGACGTTCATCATGGCGACAGGTCTCGTCCAGCGCTGTGGATTCGTTGAGCGAACGGTGATCGCGTTTCTCGGAATGAACTATATGGACATTCCGAATCCGCTCTTCGTCGGCGATACGATCACTGCAACGTTCGAAGTGATCGACCGCAGGGAGTTAGAGAGCAGAGACGACGCTGGGCTGGTGGTGGTCGATGCCGACGTCCGCAATCAGGAAGATGACTGTGTGTTTGCCGGCGACATGAAGTTCCTCTTCAAACGGCAATCCTGATCGTGCTGCTGACCGTTCTGATCTGACACAAATATTACTTCTGTTTCTTTCCAGAATAGTAGTTCATGACGAATCAGCGGGCTCGAACGTCGCGGGAACAATGGGGGAGTAGATTCGGATTCCTGATGGCGATGGTCGGCGCGATGGTTGGGGCAGGCAATATCTGGCGGCTGCCCTACGTCACTGGGATCAATGGCGGTGGTGGATTCTTGCTCATCTATCTGCTGTTGCTGTATCTTATTGCTGTTCCGGGGCTAATGGCCGAAACGCTGCTCGGCCGATACACGAATAAAGGAGTGATCGGGAGCGTTCGTCAGGTAGCCGGCCCTGGTGGCTGGACCGGTGTCGGTATCGTGGTGCTAGTGGTGAACGTGGCGTTAATGTCCTACTACGCGCCTATTCTCGGCTGGATTCTCTACTACGTCTATCACTCGATACTCGGTACGTTTGTGCAACCAGGCTTCAACCCGCTCGTTTTCTGGACGTCGTATACGAACGCGACGGCGTTGGTTATTGCGACGCACACGATCGCCGTCGGACTGGTGGCGACCGTTCTGTGGTTTGGGATTCGCGATGGTATCGAACGGATTGTGCGATGGCTGTTTCCAGCCCTGTTGGTCGCACTGATCGCAGTGGCAATCCGGAGTTTGACGCTCCCGGGCGCGCTTTCTGGCGTTCGGTATCTGTTCACCCCCAGGATTGAATTTCTCGTTCGTCCCGCAACGTGGATCGGGGCGCTCGGCCAAGCGCTGTTTTCGACAGGCCTCGGCTGGGGGATTGCGCTCACCTACGGAAGCTATCTACGCGAGCACGACGACGTTGCTCTTGGTGGCGGATTGTTCACTGCCCTCGGCAACACCAGTATTGGACTGCTTGCGCTGTTAGCCGTGTTTCCCGCTGTGTTTGCCGTTGGCCTCCAGCCCACGGCGGGGTCCAGCCTCACGTTCATATCGTTGACGTACGTCTTCGGGCAGATGACGGGCGGCTATTTCTGGGCGATCGTGTTCTATCTCGGCTTTTTCTTTGCGGCATTTACCTCCGGGCTCGCCATTACTGAAGTGGGAGTCACTACCCTTACCGAGGAGACACGCTTCGATCGAAACACAGTGGTCGTGCTGTTTTCGGGGGCAATCTGGCTGCTGGGCCTTCCGAGTGCGTACTCCGTTGACGTGCTCAATCTGCTGGATTTCATCTTTGGAACCTGGGGACTGCCTGTCGCTGCGCTGTTGCTCATGCTCGTTGTCGGTTGGAAACTGGGGCGCTCTCCTGGGCTCGGACTTGAGTGGGTCCGACTCGTCGAGCTGAATCGATCCACTGATCTCTACGTTGGTCGGTGGTGGAGCGTCATCGTCCAGTTCGTCATTCCACCAGTGATCGCAGTGATCATCGTCTACTATGTGCTGTCGAATCTCGTGAGCCATCCAACCCAGACCGTCGGTGGAGTCGTTCTCATTGGAGCCATCATCCTGGTGAGTGTGCTTGGAATGGCAGTTCTTGAGCGGCCTGGGGCTGATGAGCACGCAAATGGGGGTGGTCAGTGATGGTGCTGCCCGCAAGCACAATCGCGGTGTTGCTCATCACGATGGTTGCATTGTGGGGAGTTGGTGGCTGGGCACTCGTGCGCTCGCTCGGCGACGAAGAGCGAAAGCTCGAACTGCTGGAGAGACAGGAGACGTTCGACACCTACTCGCCACGGGTGCTTTCAGAACTGCGCGAGTGGATCAACTCCCATCCAGACCATCCGCGTGTCGATGACGCAACAACAGCGTACAACGACTGTGTCGATCGACTAACTCGTATCGAGGAGACGTTTTACGACTGGGACGAGACCACAGTCGACGATCTCGAACGGCTCTGAGACAGGATTTCATTTTCGTGTTACTCCAGTGAGGATTGTTCTAGTTTTTGGAGTCGTTCGATCCGCTCGTCTGGGTCCGGATGCGTTCGAAGGAGCCAGTCGTAATATTTGGCAGCTCGGGGGTACTCCGTTCGAAGGCTGGTTGGTGGGCGATTGCCATCAGGTCCTAGCATAATTTCGGGCGTAGTATCTCGCTCTGGTGGGAGAAACGAAAATGATGCCATTGTGTCCGTGACGGTTCTCAGGTCCTCACGGTGTTCTTCTTCGAGCGTTCGTATCGCTCCAGCAAGTGGGCCAATGGATCCCATCAGCGCGACTGCCCCGCGATCTGCTGCAAGTTCACGATCACGTGTGAGCAGACGACTGAACAGTCTTGTTCCATATTCTGCAATCTGACCCAAGGACAGTTCTTTGCCCTTGTTGCTGTCTGTTTGTGATAAATCGACGAGAGCTTCCCAGAACCGTTCTGGGATCGTCGCAACCGTCAACACGCCAGTGTCTCGATGTTTGATGTGCGAACATTCGTGAGCGAGCACCGCCGTCAGTTGCGCATCGTCAATCACGTGTAATAATGATTCTGACAGAATAATTCGAGCGCTCCTGGGGGTATACCCCGTCGTCATCGCCGTAGGTGTCTCCATAGCAGCGATGACGACGGTTGGCACCGGAATATCGAGCTGCTGGGAGAGCCGTTCAACCGTCCACAAAACGTCTGGTGGTGGCTCCGCAACCGCTTTGATCTCCATCTGTTGTTGCGGACGGACAATTTCCGCGATTTGATCGTCGTATCGTCGGAACGCTACTGAGACGATGAACAACCAAACCAAGAACGAAACGCCGAGCGTGAGCGAAAACGAGAGCGTCCCCTCACCGCACACCGCAATGAAAATGAATACACAGAGAAACGTGAATCCAATCCCGATCAGCCCACTCAAGAAGAGTAGTGCCATCGAGACCACCATCCGAACCAGCAGCCCACGATCGTACGACCAGTCCATATCTACTGCTATAGGACAGTGAACAAATAACATCCATGAACTGGCCTATATGGGGACGTGTACTACTGAGAATGGATGGCTCAGTCTAGCGACCTTCATCTGGACCCTGTGCTTGTAGTCGCTCGATCCGCTCGTCTGGGTCCGGATGCGTTCGATAGCACCAGTCACGAAGCCGAATAATCCGAGGAAAGCATCCGCTGAGCGTTCTCGGCGATCGCGCACCGTCCGGGCCGAGTGCAACGTCGTTGACGTTGTCAGCGCTCGAAGTACTGGAACAAAACGAGAACGCTTCGATAGGTTTTGTCCGAAGATCCGTGGGAGACTCGTCGTCAAGCGTTCGAATGGCTCCCACCAGCGGTGCTGTGGTTCCGATGAGCGCCACCGCACCTTGATCGGCCACGAACTCACGCGTTCTGCTCACCATTCGTTCGAACACGAGGACGACCGACGCAAACAGTCGCAACAGCCCATAGCAACCCGAACGCACCGGATATTGATCGTCAATGCCGCCACCGAGCCGGAAGGCCCAGTCGTATGGAACTGCGGCGATCGTCATCACCATCGCATCCCGATTCACAATGTGAGAGATTTCGTGTGCGAGGACGGCCTCCAGCTGTGCATCGGAGAGAATCTCGATGAGTGGCGTAGATACGACGATGGTGGTTCGATCGGGTGCGAGCCCGCATGTGTAGGCACTCGGTGGCCCGTCGGTCGTGATCAACACCGCCGGGACTGGAATCGACGCCTGGTGGGCCAGTCGATCGACTGCGCGCTGGACGGCTGGCTGGGAGTGTTTGGCTGGCGTTAGCGCATCCGCATCGAACTGTCGAACGATCGGTGTGGTTTCGATTCCACTGCCCAGCACTGTGTTTGCGAGCAATACAATCCAGAAGGCGACGCCGAGACCCAGGACGATACCGAGCTCACTGGTCCCAAACAAAATCACGCCAATTCCGATGAACACAAGCGATGGACCAACAATCACGAAAATCATACTCACGCAGAGCACGCCCAACAACAGCGCCATCCGAACCATGAGTGCTCGACTGGCGGGCAATCTCATGTCTCACACTCTCGGTGGCGTCCAAATAAATCCTGGCAGCAACAGAAAGTGATGGCAGAATCGTCAGTCAGCAGCCGCTTCGACCGGCTCGGATTCTGCACCGCCAACGTAGTACTCCTCGATGAGCTCCTCGTCGATCCGGTTGAGCTCAGTCTCTGGCAACATTGAGAGCAGCTCCCACGCGATGTCGAGCGTCTCGTCGATCTCTCGGTCCGTGTGGCCACCCTGATCGATGAGCTCCGTTTCGAACCGATCGGCGAAGTCGAGATACCGGTTGTCGCTCTCGGAGAGCGCCTCCCGACCGACAATGTTCACGAGGTCGCGCAGATCCTGTCCCTCTGCGTAGGCCGCATACAGCTGATCGGAGACATCTGCGTGGTCTTCACGCGTGAGTCCCTCACCGATTCCGTCGTCCATCAGCCGCGAGAGCGATGGCAGCACGTTGATCGGCGGGCTGACGTCCTGCGAGTTGAGAGCACGATCAACGTAGATCTGTCCCTCAGTGATGTATCCAGTCAGATCCGGAATGGGGTGCGTCTCGTCGTCACCCGGCATCGTGAGAATTGGGATCTGGGTTACTGAACCCTCACGCCCGTCGATACGACCGGCGCGCTCGTAGATCTGGGCCAGATCGGTGTACATGTATCCGGGATAGCCACGCCGACCGGGCACCTCCTCGCGAGCGGCACCAATCTCACGGAGGGCTTCACAGTAGTTGGTCATGTCCGTCAGGATGACCAGCACGTGATAATCCTTCTCGAAGGCGAGATACTCGGCAGTGGTCAACACCATCCGTGGCGTGACCGTCCGCTCGACTGCCGGATCGTCCGCGAGATTCATGAAGACGACTGAGCGCTCAAGGGCGCCAGTTCGCTCGAAGTCGTCCATGAACTCGTTTGCCTCTTCTGCGGTGATTCCCATCGCACCGAAGACCACTGCGAACTCGGACTCTTCGTCGTCCCCCTCCTCGTCGCTTGCTTCCTCTGGCACCGTCGCCTGACGGGCGATCTGGAGTGCCAGCTCGTTGTGTGGCAGTCCTGATGCCGAGAAGATCGGCAGCTTCTGTCCACGCACCAATGTGTTCATCCCGTCGATGGCGGAAACGCCAGTCTGGATGAACTCCTCTGGATACTCACGAGCCGTCGGGTTGATTGCGGCGCCGACAATGTCGTGGCGCTCTTCGGGAACGATGTCCGGGCCACCGTCGATCGGATCGCCCGACCCATCGAGCACGCGCCCGAGCAGCTCCTCGGTCACCGGCATCTTCATCGTCTCGCCGAGGAAGCGAACCGAGGAATCCTGATCGATGCCATCGGTTCCCTCGAAGACCTGAATTGCAACGTAGCCGCTCGCTGCTTCGAGCACCTGCCCGCGGCGGATCTCTCCGGACGGCGTCTCGATGTCCACGATCTCGTCGTAGCCGATCGGTTCGTCCGTTTCTACGAACACCAGCGGACCGCTGATCTCCGTAATAGTCTGGTATTCTTTCATCTTAGTACTGCTCCTGAAGCTGCGATTCGATCTCGTCGGTGAGATCTGCGACGAACGCTTCGGCTTCGTCGTCTGGCGTCGTTGCAATCCGGTTCAGGCGTGGGGCGGCGTCGATAGTGGTGATCTCATCGACCGGAACACCGGCTTCGAGCGCTGCGAACGCCTCGTCGTTGAACGCCTTGATTGCCGTGAGGATCTGGAATGTTTTCTCAGGCGGACAGTAGCGATCCACGTCGTGGAACGCGTTCTGTTGCAACCACGCCTCACGGAGATATCGAGCAACCTCAAGGGTGAGTCGCTGGTCGTCCGGTAGCGCGTCCTTACCGACGAGCTGCACGATTTCCTGTAGCTCACCCTCTTCGTCGAGCGTATCGATCGCCCACTGGCGCGTCTCCGACCAGTCGGCGTCGATCTCGGCTTCGAACCACGGATCGAGCTGATTCCGATAGAGCGAGTAGGACTCGTCCCAGTTGATTGCCGGGAAGTGACGCCGCTCTGCAAGATCGGAGTCGAGTGCCCAGAACGTCTTCACGATACGCAGCGTGTTCTGCGTCACTGGCTCGGAGAAGTCGCCGCCCGGTGGCGAAACCGCACCGATAACCGAAATCGATCCCTCGGTCCCGTTTGCGTTGACGAAGTAGCCAGCGCGCTCGTAGAACTCGGACAGCCGTGCGGCGAGATACGCCGGGTAGCCCTCCTCACCGGGCATCTCCTCAAGTCGCGAGCTGATCTCACGCATCGCTTCTGCCCAGCGCGAGGTCGAATCTGCCATCAACGCCACGTCGTAGCCCATGTCACGGTAGTACTCCGCGATGGTGATTCCCGTGTACACACAGGACTCACGCGCGGCCACCGGCATGTTCGACGTGTTTGCAATAAGACATGTCCGTGCCATCAGCGGGTTGCCGGACTGTGGGTCGGGCAGTTCAGGGAAGTCATCGATCACTTCCGTCATCTCGTTGCCACGCTCACCACAGCCGACGTAGACGACGATGTCTGCGTCGGCAAACTTCGCGAGTGACTGCTGAGTCACCGTTTTCCCCGAACCAAACGGTCCTGGGATTGCGGCCGTCCCACCCTTTGCGAGCGGGAATAGGCCATCGAGAATCCGCTGGCCAGAAACGAGCGGTTTGGTCGGTGTCTGTTTTTCGACCGTTGGCCGTGCTTCACGGACCGGCCACTCCTGGCGCATCTTGATCTCTTCGCCGGATGAGAGCGTCGTGACGGTCTCTTCGACGGTGAATTCGCCCTCCTCGATCGATTCGACAGTTCCACCCTCGTATCCTGGTGGAACGAGGACTTTGTGCTCGATGCTGACGGTCTCGTCGACCGTCCCGACGACATCGCCGGCGCTGACTTCGTCGCCTTCCTCGACGGCTGGCGTGAACGTCCAGGTTTTCTCCAGATCGATGCCCGGGGCGTCAACACCGCGGTCGAGGAACGCGCCCATCTGCGATTCGAGCACGTCAAGCGGGCGCTGGACGCCGTCGTAAATCGTGTCGAGCATCCCTGGGCCGAGATCGACCGTCAGTGGCTCACCGGTGTTTTCGACCGGCTCACCCGGTGCAACGTCTGAGGTCTCCTCGTACACCTGGATTGTCGTTACGTTTCCTTCGATCTCGATGACCTCGCCCATCAGCCCTTCCTCACCGACGTACACCACGTCGTTCATGCGGGCGCCGAGGTCCGTGGCGGTCACAACCGGACCACTCACGCTGTCGATTACACCGTCGTCGTCGACGGTCTGTTCCTGTGTTGCCTGACTCATGTGTTGTGTAGTTCGCTGTGAAATGTGTTCGTCGATCAGGATTCGTCCATCAGATCGATGCCGATCGCGCGTTTGATCTGTTCGCGCAGTCCACCGCTTCCAGCACCGCCACCGAGTGTGACGAGCACGGGATCGACGCTCGTTTCGACCGCATTGCGAAGCGTTCGCGAGAGATGGTCGAGATCCGCTTCGTGCATCACGACAATACCGACGCCATCATCTTCGAGCATCGATTCGACGGCGTCGTCGAGCTTTTCTGGTTTGTCGTCTTCACTGACGGTTTCGAACCGCCGAATGCCGGCCAGTCGAAAGCCGGTCGTGAACTCTTGACTGCCGATCACGCCGATTTCCTTGCTTGCGGATTCGTGCTGACTCATACGATCACCAGCTCCTCTTCGATTTCGTCGGTCGACAGTCCGGCCTGTTTCCCCCTGGCGATTGCCCGGATGTTGTCTACTTCGCGCTCTTTGGCGCGAATGTAGGCGATCACCGGACAGATCGATAGCGGGAAGCGATTCGTCATCGTGTCGGCGTATTCGAGCAGTGCCTGCTCAAGTGCGCGCTCGAAGTCGATCAGGCCATCTGCCGATTCGAGCTCATCGAGTGCGCCCGACAGATCGCGTCCGTAGGTGCTCTCGCGGAGATACTCCGTCAGCTGGTCCGGATTCTGGGTCAGCTGACGCAACTGGTCTGCGTCAAACAGCCGCCCGTCCGGAATGAAATACTCGCTCGGGTCGATCTCCGCCCCGCTGCGTGCCAATCGGAGCGCGTTCCGGACGTTCCGGAAGTCGATTTCTGCACGGAGCAACTGGACGTACATCGCGGTTCCCTCCGATGGCTCTCGTGGAAATCCACCGAGCATATCCGAGTAGAACGCGCGATCGACGGCGTTCTCCAGTGCGACGAGCACGCCCGTCTCTTCGTACACCTCGTAGGCATCCGCAAGCGCGGGTCCGTACAGCGTCTTCGAAAGCTGCTCGACGACCGAATCGATTGACGTGCTCTCGACGAGGCGATCGAGCATCGCATCGGAGAACTCGCCGGCACGGATCAGGTCGTCCTGAATCTCCTGGGTCTCCGAGTCGGTGTAGACACCACGGATGATCGTTTTGATGTTCCACGCGTCGAATTTCCGCAGATAACTGGCGATATACTCGTTCAGCTGGCCGTCGGCAAATCGCAACAGATCGTCAAAATGTTTCGCCAGGTTTTCGTTGAGCGCATATTCGATGAGATCGACGCCATCGTAGCGCGATCCGAGCGCGTTCATCTCGGTTTCGTACTCGGATTCTTCCATGAACCGGGCGATCTCGCCCGGGCCCATGCGGATGAGTTTCCGATAGTCGTTCTCGTCGAACAGCGCCGCTCTGCGTGATCGAACGCGGGCAGTGACGTAGCTGTAGTTCGCTGAGCCGACTGTCGTGTTCATTGGTCTGATTCGAACAGCTGTTCGCTGACCTCGCGAAGATTGTCGTCCCAGACGTCCTCGAAGACCGAATCGAACGTGTTGTTCACCCGAACGCGTGATTCATCGCTTTCGAGTACGACACCGCCGAGACAGTCGCGCTCGCCGGCAAACTCGAACTCGGGGAACTCCGATTCGATGATCGATTCGATCAGCTCCTGGTCGTCGCCACGACCGTAGACGCGAAGCTCGTCGTCCTCGAACTCCGCTGCGCCGTCTTCGAGCAACGCACGGGTCAGCTCTTCGCGGCCGTCTTCGCGCGTGGCGAGCCGTTCACGAGCGCTCTCTCGGACGCTTTCGAGCACGTCACGGCGAGCGCCGAGTCGGTCCTGTTTTGCTTCGAGCTTTGCACTCGAGAGGCGCTGTTCACGCTCCTGTTCGATCGTTCGCTCGACCTCACGCTCGCGCTCTTCGACGATTCGATCGGCCTCCTCGTTGGCGTCTGCGATGATCTCGTCGGCCTCCTCGTTGGCCTCCTTTCGAATCGTGTCTGCACGCGCGCGGGCTTCGTCTCGAATGTCCTCTACAACCGTATCAAGGCTCATAATGTCGGTAGGGAAAGTACGCCGCTGTTTAGATAATGAAGACGACCACGAGGCCGAAAATGACGATCGTTTCCGGAATGACCGTCAGAATCAGCCCTGAGACGAACATGTCGTCGTCTTCGGCGATGGCACCGACAGCTGCCGAACCGATCGATCGCTCTGCCATGCCAGCACCGATTGCAGACAGCCCAAAGCCAATTGCTGCTGCGCCTTCTTTGGTGAGCATCGGCTGATTCGCCGCGCCTTCTGCTGCCTGCATCACTATCGAACTGATGTACGCCAGTGTGAGTTGTAGCTCAATCATTGTTGTGAGTGGTCCTAGTGGTTCGCTTGTTTCCGAACAGCCGGATATAGCTATACAGAACCCATAAAGGTTCTCAAACTGATTTTGCTAAAAATGAACGATCCCCGTCCTAGCGAGGCTGTTGTGTAGATTCATTATGAATTACGCCCGCGTTTTTGAAGATTATTACCAAAATTTCGCTGGTGTGTGGTAAAATTTGGAACAATCAATAGACATGCCGTCCGAATGGTCGTCAATGCGACCTGTTGGGAGAATAGATTCGGTTCTGGACTGCTCGCTGCCAAATCGGAATATGTTAGAAATGGAAAGTGAGATCGAACGCTACTCTTTGTTGGTGAATTTCCGAACGTAGCCGAACGGTTCGTACTTCTCACCACCGCCGTCGTAGAACTTCTGGAAGAACTCCACCCACTCAAGACGAATGGACTGCAATCCGGCGCTCGTCAGCCCAAGCGCGAGCACGAGGAGATGTGCGAAGATCAAGATCGCGATGCCAGCGATGGCACCGACAAGCAGCTCTGCGCCCGACCCGTTCACGAGGCCGGGGAAGATCATTTCTGCGTGGTGATCTGCGGCAATTTTCGCTGGCGTTTTGTCGCTGAAGAAGATGAAGTGATAGACGTCACCGTGTCCGTGGTCGGACTGATACGCACCGAACACGAGCAGGTTTGCAGCGAACGCCATCCCTGCCTTTGCGATCAACACGGCTGCAAGCCGTGTGTACGACAGGATGTCTGCAACGACCTTGAGGAAGGCCGCTTCGATGAACTCGGCGAGCTCCGTCGTCGCAACGAGCGCGAGGCCAACGAAGAACAGCCCGATACCGACGAGTCCAATCGTTTCTGGAAGTCCCGTAAAGCCAAGCTCCAGTGGATGGCCGCTGAACACACCGTGCTCGGACGTCACGATGAAATCCGGCGTGAGACCGAATGGTGGCGTGTTTGCGAACACCCAGGCCCAGAAGCCGATCAACATCATCAACCAGGAACCGGATTCCCGGATTGCATCGCCAACGCCGTGCTGGAGATGCTCGTAGAACGAGAACAGATAGCCAATGCTCTGGTGAACGATACCGAACACGAGCGAGAGGACGATCCAGAGGCTCGCATAACTATCATGGGCTGGGATCAGTCCTTTGTGCATCGGCGGATTGCCGCCCCAGACGAGTTCACCGAGCTGGTGGAGTCCGAAGATTTCGCCGTAGAAGATGCCGAACACACCCGTGAAGATGCCTGCCCAGAGCGCCACCCGACCGAGATCAGCGACAATGCCGTCGAACTTACTCGCAATGAAATAGCCAATCCCAGCGTACAGCAGTCCGTAGCCCAGATCGCCGATCATGAAGCCGAACATGAACGGGAACGTCAGGAACATGATCAGCGACGGATCGAGTTCCGTGTAGCTTGGGCGGCCGTAGGAATTCACGAGCGATTCGAAGGATTTGACCGGTGTCGGATTGCTCTGAATTGAGGGCGGCTCGGAGTAGCTCATCGTTGCTTCGGTGCCACCGTCAGTCCGTGCCGCTTCGCCGCCATCTGTGGCGGTTGCGGTCGGCTCTGCGCCACCGTGTGAACCGGAGCCGTCCATCCCTTCGCGATCGACGATATGTCCGTCGCTGTTGTACGACGCACGCTCTAGCTCGTCGATCTCGATCCGATCGCCGACCGAATCGTGGAGCGTCTCGACGAACTCGCCGAATCGACTCGTCGGAATCCAGCCCTCTGCAACGAACGCGTTTTCGGTCGTCGCAAACGAGAGCGGCGCTTCAGTTCGCTGCACGTCGATCGCCAGCTTCTCTTCGGCCGCAAGCAAGAAATCACCGTGTTCGAGCCGGTGATTTTCCATCTCGTCCTCGACGGTCCGTTGTTTCGATTCGAGCTGCTGGCGCTCGTGTTGTAGCTGTTCGACGTACTCGGAGGGATCGCTGTCGGCCTCTGGAACGTCAAGTGCGGTGAACGAGGAGCCGACGAGCTGCTCTTCGAGATCGTCTTCTCTCGCTGCGACGGCGATCACGCCGTCTTCGTCGAACAGCTCGTACGTCGAAATCCCGGCATCTGCGAGCGTCGCTTCGACACCGGAAACGGACCCCTCACCGACGACAACAGAGATCGAGTCGTAGCCGGAGAGTAGCTCAAGATCGATGCCGAGCGTTGCGAACGGCTCCATCGCGTCGATCTGTTCGTCGACGCGGCGTAGCTCATCGTTCAGCTCGTTGCGCCGGTCGTCAAGCTCGTTGACGGTCTCGCGAATCTCCTCAAGCTCGGTCTCAAGCGCTTCGTCGGTGACGAGCCGTCCTGGACCCGCATCCGCTTCGTCCACGCCGAGAATGCTCTGGAGCGAGCGCACCGTGACGAGCTTTTCGGCGGCGTCGTCAGCTCCCTCGATCGGGTCGCCCGGCTCGAACCCGTCCCATGCGCCGTCGTAGTCGGTCATGTGCAACAGACGCATGTCGTGAATCGTCCCGATCACGGCGTCCATCACTGACTGTGCGCCGGTGACCGACACCCGGCTCATTCGCTCAGGTCTGAGCATGAACGGTCTCCTCGAACGTCGCAAGGATCTCTTCGATCACTGCGTCCTCCCGCTCGCTCGCGGTCGCTTCGAGGCGGTCGCGCTCGTCTGTGCCATCCTCGATGATTGATTCGCGCTCGGCCTCAATTTCTTCGCGCGCGTCGCTGAGCTTGCGCTCGGCGATCTCCTCGGCGTCACGGTCAGCCTCAGCGCGGATCTCTGCAGCCCGGTCGCGGGCCTCGGCGACGATCTCCTCACGGTCGGCTTTCGCCTCCGCGACGATGTCGTCTACGTCGCCTTCGGCCTGTTTGATTCGATCCAGAACCTCGGGTCTGGCCATAGTTATATCATGATCGAGTTGGATCAGCGGCTATTTGGGCGTTGCGAAGTCCCTCGTCACAAACGGCGAGTCCGTCGCCGTCGCTCACTCACTCACTGGTGTACGGAGCAAAAATTTCGGAGAACTCGTACTCACTCTGTTCGATCCCGCTTCGGGTGGGTGAGACCATCCCAGAACCGGTGCCACTGTCCCGGTCGACCGACCAGAACGAGAGTACTCCCACACCGTGCTCGCTTGCGAAGTTGCGCACACGATTGGCGTCCTCCTGGTAGAACGTCCCACCAGCGTTGTTGACGCCGATCATCGGCGTGATGCCGACCATCTCCCAGCAGTCGCTGGCCGATTTCGTCTCGAACAACGATTGAAGCTGTTCGTGCAGCTTCGTCGCCGACTGAATCACCGTGTCAGCGTTTGGCTCGACCCATCCGTAGTTCATCGTCATGATGTTGACCGTCTCAATGGTGACGCCGGCGTCGATCGCATCGGTAATGACCGACCGGCCCTGCGAGTTCAACCCCCGTGTGGTCGCTGGGAGCGTAAAGCCGACGGAGACCTCCGGCCGTCGCCGCTGGAGTTCCGCCAGTGCCTTGTTCCGCCGACGAACGATACTCATGTCGAACTGCTCCTCGTCAATGTCAAGCGTCGTTGCCCCTGTCGCGTCGACGACTGCCTCGAACCGATCGGCAAGCGTCGTAACGTCTGCGTTTTTCGCCGCGAGATACGGCCCCGCAGCCCCGCCAAAGGCAACGACGACGTCTCCGCCACGCTCTCGCAACGCCCCAATCTCTGCCGATAACTCGCTTTCCCCGACGATCATCGAACTGCTACCATCCCAGGCCGGCGCACCAGACGCGGTTCCCAGGACGAACGCGAGATGGAAGTAGTCGGTTCCTGTGCGGTCTGCCAGCTGCGTGAGCCCGACACCACGCTTGGTTGTGACGTGATCATACGGTGCGAACACCTGCGGAGGAAGCGGTGAACCACTGGGTTGTGGCGTTTCGCCGGAGTCCGCTGTTTCGACGACTATCGACGTCGTTGTGGTGTCAGAATTGGCCCCGTCACTCACTCGCAGTTCAACCGTGTACTCCCCTGGAGAGTGATACTGATGCGTTAGAGCAGGACTACTCGCCGTGGCACCGTCGCCAAACGCCCACTCATACGTTTCAATCGCTCCCTCTGAGCCGCTTGCATCGAACGTCACCGGCTCTCCAACCGGCACCGTGCCGTGGGAGGCAGTGATACTGGCCGTTACCGTCGGGTCATCCGTTCCGCCACCGCCGGAGTCCGAAACCACGGCCCAGAAAACCGATTGTGGCGTCGGCTCAGCGTTTCGAGAGGCAATTTCTGCCTCCCAGATCTTCCCATTGTAGGATACCTTCGCACCAACCTGATACAGCTGGACGGGATCCCATTCCGGCGGCGTCTCCGTGGCCGATGCTCCGGTTGAAGCAACGGTGAGCGATGCGACGACGGCCGATGCGTTGCGCAAATAGCTCCGTCTACTCTGTTTCATAATTGCAGTTTGTATGACGATTATCCCCCAAAATCCTCACACGTGGCCCGAAACATATTGTCTATTGATAAAAAGCATTGCTATTTCTCCCCATTACTAACATTTCATAATTATATTCAACTGATATTTGTGTCTGTCCGAGAGTCACAGTCAATCCGCAGCGTTAATTTACTCTGTTGCGAAGGGTAGCCGATGGGAATCCTCGAGAACAAGGGTCGCGCTCGCGTTTTCTACAAGTATCTCTCGAAGGTGTACGACGAGGTGAACACGTTCATCTGGACGGAGCAGATGCGGACTGAGGCGCTCGGTTTGCTCGAGATCGAACCCGACGATCGGGTGCTGGATGTCGGCTGTGGGACGGGCTTTGCCACCGAGGGGTTGCTTGAGCACGTCGATGGGGTGTATGGGCTGGACCAGTCGGCCCATCAGCTAGCGCAGGCGTACGATAAGTTCGGCAAACGTGGGCCCGTCCAGTTCCACCGCGGCGACGCAGAGCGATTGCCGTTTGCCGACTCGACGTTCGATATCGTCTGGTCGTCCGGCTCAATCGAGTATTGGCCGGATCCGGTGACTGCGCTTGCGGAGTGTCGGCGCGTCGTCAAACCGGAGGGACAGGTGTTGATCGTTGGGCCGAACTATCCGAATCGGACGCTGTTACAGAAACTCGCCGATCTGATGATGCTGTTTTACGACGAATCCGAGGCCGATCGCATGTTCGAGGCCGCGGGCTTTTCGTCATTCGAACACCATCTCATGGGGCCACCTCACAGTCCGGAGATCGCCATCACGACGGTTGCAACGCCGTAATTTTCCAGCTATACGCTGATTCTGATTCGTTCGACGATCCGTTCATTGTCGAACAGGCGGATCGTCACCTGATCGCCAGGACGGATTCTCGTGTTCGTACTGGCCAGTCCGATCGTCGCCGTCGTTCCGGCGTGCCAGCGACCCCTGAAGGCGGCGTTGAACGGGCCTGTCGGTCCGCTCGCAAACCCTTTCGCGGCGAAAAATGGAATCGGTGGCTGGTGGTCGATCGGGACGCCATTCACGCTGATTCGGAGTCCGAGCCGCTCTGGTTCGAGTGGGCGACCGCTATGGTGGGTGAGCGCGATCGTCTGTTCGGTCGAATCGACTGTGGCCGTGATGTGGACCGACGCTTCAGTGGGTGCGGCGGGTTCAAATGCCAGCAATGTACCGGCGACGATCGAAACGAGCACAAGGACGATCGCAAGACAGAGCACGACTCCCAGGACCGATGATTGTCCTCGATCGCGCATGTACGCGTGTGGATCTGTCCTCGTTCAAAAACCTTCGCCGGCTACCGCCGGAGCACTCGGCGCGTCGTCGCCTCCCCGTTTGTCGATGGGCTCTCATTTGAACCGCCGGTTGGTGCGATTGAGAATGTGGCACTGTCGGTTTCAATTGTGACGTTCGCCGAGGTCGCCGGTTGCAGAATGGTGGTCTCACCGTTGACCGTCGAGCCCACCTGTTCACCGTCGACGTACACCTCTCCGTGGGGGGGTTTCCCTCCATCGGGCTTGATCTCGATATGCATGGGACCGCCGCGCATCGATGACCACCACTCGACTGTGAGCGGACCCTTGCTAGTTGATTGTATATCGAACAACCGCCTTTTATCTTTGATCGTTAGATGCTCACCGACGGCGCGAGCGGAGACCGATCCAACGAAGAGGTCTCGTTCCAGGTTGTCATTATCGTCATACGTCCATTCTAACCAGTTTGAGCCGAGAACATTCCAGTTGCCCACCCCATATCGGTCTTTAAACTGCTCGCTAGCATCTTCTTGGGGCGTTCCGTTCGTCAGCGAACTTGACGTCGGAAGATAGGCCTCGCGCTTGTACGTAAATTCCCCGTTGTCCTCCGTCGTTGCAATAACGACGCCACGACTCGATGCCTGGACATAGTATCGGCCTGGGGTGGTTGTGCTCCCGCGCAAATTCCTCAGTAGAACACCTCGCACCGGGCCCCCGAGCATCGTTGTGACTGTCTTGAGCTGATTGGTCCGATTATAAATATTCTGGAATGGCTCATTCTCCGCATTCACCCTGACTGGGCCGAGGTCGTCTATCCCCCCAGCAGTGGCACTAATTCGATAGGCACCAGCGTCGACGATGGCGAGTTCGATCAGCAAACGCCTGGCATTTTCTTCAGTTGGATTGGAGTAGTATCTATCTATTGCCGTTTGTTGGCGCTGGAGGAGCTGTTCTTTTTCCCGTTCAAGTGCTGCGGTGCGGTTTTGAACGTATTTCAGTCCACCATTCGTTTCGTTGGCTTCGGCAGCACGATATTCACGCTGGATTGTGTTCCCGATGTTGTTCCCATCGAAATCTGCCTTCGACGTCGCAACCGACGCTGCAATATCACCGTGTATCCGCACGGTCTGGGTCACGTAATCGGAGTGATTCATCTCGAGATATCGCAGTGTGCCAGCGTCTGCTTCGGTGACTGTGCCGCCTCCGGGGCTCTCCGGAACCGTTGCTGGTCCACTCGCGGGGATGGGGAGCACCGCACAGACAACGAGACAGACCACCCCGACCACCACCAGCGTCGAACGACTCATTGGACGAAATTTCACGCAGAGGTCTATAAATAATGGTGATATGTTGTTCGAGCAGAGCTCCCACTACAACTGAACTCCTCCCCGTAACCGACAGAAAGTGTTTTCCTACCGGGGATTTCACGAGATAGTATGCGGCCCGTGGTCACAACTGCCCTCTCTGTCGCGGTCTTGATGCTCGCTCTTGGCCTGACCGCCAGCCCAGCGGCCGCACAAAGCGAGATGGATGAACAGCCCGACCAGACGGTCGTGTTCGACATCCAGCCACAGGGTGACGCACGTGTCTCCGTCACGTTCACCTACCAGCTCGATACGCCTGCCAAAAAGGATCGGTTCAACGATACGGCAGAGGTGTTGACACAGGGTGGCGATCGGATCGGTAGCAAGGAGTATGCGAAGAACACAGCCAAAGCCATTGAGAACGCAGCGAAGCGGAAAAACAGCGAGACCGACCGTGAAATTGCGGTTTCGAACAAGACCTACTCCGCCCGCATCGATAACGACGTTGGCTATCTGAATCAGACGTTCACGGTATCGAATTTCACGCGGATGCCAGCGCACGGCGAGCAGGTCAATCTCACGAAGTCGTTCGTCATCGACAATCGGAGCTGGTTCCCGCGAACCTACTCGAATCAGCGTCTCTTGATCGTCCGTCCGAAAAATCACAACTTCGCGTATTTCAGTGGCGGGCCGACGAAAAACGGTGACACCCTGGTGTATGGTCCGCAGTCCTCGTTCACGGGAACGATAACCCTCGGCCGAGAGCCGATTGGAAATGGAGGTGGCCTTCCCTCCGAGACAGTGCTTCAGGTGCTCGCGTTCGTCGGGATAGTCCTCCTCACGACCGTCGCGTTCACCCAGCGAGAGCAGTTGCTCGATCGACTGCCGACAACGAGTGGGGCCCCAACGCCAGCAGAGCGCCCCTCTCCAGACGAAGCATCCCCATCACCAGCTCCCTCGCCCGCTTCCGACGACAGTGAGTCGGACGCTCCTCTTGATATGGAGCTGCTGAGCGACGAGGAGAAAGTCGTTCGGTTGCTCCAGCAGAACGGCGGACGCATGCGCCAGGCGACCATCGTCAAATCAACCGGCTGGTCGGACGCGAAAGTTTCACAGCTGCTCTCTGGAATGGATGACGACGAACAGATTGAAAAGCTCAGATTGGGACGAGAGAACCTGATTAGCCTCCCAGACCACGAAACCGACGCCGAATCATCCACTGACCACGGTTATCACGGTCACAATCGTTCCTAAACGTTTATCACACGACGGTAGCGAGCTTATAGTGTCTATGAAGATACTCGTCACCGTAAAGGAGGTGGCCGAGGCCGAGGATGATTTCGACATCGCCGGACTCGACATCGACGAACGCTATCTGGAATTCGATCTCAACGAGTGGGACGAGTACGCCATTGAAGAGGCGGTCCAGATCAAAGAAGACGGCGACGATGTGGAGGTCGTTTCCGTCACGATCGGTCCAGAGCGCGCCGAAGAAACCATTCGAATGGGGCTTGCCAAAGGCGTTGACCGGGCGATTCGCGTCTGGGACGACGCGTTCGAGGACGCTGGCATGCTTGATCCAAAGACCAAAGCCGATCTGCTGTCGGCAGTCGTCGAAGCAGAAGAGCCAGATCTCGTTCTGACCGGCGTGCAGGCTGGCGATGACAGCTTTGGTGCAACTGGTGTGACGCTCGCCGAATCGATCGACTTCGAGTGGGGCGCAGTCGTTAACGCGCTCGATCTCGACGCTGACGCCGGCGTGGCAAGCGTCCATCGCGAGCTCGAAGGCGGCATCGAAGAGCTCACCGACATCGAACTGCCGGCCGTGTTGACGATCCAGACCGGTATCAACGAGCCCCGATACGCCAGTCTCCGTGGCATTCGCCAAGCGCAGAGCAAACCGCTCGATCTGCACGAACTCGACGATATCGGGCTCGATGATGAGGCGCTCGAATCACCACTGTCGCGTACCGCCATGTACGAACCAGAAAGCGAGGGCGACGCGACCGTCTTCGAGGGAAGCGCTGAGGAGACCGCAACAGAGCTTGCATCGCTTCTTCGTGACGTGGGGGTGGTTGAAGGATGAGCGACGTTCTTGCCATCACTGAACACCGCCAGGGTGAACTGCGTGATGTGAGCAGCGAACTCGTGACGGTTGGAAGCGAGCTCGCAGCCCAGCAGGGTGGGGCACTCCACCTTGGAATCATCGGCGGTGACGTAGACGCGTTTGCTGATGAACTCTCACTCGAAGGTGTCGAGACGATTCACACCGTCGATCACGGTGATGAGTTCAATCACGACGTCTACACCCAGGCAACCGCACAGCTGTTCGGCGCCGTCGAACCGTCGACGCTGTTGTTGCCAAACTCCGTCAACGGGCTGGATTACGCCCCGGCAGTCGCGAGTACGCTTGACATTCCGCTGGTCACTGATGCGATCGGAATCAGTCGCGATGGTGGCCTCGAAGTCACTCGCGAGATGTACGGCTCGAAGGTCGAAACGACGGTTGCGGTCGACGCCGACGTCGCTGCAGTGAGCGTCCGACCAGCCGAATGGGAGCCAACGACTGACGCCGGCGACCCATCGATCGAATCGTTCGATGCCGACATCGACGAAGACGCCGTCAAATCGACGGTCACCGGCTTCGAAGCCGTCGCCGGTGGCGACGTCGACATTTCGGAAGCGGACTTTCTCATCTCGATCGGCCGCGGCATCGAAGAGGAAGACAACCTTCCGCTCATCAAAGATCTCGTCGAGGCCACTGACGCCACGCTGTCGTCCTCGCGCCCGATTGTTGACAACGGCTGGTTGCCGAAAAACCGACAGGTTGGACAGTCTGGAAAGGTCGTGACGCCGGACGTGTATCTTGCGATCGGTATCTCCGGTGCCGTCCAGCACGTTGCTGGGATGAAAGGCTCGGATACGATCGTCGCCATCAACACGGATCCGAACGCACCAATCATGGATCTCGCCGACTACGCGATTGTCGACGACCTGTTCGACGTGGTGCCGGCACTGACCGACGCGCTCGAATAAGCGATTATTCGGCGCTGGCGGTGCCGTTTGCGGCTAGCTCGCGAATGGTTTTCGAGAGCACTCCAACCCCGATGGCTATTGAATCCTCATCGACGTCGAACGTTGCTGTGTGGTGGCCACCAGGATGATCGGTACCGATGCCGATGTAGGCCGCGGATCCGCCGCGATCCTGGACATGTTCCATGAGATACGTTGCATCCTCACTGCCACCGAGCGAGCCCGAGCGTGGAATTGAATCGACGCCGTCGACGTTTTTCGCGACCGATTCGACGACGGAGACGACTTCGTCGTCACTCGTTGCGCTTGGTGCCCCACCAACGTCCGTCAACTCGACCGAACAGTCGTGCATCTCGGCTGCGGATTCGATGACGGTTGTGGCTCGTTCGCGCATATACTCTTTGAGCTCGGTCGTCTCGCCACGCACTTCGGCTTCAAAACGCGCAGATTCGGCGATGATGTTCGGCGCTGATCCGCCCTCGACAACGCCCACATTGATCCGGGTTCCACCGTCTTCGTGTCGCGCAATGCCGTACAGATTCTGCACCGCCGCCGACAGCGCCTGGATCGCGTTGTCACCGTCGTTGGGCTGGGCTCCTGCGTGTGCGGGCACTCCTGAAAACTCGGCTTCGAAATGATGGACTGCGAGAAAACCATCGAGCCCGGCGACGACTTCTCCGGTTGGATGGTCGAGCCCGACGTGTGCTGCAAGCAACTGGTCACAGTCGTCGATCCAGCCACTTTCGGCGACGGCCCGTCCACCGCCGATCACCTCTTCTGCGGGCTGGAAAATGACTTTCAGCGTCCCAGAAAACGAATCGTCGTCGACAATTTCCTCCAGGACTCCAATCCCGAATGTGATGTGGGCGTCGTGGCCACAGGCGTGCATCGCTCCCGTTTCTGAACGAAATCCCTCCGCTGCGGGCGTGTGATCCTCGTCCTCGCTCTCGGTCCGTGGAAGTGCATCAATGTCGACGCGAAGGCCGATCGTCGGACCGGGACCGCGTTCGAGGACTGCCAGCGCACCAGTGACGCCACCGGTTGTCGCCGCAAGCACGTCCGGGTCGACACCAGCCGCTTTTGCGGCTTCAAACCAGGGCTCGATCGCTTCCGACGATGGAACACCCTGTCGGTCGTCGGGATCGATGAACTCACGACCGACGCGAAGCTCATCAACGCCGATCGATTCGAGCTCTGAAACGATGCGGGCTGTCGTTCGAAACTCTCGCCAGGCGGGTTCGGGAAACCGATGGAGGTCACGTCGTAACGATACGAGTCGGTCAACACCGTCGTCGACTGCCATATCTCTTGCGTGGTGTCGCGCGAGTAAAAGCTCCGCTCCTACCGATTCGATCCGGCTCCGGAAATCCGCTCGACATCAGCTTCGACATAGATCTCGTCTGGATACTCACGAGCGGTCGTTTCACGGGCAAATGTCCCGTGGCCCATGATATTGACCGTTCGCGTGTAGATCGTATACTGCCACGGTTCGAACGTTGACGTATTGCGCCCTGGGCATTTCGACTGTGGGACGCGAAGATCGTCCGGTGGTTTTGAGTGTGGTCCTTTCAACTCAACGCCCTTTCGGTGCGCTGTCTCCTTGATCTCGTCGACGACCGAATCAAGAAGCCGACGGTCGCCGCTGGAAAAGCGGAGGGTCGTAACAAAGGTCATAGCAATGTATGCACGGGCGAACGATAAAAACACACTCATCCATCATTTCGCGGTCGTGTGTTCACGTACCACGACGGTCGATAGCGGTTGTGTAGTCGGTCAATCGACACAGTCCGCGCCGTTAGCCTGTGCCATCAGCTCACGATAATGGGTCCGTATCGTCATGCTAGTAATGTCTGATACGTTACTTATCTCCTGCTGTGTGATCCGCTCGCCGGTGAGACACGCCGCGGCATAAAGCGCAGCGGCAGCCAGCCCGGCCGGGTGTTTGCCGCTCGTGAAAGTTGTCCCAGCAACGGTTTCGAGGAGGTCGTGCGCCTGGCGCTGGACGGTCTGTGGACACTCAAGTGCGGAACAAAACCGGGGGAGATACGCCGTCGGATCGGCGGGCTCGATCTGGAGGGATAGCTCCGTGGCGATCGTTCGGTAGGCCCTGGCAATCCGTGTTCGCTCAATGCGCGAGACCGCAGTCACCTCATCGAGCGTTCGTGGAATGTGCTCTTTGCGCGCTGCAGCGTAGATGGCTGCGCTCGCCACTCCCTCGATCGACCGACCGATCAGTATGCCATCGTTGACTGCCCGACGATAGATCACGCTAGCCGTCTCACGGACAGATTTCGGGAGGCCGAGTGCACTCGCCATTCGGTTGATCTCCGCGAACGCCTGTTTCAGGTTTCGCTCTTTGGCATCACGAGTTCGACACCGCTCATTCCAGCGCCGGAGTCGACTCATCTGCGAGCGCTTTCGCGCGCTCAGCTGTCGACCAGCCGCGTCCGTGTTGGACGACCCGATGATCGTCGATAACCCCTTGTCGTGCATCGTCGGCGAAGTCGGACTCCCCGTCCGAGCGATCTCCTTATACTCCGCTGCGCTGTAGGCGGTCCATTCGGGACCATGATCGACCGTTTCGTCGTCAACGACGGTTCCACAGCCAGTACAGACCACCTCTCCTCGCTTTGGATCAGCGGTGATTCCCGCTCCGCAGTGTGGACAGTCCTGGCGGACTGGCGTTGCTAAATCCATCTGTGCCCCCGTGGTAGGTGGACCGGGCGACCGACGCGCTCACGCATCACCCATTCTGTGGTCGGTCGGTCGAACGCGTGGACGGTTCGCAAACGGTTCAAAGACGTGTTGGTTCGGTATGCTCGTTGCATCAGTTGTTTCGGTTCGGCAGTTGGCGATCAGTACATGGGCCGGTGGAGCCCGCTTGACACCCTGAATTATCTTTCAACATAACAGTTTGTGATTGTGACCGTTACTCGATCAGTGACAGCGCACCGCGTTTGCTGCGAAGGTCACAGAATCGCACTGTGTGCCCGATCTGGGTCACTATGCCCGTAGCCCGACGCCACTGGGGTAGTCCCAGTGCCGTACTGTTATTGTTGATGAGATGGTATCATCAGCTATCCATCTGTTTTATTACCGTTTGGCGTCCATACTGGAACAATACAATTCCATCCGTTTATATGTCTGCTAATTTTTACCTCTGGCTGATTTTATACGAGAAGGATACCAGGTTTTCTCATCTTGAATTTTATTTCATTGCTGAAATTAAGACAAACTATATCTGGTTGGAGAAAAGAAAAAGCAATAGTCATCATAATGTGATATAGGCAGACAATTTAGTATTCGTTTGGACTATAGGTTAATTAACAGTAACCAGTCGGGCTGGCGCTAGATCCAGGGTGCGTCCTGCTGTGTTGGATCTGCGTCCGGTTCCCGGTCTGGCTCTGGATTCGTGGCGGGCTGTGGGTTGCTCACGGGTTCCTCAAGCTCCGCCTCATCGTCTTCGGTCTCTGGATCGAACGAGAAGAGCGCAGTGACGGCCAGCACCGCCAGTGCGAGTGGGATCTTGTTGCTGATGATTCCCAGCACGGACAGCGAGAGCACACCGAGTGCGACGGCGCTTCCGAACCGGAAATACTCCAACGAGACCGACCGTCTGAGCGTTGGCCCAAACAGCGCCACACAGAGCGTAAAGCCGACACCGACGAGGGCGGCGGTGGTAGCCCGTGCGATGAGCATCAGATCCGTTGTGAACACTGGCTGGAAGCTCCCCGGATCGAGGCTTGCGAGCAGGCCTAGACCGATGATGATCCCAGGCGATGGAAGATACTCGCCGATGGTGGCGCTCGCCGTTTTGGCCGCGATGGCGATAATCACGAGCGCTGCGAATCGCTCGAACGTTTCGAGGACGAGCATCGAGGCGATCATCGGTGCGATCGCGGCTTCGATGGCAGCAAGGCTGACCACGCCGGTCCCGACAAGCAAAATTGAGGAGATAATCTCTCGACGGGTGCCGTCCATTTCGGCGAGCACCACTGACAGGGTGGCGCTGCCACCGAAGACGAGCAAGCCAACCTCGATAATCCCGGGAATCGTATCGAGCCCGCCAGCGATGACGAGCGCCGGGAAGATGCCGTCGATCAGGGGGAGCCCGAGCACAATCGCGAGTAATCGGGTTCCAGGACCGACGTGGCGTTCCAGACGGAGCGCTATTGGATGTCGTGACGTACTCATCGATCAGGCACTGTGGCCATACTCACTGGCCGAGGACACTCCTTCGCGATACCGTGGGCGCAGCCGTGCCGTCGCGTTGGAAAACGCGTAAAACCGGCCCATTGTGGCATCGTTTCCGAGTCCCATCCGTGTTACAGTCCGATTGAGTCCGACAGCGAATCGTTTGTCACCGGTGCTGTTTGCGATGGGACGTGTGGAGTCCATGTCCGAAAGTATTGCCGTTTGTATCATAAACGTTGTGTGAGAACCGGACTCAATCCGAACGATCAAATCGGATTTCGCAATTTTTTACGTAATTCATTCGTATGAGGCAGAAAGAACTGTACAAACGACCGATAATTGTCCAGAGGCTCGCTGTCTGTCTGTTCTGCCGGTGTGTGGATGACTCGCAAATCGTAAGGTGGCGGGGCGTTCAACGCGAGTATGGACGTCACAATCGAGCCTGGGTCCGTTTCGGGTCGTGTCTGGGCTCCTCCCTCGAAGAGTTACAGTCACCGGGCGATTCTCGCCGCTGGCTACGCCGATCGCGCAACGATCGAACGCCCACTCGTGAGTGCAGACACGAAAGCCACGATGCAGGCGGTGCGACAGTTTGGCGGGAGTGTCGATATTGAGTCTGAATCGGTTGCTGTTACCGGGTTCGCCGGACAGCCAGCGGTCCCTGGAGACGTGCTCGACTGTGGAAACAGCGGGACGACCACACGGCTCGTCACCGGTACTGCCGGACTGGTCGATGGAACGACGATTCTGACGGGGGATCGCTCGTTGCGCTCGCGCCCACACGGCCCACTGCTTGATGCGCTCGAACAGTTGGGTGCGACGGCGCGCTCTACGCGGGCAAACGGACAGGCTCCGCTGGTGATCGACGGTCCAATCGATGGTGGCTCCGTGTCGATTCCTGGTGACGTCTCTTCGCAGTACGTTACGTCGTTGTTGATGGCGGGCGCGTGCACCGAGGATGGGATCACGATCGAGTTGACGACGCCGCTGAAATCTGCGCCGTATGTGACGATCACCCGCGAACTGCTTGCGGCGTTTGGGGTGACGACCGAACGCACGGATGCAGGCTTTGTGGTTCCCGGCGGCCAGCAGTATTCGCTTTCGGACGGAAAATACACCGTGCCTGGTGATTTCTCCTCGGCGTCGTATCCGTTGCTGGCAGGCGCACTCGCAGGCGAGGAGCCAGTGACGGTGGCAGGCTGTTATCCGGGTGCGCAGGGTGATTCGGCGATTGTTGACGTGCTTGATCGGATGGGCGCACAGATCAACTGGGATCGATCGGCTGGGACGATCGAGATTGCCCGCTCGTCATTGACAGGAGTGGAAGTCGATGTCGGCGACACGCCGGATCTCCTCCCAACGATCGCAGTGCTCGGTGCCGCGGCATCTGGGACGACCACAATCACGAACTGTGAACACGTCCGATACAAGGAGACCGATCGCGTTTCGGCGATGGCGACGGAGCTCGAAAAGCTGGGTGTCGAGGTCGAAGAGACCCCCGAAACGCTCACCGTCTATGGAACTGAGGGTGCGTTCAGCGGGGCCACCCTTGAGAGCTACCACGATCACCGGATTATCATGTCACTCTCGGTCGCCGGCTTGCTCGCAGACGAGCCGGTGACGATCACAGACGGCGAACACGTCGACGTTTCCTATCCAACCTTCTTCGAGGCGCTTTCCTCACTGGGGGCGTCAGTCCAGCACTGAATACACCATGTTTCGTCACGACGACGCAACGGCGCTCTGTGAACGGACGCTTGAACCGGGATACGTTCGCCCGGCGTATGGTGGCCACTCGTTTGCGAACGTTGCACCGACCGTCGGCGAGCGGCTCGGCGTCTCGGTTTCGGGTGAGCCCCTCGCAGTGTCTGCGTTCGAGAGCGATTCGAAGACGGTCGTCCTCGTCGTGATTGATGGGTTTGGTTTCGAGCAGTTCGATCGCCATCATGATGCGCATCCATTTTTTAGCAGTCTTGCCACGCAAACGACGGTGTGGCCACTGACCTCGGTGTTTCCATCCGAAACTGCCGCTGCGATGGGCACGCTCACGACCGGTGTCCCGCCGGTTCAGCACGGCCGGATTGGCTGGAACGTCCCGATCGAGGGAACGATTGTGGAACCGTTACCGTTTCGGTGCAAAGATGGCACTGCTGTGAGTGAGCGGTTCGATGTCGATCGACGGGCGTTCATATCGGGTGCGTCGGTCGCTGGACAGCTCGCTGAAGGCGGCGTCCCGACCACGCAGGTCGTTCCAGAGGGACACGTCACCGTCGATCCAGACCATTCACTGATCGAGCAGCGACGCTACGACAGTCTGGATGCATTCGCCAGTGAGCTCCAGAGTGCAGTTCGCAGAACGGATGGCGGGTTCGTGTATGCCTATCTTCCACACGTCGATGGCGCTGGCCATCAACACGGCACCCACGCGCCGGCGTACACCGAGACGGTTGCTTCGGTCGGGTCGGCACTCAATGAGGCGCTTATCGGGCTTCCGAGTGCGGTTTCAGCACGCACCCAGCTGTTCGTGACGGCCGATCATGGGCAGGTTGACACCGATCCATCAACGAACGTCGATCTGCTGGAGATCCCTTCGCTGTCGTTGTATATCGACCGCGATCAGCAGGGAACGCCGCGTATCGGTGGTGGTGGTCGAAACGTCCATTTCTATCCAGAGGCAGAGGAGATCCCTGCACTCAAAAGCGCTCTGGAGACGACGTTTGGCGACAGCGCGCTCGTGTATTCCCGTGAGGAGGCGCTCGAAGCGGGGCTGTTTGGTCTCGGCAACCCCAGCGAGACGTTCGAACGACTCTCTGGTGAGCTGCTACTCATCCCGCGAAAGAAGACCGTCTGGCACGGCGAAACCCCAGAGCTCTCGTTCATCGGGTTTCACGGTGGGCTCCACCCAGATGAACAGCTCGTTCCGTTCGCTGCGATTGAGCTCGAAGCACTCTCCTAGGCGAATCGATCGACGAGTGAGCGCCCTTCGATATACGCAAGGCCGTTGTTGCGGGCGTACGCCTGCGCTCGCGCCGGGGTCAGCGCGGTGCCGGTTTCATCGTCGAGCATCTCACAGACGACGACCGCCTGGGGCTGAGCCGTCTGCTTGGCGAGCGCCAACCCGAGTTCGGTGTGGCCTTCTCGGTCTGCGAGCAGGTCGGGTGCACCACGAAGCAGATGCACGTGTCCGGGTGCGTGAAACTCAGCAAGGAAATCGACCTCGTCGGGATTCGCACTGAGTGCGCCGAGCCGTTTGATCGTCAGCGATCGGTCCGCGTCAGTGATCCCAGTGTACGTGTCCCGGTGGTTCACCGTGAGCGAAAACGATGATCGGTCGTCGTAGCCGACATCGGGGTCGCGACTCAACGGATGGTCAATCGCCTCACTCGCAAACGGAAGCTCGAATTGCTCACAGAGCTCGTTGCTGAGTGCAACACAGACCAGTCCACCGGCGTCGTTGCGCAGTCGCGCAACGGCCTCGGGAGTGACTGCGGTGGCCGGATAGACCAGATCCGTCTCGCCCTCGCGATCGGCCGCGTCGTGGATCAACACCGGTTCGCCGCGGCTGAACGCGCTAATCGTCTGCTCGACACTGCTCTCGTGGCGGGGTTCTGGTTCACTTTTCGACATGAGTGGTGAGTTCGTCGCCGTCAGAAATGTCCAGCACTGCGCGGAGTTTCTCTGGAGCGATCAGCTCGAGCTGGTCGTCGGCGTGGTGGGTCCGCTCCGGTGCGATGATGTGTGCCGGTTCGTACGCTTGATCTTTGACCTCGACGGCAACCGACCAGCAAAAGGCCGGGCCGTACGTCCGGTCGTCGTTCTCCCAGCCATCGATCCGGACCGGTTCGATCGATTCGAGGTCGGCTCGTACGTGGATGGAGGGCTCATCGAGTTCGACGTTGAGCGTCCCTGCGAACGGCTCGTAGCCCAGTTTCGTGATGAACTGGCGCATATAGCCCGGTAGCGAGATGTAGTGGCTTCCTTCGCCCATTCCACTGGTGACCTCGCCGGTGAGTCGGATTTCCGGTTGCTGTTCGAACAGCCGCCGGTAGTCTGCGTACTGCCCACGGAGCAGCTGTTCGCCCGGTTCGGTCGTTCCCACGAGCTGTCCGTCGGCGACGATCTGTCGATCGATCAGTTCGGCGTCTTCCAGCCGTTGAAGCCGTCGTGAGACGGTCTGTGTCGACACATCGAGTCGCTCGCCGAGCGCAGAGCACGTCACCTGTGCTCGGCTCTCCATCGCGCCGTCGAGTGCGAGCAGCTTCAGCACCTCGCGCTCGTCGGGCCCGATTCCGGCCGATTCTGCCATACGTCACTCTCGGCAGTCGCTCCTGATAAGCGTATCGAATATGATACCCATCTCAAATTTGGAACGGAAAGGGCGTTGAAAGTCGTTGTTTTAACGAGTTCCTTACAGCGAGAGCGAGAAGAGCTCATCGCCCACGTGATGGAGTGAGTCGATCACTTTGCCGCTATCGCCGACCAGTTCGTCCCCATCGACGCGTGCTCGGCCGATGGCCAGAGCTTTGCCGTGTGATTCTTCTTCGATGACGACGAGATCGTCGGCGGCAATTTCGGCATCTGCGTCGGCAATCCCGGGTCGCATCACGTCGGCCCCATCGGAGACGAACGAGACGGCACCGGCGTCGACGGTGACCACGCGATCAGTTGGCGGGTAGCGGTTCGCGCCGTTGACGGTGAGAAACGGCTCCGGATCGCCGCCGTCGTGTGCCGGAAAGTAGGTGACGAGCGGGTCGCCATCCACGAGCACGAGTTCTGTATCGCTGTCAGTGAACTCGACCTGTTCGAAGCTGTCGCCATCGATTTCGACGCCGAGTGCGTCTGCAATCGAGCTGGTGATGCGATCGATCGCGTCACTCCGCAGATGATGGCGCGATTTGACGTCCATAGCCCCCCTAGCAACTACGGTGCTATACATCTAGCCACTCGCTGCTCGTCAGTCATCGTCGGTGCGCTCGGATCAGTGCCGCGAGTTCGTCGTAGAAGTCGGTTTCGTATTTTTCGGGGTCGTCGATCGTCGGCCGGGCGTTCGTTTCGATGACGTAGGTGGTCCCCTCGCTTTCGAGCAGGTCGACGCCGAGAAAGGGGATGTCGAGCGTTGTGGCCACCCGTTCGACGAGGCGTTGCTGGGTCTGTGTGAGCGTCGTGGCGCTGGCGCGTGCTCCCTGGTGGACGTTGTGTTTCCACCGTTCGCCATCGGGGTGGGCGCGTTCGACCGCGCCGGCGTAGGTGCCGTCGATCACCATCGCGCGGTAGTCGGTCGTCTTGGGGAGATACTCCTGGATGAGAAACGATTTGTCCGCGGTCGTTGGCTCCTCGTGGAGCAGGGTGAGGTAATCGACAACACCATAGAACGAGTCTCTGTCGTGGACTTTCGTGACGCCTGCACCACGGGTTGCGGAGTTTGGTTTGACCACGACTGGTGGTTCGAACGATTCGAACGCGTCCGTGAGCTCTGCTCGATCAACGGGTGAGGAGGCCATCACCGTTCGTGGGATTTCGATCCCGGCGCGCTGGAGTCTGGCGTACGTTGCTGCCTTGTGGCGCGACCGACAGATCGATTCGCGGTCGTTCACCCAGGGAACGTCGAGACACGCATCGACAACGCCACCCTCCGGGAGTCGACTTGGATAGACAAAGCCCACGTCGTACTCCTCGAATGGATTGTTTTGGAGGTCGAAGACGCGTTCTTTGGGCTGGACGTAGTCCACCTGGATATCGCGACTGGCGAGTGGGTCGCGCATTCGCTCGTACGTCTGGGCGTTGGTGGTGACAGCGAGCCGGAGCATAGCGGAGGGCTGGCGTGCAACGACTAAGGTGCTGCGTTCGAAGAGCGCACACACGAATATTTGGATCGGCCGACGACAGCTACTTTGGACGAATGAACAGGTGATAGTCCAGTTTAATATGATAGAAAATTAAAAAATACGCCTAGACTAATATAGTGTTTGACAGTAAAAATATAACACACAACTCCTAGGGTAGATGCGTGTGGTATATCTTATTTCATACTGTTGGAACTGAAGTCGCTAAAAACTTCAAATCTACTTTCATAAGTAATTAATTCCAAACTAATTTATAGCTAGTTTCTATCTTTTCTACGTTTAAAAATTAGAAACCTATCATATTCAGATGCTTTTGTTATACCAGTAACTAATTCCCATTCCTTATCCCCTAGATTGTTCAGATAATCCTCTGTAGGAATATCAACCCCGCTAAATATTCCACTTCTAAGATCTTCAACTTTATATTCCCATTTAACCATTATCCTACCCAATTCGTCCTCATCTAAGGATATAATATTTACTATTACTTTTATCTATAATAAATATACATAAAATTTGATTGTGGAGTAGTTATTATTGTCTCGTAAGATATATAGCGATTAATTCAATCGTATTATAAATTAAGGGGTTGTAATTAGACATTATTATAAGAAAATGATTGCATCGAATCCCTTCAAAACCGGACAATCAGTACAGGCCTTTGAGCAGAACTAGCAGCTCCTGACCAAACACAGCTACGGCGTCGCCTCCGGTCTGGAGTTTTCGATCTACTCGGGAATGCTCGGCACAAACGAGACAACCGTCGGGATCGAGATGGCTGACTCCTGGCCGCGAAAGGATCTCCTCGTCTACGACCCCGCACTCGCTGCTGGCGACCGACTCACACTTACCACGGGTACACCCGCGAAACTGGCCACGGCAGAAGCAATTCGCTAGCCGGCCGAACAGCCAGCACCGCCGTCACTGGAATCGGCAGTCACAGCGATTGATGGTGACGGTAAACCAAAGATTCCGATCGCGGAACTGTGGATCCCCAACGTCGTCGACGTTATCACGGCTTCGGAGATCGCCGAACGGGAGTGGCTCCCTCGGTATCAGTGTCAAAGTAGGTGCACGTGTTTCATCGAATGCAGAACGATGCTCAATAGTGGCAACTGAAATCTATTCGGTTCTGTTTCAGTAACTAATATGGATCAAAACGCAATTACTATATATGATACTACAATATAATTAACGAATGGGACTATTTGGCAGTGATAAAGAGGAAAAAGAAGCCCGCAAGCGACGGGGTGGATTCAAAGTAAAAGATGAGTTTCCCCCTTTAGACCCGATAAGGGTAATTGATAAAGAAGCAGAAGTTGTTATATATGCAAATGTGAGCCATAACTATTCTATGATGTCTGCTGTGCCAATAAAAGACACAGCTCTAGAGCTTCCACATGACGATTCAGAGGAGTAGCGCCAGGCTGTGGTTGCTCAATCAATAAATAATATATTATTTATTATCTTACTTTCCTTTTGAATACTAATCGGTTGGAATTCCCCTTCTCCCAGAGGTTATCTCTCCATCTTTCACAGGCAGACCCATGACCAATTCCCAACCAGCCTTTCCCATCTCATTAAGTTTCTCTTCTTCTGGGGCCTTCAGGCTATTCCCAATGATGCCTTCGGAAGTTGAAATATTGATTATACGATATTCCCATTCTGTCATTGAATGTTATTCTGTGTTCGGTCGTTTAAAGATCTGGTTCTGCTCCCTTCGATATCCCTGTCCCCTGTTCCAATTCATCATCTCTGAGCTCGTTCAGATCGGCTTCTATGGAGCAGCGATCCCGCCGAAAATAGACCTATATTTATTTCATATTTATAGTTACTATTTTCAAATGAAGGTTTTAGTTGTGCGGGTTAAATGTCGACATTCTGTTCGGAAACGCTGAAGTCACAGTCTATTTGTGAAATAATCAAATGAGCTGTATCACTCATTAATCTACGTCCAACAAAATCACGTCCTGACGGAGATTTGAACTCCGGTCCCTGGCTCCGCAAGCCAAGAGGATAGTCCACTACCCTATCAGGACTCACCTGTACTTTCTCGGGTTCCCCTAAAGCCGTTGCGATTCCGGACAGCCGGGCCGATCGGGCTCCCATCCCAGGGTTGAAATACGAAACCGGGGCCACACCCGCTATGTGTACCGAATCGATCAACCGACAGGGATTAGCGCCCCACGACCCATGAGCAGTGTAATGAGCGAGATCGAGGACATCTACGCCGAGCTGGACGTAGACATCAGCGAGGAGGAGTTCAGGGAGGCCGTCGAAGCGAAGGTTGAGGAGATGGCGGGACTGGCTGACGAAGCCACGGCCGCACAGCTCGTTTCGCACTCGCTTGGCGGCGGCGAACCCAGCTCGATCTCCGCGATCGAACCCGGTCCAGCTGAAGTGTCCTTTGCCGGCAAAGTCGTCGGCATCGGTGATCTCCGGACGTTCGAACGCGACGACGAAGATGAACCCGGCCACGTGATCAATCTCGACGTGGCCGACGAAACAGGCCAGCTCCGGGTGGCGCTCTGGGACGATGAGGCCATTGCCGCGACTGACGAGCTCGAACGCGGCCAGGTGCTGAAGATCAAGGGCCGTCCGAAGGAGGGCTACGCCGGCGTCGAGGTGAGCGCCAACCGCCTTGAGCCAGCACCCGACACCGAGATCGACGTCTCAGCCGATGACACCACCGCCATCGAATCGCTCTCAATGGGCCAATCCGACGTGACGCTTACCGGCCGACTGCTTGGCACCGAACCCGTTCGAACGTTCGACCGCGACGACGGCAGCGAAGGCAAGGTGTCGAATCTGGTGGTAGGCGACGAAACTGGCCGGATTCGAGTGACGCTGTGGGATGAGCAGGCCGACACGGCTGAAACGCTGACGACCGGCGAATCGATCGAGATCGTCGACGGCTACGTCCGCGAACGCGATGGCGATCTCGAACTCCACGTCGGTTCGCGTGGCTCGATCGACGAAATTGATGAAGAGATCTCGTTCGTCCCAGACACGACACCGATCGAGGCGCTCGAAATCGACGAGACCGTCGATATTGCTGGTGTCGTCCGATCGAGCGATCCCAAACGGACGTTCGACCGCGACGACGGCAGCGAAGGGCAGGTGCGCAACGTCCGCATCCAGGACCAGACGGGTGACATTCGGGTGGCGCTCTGGGGCGAAAAGGCGGATCTCGATCTCACACCGGGCGACGAGGTGCTGTTTGGCGACGTTGAAATCCAGGACGGCTGGCAAGACTCGATCGAAGCGTCTGCCGGCTGGCAATCGACCGTTTCGGGGCTCGATCCCGGCACAACGCTGGACGATGACGATACTGACGCTTCAACAGCGAGCGAAGGGCTCGAAGCGTTCACCGAAACGGACGCCGCCGACAGTTCGACGACTACGGACACGAACTCGGCAATGGCATCGAACTCGGAAACGGACACCACGTCGGATGAACAAACGGAGTTCACCGGAACCGTGGTCCAGACGGGCGAGCCGGTGATTCTCGACGACGGCGAATCCACGCTCACCGTAGAAACCGCCGAAGACGTGCGGCTGGGCCAGGAAGTCACCGTTCGTGGCCGAATGGTCGGCGAGACGCTTGCGGTAGACGAACTGTTCTGAGCTGTCCAGAAACGCGGAACGTTTAAGCCTGCGACAGCCGGGTATGTGCCTATGAGCGTCGAGCTACCGTTTGCCCCGGTAGACGCGGTTATCCGTCGGAACGCAGGCAACCTCCGGGTGAGTGGGGATGCTGCAGAGGCGCTTGCACTCCGAATACAGAACCACGGGGCAGCCCTGGCGGTTGAGGCCGCCGAACGAGCCACAGCGGACGGTCGAAAGACGTTGATGACCGAGGATTTCGACGTGTCGTCGGTCGATCGCACCGACGTAGAGATTCCAATCGCCCCCGTCGATCGCATTGCTCGCCTCGACATTGACGACCGATATCGTGTCTCGATGGACGCACGCGTCGCACTGGCCAGTCGCCTCGAAGCGTATGCGGATTCGATTGCCGGGGCGAGTGCCGCGTTCGCGCGCCATGCTGGCCGACGAACGATCAAACCCGAAGACATCGAACTGTACTTCGAAATCAAACCGTACTGCTGATGAAATTCGGCTACCGAGAGGAGTGTCTGGCACACGACACCGGCCGTCGCCATCCAGAGTCACCGGACCGATTGCGGGCGATTCGACGCCGCCTGTCGAAAGCGCACGGCGTCGAGTACGTCGCTGCATCCACGGCGCCCCGAGAACACTGCGAACTCGTCCATGACCCAGCGTATGTCGATGCTGTAGCGGAGTTCTGCGCCGACGGCGGTGGCCAGTGGGACGCCGACACGATTGCCGTTCCGGCCACCTGGGAGGCCACACTTGCAAGCGTCGGGCTTGCCGAGTGGGCAATCGAAACGGCACTGGCTGGTGCCAGCGGTCGAAACACGCCGTTTTCCCTCGGCCGACCACCGGGACATCACGCTGAGCCCGACGAAGCCATGGGCTTTTGCTTTTTCAATAATGCTGCCATCGCCACCGAGATTGCACTCGAACACGTTGATCGCGTTGCGATCGTCGACTGGGACGTTCACCACGGCAACGGGACTAACGACGCGTTTTACGACCGTGAAAACGTATTCTACACCTCAATCCACGAGGACGGGCTATTTCCAGGTACTGGCGCGGTGGATGCGATTGGAACGGGAGCTGGCACCGGAACCACGCTCAACCTTCCGCTCGCACCGGGGAGTGGCGATCCCGAATATCTCGTGGCGTTCGATCGAGCCATTCGCCCTGCCATCGAACGGTTCGACCCAGAGCTCATCGTGGTGAGTGCTGGATTTGATGCCCACGAACGCGATCCAATCTCACGAATGCGGGTGACGACTGAGGGCTTTGGTGTGCTCACGGACCGCGTTCGCTCGCTTGCAAGCGATGTCGGCTGTCCGCTGTCGTTCGTTCTCGAAGGTGGCTACGGCCTGGAATCGCTTGCCGATAGCGTCTATATGATTCATGATGTGTTCGATGGCAGACAACCACTGGAACCGGCAGCTGAAGAGCTTCCTGGGGAGCTGTCGGTAGTCGAAACGGCACGTGAACTGGTAGTCGAACGGTAACCCTGGCTCTCACGCCGGCGTTTCTTGGCGATACCGTTGGTAGACACGTCGTTGGAGAACTGGCGGAACACACTTGATCCCGACGCGCGTACAGAGATTGAAACACAGCCGAGGCGAATTGATGAATCCCTGTTCGTACCAGTCGATCTGCTGCTCGATCTCTCGCCTGAGATAGCTCAGTCCGCGTCGTCGGCTGTACATGGCGGTTCCAGCCCGCATTTTCAACAACACCTCGGGAATATTCGCAAATCGCTTGTTGGCCTGCAACATCCGCACCCACAGATCATAATCCTCCATGTGCTCAACCGATCGGTAGTTTCCCGCCGAAAGGACGGCTGCTCGTCGAAACAGTACGGTGGCGTGATTCATTGGACTGCGAAACCGAGCAAGCCGTTCGATCGCCTCGTGTGTCTCTGGCACCTGTCGAACGGCGTACGGTGACGCTGGATCGTCAGCAAACTCCGCCAGATATCCGCCGACGATGTCTATCTCGGGATTCGACTGCAAAAACGCCCTCTGGCGTTCGATCCGGTCGGTAACAGCAATGTCGTCGCTGTCCATTCGGGCAATCAGATCGTGTGAACTCTCGACGACACCAACTCGCAACGCGTTGCCAAGGCCCTGATTCGTCTCGATCGTGTGTGTCCGGAACTGTCCAGGATATACCATCTTCCAATGTCGAATCACTGTCTCAATGGCTTTCCCGACGGGACCATCCTGTATGATAAGCAACTCGTCTGGTACATATGTTTGTTCTGCAAGACTTTTGATTGCCATATCGAACTGTCGGGGAGAGTCTCCACTGTAGACCGGTATCACGGCAGATATCGACGATTGGGTGCCACTAGAACTATCGACCATCGATGCTCACGCTTTTCCAATCCGACGGTGTTCGCAAAGTAGATTCTGGTAGTATTAGATTTAGAAGAATATATGCAAAATTGTCATAAATAGTCAAAATCGGAGAATGTGAAGCTATAGCAGACAGTCTATGGTTCTGACTGTAGATTCAAATTCGAAACACTTTCTAGTATAGACGGAACCCTGATACGGCATCTCCGAACCGTACGCAGTCTGGGAGCTCGCTTTTGGTGATGATCAGGAGAGCTCGTGAATGATCGTTTTGAGCTTCGGGGCGATCTGGTCTGGGTCCGTCTCCGTGATGATGAGCTGTTCGTGTTGTTCGTCAGTGTCGGTTAGTTCGGAGAACAGCGTTCCACGCCGGTCGACTTCAATGAACGTCGTGAGAGCGTCCGGTCCTGGCTGACAGACGAATTCGATCTCGTCAACAACGCCAACGAACGGCCCCTGGTTCGGACGGAACTCGAACTCTTGGACGAACGACTGCGTGCTTGTATATCGGCCGAACGGATCGGCCTGGCAGGACGCATTCGCGAGCGTGAACCCGAGCGATTCGGCGGCGTCGAACAGCGCACGCATGCGAGATGTGGGATTAACGACAAGCTGATCGATGTCCTCGGGATCGACTGCCATGTCTATCTCGAGGTCGGTGTCGAGCCAAACATCAACCCGCCCGATAGTGATTGGCGTGTGGTATGGAATCTCGATCGGCGTGGAACGAACGTCCCGTACGTCGGGTTCGATCGTCAGCGATTCGGCGAGTCGAGTGCGCCCGATTTCTGTCTCAACGTATCCTTCATCGGTCTGATACCGTGTTTCGATTGTCAGCTCAATCGCCGAAATCGTCTGGGACGCCTGCCCGCCTTCGATAACAATCTCTGCGTCGACTGACGTTCCTGGCGTCACCGTTGTGGAGGGCAAAACGGTATCGACAGTGGCCGATCCGATACCGATACTCGTCAGGATTTTCTTCATTTGCTACTGACTAGTAGCGATATACCTACAAGTCACTTGTGGGGATAATTACTTTCTACTGTTGAATTGTTACGCTTCGTCGCCGTACGTTGCTTCGAGAAATTCGATGATGTCGCTTGATTCAGGGAGTCCCTCAACGCCGTGGTCGTGATCAACGAGAACCGGAACGCCGGTCTGTCCGCTGATCTCCTCGACAGTTTCTCGGTCTGCGTGTGAACGCGACACCATGTGTGACTCATACTCGAGATCGAGTTCGTCCAGGGTTTCTTTCACCCTGGCACAGAACGGACAGCCTTCCAGCTCATACAGCTCGATCGATGTCATCAGTGTGTTTACGTCCGCCTCGTGTAATAAAATACCGACGATGTTTGGTGCGCCTCAGAAGAACTGTGTCCCCGTCCGCATCCAGAAGTAACCGACGAACAGACACCCTAATAGAAGATGGCCTGGATGGACATCCTCGCGTTTACCGGCTGCAATCTTGACAATTGGGTAGGAGATAATTCCGGCAGCGATACCGTAGGCAATTGAGAACGTAAACGGCATCACGATCACGGTCAGCGCAGCTGGGACGGCTTGCGTGAAGTCGTCCCAGTCGATTTCGGTCACTCCCTGGAGCATGAACACCGCGACAACGACAAGTGCGATATGCGAGGCGTGTTTGGGGATGCCGACTGCCAGCGGTACGAGCGCAAGCGAAGCGAAAAACAACAGCCCAACGGTGATTGCTGTGAGCCCGGTTCGGCCTCCCTCCTCGACACCGGTCGCGGATTCGATGAACGTCGTCACCGTAGAGGTGCCGAGAATGCCACCGATCGTGGTTCCGATGGCGTCGGCAAACAGCGGTCGATCGATCCCCGGAAGATTGCCGTCGTCATCGAGAAAGCCGGCAGCCTGCGAGACGCCGGTGAGTGTCCCGGCCGTATCGAAAAAATCAACGAAAAAGAACGTAAAGATGACGAGCGCAAACCCAAGCCCAGAGACGTTCGCGAATCCGTCGAGAAACGCTCCAAACAGCGGTCTGATGTCGTAGCTGGCAGGTGAGTACGCGAGCAGGGAGAGCGGATCCGCGGCGAGCGTCTCGATCGATATCGGCGCGAGCTTCACCGATGAGAGCGTCGTTCCCTCGGGCGTTTTCGCGACGGGTGTATAGCCAAGCGCAGCTGCCAGATAGCTCAGTACGGTTGTTCCCAGGATGCCGATGATGATCGACCCACGAATTCCACGAGCATAGAGCGCCAGCGTCCCGAACAGCCCAATAATGGCGATGATCGCCACTGGATCCGCGGCGAACTCGGGATTGAACGCAACGAAGGTGCTCGCATCACCGGCCATCACGTGCATCTCTTTCAATCCGATCAGTCCGAGAAACAGTCCGATACCCGCACCAACCGAGCGCTTGACTGGCGTGGGAAACAGCTCAATGATGTAGCGACGCGCACCAATAACGGTCAAGATCCCGAAGATCACGCCCTCAACGACGATCGCCGCGAGTGCCGTCTGCCAGGGGATCCCCATTCCGTTGACCACCGTGAACGCGAAAAACGCGTTCAGTCCAAGTCCCGGAGCGAGTGCGAACGGTCGGTTCGAGACAATTCCCATCGCAAGACACGCAATCCCCGCAGAGAGCATCGTCACCACCGTGAGCAGCTCTTGGGTGTGTGGTCCCAGATCGATCGCCGCTCCCATGATCTGTGGATTCACCACGACAATGTACGACATCGTCAGAAACGTCGTGAAGCCAGCAAGTATCTCGGTTCCCACGTCCGTATCGTGGTCCGAGAGATCGAAGAACGATGAACTGTCGGATGATGCGGCCATGTTGGATGAATAAGCATAGGTCAAACAAGACAGTTAAATATTACTATCCAAAAATGTAGTTTCTATGCATATTCGTGTATATCGATGCGGTGGTGGACTACTCGATGGTGAGCAGCGATCCAACTGGAGCGCTGGTTCGACTGCTGGCAATGTCGATGCCGTCGGAGCCGACAGCAATGAGCGTACAGACGCCACAGACGGTGGCCTGGGCGTGTTCAGCGATGTCGAGCAGGAGTTCCTGTGTCTCTCCTGAACGAATCAGATCATCGACGATGAGGACGCGATCATCGCGGTCAATGGCGCTGGCGGGGAGATAGTAGGTGAGTTCGATGCCGCTCTGGAGTCGTGACCGGGCTTCGATGAACTGTTCGACGGCCGTTTCTTTGGACTTTTTCGCGTAAGCGATGTTCGCGTCAAAATACCTGGCCATGGCGCTTCCGAAGGTGATTCCATCGGTTGCGGCCGTCAACACGACATCTGGCGATTCGAGTGCGAACTGTTCGGCAGCGATCGGTGCGATCAGATCCAACAGTCGCTGATCGAAGACGATGCCGGAGTTGTCGACGTAGCCTTCGTCGTCGCGTTCGATCCGACGCGCTAGTTCATCTGCTATCTCGGGCGGACCGATTGAGGCGAGCAACGACCCTGCCCGATCCACGCCGGGGAGGACGTGACCGTTGACGTATCGGTTCAGATCACCGGCCGGAAATCCGGTGCTGTCGGCCAGTTCGTCATACGTGCGGGTCTCCTTGAGCATTCTGAGAATGGCAACCGCACGCAACTGGAGGGTCGCTTTCTCTGCGCGGTTCATAGCGTCGCTCGGGTATGCACGCCTTTGGAGTTATCGGTTCAATAACAATGGAAAATATCCACCTTCGTGCAGTGTTACTGATCGAGCAGCGCGTCGGCAGTAACGAGTGCTTCGAGTTCGAGATCGGCTGCAGCGAGCCGTTCGGTCGCACCTTCCTGGCGGTCGACGACGACGAGCACTCGATCAACGGTTGCGCCGGCGTCTCGGAGTGCTTCGGCGGCTTCAAGCGCGCTCGTCCCAGTGGTGGCGATGTCTTCGAGCACCACAACCTCCTGGCCGGCTTCGAACTGTCCTTCGATTCGGTTCGCCGTTCCGTACTCTTTGGCCTGCTTTCTGACGATGATATACGGCGACTGGGCCTTCAGGCTCGTCGCCGCAACCAGTGGCACTGCACCGAGTGCCACACCGGCCGGCAGCGTCCCCTCAAGACGCTTTGCAAACCCGTCGGCGATTACGTCGAGACAGTGTGGATCCGTTTCGAACAGATATTTATCCACGTAGTAGTCGCTGGTCCCACCGTGGGCGAGTTCAAATTCGCCAAACTTGACCGCATCAGCCGCTGTGAGGGCATCAATCAGTTCGTCGGTCGCTCCGGTCATACAGCCACTCTGGTTGCTGGCGTGTTAAGTGGACCGAGACATTCCACTCGAAACGAAGGGGTGCGGTTTGACGACACGTGGGAGGTGGTATCAAAAGACGCTGTCGGCGGTTGCCGCGCCAACGACGCTGAACACCGACCCTACACAGATAACGCGAAAGAGTGTTCCAGGGCGATGTTCCGGTGGAACTTCGAGCACCGCGAAAAATGTCGACGGCGCATCGAACAGCAGCACGAGCAAGACGACTGACCCAAACGCCACGCCGAGTAACGAGACAAATCGTAGCGGAACGCCGCCGAGGTCGGATTCGATCTCGGGATCTCGCTTTGCGTCTGCGCCATACAGCGCCGTGTAGCCGATCGTGACGACGACGGCGGCGGTCCCCAGCCCGTTGAGCCAGTCCATCTGGACGGCGAGCATCCACACCTCTTCGGTGACGACGAACGGACCGGCGAGCAGAAAGCCACCGATCAACTGCTGGGCTGTATCGGCCGCTCGATATCGTGGTGGACGAGTGGGCATAGCTGTCCTGGGGTTGCCGATGGTATATACGCTGTGTCGAACGAGTTTTTTGGACCAACGCCCGAATAGATACATGGGTGTCAGAGAGGAGTTCGACGCCTGGGCCGCCGCGGGGCGTGACCGGGGAATGGAAGATCGACATTGGAACACCGCAAAGCATGCACTGGCACGATTGCCTGTAGATGACGCTAGCGTGGTGTTGGATCTGGGGACGGGATCGGGCTACGCACTCAGGGCACTGCGTGACACCGCCGGCGTCGTCCGAGCATACGGGCTCGATGGGTCGCCGGAGATGCTACAGAACGCCAGTTCGTACACCGACGATCCACAGATTGGCTATCTCTGTGGCGATTTCGATTCGCTCCCGTTTGCCACCAACTCGATCGATCACGTCTGGTCGATGGAGGCGTTCTACTACGCCACATCGCCCGAGCAAACGCTTTCAGAGATCGAGCGTGTGCTCACCCCCGGTGGGACGTTCTACTGTGCAGTCAACTATTACGAGGAAAACGTCCATTCACACCACTGGCAAAAATCCATTAGCATCGACATGACGCGCTGGTCACTCGATGAGTATCGATCGGCGTTCGAAGCGGCTGGGCTGTCGGTCGCTCAGCAGGACTTGATTCCGGACACAGAGACCGACATTCCACCAACAGATGCGTTTCCGACGGAGGAGTTCGACACTCGCAAGGCGATGGTTGAGCGATTCAGGGAGTTTGGCACATTACTCACCGTTGGCGTCGCACACTGAAATGGTAACTAATAACATGATTTATATTCGCGGCGGTCGACCTCCGTATCAACGTCATGGCTGTCGCGTTACCCGCTTGGACGCTGTCGGTGTGCGATGAGACTACTCGGAGAGCAACACGCAGAGCCGGCGGTCACAGCCGGGGGGTCCGAATCGAAGCGGGTACTGAGTACTAATGGACGTTCTCCTCATTGGCATCGACGCGGCGTGTCGCGGGGTTCTCAAGCCGTTGTTTGCGGACGATCGGCTCCCGACACTCTCGTCGTTGCTCGCTGACGGCGTGGAGGCACCGCTCGAATCACACGTTCCACCGTGGACGCCCGCGATGTGGCCGTCGATCTACACGGGTGTCAATCCCGGCAAACACGGTGTGTTCAGCTTTCTGCAGTACGAAGGCTACGACTGGGATGTCATCAGTGCCGATCGTGTTCGCGAGCACGCGCTCTGGGAGCTCCTCGACTACCACGACGAGACCAGTGTGGTGGTGAACGTTCCGGTAACGCATCCGCCTTCATCGTTTGATGGGGCGTTGCTCCCCGGCTATACGGCTCCGGAATCCCCTGACTGTCATCCACCTGGTCTCCTTGATGCGGTTACTGAAGCAATCGGCTCCTATCAGCTCTATCCCGACCGTGACGACACTGGGGGGCCGGATGCGTACACGGAACTCGTCGGCCAGCGTGGTGCAGCGTTTCGGTATCTGACCGAGGATTACGATCCGTCGTTTGGATTTCTCCAGTTTCAAACGACTGATACGGTGTTTCACGACCATCCAGGCGAGCACGCACTCGTGAAAGCCATCTACGAGCGCGTCGATACCGAGATCGAACGGACGCTTGAGCAGTGTGATCCGGACACCGTGTTCGTGGTCAGCGACCACGGGATCGGCGAATACACCGGCGTGGGCTTTCGAATGAACACGTTTTTGGAGCAACATGGCTACGTCGAGCCGACCGAAAGCGGCGCTGGGATGCCCTCATGGGCACCGATTCGTGACGGTCGACTCCGATCTGGCGGGGATGATTCGACTGCCGGACCTGATCTACTCACTCACCTTGGGGCCACACTCTCTCGCGTGGGGATTACGACGCGGCGGGTTGGTCGGCTTCTCGATCGGGCTGGACTGACGGATACGGTCGCGTCGATCGTTCCCGACGGCCTCGTTCGGGCGGGACAGCGCCAGATCGATTTCTCGGCGTCGACGGCGTTTATGCGCGCCAGAATCGAACTCGGAGTTCGCATTAATCTCGAAGGGCGCGATCCCGATGGTGTCGTTGCCCCTGCGGAGTACGACGCGGTCCGATCGTCGCTCATCGAGCTGTTGTCAGGCGTCCAGACGCCAGGCGGCGAGCCAGTGTTCGAGCGAGTTGCCCCACGAGAGGAGTTTTTCGATGGTCCGTACGCCGAGGAGGCGGTCGATATCGTTACCATCCCGAACGAGTACAACCATTTTCTCACGGCCGATCTCCTCGCGGAACCGTTCGGGCCCCCGGGACAGCCGTGGAATCACAAGCGCGAGGGGCTATTCATCGCTACGGGAACTGCTATCGAGGGTACTCACAGAGAGCCACATCTGTTCGACGTTGCGCCGACAGTGCTCTCAGCACTTGAGATTCCACCGTCGGATCGAATGGATGGGGCCGTGCTCCCGATTGTCGAGCCGGTCGCTCCCCAGTCGTATCCACCGTATGAAACGGATGAATCGGAGACGAGTCGTGGCGACGGCGCCGTCGCAGACCGACTCGCAACGCTTGGCTATCTTGACAGCACATGAGTATTGATCTTTCACCACTGACAGCGACGGACGCAGAGGACTGGAACAGCTACGTTGATCGAGCACCGAACGCCTCGCCGTTTCACTACTACGAGGCCCTTGAGTTACTCGCCGCGGAAACGGACGCCACGCTCCATACGCTCGCGGGATTCAAGGGCCAGGAACCAGTTGGCATTCTCCCCCTGTTCGAACGAACCGTTGGACCGTTTCGTCTCGTCGTTTCCCCGCCTGAGCTGGAGGTGTATTCGCTCGGGCCAGTAGTGTTGAACGCGACGCAGCTCACCCAACGAAAGCGCGAACGACGCCACCGGCGGTTCGTCGAACGCGCACTCGAATGGATCGACACGACGCTTTCGCCGGCGTACGTCGATATCCGGACGGTCACCGAGTACGACGATCTGCGTCCGTTCATCTGGAAAGGGTTTGATGTTACGCCGTCGTACACCTACCACGTTGCGATTACCCCCGATACGGATGCGCTCCTGGATAGTTTCAGTCGCGACGCTCGGAAATCGATTCGCGAATTCTCGGCTGGATCGGCTGGCGTTTCGATCGAGGCGGGCGACCGTGGGGCGATTTCCACCATCATTGAGGGCGTGGCCGATCGCCATCGCCAACAGGGCATCCCCTACGCGCTCACAGCCGATTTCGTCGAAGCGCTTGCAGATTGCCTGCCGGACGCCGCCATGACTGTTTACGGGGTTCGTGCGGATGATCAACCCGTTGGCGGAATGATCACACTAGCGCACGGGGAGACGATCTATCGGTGGCAGGGCGGTGCCAAGCCTGACGGCCCGCTCGAAAGCAACGCCATTCTCGACTGGGAGATCATGACTGACGCGAAGGCGCGCGGCTTCGAACGGTACGATCTCGTCGGCGCGAATCTCCCGCGGCTCTGTCGATACAAGGCAAAATTCGATCCGACGCCCACGGAGTACTACGTTGCGAGGCGTCGTTCATCCGCGCTCAGTGCGGCCAGCTCGATCAAGCAGCTGCTCTCGGTGTGAGCACTCGCCGACGAGTCGATAGGTGCAACTGGAATGACTGCGTACCCCCGGCATGGAGCACGATCTGACACGCCGTCCACGCCGTTTGCGTCGAGACGGACTCCGGGAGCTCGTCAGCGAAACGACACTCCACGCGAGCGATTTGATCGCGCCGATCTTTGTCGACGCAACCACCGACGAGCGGGTTGCGATCCCGTCGATGCCGGGCCACGAGCGCGTTCCTGTTTCGGCGGCCACCGCTCGCGTCGAGGAGGTCCTGTCGACTGGTATCGAGACGGTGATCCTCTTTGGAATTCCGGCGTCAAAAGACGCCGAGGGAACACGCGCGTGGGCTGAAGACGGCGTCGTACAGCGCGCAACGCGGGCGATCACCGCGGAGACGGCTGCCACCGTGATCACTGATGTGTGTATGTGTGAGTACACTGACCACGGCCACTGTGGGATTCTCGAATCCGGTGCCCGGGAGGATGGGACGCTCACGGTCGCCAACGATCCGACGCTCGATCGGCTCAACGAGATCGCGGTGTCACACGCGAATGCCGGGGCGGATATGGTTGCGCCATCGAGCATGACCGACGGCATGGTTGGTGCGATCAGGGACGCACTGGATGGCGCCGGCCACGCGTCCGTGCCGATCATGAGCTACGCCGCAAAGTACGAGAGCTCATTCTACGGGCCGTTTCGCGACGCGGCCGACGGCGCGCCGGCGTTCGGCGATCGTCGCCACTACCAGATGGATCCGGCAAACACCACAGAAGCACTCGAAGAGGTCCGTCTCGACGTCGAGCAGGGCGCAGACGTGCTCATGGTCAAGCCAGCGCTCCCCTATCTCGATATCATCAGCGAGATCGAAGCAGAATTCTCACAGCCGGTTGCTGCGTACAACGTGAGCGGCGAGTACGCCATGCTCCAGGCGGCGGCCGATCGTGGCTGGCTCGATCTCGAGGCGAGTGCGCACGAGTCGTTGCTGTCGATCAAACGCGCTGGCGCCGATCTCATTCTCACCTACTTCGCAGAGCAACTCGCCCCGTCGTTGCCGACGTAATCTACGATCCCGTCCAGAAACACCTTTAGGGAGTTCGAGCGAACGCCCGCCTATGAACCACGAGCAGTCGCGGACGCTGTACGATCGTGCGCTTTCGGTGTTTCCCGGCGGGGTCAACTCGTCGGTCAGGGCCGTTCGACCGCATCCGTTTTTCGTCGAACGCGGTGACGGCGCACACGTCATCGACGCCGACGGTAATCGCTACATCGATTATGTGATGGGCTATGGCCCGCTTTTGCTCGGTCACACCCTCCCCGAGTCGGTGGGAGCCGCGATTCAGTCGGCCGCGAGCGACGGTCCGATGTACGGCGCTCCGACGGAGGTGGGCGTCGAACTCGGGGAGTTCATCACGCGCAACGTCTCTAGCGTGGAGATGCTCAGATTCGTCAACAGCGGCACTGAGGCCACAACCTCGGCCATTCGGTTGGCACGCGGCTACACGGATCGCGACACGATCGTGATGATCGATGGTGGCTATCACGGAGCCCAGCCTTCGACGCTCGTCGAGGGCTCGACGGCTGGGTCAGTGCCTTCCTCGCCGGGCATTCCGGACGCCTTTGCCGAGCACACGATTCCGGTTCCGTTCAACGACGAGGAAGCCATTCGGACCGTTCTCTCAGAGCGTGGCGACGATATCGCCGCCGTCATTGCCGAGCCAATTCTTGGCAACGCCGGCATTGTTGAGCCGGTTGATGAGTATCATCAGGCGCTCCGTGAGCTCTGTGATGACGCCGGCGCGTTGCTCATTCTCGATGAGGTGATCACCGGCTTTCGCGTTGGTGGCCTCCAGTGTGCCCAGGGCAAATTCGGTGTCGAGCCTGATCTCACCACGTTTGGGAAGGTGATCGGCGGTGGATTCCCGGTCGGCGCGATCGGCGGTCGCGCGGAGATCCTGCAGGAGTTCACGCCAGCGGGTGAGGTGTTCCAGTCCGGGACGTTCTCAGGCCATCCAGTGACGATGGCGGCCGGGCTGGCCACCCTCGAATACGCTGCCGAAAACGACGTGTACAGCCACATCAACGCGCTCGGCGAGCAGCTCCGGAGCGGCATTCGGGACATACTAGCCGACCGCGCCCCCGAATACACGGTGGTCGGCACCGACAGCATGTTCAAAACGATCTTTACGCGCGCCAACACGGCCGCTCAGAGCGGCGAGTGCGATGATGGCTGCGTGCAGGACAAGGCGTGTCCGCGGTATGGCGGCTGTCCGAAAACCGCGGCCGACGTTGCTAACGCCGAAACTGATCGGTGGGAACGGCTGTTCTGGCCGGCGATGAAAGAAGAGGGCGTCTTTTTCACCGTCAATCAGTTCGAGAGCCAGTTCATCAGCAACGCCCACACGGCGGCCGATATTGAGGACACGCTTGAGGCTTACAAGGCGTTTTTCGGCTGAGCGTTGGGAATCTCGATTTGGGTTCGCTTGCTATGTGGATCTTTTGAGGGGGTGTGGTCCAGATGATCTGTGATTTCGGTGTCTTGCCCTCCGTGGGCTGTTCATCGCGTCGCAATGGATGAGAACGACGTTCGTGAACTGAAGTGGCTGATCGTGGGTGCAGCGTTGCTCTCGACCGGGGCAACCTTCTACACCTCAGCTGGCGGGGCTCCCTTCCTGGGAGTGATTGGATTTGTTGGCTTCATCGCGGGACTGCTGTTGCTTGTGGCCGGACTGTTCAATATGTGAGGTCGATCTCTCCGTTGGTGGGCGTGGTGTTGGAACAGTTCGCCGGTGAAGTGTGTGAATCAGTCCTCCTCGCGGAGATTCGTGACATCCATCATCTCTGTGAGGAGGCGAGTTTCGAAGTCGCTAGCAGCGACGATGCGTTCATCTCCAGTCGACCGAGCGGTTGTGGTCGTTCTGTACCAGTCCCGACGATCCCCGAGGGGCAACAGATAGGTGATGACTGCACTGTTGAGAACGGTCACCGTTCGAAGCTCTCCCGAGAGCGTTTCACGGCTGTCCGTGCGTAGCCGGCCTCGTTTGCACTCCACGCACCGATGGTGATAGGCCGCTCACTCCGGGCGAGGAGATCATCAAACGTTTCGTCCTCTCGTTTGCGGGTTGTCAGCATCCGTTTGGTTTCATCGGAAACCCGGATTGACGGACTCATGTGTATACTTACTAGATACAATCTCAAGCAACGTTGTGGATTGGGTATGGGTGTCGAGTTTGCGTACATTCACGCAACCCACCACTAACCACATTGATCAGTGATAATCTACTGCCCACTTCGTTGGGCTTCTCATCGCTCCCGTTGAATTGTTAGAACGTCATAATTCGGGTTTATGATTTTGACAGTTTTGAAGTCCCGATTAGAAAAATACACGTCTGATCCCAGGGGGTTGACGTGTCCACCCACACCATGGTCATCATTAAACATATAATCATTATCTTCAACACTAAATGGCTGGGGGGTTATTCTACTAGCAGTTTCGACCTCGTAACTATATTCATTATCTCCCCAAGCTTCAACTTTAAATGCATTATCACCATTAAATTTATTAGTTCGAAGGCGGAACAATGAATTCTTATTATCAAAGGATGCGACGACGCGGGAGATGTTTGCATCAGGGTGGATATAGTAAGAATCGTAGCGTCCAGGATTGATACCTGCCGTGATGTATGTGGTTTGGTCGTTTATTATGTCACCGTCATCGGCCCCAGCCCCTTTTTTCAATATCGTATGGGGTACAGTTTTGAAGGCTCCTATTTCATACGACCAGGATTCGCCATGCGCTTCTACTGATATCAAGTCATATCCATCACCTGCTGTCACCGTTCCGGTTGCGGCCGCCCCACCGGCGATCCCGATGATACCGGCGGCCGTTGATCGCAAGAATTGTCGTCGCCCAAGCGAGTTTCCTTTCATGATTTGCATTAATGTATATTTTATTTGTTTAAATCCTTTTTGTCTATTAACGAATAGAAATATTCTCTGAAAATATAGATAGTCAGAATGTGACGGTTATCATCGAATTTGAATCGATGCTGTTCGACTCAGTCGGGCTGCGAGATACGGCTTGATCGCATCGTAGGCGCTACTAGTGATACAATCACTGTTCGAAACCAATTCCTTCTAACAACCCATATCGCGAGAACATTCACTGCCGAGGCGAGCTACGAGATGTGTGAACTGAGTTCCACTCATCTAAGAGAACATCAGTAGTTCGATGTGCCCAGTCGCGTTATGAGCAGATATGACCGATACCCCGCCAGTGCTGCCGCTCCACAACCCCGCCGATAATCGTTTTTCTCTCAGGTTCATTAGCGATACCAAGCAGGACCTGTCTAAGAAGAAGTCACAATTATCAAATAAGTCCACCGTAGAGACGATTCACGTCGAAGAATCGCTCGACAAAGGAATAATCTATCTCCTGTACACCAGGCCGCTCTTCGAAACTGCGTTTCCCACGTTTGAGACGCACGATGACGTCATTGAGTGGTTTACTGCGAACTTTTCTGGAAGAGACAGGCAGGTTCTTTTCGCTATCATCGATATTTTCGACGGAATTCTCACGGAGAAAGAGAATCTAGGAGCAGACATTTCTATGTACAAGAAGATGGATTTGGAGAAGATACCAGATATTCTGAATCGGGTTGAGTGGCGACAGTTGGTTCCCGATGTGGGGGCAGAGTTACTCTCGTATTTTATTCTCGCTCATCCGATGCCAAACACGAATCACCGAACTGGAATCGGACTCCTTGACCGATATCTCACTTCGTACGATGGAGGGTTTGCGATGCCAGCTACCGGTGAGGCGGATCAGTGGTACAAGTGGGCTCGCGAGTTCATTTACCACTCAAAACGAATCCTCACCCTTCGAAATCAGCTTCCATTGCTACGGTGGGCTCACCAGTACGGGTATGAGTGCGCTGAGCGCAAAGAAGGAATCCAGATTACTCTCGAGGAGATCGACCTCGATCGAGCGGATTACCGGAGCTACTACGCCAATCGCCATCTCGACCGAACCCGTAAATTCGTTGAAACAGCGCTTGAAGAGGCTGACGCCACCCACTTACGGCAAGAAACGGACGATGGAAAACGAGCGTTCGGTGATCGGTTACGAAAAAATGCGTAGCTAATCGGGGAGATGTGCGAGTTTGCGCCCAATGTCGTGCGAGTCCTTGCTGAGCTGGGAGCGGTCGCCCATCTGCTCTTCAAGGACTTGCTTGAATTCGTCAAACTCCATTGTTACTCGTTAGTCAACGTTGACGCCATATGAATGTAGTTATCGGAGCAATTCATCTTAAAGGACAATGGAAGGCTTCAGGTCGAAGAATAGCACATTATTTGCATTTGTCTAGTACAATCGATTAGGCAACGAAAACCTCCAATGGAAAGATTCGAAGCTCTCCCGTTAGCGCTTCACGACTGCCCGTGCGTAATCGGCTTCGTTCGCACTCCACGCACCGATGGCGATGGGCCGCTCGCTCTGTGCGAGACGCGAAAGGAGTTCATCAAACGTTTCGTCCTCCAGTTTGCGGGTTGCCAGCATCCGTTTCGTTCCACCTGAGATCCAGATTGACGGACTCATGTGTATACCTACTTGATACCATCTCAAGCAGCTTTTGCGGACAGGGTACTGGTATCATGTGTATACACATTCACGAAATCAAAAACTTGACTCGCTGGCAAAGTTGACGTCAGGACCGATATGTAATCCCATTCGGCCGGTCTGCACCAGGATAGTCAGACGCAGCACCGTTTTGCAACGGTCAGAAACTTGTTTGTGTGGATATTCGGGATGTGTTGGAATACCTTGCCATATCTGGGGCAAGTATATGAAGAACGATGTCTTCCAAACTATATAGGAAATATAACATTATGAGTTGGGAAAATGACCTTGAGGCCGCCTGGGCTGAGATTGACGAAACGAATACCGATGCGTTCGTGGAACCCGCAGCGCAGTCACCGACTCTTCGGTGCCACCGGAGATCCGTGACTTCGAAATTGCCTGCGCGCACGACTCCACCGGGCGCTCAGATCTGGCCGTGGACGGGTATCGTCAAGCCCTCTCGGCAGGACTGTCGGAATATAGGGGGCGTCGCGCCAAAATTCAGCTAGCGAGCTCGCTGCGTAATCTTGGGCAGTCCGACGAGAGTGTGCAGATCCTTACCGAGGAGTCGACGTCCGTTGGTGACGGTCTTGATGATGCCGTCACGGTGTTCTTGGCCCTCGCGCTGGCTGACGTTGGTCGCGACCGCGAAGCGGTAGCACAGCTGGTCCACTCGCTTGCCGACCATCTGCCGCGGTACACAGCGTCCGCACATCGCTACGCAGACGTACTGGTCACTCCCGAAGATGAACAGCACGAGCAACAGCAATGAATCGACATACCACCACCCCAACTGATTGCCATCGGTCCGCAATCACCTTCGAATCGGAACGCTCGTAGCCCCCACGAGACAGCACGATAGAACCCCTTTTCAGGCACGGTGTCGGAGTGGCTGTATACATGAGCAAACGCACGATCCGGCTTGCGACGCGGGGGTCGTCGCTTGCCCGTCGGCAGGCGGCGACGGTCAAATCCGCCCTCGAAAATCGCCGCCGGTCGGTCGAGCTCGTCACGGTTGAGACCCGTGGCGATCAGCTCCAGGACGAGCTGATTCACCGGCTCGGTCGAACCGGCGCGTTCGTCAGAAGCCTCGATGAGAAGGTGATGGCTGGCGAACTCGATGGCGCGATCCACTCGATGAAGGACATGCCAACCGAGATGCCATCCGAACTGGTGGTTGCTGGACTCCCAGAACGGGCGTCGCCCAACGACATGTTGCTCACCCCCGAGGGGCGCACGCTGGATGATCTGCCACATAACGCCGTGGTTGGAACCTCAAGTCTCCGACGGAAGGCACAGCTGCTCGCCGAACGACCGGACCTGGAGGTAACGCCACTGCGTGGCAACGTTGACACCCGTATCGAGAAACTCCTGGCCCCAACACTGCAGCGCGAACACGAACGGCGGCTCTCGAGTGACGATGACGATGACGAGATCGATCTCGACGACGAGAGCCAGGACTGGTTCGACTCGCTCGCTGAGATCGAACGCCGGGCACTCGAACGAACCGTTGACACCGAATACGACGCCATCGTGCTCGCTGCCGCTGGGTTGGAACGCTCGGGGCTGGCACCCGACGTCCCGACCCAGCCGCTCGATCCAACGACGTTCGTTCCCGCGCCCGCACAGGGGACAATTGCCGTGACGGCGCTCTCAGAGAACGAACCGATGATCAGACAATCGATCGATCACCCGCCAACGCGTGTGACGGCGAGCGTTGAGCGGACCATTCTCGGGGGGCTCGGTGGCGGCTGTGTCGCTCCAATCGGCGTGTTCGCTCGCCTCCGTGGCGAATACGTCAACACGGTCGTTCGCGTGCTCAGTCAGGACGGCAGCGAGACAATCGAGGAAACGCGCGATATTCCGGTCGTGAACCACCTTGAGAACGCACAAGAGTTCGCCAGCGAACTGCGCGATGCGGGCGGCGCAGAGCTCATCGAACGCGCCACCAGAGAAACACCAACCTCCCCATCCAGACAGGAATGACGACGACTGACGATACCGTTGGTCGGGTGTATCTCGTCGGGAGTGGCCCCGGCGATCCCGACCTTCTGACGGTCAAAGCGCACCGATTGCTCGAAACGGCCGACGTGATCCTCCACGATAAACTTCCAGGGCCGGCAATTCTGTCGTCGCTCCCCGACGATCGAACCGAGGATGTTGGCAAACGCGCCGGTGGCGACCGGACGCGCCAGGAGTACACCAACGACCGCCTCGTCGAGCTAGCACGCGAGGGAAACGACGTTGTCCGGCTGAAAGGCGGCGATCCGTTCGTGTTCGGCCGCGGCGGCGAAGAGGCCACCCATCTCGCGGAGAACGAGATCCCGTTCACGGTGGTTCCGGGCGTTAGCTCCGCTATCGCCGGTCCCGGCGTGTTTGGTATTCCGCTCACCCACCGCGAACACGCATCGAGCGTGACGTTCGTCACCGGACATGAGGATCCAACGAAAGCCGAGTCGGCGATCGATTGGAACGCACTCGCGGCTACTGGTGGCACGCTCGTCGTGCTCATGGGTGTCGGCAAGCTCGGTGACTACACTGGGGCACTGCTTGCGGCCGATATGGATCCGGACACCCCCCTGGCACTCATAGAGCGGGCCACCTGGCCTGATGAACGAATCGCCACAGGAACGCTCTCAACTGCCGTTGCAACCCGCGATCAAGCGGGGATCGAGCCCCCAGCAATCACGATTATTGGCCCGGTCGCACAGACACGAGAATCGGTCGCAGAGTGGCTGGTTCGCGACGCTCCTGCAACAGCAATTGGTGAGGTAAATCGATGACAACACCATCTATCGCCGTTTTTCGGCCCGATGACGAACGCCTCGAATCGGCCAGATCGACGCTTGACTCCCTCGGCGCTGAGACAGTTGCGGACCCGATGCTGTCAATCAACCCGACGGGCGCAACCCCCCGCGTGGATGCAGATCACACCGTGTTCACTTCCCGAACTGGTGTGGAGATCGCGGACGATGCCGACTGGTCGCCGTCAGGGTCGATCAGCGCAATCGGCGACCGGACCGCGTCACATCTCTCCGACCGGGGCTACACTGTCGATGTCGTTCCGGAAACGTTCTCCTCCGTTGGACTGATCGAGGCGCTAGCTGATCGTGTGGACGGCGTTCGTATTGATGTCGCCCGAAGCGATCACGGCTCGCCGGTGCTGCTCGACGGGCTGAACGACGCCGGTGCGTACGTCCACGAAACTGTGCTGTATGAACTCTGCAGACCGCCGGAAGCTGGCCGATCCGTCGAACTGGCCGCCGCTGGGGCGCTCGATGGTGCGTTGTTCACGTCCTCGCTCACGGTGGAGCATTTTGTGGCCACAGCAGCTGACGATGACCGACGAACGGCGGCGATCGAGGGCCTGAACGATGCGGTCGTTGGGGCGATCGGTACCCCCACCTGTGAGACGGCCACCGAGCTCGGCATTGACGTTGGCGTCGTTCCGGAGAGGGCGACGTTCGAGGCGCTCGCAGCGGCCGTTGCTGAACGAATTTCCACCGAGGAATAACGCGTGCTCCCGGCAACCATTTATGATGGATGGGGCAGAACAGATCGCGCATGACTGCTGTGACTGATGCAGATTCGTTGTCGGCGCTCACCACACGAGCACAGTCGTGTGCCGAGCGGATTCGATCGTCAGAGGCGGTGTTGCTCGCATCACACATCGATGCTGATGGGCTGACGAGCGCAGCGATTGCGGCAACGGCACTCGAACGGGCCGATATCCCCTTCGAGGTTGTCTTCGAAAAGCAGCTCGACGACGCAGCGCTGGCTCGGATCGCCCAGACAACTTACGACACCGTGTTGTTCACGGACTTTGGCAGCGGCCAGCTCGATCGGATCGCTGAGCACGAGAACGCAGACGCATTCACCCCGGTGATCTGTGATCATCACCAGCCCGCCGACGGATCGACAACGTATCACTGCAATCCGTTGCTCGAAGGAATCGATGGCGCGAGCGCGCTCTCGGGTGCGGGCGTGGCGTATCTGCTCGCACAGGCGCTCGACGGTGGCGATCGAAACCGCGATCTGGCGGCGCTGGCAGTCGTCGGTGCGGTCGGCGACATGCAAGCCACGGACGACGGACTCGGTGGGGTAAACGCGACGATCGTCGAGGAGGGTATCGAGGCGGGCGTCCTCGAAGAGCGTCCTGATCTCTCTTTGTTCGGTCGCCAGACCCGCCCGTTGCCACAGCTGCTACAGTATTCGAGCGATGTGCATCTACCGGGGATCACCAACGATCGGCACGGAAGTATGCGGTTTTGCGATTCGCTACCGATTGATCTCAAGGCAGATGGCGAGTGGCTCACCTGGGTGGAGCTATCGGCTGACCAACGGAAGACTGTCGTCAGCGCGCTCGTCCAGCACGCGCTCGAACGCGGTGTCACCCCCGATGCCATTGAGGATCTCGTCGGCACCACGTACACGCTGGTGTCTGAACCCGAAGGCACCGAGCTGCGGGATGCAAGCGAGTTTTCGACGCTTCTCAATGCCACGGCCAGATACGAGCGTGCTGATGTCGGATTGGCCGTCTGTCTTGGCAACCGGGATGGTGCGCTCGATCGGGCCCAATCGCTGCTCGCTACGCATCGGCGGAATCTCTCCTCGGGTATCGAGTGGGTGCAGAACAACGGCGTCACACGCTGTGAACGGCTACAATGGTTCGATGCTGGCGACGAGATCCGTGAGACGATCGTCGGCATCGTCGCCGGAATGGCGCTTGGCACGGCAAACATCGATCGTGATCGGCCGATAGTCGGCTTTGCAGAGAAAACGGCAACCGAGAGCAAGGTGTCAGCGCGAGGAACTGGTCGGCTGGTGGCACAGGGGCTCGATCTCTCGACCGTGATGGGCGAAGCCTCGCGTGCGGTCGGTGGCGACGGCGGCGGCCACGATATCGCGGCAGGAGCAACTATTCCGTCCGATCAGCGCGATGCGTTTATAGAATATGCCGATGAGCTCGTCGTCAAACAGCTTGCGTGAGTGGCCTACCGTTCGATCTGGACGGCTCCGGCCGGCACGTGAAGACGAATGCGCTCAGTTTTTGCAGGATTGTCAGCATCGTGCTTATCGACGCTGTAAACGGTGTACGAACACTCGTTAGGGGTGAATTCGACGACAGCGTAGCCCCAGATCGAGGAGTCGAAAAATTCGACGTGTGGATTCGCCAGTTTCACGGCTGGTTCTGAGATGTCGCTGGCCGTGAGCCCGTCGTGGGATGGAACCATCTCGGAGAGATTTTTCGAGGTGATTGCGGGCGCGACGAACTCCACACCAACGGGCGTCCGATCTTCGTAGAAGTCATCGCCGCGCTGTTGAACCCCCGCCATTGCCGTGTGGATGTCGCCGGTGAGCGTCACCAGATTCTCCACATCTGCAAACGCGGTGGTGAGAATATCGCGCTCGTGTTGGAAGCCGTCCCAGGCATCGCCGTTTAACACCGACCCGATGTCGGTGGGCCCAAGCGTCAACGGCATCGAGAGCACTTCGTTGGCCCAGACCGTCCAGGTTGCGGTATCTTCTGTGATCGTATTCAGAAACCACGACCGCTGGTCATCTCCCAGCATCGACCGACCCGGGGTATCGCTCTCACCAACTCCTGGTGGTGGATCCCGATACAGCCGCTCGTCAGTGAGTACGAGCGTCGCGAGCGATCCGAACGAGAGCGTGTGTTGTAGCCGGAAGGCGTCCTGAAGATCTTGCTGTGTGGGATTTGGCTCGTAATACACTCGGACTGGGAACATTTCGATCCAGGCCTGGATTCCGTCGGCCGTAATCTGCGTTGCGGCGTCGGGCTGCATTCCCTGCGGGTGATCTGGCAGCCGTGGACTGTCCGTGCTGTCGTCCCAGTAGCGGTCGTTGGCGATCTCGTGGTCGTCCCAGCAGGCGATCAGGGTGTGCTGTTCGAGTGCCCGCTGGAGATGGCGATCCGAACGGTACTGCCGGTAGAGATAGCGAAAATCTGCAAGCGTGTGCGCCACATCGTTGCCGCTGGGCAATGAAAGCGCTCGATCATCGAACTCACTACCGGCAAACCGGCCATCGGCAGCCTCGTAGATGAAATCACCCAGATGGAGCAGAAAGTCCACGTCTTCTGCGGCGATCTGGCTGAACGCACCGAAATAGCCGTTCTGGTAGTCCTGACAGGTGGCGATCGCAAACGAGAGCCGCTCAATCTGGGCATCGGTGGCTGGGAGCGTTCGACACCGTCCGGTATTGCTTGCGACGCCGTCGGCGACGAACCGGTAGGCGTACTCCGTGTTCGACGCGAGCGCACCAGTGCAGTCGACCGTGATCGTGTGGTCGGTTGCTGGTCCGATTTCTGTGGCTGGAATCGATCGTTCGTAGGTCACCTCCTCGAACGATGGCGTTGGTGCGATCTGCAGAACCACTGGTCCGCCAGCGTACTGAGTCGGATTGAGTCGCGTCCAGCAGAGCACCCCAGACGGCGTTGGCCCGCCGCTGGCAACCGATTGTGGAAAGAGGGACTCGCTCGTGGCAGTTGCAGACACTGATGCTGGACTCTGGGTTGGTTCGGTCGCTGTCGGCGTCGCAACACCACGGTCGGCGAGAATTGAGCCAATCGATCCTGCAGCCAACAATGATGTCGTCCCGGAGAGAAGTGTTCGCCGATCGAGAGTTTCACCAGAAGTATCACTTTTCATAGCTGTCTGGCGGCGGTTCGACGGACCAGTTGAAAAAAGGTGATGAGTTCATCATCCTTTTATAGATAATTGATATGTTGTCCCCAATAACCCATCCAAGATGTGTAATGTAGAAATATAGGATATATGGTGTATAGGTTCGGAACCACGAGATATATTCCGAGCCTTGTGATGGAGTGTTTTGGTCAACCGCTTTGTTTCACATTCCGATCACGTCGGCCGACGCTCCAGAGCGAGTTTCACACCGAATCCGAGAAGCACGCTTCCACTCACAGCACGCAGGGTGGTTTTCACGAATTCGTTTTTCGTAATCACTCGTCTCGCGTTCGCTGAGAAAATCGCCAGGAGTGCCTGATACACGAAGCCAAGCGTGGCAAACATGAATCCCAGTGTGAGAATCTGCACGGGAACGTTTCCGTCAGTTCGAACGAACTGCGGCAGAAAAGCGAGGAAAAACAGGGCCACCTTCGGATTCAAGACGTTGATTAACAGCGCACTGCGAAACGATTGGCTGGGTGTGTATCCAGCACGTTCTGGTGTGAGGTCGAACTGTTCATCACTTCGCAGTGTTTGGACACCAGTGTACATCAGGTAGCCTGCTCCCACGAATTTTACCAGGGCGAATGCGAGTGCCGATTGTTGTAAGAGTGCTGAAAGGCCAACAACGGCCCCAACGGTGTGTACGATACTCCCACTCGAAGTGCCAAGAGCGGCCATAACGCCGGCAGATGGGCCGTCACTGATGGCTCGAGTCAGCGTGAATATGCTATCTGGTCCCGGTGAGATGATGAGCACGAATGCAGCCGGAATGAACGCGAGCAAGACACTCACTGTGAGCATAGCTACCGATCGAAGTCCATCTGGATATCATCTTTGATCCGGTGCCGTGTTCGCTCTTGCCTTTCAGTGGCGCTATCATAGCGCTACGGACCGAATGATCTTCGCTTCTGCTCGTCTGAGATGGTCACCAACCGTGCTTCGAGAGATGTCCAGCGTTGTCGCCAGCTCTCGTTGTGTTGTTTGTCGGGGAATTTCGTAGTAGCCTGCAGCGATTGCGGTCTCAAGAACCTCGTGTTGACGAGTGGTGAGCGACGCAGCTACGGTCTCTGGTTGGTATGTTCCAGTCCGTTCGAGAACGAGCGCAATCGTGTCTGGCATGCCCGCAATCAGCTCCTGGAGAGCTGGCTCCTCACCTACGACCGTGATCCGAAGGCCCGAAGCTGTCTCTTCGATCGGCCAGTTGATGCTTACTGGTTGGTCATCGAGGAGTTCGAGCACGGCCGCTTCGAGGGCCGTTGGTTCGTACCGGACGAACGCGAGCCAGGACTCACCGCCCGTCACGGCACTGGAAATAATACGAGGACACTCGGCTTCGATCTCTGCAAGTCCCCCGCAGTCGCCCCGAAACCGTGCAACGCCAACAACAGTCCCGTCTGCCAGCCGATTGAGATACTGAATCGCCACCTGTGTTGCGATGCGCTCGCCATCGAACCGAATCTCTCGCAGATCCTGTGAATCCCTCCGTAACTGCCCATCAGCTTGCGATCGGTCGGCCATCGCAGGACGGAGGATGATGGTAGCGTATCGAAGTGCTGTCACTGCACACTCCGATGGGGATTCGCACCAGCGGTGCACAAACCGGTGGAATTCTGGCCGGTTGAAATCATTCATCACCGGAAAGAACTCAACCGCAATAAAGGTGGGGTGCATGCGCGCCGTAACTGCCAGTGCGGTGGCGCTCGCACTCCGTTTGATGGCAATTCAATCGTTCACCCCTCGGCGAGTGCTCGCGGCGATAGCGATGCTTCTCGGAACGAGTATCGTGTGTCTCGGCATCCTGTGGTTCGTTCAAGGCCTTGGGATCGTCCAGATTGAGCCACTTCTGTGCGTTTCAAACTGTGAGCCGATTTCTGATCCGTCGATGACGTGGACGGTCGTTGGGGTGGTAACAACAGTCCTCGGAATCGTCCTCGTTCGCTTTGGATTCCGTCACAGACGGACGTGACGAATCGACTGCCCCGGATTCACGGCCGTGAATACGCTCCAGTGGTGGTAGCAACGCAATCAGAGTGAATGCGGCTCTGTCTATTCATGAGTGCTATATAGATCTCTGATCAAAACGATCTCTCTGTATCGCTCTGGATACCATCGGACGGAACTATATTGCTCATACCAAGCTTCATAGTGGTAATCTGCACTGTTTGAACTGATGGCACACGACCGAGCAGGCCTGCCGTTGGGGGTATCACGACGTGAGTTCCTGGTGGCGTCCGGAACTGCAGGTATACTAACACTCGCTGGCTGTACGGCGGACTCGAACAGCGGTGGAGACACCGAGAACGGTGACGAGACTGGGTCGGGTGGTAGTGGCGAAGCGTCTGGAGAGATTCGGATATCAGGGAGCAGCACCGTCTATCCAATTGCACAGGAGATCAGCCGGCAGTTCCAGGCAGAAAACGATGCTGTTGGTTTCAATCTCACACGCGATGGGAGCTCCGGTGGGTTTGAAAACGTCTTCATCCCAGGCGACAGCGACATCAACAACGCAAGTCGGCCGATCGCACCGGAGGAAGTCGAGCAGTGTCGAGAGGCCGGCTTCGAACCGGTCGAGTTTTTCATCGCGCAGGATGCGCTGACCGTCGTCGTTAACAACGATAACGACTGGGCTGAATCGCTCTCTATCGAGACCCTGAAGAAGATTTGGTCACCCGATAGCGCTCCCGAAACGTGGGCTGATGTCAACGACGACTGGCCGGACGAACCGTTCGATCTCTACGGCGCAGCAACAACGTCGGGAACGTTCGATTACTTCACCGAGGCGGTGATCGGTGAGGAAGGAAAGATCCGTGACGATTTCGAAGGCACAGAAGAGGACGATCTCATCGCTCAGGGCGTTGCGGGCAACAAACACGCAATGGGCTATCTCCCGTTTGCCTACTACACGAACAACCCCGACAGCGTCACGGCCCTCTCGCTCAGTGATGGCGGTGGCGACCCCGTCGAACCGAGTCTCGACGGCGCACAGAGTGGTAATTACCCGCTGGCGCGTCCACTCTTTTTCTACGCCAACGCATCGAAGCTCCAGGAAAAATCTCACCTCCAGGCGTTCATCAAGTATTACATCAACCAGTCCGACGAGAGTTTCGTCGCCGAAGAGATCGGTTACGTGCCGAGCACGAAAGCAATGGTCGAAGAGAATCTCTCGAATCTAGAGGCCGGTAGCAACGGCGAGTACGAGTGGAGCGCCTGACCAGTTAGCCCGAGAGAGCACAGGATACACATTCCATCTTCCTTTCACATGAGCTCCGAACCGAACGCCGATCGCGAATCGCTTCAACGGAACGACACCGTCGTCCGCACCGAACGACTCTACGGCTGGGCTATCGCTGCGAGTGCACTCCTGACGATTCTCGTCACCGTCGGAATTGTGCTCGCACTGTTGGGTGAAGCGCTGACGTTCTGGTCTGCAGTGTCACCGCTCTCGTTTTTCACCGGAACGAAGTGGAGTCCCATTATCGATGGTGAATACGGACTGTTGCCCCTCGTGAGTGGGACGCTCATCGTGACGGTTGGTTCGGCGCTGATTGCCCTGCCGACGGGGCTCGCGGCCGCGCTCTATCTGAGTGAATACGCAAGCGAGCGGACGCGGTCAGTTCTCAAACCAGCGCTGGAAATCCTTGCTGGCGTTCCGACCGTCATCTACGGTTATATGGCACTCGTCTACATCACGCCGCTGTTTCAGGGGATACTCCCGGTGTCGATTCGGCTCATTCCACCGGGCCTGGAACCCTTGCCGGCGTTCACACTGGTGATTCCGTCGCTGCAGACGTTCAATGTCCTGTCGGCAAGCATCGTCGTTGGAATCATGATCATTCCAATGGTCTCTTCGATCAGCGAGGATGCGCTGCGTTCGGTCCCGGACGAGCTTCGTGCGGCTGCCTACGGACTCGGATCGACGAAATACGACGTTTCGACGAAGGTTGTCGTTCCGGCGGCCACGTCGGGAATCGTCGCCTCCTTCGTCCTTGCGCTGTCGCGGGCGATCGGTGAGACGATGGCCGTTACGATGGCGATGGGAATGAGCCCCCAACTCCCGTATTTCCCGAATGTCTTCAGAAATCTCGCTGAATCCAGCCAGACGATGACCGGCGCGATGGTTCAGATCGCCAGTGCCGATTCGCTCGGCGGCGTCACGTACGAGGCGATGTTCGCACTCGGTCTGACGCTGTTTTTGATCACGCTTTCGATGAACGTGGCTGCTGAACTCGTTCGCCGGCGCTTTCGAGAGGTGTATCAGTAATGGCTGTCGACGGCGACACCGACCGGACACTCAGCGTCGATTCACGGGGTCGGCTTTGGGGCCTTCACGCCACGTTGTTTGAGGCTGGCCTGTTCGGCGCAACGCTGTTCGGAATCGTCTCGCTTTGTATTCTGTTTGGCTACATCGCGTTCGACGCCTTCCAGCCACTCACGGCGTCAATACGCTGGTATCTGCTCATTGCGGGAACGCTCATCCTGCCCACGGCGGCGGGCACTCTCTACGCTCGACGGCAACCGGCCGTTCGGGCTGCGAACGCGAAGGCGTTCGGCGTCGTCGGTGGAGCGCTCGTCGCCGCCCTCTGCACGTACATCGTTGTCGACGCGCTGAGCCCGTACGACGTGGCGCTTGTACTGCTGTTCGGTGGCTATCTGCCGGCCGTTTTCACACTGCTCGTTCGGCGAACGAACCGAACGACACAGCTCGGACCCACAGCCATTCTCTCCGTCGGTGGCGGCCTGGCGATTGCACACGGTGGGTATGATCTCCTTCGTCCGATTGTCGGGACCGCAGCCCAGTGGATCGCGTATTTCGCAATCGTCACGCTGCCCGTTGCGTTCGGGCTGTGGATTGTCGGACGGCGGCGATGGACACGACAGACAGCCAGGCGCGCTGTCCTTGCTGTCATCGTTAGCGTCTTGCTCCTTGTGGTACTCGCGCTCGGACTGGGAATCGATCCGTCGTTCTGGGTTGTGCTCCTCTCGGTCGGTGCCATCCCTGTCGCGGTGGTTATCGGTGAGATCGTGGTGTTGGATCCAGCTGGTCGGCTCGGTGCCGCCGGTCCGTTCGTTCTCATCGGGTGTCTGTCGGTCTTTCTGGCCGTCGAACGACAGCTCGGGCTCGAAGGTCCTGATGGGTATCTCACCACAACGCTGCTGTTGGAATCCTGGCACGGGCTGGATGCGAGTAGCGCTGGCGTCTACCCGCAGATCGTGGGCTCGATCGTTATTGTCGGTGTTATGGGCGTGCTGGCGTTCCCGGTTGGGATTGGCGCGGCGCTGTATCTCGAAGAATATGCGCAGCGGTCGGGCTGGCGTGGCAGGGTGGCGACGCTCCTGGAGGTCAACATCTCGAATCTCGCTGGCGTTCCGTCAGTCGTGTATGGACTGCTTGGCCTTGCGCTGTTTCGGAACGCGCTCGGCTTTCCAACCGGGATCGTCCTTTCAGCGGCCGGAACGTTGGGATTGCTCATACTTCCGATCGTCGTCGTCTCCGCACAGGAGGCGCTTCGATCGGTGCCAGATTCGCTTCGAGAAGCGGCGGTTGGGATGGGAGCCAGCCGCTGGCAAACGCTTCGAACTGTCGTGTTGCCCGAAGCACTCCCAGGAATGCTTACGGGAACGATTCTGGCGCTTGCCAGAGCGATCGGTGAGACCGCACCGCTTGTCATCATCGCCGTTGCCACGACGAAATACTCACCGCCGGATGGGATTCTCTCCAGTGCAACTGTTCTCCCACTACAGATTTTTGCCGCACGGAGCAACGTCGATCCCGCATTCAGACACGGAATTGTCCCCGCCGCGGCGGTCGTGTTACTGGTGTTGTTGTTGCTGATGAACACGACAGCGATCGTGGTGCGAAATCGATTCGATCGGAGATCTCAACAATGAGTAACCAGGAATCCACGCAAACGGTACACGAAACGGCTGAGACGAGTGAACGACCCGAATCCATCCAGACCCCGCGAGCGCCTGCAATCGAAGCCCACGATCTATCCGTTACGTACGGCAGCGAGACAGCGCTTGAGTCGGTCGATATTCAGATCCCTGACCGGCAGATCACGGCAATCATCGGTCCGTCAGGCTGTGGGAAATCGACATTCTTGCGGTGTATCAACCGTATGAACGACCGCATTGACGCCGCTGCCGTTTCGGGGGCGCTCTCTTTTAAGGGGCGGAACATCTACGACGAGCACGTCGATCCGGTTGCGCTTCGCCGGCGAATCGGTATGGTGTTTCAACATCCCAATCCGTTTCCCAAGAGCATCTACGACAACGTTGCGTATGGACTCCGAATTCAGGGCATCACCTCGGAGATCGATGCCCGGGTGAAACTGGCACTTGAGCGTGCGGCGCTGTACGAAGAGGTCAGCGACTCGCTCGAAAAAAGCGCGCTCGATCTCTCGGGAGGCCAGCAACAACGGCTCTGTATTGCCCGCGCCATCGCGGTCGATCCGGACGTGTTGCTCATGGACGAACCGGCGTCTGCGCTCGATCCGATCGCCACCGCAAAGATCGAAGATCTCATCGCTGAACTCAGCGAGGAGTATACGGTCGTGATCGTCACGCACAATATGCAACAGGCGGCCAGAATCTCTGATCGCACGGCGGTGTTTCTCACTGGTGGCGAGCTCGTGGAGTACGACGACACGGAGACCATTTTCGAAAATCCGGAACACGACCGCGTCGAAGACTACATCACTGGCAAGTTCGGCTGATGGTGGTGGACTTGCGCGTAGCGAACCCCGTCACAGCTGTCTGGCAGACACACAGATTGAAAACGAAAACAAAATAACATACAGGGCTATCACATGCGTGTATGTCCTCGCCACTCGAACGACCGATCGTTCACTACGGAATTGGTGTGATGAGTGCCCTGTTGCTCGCTTCCGTTGGGTTACTTCTCGACGGAACGATACAGCTGGTCTTCTTTGGAATAGCAGCGTTTGAACTGATTGTCCTGCCACAGATACTGAAAACGGTGGCAGCCGGAGAAGCGACGGACTGATCGCAGAGTCTCAGCGTCACTGGACAACATCAAATCGCTCTGGAGCCGTTCGGAAGAACAAACGGGCGTCAGTTTCGGGCTCGAACCCTGATCAGTCCCGCCGGATGGGCGATTGGAACGAGAGGCTTGACCAGCGCCATTCGGCAGCCAACCAGCAAGCGAGCAGGAGCCCACCCATGAGCCCAACGATCAGATCATCAAACCGCAGCCAGCCGGGACCGAAGTTGGCGATGCCGTTGACCACTTTGTTCGGCAACAACTGCTCGACCGTCGTTCGAACGTGAACCACCGGACCGGCGCTCTCGGGCACCGTGGTGTCCGTTCTGCTGGTGAGATCAGCACTCTCTGCACTTGGTCCGCCGATACTCTCATCGCCCGTTGAGAGCCGCTCTGCCTCGTAGCCGCCCTGGACGGCAACCTCCCAGCCGATCGAGCCGTTCGGAGTGACCTCAAGCACGCGACCACCACGGGTGTCTGTCACCAGCGTGTTGCCGTTGGGGAGCCGGTCTGCGTCTCGTGGCCACTGGAGCGTGCTATCGGTCCAGATCCACGACTGTGTCCAGTTACCGGCGTCCGTTCGCTGATACTCCACGAGTCGGTTTTGCTCCGAATCGGCGACCACCACCGCTGGGCCGCCGCGCTCGGCGGGGATGAAATCGGGGTTGTGCTGTTCGTAGAGAACGTCGTGTTCATCTTCAGCACCGAGCGTCCAGTTCGATTGGTGGCCACTCGAAGGATCGATAAACGCAACCTGATCCTGATTGCGCAGGCTCACCATTATCCGGCCATCGTTCAGCCGCTCAACGTCGTTGAGATGGACCCAGTCGTCCGGATAGTCGCCACCACCGTCGATCGGATAGTCCGTCTGTGCGCTCCACTCCCAGACGACAAGATCGGTCTCAACGTTCACCATGAAGACGGCGTCCGCATACATATCAGCAACGAGATAGTGTGTGTCGTTGATTCGATCCGTGTCGTGCCATTCGCTGGCCTCATACTGCGGTTGAACGTGCTCGTAGAGCACTGTTGTCGTTCCAGTGGTGCGATTGAGTCGTTCGATCCGTTGTTTGATGCAGTGGCTTCCGGTCGGTGAACAGGAGCCGTCATTGAAGCGTTCGGTCGCGGTGTAGACTAGCTCCTCGCTATCGTTGTCAATCGGATCAACGTCCCAGTAGCCGTCGTACGTCGTGTTATGATACGTTACGGTGCCGTTGGTGCCGACAATCAGTAGCTCACCATCGTCGTGTGAACTCACGACCGTTGGGCCATCGGCGGGTGGGGCAACCGACTCGCCTGGCGCAAGCGACTGCGTAGCCGATCCCTCTGATTCGGCCGATCCCACGAACGAACTCGCACCCGCGTTCGTCACGATGAGAAATCCACAGACGAGAACGATCCCTGTTGTGAAAACGATCCGCCACGTCCGCTGGCTGGGCATATTTTCGGTTCAGCAACAGGGGTCAATAGCGTTGGGATCCGCTTCGAACAGTGACAGATGAGCATCGTTTTCTGGCTCCTCACCGTTTTGTAGACATGGATCTCTCTATCGTCGATCTTTCACCGGTGCCAGCGGATGGGACGGCGAACGACGCCTACGCGAACACGGTTGAGACGGCCCAGCAGGCCGAGAAGCTGGGATATGAGCGGATCTGGGTGGCAGAACATCACAGCATGACGTCCCGCATTGCTGGCTGTTCGCCGGAGGTGTTGCTCGGTCGGCTTGCCGGTGCGACCGATTCGATTCGGCTTGGTTCTGGTGCGGTGTTGCTCAATCATTACAGTCCGTATAAGGTTGCCGAGCTGTTCGGCGCGCTCGATGGGCTCGCACCAGGTCGGATCGACGCAGGACTGGGCCGGGCAAACGGCTCGCCGGCGGCCGATCGTGCGCTGGGGACCGAACGCCATGCCATGAATCCGGATCAGGACCACGAGGCGAAGATCGAATCGGTGGTCTCCCATCTGTACGATGCGTTTCCGGATGACCATCCGTACAGTGGGCTCCAGATCCCACGATCAGGCGATTCTCGGCCAGTGCCGTGGGTGCTCGGCTCAAGCCCGTCGAGCGCCGAAATCGCCGGCCGGCTCGGGCTCCCGTACTGTTTTGCGGCGTTCATCCGGCCACAGTTTGCAGCACACTCGTTCGAAGCATATCGGGAGTCGTTCGAGGCCGCCTCGCTCGCGGGTGGCATCGACGAACCGGCGGGGATGATCGCCGTCAACGCCATCGCCGGCGAGACTGATGAGGAGGCAGCCAAATACCGGGCCGTCGCGGAGGCTTCCTATAAGCGAATGCAGCACGGTGATCTCAGTGGTGAACTCACGATCGAAACGGCGATCGACGAACTCGGGGGGATTCCTGAACCCACGCCCGCAACGCTTGCCGACGGCGAGTGGCCACGAGCAATCTCCGGGAGTCCCGAAACGCTTTCTGGCCTGCTTGAACAGCTCACCGATCGTGTCGGCGTCGATGAAGCGATGATTCAGCACATCACTCCGACACACGAAATCGGACTGCGCTCACACGAACTGCTTGCCGAGGGCGTCGGACTGTAAGGGCAATACCAGCAGCCCAGGCGTCTCCCTGGAGGATCATCGATCACGAATGGCCGATCGAAGCCGCCACAGCCCACCACTCACACCGTTTTCGAAAAACAACACGACGAACAGCAACAGCAGCCCGAACGTGAGCTGCCAGTGAGCCTCAAGCAGCTGAAACTGGGAGATGAACCAGCGAAGATAGTTGTAGACGAACGCCCCAACAACCGGGCCGACAAACGAGTATGGACCGCCGATTACGGTCATTATGACTGGATGGGCCGAAAACGTCCAGTTGGCAAGCGAGGGACCGACGTTCGTGTGGAGCGGAACGAGCAACGCCCCTGCGAGCCCGGACACCGCCCCTGAGATGACGAAGGTGGCCCAGCTGTGTCGACGCACGTCGATCCCAACCGCTTGCGCCCGCTCGGGATTCTCACGGATCGCCAGGCAGATAGTTCCAAATGGTGAACTGACGATCCGCCAGAGCACGAGATACGACAGTACGAACGCCAGGAGGACGAGATAGTAGTACACCAGCGGCGATCGAATGTTTACGAGCTCGAACGACCGACCGAACAGGACGATCGAGTCGAAGATGATTGTCAACCCATCAGAGCCGTTGGTGAGCGATTCCATCCCCAGGATATCGGCAAGTGAATCCCGTTGGACGATGATGTACAGCGCCATCGAAAACGAGAGCGTGAGCATGGCGAAGTAGATCTCTTGCAGCTGGACGGCGAGATAGCCGACGCCGATTGCCAACAGCGTCGCGAGTAGCACTCCCAGCGCCACTGCGACCCCGAACGTCACCACGGGTGAGAATCCACCAAACGCCCCTACGCCTGTGGCACTCACCAGTGCCACCGTGTAGCCCGCTATAGCGACGAACATCGCGTGACCGAATGAGAGCAGCCCGGTGTAGCCATACAGCAGATTGAACGCCAACGCGAAGATTGCCATCAACAACGTTTCGGTGAGCAGCGTCAACTGATAGCCTCCAATGAGCAGCCCGATTCCCGCCAGAACGGTCACGGAGAGGATCCATTGGCGGCGATCGGGGTCGATGGGGACCGATCGATCGATGAGCAAACTGAAAACCATCGCTACAACCCCGACGGCAATCCACTCCCAGCAAGTAGCTCCGTGGCTCGTGTTCGAGAGAGCGTCACCGCTTCCGTGTTCGCCAACCCGACGCCGTCGTACGGAACCGAATCGGCCCGACTTGTCTCTCCAAGGACAGTGGGAGCACTCGCCTGGTGGCTGTCGGGATCGATCGTCCATTCGCCTCGTGGACCGCTGTAAGACATCCCTTCGAGCGCATCGATCATGGCGTCTGGGTCCGTTCCAGCTTCCTCGATGGCAGCTATGTACAAACCGATGGCAGCGTATGAACTTCCTCCGGTGAACGATGGAATCGACGGCAGAGACCCCTCGCTGTGGCGCTCTCGGTACTGATCTAGAAACGTCCCATTTGCGTCGTTGTCGAACGCCGAATGCCAGTACCAGCACGAAAAATGAAGCCCCTCGGGCATGGTCGCTCCGAGAGCACTGAACACGTTCGGATCAGCCCCAATTGTGTCGAACACATCAGTCACTTTCTCGAACAACCCTTGCTCGGACGCTTGTGTTACGAACGTCACTGTATCTCCTCCCCAGAAGCTCGTGAACACGATCTCGGGATCGGCCTCGACGATTGCGGTGATATTCGGCGTCATATCATTGGCGCCCAGATCGGGAAACTCAGAGGCTACGTATTCGAAATCCCCACCGAGTCCGGCTGCATACGCCTTGAAATACTCCCAGCACTGCTCGCCGTAATCGTAGCCCGGGCCGATGTTTGCGATACGAGCACCATCGTAATTTTCAACGGCATATTTCGCGATCGCATACACGGTCGTCGCCGTGTTGGCGTTCGTTCGGAAGATGTTCCGTGTTCCCGCTGCTTTGTTTCCGTACGTCTCCGCATCGAATTCCGTGATATACGGCGTTCCGATGTCCGTCAGGGTGAACGGAACGCCGAGCGATTCTATTGTCGGCGCGTTTTTTAACGTCACTCCGGATGACGTTAATCCCACCATCGCGTCGACGTTCTCTTCTTGTACCAGGCTCTTGATCGTACTCGTGGGATTCTCGCCGTGGTCGCGAACGATGAATTCGACGTCTTTTCCATCGATGCCACCGTTTTCGTTATGGACCTCGATGGCGGTTTTCACGGCTGCCTCAGAGGCGTTTCCCAGCGCCTGTGCCACGCCAGAGAGCAAGAATACCCCGCCAATCCGGATTGATTCATTTCCGCCGCCCATCATCGACCCCAGACACCCAGTACTGCTCATAGCAACTCCCGTCCCAACCGCCCCTAGAAAGCGCCGCCGATCGAACCGGCGATCACAACCACGGACACCATTTATGTCAGATCTTCGCATGATTTTCCACCTGTGCAATAGTTCGATGGCAGTGGATTATATTCATGGGTTCATATGTTAACCTCGATATTTTCCCTGCGTTTTGGATGAAGTGGGCCTGTAATTGCTTCTTCAAAATTTTATCTCCTCGAAAGATTCAAGATCACACTGTCCATTGTGTTGCCACACCATGGCAGATTCAGGGTTACTGATACAACTATTACTTGACGGACTGAGCATGGGGAGTCGGTTGTTTCTCGTAGCCGTCGGGTTGAGCCTGATCTTCGGCGTGCTCGACGTGCTGAACTTCACCCACGGCGTGCTGTACATGCTTGGTGCGTACGTTGGGATCACTTTCGCGGACGGGATAACAGTGCTCGGGCTTTCGATTCCAGCCGTTGGATTCTGGTGGGGGGTGGTGAGTGGGGTGGTTGTGGTTGGCGCAATTGGTGGGCTCCTCGAACGCGGCTTTCTGCGGCGCATCTACGACCAGGAGCCGCTCGATCAGCTGCTGTTGACGTTCGCCTTTGTGTTGATTCTCACTGATCTCACACGCTCGACGTTTGGCACCCGACCCCATCTCATCGATCCCCCTGCGATCTTTGCGACGACGACATGGATTGGTGGATTTGGCGTTCCAACCTATCGGCTGTTCGTGATCGGTGTTTCGATCGTCGTGCTGATTGGGCTGGTTGGGGTGTTGCATCTGAGCAGCGTTGGTCGAATGATTCGGGCAACGACCAGCGACCGGACGATGGCTCGGCTCCTTGGGATCAACGTTCCGCTGCTCTACACCGGCGTGTTTGTCGTTGGCGCCGGCTTGGCCGGGCTCGGTGGTGCACTCGCCGCACCGCTTGGGTCTGTCACCCCTGAGTTAGGGAATTACATCATCATCCAGGCGTTTCTCGTCGTGGTGATCGGTGGCCTTGGATCGTTCGTTGGGGCGTTTGTCGGCGCGTATGCGATCGGCATTCTGATGGCGCTCGATCCAGTGATTGCCGTCGACGGGGGAGGCGAGCTGATGCCGTTCGTGCTTATGATTGTGGTCTTACTCTACGCTCCGGAGGGGCTGTTCGGAGGTGTCGAAACGTGAGTACCGTTCTCGAAACGACGGCCCTCACCCGCTCGTTCGGGGGGCTGGTGGCGGTCGATTCGGTCTCCATCGAATTTGCTGACAGCGAAATTACGGCGATTATTGGCCCGAACGGCGCCGGCAAGACGACGTTTTACAATCTGCTCACCGGTGTGCTCACCCCAACCTCGGGAACGGTGCGGCTTCGTCCTCACGACGATGATCAAGTTCTCATCACCGGGAAATCGCCTGACTCAATCGCCAGACTCGGTCTCTCCCGCGCGTATCAGATCAACAATGTGTTCGACGGGCTCACGGTGGCCCAGAACGTTCGCATCGCCTGTATCAGTCGATTCGATCGGTCGTTCGATTGGCGGGCGGTGTCTGCCTCTGATCCAGAACTATCGACCGCAGTGACTGAGATACTGACACAGACGAATTTGCGTGGGGTTGCGGATTCGAAGTGTTCGTCGCTCTCTCACGGCGACGTCCGGAAGGTTGAAATCGCGATCGCACTCGGAACTGACCCATCAGTTGTGTTACTCGATGAGCCGACAGCCGGAATGAACGCAACTGAGACCCAGCGCATGGTCGAGCTGCTCCGTGAGCTGGATACGACGACTGACACGACCTTCGTACTTACCGAACATGATATGGACGTTGTTCGTGATGTTGCTGATCGGATCATCGTCTTCGATGATGGGTCGGTAATCGCGCGTGGCTCGCCACAAACGGTGCTCACCGATGATCGCGTCACGGGCGCGTATCTCGGCGGTGGTTCGACGTGAACGCGCTCGAACTCGACGGCGTCGATGCGTTTTATGACGAGAGTCACGTGTTGCACGACGTTTCGATGACGATTTCAGCAGGTGAGATTGTCGCGCTGCTTGGGCGAAACGGTGCCGGAAAAACGACCACGTTCCGAGCGATCACCGGGTTGATCGACCGAACTGGGACGCTCACCCATCACGGGACGGATGTGAGCGCGATGTCAGCCGAGTCGATCGCCCGTGGTGGGGTGGCGCTCGTCCCGGAAGCCCGTCGCGTGTTTCCCTCGCTCACTGTCCGTGAAAACCTCCAGCTAGCCCGTGATGTCTGTGACGATCCACGGTCGATCGATTCGGTGTTCGAGCAGTTCGAACTGCTCGCATCGCTCGCCGAGCAACCCGGTCGGACGTTGTCCGGTGGCGAAAAACAGCTGCTCTCGATCGCGCGAGCCCTGGTTCAGGACCCATCGTTGTTGTTGCTCGATGAGCCAACCGAAGGGCTCGCACCAGTGATCGTCGAAACCCTACAGTCACTGCTCCAGGAGATCGCTGGCGAGAAGCTCACAGTGGGGCTTGCCGAACAGAACGCGGAATTTGCACTCTCTCTGGCTCAGCGAGCATACATCATCGAGAACGGCCGAATCGTCTGGAACGACACGGTCGAGGCGCTTGAAGCGAACGAGGAACTGCTCGAAAGACATCTTGCGGTCTCGAAACCGACACGGTAAGGCGCTCGCCATCACCTGTTTCGACTGACTCAGTCCTGCACTCCGAGCGTCAACACGGACGACCGCGTGTTGTTTTCAGTGGCTCCAGCGCGCTGTCGGAGCCAGTCGCGCCCGCGATCCGTTGCACGCGGTCCGTATTCGTTCGCTCGAACGTCGAACCGCTGGTTCGCATCGACCTTGCTCTGAAACACGACCGATTCTTTCCCGTCAAAACTGAGCGATGGCACCCCCCGGAACCAATTGTTACGAACGAATGACTGCTCTGCGGAGACGCCGCGCAATCCGACGCCAGGAACGGTCGTTGGCTCGAACACATTGTGGTGCACTCGAAGATAGGTCCCAGCGAGATTACCACTGTAGTCGTCGAGATTGTCGGCCTTGCTGTGCATATCAAACACATGGCTGACGGCATGCGGACCGACGACGTTGTAGCGGGCTTCGTAGCCGTTCGTTTCCGACCCGAACGCAGCAACAGAGTGCCGGTTGTAATCGAAGTAGTTCCACTTTATTTGTCCCTCGCCATTGCGGAGATTGACGCCATAGCCAAGCGTCTGCATCTGATTGTGATGGATCGCGTTGTGGTGGACCCGTGTCGTGGTCGGAACGTCCGCAGCACCACCACTGATGGCGGCGTGCGTCCAGCCCGCCAGCTCACAGTGGTCGATTTCGGCCAGCTCACCCTGGAAATCGAACGCCTGGGTGTAGTAGCGTGCCGGGGTGCCCTCTGCTGTGCGGGGATCGAAAAAGTCGAGTTCCGGCCCCCTGAATCGCACGCCACTCACCCGACAGTGGCCTTCGGTGTGCTCGAAAACGGTGTCGGGATATGATGAGACGGAGAGCTTCGCACCCGGATTCTGCTGTGCCCGGTCGCTGGCGATCGTCACGTTCGGCGCGATGGTGATCGGAAACGGCCCGCTCAGTTCGAGTTCGAGCTCCCCCGGCAGCCACACCGTGGCTCCATCCTCTCCGACTGCGTCTCGAAGTTGTGCTTCGGAGCGGACAACGACCGCATCCTGGCTCTGACCAACCGACGCCGACGATGCAACGAACCCCGTTGGCGACGGTTCAGTGTATCCGGCGAGGGAGAGACACCCACCAGTTGTGCCCACGACGCCGGCCACTGTCCCAAGCAAGGCTCGTCGAGAACACCGGGGCAGGCCGTCGGTTTTCGCGTTGTCCATGGTTCTGGGAGTCTTCATGAACGGCGGCACAATAGGAATTCGGATTCAACAACCGATCCACGCCGACCAGATCGTCTCACATTGTTGAGAAAACAGCCTGTACAAATACTTCTCTCTTATTGCTTCAGATTTCGGTGATCCGATCGTACTGCTGGTCGACTGCGGCGGCGTCTTCTGGAAGCAGCGCCGCGACGAGGAATTCGGCGTGATCGGCCACGTATTCGACGAGCGTGGCGATTCGGTCCGAATCAATCGCTTCGAGCGAGTCCAACAGCATTACCGGCACCGTCTTGTGGACTTCGTGGACGAGATAGCCCGCAAGTGCGAACACGAGTCCGGTAACCTCTCGTTCGCTCTCTGAAAGGTGATCAACGGTGTCCTCGTAGGCAACACCGGAGTCGGTCGATCGGATCACGTGGAGATCGAACGTGCGCTCGGTGACCGACCGTCGACCGCGGGTGACCTGGTGTTCGGTCCGCTCGATCCAGATCCGTTCGAGGTTGGCGTATTCTAAGAGGTCAAGGACGGTCTCCATGTGGTCGTTGAACTGATCAACCGCCTGCTGTTCGATCTGTTCGATTTTCGTCCGCAGGTCGGCCAGCTCGTCGGCAAGATCTGCCTTTTCCTCGGTAAGAGAATCTCGCTCGTCGATGCGGGCTTCGATCGATTCGATCTCGGATTCGACCGATTCGCGCTGGGTCTGTAGGCGGCCGATCTCGAACTCGATCTTGTTGGCATCCTTATGGAGATCGAGGATGTTGCTGTAGTCTTCTTCCTGAAGATCCTCAACGTCGGCTTCGAGCCCCTCAATCTCGGCTTCGAGTACGGAGCGGTCCTCCTGGAGCGCTTCGACGCGCTGTTCGCGTTCATCAAGCTCCTGTTCGATCTGCTCAAGCCGGGATTCTAGCGACTCGCGTTCGCGCTCGTGTGTCTGCAGCGAGTTTCGCGTTTCCTGCAGCTCATCGATATCTGCGCGCAGTTCGTTTCGCTCCTCGAACCGATCGCTTCGAAGTTCCTGCAATCGCTCAAGCGTTTGTTCAATTTCTGCTCGTTCTACCTCACTGCCACAGGTCCAGCAGACCACCTGTTCGGAGTCGGCCATCAGCTGATCGGTGAGCGACTCTGGGTCTGCACTCGTCTCACCACGAAGTGATTGCGCGATCTCCGGGCTGGTTCCTTCGAGCATCTCCTCGTTGAACTGGATGATCGTCTGGAGCTCGTTGACAGTCCCGTCGATCGATCGCTGTCGTTCTCTGAGTCGGTCGATCTCCGAATCGATTTCGTCGATATCCCCGCCGGGGCCACCGGTCAGCTCTGCAAGCTCGGCTTCGATCGACTCGCGCTCCTCGTCGAGCGCGTCGAGACTCTCGCGCTGGGTGTCGAGTTCAAATCTGGCGTCATCGAGCGATGCGCGCGCGTCGTGAAGCTCATCGAGCGCGCTTTCGAGCTCGCGTTTGTCGGCGCGTCCCTCTTCGACATCAGTGTCTGCCTCCTCAAGTTCGGCCTCTTTTTCTGCCAGTGCCGACTGCTTTGCTTCGATCTGGTCGGTGAGCTGTGCACGCCGCTCTTCGAGCGACACCAGATCGTCTGCGAGCGAATCGAGGCTCGAAAGCTCCTCTTCAACCGATCGCTGCCGGGCTTCGAGCTGCTTGATCTCGGCCTGAATTGCGTTCGTATCGACAGGTCGCATAATAAGTTCTCGGAGATCATCACCCCGAGCAACGGCCTGTCGCGCTTCGTTCGACTCTAGCAAAAAGGCGAACAGATCTGCGAGCTCCGTCGATTCGAGATACGGCTCGCCACCCCTGATGATTGTCCCGTTACGTCGCTCTAACGTCCGACGATACGTTTCATCGCCGAGTTGCATCTCGACGGAACCGGCGTCTGCATCACCTTTGAGCGACACCCGATCGCTTCCGAACGCTGCCATGATCGCCTGGAGCAGAGATGTCCGATTAGTTGCGTTTCTGCCGGCAAGTGCGGTTACTCCCGGTGAAAATTCCACGGTCGTGCTGTCTATCCCGCCGATGTTTTCGACGGAGAGTTGCAGCTTTTCTGTCCCGAGTTGCGATGTACCCATATACATACCTCTCGAACGTCCTTCTATTTAACTCCTCAGACTCGTCATCGTTTGTGAAGCCCATCGCTACTGGGGTTACAGCTGTAAGTTCGTAACGGCCATGCCACTCGCACGCAGAATATAGTTATTAATCTTGACAATCACAGTGGCCGCGTTCGAGTAGATCGACGACGTTGTACCGTGTTCCACAGTCCTGGCAGGTGACGGTGACGTCTACGAGCACGTCAAACGATCCAATATCGAGTCGATCGGTGTTTTCGAGGGTCGCGAGGTTGTCTTCAGTCACGCGGAGGGTTCGATGTGAGAGTCGCTGAATAGCCTGTGTGACGCTCTCGATTCTGTCGCTGTCATTGGTTTCTGGCGAGGAGTGTCGTGCGCCACGGTATTTCGTCAGATAGGTGTGAATCGCCTGATGAGAGACGAAATCGCGTTCGAGCGCTTCGATTGCAACCCCATCGTGTTCGAGGTCTTTTCGCGCTTGCGTCCGAACACCACTGCTCACGTCGTCGCCAGTGAGCAGTCGATAGACGTTATCTACCTCGCCATCGATCGGCTGCCGGCCTGCCTGATCCATAGCAACTTCGAGGAGCTGTTTGTTGAGCCAGTCAGCCAGTTCGCGGAGACTGTGACGTTCTGTGTCCTCTCCCGTCCATTTGGCTTCCATCTGTTCTCCAAGACCCTCGAGATCGTACTCGACGAGCACACGGCCAACTTTGCTGGCGGTGTGTGACCTGTCTGATCGCTGAGTATCTGAATCGGTGCGATCACCGTGGTCGTTCATAGTACACATCGAAACGCTCTCAATATGAATAAGTGTTCATTTTGTCGCGACTGTTGTCACTGAATCAGTCGCTCTTGTTCAACGTACCAACGATCCAACGTCGGTGGATATAGCGCCCACCCCACTCTGGAGCTGAGCTGGCGCCCCACATCCTCTTGCTATCGACCACAATCTGAACAAAATTCATTGTAATTGAATGGCAAACCCATACGTGTATTGTGACGTTTGGTAGTCGTAAGAACCGCTCACAGTGGCGATTGCGTTCGATTATGATGGACTGTGACGTTCTGATGCGGCTGGATGGACCGTGGATTTCGAAGGACGGGAGTGCTCTAGATTAGAGTGGTGCTTCATTCTCAATGCACGGAGCGATTGGCGTATCCAGAATCCATCACTCGAAACGCACGTCACCGTTTGCGTGCAGCACTGGTTCGATGCGATCGCCATCATATTCGAACTCGAAGCGAATCGTTGGGGGTGCTTCGGAGATGATCGTCGAGTTGAATCGATCGAGCGTTGCCCACGCGCGCTCGGCGTGGGCCGCGTGGAGTTCGAGGCCATGTGCAAAAAAGAACTGCTCGACCAATGGATGGTACGTGACAACGGAGGCCCCGGTCAGATACAGTCCGCTGACACACCGCTGACAGTCGAACTGCACGCGAGATGGCTTCGGATCGGCCGGCGTCCCACCTGGGAGCCGTTTGAGCTGCGCAGTGACACGACCAGCACAGACCGGACAGAATCCCATCGTTACGCGCTGGATGAGTACCCTGAGCCACCTGGCGAATGCACGCCCGAGTGCTTCTCGCTCGAACTGTTCGATCGTTCCCGCCGGAAATGGGAACGTCGCACCACCATCACAGTCGACACAGCGGATGTGCGCCATTCCATCGCGATAGCTTGCCTGTTTGGGCCCATCACAGAGCAGACAGTGCCAGTCGAGATCGATGGGCGCAACCGTCTGCTCTGGAGCGAACGAGTTCGCCAGAATTGCCCCACCAACACGCTTTCCAGCCAGTGTGAGTTCATAGCCATCGGTTTTTTGAACGAATGATCCACGGAGCTGCTGAAGATGGTAGTTGAAATTTCCACTGTCGGGACAGCTGGTTCGCTCGAACAGCGCACGAAATGACAGGGGTGACGAATTCGCCTGGATTAACGCCCGAATTATTTCGAGTCGAGTACGGTTCCCTAACAGCTCGAACGGATCACTCATGCGGGTGTCCGGGTGTCCAGTGTCGTCATCGCTCACGACCGATCGTAGCTCCCAGATTTACTTGATCGTACTGTATCATTTACGTTGCAGTACTGCGGTGCTGCTGAGATTTTTAGCTGTCCCGTCAAACCCTCACAGTAATAGTTTGTATGACGGATCCAGAGCGATCGGCGTCGTCGGTTCTCTCCCGGTATACGAGAGCAAAGAGAGACGGATTTGCTGGTGGGATCTGTTTGCTGGTGATTGCGGTCGTCTGCCACCGGATTCCAGGATTGCTCGTCGGATTTGGTGTCGATGCACTCATTGGAAGCTCATCGCCGGGAACACAGCCCATCCATAGTATCGTGCTGGTTGGTGTGGTGGGTATTGCCGTCGTCGTCGAGGCGATCTGTCGCAGATACGGGACGATCATCTACGAATCTGTGGCCCTGGACGTGCAGTCGTCGCTGTACGGCTCGCTCACGTCACAGCTCTTAGCAGTTCCGACGCGAGCGATCGACGGTTGGGATCGTGGCTCACTCCAGCAGTTGCTCACCGACGACGTAGACGATGTGGGTTCGTTGTTCTCCGGCGTTCGGCTCGGTGTGGAGTATTTTGGTGGGCTTTGTGTCGCGTTCGTGATTCTCTATTGGCTCTCGCCAGTGCTCGCCACCGTGTTGCTGTTTGTTCCTGTCGGTCTCGTTTTCCTCAGTCGTTGGTATGCACGATTGCTCGCTCCTCGTTACGATGCTGTTAAAGAACAGCTTGGGCGGGTTCACGAGCACGTTCAGTCATCGATTACGGGACTGGCACCGATCAAAGCCAATCAGGCAACGCACAGCCGCTGTTCGGCGTTCGAAGCGACAGCAGCGGCGTATATGCGCTCACAGTGGCGAACGGATCGACTACGCGTGGTGTACAATGGGCTGTTCTGGGCGCTTGGCACAACCGGGATCTGGGTGCTGTTCGCGCTCGGTGGTTACTGGATTCTCCAGCCCATATCGGGAACGACGTTGACGCCGGGGAATCTCGTGACGTTCGTTCTGTATGCAGAGTCGTTTCTGGAACCGACCAGACGGCTCGCGGTCGATGTAGTCGACGCAATTGAAGACGGACGGGCAGCCACCCGGCGGATCGGGGAGATACTCGCGATCGAAACCGCCGAATCCGGTCGGTCCGATCGTGCGGTTGCTGGCGATCTCACGCTCTCGTCGGTCTCGTTCGCGTACGACTCGGAGCCGGTGGTTCGGAACGTGTCGACGACGATTCCGGACGGTGCCTTCGTTGGGATTGTTGGCGAGACAGGGGCGGGAAAATCCACGCTTGCAGCGCTTATCGCAGGAATTTACTCGCCAACAGCCGGCTCGATCGATGCGAAGTTTTCACCGGGGACGCCCGGACAACACTCAGTAGGATATGTGAGTCAGTCGCCGGTGCTGTTTCCGGGAACGATCGCTGAGAACGTGGCCACGAACGATTCTCCGGATCGGGCGGCTGTCGAGTACGCGGCGCGAGAGGCCGGAGTCCATTCGATGATCAGTGAACTGCCAGCAGGCTACGAGACGGCAGTCGGTGCGGATGGGATGGCGCTTTCGACCGGCCAGCGTCGCCGTCTTGCCCTCGCTCGAGCGCTGTACGGCGACCCAGGGCTGCTCGTACTTGATGAGGTGACAAGCGGCCTCGACAGCGCCAGCTCGAGAACCATCACTGAACGGCTCACGGCGCTCGCCGGCGAGCACACGGTTGTTGCAGTCGCCCACCGGTTGGCGACCGTTCGCAGTAGTGATCAGCTCCTGGTCATGCATGATGGCCGGTGTGTTGAGACTGGTACACACACAGAGCTACTATCGGTCGACGGTCGATACGCATCGCTCTGGCGCTCTGACGCCACTGACAAGCTCCCGGTGATGGACCGATGAATCCACTCTGGCGATTGTTTCGAACGCACGGCCGGCCGGAGTTTCAGTGGGGCTGTCTGGCCGTGATTGCCGAGCTGGGAAAGACGGCCATCGGAATGGCCGATATCTATCTGATCGGGCTGGCGATCGACGGCATATTCACGGATCAATCGTTCGAGCTCTGGGTACTTCCGGACGCGTGGGTACAGACAACGCCCGTCGAAATGCTAGCGGTCGTCAGCGTGTGTCTCTGTGCCGTCTCGCTCACGACAGTCCTCGGTGGATCGGTTGCGGAGTTTTCCTGGAGCCTGTTCGCTCGCCGGTTCACACACCGGGTTCGTGTCGCAGCACTGTCGGCAGTTATGGAGCAGCCATTGGACCGGATCGAAGCCCACGACACCGGCGATCTCGTGAGTCGAGTGATCGACGACGTTGCAACGCTCGAAACGGTGGCGTCAACGCTCGGTGGAGCGCTGATCTGGATCGTTGTGTCGGTCTGCTCGGCGATTGCCTTTATGGCGCTTCTCAATCCGTTTTTGGCCGGGATATTGCTCGTGACTACGCCGGCGCTCGGACTGCTGAACTCCTCATACGCCAGCCGAATCGAGCGGGTGACAGAGCGTCGTCGTGCTAACCGAGGCACGCTCTCAAGCGTGATAACGAACGTCCTCGATGGTCGACGGACGATCGACGCGCTTGGAGTGTCGTCGTTCGCGACGGATCGAACGGAACGCGCGGCGAATGATTATCTGACCGTCAGTCTCGAACGGCTTGAGCAGACGGTCACCCAGCAGGTGGTCAACCGGCTGTTCGTCGGTGCGTGGGTGGTCGTCGTGCTCGCACTCAGTTTGTTCTGGCCGGGCGCCGGGAATTCGACCCTCTCTCCCGGTACGATCGTTCCGTTCGTTCTCTATCTCGAACGACTCTCGTTACCGGTCCAAAACGCCGTTGGCGTTATCGATGGCTATCACGAATCGCGAGCTGCCGCCGACCGACTCATCGAACTCCAGCCCGACTGCTCCTCGACTGCGACTCCGAATGGACCTGAACTCGCTGGGCCAATTCGTTCGGACTCGATCACCTACACGTATCCACAGGCCGGAGCGCCGGCAGTGACCGACGTGTCGATGACTATCGAGGCCGGAGAAACCGTTGCGCTCGTCGGGCCGTCAGGTGGGGGCAAATCGACCGTTGTGCGTCTTCTGGCTGGACTGTACGACTGTGACAAGGGAACGATTTCGGTGGGCGAACGGACAGATGTCACCGCTTCAATGCGTCGCTCTTTGATTGGTTCCGTCGACCAAGCGCCGGTGTTGTTTCCGGGGACGATCAAGGAGAATCTTACGCTCGGCGTTGACGAGCCACTGGCTGACGAGCAGATACAGGTGGCCACCCGGGTGGCGGGTGTTCACGAGACGATTCAGTCGTTCGAAGCGGGCTACGACACGTTCGTTGGAGAGTCTGGAGCCACGCTCTCTGGTGGCCAGCGCCAGCGCATTGCGATCGCCAGGGCGATCATCACCAATCCAGCAGTTCTCGTGTTCGATGAGCCACTCAGCCACGTGGATCCCCAAACGCGTGCCATCATCACCGAACGGCTTCGAGAGTATTATGCCGATAGAACGACGATTCTGGTGTCACACCAGTCGGACGTTCTGGAGTGGGTTGACCGGTGTTTCGTGATCGACGATGGGACCGTCGTTCGATCTGGCACGCACGCAGAACTGCTTGAGATGAGTTCACACTACGCCTCTGTCGTTTCCGATGGAGCCATTGGATGTGAGTAAGTGTCATTCCTCCCGAACGCCTACAGCACTCGACTCACAACTGACGGACACCCGGTTGAACGATGACCCATCACTAGTTTCCGCTCGCCGTCTGCTCGTCCCCACGCGAGGCCGTCGTATCACGCCTTGAGAATCATCGTCCACAAACACACACATGTCAGACATCCCACGATCGGCCGTCGATTCGTCGTTCAAATTCGATCTCAGTCACATTTTTGCCGAGCCCGACGACTGGGAGCGTTCGTATCAATCGCTTACTGACACGATCGAGTCGATCACGGCGTTCGAAGGGCCGATCGAGTCGACCGACGCTCTCGAATCGCTCATCGAGCTGGTGCTTGAGTCGTTCGCAACGGGTGGTCGTCTTGAGCTGTACGCCGCCCTTCGTCAGAAGATCACCGACGATCCTGCTGCCACGGAACGACTGGAGCGCTACCGATCGATCGAGGGTGATCTTGAGGCCGCGCTGTCCCACGTCGATCAGCTCCTCCAGGCGATTCGTCCGGAATTGTTGGATCAATTCATCGAACAACGGCCAGCGCTTGCGTCGTACGTCCAGAACCTTCGGGCACAGGCCAGCCACCGTCGGTCGAGAGCGGAAGAGGCGCTGCTCGCGTCGGTCGATAGTGCACGAACGGCTCCGAACCGCATCATTCGATCGATCAAAAACGACGCGTTCGAACCCCCCCACGATTACTGATCCCGACGGCGAGACCCACCGGCTCGACTACTCAGGATATTTCACCGCGATGAATTCGACCGATCGAACCGTCCGTCGCCGCTGTTATGAATCGTACTTCGGGGCGCTTGAACCCCACAGCGGGCCGCTGTATCAGGTGTACGCGGAAAAACTCCGCACACTCAGCTCGCTCGCAGCCGCTCGTCACTACGACTCGTTGTGCGAAGCACAGCTCAGAAAGCGTTGTTTTCCCGAAAACGGCACCTGTCAGCTGCTCGATCCGGCGGTTCACGCCACGCTCGTTGAATCGATCCAGGCGCACCTGGAACCGTATCACCGGTGGCAGTCGCTTCGAGCCGAGCGACTGGGAGTGGAGACGCTCCGCCCCTGGGATCTTCGCGCACCGCTGACAGCAGCCGAACCACCGACAATTCCGTATGAGACGGCAATCGAGCACATCATCGCCTCGCTCCAGCCACTGGGGGAGTCCTACCAGGAGCAAGCCCGACGCTTTTTCGAGGACGATCGGGCGGATGTGAAACCACACGCTGGCCGGAACAATGCTATCGGCTACTGTCATTCTTCGATCGCCGATGGACCGTTCGTGCTCTGCAACTACGCCGATACGTTCCGGTCGATGGTCACGATCGCCCACGAACTCGGCCACGCGCTCGCAATCGAACAGGTTCGCGATCGACCACTCCAGGAGACGGCAGCCCCCAGGGCCGTCGAGGAGATTCCAAGCGTCACCCACGAACTGCTGTTGTATGATTACTGTATCGAGCAGGGTGGGTTGCTCGGCGAGTATGGGGCGGTCCACCGCGCGGATTCGATCGGCGGGCTTCTTTTCGACCAGGCCCGCTACTCTGCGTTCGTTCGGGCGCTCGTTGACCGCGTGGAATCCGACAGACAGCTCACGCGAGCGTTCGCCGACAACCGCTATCTCAAACTCCACACCGCGTTCTCACCAACCGTCGAATTCGTCGAAGAGAGCCGATTGGAGTGGCTCCATCGGAACATTCAGCGCGATCCATTCCACCACTACCAGTACGTTCTGGGAGCCGTTGGCGGACTCGTCGTTGCAGATCGCGTACGCTCTGGGCGGTGGACGGATACCGAGTATCGCCAGCTGCTCGTCGATATGGGACGATGCTCGGCGACGGACCTATTCGAGTCGATCGGGCTCGACATCACCACGCCAGCACCCTACCAGACCGCTGCGGACGCCTTCGAACCGTTTGTAGCGGAACTGGCCTGATTCGTTAGTTCAGGGCGCATCGGCTGGCGAGAGCGTTTTTTTGAACCAGTACTCCGTCTGCTCGAACCATGGTGAGAACATGGTGTACCATCCAGCGAATCCAACCGGCTCACTGTCGCGGGCACCGAACGCATGATAGCCCGACGCCGTCATTCGCTCCATCGCATCGAGATACTCAGTCTTCGAATCAATTGGCCAGAACGGCCCCACTACCGGATAGTACGACCGGAACGCCGACTCCTTGGTGAGCTGCTCGATCGTTGTCACAGGTATTCTACCAATGGAAGTGCACAGATGTAGTTCTACTGACTCTTTTCGAGTGGGTGTCCCGCGATCCTCGCAGTTCGCTGGACGAAATACAACTCGCCGTCATCCCAGAACGGACGCGTTCCACTCAGATCCGCTTTGGCATCCCGCTTGATCATCTCACGAACCGCTGGTGCCTGGGACGCTGGCGTTTGCGCGGTCTCCATCCACGATTCTACCTCCTGAACGAGCACATCAGTTTCAACGTGGGCAACTTCGAGTCCGTTCTGGCTGAGAAGAGTCAGCAGCTCACTGATTGGCAGTGTGCGAACGTGTGAGGGATCTCGGAGCCGCTCAAACTCATTCTGATACTCGCCGCGGTCTGTGTGCTCACTAACGACGAGATCAGCAATTCCAACGGTTCCAGCTGGACGACAGACGCGTATTATCTCGCGAACGACGGCGGCTGGGGTTTCAATGTGATGGAGTGCAAGACGGCAGACGACGATATCGAACGAATCAGCGGAGAATGGCAGGCTCTCAGCGTCTCCCTGTGCGAACGAAACCGTCCCACGATCGCGCTCTCGGTCTCGCTTTCGCGCAATGTCGAGTGGGGCTTCCGTGAGATCCACACCTGTAACCGACTCGCACCGATCGGCGAACGCAAATGCGACGTGACCTGGGCCGGTGGCGACTTCGAGTACACGGGCGTCTTCATGAGCATCGGTTATCTCAACGAGGCGTCCTATCGCTTCTGGATCAGACACAACAGGGCTGGCAGCATAGGTCACAGCCTGTTTCGTAAACTCCGAACGAACCGTGCGTTTGTGCACTGGTGGATCAGTCATACGCGATTGTTCCCGGTCTAGTCTTCCATCCACTCCGCCTACTATCTATCTGTCTGCTTGAATATTACATATTCTTTGACAAAATTACTACCCATTGTGCCATAACCGACGATTTATTTGAGATGGGTGCGTTGTTCGGCCGAATACACACATGAGTGCTGGATCCGGTCTGCTGTTGCTGGTTGTGACGATTCTCGGGCTTGGCGTGGTCGCACAGCTGCTTGCAGACCGATTACAGATCCCGAGTGTGCTGTTTCTCATTCTCGCTGGCATTGCCGTCGGTCCAGAAGGCCTCGCCATTGTGGACGTTTCGGCGTTCGGCGGCCATGAAACCCTCTCAGCAATCGTTGGCCTCAGCGTTGCGATCATCGTCTTCGAGGGTGCATTTCACCTCAAACTCACCAAACTCCGACAATCACCGACGGAGGCGCTTCGACTCGTAACCGTTGGAGCGGCGATCACGCTGTTTGGAACGGCACTCGTCGTTCGCTTTGCGCTGGGAACGACCTGGGGGCTGGCGTTTCTCATCGGCTCGCTGTTGATCGCTACCGGCCCGACTGTCATCACGCCCATCCTTGATGTGGTTCCGGTGCGCGATCAGGTTGGGGCTGCCCTCGAAACCGAAGGTATTGTCAACGACGTAACCGCCGCAATCCTCGCCGTTGCCGTGTTTGAGGTCGTCGTCATCGGAGAGACGGGTGTCGCTGCACTGCTGGAATCGTTCGTCATTCGACTTGGCGTTGGCATTCTCGTGGGAATAATTGCCGCACTGTTTGTCGCCTACGGGCTCAAACACGTGGATATTGCTGCGTCGAACGCGGTTCGCAACGCACGGCTTATCGTGTTGATCACTGCGATAGCCACCTACGGCGTCGCCGATGGGATCATCTCGGAGGCCGGTATCGCTGCGGTCGCGACGGCAGGCGTCTTGCTGGGCAACGCCGATCTCCCCTACGAATCCGAAATTGAAGCGTTCAAAGGCGATATCACGCTCATCGTTCTTTCATTCGTCTTCATCTCGCTTGCGACGTTGCTCTCGATCGATTCGTTGCTAGCACTGGGCGTTGGCGGACTGCTTGTCGTGCTGTTCGTGACTGTGATCATTCGCCCGCTCGCAGTCATGCTGAGCACACACGGCCACCGGTTTTCCACCCGCGAACAGCTGTTTATGAGCGCAGTTGGCCCGCGGGGCATCATTCCAGCGAGCGTGGCAACCTTATTCGCGCTCGAACTCCAGTCTGAAAACCAGACGGCAGCAGCCGTGCTCGTCGGAACCGTCTTTCTCGTCATTCTCACAACGGTCGTTTTTCAGGGTGGATTCGCACGCCACATCGCCCAGGTACTCTCGGTGTTGCCAAAGCGAATCGTCATCGTTGGTGGCGGTCGGGTTGGCCAGAGTCTCGCCGAGCGACTCGAACAACGCCAGGAGAACGTCATCATGGTCGAATCGGACCAGGAGGCGGTTGAGACGGCTCGAAACGCGGGTTTTACGGTCTATCACGGCGATGGAACGGACACGAACGTTCTCCAGTCCGTTGGTGCGGACACCGCCCGCGTCGTCGCAGCCGCGACCGGTGATGACGACACGAATCTCCTTGTGAGCCAGCTGGCTGATTCAAAATTCAACACTGAACGGGTGATCGCTCGCGTGAACCGACCTGGAAACGCCCCGGCGTTCGAAGAGCTTGGCGTCGAGTCAATTCCGGTCGATACGGCGATTGCCCAGTCGATCGACAACGAGATCGAACGGCCGGCACTGTCGGCGTGGATGACCGAACTCGGCCGGACGGGTGACGTGCAGGAGATCGAAGTGACGGCAGAGCAGTTCGTCGGACGAACGATTGCTGAAATCGACGAGTACCTCCCCGAAGGCGTTCTCATCGCGCTCGTCAGCCGAGCGGATCGGTCGCTCGTCCCCGAACACGATGTCACGATCCAGGCTGGCGATCATCTCACGTTCGTCGGCCGGCGATCGGCCGTCGACGAGGCGATCGAGCTGTGTCATCACGCCTGAGTGCTCCCTATTCATCGAGTGGATCTTCGAGTTCGCCCATCACTGCTTCGAGGGCGTCGGTTGCAGTGAGCAGCCCAACAACATCACCATTCTCTAGCACCAGTGCGAGCTCCTGGCCTTCCGTCTGGAACTGATCGAAGGCGTCGCTGATGGTGGTGTCGGCTGCGAGCGTCATCGGTGGGGCGGCGATGTCGGCGAACGTCACCGTCCCATCTTTGAGCCGTTCGAACTCGTCGATGATCGAGGGCGCATACACGATGCCGTGAAAGTCAGATAGTGAATCGCCAACCAGCGGAAACCGCGTGTGTGGTGTGTCTCTGACGCGTTCTAGGTTCTCGCGATCGGAGTCGGTCGTCGAGAGCGAAACGATCTCGGCGACCGGGACGATGATTTCGCTGATTGGAATCTCGTCGATGTCGAGCGCGTTCAGCACCTCTTCTCTGCGCTCGCTCGGCAGTTCGCCTTCCGTGAGCAGTGAATCCATCTCCGATCGGAGCTGGGATCGCGATTCGAGCACGTCAGTCCCCGTTTCGAGCCACGCACCGGTCATTTCGATCCCGAACACCCCCAGCGTTGCCTTCGCGATTCCATCACCGAGCGTGATCACTGGCGAAATGATCCAGTTGAACCAGTAGAGCACCCCAGCGCCATATCGACAGACCTGCCGGGACCGTTCCACCCCGAGATACGTTGGCGTCTGCTCGCCGTGTGTCAGATGCACCAGGTTGATGAGCACGAATGCAAGCAGCGATCCCACGCCAACAGAAGCCAATCCAGCGGTCGCAAAATACGGCTCAAACAGCGCCGCAAGCGCAGGCTCTGCGACGATTCCAACCGCAATTGAGGATGCGGTAATCCCAACTTGACAGGTTGTGAGATAAATTTCTAGATTGTTGGTCATCTCCCACGCTTTCTCAAGCGCGGGAACATCACCGACGAACTCGGCTTCGCTGAACTGGCGTGCTCGTGTGAGCGCAAACTCTATCGCCACGAAATAAGCGTTTGCTCCAATGAGAGCGACACCAGAGAGGAGGCGAACCCAGATTTCTATCGGTGTCATCGACCAAAACTACCGCCCCAGATCCCTTGAACTAGTGTGGTCACTGGGAGCGTCGCTCGGATAGAATGTTCAATAATAACTGTTTGGCTATGAGACCATACTCGCTATCGAGTACGGAAGCGACCAACTGGCTAGTTGGTCGATAAGGGTTGTGCGAGTACCGTTCAGAACAGCGTGGTCCTGAACAGTTGGGTTATGAATCCTGGGCGGCGTTCGGTCTGTGGATAGACTGTGATGGTGGTGCACCCCGGGTTGGGGAACACGGGCCGATTGTCGAACAATACGCTCCGGAGTCGCTGGTCGGCTCCTTCCCGTACGAGCAGATCCGGAGTGTCTGTCTTTCCGCCATCGGTTTTGATCGATCTAGATACGAGCGGAACGGTCAGTTGCGCCGCGAGTTCGGACTCGTATTCGGCGACTGCATCTTCGTATTCCTCTGTGTTGGCCTCCTTGGTTGCACACAGCAATGAAATGCTCCCATCGTTGGCATCTGCGATTGATTCTGCGACTTGGACGGCGAGCGATGCGAACGGAACGTCGTCACCTGAGAGCGCGATCTGGCGAGGGTGTGTCTCGTTCTGAGGATCCACCAGGAGTACGTCGCAGGGTGCGTATCTGACAATCCAGTCGATAGGATCGCCAAACAGCCGAGAGCGGAGCCGTAACGGCTCATGATCGGCCAAAATGACGTCGACGTCATTGTTCCGAGCATGGGTGACGATCGCGTGTTTCGTATCGTGGCTGACAATTTCGTCGGCTTCAATCTGCACGTCCAACGCCGAATCAAGCGATTCGATCCTCGCTTCAAAGGCTCGATCACCAGCGGACTGTGTGGTCACCTCCGCGGTGAGTGGTGCCTGATCGGGAATCTCCTGGAACCTGATGACGGAAACCACCCCGTCGTGCGGTCGAACGGCATCTGCCGCCAGTTCTATCAGCGTTCGTTCGTAGGCCTCACTTCTGTGTTTTGTGATCGGAACGAGCACCTTGTGCGTGTCGTCGGCCGCTTCATCATCGAGCGTCTCGATCGCCTCTTTGCCAACCTGGCGGCGGATTGCGTCGGCCGCAACGCCGTCTCGACTCACGCGCGGTCGCACGTACAGATAGTACCAGATGATGCTCCCGAGGGCGATGAGCAGTGCACCGAGCAGCGCCACGTCCCCCATCTGTGTGAGCAACACTACCCCTGAGATCACGCCAAAGACCTGCATCCACGGATACAGTGGCGAACGGAACGACGGATCGTACTCCTCGCTTCCGTTCCGGAACGCGATCGGGGCCATATTGATCAGCACGAACACCACGATCTGGAACGCGCTGGCGAGCTTTGCGATTTCGAGAATCGGGACGAACGCGATGAGCAACAGCATCACAGCTCCTGTGAGCGTGATTGCCGTCACTGGCGTTCCGAATCGATCGCTCACGGAGGAGAACGTCTCCGGTGCCAGCTTATCTCGACTCATCGCGAACGGATAGCGCGACGATGAGAGAATGCTCGCATTCGCCGTTGAGACCAGCGCCAGGATTGCTGCCATAATGACGGCTATGACGCCGGCCTGACCCAGTGTCGCCTCGGCGGCAACCGCAACCGGCGTCAGTGAGCCAGCCACTGAACCGGGATCAGTGACACCGACCAGAACGGCCACGATGCCGACGTACAACAGCGTCGTGAACGCGAGCGAGCCGAGAATGCCGAGTGGAATGTTTCGATCGGGTTGTTCGACCTCCTCGGCGATGCTCGCAACCTTCGTGACGCCGGCGTAGGAAACGAACACGAGGCCCGTCGCCGCGAGTAGTCCGCCAATCCCCGAGGCGAAGAAATTACCGTAGTTTGTCGCCTGCACACCGGGTGCGCTCCCGGCTGCGAACCAGCCGAGCGCGGCGAGCATGATGACGACGATAATCAACTGCAGGCGTCCGGTCTGTTTCGCCCCGATCAGGTTCACCACGATCAGGATGGCGGCGAGCCCGAGGGCGACCGGTTGCAACGGGAGATCAAACAGGAGCAACAGGTACGGGACTCCACCAACAAGCGCGAGTGCACCCTTGAATGACAGGGAGAACCACGTTCCGATGCCGGCGATCGTTCCGAGCAACGGCCCCATTCCACGTTCGATGTAGATGTACGTGCCACCGGCTTCGGGCATTGCGGTGGCCATCTCCGATTTCGAGAGGGCTGCCGGAACGACCAGTAGCCCAGCAACGAAGTACGCGAGTATCACAGCCGGTCCCGCGATTTTTAGCGCCATTGCTGGCAGGATGAAGATGCCACTCCCAATCATCGCACCGATGCTGATGGCGAGCACTGACGGCAGGCCAAGGTCTCGTTCTAACTCTTTCATAGGATTGTAGCAATTCGGTCGGAACAGGCGGTTGTCACACAGATCGGTTCATGACCAGCGTCGGCGATGGCGGTGATTCGTTCTGGGTTGTTTGCCAGAACGATAACCCGTGAGGAAAAGTGAGCACGCACGAGCTGTGCGATCAGCAGGTTACGCCGGTCGCTTCTCGTCGCGACGATTGCCGTTGTGTCGTTCGACAGCCCAGCTTCGTCCAACACGGCTGGATCCGTAGGATCACCCTGAATTACAGGGATTTCGGCCGTGTCGGACGACTGATCGACGATCCGAACGGCGTACCCCGACGCGTCGAGTCGCCTCGCGATTGTTTCACCCATTTGGCCGCCGCCCAGAACGATGTGCGTTCGCTCTGCGGTGGGCGGTCCGCTCGGCCTGGATGGACGGGTCGAGCGTGTGTTTGGTGGAAGGTTGTCGTGATTCATGACTCTCTGGTACGTCGTTATACTCCCACCTTGGTAACGGAAGCATATAAGAAAGAGGATTCAATAGACGATCCGTCAAAATAATGGTCTTCAATTATGGTTACCGTCAAAGTTGTAGGCGAATATTACTTCAGACACCACTCACAGTTTCTCTTGTCGACGGTCCTAAATGGCCTACAGTACGGTGATGACGTTCTCGATACTGCCCCAGAGGGAGAAGACTGAAACCCGGAGTTCTATAACGTACCATCGTGATGAAACGGGGTGAACTCGACACCATTGACAAGCAGATTCTCTATCACTTACAGCAAGATGCCCGTGGAACGTCATCGAGTGAGATCGCCGACGTGCTTGGCGTGTCATCGAGCACGATTCGGACCAGAATAGACAAACTTGAGCGCAGTGGCGTCATTCGTGGCTATCACGTAGACATCGATTACGATCTTGCGGGCTTTCCTCTCTACACGAAAATCATCTGTACGGCACCGGTTCCAGAACGAGAGGAGTTAGCGCAGGCGGCGCGTGCAGTCGATGGCGTGACGGCCGTTCGTGAAATCATGACCGGTGAACGGAACGTGTATGTCAACGCGATCGGGACCGATCACGACGATCTCAATCGGATTGGCGAGGCGATTGATTCGCTCGGTCTGCAAATCGTCGACGAACAGTTGATTCGTGACGAGTTCGTTTGTCCGTATTCGGGCTTTTGTACAGTGGACGATTCTGAACTGTGAGCTTCGACGCCGCGATCGGTGACCGATCGATCGTGGCGATTTCGGTCCGGGGCTCCTTCGAGCGCTGGCCCACGGCTCACGCCGATTGGATTGTTTTGGCCCATAGCCAGTTGCACAGTCCAACGGCACCTGACCCGAATGCAAACAGCGAAAACAACTGTTCGCCGTCAATCCAGAGACCGCGATCGAGCGCAAGCGAGTTGGCCAGGTGAACGCAGATCGCAAGGAAGGCTAGCAGATACATTAGCGCTGATGGAAACTGAGTATGATCGACTGCCCGTTTCAGTTCGAACCCTAGAACCCCACCAATCACCAGATATGAAATTGCTGTCAGTATCTCCATTGTGCTACGGACGTGAAACAGCTCTCGCTCCTGGCTATCCGGTTTGCGATGCGTATCTGGTGTTCTCGAATCATTTCTATTTAAATATGCTTGGTTTCCTATAATAATAGCTGTTGCCCTCAGCCGATCGAAGCCACACTGCTCGGCGGAAGTGGGCAGATTATTGGGACCTGAGTAACTACGCCACGTATGGCCATTCCTGACGCACGTGTGACCGCAGCCAGAGGCAGCTCCCGGCCAGATGTTATTACGACCTCGGGGGGTGAGTGACCAATGGCAGATCTCGTACTCTCCGTTGTGCAGTTGCTCGGTGCGTTTTTTCTAGTCTTTCTGAACGGCTTTTTCGTGGCCGCGGAGTTCGCGTACGTGCGGATTCGATCCTCGGCCGTCGACCAGCTTGTCGAGGAGGGCCGCGCTGGATCGTCGATCCTGCAGGAAGCCGTCGATAATCTCGACGACTATCTCGCGGTTACACAGCTCGGCATCACGCTCGCCTCACTGGGGCTTGGCCGACTCGGTGAGCCAGCGGTTGCATCGCTCATCGAGCCAGTCCTTGACCCAGTGCTGTCACAGGATATGCTCCATCTAGTCGCGTTCGCCATCGGCTTTGGCACGATTACGTTCCTCCACGTGGTCTTTGGCGAGCTCGCCCCGAAGACGATCTCCATCGTGAAACCAGAAAAGATTGCGCTGGTGGTCTCACCACCGATGAAACTCTTTTATTATCTCTTCATTCCGGGAATCATCGTCTTCAACGGGACGGCAAACCGATTCACCCAACTGATCGGCATCCCCCCGGCCTCAGAAACCGACGAGACGCTCACCGAAGAAGAGATTCGGACCGTGTTGACCCGTGCTGGGCGCGAGGGCGAAGTCGACAGGACGGAAGTCGAGATGATCGAACAGGTCTTTACGCTCGATGATACGATCGCGCGTGAGGTGATGGTGCCACGGCCGGATGTCATCACCATCACCGAGGATCTGCCACTCAGCGAGTTGCACTCGATCATTGTCGACGCGGACCACACGCGATATCCCGTTCTCGACGCCGAGGATACGGATCAGGTCGTTGGATTCGTTGATGTCAAAGACGTGTTGGCGGCGGTTTCATCGGCAGACGACGGCCAGGAGCAACCGGTTGTCGGTGATATCGTCCGTGAGATGCTGATCGTTCCCGAGTCGACACCCATTGCGGATCTCCTCGCACAGTTTCAGCGCGACCGGTCGCAAATGGCCGCCGTGATCGACGAGTGGGGTGTGTTCGAGGGACTCGTGACGGTAGAGGATATCGTCGAACAGGTCGTTGGTGATATTCGCGACGAGTTCGACGCTGATGAGCCCTCCATCGACGAACTCGACGATGGCTACCGTGTTGATGGCGCAGTACCCGTTTCTGCGGTCAACGACCGACTGGATGCGTCGTTCGAGAGCGACGAGTTCGATACCATTGGGGGCTTCGTGCTTGATCGGCTCGGACGGGCCCCAGATCTCGGCGATCAGATCACCGTCGATGGATACGTGCTTTCCGTCGCCGAGATGTCGGGAGCGCGGATTGCGTCCGTTCAGATCCACGAGGAGCTATCGCCGTCGGATGATGGCGACGCACTGGCGTAATTGCTCTATATCTGTTCTCTCCACTCCGCTCTGAGCAATCCGTACAACTGCATATCGTGATACTCCCCGCGATACCAGGCCGCTTCCCGTCGCGTTCCCTCGTGTTGGAATCCGAGCGATTCGAGCAAGCCAATGGATGGCTCATTGAAGCTCCCGACTGCGGCCTCGATCCGTCTGAAGTTCTTGTCTTCGAAGGCGTAGGTGATCAGCTGTGTCGCCCCGTCGGAGCCATATCCCTGGCCGTGGTATTCCGGAGCGAGCCAGTAGGCCAACTCGACGGTACGCGAGCGAGTAGTCTCGTCTGGACCGTATCTGGATTCCGTGAGCGAGATGATCCCCAGTGGGTCTGAATCCGCACAGATGAGACAGTGAACCCCGTTTGGACTGGAAATCACGGTCTCGAAGAACTCCCGCACCTGGGTGGAGTTCGTCGGTGACACGTCGAGTGCCGGCCGCCATACTCGTGGATCGTTCATACACCGTTGAATAAAATCGAGATCCTCCGCATCTGCGGGTCGTAGCGTGACGGTCTCCCCACGAAGAAATACTGGTCCTGGCATACAGTTTTGGTTTCCGTGGACGGCCAAAACGCTGGTGGATGTCTGTATGGTAGTATCTACTATTGGATGGTGGACGGTGTGATATCCAGCGGTCTCCCTCGTCGTCTGGGGAAAGATATTCTCAATCGCAACGGTCGCGCCCACCATCGCCGGCTCGTTGCGTCCCCAGAGAATCACCCCGATCCCGACTTCGATCCCGATCGGTTCGCACAGCGGTTCCGTCTCGTCCTTGAGGGTGAAAGCACACTCTCCTACCGACAGATCCACGCTGCGATCGGCACCTGGCCCCGAAGCTTCTGGGAGTTCACCGAGAAACCCGACGAACGGTGGGCGTGGAACCACGCGCCGCTCGTGTGGATTCCGAAATGACGCTCGAAAGACTACACCTTCGACGCCCGTAGTGAGATGAAACGACCCGAGTGCTGCAGCTATGCGGTGATCGCTATTCGGTCGCGACGACCGCAACGAGTGGAATAAACGGCTGTGCAGCCAGCTGGGTCATACGCACGAATTGTATTCTACTACGAAAATCACTATCAAATATCCATCGACTAGATGGCGTTTCACCGGGCGAATCAGAACGCACGGGCACACCGAGCGGAGAAATTCCTCAATTTGTTCACGCAGGATTACCTTACCAGCCACCGCTAACACTACCGCATGACTCCGGGTCCATCGGAACAACGCATCGAGCGACTGGATACGCAGGACATCCCCCGTGTCAGGGCACGGTTGCAATCTCTTGAGGAGGTCGAGATGAATTCTGAGGACATCGACCCGGATCGGCCGATGTTCTGGGGGATAGAAAACGGAAATACTCTCAGAGCATTCGTCCGCCTCGAAGTTGACGGTCAAAATGGACTCATGGCGTCGCTTTTCGTCGAGCCAGACAACCGGGGAATGGGTGTTGGCCAACGGCTCGTCAGGCATGTCGAAGAGAAAGCCCGCGACCACGGTGTCGATCGGCTGTTCCTGTTCAGTACGGATGCTGGTGCGTTTTACGAAGCGCTGGGCTATTACGAGATACCCGTCAAGGAGACGATCGAAGCCGTTAGGAACACTCCACAGGTCGAATGGTATCGCGACCACCCAGCCCTGTTAGCAAAAGAGATCACCTTTGTCAAAGCTCTCGATGAACCGGTCGAGTCAGAATGACAGACGCTGTGATCTGGTAAAACGTCACTGACTGGGTTCTACTGGTGTGGAACGAGCCATCTCGGTACCACCCGAATGAGGACGACCATCCCGGTCAGTTCGACGAGCGTCTGGGTGACGACCACCGCGGGCGTGAGTGCGAATGCCGGGGGCAAGGCAAGCGCGAGCGGTAGTACTACGAGTGAATTGCGTGTCACGCCTGTGAAAACGAGCGCCCGACTCTCGCCCGCATCCATCCGGAACACGTCCGCGGCCAGTCGCCCGAGTAGAGTCATAATACAAAGAAAGGCCACGTACACCGGGATGACGGGCAGTAGCGCGTCAAGCGATTCCCGAACCCGTGGCAACTGCGAAGCGATGACCACGAACAGCGTTGTCCCCAACATCGGCACTGGCAACCATCCCATTGCTCGCTCCCACCGGTTGCAGCGGGCCGACCGTCCAGCGACAAACTCCGTGACCCAGGCGAGCGTGAGCGGCAATGCGATCAGGGCACCGAAGGCTTCGATGAACGGACTGGCCTCAATATCCACCGCTATCTGTGGTCCCATGAACAGCCAGAGATATCCCGGCAGCAGCAGTATCTGTACGACCATCAACAGTGGCGTCACCGCTGTGATCTGCTCTGCGTTGCCGTCCGCAAGCGCAGTGAACGTGATGACGTAATCGATACACGGCGTCAACAACACCATGAACGCGCCAAGGAGCACCGCCGGATGCTGTGGCAAAAAGTGTGAGAGTCCGAACACGACGAGGGGAACGACTAGGAAGTTCATCCCGAGCGCTCCCAGCATGAACTGCTTGTCACGCGCTGCCTGTCTGATCCGAACGAACGGAACCTCCAGGAACGTCACGTAGAGCAACACCGCCAGCACGGGAGTGATCGCACGCTCTAAGAATGGACTCACCGCTGGAGTGCCAAGCCCAACGAGTATCGCCATGAGAACGGCGACGGCCGCCACACCGAGCTGGTTGTGCTCCAACCACTGTTTCGAGAGCCGTGTCATTGGTCAGGGCTCGGTGGTAGTTGCTCCTGGCTTGCAATCAACTGATTTGCAGGTGTACTCATAGATCTACCCACGACAATCACGCACTGAAAGCCACATCCTCCGGACTGGTATACGTTCTCTCTGCACCGGGTCGATCTCATGGCTTGGTGTGGATTTCACATCATGGCGCTAGCCTGATGCTTGAACGAACTGCGATCAGTTTCTAAGATGATGATGGCCAGTGACCCTATCAGGACGGTTGCGTTCTTCCAGTCCAGCCCGGCAAACAGGATTGCAACGATCATCACGGGAACCAGTGCACCGGCGGCAAGCGGCTCAAGCCGTCCGATGAGAAAGAGCACAATCGCCAGCACCTGAATCGAGCCCGCAATAACGACCATCAGTCCCGGAAGGGGAATGCCAAGCGCGTCGAATAGCGAAACGGAGCGCTCGTACGTGAGTGCCTTGCTCATCGCTGGCTTCAGAAGGATCGTGATGAGTCCGAGCCGAAGTCCAATACTGAGCAACCGAATCACCGTCTGCTGGGATTCTTCACTGCGATTGTTGTCATCCATACTGAATCGTGGTAATGGCGCCGAATAAGTCTCAGCGACGGCCACACTGATGCACTCAGAGCGCCCTGATGGGGTTATCTTTGCTAATGGGATCAATTTTTTGTACCGCCTAAGGATTACTGTCCCCATAGCAACGTGCTCATGGCTCCCCAGCATCTACAGCTCCCAACGAATGCACAGCGCAACCGAGGATGAGGGATGTGTGGCGGCGTGGTGTGCGGATGACGAATGGTGTTCAGTGACGTGTACGGCCCATCTCATCGGGCGAAAGTGGCATCCGGTCATCGTGCATCGACTACTTGAGAACGGGCCGCTCGGATTCAGTGCCCTCAACGATGAAATCGAGACGATCTCCAGCACGATGCTCTCGAACAGCCTCGAAGATCTTGAGGAAAAGGAGCTGGTCAACCGGGCGATTATCAACGAGAAACCGTTCCGCGTCGAGTACTCGCTCACCGAGCAGGGAACTGCACTCGAACCCGTGATAGAGGCCATGGACGCCTGGGGCGAGGGCTATCTTCGCTCGTAATCGACCGAATCCCATCCCAAACCAACCACGGCTGTGGGCAGTAGCTGCAACGGGTCTCCAGTCCACAATAGTCATATATATCAATCATATTTTATTTACGATTGTCTAATTGTGGATGACATCCTCAGTCCAGCTGTGCCAACCCAACAGTCCAACCCACTTGATCGGAGCAGACGGGCATTCCTTCGCGATGCAATCACAACAGTTTCGATCGCCGGCGTTGCAGGTACAGGACTCGCCAGTGGAGCGCACCCCCAGGGACGCGGACCAACCGGTGGGGATCCGTTCACGCTCGGGGTTGCGTCGGGTGATCCGCTGCCGGAGTCGGTCGTTCTCTGGACACGACTCGCAACCGATCCGCTCGAACCGGACGGCGGACTGGGTGAGAGCCAGTATCCGGTCCGATGGACGATTTCGACCGACGAAACGCTAACAAACGTCGTTGGAAGTGGAACGACGCAGGCCCGTCCCGAGTATGGGCACTCGATCCACATCGACGTGCGTGGGCTTTCCTCGAACACGGAGTACTACTACCAGTTTGCGGTTGGTCCGCATCGGAGTCCGATCGGACGGACGAAGACGGCACCGGCTCCTGACGACTCGATCGATGCGTTTTCGTTTGCGTTCGCCTCGTGTCAGCATTATCCGACCGGCTACTACACCGCACACGCGCATCTCGCCGAAGAGGAACTCGATCTTGCGATCCACCTCGGCGATTACATCTACGAGGGTGGCAATGATGGCTCACTGGATCGAGCGCACGAACCATCACACGAGATCGAAACGCTGGACGACTACCGCGTGCGGGAAGCCCAGTACAAAACGGATCCCGATCTGCAGGCAGCACATGCCTCCTGTCCGTGGGTCGTCACCTGGGACGACCACGAAGTGGAAAACAACTACGCCGATGCGATTTCTGAGAACGACGATCCGACGGATGCGTTCTTAGCGCGGCGGGCGAACGCCTACCAGGCCTACTTCGAACACCAGCCGTTGCGTCCATCACGTATTCCTGATGGTCCGAATCTCCCGCTCTATCGCCGGCTCTCCTTTGGTGGCCTGCTTGATCTGCATGTGCTCGACACCCGCCAGTATCGTGACGATCAGGTGTATTCGGACGACGCTGCTGGGGATCCGGATCGCACGCTGCTTGGTGACGAACAGGAGCAGTGGCTGCTATCTGGGCTGGAGGGATCGACTGCCCAGTGGAACGTGCTCGCCAATCAGGTCCCGTTCGCCGCAACTGACGAGAATCCAAATCCCGACGTCCAGGAGTTTGGTGGTGGCGATAAGTGGGACGGCTACCGCGCTGACCGCCAGTCGCTGTTGGCTGTCATGGCAGCCGATGCTTCGCTGAATCCCGTCGTCATCACTGGTGATGTCCACCGGAACTACGCGTACGATCTGAAGGCCGACTTCACCGATCCAGACTCACCAGTCGTCGGTACGGAGTACATCTGCACGTCGATCTCGTCGTTTGGTGATGGAAGCGGGATCACGAGCTACGGATCGTCGGTTGGCGAGCCCTGGCAGCGCTTCTACAACGACGAACGGGGCTACGTCCGCTGTACGATCACTGAAGAAGAGTTCCAGACGGACTATCGCGTCGTTTCCACAGTTGAGGCGCCGACCGCAGACGTCACCACCCGGGCAACGTTTACGACGGCTGCCGGCGATCCCGGTGCGACGCTTGCATCCGAACCCCCGTCTGGGACAACGATTGAGATTACCGACGTGAACCCCGACCAGAACGGTGATCTCACCAACGAGTTCGTCGAACTCCAGAACACTGGCAGCGAACCGATCGATCTGGCGGGATTTCAGGTCAGTTTCGAGGGTGGGTACAGCCAGTTCTACACCTTCGACGAGCTCGTTCTTGAACCGGGGGCCACGGTCACCGTCCGCAATGGAACTGGCGAGGAGACGGAAGCGACGCGATTTGCTGATTTTGGTGGCCCCGTGTTGAACAACAGCACGCCCGACGTGGTCGTCGTTGCGTCCCCCGAGGGGATCGTTCTCGATGAAGCGTCGTATTCGCCGGTCTGAGCGCTCAGTTTCTGGTTAGGGGGGCGAAATCTGATTGCGAGCTTGATTGCTCGAACGTGGTATGACTGTAAGTAATCATGATAGTCTGGTAAAGATTGAATAGGCGATACCAATAACCTATATCTGTGATTGATACTGCCCTCCTCTGGATCGCTTTTACAGTCTGTTTGAGTGGCTTCGGGGCGTGTGCATTCTTCATTTACTACCGCAAAACGGGCAACGCAGACGTGCTTGCCGTTGCATGGGTATACGTCTATCTGGCTGGGAGTATCGAAATCAGCATGGCAAATGGATATCTGCCAGAAAATGAGTTTTTCAATGTACTCGTCGCTGGCTGTCTGGGTGTTGCAGTTGTCGTTGGGACTGTGGGTGTCCGACGATCGGGGACTGGGTTTCAGCTATGGAACGACGATGTTGGATAGCATTGATTGTTCTATGTCATCGTCATGGTGTATACTCTGCAATTCCGTGTCTGGGAACACCGGGACCAAATGTGAACAGATAATTATACGAAATAAAATTGAATAGTTATTTACCATTTGGCGTTCAATATATTCTATGGATAGTTCCACGTTCGAAGCCATCCACAAGTACGGTGCCATACTGTCGGTGGTCGGCATCGGCATTGCTGTCCTTGCCCACGTTATGGGTGGTCCGGGTATTCTCACTGTCATGTTCGGGTTGCTTGGGCCACTTTGTGGGTTCTACTTCATCGGTGGGTATCTCACGTCCACCACGGCATATCATCCATTCGGTGAAGAACTCATGCGCGGTGTCGCCTGGCATTTCGCCAGTCTCACGCTGTGGTCTGGTATTATTCTAATGGATGGATTGTCGGCGACTCCAGGTACTGTGGCCGGGCTACCTGCCGTTACGGCTCTCAGCCTCGTACTAGTGATGGCTAGTATCAGATATGTAACTGCACGTGATCTGAAAGCGCAGACCGATGGCGGACAGTTACTTGTCACGGTGGTCGGCACGTTCGCCATGGGCGTTTTCGCTTTGTTCCTTGTGCTGTCTGGTGAAGCGGGCTGGTGGCTCTTCGCGTTGTATCTCAGTAGCATTCCGCTGGGGATTTTCCTGCGGCGGAAAATGAAACACCGATATCCAGCTGCGTTCGGAGTGACCTAACGGAAGTACTAGCACCCTGCAATCACAGCATCGAAGCTTTCATCTCTTGTTTGCAGGCCTGGAGCCCCAACACTTCGTCTCAGAGGCACGCATTGGTTCATTCACCATGTCCACAGCAATGGAAACACCAACAAAGCCGTTCAATTTCGACAGCCACCGGCGTTCAGCAGCCACCTCCACATAGTTCACCGACACGGTCACCCATTGGTCGAGACTCCCCATAGCGCACTCGACTGGATCGGCCGATTTTTAATCGAATTGCCCCAACAGCTCTGTATGAGCGAGTTCGACCCGGAGAAATTCGAGGAGAAATACGTCCACTACTTTCCTGAGCTCCAGGAGGCGTATAAGCGCGCGTTCGAGACGATGAACGAGGCGTACGATTCAGGACTGATTCACGCAATCGACCAGCAAGTGCTCAACGAGTCCGAACCGTTCTACGACGAAGGGACGTTCACGATCGACCTGCCCGAGTCACCGGCCGACCGCGTGACTGGCGTCGTCGTCGATGAAGAAAAGCTCGAAGCCGTCCTCGACCGCTACGTCACCGAGCTCCAGACCGAACTCCGCGGAGTCTTCGATCTCGAAAAGACGGCGAACTAGTCGCTGGTGGAAAGCCCTAAGCCTCCCGAGACAAAAGATACCTCCATGAGCACCGAAACGAAGCGGTCGGACGACGAGCTCCGGGAGGAAGTCACGAACTTCCTGCGTCGGAACTTCCCGCAGATTCAGATGCACGGCGGGAGTGCAGCGATCCAGTATCTCGACGCCGAGAGCGGCGAGGTAACGGTTGCGCTCGGTGGTGCCTGCAGCGGCTGTGGCATTTCGCCGATGACGATTCAGGCCATCAAAAGCCGAATGGTCGCCGAAATCCCAGAAATCACCACGGTCAACGCCGATGCTGGTGGTATGGGTGGCGGAATGGGCGGTGACTCACCGTCGTTCCCTGGCGAGACCTCCAGCGACGAAGCATCCGACGAAGGTCCACAGGCCCCGTTCTAACGGTCACGAAGACCGCGTTCGCGCTCAAATGATCGTACCAGCGCCGCCAGCGTTGTGTTTACTGGCGTATCGTCGTAGTCGGCAATGACGCCGTTAATCGCATCAATTTCGGTCCGTTTTTGCGCACGCATATCTTGACGCATCGAGGAATCGTTGGCAGCCGTCGCCTCAATAACCCGTTCAAGCGCCTCGATTGCGGTCGATTCCGTGAGGGCAATGTCGTTTTGTTGTGCAACCCGAACCGCCTCGCGAGCGCTGGCGACCGCGATTTCATGTCCGGGCCCCGATGCCAACCCTCCATTGTGGATCCTGGCCAGCGCTGTCACCGCATTGATCCCGGCATTGACGGCGAGTTTCTCCCAGAGCCGTCGTGGCATGTCCCCAACAACCGAACAGTGGAGCCCAGCCGCCGTAAACGCCGCACCCACGCGCTCTGCTGGCGCACCAATCGCACCGTCTGGCGATCCAAGCTGAATCTCGCCGATTCCGGTGCACCGAACGATACCCGGATCGACCGTTGCGCCATACGTCGCCGTTCCAGCAAGCACCGTGGAATGCTGTTCGGCAAGCACCGCTTCGTTGCCAACACCGTTCTGCAGCGAGCACACCACGTCCGGACGACAGGTAGTGAGCTCACGCGCCGCCATCTCCGTATCAAACGCCTTGACCGTCACGATGGCACAGTCGGGCGCAAGCGATTCGTCTACCGCTGTCATGGCCGACGGCGACACCGTCTCCGAAATCGCTCCTTTAATCTGCAACCCCTCGCGCTCGATCGCAGATACGTGCGGTTCGCGCCCGATCAACGTCACGTCGTGCGCTCTGGCGAGCAATCCCCCGATGAGAGTCCCCAGACTCCCGGCACCGAACACACAGAACTCCATAGCGTTGATTTTTGAACGATCGTAGTATGCCTGCCGATTGAATCGAGCACTCCGACGATGACTAATTTTATTGGAAGGTATTGGGCTCTGTATTTTCCCTCAATATTGATTGAGTGAGGTTCTAAAACCATCGAATAGTGGATGGCTACCGATCGCTGTGGTCATACCTACCACACCACCGTTATGTAAAGCCAGATCTTATTCCACACCGTATGCCGGAATGCCAGAACTGTGGTGCGTTCGTGACCCGAGCGTACGCACGCGTGTTCACTCCAATTGGCGTCCAGAATCCCCGTGTCTGTCCGAACTGTGAGGACAAAATCCGGGACGGAGCGAGCGTCCGGAAAGCGCGTTCTACCCGCCGTACCTAGTCGAGGACGCTCATCGCTCGATCGAAGACCTCCTCTGCTCGCGATGGTGTGCTGGCTTCTGCGGTGACGCGAACGAGTGGCTGTGTTCCACTGGCCCTGATGAGAAACCACCCGTCACCCAGATCCACACGGACACCATCGAGCGTTGTAACGTTTTTATCATCGAATCCCGCCTGAACGCCGTTGCGAACGGCGTCCATGGTGGCTGCTTTGTCATCTGTTTCGACGTTACTGCGGCGGATCGCATACGGTTCGAACGCGGAGAGCCGTGCTGTGAGCGATTGTTTTGTCGCGAGTTCGACGAGTCGAACGGCCGCAAGCGGTCCATCCGGACACCGGGTCTGTGCTGGCCAGATCCATGCGCCACTCGGTTCGCCACCAAACGGAACGCCCGCACCGACGGCTGCCGCGACGTAGACGTCACCGACCGGCGTATACTCGACGGCAACGTCAGTTTCGGCGAGGAAATCAGCGACCGCCATGCTGGTGTCGACAGGGACGGCGATTTTGTCGCCCGGGTCGGTCGCGTCAGCGGCGAGGATCGCGAGCAGTGCGTCTTTCGGGATGAACGCTCCGGTGCCATCAACTGCCAGCATTCGGTCTGCGTCGCCGTCGTGTGCGATGCCGAGATCGGCATCCGTTGCTCCAACGAGTTCACTGAGCGATGTGAGCGATTCTGCAGTGGGCTCGCTTTCACGGCCGGGGAACCGCCCATCGGGCTGGCCATTGATCGTTTCGACGTGACAGCCGAGTTCGATCAGCGCGTCAACCGTCACCCCGCCCGCACCGTTGCCAAGATCGACAATAACGTGTGGGGTCTCGTCAGGGGGTAGTTCGACGGCGTTGATGAGCGCTTCACGGTGACGATCGGCCGCCGACCGATGGATGAGTGACCCAACGTTTTTTGCAGCGACGAGCTCTGCGTTGAGATCGTCTTCGAGCCTGTCTTCGATCGTCGATCGCCGGGCTTCGTCGAACGCCTGGCCACTGGGCTGCCAGAGTTTCAGTCCGTTGTCTGGTGCGGGATTGTGTGAGGCAGTGATCGAACAGCCAGCATCGCAGTCGTACCAGTCGACGGCGCGTCCAACAGTTGGCGTCGCCGCGAGTGAGAGATCGACCACGTCAGCACCAACTTCGCGCACACCAGCGGTGAACGCGTCTTTCAACAGCTTACCGCTTTCGCGAGAATCACGGCCAACGACGATGCGATCAGCGTCGAGACCAACCGCGCGACCGACCGCCAGTGCGAGACTGGCGGTGACTGTCTCCCCGACCGGACCGCGAATGCCACTCGTACCGAACATGCTCGTGTGTCCCACTCCGGTCGGTAAAAACAACACCGTTTGGCCACCGGCTGTCGGATGGGTTTTTGGCGTCGATCGCCAACCGACGGGTATGAAAGCAGCTGATGAGAGCGACCCCCAAAAGCGACGCGCCGGTGAACGAGCAGCCACAGCCGTCGAAGACGGAATGGTTGTCGGGCTTGGAACTGGCAGCACGGCTGCCTACGCCATTCGAGCGCTCGGGGAGGCGGTCGCTGATGGACTATCTATCACGGGAATTCCGACGTCGTATCAGTCTCGTTCGCTCGCTCGCTCAGTGGGGATCGAACTGACCACACTGGAAACTGCTCTGCCAGACATTGCGATCGATGGCGCAGATCAGCTCCGACTGCGCGATGGCTGTTGCATCAAAGGTGGTGGCGGGGCACACACACGCGAGAAAATTGTCGATTCGGCTGCTGACCGCTGTCTCATCGTCGTTGACGAGACGAAACTCGCGACAACGCTCGATCATCCGGTGGCGATCGAACTGCTTGCTCATGCCTGGCCAACCGTGCAGTCCTCGCTCGAAGCACTCGGCGGGTCAGTGTCACTCCGTGAGGCCACTCGAAAAGATGGTCCCGTGATTTCCGACAACGGCAATCTCATCGCCGACTGTACTGGTCTCGACGATCCAGCGTCGCTCGCCCAAACAATCGGGACGATCCCCGGCGTCGTCGATCACGGCATTTTCCCCACTGTTGGGGATGCGGTTTACGTCGGCACCGAGAGCGACGTCACTATCCATCAGATCAACAAATAAAATCGGGGTGTTACGGTGCAGTACTGTCTATGGTCGGCCTTACAGGTCGCGCGGCTGGACCGTCTTTCGATCGTTTTCTTTCGCACGACGGGAGGCGTCTTCGAGCAGCTCCTGGACCTCACCATCGAGCGCATCGTAGAAGTCCGATGCAACATTCATCTCGTTGAGCGCGTCCTTTACGGCGGCTTTGACGATTAGATCTGCCATACAGAACCCCCTTCTCGCACTTCCTTTATAAACTTTCTCAAATAAAAAGCCTCTCCCCGGTGATGACGGCATTTTCTAAACATCTTCAGGATGAATTAAATATTGTTTCGATAGGTGAATTAGATAAACTATCGTCGAGTCGATGGACAGGTGTGTCCTGAACACAGAGCGCGGGTATGCGCGAGCTATTGGAGTCGCTGGCTGCGGGCGAGCGAACGGTTGATGAAGTGGAGGCAGCGATCGCGGGATATGCGACCGGCGAGACCGGCCGGTTCGATGCAGCACGTGACCGGCGGACTGGCGTTCCCGAGGCAATTTTGGGTGCCGGCAAAACCACCGAGGAGGTTGCCTCGCTGGCGTCCGTTGCAGTTGAGACCACGGGCCGGGCTATTTGCACGCGAGTGACCGAGGCGATGGTTGCGGCCGTCGAACGGACGATCACCGATGCGTATCCGGAGGCGTCAGTCGAGCACGATCACCGTTCGAAGACGCTTGTCGTCAAGCGACCCACCTTCTCAGAGCCAGAGCTGCAAGCGTCGGTTGGCATCGTCACGGCAGGCACCTCTGATGGTGGTCCAGCAGGTGAGGCAGCGATGATTGCTCGGGAAATGGGTGCGTCGGTCGAACGAATCGACGACGTGGGCGTCGCCTGTGTGACGCGAACGATTGATCAGCTGGATCGCATGCTCGAACAGGACGTTCTCGTTGTCGCTGCCGGTCGGGAGGGTGCCCTTCCTACCGTTATCGCTGGCCTCGTTGATGTTCCCCTGATTGGACTCCCCGTTTCGAACGGCTACGGATTTGGCGGCGATGGTCGGGCTGCGCTCAGTGGGATGTGCCAGTCGTGTACGCCGATTACGCTCGTCAACATTGACAATGGCTTTGCGGCCGGCGCTCAGTCCGGCCTCATCTGTCGTGCGATTGACCGATCTGCGGAAAAATAACTTGTACTTTTATTGTATTCTCTTCCGTGAACTATCGAAATAACGAGGATATATAGGTGTTGAATATCAAAAGGGTACTGCTGACACACACCGTGTCGGTGTAACAATGGCCAAGTGCGACCACTGCAGCGCGCATGTTTCCGGACGCTTTGCCCGCGTCTTTGCAGACGAGACGGGGACGATACTCGCTTGCCCAAACTGTTCGGCGAACGCGGGAATAGCAGAAGTGTCACGGACTCGCGCTGGACACATCCGATAACGCTACCATCGAACCGCCGTTCGAGCGTGATTGAACTCCGCGGGTAACGCCGTGGACGTTATTCGTATTTTGTTTCCTGCATGGGCCCAGTGGCGTTCGTTTGCGGTGGGCTCTTGCCAATTCACGTCGTGTGTTGACAATACGCTCATCCCGTTTCACCAGTCCAATGTCTTATCTCAATCCAGTCCATCCGGCCTGACGTGCATTACGTCTACGTGCTTCGGTGTGGAGATGGATCGTTGTACACCGGATACACGGTCGATGTTGCGCGACGACTGTCCGAACACCGGGCAGGAACGGGTGCGAAATACACTCGTGGTCGGGGGCCGCTCACACTCGTCCACACGGAAGCGTTCGAGAGCCGGTCGGCTGCCCAGCAGCGCGAGCACGCAATCAAACAGCTTTCAAAAGCAAAGAAAGAAGCGCTCGTTGGCTGACGGGGGGTTTTTATTTGAGCCGTCGCCAGTCCGGGTATGGATCCCACAGAGCAGATTACGTTCGGAACTGACGGCTGGCGAGATACACTCGATAATTTCACCGAGGAGCGCGTTCGGATCGTCGCGCAGGCGATCGCCGATCACATCACAAACGGGACGATTGCCATCGGGTATGATGCTCGCGAGTCCTCGAAGGCCTTTGCGGACGCGGTTGCCGAGGTAGTAACGAACAACGGGCTTGACGCATACGTCAGCGACCGTGATTGCCCGACGCCGGTGTTGGCCTGGTCAGTATCCGATCGCGATCTTGATGGTGGCGTTATGATCACTGCGAGTCACAACCCACCAGAGTACAACGGGATCAAGTTTCTTCCACCGGCTGGTGCACCGGCACTGCCGGCGGTAACCGATTCGCTCACCGAGCGGTTGGCAGAGCCGAAAACAGTTCCTCGCGCAGAGCGGGGCACGGTAGAGACAACAGCGTTCGTGCCTGCATACAACGAACACGCGGTCGAGTACGTGGGGAACCCATCGTTCGACGGGATGACGATCGCGTACGATGCGATGCACGGGAGTGGCCGCGGCGTGACCGACACGCTGCTTGAAGACGCCGGCGCCACTGTCGAGCGGCTCCGAACCGAGCGTGATCCGACGTTTGGTGGAACGCCGCCCGAACCCAGCGCTGACCGTCTCGAAGCGCTTGCCGATCGCGTTCACACCGGCGAGGCAGAACTGGGCATTGCCAACGACGGCGATGCCGATCGGATCGCTATCATCACGCCAGATCGGGGCTATCTCGATCCGAATCTTTACTACGCGGTGCTCTACGACTATCTCCTCGAAACGAACGTAGGGCCGGCGATTCGAACGGTGTCAACGACGTCATTGCTCGACCGTATCGCGAGTGATCACGGTGAGGCGGTGTATGAGACGCCGGTTGGATTCAAATGGGTCGCGGATGGCATGGCCACCCATGATGCCCTCATCGGCGGTGAGGAAAGCGGTGGCTACGGGCTCACAACCCATCTACGAAACAAAGACGGCGTCTTGCTCGCGTTGCTCACCGTGGCAGCCCATGCAGAGCAATCGATCGACAAGCGAGCGGACGAGATCGTCGAGACGTACGGTGGGATTCATCAGGATCGCCTGAGCGTCGCGTGTCCAAACGACCGCAAAGCGGCCGTTATTGCGGACGTTGAGTCGGTGCTGCCCGAGGAAATTGCTGGTGTTGCCGTCGACTCGGTTGGCACTGACGACGGGTTCAAGATCAACCTTGCGGATGGCTCCTGGCTATTGGTCCGTCCGAGTGGCACCGAGCCAAAGATGCGAGTGTATGCTGAGGGTGACTCGGACGAGCGCGTCGCCACGTTACTCTCGGCGGGCGAGGAGCTCATCGGACCGCTGGTCTGATCCCACGCAGCCGCTCGCCAGTGTTTGTGATCTCGAAGTCGTTATATTCGTAGAACGGGCGGACTGCGGGGCTGAATCGAGCACGGAGTCGGCGGGTTTCTCCGGCGGCGTCAATCAGCCGTGAGCCGATCGATTGACCCCGGCGATTCGGTCGGACCGCGATCGCTTTAATCAGCTCCTCCTCGCGGACGAGCACCCCGACGACGGTCGTTGCAGTTGCAGCAACCAGGACGCTGTTGGCCTCGATTCGCGACCGGACAGTTTCGATAGCACACGCGAGCAGTCCACCGTCGATCACACCCATTACGTCCGTGAGATCGTCTGCTGTTGCGGTTCTGATGGTGATGTCGTCCATTACCCGCCTTTAATAAGTCTGAGAATTCTGACGTGATCTGTCTCGATGGGCTGGTCTTCGGGCACTGGGGTGTCATCAACGAGAACGGTTGCCTCGTGCGTGCTCAGCCCGACGGCCGTGAGGAGATCGCCGTAGGTGTCGTCATCGGCCACGTCGATCGTGTGGGTGGTGTCGCCAACCACCTCGGCTGTACAGTCCATGTTGATGGGAGAGGTGTTCGATCCGTTTGAGCGTGGCGTTCAGTTTCCGTCTTCGCCCGCAAGTGCTGCCGTCTGTAGCTCTTTTCCTCGCTCGGACTCGACGGTGAGTGCTGGAACTGGCGTTGGCTGACGGTGTTCGTCGATTGCGACGTAGACGAAATACGACTCTGTCGTCTGTTCGCGTGTTTCAGTGCGTGGATCCTCACGAAACGCCCGCAGTCGAACGCGCATGCTCGTCTCACCCACTGAGTAGACGTATCCCTCGATCGCGGCGAGATCGCCAACCAGTATCGGCTGTTGGAAATCCACCCGATTGATCGACGCGGTCACACACGATTCACCGGAAAATCGCATCGCTGCCATTGCGCCAATCTCGTCCATCCATTTCAGCACGTTGCCACCATGTGCCGTATCCAGCATGTTCGCGTGATTGGGCTGGATCATCCAACGGTTCTCCAGATACGTCTCCTCTAAGGTTGCCATTATTCCCTGTACGGTGCTCGTGGGGAAGGCTCTGCTGGTGTGTTTCACGTTCGTGGGGTGGTGACAGGCCTGATTCGACAGTGCTGGCTGTCAGATCACGCCAGTCAGGTGGGTGCAAGCGAACCGTTGAGTTATGTTCATTCGACCTGCGACCCCAGCGGATCGGGCCGCGCTCCCAGCCCTTCATACGGCTGCCGTTGAAACGTTCGGCCCGGAGGCGTACGACCCACCAACAGTCGAGGCATGGGCGAAAGCCGACGAGCGCGCACCGTCCGATTACGTCACCGACGACGCTGAACATTTCACCGTGGCAATCAAACACGGCGACGTCGTTGGATTTGGCCATCTCATTCCTGAGAAATCGGCCGTACACGCGGTGTATGTCCATCCAGATCACGCCCGAACTGGCGTTGGGAGCGCACTGCTCGCCGAGATCGAGGGATTCGCCCGTGGCTGTGGCTGTGAGATACTCTCGTTGCCGGCGTCGCTCAATGCGATCGGGTTCTACGAGCAAGCCGGATACACGCCCGTCGAAGAAATTGATCTTGATGGCATCCGTGTTTGCAACATGAAAAAGGAGCTCTGAGTGCGATCGCTCAGTGTGCTTCGAACATGCCGGTCGACATGTATCGTTCGCCGCTGTCCCAGAAGACGGTGATAACGAGGGGGTCATCGATATCGTCTGCGAGTCGACGCGCAACTCGCTGGGCTGCCACGCTTGAGCCCCCACTCGATTGGCCAACGAGAATCCCTTCCTCGGTGGCGAGCCGTCGACATTCGGCTTCGGCGTCGTCGATCGAGACGGTTTCGACTGTGTCGATTAGCTCGCGGTCGAGATTCGGGCTGACGAACCCCGGGCCCATCCCCTGGAACGTGTCATCCCCGGCGTTGCCGGTCGAGAGCACGGCATTCGCTTCGGGTTCGACGGCTACTATCTGAAGGGTGGGAAAGGCTTCGCGAAGCCGCCGTCCGGTGCCCGAAAGCGTCCCACCAGTGCCGACGCCCGCGACCAGCGCGTCGATCGTTCGATCGCCCACCTGTTCGAGAATCTCTTCGCCAGTTGTTTCGTAGTGGGCCTGTGGATTCGCTGCGTTTTCGAACTGTCTGAGCTGGACCATTCCCTCGCTGGCTTCGAGCTCATCTGCACGCTCGCGGGCGTCAGAAATGTCGCCTTCGACCAGTTCAATGTCAGCACCGTAGGCACGCATGAGTTTGCGTCGCTCGGGCGATTTTGAAGCTGGCATCACAATTTTACAATCGTATCCCTTCGTTGCGGCGACGACCGCCAGTCCGATCCCGGTGTTGCCGCTCGTCGGCTCGACAATGGTATCACCTGGCTTGAGCGTGCCATCGCGCTCTGCGCTGGTGACCATCCACAACGCCGGGCGATCTTTGGCACTCCCGCCTGGATTTTTTGATTCGATCTTGGCCGCCACCGTCGCCGACGGTGGCAGAGCAAGCGCCACAAGCGGCGATCCAATAGTGTCGAGAATGGAGTCGTGCATAGTTCAGTTCACCCGTACGATCCTATAGGCGTGGCGAAACGAACAATTCGCTCAGTCTGAATGCCAGAGTCCCTGTGCCGGATGAAACACCAGATACGCGTCTACATCTGAGCTGTCGTTTGGGTGTGGTGTGTGGATCGAGAGCTGACCCATGTCCTTGTGGCGCTCGTTCAGCTCACTCGCCCACTGATCCGCTGCAGAAGGCGTCTCGAACGTCCGCTGGGGCGGATCTGTAGACGGGAGCTCAAAATCCGCCCGCGTGAACGCCGTCTCGCGAAACACGGATGGCTTGAGTTCGACGACAAACGACTCAGTCATGGCTGTCCCATCTCCGCCCCCTCGCTTAAACGTCCTGATAGGGCGCTGCCGTTGCCACAATCGGTAAGGTGACGTCCCTCCTACAGCGAGTAATGACACTCGAAACGATGGCTCCGAATCCCGTCTGGGACGATACAGCCCACGAATCAACCGTCTCTGTCCTCGCCGAACACGACGAGGTCACCTACACGATCTGGGGCGGTGACTGGTGTAAGGACTGCCGGTCACAGCTCCCTGATTTTGCCGCTGCGCTTGCGGCAGCTGGGGTCGATGACGACCGTATTTCGAACGTCGCAGTCGATCGAGAGAAAAACGGCCCTGGTGTTGACGAATACGAGATCGAATACATCCCCACGATCGTCGTCGAGCGAGATGGTGAGGAGATTGCCAGATTTGTCGAGTCCGAACCGGTTCCAGCAGCCACGTATCTCGCCGAACAGCTATCGTAAACTCAGTCGCGGTCGAACCACTTGAGTGCATCACTGACTGAGGACTGCGGAGGCGAGCAGCTGAACTGCTGACAACAGTACACCGTCGGAACTCCTTCGTTGGCGGATCGGTCTGCCCACAGCGGTGGTGGTGATTCGAGGTCGAGCGCATCGAGCCATCCGCTCAGCTCCGGCGGTCGGGGAGCAAGCAACCGCCGCGGGAGATACGTCGCCGCAAGGTCAGCTGGAGGTCGCGTTGGCTGGTCGTCAACGATCGTGAGCTCAGTGTGGCCCCTGGCGTTCACATCCATGGCGAGCGCGAGTGTGAGCCGCCGGAGTGGATCACGCTCGATGGCAGCCGCGTGTGTTTCGAGCACGCCGGTGGCGATGGCTTCGAATCGGTCGTGCGTGACAAAGCCATCGAGCGAGCCCAACAGCTCGACCGCGACGCCAGTGCTCGACGGCGTCGACTGATCAGATAGCTCCTGTGGTCTGGCGAGTAACTCCTCCCCAGATTCGGGAGTGAAATACAGCGTTTGTTTCGTTTCGTCCCAGAACTCCCGTTCGATCGCCTCCGCAAGCTCGATCGCGAGTGCCAGCCAGTCAACCCCACCGGTCGCTTCATAGCAGGCCAGTGCGCCACGGCCGACAAAGGCATAATCCGAGAGAAAGCCCGGTTCGCCAAGGGTTTCGTCGGTGCTGTCGTGGTAGAGCGTTCCGTCTTGCCAGAGTCGGTCGCGGACGAAATCGAGCGCTTCTGTGGCCCGCTCGGCGTGCGAGTCATCCTGGCAAACGATTGCGGCTTCGGCCATGGCTCGGCACATGAGCCCGTTCCAGTCAGCGATCACTTTCTCGTCCCGAGATGGCCGTTCGCGCGTGCTACGACGCTCGAACACCGCCTCTCTGGCGACGGTAAGCTGCTTCTCGACGGCCGACTCGTCAAGATCGTGACGCTTGGCCAACGCTTCGATCGACTGGTCAATTGTCAACACGGTGGTGTTGTTCTCGAAATTCCCCGCGTCGGAAACGCCATAGCGGTCACAGAACAGCGTCGCTGCGGTCTCGTTGTCGACCGCATCGTGGACTGTTTCGGGCGTCCAGACGTAGAACGCCCCTTCTGTGCCTTCACTCTGTGCGTCGAGGCTCGCGAAAAAGCCACCATCTGGATGGGAGAGCTCTCGGTCGACGAACTCAATCGTTCGCTCTGTGGCCCGGCGAAACCGCTCGGTGTTGCTGTACTGATAGCCGGCCAGCAGTGCGCGCGTGAGCTCGGCGTTGTCGTACAGCATCTTCTCGAAGTGCGGAACAGTCCACTCTCGATCCGTTGTGTAGCGATGAAATCCGCCGCCGACGTGATCGAACAGCCCACCGGAACAGATCGCATCGAGCGTATCGATGGCAGCGCTCCCGTACGCATCACGGCCGGTGGTGGCCGCCGCCCGGAGGAGTGCCTGGATGCGGCCGGTCTGGGGGAATTTCTGTCCAGTTCCGAAGCCGCCGAACTGTGCATCGACACTGGAGAGCACGCGCTCTGCGGTCGATTCGAGGATGTCATCGCTGGGTGAGTGGTCGGGCTGGTCGGGAACCGCAGAAAGCTCATCCTCGATGGCTCCGCTCCACTGCTCTGCACGCTGTTCCATCTGCTCGCGCTGGGTGGGATCAGCCCACGATTCGGCCACATTCTCCAGGAGCGTTCCGAACGCCGGAATCTGTCCGCGTGGTTCCGGAGGGAAATACGTCCCAACGTAGAAGGGCTTTCCCGCCGGCGTCAGCCAGACGGACAATGGCCAGCCCCCGCCACCGGTGACGAGCTGACAGATCGTCTGATACAAACTGTCGAGATCAGGTCGCTGTTCGCGGTCTACCTTGATCGGCACGAACTGCTCGTTCAACGTGGCGGCAATTGCGTCATCTTGAAAGCTCTCGTCCTCCATCACGTGACACCAGTGACAGGCGGCGTAGCCGATCGACAGAAAGATCGGCACGTCTCGGTCGCGGGCGGCTCCTAACGCGGCGTCATCCCACGGCTGCCAGTTGACTGGGTTGTCGGCGTGCTGGGTGAGATACGGACTCGGCGCATTTGTGAGGCGGTTGCGACTGGTCGGATCGGTCATACCTGACCCTACGAACAGCCCGATTGTAAGTGGCAGGCTCAGGCGACGGCTCTCGTGATGGGCTTTGCGAGTCGACGGGGGAGCCAGCTTGCGAACGAAACGAACGGAGTAAGCTGCCCCCAGCGGGGCTCAACCGCGACGTAGCCGTTTCCGATCCGTCCGAGCTTTCCCGTCGATTCGAGATAGTCAACGGCCGCTTTCATCCGTTCGGGGTTCATGTCGTGTGCATTGGCCAGCTGGTCGATCGTTTTGGGCTGAGTGACCGCTCGGAGCCCACGATAGATTGCCCCAATCGAGTTGATCTGATCCATTGCCGCGCTCGGATCCTCGTCGTCGAGATCTGCAAACACGGCTGGTGGGCTCGTTTGTGATTCATATCGAACGGTCGTCGCCCCATCAAGCACGAACCAGCTCCCAGCGATCACGAGCAGCTTTCCGGCCAGCGGATCGACACCGGCAATCCAGCCATAGCAGCCAACCACCAGCAGCGAGCCACCCGCCAGAAGGCTGTTAGAGCCGTCTGGAAGATCGTAGTGGGTGCCGAGATAGCTACCAATTCCAGCACCAACCACTGGCGCAGTCGCGACGGTTGCTGATAGCACCGTGGTGTCTTGATCAGCCACGAGCAATCCTGCGACCAGCGTGGCACCAAAAAGCCACCTGATGGGAGAATCACCATCGGGGAGGGACATACTCCAGCGTATTTCGCACTCGGATATAAACGCTTGCCCGCAGGGATCGGTCGAACAGTTCGAACGACAACGCTTACGTCCGCGTGGCGCGGTTTCTCGCGCATGAACGAGTCGGTGGTACTCATTGGTGGCGGTGGTCGCGAGCACGCGCTTGCGCGTGCGATCGCCGAATCGGACGTTGCACTGTATGCTTGCGCGTCGAACCGCAACCCCGGGATCACGTCGCTTGCAGACGGCTTCGAGCAGCTTGATGAAACGGACGCGGAGGCTGTCGTCGAGTACGCCCGCTCGGTTGACGCCACGCTGGCAGTAATCGGTCCGGAAGCACCGCTGGCGGCAGGAGTCGCCGATGCGCTCGATGCAGCTGGAATCTACGCCTTTGGTCCACAGCAGGCCCAGGCCCGCATCGAAACGGACAAATCGTTCCAGCGGCGGTTCATGGCCGAACACGACATTCCGGGCTGTCCGGATTTCGAGACGTTCGAGGATATGGACGCCGCCTGTGCGTATATCGAGGAGTACGACGGCGATCTTGCCATCAAACCAGCCGGGCTCACCGGTGGGAAGGGCGTCCGCGTCACCGGCGATCAGATAACGAAATCCGAAGCGGTCGACTATCTCCAGTCGGAATCGTACGATCGCGTCGTGCTCGAAGAGCGCCTGATCGGCGAGGAGTTCACCATTCAGGCATTCGTTGCCAACGGCGAGTTCCGCGTTTCCCCGGCCGTTCAGGACCACAAACGAGCATACGAAGGCGATGAGGGGCCGAACACTGGCGGCATGGGAAGCTACGCCGACAGCGAGGACACTCTCCCGTTCATGGACCCGCCAGAGTACGCCGAGGCCGTTTCGATCATCGAATCGGTCGTTGAAGCGCTTGAAGGCTATAAAGGAGCGCTCTATGGACAGTTCATGCTGACGGCAGAGGGTGTTTCCGTCGTCGAGTTCAACGCTCGTTTTGGCGATCCCGAGGCGATGAACACGCTCCCGGTTCTCGAAACGCCGTTGGTCGACGTGCTCACGGCAGCCCGTGCTGGTGACTCCCTACCAGAGCTCACGTTCGACTCCCAGGCCACGGTGTGTAAGTATGCGGTTCCCGAGGGCTATCCAACCGATCCGAACGCCGGTGCGCGCGTGGCGCTCGATGCAGAGAGTGCGGGCGAGGCGCTGTTGTTCTACGCCAGCGTCGACGAACGCGAGGACGGCATCTACACCACCACCTCCCGATCGTTTGCGGTTGTCGGCTGTGCCGATTCGATCGACGGGGCCGAATCGATCGCCGAAGACGCACTCGCCGTTGCTGGTGAGGAGGGCCTGTCGGTCCGCCACGACATTGGCACCGAGTCGCTCATCCAGCGCCGGATCGATCATATGGCGTCGCTCCGTCAGTGACCGTATGAAGACCGACGGTGGCCCCTCACGACACACCGAACTCGACCGACACCAGACGCCTGGATCGAACAACTCGCTGTGGCACTGGACCGACGCGAAACACCCGCTCAGAATCGTCATTAACTACGTTGTCATCGTTCTGGCGCGAATCTCCCCGAGCCTTCGCCTGAAAAATTGGTTACTGCGACGAATCGGCGTCACTGTCGGTTCTGGTGTCTCGTGGGGGCTTGAGTCGACGCCAGACGTGTTCTGGCCTGAGCTGGTCACCGTCGAATCGAATGCCATCATTGGCTACGATGCGACCCTGCTCTGTCACGAGTTTCTCCAGGACGAGTACCGAACCGGAGCGGTGGTTATTGCGGAGAATGCGATGATTGGTGCGGGTGCGATCGTTCTCCCTGGGGTTACAGTTGGTGCTGGAGCGCAGGTTGCCGCGAACTCGCTCGTCGCACACGACGTTCCTCCCGAAACGACGGTTGCAGGCGTGCCGGCTACAGAACAGCTCCAGGGTTAGGCCAGAAGCGAAACAGAGACCAGCGCGGTCATGAACACGCCCGTTCCGACCGTGGAATAGGTAAGATACCGCCAGCGGTCCATGTGCGCCATCCCAGCCGGTATCGAAATGAGCACGCGGACGACTGGTATACAGCGACCAACCAGTACGGATTTTTCACCGAACCGGTCGAACCAGTTACGAGTCCAGCCACCGACGGTTCTCCCAATCCAGTTCGATGGACCGAGTCGTGCCGTCAGTTGCTCGCCGTACCGGTCAGTGACGGCATACACGCCGACGCTACCAATCATGGTGCCAACGGTGGCGTCGCCAACGAACAGCACGAATGAGACGGGATCGTGGACGAGAACGACTGCTGCGACCGGAATGACGACCTCAACGGGCGCAAAATGGAGCAGAAACGACGCTTCGAGGATCGTGTAAACGAACAGCGCAAGCAATCCATACTGGTGACAGAATCCAATGAGTGCTGTTGCAACGATCCCAGTCACAACTGATGATACTACCAGCGTGGGTATATCTCTGCCCGCCAACTGTCTCCGCTTGGCCGCCGGCTGCTGGCGATTGCGATCGAGATAGTGCCCGAACACGGACGGCCGGGCCGGCTGTTGCTAGCGATCTCGCATAATTCCATCCCGCATAACGATGTGATTCGGCAATATGAACTCCTCACCCTCGCTCTCGATATACGTGGTGAACAGATCCACCTCCTGGACGATCCCGCGTTTCTCATCGACGGTGATCGTATCTCCGATCGTGTAGGGTTGTAAGAATATGAGATACATGCCAGCTGCAGCGGCTGCCAACAGATCTTTGAACGCAATGGCTCCGAAGACGATCAGTAGCAGGATATAGCCACCAAGGACGATCATCAGTGGCAGGGTCTCAATCCGGAGCTCTTCGAGTGCGACCAGCGTCGCGACGAACAGGATGGAGTATTTCGCGGCGGGTGGAATCAGTGCAACTTCGGTCAGCTTGATATCCTGTAACCAGTTCTGGATCTCAACCTGTACCTTATCACCCAGAATGAGCCCAACGATGATCACGAGCGCTGCGACGAACACCCGTAACAGGTAGCCCCGAAGCAGCTCCGCGTAGTAACTCGTCCCGAGCAGCCCCCCAATTGAGAGCGTCAGGCCGACGGCAAGCGCCAGCACGAACAACGTCACCATCCACGACAGAATCCCCGTCGTTGATGTGCCGAGTCGGTTGACCGTCCGCTCGAACGTCGTTCCCTCAACACTGTCGGGAATCCCGGCCGCCATAAACAGCCGTTTCGAAAGCCGGCCAAGGATAATCGCAGTAAACACGCCCGTCACGAACACCATCAACGGAACGAGCGAACTCGATATCTCCGTCCAAAACTGGTGCAGTATTCGTTGAATTGCTGTCATCATCAGTACGCCTCCGGATCGAGTTCGAAAATGAGTTCACCGCCTGAAAATGCACGCACGAGCCCATCGCTTTCCGATAAGACGATCGCGATCGAGTTGGTCTCTCGCGTGATCGCGCCGGCAGCCATGTGCCTGGTGCCGAGACCTTTGGGGATGTCAACTCCTTCGGTCGCCGGTTCGAGATACCGGTACGCCGAGACGATCTTGCCAGAATCGGAGATCACGAACGCGCCGTCCAGACGAGAGAACTCTTTGAGCATCACGTCAACGATTGGATCACCGACGTGGACGTGTGATTTTTCGAATGGGTTGTACGAAAGGGAGCGAGATTTATTCATCACCTTGCCAGCATCGCCAACAACGAACAATGCCCCCACTGGTTTTCCTTTCTGGCCCTTCTTGCCCAATCCAATCACGACTTCGAGGACGGCACGAATCACGGACGGTTCGGCTCGCGAGTTGACGAACAGATCGTAAATCCCGGTCTGGGAGAACTCGCCAGCACGAACCCGGGTAAACGAATCCAGTCCGTCGTCGAACAGCCGCTGTGCACAGAGCACCATCGTTCCGGTGTCAATGAGTTCCTGGTCGATACCGCCCTCCAGGGCAAATCTGATCTGCTCTCTGACATCCGTAAACTGCAGTGGAAGCTCGATGAACGATTCGGCGCCAACCGCATTTTCGGTGTCGACAACGACAACCGGCACGTCCACGGTGGCACGAATCTCCTCAAAGTTCGCCCCACTCGGGGAGAACACGAACAACGCATCAACATCAGCGACGAGATCCGCCACGATCCCCCCCACTCCAGTCATACTATTCTCTACTGTTGTTGGAGGCCCGACAGAGGAAAACCTTTCCGGCCGTCATTAGCAAGCCCACTACTCAATCGGCAAGCGCCGCCGTTGCCTCTCGAAGCAGGCCATCGAGCAGTTCTGGCGTCGTGGGGTGATACGCCCGATCAGGAATCTCACGGCAGTCCAACCCCATCTCGATGATCACCTGCATCGTTTTTGCCATCACGTCTGCGTGATAGTGGAGGCCCTGATAGCCGATGACGGTGCCGTCAGTGTCGATACTGAGTCGCGCACACCCTGCTGGAACGGCTTTCGTTTTGAACACGCCGTCATCGCTTGCATCACGATCCACCGTGATATGATCGATTCCAGCCGCTGTGGCCGACCGTTCCGTGTGTCCGACACGAACTGCCGGATAGACGCCGACGCCGGCGAACACGACGAGATGGGTGGTGTTTTCATACGGTAGCGGCGTCGCTTCGCGCTCGATCCGTTGGATGTTCTCGGCGGCGATGGCGCCTTGCTCTTTGGCCACGTGGAGAATCGGCTCACGGTTGTTGGCGTCTCCGATGACGAACGTCCGATCGTCATCTCGGGCCTGCATTGTGGATTGCACCCACTCCCCGGAGGGATCGATCTCGGTCGTTTCGAGCCCCAGCCCAGAGAGTGCTGGTCGTCGTCCAGTGAAAACAAATAGCGCTTCTGCGTGGATATCGCGCTCGCCGTCGTCATCTGTGATCGTCATCGCAACGCCGTCGCCGTCTCGCTCGACCGACTGCTCAGTCGTGTTCGTGAGTATCTCGATGTCGAACTGCTCGCGATAGATATCGAGGAGTTCGTCGCCAAACATCGGATCGAACGCGTCCAGTGGACGATCGTCGTGTTCGATCACGGTCACGTCCATTCCAGCCGCCGTCGCCAGATAGGCCGCGAGCTCGATTCCCACGAATCCAAAGCCCATCACAATCGCTGACTCCCCGAACGACGTGCTATCGAGCACGTCGGCACTCGTTTGGTAGGGAACGGAATCGATCCCGGGAAGGTCAGGAATATTTGGGGTCGATCCCGTGGCAACCACCGCGTAGTCACCACTGATCTCTGTATCACCAACTCGAACGGTCCGATCGTCGATAAAGCGAGCCGTGTCGTGAATGAACGAAACGTTCGGTCGGTCTGTGAGCTCCTCAATCGTCGATCTACGATGGGCGGCAAACGAATTGATATGCGCATCTTTCGTTTCGACGGTCGCCGCAAGATCGACGTCCGGCGGTTGGCCGGTCAGTCTGTGATCATCCGTCACCTGAAACTTGTGGGCGCCGGCAGAGAGCAGTTCTTTCGACGGCATACACCCACGGAGAATACAGAGCCCGCCGCCAGGGTCGCCGTCATCGATAAGCGTGAGATCGTAGCCTGCATCAGCCAGCGTCTGTGCGACCACAACGCCAGCGCTGCCGTACGCTCCGACGACGAGTACATGCGTCACGAAAAGCAGAGGAACTGCCAACCGCTTAGGTTTTTCTGTGGGTCACACCTGAGAACGGATCTCAACGGACGCGTCGGACTGCACCCACGCGCGATGATTGGCTGGATCGTAGATCACTACGTCACCCTCCTCCAGTTCGAGGACAATACACTCGCTGTCGGGACCTCCGTCGTTCGGGCTGTCAAATGATCGTGTGCTCATTTTCCTGTCGTGCCGGCCGGATTGATTCCATGTCATAGTATACCACAAGATAATATAAACTTTCAGTATCCGGAAGGTTAATGGGGGTATAATGTTAATTGATAACATTACACAAGTTAACAGTAGTCACGGCAATCGAAAATACAACGAATACAAACTGAGAACTACTTTCTTCCCCGTTCGTCCAGAATCGGTTGGACTGCGTTAGGCTGGGACGTCTGTGTCCGATTCAATCTCGCCGATCTTGACGAAGCCGTACTCACAGTTGGTGCACGACCATTTCGTCTTTTCGCCCAGTTGTACGAGCGTGCTTGCAGTCCGATAGAACGTGGTTTCGCTGGCACATTCGGGGCAGGAATGTTCGATTTCCAGGCTCATACCCCGGGTTGGCCTGCCTGTCACTTTACTGTTTTGAAGGGGGTGTGGCCAGGATGCGACCGTTCGTCACTGAAGCGTCGTGTTTTTCCTGATTCGGGTCGTTGGTACGCTATCGATGGCCCGCTATCACATCGAGACGTACGGTTGTACGGCCAACCGGGGTGAGAGTCGCCAGATCGAGCGCATGCTCAGAGACGGTGGCCACCGGCCGGCCGACGGTCCAGATGATGCCGACGTTTCGATTCTCAACACGTGTACCGTCGTCGAGAAGACCGAGCGGAACATGCTTTCGCGGGCCAAAGAGCTGTCGGACAAATCCGCAGATCTGGTTGTCACGGGCTGTATGGCACTTGCACAGGGTGAACTGTTCGAATCGGCAGACGTCTCTGCGGACGTTCTCCACTGGGATGCTGTCCCTGAGGCCATTCGTAACGGCGAGTGTCCGACGACGACGCCCGACACCGAGCCCGTGCTCGATGGAGTGATCGGCATTCTTCCGATCGCTCGGGGCTGTATGAGCGACTGTTCGTACTGCATCACGAAACACGCGACCGGGAAGATCGACAGCCCGCAGATCGAGGAAAACGTCGAAAAGGCCCGCGCCCTGGTCCATGCCGGGGCGAAAGAGCTCAGAATCACCGGCCAGGACACCGGCGTCTACGGCTGGGACACCGGCGAGCGATCTCTCCACCGGCTGCTAGAAGAAATCTGTGCGATCGACGGCGAGTTCAGGGTTCGTGTCGGAATGGCCAATCCGAAGGGCCTCCACGGCATTCGTGATGAACTGGCGACCGTGTTCGCCGAAAACGAGAAATTGTACAATTTCATCCACGCGCCAGTGCAGTCGGGATCGGACGACGTCCTCGGCGATATGCGCCGCCAGCACCAGGTCGAGGAGTATCTCGAGGTGGTCGAAACGTTTGACGAGACGCTCGGATATTGGACGCTCTCGACGGATTTCATCGTTGGCTTTCCGACTGAAACCGACGCAGATTTCAAACAGAGCCTTGCGCTCATGGGTGAAACGCGCCCAGAGAAGATCAACGTCACCCGGTTTTCGAAACGCCCTGGGACGGACGCTGCCGACCTCGATGGACTCGGTGGGACCATCAAAAAGGAGCGGTCATCGGCAATGGTCGAGCAGAAAATGGACATCGTCAGCGCAGCGTACGAGTCGATGGTCGGCGAGACCCACGACGTGCTCGTTGTCGAACCGGGCACCGGTGATTCGGTCAAATGCTACGACGAGGCCTACCGCCAGGTGATTATCACGAACGCGAGCGAGCACGGGATCGAGCCTGGAGAGTTCTGCACAGTCGAAGTCACGAGTGCAGAACGCGTGTACTGCTTTGGAGAACCGGTCTAGCGCTCCTGATCGTTCTTCCATTCGCCGAGCTCTTTTGGATCGAGGTGAACGAACACGTCGTCGATCTCGGGAATGTCCCGGATCGACGTGACGACATCCGTTTCTATTTCGTGAGCATCGAACAACGAGCGGTCGCCCTCAATTTCGAGGTGGAGGCTCACGTCGATCTCCGGGCCCACATAGTGCGGAACTACGTCGTGAACGCCATTGACAGCAGGGTGGGAGAGTGCTCGCTCAACGATTTCTGCCTGGAGATCCTCCGGAGGAGCGCCACCAACCAGATAGCCGAAGTTGTCGATCACGATCTCCAGGCCAGTGTAGATAATTCCAATGGAGACGAGCCCTCCAGCGATCGGATCGAGAAATGGATAGCCCGCGACCCCACCCATGACACCAACCAATGCCGCCACGGCGGTCCACACGTCAGCACGGTTGTCGAGGGCGGTCGCCTCGATTGCCGGTGAGTGGTAGGTCTTGCTCATCCGGAGACAGTATCGATACAGCAAAAATTTGATGATTGCGGCACCAGCCAGCACTCCAATTGCGCCGGTGCCACCGACAGCGGCGTGTCCCGTGAGCACCGACCGGATTGCGTTGCCCAGTACGGCAAGGCCAGCGCCGATGATGCCGATGGCAACGAACAGCGAGACGAACGGTTCGATCCGTTCGTGGCCATGCGGATGGTCGAAATCCGGTGGTTGGGTGGTCACGTACAGCCCTCCGACGACCACGATGCTGTAAACGGCATCAGCAACGCTGTTGACCGCCTCCGAGCCCACGGCGATCGACCCCGTGGCGAGATAGACCCCACCTTTGGCCAGCGCCAGCACGAGGTTCACCGCGAGTACCAACAGTCCGACGCGACGCAGGGCAGCGGCCCTGTTCATCGGTGTCTCGGGAAATTCATCGGATTACAACGTCAGTGTGACCGCACCGGAATCCGACTGCGCCGCCCCATCCTGTGCCAGGAAGGCAGCGTGCAGCCGATCATACGACTCAGAGAGTGCCTCGACGATCACCTTCGTCTCACCAATTACCGGCATGAAGTTCGTATCACCCTCCCACCGGGGGACGACGTGCGTGTGGAGATGCTCTCCGATCGAGCCACCAGCACCGCTCCCAAGATTGCGTCCCGTGTTAAAGCCATCGGGATCAAACGCTTGATTGAGAGCCTGAATCGACCGTTGTTGGAGTTGCGCCTGTTCAAGCAACACGTCCTCTGACACCGCTGGCAGCGATCCGGTGTGCACCCCCGGAATCACCATCAGATGGCCTGGACTGTACGGATAGTTGTTGAGCAGCACGTAGGCGTTCTCACTCCGTGCGACAACCCGATTTTCTCTGTCAGTTTCTGCCTCGTCAAATGAACAGAACACACAGCCCCCGTTCTCCGACTTCTCTCGCTCGACCCATTCGATACGCCACGGGGCGAACACCTGATCCATGTGCTTGGCACTTTGCGGGCCCTGCTACTAAGCACGTTGGCCTGGCGTCGGCACGTTCGTTTATTTAAATATATTGGGCGACTCGCAACTGTTTACGGATGAAACGGACTGAGAAACGGTTCTAAACGCTTTGAATCGTTCTCCAACCGTTATTCAGAAAATCGACTCCCGTCTTGCGAATTTCGGTGTAAACGACCCCTAACGGAAGTGGGTTTTTATACTCTGCTGCAGGGTAGCACGTGTTGATGAAAGCCTCCAAGCAGCACGCCAAACACGCAGATATCCACGAACTCTGTGGTGATTGTGGGCGATCGACCCCACACGACGTTTCGGTGACGATTCTCACCGAGAGTTCGAAACAGGAGAACGCGCAGTTCTCTCGCGAGCCCTATCGAGTCAGCGTCTGTCAGATCTGTGGTTCTGAGACGTCGCTTCGGATGAACAACGCCTAAAGTTGCCTCAGAAAGTTTCTGATAAGCTGATGCCCGCCGCTTGAGAGAACGCTTTCTGGATGAAACTGGACACCAGCCAGCGGATACGTTTCGTGACGAACGCCCATCACCAGCTCAGTGTCGCTGATTTCTGCAACTGTCGTTGCGCTCACATCGAAACAGTCTGGGATGGCGCTGGCGACGAGTGAGTGATAGCGCCCGCCACGAATCGGAGATTCGAGTCCATCGAAGACGCCTATGCCATCATGGTCGATCGACGCGGATTTTCCGTGCACCGGGGTGGGTGCGTGATCGATCGTTCCACCGTATGCGTACACCGCCGCTTCGAGGCCGAGACAGATGCCTAGCGTTGGCACTGTTGGACTCAACTCTGTGAGCACGGGAATCGTCACCCCGACATCCCGCTCGTTTGCTGGATGTCCTGGTCCAGGGCTGATCACTATCCCGTCCGGATCGATCGATCGGATATCCGTGAGTGCTGTCGTGTTCCGAACAACAGAGACGTCGGCGTGCTCGCTGCAGTACTCCACGAGATTGTACGTGAACGAATCGAAATTATCGATCACACAGATCGTTGGTTCCTCCGTCATGGTTCGGGCCTGTCGATCGTTTCGATTGCAGTGCGCACGGCATCCATCTTCTGTTCTGTTTCTGCGTATTCGGCGGCTGGATCGCTGTCAGCGACGATTCCCGCGCCGGCCTGAATCGTTACTCTGTCGGTGCCATCCGGCTGATGCGTGAGCTGGGCGGTTCGGATGACGATCGCCAGTTCTGCATCGCCGTTCCACGAGAAGTAGCCGAGGCCACCTGCGTACACTCCTCGTGGCTCCGGTTCGAGCTCGTCGATGATCTCCATCGCCCGGATTTTCGGCGCGCCGGTCAGCGTTCCCGCAGGAAACGCAGCCCGTGTCGCGTCGAACGCCGTCAGCTCCGGCTGCATCGTCCCCGTCACCGTGCTTTCGATGTGCTGCACGTGGCTGTATTTGAAGACGTTCATGAACTCCTCGACAGCCACGCTGCCGGACTGGCTCACCCGTCGGACATCGTTTCGTGCCAGATCGACGAGCATCGTGTGTTCTGCTCGCTCCTTGTCGTCTGCAAGCATCTCGCCGGCCAGCTTTCGGTCTTCGACGGGGCTATCACCTCGTTTACACGTTCCCGCCAGTGGATAGATCGAGACGGTCGAATCGTGGACTGAGACCAGCGTTTCCGGGCTGGCGCCGACAATCGTGCTGTCTCCATGGTCCAGCAGATACATGTACGGCGATGGGTTGATCGATCGGAGCGTCGTGTACAGTGTGAGCGGATCGATATCGCCGGTGAGCTCTCTGGTTCGGGAGATCACACCCTGATAAATATCGCCGTCGAGCACGTGCTGTTTGGCGGTATCGACCGCCGATTCGTAGATCGACTGTTCGCCCGCATCGAGCTGTGACAGATCACAGCTCCCATCGGGGAGTGAGGGCGACGATGCAAGCGTCGATCCAATCTCGGTCGCTCGCTCCTGGAGTTCGTCGTACACCGCAGCTGCGTCGTCTTCGGGATGGAGCAGCGGCGTGAACACGAGTTCGACCTCGTCTGTCAGGTGATCGAAGGCGACGGTAGTGTCACAGAGCACGAACTGTGCATCGGGGTGTGCACACTCTGGTCGGTCGTAGTCCAGCTCGGAGAGGAACATGTCGTACACCGCTTCGTAGGCGAGCACGCCGACGAGTCCGCCATCGAGGCGCTGTCGTGGTCTGTCGGGGAGCCCCGAGACGCTCACGTCTGGAAGCACTCCTTCGAGTCGTTCAAGCACGTCCGCACCGGGTGGATCGGGGTCGAGCAGTCCGGCGTATCGTTCTTCGAGCAGTTCGACCGTCACGTCGCTTCCGGTGACGGTGACGACTGCGCCTGGCTCGGTGCCAACGAACGAAAATCGTGCGTGTCGGTCGTCGGCACCAGTGGATGGACTGAACGCTCCATTTGGGTCGCTAGAGGCGATTTTCTCCCCGCTTTCGAGCAAGAAGCCATGCGAGCCCTGCTCGTTGAGCGCGGTGTACGCTTCAACAGCCGAACAGTCGGTATCGAGAGACGCGGTTGTGTGAATTACGACCGGTTCGTCGTCAGCGGTGGCGCGTTCGACGAATGCCGACCGCGAGAGCGACAGCGATGTCACGAATCCACCTCCGCCGATCGCGCGGCCGTGATGAACGCGGTCACTGCGCTAGACCGTTTCCGCCCGCCAGTCTGTTCGACGCCACTCGCGACATCGACGCCGTACGGCCGTGTCTGTTCGATGGCGTCCGCAACGTTCTCTGGGGTCAGTCCGCCGGCGACGATTACTGGCGTGGTCGTTTCGGCCACACACGCACGCGTTTGGTCCCAGTCGTGGGTCGTTCCGGTTCCACCCGCGCCGTCGTCGTCTAACGAGTCGACGAGCAGTCCATCGCAGCAGTCATCGTACTCGCGTGCCCGTTCGGGGGCGACCGCCGCGATAACGTCAGCCTCGGTTTTCTCGTGTAGCGTTCGCACAGCCGTGGGGTCGAGCCCGTGGATCTGGATTGCATCAGCTCCGACGCGTGAGTGGAGCGAGCGAGCGTTCGCAACGGTGTCGGGCATAGTAACCAGCACGGTCGACACGAACGGTGGCGTCGCATCCACCAGCGACTGTGCGGTTGCACAATCGATCTCCCGCGGCGTCTCGACTGGCACATCCACCAGCAGTCCGATCGCGTCAGCACCCGCTCCGACGGCGAGCTCCAGGTCGTCTTTGGCAGTGATTCCACAGATTTTCGTCCGCACTGGTTCGCCGGTCATCGTGCGATTGAAGCGGTGCGAAGCTCGGTCACCACTGCGCTTGCAGCTCCGTCGTCGATCGCCTGCTCGGCCAGTTCAACGCCGTCTTTGAGCGTCGACGTTTCGCCGCTGACGTAGATCGCCGCGCCGGCATTGGCGAGCACGATCTCCCGGGCTGGGCCGGTTCGCTCCCCGCGGAGGATTTCATCGAGCGTTGCGGCGTTTTCAACGGGTGAGCCGCCAGCAACCGCCTTGACCGGGGCGCGATCAAGACCGAACGACGCGGGCTCGATCGTGTACTGTTCGATTTCCGTACCAGTCACCTCCGCAACGGTTGTTTCACCGTGGAGACAGATCTCGTCCAGTCCGTCGCCGTGGACCACCAGCGCGTGTTCGACCGGGAGTCGTGCGAGTGCGCTCGCCACCGTTTCGACCAGTGCTGGGTCGTAGACGCCAACGATCTGACCGTCTGCGCCGGCCGGATTGGTGAGCGGTCCGAGCACGTTAAAGATCGTTCGGAGTCCCAGTTCGCGCCGTGGCCCAATCACGGCCTTCATCGCCGGGTGGAAGACGGGTGCGTGCATGAACCCGATTCCGTGGCGTTCGATCAGCCCTTCGACGACGGCCGGTTCCTCGGTGGCGGGTATCTCCAGCGCGTCAAGGACGTCAGTGCTTCCGGACTGTGATGAGACGGAGTAGTTACCGTGTTTGGCTATTGGCACGCCAGCACCCGCTGCGACGATCGCGCTCGTCGTTGAGACGTTGATCGTGTCGTAGTCATCGCCGCCAGTTCCACAGGTGTCGACGAGGCTTGCCTGGTCGGGTTCGATCGTTCGGGCGGCGTTGCGCATCCCTCGGGCGAAGCCGGCGATCTCCGCTTCGGTCTCGCCCTTCGAGCGGAGCGCTGCGAGCAGCGCGCCGATCTGGGCTTCCGTTGCACCTTCGAACACCGCCGTTGCGGCCTCGGTTGCCTGCTGTTCGGTCAAATTCTCACCGTCGGTGAGCTGCTCGATATACGTGTTCATAATGGACACTAATGTTCGATAGTGGCTTACTATGATCATATGTGTACATTCTCTTAATTCTGTTGGTAGTGTTAGAGGTTCACAGGCACGACTTCCCGATCGCCTGCCGTCGGCCAGTCAGTTTCGCAAAGGTCAAGTATCCCTCCCAGTTATTCGTGAGTGTAAGCGGGATCGGGTTCGTGGTCTAGGCTGGTTATGACACCTCCTTGACATGGAGGAGGCCGGCGGTTCAAATCCGCCCGAACCCATAGTTGTTTTTCATTGTTGTAATTTCTTGAGGCCGGCGTCGCGACGTGGAGCGAGCGTAGCGAGTGAACGTCGCGGCCAGACAGTCGTTCGACGAACGGAGTGAGTCGATCGTCAGTCGTGGGTTCAAATCCGTTCTCTGAGAGACGGGAGAAGGAAAGCAACGGATTTGAATCAGGGAGTGGAGCGTGCGGAACGACCGGGGTTCAAATCCGCCCGAACCCATAGTAGTTTTTCGTTGTTGTAATTTCTTGAGGCCGGCGTCGCGACGTGGAGCGAGCGTAGCGAGTGAACGTCGCGGCCAGACAGTCGTTCGACGAACGGAGTGAGTCGATCGTCTGTCGCGGGTTCAAATCCGTTCTCTGAGAGACGGGAGAAGGAAAGCAACGGATTTGAATCAGGGAGTGGAGCGTGCGGAACGACTGTGGTTCAGAATTATCGTTTCTCACTCCTCCGTCGACACTCGACAAACGGCGAGCATGTGTGGTGAGAAATCCACGACCGCGGGATCTGTTCTGAGAAGATCGTTCAGCTCCCGAATCGACGCCCGGTCGGTGTCGTCAAGCACGTCGAACTCGGTGCGTCGCACGCCACCGACACCTTCCAGTGCCACGATCGTTTCCACCTCAAGACCGGCGTCCAAGCAGCTCTGTTCGAGTTCGTTACGACGGAAGAAATGACAGTCGAACAAAGCCGCCTCCTTGCCGTGTCGTGCTGCGAGTGCTGCGGTGTACTCTTGCTCGCGAACGAGATCGGGTAGCAAATCGAGATCGTCATCGTCGCCTTCGACCGTTCCGGCAAGCTGGACGGTGATCGAGACCGCACCGAGCAGTCCCATCACGGAGATGAAAACAAGCCCACCGGGAGTGGTGACCCGACGGAGCTCAGCGAACGCCTGGGCGCGCTGGTCATCATCCAGAACGTGTGAAAGCGGCCCACCAAGACAACAGGTTGCATCGAAGGCGTTATCTTCGAACGAGAGATTCCGAACATCACCGCGCTCGACAGCGATTTGATCCGAGAGCCCCTGTTCCGTAATCTTCTCACGGGCGATCGACCGCTGTGTCTCGCTGATATCAACGAGCGTTACATCGTACCCGGCGTTGGCAAGCCAGACGCTGTACCGACCCGGCCCGCCACCAGCATCGAGAACTGCCGGTGAGCCATTCGAGGACGGTTCCGACGGCAGCCAGCGATCGAGCTGCTCAATCGTTCCTTCCCACTCGAGCCGGTGAAACAGATCACGGTCGAGGCGTTCCCACTCTCGCGCTCCGTAGTTGTCATAATACGCTTCGGGATCGCCATCGATGGGTTGTTCCATAAAAACGCCAGCGAAGCCACGAACGAGTACGTTCCGATCTGACAGGTTCAACTGTCACCGTTGGCCGGTGTGAGCTGCTGACTGTCCATGACGCGCCTCAATCCGTGATCACGTCGTCAATCAACGCGGTTGGGGTGGCGTCATACGCAGGATTTCGAATGCTGAACCCTTCAGCTGGCTCGAGCATCACCTCGCTTGCCGGCCGATACTCGTTCTCGAAGACGAAGCCGTCCTCGATGATCTTTGCACCGGAGCCGACGACCCAGACGGGAACGTCGGCCGTGCTAGCGGCGGCGGCGATCGGATACGTCCCAACGCGATTGTACAGATGGTCCTCGACGATACAGTCCATCCCGACGACAACCCGATCGACGTCCGCAAGCACCGTCCCGGCGGCGCTGTCGACTAGCAGCTCCGTCTCCACCCGATCGATCGCGCCGAGCACGCGTGCCGTTTTCCGACCGAGATACCGGGGGCGGGCTTCGGTTGCATACACCCGAAGATGCGTCCCATCGCTCGCCGCCCGCTCGATACCTTCGAGAACCGTCGACGAGTAATCGTGTGTCAACAACACCATCCCGTCCTCAAGTTTGTCTGCGAACTGCGCTGCAGCCTCGCGCTTTGCGGTCTCAACACGATCAATGACGGAGTCGATTGCCTCCGCGGTTAGCTGCTTTGCCACATCCACCGAGGCTGGCGCAGCCTCGCTGACCGTCTCGACGATCGTCCGCTGTGTGGTGTGTAACGATGCATGTGAAGGATTCGCACGCCGCAACGCGCCTGAATTGCGTTCGAGATCCCGTATATACTCCTCGACGGTGGCTGCCTCGCGCTCAGTAAGCGTCTCAAGTGCGCGTGCGGCCTTGATCGCGACAACAGACGAACTGTGTGTCTGCATCTCGCTGATCTCCGCAACCGTCTCGTCTATCATACCCGAACTCTTCGCAGTTCGTACTAAAGAACTTCTGGCTCTGCATCGGCCGTAACAATCATTTGCATTGAAACGAACCCCCGGTGGAGTTATATTCGTTCCAGCAGTAACGAAAGCCAGTGAGCGTTAACGTTGACCGCCGGATCGTCCGCCCGGGCCAGGATACCTACGTGGACGACGCCTGGGACCTCAAAGAACGGATTCGGCAATCCGATGGCGTGTTACAGCAACGACGCGGCTTCTTCACGGATGCGTATCGACGATCCAAAATCTACTGCTATCTCTCAGAAGGAACCGAAGAACGACTCATCGGCTTTGCAGCGGTTCGACGCGACGGCTACATCCTGTTTCTTGCCGTCGCACCGGAGTTTCGCGGCGATGGATTCGGCCGTCGACTCGTTTCTGGCGTCGCAGAAAATTATAACGGTGTGAGTTGTCACGCACGTACGACGAACGAAGCGGCGCTTGGATTCTACGAGCATCTCGGCTTTGAGGTCGAGCGACGCGTCACCAGCTACTACGAAGACGGCGGTGACGCCTACTATCTGCGACTGGGTGATGACGGGTTAGCAGAGACGATCTCTCGATTCGTTCGTTTCTGATCGGGTATCGAGAGGTTCTTTGTGCACACGTCCGTTCGTAGGATATGAACCAGCGGACGCGTGCGTACCTGCAGGGTCGGTTCGGCGATTACTACCGCCGAACGGAGCTTTCGCTCCCGCCCGCACCCGGACTGCGTGAGTGGGGGTTCATCCCGTTTACGGAGGGTCCAGGAACCACGATGGTCCGTCACAAAGCACTCGTCGAGCTTGGTGATCTCTCGACGTTTCTGGTGGACGAATCACCACGGCACGTGTATTTTTCGGCCGGCCAGTACGACGATCCGGGTGCGCGCTCAATGGCCGACAAAGGATGGCTGGGATCTGATCTGGTGTTCGACCTCGATGCCGATCATCTCCCGGCGGTCGATCCTGAAACCGATAGCTACGCTGAAATGCTAGCAACCTGTAAAGCGGTGCTGCTCCGACTGCTCGAATTCTTGCGGACGGATTTTGGATTCGAAGATGATGCGCTCACGGTCGTTTTCTCCGGCAGTCGTGGCTATCACGTCCACGTCCGGACGGACGCAGTGCGTCCACTCGATCGGGACGCCCGCAGCGAAATCGCCGCGTATCTGCTCGGCGAAGGCATCACTGGCGTTGAGGCGCTGACGAGCGAAGAAACGGTTGCCGGCCTTGGTCGATCGACGCCGGCACAGAAACACACGCTCAGAACGGCGGGTGGCTGGGGACGCCGCGTCCACGACCGGCTCTGTGCGCTCGTTGAAACCATCCAGGAGCTCGATGAGACGGCTGCTATCGAGCGTCTCCACTCGTTCGATGGCATCGGCGAGAAAGGCGGGAAAATGTTGTACCAGGCGATTCTCGACCGTCCGGAGGAGTTCAGCGCCGGAAATCTCGACGTGGCCGGTCAGTACAGCCACACGCTCGCAAATCAGCTGCTCGAATCGGTTACTGAAGCGAGTGCGGTGCCGATCGACGAACCCGTAACGACAGACATCAATCGACTGATCCGGCTGCCGGGCTCGATCCACGGCGGGAGTGGACTGGCCGTGTGTGAGCTGTCGCTTGATGGCGTCGAATCGTTTTCGCCGCTACGAGAGGCAGTCCCGGAGGCGTTCACAGGGGCGGAAATCACCATCACCAACGACGAACAACGCACCGTCCAGCTGAGTGGGGAAACACATAAGATCCCAGCCGGCAATGTAACGGTCCGGGAGTCCATTGGCATCTTCCTTATGACCAGAGGACACGCTGAAAAGGCACCAGAATGAACCTTGACGAGCTCCAATCAGTCCAGAGTCGCGAACGGCAGATCGATAGCCTCCAGCAGCTGCACGACACATTTTATCAAGATGCCGGACAGTTCGTCCGACAACTCCGCGAAGAGCGCGAAGCCGTCGCTGAACGGGTGTCCGACCCCTTTGATTCACCCGACGTCCAGCGGCTGACCGACGAGATCAACACCGCCGAACGGACCGTCGAATCGATCTATGAGCGTCGGATCGGCAAGCTCGTCAAACAGGCGAGTCTCGATGCCGCGGGAATGGCGGCCGACGTTGATGGATTGACGACAGAAGAACGCGAGACGTTCGATCGACTCGTCGCTACCATCGAAGACAGTCGCTCGCGCGTGCTCGATACTGTTCTCACACAGGAAGCCGACGCTGAAACGACACCGCCGCATGATGATGAGGCTGCAGAACCCGCCGACGCTACAGCCACCACGAGCGAGCTCCGTGCGGATTCGGCCATGGGTGCCGGCGAGGACGCGACGACCGACCGGGAAGCGCCACCACCTCCGCCGGATGAACCCCTTGTATCCGAATCTGAACCTGAACCTGAACCCGATCCCGATCCCGTTCAAGAAGTGGAGGAATCGGCTGCTTCACCGCCACCAGCTGAAACACCGACGCCAGCCGATGACACGGACGACATCGAACGGATGACGGTCCGCATCACCAGCGACATTGGAGAGATTCTTGGTGTCGATGACCGAGCGTACGAGCTATCGACAGACGATGTGGTGCGCCTTCCAACGATGAATGCGGATCCGTTGCTCGAACAGGACGCCGCGATTCTGCTCGATCAGTCCTGACCGAAGGAGTGAGAGCTTTGGTCGTGGCTCGGAAGGGTTAGGCATGCCGACGTATCGATCAGTTGCTGACTCGGAGCTCCCCGCGTATCGAGCGCTCACTGCGTATGCGTTTCGTCCACACGAGGTAACCCCCAGGGCTGGTGACCAACCGGAGGAGACGCCTCCCTGGGCCCAGCTCTCGGACAACCGAGGGCTCTTCGTCGAGGACGAACTCGTTAGCACGATCGCCCACTACTGGCATACGCTCAGGGTGCGCGGCGAGTGGCACTCGGTTGGCGGGGTGGCAAACGTTTCGACGCCACCTGAACACCGGCGAAACGGCTATGTTCGAACGATGCTCGCCGAATCACTCGCCGAGTATCGAGAGAAAGAGATCGCATTTTCGGCGTTGTGGCCGTTCGACACGGCGTTCTATCGCCGCCTCGGCTATGAACGGTGTGCAGACCAGTATCGGATCACGTGCAGTCCGGACGCACTGGAATTCATCGATGACGAGCCAACTACCGGAACCTTCGTGGACCTTTCACCCGAGGACATTCCAGCTCTCGATGCGGTGTACAGCGCCTATCACGACCACGACCTCGCGATGGATCGCACGGAAGCGTGGTGGCAAAAGCGAGTGTTCGACTATCGCACGGAGCCGTTCGTCGCTGGGGTTGCACGCGATGGCACGCTCGTCGGCTATCTCGTCTACACGATCGAGGAGACCGAAGACGGTCGCCAGCTAACGATTCACGAGCGGAGCCATCGCGACGTGCGTGCCTACCGCGAACTGCTACGATACTGCCGGTATCACGACTCGCAGGTCACCTCGCTCCAGTTCGATGTCGATGAACCCCTGCTCTGGGAGCTGACGCCCGATCCATCGAGCGTGTCCGTTACGCGTCGGTCTGGCGCCATGTTTCGTGTGGTTGCCGTTGAACGGGCGCTCTCTGTGCTTGATTACGACAGCACTGGCAGTGTCGTCCTCGAAATCACTGATTCGGTTGCCCCGTGGAACGATGGACGCTTTGAACTCACGGTGACCGACGATGGCGCCACTTGCGTTCGAAGTTCAGATCCCGCTGCGATCGAACTCGATATCTCTGCGCTGGGTGCAATCGTCAGTGGCTATCGGTCGACGTCGACGCTTGCCGAATACGAAACGATCGAGGGCACGAATGAGGCGATCGAGACGCTGGATCGATTGCTTCCAGCAACCGAGCCATCGCTCGTGGAGTTTTTCTAGGTCGGCGTCTGGCCGTAGATGAGATTGCGCTGGATTTCGTTTGCCCCTTCGTAGATGACCGGAATCCTCGAATCACGAAAGACGCGTGCGATGCGCCGGTCGTTCAGCACGGACCGGCCGCCGTGAAGCTGCATCCCGTTTTCGGCACACATCGTCGCCATCTCCGTCGATTTCGTTTTGGCAAGCGCACCCCAGAAACCAGGTTGGTCGTTGTTGGCGACGGTGCGTGCGGCTCGCCAGTTGAGTGCCCGTGCGGCCTCAAACTCCATGCGCATCTCTGCGAGGCTGTGCTGAACCGACTGAAACGCATCGAGGGTGCGCCCGAACGCCTCGCGATCATGAACGAACGACCACGCCTCCTCGATTGCAGCCGCCCCAAGACCGAGACCATGGCCGCCGACGATCACGCGTCCGTGGTTGAAAAATTCAGCGAGCATATAAAAGCCGGCTCCCTCGGGACCGATTCTGTTCTCGGCCGGAATTTCACAGTCTGTCAGCGTAATGTGTGCCTGCTTCGACGCTCGCATGGCCATCTTTTCGGGAATGTGCTCCGCGTCGTAGCCGTCCGTGTCGGTGGGCACTATAAAAATCGAGTAGTTGCCGTACCGATTCGATTCGTCGTCGTCAGTTTTTGCATAGAGCGTCACCCAGTCGGCCTCCACACCATTACCGATCCAGTATTTCTCTCCGTTGATGACGTACGAATCGTCCACGCGTTCGGCAGTGGTCGACATCCCCGCCAGATCGCTTCCACCGTCTGGCTCTGAAACTGCCAGTCCGGTTATCTGGTCGTTGGTTGCAACCGGCTCGAGATACGTCTCCTTTTGTGCTTCAGAGCCGTGATCTTCGAGGATTTCCGCGCCGAATGAGGCGAGCATCAGCGTCAGCCCGATGCCCGCATCGGCTCGAAACAGCTCTTCGGCGATCGCGAGCAACTCTTCGAGTGAAAAGCCACGGCCACCGTAGGATTCGCCGATGTCCTGGGCGACGATGTTTGCGTCCATTCCTGCCTCAAGCACGTCCCAGGGATACTCTCCGCTCCGATAGTACTGCGCAGCAACCGGCTCGATTTCGGCTTCGGCAAACTCCCGCGCCTCCCGTTTTGCTTTGCGTGCGGACTCGGGGACGACAGTATCATCTAACAACTCCATCGTACGAGCCACTTCGATGGCGATCGTAAAGTAACCCTGGTGGAAGGGTGCTTACTCCTCCGGTATGGCCTCCTCAGAGTGCGAGGCATCGAACGCATCTGTGCTATCGTACTCCGCTCGCAGCACCCGCTTTGCGAACTTTCCAGTGGCCGTTTTGGGGACGGCGTCGATGTATTCGAACGCGTCTGGAACCCACCATTTCGGGAACTGCTCTTTGAGCGACGCTTCTAGTTCGGCGGTGAGTTCGTCGTGCGGTGTGGACGCAACAGCAACGACGAAGGCAATCGGTCGCTCTTGCCATCTGTCGTCGGCAACGCCCACCACAGTCGCTTCCTCGACGCCATCATGACCCATAATGGCGTTTTCGAGCTCAACCGAGGAGATCCACTCGCCACCGCTTTTGATCACGTCCTTGATTCTGTCGACGATTTCGAGATAGCCATCTTCGTCCACCGTCACTACGTCGCCAGTTTTCAACCAGCCATCCTCGAAGGTGTCTGCGGTTGCGCGCTCATTTGCGAAATACTCCGTCGTTACCCACGGGCCACGCACCCAGAGCTCGCCGAATTGCTCCCCGTCCCAGGGGACTTCTTCACCGGTGTCGTCCACCACACGGAACTCAAGGCCTGGCACTGCGAGCCCCTGCTTTGCTCGTTTTGCTGTCGCATTCGCGTCTTCGAGTCCGGCCTTCGTGTGTGAGACGGTCCCGATTGGTGCCATCTCCGTCATCCCCCAGGCGTGGAGCACCTCCACGCCGTGGCCATCGAACCAGTCGATCATCGATTCCGGCGCCGCAGAGCCGCCGATGACCACCCGCTCTAGCGCAGAGAGATCCACCGCAGTGTGTGTCATATACTCTTGAAGCCCGAGCCAGACGGTTGGCACGCCCGCTGCAATGGTGACTGCCTCGTTTTCGATCAGTGACGCCAGCTCTGCCGGCTCGGGTGCCGGTCCAGGAAACACCTGCTTTGCGCCGCCGGCCGTGGCCGAAAACGGCATCCCCCACGCGTTGACGTGAAACATTGGAACGACCGGAAGGACGACATCAGTGTCGTCGATCGGAATTCCCTGCGGCGACTGCGTGGTCATTGTGTGCGACCAGAGCATCTGGTGGGTGTACTCGACGCCTTTTGGCTTTCCGGTCGTCCCTGAGGTGTAACACATCCCCGCTGGCGTCGACTCAGCAAGCGCCGGCCACTCGAACGCCGGGTCGTGGGCGTCGAGATATGAGTCGTACTCCTCGATCGGGTCGAGTGAGCTGGCGTTCGATGCATCGCCCATGGTGACGAACTGCGTGATCGTGTCGGTTTCGGTTGTCTGAACGGCTTCAGTCACGGTTTCGAGCAGCGACGGATCGACGAACACCACACGATCACCCGCATCGTCAATGATGTGGCTGATGTGATCGGTTGGCAACAGCGGATTGATAGTGTGTAACTGCGCACCCATCGACGTCACCGCAAAATACAGCTCGAAATGCCGGTGGTGATTCCAGCAGAGCGTGGCGACGCGATCACCGGCCGTGACACCGGTTGCCCGGAGCGCGCTGGCGAGTTGCTTGACGCGGTCGGCATACTCGGTGTACGTGTATCGCGTCAGTCCATCATGCCCGCGAGAGACGAGCTCTGTCTCGGGATAGAGTCGCTCTGCCCGCCACAGAAACGGTCGCAGCGTCTGATCGGTTGCGCCTGGCATACAATCATATGGCAGTCAACCATACTAACTCTTCTCACGATCTGTCCGTACTCACCGTCGATGGCTCACGGCGAGCCCTTCTCCGAGCGGGAGGAGTGCAGTCTCGAACGCCGGATCGGCGCGAACCGTGTCGATATACTCGGCAATTCCGCGCGTGGAGTCGGTGGTTTCGACGCTCGCCCCCGAGAGCAACTCCGTGAGTGATTGAAACTCGATCGATCCGGCGTCGATCATGTTGTCGGCGAGGACGATGCCGCCCGGAGCGACCTTCTCTCGGACGGCTTCGAATGCTTCTGCGTATCGATCTTTTTCGTTGTCGATCAACACCACGTCGAACGGTCCGTCATACGACTCGATCGTCTCAATTGCGTCTCCGCGTTCGAAGCTGGTGGCTCCCTCGTACGGCGATCGATCGAGAAACGTGGCCGCTTGCTGGAGGTTCTCTCCATCAAGATCGGTGAGCACGAGCCGTCCGTCGTCGGGGAGTTCGCGCGAAAACCAGTAGGCCGAGTAGCCAAAGCCTGAGCCGAACTCGAAAACCGACTGCGCATCGACCATGCGTGCGAGGACGGCCAGCCAGCCGCCCACAGCATCGCCAACGATCGGAAATGACCGCTCGCTGGCGAGCGTTTCCATCTCTGTGAGAACGGCGTCACGCTCGGGCCCAAGGGTCGTCGCAAACGATTCGAGATGTGTACTGATTGTGGGATCCATGGTCGTGGGTGGCTCCCGCCAGTGAAAAATTCACGGGCAGCGACGTCGGCCACTCAGTTCGCTCTTGGTCGTTACTCTTCAGCGCTGTCCGAAATGGAGCGAATAACCGGAATTGGTCCAGAATCAGCCTCGTCTTCGACCCAGCTCTCAGAGCCTGGATCGTCAGTTGCTTCGAGCGTGTCATCTTCGGCTTCACCGCCGTCGGTTGCAGAGCTCCAGTTTCCGTCGTCGTCAGTCTGTGGCTCCGTTTCGCTCGCCCGACTCGTGTTCGCTTCAAACTGTTCGGTGGCTGTGTAGACGTTTTTCTGCTCAAGAATTCGATCGACAGCCTCGCGGGCTGCGTCGTCCTGACTCTTGATCACGACCGTCACTTTCATTCCAATCGCCAACGCCATCGACATTGTAGCACCCCCAACGGTGCCGAACAGCATTTTCTCAGTCGAGCCGACAGCAATCCGAGAGAGCATTGCGCCGGCAAATCCACCGAAGAGACCGAACCAGATCATCGATCGCAGTCGAGCAAGATCCCACCCGGTGAATCTTCGAAGCAACAGCACGATAATGCCGATGACCGCAACGCCAGCAAACGTGCCAAGCGGCACGACGTTGATGCCGTATCGAAGATTCGGCTGAAACACCACGCCCGAAAGCGCAGCGAACAGGCCAGAAAGCAACAACAGTTCGAGGTGGATCCGGTCGAGTTCAATCCGTATCATTGGTTGTTGACTCCGCGATCGTGCGTCTCTCCCCTGCGAAACCGCCAAACGGAGCGGACGCGCCGAGTCCGATCGCTGATGTAAGGTTGCATACCCCTAAAGGACAGGGGGGTACTTTATTTGTTTGATACGGATCAGCGAGCAAATAGGCGCTCACCACCCGCTCACCGCGTTGGTTTCGAGCAAATCGAGCATTTCGTCTACGTCGCCGTCCATTCGTTCGAGCAGCTCCCTGCAGTCGTCACGAACCGCCGTATCGACAGTGACGAGTACCATACCGACATCCGGTTGGCCATAGACGATGCTTGCACCCGGCGGGGCGAGCAAAATCGCGGGAAGCGTCGCCAGATCTTCTTCGCCATCAACAACGATCACGGTCGAATCGTCGGCTGTAATGGCCGCGCCGAGCGCCTCGACCAACGCTGCTGAGATCGTGGCGGCGTCGTTGACAACTGAGCGTTTGTTCGAGAACGCAGCCCGATCGATCGACGAATCGAGTGGCGTCCGCTGTGTTTGATCGTCAATGACGGCGACGGCCGGTGTGCACACTGCCAACAGCGTCTCGGTAACGACATCGCCGACGGTGATCACCGGCGTGTCAGCCGCGGCCAACAGCTCGTCTGGATCGGTGTAGATGGCTCCCATCGGCGATTTAAGTGCCGACCGTAGCGACGGCGGGAGTGTGAGCACGATCAGCGAACCTTCAGCGCATACGCACCAGCGCTGGTGACGTTCATTTCATCCGCCACCTCGCTCCGCTCGGGATGGGCGATGACCACATAGCCGGCCCAGTCCTCGGTCAGACTGCTCGAACCACACTGGGTGCAGTTCTGTGCGTCAGGGTCGTTTACGAGATGGCACTCTCGGCAGGCGAGGCGTTTGTTCGCCACGGTCACTCACCCGTGGCGGTCGGTTCCTGCTCCCGACGCTCTTTCAGCCAGCCGAGCTTGCCAAGGCCTGGCTGTTTGGCCGTGAGACCAATTTTGCTGTCACGCGGATTGCGCTCGTCGATGCTTTTGGTGACGATGCGCGCACGGACGGAATCGCCCGCCCCGATCGTGCTGTTCGATTCGCGCGATGCGAGCTGCTGATTCTCCTCGTCATACGCCAGATACTCATCGGAAATCTGTGAGACGTGGAGCAGGCCATCGACCGGCCCGATGCCAACGAAGGTACCGAAGTTGACGACCTCGACGACTTCGCCATCGACCACTTCCTGCATCTGTGGATCGAACGTGACGGCGTCGAACACCGCCTCGTAGTAGACTCCTGGACGGTTTGGCAACACCGTACCGTCACCGACTTCGACAACGTCGACGATGCTGACGACGCTGCCAACGTCTTCGTCCATCCGTCCTTCGAGCTTGTCTTGTAGCAGTTGTTTCACCAACGATTCCGAAACGTCGGCCAGGTGCCGCGGTGGCACCTCGACCGTATCGCGTAGTCTGACCCGTTTGTACATAGTTACTGGATAGCGAGTTTGTTCTGACCCCTTACACAGATTACTGCGACAGAGAGGCGGTCACGCAGGGGTCTGTCGTTCGTGACCACGTAGTCACACGCTCGTTCGTCTGCGAGTTCGACGAGTGCGTCATCGGCGTAGGTCGCCTCGGTCTCAAGTATCTCACAGCGGTCTGTGAGATCGTAACCAACGCGCGCCGCGGTCGATTCGGTGCCATGACCGCTCTCGGCGAGCGATTGCAGCTCTGCAACCACCGGTTCGACGGTGTAACACTCGTACGTTTCGAGCAGTCGATCGAGTTCCTCAAACACGCGGACACCACACTCGACCGGCATCATCAACGCGTTCGTGTCAAGGACGACTCGATCCATGCTCAGTTTCGATGTTCGTTACTCTCCAACGAGCGTTCCCACGCCGATGAGCCGCCAGCGCGTGCCGACACGGCGGTTGATTGCGATCTTTGCGCCGGGTTCGGCACACACTGGTCGTTTGAGATTCACTTCGCACTCCTGATTGCGCGCACTTGTCACCGCGCCGACGGTGGTAGCGGTTCCAACAGTGAGCATCAGGGGCTCACCAGTGTTGATCGGTTCGATCTCGTCGCCACCAACCAGGCGATCGAGCAGTTCGACTTCGATTTCGAATTCGTTCCAGGTTGGCGGGAGCGTACCTGGTGGTCCGGCGACCTGTCCGGCGAGCGCATCGCCTTTGGTGATCGATGGATCGAGTCCAGTGCCGACCCCAAGCAGTCCACCCGGCCCGACGGTATCGGGCATTTCGTTGCCTGCCTGAATCGACCGAACCGTCGTCGTGATCGGTCGGTATTCGGATTGTCCGCCCTCTTCGAACTCGCGGCCCGGCCGGAGTTCGAGCTCCGATTCGGTCGAGAGCTCACCCTGCACGAGACTCCCGCCGAGCACGCCGCCGTGGAGCTCATCGAATCGGGTTCCCGGTCGGTTGATGTCGAAACTCCGTGCGACTTCCATTCGTGGATCCGTATCGGGTGATTGCTCCGGCGTTGGAATTTCCGTTTCAATCGCCTGCATCAAGAGATCCATGTTGACCTCCTGCTGTGCGGAAATCGGGACCACCGGTGCGTCTTCGGCGACGGTTCCCTCGACGAACGATTTGATCTGCTCGTAGTTGTCGCGGGCCGTCTGATTGTCGACGAGGTCGATCTTGTTCTGTGCGATGACGATGTTCTCGATGCCGATTATATCGAGCGCCATCAGGTGCTCTGCGGTCTGGGCCTGTGGGACCTGCTCGTTCGCCCCGACGACCAGCACCGCGCCGTCCATCATCGCCGCACCCGAGAGCATCGTTGCCATCAGCGTTTCGTGACCGGGAGCATCGACGAACGAGACCGTTCGAACGAGCTCGCTCTCAGTGCCGTCCGGACACTCCGTCTCAACGGTGAAACACTCCGGGGCGTCCATCTCGGGACACCGCCGGAAGGTGGCGTCGGCGTAGCCGAGCCGTATCGATATCCCGCGCTTCATCTCTTCGGAGTGCTGGTCGGTCCACTCGCCACTGAGCGCCTGAACCAGCGTCGTTTTACCGTGATCGACGTGGCCGACGAGACCGATGTTCACCTCCGGTTGTCGGTGTTCCCTTGTCATCTCGTTAGTAATACGGTCACCTACCCTCGTGGCGAGCATAAACCTGCTGTTTCTCAGACTCGCGCCGCTCACCAAATCTGACAGTCACTCGCCACCCCCTGCGTGGCGGCCATGCAGTCGCTGTGTCCCGATCTACGCTCCCGTGCGAGTTCGCTGACCTGGTCCAGAGCGGCCCACCAGCTGTCGAACCAGCGTGGGCCAGACAACCAGACGATTCGCTGACGAGTCGCTTTTGTTCAGGCCGTTCGAAGCGGTTGTGTGGACGAGTTCGGATTTGAGCTGTCGCTGTGTGCCACACTTGAGGGCAACGAGACGCCCCAGATCGTGAGCCGACAGCTTGGCGCGAGCACCACCGGCGCTCGGATCGTCGACGTCGTCACAGTGACGCCAGGGCCGGCGTTCGGA